>NZ_CP101439.1:4302500-4791126 GCF_059133755.1 Pseudomonas sp. FBCC-B35 | reverse complement strand
CCCTCTGGAAGAGGCGCTGGCCTTGCAGCGGTTGCAGCAGGAGTTCGAGCTGACCCAGCAGCAAGTGGCCGATGCGGTAGGCAAGTCACGGGTGACCGTGGCCAACCTGTTGCGGTTGATCACGTTGCCGGAGGCGATCAAGACCATGCTCGCCCATGGAGACCTGGAAATGGGTCACGCACGGGCTTTGCTAGGCCTGGAGGAGAATCGCCAGGAGGAAGGGGCGCGTCATGTTGTCGCACGTGGGCTGACCGTACGTCAGACCGAGGCACTGGTGCGCCAGTGGCTGAGCGACAAGCCTGATCCGGTAGAACCCGGCAAACCTGATCCGGACATTGCACGCCTGGAACAGCGGCTTGCAGAGCGTTTGGGCTCGGCTGTACAGATTCGCCACGGCACCAAAGGCAAGGGCCAACTGGTCATTCGCTACAACTCGCTCGATGAGTTGCAGGGCGTACTCGCACACATTCGCTGAAACAATTCCTGTTGTAGCGCGCAATCGGAAATCACTACGAATAGTTGAATAGGGGTTAATCCACCCCTATACTCTGCGCGCATTTTGTCGGCACAAATTATGCCAAGTCATCGCTGACTGGCGGGCCGATTCACGGGGAGCAGTTGTGATGGAAACCCGCACGCCAAACCGGTTGCCTTTCCATCGCTGGGCGGTTTTTCCGGTATTGCTGACGCAATTCGTCGTGCTGCTGCTGGCAACCTTGGTGTTGTGGCAGTTGGCTGGGACGGTCAGCGGATATTCAGGGCTCTGCGGAGGCCTGATTGCCTGGCTGCCCAATGTTTATTTCGCCTGGAAGGCTTTTCGCTTTAGCGGAGCTCGGGCGGCGCAGGCCATCGTCAAGTCGTTCTACGCTGGCGAGGCAGGCAAGATGATTTTGACGGCAGTGCTCTTCGCACTGACCTTCGCAGGAGTGAAGCCACTGGCGCCGCTGGCAGTATTCGGCGTCTTCGTGTTGACCCTTTTGGTCAGCTGGTTCGCGCCCCTGCTGATGAATAAAAGACTTTCGAGACCTTAGGGCGTTTGAGGCAACCATGGCAGCAGAAACCGCTTCGGGCTATATCCAGCACCACTTGCAGAACCTGACTTACGGTCAACTACCAGACGGCAGCTGGGGCTTCGCCCATTCGGCTGCAGAAGCCAAGGCTATGGGCTTCTGGGCATTCCACGTGGATACCCTGGGTTGGTCCGTCGCACTGGGTCTGATCTTCCTGTTCATCTTCCGCATGGCGGCCAAGAAGGCGACTTCCGGTCAACCGAGCGGCCTGCAGAACTTCGTCGAAGTGCTGGTGGACTTCGTCAACGGCAGCGTGAAGGACTCCTTCCACGGCCGTAGCCCGGTGATCGCGCCGCTGGCGCTGACCATCTTCGTCTGGGTATTCCTGATGAACGCCATCGACCTGGTACCGGTCGACTGGATTCCTCAGCTGGCCATCCTGATCTCGGGTGATCCGCACATTCCGTTCCGCGCCGTGTCGACCACCGACCCGAACGCGACCCTGGCCATGGCTTTCTGCGTGTTTGCGCTGATCATCTTCTACAGCATCAAGGTCAAGGGCCTGGGTGGCTTCATCGGTGAGTTGACCCTGCACCCGTTCGGCAGCAAGAACATCTTCCTGCAGATCCTGCTGATCCCGGTCAACTTCCTGCTGGAATTCGTGACCCTGATCGCCAAGCCGATCTCGCTGGCACTGCGTCTGTTCGGCAACATGTACGCCGGCGAACTGGTGTTCATCCTGATTGCCGTGATGTTCGGCGCCGGCATCCTGTGGCTCAGCGGCCTGGGTATCGTGCTGCAATGGGCGTGGGCTGTGTTCCACATCCTGATCATCACCCTGCAAGCCTTCATCTTCATGATGCTTACCATCGTCTACCTGTCGATGGCTCACGAAGATAACCATTAAGACCGCCTGGCGTGTCTGATAGCCTTCCCCGCTCGTTTGGGGGGAGGGCTTAAAAAGTCCGCAAGGGCATGCTGTACCAAACGATTCGTTTTACCGCTTCAAACTAAAAAACCTAACCAATACGACGTAAAAGTCGGGAGGAAAGATGGAAACTGTAGTTGGTCTGACCGCTATCGCTGTTGCTCTGCTGATCGGCCTGGGTGCTCTGGGTACCGCCATTGGTTTCGGCCTGCTGGGCGGCAAATTCCTGGAAGGCGCTGCTCGTCAGCCTGAGATGGTTCCGATGCTGCAGGTCAAAATGTTCATCGTTGCCGGTCTGCTCGACGCCGTCACCATGATCGGTGTTGGTATCGCTCTGTTCTTCACCTTCGCGAATCCCTTCGTTGGTCAAATCGCCGGCTAATCACTCGTTTCGACGAGTTGATTGGTGTGATGGACAAAGACCGAGCGAGGTGTTGGCGTGAACATTAATGCAACCCTGATTGGCCAATCCGTTGCTTTTCTGATTTTTGTACTCTTCTGCATGAAGTACGTATGGCCTCCGGTCATCACTGCTCTGCAAGAGCGTCAGAAGAAGATTGCAGACGGCTTGGACGCTGCCAACCGCGCAGCTCGCGACCTGGAGCTGGCCCAAGAAAAAGTGGGTCAGCAACTGCGTGAAGCAAAGGCACAGGCAGCTGAAATCATTGAGCAAAGCAAGAAACGCGCTGCTCAGCTTGTAGACGAAGCCCGTGAACAGGCTCGTGTCGAAGCTGACCGTGTGAAGGCTCAGGCTCAGGCCGAGATCGAACAGGAACTGAACAGCGTCAAAGACGCCCTGCGTGCCCAAGTGGGTGCCCTGGCTGTTGGCGGTGCTGAAAAGATCCTTGGCGCCACAATCGATCAAAACGCGCATGCAGAGCTGGTTAACAAACTGGCCGCTGAAATTTAAGCGAGGGCGATCATGGCAGAACTGACCACGTTGGCCCGACCTTACGCTAAGGCTGCCTTTGAGCATGCCCAGGCCCATCAGCAACTGGCCAATTGGTCAGCCATGCTCGGCCTGGCTGCTGCAGTGTCCGAAGACGACACCATGCAGCGCCTGCTCAAGGCCCCGCGACTGACAAGCGCAGAAAAGGCCGCCGCATTCATTGACGTTTGCGGTGACAAGTTCGATGCATCGGCACAGAATTTCATTCATGTTGCCGCGGAAAACGACCGTCTCCTGCTTCTGCCGGAGATTGCCGCTCTGTTCGACCTGTACAAGGCAGAACAAGAGAAATCCGTGGACGTGGAAGTCACCAGTGCTTTTGCGTTGAACCAAGAACAGCAAGACAAACTCGCCAAGGTTCTCAGTGCACGGCTCAGCCGGGAAGTGCGCCTGCACGCGTCGGAGGATGCCAGCCTGATCGGCGGCGTCGTCATCCGCGCCGGCGACCTGGTAATCGATGGCTCTGTTCGCGGCAAAATCGCGAAACTGGCCGAAGCATTGAAATCTTGAGTTTGAAGGGGCAGCAGAGCAATGCAGCAACTCAATCCTTCCGAAATTAGTGAAATCATCAAGGGTCGCATCGAGAAGCTCGATGTCGGCTCCCAAGCCCGTAACGAAGGTACCGTCGTAAGCGTTTCCGACGGTATCGTACGGATCCACGGTCTGGCCGACGCTATGTACGGCGAAATGATCGAGTTCCCGGGCGGCGTATACGGTATGGCACTGAACCTGGAGCAAGACTCCGTAGGTGCGGTGGTACTGGGTGCGTACACCTCCCTCGCCGAGGGCATGAGCGCCAAGTGCACCGGTCGCATCCTGGAAGTTCCGGTTGGTAAGGAACTGCTGGGTCGCGTCGTGGACGCACTGGGTAACCCGATCGACGGCAAAGGTCCGCTGAACAACACCGAGACCGACGCGGTCGAGAAAGTTGCTCCAGGCGTGATCTGGCGTAAGTCGGTAGACCAGCCTGTACAGACTGGCTACAAGTCGGTCGACGCCATGATCCCGGTTGGCCGTGGTCAGCGTGAGCTGATCATTGGTGACCGTCAGATCGGTAAGACTGCCATGGCGGTCGATGCGATCATCAACCAGAAAAACAGCGGTATCTTCTGCGTATACGTGGCCGTTGGCCAGAAGCAGTCGACCATCGCCAACGTCGTGCGCAAGCTCGAAGAAGCCGGTGCCCTGGCCAACACCATCGTTGTTGCCGCCAGCGCCTCGGAATCGGCTGCACTGCAGTTCCTGGCGCCGTACTCCGGCTGCACCATGGGCGAGTACTTCCGTGACCGCGGTGAAGACGCCCTGATCGTCTACGATGACCTGTCCAAGCAGGCTGTTGCGTACCGTCAGATCTCCCTGCTGCTGCGTCGTCCACCAGGACGTGAAGCGTACCCAGGCGACGTGTTCTATCTCCACTCCCGTCTGCTGGAGCGTGCATCGCGCGTTTCGGAAGAATACGTCGAGAAGTTCACCAACGGCGCAGTCACTGGCAAGACCGGTTCCCTGACCGCTCTGCCGATCATCGAAACCCAGGCTGGCGACGTTTCGGCGTTCGTTCCGACCAACGTGATTTCCATCACTGACGGTCAGATCTTCCTGGAATCGGCCATGTTCAACTCGGGCATACGCCCTGCAGTGAACGCCGGTGTTTCGGTATCGCGTGTAGGTGGTGCCGCTCAGACCAAGATCATCAAGAAGCTGTCCGGGGGTATTCGTACCGCACTGGCTCAGTACCGTGAACTGGCGGCATTCGCCCAGTTCGCGTCCGATCTGGACGAAGCGACCCGCAAGCAGCTGGAGCATGGTCAGCGCGTTACCGAGCTGATGAAGCAGAAGCAGTACGCGCCGATGTCCATCGCGGACATGGCCCTGTCGCTGTACGCCGCTGAGCGTGGCTTCCTGACCGACGTAGAAGTCTCCAAGGTCGGCAGCTTCGAGCAAGCACTGATCGCCTTCTTCCACCGTGATCACGCCGAACTGATGGCGAAGATCAACGTGAAGGGTGACTTCAACGACGAAATCGACGCAGGCATGAAAGCCGGTATCGAGAAGTTCAAGGCCACCCAGACCTGGTAAGCCGCAGCGGGGGCCCAGGCCCCCGCTTGCTAACCTGATAGGTGATACATGGCAGGCGCAAAAGAGATTCGCAGTAAGATTGCGAGCATCAAAAGCACGCAAAAAATTACCAGCGCCATGGAAAAAGTGGCGGTCAGCAAAATGCGCAAGGCACAACAGCGCATGGCTGCTAGCCGTCCTTATGCGGAGCGTATCCGCCAGGTGATCGGTCATCTGGCCAACGCCAACCCGGAATACCGCCACCCGTTCATGATCGAGCGCCCTGTAAAGCGCGCCGGTTATATCGTGGTGAGCAGTGACCGTGGTCTGTGCGGTGGCTTGAATACCAACCTGTTCAAGGCCTTGGTCAAGGACATGAACGAAAACCGCGAACAGGGCGTGGAAATCGACCTGTGCGTGATCGGCAGCAAGGGTGCGACTTTCTTCCGTATCTTTGGCGGCAACGTAGTAGCCGCGATCAGCCACCTGGGCGAAGAGCCATCGATCAATGACTTGATCGGCTCCGTCAAGGTCATGCTGGACGCCTACCTCGATGGTCGTATCGATCGCCTTTCGGTGGTTTCGAACAAGTTCATCAACACCATGACCCAAAAGCCGACGGTCGAGCAATTGGTACCGTTGGTGGCAACCCCGGATCAGGAACTCAAGCATCACTGGGACTACCTGTACGAACCCGACGCAAAAGAGCTGCTGGACGGCTTGATGGTGCGTTACGTGGAGTCGCAGGTGTACCAGGCGGTGGTCGAGAACAATGCTGCTGAACAAGCAGCCCGGATGATCGCCATGAAGAACGCCACAGACAACGCCGGTGACCTGATCAGCGAACTCCAGCTGATCTACAACAAGGCGCGTCAGGCTGCGATCACCCAGGAGATCTCGGAAATCGTCGGCGGCGCTGCCGCGGTTTAACGGTTCAAAAATTCAGAGGATCCAGCTATGAGTAGCGGACGTATCGTTCAAATCATCGGCGCCGTCATCGACGTGGAATTCCCACGTGACGTCGTGCCGAGTGTTTACAACGCGCTGAAAGTACAAGGCGCGGAAACCACCCTGGAAGTTCAGCAGCAGCTGGGCGACGGCGTGGTTCGTACCATTGCGATGGGCTCGACCGAAGGTCTGAAGCGCGGTCTGGACGTCGTCGATACCGGCGCGGCCATCTCCGTTCCTGTCGGCAAGGCTACCCTGGGCCGCATCATGGACGTCCTGGGTAACCCAATCGACGAAGCCGGCCCGATCGGTGAAGAAGAGCGTCGTGGTATCCACCAGAAGGCGCCTTCGTTCGCTGACCAGGCAGGCGGCAACGACCTGCTGGAAACCGGCATCAAGGTTATCGACCTGGTTTGCCCGTTCGCCAAGGGTGGTAAAGTCGGTCTGTTCGGTGGTGCCGGTGTCGGCAAGACCGTGAACATGATGGAGCTGATCCGTAACATCGCCATCGAGCACAGCGGTTATTCCGTGTTCGCCGGTGTGGGTGAGCGTACTCGTGAGGGTAACGACTTCTACCACGAGATGAAGGACTCCAACGTTCTCGACAAAGTAGCGCTGGTCTACGGTCAGATGAACGAGCCACCAGGAAACCGTCTGCGCGTTGCGCTGACTGGCCTGACCATGGCTGAGAAATTCCGTGACGAAGGTAACGACGTTCTGCTGTTCGTCGACAACATCTATCGTTACACCCTGGCCGGTACCGAAGTATCCGCACTGCTGGGCCGTATGCCTTCGGCAGTAGGTTACCAGCCGACCCTGGCCGAAGAGATGGGCGTTCTGCAAGAGCGTATCACTTCGACCAAGGAAGGTTCGATCACCTCCATCCAGGCCGTTTACGTGCCTGCGGATGACTTGACCGACCCGTCGCCAGCGACCACCTTCGCCCACTTGGACGCCACCGTCGTTCTGTCCCGTGACATCGCCTCCCTGGGTATCTACCCAGCGGTCGACCCACTGGACTCGACTTCGCGCCAGCTGGACCCGAACGTGATCGGTACCGAGCACTACGAAACTGCCCGTCAGGTTCAGTATGTTCTGCAGCGCTACAAAGAGCTGAAAGACATCATTGCGATCCTGGGTATGGACGAACTGTCCGAGACCGACAAGCAACTGGTAGCGCGCGCTCGTAAGATCCAGCGCTTCCTGTCGCAGCCGTTCTTCGTGGCCGAGGTCTTCACCGGTTCGCCAGGCAAGTACGTTTCCCTGAAAGACACCATCGCTGGCTTCAGCGGCATCCTCAAAGGTGACTACGACCACCTGCCAGAACAAGCGTTCTACATGGTCGGCAGCATCGACGAAGCGATCGAGAAAGCCAAGAAACTGTAATCCCGGCGCTCCGCAAGGGGCGCTAATCAGGTTGAGGCAAGCAGATGGCTATGACAGTCCATTGCGATATCGTCAGCGCGGAAGGAGAAATCTTCTCCGGTCTGGTCGAGATGGTAGTAGCGCACGGCAACTTGGGCGATCTGGGTATCGCACCAGGTCACGCCCCGCTGATCACCAATCTCAAGCCGGGTCCGATCACGCTGACCAAGCAGGGTGGCACTCAAGAGGTGTACTACATCTCCGGTGGCTTCCTCGAAGTGCAGCCGAACATGGTGAAGGTTCTTGCCGACACCGTGCAACGTGCTGCCGACCTGGACGAAGCTCAGGCTCAGGAAGCCCTCAAGGCTGCCGAGAACGCGCTGAACACCAAAGGCTCGGACTTCGACTACGGCGCTGCTGCCGCACGTCTGGCCGAGGCTGCGGCTCAGCTGCGTACTGTCCAGCAGATGCGCAGAGGCAAGTGATCGGCTACGGCCATCATTTGTGTTGCGATTGAGTAAAAGGGTAGCCTCGGCTACCCTTTTTCTTTTTTCGATTTCCCCCTTTCGGTCAAGCAACTGACCGCCCAGGATTGGTAGCCAGTCATGTCCCTCGATATCGTTATTCTTGCCGCCGGCCAAGGCACCCGCATGCGCTCGTCGCTGCCCAAGGTACTGCACCCGGTAGCCGGCAACTCCATGCTCGGTCATGTTATCCACAGCGCTCGCCAGCTTCAGCCGCAGGGCATCCACGTGGTGATAGGCCATGGGGCAGAGTTGGTTCAGGCGAGACTGGCAGGCGACGACCTCAACTTTGTCATGCAGGACAAGCAACTGGGTACGGGGCATGCCTTGGCGCAAGCTTTGCCAGCACTGTCGGCGGACACCGTGCTGGTGCTGTATGGCGACGTTCCGCTCATCGAGGTACCGACCCTGCAACGTTTGTTGGCCAAAGCCAGCGAGCAGCAACTCGGTTTGCTCACGGTCACGCTCGAAGACCCGACGGGCTATGGCCGCATTGTGCGTGATGCGCATGGGCAAGTAACGGCCATCGTCGAGCATAAAGACGCTAACGAGGCGCAGAAGGCCATTTGTGAGGGCAACACCGGCATTCTGGCGCTTCCTGGCGCTCGCCTGGCGGATTGGATGGGCCGCTTGTCGAACAACAATGCCCAGGGCGAGTACTACCTGACGGATGTGATCGCCATGGCAGTCGCTGATGGTTTGATGGTTGCCACCGAGCAACCCGCCGATCCCATGGAAGTGCAGGGTGCCAATGACCGTCGTCAGCTTGCCGAACTGGAGCGTCACTACCAGTTGCGTGAAGGCCGCCGCCTGATGGCGCAGGGTGTGACCTTGCGTGACCCTTCGCGTTTTGATGTCCGGGGCGAAGTGACGGTCGGCCGGGATGTGCTGATCGACCTCAACGTCGTTCTGGAAGGCAAGGTTGTCATCGAAGACGACGTGCAGATTGGCCCTAATTGCGTGATCAAGGATTGCACGCTGCGCAAAGGTGCCGTGATCAAGGCCAACAGTCACCTTGAGGGTGCCGTCATGGGCGAGGGGAGTGATGCAGGTCCATTTGCACGCTTGCGTCCGGGGACCGTACTCGATGCCAAGGCCCATGTGGGTAACTTCGTCGAGTTGAAGAATGCTCATCTTGGTGAAGGCGCCAAGGCGGGGCACCTGTCGTACTTGGGTGATGCCGATATCGGTGCCCGTACCAATATTGGTGCTGGCACCATCACCTGTAACTACGATGGCGCAAACAAATTCAAGACAGTGATGGGCGAAGACGTCTTCATCGGCTCCAACAGCGCCCTTGTCGCGCCTGTGGAAATCAAGGCCGGGGCCACGACTGCCGCGGGCTCGACGATCACTCAATGCGTGGAAGCAGGTGAGTTGGCGGTAGCACGCTCCCGTCAGCGCAACATCTCGGGGTGGAAGCGTCCAGAGAAGATCAAGAAGCCCTGATTTATCCACAGCTCTATCAAGGCCGGCCTTGTGCATAACAAGCCGGCCTTTTTATTTGTCCGGCATCAGATGGATAGCCAAAGCTGGGCTATGCCTCTGCACAGCGTTTTTATCCACAGCGCTAAGATGGGTTGACGAACCCGAGCATTTAGGTTTTGATTGCGATCATTATCTTTCGAAACGAAACTTAAAGCGCCGATGTCGAAACGAAACACGCCACAACGTCGCCATAACATACTGGCCCTGCTCGCGGAGCAGGGTGAAGTCAGCGTGGACGCGCTGGCGAGGCGGTTTGACACGTCTGAGGTCACTATCCGCAAGGACCTGGCGGCACTTGAAACCAACGGCTTGTTGTTACGCCGGTACGGCGGTGCGGTAACCATGCCGCAGGAATTGCTGGCTGAGCCGGCACAACCCGTATCGGCCTACAAACGCGCCATTGCTCGCGCCGCCGTGAGCCTCATCCGCGAACACGCCCGGATCATCATCGACAGCGGTAGTACCACCGCTGCCATGATCCCTGAACTCGGACGCCAGCCTGGTCTGGTGGTCATGACCAATTCGCTCAATGTTGCCAGGGCCATCAGCGAACTCGAGCACGAGCCGGTGCTGCTGATGACGGGTGGCACCTGGGACCCACATTCCGAGTCCTTTCAGGGCCAAGTGGCCGAACAGGTTCTGCGCTCGTATGACTTCGACCAATTGTTCATTGGGGCCGATGGCATCGACTTGGAACGCGGCACCACCACATTCAACGAGTTGCTGGGTCTGAGCCGAGTCATGGCCGAGGTCGCCCGTGAGGTGATCGTGATGGTCGAGTCGGACAAGGTCGGCCGCAAGATTCCCAACCTCGAACTGCCGTGGGGCAGGGTGCACACCCTGATCTCGGACGAACGCCTGTGCGAACAGGCACGCGAACAAATTAAAGCACGCGGCGTCAATTTGATCTGCGCCGCTATCAGTCAGGAGTAACCAAGCATGTGTGGAATCGTAGGTGCTGTGGCCGAACGCAACATTACCGCCATCCTTATCGAGGGCCTGAAGCGTCTTGAATACCGTGGGTATGACAGCGCAGGCCTGGCGGTGCTGACGCCGGAAGGCGATTTGCAACGCCGTCGCCGTATCGGCAAGGTCAGCGAGCTCGAAGCAGCCGTCGTGCTCGAGCCAATCGCAGGACGGCTCGGCATCGCGCATACCCGCTGGGCCACTCATGGCGCGCCTACTGAAACCAATGCCCACCCTCATTTCTCAGGCCATGACGTGGCCGTGGTGCACAACGGCATCATCGAGAATCACGAGGCGCTGCGCGAGGAACTGAAAGGATTGGGCTATGCCTTCGTGTCGCAGACCGATACCGAAGTGATCGTCCACCTGATCGACCATATCCTCAAGGGCATCCCCGACCTGGCAGACGCCTTGAAGGCTGCGGTCAAGCGCTTGCACGGCGCCTATGGCCTGGCGTTGATCAGCAAAAGCCAGCCGGACCGCCTGGTCGCTGCCCGTAGCGGCAGCCCATTGGTGATTGGCCTGGGGCTCGGTGAGAACTTCCTCGCCTCCGACCAGCTGGCCCTGCGACAGGTCACCGACCGCTTCATGTACCTCGAAGAAGGGGACATCGCCGAGATCCGTCGCGACCACGTCGCCATCTGGGACCATGATGGCCACCCCGTGCAGCGTGAAACCGTGCAGTACCACGAGGGTGCCGAGGCCGCCGACAAGGGCCAGTACCGCCACTTCATGCTTAAGGAAATCCACGAGCAACCACGCGTGGTGCAACGCACACTGGAAGGTCGCTTGGGCAGTGACCATGTGCTGGTCCAGGCATTCGGCCCGCAGGCAGCCGAGTTGTTCGGCAAAGTGCGCAATGTGCAGATCGTGGCCTGTGGTACCAGCTATCATGCTGGCATGGTTGCACGTTACTGGCTGGAAAGCCTGGCAGGGATCCCCTGCCAAGTAGAGGTGGCGAGCGAGTTCCGTTACCGCAAGGTGGTCGTGCAGCCCGATACGCTGTTCGTTTCCATCTCCCAGTCGGGCGAGACCGCCGATACCCTGGCAGCGCTGCGCAACGCCAAGGAGCTGGGCTTCCTTGGCAGCCTGGCGATCTGCAACGTGGGCATCAGCTCGCTGGTGCGTGAATCTGACCTGACGTTGCTGACCCTGGCCGGACCGGAAATCGGCGTCGCCTCGACAAAGGCCTTCACCACCCAGCTGGTGTCGTTGATGCTTCTGACCTTGGCCTTGGGCCAGGTGCGCGGCACCTTGGACAAGGGCGTCGAAGCTGAGCTGGTCGAGGAGCTGCGCCGCTTGCCAACCCGTCTGGGTGAAGCATTGGCCATGGACGCAACCGTCGAGAAAATCGCCGAGCTGTTCGCAGACAAGCATCACACCTTGTTCCTGGGGCGCGGCGCTCAATATCCGGTGGCCATGGAGGGTGCGCTCAAGCTCAAGGAAATCTCCTATATCCACGCCGAAGCCTATCCTGCGGGCGAGCTCAAACATGGCCCACTGGCGCTTGTGGATAACGACATGCCCGTGGTGACCGTTGCGCCGAACAATGAACTGCTGGAGAAGCTCAAGTCCAACCTGCAGGAAGTGCGTGCACGCGGCGGTGAGCTGGTGGTCTTCGCTGACGAGCAAGCCGGCTTGAGCAACGGCGAAGGCACCCATGTGATTCCAGTCCCGCATATCGCGGATGCGCTGGCGCCGATTCTGTACACCATTCCTTTGCAGCTGCTCTCGTACTATGTCGCCGTGCTCAAAGGGACTGATGTTGACCAGCCGCGCAACTTGGCGAAGTCGGTGACGGTGGAGTAAAGGTAGCGTTTCAACAGTGCCGGCATACTGTCCTGCTCCTGAGCAGGGCTAGCCGTGAAACATGGCAGGTGATCATCGGATCAACCCGCAGCTAAGACCCCCGTATCACGGGGGTTTTTTTATCGATGATTTTTATACGGTTGTGCTTCAGGGTTGGATGCGGCTGAACCCTTCACCTAACAACCCCTAAGGCCTATCTCGAATCTGGGTGCGTTGAACATTGGGCGGTTGGAATTGAGGTGATATATCATAACGTTTAAGTAGTTATGATATAACGTGTTAATAGCTCTGCATGATTTTCCCGAGCTTTGCGCACCTGATCCCACCCCTGTCTACTCACCTAGGAGCACCCATGCGAGTCACCCCGGCCTCCCTTGCCATGTTCACGGTAATGGTTACCCCTGAACTGTTCGCCGACCAAACAGGCAGCTCCACGATCACCCTTGGCGCCGTGAACATTACGCAGGACGCCAAGGTGGCCCTGAGCACCGAGAACGTGCTCACGTCGGTCGATGTGCTGGGCGGTGATCAGGTAGAGGACAAGAACGTCATGAACAGCTGGCAACTGCTGGGCCAGATGCCGGGCATTCAGCTCACCGAAACAGGGCAGGGGGCCGAATCGGGCAAGGTTACGTTCCGCGCTTTCAACGGCGAAGGGTACATCAACGGTATCAAGACATTGATCGATGGCATCCCGAGCAACGTCAACAGCGGTAACCAGCGCTTCATCGACATGATCTTTCCCCTGGACATCGACTACATCGAAGTGGTCCGGGGCACGAACGACCCTCGTTACGGGTTGCACAACATTGCGGGCAACATCAATTTCGCCACGCGCCAAGGCGGCAACTATGTCGATAGCCGGCTGACCTATGGCAGCTTCGACACCCGTGAAGTGCAGTTGGCGGTCGGGCACGAGGAGGGGAATTTTGCCCAGAACTACATCCTTGCCAAGCAGGACAGCAATGGCTACCGCGATCACAGCAACTCGAACAAATACGCACTGGGGGGTAAGTGGTTCGTCAGCAACGACGAGCAGAATTTCCGCATTGGGCTGATCGCGCGCTTGTACCATCACCAGGCCCAGGAGTCCGGGTTTCTCACCCGTGACCAGATGCACGCCAGCCGTACACAATCACCGGCCAAGAACGCCAATGACGGTGATGACCGCGACATGAAGCACCTCAGCCTGCACGCGGATTGGCAGCTCAATGATGACTTGAGCCTTAGCAGCAAGCTGTATTACAACGACTACAACGATGATCGCACCGTTACCTTCACGGACTATCGCCCAGGTAATGCGCCCCGTCAGCGTCGGCAATGGGACGAACAGCAGACGGGCATCCTCAATAACCTGACATGGCGCGTTAACGAGCACCTCACCCTCGATGGCGGCGTCAACTACGAAGAGCAGGACAATACCTACCGTCGCCAGCGCTACAGCTTCAGCGTTCCGACCCACTTCGATACCGTACCGGCCCGCGTGCAGAATGACGATCGCTATACCCTGCGCAACACCGGTGCCTATGTTCAGGCCGTTATCCAGCCCATCGAGTCACTGAAGATCATCCCGGCCATGCGGGTGGACCAGTTCACCGGTAGTACGCAGCTCTTGGGTGGCGTCAAAGGCTCGCTGCAAGACTACGGCTGGATCCGACAGCCCAAGCTGAGCGTGATCTATAGCGTTACCCCCGATATCGACGTTTACGCCAATTGGGGGCGTACCTTCCAGATACTCACCGGCTCGACCGAGCCCGCCTACTTGACCCCTGGGCAGCCTTCATACGACCCGTCGATCAACACAGGCAAAGAGGTCGGTATCAAGTTCAGACCGTTCGAGGGCGCCCAAGCGCGAGTGGCGATCTGGCAGCAGGATGCTACCGATGAAGTGGCAAACATGCCCAGCACCGGCACCACGGTCGGGTTGGGTGAAACGCGCCGTCGCGGCGTGGATTTGCAGATCAATGCTCAACTGGATGATCAGTGGACTGTCTATGCCTCCCACGCCATCCAGGAAGCAAAGGTGGTCAAAGCGTTTTCTGCCGCAGGGCAATCACTCTCGGGTAAGGAAGTGTTCTCCACGCCTCGGTACGTGAGCACCGTGGGCGTCGATTATCGTTATAACGATGACTGGAAGTTCGGTCTGCAGGGCAGGGCGCAAGGGAGCTACTACATCGACGAGCTCAATGAGCAAGGCAAATACGGTGGGTTTGTCGTTGCGGACGCCAGCGTCAGCTACCGCATCACGTCCGCTGCCAGCGTCGATGTGCAGGTCAAGAACCTGCTGGACCGCAAATACGAATACGTCTGGTACGACAACTTCTTCTGGGGCGGTGACGACCAGGCGATGTTTTCGCCAGCACCTGGTCGGTCGGCATTCGTTTCCCTGAATCTGAAGCTGTAGACCTCGGCTTAAACTTTCGTTTTACAGACAGCTCCTACAGATGGTCTACGCTGAACCGGTGGCTTTCGAAATGTCTTGGGTCTTGCCCCGTACATGGGAAGGAAGGGTTACATGCTTGCTCAGCTTCCGCCGGCTTTGCAGAGTCTACACCTGCCGTTGCGTCTCAAATTGTGGGACGGCAACCATTTCGACCTGGGCCCCAGCCCGCAAGTGACCATCCTGGTCAAGGAGCCTCAGCTCATCTCCCAACTCACCCATCCAAGCATGGATGAGTTGGGCACCGCTTTCGTGGAAGGCAAGCTCGAACTCGAAGGCGACATCGGTGAGGCCATCCGTGTCTGCGATGAACTCAGCGAAGCACTGCTACCCGATGATAGCGATCATGCTCCCCAGCGCCTGGCGCATGACAAGCGAACCGATGCCGAAGCCATTTCCTACCACTACGATGTGTCCAACGACTTTTACCGGTTATGGCTGGACCAGGACATGGTTTATTCCTGCGCCTATTTCCGTGAGCCGGACAATACGCTGCAACAGGCCCAGCAAGACAAGTTCGATCATCTATGCCGCAAGCTGCGCTTGGCTGCCGGTGACTACTTGTTGGATGTGGGGTGTGGGTGGGGCGGTCTGGCGCGCTTTGCGGCACGTGAATATGGGGCGAACGTGTTGGGCATCACGTTGAGCAAAGAGCAGTTCAAGCTGGGCAGGGAACGGGTGGAGGCCGAGGGCCTGTCCGACAGCGTAGACCTGCAGATTCTTGATTACCGTGACCTGCCACAAGACGGGCGCTTCGATAAGGTCGTCAGCGTGGGCATGTTCGAGCATGTGGGTCATGCCAATCTACCTTTGTATTGCAAGACGCTGTTCGGCGCAGTGCGCGAAGGCGGCCTCGTCATGAACCATGGCATCACGGCCAAGCATGTGGATGGCCGCCCGGTGGGTCGGGGGGCTGGAGAGTTCATTGACCGTTATGTGTTCCCCCACGGCGAGCTGCCCCACTTGTCGATGATCAGCGCCGCTGTCTGTGAGGCAGGGTTGGAAGTGGTGGATGTGGAAAGCTTGCGCATGCATTACGCCAAGACCCTGCATCACTGGAGCGAGAACCTGGAAAACCAACTGCACAATGCAGCTGCGCTGGTCCCTGAAAAAACATTGCGTATCTGGCGCCTTTATTTGGCAGGTTGCGCGTACGCGTTCGAGAAAGGCTGGATCAACCTGCATCAGATATTGGCGGTCAAACCCTACGCGGATGGCCACCATGACCTGCCTTGGACGCGTGAGCACCTTTACCGCTAGCGCTTACCAAACGTGTGCCAAGCGTGACCGACCTCACTTCAAGAGTGAGGTCGGCCCTTGGCGCGCTTTACAATACCGGTGAAATCAACCTTGCGATGCGCATGCCCACTTGCTGTAACCGATGGGTGGCCTCTGTTTCCTCGACCGTAATCTCCCGCGCGTTGGCAAAGTCTTTGTTGAGCATGCGTTCGACCGTATCGGCGAATGCCTTGTCGATGGTGAGCAACGTGATCTCGAAGTTGAGACGGAACGATCGATTATCGAGATTGGCGCTGCCGACAGCACTTATGTCGTCATCCACCAACACGACCTTCTGGTGCAGGAACCCAGGTTGATAACGGAACATGCGAACACCGGCGCGCACCGCTTCGAATGCGAACAGGCTGGAGGCGGCGTATACGATCTTGTGGTCCGGGCGAGACGGGATCAGGACACGCACATCTACACCGCGTAGTGCCGCCAAACGCAGGGCGGCGAATACCGCTTCATCGGGCACGAAATACGGGCTGGTTATCCAGACTCGATGCTTGGCCGAGTGGATTGCCTCCAGAAAGAACAGCGAGCAGGTTTCCTTGGAGTCTGCAGGGCCGCTGGCCAATGCCTGGCACAGCACGCCGTCATCGGGATAGGTGTCCTGGAGGATCAGGGGAGGCAACTGCCGGGTTACCCAGTACCAATCTTCAGCGAACGATTCCTGTAGGCACGCTAGCACTGGCCCGCTGATTTGCACGTGTGTATCTCGCCAGGGTGAAAGCTTGGGGTTGGCCCCCAGGTACTCGTCGCCGACATTGTGACCACCTACAAAGCCGACCAACCCATCTACCACGACGATCTTGCGGTGATTGCGGAAGTTGACTTGAAGGCGATTGAACAGGCCCCGACGGGTAGCGAATGCATGTATTTGCACACCTCCCGCACGAAGCTGCTGGCTGTAGTGGCGGGGCAGGGAATGGCTGCCGACACCGTCATACAATACAAACACCTGAACGCCTTCGGCCGCCTTGCGCAGCAGCAACTGTTGTAATGCTCGCCCAAGGTCATCGTCATGGATGATGAAAAACTGCACCAGTACGACGCGTGTCGCTTTATCGATGGCTTCGAAAACCGCCTCGAACGTGCGCTTGCCGTCAATCAACAGCTCGACCTGATTGTTGGCCAGACATGGCATTCGACTGAGTTTGGGCATGGCGCGCAAAGCGGCGTAGCTATCCGATGCGCGCGCGGCCAGCGCTTCTTCGACCCATGGGCGCCAATTCAAACTGGCCATGGCGACATGCATTTCTTGATTGGCTTGGCGCCTGGCCTTGATGTAGGCATTGAAAGAGCGCGCACCGAATATCAGGTAGGGGATAAGCGTCAGGTAGGGAATGAAAAAAAGTGGCATTGCCCAGGCAATGGCGCCTTGAGCAGTACGGACTGTGAACAACGCATGCAGCGCGGCGATAATACCCAGCAGATGAATCACGCCAAGTAGGTAGCCAAAAAAAAGGGGGCTGTGGTAATCCATACGCATCCTGCTCTTCGAATACACCTTAGGTAACAGAACACGAACGTGGTTCGCCTGCAACAAGCGCTTCGTTTCAACGTCTAACCCAAACATCGTCGGGGTGTCCGGCATTTCCAGGAGTATGTTTTCCATGAAAATTCGTATGCCGTTGCTGGCGCTGGCCTTGTGCGCAGGTAGCGTCACAGCCCAGGCACAAATGCTTCAACCCGGCTTGTGGGAGCTGACCACCAGCAACATGCAGGTCGACGGTAAGCCGCTACCTGATATGGATTTCATGCTCAGCCAGTTGAAGAACCTACCGCCCGATCAACGGGCGATGATGGAAGGCATGCTTGCCAAGCAAGGTGTCACCGTGGGTGGTAAAGGGGTGCGCTCCTGCCTCACCCCTCAGCAGGTGGCAACCAACGACATTCCGCTGCAGGATCCAAAGTCCGGCTGCACTCAGAAGATCACTGACCGCACCGGTAACGTTTGGAAGTTTCAATTCAGCTGCCCCAAAGCCCAGGGCAATGGCCAGGCCACCTTCCTGAGTGACAAGGAGTTCACCACCCAAGTGAGTGGCACGTTCAATGCGTCGGGTGTTCAGCAGCAGGGCAGCATGAACACACGCGCGGTATGGCTAGGCAATGATTGCGGTACGGTCAAGCCTCGGACGTAATGCTCCATTGCCACTGGGCAGTTGCTACGGCGTCGTGGGCATGCAGACTTTCAGCATGTTCCACGCGCGTCTTGAACCCTTTAATCCATTCGATAGTGCTTAGCGCTTGATACAAGCGCCTCACCGCGTCCTCGCAAAACATCAGGTTCTGTCCGTTCGCCAACGCAAATGCTTGTTCATCGGCGCGCTTTACCGCAGTTTGTACCGCAGTGCCCAAGGCCTGCTCGGCCGCATCTATGACCTCGGTTATGGGAAGCTCAGGACGATTATCCTCGAGCCTAACGCTTATCTTTGCCATGCTCCTCTGGCTATGAGGCGCTGCTACGATGCCCTCCGAAGTCCCCAACCATGCCAATACCTCTTCGCTGTCCAAAGTTCCTGAGCCGAATCGAGCGTGGAACTGTTGCTGGATAAGCTGTCGAGCGAGCGCCGCCGAGCATGGGCATGTAGACGAATAAGGCACCAAAACAGATAGTTCCACGTGGAACATTTCATGTTCGATCCGTGCATCGATCTCGACGTCATAGCTTTTCCACCCAGCTAGAGGGCTAACCAGGGCAGGCCGCCTGAGTAGGTGTTGGAAGCTCAGGCGCACATATGCCGCAGATGATTGCCCATCATGGCTGCTGAGAAAACTCGCCAAAAGGCGACGCAGCGATAGCGGGCGCATCGGCTCATGCTCAAGATCTTCAAGCGCTAGGTACAGACGCGACATGTGTATGCCGCGTGAGCTGCCATCTACCAAATTCACCCCAGCATCCACTGTAGCCGCTACCTGACGGCCTCCAATCTGCATTGGCATGGCTATCCCACACATTCCTACCCAGTCCAACGGTGTGGTTGAGTTCATGTGTTGTGCCGCGACGTCAGGAAGCTGGGGCTGGAATTGGGACATGGGATTTCCAAGGCTATGCGTGTATGTGGAACATTGGGTCCACTGCTGATGGGTCGTGTGAGGTAACGGCAGAGCCGTTGGTACTGCGCTGTGAAATGAGCTGGTCAATTTCCAGTCCACTGCACCGAGCATTCGTCAGGAACCGCTTGGCTAAATTGTATTGTTACTTTATAACATTATGCAATGCATCGTTTCGAATGCGCCTGTGTGATGAGGTTTTGCCATGTCCAATCGTCTTCCTGTCACTGTGCTCTCCGGTTTTCTGGGCGCAGGCAAAAGCACGCTTCTCAACCATGTGCTGCGCAATCGCGAGGCGCTTCGTGTCGCGGTTATCGTCAATGACATGAGTGAGATCAACATTGACGCCAGCGAAGTTCAGCGCAATGTCACCCTTAACCGCGCCGAAGAAAAGCTGGTGGAAATGAGCAATGGCTGCATCTGCTGCACGTTGCGTGAAGATCTGCTTGAAGAGGTTGCACGGCTGGCCGAGGCGGGGCGCTTCGATTACCTGCTGATTGAATCGACCGGTATCTCAGAGCCGTTGCCTGTGGCTGAAACCTTTACCTTTCGTGATGAGCAAGGCCGCAGCCTGTCGGATCTGGCGCGTCTCGACACCATGGTCACCGTGGTGGATGCCTTGAATTTCATGCGGGATTACCAAGCCGCAGAGAGCCTGGAAAGCAGTGGCCAGACATTGGGGGATGACGATGAACGTTCGATCAGCGACTTGCTGATCGAGCAGGTAGAGTTCGCTGACGTGTTGCTGTTGAGCAAAATCGATCTGGTCAGTCAGGCCGAGCGGGAGGAGCTTTCAGCTATCCTCCGGAGCCTGAACCGCCGAGCCCAGATCATTCCCATGGTCATGGGTCAGGTTCCCCTTGCCAGGATTCTGGACACTGGCTTGTTCGACTTCGACCAGGCGGCGCAAGCGCCTGGCTGGCTGAAGGAGCTGCGCGGTGAACATACACCGGAAACAGAAGAATATGGCATCCAAGCCACTACCTGGACCGCACGCCGGCCTTTTCATCCGCAGCGGTTCCATGACTTTGTACACACACCCTGGAGTAATGGCCGGTTACTGCGTTCCAAAGGGTTCTTCTGGTTGGCGAGCAAATATAAAGAAGCGGGCAGTTGGTCCCAGGCAGGCGGCATGATGCGCCATGGGCTGGCGGGTCGTTGGTGGTGTTTCGTTCCCCGTGAACAGTGGCCTGAGGATGTGGATAACGTTGCTGCCATTCTTGAACATTGGTTACCGGATACTGGCGACTGCCGGCAGGAATTGGTGTTCATAGGGCAAAATATGGACGTGGCGAAATTATCCACAGCCCTTGATCAGTGCCTGTTGACGGATGAAGAAATGGCACTCGAGCCCATGGGTTGGCTGCGTTTTCCTGACCCATTCGGCCCCTGGGACGAACAGGTGGCAGCGTGAATACGTCAGTGGCTGTGGATATCCGCCAGGTGTTTGGACACACGCCTCAATCAATGGCAGAAGTCCTGCAAGAGGGTGTCAACCTCGCAGTCTGGCAGCGGCAACTTCCACCTCAGCTGCAAGACTTTTCAGAGGTTGTGGCGGGGCTTGGAGGATCGATAACAGACCAGCGTGTGATCGAGGTCGACGAGCATCAGGTCCCAGTGATTGAGGGGCTGCTGTACGAGGCTGTGGATATCCACGGCTATGACGCTTTCGTCGCGGATGTCACGTGGTTGGTTTCGGCTTATAGCTGTTTGCTTGGAGCGCATCGCGTAGGTTTGCGCATACGTGCACTGACCAGTCCGATGTGCCCACGCTTTCATGTGGATAACGTTCCACTGAGGCTAATTACCACTTACGCGGGTCCGGGGAGTGAATATCTACCGGAGCAGGCAGTAGCGCGAGTTGCGTTGTCC
This sequence comes from Pseudomonas sp. FBCC-B35, assembly GCF_059133755.1. Taxonomy (NCBI): domain Bacteria; kingdom Pseudomonadati; phylum Pseudomonadota; class Gammaproteobacteria; order Pseudomonadales; family Pseudomonadaceae; genus Pseudomonas; species Pseudomonas sp. FBCC-B35. The sequence goes on along the minus strand of NZ_CP101439.1, from coordinate 4,770,434 downwards.
ACAGGCAATGCTGCTGTGGATAAGGTGATGCGACTGAATACAGGTGACGTTGCCTTGTTCAAGGGCGAGCGCTGGGAGGGCAATGAAGGCGCAGGCGTCGTACATCGTTCCCCGTCAGGTCCACCGCGACTGTTGCTTACGCTTGACTGGCTAGCCTGACAGCGCATAGTTGAGCAAACCGCCTGCTTGAAGAACCATCATGCTTCGCAATATTCCCACCCATGTCATTGCTGGCCCGCTGGGGGCCGGCAAAACGACGGTGATTCATCACCTGCTACAGCAAAAGCCTGACCTCGAACGCTGGGCCGTATTGGTCAATGAATTCGGGGCAGTAGGGCTGGATGCGGCACTTTTGTCCACAAGCCAGAACGGCATCTCGATCGCCGAAGTAGCAGGAGGCTGCCTGTGCTGCGTCAATGGGGTTCCGTTCCAGGTAGGGCTGGGTAGGCTTCTGCGCCAGTGCACGCCGCACAGACTGTTCATAGAGCCCTCCGGGCTGGGCCATCCTCTTCAATTGCTTGATCAATTGGCCCAAGCGCCTTGGACTAATGTGCTGACAATTCAGCCGTTGATAGTCGTCACCACACCCGCATCTCTGCGCAGTGGCAGGCCGTTACCGACGGCTCAATCAGCCGCGTTGGAAGCCTGTGAAACCCTGGTTATCAATAAGTCGGAGTCTGTGGATAAAGATTTTAAGCTGTTGATAAATAAAGAATTCCCAGGGAAAAGGCTGATATGGACGATGCAAGGTCAGCTTCCTTTCAATAGTCTGCCTGTCTATCAAAACAAGATTGTTGACAGCCCTGATAGCGATATCGGGATTGTCGACAATCCACCGAAGGCCATGCGTGCTCTTTGGGCGGACCGGCGCGAGCCGATACGCCAGGTAGTTCAAGGAGAGGATGGGTGGAGCATAGGCTGGCGCTGGCACCCCCAGCAGCGCTTTTATCCACAGGCCATAGATGAGCTATTGAAGTCGCTGAAGTGGAGGCGTGCCAAGGGTGTTATCCACACAGCACAAGGCAGATGCTCGTTCAATGCACTCGAAGGCAAGTTGGCGCCCTGGCAGCCCAGTGAATGGATAGCCGACAGTCGCATGGAATTGATTTTCGAGAGGCCTCAGCCTGTGGACGAGTTGGAAGCCCGCTTGCAGAGCTGCCTCATGCCTTGATCAGTTGTGCCAACGGTCATGTTGCTGGCGCCACTGCTGCATTTCGATCACATTGTCCGCCCGCGGGGGCGTCTTGATTTCGAAGGGGTAGGGTGCCAGCTCTATCTGCATGCTGTGCGCGCCGAACTGAGTCACGGTACCAGGGTGACGTTGCTCCCCTGTCACGGTAAATTCGAAGCCATAGAGACGTGCCAGGCGCTTGCGACCCTTGGCATCACGCACGAAGGCAATACGTTTGAGCGCGACGGCGTCATCGAGCAACTGAAGGTCAAGCTTTGCGCAATGCTGTTTGACCCTTTCCAAGGCCTTCTCGCGCAGACCGTGGTTGTGCCACAGCCAAGCGCCTGCCGTGGCCATCACCATCAGGACTAACAGGTTCTCCAGGGTCAACATGTGCGTAGGCTCCCAACCGATCGATTCAGCTTAACTGCGTCCCTGGCCTGTCGTACAGGTGGCAATCACGTTCATACTGCGCGTTGCATGATTATTGAACAGCTTTGGAAATGACTCGCATGAAACGTACCCCGCACCTGCTCGCCATCCAGTCCCATGTGGTGTTCGGCCACGCCGGCAACAGCGCTGCGGTATTCCCCATGCAGCGTATCGGCATCAATGTGTGGCCGCTCAACACGGTGCAGTTCTCCAATCACACTCAGTATGGCCAGTGGAGCGGAGACGTGCTTGCTCCAACGCAAATTCCAGCGTTGGTGGAAGGCATTTCCAACATCGGTGAGCTGGGGGAGTGTGATGCCGTGCTCTCGGGCTACCTCGGCAGTGCCGAGCAGGGGCGCGCGATTCTGGAAGGCGTGGCGCGAATAAAGGCCGTCAACCCGAGGGCGTTGTACCTGTGCGATCCAGTCATGGGCCATCCTGAAAAGGGGTGCATCGTATCGCCACAGGTTAGCCAGTTTTTGCTGGAACAAGCGGTCACAAAGGCTGACATCCTGTGCCCTAACCAGCTGGAGCTGGACAGCTTCTGTGGCCGGCGCGCGGCATCACTGGAGGATTGCGTAGGCATGGCTCGCAGTCTTCTGCTCAAAGGGCCCAAGGTTGTGCTGGTCAAGCACCTGGCTTACCCGGGGCGCGCAGAGGACCAGTTCGAGATGCTGTTGGTGACGGCCGAACACAGCTGGCATTTGCGCCGCCCGCTGCTGGCCTTCCCCAAGCAACCGGTAGGCGTGGGTGACCTGACTTCCGGTTTGTTCATGGCGCGGGTGCTGCTTGGCGACAGCTGGGAACAGGCATTCGAGTTTGCAGCCTCCGCCGTACATGAAGTACTGCTGGAAACTCAGGCCTGCGCCAGTTACGAGCTGCAGCTGATACGTGCCCAGGACCGCATCGCCCACCCGCGCGTACGTTTTGAAGCGAGGTTGTTGAACGCCTAGACGCCGTCGGTTTTCAGGTTCTGATAGCGCTTTTCCAGTTCCTGGCGAATCTGCCGTCGCTGCTGGCCTTGCAGGAATCGGCGTTTCTCTTCGCTACTTTGCGGTTGACGCGGGGGAACCGAAACTGGCCGTCGATTATCGTCCACGGCCACCATGGTGAAAAAGCAGCTGTTGGAATGGCGCACCGAGCGTTCACGGATGTTCTCGGTAACGACCTTGATACCGACCTCCATGGAAGTATTGCCGGTGTAGTTCACCGACGCCAGGAAAGTGACCAGCTCGCCTACATGCACCGGCTCGCGAAAGATGACCTGGTCGACTGACAGCGTGACTACATAGGAGCCTGCATAGCGGCTGGCACACGCATACGCGACTTCGTCGAGGTACTTGAGCAGCGTTCCGCCATGTACGTTGCCAGAGAAATTCGCCATGTCGGGTGTCATCAAGACGGTCATGCTCAGCTGGGCGTTTCCAGGTTCCATAAAATGCTCACGGTAAGAGTGTGCGCAATCGCGCCAAAGGCTAGCAGGCGCTCTGTTCTGTTGAAGCGACAGCCTGCGTTTAACGGGACGCTCCCATGCTTTGAAGCGTCACGCTGTTTATGCCAGTGACGGCCTGATAGCAGTCGATCTGTTTCATCATATTGCATCGACAGTTCATGGGAAGGCGCGATGTTAATCTGAGTACGCCCATGCAACATGGGCACGCTTTCAATGAATACAGTGTGTACTCGCTGCTTGCTTGGGCCCGCCTCGGCGCAGGCGCGACCTGCCCGTTAGCACAGCCCAAGACGAGAGAAGGAGAATCACGTCATGCATGCCATCAGCTTCATTCAGGACCTGGCGGTCATCATGCTGGTTGCAGGCGTGGTCACCATTGTTTTTCACCGTCTCAAGCAGCCAGTGGTGCTCGGTTATATCGTCGCCGGTTTCATCATAGGCCCCCACACGCCCCCCTTCGGCCTGATTCACGACGAAGACACCATCAAAACGCTCGCCGAGCTTGGCGTGATTTTCCTGATGTTTTGCCTGGGCCTCGAGTTCAGCCTGCGCAAGCTGTTCAAAGTTGGCGCCACGGCCTTCATAGCAGCTTTTCTGGAAATCGTATTGATGATCTGGATCGGCTTCGAGATTGGGCGTTGGTTCGGCTGGAACACCATGGACTCCTTGTTCCTGGGCGCCATTCTCGCCATTTCCTCGACCACGATCATCGTCAAGGCCCTCAATGACCTGAAGATGAAGAACGAACGGTTTGCACAGCTGATATTCGGTGTGTTGATTGTCGAAGACATCCTGGGTATCGGCATCATCGCACTGCTGTCGGGTATCGCCGTCAGCGGCACCGTCAGTTCGGGGGAGGTCTTTTCAACCGTCGGCAAGCTGTCCTTGTTCATGATCGTTGCCTTGGTGATCGGCATTCTTCTGGTACCGCGCGTACTGGCTTATGTGGCCAAGTTCGAAAGTAACGAGATGCTGCTCATCACAGTGCTGGGTCTGTGCTTCGGATTCTGTCTGCTGGTCGTGAAACTCGAATACAGCATGGTCCTGGGGGCTTTCCTGATTGGTGCCATCATGGCCGAGTCGCGGCAGTTGTTGAAAATCGAGCGTCTGATCGAACCTGTCAGGGATTTGTTCAGCGCCATATTCTTCGTCGCAATTGGCTTGATGATCGATCCGCAGGTATTGGTCGACTACGCTTGGCCGATTGTGGTCATTACCTTGGCCGTTGTACTGGGCAAGATGCTGTCCTGTGGCATGGGCGCTTTCATCGCGGGAAACGACGGGCGCACCTCGTTGCGGGTGGGTATGGGCCTGTCTCAGATCGGCGAGTTTTCATTCATCATTGCGGCCTTAGGGATGACCCTGCAGGTCACCAGCGACTTCCTCTACCCGGTGGCGGTCGCCGTCTCGGCCATTACCACGCTACTGACACCGTATCTGATTCGTGCCGCTGATCCGCTGTCGATAAAACTGGGTAACGTAGTGCCTGGGCGGCTGGCTCGCGTGCTGTCCTTGTATGGGGAGTGGCTGCGCAACATCCAGCCTCAGGGCCAGAGTGCCCTGGTGGCGGCGATGATACGGCGCATATTGTTGCAGGTCGGCGTGAACCTGGCGTTGGTCATCGCCATATTCTTCAGCGGCGGTTACTTCGCAGGGCGGCTTGGCACTTGGCTCAGCCAGTGGATCAGCGATGTGAGCCAGCAGAAGGCGGTGATCTGGGGGGCTGCATTACTGCTTTCGCTACCTTTTCTGATCGCGGCTTACCGCAAACTCAAAGCGCTATCGATGCTGCTGGCTGAAATGGGCGTCAAGCCTGAAATGGCTGGGCGCCATACTCAGCGCGTACGGCGCGTGATTGCTGAAGTCATTCCGCTGATTTCGCTGCTGGTGATCTTTTTGCTGCTGTCGGCGTTGTCGGCGAGCATTCTACCCACCAACGAGCTATTGCTGATCATTGCCATCGTGGCAGCGGTGGTGGTCGCTTTGTTATGGCGTTGGTTCATCCGGGTGCATACACGCATGCAGATTGCGTTACTCGAAACGCTGGAGAACAATCGGGACAACGGCCACTGACCCCAGTGGCGTCTGCTGCAGACGGGCCGTAATCACGGCCCGCAAGGTCCTTCGACCGAGGTGGGGGTGAGGCTGATCAGCTCTCTAACCACACGTCCCGTGCCCAATGCCAAACCGATTCCCAGCTGTCCTCACCGACGAGTTCCTCATCGGCATCCCACAGCACCACGGTGCCATCTTCCTCGACGCAATAGTAATTGTCGCCATCCTGGCACAGCGGAATCAGTTCCCGAGGCACCCCGGCGTCCCAGGCATTTGCAGCAACGTCCGGGAGGTAGGTGTGTGACTGAGGGTCAGTCACCGTGACAGGTTCCAGCGAGCCATAGACCACATCGCTGACGTTCAGCAGGAACTCCTTGAACACGAACGGAATGTTGATGAACAGCTGCTCTTCGATTTCAACCAACTGATCCTCGTCTGGAAGCTCAAGGGGGACCGGTACTGGCTCGTTGGCTTCACGGAGTTGTTCAATCACTTCTTCCACGATTCACTTCCTCTGACCTAGATGACAACGCTGCGGGTTATACCCTAGTAGTGCGCTATGGCAAAAGCAAAAACCCCGGTAGGCCCGGAATGCTGTTCACTTGAAATGGTTGGGGCCGCTTTACGGCCCATCGCGGCACAAGGCCGCTCCTACATTGACCGCGTGGCACCCGAATTGACGGCATCACGAGACCTTACAGGAGCGGCCTTTTGCCGCGATGGGCTGCAGAGCAGCCCCAAAAGTAATAGCTTACGGATACGCCCGTGGTTTTTGGACCGGATTAACCGTTTTGACGGATACCCGCGACCAGCCAAGGCTGGTTCTCGCCCTTGGCACGTACCATGTGCCAGCTTTCGCTGAACTGTTCACCTTGGTCGAAGCGCGAGTTCTTCGATACGCCGCGGAAGGTGAGAGTAGCGTCAGTACGGTCGTCACGCTCATCGACGCCGTCCAGCTGTACATCGAGGTTGTCGATGTAGGTGGACTGGAAGCCATCACCCAGCTCGGCACGCTCGCGCTTGAGGAACTCGAGCATCTGCGGGGTCACGAACTCGGCGATCTTGTCCATTTCATTGGCGTCCCAGTGCTGCTGCAGCGACTGGAAGTGATTGCGGGCAGCTGCCAGGAAGCTTTGTTCATTGAACCAGGCTGGCGCGTTGATGACAGGCGATGGCGCTGCCGCCGGCGCAGTCGAACCGCCGAAAATGTTTGGCTGTGCAGGCTGACCCTGTGCTTCACGCTGCATGGGGGCATTGCCAGGCATGGCCATGTGTGGCTGCTGCTGACGTCGCCGTGCGGCGATGAAGCGGAACACCAGGAAGGCGATGAGCGCGATGATCAGGAAGTCCATGATCTGGAAGCCTTCGAAGCCGTCACCCATGAACATGGATGCCAGCAGACCACCGGCGGCCAAGCCCGCCAGAGGGCCCAACCAGCGCGAAGCACCGCTGGCGGCGGCCGGTGCGCGGCCAGGAGCGGTCGGCGCGGCGGCAGGCGTGTTCGGCGTAGCTTGACGGGTCTGGTGAATGGGCGCGGAGCCAGCGCTCTTGCCGCCGCCGAATCGCTTGGCGTTGGCGTCCAGGCTCAGCGTCAGGCCGACGCAGAGCGCCAGTGCGATGCTAAGAAAACGTTGCATAAATGGGATATCCCCTGTTGTGGATTGCACGCGCGTCATGGTGCACATGTTCCAAGGCATATGACCAGCGACATAATGTTTCGAGCTTTTGCTTGGTATGACCTATTTGAGCAAGCAACGGCGCAGGCGTTCAAACCTGGGTGCGCCCCTGGGCCGATGCTTGCCTTCAGATGGCTTCAAGCTTGGCGTAGCCCATCATCAACCACTTGCTGCCTTCGGCAAAATTGACCTGTACACGTGCCTGGGCCCCGGAGCCTTCGAAATTCAGGATGACCCCTTCACCGAAAACGGAATGCTGTACACGCTGGCCAAGGCTGAATGCGGTTTCGGGAATATCCGCATTGGCAAACAGGTGGCTGTTGAGGGCGGTCTTCGGGGTGCCGAACGGGCGGCTGACGCTGTTCGACAGACGTACCTCCTGCACCAGACCAGCAGGAATCTCGCGTACGAAGCGAGATACCTTGTTGTAGGTTTCACTACCGTACAGCCGTCTTGTCTCGGCATAGGTCATGACCAGCTGACGCATGGCGCGGGTGATGCCCACGTAGGCCAGGCGACGTTCTTCTTCAAGACGACCTGGCTCCTCCAGGCTCATCTTGTGCGGGAACAGGCCTTCCTCCATGCCCACCAGGAACACGTAGGGGAACTCCAGGCCTTTGGCACTGTGCAAGGTCATCAGCTGCACACTGTCCTCGTGCTCGTCAGCCTGCGTATCGCCGGCTTCTAGCGAAGCGTGACCCAGGAAGGCGGACAGTGGGGAGAGGTCGGCGTCTTCTTCGGTCGATTCGAAGTTGCGCGCTGCGCTAACCAGTTCCTCAAGGTTTTCCACCCGTGCCTGACCCTTTTCACCTTTTTCTTCCTGGTGATAGATGATCAGCCCGGATTGTTCGAGGGTGGTTTGCGTCATGGTATGCAGCGGCATGTCTTCGACTTTGGCTGCAAGCCCGTCGATCAGCTCGATGAATGCACCCAGGGCGCTGGCAGCCCGGCCCTTGAGCGCCTTTGCTGCGATCAGCTGGCACATCGCCTGCCACATCGATACCTGGCTGTGACGTGCATGCTCGCGAATGGCCTCGACGGTTTTCTCGCCAATACCGCGTGGCGGCACGTTGATCACGCGCTCCAGCGCGGCATCGTTACCGCGGCCTTCAATCAGTCGCAGGTAGGCCATGGCATTCTTGATCTCTGCCCGCTCGAAGAAGCGCTGGCCACCATAGATGCGGTACGGAATCCGCTCGCGCAGCAAGGCTTCCTCAAGCACCCGCGACTGGGCGTTCGAGCGATACAGAATAGCCATTTCGTCACGCGCGTTGCCTTGCTTGATCAGGCTTTCAATGGTCTCGACCACATAACGCGCTTCGTCATGTTCGTTGTAGGCGGCGTACAGCGTAATGGGTTCACCCTCACCCATGTCGGTCCACAATTCCTTGCCTAAACGCCCGCTGTTATTGGCGATCAGGGCGTTGGCAGCCTTGAGGATGCCACCGGTGGAGCGGTAGTTCTGCTCCAGGCGGATCGTCTCGGCATCTGGGAAGTCGGCCGTGTACTGGTGGATGTTCTCGATCTTCGCCCCGCGCCAGCCGTAGATCGACTGATCGTCATCACCCACCGCCATCAGGCTGTCACCACCGCGGGCCAGCAGACGTAGCCAGGCGTACTGCACGGCGTTGGTGTCCTGGAACTCATCGACCAGTACGTGACGGAAGCGGCGCTGGTAGTGGGCCAACAGGCCTGGGTGATCGCGCCACAAATCCAGGGCGCGCAGCAGCAACTCGGAAAAATCGATGACACCCGCGCGCTCGCAGGCCTGCTCATAGGCGGTGTAGACGTCGCGCATGGTGGTCAAGAACAGGTCGCCGCCTGGCTGAATGTGCTGCGGGCGCAGGCCTTCGTCTTTCTGGCCGTTGATGAACCATTGAGCCTGGCGTGCCGGCCACTTCTGTTCGTCCAGCCCCAACTCGCGCATCACCCGTTTGACCAGGCGCTGCTGATCGTCGCTGTCCAGAATCTGAAAGTTCTGCACAAGCCCCGCTTCTTGCCAGTGAGCACGCAAGAGCCGATGCGCCAGACCGTGGAATGTCCCCACCCACATTCCTGCAGGGTTGATGCCCAACAGTTGCTCGATCCGGTGGCGCATTTCCGCAGCAGCCTTGTTGGTGAAGGTCACCGACAGGATCGAATGCGGCGATGCCTGCTCCACCTGGATAAGCCAGGCGATGCGGTGCACCAGCACACGTGTTTTACCGGAACCGGCGCCAGCAAGCACCAGTTGACGCCCGACCGTGGCCGCTACAGCCTGGCGTTGGGCGTCATTGAGGGAATTCAGCAGGAGGGAGAGGTCATCTGTGCTCATCTCGACATTCTAGGGGGAGGCCGAGCCAGGGGCAAACACCTACTGTATAAATGTTCACCTTCATCCCCTGCCGTTCATCGCGACCATCGCGCCCGGGTCAAGCCAAGGCTCGATCCTGGGCGTCCGGGCCGCCTACATCAGTTGGGCGCTTGAATGTCCTCGATGGCGATCCGCAGGTTGTCACTTCCGTGAATGATTTCCAGCGTCTTGAAACCGCTCGCGCCCTCATGGACGTACTCAACGGTCTTTTCGGTCATCACTGACATGGCGATGACACCGGTGTCTACCAGCTTGAGTTCCAGGACCTCCCAGCCACCTCGGTGGCGTCTGACCGGTTCGACCAGCACTGGTTCGTACGCCGGGCTGGGAACGGTGACGACGCCGTGAACCCTGAAGGACGTTTGGCCGCCAGCGGTCTGGTTGTAAGCAACGAAGTTCTTGAGTGTGCTCATGGGAGCCTCCTTGATGATAAGTAGCGCAAACGCGCATCGCTACTGTCGCTGCTTTCAAGGAAACCTTCGATTGGGCAACGCTTCATGCATGCCAGTGTCTGCCGTGTCGGGCCAGTAGGCTATTGGCCTGCTCCGGGCCACTGCTCCCGGCAGGATACGAGCGAGGGGCCTGGAAATGCTCCTCCCAGCCTTCGATGATAGGGTCAATCCACGCCCAGGCAGCTTCTACTTCATCCCGGCGCATGAACAAGGTCGAATCGCCTTCGAGTACGTCCAGCAGCAAGCGTTCGTAGGCCTCCCAGCGGCGCGTCTGGCTGAAAACCTGGGCCAGGTTCAAGTCCAGATCGACCGGCTCCAGGCGCATGCCCTTGCCTGGGGTCTTGGTCATCATCCGCAGGCTGATCCGCTCGTCTGGCTGCAACTGGATCAGTAGCTGGTTCACCTGACCCCCTTCGAACAGTTCGTGCGGAACGGGTTTGAACTGGAGCACAATTTGCGAAGAACGCCTTGCCATGCGTTTACCTGTACGCAAATAGAACGGCACCCCGGCCCAGCGCCAGTTGTCGATGTGTGCTTCTATGGCGACAAAGGTCTCGGTGTCGCTGTCATTGTCGACGTCTTTTTCGAAGTAGTACGCGCATACCTCCTGACCGCCGATGTGCCCGGCACCGTACTGACCTCGAACGGTTTTCTCCTGAACGTCTTGCCCAGTAATCGGCTGAAGCGCCCGCAGTATTTTCACCTTCTCGTCACGCACTGCCTCCGCCTCGAACTGGGCCGGCGGTTCCATGGCTACCAGGCAGAGCAGCTGGAGCAGATGGTTTTGCAACATGTCGCGCATTGCGCCTGCACGATCGTAGTAGCCGCCACGGTTTTCTACGCCCAGCGTCTCGCCGACACTTATCTGGACGTGATCGACCTGGCCGTTGCGCCAGACGGGTTCGAGCAGTGCGTTGGCGAACCGCAGCGCCATGAGGTTCTGTACGGTTTCCTTGCCCAGGTAATGGTCGATACGAAAAACCTGTCGCTCTTCAAATACCGCTCCGATCGCTTCGTTGATGGCAGTGGCCGACGACAAGGACTGACCGATCGGCTTTTCCAGCACGATACGTGCTTCGCTGTCGGCGAGACCGGCGATGTGCAGATGACTTGCAATGGGAGCGAACAACGAAGGCGCGGTGGCAAGGTAGAAGATCCGCATCAGGCCCCCTGGCTCACCCAGGTAGCGCGCCAGCCGAACGAAATCAGCACTCTGTGTCGCATCCATCGCGAAATAGTCGACCCGTGCACAAAACCGACGCCAGATTTCTTCGTCAAAGTCGCGGCGAGCGATTTGTGCCCGACAATGTCGCTCTGCAAGTTTGAGGTAGTCATCGCGCAGCAGGTGGCGTCTGGCCAGGGCGATTATCCGCACGGCTGGGTCCAGACGGCTTTCGCGAAACAGGTGGTAGAGCGCTGGCAGCAACTTGTGCAGGGCCAGGTCACCCGTGCCACCGAAGACCAGAATGTCGCAAGGAATAGTCAAACCACCACGCTCCACGTTCGTTTAACTGGGCGGGTTGCCGTCCATGTAGTATAACTACAAGAAAGCTACAACCCGGCCAGTCGATCATAACCCGAGTCCAGCCCGTGAATCTGTTGCAACATATCGCCCAATCGCGCCACCTGCTGCGCAAATCGGAACTGAAAGTGGCCGATCATGTGCTGCTGGACCCAGCCGCCGTCATGCACAGCTCGATGGCAGACCTGGCCCACAGTGTCGGCATCAGTGAACCGACCATTGTGCGTTTTTGCAGGGCCATCGGGTGCTCGGGTTTCCAGGACCTGAAGTTGAAACTGGCGCAGAGCCTGGCCGCCGGGGCCAGTTTTGGTCAGTTCGCTATTCATGAAGACGACTCCGTCGCCGATTACAGCCTGAAGATATTCGACACGACCTTGCATACCCTGATGGAGGTACGCGAGCACCTTGACCCACAGGCGCTGCAGCAGGCCGTCAGCGCCATGGCACAGGCGCAGCGTGTGGAGTTCTATGGTTTCGGCGCATCCGGGGCCGTGGCAGCAGATGCCCAGCACAAGTTCTTCCGTTTGCTGCTCAGCGCGGCGGCGTACTCCGACCCGCACATGCAGGCCATGTCTGCGGTGACGCTCAAGCCTGGCGATGTGGCGGTGTGCATTTCGCAATCAGGCCGTTCGAAGGACTTGCTGATCACGGCCAACCTGGTCCGCGAAAGCGGCGCCAATCTGATCACGCTGTGCCCCAGCCAGACCCCGTTGGCCGAACTGTCCACGGTCAACCTGGCCATTGACGTTCACGAAGACACCGAGATCTATACGCCCCTGACCTCGCGCATTGCCCATCTGGTGGTCATCGACGTGCTGGCCATGGGCGTTGCCATGGCGCGCGGGCCAAGCCTGGTCAACCACCTCAAGAGCGTGAAGCGCAGCCTGCGTAGCCTGCGACTGTCGCCCAAGTCGATCAAGGCTCATGACGACTGAGGCCTGCTTCGGTTCTTCGAGTAGAAGCCATCATCGGTCACGACGCTGTCATCATCGCGCCTCCAAACGGTAAAACCGCTGGGTCAGTCTGAGCCTTCCGCATCCTTTCTGGGAATCAGGCAATGGCTCGTGACCACGACGGTATCTACCAACCTAACGCCAAGGCTCGCAAGCAGCAGGAAAAGGACCAGCGACGCATGGCGTATCGCCGCGCCATCGAAAGCTACTGTGACCAACGGCAGCTCCTGCGTGATGTCGCCGATTACCCTGACTTCGAAGGGCTCACTGCCTGGCAGACAGCGGCACCGACTGACCTGAAAATCGCTCGACCAATGCGCTGATCAGTGACCGCTCGCTGCGTATGAACGCCTGAAAGGCGAGTGCGACCGGCGATTGCCGCTTGGCCTTGGATTGAACGACGCACCAGCTGCGGTACAGCGGTAATTCTTCGACGGGCAGTTCGATTAGGTTTCTCGTGGCCAGCTCCATGTTCACGGCATGGCGGGTCAACAACGCGATGCCCAGCCCGGCGATCACGCATTCACGCTGGGCATCGGCCGAGGCCACTTCGAGGGTTTGCGTGAAGTGCACGCGCTTTTCCTTGAAATATTCCTCACAGGCCTTGCGTGTGCCTGAGCCTTGTTCGCGTACCAGCAGCGTGTGGGGCTCGAGGTCCTGCAGGCGCAGCTGCGGCAGCCTGCACAGGGCATGCTCGGGCGGTGCGACGGCGATGATCGGGTTGTTCAGGAACGGCAGGAAGTCCAGCCCCATGTCCTGCGGCACCATGGACATGATGATCAGGTCATCACGGTTATCGGACAGCCGCCTGATGGCCTGTGCCCGGTTGACCACGGTCAAGGTCAAGTTGACCTCCGGATGGCGCTGCTTGAATGCCGCGAACAGATGCGGCACGAAGTACTTGGCGCTGGACTCGATCGCCAGCTTCAACTGCCCTTGCAAAGACCCCTGCATGTCCGACAACTGCATATCCAGGCTTTCCAGACGCCCGAAGATGTCGTGACTGGCGCGTTGCAGCGCTTCGGCGGCTTCCGTGAGGTACAACTTCTTGCCCACGTATTCGAACAACGGCTGGCCAATCAGCTCTTCGAGTTGGCGGATCTGTAGACTAACGGCGGGTTGCGTGAGTGCCATCTCTTCGGCCGCGCGGCTATAGGAGCGAAGGTCACACACCTCATTGAAGATCTGCAACTGGCGTAATGTCATACGCATCAAGGACTTACGCATTTTATTCGTCTCGTCGGCAATACCTTGTAACTTCACTATAAGCTTTTGCTAATACTGCCCCTAACAAATATTGATTTTTGTTTATCGACCTACAGCGCTAGGGTGAATCTGCGACTGGCCAAACAACAACGGGTCACGCGCCGACCGGTAGAACCGTGTCGACTGTTCATACGGCTTTGGGAAGAATCCAGTGATAAAAAAAATCCTGATCGCCAACCGAGGTGAAATTGCAGTTCGGATCGTGCGCGCTTGCGCCGAAATGGGCATCCGCTCGGTAGCGATCTTTTCCGACGCCGACCGGCATGCGCTGCATGTAAAGCGTGCAGACGAGGCTTACAGCATTGGCGCAGAGCCACTGGCCGGTTATTTGAACCCGCGCAAGCTGGTGAACCTGGCCGTGGAAACGGGCTGCGATGCCCTGCACCCTGGCTATGGTTTTCTCTCGGAAAACGCGGAGTTGGCCGAGATCTGCGCCGAGCGCGGGATCAAGTTCATCGGGCCCGCTGCCGACGTCATTCGCCGCATGGGCGACAAGACCGAAGCGCGCCGCACCATGATCGCCGCAGGCGTTCCGGTCACCCCTGGCACAGAGGGTAACGTCGCCGACATTCACGAGGCGCTCAGTGAAGGCGATCGCATTGGTTATCCGGTCATGCTCAAGGCGACGTCGGGCGGTGGCGGCCGTGGTATCCGCCGCTGCAACAGCCGTGAAGAATTGGAGCAGAACTTCCCGCGTGTGATCTCCGAGGCCACCAAGGCATTCGGTTCGGCAGAAGTGTTCCTGGAAAAGTGCATCGTCAACCCCAAGCACATCGAGGCGCAGATTCTCGGCGACAGCTTTGGCAACGTCGTGCACTTGTTCGAGCGCGACTGCTCCATCCAGCGGCGTAACCAGAAGCTCATCGAAATTGCTCCGAGCCCTCAACTCACGCCCGAGCAACGCGCGTACATCGGCGACCTGGCAGTGCGTGCAGCCAAGGCGGTGGACTACGAGAATGCCGGTACCGTGGAGTTTCTGCTGGCCGATGGCGAAGTGTACTTCATGGAAATGAACACACGCGTGCAGGTCGAGCACACCATCACCGAGGAAATCACCGGTATCGATATCGTGCGTGAGCAGATCCGCATCGCATCGGGCCTGCCCCTGTCGGTGAAGCAGGAAGATATCCAGCACCGTGGTTATGCCCTGCAGTTTCGGATCAATGCCGAAGACCCGAAGAACAACTTCCTGCCCAGCTTTGGCAAGATCACCCGTTATTACGCGCCGGGTGGCCCAGGTGTACGTACCGATACCGCCATTTACACCGGCTACACCATTCCACCGTTCTACGACTCGATGTGCCTGAAGCTGGTGGTGTGGGCATTGACGTGGGAAGAGGCCATGGATCGCGGCCTGCGGGCCTTGGATGACATGCGCGTTCAGGGGGTCAAGACCACCGCGGCGTACTACCAGGAAATCCTGCGTAATCCGGAATTTCGTAGCGGTCAGTTCAACACCAGCTTCGTTGAGACCCACCCGGAACTGACCAACTATTCGATCAAGCGCAAACCCGAAGAGCTGGCCCTGGCCATCGCTGCCGCCATCGCCGCCCACGCAGGCATTTGAATACAGCTGCACGCTGCGAACCCAGATTGCCAGCCGGCGCCAACGCGTCTGTGCAGGCCGACTGAGGCGCGAAGCTTGCCGCGACGAGGAGATAACAATGTCCAAGAAGATTCACGTAACCGATACGATCCTGCGCGACGCCCACCAGTCCCTGTTGGCCACCCGCATGCGCACCGAAGACATGCTGCCGATCTGCGAGAAACTCGACAAGGTCGGTTATTGGTCACTGGAAGTCTGGGGTGGCGCCACCTTCGATGCTTGTGTGCGTTTCTTGAAGGAAGACCCGTGGGAGCGCCTGCGCAAGCTGCGTGCAGCACTGCCCAACACGCGCCTGCAAATGCTGCTGCGCGGCCAGAACCTGCTGGGTTACCGCCACTACAGCGACGATGTGGTCAGGGCATTCGTCGCCAAGGCCGCCGTCAATGGCATCGACGTATTCCGCATCTTCGACGCCATGAACGATGTGCGTAACCTGCGTGTGGCCATCGAGGCGGTCAAAGCCTCGGGCAAGCACGCCCAGGGGACCATCGCCTACACCACCAGCCCGGTGCACACCATCGAGGCGTTCGTGAATCAGGCCAGGCAGATGGAGGCCATGGGTTGCGACTCGATCGCCATCAAGGACATGGCCGGCCTGCTCACCCCGTTTGCCACCGGCGAGTTGGTCAAGGCACTCAAAGCCGAGCAGTCGCTGCCGGTCTTCATTCACTCGCACGACACCGCGGGCCTGGCTGCCATGTGTCAGCTCAAGGCTGTGGAAAACGGCGCTGATCATATCGATACCGCCATTTCCAGCTTCGCCTGGGGCACCAGCCATCCGGGTACCGAGTCCATGGTGGCGGCGCTCAAAGGCAGCGAGTTCGATACCGGGCTGGACCTGGAGCTGCTGCAGGAGATCGGCCTGTATTTCTATGCCGTACGCAAGAAATATCACCAGTTCGAAAGCGAGTTCACTGCCGTGGATACCCGCGTGCAGGTCAACCAGGTGCCAGGCGGCATGATTTCCAACCTGGCCAACCAGCTCAAGGAGCAGGGCGCGCTGAACCGCATGAACGAAGTGCTGGCGGAAATCCCGCGTGTGCGTGAAGACCTGGGCTTTCCACCGCTGGTTACCCCCACTTCGCAGATCGTCGGCACCCAGGCATTCTTCAACGTACTGGCCGGTGAGCGCTACAAGACCATCACCAACGAGGTGAAGCTGTACCTGCAAGGCGGTTACGGCAAGGCGCCGGGGGTGGTCAACGAGCAACTGCGTCGGCAAGCGATCGGCAGCGAAGAGGTGATCGATGTACGCCCGGCCGATCTGCTCAAACCGGAGATGACCAAGCTGCGTGCCGACATCGGGGCCCTGGCGCGCTGTGAAGAGGACGTGCTGACGTTCGCCATGTTCCCGGACATTGGCCGCAAATTCCTGGAAGAGCGCGAGGCCGGCACCCTGGCCCCCGAAGCGCTGCTGCCTATCCCTGAAGCCGGCGCCGTTTCCGCCCCGGGCGGAGAAGGCGTACCGACCGAATTCGTGATCGATGTGCACGGTGAAACCTACCGCGTGGACATCACCGGTGTAGGCGTCAAGGCAGAGGGCAAGCGTCACTTCTACCTGTCGATCGACGGCATGCCGGAAGAGGTGGTGTTCGAGCCGCTCAACGAGTTCGTCAGCGGCGGTAGCAGCAAGCGCAAGCAGGCCAGCGCCCCGGGCCATGTCAGCACCACCATGCCTGGCAACATCGTCGATGTGCTGGTCAAGGAAGGTGATACGGTCAAAGCCGGGCAGGCTGTGCTCATCACCGAGGCGATGAAAATGGAAACCGAAGTGCAGGCGGCTATCGCGGGCAAGGTCGTGGCCATCCACGTGGGCAAGGGCGATCGCGTGACGCCGGGCGAAATCCTGATCGAGATCGAGGGCTGAACCTGATCCCTTGACCATGGGTTAACCTCGGGGGAGCGCAATGCTCCCCTTTTTTATCAGGGTACGTTGCTTCAAGGGCTTGCCAGGCGGCATGCCTCGAGCGTTCGCAACTGACCTGCCGGGCTTTGGTTCTCAGCGCTCAACCAGCGCTCGAAAGCGGCGGCCACCTGCGGCCACTCGTCATCGGTAATCGAATACCAGGCGGTATCCCGGTTGTGATCCTTTACCACCAGATGCTTTCGGAACACGCCTTCGAAAACGAAGCCCAATCGCTCAGCTGCGCGTCTGGAGCGAGCATTGGCGTTGTTGCACTTCCATTCGAGGCGTCGGTTACCGAGCGCAAAGCTAAGTCTTGCCAGCAGATACACCGCCTCGGTGCCCTTGGGCGTTCGCTGCATCGCGGCTCCGAAGGCAACGTGACCAATCTCGATGCGACCATGATCGGGCACGATCGACATCAAGCTGAGCAGCCCCTGCGCCTGGCCCGAGGTGCGATCGATGACGGTGAAGAACAGTGGGTCTGTACCCGCAGCGTTGGCTTGCAGCCAACGGTCGAACCCAGCGCGCTCGGCAAATGGGCCATAAGGCAGGTAGTCCCACAGCGCTGGATCGGCAGCCGCACCTTGCAGCACCTCCCATAGATCGTCGCCATGCCGTGCAGGCTCGAGTTTCTCCAGGCGAATGAAATGTCCATCGATAGGCTGCGCCGTGGGCGCGCTGGCCGGCTTCCAGTTCAATGTATCGCTCATGCTGGCCTAAACCCCTTTACGGAATTGAATGAACCCTGAGCGCTCGGCTACCCGCTCATACAGGTCGATGGCAGTGGAATTGGTTTCATGGGTTAACCAGTGCACCTTGGTGCAGCCGTCCGCGCTCGCCGCCTGATAGACGTGCTGAATCAGTTGGCGGCCAATACCCAAGCCACGCTGCTCGCCAGCCACGTACAGGTCTTGCAGGTAGCAGGCATTCTCGATGCTCCAGTTGGAACGATGGTAGATGAAGTTGACCATGCCCACCGCTTTCTCATCCAGCCAGGCGAGCGCCGAGTGCGTGGGCTCGCGAGTATCGAGCAGACGCCCCCAGGTCGTGAGACTGACCGTCTCGGACAGTTCTGTCTTGTAGAACTGCAAGTAGGCCTGCCACAGGGCAAGCCAAGTGGCGTGGTCGTTGGCAGTTACCGGGCGTACGGTAATGTTCGTCATGGGCTATCCCTTGGCAGCTGGCACGTGTGCGCAGCCTGTTCGTTTGCAGGTATAAGGGTGATGCTATGCACAAGATTGGCTCTCGGTAAGAGCCATTTACTCCGCTTTTGATAGAGCCAATGCCGTGAGCGAGTTGCATCACGATCTTTCCTTCGACCCTGCCGGGATCACGCTAGACCGCCGTCTGGGGCTCAGCCAGCAGTTGTATCAAGCCCTACGGGAACGAATGCTCGATGGTCGCCTGGGCAGCGGTACTCGGCTGCCTGCAACCCGGGAAATAGCCAGGATGTTGGGCATTTCGCGCAACAGCGTTGTCCAGGCCTACGAGCAGCTTCACGCGGAGGGTTTCATCGAGTCGCGGGTCGGTGATGGGACCTATGTAGGAACATCGAGCAAACTGTCCACACATCTATCCACAGGCTTATACCCTGGGTTATCAACAAGGTTATCCACAAACTCTTCGTTTGACACTGAGGATTTATCCAGTTACAGCCGTGCTGATACCGCCTTGCAACTGCTCGAAAAACATCATCTGGCACCCCCCAGAGGTGGCAAGCCACGAGCGTTTCGCGTCGGCCTGCCCGCGTTCGACCTATTTCCTTTCGACGTCTGGGCCAAGCTGCAAGCGGCTTTCTGGCGTAATCCGTCTCCAGCCAGGTTGAGCTATGGGGACCCGGCGGGTGAACCCGCCTTGCGTGAGCTGATCGCTACTTACATGCGCCGTTCGCGAGGGCTGAATTGTACAGCTGCACAAATTGTGATCACCCATGGCGCACAGGACGCCATCAGTCTTTGTTCACAGTTGCTGCTAGGCGCTGGCGATACCGTGGCTGTGGAAAACCCGGGCTATCGCGCCGCAGGCCATGCCTTTGCTTTGAGCGGAGCTGAGGTAAAGGGTATCGCCGTTGATGCACAGGGAATGGATTGCACCGAGCTCGAACGGCTGGAAAAATGTCGGCTGGCCTACGTGACTCCGGCTCACCAGTACCCGACAGGTGTCACCATGAGCCTGGCCCGACGCCTACAGCTGCTGGCCTGGGCCCGCCGTACCCAGGGCTGGATCATCGAAGACGATTACGACGGCGAGTACCGTTACAGCGGTGCGCCCCTGGCGCCCTTGGCTGCGCTGGACCAACATGGACGGGTCCTGTACGTCGGTACCTTCGGCAAGATCGCTTTCCCAGCCCTGCGCCTTGGTTATCTTGTGTTGCCGCCCGCATTGGCCAAACCCTTCAGCCAGGGCAGGGCGCTGGCCTCCCGGCATTCGGAAATCAGCAGTCAATGCGTGATGGCGGAGTTCATGGCGCGTGGGCATTTTCAGCGGCATATAAGGCGCATGCGCAAGGCCGCCCTTGCACGGCGCGACGCGATACTGGCCGGGTGGCCTACCGGTATCCAAGGCATGGGCGCCATGCCGGATATCGCAGCTGGCCTGCATGTCACACTGGCTGTGGATAACGTTAGCCGGGAAAGGGCGTTGGTGGCCCAGGCCGAAGCAGTTGGCGTGGAAGTAACGCCCTTGAGCCATTTTTGGCTGGATGACAGCACGTGCCCTGTGGATAAACGGGCAGGGCTGGTAGTGGGCTTTGCGGCAGTGCCTGAAAGGGAAATCGCCGAGGCCTTGCTGAAGCTACGCAAGGCCTGGCGGTCTTGAACGGCGCACCGTGAAGAGCGGCTGGGGCCACGACCCCAGCCGCAGGTGGTCATGATCCGGACTTGATGCGTGTCCATGCCCGTGTGCGTGCGCGCTCTGCATCGCGAGCCAGTGGCTTTAGCGTATACAGCTTGGTCATTGCATCGGCGGTTGGATACAAGTTGGGGTTGTTGCGAATCGCTGGGCTCACCTTGTCCGTAGCGTCTTTATTCGGGTTCGGATAGCCCACGAAGTCACTGATCGGCGCAATCACTTCAGGCCGGAGCAGGTAATTGATAAAGACGTGAGCGTCCTGCGGATTGGCAGCATTTTTTGGAATTGCCAGCATGTCGAACCAGATCGGCGCCCCTTCCTTGGGCAGGCGCATGTCCACCACGACACCGTTGTTGGCCTCGCGGGCACGGTTGGCAGCCTGCGAGAAACTGCCGCTGTAGCCCACAGCGACGCAGATGTCACCGTTGGCCATGTCTGCCATGTACTTGGAGGAGTGGAAGTAGGTGACGGATGGGCGAATTTTCAGCAACAGGGCTTCGGCTTTCTTGTAGTCCTGCGGGTGTTCGCTATTGGGCGGCAGGCCCAGGTATTGAAGGGCCAGCGGCATGATCTCGGAGGGTGAGTCGAGCAGGGCCACGCCACATTGCTTGAGCTTGGCGATGTTCTCTTCCTTGAAGATCAGGTCCCAACTGTCCACAGGTGCGTTTTCCCCCAGCGCAGCCTTGACCTTGGCCGGGTTGAAGCCGATCAGTATGGTGCCGTACATGTACGGCACGGCAAAGCGGTTACCGGGGTCGTTGGCTTCGATCAACTTCATCAGGGCCGGGTCCAGGTGCTGCCAGTTCGGCAGTTTGCTGCGATCGAGCGGCTGGAATACGCCGGCCTCGATCTGCTTGGCCAGAAACACGTTGGACGGCACCACCACATCGTAACCAGAGTTGCCGGTCAGCAACTTGGCTTCCAGCGCTTCATTGGTGTCGAAGATGTCATACACCAGCTTCACACCGCTGTCCTTCTGGAAGTCGGTCAGCGTCTGCGGGGTGATGTAGTCGAACCAGTTGTACACGCGCAGCGTGCGCTGTTCGGCCTGGGCGGGCAGGGTGCCTGCGCACAGTACCGCAGCGACGAGAGGGGCGAGTAGCTGTTTGATCGTGGCCATTATCGAGCTCCGGGTTGTGCGCGCTGGAAGCCTTCGAGCACGTTGACGGCGTTGATGCCGATTTCTTCCACGGCATAGCCACCTTCCATCACGAACAGGGTGGGCTTGCCGAGCTGCGCGATGCGCTTGCCCATCTCCAGGTAATCAGGGCTGTCGAGCTTGAACTGGGAGATCGGATCATCCTTGAACGTGTCCACCCCCAGCGACACCACCACTACCTCAGGCTCATACGCGGCGATGCGTTCGCAAGCGTCTTCCAGGGCTGCGCGCCAGGTCGACCAGTCACTGCCCGCCGGTAGCGGATAATTCACATTGCAGCCCTCGCCGGCACCCGCCCCGGTTTCGTCGGCATAGCCCAGGAAGAAGGGGAATTCGTCCTGAGGATCACCATGGATGGAGGCGAAGAAAACATCGGCGCGGCTGTAGAAAATGTCTTGGGTACCATTGCCGTGGTGGTAGTCCACGTCGAGGATGGCAACCTTTGCCCGTCCTTGGTCGATGAAGGCCTGGGCAGCGATGGCTGCATTGTTCAGGTAGCAGTAGCCCCCCATGACGTCGCCTGCCGCGTGATGCCCCGGTGGACGACACAATGCGAACGCGGCGTGGGCACCCTGCTCGATGGCCGCTTGCGCCGTGAGCGCGACCTGGGCTGCGCTGTAGGCGGCCTGCCAGGTGCCTGCCGTGATCGGAGCACCTGCATCGAAGCTGTAGTAACCAAGCTCGCCGTGCAACCCTGTAGGCTTGACCGCCCGCAGCGTGCGAGCAGGCCAGGTATAGGGGAGCAGATCGCCCTCCTGGCCCATGGCCGCCCAGCGCGCCCAGGCGCCTTCGAAGAAGTCG
Organism: Pseudomonas sp. FBCC-B35; assembly: GCF_059133755.1. NCBI lineage: Bacteria > Pseudomonadati > Pseudomonadota > Gammaproteobacteria > Pseudomonadales > Pseudomonadaceae > Pseudomonas > Pseudomonas sp. FBCC-B35. The sequence continues at coordinate 4,748,779 of NZ_CP101439.1, read as the reverse complement.
AGATAATCGGCGCTGTGCACGCGCAGCAATGGCGTACGGCCAAAATCATCAGGGCCTTTGACCTCACCCAGCTCGCGTTTGCGGACTTGGGCCAGGACATGGTCGGCACGCGAAGGCATCTCGAAGCAAGGCATGAGCTTGCCATCGATCAGCTCGCAGCGGCCATGGTGCAGGCGGTGATCATCGGAATAGATCGTCAGCATTGTTGTTCTCCGGTGGGTACTGGCGTGCCTTCATTGTCACGAACGGGGCCGCTCAGCGAGAACATCTGAACCGGCCAAAAGGGGATAGATATGGCCAACGTCGAACACCTTCATCGTGTGAGGCAGCTACCCTAGGCCTACCAGCAGGCTTACCCGCGAAACCGAGTCGGCGCCACGCCACTCCAGCGCACAAAAGCGTGACGGAAACTGGCCGTCTCGCTGTACCCAAGCGTTTCGGCAATGCGGTGGATCGGCATGTGCCCGTCGGCGAGCAGTTCCTTGGCCCGTTCGAACTTCAACTCATCGAGCAATTGCTGATAGCTGCTGCCCAGCGCCTGCAGGTGACGGCGAAGTGTACGGGACGAGCAATTCATCTGCCGTGCCAGGCCCTCCAGGCCCGGCGCCGCTTCCAGTTGGTTGACAAGCAGTTGGCGAACGCGCCCCAACCATGCCTGCCGGCCGGTGAATTCTAGGTTCAGGCGTCGGCATCGCTCCTTCATGGCCTTGTGGGTGATCGGGTCGGCCAGAGGCAGTGGCGCGTTCAGCCAGTGCCGCTCGAAGGCGAAGGCGTTGTCAGGCGAGGCGAAGGTGATTGGGCACTGAAACAGGCGCCTGTAGCGCGCGTGGTAACCCGGGCGCAGGTGCTCGAAGCGCGCCCCAAGCAGCGGCAGATCATGGCCTAGCAAGTCGTCGCAGATGACCTTCAACGACACCAGGCAGAATTCGGCGTTGAAAGCGCTCAGCGCAGGACTATCCCGGTAATCGCTGGCGCTGAGCCAGACACGGTGGCCGTCGTCGAGCAGGCGCAAGGTGAAAACTGTTCCCAGCAGTGCCGGATACTGCAATGCCAGGCCCAGGGCGTCACCCAAAGTGGCACTGGACAGCAGCGCGTACCCCAGCATGCCGTAGGCAGACACGCGCATGCGCTGGCCCAACTCCAGGCCAATGTCCTCCCGGCGGGCCACGGCGTTGGCACAGACCTGCAGTTCCTGCTGGGTCGTGATGCGTGCATCGGCATGGCCAAGGTCCGCTGGGCCTATGCCGCTGCCGGCTAGCAGCTCCGAGGCCTCGCAGCCTTGGGCCTGAAAGACGTTGAGGATCAGCGAAACCGCGTTGAGGGTAGTCAGGTGGCTGTGCAGCATGCGGAGTGGTCCCGTGGGTCTGGGACGCATTATCGAGCAAGTTGTATGCCGAGTGTCGTCGATGGCTGCCAATCGGCACCGGGCGGGCAAAAAAAAGCCCGAAGCATACGCCCGGGCTTAGGAAAGGTTGAGAGGTGTCTAGTCCCTCGACCTGGTGAGACGGTTACAGCGTTCTGGTCAGGCCTTCAGCGGAACCAGACGCGGGGCGATCATGTTTTCCGGACGCAGGATGTCGTCGAGCATCGCGTCGTCCAGCAGCTTCTCTTCACGCACCAGTTCAAGCACACCGCGGCCGGTTTCCAGGGCAACGCGAGCGATACGGGTGGCGTTTTCGTAGCCGATGTAAGGGTTCAGGGCGGTGACCAGGCCGATCGAGTGCTCGACCAGTTCACGGCAGCGCTGTTCGTTGGCGGTGATGCCGACGATGCAATGCTCGCGCAGCATGTCCATGGCGCGTTGCAGCAGGCGAATCGAGTCGAAGATCTTGTAGGCGATCAACGGCTCCATCACGTTCAGCTGAAGCTGGCCGCCTTCGGCCGCGACGGTCAGGGCCAGGTCGTTGCCCATGATGGCAAAGGCCACTTGGTTTACGGCTTCCGGGATCACCGGGTTCACCTTGCCTGGCATGATCGAGCTGCCGGGCTGACGAGCCGGCAGGTTGATCTCGTTGATGCCGGTACGTGGGCCGCTGGACAGCAGGCGCAGGTCGTTGCAGATCTTCGACAACTTGACCGCGGTGCGTTTGAGCATGCCGGAGAACAGTACGAAGGCGCCCATGTCGGAGGTGGCTTCGATGAGGTCCGCAGCCGGTACCAGCGGCTGGCCACTGATGGTTGCCAGACGCTGTACAGCCAGGGCCTGGTAGCCCGGGTCGGCGTTGATGCCGGTACCAATCGCGGTGCCACCCAGGTTGATCTCGGTGAGCAGCTCAGGTGCCAGCGAGCGCAGACGCTGCAGGTCTTCGGTCATGGTGGTGGCGAAGGCGCGGAATTCCTGGCCCAGGGTCATCGGCACGGCATCCTGCAGCTGGGTGCGACCCATCTTCAGTACGTGGTCGAATTCCTTGCCTTTGGCGGCGAAGGCCTGGATCAGGCTCTCAAGGCTGGCCAGCAGGGCGTCGTGACCCAGCAGCAAGCCCAGGCGAATAGCAGTGGGGTAGGCGTCGTTGGTCGACTGCGCCATGTTCACATCGTTGTTGGGGTGCAGGTACTGGTACTCACCTTTCTGGTGACCCATGGCCTCCAACGCGACGTTGGCGATGACTTCGTTGGCGTTCATGTTGGTGGAGGTACCGGCACCCCCTTGGATCATGTCGACCACGAACTGCTCGTGGTAGTCGCCCTTGATCAGACGGGCGCAGGCTGCACTGATGGCAGCGTGCTTGGCATCGCTCAGGTGGCCCAGCTCACGGTTGGCGTCGGCAGCGGCCTGCTTGACCATGGCCAGGGCCACGACCAGCTTGGGGTAGTGCGACAGAGGAACGCCAGAGAGGTGGAAGTTGTTGGCAGCGCGCAGGGTCTGGATGCCGTAGTAGGCATCGGCAGGAACTTCAAGGGTGCCCAACAGATCTTTTTCGACGCGGAACGATGCAGCAGCGGACATGATAAATATCATCTCGAGTTTGACCCGGCACATGCCGGAATGGCGCCAATCCTAGGCCCTAAGGTGTTTTTGCGGCCAATGCTGTTGCACGCTAACCTATGCACAAACGGCATAGTGATAGATGTGACGCCGATTGATTTTCGAGCGTGTTCCATTTTGGTGCACGGCAGGGGAGCGGCCCGATGAACCTAGAAAGCAAATGGCTGGAGGACTTCAGTGCCCTGGCCTCGACCCGCAGTTTTTCCCAGGCGGCGGAGCGGCGCTTCGTAACGCAGCCGGCCTTCAGCCGGCGGATTCGTAGCCTGGAGGCGGCCCTGGGCCTTACCCTGGTCAACCGATCCCGCACCCCCATCGAGCTGACAGAGGCGGGCCAGCTGTTTTTGGTAACGGCCCGCACGGTTGTCGACCAGCTGAGCGAAATTCTTCGCCATTTGCATCATCTTGAAGGTGGTCAGGGCGAAGTGATTCAAGTGGCAGCCGCGCACTCGCTCGCATCGGGCTTCTTCCCACGCTGGGTGGCCCAACTGCGCAACGATGGGCTGAACATCGCCACCCGGCTTGTTGCCACCAACGTCGGCGATGCAGTGCATGCCTTGAGGGAAGGCGGCTGCGACCTGATGCTAGCGTTCTACGACCCTGACGCAGCCTTGCAGATGGATGCCGAAATCTTTCCCTCGCTGCACATGGGCACCACCGAAATGCTGCCCGTTTGTGCCGTGGATGCAGAAGGCAAACCGTTGTTTACCCTGGAGGGTGAAACCAGCGTGCCATTATTGGCCTACAGCGCCGGTGCCTTCCTGGGTCGTTCGGTGAACCTGCTGCTGCGCCAGCGCAATCTGCGTTACACCACCGTCTATGAAACCGCCATGGCTGACAGCCTCAAGAGCATGGCCCTGGAGGGGATGGGGGTGGCATGGGTACCGCGCCTGTCCATGCGCGGCGAACTGGAGCGTGGAGAACTTGCGATCTGTGGTGGCAGCCAGTGGCACGTGCCGCTGGAAATTCGCCTGTACCGCTGCGCCTTGGTCCGCAAGGCCAACGTCCGTTTGCTGTGGCGCAAACTGGAGTCGACCGGCGTTCAGGGCGAGGCATCAATTTGAAGTGTATTTCAGATAATCCGCGATTCTTGTCGCTGTAGCCATAGCCGTTCGAGCGGGAAAACTTGTCCCGCGAGACAGCTTGCCCTTTGATCCGGCATGTGCTTATGGGGGTGGGCGCTCCCTCCATGAATACGCTACAATCCTGCGCCTTCGGCCGACCCGGTCGATTCATAATCCGTATGACGAGCCACGCCGGTCCACCTGCGTGGCTTGTTGCTTTTAGCGCGCCAGAAGGCGCTTGCAGGAGAGGCTCGACGATGAGTGCACTGGTTGGCGTGATCATGGGCTCCAAGTCCGATTGGTCCACCCTTAGCCACACCGCCGATATGCTGGAAAAACTCGGCATTCCTTACGAGGTGAAGGTAGTTTCCGCCCACCGTACGCCGGATCTGCTGTTCCAGTACGCCGAAGAGGCTGATGGCCGGGGCATCGAGGTGATCATCGCCGGTGCCGGTGGTGCAGCCCACTTGCCTGGCATGTGCGCGGCCAAGACCCACCTGCCGGTGCTGGGCGTGCCAGTGCAGTCGTCGATGCTTTCGGGCGTTGATTCGTTGCTGTCGATCGTACAGATGCCTGCCGGCGTGCCGGTTGCCACCCTGGCCATCGGCCGCGCGGGCGCAATCAATGCCGCGCTGTTGTCGGCCAGCATCCTTGGCGCCAAGCACCCTCAGTACCACGCGGCGTTGAAGCAGTTCCGCACGGAACAGACCGACACCGTGCTGGACAATCCAGATCCGCGTCAGGCTTGAGGTTCAACCCATGAAAATCGGTGTAATCGGTGGCGGCCAGTTGGGCCGCATGCTAGCACTGGCGGGTACTCCGCTGGGCATGAACTTCGCCTTCCTCGACCCGGCGCCCGATGCCTGTGCCGCCTCTCTGGGCGAGCACCTGCGCGCGGGCTATGGCGACCAGGAACACCTGCGTCAGCTGGCCGATCAGGTTGACCTGGTTACCTTCGAGTTCGAGAGCGTTCCGGCCGAGACCGTGGCGTTTCTTTCGCAGTTCGTGCCGGTGTACCCAAGTGCCGAGGCCCTGCGCATCGCCCGTGACCGCTTGTTCGAGAAAAGCATGTTCCGTGACCTGGGGATCCCCACCCCCGCGTTCGCCGACATCCTGTCCCAGGCAGACCTGGACGCCGCAGTGGCGAGCATCGGCCTGCCAGCGGTGCTCAAGACCCGCACCCTGGGCTATGACGGCAAGGGCCAGAAAGTCCTGCGCACCGCGCAAGACGTGGTCGGCACCTTTGCCGAACTGGGCAGCGTGCCGTGCCTGCTCGAAGGCTTCGTACCCTTTACCGGTGAAGTATCGCTGGTCGCGGTCCGGGCCCGCGATGGTGAAACGCGGTTCTATCCGCTGGTGCACAATACGCACGACAGCGGCATCCTGCACCTGTCGGTCGCCAGTCAGGCGCATCCGTTGCAAGCGCTGGCTGAAGACTACGTCGGTCGCGTGTTGCAACAACTCGATTATGTCGGGGTCATGGCGTTCGAATTCTTCGAGGTCGACGGTGGGCTCAAGGCCAATGAAATTGCACCGCGCGTGCACAACTCTGGGCACTGGACCATCGAAGGCGCCGAGTGCAGCCAGTTCGAAAACCACGTGCGTGCCATCGCCGGTTTGCCATTGGGTTCGACTGCCAAGGTCGGAGAGAGCGCCATGCTCAACTTCATCGGTGAAGTCCCCCCAGTGGAGCAGGTCGTGGCCATCGACGACTGCCACCTGCACCACTATGGCAAGGCGTTCAAGGCCGGACGCAAGGTTGGCCATGCCACATTGCGGTGCCAGGACATGGCCACACTCGAGCACAAGATTGCGCAAGTCCAGGCGCTGATCGGCAACTGATCGAGCGCCAATTCGAACTTCTGCATCCGGCTGGCCCTCTGAAGTGGCAACAAGCCAAAGCGCTGCCTAGGCTTTGGCTTGTTCCATCTTTACTGCAAGGGGATTGCCATGGGTATCATCGGAACCATCTTCATCGGCCTCATCGTCGGCCTGCTGGCTCGTTTCATCAAACCGGGCGACGACAGCATGGGCTGGATCATGACCATCCTGCTCGGTATCGCGGGCTCGCTGTTGGCCACCTATGGCGGTCAGGCGCTTGGTATCTACCAGGCAGGTCAGGCAGCCGGCTTCTTTGGCGCACTGGTAGGCGCCATCCTTCTCCTGGTGATCTACGGATTCATCAAGAAACGCTGAATACTGGTTAGAATGCCGGCAATTCATCCCGAGTTGCCGAGCATTCCATGCGTGCCTTCTTCATTGCCCTCCTGTTGTCGGCCAGCTCCCTGGCCCATGCCGAATTGCCCGAGACCGACTGGCTGGAACTGATGCCCAAGTCGGACCAGAAGGCGCTCGAGCAGATGCCCGAAATCGACCATAACTCTCCCGAAGCCATGGGCACCTTCACCGCCAAAGGTGGCTTGAAGCAGAGCAAGGGGCTGCCGGCGGTCATGTACTCGACGAAAACCGTGCCCGCCCTGAACGGCAAGAGCATTCGCCTGGGTGGCTACCCCGTGCCGCTTGAAAGCGATGCCAAGGGCCACAGCACCTTGTTCTTCCTGGTGCCATACCCAGGTGCATGCATCCACGTCCCGCCACCGCCACCCAACCAGCTGGTGTTGGTGCGCTATCCAAAAGGGCTGAAGATCGATGACATCTACACGCCGCTGTGGGTCAGCGGCACGCTGAAGGTGGAAAAGGTCAGCAACGACCTGGCCGACGCGGCCTATGCCTTGGACGCCGCGAAGGTGAGGGTAGTGGTGGACGCCGATCTTTGAGGCGTGTCCGAGTGGCTAGTCGCGCGGGGTCACTTCACAATCGATCCTGACCCCCAGCGAACTGCTGGCCCCGGGCTGCAACTGCACCACGTCGTCCCAGACGTTCGCCGTCTCGATGCACAGCATGCGTTGCCAGCCGTCATCGGCCATGTCCGGCAATTCCTTGGCCCGTGCGGTCCAGGGGTTCCAGATCACCGCCGAGCGGGATCCACTGCTGGTCAGGATGATCCGCCTGCCCCAGGCCGGGTCGACGATGCTCAGCGTTGGCGGCGTATCCAGATAGATCCGGTCCGTCTCGCCGGTAAACGCCAGCGCACCCTGCTGCAGGCGCTGTTGCCAGTCGGCCAGGGTTTCGATGTAAGCCAACCCCTCGACACCGTCGACCTTGGCCTGGCGCACATCACTGACGGCAAAATAATTGTGCAGGGCCTGGCTGATAGTGACCGGGCTATCGCCAAGGTTGCGGCTGGTCAGTTGCAGCGTCAACGCCTCGTCCAGCACGACCACCAGCTTCAGCGCCACGGTGTGCGGCCACCCGGGCAATCCACCTTGCGCTTCGGCCATTTCGAACTCGATCCGCAGGGTTTCGCCCACTTCCTCCAGGCTCAGCAATTGCCAGTCACGCGTGCGGACAAGGCCGTGGGCTGGCGCTTGTTCCGCGTGGTACATGGACTGGACGGTTTCAGGGTTGCGCTGCAGGTCGCCAAACCATGGCCAGCACACAGGCGCCCCTGCCCGAACCGACTTCCCCTGGCGGAAAATGGCCTTGTCGCTCAACCACAGCAACGGCGGCTCGCCTGTGCGCTGGTAGCTGAGGACCTGTGCACCCTGGCGGGCGATCAGTAGTTCGGCGAAGCTACTGCAGATACGCCAGCAGTGAAGCTCGCCATGTTGCTCGGTCGTTACCTGGAAGGTGGCCATTGTGTCATCTCATTGGTTGCCAGTGGGCCTTGGACCCGGGCGCAGGCAATGAGTTTACCGCCGGCAGGCCTCAGCGACGAGGGACGGAACGGGTGCGGCCGCTGCCATCGATTGCGACGAAGACGAAGACGGCTTCGGTCACCTTGCGCCATTCGCTGGACAGTGGATCGTCGCTCCATACCTCGACCATCATCTGGATGGAGCTGCGCCCGATCTCCAGCGTCTGGGTATAGAAGGACAACTGTGCGCCCACGGCCACCGGTACCAGAAACGCCATGCGATCTATCGCCACGGTAGCGACGCGGCCACCGGCAACACGGCTGGCCATGGCGGTACCTGCCAGGTCCATCTGGGCGACCAGCCAGCCGCCGAAGATATCGCCAAAGCCGTTTGTTTCGCGTGGCAGTGCGGTGATCTGCAAAGCAAGGTCACCCTGCGGAATTGGATCTTCTTGTTCGAGCTCAATCATGCGGTGGGGCCTCTGACCCGTGACGCTTTTCCTGGATGCGGCGCTTAGGCCGGTAAACGATTCAGCTGACAACATACTACGCCGATTCGTATGACGAGACGGCCGTGGGACATGCTTCGAAACCGTCTGAGTATAGTGACCGGAGTTTTCGCACAATATCCCACGCTAGCAGGACACATTTCGTACGAAACGCCAGTATATAGAGCATCTACGCAAGCGACGACCATGCGTTCTTGCAGGTCGGTATGGATTGCGTGTCGCTTTCAGCCGCGTTCGGCAATTTGCTATCTTCGCCTTCGCCTTGAACAAGCCGCATCCCGTGTGGCCTTGCCCTATAAAGAGAATAACCGTGATGACTTCCGCGCCGAGCAGTATCGAGCAGGCCCCGCGGCCGCTGACCCGCAGTGACTACAAGACCCTTTCGCTGTCTGCGCTGGGCGGGGCGCTGGAGTTCTACGACTTCATCATCTTCGTGTTCTTCGCCACCGTGGTCGGCAAGCTGTTCTTCCCAGCCGACATGCCAGAGTGGCTGCGGTTGATGCAGACGTTCGGCATTTTTGCCGCAGGCTATCTGGCGCGGCCCCTGGGCGGCATCATCATGGCGCATTTCGGCGACCTGCTGGGCCGCAAGAAGATGTTCACCCTGAGCATCTTCATGATGGCCCTGCCCACCCTGATCATGGGCCTGTTGCCGACCTACGCGCAGATTGGCCTGTGGGCGCCGATCCTGTTGCTGTTGATGCGGGTGATCCAGGGGGCGGCCATCGGCGGGGAAGTGCCGGGCGCCTGGGTATTCGTCTCGGAGCACGTGCCGGCGCGCAATACCGGCTATGCCTGCGGCACGCTCACTGCCGGTTTGACGGCCGGTATCTTGCTGGGCTCGCTGGTCGCGACCTTGATCAACAGCGTCTACAGCGCTGAAGAAGTGGCCAGCTATGCCTGGCGAATTCCGTTTCTGCTGGGCGGTGTGTTCGGTCTGTTTTCGGTCTACCTGCGCCGTTGGCTGCATGAAACCCCGGTGTTCGCAGAAATGCAGCAACGCAAAGCCTTGGCCGAAGAGCTGCCGCTGCGGGCGGTGCTGCGCGATCATCGCGGGCCCATCGTGCTGTCCATGTTGCTGACCTGGATGCTGTCGGCAGGCATCGTGGTGGTGATCCTCATGACGCCAGCCTTGTTGCAGAGCATCTACCACATCAGCCCTACCGACTCGCTCAAGGCCAACAGCCTGGCCATCGTGCTGCTGAGCCTGGGTTGCATTGGCGCCGGTAGCCTGGCCGATCGCTTCGGCGCGGGCCGTGTGTTCGTGGTCGGCAGCCTGATGCTGTTGGTCAGTTCCTGGGCGTTTTACCACAGCTTGCCCACACGGCCCGAGCTGTTGTTCCCGTTGTATGCGGTGACCGGCCTGTGCGTGGGCGTGATTGGCGCAGTGCCCTACGTGATGGTCAAGGCATTTCCGGCTGCGGTGCGCTTCAGCGGCTTGTCGTTTTCCTACAACGTCGCCTATGCCATTTTTGGCGGCCTGACGCCGATGGCGGTAACCGGGCTTCTGAAGGTCAGCCCCATGGCGCCCGCTTACTATGTGGCTGTCCTGTGCATGGTCGGCTTTTCGGTAGGTCTGTACTTGCTCGCCAACAAGCGTTGAATCGCCTTGGCCACTGACACTTGCTCCCTGTAGCAGCGCTTCGACACGATGATGGCATTTCATCCAATTGTCACAATCAAGTCATATCGTGTTCATGCGCGCTGCAGATACTGGCCCCCGTTCCCTCTCTGCACCCCCATTCCAGCTAGGAGCAAGGCATGAAATTGAAGCGTTTGATGGCGGCCCTTACCTTTGCCGCCGCTGGCGTTGCAACCGCCAACGCAGTGGCCGCTGTCGATCCTGCTATCCCGACCTACACCAAGACCACGGGTGTTTCGGGCAACCTCTCCAGCGTCGGCTCCGATACCCTCGCGAACCTGATGACCCTGTGGGCCGAGGCCTACAAAAAGGAATACCCGAACGTCAACATCCAGATCCAGGCAGCGGGTTCGTCCACTGCGCCACCGGCGCTGACCGAAGGCACCGCCAACCTCGGCCCCATGAGCCGCAAGATGAAGGACGTCGAATTGCAGGCGTTTGAGCAGAAGTATGGCTACAAACCGACTGCCATTCCGGTTGCGGTCGACGCCCTGGCGGTGTTCGTGCACAAGGACAACCCGATCAAGGGTCTGACCATGGCCCAGGTCGATGCCATTTTCTCTTCGACCCGCCTGTGTGGTGGCAAGGCCGAGATCAAGACCTGGGGCGATGCCGGAGTAACCGGCGACCTTGCCAACAAGCCGATCCAGCTGTTCGGCCGTAACTCGGTGTCCGGCACGTATGGTTACTTCAAGGAAGAAGCCCTGTGCAAAGGTGACTTCAAGCCCAACGTCAACGAGCAACCTGGTTCCGCCTCGGTGGTGCAGTCCATCAGCTCGTCGCTCAACGGTATCGGCTACTCGGGTATCGGCTACAAGACGGCCAGCGTCAGGACCGTGCCGCTGGCCAAGAAGGAGGGCGGCGAGTTCGTCGAGGACAACGAGACCAACGCCCTGAACGGCAGCTACCCGCTCTCGCGCTTCCTGTACGTTTACGTCAACAAGGCGCCGAACAAGCCGCTGGCCCCGCTGGAGGCCGAGTTCGTGAAGCTGGTACTGTCGCAGGCCGGCCAGCAGGTGGTCGTCAAGGATGGCTACATCCCGCTGCCTGCCAAAGTCGTCGACAAGACCCTGGCCGACCTGGGCCTGTCCCACGCCGGCAACGTCGCCAAGCAGTAATCGAACCCTGCAGGGGCAAGCCGTTGGGCTAGCCTCTTCAGCACTCCCAGCCCGGGGCCAGCCTTACTGTGCTTCGGGCTTTCGTGCGTCACTGCATTGTCATGTTTTTGTCATACGGGACCGCTAGGGTGTGCCCCATGAATGATCTGGCCAACTCCACAATGACCCAAGATTCCCAGCCTGCACGCATCGATTTCAACACGCCGGAGTTGCAGCGCAAGCGACGCCTGCGTGCGCTCAAGGACCGCCTGACGCGCTGGTATGTGCTGGTGGGCGGGCTGGCTGTGCTGGCCGCGATCACCTTGATCTTCTTTTACCTGGCGTATGTGGTCCTTCCGTTATTCCAGGGCGCCGAGCTGACCAGCAAGCAGGCATTGCAACCTGCCTGGCTCAAGGAGGAGGCGGGCAAGCCGCTGATGATCGCCCTCGAGGAGCAGAACCTGGTTGGCATGCGGGTTTCGGACCAGGGCCAGGTGCTGTTCTTCGACACCAAGACCGGCGAAGCGCTCGAGCGCGTCGACCTGCCCATCCCTGCCGGCGTACAGGTCTCTTCGATCGGTACCGACCAGCCAGGCAGCTCGATGGTGATGCTGGGGTTGTCCAATGGCCAGGCGTTGGTGTTCACCCATACCTACAAGATCACCTACCCCGACAACAAAAAAACCATTACGCCGACCATCGACTACCCCTATGGCAAACAGCCTTTCGTGCTGGATGAACAGGCGCGGGTGCTGGAGCACGTCAGCGCCAGCGTCAATGGCGACACGCTGTTGCTGGCTGGCTCCACGGGGGCGCACCTGCAGGTCATCGCGTTGACGCGCAGCGAAAACATGATGACCGCCGAAGTCACGACCGAGCAGACCCGCATCGAGCTGCCGCAAATGACCGAAACGGTGAAGAACATCTTCATCGATCCGCGCCAGCAGTGGCTGTACGTGATCAATGGTCGTGCCACTGCCGACGTGTTCAGCCTGCGCGACAAGAGCCTCAACGGGCGCTACACCCTGGCGCAGAGCGCTGATACCGAAGTGACGGCCACTGCGCAGCTGGTAGGCGGCATTTCACTGATCATCGGTGACTCGCACGGTGGGCTGGCCCAGTGGTTCATGGCCCGTGACCCGGACGGGGAATCCCGTTTCAAGCAGATTCGTACCTTCCAGCTGGGCACGTCGCCCATCGTGCAGATTGACGCCGAAGAGCGCCGCAAGGGCTTCATCGCCCTGGACGCAGAAGGCAAGCTGGGTGTTTTCCACAGCACGGCGCACCGCACCCTCTTGGTCGAGTCCGTGGCCCAGGGCCCGGGTATCCTTGCCCTGTCACCGCGCGCCAACCGGGTCATGATCGAAGAGCCCGGCAGGTTGCTGCCATTGAAGCTGCACAACCCCCATCCGGAAGTGTCTTTCAGCGCGCTGTGGGGCAAGGTGTGGTACGAGAATTACGACGCGCCCAAGTACGTGTGGCAGTCGACCGCGTCCAATACCGATTTCGAGCCCAAGCTGAGCCTTTCGCCGCTGACCTTCGGTACGCTCAAGGCTGCCTTCTACGCCATGATCCTTGCCGCGCCGCTGGCCATTGCCGCCGCGATCTACACAGCCTACTTCATGGCCCCTGGCATGCGCCGCAAGGTCAAGCCGGTGATCGAACTGATGGAGGCGATGCCCACGGTCATCCTGGGGTTCTTCGCGGGGCTGTTTTTGGCGCCTTACCTGGAAGGCCACCTGCCAGGGGTCTTCAGCCTGTTCCTGCTCATGCCGGTCGGCATCCTGCTGGCAGGGTTCACCTGGAGCCGGCTGCCTGAATCCATTCGCCTGCGGGTACCGGATGGCTGGGAGGCGGCCATTCTTATCCCGGTCATTCTACTCACCGGCTGGTTTGCCCTTGGCATGAGCCCGTACCTTGAAAGCTGGCTCTTTGGCGGCGACATGCGCCTGTGGATCACCAATGACCTGGGTATCACCTATGACCAACGCAATGCACTGGTGGTCGGGATCGCGATGGGTTTTGCCGTCATTCCCAACATCTACTCGATTGCCGAGGACGCCGTCTTCAGCGTGCCGCGCAGCCTGACGCTGGGCTCCCTGGCACTGGGTGCAACGCCTTGGCAGACCCTCACCCGGGTAGTGATCCTGACCGCCAGCCCCGGCATCTTCTCGGCGCTGATGATCGGCATGGGTCGGGCCGTCGGTGAAACCATGATCGTGCTGATGGCCACCGGTAATACACCGGTGATGGAGATGAACCTGTTCGAAGGCATGCGCACGCTGGCTGCCAACGTAGCGGTGGAAATGCCGGAATCCGAAGTCGGGGGCAGTCACTACCGGGTGCTGTTCCTCGCCGCGTTGGTGCTGCTGATGTTCACCTTCGTCATGAACACCTTGGCCGAGCTGATTCGCCAGCGTCTGCGCAAGAAATACTCGTCGCTTTGATAGAAAGGTAGCGATCCGTGAAAAAGGATTCCCTCAAAGGCTGGTTCAAGAGCGGTGCCCCCGGTGTATGGATGAGCGGTGGCGCGGTGGCCATGGCGGTGATCATGACCGTTGGCCTGCTGGCAGTGATCGCCGTACGCGGCCTGGGGCATTTCTGGCCGGCCGATTTGATCCAGGCCACCTACGCCGTGCCGGGCCAGGCCCAGCAGACGGTCATCGGTGAAGTGGTACAGCAGGAAGAAGTGCCGCGTGCGCGCCTCAAGGGCGCCGGTTTGCCCGTGCCCGACCAGGGCCCGGAGTTCATGACACGCGAATTGATCAAGGTCGGAAACCGGGACCTCAATGGCAGCGACTTCACTTGGGTCGTGGGCGACTGGCTTGTCGATCAGCAGCGCCCCGAACAGCTGATGGCCCTGGAACGCCGCGAGTGGGGCAACTTCTATGGCTATCTGGTGAGCGTCAAGGAACAAGGCCGAGTGGTGGCGCAAGGGGCTGCGGCCTGGGGTGAGCTGCAAGCGCGCCTGGCCCGGGCCAGCGAGCTCAACAAGACGCTGCAAGCGCTGGAGAAGAAAGACATCGGTGCCATCAACCATGGCCTGGAGCGGTTGCGCCTGCAGGCGCGCAAACTCGAGCTCGAAGGCAAGCTGGACGCAGCGGCCCAGGCTGACATCGAGGCTGACCGCGCCGAGCTCAACAGCCGCTACAAAGCCATCGAAGATCGCCTGACCACGCTTCATCGGGATTTTGCCCGCGACACACTGGTGGCGCGCGATGGCAATGGCCGTGAAGTCGAGATCAACCTCAGCAAGGTGGTCCATGCCATCCAGCCCAACGGCATGTCGACCCTGGCCAAGCTGGGGGTGTACTTCGCCAAGGTGTGGGAGTTTCTCAGCGACGACCCGCGTGAGGCCAACACGGAGGGCGGTATCTTCCCGGCCATCTTCGGCACGGTGATGATGACCCTGATCATGGCCGTGATCGTCACGCCCTTTGGCGTGCTGGCAGCGGTCTATCTGCGCGAGTATGCCCGGCAGGGGCCGGTGACACGCCTGATCCGCATCGCCGTCAACAACCTTGCCGGTGTACCGGCCATCGTCTACGGCGTTTTCGGCCTGGGCTTCTTCGTGTACGTGCTGGGCGGCTCGATCGATCGCCTGTTCTTCGCCGAAGCCTTGCCGGCGCCCACCCTGGGCACGCCGGGCCTGTTGTGGGCGTCACTGACACTGGCATTGTTGGCCGTGCCGGTGGTGATCGTGGCCACCGAGGAAGGGCTGGCGCGCATTCCGCGCACCCTGCGCGAGGGTTCGTTGGCCTTGGGTGCCACCAAGGCCGAAACGCTGTGGAAGATCGTTCTGCCCATGGCCAGCCCGGCCATGATGACCGGCATGATCCTGGCCGTTGCTCGCGCCGCGGGTGAAGTCGCACCGCTGATGCTGGTGGGCGTGGTCAAGCTGGCGCCGTCGCTGCCGGTGGATGGCAATTACCCCTACCTGCACCTGGATCAGAAGATCATGCACCTGGGCTTTCATATCTACGATGTGGGCTTCCAGAGCCCGAACGTGGAAGCGGCGCGGCCACTGGTGTACGCCACGGCACTGCTGCTTGTGATGGTCATCGCGACACTGAACCTGTCGGCCGTGTGGATCCGTAACCACCTTCGTGAGAAATACAAGGCGCTCGACAGCTGAGCCAGGCGTCGAACGTTCAAGCGGCGTCGCCGACGCGAGGCGTCCGCTTCGTCCCAACGTGCTACTGGCGGCCATACGCCGGCAGCTCCCAATGGAGTGAGACCATGCAGCAACAACCGCCTAACCACGGCATCGACATGTCCGCCCTGGGCCGCAGCAAACAGGGCCTGCGCCTGGCCGAGGAAACGGTTGCCATCGAAGTGCCTGGGCTGAGCCTGTTCTACGGTGACAAGCAGGCCCTGTTCGATGTCAGCATGAATATTCCCAAGCAGCGCGTGACGGCGTTCATTGGCCCGTCCGGCTGCGGCAAGTCCACCTTGCTGCGCACCTTCAACCGCATGAACGACCTGGTAGACGGCTGCCGTGTGCAAGGCGCCGTCAACCTGTACGGCCATGACATCTACCGCAAGGGCGAGGACGTAGCCGAGCTGCGTCGCCGCGTGGGCATGGTGTTCCAGAAACCCAACCCCTTCCCCAAGACCATCTACGAGAACGTGGTCTATGGCCTGCGGATTCAAGGCATCAATAAAAAGCGGGTCCTGGACGAGGCCGTAGAGTGGGCCCTCAAGGGCGCGGCACTGTGGGACGAAGTCAAGGACCGTCTGCACGAGTCGGCGCTGGGTCTGTCCGGTGGGCAGCAGCAGCGCCTGGTCATCGCACGCACCATCGCGGTAGAGCCCGAGGTCCTGTTGCTGGACGAGCCTTGCTCGGCGCTGGACCCGATTTCCACGCTCAAGGTCGAAGAGCTCATCTACGAGTTGAAAACCAAGTTCACCATCGTCATCGTGACCCACAACATGCAGCAGGCGGCCCGGGTATCGGATTACACCGCCTTCATGTACATGGGCAAACTGGTGGAATTCGGCGACACCGATACCCTGTTCACCAACCCCGCCAAGAAGCAGACCGAAGACTACATCACTGGCCGATACGGCTGAAGAAGCACCGCGCACTGCTGCTCGCCGGGTGGAGGCACTCGGCGCAGGCAGGGGCACGCCTCGAACGACTTGAAGCTCGCAGCCAGCAGCTTCGCGGAGCCACAGCATGATCAACAAAGAAAGCCTGACGCATCATATTTCCCAGCAGTTCAACGCCGAGCTCGAAGAGGTTCGCAGTCACCTGCTGGCCATGGGCGGGCTGGTCGAGAAACAGGTCAACGATGCGGTCACTGCGCTGATCGAGGCCGATTCCGGCCTGGCTCAGCAGGTGCGCGAGGTCGACGAGCAGATCAACCAGATGGAGCGCAACATCGACGAGGAATGCCTGCGCATTCTGGCGCGTCGCCAGCCGGCGGCATCGGACCTGCGCCTGATCATCAGCATCTCCAAATCGGTGATCGACCTTGAGCGTATCGGTGACGAATCGACCAAGATCGCCCGGCGGGCCATCCAGCTCTGCGAGGAGGGTGAATCCCCGCGGGGCTATGTAGAAGTTCGGCACATCGGCGATCAGGTGCGCAACATGGTGCGCGACGCACTCGACGCCTTCGCCCGCTTCGATGCCGACCTGGCCTTGTCGGTGGCTCAATACGACAAGACCATCGACCGTGAATACAAGACAGCCTTGCGCGAGCTGGTGACCTACATGATGGAAGATCCCCGCTCGATCTCCCGTGTGCTGAGTGTCATCTGGGTCCTGCGCTCGCTGGAGCGCATCGGCGACCATGCACGCAACATCTCCGAACTGGTGATCTACCTGGTGCGCGGCACCGATGTACGCCACATGGGCCTCAAGCGCATGACCGCGGAGGTGCAGGGTCGAGCCAGTGTCGATGGTGAAATACCTAATGTTCCAGCCGAGGCGGACGATAAATAAAGTTCTCTCCGAGCATCGGCGCCCGGCTTGTGCCGGGCGTTTTCGTTAGTCCGCCTGGAGGTGCCAGAGACCATCGACCGGCTGTAGATGACCCGGCGTAACACACAGGTGGTAGCAAGTGGCCAGCAAATGGCAGTAGGCTAGTCGGGTTCAGAAGGAGTATCGATGAGTAAAGTGAATGTGCTGGTGGTGGATGACGCGCCATTTATCCGTGACCTGATCCGTAAGTGCCTGCGCAACGCGTTTCCTGGCATGACCGTGGAGGATGCCGTCAACGGTCGCAAGGCCATGGCCCTGTTGGGCAAGGAAGCGTTCGACCTGGTGCTGTGCGACTGGGAAATGCCGGAAATGTCGGGCTTGGAGCTGCTCACCTGGTGCCGTCAGCAACCTGAGCTGAAGGGCCTTCAGTTCATCATGGTGACCAGCCGTGGCGACAAGGAAAATGTCATCCAGGCGATTCAGGCCGGCGTGTCGGATTTCGTCGGCAAGCCGTTCACCAACGAGCAGTTGCTGACCAAGGTAAAGAAGGCCTTGGCCAAGATCGGCAAGCTCGACAGCCTCATGAGCCCAGGGCCTGCGCGGGCCAATGCCGCGTTCGCCAATGACTCGCTCAACGCCCTGACGGCTGGGCGGCCCGAAGCCGTCAAGGTGGCTGCGCCAGCACCTGTTCCAACCAAGGTGGCCGCCACCCCTGCCAAACCCAGCGCAGCGACACCCGCACCCAGCGGTCGCGGCCAGGGCCAGCTGCGTTTGGCGAGCGGCATGCAGGCCTGCGTGATCAAGGCGTTGAGCCTGAAGGAAGCCCTGCTGGTCGTGCGGCGCAGTGAGACACTGCCGCAGGTACTCGAAGGCGCTGTGCTGAACCTGGAGCAGGGCGAAAACGCAGAGGTGGCGCGTTTGAACGGTTATCTGCACGCGGTGGCGGCCTTCGAGCCCAAGCCGGACAGCGACTGGCTGCAATTGACGTTCAAGTTCGTCGATCAAGACGCCCAGAAGCTGGATTACCTGTCCCGCCTGATCGCCCGCGGCACTGCCCAGAAGCATTTCACGCCAGGGGCCTGACGGGCCGCCGCAACAGCAAGCTGGCCAGCAGCATCCGACCAACTGTCATGGTGAACAGGGTGCCTGCTGCTAGGCTTGGACAGGTCCTCCACTGTCAAAAAGCCATCATCATGCATCTGCGCTTTCTGCTGCTGTGTACGTTAACCCTGGTCAGCGCCTCTAGCCTGGGGGTGACACTGCACCCCGTCACCGACGAAACGGGCAGGGTTTCCTATGCGCAGCGACCCGGCCCGGGCATCAAGCCCACGGTCGTGGATGAGTCCACCGTGGAAATCAACGAACACGACGTGCGCCTCAACGCGATCGTGTTTCAGGGCGGTGTGAGCTTCTCGGCCCGCAACGAATTGCCAGTCGCGGTGCAGGTGGAACTGCGCCTGGATAATCTGGTGAATGCGCAGGGTGGCGATGCGCCGCGAACCGTGCGGCGTCTGTTGCCGCCGCGATCGACGCAAGTACTCAGCATCGTCCGGGGACAGCCAGGCAAGTTGCTCAACTACCGTTCGACGCTGCTGCAAGCCATGGGCGACCCCGGCAAGCGCCCGCAAGGTTATCGTTATGCGTTTCCATGGGTGGGTGGGCCGTTTCGGGTGACCCAGGGGCCCAATGGCAGGTTCAGCCACTTCGGGCCCAAAGGGCGCTATGCAATGGACATCGCCATGCCCGAAGGCACGACCATTGTGGCGGCACGCGAAGGGGTGGTGGTGAGCACGCGTAGCGAGCAGAGCGGGCGAGGGGACAATCCCTCGGGCAACTTTGTCCGCATCCTGCACCCTGACGGCACCATGGGGGTGTACCTGCACTTGATGAGGGGGTCGATCGTGGTCGCGTCTGGGCAGCGTGTGCGCCAAGGGCAGGTGCTGGCCAGGTCGGGCAACACGGGTAACAGCACCGGGCCCCATCTGCACTTCGTGGTTCAGCGCAACGTGGGGCTGGCGCTCGAGTCGATTCCCTATCGGTTCGACCGGCCGATCAGTGGGCTGCCCGACTACACCGCAGGCAACCCCTGATCAGGGCTGGACCGAGCCAGGGGTTTTATAAGCTCAGTCCAGCTTGAGCACTTTGGCCAGCACGATCTTGGGGCCTTTCATCTTCTTGACGATGATGCGCAGCCCTTCGACCTCGAGCACTTCTTCTTCTTCCGGTACGCGCTTGAGCGTTTCGTAGACCAGGCCGGCCAGTGTTTCTGCCTCGATATGGTCCAGGTCCACGCCCAGCAAGCGTTCGACCTTGAACAGCGGGGTATCGCCGCGCACCAACAGCTTTCCTGGCTGATAGGCCAGGATGCCGCGCTCGGTCTTGCGGTGTTCGTCCTGGATGTCGCCCACCAGCACTTCCAGCACATCCTCCATGGTCAGGTAACCGATGACCTTGCCATCGGCCTCCTCGACCAGCACGAAGTGCGCACCGCCCTTGCGGAACTGCTCGAGCAACTGGGACAGCGGCATGTGCCTGGAAACGCGCTCCAGGGGACGAGCCAGGTCTTCCAGGTCAATGGTTTCTGGCAGGTGCTCGAGTTCGGCGAGTTCGAGCAGCAGGTCCTTGATGTGCAGCAGGCCCGTGAACTCCTCACGCTCGGTGTCGTACACCGGGTAGCGGCTGAACTTGTGACGACGGATCAGGGCCAGTATCTGCTTGAGCGGGGCATGGGCATCAATGATGACCATGTCTTCGCGAGAGTTGGCCCAGTCCACCACCTCCAGTTCACCCATTTCCACGGCGGATGCCAGCACGCGCATGCCTTGATCGCTTGGGTCCTGGCCACGGCTGGAGTGCAGGATCAGCTTGAGCTCTTCCCGGCTGTAATGATGCTCGTGGTGCGGGCCGGGTTCGCCTTGGCCGGCAATGCGCAAGATGGTGTTAGCGCTGGCATTGAGCAGGTAGATGGCCGGGTACATCAGCCAGTAGAACAGGTACAGCGGTACTGCGGTCCACAGCGACAACAGTTCCGGCTTGCGAATGGCCCACGATTTGGGCGCCAGCTCACCGACCACGATGTGCAGGTAGGAGATCACGAAGAAGGCGACGAAGAACGAGACGGCCTTGATCAGCTCGGGGGTATCGACGCCAAAGTAGGCCAGCAGCGGTTCGAGCAAGTGCGCGAAGGCCGGCTCGCCCACCCAGCCCAGCCCTAGCGAAGCCAGGGTGATGCCGAGCTGGCATGCCGAGAGGTAGGCATCGAGCTGGTTGTGAACCTTGCGCAGAATGCTGCCGCGCCAGCCGTGCTGCTCGGCGATGGCGTCCACGCGGGTTGCGCGCAGCTTGACCATGGCGAACTCGGCGGCGACGAAGAAGCCGTTGAGCAGCACCAGGACCAAAGCAAAAATGATCATGCCGAAATCGGCGAACAGGGAGGTGAAGCTGATACCAGGGGAAGGGTCCATGATGGAGTTTTTACGGGATCCGTCTTGAAGATGAGAAAAGTGCCGGCTCCAGCCGGCGCAAGGGATCAAATGTAGCGGCTAGGGCCGCAAAAGCAAAGGGCAGCCCATTGATCGGTGCTGCAAAGTGGCCCGAACGGCCTCAAACCGTGCCCGTGATCTGTTGCGCCGCTGCAAAATGGCAGGTGAAGGTGCTGCCGTGGCCTGGCACGCTGCTGATCTCCAGGCGCCCGCGGTGGCGCATCAGCACATGCTTGACGATGGCCAGCCCAAGGCCCGTACCACCGGTATGGGACGCACGGCTCGAATCCACCCGATAGAACCGCTCCGTCAGCCGTGGCAGGTGCTTGGCATCGATGCCGGGCCCTGAGTCCTGCACCGACAGATGGGCGCCCTGGGCATCGGCCCACCAACGAATGCGAATGCTGCCCTCGTCCTGCGTGTACTTGACGGCATTGAATACCAGGTTGGAAAAAGCGCTGCGCAATTCCGACTCGCTGCCTTTGAGCCAGATGCCTGGCTCGGCTTCCAGGGTGATGCGCTGATTGCGGGGCCCGGACAACGCCTGCGCGTCCTGCTTGATCGCATTGAGCAGGGTGTCCACGGCCACTGGCTGGTTGTCGGATGGGTAGTCGGTGGCCTCCAGCTTGGCCAACAGCAGCAGGTCGTTGAGCAGCGTTTGCATGCGCGAGCCCTGTTGGCTCATCTGCTGCAACGCTCGACGCCAGCGGGGGTTCACGTCCTCGACGTTATCCAGCAGGGTTTCCAGGTAGCCGGCGATCACGGTCAGCGGCGTTCGCAGTTCGTGGGACACGTTGGCTACGAAATCCTTGCGCATCTGTTCGAGCTGGTGGATGCGGGTCACGTCCCGAACCAGCATCAGGTGCTCGTTGTTGCCGTAGCGTGTGATGTGCAGTTGCACCCGCATGCGATCGTTGATGGGTGAGGGAATCTCCAGTGGCTCGACATAGTTCTCGGCTTCGAAGTATTCCTTGAAGCGCGGATGTCGCACCAGGTTGGTGACCTGCTGGCCGCCGTCCTGGGGTGTCTTGAAGCCCAGGAGCGTCTCGGCTGCGCGGTTCCACCACTCCAGGTTGCCGTGGCTGTCGAGCATGATCACCGCGTCACGTAGCGCCGCGGTGGACTCCTGTACCCTGTCGATCACTGCTTGAAGCCTGCCACGTACACGCTGATCCCGGCGTTGCAGATGGTAGATGCTGTCGAACACCTCGCCCCACAGGCCGTAGCCGTCAGGCGGTGCTTCGTCCGGTTGGTGATTGCGCAGCCAGGCATGCAGGCGCAGCAGTTGCTTGAGCGTCCAGCCCAGGTAGAGGGCCAGGCCAATGGCCAGGCTCCAGCCATAGTAGCCACTGATCAGGCCACCGATCAGGCAGAGGGTGATCAACAGCAGCAGGTGGCGGATCAGGGTCGCATGCCAGTTCTGGTTCAATTGGGGATCCTTCGAATCCAGCGATCAACAGCAAGTACGAACCTGCACGCAGAAGCGGATCGGTAGCGCGTTCACGTCCATTCGACGGCCTTGAGCCGAGAGCTGCGTTTCAGGTCAGACCTTGGTCGAAAAGCGGTAGCCTGTGCCGCGCACCGTTTGTACCAGATTTTCATAGGCCTCACCCAGCGCCTTTCGCAAGCGGCGAATGTGGACATCGACCGTGCGTTCCTCGACGTAGACATTGCCCCCCCAGACCTGGTCCAGCAACTGGCCGCGGGTATAGGCGCGTTCCTGGTGGGTCATGAAGAATTGCAGCAGGCGGTACTCGGTAGGCCCCATCTCGGCCGGCTTGCCATCGATGGTGACGCGATGGCTGATAGGGTCCAGCAGCAGTCCGCCGACCTCGATGGGGGTCTCGCCATCACTGGGGCCGGTGCGTCGCAGCACTGCCTTGAGGCGGGCCACCAGTTCACGCGGCGAAAACGGCTTGGTGATGTAGTCGTCCGCACCCACTTCCAGGCCTTGGATCTTGTTGTCTTCCTCGCCCTTGGCGGTAAGCATGATGATCGGAATGTCCCCGGTCAGCTCGTCGCGCTTCAGCCGCCGGGCCAGCTCGATGCCCGAGGTGCCGGGAAGCATCCAGTCCAGCAGGATCAGGTCCGGCTTACGGTCGACGATGATGGCATGGGCCTGTTGGGAGCTTTCTGCTTCCAGGCACTCATAACCTGCCATCTCCAGGGCCACGGCAATCATCTCGCGGATGGGCGCCTCGTCGTCGACGATCAGAATATTCCTGCCAGCCATGCTCAAAACCTCTCCTGGATTCGCTGTCTTGGCCCCGCATTAGATAACGGAATTATTGCAGCTGTGTGACAGGGTATTGGCGGTTCTCGCGACATTCAATGACTGGGCTAGGCTTCACAGGGCGGCGGTTGCGCCTGCAACCGAACCTTTTCCTCACGACACGGTGAATCCAATGACACGACATACGCTGAGCTGGATGGCCCTTTGCGCGGCCTTTTCGCTACCGGGCATCGCCTTGGCCGAGCCGGCCATGGAAAAGGAGGGCATGTGGGTGAATGACCAGGGCATGACGCTCTATACCTTCGACAAGGACACCGGTGGCAAGTCGATGTGCAACGGCGAGTGTGCCAGCAATTGGCCGCCCTTGATGGTCAAGGCCGAGGATCAGGCAGCCGAAGGCAAATGGACCGTGGTCATGCGCGATGACGGCAGCAAGCAATGGGCCTATGCCGGCAAGCCGCTGTATACCTTCGTCAAGGACAAGCAGGCGGGGGACAGGCACGGTGACGGGGTCAAGGACGTCTGGCACATTGCCAAACCCTGATGGGTTAGCCACACGGCCTCTCACCTGAACAGGTCGCCATGCGGTGTGGACCACGCGGACCTTGCTGAGGCGGTACCGCGCCTCAGCGCACCGCTCAACGCAGCGCGTAATCCAGTACCACGCCCATGAACACCAGCAACCCGGCCCAGTGGTTGTGCAGGAACGCCTTGAAGCATGCCTCTCGGTCCAGGCGGCGTGTGGACCAGAATTCCCAGACGAAACAGCACGCGGCGCCCAGCAGGCCCAGGTAGAACCAGCCGCCGAGGGCGAAGCTGCTGCCGGCCAGCATCAGGCAGCCCAGCGAAAGCCCCTGCAAGCTCAGGATGATCACCCGGTCAGCCTCGCCAAACAGGATGGCCGTGGACTTCACACCGATCTTCAGGTCATCGTCGCGATCGACCATGGCGTAGTAGGTATCGTAAGCCACCGTCCACAGCAGATTGGCGATGTACAGTAGCCAGGCGGCGGCCGGCAGCTCACCTCCGGCCGCGGTGAAGGCCATGGGAATGCCCCATGAATAGGCGGCGCCCAGCACCACTTGTGGGTAATAGGTGTAGCGCTTCATGAAGGGGTAGCAGAACGCGAGCGCGACCGCCGCGAACGAAAGCCAGACGGTTTCGCTGTTGGTGCACAGCACCAGCAGGAAACTCACGCCCACCAGGACGGCAAACAGCGTCAGCGCTTCGCGTGGGCGTACACGCCCACTGGCCAAAGGTCGATCGGCGGTGCGCTTGACGTGCCCATCCACTTTGCGGTCGGCAAAATCATTGATGCAGCAACCGGCGGCGCGCATGAGCACCACACCCAACCCGAAGATCAGCACATTGGCCAACGTCGGTGAACCCTGACCGGCAATCCACACCGCCGACAGGGTTGGCCAGAGCAGCAGATAAATGCCGATGGGCCTGTCCATACGGCTTAGCTGGACAAAGTCCCAGGCGCGCGGGTGAAGGCGGTTCAACGACTTGAGCAGTTGCACGTACATCAACGGGTATCCTCGCGTGCCGCCTGCCACAACGCCGGCAGAAATACTTCGGCGACAAGCAGGTCGAGTCCATCTCGGGAGAAGCGTGAACGGCGTCCCCACAGGCCTGGGCTTGCGACTTCAGCGGGCAGCCAGGTTTCGGGGTAATGGCATGCCTGCAAGGGGTGGCGGGTGAACGCTCGGTCGCAGAACAGCAGCTCGCCCAGCGAGCGACTGCCGAGCGACTCGAGGTCCAGGCCGCCACGTTCCAGCGCCACACGGCTGGCCACGCTGCGGGCAAATACCCACGGCTGGCCATGCCCGCGCAGGAACACCTCCCTGACCCAACCTTGGGCGCCGGGTGCGATACCAAGGGCCAGGCATTCATCCTCGCGCAGCGGCTGCCAGCCTTCGAACAGTGGCGTTACGCAGAAATCGTCGCCGGACAGTCGAGTCAGCCGACGTGTGAGCGAGCCCTCATCGAATAACCAGTCCAGCATGGAGGGGGCGAGGCTGGCCTGCACCTGTGGATACGCTAGCCACGCGACAGCGGCTGCGTGCGGGGTTGGGTACGACACGTCGGTCTGCTTGTTACAACCAAAGAGGCCGCGAGCTTAGCATGAATGCCCCGACTGCTTGCATACTGCCGGCAGGGCCGCTACAAAGCCTTTCGATTGCACCTTGGCCCGTGAAGAGGCCGCAAGTTCAAACCCAAGCCGAGCCTGAACCGAGGAAACCCGTTCCGATGAAAAAGTGGCAATGTATTGTCTGCGGTCTGATCTATGACGAAGCCGATGGCTGGCCGGATGATGGAATCGCACCCGGCACGCGTTGGGAAGACGTACCCGAAGACTGGCTCTGCCCGGACTGCGGGGTTGGCAAGAGCGACTTTGAAATGATCGCCATCGGTTGATCGAGGAAACCCCTATGACGCCTCCTATAGTCATCATCGGCACCGGGCTTGCGGGCTACAACCTCGCCCGGGAATTGCGCAAGTTTGATGCGCTCACACCCGTGCTGATGATCACTGCCGATGATGGGCGGTCCTATTCCAAGCCCATGCTTTCGACCGGCTTTGCCAAGCAGAAGGACGCCGAGGGGTTGTGCATGGCCGAGCCCGGCGCCATGGCCGAGCAATTGAACGTCGAGGTGCGCACGCATACGCGCATAACGGGTATCGACCCAGGCCACAAGCGCCTGTGGATCGGCGAGGAGGCAGTGCCCTATCGTGACCTCGTCCTGGCGCTGGGTGCACAGACCATCAGCGTGCCTGTCGAAGGGGATGCCAGCGACCTGATGTTCCCGATCAACGACCTTGAAGACTACGCGCGCCTGCGTGCTGCGGCTGACGGCAAGCAGCGGGTGTTGATCCTGGGCGCCGGTCTTATCGGCTGTGAGTTTGCCAACGACATGCGTCTTGGCGGCTTCGAGGTCGACGTGGTCGCGCCCTGCGAGCAGATCATGCCCACCCTGTTGCACCCGGCGGCGGCACAGGCGGTACAGGGCGGGCTGCAGGGTATCGGTATTCGTTTTCATCTCGGGCCCGTGCTGACGCGCTTGCAGCGCCAGGGTGACGGCGTGTGCGCACAGTTGTCCGACGGCCAGGTCATCGCATGCGATCTGGTCGTGTCGGCCGTAGGCCTGCGCCCCCGAACGGACCTGGCTGCCGCAGCGGGCCTGCAGACGGGGCGGGGTATCCGTGTGGACCGGTTTCTGCGTACCTCTCATGCCAATATCCACGCCTTGGGCGACTGCGCCGAGGTGGACGGCATCAACCTGCTGTACGTCATGCCGTTGATGAGTGGTGTTCGAGCACTGGCGCAGACGCTGACAGGCACCCCCACTGCCGTCAGCTATGGGCCCATGCCCATCACGGTCAAGACGCCTGCCTGTCCTCTGGTGGTTTCGCCACCACCGAATGGACAAGTCGGGACGTGGCAGGCGGAGGGGGAGGGCAATGACGTCAAGGCGCTCTGCCATGCAGCCGATGGCCAGCTGATCGGGTACGCCCTTACGGGCAATGCCGTGATGGAACGACTGACCCTCAATCGCCAGCTGCCACCGGTTATGGCGTAAATGGCGCCCGAACTGTCGTGTATGCCTTTTTTGCGCATGCATTATGGCCGTACCGATACTGGCGCGGTACTCAAGCGCGTGCCATTCTCACACTCGTCTGCTGCGGCTTAGAGCCTGTGGCGCCTTGAACGCTGCCCACGAGGCGGCACGGCATAACAACAAGAATCCCGTCAAAGAGGCTTCATCATCATGCGCAAACCAGAACTCGCCGCTGTCATCGCCGAGAAGACCGACCTGACCAAAGACCAGGCCAACCAGGTGCTGAACGCGATCCTCGAAAGCATTACCCAGGCTGTGAACAACGATACAGTGACGCTGGTGGGTTTCGGCACCTTCGAGAAGCGTCATCGTGGGGCGCGGACCGGTAAAAACCCGCAGACGGGTGAGCCCGTCAAGATCAAGGCAAGTAACACGGTAGCCTTCAAGCCAGGCAAGAATTTGCGCGACAGTATCAACGTGCCTGCCAAGCCTGCCAAAAAGACGAAATAACCCAGGCCTGTCAGCGTCATGACGATCGAACGGGCGCTGACAGCGCCCGTTGCCGTTGCATGCGAAAAAAGATTCGTTGAGCCCCTGCAAAGCATATAAAGCGGATAAACTGGCGCTCACAGTCACTTTTTATACGAGACGCTTGAATGAAGTTCCGCTTACTTCTCTGGGTCATGGGCCTGCTGATGGCCAGGGCAAGCCGAAACAATCCGGCTTTCCAGCAGCAGCTCAAGGGCAAGGATCTGGTATTCCAGATGCAGACCCTCGATGGCAGGATCGTCCGTCATTTCATCGTCGCCAACGAACGCATCCGTAGCAAAAGTGGCGCGTTCGCGCAGCCTGCCTTCGCCATCGCCTTCAAGGACGCTGCCTATGGCTTCACTACCTTGCAGGCGCGCAACAAGCAGCTGGCATTCATGCAGGGCATCCAGGACAAGGCGATCCAGATCAAGGGCAACCCGGCTTTGGTGATGTGGTTTCAGGGCCTGATGAAGTACCTGAAACCAAAAAAGAAGCATTGACCGCGCAGGGGCCGAGCTAGCGCCCCTGTCAGTCAGTGCGGCGCCGCGAACTGAGAGGCAAGCTCGCGCAGCAAGGCCTCGGCATCGAGTACCTTGTTCACGGCATCCTCGGCCTTGTCGCGGGAAAGCCCGAGCCGCTCAAGCAATGCATCGGGAATCTCCTCTTTCGGGCCCGAACCGATACCCCGTGAGCGAAGCAATCGGGTGGCGAGGAAAACCAGGTTGGGAAAGGCTGCATAATCGCCGTCGTAGGTGGGGTCATGCTGGAAGCGCAGCGCCGTGGACAACTCCTCGGGCATGTCCCACAGCTTCATCAGCCAGGCACCAATCTGCTCTCGGCTGATTCCCAACAGGTGGCGCTCCACATAGGTGTGGCATAGATGTGGGTTGACCTCCAGGTGCCGGCAGATCAGCGAAAAATGCGGCGGAAACACATGCGCCAGCAGCAAGTACCCGAAATTGTGCAGAAGGCCGGCAAGGTAGGTGAGCCCTGCCTCGGGTCGTTCGGCACGGGGCATTGCACGAGTGAGACCCTCGATGACAGCTGCCGTGTAGATAGAGTGCTGCCAGTAAGGCGTCGCTTGCTGAGGCTGGTCCTTGGGCAGGCTGAGCGTCTTGCCCATCGCCAGGCCCAAGGCCAGGTTGATCACCAGATCGAAACCCAGCACCCTGACAATCGCATCTTCGACCGAGCGTACCTTGCCGGGCGAGGCGTAATAGGGCGATGCCGCCCAGCTCACGACCTGCGCCGCCAGTGCCGGGTCGGTTTCCACCACGCCGGTGATATCGTCGATGCTGGCATTGGGGTCGACACGCAGCTTCATGATCTTCTGCGCGGTATCGGCCAGAGGCGGAATTTCAATGGTTTCTTCGAGCCGCTTCTGAATGCGTCGCGCAGTGAAGGCCTGAACTGCCTGGTTGATCTCGCGGGTGTCATCGTCCGGGCGGTCCAGGTTGAGGGTAATGGCCTGCACCTCCTGCCCGAAGGCACTGGCGCTGGCTTTGCTCAGCAGGCGTTTGAACGGGTCACGGTCGATGGCCAGCAGCAGGCCCTCTTGGCCTGACTGGATGAATACGGTCGCCGGTTCGAGCAGGCTTTTTTCGTACTGGCAAGGTGAGCTGGTCAGCGCCGGTATGCCCGGGAGAACCTTGAGATGGTGTTTTTCCAGCATTTGGCGCAAGCGGGGCACCGGCACAGCGGTGAGCGTGCGGCCGGTCAGCTCGGTAAGCCGGCTCAGGTCCAGCAGTTGGCTTTGCGGCAGCAGCACCATGAGTGCGCCCACCTCGTCGTCCAGTAGCACCGCCTGCACACAGGCCTGAGCCGGCGGGCGTGAATGTGCCAACACCTCACGGTAGGCGACGCCGAGCTTGTCGAGCAGCAACCGGATAACCGACGGTGTTTGTGGGGTTGCGGTGTCCAAGGCAGCTTGAGTCATGGTCCGTGTCCACTGATTCCTAAAAGCGAAGTATAACCAGCCTCGCCGGGAGGCTGGATCCATTGACCACTTGGGTCAGACTTGGCCGTACTGCTGCCCGTGACGCAGCCAGCGTTCAAGCAAGGGGCTGACATGTTCCGGCCAGCGGGCCACCAATGCCTGGGCTGCATCACGAACGGCCGGAAGCAGATCGGCATCGCGCATCAGGTCAGCGACCTTGAACTGCAGCAGGCCCGTCTGGCGCGTGCCGAGCATCTCGCCAGGGCCGCGCAGCTCCAGGTCCTTTTCCGCGATGATGAAGCCATCGTTGGTTTCGCGCATGATGCCCAGGCGTTCGCGGCCCACCTGTGACAAGGGCGGGTGATACAGCAGGACGCAGTGGCTGGCAGCGCTGCCACGGCCCACCCGCCCACGCAACTGGTGCAGCTGGGCCAACCCCAGGCGTTCCGGGTTTTCGATGATCATCAGGCTGGCGTTGGGCACATCGACGCCGACTTCGATCACGGTCGTGGCAACCAGCAGTTGCAGATCACCGGCTTTGAATTGGGCCATGATCTCGGCTTTTTCTGCCGGTTTCATGCGCCCGTGAATCAGCCCGACCCGCAACTCGCCCAGGGCGCTGCCAAGTTCCTCGTAAGTGCTCTCGGCGGCCTGGCAGGTCAACTCTTCAGACTCTTCGATGAGGGTACAGACCCAATAGGCCTGACGGCCTTCAGCGCAGGCAGCGCGTACCCGTTCGACCACTTCGAAGCGGCGGCTGTCGGCCACCAGCACCGTGTTGACCGGTGTACGCCCGGGAGGCAATTCGTCCAGCACGGACGTATCCAGGTCAGCATAGGCGCTCATGGCCAACGTACGCGGAATGGGCGTCGCCGTCATGATCAGCTGATGCGGACACAACTCGCCATTCACACCCTTTTTGCGCAAGGCCAGGCGCTGCTGGACGCCAAAACGGTGCTGCTCGTCGATGATGGCCAGGGCGAGGTGCTTGAACTTGACCTCTTCCTGGAACAGGGCATGGGTACCCACCACCATTGGCGCACCGACGGCGATCTGCTCCAGTGCACTGGCCCGGGCCTTGCCCTTGAGCTTGCCAGCGAGCCAGGCGACTTCGATGCCCAGTGGCTCCAGCCAGCGCTTGAAGGTGATGTAGTGCTGCTCGGCAAGAATCTCGGTAGGCGCCATCAGCGCAACCTGGTAACCCGCCTCCAACGCCTGAAGGGCTGCCAGTGCCGCAACCACGGTCTTGCCGGCCCCCACATCACCTTGAACCAGGCGCAGCATGGGTTCGTGCTGGCTGAGGTCGTAGGCAATTTCATTGGCGACCCGCTGCTGCGCCCCGGTAGGCTTGAAGCCGAGATTGGCCAGGTACTCGTCCTGCAGGCGCGAGGGCTTGGGCAGCACCGGCGCGCGCAGGCTGCGCAGGCTTTCGCGCAGTCGCTGCTGCGACAGCTGGTGGGTCAACAGTTCTTCGAATGCCAGGCGGTGCTGGGCCCAGTGGTGGCCTTCGGCAAGCTCATCGAGGTCGGCGTCAGCCGGCGGGTTGTGCAAGTAACGTATGGCATCGTCCAGCGGGGCCAGCTGATAATCGCGTGCAAGCTCCTCGGGTAGCCAGTCCGGCAAGCTGCGCGGCCCGAGCAGGGCGAGGCTCTGTTGGCAGAGCAGGCGCAGCCGTTGCTGGGTGAGCCCCTCGGTGGACGGGTAAATCGGGGTAAGCGTCTGTTCGACCGGCGGCGGCGGTTCGTCGCCGTTCAGTGCACGGTATTCCGGGTGATAGATCTCCAGGCCCGACGCGCCCGGCCGGGCTTCGCCGTAGCAACGCAGGTGGGTGCCGCGTTTGAGCCCTTCCTTCTGTGCGTTGCTGAAATGGTAGAAGCGCAGGCTCAGCACGCCGCTCCCGTCGCCGAGACGAACGACGAGGCTACGTCGCTTGCCCATGGTCACGTCCGCGCCGCTGACCACGCCCTCGATCACCGCATCCTGCCCCGGCCGGAGTTGCCCGATCGGCACCACGCGGGTGCGGTCCTGGTAGCGCAAGGGCAGGTGGAACAACACATCCTGCAGGTTCTCCAGGCCCACCTTGGCAAGCTTCTGCGCCATGGCGTCTCCGACACCCTTGAGTACCGTGACCGGTACCTTCGACAACTCACTCATGGCTCAGGCAGTTTGCTCAGTGGGCGTTTTGGCGACCGAGCACAGGCGGATCGAGTCGGCAAGAATCTCGATGGCTTTGGGCCGCGGGAAACTGGCGCGCCACGCGATCGCCACGGTACGAAATGGCGCTGGTGCAGTCAGCGGGCGCACCTCGATCACGCCCGGTGCATAGTGATGGCTGTGCACGGCCGACAGCGGCAGAATAGAGACCCCCAGCCCAGAGGCCACCATGTGGCGAATGGTTTCCAGCGAACTGGATTCGACCGTGGTGTGGCGTGCGCCTTCACCGCCCTTGTTCAAGGTGGGGCACGCCTCCAGCACCTGGTCGCGGAAGCAGTGACCCTCGCCCAGCAGCAACAGGCTCTTGTCGTTGAGCGATGCCGCATCGATGGTTTTCTTCGCCGTCCATGGGTGGTCGGCTGGCATCAGTGCGCAGAAAGGCTCGTCGTAGAGCGGCAGGGTCAGCACGTCGGCCTCGTTGAAGGGGAGGGCGACGATCACCGCATCCAGTTCACCGTTACGCAGCTTCTCACGCAGCACATGGGTGAAATTTTCCTCGATGTACAACGGCATCTGCGGTGCCACGCGGTGCAGCTGTGGGATCAGGTGAGGAAAGAGGTAAGGGCCGACCGTGTAGATCGCGCCCACCTTGAGCGGAGCGGTCAATTGGTTTTTGCCGGCCTGGGCCAGCTCGCGGATGCCCTGAGCCTGTTCGAGGACTTTCTGAGCCTGGGCCACGATGCCTTCGCCAACCGGCGTGAGGCGCACCGCGCTCTTGCTGCGCTCGAAGATCAGTACGCCGAGCTCATCCTCGAGCTTCTTCACACCCACCGAAAGGGTAGGCTGGCTCACGTGGCAACGCTCGGCTGCATGGCCGAAGTGCTGTTCCTGGGCGAGTGTGACGATGTAACGGAGTTCTGTGAGGGTCATAACGTGCGTCCATGAAGTTGCGAGCCCAGCATAGCGGCTGCAATCGATAGACGCACGTTATCAGACTTGCCGATTTGTGACAGAAACAAAAGCGTCAGCGGCGGTCCAGTGAGTACACGAACGGCGCGACGACTTCGATCGTCCCGTTGTTCAGCAGCTCAGCCGGCGGTTTGGGCACCTTGCCCGCTCGCCGAATCATTTCCATGGTCGCCCGGTCCAGTGACGCGCTACCCGACCCCCCGGCCAGTGAATACGACACGACCTTGCCCTCGGCATCGACCACGAAGCGCAGGCGATTGATGCCCTGCAAGCCTCTGCGGCGCGCGTCTTCCGGGTATCGCTTGTACTTCGCCAGGTGGCGCAGCAGGTCACTCTGCCAGGTCGGCAGTGCGGTGCTGTTGGATGCGACGCTCGGTGCCGGTGCTGCGGATTTCTGCGGCGGCGTATTGCTGGGTGGTGCGTCTACCGTTTCCTTGGTAGGCGGCGCTTCCTTCGGCGGCTCAGGCTTTTTCTCAGGCTTGGGCGGCTGTGGCTTGGCCTTCGGCTTGGGCGGCTTGGGAATGGCGATTTTGGGTTTAGGGGCTTCCACTACCTTCGGCAGCGGGGGTTCTTCGACCGGCGCCGGTGGTTGGGGAACTGCTTTGGGAGGAGGTGGTGGCGCAGGCTCCGGCAGTGGTGCCAGCTCGACCATCATGGCTGCCGGGGGCAGCTCGATGGCCTGGGGCACCGACCAGTTGAGCATGAGCAGCACAGCGACGGCATGGACACCCAGCACGAGCGCCAGGCTGCCGCTGTAACGCGCCAGATTGTGCCGCGTCTTCGTCATTTCTTGGCTGCCGTCTCAAGACCTACCAGACCGACTTTGAGGTAGCCGGCCGCGCGCATGTTGTTCATCACTTCCATCAGGTCACCGTAATCCACGCCTTTGTCGGCCTGGAAGAAAATGGTGGTGTCCTTGTCACCCTTGGTCTTGGCGTCCAGCATCGGGCCAAGGCGCTCGGGCGCCGGAACCGGGTCATCACCGACATAGAGCTTCTGGTCGGCCTTGACGCTGACGAAGACAGGCTTCTCGGGCCTGGGCGCCGGCTTGGCCGTCGAGGCAGGCAGGTCGACCTTGATGTCGACCGTGGCAAGGGGCGCTGCGACCATGAAGATGATCAGCAGTACCAACATCACGTCGATGAACGGCGTCACGTTGATTTCGTGGTTTTCGGCGAGGTCGTCGCCACCTTCGTTCAGATGCAGGCCCATGGCTTACCCCACTTTCACCATGTGCGGGGCGGCGCGATCGCTGCCCTGATGGTCCAGGTCACGGCTGACCAGCAGCAGTACCTGGGCCGACGCGTCGGACACCTGCGCCTTGTAGCCGGCGATAGAGCGGGCGAAGACGTTGTAGATGACCACGGCGGGGATGGCGGCAACCAGGCCCAGTGCAGTGGCCAGCAGCGCTTCTGCAATACCCGGGGCGACCACGGCGAGGTTGGTGGTCTGGGTCTTGGCGATGCCGATGAAGCTGTTCATGATGCCCCACACGGTGCCGAACAGGCCCACGAAGGGCGCAGTGGAGCCGATGGTGGCCAGCACGCCCGTGCCGCTGCTCATGTTACGTCCGCTGGCGTGGACCAGTCGTTCCAGACGGAAGCTCACGCGCTCCTTGATGCCTTCCTTTTCACGGGCATTGGCCGACAGGCGCATTTCCTCGAGCGCATCGTGAACCAGGGTGTGGGCCAGGGTGCCTTCCTTGTTGGAGACTTCGCTGGCTTCCTTGAGGCTGGCCGATTTCTTCAGGCGGGCGATTTCCCCGCGCAGGCGGCGCTTGGCACCCATCAATTCGAAGCCTTTGGCGATCCAGATGGTCCAAGTAATGATCGAGGCGATGGCCAGGCCGATCATGACGGCCTTGACCACGACATCGGCGTTTTTGTACATGCCCCAGGGCGACAGGTCATGGGCCATGCCGAGCGAGGTATCTTCCACCAGGGCTTGCACGTTAGGGTCTGCAGCAACAGGAGCCGGTGCGACGGTACCCGGTGCCGCTTCGCCGGCCGGAGCGCTAGCGGGCGCTGCAGCGCTGGCCGCCGGCGCCGTTACCGGAGCGGTGGCATTGGGCTCATCGGCCATGGCGACCGGGGCCAGCGCCAGGCTGAGAATCAGCGCAGCGGTGGCGCGCCAGGCGCGCGATGGGGTTGGCGAAGCGAAAGGTTGGGTACGTGTCATGCTGGCCGGACCTGATGAAGATGATGGGTGAGCGTTCTTCAAGGCCTCGAGGCAGGCCGAGAACAATTTGGCCGCCATTATTGCAAGTAATTCTTGTTAACAAAAGTAATATTGTTGCTTTTTCTCCTGCAGGCGGGCTGAGTAATCGGCCCTAGAGGGCTTCAGATGTCTGACTTGAGTGTGTTGATCGTAGGATGTGGTGACGTCGGTAGTCGCCTCGCGCGACAAATGCTAGCGCGTGGTTGGCAGGTCAGCGGTTTGCGCCGTTCGGTGGCGCAGTTGCCTGAAGGTGTAGTGCCGATCGCGGCTGATCTGTCGGACCCGACCATTCCAGCCGCCTGGCCTGAGCAGGCACCTGACTACCTGGTGTATTGCGTGGCTGCCAGCCAGCATGACGAGGCAGGTTATGAGGCGGCGTATGTCCAGGGGTTGCGTCATGTGCAGCGCTGGCTGGCCGAGCGAGGGCAACGACCACGACGCCTTTTGTTCGTATCCAGCAGCAGCGTATTTGGGCAAAAGGGGGGCGAGTGGGTTGATGAGCAATCGGCCACCGAACCTGACGGCTACTCGGGGCGCATCATGCTCGAGGCTGAAAGGCTGGCGTTATCCGGTGCTGTCCCAGCCAGCGTGGTTCGCCTGACCGGCATCTATGGCCCAGGCCGCGAGTGGCTGTTGCGTCAGGTGCGTCAGGGTTATCGCGTCGCCGAGCAACCGCCTTTGTATGGCAACCGCATTCATGTAGACGATGCTGCCAGTCTGCTGGCATTCCTGCTGCAATGCGACAGCGAAGGCAAGGCGCTGGACGATTGCTACATCGGCGTGGACGACAGCCCGGCGCCACTGGCCGACGTCGTAACTTGGCTGCGTCATCAGTTGGGGGTCACGCAGTGGTCCGATGAGGAGCGAGTGCGTCGCACGGGCAGCAAGCGCTGCAGCAACGCCCGCGCACGGGGGCTAGGCTGGTCGCCGCAGTACCCCAGCTACAAGGAAGGCTACGGGGCAATCCTTGGGCAGTGATCGCCTGGCTGACGCTCAGGTAGCCTGCGTGCTACCTGAGCGCTGACTGGACGGGTAGGGTCAGTTGTGTTGCAGGAGCCACTGACGCTTGCCGGCGGCCAGCATCGGCATTTCATCCGGCTGGGCGCGGTTTACCGCCTGGAAGATTTCCAGCTGGTTGCCATTGCGCTTGATGATGAATGGCGCCCCGCGCTGGTTGCGCTCCAGCCATAGGCTGTCATTGCTGCCGCCCATCGTTGCGCAATCACCGGCCAGGCACAGGGCAAAGCGATCCGGACCAGGTAGGCCGGTGACGTTGCCGCTGTCGCTGAACGTCACGTTGGCACCCTTGCCTGGGCCCTCCATGATCGTCCAGGCGCCGCCGAGCCAGGCCTGATACAGCGCCTGCTCGAAGCTGCTTCCCAATGGCGCATTGTTGCCACTGGGCGTCTTGGCGCGCTCGAAGCGCTGTTTGGCGCCCTGCTGGTCGACCGTTTGCAGTTCGTCGCCGTCCAGCGACAATTGCTCGGTGGCACCGCCTTCGAAGGTGGCCAGCCACTGCTTGTCATTGGCGCTGAGCTGACCGTCCGAGGCCTCGAACCCATTGCTGTAGCTGGCGCGCTGGGTGGCAACATCGAGCTTCCACTCGAACACCGGGCCATGCTCGTTCAGGGCCTGGCGAAGGTTGCCTTGCTTGACGGCCGCAGTGATGGCGTCCTGATTGATCCAGGTGCCGTTGAAGTCTTCAGGTTTGTGGCTGGCGCAGCCGCCCAGAACCAGGGCTGCCAGCGTGAGAGGCAAAGCTATGCGCATGACGGGAACCTTTCAGGAGAGAGAGGGCGGCGAGGGCAATGCTCGCCGCCTGGGGCATCACTCGATGACGAGGATGGCGTCCATCTCGACCTGCGCGCCTTTTGGCAGCGCGGCTACGCCAATGGCGGCGCGAGCGGGATAAGGCTGCTCGAAGTAGCGACCCATTACCTCGTTGACCTTGGCGAAATGGCTCAAGTCGGTCAGGAAGATGTTCAGCTTGACGATGTCCTTGAACGAACCGCCTGCTGCTTCGGCCACAGCCTTGAGGTTCTCGAACACCTGGACGGTCTGGGCCTCGAAGCCTTCGACCAGTTCCATGGTCTTGGGGTCCAGCGGGATCTGGCCAGACATGTACACGGTGTTACCGGCCTTGATCGCCTGCGAGTAGGTGCCGATGGCGGCAGGGGCCTTGTCGCTGTTGATGACGGTCTTGCTCATGATGACTCCTTGCGGTTGGCGGACTACGTACGCATGCGGGTGATGCGAACTACACCAGTCAGGGTACGCAGCTTCTTGATCACACGCGCCAGGTGCACGCGGTCGTGCACGCTGACCACCAGTTGGACCACGCTGATACGGCCGTCGCGTTCGTCCATGCTGATCTTCTCGATGTTGCCATCGGCCGCGTTGACGCTGCTGGCCAGCAAGGCGATCAGGCCGCGCTGGTGCTCCAGCTCTACGCGCAATTCGACGTTGAATTCGCCAGTGATGTCCTTGGCCCAGGAAAGCTGGACGCATTTCTCGGGATTGTGACGAATTTCACTGATGTTTCGGCAGTTCTCAAGGTGCACGACCATACCCTTGCCCGCCGAAAGGTGGCCCACGATCGGGTCGCCCGGAATCGGCGTACAACACTTGGCATAGCTGAGCACCAGGCCTTCGGTGCCGCGAATCGCCAGCGGGCCTTCAGGGGCCGGCAGTTGCTCGCCTTCTGCAGACAGCAGGCGGCGAGCGACCACGTAGGCCATGCGGTTGCCCAGCCCGATGTCTTCGAGCAGGTCTTCGATCAACTCCAGGCGGTATTCGCTGAGGATGGCCTGCACGCGCTCGCGCGGAATCTGTTCCAGCGCGCTGTCGAAACCGGTCAGCACCTTGTTGAGCAGCCGCTCGCCCAGGCTGATGGATTCGGAGCGGCGCTGCTGCTTGAGCGCATGGCGAATATGTGTGCGCGCTTTGCCGGTGACCACGAAATTGAGCCAGGCCGGATTGGGTCGGGCCCCTGGTGCGCTGACGATCTCTACCGTCGAGCCACTCTGCAACGGCTCGGAGAGCGGTGCCAGGCGCCGGTTGATACGGCAAGCGATGCAGCTGTTGCCGACGTCGGTGTGCACCGCGTAGGCGAAGTCCACGGCAGTGGAGCCCTTGGGCAGCTCCATGATGCGGCCTTTGGGCGTGAAAACGTAAACCTCGTCCGGGAACAGGTCGATCTTGACGCTCTCGATGAACTCCAGCGAGTTGCCTGCACGCTGCTGCAATTCAAGAATGCCTTTGACCCACTGCCTGGCACGGGCATGGTTGCCCTTGGGCTGCTCATCCCCATTGGCCTTGTACAGCCAGTGCGCAGCGATACCGTTGTTGGCCATCTCTTCCATTTCGCGCGTACGGATCTGGATTTCGATGGGCACGCCGTGCATGCCGAACAAGGTGGTGTGCAACGACTGGTAGCCGTTGGCCTTGGGAATGGCGATGTAGTCCTTGAACCGCCCTGGCAACGGCTTGTACAGGTTGTGCACGGCACCGAGGACGCGGTAGCAGGTATCGACCTTGTCGACGATGATGCGGAAGGCATACACGTCCATGATCTCGTTGAAGGCGCGACGCTTGCCGCGCATCTTCTTGTAGATGCCATAGAGGTGTTTTTGTCGACCACTGATCTCGCCTTCGATACCGTCGGCAGCCAGGCAGTTGGCCAGCGACTGCTCGATCTTGGCGACGATTTCCTTGCGGTTGCCCCGTGCACTCTTGACGGCGCGATGGATCAGCGACGAGCGCATCGGGTGCATGGCCTTGAAGCCAAGGTCTTCGAACTCGACGCGTACCGTGTGCATCCCCAGGCGGTTGGCGATGGGGGCGTAGATCTCGAGGGTTTCCTTGGCGATCCGGCGCCGTTTCTCGCCGGACAGCACTTCCAGGGTGCGCATGTTGTGCAGGCGGTCGGCCAGCTTGACCAGGATCACGCGAATGTCGCGTGCCATGGCCATGGCCATCTTCTGGAAGTTCTCGGCTTGCGCCTCGGCCTTGGTTTCGAAGTTCATCTGGGTCAGCTTGCTGACCCCGTCCACCAGCTCGGCAACCGTCTCGCCAAATTGCTGGCTGAGGGCTTCCTTGGCAATACCAGTGTCTTCGATCACGTCATGGAGCATGGCCGCCATCAGGCTTTGATGGTCCATGTGCATGTCGGCAAGGATGCTGGCCACGGCCAGCGGGTGCGTCACGTAGGGCTCACCGCTGCGACGACGTTGCCCATCGTGCGCCTGTTCGGCGTAGAAGTAGGCGCGCCGTACCAGGTTGACCTGTTCGGGGCCTAGGTAAGTCGACAGCCGTTCGGCCAAGGCCTCTATACCCGGCATGGCTTAGCCTCCTGCCGAGATAGGGGGCCTTGCGCCTCGCGACGTCGACCGGGCATCAATCAGACAGCCTCGTTCGACTCGTCCTCGAACGCGGCAAAGACCGGATCCTCGGTGACAATTTCTTCAGCGGCGATGAATTCGTTGGTCACGATGCCTTCGGCGATTTCGCGCAGGGCGACGACGGTAGGCTTGTCGTTTTCCCATGCAACGCGTGGCTCTTTACCGCCGGTCGCCAGCTGGCGAGCGCGCTTGGTCGAGAGCATGACCAGCTCAAAACGGTTATCCACGTGTTCCAGGCAGTCTTCAACAGTTACGCGGGCCATGGTCTTCCTCAGTAGCAAATGCGGTAGGCGTGCAGCCCATTAGTGGGCAGGCGGACTCGATAGTATAAAAATTCACCAGCCAATAGGGAAGCGCTGTTTTGTCGAGCGTCGCCGTGCGGTGCGGTGCGAATCATTCAGGTACTTCGATGCATGTCCGCGTTTGCCAGGCCTGATCATACCGCTGGAACGCAGTGCAAGGACCGCCATAGACGCCTTGCAATGGCCCTGACAATAACCTCAGAGCATTGCGTCACGCAACCGTGGGGTGAGCTCCTCGAAGAGGGTCTGCACCGAGCGCAGCGCGCGGCAGTCCGGTCGGGTCAAGAGCCACAACTGGGTGTCGCAACCCGGCAACGGCCCGCTGAGTGCATCGACCCCTGGCAGGCTATGCACCATGTAGTCCGGCAGCGCTGCCACGCCCAGGCCAGCGGTGACCAGTTGGGCAATGGTGGACATACCGCTGCACTGGTAGCGCGGGCTCAGGCCAGGGTGTTGCTGGTTGCGCCAGACCACCGTCGGATGGTCCTGCATGGCGTCATCCGGCGCGATCCATGGCACCGCGCTGGCGCTTTCACCGAGGCGGTCGCGCCAATGGGGTTGGCCGCATATCACATAGGAAGTCGAACCCAGGTTGCGCCCCACCAGGTGCTCGGGCGGCGTGTTGGTCAGGCGCAGGGCGATGTCTGCGTCTCGCCGGCTGAGGTTGGCGAACACATTGGAGGTGCCCATCTCCAGCGACAGCGCGGGGTAATTCTGCATGAAGTCGGCCAGTGCAGGCAGCAGCAGGCTGTGCATGACGGCCTCCGTGCAGGTCAGCCGCACGGTACCACTGACGACCTGTTCACCGCTGGTCATGGCAATGCGCGCCGCCTCGAGTGCCTGTTCTGCGCGCTCGGCCTGCTCGGCCAGGGCCTGTGCAGTGTCGGTGGGCAAGTAGCCTTTGCGGCTCTTGACGAACAGGGCCGTGCCCAGCGCTGATTCCAGGCGACGTATCGACCGGAAAACGGTCGACACGTCCACCTTGAGCAACTCGGCCGCCTTGGCCAGAGAGCGCCCGCGTTCCAACGCCAGGACCAGCGAAAGGTCGGCATGGGTAATTTGATATTGCATCGGTGCACGCTCTCGTTGCCGAATTGCCAATGTCTGTTGCGTCAGGGCCATTTTATAGTGAAACGACCCCCGGGAATCAATGCGCCCGCTGCGGTTACCGATCCCCACGATGGGAAAGTGAAAACAACAACAGCTGCAACCATCGTCGCCTACCAGGCGCCAGCCGTCTCTCCACATCGCCGCAGCCAAGCAAAGGATGTACAGCCATGACGTCGCTAGCCCCGTGCGCCCGCTTCTCACGCGAGATGAATGACTTCCTGCAGGCACACCCCGACACCCAATACGTCGACTTGCTGATTGCCGATATGAATGGAGTCGTGCGTGGCAAGCGCATCGAGCGGACGAGCTTGCACAAGGTGTATGAGCGAGGTATCAATCTGCCAGCATCGCTGTTTGCGCTCGACATCAACGGCGCTACCGTGGAAAGCACTGGACTGGGCCTGGACATGGGCGATGCCGATCGCATCTGCCACCCCATTGCCGGTACGCTTGCGCATGAACCTTGGCAGAAGCGCCCCACCGCCCAGTTGCTCATGACCATGCACGAACTGGACGGCCAGCCGTTCTTCGCCGATCCGCGCGAAGTCTTGCGTCAGGTCGTGGGCCGGTTCGAAGCGCTTGGCCTGACCCTGCGCGTTGCATTGGCGCTCGAGTTTTACCTGATCGATCAGGACAACCTCAATGGGCGACCGCAGCCGCCGCGCTCGCCGTTGTCCGGAAAGCGTGCGCATTCGACCCAGGCCTACTTCATCGACGACCTGGACGAGTACGCCGACTGTTTGCAGGACATCCTCCAAGCGGCAAAGGCCCAAGGCTTGCCTGTCGATGCCATCGTCAAGGAAAGCGCGCCTGCGCAGTTCAAGGTCAATCTGCATCACGTGGCCGACCCTCTGAAAGCCTGTGATCAAGCGATCCTGCTCAAGCGCCTGATCAAGAACGTTGCCTACGACCATGAAATGGACACGACATTCATGGCCAAGCCCTATCCCGATCAGGCGGGCAATGGTCTGCATGTTCACCTGTCGCTTGTAGAAAAACACAGCGGCAAGAACCTCTTTGCAAGCGACGAACCGCTCAGGTGCGAAGCGCTGCGCCATGCCATCGGCGGTGTACTGGAGACACTTCCCGCGTCGATGGCCTTCCTGTGCCCGAACATCAATTCGTATCGCAGGTTCGGCGCCCAGTTCAATGTACCAAACGCCCCAGGCTGGGGCTTGGATAACCGTACCGTGGCCCTGCGTGTGCCCACAGAAAACAGCCACAGCGCCCGCCTGGAACATCGCGTGGCAGGTGCAGACGCCAACCCTTACCTGACGCTTGCGGTGATTCTTGCTGGCGTTCACCATGGCCTGACCCATCAGATCGAGCCGCAGGCGCCCATTGAAGGCAATGCCTTCGAGCAACTGGAACAGAGCCTTGCGAACAACCTGCGCGACGCGCTGCGCGCGCTGGAAGACAGCGAAGTGCTCAAGCGGTACATCAGTGCGCATTACATCGATATCTTCGTGGCCTGCAAGGACAGCGAGCTGGCCGAATTCGAGGTGTCGATTTCCGACCTCGAATACAACTGGTACCTGCACACCGTGTAGCGCCAAGGCGCCTGCATGAAGCCAGGGGAAGGTTTTGCAGCGGGCTCTGAGTGGGCAGGCCTTGGCGAGAGGCTTGTTAAAAACAATTCCAACACTACGGCTGATATTCATGAGCGATTACACAGAAGCCGGCCGCCCACCCGATGTGGCGGCTGGCGAAAGCATCCAACAGGGTGGCAAGGGCCTGGCCAAAGGCCGGTTAGGGCTGTTGGCCAGCGTGGTGCTGGGCATCTCCACCATCGCCCCGGTCTACACCCTTACCGGCGCCTTGGGCCCGACCGTGCGCGAGGTCGGCGCTCACCTGCCGGCGGTGTTCATCGTCGGGTTCCTGCCCATGCTGCTGGTCGCCCTGGGCTATCGCGAGCTGAATTCGGCCGAGCCGGACAGCGGTACGTCGTTCACCTGGTCGGCGCGAGCCTTCGGCCCGATGATTGGATGGATCGGCGGTTGGGGGCTGGTGGTGGCGACCACCATCGTGCTGTCGAACCTGGCCGGTGTGGCAGTGGACTTTTTCTACCTGTTCCTCGGCCAGATCACAGGCAACCCTGGACTGGCGGCGCTTGCCGACAACTTGCTGATCAATATCGTGACCTGTTGCGTGTTCATCGCCTTGGCCGTGTGGATCTGTTGCCGGGGCATGACCACGACCATGACCGTGCAGTACGGTCTGGTGGCGTTGCAACTGCTGGTACTGGTTGGTTTCGCCTTCGCAGCATTCGGCGAAACGACGGCGCCACCGCCCCTGGCATTCGATTTCGCCTGGTTCAACCCGTTCGGGGTCGAATCCTTCTCGGCGTTCGCCGCCGGGCTGTCGTTGTCGATCTTCATTTTCTGGGGCTGGGACGTATGCCTGACCGTCAGTGAAGAATCGGTAGGCAGCGAAGAGGTTCCGGGCAAGGCGGCCACCTGGACCGTGTTGTTGATTCTGGGGCTGTACTTGCTGACGGCCATTGCCACGTTGCAGTTCGCCGGCACCAGCGAGTCGGGGCTGGGCCTGAACAACCCGCGCATCCAGGAAAACGTGTTCGCCCATCTGGCCGGCCCGGTCATGGGGCCGCTGGCGATCCTGATGTCCATCGCGGTACTGGCCAGCACCGCTGCTTCCCTGCAATCGACCTTCGTTTCGCCTGCGCGCACCTTGCTTGCCATGGGCTATTACGGGGCGGTACCGCAGAAGTTTGCCAAGGTCTGCCCGCGCTCGCAGACGCCGCGTTACGCCACGGTATGCGCCGGGGTGGCCGCCGGGCTGTTCTACGTCACCATGCGCACGCTCAGCGAAAACGTACTGGCCGACACCATCACCGCCCTGGGCATGATGATCTGCTTCTATTACTCACTCACGGCGTTCGCCTGCGTCTGGTATTTCCGCAGCAGTCTGTTCGGCAGCCTTCGGCATTTGCTCATGCGCGGGCTATGCCCTTTGGTGGGCGGTGTCATCCTGTCGGTGATCTTCGTGCGCACAGCCATCGACAGCGCCTCGCCGGACTTCGGCAGTGGCTCGCACGTCGGCGGGGTCGGGCTGGTCTTCGTGATCGCGGGGATTATTTCCGTCCTGGGGATCGTGCTGATGCTGATGTCCCGGCTGCGAGCCCCCGCCTACTTCCTGGGAGCCACGCTGCGTCAGCACGCTACCTTGCCGTTGCGGGACTGACCAGGGCCACTACCTGCGACGTGCAGAAGATTGCGCGAGGGCCTTCCGGAAGGCCCGCGCGCGTCAGCCGATCAACTGCTCGAGCAGCGCCCCATGGCGGTGTTGCTGCTTCTTCAGGAGCAGGCGATTGGCGCGGAACACGGCTTTCAAGTCCGCCAGTGCCGTATCGAAAACATCGTTGATGATCACGTAGTCGTACTCGTCGTAATGCACCATCTCGCTGACGGCCTCTTTCATGCGCCCGGCGATGATCGCGTCGCTGTCCTGGCCGCGGCCATCGAGGCGCTCGCGCAATGCGGCCTGGCTTGGCGGCAGGATGAAGACCGACAACGCCTGTGGCATCAGCTTGCGTACCTGCTGCGCGCCTTGCCAGTCGATTTCCAGGATCAGGTCGAAGCCTTGGTCCAGCGTCTGCTGCAATGCACTGCGAGAGGTGCCATAGAAGTTGCCGAACACCTCGGCATGCTCCAGAAAATCGCCCTGTTCGATCAGTGCCCTGAACGCGTCATGCTCGACGAAGTGGTAGTTCACACCATGCTGCTCGCCAGGACGCATGGCCCGGGTGGTGTGCGAGACGGAAACACGAATCTGCTTGTCGTCCTGGGTCAGGGCGTTGACCAGGCTGGTCTTGCCGGCGCCGGACGGAGCGGAAACGATATAGAGGGTGCCGCTGGTGTGGTTCATGGTCGGTGTGGCCTTACTCGATGTTCTGTACTTGTTCACGCATCTGTTCGATCAGGACCTTCAGGTTGACCGCCGCCTGCGTGCTGCGGGGATCGAAGGCTTTGGAACCGAGCGTGTTGGCTTCGCGATTGAGCTCTTGCATCAGGAAATCCAGGCGGCGCCCGGCGGCACCTGCACCCTTGAGTACGCGCCGTACTTCGGCGACATGGGTGTCGAGGCGATCAAGCTCCTCGGCCACGTCGCTCTTCTGGGCCAGCAGGACCATTTCCTGCTCCAGGCGCTGCGGGTCGATTTCGGCCTGAAGGTCGTTGAAGCGATCCAGGATCTTCTGGCGTTGCGCGGCCAGCATCTGTGGCACCAGCGCTCGCAGCGTCGTGACCTCTTCGGCCATGCTGTCCAGGCGCTCGTTGATCAGACGGGCCAATTCCTGGCCTTCGCGCTGACGCCCGGCCTTGAGTTCGGCAAGCGCGTCGTTGAACAGCGCCATGGCTTGGGCATTGAGTGCCTGTGGGTCGCTGGCGTCAGCGACCAGTACGCCCGGCCAGGACAGCACTTCCAACGGGTTGAGCGGCGCCGGCTGCTGGATCAGCGCTGCCACTTGCTCGGCGGCGGCCACTAGCTGCGCAGCGCGCTCGCGGTCGACCTGCAACGGCTTGCCGCTGCTGTCCTCGTTCAGGCGCAGGGTGCATTCCACCTTGCCTCGGGAAAGGCCTTGGCGCAGGCCTTCGCGCACGCCACCTTCAAGGTCGCGCAGGGCATCGGGCAGGCGCAGGTGCGGCTCCAGGTAACGGTGATTGACCGAGCGCAGCTCCCAGACCAGGGTGCCTTGGCTGCCGGCGCGCTCGACCCGCGCAAACGCGGTCATGCTGTGCACCATGGGGGTACCTCGCGTAAAGATTGGACATGGCAGCCTGCTGGCTGCGAGGCGCAGGATTGTAGCGCACTGGGGCCTTGCGACCCAATGCGCCAGTGCGCCTGAGCGACGGACAGGACCGTCGCAAATGCAGGCGCGCACGACCGTCAGCGACGATAGGCGTGTCCTCACTAGGCTACGGGCTCTATAATGCCTGCCAGATTCAATGTCCCAGTACAGGTATCCCAGATGAAACGTCCAAGTGGTCGCGCCGCCGATCAGCTCCGCTC
Organism: Pseudomonas sp. FBCC-B35; assembly: GCF_059133755.1. NCBI lineage: Bacteria > Pseudomonadati > Pseudomonadota > Gammaproteobacteria > Pseudomonadales > Pseudomonadaceae > Pseudomonas > Pseudomonas sp. FBCC-B35. The sequence goes on along the minus strand of NZ_CP101439.1, from coordinate 4,703,933 downwards.
GATCCGCATCACCCGCAACTACACCAAGCACGCCGAAGGGTCGGTACTGGTCGAGTTCGGTGACACGAAAGTCATCTGCACGGTCAGCGTGGAAAACGGCGTGCCGCGCTTTCTCAAAGGCCAGGGCCAAGGTTGGTTGACCGCCGAATACGGCATGCTGCCGCGCTCGACGGGCGAACGTAACCAACGCGAAGCCAGCCGTGGCAAGCAAGGCGGTCGCACGCTGGAGATCCAGCGCCTGATCGGCCGCTCACTGCGCGCAGCGCTGGACATGAGCAAGCTCGGTGACATTACGCTGTACATCGATTGCGATGTCATCCAGGCCGATGGCGGCACCCGTACAGCCTCCATCACCGGTGCCATGGTTGCCGTCTGTGATGCCTTGGCCGTGATCAAGAAGCGTGGTGGCCTGAAGGCGGGCAACCCGCTCAAGCACATGATCGCCGCCGTGTCGGTGGGCATGTATCAGGGTGAAGCGGTGCTCGACCTGGACTACCTGGAGGACTCGGCAGCCGAAACCGACCTGAACGTGGTCATGACCAGCGCTGGCGGTTTCATCGAGGTGCAGGGTACGGCAGAAGGTGCGCCGTTCCAGCCAGAAGACTTCAACGCCATGCTCGCCCTGGCGCAGAAGGGCATGGACGAGATCTTCCAGCTGCAGCAAGCCGCGCTGGCAGACTGAACCTGATCAGGAGGGTGCAGGCATGACCGATCCGAATATTTCGATCATCCCGCCCAGTGCCGAGGTCAGGCAGTGGGCGATGCTCTGTCACCTTTCCGCGCTCCTTGGCCTGGTGATCCCGCTCGGGCACCTGCTGGGGCCGTTGGTGCTGTGGCACCTCAAGCGCGAGCAGGACCCGTTCATCGATGCGCAGGGCAAGGAAGCGCTGAATTTCCAGATCAGCGTGACCGTGGCAGGGTTCATCTGCCTGCTGCTGATATTCGTGGTGATCGGGCTGGTGCTGTTTGCCGTGCTGTCAGTGGCGGTGATGATTCTGATCGTCATCGCTGCGGTACGCGCCAACGAAGGCAAGCCTTACCGCTACCCGATGATCTGGCGGCCGATCAAATAGCCAAGTGGGGCTGCAAGGCAGCCCCACTGGTTGTTCAGATAGTCAGCGTCCAGTCGTAGTCGACGATCAATGGCGCATGCTGGGAGAAGCGCGGCTGACGTGGTAAGCGCGCGTTGCGCACGAAGCGGCGCAGGCCTGGGGTGAGGATCTGGTAGTCGAACCGGTAGCCCAGGTTCAGCATTTCGGCCTGCTCGTTGTCCGGCCACCAGCTGTACTGGTCACCCTCACGGCTGACTTCGCGCAGGGCATCCACGTAACCCATCTCGCCGGTGATGGCATCCATCCAGGCACGCTCTGGCGGCAGGAAACCCGGCGACTGCTGGCTGTCACGCCAGTTCTTGATGTCGAGCTTCTGCTGGGCAACATAGAACGACCCACAGTAGATGTACTCACGGCGCTTGCGACGCTGCTTGTCCAGGTACTTGGCGAAGTCGTCCATCAACTTGAATTTCTGGTTCAAGTCTTCATCCCCGTTCATGCCCGAAGGCAGGAGCAGGCTGGCAATACTGACTTTGTCGAAATCTGCTTGCAGGTAACGCCCGTAACGGTCGGCTGTCTCGAAGCCCAGGCCGGTGATGACTGCCTTGGGCTGCATGCGCGAATAAAGGGCCACACCACCTTGGGCAGGCACCTCCGCGTCGCAGGCATAAAGGAAATAGCCATCGAGCTGGAAAGCTGGGTCATCGAGTTCAAAGGCCGAGGCGCGGGTATCCTGAAGGCAGATGACGTCGGCATTCTGGGCTTGTAGCCAGCTGAGCAAACCACGCTCGGCCGCAGCCTGAATGCCATTAACGTTCACACTGATGATCCGCATAAATGGCCCCATAAATCTCGTGCGTGTATGATACCCGAGCTCAACCCATTTAGCTAAATCCGTGGTGTCCGGGACTTTCCATGCAGCCGTATCAGCGCGACTTCATCCGTTTTGCCATCGATCGCGGGGTCCTGCGTTTCGGTGAGTTCACTCTCAAGTCCGGGCGTACCAGCCCGTACTTCTTCAACGCTGGCCTGTTCAACACAGGTTCGGCACTGGCCGAGCTGGGGCGTTGCTACGCCGCCGCCATCGTCGACAGCAAGATCTCGTTCGACGTGCTGTTCGGCCCGGCCTACAAGGGTATTCCCCTGGCCGCGACCACTGCCGTCGCGCTGGCTGACCAGCATGGGCAAGATGTGCCCTGGTGCTTCAACCGCAAGGAAGCCAAGGATCACGGCGAGGGCGGCAGCCTGGTCGGTGCGCCTCTGGCAGGCGATGTGCTGATCATCGACGACGTGATCACTGCCGGTACCGCCATTCGCGAAGTCATGCAAATCATCAAGGCGCAGCAGGCCAACGCCGCTGGCGTGCTGATCGCGTTGAACCGCGAGGAGCGTGGCAATGGCGAGCTGTCGGCCATCCAGGAAGTGGAGCGCGACTTCGGCATACCGGTGGTCAGCATCGTCTCGCTGACCCAGGTGCTGGAGTTCCTGGCTGACGACCCGCAACTCAAGCAGCACCTGCCTGCGGTCGAGGCCTACCGGGCGCAGTACGGGATCTGACCCAGGGTCTGAAAGCGAAAAAGGCGACCTCGGTTTGAGGTCGCCTTTTTTGTGCCGCCAGTTCTGGCCTGTCGCCGGCTTGGCGGCGACAGGCCTGGCAGGTCAGGAAAGCGACTTGTGGTTGGTGATCAAGGTGCCCACGCCGCTGTCGGTGAAGATTTCCAGCAGCACCGCGTTCGGCACGCGGCCATCGATGATGTGCGAGCTGTTCACGCCGCCTTGCACCGCATCCAGGGCGCATTTGATCTTCGGAAGCATGCCACCGTAGATGGTGCCGTCGGCGATCAGTTCGTTGACCTGCTCTGTGGTCAGACCGGTCAAGACCTGGCCCTGCTTGTCCATCAGCCCGGCGATGTTGGTCAGCAGCATCAGCTTCTCGGCCTGCAGCGCTTCGGCCACCTTGCCTGCTACCAGGTCGGCATTGATGTTGTAGGACTCGCCATTGATGCCGACGCCGATGGGGGCGATCACCGGGATGAAATCACCCTTGACCAGCATGTTCAGCAGGTCGGTGTTCACGCTCACCACTTCACCCACATGGCCGATGTCGATGATCTCGGCGGTGGTCATTTCCGGCGTCTGGCGGCTGACGGTGAGCTTGCGTGCACGGATCAGTTCCGCGTCCTTGCCAGTCAGGCCGATGGCGCTGCCACCGTGCCGGTTGATAAGGTTGACGATGTCCTTGTTGACCTGGCCGCCCAGTACCATTTCCACAACGTCCATGGTCGCCGAATCGGTCACGCGCATGCCGTCGATGAAATGGCTTTCGATGGAAAGCCGCTTGAGCAGATCACCGATCTGCGGGCCACCCCCGTGCACGACCACCGGGTTGATGCCCACGGCCTTCATCAGCACGATGTCGCGGGCGAAGCCCGTCTTGAGCTCCTCGCTTTCCATCGCGTTGCCGCCGTACTTGATCACCAGCGTCTTGCCGACGAAGCGGCGAATGTAGGGCAAGGCTTCGGACAGAACTTCGGCTACGTGGGTGGCGGCATCGCGATCGAGGGTCATGCAGGGCTCCTGTGAGGCCAGATAGTCGGTCAGAACGGCAGTTGCAGGTCAGGTTCTACTCGCAGCAACTGAGTGCGGAAAACATCCTTGATACGCTGCAACTCGGCGTCGCTGTCGGCCTCGAAGCGCAGTACCAGAACCGGTGTGGTGTTGGAGGCACGCACCAGGCCCCAGCCCTGTGCATAGTCCACCCGTACACCGTCAATGGTGGTCAGGCGCGCGTCACCCCAATCGGCGTCGCGTTGCAGTGCATCAATGATGCTGAATTTACGTTCATCGGTCACATCAATATTGAGTTCCGGCGTGGAAATATCATCAGGAAAAGCGGCGAACACGGTTTCGGCACTCTGTTCGGTCTTGCTGAGGATTTCCAACAGGCGCGCAGCGCTGTAGATGCCGTCGTCGAAACCGTACCAACGTTCCTTGATGAAGAGATGACCGCTCATCTCGCCTGCGAGCAAAGCGCCGGTCTGATGCATCTTCTTCTTCATCAACGAATGACCGGTCTTCCACATCAGGGTACGTCCGCCCAATCGTTCGATCAGGGGGATGAGGCGTCGGGTGCACTTGACGTCGAAGATGATTTCGGCGCCTGGGTTACGAGCCAGGACATCCTGGGCGAACAGCATCAGCAAGCGGTCGGCGTAGATGATGCTGCCGGCCTCGGTCACCACGCCGACGCGATCCGCGTCGCCGTCGAATGCCAGGCCGAGGTCCGCACCCGTGCGCTTGACCGTGTCGATCAGCACCTGAAGGTTATGCGCCTTGCTGGGGTCGGGGTGATGGTTCGGGAAGTTGCCATCCACTTCGCTGAACAGCGCAATCACCTCGCAACCCAACGCTTCGATCAGTTGCGGGGCGATCACGCCAGCGACGCCGTTGCCACAGTCCACGACCACCTTGAGCCTTCTGGCCAGCTTCACGTCACTGACGATCCGCTGGAAATAGCGCTCCAGAATCGCTACCTGCTGCACGTGCCCTGTGCCCAGGGTCAGGTCATTGGCCTGCAAGCGGCCGAGCAGCGCCTGGATCTGCTCGTTGGCCAGGGTGTCGCCTGCAATGACGATCTTGAAGCCGTTGTAGTCCGGGGGGTTGTGACTACCGGTGAGCATCACGCCCGATTTGCCGCCCAGTTCGTGAGTGGCGTAGTACAGCGCCGGCGTGGGTACCAGACCAAGGTCGTTCACATGGCAGCCTGCTTCGACCAGGCCGCGGATCAGCGGCTCGACGAGCAGCGGGCCGGACAGGCGACCATCGCGGCCCACGCTGACCTGGGGTTCGCCCATGGCCAGGCTCTGTGCGCCGACGGCGCGGCCTATCCAGTAGGCGGTATCAGCGTGCAGCGTCTTGCCGACGATGCCGCGGATGTCGTAAGCGCGAAAAATACCAGGCGGCAAGTGGGCGCGGCCCGCCGGGGCCATGTCGTTCATCTGGAAAACCCCATCAGTCAGAAGCGCTCGGTTGCAGGCGCACGCAGAGCGCTTGGACGAAGGTTGCGGCCCGGAGTTCGCCATCCATGGCGAATGTGCTCATGTGCGGTTCAACGGGTGCCGGAGTGACCGAAGCCACCGGCGCCGCGCTGGCTTTGATCGAACGATTCGACGATCTCGAACTGCGCCTGTACCACGGGCACGAGCACCAGCTGGGCGATACGCTCACCGACAGCGATGGTGAAGGCGGTGGTGCCGCGGTTCCAGCACGACACCATCAGTTCGCCCTGGTAGTCCGAATCGATCAGCCCGACCAGGTTGCCCAGCACGATGCCATGCTTGTGGCCCAGGCCCGAGCGCGGCAGCACGAGTGCGGCAAGACCCGGGTCGCTGATATGGATGGACAGGCCCGTTGGAATCAGGACCGTCTGACCGGGTTCGAGCACCGTGTCCTGCGTGAGCAGCGCGCGCAGGTCAAGGCCGGCGGAGCCCGGAGTGGCGTACTGCGGCAACGGGAATTCGGTACCCAGGCGTGGGTCGAGGATCTTGGCTTGTAATGCGTGCATGTAACTTACTGAACCTGATTGAGCCGTTCGGCGATGAAGGCAACCAGCTGACGGGCGATCTTGCCCTTGCTGGTCTGCGCGAAGAGGGTCTGGTGCTGCTGGCGATCGATCACGGTCAAGGCGTTCTCTTCACTGTTGAAGCCGATGCTGGGGTTGGCCACATCGTTGGCGACGATCAGGTCGAGGTTCTTGTCCTTGAGCTTGCGCGTGGCGTAATCGAGCAAGTGTTCGGTCTCGGCGGCGAAGCCGACACTGAAAGGGCGGTCGGTGCGACCGGCCAGGGTGGCAAGGATATCGGGATTGCGCACCATCTGCAGCAGCATGCCATCGCCAGTCGTAGGATCTTTCTTCAGCTTTTGTGGCGCTATGACCTCTGGGCGGTAGTCCGCCACCGCCGCCGAAGCGATGAACAGGTCGCATGGCATGGCCGCCTCACAGGCTGCCAGCATGTCCCGCGCGCTGACCACGTCGATACGGCTGACCCGGTCGGGGGTAGGCAGGTGGACGGGACCGGTCACGAGGGTCACCCGAGCCCCGGCTTCGGCGGCCGCCTCGGCCAGGGCGAAGCCCATCTTCCCGGAGCTATGATTGGTGATGTAGCGCACCGGGTCGATGTTCTCCTGAGTGGGGCCGGCGGTGATCAGCACGTGCTTGCCGGTCAATGCCTGGCGCTTGAAGCTTTCGGCGGCGCACCGGGCCAGGTCCGTGGCCTCGAGCATGCGGCCCAGGCCCACGTCGCCACAGGCCTGGCTGCCCGAGGCAGGGCCGAACACCTGAATGCCTCGGCTCCTGAGCACTTGGAGGTTGGCCTGGGTGGCAGCGTCACGCCACATGGCCTGGTTCATGGCGGGGGCGACGGCGACGGTGGCGTCGGTGGCCAGCACCAGGGTCGTCAAGAGGTCATCGGCCATGCCCTGGGCCAGGCGTGCCATGAGGTCGGCGGTGGCCGGAGCGATCAGCACCAGATCAGCCCATTTGGCCAGCTCGATATGGCCCATGGCCGCCTCTGCTGCCGGGTCGAGGAGGTCCAGGTGCACCGGATGGCCGGACAACGCCTGCAAGGTCAGCGGCGTGATGAATTCGGCGCCACCGCGGGTCATGACGACACGCACTTGGGCGCCGTGCTCCAGGAGTCGGCGGATCAGTTCGGCGCTCTTGTAGGCGGCGATGCCACCACCGACGCCAAGAACGATGCGCTTGCGATACAGCCGCTGCATAGGGTTGCCTTTTTCCAGTGAAAGCGGGCGGCGACAGAAACTGCGTGCGGCAGAACGTCGCATGTACGAGGGCAAATAGATTAACACAGGGCCGAAATGGGCCGCAGCAAGGGCAGGGACGCGATGAACATCAGGGAATGGCCGGTTCAGGATCGGCCAAGGGAAAAGCTGCTGCAGCGTGGGGCGGCGGTGCTGTCTGACGCCGAGCTGCTGGCTGTGCTGCTGGGGTCAGGCGTTGCAGGGCACAACGTGCTCGACTTGGCGCGCGGCTTGTTGGTGCGTTTTGGCGGCTTACGGCCGTTTCTGGAGGCCGATCGGCGGGCCGTCTTGCGCGAGCCTGGCATAGGGGAGGTCAAATACGCACAGCTGCAGGCATTGCTGGAAATCGGTCGTCGCTACCTCGATGAGGGGATCACCCGCGCAGCGGCGTTGGAGGACCCCCAGGCCGTACGACGCTACCTCAAGGCCATGCTGCGCCATGAACCCAGCGAGGTGTTCGGCTGCCTGTTTCTGGACACCAAGCACCGGCCACTGGCGTTCGAGATTCTGTTCAGGGGTACCATCGACCGAGCCAGTGTCTATCCGCGGGAAGTCGTGCGACGGGCATTGATGCACAATGCCGCGGCGCTGATCCTGTGTCACAACCACCCTTCGGGGAACAGCGAACCGAGCAAGGAGGATGTGCACCTGACCTTGTCGCTCAAGCGTGGGCTGGCCTTGATCGATGTGCGTGTGCTGGATCACATCATCATTGGCGACGGGGAGCCGCTGTCCATGGCCGAGCACGGGTGGGTCGTGGCTTAGGGCACGCCGCTGTGGTAGCGGCGCTGTCCAGGACGACCTGTCATGACCGGGGAAGGGGCGCCTTCCCCCGTTCATGACAAGGGCGAGGCGTGGCCAGGGCTTACTTGGTCACGCTCACCTTGCTGAAGTCCAGCCGGCCGAACGGGTTGACCTGATAACCCTCGACACCCTGGCGCAGCAGGGCCGCCGCATTCGGATGCGCCAATGGCACCCACAGCGCCTGCTGCTGGATCAGGGTCTGCGCCTGCTGGTACAGCCGGCTGCGCACGCTCTGATCATTGGTGGTGCGACCGGCACTGATCAGCTGGTCCAGGCGATTGTCACAGAACCGCGCGAAATTGGTCCCGGACTTGACCGCTGCACAGGAGAACTGCGGGGTGAGGAAGTTATCCGGGTCACCGTTGTCACCTGCCCAGCCCATGAACAGCAGGTCGTGCTCGCCGGCCTTGGCGCGGCGGATCAGCTCGCCCCATTCGATCACCCGAATGTCAGCCTTGATGCCCACCTTGGCGAGATCAGCCTGCAGCATCTGCGCGCCCAGGCTGGGGTTGGGGTTGAGCAGGCTACCCGAAGGACGTGTCCAGATCGTCGTGCTGAAGCCGTCCGCCAGGCCGGCCTTGGCCAGCAAGGCCTTGGCTTTCTTCACATCCAGTGGGTAACCGGGCAGGTCCTTGGCATAGCTCCAGGTATTGGGCGGGTACGGGCCATTGGCCGCGATGGCCGAGTCTTCGAAAACAGCCTTCACGTAGGCCTGTTTGTCGAAAGCCAGGTTGATGGCCTGACGCACCTCTGGCTTGTCCAGGGGTGGGTGCTGGCTGTTGAGCGCGATGAATGCCGTCATGAACGCTGGCGTGCTGGCCACCTTGAGGCTGCTGTCCTGGCTGGCTTCGGCAATGTCCAGTGGCTTGGGCGACAGGGCTACCTGGCACTCATTGCGTTTGAGCTTCTGCAGGCGCACGTTCGCATCGGTGGTGATGGCGAAGATCAGCGGGTCGACGGCCGGTTTGCCGGCAAAGTAGTCAGGATTGGCGCGATAGCGCACCACCGCATCCTTCTGGAATCGCTGGAAGACGAATGGCCCGGTGCCGATGGGTTGGCTGTTGAGCTTCTCGGGAGTGCCTGCCTTGAGCAACGTGTCGGCGTATTCGGCGGAGTAGATCGAGGCAAAGCCCATGCTCAGGGTAGCCAGGAAGGTCGCATCCGGGTGGGTGAGGGTAAAGCGCACGGTATTGGGCGCTGGTGCGTCGATCGTTTTGATCAGGCTGCCCAGTTGCAGCGACTGGGCATGGGGGTAGCCGCCGGGTGCCGTCTTGTGCCAGGCGTGGGCGGGGTAGAGCATGCGCTGGAAGCTGAACAGCACGTCGTCGGCATTGAGCGTACGGCTGGGCTTGAAGTAGCCGGTGGTATGGAATTTCACGTTGTCGCGCAAGGTGAAATCGTACACCAGGCCATCGGCCGACACCGTCCAGCTGGCGGCCAGGCTCGGCACCACCTTGCCTTTGCCGGCATCGAACTCCACCAGGCGGTTCATCAGGACATCGGCCGTGGCATTGGTGGTAGTCAGCGAATTGTACTGCACCACGTCGAAGCCTTCGGGGCTGGCTTCGCTGCAAACGCTCAGTGGCGCTGCCTGGGCTGCACCCACGGCAAGCAGGGAAGTGAACAATAAGGAAAGAGCGGCGGCACGCATGGTGGCTCCTTGGCTGTCAGTGGCCCATCTGCCAGTGCAGTCTGGAAAAGGCCTACCCTAGTGTGACTGCCGGAAAATGACCACACTCTTTTTTACAATCTTGGCGACGAGCGGTCAGCGTCCGATAGGGCCTGCGGCCGTGCCGCCCGCGGCGGTTCGCCCCGGCTCGAATGTTGATCAGGTATTGTTGCAATCGAGTCTTTCTGGTATAAAGCAGCGCTCTTTTCTAGGGGCTCGGCCTGTCGCATCAGCGAATCCGGTCGATAAGACCTCCAGAATCACGGCGCCTCGGCGCCAAAGACTGAGAGATTAAGCGGCCAACCCATGCCGGGTTGGGCATGTGGTTTTAGAGGGCTGAGTCATGTCGAGAGTCTGTCAAGTTACTGGTAAGGGTCCAGTAACCGGGAACAACATTTCCCACGCAAACAACAAAACCCGTCGTCGTTTCCTGCCAAACCTGCAGCACCACCGTTTCTGGGTTGAATCCGAGAAGCGTTTCGTGCGTCTGCGCGTTTCCGCCAAAGGCATGCGCATCATCGACAAGCGCGGCATCGATGCCGTTCTGGTTGACATCCGTAAAGCTGGCGCCAAGGTTTAAGGGAGAGCATCATGCGTGAATTGATCCGTCTGGTTTCGAGTGCCGGTACCGGCCACTTCTACACCACCGACAAGAACAAGCGCACCACCCCGGACAAAATCGAGATCAAGAAATACGATCCCGTTGTTCGCAAGCACGTGGTGTACAAGGAAGCCAAGATCAAGTAATTGATCGGCGACCTGAAAAAAACCCGCCTCTGAACAGAGGCGGGTTTTTTTATGCCTGGCCGAAAGGGTGGGCAGGCCAGGGGTTACTTCTGCTCGAACAATGCATAGATCTTGCGGCAAGGCTCCAGCACTTCCCATGTCCCTTTGAACCCGGCGGGTATGACGAACCGATCACCCGCACGCAGTGTCTTGCTGGCGCCTTTTTCGTCACGCAGCACCGACACGCCCTGCACGATTTCGCAGTACTCATGCTCGGTGTAGTTGACCTTCCACTGGCCGACTTCCCCCTCCCAGACGCCAGCGGCAAACTGCCCGCAGGGGCTTGCATAGTGGTTGTACACGGCCTGGTCCGGCTCGCCCTTGAGAACCTTTTCGGCTGCGGGGCGATAGCGCTCGGCCTCGGTAATGGCCTGGGCGAAGTCGATGATGCTGTCGATGCTCATGAGGGGGCTCCTGTATGTTCAATAAAATTAACATCGCTGGGCGTTTGAGCCGATAGTGTCAAATATATTGATAGTTTGAAAGGGCTGGTTTAGGGTATTGCATGCCTGTGTGCGCCTGTCGCACGCCCGGACCCCGACAACGCCTGCAAGTCCTCAGTGCAGCGTTGCACCTAAACAAGAGGAGGAGTTTCGTATGACCACCCTGACTCGTGCAGACTGGGAACAACGTGCCCAGCAACTGAAGATCGAAGGCCGCGCCTTCATCAACGGCGAATACACCGATGCCGCATCCGGTGAAACCTTCGAATGCCTGAGCCCGGTCGACGGACGCTTCCTGGCCAAGGTTGCCAGCTGCGACCTGGCCGACGCCAACCGCGCGGTCGAAAACGCCCGCGCGACCTTCAATTCGGGCGTATGGTCACAGCTGGCTCCGGCCAAGCGCAAGGCCATTCTGATCCGCTTCGCCGACCTGCTGCGCAAGAACGTGGAAGAGCTGGCGCTGCTTGAAACGCTGGACATGGGCAAGCCGATCGGTGACGCCTCCAGCATCGATATCCCAGGCGCTGCCAATGCCATTCACTGGACAGCCGAAGCCATCGACAAGGTGTACGACGAAGTCGCTCCTACGCCTCACGATCAACTGGGCCTGGTCACCCGCGAGCCGGTAGGCGTGGTGGGTGCCATCGTCCCGTGGAACTTCCCGCTGCTGATGGCGAGCTGGAAGTTGGGCCCCGCATTGGCTACGGGCAACTCGGTTGTGCTCAAGCCTTCCGAGAAATCGCCGCTGACGGCCATTCGCATCGCTCAGTTGGCGGTGCAAGCCGGCATCCCGGCAGGTGTGCTGAACGTGCTGCCTGGCTATGGCCACACCGTGGGCAAGGCCCTGGCCCTGCACATGGACGTCGACACCCTGGTATTCACAGGTTCGACCAAGATCGCCAAGCAGCTGATGGTGTATGCAGGCGAATCGAACATGAAACGCATCTGGCTGGAAGCCGGTGGCAAGAGCCCGAACATCGTCTTTGCCGACGCGCCCGACCTTGAGGCCGCCGCCCAGGCTGCTGCCAGCGCCATCGCCTTCAACCAGGGTGAAGTGTGCACCGCAGGTTCTCGCTTGCTGGTGGAGCGCTCGATCAAGGACACCTTCCTGCCCATGGTGGTCGAGGCCCTCAAGGCCTGGAAGCCCGGCAACCCGCTGGACCCGCAGACCACCGTTGGTGCCCTGGTCGATACCCAGCAGATGAATACCGTGCTGTCGTACATCGAGGCCGGCCACAAGGACGGTGCCAAGCTGCTGACCGGTGGCAAGCGGACGCTGGAAGATACCGGCGGCACCTACGTCGAGCCGACCATCTTCGATGGCGTGACCAATGCCATGAAGATCGCCCAGGAAGAAATCTTCGGCCCCGTCCTGTCCGTGATTGCTTTCGACACGGCCGAAGAGGCGGTTGCCATCGCCAACGACACACCCTATGGGCTGGCGGCGGGCATCTGGACTTCGGACATTTCCAAGGCGCACAGGACGGCCCGCGCCGTGCGCGCCGGCAGTGTCTGGGTCAACCAATATGATGGCGGCGACATGACCGCGCCATTCGGTGGCTTCAAGCAGTCGGGCAACGGCCGTGACAAGTCGCTGCACGCGCTGGAGAAGTACACCGAGCTCAAGGCCACCTGGATCAAGCTGTAATTCCAGCAGCCTGTAGCAGGCAATTCGGCTTCCAAGTGCCTGGTATCGCTGTTGCGAGCTGAGCAGGGCCTGAGGCAGCTCGATTGCACGCGGGGCGGACACTCCACCACTGGCCGGGGCGGCTCATACCGTCCCGGCTTCGTTGTTTCTGTCATACAACAATGCTGCCTGGGAGGCCGTCATGCGTTGGGGAACCTATTTTGCCGTGCTGGCGTCGGTGCTGAGCGTCGGGCTCGCATTGGGTGTGAGCATGCCGTTGGTGTCCTTGCGTCTGGAGGCCTGGGGGTATGGCGGCTTCGCTATTGGCGTCATGGCCGCCATGCCTGCTCTGGGCGTGCTGGCCGGCGCCAGCCTAGCCAGCCGTCTTGCCGGGTGGGTAGGCGTGCCTGCGGCCATGCGCCTGTGCCTGTGGGGCGGGGCATTGTCCATCGGCCTGTTGGCCCTGCTGCCAAGCTACCCGCTTTGGTTGGTGCTGCGGCTGTTGATCGGCATGGCGTTGACCGTGGTGTTCGTGCTGGGTGAGAGCTGGATCAACCAACTGGTGGTCGAGCAGTGGCGCGGACGGCTGGTAGCCCTGTACGGGAGTAGCTATGCGCTGAGCCAACTGGCAGGGCCGTTGGTGCTGGGCATGCTGGGGTCGGACGACGACTTCGGCTTCTGGGCGGCGACCGGTCTGCTGCTGGTGTCGCCCTTGCTGTTGCTGGGCCGCGGTGGCGCGCCCTCTACGCAAGCATGCAATGTCACCTTTGCCGACCTGTTTGCCTTCTGCAGAAGGCTGCCCGTGATCGCCTGGGCCATCGCATTGTTCGCTTCGTTCGAAGCCATGATCCTGACCCTGCTGCCGATATACTGCCTGCAACAGGGCCTGAGCACGGAAATCGCGTTGTTCATGGTCAGTACGGTGGTGGTCGGCGATGCGGTGCTGCAGTTGCCCATTGGCGCACTGGCGGACCACATGTCGCGGCGCGCGCTGTTCACCGGTTGCGCCTCGGCATTGTTGGGGTCGAGCCTTGCCATCCCCCTGCTGTTGCACACCTGGGCGATCTGGCCTGTGTGGGTATTGTTCGGCGCAAGCGCCGGTGGGTTGTTCACCTTGTCGCTGGTATTGATCGGTGAGCGCTATCGAGACGATGCCCTGGTGCGGGCCAATGCCCACGTGGCCCAGCTGTGGGGCATCGGTTGCCTGCTGGGGCCGTTGCTGGCCGGCGCAGGTAGCCAGTGGATCAGTGGGCACGCCTTGCCGCTGCTGATGGCAGCAGGCGCCGCTGGGCTTGTGGTGCTGACCCGGCGGCCCGGAGCGTTCGAGCCTGCGGCGGCGTGACTGCGCAGCGCTAGAGCATCTTTTCCAGCCCGACCGCCTTGCTGATCCAGGCATTGAACCGCCGCCACAGGCTACCAGGCTCTGACGTGAGCACCCGCCGCTGTCCGTCCTCCTCGGTCACCCAGACCAGCTTGCCGCCGACGAGCTCAGGCTGGTAGCTCAGGGCCGGTGCCATGCCCTGCACCGCCAGCGCACGGGTGTATTCGGCAAGTTCGGGGCTGTCGACCAACACGCCGACTTCGGTGTTCCACAACACCGAGCGCGGATCGAAATTGAACGAGCCAATGAACGTCTTGTGACGGTCGAACACGATCGCCTTGCTGTGCAGGCTGGAATTGGAGCTGCCATGAAAACTCAGCTTGCCCGCGCTGGGGTCCCCGGGTTGGCGGCGCATTTCGTATAGCTTCACCCCGTGCTCCAGCAATGCCTTGCGGTAAGGGGCATAACCGCCGTGTACGGCAGGCACATCGGTGGCCTCCAGCGAGTTGGTCAACAGCTTTACCGAAATGCCCGCGTCGGCGCTCTGAGTGAGGTAAAGCAGCCCTGGTTCGCCGGGCACGAAATAAGCCGAGACCAGAATCAGTTCGTGACGCACATCGCGCAGGTCAGGGCCAAGTTGCCGTGTCAGCAGCAGCTGTGGGTCAGGCTCGTCATCGGCCAGCACCTTGCTGGGTGCGTCCCACAGCGCCTGGGCATGGGCCCATATGAGTTCGTTGCGCCAGGTGTCCAGCCGCGGCTGGGATTGATAGGCCATCAGGCGGTCATACAAGACCTTGCGCCGAGTTCTGGCTTCGGCCAGCGAGACCTCCAGCCGATGGCGGCTGGTGCGCAGGTCGCTGGCATTGGGCTGGTGCCAGAGGAAGTCGGTGATCGGGCGGCTCAGGGCGCTGTTCCAGTACTGATCGAAACTGTGTCCCAACTGCTCTGCTATAGGGCCCACACCCAGCAGATCGATGTCGGTGAAGTTCAGGTTGGGCTCGGCATCGAAGTACTCGTCGCCCAGGTTTCGCCCGCCGACGATGGCCATGCTGTTGTCCACCAGGAACAGCTTGTTGTGCATGCGCCGGTGCTGACGCGACAGGTTGAGCAACCGGCCCATGGCGCGCGTGACCCCGGTGGCGCGTCCCAGGTGCAGGGGGTTGAACACGCGGATCTGGATGTTCGGGTGGGCGGCGAGGGTGCCCATGATTGCATCCAGGCCGTCACTGGTGGTGTCGTCCAGCAGGATGCGTACCCGCACCCCCCGGTCTGCCGCCCGCAACAGTTCATGGACCAGGGCGCGGGTGCTGAGCCCGTCATGGACGATGTAGTACTGCACGTCGATGCTGGCCTGTGCATTGCGTATCAGCTCGGCGCGCGCCCGGAAAGCCTCGTTGCTGTTGGGGAGCAGGCGAAAGCCGGAACGGCCTTCATAAGGTGCTGCCTGGCGCAACACCGAGCGGCCGAACGCCGAGCCATCGGCCGGCAGGGCTTGGCTGGTTTGGCGCGGCGTATCGACGCTGGCGCAGCCGCCGACGCCGAGCAGCAGCGTCAGCAGCAAGGGTAGGGCTCGCTGGAGTTTCAACGGTGGATCGTCCTGTGCAGCAGGGCTTTGGGGTTGGACAGTGGCAGGCAACGCAAAGTTACGTCGCGACGATGTCCTCGTCCAGCAAGCGTTGGGCGGTCTCACCCACCTTGCGCACCGCCGCCTCGATTTGCGCTGTAGGCCTGGCGGCGAAGTTCATGCGCAGGCAATGACGGAACTTGCCGGAAGCGGAAAAGATGCTGCCCACGGCCACTTGTACGCCCTGTTCCAGTAAGGCGTGATTGAGTTGCAAGGTATCGAAATGTTCCGGCAATTCCACCCACAGCATGAAGCCGCCTTGCGGACGGCTTACGCGGGTGCCGGGTGGGAAATACCGGGTCACCCAGTCGCTCATCAACTCACGGCTGCGTTGGTACTGGCTACGCATCCGTCGCACATGGGGCTGGTAGTGCCCGTTGGCGATGAAGTCCGCTACCGCCAATTGAGGCTGACTGGCGGTGCTGCCTGTGCTGATGTACTTCATGTGCAGGACCCGCTCCAGGTAGCGTCCGGGCGCTACCCAACCGACACGCAGGCCAGGGGCAAGGGTCTTTGAAAATGAACTGCACAACAGCACGCGGCCTTGCATATCGAATGACTTGACCGTTCGTGGCCGAGGGTAGGTGTAGGCCAGGTCACCGTAGACATCGTCCTCGAGAATGGCCACGTCGTAGCGCTGTGCAAGCTTCAACAGGGCCTTTTTACGAGCCTCGGGCATGATGTAGCCCAGCGGGTTGTTGCAACTTGGGGTGATCTGGATGAGCTTGATCGGCCACTGCTCGAGGGCCAGTTCGAGCGCCTCGAGGCTGATGCCCGTCACCGGGTCCGTGGGGATCTCCAGCGCCTTCATGCCCAGGCCCTTGAGCGTCTGCATGGCGCCATGGAAGCTGGGCGAGTCCACCGCAACGATATCGCCAGGCTCGCACACGGCGCGGATGCTGCACGACAGGGCTTCGTGACAGCCTGTCGTCACCACCAGCTCCGAGGGGGAGAGCCTGCAACCGGAGTCCAGGGCCAGGCGTGCCACCTGTTCACGCAAGGCCAGGTTGCCGTGGATATTGTCGTAATACAGCCCGGGCATGTCCTGCCGACGGCTGAGTCGGGCGAGGCTGCGCAACAGCGGCTTGAGGGTAGGGCTCTCGATGTCTGGCATGCCCCGTCCAAGCTGTATCACCCCTGGCTGCGGAGTACTGCGCACCAGTTCCAGTACCTGCTCCCACTGGGAGATGTCCACGGGGCGCTGGGCGGGTCGGCTGACCGCAGGCAAGGCCGGCAGGTGGCGGTGATCGCTCACGAAATAGCCGGATTTTGGCCGTGGCGAGACCATGCCACTGTCTTCGAGCATGCGGTAGGCCTGTTGCACGGTGCTCAGGCTTACCCCGTGCTCCACGCTTAGTGCGCGCACCGATGGCAGCCGCTGGCCGGGGCGATATAGGCCCTGTTCGATGCGCGCGCCGAGTACCTCGGCAAGGTTCAGGTAGAGCGTCACGTCATACTCCTGGGCTGCGCCGGGTAACGCACCATACAGATTGATTGAAAAGGCTGCATTCAGTTACCTGGAAGCCCGATCTGTATCCAAATAATAACGCTTTTTTGGATCTGTATTGTCAGGCCATGCACCCTGCATGCTGTCCCCACATTGTCATCGAAAGGGAGACAGCAGCGATGGGAAGCTTGAGCGATGTGCGCAATGAACCGTTGGTAGGCGATAAAGAGGCCCTGCAGCGAAGCGAAACCCACGCTACGCCAAAGGCTTCGAGTCGCTTGCAGTTGATGCTGCGCCGCTGGCACACCCGCAGGGCGCTGCTCCAGTTGAGCGACCATGAATTGCGTGATGTGGGGCTCAGCTGGCAAGAGGCGCGCTCGGAAGGCCGCAAGCCGTTCTGGAGGCCTTGACCGCTTTCAGGCCAGCTCCTTGAGCCTGTGCCACAGCATGCCCAATGCCAGTAAAGGTGAGCGCAAGTGCTTGCCGCCTGGGAACGTCATGTGTGGCACCTTGGCGAACAGGTCGAAGCGCCCGCTTTGCTGGCCACTGATGGCCTCCCCGAGCAGCCGGGCGGCCAGATGGGTCGCGTTCAGCCCGTGGCCTGCGTAGGCCTGGGCGTAGTAGACGTTGGGCTGATCGGGCAGACGGCCTACCTGGGGCAGGCGGTTGGCGCCGATCCCGATCATGCCACCCCACTGGTAGTCGATGCGGACGTCCGCCAGTTGAGGGAACACCCGCAGCATCTTGGGCCGCATGTAGGCGGCGATATCCTTTGGGTCGCGCCCGGAATAATGGCAAGCGCCGCCGAACAGCAACCGGTGATCTGCGCTCAGGCGGTAGTAGTCCAGCGCCACCCGCTGGTCGCACACGGCCATGTTCTGTGGCAGCAGCGAACGTGCACGCGCTTCACCCAGCGGCTCGGTGGCAATGAGGTAACTGCCGGCGGGCAATACCTTGCCGCCCAGCTCACCGTGCAACCCATTGAGGTAGGCGTTGCAGCACAGGACCAGCGTTTGCGCCCGGACCCGGCCTTGGGCAGTGTGTACCTGCACCTGGGGGCCATAGTCGATGCGGGTCACCTCGGACTGCTCGTGGAGTTTCACGCCCAGGCGCGCGGCTGCCGCGGCTTCGCCCAAGGCCAGGTTGAGGGGGTGCAAGTGGCCAGAACCCATGTCCACCAGCCCGCCTGCATAGCGCTGCGAGCCCACCACGTCGTGAATGTCATCCTTTGCGACCAGCCGCAGTTCGTGGGCGTAACCCAGGCTGCGCAAGTGTTCGGCCTCTTCGGCCAGGCCCGCCATTTGCGCCGGCTTGTTGGCCAGGTCGCAATAGCCCCAGACCAGGTCACAGGCGATGGCGTGCTGCGCTACACGGTCGCGCACGATCTGCACGGCCTCCAATCCCATCCGTTGCATGTCGCGAACGCCCTGCTCGCCGATGACCGGCAGGAACTGCTCCAGGCCATGGCCGACCCCGCGAATCAACTGCCCACCGTTGCGCCCACTGGCGCCCCAGCCGATCTTGCGCGCTTCGAGCAGGATCACCGAGAAGCCACGCTCGGCCAACTCCAGGGCCGTGTTCAGACCAGAGTAGCCACCGCCGACGATGCACACATCGGCGGTGTGCTCACCCTGCAGAAAGGCATGATCAGGGTGAGGCGCACTGCTGGCGGCGTAATAAGAAGCGGCGTGCTGCGCGCTGTGGATCATTGGACGCGTCCTGGTGCATGGGCTGGAACGGGAGGATAAGCCGCAGGCCCAGGGCGGGCAACCGGCCTATAATGAGCGAACATTTTCAGCCTGTGCCTAGTCATGTCCTGCGATCGCCACAAAATCCACTTCCTGCGCGAACTCATCCCGTCGTTCGAATGCGAGCCCGGCTGCCATGACTGCTGCGGACCGGTCACTACCTCGGCGCAAGAGATGGCTCGGCTGCCGCGCAAATCCCAGGCCGAGCAGGACGCTGCCCTGGAGCGCCTGGACTGCGTGCATTTGGGGCCCCAGGGCTGCACGGTATATGAAGAGCGGCCAATGATCTGCCGCCTGTTCGGCACCACCCCACGCCTGGCCTGCCCACGCGGTCGTGGGCCCGAACCCATGATCGACCCTGCGGCCGAGCAGCTGGTGCACCAGTTCATTGCTACCACCCGGCAAGTGCTGGTCTAGGCGTTCGCGGTAGAGCCCGGCGTCAGTCCGGGATTGGCAGGCAGAGGCTTTCCTTCACCTCCTCCATCACGATGTAGCTTTTGGACTCACGCACGTGGGGCAGCTTGAGCAGGATGTCGCCAAGCAGCTTGCGATACGAAGCCATTTCCGAAATGCGCGCCTTGACCAGGTAGTCGAAGTCGCCGGAAACCAGGTGGCATTCGAGCACGTGCGGCAGCTTGAGCACTGCCCGACGAAACTCCTCGAAGGTATCGCCAGACTTGTAGTCCAGGCTGATTTCCACGAACACCAGCAGGCTGCCCTTGAGGTGCTGTGGGTTCAGGCGCGCGTTGTAGCCCATGATGATGCCTTCACGTTCCAGCCGACGTACGCGCTCGGTGCACGGCGTGGTGGAGAGGCCGACCTTCTCGCCCAATTCGGTGAAGGAGATACGCCCGTCGTTCTGCAGGATGCGCAGGATGTTCCGGTCGATCTTGTCCAGCTCACGCTTACTTTGATGCTGGGTTCTCATAGGGGATGCCCCTCCGTGAAAGGCCATTGTGCCGAGAATTCTCGCCAATAATAGGCTTTTATATAGTGAATTGCACTGCTCACGAATTCCTATACTTCGCCCATCAATGGCAGTCCAACAACACACTGCGGCAGTGCGCGAGGGGAAAGAAACGATGCGAGTTCTGGTACTTGGTAGCGGCGTGATTGGAACCGCCAGTGCCTATTACCTGGCCCGGCAAGGGTTCGAAGTGACGGTGGTGGACCGCCAGCCAGCGGTGGCCATGGAAACCAGCTTCGCCAACGCCGGCCAGATCTCGCCCGGCTATGCCTCACCGTGGGCGGCGCCAGGGGTGCCTCTAAAAGCCGTGAAGTGGTTGCTCGAGCGTCACGCTCCGCTTGCCATCAAGCTGACCGGTGACGTGGACCAGTACCTGTGGATGGCGCAGATGCTGCGTAACTGCACGGCCAACCGCTATGCCGTGAACAAGGAGCGCATGGTGCGGTTGTCCGAGTACAGCCGCGACTGCCTCGACGAACTGCGCGCCGAAACCGGAATCGCGTACGAGAACCGTAGCCTGGGCACTACCCAGCTGTTCCGTACCCAGGCCCAGGTCGATGCAGCTGCCAAGGATATCGCCGTGCTCGAGCAATCAGGCGTGCCTTATGAATTGCTCGATCGCGATGGCATCGCCCGCGTCGAACCTGCCCTGGCCAGTGTGAAGGGCATCCTCGCCGGCGCCCTGCGCCTGCCTAACGACCAGACCGGCGATTGCCAGTTGTTCACCACCAAGCTGGCGGAAATGGCCCGGAACCTGGGCGTGGAGTTCCGCTTCGGGCAGGATATCCAGCGTCTGGATCATGCAGGTGACCGCATCAACGGTGTCTGGATCGATGGCAAGCTCGAAACCGCCGACCGCTATGTGCTGGCATTGGGCAGCTATTCGCCGCAGATGCTCAAGCCCTTGGGTATCAAGGCGCCGGTCTATCCGTTGAAGGGTTACTCCCTGACCGTGCCCATCACCAACGGCGACATGGCGCCTGCCTCGACCATCCTCGACGAGACCTACAAGGTCGCCATCACCCGTTTCGACAACCGTATCCGTGTTGGGGGCATGGCTGAAATCGCGGGCTTTGACCTGTCGCTCAACCCCCGTCGACGTGAAACGCTGGAGATGATCGTCAACGACCTTTATCCTCGCGGCGGTGATTTGAGCCAAGCCAGTTTCTGGACCGGACTGCGTCCCGCGACGCCAGACGGTACCCCCATCGTGGGTGCAACCGCCTTCAGTAACCTGTTCCTCAACACAGGGCACGGCACGCTGGGCTGGACCATGGCCTGTGGCTCGGGTCGCCTGCTGGCTGACCTGATCGCGCGCAAGAAACCGCAGATCAGTGCACAAGGGCTGGACATCTCGCGCTATGGCAGCAGCCGCGAAGTGGCCCGTCACGGGCATGGTTCGCCTGCCCATCAGCAGTAAACCATCCATTGGGGTGCTCGCGAATGACCTGCGCGTGCCCCAGCTTCGATTTCAACCCGTATGACTTTTAAGGCAGCCGCATGCGCCCCGCCCGTGCCCTGATCGACCTCCAGGCCCTGCGCCATAATTACCGTCTCGCCCGTGAACTGACCGGCGCCAAGGCGCTAGCCGTGATCAAGGCCGACGCCTACGGTCACGGTGCCGTGCGCTGCGCGTTGGCGCTCGAGCCCGAGGCGGACGGGTTTGCCGTGGCCTGCATCGAAGAGGCACTGGAGCTGCGTGCGGCCGGCATCAGGAGCCCAGTACTGCTGTTGGAGGGCTTCTTCGAAGCCAGTGAGCTGCCATTGATCGTCGAACATGACCTGTGGTGCGTCGTGCATTCGGCCTGGCAGTTGGAGGCCATCGAGAAAAGCCCGCTGCACAGCCCACTCACCGTCTGGCTCAAGCTCGATACCGGCATGCACCGTGTAGGGCTGCATCCCAAGGATTATCGCGATGCCTATGAGCGCCTGCTGGCCAGCGGCAAGGTAGGGCGCATCGTGCTCATGAGCCATTTCGCCCGTGCCGATGAGTTGGATGCTAAGGCCACAAGCGAGCAGATTGCCGTGTTCGAAACCGCGCGCCAGGGCTTGGCTGCAGAGTGCAGCCTGCGCAACTCCCCAGCCGTGCTGGGTTGGCCCCAGGCAGCCGGTGATTGGGTACGGCCAGGCCTGATGCTCTATGGCGCCACGCCGTTCGACATGCCTCAAGCACACGCCCAACGCCTGCAGCCGGTCATGACACTGCAGTCGCGGGTCATCAGTGTGCGGGAGCTGCCGGCCGGCGAGCCGGTGGGTTACGGCGCCACGTTCGTCAGCACGCGGCCCACCCGTGTAGGCGTGGTTGCCATGGGCTACGCCGACGGTTACCCGCGCCAGGCGCCCAACGGCACGCCGGTCATCGTTGCCGGCAGTCGAGCCCCGCTCATTGGTCGCGTGTCGATGGACATGCTGAGCATCGACCTGACCGACGTGCCCCAAGCGACGGTCGGCAGCCCAGTCGAACTGTGGGGCAAGCAGGTCCATGCCACTGAGGTGGCGAGCCAGGCCGGTACTATCCCTTACCAGATCTTCTGCAACCTCAAGCGGGTGCCCCGGGAATACGTTGGGGACTAAGGCGTCAGGGCGGGTGGTGTGTTGTAAATACTGAACGGCGTTGCCATGATATCGTTCACATCCACCCGCATACCCGTCTCAGGAGGCTCCAGCTTTGGACGTCGGCGAACGACTGCAAGCCATCCGCACGCTCAAGGGCCTGTCCCAGCGTGAACTCGCCAAGCGCGCGGGCGTTACCAACAGCACCATCTCGATGATCGAGAAGAACAGTGTGAGCCCATCGATCAGTTCGCTGCGCAAGGTACTGAGCGGCATTCCCATGTCCATGGTCGAGTTCTTTTCCGTCGAGCTCGAACCCGAGAGCCCTGCGCAAATCGTCTACAAGGCCCACGAACTGATCGACATCTCCGATGGTGCGGTGACCATGAAGCTGGTTGGCAAATCGCACCGTAACCGCGCCATCGCTTTTCTGACCGAGGTGTACCCGCCTGGCGCCGACACCGGCGCCGAAATGCTGACCCATGATGGCGAAGAGACCGGCATCCTGCTCGAAGGCCGCCTGGAGTTGGTGGTCGGTACCGAGCTGTTCATTCTCGAAGCAGGCGACAGCTACTACTTCGAAAGCACCCGCCCGCACCGTTTTCGCAACCCGTTCGAACAGCCAGCACGCTTGATCAGTGCCGCTACCCCCTCGAACTTTTGATCCAGCGCAGTGCATTGACGCGTCAATACCCCTTTCCTGTGTAGGGTCGTTTCCCGGCCTCGGGCTTGTCGTTATACTTTTCGGCGCTCGAGGATCCGTGGCCGCGAGCATGATTAGCCACCATGAGGGTGTTCGCGTGAATCAAGTCAAGAAGATGCTGGCCATCCCGGCCGCCGTACTGGCCCTGTGGGCAATCACCGCTACCGCTGCGACCAACGACGATATCGCCAAGCGCCTGGAGCCGGTCGGCAAGGTGTGTATCCAGGGCCAGGAATGCAAGGGCATGGCCGTGTCCGCCAGCACGGGTGCCGGGTCTGCCAGGACGCCGGATGACATCATCGCCAAGCATTGCACGGCCTGCCATGGCACGGGGCTGCTCGGCGCGCCGAAAGTGGGCGACAACGCAGCCTGGAAGGAGCGTGCCGACCACCAGGGTGGGTTGGATGGCATCCTGGCCAAGGCCATCACGGGCATCAACGCCATGCCGCCGAAGGGCACCTGCGCGGATTGCTCGGATGATGAGCTCAAGGCCGCTATTCAGAAGATGTCTGGCCTGTAAATACCGCAATGTGCCGCGTAGCAGTCCCAGTATTCTAGCTTCGCCTCTTGCCTTGCCGGGGCCGCTTCGCGGCCCATCGCGGCCGGTCCGGCGCCCCGGCGAGAGCGCTCAGGCACCGCGTACGCGTGGACCTACGCTGTGGCTGAAGACCACCGAGTTATCCAGACCCCAGGTGGCTGCGGCTTCCTCTTACCGTCCAGGCAACCAACCTGTCTACCTGCCTGTCGAACCTCCTGAACCCAAGCACGAACCAGGAGGCCTCGATGCACCTCAGCTCCATCGACCAGGCCGTCGAACAGATCCTGTCACGCCTGCCAACCCATATCCACATGGGCCTGCCGCTGGGCCTGGGCAAACCCAATGCTTTCGTCAACGCCCTCTATGCCCGCATCCGCGAATTGCCCGAACGCCGTCTGACGATCTATACGGCCCTTTCCCTGGGTCGACCGGCGCTCGGGGATGGCTTGCAGCGACGCTTGCTCGAGCCCTTCGTGGAGCGCGTGTTCGGCGACTACGAAGAGCTTCACTACCTGGCCGACCTGCGCAATGACAGCCTGCCGCCAAACATTCGCGTAGAACAGTTCTTCATGCAGCCCGGCAGCCTGCTTGCCAGTGAATCGGCCCAACAGGATTACGTCAGCAGCAACTACAGCCATGCCGCGCGAGACATCAATGCCAAGGGCCTGAACCTGATCGCCCAACTGGTGGCGGCTACGCCGGAGCGGCCCGTCCACCTGAGCCTGGCCTGCAACCCGGACATCACCCTGGACCTGTTACCCATGGTCGAACGCCGCCGCGCCGCTGGCGAGACCATTCTGATGCTGGGCCAGGTGCATGCGCAGTTGCCGTACATGCCCGGTGATGCCGAGCTGCCAATGGATGCCTTCGACCTGCTGTTGGACGAAGCCGAGCAGCGCCAATTGTTTTCGACGCCCAACATGCCGGTCACCACGCAGGACCACTGCATCGGCCTGCATGCCAGCAGCCTGGTGCGTGACGGGGGTACCTTGCAGATCGGGATTGGTGCCATGGGCGATGCGGTTGCCGCCGCGCTGCTCGCTCGCCAGAGCGATAACGTTGCTTACCGCGCAGCGCTCGACAGCCTTGGCGCGAGTACCGCGCAGGCCTTGATCGAGCGGGAAGGCGGGCTCGCGCCCTTCGAGCATGGGCTATATGGCTGTAGCGAGATGTTCGTCAACGGGCTGCTGGCGCTGGCCGAAGCAGGCTTGCTGCGGCGTGCTGTCGATGAGCAGGGGGTAGTCCTGCACGGAGGGTTCTTCCTCGGCCCGCAAGCGTTCTACCAGCGCCTGCGCGACATGAGCCTGGAGCAGCGTGCGCGGTTTGCCATGACCGGTATCGGCTTCGTCAATGAGCTCTACGGTGATGAACAGCTCAAGCGTGCTCAGCGACAGGACGCACGCTTCATCAATACGGTGTTCGGCATGACCCTGCTCGGCGCGGGTGTGGCCGATCAGCTCGAAGACGGGCGCGTGCTGAGCGGGGTAGGTGGGCAGTACAACTTCGTTGCCCAGGGGCACGCGCTGGAAGGTGGCCGCTCGATACTGCTGCTGCGCAGTTGGCGCGAAGCGGGTGGCGAGGTTTCATCGAACATTTTCTGGAACTACGGCCATTGCACCATTCCCCGCCACCTGCGCGATATCGTGGTGACCGAATATGGCATCGCTGACCTCAGGGGGCAGACCGACAGTGAGGTCATTGCGCGATTGCTTGCGGTGTGTGACTCCCGGTTCCAGCAAAGCCTCATCGAGCAGGCCAGGGACGCTGGCAAGCTGGCGGAAGATTTTCAGCTCGACAGGCGTTTTGCCGATAACACGCCGCAGCGCCTGGCCGCGGTCCGGGCGCAGCATCCACAGCTGTTCCCGGAGTACCCCATGGGGACCGACTTCACGGCTGAAGAGCAGGACTTGTTACGGGCGCTGAACTGGTTGAAAAGCAAGTTCAAGCTCAGCGAGGCGCTTGAGCTGGGCAAAGCCGCGCTGGACGCGCCAGGGCCCCAAGGGTATGAGCGGCATCTGGCACGGATGCAGCTTGAAAAGCCTCAGGGGCTCAAGGAAGAGCTGTACCAACGGTTGCTGTTGGCAGGCCTGGCGGCGACCTGAAGACGACAGGGGCTGCCGCGCAGCCCCTTGTGGCCCGGATGTAAGCGAGCCAGTGCCGCCTCACTCGATGAAGCTGACCACACCGCCTTCCAGCGATTTCACCCGCGCCAGCGACTCCACGCGATAGCCTTGGCGATCCAGCTCGGCGCGCCCGCCCTGGAACGATTTCTCGATCACGATCCCCAGCCCTACCACGGTCGCTCCGGCCTGCTTGATGATCGAGATCAGCGCCTGGGACGCCTTGCCGTTGGCCAGGAAGTCATCCATGACCAGCACCCGGTCGCTGCTGCTCAGGTGGCGCGGCGAAATGGCCACGGTGTTCTCGGTCTGCTTGGTGAACGAATACACAGAAGCCGTCAGCAGGTTCTCGGTGAGGGTCAGCGACTGGTGCTTGCGTGCGAAGATCACCGGCACACCCAGCTTCAGCCCGGTCATCACCGCAGGCGCGATACCCGACGCCTCGATGGTGACGATCTTGGTCACGCCGGCATCGGCGAACAGGCGGGCGAACTCGTCACCGATCAGCTGCATCAGCGCCGGGTCGATCTGATGGTTGAGAAACGCATCGACTTTGAGAACCTGGTCGGAAAGCACGATGCCTTCTTCGCGAATCTTCTGATGCAGTGCTTCCACTATGGTATTCCTCGGAACAAAAATGGCCGCAAACAGCGGCAGTGTTTAAGAGTAATGGTTGATCAGCGTTTGAGCATCGCCCGGATGTCGGCCAGGGCATTGTTGCCGCGTGCGGCCTTGACCTCGACCGGGGCATCGTCCAGTCCTTCCCAGGACAGGTCTTCGGGGGGCAGCTCGTCGAGGAAGCGACTGGGCGTGCAGTCGATGATTTCCCCGTATTGCTTGCGTTTGGCGGCGAAGGTGAACGCCAGCGTCTGGCGTGCGCGGGTGATGCCCACGTAAGCCAGGCGGCGCTCTTCCTCGATGGTGTCGGCCTCGATGCTGGAGCGGTGAGGCAGGATCTCCTCCTCCATGCCCATGATGAACACGTAGGGAAATTCCAGGCCCTTGGACGCGTGCAGGGTCATCATCTGCACACCGTCGGCGTTTTCTTCCTCTTCCTGCTGGCGTTCGAGCATATCGCGCAGCACTAACTTGCCGATGGCGTCCTCGATGGTCATGTCACCCTCTTCGTCCTTCTCGAGGGTATTCTTCAGCGCTTCGACCAGGAACCAGACGTTGCTGATGCGAAACTCCGCTGCCTTATCGCTGGCGGTCTGCTGGCGGATCCAGTTCTCGTAGTCGATGTCGCGGATCATTTCATGCAGGGCGGCGATGGGATCATCCAGCGCCACCTTGTGGCGCACGCCGTCCAGCCAATGCTTGAAACGCTGCAGGCGCTCGGTGTAGCGCGCATCCAGGTGCTCGCCCAGCCCCAGTTCCTCACTGGCGGCATACATCGAGACACCCCGGCCGGTGGCATAGTTGCCGAGCTTTTCCAGGGTGGTCGAGCCGATTTCCCGGCGCGGCACGTTGATGACCCGCAGGTAGGCGTTGTCGTCGTCAGGGTTTACCAGCAGGCGCAGATAGGCCATGAGGTCTTTGACTTCCTGACGGCCGAAGAAGCTGTTGCCGCCGGAAAGACGGTAAGGCACTTGGTGGTGCTGCAACTTCAGCTCGATCAGCTTGGCCTGGTAGTTACCGCGGTACAGGATGGCGAAATCGCTGTAGGGACGGTTGGTGCGCAGGTGCAGCGTGAGGATTTCCATCGCCACGCGTTCGGCCTCGGCGTCCTCGTTCTTGCAACGGATCACCCGGATCTCGTCGCCAACGCCCATCTCGCTCCAGAGCTGTTTCTCGAATGCGTGCGGGTTGTTGGCGATCAACACGTTGGCGCAACGCAGGATGCGGCTGGTGGAGCGGTAGTTCTGCTCCAGCATGACCACTTTCAGGGAGGGGTAATCCTCCTTGAGCAGCATCAGGTTCTCAGGGCGCGCGCCGCGCCAGGCGTAGATCGACTGGTCGTCGTCGCCCACGACGGTGAACTGGTTGCGCATGCCGATCAGCATCTTCACCAGCAGGTACTGACTGGCGTTGGTGTCCTGGTATTCGTCGACCAGCAGATAACGCACGCGGTTCTGCCAGCGCTCGAGCACCTCGGGGTTTTCCTGGAACAACTTGACCGGCTGCAGGATCAGGTCGTCGAAGTCCACGGCGTTGAACGCCTTGAGCGTGCGCTGATAGTGGGTGTAGACGACCGCAGCGGTCTGCTCGCGCGGGTTGCGTGCCTTCTCAAGGGCCTCGGGAGGCAGGATCAGGTCGTTTTTCCAGGCACCGATCATGTTCTTGATTTCGTCGATGCCGTCGTCGCCGGAGTACTCCTTCTGCATGATGTCCGACAGCAGGGCCTTGATATCCGATTCGTCGAAGATCGAGAACCCAGGCTTGTAGCCCAGGCGGTCGTGCTCCTTGCGGATGATGTTCAGGCCCAGGTTGTGGAACGTGCAGACCGTCAGCCCTCGGCCTTCGCCCGGACGCAGCAGGCTGGCAACCCGCTCCTTCATCTCGCGGGCGGCCTTGTTGGTGAAGGTCATGGCCACGATGTACTGGGCGCGAATACCGCAGTTCTGGATGAGGTGGGCAATTTTGCGCGTGATGACGCTGGTCTTGCCCGAACCTGCACCGGCGAGCACCAAAAGAGGGCCGCCGACATAGTCACGGGCTTCCTGCTGCCGGGGATTGAGTCGGGACATGCTAGAAACCGGGGGTCGCCAGAAAATAGCCGCGCATTCTAACAGGCATGCGTGTTCGTGGCGTGACCGTCTGACGTTCGAGTCAGACTTTCGAAACGATCATTAGCGTCACTAATAGTTGCGCCTGAAAAAATCGTATTTGCCGGTTTGTCCGCTTTCGCGCAGGATGCACGACAAAATACGTCGGACCAGGCTGTCCAAAACCGCTTTTAAGAGTGAAAATCATTTCCATTAATTGCGTTGGGCTCATTATCGGTCAACGTTTGCATCGTCGAGCTTTAAGGAGCCGTCTTGTCCGCGCCTGTCGAACCTATGCGTTTGCTGCTGTTGGCCAGTGAGCCCGAGTGGGCGGCCTTGCTGCACGCGTGCATGCCGGCCTTGAAGGGCACGGCCGTACTGCTCACGGCACCCGACTGGGATGCCGTCGACAGTCTGTTCAGCCGCGACCGGCAGGCCGTGGTGCTGACCACGCCGGCCTTGCGGCCAGCACCCGGTCGCTGTGACCTGCCGACCATCCTGCTGCTGCACAGCGAACCCGAGGCGGCGCCAGGCGGCGTCAGTGACTGGCTGGTGAGCGACCAACTCAATGGCGACAGCCTGCGTCGCTGCCTGCGCCACGTGCGCGAGCGAGGTGCACTGGTGGCCACCCTGCAGCGCTTGGCCGAACAAGACCCTTTGACCGGCATCGCCAACCGCCAGGGCTTTCAGGCCTTGCTGGCCACGCGCCTGGCCGACCATGACGGGCGCGGCGTTGCCTTGGGGCATCTGGACCTGGACAACTTTCGCCACGTCAATGACGCCTTGGGGCACCAGAGTGGGGATCGCCTCATTCTGCAGGTGGTGCTACGTCTGAAGCATCAGCTCGAAGCAGGCGACCAGCTGGCACGCCTGGGCAGTGACGAGTTCGCCTTGCTGATCGACACCCGCCGCGACCCAGGGCGGGCCGAGTGGATGGCGGAGCGCATCGTGGAGGCATTGGCCGAGCCCTACTGGGTCGATGGCGAAAGCCTGCTGCTCGGCTGCAGCCTGGGGCTGGCCCACGCCCGCGCCCAGGGCGGCGCCGACCCGCTGATGTGGCATGCGCACATCGCCATGCGCCAGGCCAAGGCCATCCAGGGCTGTACCTTCCATGTCTTCAACGAGCGCATCAATCGCCACGCACGCAGCCTGGCCGATCTCGAAAGCGAGCTGCGCCGGGCCTTGCGCCGTGACGAGCTGGAACTTCACTATCAGCCGCGCCTGAACCTGGCGGATGGGCGGGTCGTCGGTCTCGAAGCGCTGGTGCGCTGGCGCCACGCCGAACGGGGCTTGCTGCCGCCCAGTGAGTTCGTGCCGCTGGCCGAGCAGAGCGGGCTGATCGTGCCGCTGGGTTACTGGGTCATCGCCCGTGCCCTGCGCGACATGCAGGCCCTGAACACCCAAGGGCTTGCGCCATTGCACATGGCGGTCAACCTCAGTTTCCGGCAGTTCCAGGACAGCCAGCTGCTGGCGACCTTGAGCAGGCTGATCGCCGAGTACGGTGTCGATGCTCACTGGCTGGAATTCGAGCTGACCGAAACGGCCGTGATGCGGCGCAATGAGCGGGTGCGTCAGACCATGGATGCACTGGGGCGCCTGGGCGTGCGCTTCTCGCTGGACGACTTTGGCACAGGGTTTTCTTCGTTCGTGCACCTCAACAGCCTGCCGATCACCTTGCTCAAGGTGGACCGCAGTTTCGTTGCGCAGATGGAAATGCGCGAAGAGAACCGCAAGCTGGTGCATGCCATGATCAACCTGGCCCACAACCTCAACCTCGAAGTGGTGGCCGAGGGCGTCGAAAGCGAAGCGCAATTGGCGTTGCTGCGCGGGTTTGGCTGCAACCAGGTACAGGGTTACCTGGTCAGCAAGCCCCTGCCGGTAGACGCGCTGATCCCGTTCCTGCGCCAGGTGTCCCATCGCCAGGTGGGGTTTGCAGGCTAGCCAGCCGCGCCCCCTTGGCCAATGCGCAAATCCACATCAAGTCGTTGACATCAGGCAGGTGTGGCCGTTGCGGCGCTTGTCCCGGCGTGGCGTAGCAACCGCCGCATCCGCCACTCGAAGCCGAAGGTCAGTGCCACCGAGGCGCACGCCAGCCCCAATGCCAGCCCCCACCAGACGCCCACCGCGCCCCCGCCGAAGACGAAGGTGAACAACCAGGCGCTGGGTGCCCCGATGAGCCAATAGCACACCAGCCCGATCAGGAACGTGGTCTTGGCGTCCTTCAGCCCGCGAATAGAGCCCATGGCGATGGTCTGCACGCCATCGAAGAGCTCGAACCAGGCGGCGACCATCAGCAGCTGGACCGCCAGTTGGAAGATGGCGGCAAACGCCGGGTCGGCCCGGTCGATGAACAGCCCTACCAGTGCGTCTGGCAGCAACCAGAACAGGGCAGCGAAGGCGAACATCAGCATGGCTCCGAAGCCGATACCCACCCGGCCTGCGCTGCGCGCTGCGAGCAAGTTCCCCGCGCCGTAGTAATGGCCCACGCGCATGGTCACGGCATAGGACAGGCCAGTGGGCACCATGAAGGCGGTCGACACGATCTGCAGGGCGATCTGGTGCGCGCCCAACTCGGTACTGCCCAGCACGCCCATGCACAGCGCCGCAAAGGCGAACAGCCCTACCTCCACCATGTAGGTGCCGCCGATCGGCAGGCCCAGCCGCCACAGCTCGCCCAACGCTGGCAGCGATGGCCGTGACAGGCCTTTGCGCAGTGGGTAGGCCGCATAGGCCGGGTGCCAGCGGATATACAGCGCCAGGACAATGGCCATGCCCATCGAGACCACCGCAGTGACCAGGCCGATGCCCATCAGGCCAAGCTTGGGCAGGCCGAACATGCCCTCGATCAGTGCAACGTTCAGCAAGTAGTTGAGTACGGTACCCACCAGGCTGATGACCATCACCGGCGTAGAGCGGCCCAGGGCGCTGGTGAAGCCGCGCAAGGCCATGAAGGTCAGGTAGCCCGGCAAAGCCAGCGGCAGCAGGGTGAGAAACTCGGCCGCCGAGGCCACGTTGTCAGGCTGTTGCCCGAAGAGCAGCAGGACAGGTTCGAGGTTCCACAGCACCAGCGCCGCGAACAGGGCCAGGCCCCAGGCCAGCCACAGACCGCTTTGCGCCAGCCGTGTGGCGCCCTCGATGTCATTGGCGCCCCTGCGGAAGGCTACCAGGGTGCCAACCGCCGCGATGACGCCCAGGCAGAAGATGGACACGAACGAATAGCCCGCCGCGCCCAATCCGCCCCCGGCCAGGGCCTGCGGGCTGATGCGTGCCATCATCAGGGTGTCGGTCAGTACCATGAGCATGTGCGCCAGCTGCGAGGCGATCAGTGGGCCTGCCAAGCGCAGTAATGCCTTGAGCTCGAGCGTAGGTGCGACGTGCATGGATGTGATCCTTGGCAAAGACAATGGCGGACGAAGGGCGATTCTGAGGCTTGGGTCAGCTTTTAACAAAAGGATAAATGCGATCATTGGCATGAGTTTTAATCATGGCGATATGATGCGCAGGTCGCCGCTTCTCCACCGAACAAGGAATCTCATGACCCGCAAGCTGCCGCCCCTGTATGCGCTGCGTGCATTCGAAGCCGCGGCGAGGTTGAACTCATTCACCCGTGCTGGCGAAGCGTTGTCCATTACCCAAAGCGCGGTCAGCCGGCACATTCGCACGCTGGAGGATCACTTTGCCTGCCGCCTGTTCACGCGCAGTGGCCGCAGCCTGCAACTGACCGAAGCGGCGCGGGTGCTGCTACCGGGTGTGCGCGAAGGCTTTGCCGCGCTTGAGCGTGCCTGTGACACGTTGCGCGGTGAAGACGACATGCTGCGCATGAAGGCGCCATCCACCCTGACCATGCGTTGGTTGCTGGCCCGGCTAAGCCGCTTCCGTCGGCTGCAGCCTGGCAATGAAGTGCAACTGACCAGTGCCTGGATGGACGTCGACCATGTGGACTTCAACCAGGAACCTTTCGATTGCGCGGTGCTGCTGGGCGATGGGGTGTTCCCGGCGGAGTGGGAGGTGCGCAAGCTGTTCCCCGAACTGCTGGTGCCGGTGGGCGCACCAGGGCTGCTGGATGACGGGCCTTGGTGCGCGGCGCGCCTTGCGAGCAGCGAACTGCTGCACCCCACAATGGACAAGCGCGACTGGCGAGTGTGGCTGGAACGCCTGGGCCTGGGTAGCAGGGTTTCGCTCAAGGGCGGCCAGGTGTTCGACACGCTGGAACTGGGCATGATTGCAGCGGCCCGTGGCTACGGTGTTTCGATTGGCGACCTGATCATGGTGGCCGAAGATGTGGCGCAGGGGCGCATGAGCCTGCCATGGCCCACGGCGGTCCCCAGCGGCTTGGACTACTACCTGGTATGGCCGCGGACCCGACCGGGCGGCGAGCGGCTGCGCCGCCTCAGTGCCTTCCTGCAAGCAGAGGTGGCTGCCATGGCGCTACCCGAGGTGGTGATCCTGCCAGCCCTTTGATTGCGAGCGCTATATCCCGGTCCGATACCGGGCACGCCATCACCACACTGGAGCAGAGTAACCAGCTGATGCAGGACGGCCTTGAGCGTAACGACAAGGTCGCGCAAGCACTTGCCCGCATCGACGAACAAAGCCGTGCGGCGGGTGAGCAGTTTGCCGTGATCAGTACGGCGACCCAGGAGCAGAGCAGCACAGCGACCGTGCTGAGCCGCAATTTGCAGAGCATCGCCCAGGCCAACGGTGAGCAGCGCGAGGTGGCCAACGAGCTGGCACTCACAGCGCGGGAGCTGGAAGGATTGGCTGCGCAGTTGCGTCAGGAAGTGGACCGCTTCCGCTGACACGCTGGGGCACCCACGTGCCCCTTCACTCTGTCGCCTTACACCGATACCAGGTTCAATGCCTGGGCGCAGGCCTGCAGCGAGCGGCGCTCGCTTTGCGCATACAGCGCCAGTTCATCCTGCACCTGCAGCCCCAGCGCCGCTTCGAAGGCCGCGCGGTTGGCGTTGCTGCCGTACTCGGCCTGGGCATCGTCGCCCAGGTTGGACTGGAAGATCCCTGCGGCGCTTACCGGCAAGAAATCCTCGTACACCAGCGCCTCGAAATGCACGTGGTCTGCGTCGATCAGCCCTTGCAGGGTAGTTGGCCTGCCTTGCTTATCGCGCGCGGCCAGGCCTTTCTCGGTGGCGAAGTAGCGAAAATACGCCAGGCCCTGTTCACGCATCTGCGCCAGGTCGTCCGGGAAGGCGGCGAAGGTGTCGGTGAGTATCGCCATGTACCGTGCGGCATTGGCCTCGACGGGCGCACCCCCCAATGCGACACGCGTCGTGTCGAGCAGCTTGTCATAGAGCTGGCGCCCCTTCGGTGTCAACGCCGCGCCACGTTGCTCGATTTCCCCAAAGCGCGCGGTGTGGCTGCCTTCGCTACCGTGCTGACCGCAGAATGCGACCTTTTCCTGCAGGGCCTTGAAGCTGGTCTGGCGCAGCAGGATTGGGTGGCGGCGGGGAGGGGGGCCTTCGACCACGGCCTTGGGCGTGATGCCCTTGGCTGGCATGCCGAGCTGGATGGCATCGATGTCCAGGGTGCGCGGAGTCAGGTGGTTGATGTGCGGACCCCTGAACGCGACCACATCGGCAAGCAGGCGGTGCTGGTCGTGCAGCTGCTGGTATTGCTCGGCGGTGACGGTGGCGTCGTGGTGCCAGCGGAAGGTCTGCAGGGCTTGCTGTACGAAAGCCTGAGCATCTGCGGCATTCAAGCCGCCATCGCGTTCGTGCTGCTCGATCAGATGGAGTACGCGAGGGGTGAAGATCTGGCGTTTGGCCAGGATATCCTTGGCCATTTCCCGCAACTGCAGGTTGTCGATCAGCTCCAAGCGCAACAGCGAGGTGAAGACGCGGAACGGGCTGACGTGCAGCGACTGCTCGTGCACGGCACGGAACGCGGTGGAGTGCACCGGCACCCCAGCACTGCTGAGGTCGTAGTAGCCCACCGGCTGCATGCCCATGACCGCAAAAAGTCGCGCGATGGTCGCCAGCTCCTGGGCCGTACCTACTCGGATGGCCCCGTGGCGTTCATGGCCCAGCCGTTCGAGCTCCCCGGTCCAGCGCAGCGCCTGCGTCACTTCTGGCTGCTCGGCCATCACCTGCTGGTTGATTTCGCTCACCAGCGCAAGCAGCGTGCCGTACAACGGCACTTCCTGTTTGTACATGAGCGACATGGCGGCAGAAAACTGCGCACGGATGCTGTCGGGGCTGACGAAATCATGGGCGGGCATCGCTGGATTCCTGGTTGATGGCTGACCTTTACATGAAAGCGGGGAATGCACCCGGTCTACAAGCGAAAAAAAGTAGGTGTGTCATTCCTTTTTTGATCGACGTAGGCGGTCTAGGGCGCTACGCCTGTCTAGAGCATCAGGCCTGCAACTGCTCACCGATCCAATCCACCAGCGCCCGCACCTTGGGCACTTCTGCGGCATGTTCGGCGTACGCCAGGTAGTGCGCGCCGGCACTGCGCATCGCATGGTTCCAAGGCATGACCAGGCTGCCTTCGGCCAACTCCTTTGCGACCAGGTAGCGCGGCACCAGCGCTACCCCGCAGCCGGCCTGGGCAGCGCTCAGTGCCATGTAGAAGGTGTCAAAGCGTGGGCCGTGGTAGGCGCTGACGCTTTGCAGGTCCTGCTCCAGGAACCATTCGTGCCAGGCTTCCGGCCGTGAAGTGCTTTGCAGCAACACCAGGTCGGTCAATGCCTCGGCACTGGCCAGGTCACGGCCGGCCAGTAACTCTGGCGAGCACACCGGCACCACTTCTTCACCGAACAGCTCGATGCAGCTGGCCCCCGGCCAGGTGCCCTGGCCGTAGAAGAACACGACGTCGGCCGAGCCCTGCAACAGCGAGAAGGGCTCCATTTCGTTGCGGATGTCCAAGTGAATGTTGCTGTGCCGCCGGCCGAAGCCCTTGAGGTGGGGGATCAGCCACCGCACACCAAAGCTCGGCTGCGTCGCGACCTTCAGGATCTCGGTCTGCTCCCCGTAGGTCAGCACATAGCGGCTGGACATATCGACCTGCGTGAGGATCTTGTTCACCTCGGCCAGATAGAGGCTGCCGGCTGGCGTGAGTTGTAAACGTCGGCGAATGCGCAGGAAAAGATGGTGACGCAACAGGTCTTCAAGCTGCGCGACCTGCTTGCTGACCGCACTCTGGGTCAAGTGCAGCTCTTCGGCGGCTCGGGTGAAGCTCAAGTGACGGGCTGCAGCTTCGAAGCACTGCAGGGCGGTCATGGAAGGCACCAGACGTTTTGACATAGCGTTCTCAAAGGCTCGAGTCATTACCTGACGGAATGATATGCGGAATAAAGGTCGTTTGTTGCGCTTAACTGATCGGATTAATACTGATCCACATCATATCCAACCTGTCCACCGATGTAGGAGAACACCAATGGTTGCTGGATTGCTCGAGCGCCTGGGGGTTGCTGCCCAGGCTTACACGCAAGGCGATTACGCTGTACACACGCCCATCGACGGCAGCCAGATCGCTTCGGTGACACTGCTCGGTCAAGCCGAGACTACCGCGCGCATCGAGCAGGCTCAGCAGGCCTTCGAGGCATGGCGCAGCGTGCCAGCCCCTCGCCGGGGTGAGCTGGTGCGCCTGTTCGGCGAAGTGCTGCGCGAGCACAAGGCAGACCTGGGTGAACTGGTTTCGATCGAGGCAGGCAAGATCACCCAGGAAGGTCTGGGCGAAGTGCAGGAAATGATCGACATCTGTGACTTTGCAGTGGGGCTGTCACGCCAGTTGTACGGCCTGACCATCGCCTCCGAACGCCCGGGTCACCACATGCGCGAAAGCTGGCACCCGCTGGGTGTGGTCGGTGTGATCAGCGCATTCAACTTCCCGGTGGCGGTCTGGTCCTGGAACACCGCCCTGGCCCTGGTGGCCGGCAACTCGGTGGTGTGGAAGCCCTCCGAGAAAACGCCATTGACCGCCCTGGCGTGCCAGGCGTTGTTCGACAAGGCGTTGAAAGCCTTCGGCGATGCGCCGGCAGGTCTCGCGCAGCTGGTCATCGGTGGCCGTGAAGCAGGCGAAGCCCTGGTCGATGACCCCCGCGTGGCCCTGGTGAGTGCCACCGGCAGCACGCGCATGGGCCGTGAAGTCGGGCCGCGTGTAGCCGCACGTTTCGGGCGCAGCATCCTGGAACTTGGCGGCAACAATGCCATGATCCTTGCACCCAGCGCCGACCTGGACCTGGCCGTGCGGGGCATTCTCTTCTCGGCAGTCGGCACTGCCGGGCAACGCTGTACCACGCTGCGCCGCCTCATCGTGCACCGTTCGATCAAGGACGAAGTGGTGGCTCGGGTCAAGGCCGCCTACGGCAAGGTGCGCATTGGCGACCCGCGCAAGGACAACCTGGTTGGGCCCCTGATCGACAAGGCCTCATTCGATGCCATGCAAGGCGCCCTGGCCAAGGCTCGCGACGAAGGGGGCCAAGTGTTCGGGGGCGAGCGTCAGTTGACCGACCAGTATCCCAATGCTTATTACGTGTCGCCTGCCATTGCCGAAATGCCTGGGCAAAGCGAGGTGGTGCGCCATGAAACGTTCGCGCCGATTCTCTATGTACTGGCTTACGATGACTTCGACGAAGCCTTGCGGCTGAACAACGAAGTCCCGCAGGGCTTGTCGTCCTGCATCTTTACCACCGATCTACGCGAGGCTGAGCGTTTCCAGAGCGCGGCTGGTAGCGATTGCGGTATCGCCAACGTCAACATCGGCACCAGCGGTGCCGAAATCGGCGGGGCGTTCGGGGGTGAGAAGGAGACCGGTGGTGGCCGTGAGTCCGGTTCAGATGCCTGGAAAGGCTATATGCGCCGTCAGACCAACACCGTGAACTACTCCCGTGAGTTGCCACTGGCGCAAGGCATCGTGTTCGACTGATCAGCGTAATGGTGTAGAACCAGGGGCACGGCCCCTGGTGGGCGACCAAGCCCGCGGCCATCAGGATCGGTGTGCTTGCACCGCTATCTGGGCATGCGGGCTTGGCTGCGAAAGGCCGCACGGCGGTCTCGAACAAGAATAAATTGCGGGAGCCGGGCCATGTCCGAACTGCGTCAAGAATGCTTGTGGGAATGCGTCACCGTGCCGAGCGTGACTGTCCAGGCCGTGGCGGGGGAGTACCACGCCGATGTCTGCGTGATCGGCGGCGGCATTACCGGATTGTCAGCAGCCATTCACCTGCTCGAGCAGGGCAAGTCGGTGATCGTACTGGAGGCCTGGAAAGTGGGCCACGGCGGCTCCGGCCGTAATGTCGGTCTGGTCAATGCCGGTACCTGGATTCGCCCGGATGATGTCGAGGCCACCCTGGGTCAGAAACAAGGCAGCCGGTTGAACACGGTGCTGGGTCAGGCCCCGGCCGATGTGTTCGCCATGATCGAACGCCTGGGCATCGACTGTCAGGCGCGGCACCAGGGCACCCTGCACATGGCACATAACGCGACCGGCATCGCCGATCTGCAGGCCCGCCACGAGCAATGGCGACGGCGCGGTGCCGATGTCGAACTGCTGACCGGCGCACAGTGCCAGGAATATTGCGGCACCGACAAGATCGCCGCCGCCCTGCTGGACCGGCGCGCCGGCACCATCAACCCGATGGGCTACACCCAGGGCCTGGCAGCTGCCGTGGTGCGCCTGGGTGGCAAGCTGTTCCAGCAGTCCGCAGTCCAGGGCCTGACGCGCGAAGGTGACAGCTGGCGTGTGCAGACTGCACGCGGTTCGGTTCGCGCCGAGAAGGTGGTGATCTCCACTGGCGCCTACACCGAAGGGGACTGGAGCAACCTGCAAAAGCAGTTCTTCAAAGGCTATTACTACCAGGTCGCCTCCAAGCCATTGCAGGGCGCGCAGGCCGACAAGGTACTCCCTCACGGCCAAGGCTCCTGGGATACCCGCACCGTGCTCAGCAGTATCCGTCGCGATGATCAGGGCCGTTTGCTGCTCGGTAGCCTGGGCCGGGTCGACAATAAACCCGCGTGGTTCGTGCGCAGCTGGGCCGACCGTATCCAGCGTCACTACTACCCGACGCTTGGCAAGGTCGAATGGGACATGCACTGGACCGGCTGCATCGACTTTACGCCCGACCACCTGATGCGTTTGTTCGAACCCGCCCCAGGGTTGGTGGCGGTCACCGGCTATAACGGGCGCGGCAATACCACTGGCACCGTCATTGGCCGGGCGTTCGCCGAGTTTCTGTCCAAAGGGGAAGCCGCCAGCCTGCCGATACCGTTCTCGACCATGAAAGGCGTGAGCGCGACCTCACTGCGCACCGCGTTCTACGAGTCCGGGTTCTCGCTGTACCACGCCGGCCAGTGCCTGCGCGTGGTGCTGTAAGGCAACGCTCCGCAACGGCAGGTGACGCGTCATTTGTGCAGCCAGCTCAGGAAACCGCCTTTCTTGATGGAAGCAGGCTTGTGCAAGAGCAGCGAATCGCGACCCTGACGTCGGACGCGTTGCAGTTTGCCCAAGGCGGTCTGCACATCGCCGTGCTGCTGCAGATACGCTTTGACTCGTTGCTTGTCGATGCGATACAGCAGGCAACTGGTCAAGGTTCTGAACTCCACCAGCGAGTCGTCTTCATCGACGAGCCCGTCGATACCCAGTACTTCACCTGGGCCCATGCGTCCGGCCTCCAGGCGCTTGCCATCTTCCAGCACCGCCGCTGATACGACACCTCGCCCTATGACCAGCACGTGTTCGGACTGCTTGCCCACCTCCAGGATCGTTGTGTCAGCCAGGTACTCAACGGCGATCATGTGTTGGCTCAGTGCGTCGCGCTCTTCATCACTCAGCGCGCGGAACACCCGTACTTCGTCCAGCACCTCCCGTTGACGGCTACGCGGCGCCGTCGCCAGGTCCTGGTTCCAGATGACCCCGTTCGCTTCCAGGTGCCGATGGGCCAGGTCGAACAACTGGTTGCGCGTAGCGTTCTTGGCGCTCATATCGGCGATGAAACCGCTGGCTTCGTATTCCACCGAATCGAGCGTCGCGGTTTTCACGGCCACCTTGGGGGCAGGTGAAGGGAGGAGCGCACGGGTACCGCGCAGCGCCTTTTCCAGCGCATCGAACACTTTGCCAGGGCGCACGCTTGCAGGCACGACCACGCTGATCGACACGCCATGCACATCAGTTGGACGGCTATGGTTGAGCAAGCGGGCCTTGGCAGCCACGGAGTTCGGAATGACCGCCAGGCTACCGCTGCTGGTGAGCAGCCGCGTGGCACGCCAGTCGATATCCAGCACCTTGCCCTCCGTGCCATCGATGGAAACGGCGTCACCGATCTGATAGGGCCGCGTGGTGTTGAGCACGATGCCGCTGAACACGTCCGCCAGGGTGCTCTGCAAGGCCAGGCCGATGACGATGGCCATCACTCCCGATGTGGCCAGCAGCCCTTTGACGGGCAATTGCAGTACATAGCCGGCCGCCGCCACCACCGCGGCGATGAAGATCAACGCCCCGAGCACATCCTGCAGCAACCGGCCGCCGTGGCTGCCGCGCGCCACCAACAGCAGGCCGAAAACCACCGTGACGGTGCGCGCGCCAAACAGCCACCATGCGATGGCAAGCACCGTGGCCAGCAAGTTGCGGGCAACGTCGTCGGCCCAGGGCGCGGGCTGTAGCGGGCTCATCCCTGCCGCCACCAGCACCAGGCTGAAGAGCAGGAACAGCGTCAGCCGCGCGGCTATTCGCCAGGCATGGCGCTGTGCCGGGATCAGCTGCCAAACGATCAAGTCGAGCAACAACAAGGTGGTGCCGAGCAGCAGTGGGGAGGACTGGATGAACGCCAGCATGATGGTCTCGGGACAGGGAAGGGCTGCCGGTAGTAATAGAGCAGGTTCACGCAGGAGGCAATGGGCATGGCGTTGCATAGAACCGGCCCTACAGGGCGCTGAACCATCGTTCATAAAATAGAACGCTAAAGCCAAAAAACGCTATCTACCGCCGAAAACTGGATGGTTTTAATCTTCTCCCATCAACGCGAAACACCCCACCTACTGCAAATCACGACTACTGGAGCTACCGCCATGACTCAATTCAAATACAACCGCCTGAACAAAGACGACGCTGCCGTTCTGCTGGTCGATCACCAGGCTGGGTTGCTGTCGCTGGTGCGCGATATCGAGCCCGACACCTTCAAGAACAATGTGCTGGCCCTGGCGGACCTGGCCAAGTTCTTCAACCTGCCGACCATCCTGACCACCAGCTTCGAGCAAGGCCCCAACGGCCCATTGGTGCCAGAGCTCAAGGCCCTGTTCCCGGACGCGCCTTACATTGCGCGTCCTGGCCAGATCAACGCCTGGGACAACGAAGACTTCGTCAAGGCGGTGAAAGCCACTGGCAAGAAGCAGTTGATCATCGCGGGTGTCGTCACCGAAGTGTGCGTGGCCTTCCCGGCCCTGGCCGCCCTGGAGGAAGCATTCGAGGTGTTCGTGGTGACCGACGCGTCCGGCACCTTCAATGCCATGACCCGCGATGCCGCCCACGACCGCATGAGCCGTGCTGGCGCGCAGTTGATGACCTGGTTCGGCGTAGCCTGCGAACTGCATCGTGACTGGCGCAACGACGTCGAGGGCCTGGCCGCACTGTGCTCCAACCATATCCCTGACTACCGCAACCTGATGACCAGCTACAACGCCTTCAACGCCAGCAAGTAACCCCATCGCCGCGGGCACCCCGGCCGGTGCCCGCCGGGCCGCACACCTCGATAACGTTCAGCCCGTCCACTGTTGCCCAGCGCAAGCGGGCAGGCTCAGCCCAAGGAATGCAGATGAACACCGCCGCCCAAGACAACCGCGACGTGGTTACCCTGGTGATCCAGCACAAGGTCCGCGCCGCGTCACTGAACGACTACGAAGTGTGGCTCAAGCATGCGGTAGGCACCGCCCGCCGCCAGGCGGGGCACCTGGACGTCAATGTCATTCGACCCGATGAGGGCGGTCTACACTTCACCACCGTGGTCCGGTTCGCCAACGCCGACCTGTTGCAGGCGTGGGTCAACTCAGCAGAACGCCAGGCGATGGTCCGGGACGTGCTGCCGCTGCTCGACGGTGGTGACAGCCCTCAGGTCCATGAGGACCCGGAATTCTGGTTCACCCCACCCGGCACCCGCGCCGTACCACCACCGCGTTGGAAACAGGCGGTGCTGACGTACCTGGTGATCTGCCCGATGACGTTGGTGGTGCCGCACCTGCTGGCCCCGTTATTCGAACGTTTGCCACAACTGGCTGGCCCGGTCAGAGGCACCCTGATCGGTAACCTGTTTGTCATCTTGCCTATGGTGTTCTACATCATGCCCTGGATCACCCGCCGTTGCGCCCATTGGCTGCGCGGCTGAACAAGCCTTTTTCCACGTACCACTAGGAGATACCGATATGAGCACGTTCCAAACGCGTGATGGCACTTCGATCTATTTCAAGGACTGGGGTACTGGCAAGCCGGTACTGTTCAGCCATGGTTGGCCGCTGGATGCCGACATGTGGGACACGCAGATGGAGTACCTGGCCAGCCGCGGCTACCGGACCATCGCCTTTGACCGCCGTGGCTTTGGGCGGTCGAGCCAGCCGTGGACCGGCTACGACTATGACACCTTCGCCGATGACATCGCGCAATTGATCGAGCACCTGGACCTGCGTGAGGTCACCCTGGTGGGCTTTTCGATGGGGGGCGGTGATGTCAGCCGCTATATCGGTCGCCACGGTACCGGGCGGGTGGCCGGGCTGGTGCTGCTGGGGGCCGTCACGCCTGTATTTGGCAAGCGCGCAGACAATCCGGACGGGGTGGACCTGTCGGTGTTCGAAGGGATCGAGGCCGGGCTGCGGGCCGACCGCGCCCAGTTCATCGCCGACTTCGCGGCCCCGTTTTACGGGCTGAACCAGGGGCAGCAGGTGTCCCAGGGCGTGCAGACGCAGACCTTGAACATCGCGCTGCTGGCCTCGCTCAAGGCCACGCTGGACTGCGTGACGGCGTTCTCGCAGACCGATTTCCGGCAGGACCTGGCCAAGGTCGACGTGCCCACCTTGGTGATTCACGGCGACGCCGACCAGGTCGTGCCCTTCGAAACCACCGGCAAGCGCGCCGCGCAGTTGATCGCCGGCGCCGAGTTGAAAGTGTATGCCGGTGCGCCGCATGGGTTCGCAGTGACCCATGCGCAACAACTGAACGAAGACCTGCTGGCGTTTCTCCAGCGCTGAGCCAGACAGGCAAGCGGCGTCGCGACGACGCCGCTGCGCCTGACCTATGAACTCCATTCCAAGGAGGCCCTATGGACGCCGATCTGATTCTGTTCAACGGCAAGCTGCACACCGTCGACCGCGAGAACCCCAACGCCACCGCCGTGGCCATCAAGGATGGCCGTTTTATCGCCGTGGGCAGCGATGCCGAGGCCATGGCCCACAAAGGAACGGTCACTCAGATTGTCGACCTGCGCCGGCGCACCGTCATTCCCGGGCTCAACGACTCGCACCTGCACCTGATCCGCGGGGGCCTCAACTACAACTTGGAGCTGCGCTGGGAAGGGGTGCCGTCGGTGGCCGATGCCCTGCGCATGCTCAAGGACCAAGCCGCACGTACGCCGACCCCGCAATGGGTCAGGGTGGTGGGTGGCTGGAACGAGTTCCAGTTCGCCGAAAAGCGCATGCCCACCCTCGAGGAAATCAACCAGGCTGCCCCGGATACCCCGGTGTTCCTGCTGCACCTGTACGACCGGGCGTTGCTCAATCGTGCAGCGCTCAAGGCTGTGGGCTATGACAAGACCACGCCCAATCCGCCTGGCGGGGAAATCCAGCGTGACACGTTCGGCAACCCCACGGGCATGCTGATCGCGCGGCCGAACGCCATGATTCTCTACGCCACGCTGGCAAAAGGCCCCAAGCTGCCACTCGAATACCAGGTCAACTCCACGCGCCAGTTCATGCGCGAACTGAACCGATTGGGGCTGACCAGCGCCATCGATGCCGGTGGCGGCTACCAGAATTTTCCGGACGATTATTCGGTGATCCAGGAGCTGGCCGACAAGGGTCAACTGACGGTGCGCATCGCCTACAACCTGTTTACCCAGAAGCCCAAGGAAGAGCTGGACGATTTCCGCAAGTGGACTGCCAGCGTCAAGCTGCACAGTGGCACCGATTTCCTGCGTCACA
Organism: Pseudomonas sp. FBCC-B35; assembly: GCF_059133755.1. Taxonomy (NCBI): domain Bacteria; kingdom Pseudomonadati; phylum Pseudomonadota; class Gammaproteobacteria; order Pseudomonadales; family Pseudomonadaceae; genus Pseudomonas; species Pseudomonas sp. FBCC-B35. The sequence goes on along the minus strand of NZ_CP101439.1, from coordinate 4,660,872 downwards.
ACGGTGCGGGCGAAATGCTGGTGTTCTCGGCGGCTGACTTCGAAGACTTTCTGGAACCGCGCCCGGACCTGCCGCAGACCATGGAGCAAGAACTGGAGCCGGTGGTGCGGCACTTGGTCGAGCAACGCTGGCCGTTCCGTCTGCATGCGACCTATGACGAGTCGATCACACGCATGCTCGACGTGTTCGAGAAGGTCAACCGCGACGTACCGTTCAACGGCTTGCCGTGGTTCTTCGATCATGCCGAAACCATCACGCCCCGTAACATCGAGCGGGTACGCGCCCTGGGTGGCGGCATTGCCATTCAGGACCGCATGGCCTTCCAGGGCGAGTATTTCGTCGACCGCTATGGCGCCCAAGCGGCGCAGCAGACACCACCGATCAAGCGCATGCTGGAGATGGGGGTGCCGGTAGGGGCGGGCACCGATGCGACCCGCGTGTCCAGCTACAACCCGTGGACTTCGCTGTACTGGCTGGTCAGCGGCAAGACCGTTGGCGGCATGGCACTGTATCCCGAAGGGTTGAGCCGGGACACGGCCTTGCAGCTGTTCACCCAAGGCAGTGCCTGGTTTTCCAGTGAGCAGGGCAAGAAGGGGCAGATCAAGGTCGGTCAGCTCGCCGACCTGGCGGCGCTGTCGCAGGATTTCTTCTCGGTGGAGGAAGAGGCGATCAAGGGTATCGAGTCGGTGCTCACCCTGGTAGACGGCAAGGTCGTGTACGGCGCCGCCGAGTTCGACAAGCTGGGGCCACCGCAGGTGCCTGTGTTGCCTGAGTGGTCACCGGTCGCCAAGGTGCCCGGCCACTGGCGCGTGGGCACCCCCTCGCTGGCAGCCATGGCACACCAGTGCTCGGGCCCGTGCGGTGTCCATGCCCACAGCCATGAAAAGGCCCGGCATTCCAGCGTGCCGGTCAATGACTTCCAGGGGTTCTGGGGCGCGTTGGGTTGCTCGTGCTTTGCCTTCTAGGCCGAGATGCTGAGGGCTGTGCAGCAACCCGTCGCAGCCAGCCTGCAAGTACAGCGCAGGCCTGAACCCGCTTAACTCTGTGAAAGCGGCCTTGTCGGGGGGACGAACCGACCGCAATGGGCCGCACAGCGGCACCAAGATTTCAGCTTGGCAGCTCATCTTGCCGGGGCCGCTTTGCGGCCCATCGCGATCAGTGAGCGCCCCCATCACCAGCCGCCCACTCCCCCTGAAACTGTAGCGGCGGGACATTTTGGGCGCTCGCCATGGGCGTTGCAGGCTCGAACCTCAAGCCATGTCGCAAAGCGCAAATTCGTCCGCCAGGTGATCGATCAATGCCCGCACCGAAGGCAGTAAGCCGCGTCGTGAGGGGAAGATCGCGTGCACGATGCCACTGCGCGGGTACCAGCCTGGCAGCAACTCCACCAGGCGGCCCGCTGCCAGGTCGTCACGCACGGCCACCCGTGGCAGGTGCGCAATGCCGATACCCGCCACTACGAAATGGCGCAGGGCGAACAGGTCGTCGGTGACCATGCGCGGCATGTGCGGTATGACGATGCTCTGGTTGTTGTCACCGTCTCGGGACAGCTCCCAGTGATACTCCCGCTGGGCACTGCCCCAATGCAGGCTGGGCAGCGTGCCCAGTAGCTGAGGATCGAAACCGTCGGGCAATTGCGCCAGGTGGTGGGGATGGCCTACCAGGCACTGGGTGCTGTCGCTCAGCACCTTCATCACCATGTCCGTGTTTTCCAGCGGCGGAAAACGAACACGCAGGGCAATGTCGAAGCCTTCATGCAAGAGATCGACGCGCCGGTTGGTGCTTTCGATGAACAGCTCCACCTGCGGGTACTTGAGCATGTAGCGCGTCAACATCGGCCCGACCCAAGCGTTGAGCAGGGTGGTCGGGCAACTGATGCGCACCAGCCCTCGTGGTTCGCTGTGGTTGCGCTCGATGAGCTCGGCCGCACCCTCGGCTTCGACGCGCATGGCCAGGCAGCGGTTGTAATAAGCCTGGCCGATCTCGGTCAGTGCGAAGTGGCGGCTGGTACGCTGCAGCAAACGCACGCCCAGACGCTCTTCGAGCTCGGCGATGCGTCGGCTGAGTTTCGACTTGGGCATGTTCAGCGCCCGACCCGCCGGGGCGAAGCCACCGTGCTCGACCACCTGCGTGAAGTAGTAGAGTGAGTTGAGGTCTTCCAAGAATGCGTCTCCACAGAACCCGCCAAAGGCGGCCTGCGCAGTTTAACGTTCCTGGAAGCTGGATGCCGCATCTGGCGCTTGGGTCGCAGCGCGTCCGGGCTTGCCTTGGCCCGAGCGCCAGTGCAGGCTCAGTTCTGGACGCTTTGCACCGAGCCGCCATCGACCCGCAGGTTGCTGCCATTGATGAACGAAGCTCGCTCCGAAACCAGCAGCGCGATCGCGGCCGCGACCTCTTCAGGCTTGCCTCGGCGCTTCTGCACGATGCCGGGTCGTTCCTCTTCCAGGAAGCTTTCGATGGCCTCCTCGAAGCTCACGCCTTTCTCTTCGGCGCGCTGCTTCATCATGCCATCGGTCATGTTGGTTTCAATAAATGCCGGCGATACCGTGTTGCACAGCACCCCATGCGCCGCTTCCTTGTAGGACAGGTTCTTGATGAACGCGGCCAGTGCGGCCTTGGCGACGTTGTACACCGCCTCTTCCCAGTAAGGCTGCACGGCATTCTCGGAGGTGATGCACACCAACCGCCCCCAGCCCCGTTTGCGCATCGCCGGAACGGTGGCCCGCGCCACGCGCACGGCGGTGAAGAAGTCGGTATCCCAGGCTTCCTGGTAATCCTCGTCCTTCATTTCCAGCGGGTCACCCTTGGCGCCTGTTACACCCGCGGTGTGCACCACGATGTCCACCTGACCAAACCGCTCTTCGGCTTGCCGAACCAGGCCGTTCACCTCGTCCTGATTGGTCATGTCTGCCGCGATCAGCAACGGGTCACCGCCCAACGCCTTGACGGCATCTTCGAGCTTGTCCTGGTCGATGTCAGTCAACACCAGCTTCACACCTTCCTCGGCGAGGAGGTGGGCAGTGGCCAGGCCAATGCCGCCAGCTGCGCCGCTGATCAGGGCCACACGGTTTTTCAAACCTAAATCCATCAACGATCTCCCAGGGAAAGTTCAGCAGCGATTGGTCTTGCGAAATCAAGCATCGGCTCGGCCAATGCCTGAGGGGTCTGGTAAGGCATCAGGTGGCCCGCACCGGGCAGGGTAAGCAAGGTGCCGTTGGGGAAGTGCGACAAGGTGGTGCGCCGCTGCTCTTGGGCGTCGGGCACCTGCTGGTCATCGGCGCCGCAGATCAGCAGGGCCGGATAGGGCAGCAGGCCGATGCGATCGCTCCAGTCCTCGCGACTGCCGTGATCGACCCAGGCACGCCAGGCGTCAAGGTTGACGGCCTGGGCGTCGGCGATGGCGACTTCGCGCAGCGCATCGGGCAGCCTGTGGTAGCTCGAGTCGTCGACGAAGGCTTCGGCTTGCTCCCGGCTGGCGGTGTAGGCCCGTTGCTGGTCGCGGTCTTCATCGCTCATCGGCTGGGGGCCGGGAGGCGATGGGGCCACCAGGATCAGGCCCCGAAGGTAGTCCGGGCGACGAGCGGCCAGCACGACCGCGACTTTGCCGGTCATCGAGTGGCCAACGAGGATGCAGTGCTTGAGCCCAAGCTCACGGATGCTCGCATCGACCTGATCGGCCATTTCGTCAACGGTATAGCCGGTAACGGCATTGGCATCGCCGTACCCGGGTGTGTTCAGGGCGATGCAGGCATGCGCTCGGTCTAGGTAAGGGACCGTGGCGGACCATGTTCGGTGCGAACCACCCAGAAAATGCATCAACACGAAGGTAACGGGACCGCGGCCTTGCTGGCTGTGTGGGAGCATCGAGCACCTGAAATCGTTCGCTTTGTAGATGGAAAGCGAAGCGGCTGGGGAAGTTCATTCAGGCATTGAGGGCGCTGGACAGCCTTGTTTCTGCCGGGGGGCGGGCACCAGGGTTCGCCCCTCAACCACTCCCGGGACGGTACTGCAGGGCCTCAGCCAGGTGCGTCCGGTCAAGATGGTTAGATCAGCAGCTCGTAGTTCGAGAGGTGCTTGACGGTCTCTGGGAGCCGCTGCTTGAGGAGGATGTCCAGCAGCTCGCGGGGTGAGTAAACCGGATTGTTAAGGGCTGCGCGCTGCTTCTGGACGGCCTTGAGCACAGCTGCCTGATCAAGGTCCCAGATGTCGGAGAGGAATACATCGGGATGCAACGCCTCGATCTCAAAACGTTTCAGAATCTCGGCCGGAAAATCTTTGAGGTTGTACGTGACAATCACCGAGGCGCCACATTTGATCGCTGCTGCCAAGACGTGTCTATCGTCTTCGTCTGGAAGGTCAAGCCCCTGCACAAGTGGCTCGTAGTCATTTACCAGAGAGTCAGGAATCGCCCGATTCATGAGTCCGACTGTGCGATAAAGCTGTGTTTCTGACACGTCGGGACGGTTTCTTGACACGTTTCGTGTCCATTCATCGTGGATTTGCTCGGACCAGCGCGCGCGATACGCGCCAGTCAGAGCCAGATGCATCAATAGGTCACGCAATGGTGCTGGATAAAGCACGCAGGCGTCGTAGATAACTGTAAAAGGTGAGTGCCTCATTGATAGCCCATATTAAGTTCTTGGGCTTGTGCAGCCAGTTCATCCATGGCGGCCTGGCTTGCTTTATCACGATCGGCCTTGTAGGCCATTAGGTCAGTAAATTTTACACGGCGGTGGCTGCCGGTTTTGGTGTGTGGGATTAGCCCCTCATCCAGCAGCTTGACCAAGTGAGGACGCGAGACGTTGAGCATATCGGCGCCCTCCTGGGTGGTCAGTTCCGCATGGATAGGCACCACCTTTACGGTGTTGCCCAAGGCCAGCTCGTTGAGTATATCGCCAAGCAATCTGAGCGCGAACGTTGGCAGTTCAACAGTCTGCCGTTGCTGGGCTTCATCTACCAACTCAATGCGCTGAGTATCCAACTTGGTTGAGACGAACGCGGCAATCTGGCGGCTTGACTCAATAGCCGCGGTGATCGCTTTTTCATCTGGAAGGATGGCTTGAGCGAGATCGGCGGTAGTCATGGGTTGTCTCCAGTCGTTAAAAAGAATTCCGGCGCCTAGTACGACAGATAGCCAATTTATATTCGAAACAAACGAAATGCACAATATTCGAAACAAACGAAACGGCGAGTAGTGCTTGGGGAGGAGCGTCTACCCACCTGGAGGTTGATGCGATGTACAGGAGGTGAGGTGCTCCGGCCTGGTCAAGTGCTTCCAGCTACCGCGTTCGCCTCTCAACCACTCCCGGGACGGTACTGCAGGGCCTCAGCCAGGTGCGCCCGGCCAATTGCCGTGCATCCCTCGAGGTCTGCCAGTGTTCTGGCGACCTTGAGCAATCGGTGTGCTGCTCGCAGCGACAGCGTCAATCGTTCACAGGCGCCTTCCAACCAAGCCTGATCAGGTGCTGCCAAGCTACAGTGCTGGCGCAGGCCATCGAGGTTGAGGAATGCATTGGCGCACCCTTGCCGACGTTGTTGCACCTCCCGGGCGTGCGCGACCTGAAGGGCGACGTCGGCGCTGCTTTGCCCGCAAGGCTGGTTGTTGAGCGTGGTGCTCTCGCGCGCCACGGTCAGGTGCAAGTCGATCCGGTCCAGTAGCGGGCCTGACAGTTTGTTGCGATAACGGGATATCTGCTCGGTACTGCAGCGGCATCGCCCTGTAGGGTCGCCCAGGTAGCCGCAAGGGCAGGGGTTCATGGCAGCGACGAGCTGAAAGCGGGCGGGAAAGCGCACTTTATCCCGCGCCCTGGCGATTACGATCTCGCCAGATTCCAGGGGTTCACGCAGCACTTCCAGTACCCGGCGCTCGAATTCGGGCAACTCGTCCAGAAACAGCACCCCGTGGTGGGCCAAGGTGATTTCCCCGGGCTGCGGCCGGCTTCCGCCACCCACCAGCGCAGGTCCGGAGGCGGAATGATGAGGGTGGCGAAACGGCCGTTGTGGCCAGCTGTTCAGCGGGGTGTGCCCGCTGACCGACTGGATGGCGGCGACCTCCAGCGCTTCATGCTCATCCAGCGGTGGCAGCAGGCCCGGCAGGCGGCTGGCCAACAAGGTTTTGCCAGTACCTGGCGGCCCGGTGAAAAGCAGGTTGTGCGCCCCGGCAGCGGCCAGTAGCAGCGCGCGTTTGGCCGCCAGTTGCCCCTGCACCTCGCTCAGGTCGGGGTAGGGGCGAGGGTTCAGGAGCAAGCCATTGGCGGCATAGGCAGCTAGCGGTACCTGTCCGTTCAGGTGGGCCACCAGCTCCAATAGATGGCCTACGGCATACACCACCAGGCCACTGGCAAGGCTGGCTTCCTCGGCATTTTCACGGGGCACTACCAGTGCCCGCCCCGCCTGGCGTGCGGCAAGCGCTGCGGGCAAGACGCCCTGTACCGGCCGCAACGCGCCCGACAGTGCCAGCTCGCCCAGGCATTCGAGCTCGGCCAGGGTGGCCACGGGCACCTGGGCATCGGCGGCCAGGATGCCCAGGGCGATGGCCAGGTCGTAGCGGCCACCGTCCTTGGGCAGGTCGGCCGGAGCGAGGTTTTGCGTGATGCGCCGGGCTGGGTAGTTCAGGCCACTGTTGACGATGGCACTGCGCACGCGGTCCTTGCTTTCCTTGACCGTGGTTTCGGGCAAGCCGACCAGTGTGAGATGAGGCAAGCCATTGGCCAGGTGGGTTTCAACGCTGACGGCCGGGGCCTGCACGCCTACCTGGGCGCGGCTGTGAGCAAGGGCTAAAGACATGGGCGCTCCATTCGCTGCCAAGACCGCTTCCTGCGGATGGACCCAGCATAGCGAGCCGAGACGGGGCAGGGGATGCCAGTGTGCTTCTGATCATTTCTACCTGTGCACCGCCTAGAAATGGATCCAATAGTTTTGCGCAGCGGCCTTCTTTGGCTTAGTGTTGTTCAAGCAAACCACCGATGCCATGGGATGGCACCGCTTCGACCTTGAAATGGACTTGAGGTATTGCGCTGTGCAAACGCTCACCCACACCCGTGAGGTTATTCGCGAACTGGTTCAGACCAACGCGTTCGTCGAGCTCAATCGCTATTTCGATTCCCTGGAGGCTCGCTGGTACCAAGCGCCCCCGGGCGAGTTCCCGGCCTATCTCTCAGCCGTCGAGAGCCATCTGCTGGTCGACCCGGACCAGGGGGACAGGGCGCTGAGCCAAGTGCTTCGCGCCTGGATCGATGCCTGCCCCAGGGCCTATCACCCGCAGGTCGTCATGGGCTTCTACTGCCTTAGCCGTGCCTGCCAGGTGGACCACGGCGGCGCCCGCACACCGGCACGCTGGCTGGCGATCGAGCAAATGTGCGAAACCGCCACTGCCCATTTACTCAGAGCCTTGGCCCGTTCGCAGCGGCCGGTCGCGGCTGCCATAGGCTTGCAGTTGCTCAGTGCCAGGTTTCGCGAGCCGGGCTGGCTGGTCGAGCTGTTCAATGAGCAGCCAGCCCGCTTTAGGCCCAGTACACATGCGGACGTGGAGGTGCAGGAGGCTGCCGCGCCGTATTTGGTCAGGCATGGCGTGATGCCTTTGGCCGAGCTGCCTCGGATGTTGCCCGATGGACTTGAGCCGCGCACAGAGCGCCAGGAGCCGCAGGCCTATTGGCTGAGCCAGGCACTGGCCGCACGGCCGGGCTGCTTCGAGGCCATCAAGGCCCACGCGTTGTATCTATTGCAGGACCGACGTGGGCAAGTCGAGTCCATAGAACGGTTGGTCAACATGCCGGCTTGCCGGGGCTGGAGCGAGCCGTTGCGCAACGCGCTGCGATGGATGGCCGTGGAAGCACGCTTGAAACGCCCAAGTGCCGAACGCCCAAGCGCAGTGGCCAAGTACCAGCAATTGTTCGAAGACTGGGCCGTGCGCCCACTGCGGCCTAGGGAGACTGCCGTATTGCTGGCATGGCGCGGTGCGTTGCAGGCGAGCGTTTGGGGCGACCATGACAAGGCACTGGCCGATTTTACCCAAAGCCTTGCATGCCCTGCCGACCTGGGCGGCATCCAGGCGCTGGGACCACCGCTTCGGCATTTGGTCATCACGGCTTTGACACGCAGCCCTGCGCACGAGCAGGCACTGCTCAATACCGCGATTCTTCGCCTGAGCGATGGCCGCTCCCACGCCGCTGCCTGCGCGCTGCGGGCCGCGGGACATCACTTTGGCTTGTGGGGCCTGGCGCGCAGCGGCGATCAAGCCAAACGCTGGCTGACGATTGCGATCAAGCGCCAGCGGGCGGGTCAGGCTCCCGGCCTGAAAATCCTGGAACTGGCCCGCTTGCTCTGGTCCCATGATCGGCATGAGGTTGCCTACTATTTGCTTCAAGGCGGTGCCGAGCAAGCCCTGTCAGGTGCGGCGTTGAGCCTGTTCGAGCTTCACCAGGGTGAGTGGAGCGATACCCCTGGGCGATACATGGACTGTGAAGTGGCTGAGCAATGGTTGCTGCGCGCCGTCCAGACAGGGAGTCGCCAGGCCAAATACCGGTTGGCCTGCTTGCAGATGCAAGGGGGGACGAACCTGGGTGATCGAGAAAAAATGCTCGAGGTCAGGCGCCTGTTGATAGACGCCCTGGGCAATGCTCAGACCAATGCCTGCGCACGGTTGCACCTGGGCATATTGCTGCGCCAGTTTGGCCAGCCGCGTGAGCGAGCCGAGGCGGTCGCCTACTTGCTGAGCCTGGTGGAGCACCCGGACAGCGCTATTGCAGCACGTGCCAGTGCCGAGCTGGGGCTTGCCTGGATGCAGGGGCAAGGTACACGCAGGCAAAGCCGCTATGCAGCCATTGAGTGGGTGACCCATGCGGCGAGCCTGCGACCTGGCGACACAGCCATCGAAGACATTCACGCCGAAGTCCTCAATTCGCGCAACAGGGTACGGACGCTGTTCACGCAATACGGCGCCGCGTTGTTCCGGGGCACCCTACGCCCCAGCGAACTGCCGCCCAAACCTGGCCTGGATCGACCGGCCAGCAGGCTTGAAGCGCGCTGAAAGTCGATAGGAGGCTGGGTCACGCAGCTTTGGTGTCAGCGCTTGCCTTCCAGGCGCGCTTCGAGTTCTGCGACTTGTTGTTCCAGCGCCTCCAGGCGAGCCCGGGTGCGTGCCAGCACCACCATCTGACTGTCGAACTCCTCGCGGCTGACCACGTCGAGCTTGCTCAAAGCGCCTTGCATCAAGGCCTTGAACTGGCTTTCCAGCTCGGCCCGAGGCTGGGTGTTGTCGCTGCTGAACAGGCGCGAGGCCTGGTCGCTCAGGGCGTCGAGAAGGGCTTTGGGCGCGAGCATGAGGGTGTCCACCAGTGTCGAGAAATGGCGGCCAGTGTAGCACGCACCCTTGTGCCTCCCATGACGAGGCGGTGTTGCACGTTTTTCGCGCAAAGCCCGAACCAGCCTCGCACCGTATGGGTGCACAGGTTGAGTGCTGGCGATTAGCCAAAGCTGTAACGTCGGGCCAACCCCCTGATTTCGCTGGTGTTCACAGACCTGGCAAGGTTTCTGCAAAGTGCTAAGCGAGCCATGCACTGATGCAGTTCCTTGTGACCAGGCAGTGCGCATGCCGACGACGCGTTACAAAAGGCAACCGCTGCGCTTAGACTTGAGACGGGTTTGTTTTCCTGGGGCAAGTCCACCAAATCGGGAGAGAGTTTCATGAAGCTAGTCACAGCCATCATCAAGCCGTTCAAGCTGGACGACGTGCGCGAGTCACTGTCGGAAATCGGCGTGCAGGGCATCACCGTCACCGAAGTCAAAGGCTTCGGGCGTCAAAAGGGTCACACCGAACTGTATCGCGGTGCCGAATACGTGGTCGATTTCCTGCCCAAGGTGAAGATCGATGTTGCTATCGATGACAAAGACCTGGATCGGGTAATCGAGGCCATCACCAAGGCTGCCAACACCGGCAAGATCGGTGACGGCAAGATCTTCGTGGTGAATCTGGAGCAGGCGATCCGCATCCGTACCGGCGAGACCGATACCGACGCGATCTAAGCAGCAACACAAGCCTCACCAAACCCAACGCCCCAGGAGAAAACAACATGACTCTGCGTAAGATCGCAGGGCTAGGAGCCCTATTGTCCTTCGTCATGCCAGGGCTCGCCCTTGCAGAGGAGGCCGCGCCAGCACTCAACTCCGGCGACACCGCCTGGATGCTCACCGCCACGGCGCTCGTGCTGTTCATGACCATCCCAGGCCTGGCGCTGTTCTACGGCGGCATGGTGCGCTCCAAGAACGTGCTGTCGGTGATGATGCAGTGCTTCGCCATCACTGGCTTGATGAGCATTCTCTGGGTCGTCTACGGGTACAGCATGGCCTTCGATACCACCGGTATGGAGAAGGGCGTACTCAATTTCAACTCCTTCGTCGGCGGCTTCTCCAAGGCATTTCTCAGCGGCGTGACGCCTGACAGCCTGACCTCGGCCACGGCGCTGTTCCCTGAAGCAGTGTTCATCACCTTCCAGATGACGTTCGCCATCATCACCCCAGCCTTGATCGTGGGTGCCTTCGCCGAACGCATGAAGTTCTCGGCCATGCTGGTGTTCATGGGCATCTGGTTCACCCTCGTCTATGCTCCGATCGCCCACATGGTATGGAGCGGTGACGGTGCCCTGATGTGGGATTGGGGCGTGCTGGACTTCGCGGGCGGCACCGTCGTGCACATCAACGCTGGTATCGCAGGCCTGGTCTGCTGCCTGGTACTGGGCAAGCGTAAAGGCTACCCGACCACACCCATGGCACCGCACAACCTGGGCTATACGCTGATGGGTGCGGCCATGCTGTGGATCGGCTGGTTCGGTTTCAACGCCGGTTCGGCGGCTGCGGCCAACGGCACTGCGGGCATGGCCATGCTGGTCACCCAGATCGCCACGGCTGCCGCGGCATTGGGCTGGATGTTCGCCGAATGGATCGGTCACGGTAAGCCCAGTGCGCTGGGTATCGCCTCGGGCGTGGTCGCTGGCCTGGTTGCCATCACGCCAGCAGCGGGCACGGTGGGGCCGATGGGCGCGCTGGTCATCGGGCTGGCATCGGGCGTGATCTGCTACTTCTGCGCCACCAGCCTCAAGCGCAAGCTGGGCTACGACGACTCCCTGGATGCGTTTGGCGTACACGGCATCGGCGGTATCGTCGGCGCCATCCTGACCGGCGTGTTCGCAGCCCCGGCGCTGGGTGGCTTCGGCGCGGTCACCGATATCGGCATGCAGGTCTGGGTGCAGGCCAAAGGCGTGATCTTCACCGTGGCCTACACCGCCATCGTCACCTACATCATCCTCAAGGTCCTGGACCTGGTGATGGGGCTTCGGGTCAACGAAGAAGAAGAATCCGTTGGTCTGGATCTGGCGCAGCACAACGAACGCGGCTACAACCTCTAACAACGACGCTGCAGAAATGTGCCCGGCTCGCCGGGCATTTTTTCGTCTTGTGTTTAAGGTCGGCCTGATCAAGCGTGCGCGCAGGGGGCTGGCAAGGCGCTCACAAGCGGCACCTGCTGCCATTTTTTTTGATCACTTGCCCAGCATTTTCACGTGCGCAAACGGTTTATCCCGTCTATTTGTGACACGGGTACAAAACTTACAAAAGTTGGGGCATTCATGGCGCTTTGCTTTTTCTGCGAGCGCGCTAGAATGCGCGCCGAAGGGTGCTGGAACGTACATTCATCACCCCTGCCGGCCTTTGCCAGGCTGGCTAAAAAGCGCGTGGCCCAGCAGGGGTCACAGGTTTTGTGCGGCACTGCCACGTGCAGGCCCACCCGGGTACAGCCGTCCGTCAGATGCGTTGGCCCAAAGGCCGTGGTCGAACCCACGGCCAGTGGAATTTTCACCAGAAGCTGCCGGTCTACGGCAGCACTGGTCTCTAACTAACCTGCTTTTGCACGTCATGAGGTAGAACATGAGCGACGACGATCTGGAAAATGATGACCTCGAGGTCGGTGATGAAGACGAGGCTGATGACGGCCTTGAAGCGGCTGCCGATGATGTTGCAGAAGACGCTGGCGACGACGACAGCAGTCCTGCACCCGCTGCCAAGGGCAAATCCAAGGCGGCTGTCTCGGTAGACGAGATGCCCAGCCTGGAAGCTAAGCAAAAGGAGCGTGATGCCCTGGCCAAGGCCATGGAAGAGTTCCTGTCGCGTGGTGGCAAGGTTCAGGAAGTCGAGGCCAACGTGGTCGCCGACCCACCCAAGAAGCCGGACAATAAATACGGCAGTCGCCCTATCTAAGCGATGCCTTCGAAAAACCCGCCGTCGCTGCGGGTTTTTTTATGCCTGGCTTGCGCAGGGAGGTGCTGTCGGCAAGGTCATTGCCAGCGGGCGAGCACCTCGTGCAGGTGCGACAGGCGCTGAATTTCGGCGTCGGGTGCTTGCTCACCGGGCCACGCCTTGGCCTGGGGGTTGAACCAGACAGCGCGCAGCCCGGCGCGCTGAGCACCGGCAATGTCATCGCGAGGATGATCGCCGACGTGCACCGCTTCGCTGGCAGGCACGCCGCTGCGGCGCAGGGCCTCTACAAACGGGGCCGGGTCGGGTTTGCCGATGCCCAGGTCCTCCGCGCACAAGGCGAAGCGGAAATAATCGGCCAGCCCCAGCCGGCTGACATCGGCATTGCCATTGGTGATGACACCCAGGGCGTAATGCTGGCTCAGCAATTCCAGCATCGGTTGAACTTCCGGGAATATCTCGACCTTGTGCCTGGCCTGCAAGAACACCTCGAACCCCTGCTCGGCCAGTTGCTGTGCCTGCATCTGGCCGTAGCCCACGTCTTCGAGGGCGCGGGTCAGCACGCGGCGGCGTAAGGCGCTGATGCGGTGCTTGAGCTCGGGCTCTGCCAGGACGATCCGTTCTCGGATGGCAAACAGATGCTCGACAGGCACATCGCCCAGTAACGGGGCATTGGCTTGAAGCCAGTCGCGCAGCACGACTTCGGCACTGGCAATGACCGGCGCGGTGTCCCAAAGGGTATCGTCGAGGTCGAAGGTGATCAGCTTGATGTTCATCAGTCGTTGCCTTTGCTGCGTTTGGCCCTGGGATGGGCGCTGTCGTACACCGTTGCCAGGTGCTGGAAATCCAGGTGCGTATAGATTTGCGTCGTGCCGATGTCGGCGTGTCCGAGCATTTCCTGTACAGCGCGCAGGTCCTGGGACGATTCCAGCACGTGGCTGGCAAAGGAATGGCGAAGCATGTGTGGGTGCAGATGCTGGCCCAGCTCGCGTTCCCCGGCCACCTTGACCCGCTGTTGCACGGCGCGTGGGCTGATGCGGTTGCCTTGCCGGGTGATGAAGACGGCGCGATCCCTGGGGTTGCCGGCGCCGCGCAGGCGGTACCACGCCTGCAGCGCCTCCCGCGCCTTGCGCCCTATCGGCAGCACGCGGGCCTTGCCGCCCTTGCCCAGCACCTGTACCAGGCCACCGGCCAGGTCGACATGGTCGAGGTCAAGGTTGGTCAGCTCCGAAAGGCGAAGGCCCGAGGAATAGAACAATTCGAGAATGGCTTGATCGCGCAGGGCAATGAAATCATCGTCCACGCCGCCATCGAGCAGTTGCAAGGCACGGTCGGTGTCGAGCACCTTGGGCAATCGACGCTCCCCCTTGGGGGCGCTCAGGCCATTGGCAGGATCGTGCTGGCAGATCTTTTCGCGGTTGAGGTAACGGTACAGGCCCCGCACCGCCGATAGCAGCCTGGACAGGCTGCGCGAAGACTGGCCCTGGTGATGCTGGCGCGCGATCAGCTGGCGCAGGTGTTGAATCTGCAAGGCTTGCCAGCCACCAATAGCCTGCTCGCTGCAGTACGCCATGACCTTCTCCAGGTCCCGGCGGTAGCCCACAAGCGTGTGCTCGGAGACCTGGCGCTCATTGCGCAGGTGTGCGCAGTAAGCTTCCAGCTGGCGCTCCATCAGCGCACCGGGCGCAGGCTTTGGCTGACGCGGGGGACCACACGGCCCAGCACCTCGGCGATATAGCTCAGGAACAGCGTGCCGACACTGCTCTTGTAATGCTGCGGGTCGCGGCTACCAATGGCCAGCACCCCATGCAGCCCCTGGTGCTCCAAGGTCGCCACCGCGCTAGAGCCCACGTCGCGGCGTTGCTCCTCACCGAACAGAAACGCCAGCTCGTGCTCGCGCAAGCTGCCGCTGACGGTCTTGCCGCTACCGAGCAGCGGGCCGATCGCTTGCTGGGCTTCGGCGTTGCTGACCCAGCGCCCCACCGGCGCTACGTTGTCGCCAAACAGGATCAGGCTGACGAAAGGTACCTGGAACTCCTGACGCAGGCTGTCTTCGACGACCATCACCACGTCTTCCAGCGTGGTTGCATCGAGCAGGTCCAGGATCAGGCGTCTGGTCTTGTCGAACAACCGATCGTTGTCGCGGGCCACGTCCATCAACTGCGAAAGGCGGTGGCGCATCTCGATGTTGCGGTCGCGCAGCAACTTGAGCTGGCGCTCGACCAGCGAAACACTGTCACCGCGCTGGTGGGGAATGTGCTGCTCGACCAAGAGCTCATCATGCTCGGTGAAAAAGGTTGGATGAGCACGCAGGTAGGCGACCACCGCTTCGGCATCGAGCTCAGCGGCCTGCTGGGGTATATCCTTGGGGTGATCGGTCATGACGGTTACTCGCTTAGAATCGAACCTGTCCTTCGTAGACGCGTACGGCCGGGCCGGTCATCACCACCGGCTTGCCTGGCCCGGCCCACTCGATATGCAAGCGCCCGCCCGGCAGGTCAAGTGCGACGGGCGAGTCCATCCAGCCTTGGCTGATGGCCGCCACGGCAGCTGCACAGGCGCCAGTGCCACACGCCTGGGTTTCCCCAGCACCGCGCTCCCACACGCGCAAGTTGCCGCGATGGCGGTCAATGACCTGCAGGAAGCCGGCATTGACGCGCTGGGGGAAGCGCGGGTGGTGTTCGATCTTTGGCCCCAGCTGATGCACAGGGGCGCCGACCACGTCGTCCACGCGCAGTACGGCGTGAGGGTTGCCCATGGACACCGCGGCAATCGAATGCACCTGATCGTCTACCTCCAGCGGGTAGCTCACCGACTGCTCGTCGGCGACGAACGGGATGTCGGCAGGGACGAAGCGTGGCGGACCCATGTCGACACTAACCTGGCCGTCGTTCTGTACGTCCAGCACGATGATGCCACTTTTGGTTTCCACGCGTATGCGCTTCTTGGCGGTCAGGCGCTTGTCGAGCACGAACCGCGCAAAGCAGCGTGCCCCGTTGCCGCACTGTTCCACTTCGGAGCCGTCGGCATTGAAGATACGGTAGCGGAAATCGACTTCCGGGTTATTCGGCGCCTCGACGATCAGCAACTGGTCGAAGCCGATGCCCGTGTGGCGATCGCCCCACTGCTTGGCGTGCTTGGGCTGGATGTGGGCGTGCTGGCTTACCAGGTCCAGGACCATGAAGTCGTTGCCCAGCCCATGCATCTTGGTAAAACGCAGCAGCATGGGCTTACTCCGGTAGCAGGCTTTCGCCAGCGTACAATTCGGCGATGGTTTCGCGGCGGCGTACTTCGAAAGCCTGGTCGCCGTCGACCAGTATTTCCGCACAACGGCCACGGGTGTTGTAGTTGGAGCTCATCACGAAACCATAGGCGCCCGCTGACTGAACGGCCAGCACGTCACCCTCGGCAAGGTTCAGAACCCGGTCCTTGCCCAGGAAGTCGCCGGTTTCGCAGATCGGGCCGACCAGGTCATACGGGCGACCTTCGCCTTCACGCGGCTTGACTGCACAGATGCCCATCCAGGCCTGGTACAGGGCTGGGCGGATCAAGTCGTTCATGGCCGCATCGATGATGGCGAAGTCCTTGTGTTCGGTGTGCTTGAGGTACTCCACACGGGTCAGCAGTACGCCAGCGTTGGCCACGATGTAGCGCCCCGGCTCGAATACCAGCGCCAGGTCCCGATCGCCCAGGCGCGCGCGGATGGCCTGAATGTAATCGGCTACCAGCGGTGGTTCTTCGTCGCGGTAGCGCACGCCGACCCCGCCACCCAGGTCCAGGTGGCGCAGGTGGATGCCGCACTCTGCGAGGCGGTCGACCAGTACCAGCAAGCGGTCCAGCGCATCGAGGAAGGGCTCCACGGTGGTCAGCTGCGAACCGATATGACAATCGACCCCGACTACGTCCAGGTTGGGTAACTGAGCGGCCCGCACGTAGATGGCCTCGGCATCGGCGATGGCGATGCCGAACTTGTTTTCCTTGAGCCCGGTGGAAATGTACGGGTGGGTACCTGCATCCACGTCCGGGTTGACCCGCAGCGAGACGGGCGCAACCTTGCCCATTTCGGCGGCCACCTGCTGCAAACGCTCCAGCTCATCGGTGGACTCGACGTTGAAGCAATGCACGCCCACTTCAAGCGCGCGACGCATGTCTTCGCGGGTTTTGCCCACGCCGGAAAACACCACGCGGTCAGCGCGCCCGCCGGCAGCCAGTACGCGCTCAAGTTCGCCACCGGAAACGATGTCGAACCCTGCACCCATGCGCGCCAGTACATTGAGCACGCCCAGGTTCGAGTTGGCTTTCACCGCGAAGCAGACCAGGTGTTCGCAACCTTGCAAGGCATCGGTGTAGCTACGGTACTGGGCCTCGATGTGGGCACGCGAGTACACGTAGGTGGGGGTGCCGTGCCGCTCGGCGATTGCCGACAGGGACACCCCTTCCGCGAACAGTTCACCGTCGCGGTAATTGAAGACGTTCATCCGATTCCCTTACTGCTCAGGCGACTGCTCAGGCTCGGACTGCAGCGTGTCTTGCTGCTCCTGGGTCTGTGCTGACTTGGCTTTGGTCTGGTGCTGGTGCGCCGAGTGGGCGTCTTTGCGGTCCTTGCCGTCATCGGGCAGGTACAACGGGCCTTTCTGGCCGCATGCAGAAACGAGGCAGGCAACAGCGACCAGCGCCGCGAGGGAGGAAATCAGGCGCTTCATGGATGAAATCCTTAGAAAAATGCAGTATTGAGCCCGAGTATACCGAGCGACCGGCGGCTTGCCTATGCAAGTACCGGCCCGCCGGGCAGGCTATTCTGGGTGCCGAGCCGCACCTGTTTGCCGTCAGGGCCGCGTTGCAAGCGAAGTGGCCTGCAAGGACCCTGGCTAAACCTTTGCATTCATCGGCAAGCGCCCGTATCGTGCCCGGCTTGCCTGTCACGCCGCCAATTTCGAGGTTCCTGCAATGAGTTTGAGTGAAGCGCGTTTCCATGATCTGGTCGACGCTACCCAGCAGGCGCTGGAAGACCTGTTCGACGAAAGCGGGCTGGATCTGGACATGGAGAACTCCGCTGGAGTGCTGACCGTGAAGTTCGAAGGTGGAGCCCAGCTGATCTTCAGCCGCCAGGAGCCTCTGCGCCAGCTGTGGCTGGCCGATCGGTCCGGCGGCTTCCACTTCGACTATGACGAAGAGAGCGGCAAGTGGGTGTGCGAGAAGAGCGAAGAGCTGCTGGGTGAAATGCTTGAGCGCATCGTGTGGGAGCGAGCCGGCGAAAAGCTGGATTTCGACGACATCTGACATGAGCAATGCACCCGTTCGGCCCCCCAAGCCGCTTTACAGCAACGTCAGCCCAGCGGTGCCATCGCCGTGCATCAGCATCTGCCGCCTTGACGAACAGCGCGTGTGCACCGGCTGTCATCGGCATGTTGAACATATCCGCGAATGGCGCTCTGCCGATGATGAGCGCCGTCGGCAGATCTGCCGCGAGGCCACTGCGCTTCGCGACCTTAAGGCACACTGATAGCAAGGGCTTGAGTATTTGCCCCGCTGTGGTAGTGTCGGGGCTTGCGTCGATGACGCCAAAGCATTCGAAAACCCCGCCTTTGGGCGTAATGCTGGTCACTTAGGGCTGCTCTGCAGCCCAAACACTCTCAAGTGAACAGCACTACGCGCATAGGGCGGGGTTTTGCTTTATCTGTGCATCGAAAACTGCCTGTTCAAAGGAGTCTGACTGGATCATGAGCACCAAGCCTTCCCTTATCCTCACCCGTTTGGATGTACAACGTCTGGAGCGTCTGCTCGATAGTCTCGACGAAAGTACCCCTGGCGTGCTCGCGCTCAGCGGCGAGCTCGACCGCGCCGAGCAGGTGGTGGGGCATGATGAGGTGCCGGCAGGTGTGGTGACCATGAATTCGCGCGTGCATTGCCGCGAGCTAGCCAGTGGCAAGGACTACCATTTGACCTTGGTCTACCCCAAGGATGCCGGGCCAGACGGCAAGGTCTCGGTCCTGGCGCCCATCGGCTGTGCCTTGCTCGGGTTGTCGGTGGGTGAGCAGATCGACTGGCCGGCGCCAGGGGGCAAGACCCTCAGGCTAGAGTTGCTGGAAGTCGAGTATCAGCCGGAAGCGGCGGGCGATTTCGACCTGTAGTGCTTTCAACGCACCTGTGGCGTGGCCAGTGCCTAAGCCTGGCCAGCCAGCACCTGCTGTAGCCCCTCATTCAAGGCCTGCTCAAGTGTCCGCTTGTAGTTCAGGTAAACCTGCGTCGTGGCCTGGCGGCCATCGGGTAACCCGGAAACATCCAAGTCGGTGATGTAGCACCGATACAGGCCTGCACTTCGCCGCTGGGCGATGATTTCTCGTGCCACCACGCCATACAGGCTCGGCCCATGGTCGAGCTCGGAGAACTCCTGTTGTTCGCAGAACAAGGTCACGTGCGTGGCACCGTCGGTGTCGGCGTGAATCATGGCCTGGACGTCGTAGTAGGGCTGCACGTTCCCCGCATCCGGTGCCGCCCTCTGCTCCAGGCCCCGTGCCCTGGCTGATCCAGACCCAAGCAGCTGCGCGTACACGATGTCCAGGCGTGCTGCTTGCCTTGCACCATAAGGCAACTGCGCCTCGCGTCGGCGCAAGACCGAAGCCAGAAAGCGGTGCAGCGGCAGCAGAAGGTGAGGTTCGTCCTGCAACGGCACGCGCTGGTGCCACAAAGCGTTGCATTCATCCAGCACGTAGAGCTCGGCCCAGCTGTCGAACAGTCGATAGAAGACCTGGACGCAGTCGCGGCGGCCTTGCTCGAGCACAAGGCCCACATCGGTGTCCGGCAGGGCATTGGCATCCAGGCACACGGGGCTGTAGGTACTGCGCTCCTGGCCCATGAACGTGAGTAGCGCATCATGGTCGTCAAGGCTCGTGAGGACGACCTTGCCCTGGAGCCACTCCAGCACATGAACCTGGTGCGCCACCTGCACCAGGTAACGGCCAGGAACGTCCTGTGCGTGCAACTGCCGCGCAGTCTGGAAGAGCTCGGCCACACGCTGACTGATGGCCTGCGCCCGGTGCTGGGCAAAGCAGTGCGCCCGCACATTGGGCCAGCCGCTTGCCTGTTTCGGCAGGTTGATGAAATCGCGCAGGCATCGCATCAGCGCATGCTCGCCGTCGTAGCGATGTACCAGCACCTCGTTCCAGGAGTTGACCGTGACCTGGTCCACTGTCAATACCAGGTTTTCCCGCAGGCCACCGTAGCTGAGCGAGTCGGTACGCTCGGTGGTCAGCAGGATATCCAGCTCACGGTGGTGGGGCAGGGGGTCAATGCCCACGTTGATCAGCAGCAGCACATCGTCGGCGACGCTTGGCTGCAACAGGCTCACCTCGCTGACGGCGGGCAGCGGCAACACGATGAGCTGCTGCAGGCTCGCGAGCAGGCCCTGCAATTCAGGCTCTTTCAGATCGCTGATACCCGGATGAAGCGCCAGTCGTGTATGCCTGTCTATCACGCCATTGCAATGGGCCCAGACCAACAGCTCCACAAGGTGCCAGCAGCGCTTGATCGGGTTGGCGAGTTCCATTTCATGGCCATGCAGGTTGCCGCTGTAGAGTGCCCAGGGGTGGCCACCTGGCGCTCTGCGGCTGGGTGACTGGGCCAGCGTCACGGTTTGCTCGGCCAGGTCGCAGGCACGGTCGCTCTGGAGGATTTCCACCTTGTCCGCACGGCGCTCGAATGCTGCCTGCAATCGCCGTCCCAACAGGTTGAGCTCGCGCAAGTCGGCGCGGCTGGTCGCGTCATGTGTGCGCGCGAACTGCACCAGGAACCGGTAGCTGCGGCTGAGCTCGGCCACCCGTTCTCGGCGCTCCAGGGTAACCTGGTGCACGCCCCAGCCAGGGCGACCATCGAGCAGGGCCAACTGCGCGCCTCCCCATCCCCACTCGTCGGTCAGGCTGCGCAGCAGGCGGCGTTGCCAGCCTTCGGCGCGGCCCTGTTCGCTGAGCTTGCTGTTCACTTTCAGGTACAAACTGCGCCGCACCAGTTCCAACCGAGCCTGCTCACGGCGTTGCATCAGGTAGCGCTCGATCCGTCGGTAGACCATGACGTAAGGATCGAGACGGTCAAGGTCGAGCTGATTGGCGAAGACCGCTTGCTTGTAGTCCAGGCTCAGGCAACGCACGGCGGGGTATTCGCTGGCATAGGCTTCGGTCAGCAGCAACTTGAGCAAGGACTTGTGAGGGGCATCGATGCCCTTGAACAGCTGCCAAAGCCCGGCGCCGACGAATTCGTGGCCTGGGATCTGCGCCAGGTGACCCAGGTCCAGGGCTTCCCCAGGGCGTACGAAACGCTTTGCCAGCAGGGCTTGGGCGTAGGCCGGATAGCCGCTCTCCTGGTCGGGCGGCACCAACCACCACAGCGGCGTCCGCCCTGCCAGCCAAAGGGTCGTGCGGTAGAACTCGTCCAACAGAAGATAATGCTGCGTAGTGCCGCAATCGTCGGTGCCGAGTTGGCCTGTGCGCTGGCCCTGAGCGAACCCCTGGGTGTCAATCAGAAAGATGTGCGTATCGGCGCCCTGGATCGCGGCCCAGGTTTCCAGCAACTGGCATTTGCGCTGTAGTGCCTCCAGCGCTTCGCGCTCCAGGTCGCTGGTATGGCATACCCATACATCGATGTCGCTGTCCTCAGCCTGGGCAAGCGTGCCCAGGCTGCCGATTAGAAACAGCCCGTCGATGGGGCGTGGTGAGGTGTTGTCGCGGGCTTTGTAGCTGAAGGCGCGTGCCAGGCGCTGAGCTTCGAATACCTGATCGGCGCTTGGCTCGAAGTCGCAGATGCCTGCCGGCGTCGTCGACGAAACATAGCCGGGCAGTAGCGGATGATTTACATGGAACAGCACGGGCAGCACCGTCAGGACCTGCTGCTGGCGGGGGGACAAACCGGCCATTGCTCGCTGCAGGCGGCCTGCGTTGATCTGTAGGTAGCGCCCACGCAAGTTGGCCAGCAGCTTACGGTCGATCCCGTTGTCCAGGTCCAGTTGGATCTCGTCGGGACAATTCATTTTGCGCTCATCAGTCCGCTGAAGCTGGGGCGAGTGTAGCCTGAACGGTACGGCTCACACAGGCTCATTCAGTTCTGGAGCTATTTGCGCGAGTTCCTGCAACCTGTCGGGGTAGTGCATCATGACTGGCTAAATGACAACGTGAGGTCAATCATGCGTGTTTGGATCGATGCCGACGCTTGCCCCAAGGCTGCCAGGGACCTGATCGTCAAGTTCGCCCTCAAGCGCAAGTTCGAAGTGGTCATGGTCGCGGGCCAGGCAGTGGCAAAACCAGCATTCGGCATCGTACGACTGATCGTGGTACCCAGCGGCATGGATGCGGCCGACGATTACCTGGTCGAGCATGCCGTACCCGGCGAGTTGGTCGTCTGCAGCGACGTGCCTCTGGCCGACCGGCTTGTGAAAAAGGGCGTAGCGGCGCTGGACCCGCGCGGGCGCGAGTTCGACGAGCGCAACATGGGCGAGCGCCTGGCTACGCGCAACCTGTTCACCGAGCTGCGTGAACAAGGCCAGTCAGGTGGCGGGCAGGGGCCTTATGGGGATCGCGACAAACAGGCGTTTGCCAATGCGTTGGACCGGATCATCGCTCGGCTGTCGGCGCTTTGATAGCCAATGGAGCGCCAATCGCCTGGTCAGGCGCTCCAGCCGGGCAAGCGGCGCTTACTCGTGGGTCAGTTCCAGCACCCGATCAACCAGCTTGTAGATCCCGCCAGCGGCTTCGCTGATGGTCTTTGCCGACATGTAGGCAGGGGTGGTCACCAGTTTGCGCTGCGGGTCCTCGACGATGTCGTGCACGTCGCATTCTTCGTGGGTACCGCCCATCTTGACGACGGCCTCGGCGGTGTCGGCGTCGTTGCCGATGGTGCAGACCACGCCAGGGCCATAGATCTTGGCAGCCAATGCAGGCGAGATACAGATCAGGCCAACTGGCTTGCAGGCGGCGGCGAACGCCTCGGCCAACCCCAGGACATCCGGATTGACAGTGCAGTCTGCGCCTTTCACGGCAAAGTCCGAGAGGTTCTTGGCTGCGCCAAAGCCGCCCGGTACGATCAAGGCGTCGAAGTCCTCGACGCGCGCCTCACGAATGTCTTTCACATCGCCACGCGCGATACGGGCAGATTCCACCAGCACGTTGCGCGACTCGGGCATTTCTTGGCCTGTCAGGTGGTCGATGACATGCATCTGTGCAATGTTCGGTGCAAAGCACTGCACCTGCGCGCCGCGTTGGTCCAGGCGCAGCAAGGTGATCACGCTTTCGTGAATTTCTGCGCCGTCATAAACGCCACAGCCGGAAAGAATCACCGCCACTTTTTTTGTCATGCTCATTACTCCAGGTCGAAGCGCTTGATACCCGTCAGGCTGGCAGCGCGGCGCAGTGCGGGATGGTCCATGTCTGTTGGAGTGTGCACAGGTGCAGGTGTTCAGTCCTGGGACTCGCGCGCAGCCCGGCGCTCTGCCCGCAGCGTGCGAAAGCGCCGGTGCAGCCACAGGCCTACGCCAAGCACCAGCAAGGCGCCCAGTACCCACAATTCGTAGCGTTTGATATTGCCCAGCAGGCCTTCGAGGATTGCGCCGAAATGATAGGCCGCAGCACCCAGGGCGATGGCCCAGATCGCGGCCCCGATGCCATTGAGCAGCAGGTAGCGCCGCGGCGGATAGCCCGAGAGACCAATCGCGACCGGCATTACCGTGCGAAGCCCGTAAACGAAGCGGAAGCTGAGCACCCAGATATCGGGATGGCGACGGATGTGGCCCAGGGCGCGGTCGCCCATTGCCTGCCAGCGAGGCTTGCGCGCCAGGATCTTGCGCCCATGGCGACGACCCATGAAATACCACAGCTGATCACCGGCATAGCTGCCCATGAATGCCACCAGGCATACCAGCTTGATGTCCATGTAATCGCGGAACGCAAGAAAGCCTGCAAGGACCAGAATGGTCTCGCCTTCGAAGAAGGTGCCTAGAAAAAGGGCAAAGTAGCCGAAATCCTGCAGGAATTGTTGGAGCATTTTCTGAGGTGCTGGCGAAATGAACGCGCAGCCTACCCCTTCGCGTGCGTTCGGGAAAGTGTCCAAATGTGTCTCGACGTGAACAGTGCCCGCTACCACAATGTCTGCAACCGTGTGCCATGGCTTGCCCTGGCGTGTAACACAGGCGTCATAATGGGCGCTTATCTTGCCGCTCAATTGATGATAGGGCGTTAACGTCCTCAGGACCGCCAGATGAATAACGAAGTGCTTCCCCCTGTCTTGATCAAGGATGCCAAGGAGCTTCCAGAGGAGTTGGTGCAGACCCCGCCTGATCTGCCACCCGCGTCCCAGGTCGCTGTGGAACCTGCAGCGGAGTCAGCGGCGCCCACGCCGGCCCCCGCCCCGGCCATCGTCGTGCCTGGCCTGGACGATACCAGCCTGTACATTCATCGCGAACTGTCCCAGCTGCAGTTCAACATCCGCGTACTGGAGCAGGCGCTGGATGAAAGCTACCCGTTGCTCGAACGCCTGAAGTTCCTGCTGATCTTCTCGAGCAACCTGGACGAGTTCTTCGAGATTCGTGTGGCCGGGCTGAAAAAGCAGATCAACTTTGCCCGCGAGCAGGCCGGTGCCGACGGCTTGCAGCCGCACCAGGCCCTCACGCGTATCAGCGAACTGGTGCATATCGAGGTCGATCGCCAGTACGCGATTCTCAACGATGTGCTGCTTCCGGAGCTGGAAAAACACCAGATTCGATTCATTCGCCGCCGTCACTGGACACCCAAGCTCAAGACATGGGTGCGTCGCTACTTCCGCGACGAGATTGCGCCCATCATCACCCCGATCGGCCTGGACCCTACCCATCCATTCCCGTTGCTGGTGAACAAGAGCCTGAACTTCATCGTCGAGCTTGAAGGCGTCGATGCGTTCGGCCGCGATTCAGGCCTGGCCATTATTCCGGCACCGCGGCTGCTGCCACGGGTCATTCGCGTGCCTGAGGAGGTGGGTGGCACCGGTGCCAATTACGTCTTCCTTTCGTCGATGATCCACGCCCACGCCGACGACCTGTTCCAGGGTATGAAGGTGAAGGGGTGCTACCAGTTCCGCCTGACCCGTAACGCCGACCTGGCGCTGGATTCCGAAGAGGTCGATGACTTGGCCCGGGCGCTTCGTGGCGAGCTGTTCTCGCGCCGCTACGGCGATGCCGTGCGCCTGGAAGTCGCCGATACGTGCCCCAAGCACCTGTCGGACTACCTGCTCAAGCAGTTCAGCCTGAGCGAAAGCGAGCTCTACCAGGTCAATGGGCCGGTCAACCTGACGCGGTTGTTCAGCATCACTGGGCTGGACAGCCACCCCGAACTTCAATACGTACCGTTCACCCCGGCCATCCCGAAGTTGCTGCAGAACGCCGACAACATCTTTAGCGTGATCAGCAAGCAGGACATCCTGCTCATGCACCCCTTCGAGTCGTTCACGCCGGTCATCGACCTGTTGCGCCAGGCGGCCAAGGACCCGCACGTTCTGGCCGTACGTCAGACGCTCTACCGCTCCGGCGCCAACTCGGAAATTGTCGATGCGTTAGTCGATGCAGCGCGCAACGGCAAGGAAGTCACCGCCGTGATCGAACTGCGCGCACGCTTCGACGAGGAGTCCAACCTGCAGATGGCAAGCCGCCTGCAAGCGGCAGGCGCGGTGGTGATCTATGGCGTGGTCGGTTTCAAGACGCACGCCAAGATGATGTTGATCCTGCGCCGCGAGCAGGGCGAGATCGTTCGCTATGCGCACCTGGGGACCGGCAACTACCACGCTGGCAATGCCCGCTTGTACACCGACTACAGCCTGCTCACCTCCGACGATGCGCTCACCGAGGACGTCGGCAAGTTGTTCAGCCAGCTGATCGGCATGGGCAAGACCCTGCGCATGAAGAAACTGATGCATGCGCCGTTCACCCTGAAAAAGGGCATGCTGGACATGATCGCCCGCGAAACCCAGTTCGCCCTGGACGGCAAGCCGGCGCACATCATCGCCAAATTCAACTCGCTGACCGATGCGAAGGTCATCAAGGCCTTGTACAAGGCCAGTCAATCGGGGGTGAAGATCGACCTGATCGTGCGTGGCATGTGCTGCCTGCGTCCAGGTATTCCAGGGGTTTCACACAACATCCAGGTGCGCTCGATCATCGGCCGCTTCCTGGAACACACCCGTGTGTTCTACTTCCTCAATGGCGGTGAAGAGCAGATCTACCTCTCCAGTGCGGACTGGATGGAGCGCAACCTCGACAAGCGGGTCGAGACCTGCTTCCCGGTCGAGGGCAAGAAACTCTTGCTGCGGGTGAAAAAGGAACTGGAGGCGTACCTGACCGACAACACTCACGCCTGGACCCTTCAGCCCGACGGGCGCTATGTGCGCAGCAGCCCGACGGGTAACCAGAACCCCCGCAGTGCCCAGGCGACCTTGCTGGAGCGCCTGAGCAACCCGGTCCTCAACGTACGCTGAGGACGAAGCCGACCCGGGCCAGCCACTCCGCTTCGTTGGCGAAGTCGGCCTGGGTCAGCTGGTTCTGCTCGAGCCAACCTTCCGGGAATACCACTTCCAGGCGGTTATCGGCCGCCTTGAGCTCTACTTTGGGCATCTGCTGCGTGCCCCGGATGTGATGAAACAGGATGGCAAAGCGCAGCAGCACGCACAGGCGCAGCAGCTTGACCCCATCATCCCCCAGCTCGGCATAACGGTCCTTGGGGATGTTGCGGCGGTGGCCGCGCACCAGCAAGGCCATCATCTGCTGATCCTCGCGCGAAAAGCCTGCCAGGTCGGAGTGCTCGATCAGGTACGCGCCGTGCTTGTGGTAATGATAGTGGGCGATGTCCAGGCCGATCTCATGGACCTTGGCTGCCCAACCCAGCAGGTCGCGCCAATTGCCGTCCTGCAGGTCCCAGGCTACGGCCACTTGGTCGAAGGCATGCAGTGCCTTGCGCTCGACCCGGGCGGCCTGGCCCTGATCGACGTGGTAACGCTCCATCAGCGAGTTGAGGGTACGCTCGCGTACGTCTTCATGATGATGCCGGCCAAGCAGATCGAACAGCACACCTTCACGCAGCGCACCGTCGCAGTGGTCCATGCGCTGCAGCTCCAGCGCATCGAAGATCGCTTCGAGGATGGCCATGCCCGCCGGGAAGATGGTGCGCCGATCCGGCTTGACCCCTTCGAAATCGATTCTGTCGACTTCGCCCAGCTTGAACAGCTTGCGCTTGACCCAGGCCAACCCTTCGGCGTTTACCTCGCCATTGCCCAGGCCTGCACCCCGAATGGCGGCGCCGATGGCGCGAATGGTACCCGACGAACCGATGGCTTCATCCCAGGTCAGGCGGTGCAGGGCATGCTCGATGCTCATCAACTCAAGCCGGGCGGCCGTATAGGCCTGGGCATAGCGCGCAGGGGTGATCTTGCCGTCACGGAAATAGCGCTGGGTGAAGCTGACGCAGCCCATCTGCAGGCTCTCGCGCAACAGCGGCTCGAAGCGCTGGCCAATGATGAATTCGGTGCTGCCGCCGCCGATGTCCGCCACCAGGCGCTTGCCCGCGGTGTCGGCCAGCGTATGGGAAACGCCCAGGTAGATCAGGCGGGCTTCTTCGCGGCCTGAGATGACTTCTACCGGGTGGCCAAGAATGGCTTCGGCACGCTGGATGAAGATGTTGCGGTTGCGCGCTTCACGCAAGGCGTTGGTGCCGACGATGCGCACCGAGCCTGCGGGCATGCCGTTGATCAGCTGAGCGAAGCGCTTGAGGCACTCCAGGCCGCGCTCCATGGCTTCTTCACTGAGCCTGCGCTCCTCGTCGATGCCGGCGGCCAGCTGTACCTTCTCGCCCTGCCGCTCGAGAATGCGGATTTCGGTGTGGTGGGCCTTGGCCACGACCATGTGGAAGCTGTTGGAGCCGAGGTCGATGGCGGCTATCAGGGACAGGTTCTTCGCGGTGGTATGCGGCATGATCTGGAAGTTCTCGGTCGTTAACCTGGCAATCGTGCCACGATAGCAGGCTGGTCGCCAACGCGTGGCACCTGGCCTGCGCGATGCGCTTGATATACGGCAATGTGCCATTCGATTCTATGAAGACGATGTGACAGTTTTGATTCGAGTGCTCTTGCACAACTATAGTTACACTCAATCGTCTGCGGCTTCCTGTCGACCGCGGGGGCGGCTATGATGGGCAACGTTTTCCGTGCTTACGACCTTGGAGATTTCCATGAGCGACAAAATCAAACACGTCACCGACGCCACCTTCGATGCTGAAGTGCTTCAGGCTCAAGGCCCGGTGTTGGTCGACTACTGGGCTGAATGGTGCGGCCCATGCAAGATGATCGCTCCGGTTCTGGACGACATCGCCTCCACGTATGAAGGCAAACTGGTCGTCGCCAAGCTGAACATCGACGAAAACCAGGAAACCCCAGCCAAGCACGGCGTGCGTGGTATCCCGACGCTGATGCTGTTCAAGAACGGCAACGTGGAAGCCACCAAGGTCGGTGCCTTGTCCAAATCGCAGCTGGCAGCGTTCCTCGACGCCCACCTGTGATAAAAAAGCCCCGCAAATGCGGGGCTTTTCTTTTTCAGAGCACTAGACGCACAAAAAAGCAAGTGTTACATTCGGCCTCGCACTGCTTCTTCAGTGCCCTCTACATGCCGTCGCCGAAGCATCCCCAATTCGAATCAGTACGCGATCCTTTCGCCATCTAGCGGCGCGGCTTCATTAAGCCAGAAGCTTAATTCTCCCTTCTTACATGATTACGTCATTCCCCTTATGAACCTGACTGAACTCAAGCAAAAGCCGATTACCGATCTTTTGGAAATGGCCGAACAAATGGGCATCGAGAACATGGCCCGTTCGCGCAAACAGGACGTGATTTTCTCCCTGCTGAAAAAGCATGCGAAAAGCGGCGAAGAGATCTCGGGTGACGGCGTGCTGGAGATTCTCCAGGATGGTTTCGGTTTCCTGCGTTCTGCTGATGCGTCCTACCTGGCCGGCCCTGACGATATCTACGTTTCGCCTAGCCAGATCCGCCGCTTCAACCTGCGTACCGGCGATACCATCGTTGGCAAGATCCGCCCGCCGAAGGAAGGGGAGCGTTACTTCGCCCTGTTGAAGGTCGATACCATCAACTTCGACCGGCCGGAAAACGCCAAGAACAAGATCTTGTTCGAGAACCTGACGCCGCTGTTCCCCAACAAGCGCCTGAAGATGGAAGCCGGCAACGGTTCCACCGAAGACCTGACCGGCCGGGTCATCGACCTGTGCGCTCCGATCGGCAAGGGCCAGCGTGGCCTGATCGTCGCCCCGCCCAAGGCGGGCAAGACCATCATGCTGCAGAACATCGCAGCCAACATCACGCGTAACAATCCCGAGTGCCACCTGATCGTTCTGCTGATCGACGAGCGCCCGGAAGAAGTGACCGAGATGCAGCGTACCGTACGCGGCGAAGTGGTTGCCTCCACCTTCGACGAGCCGCCAACCCGTCACGTGCAAGTGGCCGAAATGGTCATCGAGAAGGCCAAGCGCCTGGTCGAGCACAAGAAGGACGTGGTCATCCTGCTCGACTCCATCACCCGTCTGGCACGTGCCTACAACACGGTCATTCCAAGCTCGGGCAAAGTGCTGACCGGTGGTGTCGACGCCCACGCGCTGGAGAAGCCCAAGCGCTTCTTCGGTGCCGCCCGTAACATCGAGGAGGGCGGTTCGCTGACCATCATCGCCACCGCGCTGGTCGAAACCGGTTCGAAGATGGACGAGGTGATCTACGAGGAATTCAAGGGCACCGGCAACATGGAACTGCCCCTGGACCGTCGTATCGCTGAAAAGCGTGTGTTCCCTGCCATCAACATCAACCGTTCGGGTACTCGCCGCGAAGAGCTGCTGACCGCCGACGACGAACTGCAGCGCATGTGGATCCTGCGCAAGCTGTTGCACCCGATGGACGAAATCGCTGCCATCGAGTTCCTGGTCGACAAGCTCAAGCAGACCAAGACCAACGACGAGTTCTTCCTGTCGATGAAGCGCAAGTAAGCGTTTCAGGTCTAGATCGAATGGGGCCGCTTCGCAGCCCATCGCGGCTGGTCCGATGCCTTTGCAAGGCCGTTCCTACAGGGATAGCGTAATCCTGTAAGAACGGCTTTGCCGGGGTACCGGACCGGCTGCGATGGGACGCGACGCGGCCCTGATCAGTTTTGACCATTGCGCTCTGAACGGCGCTACACTCTGAACCCCCGACCGATACGGCCAACACGAGGCTCATGCATGCAGTATCGCGACTTGCGCGACTTCATTCGTGGCCTGGAACAGCGCGGCGAGCTCAAGCGCATCCAGGTCCCGATCTCCCCAGTGCTGGAAATGACCGAGGTCTGCGATCGCACGCTGCGTGCCAAAGGCCCTGCGCTGTTGTTCGAAAAGCCGACCGGCTTCGACATTCCCGTGCTGGGCAACCTGTTCGGCACGCCTGAGCGGGTGGCCATGGGCATGGGTGCCGAGTCGGTCGATGAGCTGCGCGAGATCGGTAAGCTTCTGGCGTTTCTCAAGGAGCCTGAGCCCCCCAAAGGGCTCAAGGACGCCTGGTCCAAGCTGCCGATCTTCAAGAAAGTGGTATCGATGGCGCCGAAGGTGGTCAAGGACGCCGTTTGCCAGGAAGTGGTGCTCGAAGGAGAGGACGTGGACCTTGGCGCATTGCCGATTCAGCATTGCTGGCCGGGCGATGTGGCACCGCTGATCACCTGGGGCCTGACCGTCACGCGCGGTCCGAACAAGGACCGCCAGAACCTGGGCATCTACCGGCAGCAAGTGATTGGCCGCAACAAAGTGATCATGCGTTGGCTCAGCCACCGTGGCGGCGCCCTGGACTACCGTGAGTGGTGTGAAAAAAATCCCGGCCAGCCGTTCCCAGTGGCCGTGGCGTTGGGGGCAGACCCTGCCACTATCCTGGGTGCAGTGACCCCAGTGCCCGATACGCTTTCCGAATACGCCTTCGCGGGCCTGTTGCGGGGTAATCGCACTGAGCTGGTCAAGTGCCGCGGCAGCAATCTGCAGGTGCCGGCCACGGCCGAGATCATTCTCGAAGGGGTAATCCTCCCGGGCGAGATGGCGCCTGAAGGCCCCTATGGGGACCACACCGGTTACTACAACGAAGTGGACAGTTTCCCGGTGTTCACCGTCGAGCGCATCACCCACCGGCAAAAGCCTATCTATCACAGCACCTACACCGGTCGGCCGCCGGATGAACCGGCGATCCTTGGCGTGGCGCTGAACGAAGTGTTCGTTCCGATCCTGCAGAAACAGTTCCCGGAAATCGTCGATTTCTACCTGCCACCGGAGGGGTGCTCCTACCGCATGGCGGTGGTGACCATGAAGAAGCAGTACCCGGGGCATGCCAAGCGCGTGATGCTGGGTGTGTGGTCGTTCCTGCGACAGTTCATGTACACCAAGTTCGTTATCGTGACCGACGACGACATCAACGCCCGCGACTGGAACGACGTGATCTGGGCCATCACCACACGCATGGACCCCAAGCGTGATACGGTGATGATCGACAACACGCCGATCGACTACCTGGACTTTGCCTCTCCAGTGTCGGGGCTGGGATCGAAAATGGGCCTGGATGCCACGCACAAGTGGCCGGGCGAGACTACACGCGAGTGGGGGCGGGTCATCGTCAAGGACGAAGCCGTCACCCGGCGTATCGATGAGCTGTGGGATCAGTTGGGAATAGATTGATGCAGGTAACGTTGCAGCCGTCCGGAGCAGTGCTGACGCTAGAGCCCGGGGAACGGATCCTGGAAGGTGCGCGTCGGCTGGGTTATGACTGCCCCAACAGCTGCCGTAATGGCAACTGTCATGTCTGCGCTGCGTTGCTGGTCGAAGGCAGTGTGCGCCAGAACGGAGAAGTCCGGGACCATGGCGAATTGTTCACCTGCATCGCCGAGCCGCTCGAAGATTGCATCCTGCTATGGGACGGCGTGCTGGCCTTGGGCGAGCTGCCGGTGCGCAAGCTGACCTGCACGGTCAGTGAATGCCGTGAAGTGGGTGGCGACGTTTGGCGCGTGCGCCTGTTGGCGCCTGCGGGCAAGCCGCCGCGCTACCATGCCGGGCAGTATTTGATGATCGAACGTGAAGCGGGCAAGCCGGCCGCCTTTTCGCTGGCCTCCGCTCCCCATGCAGGGCGCGAGCTTGAATTGCACGTGCTGGCGCGCGAGCCCAGCGCCGTGCAGTTGATCGAGCAATTGCAGCGCGAGCGCTTGGCTCGTATCGAAATGCCCTTCGGCGATACCCATCTGGCCGAACTGCCCGACGGCCCCTTGGTGCTGATCGCCGCCGGTACCGGCATGGGGCAGATGCACAGCCTTGTGGAACACTGCCGCGCTCAGGGCTTCAAACACCCTGTTCACTTGTACTGGGGCGTACGACGCCCGGAAGACTTCTATCAGATCGAGCATTGGGATCAGTGGCTGAGTCTGCCCAACCTGTCCCTGCACCAGGTGGTCAGCGACCTGTGTGGCTGGGAGGGCCGTTGTGGGATGCTGCACGAAGCGGTTTGCGAGGACATTGCCGACCTTAACGGCGTACACGTGTACGCCAGTGGCTCGCCGAACATGATCTACGCCACGCTCGATGCGCTGGTGGACGCCGGCATGGATGCGCACCGCATGCGTGCGGACGTGTTCGCTTACGCGCCTCGCGGCTGAAGCATCCCCTCGCGGTGCGCGGCGCCCGTCAGGCTGCCCGCGCCACCCCGTACGCACTTGACGCGCTGCACGGCCGGTCGTCGGCGCCTGGCGTGAAAAGCTCTGCATGCACTTGTTCAGCCCCTTGCCCTGACTTAGCTTATACACCGCCTGGCGCGACTGCCGTAAATGACTTGCCTGAGGGCTCTGGTCAACGACCCAGTGGCTAACGCATCAGGCTCGGCCACGTTACATGCTTTGTTCACAGGGAATCATAGCGGCAGCTTATGTCGGCGCTCGAACGTTCATCCTGGCAAGTCCCATACCCCCCTTCGCTCGATTTTGGTCAGCAACTGACCCACGAGCAACTGCATCACTCCATGCAAGCCGCCATGTCCCGTCACCAGGGCGGGCCAGTGTGGCTGTTCGCCTATGGCTCCTTGATCTGGCGGCCCGAGTGCAGCGCGGTCGAGCGTCGACGTGCGCGGGTGCACGGTTACCACCGGGGCTTGTACCTGTGGTCGCACGAGCACCGTGGCACGCCTGAAACCCCAGGTTTGGTGTTCGGTCTGGATCGAGGCGGCTCGTGCAGCGGCTTTGCCTACAGGCTGGACGATGCCACCCTCGATGCGTCGCTTCGTGCCCTGTGGCAGCGCGAAATGCCTTACCCGGCCTACCGCCCGCACTGGCTCAACTGCCGGCTCGACGATGGCAGCAAGGTACAGGCCCTGGGCTTCGTGCTGGAGCGGCATCTGCCTTGCTATGCGGGCAATCTGCCGGATAACGTGCTCAGCCACATACTGGCCAGCGCTAAAGGGCGGTATGGCACCACGCGTGATTATGTCGAGCAGACCCTTCACGCCCTGCGCAGCCATCACATGCCTGATCGCAACCTGGAGGCGCGCTTCAGGCGCTGTCATGACCTGCGCGAACGGTGATCAGGTGCCGGGCGGCACCACCACCAGCTTGCCGACCGCCTGGCGCTGGCCCAGTGTTTCGATGGCCGTACCCGCGTCGGCCAGGGTGTAGGTTTGTGAGACGAGCGGCTTCAATTTGCCCTGCGCGTGCCAGGCAAACAGCTGCTTGAAGTTGGCTGCGTTATCCTCCGGTTGGCGCTGTGCAAACGCGCCCCAGAACACGCCCAGCACCGCCGCCCCCTTGAGCAGCACCAGGTTGGCTGCCAATTGGGGAATGCTGCCGCTGGCAAAACCTACCACCAACAGCCTACCGTTCCACGCCAGGCCCCTCACGGCGTGCTCGAACAGCTCGCCGCCGACCGGATCGTAAATCACATCCACACCCTTGCCATCGGTCAGGCGCTTGATGGCCTCGCGCAGATTTTCCTGGCTGTAGTCGATCAGATCATCAGCACCGGCGGCACGGGCCACCGCGAGCTTTTGCGCGCTGCTGGCAGCCGCGATAACCCGCGCCCCCATGGCCTTGCCGATCTCAACCGCTGCCAGGCCCACCCCGCCGGACGCACCCAATACCAGCAAGGTTTCGCCGGCTTGCAATCGACCGCGCTGGCGCAAGGCGTGCATCGAGGTGCCGTAGGTCATACCGAATGCGGC
Organism: Pseudomonas sp. FBCC-B35; assembly: GCF_059133755.1. NCBI lineage: Bacteria > Pseudomonadati > Pseudomonadota > Gammaproteobacteria > Pseudomonadales > Pseudomonadaceae > Pseudomonas > Pseudomonas sp. FBCC-B35. The sequence continues at coordinate 4,627,371 of NZ_CP101439.1, read as the reverse complement.
GGCGGTAATGAAGTCCATGCCGGCTGGCACGGGCATTACGTTGTAGGCGGGCACTGCCACTTGCTCGGCGAAAGCACCCCAGCCGGTCAGCGCCATGACGCGGTCACCCACCTTGAAGGCGCCCACCTTGGCGCCAACGGCTGCGACCGTGCCCGCGGCCTCTCCACCCGGAGAAAAGGGCAGGGGCGGCTGAAACTGGTATTTGCCTTCTATGATCAGGGTATCGGGAAAGTTGACCCCTGCCGCCTGCACGTCCAGCACCACTTCGTTGGGCTTGGGCGTTGGGCTGGGCACGTCTTCCAGGACCAGGTCGCGGGCCGGGCCCAGGTGCTTGCAGAGCAGCGCTTTCATCGTGGCCTATTCCTTTGCGGGTAATGGCCGATAAGTGTAGGAGGGCCGCCAGTCGGGTCAACGAGCATGGCTTGTCCTGATGAGCCGGCATAAGCCCAGGCTTGGGTTTGAATGATGTGCTGGTTAAGCTGGCGCCACCTGAATAGAGGAGCGATTTCGTGAAAGCGTGGATATTGATGGTGTTGGCACTGGTGTTACCCGCCGCAGCCGTGGCCGAGGAGGCCAAGGAGGGCGCGCCCAAGGTGGCCTATATCACGCTGACACCGCCGTTCGTAGGTAACTATGCGCTCGATGGTGGTCCGCGGTTGCGGGTGTTCAAGGCCGATGTTGCGTTGCGAGTGACCGGGGATGAGGCCGCCAAGGCGGTACAGCACCATGAACCGCTGATCCGCAACCAGCTCGTCGCACTGTTTACCCAGCAGACCGTGGACAGCATGAGTAATGTGGAGGCCAAGGAGCATTTGCGCCAGGAGGCGCTCAAGCAGGTTCAGCAGGTGATGGAGACCGAGGAGGGCAAGCCGATCGTCGAGGACCTGCTGTTCAACAACCTGATCGTCCAGTGAGCGGCTAACCCGGTCTTCGGTCAGCCACTGAAGGCTGGGTTTCATGGGAATGTCGGAGCGGGGCAGGTGCCTCAATCCATCGGCAGGATGGCAGTCCATTGCTCGGCCGTTACCGGCATGACCGACAGTCGACTGCCCTTTTGCACCAGCGCCAGTTCGGCGAGGGCTGGCTGTTGTTTCAACCAGCCCAGCTCAAGCACGCGTGGCAGTGTCCGCACGTGAGCCACGTCTACCGCGCTCCACGGGTTCTTGTCGGGCGTGGCCTTGGCATCGTGGTAAGGGCTCTGCGTGTCCAGCGCAGTGGGGTCCGGATAGGCTGCGCGGATGACCTTGGCAATGCCGGCGATGCCAGGTTGAGGGCAGCTGGAATGGTAGAAGAAGAACATGTCTCCCGCGCTCATCGCACGCAGGAAATTGCGCGCCTGATAGTTACGCACACCGTCCCAGCGGGCTTCGCCAAGGTGAGCCAAACCTTCGATGGACAGTTCGTCGGGCTCCGACTTCATCAGCCAATAGGCCATGTTGTTTGCTCCAGAAATGCTTTGAAATAACTCGTTCAATCAAACCGACGACTGGTTGACGTCAACGTTTGCGTGGTGGCTCAGGTTGTCGGAGAATGCGCCCCGTTTGAGGTGCGATGCTCAGGTACGACCCAGAAGTCGCCGAGCACTGAACAGTTTGCCTGGGGGGCAATCGTCGATGAATCAACGTAAAAAGCCGGACCTACTGTGGGTCCTGGTGTTCATCTTTGGCTTGGGTGTGGTTACCACCGGTTATGCGCAGGGGATCTGGGAGCGCAAGCTGGATAACGCCTACCAGATGCCGTACGAAGCCGGTCAGGCGCAACGCTGACCCTCCCGATACCGCTCAGCGTGGTGCCACGTACCAGTGACGATCCGAGACCGTTCCCTGCAAAGGCACGTCCCAGCTGGCCTGTGCTAGCCGTTCGACCTTCTGGCACTCATGCGCCAGGCCTAGCAGCCGTGGTTTTTTCCAGGTCTGCCGGCGAGCCAGGTAAGCCAGGCTGCGATCATAGAAGCCACCTCCCATGCCCAGTCGCCCTCCCGCGTCGTCGAAGCCCACCAGGGGCAGCAGAATCAGGTCCAGTGCCCATACGGGGCGTTGACGCCTGCGGTCGGTGGTCGGCTCAGGGATTCGGAACCGGTTGGGCGTGAGTTTCTCGCCCTTCTCGAATCGCTGAAACACCATGCGGGTGCGTGGCCATGGATGCAGCACCGGCAAGTAGGTGCGCTTGCCGCGTCGCTGCGCCTCGCGCAGCAGCAATGCAGGGTCGATCTCGCCATCGTTGGGCAGGTACAAGGCGATATGCCTGGCCTTGCGAAAGAGCGGGTGCTGTGCCAGCAGACGGTACAGGCCCGCAGCGGCCTGACGCTGTTGCGCTGGCGTGAGCGCCCTGCGCGCATTGCGCAAGTGCCTGCGAAGTTGAGGGCGGGTGAGCGTCGCGGTGTCGGTCATGGCACGGGCGATCCGAGGGTGCTGGCCATTGCTGTTGGCCAAAACGATTTGCCCGCCGGGAGGCGGGCAAAGGAATTCGGGCTCCCCGATAAGACCGCTATCGGTGTAGCCCTTGAACCCGAAAGTTCAAGGTGGAGATTGCAGGGGACATTAAGGCTTTCCGTCGAGCGGACATGCACACCTGCCCCAGCGTGCAACCCCCGTGGTTGTGCGTATCGGCTCAGGGACATAACCGACTGGCGCATCCACCAGGGAGTGGCGCCAGTATAACAACCTCAGTTTTTTTTGGTACCCGTCTCGTCGGACAGCGCCTGGTCGACCCGGTCCAGCAAATCGCGCACCTGCTCGCGCGTGGCCCCGCCGGCCGGAGCAGCGCTGCGGTCTTCCTGGCGATGGAGCATCTCGTGGGTAATGTTCAACGCCGCCATGACCGCGATGCGGTCGGCACCGATCACCTTGCCGCTGCTGCGAATCTCGCGCATCTTGCTGTCCAGGTAGTGAGCTGCACTGACCAGGTTGTTGCGCTCTTCGGGCGGGCAGATGATCGAGTATTCCTTGTCGAGGATCTGCACGGTGACGCTATTGCTTGAACTCATGAGTCTTGCTCCAGGGCCTTGAGACGCAAGATCATCGACTCGACCTTGCGTCTGGCGATCTCGTTCTTTTCGATGAGGTGGGCGCGCTCTTCGCGCCAGGACTTTTCCTGAGCTACTAGGAGTGCATTTTGCCGTTTAAGTTGCTCGACACGCTCGATCAGCAGCTCGAATCGGCTCATCAGGGCCTGCAGGTCGTTCTCTTGCGTGGGTTGCACTCGATTCGCTCCGTCATTGACTCATCTTGCGATGATGCCTCTCCCTGGGCCGTGGCTGCCAGTGCCGATGGTCTTGGCGCGCCTGCCGGTGCTAGGATACAAGGCCTTCATTCTAGTCATTGCGCCCTCCGGCGCCTAGCAGCCCATGCCCAATACTCAATCGCCCTACGTTGCCTTCGCCATGCTGCTTTCCAGCAATGGCCACCCCGTCACACCCGCCGAACTGCACGGCCTGCTCATCGGCCGCAGCTGTGCGGGCGCCGGCTTCGATGCCGACGGCTGGCTGGCCGATGCGGCCCAGTTGCTGGAAACCGAACCGCAAGACGCTGTGCGTAATGCCCTGATTGGCCTGCAGGAAATGGTCAAGGGCGAGCTTACCAGCGACGATATGGCCATCGTGCTGCTGCTGCCGTCCGACGACGCTGCGCTGACCGATCGCGCCACCGCCCTGGGGCAGTGGTGCCAGGGCTTCATCACAGGCTTCGGCCTGAACGCCGGTGGCAAGGACCTGTCCATCGAGGCCAAGGAAGTGCTCCAGGACCTGGTGGCCATCTCCCAGGTCCAGGAAGCGCTGGAAGAATCCGAAGACGGCGAAAGCGACTACATGGAAGTGATGGAGTACCTGCGCGTCGCGCCGTTGCTGCTGTTTTCCGAACTGGCCAAGCCTGCAGCGCCTGCGCCCAAGCCTTCTCTGCACTGAACCACGGGGTAGTCTGCCCATGAGCCGCATTCCCAAGGCCGAATATGCCCGCCGGCGCAAGGCGCTGATGGCGCAGATGGTCCCCAACAGCATTGCCATCTTGCCTGCCGCCGCCGTTGCCATCCGCAACCGTGATGTCGAGCACGTGTACCGCCAGGACAGCGACTTTCAATACCTCAGTGGTTTTCCCGAGCCCGAGGCGGTGATTGCGTTGATACCTGGCCGCGAGCATGGCGAATACGTGATGTTCTGCCGCGAGCGCAACCCTGAGCGCGAGCTGTGGGACGGCTTGCGGGCCGGCCAGGAGGGTGCGGTGCGCGATTTTGGCGCTGACGATGCGTTTCCCATCGCCGACATCGACGAGATCCTGCCGGGGCTGATCGAAGGCCGCGAACGCGTCTACAGCGCCATGGGCAGCAATCCCGAATTCGATCGCAGGTTGATGGACTGGATCAACGTGATTCGCTCCAAGGCCCGCCTCGGTGCACAGCCCCCGAACGAATTCGTTGCCCTGGATCACCTGCTGCACGACATGCGCCTGTATAAATCGGCGGCGGAAGTGAAAGTGATGCGCACGGCCGCCGAGATTTCTGCCAAGGCCCATGTGCGGGCGATGCAGGCTTGCCGCCCGGGCCTTCATGAGTACAGCCTTGAAGCCGAACTCGATTACGCCTTCCGCCAGGGCGGGGCAAAGATGCCGGCGTATGGGTCGATCGTCGCCGCAGGGCGCAATGGTTGCATCCTGCACTACCAGCAGAACGACGCGCCGCTCAAGGAGGGCGACCTGGTCCTGATCGACGCGGGCTGCGAAATCGATTGCTATGCCAGTGACATCACCCGTACGTTTCCCGTCAGCGGGCGGTTTTCATCCGAGCAGAAGGCTATCTATGAGCTTGTTCTGAGCGCCCAGGCAGCGGCGTTTGCCGAAATCGCCCCGGGCAAGCACTGGAACCATGCCCATGAAGCCACCGTGCGGGTGATCACCGAAGGGCTGGTTGAGCTGGGCCTGCTCAAGGGTGACGTGCAGTCGTTGATCGAGAGCGAGGCGTACCGGGCGTTCTACATGCACCGTGCCGGCCACTGGCTGGGCATGGATGTGCATGACGTGGGCGATTACAAGGTGGGCGGTGAGTGGCGGGTGCTCGAGCCAGGCATGGCCTTGACGGTCGAGCCCGGCATTTACATAGCAGCCGACAATGAAAGCGTGGCCAAGAAATGGCGCGGCATCGGCATTCGGATCGAGGATGATGTGGTGGTCACCAGGCAAGGCTGTGAAATCCTGACATCGGGCGTTCCCCGCACCGTCGCCGAGATCGAGGCGTTGATGCACGACGCGCGTCAGGCCAGCCTATGACCCAGGTGAATCTTGCCATCATCGGCGGCGGGCTGGTTGGGGCCAGCCTGGCGCTGACCCTGCAGGCAGGCGCCAAGGCGCGTGGTTGGAAAATCCTTCTCATCGAACCCTTTGCCCCCGGCGACAGCTTTCAGCCCAGCTACGATGCGCGGTCCTCGGCACTGTCGTTCGGGACCCGCCAGATCTACGATCGACTGGGCCTGTGGCCTGCCATCGAGCGGCGTGCTGAACCGATCGCACAGATTCACGTCTCGGACCGAGGACGCTTTGGTGCCACCCGCCTGGACGCGAGGGAGGAAGGTGTTCCGGCCCTGGGCTACGTGGTCGAGAATGCCTGGCTTGGGCAATGCCTCTGGCAGGGCCTGGACAGGGATGTGGTCAGCTGGCGCTGCCCGGCCGAAGTGACGTCGATGCAGGCTATAGAGGGCGGTTACCGCTTGCGCCTCAATGACGACACGCACATTGACTGCGACCTGGCGGTGCTGGCCGATGGTGGGCGCTCGGGGCTGCGTGAGCAACTGGGCATTCACGTCTGCCACACGCCTTATGAGCAGAGTGCATTGATCGCCAACATCACCCCCGGCGAGCCTCACCGCGGCCAGGCCTTCGAGCGCTTCACCGAAGCCGGTCCCATGGCCTTGCTGCCGTTACCGGAAAACCGCTGCGCGCTGGTCTGGACACGGCAGGGCATGGATGCGCAGCGCCTGGCCGACATGGATGAGCGCAATTTCCTGCGTGAATTGCAGGGCGTCTTCGGTTACCGCCTGGGGACCCTTCGCCAGGTAGGCGTGCGGCACCTGTACCCGCTGTCGCTGATCGAGGCGCAGGAGCAGATCCGCCCCCACCTGGTTGTGCTGGGCAACGCCGCACACAGCCTGCACCCCATCGCAGGCCAGGGGTTCAACCTGTCGCTGCGGGATGTGCAGTCCCTTGCCGAGGCGCTGCTTGCAGGGCCGCAGCGGCCAGGCGACCTTGCGACCTTGCGGGCTTACGGTAAGCGCCAGCGCCTGGATCAAACGCTCACCATCGGGTTTTCCGATCAGGTAACACGGTTGTTCGGCAGCGGCCAGCCTTTGCTCGCCGCGGGCCGTAACCTGGGTTTGCTGGGCCTGGACCTGCTTCCACCGGCCAAAAGCTGGTTCGCCCGCCAGGCCATGGGCCTGGGTACGCGTTCCGATGTACGGGGCAAGGCATGAGCAACCCGCGCAAACTGGCCCGGCGTGCGCGCGTTCTGCGCTGGATGCTGAACCTGTATCCGCCCTACTTGGGCGCCGGTATCCGTGTGCAGCACATCAGCCCTGACATGCGCAGCATCCGGGTGGCGATGAAACTCACCCGCTGGAACCGCAATTACGTGGGCACCCAGTTCGGTGGCAGCCTCTATGCCATGGTCGATCCGTTCTACATGCTCTTGCTCATCGAACGGCTGGGGCGCGACTACATCGTCTGGGACAAGGCCGCCAGCATCGATTTCATCACCCCTGGCAAGGGCCCGGTGTATGCCGAGTTCCATGTCGATGACGCGCTGCTGGACGACATCCGCCAGCAGACCGCCACCGGCAAGAAATGCCTGCCCCGTTTGCAGGTCGATATCCGCGACGGCGCAGGTGAACTGGTGGCGCGGGTCGATAAAACCCTATACGTGCGGCTCAAGCCGCAAGCGAGGCTGGCGTAAGGCATGGAAACACGCGCAGATGTTCTGATCGTAGGTGCCGGTATGGTCGGCAGCGCGCTGGCGCTCGCCTTGCGCCATAGCGGTTTGCAGGTGCTGCTGCTCGATGGCGGTCCCCTGGCCGTCAGGCCGTTCGACGCCCAGGGGCCGTTCGAGCCGCGGGTCAGCGCGTTGTCGGCCGCCAGCCAGCGTATTCTCGACCGCCTGGGGGCTTGGGAAGGCATCGCACGGCGGCGCGCGACGCCCTATTCGGATATGCAGGTATGGGATGGCAGCGGCACCGGGCAGATCCACTTTTCCGCCGCCAGCGTGCATGCGCAGGTGCTGGGCCATATCGTCGAGAACAAAGTGGTCCAGGATGCCTTGCTCGAGCGCCTGCACGACAGCGACATCGGCCTGTTGCCCAATGCGCGCATGGAACAGCTGCGCCATTCCGGCGACGACTGGCTGATGACGCTGCACGACGGCCGGCAGCTGCGTGCGCCGCTGGTCGTCGCAGCCGACGGTGCTCATTCCGCGGTTCGCCGCCTTGCAGGTTGTGAAACGCGCGAGTGGGACTACTTGCACCATGCCATCGTCACCAGCGTGCGTTGCGCTCAGGATCACCAGGCCACCGCCTGGCAACGTTTCACCGACGATGGTCCGCTCGCCTTCCTGCCATTGACCCGCGACGGCAAACAGGACTGGTGCTCGATCGTGTGGTCAACCACGCCGGCCGAGGCCGAGCGGCTGATGGCGCTGGATGAGCCAGCCTTCCTCAAGGCGCTGGAGCGTGCATTCGAAGGCCGCCTCGGGACGGTGCTGCAGGCTGACCCGCGGCTGTGCGTACCGCTGCGCCAGCGACATGCAAAACGCTACGTGGAACCCGGCCTTGCGCTGATCGGTGATGCGGCCCACACCATTCATCCGCTGGCAGGGCAGGGGGTGAACCTGGGGTTCCTTGACGCGGCGGTACTGGCCGAAGTCCTGGTGGATGCCTGCAAGCGCGGAGAAAGGCTGGCCGATGTCAAGGTGCTGAGCCGCTATGAGCGTCGTCGCATGCCGCACAACCTGGCGCTGATGGCAGCCATGGAAGGGTTCGAGCGGTTGTTCCAGGCCGACAAGTTGCCGCTGCGTTGGCTGCGCAACAGTGGCTTGAAGCTGGTTGAGCAGCTGCCAGAGGCCAAGGCTGTGTTCGTGCGACAGGCACTGGGCTTGAGTGGCGATTTGCCGGATTTGGCCAAGGTGTAAAGGCTGCTCTTGGCGCGTTGGCGAGAGCGGATGCGTGGCGGGCCCTGGCACATTGCAACATCCAGTAACGGCAATGGGGGTGAGCCTTCAAATGGGATTCACTACCATCTGCGCCTCTCTATTCGATCGAGGAGCGCCTTCCATGTTGCCACGCAAGTCCCTACTGGCCGCCCTGGCCCTGAGCGTTGTCGGTGGTACCGTGCAGGCCGCTGACGATGTCGTGGTCTACTCCTCGCGTATCGATGAGCTGATCAAGCCGGTGTTCGACGCCTACACGGCCGAGACCGGCGTCAAGGTCAAGTTCATCACCGACAAGGAAGCTCCCCTGATGCAGCGCATCAAGGCCGAGGGCGAGCACGGTGTGGCGGATCTTCTGCTCACCGTCGATGCAGGCAATCTATGGCAGGCAGAGCAGATGGGCATCCTGCAGCCGATCCGATCCGACATCATCGAGCGCAACATCCCGCCTCAGTACCGTGCCTCGTCCCACGACTGGACCGGCCTGAGCCTGAGGGCGCGTACCATCATCTACTCCACCGAACGGGTCAAGCCGTCGGAGCTCAGCACCTATGAAGCCCTGGCAGACAAGCAGTGGGAAGGTCGGCTGTGCCTGCGCACGGCGAAGAAGGTGTACAACCAGTCCCTGACCGCCACCCTGATCGAAAGCCACGGCGAAGCGAAGGCCGAGCAGATCGTCAAGGGTTGGGTCAACAACCTCTCCACCGACGTGTTCTCGGATGACAACGCAGTGATCCAGGCCGTCGAGGCGGGTCAGTGCGACGTGGGTGTTGTGAATACCTACTACTACGGCCGGCTGCACAAGCAGAATCCTAACCTGCCGGTGAAGATTTTCTGGCCCAACCAGCAAGACCGTGGCGTGCACGTGAACCTCTCCGGCATCGGCCTGACCAAGCACGCGCCTCATCCTGAGGCCGCAACGAAACTGGTGGAATGGATGACCGGTGAACAGGCGCAGAAGTTGTTCGCCGACCTCAATCAGGAGTTCCCGGCCAACCCTCAGGTCAAGCCTTCGGACGAAGTCGCCGCGTGGGGCGACTTCAAGGCCGACAGCATTGCGGTGGAAGTGGCCGGCAAGCGACAGGCCCAAGCCATCCGCCTGATGGACCGTGCCGGCTGGAACTGAGCGCCACATCCCGCTCGAGAGGCCTGCAAAGGCCTCTTCGTGGGTCGAGCTGCGGCCCGTCATAGAGATCTAAAGTGCCCTACACCCACCGTCGTCGCTGGTACCTCCCCGTCACCCTGATCGCTGGCCTCGTGCTGCTGCCCCTGAGCGTGCTGCTGTTGTCGTGGCAGTCGATCGACCTGCAGATCTGGTCCCACCTGCTCGACACGCAGATGGGGCGCTTGCTGGGTAACACCGCCACCTTGGTGGTGGGGGTCGGTCTGGGCGTCTCCTTGCTCGGTGTCAGCCTGGCCTGGCTCACCAGCCTGTGCGAGTTTCCGGGCCGCCGCTGGCTGGATTGGGCGCTGATGTTGCCGTTCGCCATTCCGGCGTACGTCCTGGCCTTCGTCTTCGTAGGTTTGCTGGACTTCGCCGGCCCAGTGCAGAGTGCCCTGCGTGAGGCTTTCGGGCCCATGCGCCTGCCACGGGTGCGCTCCACCGGCGGCGTGATCACCGTGCTGGTGCTGGTCTTCTATCCCTATGTTTACCTGCTGGCACGCACAGCGTTCCTTGCCCAGGGCAAAGGGTTGATGGAGGCCGCCCGGGTATTGGGGCTCTCCCCCTGGCAGGCATTCTGGCGTGTGGCCCTACCCATGGCGCGGCCTGCCATTGGGGCGGGTATCGCCTTGGCCCTGATGGAAACCCTCGCTGACTTCGGCGCCGTGGCGGTCTTCAATTTCGACACGTTCACGACCGCCATCTACAAGACCTGGTATGGCTTCTTCAGCCTGTCCAGCGCTGCGCAATTAGCCAGTTTGCTGCTGCTGGCCGTCATGCTGGTGCTGTACGGTGAGCGCCGTGCGCGGGGCGCCAACCACAGCGCCAGTGAACGCCCCAGAGGCCAGGCGCTGTACCGACTGCAGGGTGGCAAGGCGCTGCTGGCCAGCGGCTGGTGCCTGTTGGTCTTCGCCTGCGCATTTGTCATCCCATTGCTGCAACTGCTGGTGTGGTTCTGGCAGCGCGGGCGCCACGATCTGGATGATCGCTACATCGGCCTGGTGCTCCACACCCTGTACCTGGGCGGCGTTGCAGCGCTGGTGACGGTCTGCGTGGCGCTGCTGCTGGCCTTCGCCCGTCGCCAGGCACCTACACCGGGTATCCGCATCGGCGTAGGGCTTGCCAACCTGGGCTATGCCTTGCCCGGCTCGGTACTGGCGGTGTCGATCATGCTGGCCTTCAGTTACCTGGACAGTCAGGTCGTCGCGCCGCTGTCCAGCTGGTTGGGAGGCGCTGGCAGGCCATTGCTGCTGGGCAGCCTTGCGGCGTTGCTGCTGGCCTATGTCATTCGCTTCATCGCCGTGGCCTACGGCCCGCTGGAGAGCAGCCTGGATCGGATTCGTCCCTCGCTGCCGCAGGCATCACGCAGCCTGGGTGTGGGCGGGGTAGGGCTGTTCATCAAGGTGTACTTGCCGCTGCTGTTGCCAGGCGCACTGAGCGCGTCGTTGCTGGTGTTCGTCGATGTGCTGAAGGAAATGCCGGCAACCCTGCTGATGCGCCCATTTGGCTGGGATACGCTGGCGGTACGGGTGTTCGAGATGACCAGCGAGGGTGAATGGGCGCGGGCGTCGCTGCCAGCATTGACGCTGGTGGTGGTAGGGCTGCTGCCGGTCATTGGCCTGATCCGCCGCTCGGCGCGCAGGCCCGGCCATTCCTGCTAAGGGTGCCAGCGTGCGCCCTTGCCGCTACAATGCGCGGCACTCGCGCAGCAGGCAATCAAAACAACGCTGTTCACACAGCTGAAGGCCATGAGCCCTCCACTGCTGCCGCTTCGCCACGCCCGGAAGGAGAAACCCATGGGACAGCGCACGCTTTTGTACGACCTGCATCTGGCGCTTGGCGCCAAGACGGTCGATTTCGGTGGCTGGGACATGCCGCTGCATTATGGCTCGCAGGTCGATGAGCACCACCAGGTGCGCAGTGACTGTGGGGTCTTCGACGTTTCCCACATGACCGTCATTGATATTAAGGGCGATGCGGCCACGGCCTGGTTGCAGCGGTTGCTGGCTAACGATGTCGCCCGGCTCGATCAGGTTGGCAAGGCACTTTACAGCCCCATGTTGCATGAGCAGGGCGGGGTGATCGACGACTTGATCGCCTACCGCACGGCGACGGGTTACCGCCTGGTCACCAACGCAGCTACCCGAGCCCGGGTGCTCGCGTGGCTGGACCAGCAGCGTGACGGGCTTGCCGTCGACGTTCAGGTTCGTCCGGACCTCGCCATTCTTGCCGTTCAGGGCCCGAACGCGCGCGAGAAGGTAGCTGCTTTGGTCAGTGCCTCGCGGGCCGCGCTGATACGCACGCTACGCCCGTTCGAAGGCGTGATGGACGGGGAGTGGTTCATCGCGCGCACCGGCTACACCGGCGAAGATGGCTTGGAGATGATCTTTCCGGGTGACCAGGCCGTGACCTTTTTCAACGACCTGGTCGGCGCCGGTATTGCACCCAGCGGCTTGGGGGCTCGCGACACGTTACGGCTCGAAGCCGGCATGCACCTTTACGGGCAGGACATCGACGAGCAGCACACGCCGTTGTCGTGCAACCTGGGCTGGAGCATCGCCTGGGAGCCGGCGAGCCGAAACTTCATCGGGCGCGCGGCATTGTTGGCGGAAATCGAGCGGGGCGTACAGGAAAAGCTCGTGGGTTTGGTACTGGAAGAGCGTGGTGTACTGCGTGCCCACCAGGTGGTCCGTGTGGCGGGGATTGGCGAAGGGGAGATCACCAGTGGTAGTTTCTCACCTACGCTGAGCAAGTCCATTGCCCTGGCACGCGTCCCCATGGCCACGGGCGACCGGGCCGAAGTGGAAATTCGTGGCAAATGGTACCCGGTGCGCGTGGTCAGGCCGACTTTCGTGCGCCATGGCAAGATTCTGATCTGATCCATCATCAAACGGCGGGCGTACCGCTGAGCCAATCGAGGAATTCAAGACATGAGCAATATCCCCGCCGAACTTCGTTTTGCCGAAAGCCATGAATGGGCCCGCCTGGAAACCGACGGTACCGTCACGGTAGGCATCAGTGACCATGCGCAGCAAGCGCTGGGTGACGTGGTGTTCGTCGAGCTGGCCGAGGTGGGCAAGGTGTTCACCGCAGGCGACGCGGCCGGTGTCGTGGAGTCGGTCAAGGCCGCTTCCGACATCTATGCCCCGGTCAGTGGCGAAGTGATCGCCGTCAACGAGGCATTGGCTGACAGCCCTGAGCAACTGAACGAGCAGCCCTACGACGCATGGATCTTCAAGCTCAAGCCGAGCAGCCAGGCTGATCTGGATAAACTGCTGGATGCGGCTGGCTACAAGGCCGCGATCGGCGAGTAAGCCGTCCGGCCATCACTGGCATGAGCACTCGCAGCCAGGGGGTGAAGACCTCCCGGCGCGAGCTTGCCAGCGATGGGGCCGGCGCTGTATCGATCAGTCGACTACTGCATGCTCGGCCAGAATGGCATTGGCCAGTTCCATGTCGGACGCGTGAAGGCCTGGATGTTCCGCACGCACCTGCTTGATTGCCGACTCCAGGAATGGCCCACGGATGGCGCCTTCACTGGCTACGAAGCTGCCGGCATCATCCTGCGCCGCCATCACCAACTTGTGGTCGCGCGAGGTCAGGTAGGTCGAGCCGGTGGTTGCCCCGGAGGAGATCACATTACGCCAGAAGGAATCGGCCATGGCCGAACCCATGGGCAGCGCGAGCAGGGCTGCGGCAGCGATGGCAGTGTTGAGACGCATGATGAGACACCTCGAAGGTGAGCGTTGAAGATGTGCGGTTGGATGCTCGCGGGCCTGCCAAGTTCCGGGACTTGCCGCTTCTGATCAGCTGCATGTACGCAGGACTTCTTCTGCCAGGGTTCGCCCACACGCAACCTTGGCTTCGCCGCAGCGGAGCAGGTCCACAAGACCATCTGCCTGGGCTTGGCGTCGCAATTGCGCAAGGTCTGTATCAGGGCCGATCAGAGCCCGCAGGTTGTCGCTAGGCTCGAGTAATTCGAACAAACCTGTACGCCCGTGAAAGCCCGTGCCGCGGCACGTTCTGCAGCTGGCTGCCTCGCGCCCCTGGCACTGGCTGCACACCGTACGCACGAGCCGCTGAGCCATCACCGCGATCAACGTCGCTTTGATCAGGTAGTCAGCCACACCCAGTTCTTGCAGGCGGATGATTGCGGCACAGGCGTCGTTGGTGTGCAGGGTAGACAGCACCAGGTGCCCGGTAAGGGCGGCCTGCACGGCCACCCGTGCGGTATCGGGGTCTCGTATTTCGCCAATCATGATGATGTCCGGGTCCTGGCGCAGCATGGCGCGCACGCCGTTGGCAAAGCCCAGGTCCAGTGCCGGCTGCACCTGAAACTGGTTGAACGCGGGTTCGAGCCGTTCGATGGGGTCCTCGATGGTGCACAGGTTCACCTGCGGGGTGGCCAACAGCTTGAGACTGGCGTACAGCGTGCTGGTCTTGCCTGAGCCTGTGGGCCCTGTGACCAGGATGATGCCCTGGCGCCGTTGCAGCAGGCCTTGCCAATGGCTCAATTGCTGCCCCTGAAGGCCGAGCCGATCAAAGCTCTCGTGCAACTGCTGCGGGTCGAACAGGCGCAAAACCAGCTTCTCACCAAAGGCAGTGGGCAGGGTCGACAACCGGAGCTCCACCTCGCTCCCGTTTGGCAGGCGGCTTTGCAGTCGGCCATCCTGAGGCCTGCGTTTTTCCGCGACGTCCATGCGCCCAAGGTGCTTCAGGCGGCTGATCAGAGCCACCATGACTGCGCCGGGGAACACGTAGACGGTGTGCAACAGGCCATCGATGCGATAGCGCAAGTGCCCTTGGTCGCGGCGTGGCTCCAGATGGATGTCGCTGGCGCGCTGGTCGATCGCGTAGTGCAGCAGCCAGTCGACGATATGCACGATGTGCGCGTCATCCGCACTGGCCTGCATGTGGCGTTTGCCCAGCTCCAGCCACTGCTCAAGCTCGCTAAAGCGGTTCGATTGCTGATGATGCGCGCCCTTCACCGACTGGGCCAGGCGCTGGAAGGGTTCACCGGCCTGACGCAGTTGCACAGGGCTTGCGAGCACCCGCCGTACGGTTCGTCCAAGGCTCAGGGCAAGATCGGCCTGCCAGCGGCACTGATAGGGCTGTGCGCTGGCCACGGTGACGCTCGCGGCGTCAGCCGCCACGATGAGAATGCCGTGGTTTTGCGCAAAGGCCGGCGACACCAGCTCAGCCACCTGCTGCAGGTCGATTTGCAGCGGATCGATACGCAGATAGGGCAGACCCGCCTTGGCAGCCAGCCATTGGCAAAGCCGGTCCAGGTCCAGTATCTGCCCTGGGTGGAGGCGGTCGACAAGGTTGCAGGCGGCCACCTGCTCCAGCGGATGATCAGCGGGGTGATCGACGGCCTGCTCAAGGACACGCACGCTATCGCTGGCATGCAGGCGCTGATCGATAAGCAGGGCTTCGAGCACCCGGTGCAGGTCGAGTGCCAGGGTATCTGGGTTATGCATGAGGCGTCCGTGCCTGATCAAGAAGACCTGATCAAGGCTAGCTCAGCCTTCGCCCAAGCCGGATCGGAAGGGTTTCAGGGTTTTGCCTGAGGGTGACGCTTGCTCCGCGCCTCAATGCGTTGGCAGGCGCCGTTAGGCGTGCACTACTGACAGCTCCACACGGTGTTGTGGGGCCATGTGCACATCGGCCACACACACCATGTTGCGCAGTTTCTGAGCAATCACCTCGGCGCGATGCCAGCTTAACCCGCCAATGCCGATGTCGATGGTCAACCAGTCATCCTGTTGAATGACCTGCATGCTGTGCGGTGTGAGCATTTGCAAGGCGAACTGATTGAGTATCCGGCACAAGCTGTCGGGCTCGGCTTCGGCCTGCAAGCGATACAGCACGGTGGTGTGGGCATTGCTGTTGGCCCATACATCGGCACGCGGCAGTGAGTTCATGCGTTATCCTCGTTGAATGCAGAAAGTTTTGCATGCCTAGGCCGGAATTTTTTCGCTAAGATTCGACCCAATGAGTCTTTTTTTGCATAGCTATTATCGATGCGGGTCGATCTGGAGAATTGTTCATGCACAGCGCATTGGATGCTTACGACCGTCGTATCCTCGAGTTGCTACAAGAAGACGCTTCGCTGTCCAGCGCCCAGATCGCCGAACGCATTGGCTTGTCCCAATCGCCGTGCTGGCGACGGATTCAACGGCTCAAAGAGGAGGGGGTGATTCGCGGGCAGGTCACCTTGCTGGACCGCAAGAAGATCGGGCTGAACACCCAAATATTCGCCGAAGTAAAATTGAATGCCCACGGCCGTTCGAACTTCACCGAGTTCACGGAGGCGATTCGCGGGTTTTCGGAAGTACTGGAGTGCTACGTGTTGATGGGCTCGGTGGACTTCCTGCTGCGTATCGTCACCCCGGACATCGAGGCGTACGAGCGGTTCTTCTTCGAAAAGCTCTCGAACGTGCCCGGCATTCAGGAGGTGAACTCGATCGTGGCCCTCTCAGAGATCAAGTCCACCACCAGCCTGCCGCTATCGGGCTGAGGGCATCACGCTTTGAGCAGATGTTTCCAACCACGGCTCTGATCGACGGCACGTGCCTGCTCGATGCGGGCTTCGAGTACCTCATTGCCGATCGGTTGCTCAGCCAGTTCGTGCAACTTCTTCATGTCGCCGTACAGGCGGTCCATTTGTGGTGCGTCCAGCACATGGCGGGCATGGTGCAGCCAGGCCATCAATTGCTCGATGCGCGGCAGTTGCTCTGCCAGGTCCTCGGGGCGCTGGGTGTACAGCGACAACTTCAGGGCGCGGCCTTCCTCGGCAATCAGGTGTGCAAGCCAGCTTGCCAGAAGCGCCTTGCCCTGGCGCTCGCCACGGCCCTTGCGTTCGGCAGTCCAGGCACGCGACAACAGCCAACGTGAGGTTTCCAGGGAGAACTGGCCCCAGCGAGGATCATCCAGCTCTTCTGCGAACTGCTCGGGCGCGGCGCGGCGGATGTCTTCGTCATCGTTGCCGGCTTGCACCAGTGGACGCCAGTCTTCGAGCAGGGCATCCAGGCGCGCGCGCAGGTCACGGGTAGCCGCGCGGGGGGCGGCCTGGCCCAGGCTGGCGGTGATTGCGCGCAGCTCGATGAGGTTCTGCACCCAGTCCTGCAGCGACCGCCAGTGGCCGCTGTGGCGGTATTGCTCGGCCAGGCGCTGGCTGTTGCCCAGCAGTTGCCAGGCCAACGCAGCATAGGCGTCGTCCAAGGCCATGTCCGCTTCGAGGTCGGCGACGCTCAGGTCCAGCTCGAAACGCTCTGGCTCCAGCAGACGATAGCCGCGCTCGGCCTTGCTGATATCGCAGGGCATCAGCGCAACGCTTGTGGTCAGCTCGGCAGCCAGTTCCAGCAGCGCCGCCGGCTCACCTTCACGCAGCTCCAGTTCCAACTCGCATATCGCTTCCTTGCGCTTGCCGGCAATTACGAAGCCTTGGTCCAGCGCAGCCTCGATCACCACCTTGGCCTTGCCACGGCCCCAAGCGATTTCGGCATATTCGCGGGTGAAATCGGTGGTGAACAACGGTTTGATGGTCTTCTTGTCCAGGTCGGCCAGTTGCGCCGGCCAGCAGCTGTCATCCAGCTTCTTGAGGTCCAGCTTGACCTTGTCCAGTTGCCATTCGTGCTCGTTGCGCTCGGACAGGCCAGCCACACTGGTTCCGCGGCACTTGAGGGTCTGGATGACGGTATCGCCGTCACGGCGCAGGCGCAGGGCAACGCGTGCCTCGGCCAGCGCGCGCTCAGGCGTGTCGAAATACTGGTTCAGCAGTTCGCGGGTCTGCCAGCCAGACTTGTTGCGCTTTTTCAGCAGCGGGTGCTCGCGCAAGGCGGCGAGGGTCTCGGGGCTGGCGCGCAGCTTGAGTTCGGTTTCTTTGGGCATCACAGGCTCGAAAGGGGGCGTGGTCGATGCAGAGTCTACAGCAGTAGGCCGTCAACGGTTTATTCCAGACGGCGGATGGTCCTATGATGGGCAAGGCTTCCGAGGAGTAAACGCATGCCGTTGCCGACGCTGAAAGACCAATTTGCCGCCTTGATCGCCGCGCCTTCGGTCAGTTGCACCCAGGCCTCGCTTGACCAGTCCAACCGTCAGGTCATCGACCTGTTGGCTACTTGGCTGGGCGATCTGGGCTTCACCTGCGACATTCAGCAGGTGACCCCCGGCAAGTTCAACCTGCTGGCCAGCCGCGGCAGCGGCCCGGGCGGCCTGGTGCTGGCCGGCCACAGCGACACCGTGCCCTATGACGAGCAGCTCTGGAGCAGCGACCCTTTGAAGCTGACCGAAGTCGAGGGTCGCTGGGTGGGGCTTGGTAGTTGCGACATGAAGGGCTTTTTCGCATTGGTGATCGAAGCCGTCATTCCGTTGCTGCAGCACGACTTCAAGCAGCCGCTGCTGATTCTGGCCACCTGCGACGAGGAAAGCTCGATGTCTGGCGCCCGTGCCCTGGCCGATGCTGGCCAGCCCCTGGGTCGCGCGGCGATCATCGGCGAGCCGACCGGGCTGCGGCCGATCCGCATGCACAAGGGCATTCTCATGGATCGTATCGACATCCTGGGGCGCAGTGGTCATTCCTCGGACCCAAGCCTGGGCCGTAGCGCCATGGACGCCATGCATGCGGTCATGGGCGAACTGATGGGCCTGCGCCAGCAATGGCAGAAGGCCTATAACAACCCGCAGTTCACGGTGCCGGCACCCACCATGAACTTCGGTTGCATTCACGGTGGCGACAACCCCAACCGGATCTGCGGTCAGTGCGCCCTGGAGTTCGACCTGCGCCCATTGCCGGGCATGGACGTGGAGCAGTTGCGCGCTGCCATCCGTGCAAAACTGGTTCCGGTGGCCGAGCGCCATGACGTGCGTATCGACTACGCGCCGCTGTTCCCCGAAGTGCCGCCGTTCGAACAGGCGGCCGACAGTGAACTCGTCCAGGTGGCAGAACGGCTCACCGGCCACCGTGCCGAAGCGGTGGCATTCGGCACCGAAGCACCTTATCTTCAGCAGCTTGGCTGCCAGACCATCGTGCTCGGCCCTGGTGACATCGCCTGCGCACACCAGCCTGGCGAATACCTGGACATGTCACGTATCGAGCCGACCGTGCGTCTATTGCGTGACTTGATCGGGCACTATTGTCTGCATTAAACGTCCACCCCATTCATTCGTTTCTGCCTAGAGGAGACCGCGCGTGACCGCAAGCCTGTTCCGACGATGATCCTGAACGCCCCTGTAACGCCGTTCTCCGTCCACTTATCCACAGGCCCTGTCATGCACGATTACGTCAACTGGCTACGCCACGCTTCTCCTTACATCAACGCCCACCGCGACTGCACCTTCGTGGTGATGCTTCCCGGCGATGGGGTCGAACACCCTAACTTCGGCAACATCGTCCACGACCTGGTGCTGCTGCACAGCCTTGGGGTACGCCTGGTCCTGGTGCACGGCTCTCGTCCGCAGATCGAGAGCCGCCTGGCTGAACGTGGCCTGGCAGCGCATTACCACCACGGCCTGCGTATCACCGATGCCGCTACCCTGGATTGCGTCATCGACGCGGTCGGCGCGTTGCGCCTGGCCATCGAAGCGCGGTTGTCGATGGACATCGCCGCCTCGCCCATGCAGGGCTCGCGCCTGCGGGTGGCCTCCGGCAACCTGGTCACCGCGCGGCCGATCGGCGTGCTCGAAGGCGTGGATTTTCATCACACCGGCGAAGTGCGTCGGGTAGACCGCAAGGGCATCAGCCGCCTGCTCGACGAACGCTCCATCGTGTTGCTCTCGCCGCTGGGCTATTCGCCAACCGGCGAGATCTTCAACCTCGCCTGCGAAGACGTGGCCACCCGTGCGGCCATCGAACTGGGTGCAGAGAAGTTGGTGTTGTTCGGTGCAGCACCTGGTCTGTTGGATGAGCATGGCCGCCTGGTGCGCGAACTGCGCCCCCAACAGGTTGCGCCGCACTTGCAGCGCCTGGGCAGTGATTACCAGGCCGAGCTGCTCGATGCCGCTGCCGAGGCGTGCAAAGGCGGCGTGGCACGCAGTCACATCGTCAGCTATGCCGAGGACGGCGCGCTGCTGACCGAACTGTTCACCCGGGGCGGTGGCGGTACGCTGGTGTCCCAGGAGCAGTTCGAGATCGTGCGAGAGGCCACCATCGAAGACGTCGGCGGCCTGCTCGACCTGATCAGCCCGCTGGAAGAACAGGGCATCCTGGTGCGCCGTTCACGGGAAGTGCTGGAGCGGGAAATCGAGCAGTTCAGTGTGGTGGAGCGCGAAGGCATGATCATCGCGTGCGCAGCGCTGTATCCGATTGCAGAGTCCGATGCTGGCGAGCTGGCATGCCTGGCGGTGAATCCGGAATACCGCCATGGCGGGCGCGGGGACGAGCTGCTGGCGCGTATCGAAAGCCGGGCACGGGAAATGGGGTTGAGCACCCTGTTCGTGCTCACTACACGCACGGCGCACTGGTTCCGCGAACGCGGCTTCTCGCCCAGTGGTGTCGAGCGGCTGCCGGCGGCACGGGCTTCGCTGTACAACTTCCAGCGCAATTCGAAAATCTTCGAAAAGCCGTTGGGGTGAGGCGTTCTGCGCCTGTGCGCCTGAAATGAAAACGCCGCCTTCAAGGGCGGCGTTCTGGTTTACACGGTGTGCAGATACCAGTTGTACTCGAGGTCGGATATCGAATGTTCGAACTCCTCCAGCTCGCTTTCCTTGCACGCGACGAAGATGTCGATGTACTTCGGATCGATGTACTTGTTCAGGATTTCGCTGTCATCCAACTCGCGCAGCGCATCACGCAGGTTGTTCGGCAGGCTCTGTTCCAGCTGCTCGTACGAGTTGCCTTCGATAGGCTCGCCCGGCTCGACCTTGTTGGTCAGGCCATGGTGAACGCCTGCCAACACGGCCGCCATCATCAGGTACGGGTTGGCGTCAGCACCCGCCACGCGGTGCTCCAGGCGCACGGCATCCGGGGATCCGGTCGGTACGCGCAACGCCACGGTGCGGTTGTCCAGGCCCCAGCTTGGCGCATTGGGCACATAGAACTGCGCGCCAAAGCGGCGATAGGAGTTGACGTTCGGGCACAGGAACGCCATGGACGCGGGCAGGGTCTCGAGCACACCGCCGACAGCATGACGTAGCGCGGCGTTCTGCTCGGGATCCTCGCTGGTGAAGATGTTGTTGCCATCTTTGTCCAGCACGGAAATGTGTACATGCAGACCATTGCCTGCCTGCCCTGGGTAGGGCTTGGCCATGAAGGTGGTGTCCATTTCATGGTCGTAGGCGATGTTCTTGATCAGGCGCTTGAGCAGCACGGCGTAGTCGCACGCCTTGAGCGGGTCCGGCACATGGTGCAGGTTGACTTCGAACTGAGCCGGGGCGCTTTCCTTGACGATGGCGTCGGCAGGGATGCCCTGTTCCTTGGCCCCTTCGAGGATGTCCTGCAGGCAGTCGGCATACTCGTCCAGGTCATCGATCAGGTAGACCTGGGTCGATTGCGGACGCTTGCCGGAAATGGGCGAGCGCGGCGGCTGTGGGCGGCCGTTCACGTTCTCCTGGTCAATCAGGTAGAACTCCAGCTCGAAGGCGGCGCAGATGGTCAGGCCCATGTCGTCGAACTTGCTCACCACCTGGCGCAGTACTTCACGCGGGTCGGCGAAGAAAGGTTCGCCCTCGAGCTCGTGCATGGTCATCAGCAACTGGGCAGTCGGGCGCTTTTGCCACGGCTCGTTGGAGAGGGTGTCGGGGATCGGATAGCAGATGCGGTCTGCATCGCCGATGTCCAGGCCCAGCCCGGTGCTTTCGACGGTGGAGCCATTGATATCCAGTGCAAACAGGGAGGCCGGCAGGTTGATGCCTTTCTCGTAAACCTTGTGGAGGCTGGTGCGCTCTATGCGCTTGCCACGCACCACACCATTCATATCTGCAATCAGAAGGTCAACGTAGAGAACCTCAGGATGTTCCTTAAGGAACGCGTTCGCTTCGTTAAGCTGAACGGCACGCGGGGGTACCGACATGATGCAACACCTTTGTTGTTAAAAATATCAATCAAGGGGGGCTTGCAGGACCAGTCAATCGAAAAGCCATACTGATGTCAAGCCAACCCCATGATGCCCTGAAATGGCACGTCTACGGCAGATTTGCTGCATATCGGGGCACGGCATTATCCGCTATTTCTCTGGAAAAGCGCTATCGTGAGCACTGCGTCGTTTTTTTTTTACGCAGGTGTTGTGTAAAAAAATGAACGGCGCTAAGCTCCGATTCAACCCAAAACAGAATAATACGAGGGTCTCATGGTCCGCCTGCCGCGACCTGGAAGCGCTGCCAATGCAGTGCAATCAGGCTGTTCAGTCACGTTAGCCTGGCCTGCCAATCCCATGGCGGCAGTGCTCGCAATAATTGACGTCTGGCATGCTCGGCCCCGCCTTCATGGCACCTCATCTCCACGCTTCGCTTCTTTCTGCCATTACGAATTACTTAGGACACACGTCATTTCAGTGTATCCACCGTCCGCCTGCGCGGGGGTTTTGCTTTAGCCATCCACTGCATCCAGAATCAAGTCGCGGACCACCTTACCTCCTGAGGTATTTATGAGTAACAACCTCGACCAGCTCACCGATTGGTTGAAAGAGCACAAGATCACCGAAGTCGAATGCCTGATCAGCGACTTGACCGGCATCACGCGCGGCAAGATTTCGCCTACCAACAAGTTCATCGCCGAGAAAGGCATGCGCCTGCCCGAGAGCGTGTTGCTGCAGACCGTGACCGGCGACTATGTCGACGACGACATCTATTACGAGCTGCTGGACCCTGCAGACATCGACATGATCTGCCGGCCCGATGAGAATGCCGTGTTCCTGGTGCCATGGGCCATCGAGCCGACCGCGCAGGTCATCCACGATACCTATGACAAAAAGGGCAACCCCGTAGAGCTGTCGCCGCGCAACGTGCTCAAGAAGGTGCTCAAGCTTTACGCCGACAAGGGCTGGCAGCCCATCGTCGCGCCCGAGATGGAGTTCTACCTGACCAAACGCAGCGAAGACCCTGACTTCCCGCTGCAACCGCCAGTGGGCCGTTCGGGCCGGCCTGAAACCGGGCGCCAGTCCTTCTCCATCGAAGCTGCGAACGAATTCGACCCGCTGTTCGAGGATGTCTATGACTGGTGCGAATTGCAGCAGTTGGACCTCGACACGCTGATCCACGAAGACGGCACGGCGCAGATGGAAATCAACTTCCGTCACGGCGATGCCCTGCACCTGGCCGACCAGATCCTGGTGTTCAAGCGCACCATGCGTGAGGCGGCGCTCAAGCACAACGTGGCAGCCACCTTCATGGCCAAGCCCATGACCGGCGAGCCTGGCAGTGCGATGCACCTGCACCAGAGCGTGGTCGATGTGACCACCGGGAAGAACATCTTCAGCAATGAAGACGGCAGCATGAGCACGCTGTTCCTGAACCACATCGGCGGTTTGCAGAAATTCATTCCCGAAGCGTTGCCGCTGTTTGCGCCCAACGTGAACTCGTTCCGCCGCTTCCTGCCGGATACCTCGGCGCCAGTGAACGTCGAGTGGGGCGAGGAAAACCGTACGGTAGGCCTGCGCGTCCCGGACGCTGGCCCGCAAAGCCGCCGGGTGGAAAACCGCCTGCCGGGTGCGGATGCCAATCCGTATCTGGCCATCGCCGCGAGCCTGCTGTGTGGTTACATCGGCATGGTCGAAGGTATCGAGGCCAGCGCACCGGTCCAGGGCCGGGGTTACGAGCGTCGCAACCTGCGCCTGCCGCTGACCATCGAAGACGCCCTGGAACGCATGGAAATCAGCCGCGCCCTGGAGCAATACCTGGGCAAGAAATTCATCGCCGGTTACGTGGCCACCAAGCGTGCCGAGCACGAGAACTTCAAGCGCGTCATCAGTTCCTGGGAGCGTGAATTCCTGCTGTTCGCAGTTTGATCAACCTCGGCCCCGCAGACGCGCGGCCGTCCGTCAACGGAGAACCACATGAGCCTGAACAACCCGCAAACCCGTGAATGGCAAGCCCTCAGTGGCGAGCATCACCTCGCGCCTTTCAGCGACTACAAGCAGCTGAAGGACAAGGGGCCGCGCATCATCACCAAGGCGCAAGGCGTGCATTTGTGGGACAGCGAGGGGCACAAGATTCTCGACGGCATGGCTGGCCTGTGGTGCGTGGCCGTGGGGTATGGGCGGGAGGAGCTGGTTCAGGCGGCAGAGCGGCAGATGCGTGAGCTGCCCTACTACAACCTGTTCTTCCAGACCGCCCATCCTCCGGCGCTGGAGTTGGCCAAGGCGATCACCCAAGTGGCGCCCGAGGGCATGAGCCATGTGTTCTTCACCAGTTCAGGCTCCGAGGGCAACGACACCGTGCTGCGCATGGTTCGCCATTACTGGGCACTCAAGGGCAAGCCGAGCAAGCAGACCCTGATCGGTCGGGTCAACGGCTATCACGGCTCCACCGTGGCCGGTGCCAGCCTGGGCGGCATGAGTGGCATGCACGAGCAAGGCGGCTTGCCCATCCCGGGCGTGGTGCATATCCCTCAGCCGTACTGGTATGGCGAGGGCGGTGACATGACACCGGAGGCGTTCGGGGTCTGGGCTGCGGAGCAACTGGAAAAGAAAATTCTCGAAGTCGGCGAGGACAACGTCGCCGCGTTCATCGCCGAGCCTATCCAGGGCGCCGGTGGCGTGATCATCCCGCCAGACACCTACTGGCCGAAGATCAAGGAAATCCTGGCCCGGTACGACATCCTCTTTGTGGCCGACGAAGTCATTTGCGGTTTCGGACGAACAGGGCAGTGGTTCGGCTCGGATTTCTATGACCTCAGGCCCGACCTGATGACCATCGCCAAGGGCCTTACCTCCGGTTACATCCCCATGGGCGGTGTGATCGTGCGTGACAAGGTTGCCAAGGTGCTTAGCGAAGGCGGGGATTTCAATCACGGCTTCACCTATTCCGGGCATCCGGTGGCTGCCGCGGTAGGCCTGGAAAACCTGCGCATCCTGCGCGACGAACAGATCGTCGAGAAAGCGCGCACCGAAGCGGCACCGTATTTGCAAAAGCGTTTGCGTGAGTTGCAGGACCACCCGCTGGTGGGCGAGGTGCGCGGTGTTGGCCTGCTCGGCGCGATCGAGCTGGTGAAGGACAAGGCGACACGCAGCCGTTTCGAGGGCAAAGGTGCTGGCATGATCTGCCGTAATTTCTGCTTCGACAATGGCCTGATCATGCGGGCCGTCGGCGACACGATGATCATCGCGCCACCTCTGGTCATCAGCCCGGCGCAGATCGACGAGCTGGTGGAAAAGGCACGCAAATGCCTGGACCTGACACTCGAGGCGATTCGCTGACAGCTAGCGATGTGACATTAAGTCGTTACAAGGGCCAGGTTTCCTTGAAACCGGGCCTTGTAACTTGCCAGACTAGCGGCTGCTTCAGTCGCCCACACGCGTGTACTGCGGGACCCGGCTTCTGAACGGATGGCTAATCGAACACTCTGGAGCATGACGCATGAAGAATATGGGCAAGACGTTGTTGGCCGCTGCGCTGATGGGCGCAGTGGTCGGGGCTGTACAGGCTGAAGACAAGGTACTGAACGTCTACAACTGGTCGGACTACATTGCTCCGGACACCATCGCCAAGTTCGAGAAAGAGTCGGGCATCAAGGTCAAGTACGACGTGTTCGACAGCAACGAAACCCTGGAGGCCAAGTTGCTGGCCGGTAAGTCGGGCTATGACATCGTGGTGCCTTCCAACAACTTCCTGGCCAAGCAGATCAAGGCGGGCGTCTACCAGGAACTCGATCGCACCCAGCTGCCCAACTGGAAGAACCTCGACGAGGATCTGCTCAAGGCCGTGGGCGATGCCAGCGACCCGGAAAACAAGTATGCCTTCCCCTACATGTGGGGCTCGATCGGCATCGGCTACAACCCCGAGAAGGTCAAGGCCGCGCTGGGCGTGGACAAGATCGATTCCTGGGACGTGGTCTTCAAGCCAGAGAACATCGCCAAGCTCAAGAGCTGTGGCGTGAGCTTCCTTGATGCCCCAACCGAAATGTTGCCAGCGGCCCTGCATTACCTGGGCCTGCCGACCAACAGCACCAAGAAGGAAGACCTCAAGGCTGCCGAAGACCTGTTCCTCAAGATCCGTCCGTCGATCACCTATTTCCACTCCTCCAAGTACATTGGCGACCTGGCCAACGGCAACATCTGCCTGGCTGTCGGCTACTCGGGTGACCTGGAGCAGTCCAAGACCCGCGCCCACGAAGCGGGGGACAAGGTCAAGCTGGACTACGTGATCCCGAAAGAAGGCGCCGGCACCTTCTATGACATGGTTGCCATGCCCAAGGATGCCGAGCACAAGGAAGCGGCCTACAAGTTCATGGACTTCCTGATGCAGCCGCAAGTCATGGCCGAAATCACCAATGCCGTGCGCTTCCCCAACGGCAACAAGGCCGCGACCGCCTTTGTGGACAAGGACATCACCAGCGACCCAAGCATCTATCCGTCCGCTGAAGTGAAAAAGAATCTGTACGCCATTGCCGCCCCTGAAGCAGCAGTGCAACGGGTAATTACCCGCAGCTGGACCAAGATCAAATCGGGCAAATAAGCCTGATGTAGCATTTTCGGACCGGGTATTCCCGGTCCGAAACCAGTGAAAGGCAATTGAGCATTGCGGCATCGAAGCTGCGAAGGTAAGTTGCGCGCCGGTTTTGCGTGTGCGGCAGCATTGTCGCTATCCAGACACTGATTGTGAGGACCACCCACTTGTCCAATTCTGTATTACGCAAGGCCGTGATGGCTGCAGCGAGCCTGACGCTGGCATGCAGCGTCCAAGCGGCGCCTACGGTGCATTTCTACAACTGGTCCGACTATATCGGCCCCGACACGCTCGCAGGCTTCGAGAAAGCCACGGGCATCAAGCCGGTGCAGGATGTCTTCGATTCCAACGAAACCCTGGAAGGCAAGCTGCTGGCCGGCAGGACCGGCTACGACGTGGTCGTGCCCTCCAACCATTTTCTGGGCAAGCAGATCAAGGCGGGCGCTTTCCAAAAGCTCGACAAGGCACTGCTGCCCAATTACGCGAACCTTGAACCTGCGTTGATGAAGCGCCTGGAGAAGAACGACCCGGGTAACCTGTATGCCGTGCCTTACCTGTGGGGCACCAATGGCATCGGGTACAACGTCGACAAGGTCAAAGAGGCGCTTGGCGTCGATACCATCGACTCCTGGGCAGTGCTGTTCGAACCCGAGAACATGAAGAAGCTGTCCAAGTGCGGCGTGGCCTTCCTCGACTCGGCGGACGAAATGCTTCCGGCCGTCCTCAACTACATGGGCCTGGATCCCAACAGCACCAACCCCAAGGATTACGCCAAGGCCGAGCAGAAGCTGCTGGCGGTACGCCCCTACGTGACGTATTTCCATTCGTCCAAGTACATCACCGATCTTGCCAACGGCAACATCTGTGTCGCGGCAGGTTTCTCGGGTGATGTGTTCCAGGCCAAGGCCCGCGCCGAAGAGGCGAAGAAGGGTGTGAACCTGGCTTATGCCATTCCCAAAGAAGGCGGCAACCTCTGGTTCGACGTGCTGGCGATTCCCAAGGACGCCAAAAACGTGGAGCAGGCGCATGCCTTGATCAACTATTTGCTGAAACCTGAGGTTATCGCCCAGGTCAGTGATTACGTCGGTTATGCCAACCCTAACTCGAAGGCTGGCGACCTGATGGACCAGGCCGTGAGGACTGACGCTGCGGTTTATCCACCGCAGGATGTGCTGGACAAGATGTTCGTGAACTCAGAGCTGCCGCCCAAAGTGCAGCGCCTGATGACCCGCAGCTGGACCAAGGTCAAGTCGGGCAAGTAATCCACCTCACCCGCGCGGCCTGCCTGGCAGGCCGCGCGGGCACAAAAAACTTGTTGGGAGTTTCACTCATGGCAGTTGCCTCCGGCGCCTATAAGAAAGCCCTCGAGGGTGGCCAGCAACCCAAGCAGGTGCTGGTCAAGATCGACCGGGTCACGAAAAAATTCGACGAAACGGTAGCGGTGGACGATGTATCCCTGGAAATCCGCAAGGGCGAAATCTTCGCCTTGCTTGGGGGTTCCGGCTCCGGTAAGTCGACCTTGCTGCGCATGCTGGCAGGCTTCGAACGCCCCACCGAAGGACGCATCTTCCTGGACGGCGTGGACATTACCGACATGCCGCCCTACGAGCGGCCGATCAACATGATGTTCCAGTCCTACGCCCTGTTCCCGCACATGACCGTGGCGCAGAACATCGCCTTCGGCCTGCAGCAGGACCGCTTGCCCAAGGCCGAGGTCGACGCCCGCGTGGCCGAGATGCTCAAGCTGGTGCACATGACTCAGTACGCCAAACGCAAGCCGCACCAGCTCTCCGGTGGCCAGCGGCAGCGCGTGGCCTTGGCTCGTTCCCTGGCCAAGCGGCCTAAGCTGTTGCTGCTGGACGAGCCGATGGGTGCCCTGGACAAGAAGCTGCGTTCGCAGATGCAGCTGGAGCTGGTGGAAATCATCGAGCGCGTCGGCGTGACCTGCGTGATGGTGACCCACGACCAGGAAGAAGCCATGACCATGGCCCAGCGCATTGCCATCATGCACCTGGGCTGGATCGCTCAGATCGGCTCGCCGGTAGACATTTACGAAACCCCGACCAGCCGCCTGGTCTGCGAATTCATCGGCAACGTCAACCTGTTCGATGCCGAGGTGATCGACGATGCCGAAGGCCACGCCCTGATCGCCTCGCCTGAACTTGAGCGCAAGATCTACGTCGGGCACGGTGTCTCCACCTCCGTGGAGGACAAGCACATCACCTATGCACTGCGCCCGGAAAAGATGCTGGTCACCACTGTCCAGCCTGATTTCCAGTACAACTGGTCGCGCGGCAAGATCCATGACATCGCCTACCTGGGCGGGCATTCGGTATTCTACGTGAAGCTACCCAGTGGCAAGGTGGTGCAGTCGTTCGTCGCCAACGCCGAGCGCCAAGGCGCGCGCCCTACGTGGGACGATGAAGTCTTCGTATGGTGGGAAGACGACAGCGGCGTGGTACTGCGGTCATGAAGCTGCGCAAGCTCAAGCGAGCGTTCCGGCGCATCACCCCTGAAGGGCGGCACCTGGTGATCGGTGTTCCTTTCGTGTGGCTGTTCCTGTTCTTCATGCTGCCGTTCTTCATCGTCCTGAAGATCAGCTTCGCCGAAGCCGACGTGGCGATCCCGCCGTACACCGAGATCTACAGCTACGTCGAGGACAAGATCCAGTTGGTGCTCAACCTGGCCAACTACGGTTTGCTGACCGAGGACGAACTGTATATCTCGGCCTACCTCGGTTCGCTGAAGATGGCGTTCATCAGCACGCTGCTCTGCCTGCTGATCGGCTACCCGATGGCCTATGCCATCGCCAACGCCAAGAAGGAAACCCAGACCGTCCTGCTGCTGCTGATCATGATGCCGACCTGGACCGCGATCCTGATCCGCGTGTATGCCTGGATGGGCATTCTGAGCAACAACGGTTTGCTCAATGGCTTTTTGATGTGGACCGGGCTGATCGACCAGCCGCTGCAGATACTCAACACCAACCTGGCGGTGTACATCGGCGTGGTCTATTCCTACCTGCCGTTCATGATCCTGCCCTTGTTCGCCAACCTGGTGAAGCATGACCCAAGCCTGCTCGAAGCGGCATCCGACCTGGGGTCGAGCACCTTCAACAGCTTCTGGAAAATCACCGTGCCGCTGTCAAAAAACGGCATCATCGCCGGTTGCATGCTGGTGTTCATCCCCGTGGTGGGCGAGTTCGTGATCCCCGAACTGCTCGGCGGACCGGAAACCCTGATGATCGGTAAAGTGTTGTGGCAGGAATTCTTCAACAACCGTGACTGGCCGGTGGCCTCGGCGCTTGCGGTGGTGATGCTGGCGATCCTGATCGTGCCCATTTTGCTGTTCAACCGCAGCCAGGCCAAGGAAATGGAGGGCAGGGCATGAAGCGCTTCGGTTTTTCCAAGCTGATGCTGGTGTTCGGCTTGCTGTTCATCTACTTGCCGATGGTGATTCTGGTCATCTACTCGTTCAACGCCTCCAAGTTGGTGACGGTGTGGGGCGGGTGGTCGGTCAAATGGTATGTCGGCTTGCTGGACAACACTCAGCTGATCGGTTCGGTGATGCGCTCGCTGGAAATCGCTTGCTACACGGCGGTAGCGGCTGTCGCGTTGGGCACCATGGCGGCTTTCGTACTCACCAGGGTCACCCGGTTCCGCGGGCGTACCTTGTTCGGTGGCTTGGTCACCGCACCGTTGGTCATGCCTGAAGTCATCACGGGTCTGTCGCTGCTGCTGCTGTTCGTGGCCATGGCGCAATTGATCGGTTGGCCGCAGGAGCGTGGCGTTGTCACCATCTGGATTGCCCACACCACCTTCTGCGCGGCCTATGTGGCCGTCGTCGTGTCGGCCCGGCTGCGTGAGCTGGACCTGTCGATCGAAGAGGCGGCCATGGACCTGGGGGCCAAGCCTTGGAAGGTGTTCTTCCTGATCACCATCCCCATGATTGCGCCTTCGCTGGCGGCAGGTGGCATGATGTCGTTCGCCTTGTCGCTCGATGACCTGGTATTGGCCAGCTTCGTGTCCGGGCCAGGCTCGACCACGTTGCCGATGGAAGTGTTCTCGGCGGTACGCCTGGGCGTGAAACCTGAGATCAACGCCGTGGCCAGCCTGATTCTGCTGTCCGTCTCGTTGGTGACATTCTTCGTCTGGTACTTCAGTCGCCGTGCCGAAGAGCGTCGCCGCAAGGCCATACAGCAGGCGATTGAAGAAGGTGCGGCGGCCAATGCGTCGCAGCCTCAGGTACGGCGCCCGGCGCCGGTAGCGCCGATCTGATCGAGGTATGGCTGCTCGTTACGCTTTTGGAGCGAGCAGCTGTTCCACACTTGCGCTTGCGCCGTGCGGAGAACTGAATGTGGCCGCATAAACGTATCGTTTGTGACGAATTGCTACGGCGAGGTCACTAGACACTTAAGCGCCGAACTCTATTCATAATTCGCTGTGGCTCGATATGTGGGGGGAGGCTGTTCCTGTGCGACAAGTTTCCTCCAGTTGAGTCCTGGTTGGGATAAAGATCCAAATAGCTGGGAAGCTCGTCCAGACCTGGCGCTTGAAGGTTTAAACTCGAATAGCTGGGAGGCGGGGCCGGAACTACCGGTTGCGTTGTTAAATGCGAGCCACCAAATCTTCTATTCGTATGGACACTTGGAGGTACCAAGGTCACATCCGCTGATGAAAAGCTCTGTACAGGGTCATGCACGTTTCGTCGGTCGCTGCCTCCCACTGTAGTCGAGAACCGTTCTCCATATGACGAGTCGGCTCTGAGCGTACTCATATATTTTTCCCGGACGAATAAAGCGGCGACAAGCGATGACCCACCAATATAAACGCCGATCGCCACTCCGATAAGGTTATCGTCATTTTTCGAAGCACCGACGACAGCAAGGGCTGTGCCTGCTGTTAAGGACGCAGCGGCTGTGATCCAGCTTGCATACTTGATCAGGCTTCTCACCGCGAAGTGGCCTGATGGATCACTTTGATTGACAGGGTCACCCAGGCAGTAGGCATACGCATTGAGCATCCCCTGTCCAAAAGGGCTCAGGTTGTCAGGGGCGCCAAACCGCATGAGTGCCGGTCTATACAGTCGATAGCCGTTGCCCAGTGGATACCCATCCAATAGTGCATCCAGTCGCTCACCGTGATACGCCCATGGCGTGTCCGGTTCATTCAAACGGGCCCTTTGGCCGTAAGGCGTGTAGGAAAAGCGAGCCAGGCAGTTGGTGTGGGGCTCGGCCATTACGGTGTTGCCCCTGTCTACCGCGCTTACTGAAGGCGTCCGCTTATCGCCTGCAAGATGGCCTAGAAAGCGTGCCTGACCTCGGAACACCGAGCGTTTGACGTCGTCACCCAGTTCCGTGACGAGTTGGCCGGCTTGATAGAACGCGTGGACCCTGCCAGATTTGTCCATACCAACATCCCCGGATGAATAAGACCGACCGTCTGCAAGCAGTGGTAGGTTGGAAGTTTCGCGTCAGGCGACAGTATCGTGATCTTGAAAGCGTGGGCTACTGACAGAATTGCCAGGGTTTGCCAACACCTGGCCTGACGAAGCCACCCACGAGGCTGGAGGCGGCAGGGCGTCTGGCGTCTACAGCAAGAATTATGGAACCCTGGCCTGCTTGGCGAATCGCATGCATGAATCTTTTGCGCGCAAGAAAGGAGCCTCCATGACGTTGTCGCGTGCGCTACTGGTCACGGGCTTGGGGCTGCTGGGCATGCTCACCGGCTGCAGCAAGGAAGAGCTGCCTGAAACGCTGCCCCGTGTAGGGGTACAGAATGTCCAGTCCGCCGATTTCGCAGCCCGGGTGACGCTGACTGGCGACATCCAGGCGCGGGTGCAGACGGACCTCTCATTCCGCGTAGGCGGCAAGATCATTTCGCGCAGTGTAGATGTAGGCGATCACGTAAAGGCCAAGCAGGTACTGGCCCGGCTCGACCCTAAAGACTTGCAGAACAACGTGGCTTCGGCCAAGGCCGAAGTGTTCGCGGCGCAGGCACGGGTGACCCAGACCCAAGCTGCCTTCGTTCGTCAGCAGAAGCTGTTGCCCAAGGGCTATACCAGTCAAAGCGAATATGATGCTGCCCAGGCCTCGTTGCGCAGCAATAAAAGCGCGCTGAAGGCTGCGCAAGCTCAACTGGCCAACGCAAACGAGCAATTGAGTTATACCGCGCTGGTCTCCGAAGCCGACGGGGTGATCACCGAGCGTCAGGCCGAGGTAGGGCAAGTGGTGCAAGCGACCATGCCCATCTTCAGCCTGGCCCGTGACGGCGAGCGTGATGCGGTGTTCAACGTGTACGAGTCGCTTCTGGCGGGCACGCCCAGTGATGCCAGCGTCGTGGTCAGCCTGTTGGACGATCCGAAGGTGCAGGCCCGTGGAGCGGTGCGTGAAATTACCCCCACTGTCTCGGCTCAAAGCGGCACGGTGCAGGTCAAGGTCGGATTGCAGGACGTTCCGCCTGCGATGCAGTTGGGCGCGCCCGTCACCGTGACGACCCAAGGGCGGGGCAAGCCGAGTGTCGAGCTGCCCTGGTCGGCACTGACCAAAGGCTTGAAGAAACCCGCCGTGTGGATCGTGGGCGAGGGGGACAAGGTGCAGTTGCGGGAAGTCGAAGTAAGCCGCTACCTGACCGGCACTGTGGTCATCGGCAAAGGTCTCGACGGTGGCGAAGTCGTCGTGGTAACCGGCGGGCAGCTGCTGCACCCCGGTATGAAAGTTGAAAAAGTACCCGCCAAAGCGCCGGAGAGCCCGCTATGAAGCCTTGGCTGACGTTGATGTGTGCCGGTGTTTTGCTTGTCGGGTGCGGCAAGGAAGAGCAGCCGCCGGAGCCGGTTCGTCCAGTGCTGTCGGTAGTGGTGCAACCTCAGTTGCAGGCCCGCTTGGGCCGCTTTGCAGGCGTGATCGAAGCGCGTTACGAAAGTACCCTGGGCTTTCGTGTGGGCGGGCGCATCGCTCGCCGCTGGCTGGACGTCGGGGCCCAGGTCAAAGCGGGCGATACGTTGGCCACGCTGGATCCGACCGACCAGCAAAATCAGCTGCGCGCTGCCGAAGGCGATCTGGCCAGGGTGCAGGCGCAGTGGATCAACGCGCAGTCCGACGCCCGCCGGCAACAACAGTTGTACGACCGCGGCGTGGGTGCTCAGGCCCAGTTGGACATCGCCCAGACCAACCTGAAAACAGCCGGCGCCACGCTGGAGCAGGCTCGTTCCTCGGTCAGTCAGGCCCGTGACCAGCTGGGCTATACCACGCTGCGCAGCGATCATGCGGCGGTGATTACTGACTGGCGGGCCGAAGCCGGGCAAACCGTCACCGCTGGGCAGGCTGTGGTCACGCTCGCCAGGCCGGACGTGAAGGAAGCGGTGATTGACCTGCCCATCGGCATTGCCGAGCAGTTGACACCGGACCTGACCTTCACTGTCGCCTCGCAGCTCAACCCCGCCGTCAACACCACCGCCACCCTGCGCGAGCTCGAGCCCAAGGCCGATGCCACCACCCGCACGCGGCGTGCGCGGCTGACCTTGGCCAGCACCCCTGAAACGTTCCATCTGGGAACTGCCGTCAGCGTCACTCTCAGCTCGCAGGTTTCTCCTCGCAGCGAGCTGCCGGTCAGCGCGCTGCTGGAGCGCGATGGCAAGACACAGGTATGGGTCGTCGACCCCCAGCAGAAAACCGTCGCCTTGCGCGACGTGACCCTGATCGACCGAAACGAGGACCGCATCGTCGTCTCATCAGGCGTACAGCCTGGGGAGCGGGTGGTGATCGCCGGCGTCAATAGCCTCAAGCCTGGCCAGCAGGTCACCTTCGACGAGGATGCGCAATGAAAGGAAGCTTCAACCTGTCCGAATGGGCGCTCAAGCATCAGTCGTTCGTGTGGTACCTGATGTTCGTCGGTTTGCTCATGGGCATCTTTTCGTACTTCAACCTGGGTCGTGAGGAGGATCCGTCCTTCACCATCAAGACCATGGTGATCCAGACCCGCTGGCCTGGCGCTACCCAGGAAGAAACGCTGCTGCAGGTCACCGACCGGATCGAGAAGAAGCTCGAGGAGCTCGATTCGCTCGATTACACCAAGAGCTATACCCGGCCTGGTGAATCAACGGTGTTCGTCTACCTGCGCGACACTACCAAGGCAGACGACATACCGCAGATCTGGTATCAGGTCCGCAAGAAGATCCAGGACATTCGCGGCGATTTCCCCGAGGGCTTGCAGGGCCCCGGCTTCAACGATGAATTCGGCGATGTGTTCGGTTCCATCTACGCCTTCACCGCCGACGGGCTGAGCCTGCGCCAGCTGCGTGATTATGTGGAGCAGGCGCGGGCCGAGGTCCGCGAAGTACCCAATATCGGCAAGATCGAAATGGTCGGTATCCAGGACGAAGTGCTCTACCTGAACTTCTCCACCCGCAAGCTCGCCGCCTTGGGTATCGACCAGCGCCAGGTGATGCAGGCTCTGCAGGCGCAGAACAGCGTGACGCCAGCGGGCGTGATCGAGGCCGGGCCGGAGCGCATCTCCGTACGGACAAGTGGGCAGTTCGCCTCGGAAAAGGACCTTGAGAACGTCAACCTGCGCATCAACGATCGCTTCTTCCGCTTGGCAGACATCGCCGAGGTCGAACGCGGCTACACCAACCCGCCTGCGCCGATGTTCCGCTACAACGGCAAGACGGCCCTGGGCCTTGCCATCGGCATGCAGAAGGGCGGCAACATCCAGGAGTTTGGCAAGGCGCTCAAGCAAACCATGCAGCGCATCACCAACGAGCTTCCGGTAGGCGTCGATGTGCACACGGTGTCCAACCAGGCGACGGTGGTGGAGAAGGCCGTCGGTGGCTTCACCAGTGCATTGTTCGAAGCGGTGATCATTGTTCTGGCCGTGAGCTTCGTCAGCTTGGGTGTGCGTGCAGGCCTGGTGGTGGCGTGCTCGATCCCGCTGGTACTGGCCATGGTGTTCGTATTCATGGAATACAGCGGCATCACCATGCAGCGTATCTCGCTAGGTGCACTGATCATTGCGCTGGGGCTGCTGGTGGATGACGCCATGATCACCGTGGAGGTGATGGTCACGCGCCTGGAAATGGGCGAGAGCAAGGAAGACGCTGCTACTTTCGCTTACACCTCCACGGCATTCCCAATGCTCACCGGTACGCTGGTGACTGTCGCAGGTTTCGTACCGATTGGCCTCAACGCAAGTTCGGCAGGTGAATACACCTTCACCTTGTTCGCGGTCATTGCCGTTGCGCTGTTGGTGTCATGGGTGGTGGCCGTGTTCTTCGCCCCCGTGCTTGGCGTGCACATTCTCAACGCCCGCAAAGTGAAGTCCCATGATGACAAGCCGGGCAGGGTAGCCCGGGTCTTCGAGCATGGCCTGCTGTGGAGCATGCGCCACCGTTGGATGACCATCATCGGCACCGTGGTGCTGTTCGCCCTGGCCGTGTTCTGCATGCGCTTCGTGCAGAACCAGTTCTTTCCTGCTTCGGACCGTCCGGAAATCCTGGTCGATCTGAACCTGCCACAGAACGCGTCGATCCAGGAAACTCGCAAGGTGGTCGACCAGCTGGAGGCCACGCTCAAGGATGACGAAGACATCGATCACTGGAGCACCTATATCGGTCAAGGTGCGGTGCGCTTCTACCTGCCGCTGGACCAGCAACTGCAGAACCCGTACTACGCCCAATTGGTCATCGTCAGCAAAGGCCTGGAAGAGCGCGGTGAGCTCATCACTCGCCTGCAGAAACGTCTGCGAGAGGACTTCGTCGGTATCGGTTCGAACGTTCAGTCGCTGGAGATGGGGCCACCTGTGGGGCGACCGATCCAGTACCGCGTCAGCGGCAAGGACATCGAGCAGGTGCGCAAGCATGCCATCGAGCTGGCGACCCTGTTGGACAAGAACCCCAACATCGGCGAAATGATTTACGACTGGAACGAGCCGGGTAAAGTGCTGCGCATCGATATTGCCCAGGACAAGGCCCGCCAGTTGGGGCTTTCTTCGGAAGATGTGGCCAATGTAATGAACAGCATCGTCACCGGCGTGCCCGTTACCCAGGTCAACGATGATATCTACCTGATCGACGTGGTGGCCCGCGCCGTGGATAGCGAGCGGGGCTCGCCCGATACGCTGCAGAACCTGCAGATCCTTACACCCAACGGCACTTCGATACCCTTGCTGTCATTCGCCACGGTGCGCTACGAGCAGGAGCAGCCTCTTGTGTGGCGGCGCGATCGCAAGCCTACGATCACCCTCAAAGCGTCGGTCAACGGGGATATTCAGCCTACGGACCTGGTGGCTCAGCTCAAGCCAGACATCGAAAAGTTCGCCAGCGAGTTGCCCACCGGCTACGAAGTGGCCACCGGCGGCACCGTGGAGGAGAGCGGCAAGGCACAGGGGCCCATCGCTAAAGTGATCCCGCTGATGCTGTTCCTGATGGCCACGTTCCTGATGATCCAGTTGCACAGCGTGAAGAAGCTGTTCCTGGTGATCAGCGTCGCGCCGTTGGGCCTGATCGGTGTGGTGTTGGCGCTGGTGCCGACGGGTACGCCGATGGGCTTCGTGGCGATCCTGGGCATCCTGGCGCTGGCGGGCATCATCATTCGTAACTCGGTCATTCTGGTCACCCAGATCGATGAATTCGAAGCCCAGGGGTATTCACCATGGGATGCCGTGGTCGAGGCCACCAACCATCGTCGCCGGCCAATCCTGCTGACAGCTGCGGCTGCCAGCCTGGGCATGATTCCGATTGCTCGCGAAGTATTCTGGGGGCCAATGGCGTACGCCATGATTGGCGGCATCATTGTGGCAACCTTGCTCACCTTGCTGTTCTTGCCAGCGCTCTACGTAGCGTCCTACAAGATCCGCGAGCCGCATCAGGAAGGTTGAGGCGCCTATCGCGCCGCTTGCCATGCGGGGCCGTTCTGCGGCCCATCATGGCCGCTTTGGCGCCCCGCAGACGCCGCGCCTACGAGGCGAACCTGCACCCCTCAACTGCACACCTAAGCCACGACCTGGAAGCCAGCGACCCTGCGCGTAAAAGCCGACTTTTCGGCGATGGACTCTACGCGCAAACACGTCAACCAGCGCATGGCCTGCGCTAATACGTCCATTGAGGAAGCGCATCCAGACAATCGTGTAAATGGTTATATAAAAATGCCCAAACAGTATTTTTAAGAATAATCCGCCCCCACTACTATTGCCCTCACGCCAGGCGCAAACCCTCATTCAAACCTCTGCCCGGCAATCTCACTCCAAGGAGAACGAGCATGAGTGCATCGCTGCGCAGTATCGACGGTCAGGACGAAGCCACCATCTTGCGTGAGATCCAGAGCGCGCTGCGCGATCTGCGCTTTGGCGCTGTGGAAATCACCGTGCACAACGCCCAGGTGGTGCAGATCGAGCGCAAGGAGAAGTTCCGCCTGCAGCAGCCTGGCAACAAGCCCGGCTGAACACGCCCCACCTTCCAGAACTAGAAAAATGCCAATCGGGAGCTTCACCATGTCCATCCGTCGTTATGCGCTTGCCGCTCTGGCCAGTGCTATTTTTGCCGGTTCCGCCATCGCCAAGGATTACGAACTGCTGAACGTGTCCTACGACCCGACCCGTGAGCTGTACCAGCAGTACAACGCCGAGTTCATCAAGCACTGGCAGCAGGCTCACCCAGGCGACAAGGTGAAGATCCAGCAGTCCCATGGCGGCTCGGGCAAACAGGGCCGTGCGGTGATTGACGGTCTGCGCGCCGACGTGGTGACCCTGGCCTTGGCCGGCGACATCGACGAAATCGCCAAGCTCGGCAAGACCCTGCCGGAAAACTGGCAGACGCGTTTGCCGGACGCCAGCACCCCCTACACCTCGACCATCGTATTCCTGGTACGCAAGGGCAACCCCAAAGGCATCAAGGACTGGGGCGACCTGATCAAGAAGGATGTGTCGGTCATTACCCCGAACCCCAAGACTTCCGGGGGCGCGCGCTGGAACTTCCTCGCCGCCTGGGCCTATGGCCTGAAAACCGGCGGTAGCGAGGACAAGGCAAAAGCCTACGTGCAGGAACTGTTCAAGCACGTGCCAGTCCTGGACACCGGCGCCCGCGGATCGACCATCACCTTCGTCAACAACGGTCAGGGCGATGTGCTGCTGGCCTGGGAGAACGAAGCCTTCCTGGCGTTGAAGGAAGACGGTGGGGCTGACAAGTTCGACATCGTCGTGCCGTCGCTGTCGATCCTGGCCGAGCCGCCCGTGGCGGTGGTCGATAAGAACGCCGAGAAAAAGGGCAATACCGAAATCGCTACCGAGTACCTGGAACACCTCTACAGCCCGGCCGGACAGAAGATCGCCGCCGAGAACTTCTACCGCCCGCGTGACGAGAAGGTGGCGGCTGAATTTGGCAAGCAGTTCCCCAAGCTAGACCTGGTGACCATCGACAAGGACTTCGGCGGCTGGAAGATCGCCCAGCCAAAATTCTTCAATGATGGCGGTGTGTTCGACCAGATCTATCAGGCACAGTAAGGGCCAAGGAACAACACACAATTCGGACGCCTACCACGGCCCGGGATGGTTCCCGGGCCACGTGCATTCAACCAGGGATCTCTATGTCACGTCGCATTTCCCCCGTCATACCCGGCTTCGGGCTGACGCTGGGATACACCTTGGTGTACCTCAGCCTGATTGTGCTGATACCGCTGGCGGCCATGTTCATCCATGCCTCGCAGCTGACCTTCGAACAGTTCTGGACCATCATCAGCGCGCCGCGGGTCATCGCTGCGCTGAAGCTGAGCTTTGGCACCGCCCTGTTTGCCGCGATCATCAACGGTGTGATCGGGACGCTGCTGGCCTGGGTGCTGGTGCGCTATACCTTCCCCGGGCGCAAGATCATCGACGCGATGATCGATTTACCTTTCGCCCTTCCAACGGCAGTGGCCGGCATCGCGCTCACCGCGCTGTACGCGCCGGCGGGCTGGGTCGGCCAGTTCGCGACCGACCTGGGTTTCAAGATCGCCTATACCCCCTTGGGCATCACCCTGGCGCTGACGTTCGTCACCCTGCCGTTCGTGGTGCGCACGGTACAACCAGTGCTGGCAGACATCCCGCGCGAGGTCGAAGAAGCCGCTGCCTGCCTGGGCGCGAGACCGCTGCAGGTGTTTCGCCACATCCTGGCCCCGGCCTTGCTACCGGCCTGGCTCACCGGCTTTGCCCTGGCGTTCGCCCGTGGCGTGGGTGAGTACGGTTCGGTCATTTTCATCGCCGGCAACATGCCGATGAAAACCGAGATCCTGCCCCTGCTGATCATGGTCAAGCTCGACCAGTACGACTACACCGGCGCTACCGCCATTGGCGTGTTGATGCTGGTGGTTTCCTTCATTCTGCTGCTGCTGATCAACCTGTTGCAGCGCCGCATCGAAACCCCTTGAAGGAGGTCGGCATGTCCAGTTCTTCCCTGAATGCAACCGCCGCCGCCAACGCCGCCCGCCGCGGCAGCGCCACATCGCGGCGGTTACTCATCGGCCTTGGCTGGCTGGTGTTTGCACTGTTTCTGCTGTTGCCGCTGGTCATCGTGGTTTCCCAGGCCCTGAAGAATGGGTTCGGCACTTTCTTCGAAGCCATCTTCGAACCCGACGCGTTGTCGGCCCTGAAACTCACCCTGCTCGCCGTTGCCATTTCGGTGCCGCTGAACCTGGTGTTCGGGGTCAGTGCGGCATGGTGCGTGAGCAAGTACAGCTTCCGCGGCAAAAGTATTCTGGTCACCCTGATTGACCTGCCGTTCTCGGTGTCGCCCGTGATCGCCGGCCTGGTCTACGTGCTCATGTTCGGTGCCCAGGGCCTGTTCGGGCCGTGGCTGCAGGATCACGACATCCAGATCGTCTTCGCCCTGCCGGGCATCGTCCTGGCCACCATCTTCGTCACGGTCCCGTTCGTAGCCCGCGAGCTGATTCCGCTGATGCAGGAACAAGGCACCCAGGAAGAAGAAGCTGCCCGGTTGCTCGGTGCCAATGGCTGGCAGATGTTCTGGCATGTGACGCTGCCGAACATCAAGTGGGGCCTTATCTATGGCGTGGTGTTGTGTACAGCGCGGGCGATGGGCGAATTCGGCGCGGTGTCGGTCGTTTCCGGCCATATTCGTGGCGTGACCAACACGCTGCCGCTACACGTGGAAATTCTCTACAACGAGTACAACCACGTGGCGGCCTTCAGCGTGGCCAGCCTGTTGCTGATCCTGGCGCTCTTCATCCTGCTGCTCAAGCAGTGGAGCGAGAACCGTATTAACCGTCTGCGCCATAGCGCTGCGGAGGAATGATTCATGTCGATCGAAGTTCGTAACGTCAGCAAGCGTTTCAACAGTTTCCAGGCGCTCGATGGTATCAACCTGGACATCAACAGCGGTGAGCTGGTAGCGCTGCTGGGCCCATCCGGCTGCGGCAAGACCACGCTGCTGCGCATCATCGCCGGCCTGGAAACACCTGATCAGGGCAATATCGTATTCCATGGCGAGGACGTATCTGGCCATGACGTTCGTGATCGCAACGTCGGATTCGTATTCCAGCACTACGCGCTGTTCAGGCACATGACCGTATTCGACAACGTCGCCTTCGGCCTGCGCATGAAGCCCAAGAGTGAGCGCCCGAGCGAAAGCAGCATTGCCCATAAAGTGCACGAGCTGCTGAACATGGTGCAGCTCGACTGGCTGTCCGATCGCTACCCGGAGCAATTGTCCGGTGGTCAGCGTCAGCGTATCGCCCTTGCCCGCGCGCTGGCCGTGGAGCCCAAGGTGCTGCTGCTGGACGAACCCTTCGGCGCACTGGACGCCAAGGTGCGAAAGGAGCTGCGCCGCTGGCTGGCCCGCTTGCACGAAGATATCAACCTGACCTCGGTATTCGTGACCCATGACCAGGAAGAGGCCATGGAAGTGGCTGACCGGATCGTGGTCATGAACAAGGGCGTGATCGAGCAGATCGGCTCGCCGGGCGAAGTGTACGAACAACCCGCCAATGATTTCGTCTACCACTTCCTGGGGGATTCCAACCGCCTGGCCTTGAGCGAGGGTCAGCATGTGCTGTTCCGGCCCCATGAAGTGTCGTTGTCGCGTCATGAAACCGAGGGCCACCATGCCGCCGAAGTTCGGGATATTCGCCCGTTGGGTGCCACCACGCGGGTGACCTTGAAAGTCGAGGGCCAAAGCGAGCTGATCGAAGCTGAGGTGGTCAAGGACCACGACAGTCTGACAGGGCTGGCAAGGGGCGAAACGTTGTTCTTCCGGCCGAAGGTCTGGCAGAAACTGCCAGCCATTTGAGGCAGTACGGTTGATGGGAATAACGCGGCGTCGCAAGGTCACGTCGGCTGGTTATTTACTTAAAGGTTATAAACAAATTTCTTTTTATTCCTTTAAGTATATATAGGCCGCCTTATACTGGGTTTCCAAGCACGCAAGCTACTGGAGACCCACTTCATGCGTAACGAATCAGTTCGCTACCTGATCATCCCAGGCTGGCAGGGATCGCCGGACAATCATTGGCAAAGCCACTGGCAGCGTACGCTGCCCAACAGCGCACGCGTGGAGCAGCGCGATTGGCTGACACCGCTCTGCCAGGACTGGGTGAAGGCGCTGGATACCGCCATCGCCGCCGAGCCCGGCCCGGTGATCCTGATTGCCCATAGCCTGGGCTGCATCACGGTGGCGCATTGGGCCGAACAGGCCGCTGCCGCTCTGCTCGGTCGCGTGCGTGGCGCCTTGTTGGTGGCGCCGGCGGATGTCGAGCGACCAGGGTGCGCGCCGGCGCTGCGCAATTTTTCGCCCATCCCGCAGGCGCCGCTTCCCTTTCCGAGTCAGGTGGTCAGCTCGGACAACGATCCCGCTGTCAGCGTCCCGCGCGCCTTGCACATGGCCCAGCAGTGGGGTGCAGAAGCAGGGCTTCTGACCGGCGCCGGCCACATCAACGTGAAATCCGGCCATGAATGCTGGGAGCAGGGGTTCGCCTACCTGTATCGCCTGCAAGGCCGCATCGAACAACGCGCGCTGCGCCGCGCCTGAACGGCGTCCGTTTCCATCCGTCACACGCCCGGCCGCCGCAGGCCAGGGGCGGGAGCTCGTCATGACGTATCAGAACCCCTTCGGCCAGCCATTGCTGACATTCCCCGAACTCGACAAGAGCCCGCTGAGCATTCGCGCCAAGGCGCTGGTCTTCATCGACCCGCGTTCCCAGCGATTGCGCACGGAGCTGGAGCACCTGGCGCCGCTGCCGCTGCCGGTGCTGATCCGAGGCGAAACCGGCACCGGCAAGGAGTTGCTGGCCCGCCAGATTCACCGCGCCAGCGACCGCACCGGCCTGTTCGTGTCGGTCAACTGCGCCGCCATCAGCCCAACCTATGCCGATGCAGAGCTGTTCGGTTATAGCGCCGGTAGCCATGGCGGCACTGCCAGCAGCCGCGCTGGCTGGTTCGGATCGGCCAACGGCGGCACGCTTTACCTGGACGAGATCGCCGACTTGCCACAGGCCATTCAGGCCAAGCTGCTGGCAGCACTGGAAAACCGCGAAGTCACCCGCGTAGGCGCACACCAGGCGCAGCCGGTGGATGTACGACTGGTGGCGGCCACGAGCATTGACCTGGCGCGGGTGGTGAAGGCAGGGCGCTTCAGCGAGCGGTTGTATCAATATTTGCGCGAGGGCGCCCTTGAATTGCCGCCGCTGCGCGAGCGGCCGGGGGACATCCTTGCGTTGGCGGAATACTTCGTTGGCATCTACAGCGGGCGTTTGCAGCGGCCCGTGCCGTTGATAAGCGAGGCTGCACAGAGCCTGCTCGAGCAGCATCCTTGGACCGGCAATACCCGTGAGCTGGAAAACGTCATCCACTTCGCCCTGCTGGTCAGTGATGGGCCGGAAATCCTGCCCGAAGACCTGGACCTGCCCGACGTTCCACGCTAGAGGCAGCTCATAAGCAAACACGCTGGTGGCATTTTGGTTTTGGAATAAGCAACGAAATAAAAGATATTGTTCGGGAATAAAAATTATCGGTATTGTCCGCTTCACGCCCGTCATCGCATTGCGTTGGGCGCCCCATTTGCCATCTTCGATGGCTCAGATGCAGAACAAGGATCACCATGAAGAAGACCCTGCTGACCACTGCCCTGGCTGCCGCCCTGTCCTTTAGCGGCCTGGTCGCCGCCGCCGAAAAACTGGTGGTTGCCGCAACGCCGGTGCCCCATGCCGAGATCTTGGAGCTGATCAAGCCGACGTTGGCCAAAGAAGGTGTCGACTTGCAGATCAAGGTATTCACCGACTACGTGCAACCCAACGTGCAGGTTGATCAGAAGCGTCTGGATGCCAACTACTTCCAGACCCTCCCGTACCTGCAGAGCTTCAACGAGGGCAAGGGTACGCACCTTGAGACCGTGATCGGCGTGCATGTCGAGCCGTTTGGTGGCTACTCGAAGAAGGTCAAAAGCCTGGATGAGCTCAAGGAAGGCTCAACCGTTGCCATTCCTAACGAGGGCAGCAACAGCGGCCGCGCACTGCTGCTCTTGCAGAAGGCGGGGCTGATCACCCTCAAGGACCCGAAGAACGCCCTGGCCACCCCGAAAGACATCGCCGAGAACCCGAAAAACCTGAAGTTTCGCGAGCTGGAGTCGGCCATGTTGCCGCGCGTGCTGGATCAGGTCGACCTGGACATGATCAATACCAACTACGCGCTGGAAGCCGGCCTGAATCCTGCCAAGGA
Organism: Pseudomonas sp. FBCC-B35; assembly: GCF_059133755.1. Lineage (NCBI taxonomy): Bacteria > Pseudomonadati > Pseudomonadota > Gammaproteobacteria > Pseudomonadales > Pseudomonadaceae > Pseudomonas > Pseudomonas sp. FBCC-B35. The sequence goes on along the minus strand of NZ_CP101439.1, from coordinate 4,583,739 downwards.
TGCCTTGGTCATCGAAGGCAGCGACTCGCCTTACGTCAACTTCCTCGTGGCGCGTCCTGACAACAAGGACAGCGATGCCATTCAGAAGCTGGCCAAAGCCTTGACCAGCCCTGAAGTGAAGGCATTCATCGCCAAGAAATACCAAGGTGCCGTGCTGCCTGCATTCTGATGCACCGGCTGCCTTCGGGTCGTTTCCAATCGCGACCTGAGGGCGTCTCCACCTGAGCCCAACCCTATTGGGCTCAGGTTACCGCGTTGCAAGAATGGTCAGCTGCTTGAAACAGGCCAGCAGGCTTCAGCAGTGTCGCGGTAGCCAATTCAAGAGAAACTGGTTCACCACCTCAGGGTTTTCCAGGCACGAGATATGCCCCGCAACGGGGATCTGAGCGGCCAGGCAATTGATGATCTGCGCCATCTCGTTGGCTTCAGCCGGTGGCCTGGGGATGTCCTGGTCGCCACACACCACGATGGTTCGTTCGCTACAAAGGCCCCCTAATTGCGCCAGTGCGTCCGGTCGGCCGAATATGATGCGGCCCATTGGGTCATAGCTGTCGCGGATAGTGTTGGCGGACGTGGCCTTCAATGTTGCTCGAAACCGTTCACGCAGTGCTGGCACTGTATGGCCGCCGGGATGAAAGAAGATGGGTACGATGACGTCCAGCAGCTCATCGTCGAACGCACCTGCGGCAGACGCAGCATCCAACAAGGCGAAATACTTGCGTTTGGTGGCGTCCGGCTCTGCGCCCAGGTAGGTATCCATCAGCACCAGGCGGTCAACCCGCTCGGGATGCTCGGCGGCCAGCAGTGCCCCCCACATCCCCCCGACCGATAGCCCCACCAGGTGGCAGCGTTCAATCCCCAGCTTGTCGAGCAATTGAATGTGCTGACGCGCCAGATCAGAGGTGGTTCTGGTCGTAACCGGCGGAGCATCGGAGTCGCCGTGCCCCCAGAGCTCTGGAATGATGACTCGAAAATGCCGGGACAGCGCGTCGAGCTGCTCACTCCACATGTCAGCTGACCACAAATAGCTGTGGCCAAGGAGCACTGGAAAACCTTGGCCCTGGTCGATGTAGCTCAGCCGTGCGCCATCGATTTCCATGAATCTTTTATGCATAGGTCATTTCTCTTGAGAAAAAATGCATGCAGTAAGCGCGTAGGCCTGCTCGTTACATGCGCTTGTCTGATTAGTGGATGCACACCAGAACGTATCCTTTGGCAAACGCGTTGCCATCGGCGGGTTCTGATAGCGCGCTGCACAGCCGCTGCGGGGTTGAGCAGCACGCCGCTTTCATGCGACGCGTTGGGAAGTCTGGTTCATCGTGAGGTCTGACGATCAGTAGCATAACGAGCCGCCAGGAGTTTCCATGTCCAAAAGCGAAAAACAGAAAATGCTGACAGGCGAGCTGTATCACGCCACGTGCCCCGAGTTGCAAGCCGAACAGGCGGCCAACAAACACTGGATGCACCGCTACAACAACAACGTGGAGCTGACGGCCCAGGCGCGGCATGCATTGCTGGCAGGGCACCTCGGCCATGCGGGTGAGGGTGTGGTGCTGCGTGCCCCTTTCTATTGCGACTATGGATACAACATCAGCGTGGGCCGCAATACGTTCATGAACTTCAATTGCGTGATCCTTGACGTACTGCCTGTGCACATCGGCGAGGACTGCCAGATCGGCCCCAATGTGCAGATCTACACGGCCGACCACCCGCTCGACCCGCAGCTGCGGCGCACGGGCCTTGAGAGTGGGCGGCCGGTCAGCATTGGCAATAACGTGTGGATTGGTGGCGGTGCCATCATTCTTCCAGGGGTGTGCATCGGTGATGATGCAGTGGTCGGCGCAGGCAGTGTCGTTACCCGGGATGTTCCGGCAGGGGCGACGGTGGTGGGCAACCCTGCTCGCATACATCAGTCTGCCCAGGGGCAGTAACAGCCGATCGCCAGGGTGTTGGAGGCGCTGACAGGGCGGCCGTCGAGCAGCGCGGTGAGTATGGGCTCGATGAAGCTGTTGGCAGCGTTGCATACCGCGCCTTCGCTGTACGGGCCGAAGTAGGCCAGGTGCCCTTGGCGATCCCAGATGGCTACCGCGGGCGACGCTGGCATATGTTCACTGCCAGGCAGGTTGCTTAGTGGTTCCAGCGCAGCAAGGTCGTCCGGCAGATAGCCCCGTGTGCCGGGTTTGTGCAAGACGTGAAAGCTGACGCCCCGGTTCGTGAACTGCTTCATCAGGTCGGCCAGGTGCTGTTGGTTGCCAACGTTACACGGGCAGGCTGGGTCCCAGAAATGCACGACCCGCACGGGTCCGGGGCCGGCCAGTTCGGTAGGTAGCTGTAAGTGCGAGCCGTCGAACAACGTGGCCTGGTTGTCGAACGGGCGTAAATAGCGGACCTGGAAGGTCGTGTACGCCTGCCAGATGATGACCGTCCCGGCCACGACGCCGAGCATCATGCTCAGCCATTTGAGAGTTCGCAGGTTCATGAAAGGCCGATTGCTGCTCCCACGGGCAGTGGGAGGTGGGTTGCTGGTACGGCCAGCTTGCCACGGCGCGTCGATGAGCTGAATATCTCAGGTCAATACTTGCTTCACGCCGGACCCACCAAAATGCCTGCAAGCTTCCATCCAGACCTCCTGCGCACAAGCCTGGCCCCGCTGAATGCGCGTAAGCCGCTGTGCACCCATGCGAAGGCCTACCAACGCTTCTATGGGCTCGATCTGCCTGTCCACAGCTGGCTTGGGCAGTTTGCGGTTGCCGGATTCGAGGTGGTTGCGCAGGTGTGGTGTCCACAGCAGCCCAAGGCTACCTTGCTGCTGTTGCACGGGTACTACGACCACATGGGCTTGTACAGGCATCTGGTGGCATGGGCATTGAAGCGCGGTTATGCCGTTGTCAGCTGCGATTTACCCGGCCACGGCCTGTCTAGCGGCGAACGCGCCAGCATCGATGATTTCGCGATCTACCAGCAGGTACTTGAGTGCCTGTTCGAACAGACGCGCAGCTTGCAGCTGCCTCATCCATGGCACCTGTGCGGGCAGAGCACAGGTGGGGCCATTGCCGTGGATCACCTGCTGCACAACCCACAGACAAGCCCCATCGATGGGCAGGTATTGCTGCTTGCCCCATTGGTACGCCCCTGTGCCTGGCGCTGGTCGAAGCTCAGCTATCACGTGTTGCGCCACTTCGTGAACGGCATCGAGCGGCGTTTCACCGAAAACAGCACAGACCCTGCGTTTCTACCGTTTCTTGAAGCTGATCCGCTTCAGCCCAGGCGATTACCAACGGCATGGGTTGGCGCACTGATCGATTGGATCACACGCATCGAGGCGGCGCCCGTCAGTACCCGGCAGCCCTTGATTGTGCAAGGAGAGGCCGATGGCACGGTCGACTGGCCTTACAACCTTCAGGTGCTGAGGGCTAAGTTCGCGCAGCCGCAGGTCATGATGCTACCCGGGGCCCGACATCATCTTGCCAACGAACTGCCTGCCATTCGACAGCGCTATTTCGACTTCATCGACCAGCACTTGGGTTGATCAATTCAGCTCGCCGGTACTTTGGCCAACCGCCAGGCCGGCGCGAATGGCTGCCAGCGCAGCTCGATAGTAGGCTTTGCCGTCGTTGGATTCGGCAAAGGTTGCAAACGCTTCGAGTTCTGCGTCCGTGAGGTCACGGTATACATACAGCAGGGTGTTGTTCAGGTCCTGGCCGATCTGCTTCATAAGGCGTTGGCGCTGGCCGTCGAGCAGACCTTGGGCCTGCCCACCGCCCAACAACCCCGGAATCATCGAGCTCAGGCTGTCGGCAGCCATGCCGGCAATGGCAAGGCTCACCTCGGCCCCTGCCTCACGGGCGGGTAGCGCCTGGGCCAGGTGCCCAATGATCAGCATGCGATCATCGCTGGCCTGAATCTTCGGGAGCCCATCGGCGTTCTTGGCCAACTCATCCTTGCGGGTAGCCCGCAATTCGGCCGCGACGATCTTGCGCCCTAGCGGCGACTGGAAAAAGGCCAGCGCCGGTGATGGATTGGGCAGTGCCGAGCGCAGTTGCGCCAGTGCACGGCGGTCCACGGCCTGGGCCTGGAAGCGCTGGTTGCTGTTGCTCACCAGCGCCTGGTAAACGGCAGGTGGCAAGCTGTTGCGGTAGCGCTGCTGGGCGGCGTTCAAGGCGTCGGTGAAATGGGCGCGTTGCTCGGGCCAGCCAGCGGTCTTGTACAGCTGATCCAGGCTATCTGCCCAGACAGGCAACGTGCAGCTCATCAGCAGAATCAGGGAAAACAGACGGCGCATTCAGGACTCCTGTCGGCAGAGGGCTATTGTCTGTGGGGCAGCGCCGGTTTGTCGAGATATCCACGCGCTTCTCAGCCAAGTGGCGCTGTGCGCCGACGGGGCGAATGGATATGATGCGCCATGCACATTTCCCCCCAACACCCAATGCTTGCGGCCGTCGTCGACGATTTGGCCACCCATGGCTGGTCCCAGCAGGCACTGTTTCTGCCGGCGGACCTGGTCGGCGCGCTGGCAAACGAATGCCGACGCCGTTATGCCGAAGGGGAGCTCAACCCCGCAGGGATTGGACGGGGGCCTTCCCAAGAGGTGCGCGAGGCCATCCGTGGGGATCAGATCCAGTGGATCGATCCAGGCCAGGCGCACGCCTGCGACCAGTACCTGGCAGCCATGGACCAACTGCGCCTGGCAATCAACCAAGGGCTCTTCCTGGGCCTGGAAGACTTCGAATGCCACTTTGCGCTTTACCCACCCGGCGCGTTCTACAAACGGCATCTGGACCGTTTTCGCGATGACGACCGGCGCATGGTTTCGGCCGTGTTCTACCTGAACGAAGACTGGACGCCCGCAGACGGGGGACAGTTGCGCATGTTCCTGGCCGATGGGGTGGAGCACGATGTTCAGCCCGTCGCGGGGTGCCTGGTGGTCTTCCTGTCCGGCGAAGTCCCTCATGAGGTGCTGCCGGCCGGTCGCGAGCGCCTGTCATTGACTGGCTGGTTCAGGCGCCGTGGCAATGATCCCTTCTGAGCGGGCGAGCATGCTGATCAGCACCTGCCACGGTTGACTGCGGCACGCTACCGAGTCGCTGCGGCCTGCTGCTCGTCGGCAAGCCACTTGTGTTCCAGTTCGGCCGTACGCCCGCTGTCCTTCAGGCGTTGCAGCGCGTTGTTCACGGCGCTTTCGAAGGCTGGGTTGTCCTTCTGGAACGGCACCACCAGCTGTTGCTTGCCAAAAGGCTGGCTGGTGTCGAGCGGGCTATCGCCTTGCGGTATTGCCGTGACAGGCAGCAACGCGATGTCGTATTTACCACTTTCAACGCCGGGCAGGGTTTGCGCCTCGGGTGCTTCGACGAACTCCACGCGCAGGTCGAGCTCCGAGGCCAGGGCCTGGCCGAACTCCACATCGAACCCTGTCAGGTGGTCATCCTGCTTGAAGGCGTATGGTGCGTTGTCACTCTGCACAGCGATGCGCAGTTCACCGCGATCGGCGATTTCGTCCATCAGCTCTGCCTGAGCCAATGGGCTGATCAGTACTGCCAGCAGTACCCCTATGGTCGAACGCATGAATGCCCCTTTTCGTTTAGCGAATGAATAACCGTCGCCACGGCTTTATTCCTCGCCATGGTCGAGCGCAGCCTATGACCCTGAAGTCGCGGCATCGTTTGACGTGCAGCCTGGTTTTTTTGTGCTCCCCGTCCGCCGCTGTGGTGGCCCCATAACGAAAAGGGAGGCCACCTGGGCCTCCCTCGATTCACGCTGGCCGCGTGTTAGAACAGTACGCGCGAGCGGATGGTGCCCTTGACCTGTTGCAGCTTCTCCTGCGCAAGGTCCGAGTATTCGGCGTCGACGTCGATCACCACATAGCCCACTTTCTCGTTGGTCTGCAGGAACTGACCCGAGATGTTAATGCCGTTTTCGGCAAATACCTTGTTGATTTCGCTGAGAACACCCGGGATGTTTTCGTGGATGTGCAGCAGGCGGTGCTTGCCAGGGTGAGCAGGCAGGGCCACTTCCGGGAAGTTGACCGACGACACGGAGGTGCCGTTGTCGCTGTACTTGACCAGCTTTTCGGCCACTTCCAGGCCGATGTTGGCCTGAGCCTCGGCAGTGGAACCGCCGATGTGCGGCGTCAGGATCACGTTGTCCAGGCCGCGCAGCGGGCTTTCGAACTCTTCATCGTTGGAGCGTGGCTCGACCGGGAACACGTCGATGGCAGCGCCGATCAGGTGCTTATCCTTGATGGCTGCGGCCAGGTGATCAAGTTCGACCACGGTACCGCGGGCAGCGTTGATCAGGATGGAGCCCTTCTTCATCGCTCGGATTTCCTTCTCGCCGATCATCCACTGGGTGGATGGCAGCTCAGGCACATGCAGCGAGACGATATCGGCCAAGCCGAGCAATTCGTGCAGGTTGGTCACCTGGACAGCATTGCCCAGCGGCAGCTTGGTCAGCGGATCGAAGAAGTACACCTGCATGCCCAGGCTTTCGGCCAGTACAGACAGTTGGGTACCGATGGAGCCGTAACCGACGATGCCCAGTTTCTTGCCGCGAATCTCGAAGGAGTTGGCTGCGCTCTTGATCCAGCCGCCACGATGGCACGAGGCATTTTTTTCCGGAATGCCGCGCAGCAGCAGAATGGCTTCGGCCAGTACCAGCTCGGCTACCGAACGGGTGTTGGAGTACGGCGCGTTGAACACCGCGATACCGCGCTGACGGGCCGCTTCCAGGTCAACCTGGTTGGTACCGATGCAGAAGCAACCGACGGCGACCAGTTTCTTGGCGCAGTCGAAGATTTCTTCGGTCAACTGGGTGCGTGAGCGGATGCCGATGAAATGGGCGTCGGCGATCTTTTCCTTCAACTCTGCTTCGGGCAACGAACCAGTGAGGTATTCGATGTTGGTGTAGCCGGCAGCCGTCAGGGTATCGACCGCGTTCTGGTGTACACCTTCAAGAAGAAGGAACCGGATCTTGCTCTTGTCGAGAGAAGTCTTGCTCATCTGCGTAAACCTGTATCCCGGAGAAAAGTGGCGAGGGTGATGCCAGGCGCCCGTGGGCAGCTCTAGCATGAACAGCGGGGGCGCTATGCTAGCATACGCGACACAATCTGAGCTTATCCCGACAGGTGAAGAGTGCTCAGGGTGACCATGAATAAAGCGAGAGTTCAGGCGATGACCCAGCCCGCTGCATTGGATGAGTTGATGACCCTGGTCGACCCCGGCAAGGTGTTGACCGACCCCGAGTCCCTGCAAGCCTATGGCAAGGACTGGACGCGCCATTACCCGCCTGCGCCCAGCGCCATCGTCCTGCCCCGGACGATCGAACAGGTGCAGGCCATCGTGCGCTGGGCCAATGCCCATCGTGTGGCGCTCGTGCCTTCCGGGGGGCGTACCGGATTGTCCGCGGGCGCCGTGGCCGCCAGCGGGGAGGTGGTCGTCGCCTTCGATTACATGAACCGCATCCTGGATTTCAACGCCTTCGACCGCACCGTGGTCTGCCAGCCAGGGGTCATTACCCAGCAGGTGCAGGCGTTCGCCGAGGAGCAGGGCCTGTATTACCCAGTGGACTTTGCCTCCAGTGGCTCCAGCCAGATAGGCGGCAACATCGGTACCAATGCCGGTGGCATCAAGGTGATCCGCTACGGCATGACCCGCAACTGGGTCGCGGGCCTCAAGGTGGTCACCGGCAGCGGCGAGTTGCTGGAATTGAACAAGGGCCTGATCAAGAACGCCACCGGCTACGACCTGCGCCAGCTGTTCATTGGCGCCGAAGGTACGCTGGGGTTCGTGGTCGAGGCCACCCTGCGCCTGGACCGTGCACCGCGCAACCTCACCGCCATGGTGTTGGGCACACCTGATTTCGACTCGATCATGCCGGTACTTCACGCGTTTCAGGGCAAATTGGACCTGACGGCGTTCGAGTTTTTCTCCGACAAGGGCCTGGCCAAGATCCTGGCGCGCGGTGACGTGCCTGCGCCCTTCGAAACGCCATGCCCGTTCTATGCCTTGCTGGAGTTCGAGGCCGGCACCGAAGCGGTGGCCAACGAAGCCTTGGCCACCTTCGAACACTGTGTCGAGCAAGGTTGGGTGCTCGATGGCGTGATGAGCCAGAGCCAGACGCAGCTGAAGAATTTGTGGAAGCTACGCGAATACCTGTCCGAAACCATTTCGCACTGGACGCCGTATAAAAACGACATTTCCGTGACCGTCTCGAAAGTGCCGGCCTTCCTGCGCGACATCGACGCCGTCGTCCAGGCGCATTACCCGCACTACGAGGTGATCTGGTACGGGCATATCGGCGACGGCAACCTGCACCTGAACATCCTCAAACCCGAGCACATGAGCAAGGATGACTTCTTCGCATCCTGCACCGAGGTCAATAAGTGGGTGTTCGAGATCGTCCAGCGCTACGACGGTTCGATCTCCGCCGAGCACGGTGTGGGCATGACCAAGCGCGACTACCTGGGCTACAGCCGTTCCCCTGAAGAAATCGCCTGCATGAAGGCGATCAAGGCGGTGTTCGACCCTGCGGGCATCATGAATCCGGGTAAGATCTTCGCACCTGAATAAAAAGCGGTATCCAGAGGAGTGGCCATGAACTACCAGCACCAGTATGCAGACGGCACGCGCATTCATTTTCCACTGGGCAAGGTGGTATGCATCGGGCGTAACTACGCCGAACATGCCAAGGAGCTGGACAATCCCATTCCGACCGAACCCCTCCTGTTCATCAAACCGGGCAGTTGCGTGGTGCCGGCCGAGGGCGGGTTCAAGATTCCTGCCGACCGCGGGTCGGTGCATTACGAGGTGGAAATCGCGGTATTGCTGGGCAAGTCACTGTCCACGCGGCCGAGCCAGGAAGAGGTGCTCGATGCCATTTCCGGCTTCGCGCCGGCCTTGGACCTGACCCTGCGGGACGTGCAGGCCAAGCTCAAGGAAAAGGGCTTGCCTTGGGAGTTGGCCAAGTGTTTCGACGGCGCCTGCGTGTTGCCGCCCTTCGTGTCTGCCGCCAGCTTCGAAGACATCACGGCCATCCCGGTGCGCCTGACGGTAAACGGCGAAGTCCGCCAGGACGGCTCCAGTGCAATGATGCTCAACCCGATCGTGCCGATGATCCAGCACATGGCTGCGCAGTTTTCGCTGCAGGCCGGCGACGTCATCCTGACCGGCACCCCAGCAGGCGTAGGCCCCTTCAACGTGGGCGATGACGTGGTTCTGGAGCTGCCAGGGATTAGCCGCTTCGAGAGCCGGGTGCTCTAAGCCGCTACCCACTCGGCTTTTCGCGGATGATCCGCCTTGGCCACGGCAGCGGTCAGGCGGCCCACCTCCGCGTCATCTGCGAATGCCCGGGCGGGTTGACTGTTTTTTCACACGTCTTCTGGATAATGCGCAGACCTTTGCTTCTTTCCCCAGGACGCCTCGATGCAATCAAACGCCCCTGCCTCCTTCAAGCGCCCGTTCTACCTGCGCTGGCCGTTCGGCTTGGCCGTGGGCGTGGTGATTACCTATGGCGTGGCCTTCGCCATGCATTGGGACGATCGGGCAGCATTGTGGATCAAGGAAGGTTTCGAAAGCACGGCCGAGCGCAGTGAAAGCGTGTGGCTGCCGGACTACACGGTGGATATCGATGCCAAGCCCTTGCCGGCAATGGCCGACTACGAGGCATCGGACCTCGCGTACAACCCCAGTACGCGTACGCTATTCGCCGTCATGGGCAAGCAACCCTTCCTCACCGAGCTGAACCTGGACGGCGACGTACTGCGCAACATTCCCCTTAATGGCTGGGCAAACCCGGAAGGCGTCACGGTCATGGACGGCGGCTACCTGGCAATCACGGACGAGCGGCTGCATGACCTGACGGTGGTGAAAGTCGATGCCACCACTACCGTGCTCAACCATGCGGACTTCCTCAGCCACGACCTAGGGGAGTCGCCAAACGGAAACAAGGGCTATGAGGCCGTGGTGTGGGATGCGTCGAAGCAGCGGCTGGTCATCGGCGAGGAGCGGCCGCCGCGCCTTTACGAATGGAAGTCCAATGGGCAAGGCCAACTGACGGGCGAGAAAACGCCGCTGCCCAGTGATTCGCTCGACCTGCGAAACCTGTCGGCGTTGGGCATTGACCCGCGAACGGGGCACCTGCTGGCGCTGTCTGCCGACTCCAACATGCTGCTGGAACTGGACGAGCAGGGTGAGCAGGTCAGCTTCATGACGTTGCTGGGGGGCTTCAATGGCCTGCAGCACACCATTCCTCGGGCCGAAGGTGTGGCAATGGATGACCAGGGCACCCTGTACATGGTCAGCGAACCGGCATTGTTCTACCGCTTTACCAAAGGCTAGGTTTTTCTGCTATTTACATGATGGCATTAAGCTTTATTTCAGTTGTTTGTGGTTAGATTCGCCATCCTTCGTCGAGTCTGCCTTCATGCACCGTTATCTGCGTCTGTCACTGGTTCCTGTCGTTCTAGGTCTGCTGTTGCTGGGCTGGGTCGGGCAGGAATTTCGTCTGTTCGAACGTGCCTGGTTCAACCTCACCACGTGGTGGCAGCCGGCGGAGCAAAGCATTGGCTTGAATCGCTATCAGGTGGTGGTCGAAGGGCGGCCGATCGAAGGGCTGGATGACGATGTCTCGGCGCTGACCTACGACCCTGACCGCAAGAGCCTGTTCACCGTGACCAACGCCCGCTCGGAGCTGATCGAGCTGTCGCTGGACGGGCGAATCCTGCGGCGCATCGCGTTGCACGGTTTCGGTGATCCCGAGGCGGTGGAGTACATCGGTCCCAACAGCTACGTGATTACCGACGAGCGCCAGCAGCGGCTGATCCGTGTGCGGCTCACCGACGACACCTTGTCCCTGGACGCTACTCAGGCCGAGCAATTGACCTTGGGCATCGGCCTCAACGGTAACAAGGGTTTCGAGGGGCTGGCCTTCGACTCGGTGGGCAAGCGGCTGTTCGTGGCCAAGGAGCGCGACCCGATGCTCATCTATGAAGTGCACGGGTTTCCTCATGACGATCCGCAACAACCCTATGCCGTGAACGTTGTCCAGGACCGAAAGCGCGATTCGCGCCTGTTCGTGCGCGACCTGTCGAGCCTGCAGTTCGACGAGCGCAGTGGGCACCTGCTGGCGCTGTCGGATGAATCACGCCTGGTCCTGGAGCTGGATGTGCAAGGGCGGCCACTGAGCACCTTGTCATTGCGCAAGGGGTTCCAGGGGCTCAAAGCGACAGTCCCGCAGGCGGAGGGCATTGCGATGGACGAGACCGGGACCATTTACATGGTCAGTGAGCCGAACCTGTTCTACGTATTCAAGCAGCCGGCGCCATGACCATATCGGCGCTCGGCAAGCCCCGGACGGCGCAACCGTACCCGGGCATGCCGGCTTGTATGGTTACTCGGCCTTCAGGCTCTTCACGCCGTCGGCAGTGCCCAACAGCAGCAGGTCGGCAGGCCGTGCGGCGAACAGGCCATTGGTGACCACGCCCACGATGGCATTGATCTGGGCTTCCAGCTCCACCGGGTTGGTGATCTGCAGGTTATACACGTCGAGGATCACGTTGCCGTTGTCCGTGACCACGCCCTCACGGTAGACCGGGTCACCGCCCAGCTTGACCAACTGGCGAGCGACGTGGCTGCGCGCCATCGGGATCACCTCCACCGGCAACGGGAAGTTGCCCAGAACCGGTACCAGCTTGCTGCCATCGGCGATGCAGATGAATGTCTTGGCCACGGCGGCAACGATCTTTTCCCGAGTCAGGGCCGCGCCACCCCCCTTGATCAGGTTCAGGTGCTCGTCGCTTTCATCGGCGCCGTCCACATAGAACTCCAGCCCGCTGACGCTGTTGAGCTCGTAGACCGGGATGCCATGCCCCTTGAGACGCTGGGCCGTGGCTTCGGAGCTGGCGACCGCGCCGTCGAAGGCCGTCTTGTGCTGCGCCAGGGCGTCGATGAAGAAATTGGCGGTCGAACCGGTGCCAACGCCAACGACGCTTTTGTCATCGAGCTTGGGCAGAATGAAGTCGACGGCAGCCTGGGCAACGGCCTGTTTGAGTTGGTCCTGGGTCATGCGGGCTCCGAGAGGGGGCAGGGCGGATGTAAAGGCGACCAGTATAACGGCAAGCGCGGCTTGGCTGTGGTCGTCCGACATAACGCTGGGGTAGACTCCGAGCCCTTGTCCCGCGGCCAGTGATGCTTTCCCGATGCTCGAACAGTACGTCAAGAAGATCCTCACCTCGCGCGTCTATGACGTTGCCGTCGAAACCCCCTTGCACAGCGCCGGGCAGTTGAGCAAACGCCTGGGCAACCAGATTCTGCTCAAGCGCGAGGACCTGCAGCCGGTGTTCTCGTTCAAGATCCGCGGGGCCTACAACAAGCTGGCGCAGTTGACCGCAGAAGAGCTGGCTCGCGGTGTGGTCACCGCGTCGGCAGGCAACCATGCCCAGGGGCTGGCCCTTGCTGCGCGGGAAATGGGCATCAAGGCCACCATCGTGATGCCCAAGACCACACCTGAGATCAAGATCGAAGGTGTGCGCTCGCGCGGCGGCAAAGTGGTTCTTCACGGTGACTCGTTCCCCGAGGCATTGGCGTATTCGCTGAAACTGGTCGATGAAAAAGGCTTCGTCTACATCCATCCCTACGATGATCCGCACACCATCGCGGGCCAGGGCACCGTGGCCATGGAAATCCTGCGCCAGCACCCTGGTCGGCTGGACGCCATTTTCGTGCCGGTCGGCGGCGGCGGTCTGATCGCCGGCATCGCTGCCTACGTGAAGTACCTGCGCCCGGAAATCAAGGTGATTGGCGTTGAACCGGACGATTCCAATTGCCTGCAGGCCGCCATGGCCGCTGGTGAGCGGGTGGTGCTGCCGCAGGTAGGGTTGTTTGCCGACGGCGTGGCGGTGGCCCAGATTGGCCAGCATACCTTCGACATCTGCCGCCAGTACGTGGACGAAGTCATCACCGTCAGCACCGACGAAATCTGCGCGGCGATCAAGGACATCTACGACGATACCCGTTCGATCACCGAGCCTGCGGGGGCACTGGGGGTGGCGGGTATCAAGCGTTACGTGGAGATGTACGGGGTCAGCGGCCAGACCCTCGTCGCCATCGATTCCGGGGCGAACGTCAATTTCGACCGCCTGCGCCATGTCGCGGAGCGGGCAGAGCTGGGTGAAAAGCGCGAAGCTATCATCGCGGTCACCATCCCGGAGCGCCCCGGTAGCTTCAAGGCCTTCTGCGAAGCGGTGGGCAAGCGCCAGATCACCGAATTCAACTACCGCAAACACACCTCCGATGAAGCGCACATCTTCGTGGGCGTGCAGACCCATCCGGAAAACGACCCCCGCGCGGCATTGGTGCAGCAGTTGATCGACCAGGGCTTCCCGGTCACGGACCTTACCGACAATGAGCTGGCCAAATTGCACATTCGCCACATGGTGGGCGGGCACTCGGCCGGGGCGAGCGATGAAATGGTGCTGCGTTTCGAATTCCCCGAGCGGCCAGGGGCACTGTTCAACTTCCTCGACAAGCTGGGCGGGCGCTGGAACATCTCGATGTTCCACTACCGTAACCATGGCGCGGCAGATGGCCGTGTGGTGGCGGGGCTGCAGGTCCCTGAGGACGAGCGCCACCTGGTGCCGGCCGCGCTGGCGCAGATTGGCTACCCCTACTGGGATGAAACCCAGAACCCGGCCTACACGTTGTTCCTTGGCTGAACGGCTAAGCTCTTACCCACGGGGGGCGCCGCTTCGCAGTGAACAGGCGGCGCAGCCTGGCGGCCTTGCTCGCTCGCAGCCCCCTGTAACGCAACCAGCCCAGGACGAGTGACATGGAACACCTCAACACCCTCAAAGCCTTGCACGTGATCGGCACCGCATTGTTGTTGCTGGGTGCTCTGGGCTTGGCGATCTGGACGATGCGCGCCCGCCGGCAGGGTGGCGGGACGGTGTATGGCAGGTTGATGCAGCGGCCTCTGGTCTTCGTCTGGTTGGTGATGGGTATCAGCCTGATCAGCATGCCGTTCACCGGTTGGTGGCTGGTGCACCTGGTGGGTTGGCCGCTGGGTCAGACCTGGCTACTGGCGTCGAGTGCGCTGTATACCGTGGGCGCGTTGGCCTGGGTATGGCTTGTGGTGCGCCTGAATCGGCTGCGCAGGACACCTGCACAGGGTGCTCGGCTAACACTGGCGTTGGCCGTGTTCAGTGCCGTGTGCCTGCTGGCCATCGCCGGATTGATGGGCGCCAAGCCCGTCTGATCCTCGCCAAGGTATCCACCGATTGCCTGTCGGCAAAGCCTGGTTCACAGACTTGCATAGCGCTGACGGTATATAAGCACCGCAGGCGCGTTGCTGCGCTCGCAGGCTTTGTGGAACAATGCGGTGACATGCGTTTGCGAGGTTGCTGCCGTGATCGACCCGGATGGTTTTCGCCCCAATGTCGGGATCATTCTCACGAATGATGCCGGGCAGGTGCTATGGGCTCGACGGATCAACCAGGATGCCTGGCAATTTCCACAGGGCGGTATCAACCCTGACGAGACGCCAGAAGACGCCCTGTACCGCGAGCTGAACGAAGAAGTTGGCCTTGAACGCGATGATGTGGAAATTCTTGCCTGCACCCGTGGTTGGTTGCGTTATCGTTTACCCCAGCGACTGGTGCGCACCCACAGCCAACCGTTGTGCATCGGCCAGAAACAGAAGTGGTTCCTGCTGCGTCTGATCAGCAATGAACAACGGGTGCGTATGGACCTGACCGGCAAGCCGGAGTTCGATGGCTGGCGCTGGGTGAGCTACTGGTACCCGCTGGGCCAGGTTGTGACATTCAAGCGCGAGGTCTATCGGCGCGCCCTGAAAGAGCTAGCACCGCGTCTTCTGACGCGCGACTGACGACGGAGTTCGACCCCGAGCCATGCTCAATACGCTGCGCAAGATCGTCCAGGAAGTAAACTCCGCCAAAGATCTCAAGTCGGCGTTGGGGATCATTGTCTTGCGTGTCAAAGAGGCCATGGCCAGCCAGGTCTGTTCGGTCTACCTGCTGGACCCGGAAACCAACCGGTTCGTATTGATGGCCACCGAGGGGCTGAACAAGCGTTCGATCGGCAAGGTCAGCATGGCCCCCAACGAAGGCCTGGTCGGGCTGGTGGGCACCCGCGAAGAACCCCTGAACCTCGAAGATGCCGCCGCACACCCGCGTTACAGGTACTTCGCCGAGACCGGCGAGGAACGCTTCGCTTCCTTCCTGGGCGCCCCGATCATCCACCACCGCCGCGTGGTGGGGGTCCTGGTCATTCAGCAGCGCGAGCGTCGCCAGTTCGACGAAGGCGAAGAGGCCTTCCTGGTGACCATGAGTGCGCAATTGGCGGGGGTGATCGCCCATGCCGAGGCCACTGGCTCGATTCGCGGCCTGGGTCGCCAGGGCAAGGGTATTCAGGAGGCGCGGTTCGTTGGTGTGCCTGGCTCGCCTGGTGCTGCCGTAGGGCGGGCGGTGGTGATGCTGCCACCGGCCGACCTGGAAGTGGTCCCGGACAAGACGGTCGAGGACATCGACGCCGAACTGCACCTGTTCCATGCGGCCCTCGAAGGTGTGCGCGCCGACATGCGCAAGCTGTCGGCCAAGCTGGCCACCCAACTGCGCCCCGAAGAGCGGGCGTTGTTCGATGTCTACCTGATGATGCTCGAGGACGCTGCCCTGGGCGGCGAGGTGCGGGAGGTCATCAAGACCGGCCAATGGGCGCAGGGCGCCCTGCGCCAGGTGGTGGGCGAGCACGTCAACCGCTTCGAACTGATGGACGACGATTACCTGCGCGAGCGGGCCTCCGACGTCAAGGACCTGGGCCGACGCTTGCTCGCCTACCTGCAACAGGCCCGCTCGCAGTCGCTGGTGTATGCCGACAACACCATTCTGGTCAGCGAAGAGCTGACCCCGGCCATGCTGGGCGAAGTGCCCGAAGGCAAGCTGGTGGGCCTGGTCTCGGTATTGGGCTCGGGCAACTCGCACGTGGCCATTCTGGCCCGCGCCATGGGTATTCCGACCGTGATGGGCCTGGTCGACCTGCCTTATTCGAAGGTCGATGGCATCGAGCTGATCGTCGATGGCTACAAAGGGGAGGTCTTTACCAACCCAAGCGATGTGCTGCGCAAACAGTACAGCGACGTGGTCGAGGAAGAGCGCCAGCTGGCACAGGGCCTGGACGCCTTGCGCGAGCTGCCCTGCGTGACCCCTGACGGCCACCGCATGCCGCTGTGGGTCAATACCGGCCTACTGGCCGATGTCGCTCGCGCCCAGCAGCGTGGCGCCGAAGGGGTAGGCCTGTACCGCACCGAAGTGCCGTTCATGATCAACCAGCGCTTCCCCAGCGAAAAAGAGCAGTTGGCGATTTACCGCGAACAGCTGGCGGCTTTCCATCCACTGCCCGTGACCATGCGCACACTGGACATCGGCGGCGACAAGGCGCTGTCCTACTTTCCGATCAAGGAAGAAAACCCCTTCCTGGGCTGGCGTGGCATTCGCGTCACGCTCGATCATCCCGAGATTTTCCTGGTGCAGACGCGGGCCATGCTCAAGGCCAGCGAAGGCTTGAACAACCTGCGGATTCTGCTGCCGATGATTTCCGGCGTTCAAGAACTCGAGGAAGCGCTGCACCTGATTCACCGTGCCTGGGGCGAGGTGCGCGACGAAGGCACCGATGTACCGATGCCGCCGGTGGGCGTGATGGTGGAAATCCCGGCCGCGGTGTACCAGACCCGTGAACTGGCGCGACAGGTGGACTTCCTGTCAGTGGGGTCCAATGACCTGACCCAGTACCTGCTGGCTGTGGACCGTAACAATCCTCGGGTAGCCGACCTCTACGATTACCTGCATCCAGCCGTGCTGCAGGCGGTCAACACCGTGGTCCGCGATGCTCATGCCGAAGGCAAACCGGTAAGTATCTGCGGCGAAATGGCGGGCGACCCGGCAGCTGCCATCCTGCTCATGGCCATGGGCTTCGACAGCCTGTCGATGAACGCCACCAACCTGCCGAAGGTGAAGTGGATGCTGCGCCAGGTGAACATGAGCAAGGCTAAAGAGCTGCTGCAAGAGGCGCTGAGCCATGACAACCCGCAGGTCATCCACAGCTCGCTGCAGCTGGCGCTGAAGAACCTGGGGCTTGCACGAATGATCGGGCCCGGGGCCAACAAGCCGCTCTGAGCGCCATGTGTACCGGCGCCTAGTGAGTTGACCTGCATACAAGGTCGGCCTGGGTGATCAAACCGAGAGTTTCACCTCCCCGAGAAGGGATCCGAACGGGCCGAAGCTGCGTTCGATGAACTGCCTTTGGCCTTGATTATCGACAATCAGCACGGTACTGGCGCGTGTGCCGTAGTGCTGACTGGCGATGAACGCGCTCGACAACAGTTTCTCGGTGGCCAGGCCCACGCCTGTTTCCGGCAACAGGGCGTCGACCACAGGCTCGTCATCTGCCAACAGTCCCAATAGTCGGTCAGGGGCTGGTTTTTCCAACAACTCCGCCAGGCGGCTGCGCGCCTTGACCAGCTTCGGCCACGGGGTATCAAGCTGCGCATTGGAAAGCCCGTACACGCCCGCCTCAAGCAGACGTGGCACTGCTTCCCTGGCATTGACGTACCCCAGAGCATGGTGATCGCCAATGAGCAGGTTGAAGCCTGAATACTGGTCGGCTCGGCTTGCCACCTGATTCAGATAAGTTTCTACGGTTTGCTCACCCTTCAGAAAAGCGGCCACCAACTCGCCACGCGAATGCGATCCCAGTGGCTGTCTGGGGTCCCGGATATTGGTCAACGCGGCGAACCTTCCCTGTGGGCCGACTCCCAGCCAAGTCCCGCCAGCCTCCAGGTCTCTGCCCGCGTACACCTGCGGTGCGTCTTCCCACGGTGCCAACGCCAGGGTAGGGCGGGCATAGAATTCATCACGGTTGGCTGCCACGATCAACGGCAGGGCATGCCCTGGCCGCCAGGCGAACACGATCAGGCACATTTTTCCGGTCCTGTGTTTTCTTCCACTGTACCCAGGCAGCGCGGCAGATCCAACCTGACACAGACTTCACTAGAGCCGCGAACCCAGCTTCCGTTACCATGCCGGATTGATTTCTCGGGGAAGCCGAATGGAATTCGTGCTCTATCTGGTCTTGGGTGCATGTGCGGGGGTGCTGGCTGGCCTGTTTGGCGTGGGCGGGGGCATCATCATCGTGCCTGTGCTCGTGGTCAGCTTCACGTTGCAGGGCTTTGACGCTTCGGTGTTGACGCACCTTGCGGTAGGCACCTCCCTGGCCTCCATCGTCTTCACCTCCATCAACGCCGTGCTCGAGCATCACCGCAAAGGCGCGGTGCAATGGCCGATCTTTGCCTGGATGACCCTGGGGATCCTGCTGGGTGCCGGTGTCGGGGCCAAGACGGCGTCGCTGATCCAGGGGCCCATGCTGCAGAAGATCATCGGCGTCTTTGCCTTGGTGATTGCCGCGCAGATGGCACTGGACCTCAAGCCCAAGGCCAGCCGCGGTGTGCCCGGCAAGGCTGCACGGGTGGCAGCGGGGGGCGTGATCGGCTGGGCCTCGGCCATTTTTGGCATCGGCGGCGGCTCGCTGACCGTGCCCTTCCTGACCTGGCGCAGCCTGCCCATGCAGCAGGCCGTGGCAACGTCGTCAGCGTGTGGCCTGCCCATTGCGATCGCCAGTGCAGTGGGGTTCATGGTGCTGGGCTGGCATGAACCCCAGTTGCCGCCGCACAGCGTGGGTTACGTCTACCTGCCGGCGATGGTCGGCATCGCCGTGACCAGCATGTTTTTCGCACGTTACGGGGCGCGGTTGGCTCACAGACTGTCACCGCGCCTGTTGAAGCGCCTGTTTGCGGCCCTGTTGTTCTGTGTAGGCCTGAGCTTTCTGATTTGAATCGAGAGGATGTTAAATGCTGCCTTACCCGCAGATAGACCCCGTGGCACTGGCCATCGGACCGCTTAAAATCCATTGGTACGGCCTGATGTACCTGATCGGCATTGGCGGGGCCTGGTTGCTGGCCACCCGCCGCCTCAACCGGTTCGACCCTACCTGGAGCCGCGAAAAGCTCTCCGACCTGGTCTTCTGGTTGTCGATGGGGGTGATCGTGGGAGGGCGGCTGGGCTATGTGCTGTTCTACGACCTGCACGCGTACCTGGCCAACCCGACGCTGATCTTCGAGGTCTGGAAAGGCGGCATGTCGTTCCACGGCGGTTTCATTGGCGTGATGCTCGCTGCATTGTGGTTCGGCAAGCGCCACAACAAGTCGTTCTTCGAACTCATGGACTTCGTCGCCCCGCTGGTGCCGATCGGCCTGGGTGCCGGGCGTATCGGCAATTTCATCAATGCCGAGCTGTGGGGCAAGCCGACCGATGTGCCATGGGCGATGGTCTTCCCACCGTTCAGCGACCCGGCCCAGTTGCCGCGCCACCCGTCGCAGCTGTATCAGTTCGCCCTCGAAGGCGTGGCACTGTTCGTGATTCTCTGGCTGTACTCGCGCAAACCTCGGCCCACCATGGCCGTTTCCGGAATGTTCGCGTTGTTCTACGGTATTTTCCGTTTCATCGTCGAGTTCGTGAGAGTTCCGGATGCCCAGCTCGGTTACCTGGCCTGGGGATGGCTGACCATGGGTCAGATTCTGTGCATCCCCATGATCGTGGCTGGCCTTGCGCTCATCTGGTGGGCTTATAATCGCAAGCCTACGGCGACACCCGCCTGATCACTCTCCCGGCAGGGGCGATCCCCCTGCCGTCTAGCTACAGGTAAGCCATGAAACAGTATCTGGACCTGGTCCGCGACGTTATCGAAAACGGCACGTTGCAGGAAAACCGTACCGGCATCCGCACCATCAGCCTGCCAGGGGCGATGCTGCGCTTCGACCTGCAGAAGGGGTTCCCCGCCATCACCACGCGCAAGCTGGCGTTCAAGTCGGCGATCGGCGAAATGGTAGGTTTCCTGCGCGGGGTTCGCAATGCCGGCCAATTCCGTGAGTTGGGTTGCAAGGTCTGGGACCAGAACGCCAACGAAAACGCCCAGTGGTTGGCCAACCCGTTCCGCCAGGGCCATGACGACCTGGGCGAAATCTACGGGGTCCAGTGGCGGCAGTGGCCGGGCTACAAGCGCATCCCCCTGAGCAATCGAGCCGCGATCGAGATGGCGGAGCAGGCCGGGTTCCGGCAGATTGCCGAGGATGAAGAGGATGGCGTGGCGTTTGTCATCCTGTACAAAGCCATCGATCAGGTCCGTCAGTGCCTGGACACCATCGCAAACGACCCTGGCAGCCGGCGCATCCTGTTCCATGGCTGGAACTGCGCCCAGCTCGATGAAATGGCCTTGCCGCCTTGCCATCTGCTGTACCAGTTCCACCCCAACGTGACAACGCGCGAGCTCTCGCTGACGCTTTATATCCGTTCCAACGATCTTGGCCTGGGTACGCCATTCAACCTCACCGAAGGGGCGGCATTGCTGGCGCTGTTCGGTCGGCTGACCGGCTATACCCCGCGCTGGTTCACCTATTTCATCGGCGATGCCCATGTGTACGAGAACCATCTGGACATGCTCAACGAGCAGCTCAAGCGCGAGCCGCTGGAAGCGCCGAAGCTGGTGATCAGCGATCGGGTGCCGGCGTTCGCCGAGACGGGCAAGTACGAGCCGCAGTGGCTTGAACAGATCGAGCCGAGTGATTTCTGGCTCGAAGGGTATGAACATCATGCCCCGATGACGGCTCCGATGGCGGTTTGAAGGTGGCGCCTTCATACCCCCGGTGAACGATCCCGGGAGCGGTCTTGCCGGCGCCCCGGCAAGGCCGCCCCGAAATTCGCTAGCCTTCAGATGCGGCGCAAGACAGTTGTTCTGGCAGGGTGACCGACAGGCTGGTCACGCCCACTAATGCCCATGGCTACGTCCAACATGTGAATGCTCGATATCCGGCACCGTCACCGCGCCGTTGGTTTCCAGCTGCTGCAAAATCGCGCATTGCGCGCCTTCTTCGCTACACCGTCTTCGCAAATCCATCAGTTGCGCCTGTAACGCCACCAATCCATCGAGCCGGGCCTGGACGTGCTCGATATGCTCGTCGATCAAGGCATTCACGCTGCCGCACGAGGCCTGGGGGCTGTCACGCAGCTGCAGCAGGCTGCGGATTTCATCCAGCGTCATGTCCAGCGTGCGGCAGTTGCGGATGAATGTCAGGCGCTCGACATGCGCTTGCGTATACATCCGGTAGTTGCCCTCGCTGCGCGCAGGCTCTGGCAGAAGCTTCTCGCGTTCGTAATAACGAATGGTCTCGACAGCGCAGTCCGTCGCCTTGGCAAGGTCGCCGATCTTCATGTTGGAAACTCCAGGCATTCGCTTGACCCTATAGTGGCTACAGGGTGTTCACTTGGCAACAGGCTCAATAAGGATGACCCATGAACAAGTCTGTCAGCCCCGAACACTCGCATCATCATGAGCACAATCATGACCATGCCCATGACGGCGTGGGCCATGGCGATCAGGGTCATGCCTGTTGCAGCACGCAGGCGGCGCCTGCTCATGTGCAGTTGACGTCCCGGCCCAGCAAGCAGGCTCTGCTCAGCCGTTTTCGGATCGAAGCCATGGATTGCCCGACCGAGCAGACGCTGATCCAGGACAAGCTGGGTAAGATGGCCGGCATCGAGGCCCTGGAGTTCAACCTCATCAGCCGCGTTCTTGGGGTCAGGCACACGCTCGATGGCACGTCCGACATCGAACGGGCCATCGACAGCCTGGGGATGAAAGCCGAGCCGCTCGTGGGGGATGCCGATAGCGCTGCCGCGCCAGCGCCGCCGCCCAGACAGGCTTGGTGGCCACTTGCGCTGTCCGGTCTGGCAGCCCTGGGCGCCGAAGTCGTGCACTTCGCCCAGCTCGCACCGCAGTGGGTGGTGGCCGCGCTGGCACTGGCGGCGATCCTGGGTTGTGGTCTGGGTACCTACAAGAAAGGCTGGATCGCGCTAAAAAACCGAAACCTCAACATCAATGCCCTGATGAGCATCGCGGTCACCGGTGCGCTGCTGATCGGCCAATGGCCGGAAGCAGCCATGGTGATGGTGCTCTTTACCGTGGCCGAACTGATCGAGGCCCGCTCGCTGGACCGTGCACGCAATGCCATTGGCGGGCTCATGCAGCTGGCGCCGGACATGGCAACCGTGCAACAGGCCGATGGCCAGTGGCGCGAAGTGGACGTGCGTGAAGTCGCTGTCGGCGCAACGATGCGAGTACGGCCAGGCGAGCGGATCGGGCTCGATGGCCAAGTGATCAGCGGGCAGTCCAGCGTCGATCAGTCACCGATCACGGGTGAAAGCCTGCCGGTGGAGAAGGTCCAGGGCGACAAGGTCTTCGCCGGTACCATCAACCAGGCAGGCGCACTGGAAATCCAAGCCACCGCAGTAGCTGGTCAGTCCACGCTGGCGCGCATCATCAAGGCCGTCGAGCAGGCGCAAGGGGCGCGGGCGCCAACCCAGCGCTTCGTCGACCGGTTTTCGCGGATCTATACGCCGGCAGTGCTGGCCCTGGCGTTGGCCGTGGCGATCATCCCGCCGCTCCTGCTGAACGGCACGTGGTTCGACTGGGTGTATCGCGCGCTTGTGCTGCTGGTAGTGGCATGCCCCTGTGCACTGGTGATCTCGACCCCCGTCACCATCGTCAGTGGCCTGGCGGCGGCAGCGCGCAAAGGCATCCTGATCAAGGGCGGGGTGTACCTCGAGGGCGGGCGCCACCTGGACTTCCTGGCCCTGGACAAGACCGGCACGATCACCCACGGCAAGCCGGTCCAGACAGACTTCAAAGCCCTGCAACCGGCGTTCGAGCATCGTGCGCAGGCCCTGGCATCGAGCCTGGGTGCACGCTCCGATCACCCCGTGTCCCGAGCGATAGCCCAGTTCGGCCAGGACAACGACCTGCCCCACCTTGAGGTCCGGGATTTCACCGCGCTGGCGGGCCGTGGCGTGCGTGGCAACCTCGAGGGTGAGGTGTTGCATCTGGGCAACCATCGTCTGGTCGAGGAGCTGGGATTGTGTTCACCAGAACTGGAGGCCCAGCTGGATGCCTTGGAACAGCAGGGCAAGACAGTGGTGTTGCTGCTCAACGCATCAGGCCCCCTGGCATTGTTTGCAGTGGCCGATACCGTCAAGGAAAGCAGCCGGCAAGCCATTGCCGAGCTTCATGCGCTGGGCATCCAGACGGCCATGCTGACCGGCGACAACCCGCACACCGCTGCGGCTATCGCGCGTACAGTAGGCATTGATCGGGCCGAAGGTAACCTTCTGCCAGCCGACAAGCTCAGTAGTATCCAGGCGCTGTACGACCAAGGTCATCGCGTTGGCATGGTCGGGGACGGCATCAACGACGCACCAGCGCTGGCCCGGGCCGAAATCGGCTTCGCCATGGCGGCGGCTGGCACCGATACCGCCATCGAAACGGCCGATGTGGCGCTGATGGACGACGACTTGCGCAAGATCCCTGCGTTCATCAGGCTGTCGCGGCATACCGCAGCGATCCTCAAGCAAAACATCGTGCTGGCCTTGGCGATCAAGGCGATCTTCCTGGGCATAACGTTCGCCGGGCTGGCCACCATGTGGATGGCCGTATTCGCCGACATGGGCGTTAGCCTGCTGGTGGTGTTCAACGGCCTGCGCTTGTTGCGCAAGTGACCGCCGACTCAAAGGCCAGGCCTAGAGCTGCTGCACCAGCGATTCGAGCTGCTCCTGGCGCTGGGCCTGGTTCGGTTTAGCACCGGGATTGAGCGTGGACCATTGTGGATGCGCGCGAGCCCGCACCAGCGGTTCGGGCAGCTTGCCCTGACGCCAGGTCTTTTCATCCAGCTGGCCCAGGCGAATACTGTCCTGAGCGGCGTGCCCACGGTGGTCCAGTGCCACCATCAGTTGTTGCTGACGTAGGGCCAGCAAGCGCAGGACGGTATCGTCGACGGTGAGCTCGCGTTTGCCCTTGAGCTTGCCCATCAGGCGCGCGCCATAGCCGCGAGCCGTCTGCAGGGCACCGCCGGCGATGGCCCCGGCCAATGCGGCGACCCCCAGGGTCAGCCCACCTGCCAGCAGGTCCACCCCGGCACCGGCCGCCGCGCCTGCCGCCACTCCGCCGCCTACCCGCACCCCAAGCTGCTTCAGGGTCTCAGGATTGAACAGATCGTCTCCCCAGCGCCCGTCCAGCAACGGCAGGTCACTGGCGTGCGCATCGTCGCGCCGGAACGCATAGAGCTTGAGCAGGGCCTCCACGCAGCGCTGTTCACGCTGGCGCACGGCCTGGTGAAGCGCCTCGATGGCCTGTGCCTGGGCAGACGGTTCACCTTCCACGCTGCGCCGACAAGCGGCGCAGTCCAGCAGCAATTCGGCGATCAGACGCTTGCCGCCTTGCTGACGAGCTACCCGTTGGGCCTGCTGATCGTCGATCAGGCGCTGCAAGCTGGGGCGCGCCTCCTCCAGCAGCAGGGCTAGGCTCTCGTACAGGCGGCGCTCGCCATCTTCTGGCGGGGCCACGCTGTCGAATTTCACCAATGCATGAAGCCCAAGCCGGGCAAGTGCTTCACGCCACTGCGGTTCGCGATGCGGATGGCTGGAAACGAAGTTGAGCACCGGTAGAAGTGGCTTGCCGCAGCTTGCCAGCACGTCGAGTTCGTCACGGTACTTGGCCAGCACCGGCTCGCGGGCGTCGATGACATAGAGCCCGGCGTCGCTGGCCAGCAGCTGGCGCAGCACCTTGGCCTCCTGCTCGAAGCGCTGGCGGGCCTCGCTGCCCTGAAGAAACCGCTCCAGCCGCGCCGGGCCATCCAGGCGCTCGCCAGGGCGCTCAAGGCGTTCGAGGTAGTCGAGCAGGGCAATTGCGTCTTCCAGTCCCGGTGTGTCGTAGAGCTCCAGCAGAGGCTGCCCGTCCACGGACAAGCGAGCGCCTTCCACATGGCGTGTGGTGCTGGGACGATGCGAGACCTCCCCGAAACCGACGTCGCGCGTGAGGGTGCGTAGCAGCGAGGTCTTGCCCACGTTGGTGTGGCCTACCACGGCCAGCTTCAAGGGCTCAGTCATGAGCGTGCTCCAACCAGGCCAGCGGTAGGGTGTCGGCATAGGGAAGCCCCAGGCGATCCAGGGCTTCACGCCAGTCATTCAGGCGCCGCTCATCGCGAGGCTGATCAGCGGCGGCAGGCAACAGCCAGATGCGCGTACTTCCGGCATTGCGCGCCAGCTCGGCGAGCAAGGCCAGGCTGCCGCGATCCGGCGAGCGCTCAGGGTCAAGGGCAATGGCCAGGCGTGCGGGTGGAAAACGCCCCAGTTGTTCGAGCAGACGATGCCGCGACTCCCGGCTGTCCAGTACGCCGGCATCGGCGACGTTGGCGGGTAATGACGGCGGCCAGGGACGCTGATCGTCCAGCTCGACGCCAACCAGCAGTGCGCCGGCATTTTCGATGAGTGACGGCTCGGCCTTGAACTGCGGCAGTGTGTCGGGTGCATCGTCTTGGACGCCCAGGCGCTCGCTGTTGGGCATCAGCCTGTCGCGCAGCGGCATGTAGCCTGGCAGGTTCGTGTCCAGCGCCAAATGTTCGCGCCCTTGCCGCCAGCGCCACAGGCACACGCCGGCCAAGAGCAGGCGCGGCAGCACGCCATAGACCAACACCACGCCCAGCAGCCAGCTGGCCCATGCCTGGCGCGTCATGGCCAGGGCCGGCGCGGTGTCGCCGCTGGCACGGATCATGGCCGGGTCAGGCACCGCAAAGCCCAGCAGCGCGGGCAGGGCGCCCAGGGCCTGGGTCATGGCGATGAAGGGTTCGGCCGCCAACAACGTGGTTTCCCAGACGAAGCCATAGCGCCGGGTGGCCAGCAATGTCAGCAGCACACCTACCGCGCTCAGCATGGCCACCAGCCACAGGCTGTGGACCAGCAAACCCAGCAACCAACGGCCCAGGCGTTGGCGTCCCAGCAGCACTAGCAAGGCCGGCGCCAGGTGGGCGGCACGGGCGTCGCGGGCCAAGCGTTCGCTCAACCACAGCCAAAGCCGCCCCAGCAGCGCGCCGTGCTCACCGCTCAGGAACAAGCCGATCAGCCAGCCCAGCAGCATGACCAGGTTCAGCCCCAGCAGGCTGCCCAGCGCCCAGAAGACATTCACCGGCCGCTGCCCGTCACCCAGGGCGGCCAACGCCAGGCCCCCGCCACTGAGCATCGCCATCACCAGCATCGCCAACAGCGCCAGGCGCGCCCCTTGCTTCCAGCGCCACAACGCGGCGGTCATGCCGTCGCGTTCGGCCAACAGCAGCGCACGGGTCTCGATGCGCAAGGCCAGGCTGCCGCCTTGCTGGCGAGCACGGCGGTTGGCTTCCTGATCCTCGAGGGGGCCGGCATGTTCCTCGCGCAGGCGTATCGCCTCGGTGAGCCAGCGCTTGTCCAGCAAAGAAGGTGCAGTCACAGGGTCTTCCATTGCACAGGTCGTGGCAGCAGCATAACTCACCCGTGCGGTGCTATTCTCGCTGGCATGAACACATTACTGCCCCTGAGCCTGATCGTGGCCTGCGCCGAAAACCGCGTGATAGGCATCGACAATTCCATGCCCTGGCATTTGCCGGGGGACTTCAAGTACTTCAAGGCCACCACCTTGGGCAAGCCCATCATCATGGGCCGCAAGACCTGGGACTCGCTGGGAAGGCCGCTGCCTGGGCGGTTGAACATCGTGGTCAGCAGGCAGCCCGGGCTGGAACTGGCCGGTGCCGAGGTTTTCGCTTCACTGGAAGAGGCGCTGGTGCGGGCCGATCAGTGGGCGCGCGAGCAAGGTGTCGACGAACTGATGCTGATCGGTGGTGCGCAGCTCTACGGGCAGGCGCTGGAGCAAGGGCTCGTCAGCCGCCTGTACGTGACGCGGGTCGAGCTGTCGCCGCTGGGCGATGCCTGGTTCCCGGATTTCGATCGCAAGCAGTGGACGCTCACGTCCAGCCACGCGCAGGCTGAGGAAGGCAAGCCGCTGTATCACTTCGAGGTGTGGGACAAGGCCTGAACGCCTGTTGCGCCAGGAAGGGAGCCGCGCTGTGCGGCCCCATCTGCACTCAGGTATGGCTCAATTCTGCGTGTTCATCATCGGCCAGTACCTGCTTGTCGGTTTCCTTGAGCAGCTGGCTGGTTACCACGCCTGCCGTCATCGAACCGTTCACGTTCAACGCCGTACGGCCCATGTCGATCAACGGCTCTACCGAAATCAGCAGTGCCACCAGCTCCACCGGCAAGCCCATGGCCGGCAGCACGATCAGCGCGGCGAAGGTGGCGCCGCCGCCAACCCCGGCCACCCCGGCTGAACTGAGCGTGACGATGGCCACCAAGGTGGCGATCCACAGCGGGTCGAAGGTATCGATGCCAACCGCTGGCGCGACCATCACTGCCAGCATGGCAGGATAGAGCCCGGCACAGCCATTCTGGCCGATGGTGGTCCCGAACGAGGCGCTGAAGCTGGCGATCGACTGCGGCACGCCCAGCCGGCGCGTCTGGGCCTCGATGTTCAGCGGGATACTGGCAGCGCTCGAACGGCTGGTGAAGGCGAAGGTCAGCACCGGCCACACCTTGCGGAAGAAGCGCAGCGGGCTGACCCCGATTGCCGCCAGGATGAGCGCGTGAACCACGAACATCAGCGCCAGGCCCAGGTAGGACACGACCACGAAGCTGCCCAGCTTGAGGATGTCTTCCATGTTCGAGCTGGCCACCACCTTGGTCATCAACGCCAGCACGCCGTAAGGGGTGAGTTTCATGACCACGCGCACCAGACGCATTACCCAGGCTTGCAGGGTATCGATGGCCGACAGTGCACGCTGACCCTTCTCGGCGTCGTCCCTGATCAACTGCAAGGCGGCCAGGCCGACGAAAACGGCAAAGATGACCACGCTGATGATCGATGTCGGCTTGGCCCGCGCCAGGTCGCCGACCGGGTTGCTGGGGATGAACGAGAGCAGCAGTTGCGGGATGTTGAGGTCGGCGACCTTGCCTGCATAGTCGCTGTGGATCACCTGCATGCGTGCGCTCTCCTGGGCGCCTGCCACCAAGCCTTCGGCACTGAGGCCAAAGAGGTTGGTCAGCAGGATGCCGATCAGGGCAGCGATCGCCGTGGTCAGCAGCAGCGTGCCGATGCTCAGGACGCTGATACGCCCCAGGGAAGAAGCATTGTGAAGACGCGCCACGGCACTGAGGATGGAGGCGAAAATCAGCGGCATGACGATCATCTGCAACAGGCCTACGTAGCCGTTGCCGACCAGGTCCAGCCAGGTGATGGTGGTCTTGAGCACGGGGTGCCCTGCGCCATAGATCGTGTGCAGTACCAGGCCGAAGCCCACGCCCAGTGCCAGGCCCAGCAGCACTTTCTTGGCCAGGCTCCAATCGGTATGACGGGTCTGCGCCAGCCCCAGCAACAAGGCCAGGAACGCCAGCAGGTTAAGCAGCAGTGGCAGGTTCATTAAAGCTCCGGAAACGAGAGGATGAGTCGCCGCCTCTATGTGCGATTGCGAGTGGAAATGCTAACAGCCTGAAAACAAAGGAATTTATACCCAAATGGAATTTGTATAGTCGTAAATGGAATATCGAGACGTCGCGGATTGCAATGAACACGGCGTTTACGGGGGCATAAAGGTCGCAATCGAGCGTGACCGACGGGTCTCACTCGACTAGCGTCTGTCAGTCGTCTCAGGAGATTCGTACATGAACGTTGCGCTCAAAACCGCTGCCATTGGCCTATCCCTGCTGTTGAGCCTGAAAACCTTCGCTACCGAGCTTGATCATTGGCCAGCTGAAGCCGCCAAACAGCTCGACCGCATGATCACCGCCAATGCCCACAAAGGTAACTACGCGGTGTTCGACATGGACAACACCAGCTATCGCTATGACCTGGAAGAGGCCTTGCTGCCCTTCATGGAGAACAAAGGGCTGCTGAGCCGCGACAAGCTGGACCCTTCGCTGAAACTCATACCCTTCAAGGACAGCGCCGAGCACAAGGAGAGCCTGTTCAGCTACTACTACCGACTGTGCGAGATCGACGACATGGTCTGCTACCCCTGGGTGGCGCAAGTGTTTTCCGGCTTCACCCTCAAGGAACTGAAAGTACAGGTGGATGAACTCATGGCGTCTGGCAAGCCTGTGCCCAGCACCTATTACGAAGGGGGTCAGGTCAAGGCCATCGAAGTGCAGCCGCCCAAGGTCTTCAAGGGCCAGGCCGAGCTGTACAACAAGTTGATGGAGAACGGCATCGAGGTCTACGTGGTATCAGCCGCTTCCGAAGAGCTGGTGCGCATGGTCGCCTCCGACCCCAAGTACGGCTACAACGTGAAACCGCAGAACGTGATTGGAGTCAGCCTGTTGCTCAAGGATCGCGCCACGGGACAATTGACAACGGCACGCAAGCAGATCAGCGCTGGGCACTACGATGCCAAGGCTAACGAAGGGCTTGAACTGACCCCTTACCTGTGGACACCAGCCACGTGGATGGCGGGCAAGCAAGCGGCGATCCTGACCTACATTGATGAATGGAAAAAGCCCGTGCTGGTGGGCGGCGATACCCCGACCAGTGATGGCTACATGCAGTTTCATGGCGTGGATGTAGGCAAGGGCGGTATCCACCTGTGGATAAACCGCAAGCCCAAGTACATGGAGCAGCTCGAGGGGATGATCGCCAGCCAGGCAGCTGCCCAGGCCAAGGAAGGGTTGCCGGTGACGGCGGACAAGAACTGGGTGATCGTGACGCCTGAACAGATTCAATGAGGCAGGCCGTGGTTCCATGCTGTATAAGCCCCATCGCCGTTTCGGCAAAAAAAACCGGCGCTCAAGGCGCCGGTTCTTGTACAGCTGGACGGGTATCACAGCCCTTCGAGCATCGCCTTGTTGCGCACGGCACCTTTGTCGGCACTGGTCGCCAGCAGGGCGTAGGCCTTCAAGGCTGTCGTCACCTTGCGCGGGCGTACTTCAGCCGGTTTCCAGCCCTTCTTGTCCTGCTCGGCGCGGCGCTCGGCCAGCTCGTCATCGCTGACCAGCAGGTTGATCGAGCGGTTGGGTATATCGATCAGGACCTTGTCGCCGTCGCGTACCAGGCCGATGGCGCCGCCTGCGGCGGCTTCCGGCGAGGCATGGCCAATGGACAGGCCCGAGGTGCCCCCCGAGAAGCGGCCGTCGGTGAGCAGGGCGCACGCTTTGCCCAGGCCCTTGGACTTGAGGTACGACGTGGGATAGAGCATTTCCTGCATGCCCGGGCCACCTTTCGGGCCTTCGTAGCGGATGATCACGATGTCGCCGGCTTTTACTTCGTCGGCGAGGATGCCACGCACGGCGCTATCCTGGCTTTCGAAGATCTTGGCCGTGCCTTCGAACACGTGGATCGATTCGTCGACACCGGCGGTTTTCACCACGCAGCCGTCCAGGGCGATGTTGCCGTACAGCACGGCCAGGCCACCCTCTTGTGAATACGCGTGCTCGAAGCTGCGGATGCAGCCGTTCTCGCGGTCGTCATCCAGGGTTGCCCAACGCGTCGACTGGCTGAACGCGGTCTGGGTCGGGATGCCGGCCGGGCCCGCCTTGAAGAAGGTGTGGACTGCTTCGTCGTCGGTCTGGGTGATGTCCCACTTGGCGATGGCTTCTTCCATGCTGCGGCTGTGCACGGTAGGCAGGTCGGTGTGCAGCAGGCCGCCACGGGCCAGCGAACCCAGGATGCTGAAGATACCGCCAGCGCGGTGCACGTCCTCCATGTGGTACTTCTGGATGTTGGGCGCCACCTTGCACAGTTGCGGCACCTTGCGCGACAGGCGATCGATGTCGCGCAGGTCGAACGCCACTTCGCCTTCCTGCGCCGCCGCCAGCAGGTGCAGGATGGTATTGGTCGAGCCACCCATGGCGATGTCCAGCATCATGGCGTTCTCGAACGCCTTGAAGTTGGCGATGCTGCGCGGCAGGACCGATGCGTCGTTCTCGCCGTAGTAACGCTTGCACAGCTCGACGATGGTGCGGCCGGCGGTCAGGAACAATTGCTCGCGGTCCGAATGGGTAGCCAGGGTGGAGCCGTTGCCCGGCAGGGCCAGGCCCAACGCCTCGGTCAGGCAGTTCATCGAGTTGGCGGTGAACATGCCCGAGCACGAGCCGCAGGTAGGACAGGCGCTACGCTCGTATTCGGCGACCTTTTCGTCGGAGGCCGTGCTGTCGGCGGCGATGACCATGGCATCGACCAGGTCCAGGCCATGGCTGGCCAGCTTGGTCTTGCCAGCTTCCATCGGGCCGCCGGAGACGAAGATCACCGGAATGTTCAGGCGCAAGGCGGCCATCAGCATGCCGGGGGTGATCTTGTCGCAGTTGGAGATGCAGACGATGGCATCGGCACAGTGCGCGTTGACCATGTACTCCACCGCATCGGCGATGATTTCACGGCTGGGCAGCGAGTACAGCATGCCGTCGTGGCCCATGGCGATGCCGTCATCGACCGCGATGGTGTTGAATTCCTTGGCCACGCCACCGGCGCGCTCGATCTCGCGAGCGACCAGCTGGCCCAGGTCCTTGAGGTGCACATGGCCCGGCACGAACTGGGTGAAGGAGTTGGCGATGGCGATGATCGGCTTCTTGAAGTCTTCGTCCTTCATGCCGGTGGCACGCCACAGGGCGCGTGCACCTGCCATGTTGCGGCCGTGGGTGGAAGTCTTGGAACGATAATCAGGCATGAAACACTCCTGGCGGCTTAATCAGGTCACAGAAAGGGGAGTGAGCTTCTCTTGTCCTCTGTACCGCAGGCCGGTTGCCACTGGCACGGATGGGGCCGAAGACCGCGCGGGATCGCCGCGTGCTTGGCCAGAGCTCATAAACCCGCCGGGGGATGACTGGCGATGAATAGCCCGATTCTACACCGCTGGCGCCGGGAAGGCATGACGATGTGCCCAGGTGGCGTTTTTGGGCAAAACCCGAAGTTGTAGGAACCGTCTGAAACGATCCGTGTGAGGCTGACCTGCACCTGACTTGCCATTATCATTCGGCCGCCGCATGTGCGGCTTGACGAGATAACCCTCAATGGACCTTCCCAGTTACCGGTTCACCATGAACTGCAATCTGGCACTGAGCGCGCCGCCGCCAGGGCTGCCTAGGGCTTGAGTCTGCGAGGCTGAAGCCTGCAGGCGCCTGGTCGGCGCCTGGAGAACTTCATGCAAAACCCTATCGATAAAAACACCGCTGTTTGTGCCGTAGACGCTACGCTCGATACGCAACGGCGGCAAACCACCGAAAGCTTTCACAAAGGCGCCTCCCTCACCAACACCATCGGTGACCTGCGGCATGCGACCCTCGGGTTGCTGTACCGCAAGCGTGTGCTGTGGCTGGTGCTGCTGGTGTTCGGCAACCTGTTCTCAGGGGCCGGCATCGCGGCCTTCGAAGAAACGATTGCCGCGCACATCGCGCTGGTATTCTTTCTGCCACTGCTGGTGGACAGCGGCGGCAATGCCGGCTCGCAGTCGGCTACTCTCATGGTCAGAGGTCTGGCCACAGGCGAGGTCACGCTGAGCGATTGGGGAAGAATGCTGGGCCGTGAATTTGGTGTCGCGCTGCTGCTGGGCTGCACCATGGCGGTGGCCGTGGCATCGCTTGGGCTGCTGCGGGGCGGCCCGCAGATCGCCTTGATCGTGGCCAGCAGCATGGTGGTGATCGTGCTGGTCGGCAGCCTGATCGGCATGAGCCTGCCGTTTCTGCTGAGCCGGCTCAAGCTGGACCCTGCCACGGCCAGCGGGCCGCTGATCACCTCGATTGCCGACGCAGCAGGCGTATTGGTGTACTTCGGGATCGCGACCCAGGTGCTTGGGCTTTGAACAAGGCAACCGACTAGGTCGTGCTTGATGCCGCTCAGCTTACCGCCAACGCTGTTCAGCGTTGCGTTGAGCGGCACGCCATTTAAAGCGTAGCCGTGGGCCTTGAAGCAAAACACGCTTACTTGTCATTTGGAATAAAGTTTCCAGGCGCTACCTTTAAGCGTGCTCATGAAGAGGTCTGAGCCCCGCTTCCATCGCTTAATCTACGGATCATGCCTATCAGGCACAGAGAAGTGAGAGCGACAAGTAGAAAAACAGCACCCAGCCCGACAGGCAAGTTTTCGTGCAAGAGACTTACGAAGCCGCTGGCGATTGCGCCTACGGCGAAAACCAGCGCGTTCAGTAAGGCGGAGGATGCGCCCGCTTCGTTCGGTCGGCACTCCAAAGCGCAGGTAGTCGCGGCGGAGCGACACAGGCATGTGCCGGCTGTGCTGAGCACCATCGGAAGCAGCAGGGACAGGGCTGATGGTTGTTTAATCCAATGCCATACGAAGATGAAGGCGCCAGCTACAGCAATTAGGCCTACACCTAAAAAGAGCTGTGCTAACGAACTTGCACGACGGTTGATGAGCGTTGCGGCCACACCCCCTATAACATAAGCCATGCCATAAAATATGAATGCCACTGAGAACTGATAAGGCGTGAAATGCAGGATTTTTATAAACAATAACGGTGAGGCCACAATGAAGGAGAAGTGGCAGGCGAAGCCCAGTGCGGCGAGAATGGAGTAGCGAATAAACAGTTTATCCAGCATCAGTTTAGCGTAAGATTGCACGATAGAGGGGCTGTGTGACGATTCAGTACTGTCTTTTTCAAGTAGCGATTGGGCGGCAAATAACGTCATTCCCGTCAAGGCGATAAATACTACAAAGCTGCTTTGCCAGCTAAAATGACTTTGCAGCCAACTGCCAATCAACGGTGACACGGAGATAAACAATCCGCTTGCGGTAATTTGGACGATCCTGGCAGCGTTTCTCCGCGTATTATCAAAAAAATCTTGTACAAGCGGTTGTGTGAGAACAAAGCAGCCGCACCCTAAAGCCTGGATTACTCTGAAGGCGACGAACAGCGCGTATCGCTCGGTCAGTAGGCATCCTAAAGCACCGATCGATGCCACCCACAGTCCCCAAATTAGAAGTCGTTTCCTTCCAAGTTTATCTGACAGTGGGCCGATGACCAGTTGCGAGAAGGCCATGGCCAGTACAAAATAACCCACTGATAGCGCGATATTGTTAGGACCCGTATCTAGATGTTTAGCTATCGGTTGGAACGAAGGTAAGATGACATCAATCGGAAAGACCCCTAGCATAGTGATCAGCAACAAAAAACCTGTTAACGCTATGGGTGAATGTTGAATGGCGTTTTTTTCAGTTTCACCCATGTGTAAGGCCTGCTTTTTCTAATGCATCTCTGTATTTAGGGATGTCTAATATTCCCGCCTTCCTTATGGCGATGACTGTTTCTGATCCAGCCAGTATTAAGCGATTATTCGCCACTTTTAGCAATCTCGGATCATAGGCTGTGCCATGGTCTCTCGCATTATTTTGGCACTACAACGTGATTGAGATTTTCAGTTATTTAAATTCCAATTGAGGTTCATTCATTGTTGTTTTCTCCTGTTTGTCGCGGGGTTGCGACACTTTCGAGCCTAGCAGTTAGGTCAATATGTGCAATCTTGTTCATGCTGAGAAACTTCCGATGTGGCTGTGGGAAAAGTTACTTAGGATGATGCATTTGAAACAGTCCACCAAAAAAAACCGGCTTTCGCCGGTTTTTTTAGAGGTTCATAGTGTCAACTGTTAGGCAGCAACCGGCAGGTAATGCTCTTGATGTAGCGGGTTTCACCAATCGCCGGGTGCACCGGATGGTCAGGGCCCTGACCACCGCGCTCGAGCAACTGCATGTTGCGGTCCAGGTGACGGGCACTGGTCAGCAGGATGTTGTGCAGGTCGTCTTCGGGTAGGTGCATCGAGCAGGAAGCACTGACCAGAATGCCGTCCTTGTTCAGCATGCGCATGGCCTGCTCGTTGAGCCTGCGGTAGGCAGCCTCGCCGTTCTTCAGGTCTTTCTTGCGCTTGATGAAGGCGGGCGGGTCGGCAATGATCACGTCGAAGCGTTCCTCGGCTGCCTTGAGTTCGCGCAAGGCTTCGAAGACGTCGCCCTCGATGCAGGTCAGCTTGTCACCGATACCGTTGAGCTGGGCGTTGCGTTCAACGCCATCCAAGGCAAAGCCCGAGGCATCGACGCAGAACACTTCGCTGGCGCCGAAGGCACCTGCCTGCACGCCCCAACCGCCGATGTAGCTGAACAGGTCGAGTACGCGCTTGCCCTGAACATAGGGGGCCAGGCGTGCACGGTTCATGCGGTGGTCATAGAACCAGCCGGTTTTCTGGCCTTCACGGACCGGGGCTTCGAAACGGACACCGTTTTCTTCCAGCGGTACCCAATCCGGGACTTCACCGTAGACGGTTTCCACATAGCGCTGCAGGCCTTCGGCATCGCGGGCTGCCGAATCGTTCTTGAACAGGATGCCGCTTGGCTTGAGCACCTGGACCAGCGCCGCGATGACCTCATCCTTGTGCGCTTCCATGGTTGCCGATGCCAGTTGCACCACCAGAATGTCGAAGAAGCGATCGACGACCAGCCCCGGCAGCCAATCGGAATCGCCATAGACAAGTCGGTAGCACGGCTTGTCGAACAGGCGCTCGCGCAGGGACAAGGCCACGTTCAGGCGGTGCACCAGCAGCGATTTGTCCAGCGGCAGTTTAACGTCGCGTGACAGCAGACGGGCGCAGATCAGGTTGTTGGGGCTCAGGGCAACGATGCCCAGTGGTTTGCCGTTGGCGGCTTCGAGCACGGCCTGCTGACCGGCCTGCAAGCCTTGAAGCGGGGTGGCGGCAACGTCCACTTCGTTGCTGTAGACCCACAGGTGGCCTGCGCGCAGGCGGCGGTCGGCATTGGCTTTAAGGCGAAGACTGGGCAGGGACATGACGTCGCTCCGGAAAAAAGAGCGGGAGTATAACCCCTACCCAGCCTTATTGCTGAGCGCCAGCGGTCAGGACGACAGGGCCTGGATCAGTGCCTTGTTGAAGGCAGGGATGTCATCGGGCTGCCGGCTGCTGATCAGGTTCCCGTCAACCACCACTTCTTCGTCGACCCACTCGGCGCCAGCGTTGCGCAGGTCATCCTTCAGGGTCTTGAAGCTGGTCATGCGCTTGCCCTGGGTCAAGCCGCTCGAAATCAGCAGCCAGCCGCCGTGGCAGATCACGGCAATCGGTTTGCCGGCTGCGTCATGGCTTTTGACGATTTTCTGGGCGCCTTCAACCAGGCGAATGGTGTCCGAGTTCTGTACGCCGCCTGGCAGGACCACGGCATCATAAAGCTCGCTGGCGCTGTCGAAGGTGCCGTCGACCTTGAACTCGTCCGCGGGCTCGTCGTGGTTCCAGCCGCGCACCGTGCCTTGCTTCTCGCTCAGCACGTGCACCTGCGCACCTGCCTGCTGCAGGGCGTCACGCGGGCCTGTCAATTCCACCTGTTCGAAGCCATCAGTCACCAGGATGGCCACGCGCTTGCCGTTCAATTCAGTACCCATGGGCCTTGCTCCTTTACTCGATGAATATGATAAACAGGCCCGTCCGCGCTTGTGAAAGTTCAAGTTCACTGATCCAGCGGTTAGTTCTGTGGGGTGCATCGCGGTAGAATTGGCAGTCCCATACGAGTGTGCACGCATGTCCCAAGAACTCACCGCCGAACAGATCCAGCAAGCCTTGCAAGGCATCACCATCCCGCCGCAGCCGCAGATCATGGTCGATTTGCAGTTCGAGCAGTACATGCCTGATCCGGACCTGGAAACCATCGCCAAACTGATCGCACAGGACCCTGGGTTGTCGGGCGCCTTGCTCAAGCTGGTCAACTCGGCGCACTTTGGCCTGTCCAACAAGATAGGCTCGATCCAGCGTGCGGTGAACTTGCTGGGTAGTCGTTCGATCATCAACTTGATCAACGCGCAGTCGATCAAGGGCGAAATGAGCGATGAAACCATCGTAACGCTCAACCGGTTCTGGGATACCGCGCAGGATGTGGCGATGACCTGCCTGACGCTGGCCAAGCGCACGGGTATTCAGCCTGCCGACGAAGCCTATACCCTCGGCTTGTTCCACGACTGCGGCGTTCCGCTGATGCTAAAGCGCTTCCCCACGTACATGGATGTGCTCGAAGAAGCCTATGCAAAAACCGACGAGCAGACCCGCGTCGTGGACACGGAGAACCGCGCCTTCAACACCAATCATGCCGTCGTCGGCTATTTCACGGCCAAGTCCTGGCGCTTGCCCGAACACCTGACCGGGGCCATCGCCAACCACCACAACGCGCTGGCGGTGTTTCGCGATGACAGCGCCCGCAACAACCAGAGCCAGATGAAAAACCTGTTGGCGGTGCTCAAGATGGCCGAGCATATCTGTGCCTCCTACCGGGTATTGGGCAACCAGTCGGTGGATCAGGAATGGAACGTAGTGGGGCCGCTGGTGCTCGATTACATAGGCTTGTCGGAATACGACTTCGACAACCTCAAACAGAACATCCGAGAACTAGGTGGGCACTGATACATGCCTGAGTTACCCGAGGTAGAGACCACCCGGCGCGGTATTGCACCGCACGTCGAAGGTCAGCGCGTCAGCCGCGTGGTCGTGCGTGACCGCCGCTTGCGCTGGCCGATCCCGGAAGACCTGGACGTGCGGCTCTCCGGGCAGCGCATCGTCACGGTCGAACGCCGGGCCAAGTACCTGCTGATCAATGCCGAAGTGGGCACCCTGATCAGCCACTTGGGCATGTCGGGCAATCTACGGCTGGTGGAGGCGGGCTTGCCGGCTGGCAAGCATGAGCACGTGGACATCGAGCTCGAATCCGGTCTGATGCTGCGCTATACCGACCCGCGCCGCTTTGGCGCCATGCTCTGGAGCCAAGACCCGCTCAACCATCAATTGCTGCTGCGGCTCGGCCCCGAACCGCTGACCGAGCTGTTTGACGGTGAGCGATTGTTCCAGCTGTCCCGAGGCCGTTCGATGGCGGTCAAGCCCTTCATCATGGACAACGCCGTGGTCGTTGGGGTGGGCAACATCTATGCGACCGAAGCACTGTTCGCTGCCGGCATCGATCCGCGCCGAGCGGCCGGTGGCATCTCGCGGGCGCGATACCTGAAGCTGGCCATCGAGATCAAACGCGTGCTGGCGGCCGCCATCGAGCTGGGCGGCACCACGCTGCGCGATTTCATCGGCGGTGATGGCCAGCCAGGGTACTTCCAGCAGACACTGTTCGCCTACGGGCGCGGCGGCTTGCCCTGCAAGGTGTGTGGCACCGAGTTGCGGGATGTGAAGCTTGGGCAACGCGCCAGTGTGTTCTGCCCGCGCTGCCAACGCTGAGGCCGTGCGCGCTTCGGGATGATCGCCATGGAGAGGCCGATGCGCGAGGATGCCGACGGCCGGCAGCGTCAGGCCTTGCCAGTGATCTTGAGGTACTTGGCCATCAGTTGCTCTTCGCTTTCCGGGTGCGCCTCATCCAGTGGGATGCAGTCGACCGGGCAGACCTGCTGGCACTGCGGCTCGTCGTAATGACCCACGCACTGGGTGCACAGGTTGGGGTCGATCACGTAGATCTCTTCGCCTTGGGAGATGGCCTCGTTGGGGCACTCGGGTTCGCAGACGTCGCAGTTGATGCAATCGTCGGTGATGATCAGGGACATGGGGGCTCCGGCCGGGGCTCAGCGCCCGGGCATGTTCAACGCAATGGGCACAATTGTGCCGCATTCGCGCCTGCAGTGCACGCAGGCGCGACGATCTGGAACAGCGGCTTTACTTCTTGAAGCGTTCAGTCAGCGCATCGGCCACGGCCGGGTGCACGAATTTGCTGATATCGCCCCCCAGTGCGGCTATTTCGCGGACCAGGGTCGACGAGATGAACGAGTACCGCTCCGACGGCGTGAGAAACAGGCTCTCGACGTCGGGTGCCAGTTGACGGTTCATGTTCGCCAGCTGGAACTCGTATTCGAAGTCCGACACTGCACGCAAACCCCGAAGGAACACATTGGCACCTTGCTCCTTGGCAAAATGCGCCAGCAACGAGGAAAAGCCGATGACTTCGACATTGGGCAGGTGCCTGGTGACCTCACGGGCCAGCTCCACGCGTTGTTCCAGCGGGAACAAAGGGTTTTTCTTGGGGCTGGCGGCCACTGCAATGATCACGGTGTCGAACAGCCGCGAGGCGCGCTCGACCAGATCGCCATGGCCTTTGGTAATGGGGTCGAAAGTACCCGGGTACAACACTCGGTTCATCGCGTCATCCTGGCTGGAGTGCGTTGGGGAGTCGGATGGTAGCGCAGCGACTGCGCCCGGCCAAGTCATGCGGCCGGCCAAGGCACTATACTTTGGGCCAGCCAATGGTGCGAGGGCACGGCGCTTTGATACGGTGCAACGCCTTGGCAATACCTCGTACCATGGCGG
This sequence comes from Pseudomonas sp. FBCC-B35, assembly GCF_059133755.1. NCBI lineage: Bacteria > Pseudomonadati > Pseudomonadota > Gammaproteobacteria > Pseudomonadales > Pseudomonadaceae > Pseudomonas > Pseudomonas sp. FBCC-B35. The sequence continues at coordinate 4,544,437 of NZ_CP101439.1, read as the reverse complement.
TTTTCACTGCTCCGTAGACAGGATGCTGGACATGGCCCGGCCCATCAAGACCCGCGAGAGAATCGTTCAGAGCAGCCTTGAGCTGTTCAATCAGTCGGGCGAACGCAGCGTCAGCACCAACCATATCGCGGCGCACCTGGGCATCTCGCCAGGCAATCTCTATTACCACTTCCCCAACAAGCAGGCGATCATCGCGGTTTTGTTCAGCCAGTACGAAACGCACGTAGACAGTTTTCTGCGTCCGCCGCAGGGGCGCCCGCTGGCGGTGCAGGACAAGCGGTTCTACTTGCAGGCGCTGCTGGCTGCCATGTGGAACTACCGTTTCCTGCACCGGGACCTGGAGCATCTGCTGGGCAGCGATGCTGAGCTGGCAGCCCGTTATCGGCGCTTCTCCGCACGCTGCATGCGTCAGGGCAAGGCCATTTACCGCGGCTTCGTCGAGGCGGGTATTCTGGCGATGAACCCCGCGCAGCAGGAGTCGCTGACCATCAATGCCTGGATCGTGCTCACCTCGTGGGTGCGCTTTCTCAGCACGACCCGGGAGCATGCAACGCACCTGGGTGAAGAAGCGTTCAAGCGGGGCGTCTATCAGGTGCTGGCCCTTGAGCTGGGGTTCGTCACCGAGCCTGCGCGCAATGCCGTGCAGGCCTTGTGCAGCGAGTTTCACGTACCGTTCATTCAGGCGCTTGAGCACTAGCGCCCGGGCCCGGGATTACATCGATCAGGAGATTGTCATGTCACTTGCGCAGTTGATCACCCCGCAGCAGTTGGCCGAGCGGCTGGATTCACCCGGCCTTGTCATTCTCGACTGTCGTTTCGCCCTTGAGGATGTGGATTACGGTCAGCGCAGTTACGCCTTGGGTCACATCGAAGGGGCGCACTTTGCCGACCTTGAGCGAGACTTCAGCGGCCCGGTCAGCAAGGGTGTGACAGGGCGACACCCGCTGCCTGATCCAGAAAAGCTGGTAGCGCGCCTGCGCGAATGGGGCGTAGATAACGAGAGCGACGTGGTGCTGTACGACGACGGTACCGGTGCCTATGCGGCGCGAGGCTGGTGGCTGCTGGCCTGGCTGGGCAAACGCAGTGGCGTTGCAATCCTGGACGGCGGCCTGACCGCCTGGCACGCCGCGCACCTGCCATTGAGCCTGGATCCCCCGGCCCGGCGCGAAGGCAACTTCAGCGGCCAGCCCGATGAGGTCATGCTGATCGATGCCGAAAGCCTGGTTCAGCGCCTGGGCAGCTCAGACCTGACCCTGCTGGATGCGCGCGCATTGCCACGTTTTCGTGGCGACATGGAACCCATCGACCCAGTGGCAGGACACATCCCTGGCGCACGCTGCGCCGCCTTCACCGAGAACCTTGGCAGCGACGGCCGGTTTCTTCCGCCCGAGCAACTCCGGCAACGTTTCGAGCAGCAGCTGCAGGGACGCGCGCCTGAGCATCTGGTTGCGTACTGCGGTTCAGGGGTAACGGCGTGTCATAACCTGTTCGCGCTGGCATTGGCCGGTTACCCGCTCGGCAAACTGTATGCAGGCTCATGGAGTGAGTGGATCACCCGCCCTGAGCATGCAGTGGCAACGGGCGACCAGTAGGCCCTCCACTACAGGCCTTCGCGTAACCATTGCGGAATTCGGCGCTCCAGGTAATAGCCCGGTTTTCGCAGGCTGCCGTCGACGAACCCGACATGGCCACCCTGAGCGTGCAGCTCAAGCTCGGTCCCTGGGGCCAGCTCATCTGCCGTCGGCACGCTCAGAGGCGAGACGAAGGGGTCGTCGCTGGCCTGGATGATCAGGGTCCGGGTACGGTTATGGCTCAGGTAGAAGCCACTTGAAGCGCGGCGATAATAGTCGTGCACATCCTGAAAACCGTTCAGCGGTGCAGTGACCTTGGCATCGAAATCCCAGAACGTGCGCAAGCCATGCAGTGGACCGAGCTGCTCCAGGATTGCCAGCCGTTCTGGGTGACCATGGTCTTTGAACAGGCGCTGCTTGACCTGCACATAGGCCAGCATCTCGCGCATGAAATGCGCCTGGTACACCTTCGAAAACCCCAGGCCGATACGATCGGCACACTGATCCAGGCGAAAAGGCACGGAAACGGCGACTGCCGCCTGCAACCGGCTGTTGTCACCCTGTTCGCCCAGGTATTTGAGCAGGACATTGCCTCCCAGGGAGTAGCCCACCGCGTACAGGGGCGCCAGCGGCCTTTTGGCACACAGGTGACTGACGATCTCAGCCAGGTCCTCACTGGCGCCGGAATGGTAGCTGCGGGGCAGCAGGTTCGGTTCCCCAGAGCAGCCCCGCCAGTTCGCCGCGACGCTCGCCCAGCCCAGTGCGTGCAGCGCCTGTTGCAAGCCTTTGACATAGGGTGAGCCCGATGACCCCGTCAACCCGTGAAGCACCAGCACCAGCGGCGCATGGGGCTGGTGCGGGCCATGCCAGTCAAGGTCGATGAAGTCCCCGTCCGCCAGCCAGATGCGTTCGCGCTCGCGTTGCAGCGTCGGCGTCTTGCGCCACAGCGGTCCCCACAATGTTTGCAGGTGAGGGTTGGAAAGGCCTTTGGCAGGATGAAACAGGGCGCTGGAACTTGGCATGCTGGGCAACTCGTGATGTGCCCGGCTAGAGTGCCATGAAACAGCGCTTGTATCAGCCTTCACTGACTCGCCTTACCCCGTGCTCGCCTATCGCTGGGCTGGCTCCGGCGCAGGCAAGGGGGACTGCTCAGCGTCGGGGCCGAGGGTGACGAATACCTGAGGTGCCTTTCGCCACCACACCTGCGCCACTTCACGAAGGTATGCAGGGGTCAATGAAGCAAGCCTGTCCAGATGGGTGGTCAGGTAATCGGCGGGCAAGCCCTGATGGCTGTGCGTGGCCAATGTCGCTGCCAGATGTGCGCTGTCGGCCAGTTGGCGGTGCAGCCGGGCAGCGATCTGATTGACGGCCATGTCGCACTCGACCTGAGTTGGCCCACGTGTGTGCAGGCAGTCCAGCATCCCTGCGACCAGTGCATGTGAAGCTTCCCGGTATTGGGGGGCGACGTCCCAGTGTATGTGCAGCAGTGTTCCAGCATCCAAGTGCCTGAGTTTGGTGGTGACCGTGTAGGTCAGCCCTCGCAGATGGCGCAGTTCCTGAGGCAAGCGCGCTTCGTGGTTGCCGCCAAGAATCTCGGTCAGCAACTCCAGTGCAGCATAGACCGGGTCGCTGGGTAGCACAGGAACGGCCACTGTCAGCATTGCCTGAGTTGCACTGCCAGGGTGCGTGATATGGTGTGACAGCGGCGACTGCTCAGCCAGCATGGACGGCGGCTGCGCTGCCCACTGCTGCGGCAAATCACGTGTCAGGTCATTGACCAGTTGCTCTGCGTCGTCCCGGCTAAGGTCGCCGACCAGCCCTATGTCGAGGTTATTGGCCGAGTAGGCCTTTGCATGAAAAGCCCGCACTTGGTCAGTGGTCAAGGGGCCGATGATCCCAGCATCGGCGTGCGACGCGTACGGATGGCCGCTGAAGACATGACCGGTGGTTGTATTGATCAGGCGTGCCAGCGGATTGAGTTTTTGCCGGCCTTGGTAGAGCGCTATTCGATCACGTATCTTCGTAACGTCCTCTGGGCGAAACGCAGGGCGAGCCAGCATCTGCGCCAGCGTTTGCGAAACTGCTCGCAGCAAACCGGGTGTGCTCAGGCACCTTAGCGTGATCGTGGCTTTTTCTTCGCTCAACGAGCGTCCCACGATGGCGCCCCTTGCAGCCATTTGCTCGGCAAATTGCGCCGCGCTCAGGGTTGCCGTGCCCTGATCAAGGCTGTAGAGCGTCAGCGCGGCCAGCCCTGGGTGATCGCCATCAAGTGCGCTACCTGCCCGGAATCGCAGCACCAGATCAATCATGGGGCGATCATGCGTAGCCATGAAACTGACCTTCGTGCCTTGCGCCGTCTCCCACCGCTCAGCCGTGGCCAGGAGTGCAGGAGGCTGGTCGAGTTCGACACGCTGGGTCGAGCTCAGCCTTGCCATCGCTTGCCGCGCCGTATCGATGGCAGGCCCTTGGCACAGCACAGGTGCTGGTTGGCGTATCTGATCGTCGTTCATGCTTGCGCTCCTGGTAGAAGAGAGGTGGTGGTCAGCCGCTCACGCCCCAGATAAGTGCGCGCTACCTGCTGCACCTGAGCACTGTCGATGATCGATATCAGGCGCGCATGTTCGTCGATCAGGCTTGCTGGTTGCCCTGTCGCGGCCATGGCGCCGATTTGCGAAGCTTGGGCCGTTGCGCTGTCGAGAGAGAAAAGCTGGCGGGCGAGCAGTCGCAGCTTTATCTGCTGCAACTGTTCAGCCGACAAGGCTTCGGTTTGCAAGCGTGCTATCTGCTCATAAGTCGCTTCAGTAGCTTGTTCGAGGGTCGCATTCAGTGTGTTCACGTAGGCTGAGAAGGTGATTACGGTGTCGCCACGTACAAGGGGGTCATAGGTTGCGGCAACGCCTGTCAGCAGGCCCCGTCCCCTGACAAGTTCGGCATACAGCCAAGCGCTGGAGCCCTCGGCCAGCACTTCACAGATCAGCTCGAGGGTTTTGCTCGTGAGTGCATCGTTGGCTGTGGCACAACTGGGGACGTTGAAGGACATCAGCAGGCCATGGCTAAGGCCGGGCAAGCTAACGGCCTGGCTGCGTTCCGCCATTGGAGCGTCTGAGCGGGGAAAAGGCGAGTCTGGCAGCTGACCGCGCTCCAGGTGCGCGAAGTACGTTTCGACCTGCTGTTTCAACGTTTCCAGTTCCACGTTGCCCACCACGACGAGCGTGGCGTTGTTAGGCCGGTAGCGGGTGGTGTACCACTGCCGCAGCGTTGGCAGGTCGATGTTCTGTAGATCTATCGCCGAACCGAAGCTTGGGGTCGCATACGGGCTGCTGCCGTGAGCCAGGGCCAAGTGACGGTCGTAGGCTTGCTGGATGGGCTGGGCGTCTACTTTCAGGCGTCGTTCGTCAGCGATCGCCTTGGCGCCTCGTGCCAACTCGGGCAACCCGAATGTGGCCGTGTCCATGGCATCTGCCAACAGTTCGAGCGCAACGGGCAGGCGCGATGCAGGCAACAACATGTCGAAAGAGGTGGCATCGAGGAGAGTACTGGCATTGGCCTGTCCCGCAAGGCGGGCAACGACTTTCGCGTACTGCCCAGGCTCAAGCTTGCGGCTGCCTTCGAAGATGACGTGTTCAAGCAAGTGCGAGAGGTTAGTCTGCCCTGCTGGCTCGTGACGGGTACCGACGTTGTACCAGAGCTGGACGGCGGCGAGGGCATTTCGGCTCTGCTGTCTCAGGTAGACGGACAGGCCGTTTTCAAGCGTGAAATGCTGCACAGGGGAGGGGCTGGCGCCTGCAAGAGAGGCAAGCGCCGCCGAGACATCATCGGCCAGTGAAGGCGCGGAGAGCGATACGGTCATGCTGAGGTGCTCGGATGGCTAGAGACCCGAGCAGCATCAGTCAACGTGGGGCGCCAGCTGCGCTAAATAGTTAGCCCCGTTGCCACAGTGCGTAATGCACCTGTCCGGTTTTCTTCTCCCGGTGCAGTCGCCAGTTGGCAGGTAGCTGCAAGGTCGACGGAGCCGCTTCGCTCTCGGTATATACCCACGCTTGCTCGCTCAGCCACTGGTTCTGTTCGAGCAGGTTGCAGGTGTCTGCCAGCAACTGCTGATGAAAAGGTGGGTCCAGGAATACCAGGTCGAATTGCTTTTTGGCAGGGCCTTGCAGATAGCGCAAGGCATCGGTCTGAAGGATCTGCCCCCGTGGACAGCGCAGGATCTCGAGGTTGTGCTTGAGGTTGGCGATGGCGGCAGAATTGCTGTCCAGTGCCACGGCATCCTCGGCCCCGCGAGACAGGGCCTCCAGTACCAACGCCCCGCTGCCGGTGAAGGCGTCGAGCACGTGCGCGCCCTCGATATAGGGGGCCAGCCAGTTGAAAACCGTCTCGCGTACCCGGTCAGGTGTAGGGCGCAAGCCCTCACCATCGGGCACGGCCAGACGACGGCTGCGCCATTGGCCCGCGATGATGCGCAGGTGGCCCTGGCCCTTGCTCTGGCCCGGTTGCTGGCGGGCGGGAGGGTTGGATCTTGGCATTAGTGCTCCGGTACCCCGAGCGGTTGCCCGGAGGGTTTATCAGTAGGGGCTGGCAGTGGCTTCTGCGGCACCTTCGGACCGACTGTGACGATGACCAGCTTGTCGGCGGACAAATGCTTGTTCATGGCGTCCTTGACCTGTTCGACGGTCAGGGCCTGGGACTGCTGCATGAAGTCTTCCAGCCAGCTCAATGGCAGGTTGTAGAAGCCGATGGCGCCCAGTTGCCCGACGATGCTGGCATTGCTCGCATTGGAAAGCGGGAAGCTTCCAGCCAGCTCGCGCTTGGCATCGTCCAGTTCCTGCTGGGTAGGGCCGCTGCGCAGATAGTCGGCCAGAATACCCTGAACCAGCTTCAATGTCCCTTCGCTGAGTTCGGCGCGGGTTTGCAGGTTGATCATGAACGGGCCGCGCACTTGCATCGGGCTGAAGGCCGAATAGACACCGTAGGTCAGACCGCGCTTTTCACGCACCTCACTCATCAGCCGCGTGCCGAACGCGCCGCCACCGAGGATCTGATTGCCCAGTGACAAGGCTGGCCAATCCTTGTCCTGGCGATCGATACCCAGCTCTGCGAGCATCAGGTGTGTCTGTTGGGACGGAAACTCGATGTGGGTGAAGCCTGCCTTGGGCGCTGTCGGCTGGGCTGGGGCAGGCAAGGCCGGGCCTTTAGGCAGGCCGGCTGAAACCTGCGCGGCAATTGCCTCGGCTTCGCTGCGGTTCAGGTCGCCCACCAGTGCAATGACGGCATTGCCCGGTGTGTAAGCCTTGGCATGAAACGCACGCAACTGCTCAAGGGTAATGCCGGTGATGTTTTGCGGTGTCCCATCGCTGGGATGCGCATAAGGGTGTTCGCCGTACAGGTGGGTGAACAGCGTCTTGCCTGCAAGCTTGCCGGGGTTCTGCTTATCGTACTCGAAGCCGGCCAACATCTGGTTCTTGAGCCGTTTGAGCGCCTCGTCCGGGAAGGTGGGCTTGCCTGTGACCTCGGTAAACAGCTTCAAGGCCGGTTCGCGCTTGTCCTTGGCACTGAGGCTACGTAGCGAAGCGACGGCCATGTCGCGGTACGAGCCGTTGCCGAAATCCGCCCCAAGACTCTCGAAGCCTTGGGCGATGGCAGTCACATCCTTGCCCTTTACGCCTTCGTTGAGCATGGCGTTGGTCAGGGCCGCCAGGCCTGGTGTGTCACCGTCCTGGCTGCTGCCGGCGGCGAAGGTCACGCGCAGGTCGAACATCGGGAGCTCGCGGGCCTCGACGAACAGCACCCGCGCGCCTTCAGCCGTATTCCAGTGCTGGATGTTCAGCTGGCGGGTAGTGGGCGCCTTGCCGTCAAGCTCGGCCAGGGACTGTAAAGTGTTGGCCTGCCGGGCTTGTGCATTGCCAGCCTTGGCAGCGTCCTCGGCCAGTGCCGGTACGGCCAGTGCAGCCGTCAATGCCCAGGTACAGATACCCGTAGCCAGCCAGTGGGGACGATGCAAGCGACGGTCACTCATGAGCGGACTCCTCGGGCAGAACATGGGCAACGCTCAGGCGTTCGCGGGTGAAATAGGTACGGGCAGCTTGCTGGATGTCCTGAGGGGTAACGCGCTTGAGTTCGTCCAGCTCGCTGTCGATCAACTTCCAGGACAGGCCGACGGTTTCCAGCTGGCCGATGGTGGTTGCCTGGCTGCTGATCGAGTCGCGGTCATACACCAGCCCGGCGATGACCTGGGCGCGCACGCGCTCGAGCTCTTCTGCCGTCGGCGGTGTGGTCTTGAGTTCATCCAGCAGTTGCCAGATGCCCTTTTCCACGTCTGCCAGGGTTTTTTGTTTCTGCACGTTGGGCGTGGCTGAAATCAGGAACAGGCTGTCGCCGCGCGTGAAGGCGTTGTAGCTGGACGAGGCCCCGGCCACCAGCTCCTGCCCGCGCTCCAGTCGTGCGGGCATGCGTGCACTGTAGCCGCCATCGAGCAAGGCCGAGATCAGGCGCAAGGCATGCACCGTGCGAGGGTCCTGGGCCGTGGGCAGGCCAGGTACGTTGAAGCCGTAGATCAGGCTCGGCAGCTGGGTGCGCACGTGCAGGGTCAGCTGTCGCTGGCCGGGCTCTGCCAGCTCCAGCGGCAGCTTGGCCGCAGGTGTGTCCCGGCGAGGAATAGCGCCGAAGTACTTCTGGGCCAGGCCCTTGACTTCGTCGGCGGTAACATCGCCCACCACCACGAGCGTGGCGTTGTTGGGTGCGTACCACGAGGTGTACCAGTGGCGCAGCTCCTCGACTTTCATGCGCTCCAGGTCAGCCATCCAGCCGATGGTTGGGGTGTGGTAGCCGCTGGCCGGGTAGGCCATGGCACGAAACAGCTCGAACGCCTTGGCATTGGGCTGGTCGTCGGTGCGCAGGCGGCGCTCTTCCTTGATGACCTCGATTTCACGGCTGAACTCGTCGGCCGGCAGACGCAGGCTGGCCAGGCGATCGGCCTCCAGCTCGAAGGCGACCGGCAAGCGATCGCGCGCCAGCACCTGATAGTAGGCGGTGTAGTCGTCGCTGGTGAACGCGTTCTCTTCGGCGCCCAGATCCCGCAGGATGCGCGAGGCTTCGCCAGGGCCGACCTTGGCACTGCCCTTGAACATCATGTGCTCGAGCGCATGCGAAAGGCCGGTCTGGCCAGGCGTCTCGTAGCTGGAGCCGACCTTGTACCAGATCTGCGAGACCACCACCGGGGCGCGATGGTCTTCGCGCACGACCACTTTGAGGCCGTTATCCAGGATGAATTCGTGAGTGGGTTGCACATCGGCGGCGAAGGCCGCAAGCGGGAGGCACAGCGTGCCGAGCAACAGGCCAGCGGCGCGGCGGGCTAGAGCATTCATACGGTGTTTAACCTGTTCGGCGGCCCGCTGGGTTTAGCGTCGGCAGGCCAGGAGGTGCTAGGATACTGATCCGGTTGCCTGGCGACCATGCCTGTCGCCGTTCTGGCCTGCAGGACATCAAGACAAAACGTTGCGCATGAACCAGCCGGCTTCTAGATAGTCTGTTCTGCGTAGAAAGAATTCCTGATGCGCCCTAGCGGGCCATCGCTACCCTGAGATAGCCGTCTTCCATGTTTGGTTCCAACGACGACAAAAAAGCGCCGGCCGAGGCTGGCGAGAAGAAAGGCCTGTTCGGCTGGTTCCGCAAGAAGCCGCAGCCACCTGCGCAAGCGGACGTGCCGACGGAAAAATCCCCTGCTGTCCAAGCGCCCGCGCCAGCGACACCCGATCAAACGGATGGGCCTGCACCGCTGGCCGAGCAAGCTGCCCCGGCCGTAGCGCCGACTGCGGAGCCGACACCCCCAGTTCAGGTGACGCCTGCGCCCTTGCCCGAGGTCGCTGTGCCCGTGGCACCCGCGCCGGTCGCCGACCCTGCACCACACGTGCCTGCACCTGCACCTGCACCAACGCCTGCTGCTGTGCCTGAAGTGGAAGTTCCTGCCCCCGTGAGCAACCTGGTGCTGCCGGTTGCAGAAGAACCCGTGGCGCTGGTGCCCGATCTGCAAGCCAAGGCGCCACCAGTGATTCCGGATCGCCCGGCGCCTGCGCCGGCAGTCCAGCCCGTTGCAGAGCCGGCCAAGGTCGATTTGCACATCGAGGCCGAGGCTGCCCCGTCCGTCGAAGCCGCTCAGTCCGAGCCTGTGAAAGCAGGCTTTTTCGCCCGCCTCAAGCAGGGGTTGTCCAAGACCAGCGCCAGCATTGGCGAAGGCATGGCCAGCCTGTTCCTGGGCAAGAAAGTCATCGATGACGATTTGCTCGACGAGATCGAGACCCGCCTGCTGACCGCCGACGTCGGCGTGGAGGCCACGTCCACCATCGTTCAGAACCTGACGCAGAAGGTGGCCCGCAAGCAGCTGGCCGACGCCGACGCGCTGTACAAGTCCTTGCAGGAAGAGCTGGCCGCGTTGCTCAGGCCTGTCGAGCAGCCGATGGTCGTGGCGGCGCAGAACAAGCCTTATGTGATCCTGGTGGTAGGCGTCAATGGCGCCGGCAAGACCACCACCATCGGCAAGCTGGCCAAGAAGCTGCAGATGGAAGGCAAGAAAGTGATGCTGGCTGCAGGCGATACCTTCCGGGCCGCAGCGGTCGAGCAGTTGCAGGTGTGGGGTGAGCGTAACCGCATCCCGGTGATCGCGCAGCACACTGGCGCCGACTCCGCCTCGGTGATCTTCGACGCGGTGCAGGCAGCCAAGGCCAGGGGCGTGGATGTGCTGATCGCCGACACTGCCGGGCGCCTGCACACCAAGGACAACCTGATGGAGGAGCTGAAGAAGGTCCGCCGCGTCATCGGCAAGCTCGATCCCGATGCGCCGCACGAAGTGCTGCTGGTGCTCGACGCCGGTACCGGCCAGAACGCCATCAGCCAGGCCAAGTATTTCCACCAGAGCGTGGAGCTGACCGGTCTTGCGCTCACCAAGCTCGACGGTACCGCCAAGGGTGGTGTCATCTTCGCCCTGGCCAAGCAATTCAAGCTGCCTATCCGGTTCATCGGTGTCGGTGAGGGGATCGATGACCTGCGCACCTTTGAAGCCGAGCCGTTCGTCAAGGCCCTGTTCGCCGAGCGAGACTGACCATGATTCGATTCGAACAGGTTGCCAAGCGCTACCCCAACGGCCACGTGGGGCTGCACGAGCTGAGTTTCCGGGCGCGTCGGGGCGAATTCCTGTTCGTCACCGGGCATTCGGGTGCAGGTAAAAGTACGCTGCTGCGCCTGCTGCTGGCCATGGAGCGTCCCACCAGCGGCAAACTGATGCTGGCCGGGCAGGACCTGGGTCAGATCAGCAATTCGCAGATCCCGTTCCTGCGCCGCCAGATAGGCGTGGTGTTCCAGAACCACCAGTTGCTGTTCGACCGCACGGTCTTCAACAACATTGCCTTGCCCCTGCAGATACTGGGCTTGTCCAAGGCCGAGATCGCCAAGCGCGTGGACTCGGCGCTGGAGCGGGTGTCTCTGGTCGACAAAGGCGAGTTGTACCCTGCCGACTTGTCGACCGGCCAACAGCAGCGCGTGGGTATCGCCCGCGCCATCGTGCACCAGCCAGCCTTGCTGCTGGCCGACGAGCCAACCGGCAACCTCGACCCGCGCCTGGCCGCAGAGATCATGGGTGTTTTCGAAGACATCAACCGACTGGGCACAACCGTCTTGATTGCCAGCCATGACCTGGCACTGATCGCGCGCATGCGTCACCGCATGTTGACCTTGCAGCGCGGCCGTTTGATCGGCGACGGGGAGGCCGGACAATGAGCACTACACGTTCACCAAAAGTTTCCGAGCGCGTTGCGCCCAAGCCTGCCGACCCCCAGCCTGCCAAGAAGCGTGGTGCAGGCGCCGACGATGACGGCCCGGACCTGCGTACCCTTATGCACGCCTGGCTTGAAAGCCATCGCGCCAGCCTGGCGGACAGCTTGCGGCGACTGGGCAAGCAACCCATTGGCAGCTTCTTCACCTGCATGGTGATGGCCGTGGCGCTGAGCATGCCCATGGGGCTGTCATTGCTGCTCAAGAACGTCGAGCAATTGGGCGGGTCCTGGCAGCGCGCCGCGCAAATCTCCCTGTACCTCAAGCTCGATGCCAACAGCCGTGACGGCGAGGCGTTGCGCGATGAAATCAAGGGCATGCCGGGCGTAGCAGAGGCGCAGTATGTGAGTCGCGAGCAGGCACTGCAGGAGTTCCAGCAGCAATCGGGCCTCGGCGAGGCGCTGCGAGAGTTGCCCGACAACCCACTGCCCGGCGTGGTCGTGGTGACCCCGACCGAAGTCGACAAGCCGGCTCTGGAAGCGCTGCGTCAGCGCCTGTCCGAGTTGCCGCGCGTCGATGTGGCGCAGCTGGACCTGGTATGGGTCGAGCGACTGGCGGCCATCCTCAAGCTTGGGGACCGGTTCGTATTCGGGCTGGCCGTCATGCTGATTTCCGCGCTGCTCTTAGTAATTGGTAACACAATTCGTCTACATATCGAGAACCGCCGTGTCGAGATCGAGGTGATCAAGCTGGTGGGGGGCACCGATGCCTACGTACGCCGGCCTTTCCTGTACATGGGGGCCTTGTACGGCCTGGGTGCGGGCCTGTTGGCCTGGGCTATCCTGGCGTTTGGCCTAGGGTGGCTGAACGAGGCCGTGGTGAGCCTTTCTGGTCTGTATGGCAGCGATTTTGCCTTGGGTGGCGTACCGGCCTCCGATGGTCTTTCGCTCTTGATCGGAGCGGTGCTGTTGGGGTATATCGGTGCATGGATTGCAGTCGCCCGCCACTTGAACGACCTGGCGCCGCGATAGTTTTTATTTGCCAGCATTGGCCTGGGCGCGCCCGTTGGAACTTGTACCTGGGCCCCAGGTCTATGTAGGCAGCGCCTGAAAAGCGCGAGTTCAGTAAGTCGGAGGTTCTTTAATGACCACATCGTTGCAACCTGCGTATGCCCTGGTACCCGGTGCAAACCTGGAGTCCTACGTGCATACGGTCAACAGCATCCCGCTGCTGACTGTCGAGCAGGAGCGGGATCTGGCTGAGCGTCTCTATTACGAGCAGGACCTCGAAGCTGCTCGGCAAATGGTAATGGCCCACCTGCGGTTCGTCGTGCACATCGCCCGCAGCTATGCCGGTTATGGGCTGGCCCAGGCCGACCTGATCCAGGAAGGCAACGTCGGCCTGATGAAGGCCGTCAAGCGATTCAACCCGGAAATGGGCGTACGCCTGGTGTCGTTCGCCGTGCACTGGATCAAGGCCGAAATCCACGAGTTCATCCTGCGCAACTGGCGCATCGTCAAGGTGGCGACCACCAAGGCCCAGCGCAAGCTGTTCTTCAACCTGCGCAGCCAGAAAAAGCGTCTGGCCTGGTTGAACAACGACGAAGTGCATCGGGTTGCCGAAAGCCTGGGGGTCGAGCCTCGTGAAGTACGCGAGATGGAAAGCCGTCTGAGCGGTCACGACATGGCGTTCGATCCGGCGGCCGAAGCCGACGACGACAGTGCCTTCCAGTCGCCAGCGCATTACCTGGAAGACCACCGTTACGACCCGGCGGTACAACTTGAAGACGCAGACTGGAGCGACAACTCCACCAGCAACCTTCATGAAGCCCTGCAGGGCCTGGATGACCGTAGCCGGGATATTCTGTACCAGCGCTGGTTGGCCGAAGAGAAAGCCACCCTGCATGAGCTGGCCGAGAAATACAGCGTGTCGGCCGAGCGTATTCGCCAGCTGGAGAAGAACGCGATGAACAAGGTCAAGGCCTTGATCGCTGCCTGATCGTTCTCTGTTCGACAAAAAGCCGCTGCCCTGCAAGGGGACAGCGGCTTTTTCATGCCTGCTCTGTATGCGGTGACAGGCTCAGGGCCTGCGTGATGTGTCCAGTTGCATCAGGTAGCTGGGCCCGCCCAGCTGGCTCATCTGGCGGCGAATCCAGCTCGCGCGGCTGGCCACGTAGGTGCTTGGCTTGCCAGCATTCCACTTGAGGGGGCTGGGCAGCACGGCGGCCAGTTGTGCGGCTTGCTGCCGGCTGAGTTGACTGGCTTCCACGCCAAAGTGATAGCGAGCGGCTGCCTGGGCACCGAATACCCCTTGGCCCCACTCGGCACTGTTGAGGTAGACCTCGAGAATGCGCTGCTTGGTCCAGAACAGTTCCATCAAGCCAGTGAACCATGCTTCCAGACCCTTGCGCAGCCAGCTACGCCCTGGCCACAGGAACAGGTTCTTGGCCACCTGTTGGGTCAGGGTGCTGGCGCCGCGCACGTTACCGCCACGCTCGTTGAAGGCCAGGGCTGCCTGGATGGCGGGTATGTCGAAGCCCCAGTGGCTGGCGAATTTCTGGTCTTCACCGGCAATGACAGCCACCTTGAGGTCATCGGAGATATGGTCCCAACTCACCCATTCGCGCTGCAGGTCAATCGGTTCGCCGCTTACCCACGATTGCACCTTGCGCTCGAGCATCAACGCCGTGCCGGGCGGAGGTACCCAGCGAAACACCAGGACCAGCACGATACTCACGGCGGCAAACCAGAGCAGAGCGCGCAGAAGACGTCGGAGAAGGTTTCGCAGCATAGGGTGGCTTGGCCGGACGTTGGGGAAGGGCCATTATACAGACCCGATTCGAGGAGTCGTCCCATGCTTCGCAGCTTCCTGATGCTTGCCGCTTTTTTCGGTTTTACCGGCGTGGCCCTGGGCGCCTTTGCAGCCCACGGCCTGAAAAATCGACTCAGCGCTGACTACCTGGCTATTTTCCACACCGGAGTCACCTACCAACTGGTTCACGCGCTGGCGCTGTTTGGCGTGGCATTGCTGGCGGTCCATCTGCCTGGCCGGCTGGTGGGTTGGGCCGGTTATCTGTTCGTGCTGGGTATCGTGCTGTTCTCCGGCAGCCTGTACCTGCTGACACTGACGGGCATCAGCAAGCTGGGCATGATCACGCCCATCGGCGGCCTGTGCTTCCTGGCAGGGTGGCTCTGCCTAGGGCTCGCCGCATGGCGACTGGGCTGACCGCCCAGTCCACATTAACGACTAATGGCGTGCGGTGGCCTTGGGTTGCGCGGCCTTTCGGCGCTAGAATGCGGGCCCCAAAGAACAATGGTGGCCGTGAGCATGCGTATCCAACTGAACGGTGAACCCTACGAATTGCCTGCTGGCGAAAGCGTCGCCGGGCTACTGGCACGCCTTGAGCTGGCTGGCCGCCGCGTGGCGGTTGAGCTGAATCAGGACATCGTGCCGCGCAGTCAGCATGACACCACCGCGCTGAGCGATGGCGACCAGGTCGAAGTGGTGCACGCCATCGGTGGCGGCTGACCGCTGTCGGCAACCCAACCGCAGGCCCAGCAACCTTTTCCCGAGGAACAACGATGAGCAACGTTCGCAGCGACAAGCCCTTCACCCTGGCCGGGCGCACCTTCCAGTCGCGCCTGCTGGTAGGCACCGGCAAGTACCGTGACATGGAGCAAACCCGCCAGGCCATCGAGGCCTCGGGTGCCGAGATCGTGACTGTCGCGGTGCGCCGCACGAACATTGGTCAGAACCCGGGCGAGCCGAACCTGCTGGACGTACTGCCGCCGGACCGCTACACCATTCTGCCCAATACTGCCGGCTGCTATGACGCCGTCGAGGCGGTGCGCACCTGCCGTCTGGCCAGGGAGCTGCTCGATGGGCACAACCTGGTCAAGCTGGAAGTGCTGGCCGACCAGAAAACCCTGTTCCCCAACGTGATCGAAACCCTCAAGGCCGCCGAAGTGCTCGTCAAGGATGGCTTCGACGTGATGGTCTACACCAGCGACGACCCGATCATCGCCCGCCAGCTGGCCGAAGCCGGCTGTATCGCCGTCATGCCCCTGGCTGGCCTGATCGGTACGGGGCTTGGCATCTGCAATCCTTACAACCTGCAGATCATCCTCGAAGAATCCAAGGTACCGGTACTGGTGGATGCTGGCGTAGGCACTGCCTCCGACGCCACCATCGCAATGGAAATGGGCTGCGAGGCGGTACTGATGAACTCGGCCATCGCCCACGCCCAGCAACCGGTACTGATGGCCGAGGCCATGAAGCACGCCATCGTGGCGGGTCGCATGGCATACCTGGCCGGTCGCATGCCCAAGAAACTCTATGCCAGCGCCTCTTCGCCGCTGGATGGTCTGATCAAGTAAGAGCCCCTGATGACTGATTCACAAGATCTGCCGAACGCCGCCGACGGCGACGCCCGCCCGCACCGCCGCATCAAGAGCTTCGTGATGCGTGCCGGGCGCATGACCGAAGGCCAGCAGCGCGGCCTGGACCAGGGTGGGCCGCTGTACGTCCTGCCGCTGGCGGACAGCCCGGTCGACTATGACCAGGTCTTCGGCCGCTCGGCACCGCGCACGCTGGAAATCGGCTTCGGCATGGGTCACTCCCTGTTGGAAATGGCGGCCGCTGCACCTGAGCAGGACTTCATCGGTGTCGAGGTCCATCGCCCAGGCGTAGGAGCACTGCTCAACGGCGTGCTCACCCAAGGGCTGACCAACCTGCGGGTATATGACTGCGATGCCATCGAAGTGTTGAATCGTTGCGTGGCCGACGACAGCCTCGACCGCCTGATGCTGTTCTTCCCCGACCCTTGGCACAAGGCGCGTCACCACAAGCGTCGCATCGTCCAGCTGGAGTTCGCCGAGTTGGTCCGGCGCAAGCTCAAGCCAGGCGGCGTGTTCCACATGGCCACGGACTGGGAACCCTATGCCGAGTACATGCTGGAAGTGATGAATGCAGCCCCTGGCTATCGTAACCAGGCAGCGGACGGTACCTACGTGCCGCGCCCAAGCGAGCGGCCGATCACCAAGTTCGAACGCCGCGGCGAGCGCTTGGGCCATGGTGTGTGGGACCTGAAATTCGAAAAGACCGCGTGAGGCGATGAACCGTACGCTGTGCTGATAGACAAAAAACCGCCTCGAAAGGGCGGTTTTTTTGGTTGCTGAGCCGCTAGGCGGCCTTACGCTGAAGCGTTGCGCATAAGGCGCCTGGACTGCTACAGCTTCAGCCGCGACGATCCGCTACCACACCGATCAGCGCCAAGACCACCAGCAGCACAGGCGCCAACGCATAGTTGTTGAACTGGCTCAGCCCCTTCAGGACCCAAGGTGTGGCGTAGATCAAGGCCGCGCCGCTGCCGATCATCACCAGCAATGCCATCAGCGGTACCCGCAGGGCCCCTGTCAGCCCTCCCAGGCGCTGTTCAGCCCAGGCCTTGATGTCCGTCCCGAACAGCACCAGCAGACAGCCTACCAACGCCAGAGAAATCTCCGACAAGTTGCTGCGGCTCCAGCGGGAAATCGTCGCGAGCAGGTCGAGTACCAAATCCATGGGTCATCCTTAGGTCAAGAAATACTGCAGCAAGTCATTGAGGAACAGTTGGCCCCTGGGCGTTGCCACCAGTCGATCCGGTTCGACCTGCAAAAGCCCTCTTTGTTCTGCAAGGCGACGGGCTTGGGCCAGCCGTGCGAGCGGCAATCCCGTGCGCTCGGTGAACAGCTGCGCTTCCACACCCTGGGTCAGGCGCAGCGCGTTCATCAGGAACTCGAAGGGCAATTCGTCATCGGGCAACTGTTTTTCGCCGGCCTTGAACGGCTTGGCCAGGTTCAGGTAGTCCTTGGGCAACCGGGTTTTCCAGGTGCGTACGATGCGCCCGTCGGCGTAGGTGAGCTTGCCATGGGCGCCGGCACCGATACCGATGAAGTCCCCGAAGCGCCAGTAGTTGAGGTTGTGGCGAGCAGCGCGCTCGGGCTGGGCGTAGGCAGACACCTCGTACTGGCCAAACCCGTTGGCCGCCATCAGGCCTTGGCCGGCCTCCTGAATGTCCCAGAGGATATCGTCCTCAGGCAGCTCGGGCGGCTGGTTCCAGAATACGGTGTTGGGTTCTACCGTCAGCTGATACCAGGACAGGTGCGTGGGCCCAAGCTCAATTGCCTGACGCAGATCGCCCAGGGCGTCGTCCATCGTTTGGTCGGGCAAGCCGTGCATCAGGTCCATGTTGAAGTTGTCGAAGCCTGCGGCCCTTGCCATGCCAGCGGCGCGGATCGCCTCCTCGCCGTTATGGATGCGGCCCAGCGCTTGCAGCTTGGCCGGTTGGAAACTCTGCACGCCAATGGACAGGCGGTTGATGCCGGTCTGGCGATAGGCCTTGAACTTGTCCTGTTCGAACGTTCCCGGGTTGGCTTCCAGGGTGATCTCGATGTCCGAAGCGAACGGGATGCGTTGCTCGACGCCGCGCAGCAACCGGCCCAGGGCATCGGCGCTGAACAGGCTGGGTGTGCCACCACCGAAGAAGATCGAGGTGATGATGCGGCCCTGGACTGCGGCCAGTTCCTGATCAAGGTCGGTCAGCAGCGCCGCCACGTAGGCCGTTTCGGGCAGTTCAGGCCCGGCGGCATGGGAATTGAAGTCGCAGTAGGGGCATTTGCGCACGCACCACGGGATATGGATGTACAACGCCAACGGCGGCAGCTGGCTGATGCCGGGTGCCTGGATGAGCGGCGACGTCAGGGTCATGCCAGGCCCAGACGTTGACGCAGTAGCGCCATGGCGCGGGCACGGTGGCTGATCTGGTTCTTGTCAGCCGGGGTCAGGTCGGCGCTTGAGCAATCACGTTCTGGCACCCAGAACAGCGGGTCGTAACCAAAACCATGTTCGCCGCTCGCCTTGAACAGGATGCTGCCCTGCCACAGGCCTTCGCACAGGATTGGCAGCGGATCATCGGCGTGACGCACCAGCGCCAAGACGCAGACGAACTGCGCAGTGCGCTCGGCCTGCGGCACGTTCTTCAGCGCGTCGAGCAACTTGGCGTTGTTGGCGGCATCGCCCTGGCCATCGGCATAACGCGCCGAGTAGATGCCCGGTGCACCGCCCAGGCAGTCCACGGCCAGACCAGAATCGTCCGCCAAGGCGGGGAGCCCGGAAATACGCGCGGCATTGCGGGCCTTCAAGATGGCGTTCTCGACGAACGACAGACCGGTTTCTTCCGGCTCGACCTGGCTGAATTCGCCGATCGATCGCAATTGCACGGATTGACCGAGCATCGCCTGCAGTTCCTTGAGTTTGCCGGCGTTATGGCTGGCCAATACGAGTTGCTGGAAATTCATCATTCGCCTGGGAAAACGTCCTGGTTGAAGCTGAAGGAGTGACTGACACCACCGGCTTGGACGCCTAGCTCGAAGACGACGGTCTCAGGTTGTTCGATCGTGAATTGGGCGACGTACGACGCGGTGCCGTGGTCGGTCACCTGCTTGAAGGCCAGGGGCTGCTTGCGCCCGGTCAGGTCCTTGACCGCGCCGCTGACCACGGCCGTAATCGGCTTGCCGTCTCTGAGTACGGTAAGGCTCAGCACGCCCTGGTGACGGCTGCGGACCAGCCCCGTGGCCGCTGCGACCTGCGGGGTGAGCATGCTCGAGGTGAACGCGCCGTAGTGCACCGTGATATCGCCAAATACTTCTTTGCGAGCAGCGCGTGCAGTATCGGCTGCCAGTACTGGCAACGCCAGACACAGGCCGATCAAAAGCAGGGCAAGGCGACGCATGGCGCAGATTCTCCTGGGTCAGACCGCGACTTGATGTGCCTGCAGGCCGGGGCTGCTGACGCGGTAGATACCGATTTCGCCAAGCAGGTTGGGCCACAGCCGGCCGCCCAGGCCGTTGCGGTGCATATGGTCCACCGCCAGCCGGTCCAGCACCTTGGCCTTGCGCTCGTGAACCAGCTCTTCGAAATCGGCGAAGGTGCAGAAGTGGATGTTGGGGGTGTTGTACCAGGTGTACGGCATGAAGTCCGAGACGGGCATGCGGCCTTTGGTCGCGAGGTACCACCGGCAGCGCCAGTGACCGAAGTTGGGGAAGGTGATGATGCACTGGCGACCGACGCGCAGCATTTCGTCCAGGATGCGGTCGGGGTACTCCACCGCCTGCAAGGCCTGGGTCATGATCACCACATCGAAACTGTCGCTGGCGAAATTGCCCAGGCCTTTGTCCAGGTCCTGCTCGATGACGTTCACGCCCTTGGCCACGCAGGCGGCGATGTTGTCCCCGTCGATCTCCAGGCCGTAGCCGGTGACCTGCTTGCGGTCGCGCAGCGAAGCCAGCAGCTCGCCGGTACCACAGCCCAGGTCCAGTACCCGGCTGCCGGCGGGAATCCAGTCGTGGATGATTTCCAGATCGGCTCTCATGCTGTCCTCAGATGGCAATGCGGTTCATGTAGTTCGAGAAACCCTGCATGTAGCGAGGCGTGGGAATCAGGAAGGCATCGTGGCCGTAGGGCGAGTCGATTTCCAGGTAGCAGACGTCCTTGCGCGCCGCCATCAGGGCATCGACGATTTCCCGCGAACGGGCCGGCGAGAAGCGCCAGTCGGTAGTGAACGACATGATGCAGTAGCTGGCCTTGACGTGGGCCAGGGTCGCGGCCAGATCGCCGTTGTGAGCCGCAGCCGGGTCGAAGTAGTCCAGGGCCTTGGTCATCAGCAGGTACGTGTTGGCATCGAAGCGCCCGGAGAATTCTTCGCCTTGATAGCGCAGGTAGCTTTCGACCTGGAATTCCACGCTGTGGAAGTCGTAGTTGAGCTTGTCACTCTTGAGCTCGCGGCCGAATTTCTCACCCATCGAGTCATCCGACAGGTAGGTGATATGCCCGACCATGCGTGCCAGCATCAGGCCCCGCTTGGGAATGACGCCCTGGTCCTGGAACGAGCCGCCATGGAACTCGGGGTCGGTGAGAATGGCCTGGCGCGCCACCTCGTTGAATGCGATGTTCTGCGCGGACAGCTTGGGCGCCGAGGCGATATCGACACAATGGCGCACGCGTTCGGGATAGCTGATGGTCCACTGCAGCGCCTGCATGCCGCCCAAGCTACCACCCACCACGGCTGCCCACTGCGCGATGCCCAGGCGCTCTGCCAGGCGGACCTGGCTGTGAACCCAGTCTTCGACGGTCAGGATCGGGAAGTCGGCGCCATAGGCCTTGCCAGTGGCCGGGTTGATGCTGCTCGGCCCGGTGCTGCCATTGCAGCCACCCAGGTTGTTCAGGCTGACCACGAAGAAGCGATTGGTGTCGATGGGCTTGCCTGGGCCGATGCAGCTGTCCCACCAACCCGGCTTGCGGTCAGTGGCAGCGTGGTAACCCGCGGCATGGTGATGCCCAGACAGGGCATGGCAAATCAGTACCGCATTGCTCGCGCTGGCGTTCAGCGTGCCATAGGTCTCGTAGACCAGCTCATAGCGGTTCAGTGAACGGCCGCAGGCCAGAGCCAGCGGCTCGTCGAACCGGGCGGTCTGGGGTATGACCAGACCGACGGAATCTTCGGGAAAGACAGTGGACATCGACCCTGCTCACGCTTGACGGAGGCGTAAGTCTAAAGAGCACCACCCCCAGCGGCAAGCGAAGGCTTGTCGCCGGGGTGCTGTCGGGTCAGATCATCCGCCACAGCTCTTGCGGCATGCCAGCGTAGGCGGCCAATGGCGGCATGACGAACGACTGGATGACCTGGATGGCCAGGAACGCGAAGATCGGCGAAATATCCAAACCCCCAAGGTTCGGCACGATACGGCGGAACGGCGCCAGCACCGGCTCGCTGATCTGATACGCAAGCTCGGCCGCCGGGTTGTGGCTGTTGGGCGCTATCCAGGAAACGATCACCATGACGATCATGGCCACCCAGAAGATTTTCAGGAACAGCGAGGTGATACCGATGATGGCCCACAACAGCAGGTGCAGCACATCACCGAAGGTACCGTAGGTCACCATCAGCACGAACCCCATCAGCAAGGCCTGTATGACCACGGCCAACAGCAGCGACGAGGTATCCAGCCCGGCGATGCTGGGTACGATTCGGCGGATCGGCTTGAGCAGCGGCTGGGTCGCTCGCACCGTGAACTGGCTGAGCGGGTTGTAGAAGTTGGCCTTGACCAGTTGCAGCACAAAGCGCAGCAGGACGATCACCAGGTACAGGCTGACCAGGGTTTGCACCACGAAGATCGCGGCGCCGGACAGTGCATTCATCTGAAACTCCTTATTTGCCCAGTTGCTCGGCCAGTTCTGCAGAGCGCGTGGCTGCAGCCCGCAGCGCCTGCTCCACGATGGCCTCGAAGCCACTGGCCTGGAACGATTTGATGGCGGCTTCGGTGGTGCCGGCAGGTGAGGTCACGCGGCGGCGCAATTCGGCGGCATCCACATCGCTGGCAACCGCCATGCGGGCGGCGCCCAGCGCCGTGTGCAAGGTCAACTCGGTGGCGGTCTCACGGGGCAGGCCGAGTTTTTCGCCAGCCGCCGTCATGGCCTCGATCAGCAGGAAGAAATACGCAGGGCCGCTACCGGAGACGGCGGTCACTGCATCCAGTTGTTGTTCCTGTTCGAGCCAGAGCGCCGTCCCTACCGCCGACAACAGTTGCTCGGCCTGCTGGCGCTGCTCGGCCGTGACTTCGGCTGTGGCGTACAGGCCACTGACACCCTGGCGCAGCAGCGACGGCGTGTTCGGCATGCAACGCACCACTGGGCGGCTGCCCACCCAGCTCTGCAGGCTGGCGCAGGTGATACCTGCAGCGATGGACACGATCAGCTGGCCGTCCTTCAGGTCGGCGCGCAAGGCCTGGCACACGGTCTTCATCACCTGCGGCTTGACCGCCAGCACGATTACATCGGCGCCTTCGATGGCCTGTGCGTTGTGCTCGAAGGTTTCGATGCCCTGTTCGGCCTGAAGGCGGGTACGGGTTTCGGCACCGGGGTCGCTGGCGCGGATGTGCGACGCCTCCACGCCCTGGGCACGCAGACCACCGATCAGGCTTGCGGCCATGTTGCCGGCGCCGATAAAGGCAATACGTGTCTTGCTCATGTCAGGTCCTTGTTAGGAAAAGTGAGTTAAGCATGTCATCAAGCGTTGCCGTAGTCGCGGGCACCAAACAGGGCGGTGCCGATACGGGCCCAGGTCGCGCCTTGAGCAATTGCAGCTTCCAGGTCATGGCTCATGCCCATTGACAGGGTGTCCAGGCCCAGCCCTAGCGCGTCCTGTAGCTGACGCAACTGGGCGAAGGCGGCTTCCTGGTCGTTGCGATCATCGGTAGGTTCGGGGATTGCCATCAGCCCCCGCAAACGCAGGTTAGGCAGGGCAGCCACGGCCGTCACCAGGGCGGGCAGTTGCGCGGGTGCGCAACCGGCCTTGCTGGCTTCACCGCTGACGTTCACCTGCAGGCAGATGTTGAGCGGCGCCAGGCCAGCTGGGCGCTGTTCTGAAAGGCGTTGGGCGATTTTCAGGCGATCCACGGAGTGCACCCAGTCGAAATGCTCGGCAATGGCCTTGGTCTTGTTCGACTGAATCGGGCCAATGAAGTGCCAGGTCAGAGGCAGGTCGATGAGTTGCTGTTGTTTCGTCAGCGCCTCTTGTAGGTAGTTTTCCCCGAAATCATGCACGCCCGCGGCATGGAGTTCGCGTATGGCGGCGGCCGGCTTGGTTTTGCTGACAGCCAGCAGCCGGACGTCGGCGGGATCACGCCCGGCAGCCTGGGCGCCCCGCGTGATGCGGTCGCGAATCGAGGAAAGGTTGTCTGCTAGGGTGGACATAGATCGACGCCGGCAACTGAAGGTTCGCCGCATTTTACCTGGTTGAAGGCAGATGGGGAGTCTCATGGAGGTGACAGACCTGCTGGCGCTTGCCTTGAAGGCAGGTGCCAGTGACATGCACCTGGCTGCAGGTCAGGCGCCGGCGATGCGCGTGGATGGCGTGCTGCAACGCCTGCCGGTACCGATGGCAACGCCGGATGAATTGATGCGAAGCATGGAATCGTTGCTCGATGCCGACCCGTATCGACAGTGGGCTGCCGGTCACGACCTGGACGTGGCACTGGAGCTCCCCGCGCTCGGGCGGTTTCGCGTGAACCTGTTCAGGCAGATGAACGGCCCCGCGCTCACTGTCCGCTTGATCCCCGCGCGCATCGCCTGCGCTGAGGCGCTCGGCCTGGGCGAGATCATCCGAACCACTGGCCGATACCGTGACGGTCTGGTCCTCATAGGCGGGCCGACGGGCAGTGGCAAGACGAGCACATTGGCAGCCCTGCTCGATCAGATGGGCCGCGAGCGTGCGCTGCACATCGTCACCCTCGAGGATCCGATCGAGGTCGTCCATGCCAGCCATCAAGGTGTGGTCAACCAGCGCGAAATCGGCCGCGATTGCTGCAGCTTTAGCGCATTGCGCCAGGACCCCGACGTGATCGTGCTGGGCGAGTTGAGGGACCTGGAGACCATTCGTCTTGCACTGCGTGCCGCCGAAACGGGTCATCTGGTACTGGCAACCGTTCATACACGGTCAGCGGTGAACACTGTCGACCGGGTGGTGGAGGTATTCCCAGCGCAGGAAAAGCCTTGGGTGCGCGCGATGCTGGCGGACTCGCTACGAGTGGTTGTGGCGCAAGTGCTGGTCGGCCGGCGGGGCGGGGGCAGGGTCGCGGCGCGAGAAGTGCTGGTGGTGAACGATGCGGCCCGCAACCTGATCCGCGAAGGGCGCATGGCCCAGCTTCATTCGGTGATGCAGACCGGCGCGGCAGAGGGCATGCAAACCCTGGCCGGGGCCATGAAGCAACTTCAAGCGGGCGGGCTGCTCGCCGAGTGATGCAACCCGTGCCGCCGCCCATTACCCAAGGTGGGCAAGTGAGCGGCGGCGCACGAGATTGGGATGAGGTTCGATTAGCGCTTGGCCAGGCTTAGCTGTTGCTTTTCCTTGGGCAGTACGCGTTTGGCGACCACGTAGTGTTTCTGCCAGTAGGGCTTGCTCAGGTTATCGATGCTCACCCGCTTGCCGCGACGCGGCGCATGAATGAAGCGGTCATTGCCCAGGTAGATGGCAACATGGTTGACGCGGCGGCTCTTGATGTTGAAGAAGATCAGGTCGCCCGGCTTGAGGTCGCCCTTGGCGACCTTGGTACCGTGACCGCTGGCCATGGCGCTGGAGGTGCGAGGCAGGTTGACCTCGGCCACGTCGTTGAAGGCGTAGCGAACAAGGCCGCTGCAATCGAACCCTTTTTTCGGGCTGGTGCCGCCCCAAACATAAGGGGTGCCGAGCATGTTAACGGCACGATCGAGCACATCGCTGCTTTGCTTGCTCGACGCGGCTGCCACCGTCTTGCCACGCGTGGTGCTGGCAGCGTTGCCAGGACGGGCGTGCAGGGTGGTCTGCTTGATAGGCGTGCGCTTTACCGAAGCGTTGGTGGTGTAGCCGGTAAAGCCGTTGGGAAGACGTTGCTCACGGTTGGTGGCGTGGGCGGCCAGGGGCAATAGTAGGCAGAGGGTCAGCCATGTCTTGATCAAAGGCGGCATAGATGAAGCTCTTATGAATAGTTGTGTGTTGGGCGCGCAACTTTATAACAGCTTTTTGTTCAAATTCTGATCCGTTGGTCGATTCTCGCTTACCATCCGTCGGCCTTGGCGGAAAAAGTCACAACTTTTTTTAGAAAATTTAATCAGCAACCCACGAGGGCCATGCATGAATACTTATCAACAGGGCGCGCCCTTCCATGACACCCACAGCAAGGTGATCGGCTATTTGCTGTGGATCTTCGGCTTCACCGGCTCGCACCGTTTCTACTACGGCAAGCCCATCACCGGGACAATCTGGTTCTTCACCTTCGGGCTGCTGGGCATTGGCTGGCTCATCGACCTGCTCCTGATCCCGGCCATGGACCGCGAAGCCGACCTGCGTTTCCACTCTGGCCGCATCGACTACAACATCGCCTGGATACTGCTGACGTTCCTGGGCATCTTCGGCCTGCACCGCCTTTACCAAGGCAAGTGGATCACCGCCATCATCTACTTCTGCACGGGCGGGTTGTTCTTGGTGGGCGTCTTGTACGACTTCTGGACATTGAACGGGCAGGTGTCCGAGCGCAATGCCGGCCAGCGCTGACCGTCAGACCCTCTGGCGCGGCCTGGACAGGCCGCGCCAACCGCGCTGCACCAAGGCTATTGGCGGGTCTGACGCTGTTGCAGCAGCAGGTTACTGAAGCCTGCGCCTGCCAGTTGCTTCTGGGCCACGGTCAACTGCTCGCGGTTGCTGAACGGCCCGACCAGTACCCGATACCAGGTTTCGTCCTTCACCGTACCGGACTCAACTTTCACGCTCTGCCCCAGCAGGATGATCTGCGCGCGCACCTTGTCCGCATCGGCCTGCTTGCGGAATGAGCCTGCCTGCAGGAAGAACTGCGTGGTTGCCGCCGGCTTGATCACCGGAGGGGCAGGCGGTGGCGTCTGGCCCAGCAATGCAGCCTGGGCGCGTGCGGTGTCGATCTTGGCGGCCTCTGCCGGGGTCACTGGGGTGACGGGCTGGGCTGGCACAGGTGGCGTTTTCTCGGGCACGGCCTCAGGCGGCACGATGACTTCCGACTCCGGCAGCAAGGTGTAGAAATCGTACTTGGGCTTTACCGGCTGTTGCGGTGTGGCCTGGGTCGACTTCCCGGCTTCGACCGTCTTTTCGGTTTTCTGCTGCTCGGGCTTGGTGCGCTTGATATCGCCGCCACCGGGTTCGAGCTTCATCAGGAACACGATGAACGCACCGATGGTCAGGCCGACTGCAAGCCATACCCAGCCGGGCATGGGCTGCTTGGCGGGCGCCGTCTGGCGACTGGCGCCACGTTTGGGAGCAGGTTTCTTCTTGGCAGCCACCTTACATGCGCTCCAGGGTTTCCAGGCCGAGCAGTTGCAGACCTTGCTTGAGGGTGCGCCCGGTCAGGGCTGCCAGACGCAGGCGGCTTTGTTGCTGCTCGGGCGTCTCGGCAGCCAGGATCGGGCAATTTTCGTAGAAGCTGGAGAACAGGCCTGCCAGGTCGTACAGGTAGCTGCACAAGACGTGCGGCGTACCCTTGTCGGCTACGTTATTGAGAATTTCTCCAAACTGGGCCAGGCGCGCGGCCAGGTCCTGCTCATGAGGCGCTTGCAGCACGATAGTGCCTTCGACTTCGTCAAAGCCCTTGCCCAGCTTGCGGAACACACCGGCCACGCGGGTGTAGGCGTAAAGCAGGTAGGGGGCAGTGTTGCCTTCGAAGTTGAGCATCAGCTCGAAGTTGAAGCTGTAGTCGCTGGTACGGTGCTTGGACAGGTCGGCATATTTCACCGCACCAATGCCCACCACCTCGCCGATGCGACGCAGGTCCTCTTCGGGCAGGCTTGGGTTTTTTTCCTTCACCAGCGCATACGCACGGTCCTTGGCTTCGTTGAGCAGGTCGATCAACTTGACCGTGCCGCCGTCACGCGTCTTGAACGGGCGACCGTCGGCGCCGTTCATGGTGCCGAAGCCCATGTGCTCCATCTGCATGGGGTGGCCCAGGAAGCCGGCGCGGCGAGCGACCTCGAACACCTGGTTGAAGTGCAGCGCCTGGCGTTGGTCGACGAAATACAGGGCGCGATCTGCCTTGAGTACGTTGCTGCGGTAGCGCACCGCGGCAAGGTCCGTGGTTGCGTACAGGTAGCCACCATCGGCCTTCTGCACGATCACGGGGAGCGGTTCGCCCTCGCTGTTCTTGAATTCTTCCAGGAACACGCACTGAGCACCCTGGTCTTCGACCAGCAGGCCTTTGGCCTTGAGTTCGGCAACGACATTGGCCAGGTCATCGTTGTAGGCGCTTTCGCCCATCACGTCGGCCATGGTCAGCTTGACGTTGAGCAGTTCGTAGGTCTTCTGGCAGTGCGACAGCGAGATGTCCTTGAACCGTGTCCACAAGGCCAGGCAGTCCGGGTCGCCCGCCTGCAGCTTGACCACCAGCCCCCGCGCGCGCGTGGCGAAGGCTTCGGATTCGTCGAAGCGCTTCTTGGCCGCACGGTAGAAGTTTTCCAGGTCGGAGAGTTCGTCGCTGGTGATCGGGTTCTCTTCAAGGTAGGCCAGCAGCATGCCGAACTGGGTACCCCAGTCGCCTACATGGTTCTGGCGGATCACTTGATCCCCCAGGAACTCGAGCACCCGCGCCACGCTGTCGCCGATGATGGTCGAGCGCAGGTGGCCGACGTGCATTTCCTTGGCCAGGTTGGGCGCCGACAGGTCGACCACCACTGTCTGCGCTGGGCCAGCCTTGCGCGCGCCAAGCCGGGGATCGTCAAGCGCTGCGTCCAGGCGGGCCGCCAACGCGGCGGTGTTCTGGAAGAAGTTCAGAAAGCCCGGACCTGCGATCTCGACCTTGCTGATGTCGGCGCTGGCCGGCAGGGCCTGGATCAGTTTTTCGGCCAGGTCACGTGGCTTCATGCCGGCCGGCTTGGCCAGCATCATGGCAATGTTGCTGGCGAAATCGCCGTGGGTCTTGTCCCTGGCGTTTTCCACCTGGATCGCCGGCGACAGCCCGTCAGGCAACACACCGTCGTTGACGAGTTGGGTGAGGGCTTGCTGGATCAGCTGGCGAATGGTGTCTTTCATAGGAATCTCTTTTCGACCGCAAGCGCGGCGGGCGCCTGGATGCGCTGGTGGAAAAACTGAGCATTATCCGTGGCTGGGCGCGCGTTGCCAACCTTGGCAGGCATGTGCCCAGGCATGGAGCCGTCTGAAAACCGCCGTTGGGCCCGCCCGCAGCCTTGCCGTTCGCGGCTTGGCGCTTGAAACCGCCCTCAGTAAAGATCCACCGGGTCGACGTCTACCGACCAGCGCACCTGGCGCCCGCTCGGCAGTTGCTCCAGCACCAGCAGCCAGGCGCTGATGAGGCGGTGCAAGGGCGCGCGGGTGCTGGCCTGCAGCAGCAACTGAGCGCGAAAACGCCCGGCTCGGCGCTCCATGGGGGCGGGTACCGGGCCAAGCAGCTCGATGCCGGGCAGGTGCTGCTGCGCCATCAGGCGCTCGGCTGCCGTGCAGGCTTCATCCAGAAACGCCTCGGCCTGCCCCGGCTTGTGCGCTTCGGCGCGCAACAGGGCCAAGTGCGAAAAAGGCGGCAAACCGGCGGCGCGGCGTTCGTCGAGCGCCTGCTTGGCAAAGGCAAAATAGCCCTGCTCGGTCAGTTGAACCAGCAGAGGGTGGTCAGCCAAGTGCGTCTGGATGATGACCTTGCCGGGTTCTTCCGCCCGTCCTGCACGGCCTGCGACCTGCACGATCAGCTGGGCCATGCGTTCACTGGCGCGGAAGTCACCGGAAAACAGACCGCCATCGGCATCGAGAATGGCAACCAGCGTCACCCGGGGGAAGTGGTGCCCTTTGGCGAGCATCTGCGTGCCGACCAGCAGGCTTGGCTGGCCGCGCTGAATGGTTGTGAACAGTTGGTGCATCGCGTCCTTGCGCGAAGTGCTGTCGCGGTCCACGCGCAGCACGGGATAGTCCGGGAACAACACCTTCAGGCGCTCTTCGGCGCGCTCGGTGCCGGCCCCGACAGGGCGCAGGTCCACGTGCTTGCATTGAGGGCAGTGATGCGGCAGCCGCTCGTCGTAGCCGCAGTGGTGGCAACGCAGCACGCCGGAGCGCTGGTGAACCGTCATGCGCGCATCGCACCGCGGGCATTCGGACAGCCAGCCGCAATCGTGGCACAGCAGGGTTGGGGCGAAGCCACGGCGATTGAGGAACACCAGTACCTGTTGTCCCGCCTCCAGGGTCTGGCCAATGGCCTGCTGCAAGGGGCCGCTGATGCCGCTGTCCAGCGGCAGGCTTTTCACGTCCAGGCGCAACATGCGTGGTGCGCGTGCACCGCCTGCGCGTTGGGTCATGTGCAGCAGGCGGTAGCGGCCGCTCACTGCGTTGTGCAGGGTTTCCAGGGACGGGGTGGCCGAGCCAAGCACGATCGGCACGTTCTCCTGGTGCGCGCGCACCAGCGCCAGATCCCTGGCGTGGTAGCGCAAGCCCTCCTGCTGTTTATAGGAGCCGTCGTGTTCCTCGTCGATGATGATCAGGCCTGGGTTCTTCATTGGCGTGAACAACGCCGAGCGGGTGCCGATGATGATGTCTGCCTCGCCGTCACGCGCGGCCAACCAGGCATCGAGGCGCTCACGGTCGCTGACGTTCGAGTGCACGAGGGCAATGCGGGCGTTGAAGCGCTGCTCGAAACGCGCCAGTGTCTGTGGCCCCAGGTTGATCTCCGGGATCAGTACCAGGGCCTGCTTGCCTGCCTCGAGCGTTTCGCGGATCAGTTGCAGGTAAACCTCGGTCTTGCCGCTTCCTGTAACGCCCGCCAGCAGAAAAGCGCCAAACTGCCCGAAGCCGCCGAGCACGGCATCGAAGGCATCACGCTGTTCTTCGTTCAGTGGCAACTCCGACTGCGCCAGCCAGTGCTCACACCGTTCAGCCGGGCGTTGGCGGCGTATTTCCACGCACACCAGCTCCTTGGCCAGCAGCAGGTCAAGGCTGTCCTTGTTGAGGTTGAGCTTCGACAGCACGCTGTGGGCCACCCCATGCGGGTGCTGAGCCAGGGTCTTGAGCGCATCACGCTGGCGAGGGGCGCGTGCGATGCGTGGGTCTTCAAGGCGAGCGCCCGGCGCTGCATGCCAGAAACGTTCCTGGCGCATCTCGGCAGGTTCACCCTGACGCAGCAGGGTAGGAAGCGCCCAGCTCAAGGTGTCGCCCAGGCTGTGCTGATAGTACTGGGCGGTCCATAGGCACAGCTTGAACAGCGACGCCGGAATGGGCGATACCGGGTCGAGCAGGGCGCTGGCTGGCTTGAGTTTGTCAGCCGGCACCTCGCTTTCGGCACACACTTCTACCAGAACACCGATCATCTCGCGCCGCCCGAACGGTACGCGCAGGCGCATGCCTGGCACCCATGTCTGGTTCGCCATGCCGACCGGCGCCTTGTAGTCGAACAGGCGGCGCAGCGGGGAGGGCAGGGCAAGGCGCAGGATGACGTCGGGCACGCTAATGGTCTCGGGGGGCGTTTCAGAACTGGCGAGCCTAGCAGACGACGGTCGGTACAAGCGACAACTTGCGCTGGCGCCATGCTCTGGTATTATTTGCCGCCTAATTACGTGCGGTATTCAACAATTGGTGTTGGATGGCGGCACGCAGCTCGAGGAAGTGACCATGAAAGCTGATATCCATCCGAACTACGAAGCAGTTGCTGTCACCTGCAGCTGCGGCAACAAATTCGAAACCCGTTCGACCCTGGGCGATACCCTGTCGATCGACGTTTGCAACCTGTGCCACCCTTTCTACACCGGTAAGCAGAAAGTCCTGGACACCGGCGGCCGCGTACAGAAGTTCGCCGATCGCTTTGGCATGTTCGGTGCCAAGAAAGGCTGATGCGCATGGCGAACCCTTCGGGTTTCGCAGCGTTGCAGAAAAAAGCGCCCCTTGTGGGCGCTTTTTTTATGCTCGCTTGTTGGGTATCCCAGGCGCAGGCTTTCTGCCCGGCGCCGTCACGTGCTCAATGGGTGGCCGTACGGCATGTGGTCGATGGTGACACCGTGCGCTTGGTCGATGGCCGCAGTGTGCGTCTGATCGGGATCAATGCCCCCGAAATCGGCCGCAAGGGACAAGCGGATGAGCCTCTTGCCCAGGCTGCCCGCAAACGCCTGCAAGCATTGATCAAAGCCAGTGACGGGCGCGTTGGCTTGGTACGCGGCAAGGAGGGCAAAGACCGGTACGGTCGCAGCCTGGCCAACTTGTACAGCCGTGAAGGGCATAATCTTGAGGCGCAGCTGCTCAGCGAAGGGCTTGCATACCGTATTGCCATTGCACCCAATACTGAGCTGAGCGGTTGCCAGCAGCGCGCCGAGTCAGTCGCGCGCCGGGCGGCTGTCGGTGTGTGGAAACGCTCACCGGTGATGCCTGCCCATGCAGTGCGTAAACCAGGTTTTGCGCTGGTGTCAGGCCGCGTCACCGCCATCGAACGCAGTCGTACGGGGGTTCGATTGACCCTCGACAGCGCCATGACGCTGCACATACCCGCTCGTCTGCGCCGTGCATTGCCCGCGGGTTTCTTCGATAACCTCAAAGGGCAAAAGGTCGAGGCCAGGGGTTGGATTCGCAGCCATTCACGTAAAGTGCCCTACGCGCCGGGTCAGCGACGCTGGCAGATGACCCTTACAGACGTCAGCATGCTCGACCGCCTGCAAAGATAAAAGATGTAGACATTTCTACACCAGATTGTACACACTGAAGCCTGCATGCCCCGTGGGTTGTAGCATAAAGTCTTAGGCTAGAGGCCTTGACACGAGTGACCGGCCAGTCTTGTGACGGCTGGACTCTTTGCGTATCCTCGGCGGTCCGTCAGAACAGCCAATAGCGGAATGCCCAACATGTCAGACCTGAAAACCGCCGCTCTCGAATATCACGCTCACCCTCGCCCAGGGAAACTGAGCGTCGAGCTCTCCAAGCCCACCGCCACCGCCCGTGACCTCGCCCTGGCCTACAGCCCAGGTGTGGCAGAGCCTGTGCGCGAGATCGGTCGTGATCCGGAGCTGGCCTACAAGTACACCGGCAAAGGCAACCTGGTTGCAGTGATTTCCGATGGTACTGCCATTCTCGGTCTTGGCGATCTGGGTCCGCTGGCGTCCAAGCCTGTCATGGAAGGCAAGGGTGTTCTGTTCAAGCGTTTCGCCGGTATCGACGTGTTCGACATCGAAGTCGAGTCCGAGAGCCCGCAGGCCTTCATCGATACCGTGCGCCGTATTTCGATCACCTTCGGTGGCATCAACCTCGAAGACATCAAGGCGCCAGAGTGCTTCGAGATCGAACGCACCCTGATCGAGCAGTGCGACATTCCGGTCTTCCACGATGACCAGCACGGCACCGCCATCGTAACGGCCGCCGGTATGATCAACGCCTTGGAAATCGCCGGCAAAACCCTCGAAGACGCCAAGATCGTCTGCCTGGGCGCAGGTGCAGCGGCCATTTCCTGCATGAAGCTGCTGGTCAGCATGGGTGCGAAGGTCGAGAACATCTTCATGATCGACCGCAGCGGCGTCATCCACGCTGGCCGTGACGACCTGAACCAGTACAAGGCACAGTTCGCGCACGCCACCGACAAGCGTACGCTGGCCGATGCCCTTGAAGGCGCTGACGTGTTCGTGGGCCTGTCCGGTCCAAACCTGTTGAGCGCTGAAGGCTTGAAGTCGATGGCCGCCAACCCGATCGTGTTTGCCTGCTCGAACCCCGATCCTGAGATCGCCCCTGAGTTGGCACACGCCACGCGCGACGACGTGATCATGGCGACGGGTCGTTCCGACTATCCGAACCAGGTCAACAACGTGCTGGGCTTCCCGTTCATCTTCCGCGGCGCGCTGGACGTTCGAGCCAAGCGTATCAACGAAGAAATGAAAATCGCCGCTGCCATCGCGCTGAAAGACCTGGCCAAGCAGCCGGTTCCCAAGGAAGTATGCGAAGCCTACGGCGTGGACGGCCTGGAATTCGGTCGTGAGTACATCATTCCCAAGCCGCTGGATGCACGCCTGATTACTGTCGTCTCCGACGCCGTGGCCAAGGCTGCTATCGAGTCGGGCGTCGCTACGCTGCCGTACCCGAAGCATTACCCGCTCAAGAACGTTGATGACGTGTTCAACGGCTGATCGTCGTTCTGCACCAACAAACCCGGCTGTCATGGCCTGATGCTGTTTACGTAGGGCCGCGAAGCGGCCCAACGATATCAAGACAGTATCAAGCCATGACAGCCGGGTTTTTTCATGGCTGTAGAACAAAGGGGCAGCGGGAATTCGCCGGCATCGAGCCGTAATGCCAGGGCCGCCTTGCAGCCCTGTCAGGGTACCGGTCAGGTCTCAGAAGAGATCCATTGGCGTTGCTTCATCGGCTGGAAGCGGGCTACCCGGTGCAGTCCCGTTACCCAGTTCGTCCACCGACGGTGGCGAGTCCTCTGCCTTGAACAGCTCGAAATAGGCATTGGGCGTGCTTGCCGAGGCAGCACGGCCACTGACGGGATCGACCCTCAGGCTCAGGATGCCTTCAGGCTGCGCGGGCGGGTGCTCAGGCCGGCCTTGGAGAGCCGGGCCCATGAAGCCCATCCAGATCGGCAGTGCGGCAGTGCCACCGTATTCCCGACGACCCAGGGTTTCGGGCTGATCGAAACCAACCCACACCGTGGTCACGTAATCGGCGTTGTAGCCCGAGAACCAGGCATCCTTCGATTCGTTGGTGGTACCGGTTTTGCCCGCAAGGTCGGTGCGTCCCAGTGCCAGCGCTCGGCGGCCCGTACCGCGTTTGATGACGTCCTGCAGCATGCTGGTGAGGATATAGGTGGTACGGCCGTCGATGATGCGCTCGGCCACTGCCGGGGCTTGTGGTGCGGGCGCCTGATCGAGCGAAGTGGAGGGCTCACCCGGCACTTGACCAGTGCTGATGGGCTGCTCGGGAGCGGCCAGCCCGGCATTGTCTTCCGAACCTTGAGGAACGCGTGGCGGATTGGCCGTGAACAGCGTCTCGCCATTGCGGCTCTCGATACGGTCGATCAGGTACGGCGAGATCTTGTAGCCGCCATTGGCGAACGTACTCCAGCCGGTGGCGATCTCCATCGGTGTCAGTGTGGCAGTACCCAGTGCCAGCGACAGGTTGCGTGGCAGGTCCTGCTTGTTGAAACCGAACTTGGCGATGTAGTCGATGGTGCGGTCGATGCCCATGGCCTGCAGCAGTCGGATCGAAACCAGGTTGCGCGACTTGTACAGGGCTTCGCGCATACGAATCGGGCCGAGGAACGTATTGGTATCGTTCTTGGGGCGCCAGACCTTGTCCACCGATTCGTCGACGAACACGATGGGTGCGTCATTGACCAGGCTGGAGGCGGTGTAGCCGCTGTCGAGCGCTGCGCTGTAGATGAAAGGCTTGAAACTCGAACCGGGCTGGCGCTTGGCCTGCATGGCACGGTTATAGTTGCTCTGCTCGAACGAGAAACCGCCGACCAGTGCGCGGATGGCGCCGCTGGTAGGGTCCAGGGTGACGAGCGCGCTCTGGGCGCTGGGCACCTGGCTGAATTTGAACGACCCGTCATCCAGCCGCTGCAGGCGCACCAGGTCGCCGACTTGGGCAACGTCTGCCGGCGACTGGGGCGCACGGCCTTGGGCATTGGTGTTGATGAACGGACGCGCCCACTTCATCGTGTCCCAGGCTACGGTTTGTTCCTTGCCATTGCGGGTCAACACCTGGAGGCCGGTCTTCTCGACGCGGGTAACGATTGCCGGTTCCAGCCCCCCCAGTGTGCGCTGCCTGGCCAGTTCGTGAGTCCAGGCTGCCATGGTGCGGCCTGGGAAGCGTGCCTCGGGGCCGCGGTAGCCATGGCGTTGGTCGTAGTCGGTCAACCCTTTGAGGACCGCCTTGTTGGCGATTTCCTGCGTGTCGCTAGGCACGGTGGTAGTCACACGCAAGCCTTCGGTGTAGGCGTCGCTGCCGTAGCGGCCGACCATTTCGGCACGGGCCATTTCGGCGACGAAGGGCGCATTCACCTCAGGGGTGGGCACGTGATAGCGGGCGTTCAGCGGCTCGGCCAGGGCGGCCTGGTAGCTTGCCTCGTCGATCTTGCCGAGCTTGTACATGCGGCCCAGGATCCAGTCACGGCGCTCCTTGGCGCGGACCGGGTTGGCCAGCGGGTTGAAGCGTGACGGCGCCTTTGGCAGGCCCGCGATCATCGCCATCTGCGCCAGGCTCACGTCACGGATCGACTTGCCGTAGTAAACCTGGGCGGCGGCATCAATGCCGTACGCACGGTTGCCCAGGTAGATCTTGTTCACGTACAGCTCGAGAATTTCGTCCTTGGTCAGCTCGCGCTCGATCTGCAGTGCCAGCAGGATCTCGTTGGTCTTGCGCGAGAAACTGCGTTCGCTGGTCAGGAAGAAGTTCTTCGCCACCTGCATGGTGATGGTGCTGCCGCCGGTCTGGATGTGGCCGGTCTTGACCAACTGTGTGGCCGCGCGCATCAGGCTGCTGGGGTCGACGCCATAGTGGTTGAGGAAATTGTCGTCCTCGGCCGACAGAAGTGCCTGAATGAACTGTGGCGGAATCTCCGAGAAGCGGATCGGGGAGCGGCGCATTTCGCCAAATTCCGCGATCAGCTTGCCGTCGCTGCTGAACACCTTGAGGGGGATCTGCAACTGGATGCTTCTGAGCGAATCGACCGAAGGCAGGTTGGGGCTAAGATACAGAAACGCGCCGCTCACACCGAGTACGAGCGCGCAGATGGCTGCGACGGAAGACCACCAGAAGAACTTAAGCAGACGTATCAAGGCTTTTCGGTGTCCAGGTTGTGAATGGGTTGCACGCAGGCCCGGCGGGCCGGAAAACGCCGGGCATTATAAGCATTTTTCGCCACGCCGGGGTTACCGCCCGGGCTGCTCGTCGTCTGGCGGCGGCCAGGTCCAGGGGGTGCCCCAGGCAGCATCGAGCGCAAGGGAGGCCGCGATGCTTGGACGCTTCAGCAAGGATGCCGGTTCATTTACAGGGATTGAAATCGTCGAGAATGCGGTGCGGGTGGTTCAGTTGCGCAAGCGCAAGCGGCGCTTTGAGGTGCTGTGCCAGGCACAGGAACCCTATCAGCAGCCAGCCGACACCACCTGGATGGTTCAGCCAGCACATGCTGCAGCGGCGCTGCGCCGTGCCTTCGAGCGTCACGGTGTATGCCAGCAGCGAGTGGCCATGGCGCTGGCAGCCGACCAGGTGATCTGCAAGCCGTGCCGCGTGCCGCGTCAGGCGTGCGAGGAGCAGATCGAAGCGCAGTTGCTCGCCGAAGCCGAGCGGCTACTGCCTTTTGCGCTGGATGACCTGGCCATGGATTTCCATGTGCTGGGTCCCTGTTCTGATGAGCCGAACAGTGTCGACGTGATGGTGGCGGCTTGCCGGCAGAGCACGCTGGCACTGGTGCAATCGGTGGCGAGGCACGCGGGGCTGCAACTTGAAGCCGTCGAGGTCGATACGATTGCCCTTACCCGGCTGTTACCACCTGCCTGTTCGGATCAATCCGCCGTGTTGCGGATCGATCTGCAAAACATCGCCCTGCATCGTTGGCAGCGCCAAGGCGTCTGCCAACGATGGGCGTGGACGTCGACTGAACCCATGTTGTCGGGTGAGCTGCCAGAGCAGGTCGTCTTGGCGCTCGTGTCGCAGGGCCTGCCGGCGGACCTGTGGGTGTCCAGCGGCGCCTGCATGACCCCTCGGCACCTGCACGCGATGAGCGAACGGCTCAACGTGCGTTGCCGGCCGTTACCCGCACCCGGCGGGCTCGAGTGTCTCGGTGGCCCCATGCTGCTTGCCAGCACGCTGGCGGCAGGTGGGTTACGGGCATGATCAGGTTCAACCTGCTTCCTTGGCGCGAGCGGCAGCGGCAAGCGGCCATTCGGCGCTTTCGCAACCAGCTGCTGGCAAGCGCCTTGGCGGCCCTGTGCGCCGTGACGATGGTCGATCAGCTGGCGCGTCAACGGGCCCAGTTGCAGACGACCGATAACAGGCAGCGTGCGGCGGCATTGGCGGCCCTGAATGAGCCGACAGCGTCGAGGGCGCAGCTACAGGACCAGTACGCCACGTCGTCGAGTCAGCTTGCCCGGTTTGAGACGCTGCGCGCTGAACAGCGCATCCTGGAGGGGCTGTTCACGGACCTTGAGCGCGCCCTGCCGACCACTGTGCAGTTGTTGGGCCTGCAACTCGAAGCCAGCCACCTGCAGATTACGGGCCTCGCTCCCTCTGGCGCCGTGATCGCCCAGTTCATGCGGGACCTGGGTCGCTCTGGCATGTTGATCGACCTGCAACTCAAGCACATCAAAAGCCTGCCCCGTGCCGATCAGTTCCTGCTGACGGCACGCGTCGCTGCGTCCTGGTCATGAAACTGCAGGCGCACTTGGATCGAGCGGCGCTGCTCGGGCAGTCCGTGCGGGCCAAGCGCATGGCGCCAGTGCTGCTGGCCGTTTGCCTGTTCGCCTTGGGCTGCGCGATACGCCTGCCCGCAGCGCTGCAGCAAATGGACCAGGAGCAGGCCAAGTCCCAGGCACTGGATGAGCAGCAATCGGCTTTGAATGGAGAACGCGCAACGCTCGACAGCCTGCGCGCCTCGGTGGCAGGGGCTGAGCAACGCCTGCAGGTGGCCCTGTGGAACATGGCCGCCGGCCAGGACATGAGCGACCTGGTGGACCACATCTCGGCGTTGGGCCGTGCCCACGGCTTGCTCATCGAGCTGCTGCGGGTGCAAGAGGCGCAACCCCATGGTGAGTACCAACAGGTGCCGCTGGAGCTGCGGGTCAAAGGCGAGTATGCCGGCGTGCGGCAATGGTTATTGGAGTGGCTTGGCCAAGCTCGGCTGCTGCGCACTGGCGACATGAGCCTGGAGCCTGT
This sequence comes from Pseudomonas sp. FBCC-B35, assembly GCF_059133755.1. Lineage (NCBI taxonomy): Bacteria > Pseudomonadati > Pseudomonadota > Gammaproteobacteria > Pseudomonadales > Pseudomonadaceae > Pseudomonas > Pseudomonas sp. FBCC-B35. The sequence continues at coordinate 4,506,676 of NZ_CP101439.1, read as the reverse complement.
CGCCGGGCAGCCTGGCATGGTGCAGCTACGGCTGCAGGTCGATGCCTTTCAGGCAACTGTCCCGACGCTGCAACCACAGACATTGGCCCAGCTGCCGGCAAGCGTGCCCGCGGCGGCACCACAGGTCGATCCGTTCAGGCCGCAGCAGGACCGGCTGCCTGATCGCGGGCTGGCAAGCGTGCCGCTGTCCCAGGTGCGCATGGTTGGCAGCCTGTCACGGGCACAGGCTAACGAAGCGCTGTTAATGGCGGCCGGTAAGGTTCATCGGGTGCGGCTGGGCGACCGGGTCGGGCGCGATCAAGGGGTCGTTACGCATATCGATTCGGTTCAAGTGGAAATCCGCGAACACTGGTTCATGGACGGTGCATGGCACGAGCGCGTTGCGTTTATCTCTATGGCAACACCTGTGGGCAAGGAGGCCCTGGTCCTGGATGAGCAAGACATGGAAATGGCTATTGGCAACCCTGCTGCTGCCGTTGACGGCAATGGCGGCCCCTTACCAGGGTAAGCGGCTGTCACTGAATTTTCAGGATGTCGAGGTACGCGCCGTGCTGCAGGTGCTTGCCGATCATGCCGGCATCAACCTGGTCGCCAGCGACGACGTACAAGGGAGCGTCACCTTGCGACTGGAAGATGTGCCTTGGGATCAAGCGATCGACCTGGTATTGCGCAGCAAGGGCCTGGGTCGACGCCACGAAGGCAACGTGCTGCTGATCGCACCGCTTTCTACCCTGAGCGCGCAGTCGTTCGAGGGCACCTCGAACCCACTCGACACGCAATCACAACCCATGCGTCGGGAACTGATGCGTATCCACTACGCCAAGGCCGCCGATTTGTCCGAGCTGTTACTGGCGAGCCTGTCTGAGGACGGCATTCTTGCCGGCAGGGGCAGCCTGGGCGTGGATGAGCGCACCAACACGCTGGTGGTCCACCAGCCGGCGAATCGACTCGCCGAGATTCGGCAACTGATCGCCCAATTGGATGTGCCCGTGCGTCAGGTAGCGATCGAGGCCCGTATCGTGGAGGCCAACGTCGACTACCAGAAAGGCCTGGGGGTGAGATGGGGCGGCGACCTGTACAGCGCCGCACCGAGAGCGGGCAAGGACCTGTTCGTTGACCTGGGCGTCGAGCGGGGCGGCGGCAGCCTTGGCGTTGGTCTGTTGCGCGGCGACGTGCTCCTTGACCTTGAGCTCAGTGCCATGGAAAAGAGCGGTGAGGGCGAGATCATCTCCCAGCCCAAGGTAGTGACCGCCGACAAGGAGACGGCGCGGATACTCAAAGGTACCGAGGTGCCTTACCAGCAGTCCAACAAGAACGGCGCGACAACCGTGTCGTTTCGCGAAGCCTCGCTTTCACTGGAGGTGACGCCGCAGATCACGCCGGATGACAGTGTCGTCATGACCGTGAGAGTGACCAAGGACGAACCTGACTACGTCAATGCCCTCAATGACGTCCCGCCCATTCGCAAGAACGAGGTCAATGCCAAGGTCAGGGTCGAGAACGGGCAGACTATCGTGATCGGTGGCGTCTACTCCACCACGCAAAACAATGTAGTGGACAAGGTGCCATTTTTTGGCGATCTGCCGTATGTTGGACGGCTGTTTCGACGCGATGTACTACAAGAGAAAAAATCCGAGCTGCTGGTCTTCCTGACTCCGCGTATCATGAGTGACCAGACGATTGCCGTGAGTCGTTGATTCTGTGCGAAATTTGATACTTGTGGGGCCCATGGGTGCTGGTAAAAGCACCATCGGGCGCCTATTGGCCAAAGAGCTGCGCCTGCCATTCAGGGATTCCGACAAGGAAATCGAACTGAGGTGCGGTGCCAACATTCCGTGGATCTTCGACAAGGAAGGCGAACCGGGTTTCCGTGACCGCGAGCAGGCCATGATTGCCGAATTGTGCAGCCTTGATGGCGTGGTCGTTGCCACCGGTGGCGGGGCGGTCATGCGCGAGGCCAATCGCCGCGCGCTGCACCAGGGCGGGCGGGTGATCTACCTGCATGCCTCGGTCGAGCAGCAGGTCGGCCGCACCGCTCGGGATCGCAACCGGCCATTGCTGCGTACCGCCAACCCGGAGGCGACCCTGCGCGCCTTGCTCGAAACCCGAGACCCGCTCTACCGTGAAATTGCCGACCTGGTGGTGCAAACCGACGAGCGGCCACCGCGAATGGTGGTGATCGACATTCTCGAGCGCCTGCAGCAGTTGCCGCCCCGTTAACCCGGGACTATTCTCGGCCTCCTGCGCCGAGGCGAGGCTCAACGATACCGCGTGGCTTGCCTGCCGAAGGCGCCGTGCACCAGCTCATTGTGGGGATACATGCAGACACTGAAGGTCGACCTGGGCGAGCGCAGCTACCCGATCTACATTGGCGAAGGCCTGCTGGACCAGCCTGAGTGGCTGACGCCGCATATCGCTGGCCGTCAGGTTGCCATCGTTTCCAACGAGACCGTGGCGCCGCTCTATCTGGAGCGCCTGAGCAAGACTCTGGGGGCTTACAGCGTACTGCCGGTGGTCCTGCCCGACGGTGAGGCCCACAAGAACTGGGAAACGTTGCAGCTGATCTTCGATGGCCTGCTGACGGCCCGCCACGATCGGCGCACCACCGTTGTAGCGCTCGGTGGCGGCGTGATCGGCGACATGGCCGGTTTTGCTGCGGCGTGCTATCAGCGCGGTGTGGATTTCATCCAGGTACCCACCACCCTGCTGTCGCAGGTGGATTCGTCGGTCGGCGGCAAGACCGGCATCAATCACCCACTGGGCAAGAACATGGTCGGGGCGTTCTACCAGCCCAACGCCGTGGTGATCGACACCACGACCCTCGGGACCCTGCCAGCGCGTGAGCTGTCTGCCGGGTTGGCCGAAGTCATCAAGTACGGTTTGATCTGTGACAAACCTTTCATGGCCTGGCTCGAAGAAAATATGCCGGCGCTGCGCAGCCTCGACGCCGTCGCGTTGACCGAAGCCATCCGCCGCTCGTGCGCGGCGAAGGCAGCCGTCGTAGGGGCTGACGAGCGCGAGTCGGGTGTTCGCGCCACGCTCAATCTTGGCCATACCTTCGGCCATGCCATCGAAACCCATATGGGCTATGGCGTCTGGCTACATGGCGAAGCCGTGGCAGCAGGTACGGCCATGGCGCTGGAAATGTCCATGCGTCTGGGCTGGATCACGCAGGCCGAACGCGACCGCGGCATTGGCTTGCTGCTGGAGGCAGGCTTGCCGGTGGTGCCCCCGCAGGAAATGACCCCAGCGCATTTCATGGAACACATGGCGGTCGACAAGAAGGTGCTGGACGGCCGTCTGCGCCTGGTGCTGTTGCGCCAGCTAGGCGAGGCCGTGGTCACCGACGACTATCCCTATGAGATTCTCCAGGCCACGCTGTCGGCGGATTACCGCGCGATCGTGGCCCAGCTTTGAGGTTGTGACAGCGCAATGACCAGTTTGCACGCCGATGAGGCCTTTCTCGACCATTACCAACTGAGCCATGACCCGTTCGCACCGCGGGTACCGGGCTTCAAGTTCTTTCCCGCCCAGCGCAAGCCGGTTCTGGCGCAGCTGCACCACCTGGCTCGCTACAGCCACCTGATGCTGGTGGTCACCGGGCCTCTGGGCAGCGGCAAGACCTTGCTGCGCCAGGCGCTGGCGGCCAGCACCAACAAGCAGTCGGTGCAGAGCGTCGTGGTTTCGGCCCGCAGTGCCGGCGATGCTGCCAGTATCCTCGGCCAGATTGCGCAGTACCTGGATGTGGCCGAGCCGCAGGTCCAGAGCATCCTGTCCAAGATGGTGCAACTGGCCCTGACTGGCCAGGAAGTGTATCTGCTGGTGGACGATGCGGAACAACTGGACGAGTCGGCACTCCAAGCGTTGCTGGAATTGGCGGCAGGCGTTCCCGAAGGGCGTCCGCATGTATTCCTGTTCGGTGAGCCATCGCTGATCGCAGGGCTCGATGAGTTGAATATCGAGGAAGAACGCTTCCACATCATCGAACTTGCGCCGTACAGCGAGGAGGAAACCCGCGAGTATCTCGAACAGCGCCTGGTGGGTGCCGGCCGGGGTATCGAGGTGTTCAGCCGGGAGCAGATCGCCGATATCCATGAAAATGCCGATGGGTGGCCTGGCACTATCAACCAGGTTGCCCGTGACACTCTGATCGAAGCCATGATCGCCAGCCGCTCGACGGCAAAGCGACCAGCCATGGGGTTCAAGATGCCTAAAAAACACGTACTCGCGCTATCCGCCGTGGTCGTCGTCGCCGTGGCCGCGGCGGTGTTGATGCCCCGCAAGGGCGACAAGGCCCCTGAAGATGCACCCGCAGCCCAGGCCCAGTTGCCCCTTGGCGACGGCAATTCCGGCGCGGCAATCGAGTTCTCCGGCTCGTCCCAGCCCAAGCCCCTGCCGCTGGGCGGGCAGTCGCAACCGGTCATGCGTGAACCGTTGGCCCAGGCCGCAGGCATGGGCGAGGGCGAAGAGGGCAGCCCGGCGGGTGATACCGCGTTGCAACCGGGCAACCCGCCACCCACGGTAACCACCATCGCACCGCCACAGGGCGTGTCTGCTGGCCCAGCGCCGGCGCCTGCCCAGCCGGTGACCTCCACGCCCAAGCCGGTGGTCACGCAACAGCCCAAGCAAACCACGCCGGCCAAGCCTGAGCCTGCACCTACCCAGGTGGCGGTGGCCAAGCCCGCGCCCAAGGTCGCCGAGAAAGCTGCTGAAAAACCAGCGTCAGGTGGCAGCGGCAACAGCAGCTGGTACACCGGTCAGAAGCCGGGCAACTACGTGGTGCAGATTCTGGGGACCAGCTCCGAAGCATCCGCCCAGGCCTTCGTGAAAGCCCAAGGTGGCGACTATCGCTACTTCCGCAAGTCCCTGCAGGGCAAACCGCTTTACGTGGTCACTTACGGTAACTTCGCCAACCGCGATGCAGCTGTGGCTGCCATCAAGAACTTGCCAGCGAAGGTCCAGGCTGGTAAACCTTGGCCACGTACCGTCGCCAGCGTCCAACAAGAGCTGGCTTCGGCCCGCTGATACCTTCCGGGCAGCACCACCCCGCTGCCCTGTAGCCAAGCGAATTCTGGTTTTCGTCTAGCCTGCTGCGCCTGAGCGCGGCAGGCTTTTCTGTCCCGGGCTGCCGGCCACAAGCCGCCCATGCAGTCCTGGCTGAATCGCTTCAGAGTCCAGCGAAGTTGCCACATGGTTGGCGGCATCAATACATTCAAAAATGCGACATAAATTTTCAATGGTGAGACATGAAAATTTGTGAGTGTCGCTGTCGCTGTGCAACAATGGTTTTCCATGGCCACCGCAAAAAAGCTGGCGTTTGATCGGCGTGGATGGTAAGTGGTTGTTAAAAAAGAGATTTGCCTCCGTTGAGGGGTGAACCTGGTGAGAATGTGTCTATGAAAACAGGTCTGTACCATCCCGAAGAATTCAAGGACAACTGTGGTTTCGGCCTGATCGCCCATATGACGGGCGAGCCCAGCCACCACCTTCTGCAAACCGCCATGCAGGCATTGACCTGCATGACGCACCGCGGCGGTATCAACGCCGACGGCAAGACCGGCGACGGTTGCGGGCTGTTGATGCAGAAGCCCGATCAGTTCCTGCGTGCCATGGCCCAGGAACATTTTGCCGTCGAACTGCCCAGGCAGTACGCCGTCGGCATGGTGTTCTTCAACCAGGATCCGATAAAGGCAGAAGCGGCCCGCGCCAACATGGACCGTGAAATCCGCGCGGCCGGCCTGCAACTGGTGGGCTGGCGCAAGGTGCCGATCGACACCAGCGTGCTGGGTCGCCTAGCCCTGGAACGCTTGCCGCAAATCGAGCAGGTGTTCATCGGCGGCGACGGCCTGAGCGACCAGGAATTGGCCATCAAGCTGTTCAGCGCCCGCCGCCGTTCGTCGGTAGCCAATGCCCATGACGCCGACCACTACATTTGCAGCTTCTCGCACAAGACCATCATCTACAAAGGCTTGATGATGCCGCGGGACCTGGCTGCGTTTTACCCGGACCTGAGCGACGAGCGCCTGCAAACCGCGATTTGCGTGTTCCACCAGCGCTTCTCCACCAACACCCTGCCGAAGTGGCCGCTGGCGCAGCCCTTCCGCTTCCTTGCCCATAACGGCGAAATCAATACCATCACAGGTAACCGCAACTGGGCCATGGCCCGGCGTACCAAGTTCGCCAATGACCAGATCCCCGATCTCGAGGAGCTCGGCCCGCTGGTCAACCGCGTCGGCTCAGACTCGTCGAGCATGGACAACATGCTCGAACTGATGGTGACCGGCGGTATCGATCTGTTCCGTGGCGTGCGCATGCTGGTGCCGCCAGCCTGGCAGAACGTCGAGACCATGGATGCCGACCTGCGCGCCTTCTATGAATACAACTCCATGCACATGGAACCCTGGGACGGCCCGGCCGGCATCGTGATGACCGAAGGTCGCCACGCAGTGTGCCTGCTCGATCGCAATGGGCTGCGTCCGGCGCGTTGGGTCACCACCACCAACGGCTACATCACCATTGCCTCGGAAATCGGGGTGTGGGGCTATCAGCCCGATGAAGTACTGGCCAAAGGCCGCGTCGGACCCGGGCAGATCCTGGCGGTGGACACCGAAACCGGACAGATCCTCGACACCGATGCCATCGATGACCGTCTCAAGTCCCGCCACCCGTACAAGCGCTGGCTGCGTCAGCACGCCACGCGGATTCAGGCGACCCTGACCGACGACCAGGGTGTGGCCAGCTACGACGCTGACCAGCTCAAGCAGTACATGAAGATGTTCCAGGTCACTTTCGAGGAGCGTGACCAAGTGCTGCGCCCCTTGGGTGAACAGGGCCAGGAAGCGGTCGGTTCGATGGGGGACGACACGCCGATGGCCGTGCTGTCGCAGCGCGTGCGCTCGCCATACGATTTCTTCCGCCAGCAGTTCGCCCAGGTCACCAACCCGCCGATCGACCCGCTGCGCGAAGCGATCGTGATGTCGCTTGAGATCTGCCTAGGCGCCGAGCGCAACATTTTCCAGGAGTCGCCGGAGCATGCCTCGCGCGTCATCCTGAGCTCGCCCGTCATCTCGCCGGCCAAGTGGCGCTCGCTGATGAACCTGGAGCGTGACGGCTTCGAGCGCCAGCTGATCGACCTGAACTACGAAGAGGCCGTTGGGCTGGAAGCGGCTATCCGCAACATCGCCGACCAGGCAGAAGAAGCCGTGCGCGCGGGCAAGACGCAACTGGTACTCAGCGACCGCCACATCGCCCCTGGCAAGCTGCCGGTACATGCTTCGCTGGCCGTAGGTGCAGTGCATCACCGCTTGACCGAGCAAGGCCTGCGTTGCGACAGCAACATCCTGGTGGAAACCGCCACCGCCCGTGACCCGCACCACTTCGCCGTGCTGCTGGGCTTCGGGGCTTCGGCGGTGTACCCGTACCTGGCCTATGAAGTGCTGGCCGACCTGATCCGCACTGGCGAAGTGCTGGGCGATCTGGACGAGGTGTTCAAGTACTACCGCAAGGGCATCTCCAAAGGCCTGCTCAAGATCCTGTCGAAGATGGGCATCTCCACGGTCGCCTCCTACCGGGGCGCTCAGTTGTTCGAAGCCATCGGTCTTGCCGAGGAAGTGGTCGGGCTGAGCTTCAAGGGTGTGTCGAGCCGTATCAAGGGTGCGCGCTTCGTCGATCTGGAAAGTGACCAGAAGCTGTTGGCTGCCGAGGCCTGGAGCGTACGCAAGCCGATTCAGCAAGGTGGCTTGCTGAAGTTCGTCCATGGTGGCGAATACCACGCCTACAACCCCGACGTGGTCAACACCCTGCAGGCCGCCGTGCAGCAGGGCGACTTCGCCAAGTTCAAGGAATACACCACACTGGTCGACCAGCGCCCGGTGTCGATGATCCGCGACCTGTTGAAGGTCAAAGTGGCTGACCAGCCGTTGCCGCTGGAGCAGATCGAACCGCTCGACGCCATCCTCAAGCGCTTCGACTCTGCCGGTATCTCGCTGGGTGCGCTGTCTCCAGAAGCTCACGAAGCCTTGGCCGAGGCGATGAACCGCCTGGGCGCGCGCTCCAACTCCGGCGAAGGCGGAGAAGACCCGGCGCGCTATGGCACCCTCAAGAGTTCCAAGATCAAGCAGGTGGCAACCGGCCGCTTTGGCGTGACCCCTGAATACCTGGTCAATGCCGAAGTCTTGCAGATCAAGGTGGCCCAGGGCGCCAAGCCCGGCGAGGGCGGTCAGCTGCCCGGCGGCAAGGTCAACGGCCTGATCGCCAAGCTGCGCTACGCCGTACCGGGCGTGACGCTGATCTCGCCTCCACCGCACCACGACATCTACTCGATTGAAGACTTGGCGCAGCTGATCTATGACCTCAAGCAGGTCAATCCGCAGGCGCTGGTTTCGGTCAAGCTGGTGGCCGAGGCGGGTGTCGGTACCATCGCCGCTGGCGTGGCCAAGGCCTATGCCGACCTCATCACCATCTCGGGCTACGACGGCGGCACGGGTGCGTCGCCACTGACCTCGATCAAGTATGCGGGCGCGCCATGGGAACTGGGCCTGGCCGAGACTCATCAGACCCTGCGTGGCAACGATTTACGCGGCAAGGTGCGGGTGCAGACCGACGGCGGCCTGAAAACCGGCCTGGACGTCATCAAGGCGGCCATCCTGGGGGCCGAGAGCTTCGGCTTCGGCACTGCGCCAATGATCGCGCTGGGTTGCAAGTACCTGCGTATCTGTCACCTGAACAACTGCGCAACCGGCGTGGCTACCCAGAACGACAAGCTGCGCAAGGATCACTACATCGGCACGGTCGACATGGTCGTCAACTTCTTTACCTTCGTTGCCGAGGAAACCCGTGAGTGGCTGGCAAGGCTAGGCGTACGCAGCCTTGGGGAGCTGATCGGGCGCACCGACCTGCTCGAAGTGCTGCCGGGCGACACCGAGCGTCAGCACCACCTGGACCTGACCCCGCTGTTGGGCAGCTCGCACATTGCGGCCGACAAGCCGCAGTTCTGTGAGGTGGACAGGAACCCGCCTTTCGACAAGGGCGAGCTTGCCGAGAAGATGGTCGAAATGGCCATGCCGGCGGTGCGTGACCAGGCCGGTGGCGAGTTCGCGCTCGACATCTGCAACTGCGACCGTTCCATCGGTGCGCGTGTGTCCGGTGAGATCGCGCGGTTGTACGGCAACCAGGGCATGGCCGGTACGCCGATCACGTTCCGTTTCAAAGGCACCGCAGGCCAGAGCTTCGGCGTCTGGAACGCCGGTGGCCTGAACCTGTACCTCGAGGGTGATGCCAACGACTACGTCGGTAAAGGCATGACCGGTGGCAAGGTCACCATCGTGCCGCCGGCCGGCAGCCCGTTCGAAACCCAGCACAGCGCAATCGTCGGCAACACCTGCCTGTACGGCGCCACCGGTGGCAGGCTGTTCGCTGCCGGTACGGCGGGCGAGCGCTTCGCTGTTCGCAACTCTGGTGCCCACGCCGTGGTAGAGGGCACTGGTGATCACTGCTGTGAGTACATGACCGGCGGCTTCGTCTGCGTCCTGGGCAAGACCGGTTACAACTTCGGCTCTGGCATGACGGGCGGCTTCGCCTACGTGCTCGACATGGACAACAGCTTCGTCGACAAGCTCAACCACGAACTGGTGGAAATCCAGCGCATCAGTGGTGAAGCGATGGAGGCTTACCGCAGCCACCTGGCGCGGGTTCTTGCCGAGTATGTGGATGAAACCGGCAGCGAGTGGGGGCGCGAGCTCTCCGAAAACCTGGACGACTACGTACGACGTTTCTGGTTGGTCAAGCCCAAGGCCGCCAACCTCAAGCAACTGCTGTCCAGCACCCGCGCCAACCCGCAGTAAACAGCTGCACGTGACCAACCCTGGGCGCTCGACCGGAGCAGCCCAGGGTTTGCCCGGCTCAAGTGATCGTCTTGCGGCTTGCAGCGTGTAGCGTGCGGCTGCTGTTAAGAGGTTTTGAAAAATGGCTGAACGTCTGAACAACGACTTCCAGTTCATCGAAGTGGGCCGCAAGGACCCGAAGAAAAAATTGCTGCGCCAGCGCAAGAAAGAGTTCGTGGAAATCTACGAACCCTTCAAGCCGCAGCAGTCCGTTGAACAGGCGCACCGTTGCCTGGGCTGCGGTAACCCGTATTGCGAGTGGAAGTGCCCTGTGCACAACTTCATCCCCAACTGGTTGAAGCTGGTGTCCGAGGGCAACATCCTGGCGGCCGCCGAGCTGTCGCACCAGACCAACACCTTGCCCGAAGTCTGTGGGCGCGTATGCCCACAGGACCGTCTGTGTGAAGGCGCCTGCACCCTGAACGACGGTTTCGGCGCCGTGACCATCGGCTCGGTGGAGAAGTACATCACCGACACGGCCTTCGCCATGGGCTGGCGCCCGGACATGTCCAGGGTCAAGCCTACCGGCAAGCGCGTGGCCATCATCGGTGCCGGCCCGGCTGGTCTGGGCTGCGCAGACGTGCTGGTGCGCGCTGGCGTGACGCCCGTGGTGTTCGACAAGAATCCTGAAATCGGCGGCTTGCTGACCTTCGGTATCCCTGAGTTCAAGCTCGAAAAGAGCGTGCTCAGCAATCGCCGCGAAGTCTTCACCGGCATGGGTATCGAGTTCCGCCTCAACACTGACGTGGGCACGGACGTGACCATGGAACAGTTGCTGGCCGAGTACGACGCGGTCTTCATGGGTATGGGTACCTATACCTACATGAAAGGCGGCTTCCCTGGCGAAGACCTGCCAGGGGTGCACGATGCCCTCGATTTCCTGATCGCCAACGTCAACCGCAACCTGGGCTTCGAGAAGTCGCCTGAAGATTTCGTCGACATGAAGGGCAAGAAAGTCGTGGTCCTGGGCGGTGGCGACACGGCCATGGACTGCAACCGTACCTCGATTCGCCAGGGTGCCCAGACGGTGACCTGTGCCTACCGCCGCGACGAAGCCAACATGCCGGGTTCGCGCAAGGAAGTGAAGAACGCCAAGGAAGAAGGGGTGAAGTTCCTCTACAACCGCCAGCCCATCGCCATCGTTGGCGAGGACAAGGTGGAGGGCGTGAAGGTGGTCGAGACCCGTCTGGGCGAGCCTGATGCGCGCGGGCGCCGCAGCCCGGAGCCAATCCCGGGTTCTGAAGAGATCCTGCCGGCCGATGCGGTGGTGATCGCGTTCGGCTTCCGCCCCAGCCCCGCCTCCTGGTTCGAGCAGCACGATATCCAGCTCGACAGCCAGGGCCGTGTCGTGGCGCCGGAGAAGAGCAGGTTCAAGCATCAGACCAGCAACCCAAAAGTGTTCGCCGGTGGCGACATGGTGCGCGGGTCGGACCTGGTCGTGACCGCGATTTTCGAAGGGCGTACCGCTGCAGAAGGCATTCTGGACTACCTGGAAGTCTAAGCGCCCTGGCAGGTAAGGTGGGGTCGCTGGGCGGCCTCATTTGCCTGGGGCAGACGCCCGGGCTTGCCCAGGAATGCTTGACCTGAAGCACGCAAAAAACAAAACGCATGGCCCCGACCGTGCCTTTTGTGTCGGTGTCTGAGAAAATGCCCCCACTATTTTTCCGGATGCCGACATGACTGCCCTGAAGAACGACCGTTTCCTGCGTGCTCTGCTCAAGCAACCCGTTGACGTCACCCCGGTATGGATGATGCGCCAGGCCGGCCGCTATCTTCCGGAGTACCGCGCCAGCCGCGCCAAGGCCGGCGACTTCATGAGCCTGTGCAAGAACCCGCAGTTCGCCTGCGAAGTGACCCTGCAGCCGCTGGACCGTTACCCGCTGGATGCGGCGATCCTGTTCTCGGACATCCTCACCATCCCGGACGCCATGGGCCTGGGCCTGTATTTCGAAACCGGTGAAGGTCCGCGTTTTCGGAAGGTGGTCAGCACCCCGGCCGACATCGAGGCGCTGCCTGTTCCCGACGCGCAGAAAGACCTGGGCTATGTGATGGACGCGGTCAGTACCATCCGCCGCGAACTCAATGGCCGCGTGCCTCTGATCGGCTTCTCCGGCAGCCCCTGGACCCTGGCCACCTACATGGTCGAAGGCGGCTCCTCCAAGGATTTCCGCAAGACCAAGGCCATGGCCTACGACAACCCACAGGCACTGCACCTCTTGCTGGACAAACTGGCGCAGTCGGTAACCACGTACCTCAATGGGCAGATCCTGGCCGGAGCCCAGGCCGTGCAGATCTTCGATACCTGGGGCGGCAACCTGTCGTCGGCGGCCTATCAGGAATTCTCCCTGGCCTATATGCGCAGAATCGTCAGCGGCCTGATTCGCGAACATGACGGGCGCAAAGTCCCCGTCATCCTGTTCACCAAGAACGGTGGCCTGTGGCTGGAAAGCATTGCCGATGCCGGGGCCGATGCCCTGGGGCTGGACTGGACCTGCGACATCGGCGATGCCCGTCGCCGGGTAGGTGACAAGGTCGCCTTGCAGGGCAATATGGACCCGACCGTCCTGTATGCCCGGCCGCAGGCCATTCGTGCGGAAGTGGCGCGCATCCTGGCCAGCTACGGCCATGGCAGCGGCCATGTGTTCAACCTGGGCCACGGCATCACGCCGGAGGTCGACCCTGAAAACGCGGGCGCCTTCATCAATGCCGTGCACGAGCTGTCGGCGCAGTATCACCAGTGAACCGGTTGTGACAGCGCATTACGCTGCATGGCCCGACTGGGGCTGAATGCAGCAAGGCTGTCGCATTAAGTTTCAATTCAGCGGTGCTCGCTAGGCTGGTCCTACTCCAACACAGATAGGACCCGCCCCCATGAAAGCACGCTATCTTGCCCTGATCCTTGCCCCCCTGTTCAGCACCGCTGCATTGGCTTCAGGTGGCTACACCGGCCCTGGCGCGCAGTCGATTTCCACCGTGGCCGCTGCCAGCGAGGCCGCAGACGATACCCCGGTGGTCTTGCAGGGCTACGTAACCCGCAAGCTCGACAACGATGACAAATACGAATTCAAGGACAGCACCGGCACCATCACGGTCGAGATCGATGACGAGGACCTGCCAGCCACGCCATTCAATGACAAGACCAAGGTCAAGCTCACTGGTGAAGTCGAGAAACACTTGATGAGCCGCGAGGTGGACGTGGACCGTGTCGAGATCATCAACTGATCCAGCACTCCTGTCGCAGGCAGGCCGGTTCTTGGCGAGTCCGCCGCGCCGTGAACCGGCCTGCCCCCAGCCTTCAGGCGGCCTTTGGCGCCAAGGTGCTCAGGCGCAACGCCACCATCAGGGCCACCGCCAGCAAGCTCCCAATGAACAGGCCAATACCATTCCAGCCCCAATGATGCCAGAACACCCCGCCCGCCGTGCCCGCCACGCTTGAACCGGCGTAATAGCAGAACAGATACAGCGAAGAGGCCTGGCCCTTGGCTTTCAGCGCCCGGCGCCCGATCCAGCTGCTGGCCACCGAGTGAGCCCCGAAGAAGCCGAAGGTGAAGACGAGCATGCCCAGGATGATCAGTGACAGCGGCTGGGTCAGGGTCATGAGCAAGCCGCCGCCCATGACCACGATGCTGGCCCAGAACACCTTGCGCCGCCCCAGCCTGTCAGCCAGTGCGCCCACCTGGGCCGAACTGTAGATGCCGGACAGGTAGACGACCGACAGCAAACCCACCAGGGCTTGGTTCATGTGATAAGGCTCGGCCAGCAAGCGGTAGCCGATGTAGTTGAACAGAGTGACGAAGGCGCCCATGAGCAGGAAGGCTTCGAGGAACAGCCAGGGCAAGCCGGCGTCCTTGAAGTGCATGAGGAACCCGTTGACCAGCGTGCGTGGGTTCAGGGTCTGGGGCTGGAAGTTGCGCGACTCGGGCAATGCCTTCCAGAACACGATCGCCGCCAGCAACGCCAGGCTTCCCAAGGTGAGCAGTGCCGCGTGCCAGCTGACGAAATCGATCAGCACGCCAGTGATCAGGCGTCCGCACATGCCGCCGATGGCATTGCCGCCGATGTACAGGCCCATGGCCAGGCCGATGTGCTGTGGGTGGATTTCTTCACTGAGGTAGGTCATGGCCACCGCCGCCAGCCCGCTCAACGACAACCCGACCAGTGCCCGGGTTGCCAGGACCAGCTCCCAGGTCGGCATTACCGCGCTGGCTATCGTGGACAAGGCCGCGCAGCCCAGCGCCGCCACCATTACCGGCTTGCGGCCGATGCGGTCGGAAATCGGGCCTGTGACCAGCAGACCGAGCGCCAGCATGCCGGTCGAAACCGAAAGCACCAGGCTGCTCTGTGCAGCGTTGATGCCGAACTCCTTCGACAGCAAGGGCATCATCGGTTGGACGCAGTAAAGCAGGGCAAAGGTAGCGAAGCCGCCGCTGAACAGCGCCAGCACCGTTCTCATGAAGGCCGGCGTGCCTTTTTCGATCCAGGCGTCGTTCGAGGTCATGGGCTCGGGTTCGGGTTTGGTCGCTACAAGGGCTACAGCGGTTTTCACAGGCAAGTACCTCAGAGGCAGTGAAAAAATCATATAGCTGGCTAATAATTAGGTCCAATATATTGTTCGACCTAATTAAGACGTTTCACGACCTATGAGGGGTGGGTGATGGAGCTGCGCCATTTACGCTATTTCGTCGCGGTTGCCGAAGAATTGCACTTCGGCCGGGCGGCTCAGCACCTGGGCATTTCGCAGCCGCCGCTTAGCCAGCAGATTCTGGCGCTCGAGCAAGAACTCGGGGCGCGGCTGTTCGAGCGGACCAACCGCCGTGTCGAGCTCAGCGAGGCCGGGCGACTGTTTCTGGAAGAGGCTCGCCAGGTGTTGGCGCAGGTCGAAAAGGCCGCTGATGTCGCCCGGCGCGCACAGTTGGGCGAACTGGGTGAGATGAAGATCGGCTTCACCTCCTCGGCACCGTTCACATCGAAAATTCCCAAGGCGATTCATGCATTCCGGCAGCGCTTTCCTGCCGTGCACCTGAACCTCATGGAAATGAGCAGCCGCGAAGTGGCGCAGGGCGTATTCGACGAGTCCATCGAAGTGGGGCTAATGCGGCCCATGCCGCTGGCAGACGGCCTGGTGGCGACCGAGCTGTTTCGTGAGCCCTTGGTGGCAGTGATCAACGCCTCTCATGCGCTGGCCAACGGCGCCGAACAGGGTGTGCACCTGGCAGCGTTGGCCCACGAGCCCTTCGTGTTCTTTCCGCGTAGCTACGGCAGTGGTTTGTACGCGCAGTTACTGGAGCTGGCGCGCCAGGCGGGTTTCAGTCCCCACTTTGCGCAGGAGGCAGGGGAGGCCATGACCATCATCGGCCTGGTGTCGGCGGGGCTTGGGGTGTCTGTGCTGCCGGCGTCCTATCAGCGCATGCGCATTGAGGGCGTGGTGTACCGCACCTTGCTGGACGAGCAGGCCACGTCGGCGGTCTGGCTGGTACAGCGCCAGTCCCGCAGGTCAGCGATGGCTCAGGCGTTTGCCGAGCTGCTCACCGGGCAGGTTCAGGGGTGAAACCTGACCGGTGAGCAGAGCGGATCATCAGTTGACGCGGGCCAGGTCACCCTTGAGTGCAACACCGGCAATCACTGCACCGGCGTGGCATTCGTAAGTGGAAGCGTCCTTGCGTTCGTTGCGCTTGTAGTAGCTGGCGATGTTCGTCACCGCATTGGCGTTGGCCTTGCGGGCAGCGTCCTGCAAGGTCAGCAACGCGGACTGCAGGGCCCACTCGCAGGCAGCCTCGTCACTCTTGTTGAAGGCGTTGGTTTTCTTGTTGGTGACCGAGTTAGGGCTGATCACGGTGACCTTGCCGCGCGGCTTTACGCCGGCCAGGTAGAATTTGACCGAGCCATCGAGCTTCTTCTCGGCAAGCATCTGCTGCACCACCTTTTCGAACGGCAGGTACAACGCCGTGTCGCGGGCCTGGCTCAGGCCGGGCAGGGCAGCCAGCAGCAGGGCGGTAGCGGCGGTCAGGGTTTTCAAGCGCATCGGGTTCTTCCTTGGTCAGTGGTTGGATGAGGCGTTGCTGCGTTGCAGAAGCTGATCGGCGGACAGTGCGTTGAGCTGGCGCACGATGCTGCGGTCCAGGTTGTAGACCCAGCGGTTGTAGTTACGGTGGATCTTGCCGCCGTCATACCCCAGTTCGCGGCTGTCGCGATAATCGATGCGGAACTGGCTGGCGCTGTAGTGGATGTCCACGGCGGCGTAGAAGGTATTGCGCACGGTGATGTCAGCCTGAATGACCGAAGCGCCGACCGACCGGGCCGTCCAGCCACGCTCGACGATGGCATTGAGGATCGCCTGCTGGACCTGCTGCTGGGTGTAAGGGGTGGCAGCAGCCAATTGTTCCGAGGGGTTGAGCACCGGTTTGGAGGTACAGCCGGCAATGCCGGCCAGTACCAGCCCTAGTGCAGCGGCGCGTAGCAGTGAGGACATTCCTTGCGCTCCTATCGAGGGTCAGGGCCAGCGGCGGAAGATCAGCGATGTGTTGACCCCGCCAAAGGCAAAATTGTTGTTCATCACAAACCCATGGTTCATATGGTGAAACTCACCCCGCAGGTAATCCAGTTCGCCGCAGCGAGGGTCTACCGCGTCCAGGTTCAGCGTGTGCACATAGCGGTCGCTGTTCATCATCTCGATGCTGAACCAGGACTCCAGTGCACCGCACGCCCCCAGCGTATGGCCCAGGAAGCTCTTCTGCGAACTGATGGGCATGCGTGGGCCGAACAGGCCGCTGGTGGCCAGGGTTTCGGCGATGTCGCCTTGCTCGGTGGCGGTGCCATGGCCGTTCACATAGCCAATCGCCTCCGGGGCCAGGCCTGCGTCTTCGAGCGCCAGCTCCATGGCCCTGCGCATGGTCGACTGTTCAGGCCGGGTCGTGTGCTGACCGTCGGCATTGCTGCCGAAACCGATGATCTCGGCATGAATCTTCGCGCCCCGCGCCTGTGCATGCTCAAGCGCTTCGAGCACCAGCATGCCGGCACCTTCGCCGATCACCAGGCCATCCCTGCCGCAGTCGTAGGGGCGCGGGCTGAGGTGCGGTGTGTCGTTCTTGAGGCTGGTGGCATAGAGCGCATCGAAGACCATGGCCTCGGTCGGGCACAGCTCTTCGGCACCGCCGGCCAGCATCATCGGCAAGCGGCCGTACTTGATGGCTTCGTAGGCATAACCGATGCCTTGGCTGCCGCTGGTGCAGGCACTGGACGTGGGGATCAGGCGCCCGGTCAGGCCGAAGAAAATGCTGATGTTGGCGGCGGTCGTGTGCGGCATCATGCGCACATAGGAGTTGGCATTGAGCCCGTCGGCCACCGAGTTGAGCAGCATGTTGCCGAACGCCTTGATCTCGTCGGTGCTGCCGGTGGACGAGCCGCAGGCCACGCCCATGCGGCCATCGCGAATGCTCGGGTCGCCGAGCAGGCCTGCATCGGCAAGGGCCTGTTCGGCGGCGCCAACGGCCAGGCGGGACACCCGGCCCATGCTGCGAAGCTGCTTGCGCGTCCAGTGCGCCGGGACCTTGAAATCATCGATGGGCCCTGCCAGGCGCGTGTTCATTTCCTCGAAGCGGTCCCACTCGTCCATGCGGCGGATACCACTGCGTTGGCTGGCGAAATGACCGGCAATGGTTGCCCAGTCGTTGCCCAGCGAGGTGATGCCGGCCATGCCGGTGACGACCACGCGACGCATCAGCACAGCCCCCCGTTGACCGCCAGCACCTGGCGGGTAATGTAGCTGGCCTCCGGCGACATGAGGAAGTTGACGGCGCCCGCTACCTCTTCAGCGGTGCCCATGCGCCCGGCAGGGATCATCTTCATCAGTTCGTCTACCGGCACATGTTCGTCGAGCATGGCGGTGTCGATCAGCCCGGGCGCTACGCAGTTGACGGTGATGCGCCGCTTGCCCAATTCGATTGCCAGGGCCTTGGCCGCCCCGATCAGACCCGCCTTCGAAGCGCTGTAGTTGACCTGCCCGCGGTTGCCGATGAGCCCCGAAACCGAGGTGATGCAGACGATGCGACCCGGCGCACGGCGGCGGATCATGGGCATCGTCAGCGGCTGCAGCACATTGTAGAAACCGTCCAGGTTGGTCCGCAGCACCTGGTCCCAATCCTCGTCGGTCAGCGCCGGGAAAGCACCGTCGCGGGTCAGGCCGGCATTGCACACCACGCCGTAATAGGCGCCGTGGGCCTCCACGTCGGCTTCGAGCGCTGTGCGGCAGGCGGCACGTTCGCCGATGTCGAACTGCAATACCCGCGCCTGCTGCCCCAACGCGCGCACTTGATCGGCCACCGCGTCGGCGTCGGCCCGGCCGCTGCGGCAATGCAGCACCAGGTCGTAGCCCGAGCGGGCCAAGCGCAGGGCGATGGCGCGGCCGATTCCACGGCTCGAACCGGTCACCAGAATGGTATCAGTCATGACAGGGGCTCCTCAGGGCCCGCTTCGGCCAGGTAGCTGGCCGCTTGCGGCGGGCGGTACACATTCAGGCGGGCGGTGGCGTGGATGCCGGGGCCGCGCAGGTGACATTCGAAAACGCCCATGCCGTTCTCGTCTTCGAGCGAACGCTGGGCGTGCACATGCAATTGGGCGCCGGCCGGAAAAGACTCGACATCGCACGAGTACTTGCGGGCACCGAGCAGGAAACCCAGCTCGACGGCTTGCCCATTGCGCCGTGCCCGACAGCCGGCATAGGCGGCCACGCTCTGGGCCATCAATTCGATGCCGAACCAGGCCGGCAGGCTGCCATCGGCGCGATTGAACAGTGCGCCGGGCCGTACGGTGGTGCGGGTGCTGATCTGCTCCTCGTCACAATGCTCGATGTGATCGATCAGGATCATGTCGCCAGCATGGGGCAGCAGCTCGGCCAGGGGCCAGGTGATCATGCGGTGTCTCCAAGAATCAGGCTGACGTTGTTGCCGCCGAAGGCGAACGAGTTGCTCATCAGTCGGCGTGGGCCATGGGTTGCCAGGCGCTGGCTGCCGTCGACCAGGGTCAGCTCAGGCAGGGCAGGGTCGGGCTGACCGTCCCACACGTGCGGCGGCAGCAAACCCAACGGGTTGTGCCTGCTCAGGCTCAGCCAGCAGAACGCTGCCTCGAGCGCACCGGCAGCGCCCAGGGTGTGGCCCGTCATCGGCTTGCTGGATGAGCAGGGCAGGCCGGCGCCGAACAGGGTATCGACGGCCAGGCTTTCCATGGCGTCGTTATGGGGCGTGGCGGTGCCGTGCAGGTTCAGGTAATGGATGTGCGCGGGCTCAAGCCCCGCATTGTCCAGCGCTTTGCCCATGCACTGCAAGGCACCGGCGCCAGTTGGGTCGGGCGCGGAGATGTGGTGCGCGTCGGAACTGGCGCCCGCGCCGAGCAAGGCGATGCGCTCGCCTTGCGCTTCGGGTGTGCGGGTCATCAAGAACAAGGCGGCGGCCTCGCCGATATTGATGCCGTCGCGGTTGGCCGAGAGCGGATTGCAGCGGTGCTCGCTGATCGCTTCCAGAGCGCTGAACCCATTGAGCGTGAGGTGACAGAGGCTATCCACGCCGCCGCACAGCATTGCATCGCACACGCCCAGGTCCAGCAGGCGCCGAGCGCTCAGCAGTGCTCGGCCGCTGGAGGTACACGCGGTTGAAATCACATAGGCCGGGCCGCCGAGTTGCAGCCAGTCGGCGAGAAAGTCGGCCGGCGCGCTCAACACTTGCTGGTCATAGTGATAATCGGCCGGGAAGTGGCCGCCCGCCAGGAAGTGGCCAATGGCGGCACTGCCTTCGGCGATGCCCGAAGTGCTGGTGCCCAGGACCACCCCAACACGGTGGGCGCCGTATTGTGCGATCGCCTGGCGCAGGGCGGGCTCGATCTGCAACGCGGCGGCGTACAGCAGCTGGTTGTTGCGACTGTGCTGCTCCGGCAAGGGGACGGCTGGCAGTGGCTGCATCACGGCTCCCACCGGAGGCTGGCGCTCGGGGATCCAGCCTGCGGCCGGCCGCATTCCTGAGCAGTCGCCGGCGAACAGGCGTGCGGCGACCTCGGCCTGGCCATGGCCAAGGGCGCAGATCAGGCCCAGGGCATTGAGGTAGGCGGTCATGGTGTGTGCTCACGGGGCAGGGGGTCGACTACATAGCGCAGGCCTTGGTCCAAGTGCAAGTCGAAGGCGTGGGCCGTGCGGTAGGTCACTCGCCAGCGCTTGCCCAGCCAACGCTGCCCCTGCTCCTGCCGGGCCTGGGGATACGACCGGGCCAACTGGTCCTGTGGCGTGAGGGCGAACAGCACGGCGGCGAACAACTCGCGGGCCGCCGGGTCGGGTGGCAGCAAGCCGTCGGCCTGCCACTGCTGGCCGTCCAGCACTTGTCGCGCCTGGGGAATACCCAGCAGGTCGAGCAGCGACCAGCGCAGGCGGCCACCCTCGTCCTGGATCACCAGCAGCCAGTCCTGGCGCTGACCGGCCTGGGTACGCTCCACATGCAGTTGCTGCGGCAGGGCAAGCGCCGGGGGGGATGCGGGCAGCGGGGCCCTGGCGGCGCAGGCACCGAGCATCAGGCAAAGGACTAGCGCCATCCAGGTTTTCATGCGTGCTCCAAGGGCTTGCGAGCCACGACATTGACCAGCGTTTCATCGCGTTCGCCAACGGGAGGTGGCTTGCGCAGGCCCAGACGCTCCAGCAGGCCGAAGTCCTTGGCCCTGCTCCACCACAGGTAGGGATAGGACACGTTGTCGGACCCGAACGCGAACCCCTGCATGCGCAGCATGTGCAGATAACCTTCGGCACTTTTCTGCACGTGCATGGGGTGACGGAAGAACCAGCGAATCACCCAGGTATCGATATAGGCTTGGGTGGATTCTGCGAACAGCAGGTAGCCGCCCGGTCTGAGTACGCGGTAGAACTCGGCCAGGGCCTTTTCCTGTTCGACCAGGTGATGAAAGGTCTGATGGCAGAACAGCACATCGATGCTGGCATCGGGGTAGGGCAGGCTGGCGCAGTCACCGCCAGACAATTCCACCTCGATGCCCAGCCGCTTGGCCTCGGCTGCGCTGAGGTCGAGGCTGTGCGGATCGGCGTCGGTGCCCAGCAGCCTGGAGGGGGCGAATACCCGTTGCAGGTGTTTGAACGACTTGCCCTGCCCGCAGCCGGCATCGAGCAGAACCGGCGCCTGGGGAAGGGCGCCTGCGAAGAGTCGGGCGAGGTCATCGATCGCCACCCGCAGCACGTGATGCTGCCAGGTGTGGCTGCTCAGGAAGCGAAACCCGATGCGGGTTTCTTCCACGTAAGTCTCGCTCAGGAACGGGCGCTGGGTCATGGGGTGTCCCTTGCGCACAGTTCAGCCAGGGTACGCAGCCGGCGCCGAGGCTCGGCGACGAACGGGTTACGTGTATCCCAGGCATACCCGGCCAGTATGGAGCTGATCATGGCGCGAATCTCCGGTGAGCTGCCGGGGTGATAGATCACATCCTGGAAGCTGCCGTCGTACCAGCCCTCCACGTAGACACGGAAGGTGTCGACGCCACGCTGCAGCGGCTCGGCAAATGCGCTCTGCCAGTCCACTGCCTCCCCTTGCAGTTGGCGATGCAGCAGGCCTGCAGCCATGCTGGCAGAGCGCATGGCGATGGTGACCCCGGAGGAGAACACCGGGTCGAGGAACTCTGCGGCATTGCCCAGCAGCGCATAACCCGGCCCATGCAGGGCTTTCACGTTGGCCGAGTAGCCGCCGATGGTGCGAGCCGGGGTGTCCCAGACTGCATTGGCCAGCACCTTGGCCAGGGCGGGCGCTTGCGCCACGAAGTGCTTCAGGCACGCATCGAGGTCGTCAGGGGCAGTGGCAAAGCGCTCAGCGGCAGCCACTACCCCCAACGAGGTGCGGCCATCACTGAAGGGGATGGTCCAGAACCAGATGTCACGGTGCTCGGGGTGGGTGGTGATGAGGATCTTGTCGCGGTCGAAGCCGGGGTGGTCGATGCGGTCTTCGATGTGCGTGAAGACCGCCTTGCGCACTGGGAAGGCGGACGGGGCTTCAAGGTCCAGCAGACGCGGCAGCACGCGGCCATAGCCACTGGCATCCAGGACGAACTGTGCCTGGAGCACGTACTCGCTGGCATCAGGCCGGCGCACACGCACCTGTGGCTGTAGCCCGCCCATGTCGGCGCTGACCACCTCATGCTCGTAGCGGATCTCCACGCCCTGCGCTTGGGCCTGGTCGGCCAGTATCTGGTCGAAGCGAGCACGCTGCACCTGGAAGGTGCTGGTCTTGCCTGGCGTGAAGGTCTGCCCGAAGTCGAAGGCGGTGTATTCGTCGCCCCATGCGAAGGCAGCACCATTCTTGTATTGGAAACCTGCCGCCTGCACGGCATCCAGCATGCCCGCCTCTTCGACGAAGTCCAGGCAGTGCGCCAGCAGGCTTTCGCCGATGGAAAAGCGCGGGAAGCGCTGACGCTCGATCACCAGCACGTCGTGCCCGCTGCGCTTGAGCAAGGCCGCCGCGATGGCACCGGAAGGCCCGGCGCCGATGACCAGGACCTGGCGTTGTTGGGTTTCAAGGGTTGGCATGCGGGCTCCTTGCCATGGGTTCTGTGTTGAGCGGAAGGCGATGAAGGCCGGCCAGCGCCGGCATCAGAGTGGCGACCAGGCTCATCAGCATGAGCGCGAAGTACACCGCTGGGGTAATCAACTGCTGGGACAGCAGCAGGTTGAGAAAAACGATTTCACTGAGGCCGCGAATGTTCAGCAGCAGGCTTTCGCGCCATTTGCCGGCAGCGCCGGGCGACGCAGCAGCCCAGCACAGGCCCAGCCAGTTGCCCAGCAACTTGCTGGCGATCGGAAGCACCAGCAAGGCGACCAGCTGCCACGCGTCCAACTGCCCCAGGGCCTGGTGGGCATCGATCTGCACCACGCCGTAGGTCAGGATCATGGGGACCGCCAGGCCCTGTTGCACGCGGCGGTTGTACCCCTCTGGCAGTGGCAATGCCGCCGCGACCTTGAGCCAGGCCAGGCACGCCAGATAGCCAACCCCCAGGATCAGTGCGTTGAGCTTGTAGTGTTCGGCAATGAACAGCAGCACCAGGAACAACGCGCCATACAGCGAAGGCGCGCGCAGACCCAGCGCGTGCAACGGCCATGGCAGCAGCGCCGCCAACAGCGGCACGGCCAGTGTGCCGGGATCGAGGCTGCCTTGGCCCACACCTAGCAATAGCCAGCACGCCAGGTCGATCAAGATGGCAGCCTGCAACAACCGCCGGCTGGCCGCCGGGGGATAGTCGATTGCCTGGAGATAGAGGTAGAGCACCGGTATGGCGGTGATTGCGAACAGCAGGCCCAGTGCCAGTGCACCGACCCCGCTCAGGCCTATCACCCAGATCGCGCAGGCGATACCGCAGAGGAACGGCAGCAGGAAGCTGGGCACGGCAAGTTTCACCGCCTGTCGGTCCGGGCGCAGCGCCAGCACGTCGATCAGGATATGACCGAGCAACAAGGCGAAACTGCCGCCGTAGAGGGCTTTTACCCATGCTGGTGCAATTAACGCAGTGCCCTCCAATTGCCAGTGCGGCGTTACCCACAGACCCATCAAGGCAGGGAGTACCAGTGTTGCCAGCAACAGATGGCTGACGATCGGGATCAGCCCGAGGCGCTTGCCCAGCCTGCTGGCCAGGGTGAAGAGCGCCAGCGCCAGCGCCCAGAAGACGGCGATCATCATGAGCGGTCGTGCGCTCCCTCGCGAGGCGCTGCCCAAGGCGCCAGCAGGAAGCTGAACACCAGCCCCAGGCTTACCGCCATGCCGAAGTTGCTGACTGCCGGCGTACTGGACAGGGCCAGCAGGCCGAACGACAGCCATGTGGTCAACGCAGCCAGCAAGGTTCCGAGCAGGCTCACCGCGGCGCCGCCGATGCGCTCATGCATGAGGATGGCGTAGTCGACGCTGATGGCCGTCACCAGCAGCAATCCGAACAGGCTGAACAGTGTCAACGGCTCGCCCAGCCAGCCGAGGCTCGCCAGGCTGCACAGAGCAGCCAACAGCGGCAGGGCAACGATGCGCAAAGAACCCCGCAACCCGAAAGGCACTGCCAGCAGCATCAGAATCAACGCACACGAAAGCAGTTTGAGTTCCGCTGCGCTGACCTGGGTGGCGGCGAACAACTGGTTCAGCTCGCCAAGACGATCAACCAGCTGTACACCGGGCAGGCCCTGCGCCTGCAACTGCAACAGGGCGGCGTCAGACAAACCTTGCAGGCTGACGATGCCAGCCACGCCGTCACCTGTGCTGCCCAGCCACAAGGGCCGCCATGCCTCGCCCAACGGGCCTGCCAGCACGTCGTCGATACGCTGCAGTGGCAGTGCGCGCAGTTGCGCGACTTCAGCGGCCAAGGCCGCCTGGGGAACGCCGAGCGCCACCAGCGGCTGCCAATGCGCCGTTAGCGTGGCCAGGGCCTCGCGCACCTGTGCTTGCTCGGCAGGGGTTGCGACCAGCTGTCCGAGGCTCAGGTAGCCCTTGAGTTTGCCCAGCGCGACCAACTCATCGAGCTTGGCCCCAAGCTGTTGGGTGCGTTCGAGCAATTGCTGCTGGTCGGCAGCCCGCACCAGGTAGAACTGGCTGGTGGGCTGGTAACCGGTGATGCGTGCCACTGCCTGGGCTTGCTGCAACAGTTGCGGCGGCGTGCCCACCCATTGGCGGATGTCGTTGTGGGTCTGCAGGTGCCAGAGGCCGCTGGCGCAGAACAACAGCAGCAGGGCCAACAGCGCTGCGCTCGGCACTTTGCGCAGCAATGCCTCACGCCAGCGGGTGAGCGCCTGCGCGATACGCATTGGCCAATCGGCAGGTTGCAGCTGCGCCTTGCTCAGCAGGGCCGGGACCAGGCACACCGCACTGAGGTAGGCGCCCAACAGGCCAGCGGCGGAGAAAACGGCAATCTGGGTCAGCGCCGGGAACGGGGTGAAGGCCAATGCTAGGTAGCCGATGCAACTGGTGGCCAGGCTCAGGCTCATGCCTGGCAGGGTCAGGCGCACGGCCGTCCAGCTTTGCCAGGGCTTGAGGCTCCAGCTCTTGGTCAGGTAGTGCAGTGGGTAGTCGATCGCGACGCCGATCAGGCTGGAGCCCAGCACCAGGGTCATGACGTGCATCTGGCCGAACACCGCCACGCACACCACTGAACCGAACAGCATGCCGACCAGCACGGGTAGGAACGCCAGCAGCGCACGCACGCTGCGCAGGGCCAGCAATAGCAACAGCAAGATGCCCAGCGTTGCCCCGCCGCCTACCCAGGTGATCTCCCGGCTGGCTTGCTGCTGGCCGGCGGCCGCGTGCAGCAGGCCGCTGGCGGCCAGCAACTGCGCATCGACAGCGCTTGCCTGCACACGCGCCTGGGCCAGCAAGTCCGCGACCTGCAGGGGCAGGTGCATGTCGAAGGCATTGCCCAGGGTGCGCGCGCGCACCAGCACCCAGTAATCCCCTTCGGCCTGGGCAATCAAGGCACCGCTGGCGGTGTCCAGTTCCACGTTCGCGGGCTTGGGCTGGGCATTCTGGATACGCCCGGTCAGGCCTAGCCAGTCATCCTGGCCTGGCACGAGGCTGAACCCTGCGAAGGGATCGACCAGGCTCTGGACGCGCTGCGCCACGAAGGCGTCCGGCTCCTGCTGCAATTGTTGCCGGTCAGATGACGGCAGCATGGCCAGGCGACCTTTGAGCAACTGATCACGCACTGCCTGCAGGTCGGTGTCCAGGCTCCACTGCACCTTTTCGAACAGGCCAGTGGCCTGCCACTGTTCCGCCAACCGTTGTGCCAGCGCCACTGCCTGTTGACGCTGAGCGTGGCCGACCAGAAGCAGCAACTCGCGGTTCAGCGGTTCCTGCATCCGCTGCTCGGCCTGTTGCACCAGCGGATCCTGGGTCGCTCCGGGTACCAGCGCCATCAAGTCGGCGGACAAGGGCGCGCCGCGGTGCCACTGCCAGCCGGCCACGGCCAGCATGATCAGCAGCAGGCAGACGAACAGGCGCGGCAACTGGCGTTCAGTCGGCAAAGTCACTGCGCTCCATGTCGCTCAGCTCGGCAGCGCCGGTGCTTTCAGGCAGGCGCAACACGGTGCTGTCGCCTTGGGTCTCGCTCAGCTCGATGCGCTGCACAAAACGCCCGCCGCTGATATCGATGCGGCTGAAGATTTGCTTGAGCAGCAACGAGCGTGGGGTCAGACGCAGTTGCCACTGGGTTGAATCGCCGCTCAAGGCCAGTTCGAAATCACGCTGCAGCCCAGTGCTGTCACCTTGCAGCACGGCAAAGAACAGCTGGTTTTGCTGCGCACCGGCGCTGCGGCTCGGCAGCACTTGCCAGCCGCTCGGGTCGCGCCGGGCAATGCCATGGGCATCGATCCGGTAGTCCTGACGCAGTGGCGTATGCAGCATCCAGAGCAGGCCATGATCACGGGCAAGCACGAACTCACCTTCGCTCAGCAAGGGCTGGGGCAGGGCACGCAGGTGTTTTTCCTGAATGAAGGGGCCCTTGACCACCGCAGGTGCGCTGAGCTGGTGTTGCAGGGCGTCCAGGTCAAAGGCTGCGCTCAAGGGGCTGACGATCAGCACCGCCAACGTTGCCAGCACGCAGGCCAGCCGTCTTAGCGCAGCACTCATGACAACACCTGCTGCACGGCGTCGAGCATGACCTGCGGCGAGACCAGCTGCATTTCGCCGCTGTCGATGTGCACGGCCACCTGAACCGTACTGGCACGGGTCATGCGCTCACCGGTCACGGCGTCGCTGATCAGGTAATGCAGCTTCAGGCGGTTTTCCCATTCCACCAGGCTGGCCCGCACCACCAGGCGCTGACCGAACGTGGCGCCGCGCATGTAGCGCAGCTGCAGGTCGATCACCGGCCATGCATAGCCGCTGGCCTGCATCTGCACATAGTTGTGCGCCAGGCGGTCGAGCAGGGCGCACCGCGCCACTTCCAGGTACTTCACATAATGGCCATGCCAGACCACATGCATGCTGTCGACATCGAAAAACGGCACGATGACTTCGGTGTCGACGTGGAAAACGCCAGGATTACGCATGCAGCCTCCAGTGACGTTGGCCGATGCGCACCAGGCAGTGGCGCAGCTCGCCTTCCAGCGCCCGGTCTTCGATGACCGGCGCGAACTCCTGCAACAACGCCTCGTGCATCTGCGCCAGCGCAGGGGGCAGCGCGTGTGCCTGGGGCTGCTGGCTGCGCAGCCAGACGCCCTGGTTGGCGGCCAGCAACGCAGCGGCGGCGACTTGCTCGGTCAGCTCCAGGACCCGCAGGGCATCGCGGGCGGCAATGGTGCCCATGCTCACCTTGTCCTGGTTGTGGCATTCGGTGGAGCGCGAAAACACGCTGGCGGGCATGGTCTGCTTGAGCGCTTCGGCAGTCCAGGCGCTGGCCCCGATCTGCACAGCCTTGAAACCGTGGTTGATCATGGCGCGCTCGGCCGGTGCGCCCGACAGGTTGCTCGGCAGGCCGTGGTTGTAACGCACATCCACCGCCAGCGCGAGTTGTCGGTCGAGCAGGTCGGCCACGTTGGCGACGAGGGTTTTCAGGCTGTCCATGGCAAAGGCGATGTGCCCGCCATAGAAATGCCCACCGTGCAGCACGCGCTCGGCATCACCGTCGATGATCGGGTTGTCGTTGGCACTGTTGAGCTCGGTCTCGATGAAACCACGCAACCAGCCCAGGCTGTCGGCCAGTACCCCCAGGACGTGCGGCGCGCAGCGCAGCGAATAGCGGTCCTGCAGGCGGTGCAAGGGCGGCAGGGGTGCGTCGATCGCCAAGTCCTGGCGCAGCCAGGCGGCGACCTGCGCCTGGCCAGGGTGTGGCTTGGCGGCGAACAGGCGTTCGTCGAAATGCTCGGGGTTGCCTTGCAGGGCAACCACGTTCAGTGCGGTGATGCGGGTTGCCAAGTGCAGAAGATAATCGGCGCGGGCAAACGCCAGGCACGCAAGGCCGGTCATCACTGCCGTGCCGTTCATCAGGGCCAGGGCTTCCTTGGGCCTGAGCACCAGGGGCTGCCAGCCCAGTTCGCGGTGCACGTCGGCGCTGAGGCGGCGCTGGCCCTGGAACATCACCTCGCGCTCGCCCGAGAGCGTCGCGGCCACGTAGGACAGCGGGGTGAGGTCACCACTGGCGCCTACCGAACCCTCTTCGGGGATCAGCGGCAGGACATCGTGGGCAATGAAGTCGCGCAGGCGCTCGAGCAGTTCCAGGCGAACACCGGATACCCCGTGGCTGAGCGAACGCAGGCGTGCAGCCAACACTGCGCGTGTGGCCGAGGCGTCCAGCAGCTTGCCGAGGCCGCAACCGTGGAAGGTGTAGAGGTGGCGTGGCAGCGCCTCGACGTGTTCCAGCGGCACGGCCACGACACAGGAGTCGCCGTAGCCGGTGGTCACGCCGTAGATCACCCCTTCCTTGTCGAGCAGGGTGTCGAGAAAGCGCGCCCCGCGGGCAATGCGCTCGCGGTAGGCGGCATCGCCCTGCAGGTGTGCCGTGGCACGGCCTTCGGCCAGCGCCACGACGTCTTCGATAGCCAGCGGCGATTCGCCGAACGTGACAGGTTCATGCGCTTGCATCGTCATCGGTCTTCCAGAAAGGGTAGAAATTGAACCACTGCAGGGGCGCGCGCGTGCAGTAGTGCCCCAGGCGATCGGCGTAGCGGGCGGCCCACTGGGCGATGACTTCATCGCGCTGGCCGCGTCGCCATTGCAGGCGTTCGGCAAAGGGCTCGAGGGTGACGTGGTAGCGGCCGTCGTGCTTGAGGCAGAACAGCAGGTTGAGCGGGCATTCGAGCATGCCCGCCAGCAACCAGGGGCCCTGCGGGAAGGCGGCGCGGTGGCCCAGGAAGTCCACCTCGACGGTACGCCCGCCATGCAGCGGCACGCGATCACCCGCGATGGCCAGCCATTCACCGCGCTCCAGGCGCTCGGACAGTTGCAGCATCACCGCAGGGTCCAGCTCGCTGACCTGGATGAGCCGCAGGTTGGTGGCGCCCGCCTCGCCCAGCAAGCGGTTGAAGCGCTCGGCATGGCGGGTGTGCACCAGCACGTTCATGGTCACCTGCTCGCCGATTTCGGCCAGGGCCCGGCAGACTTCCAGGTTGCCCAGGTGGGCGCCCACCAGCATCTGCCCGCGTGCGCCGCGCAGTTGCTGACGCAGGCCGGCAGGGTCGTGGATTTCGATATCCTCGATGCGCAGCTTGCCGTTCCACACGTCAAGCTTGTCCAGCAGGGCCTCGGCAAAGGCCATGAACTGACGAAAGACCTGCCATGAGCCAGGGGCAGGCGTCTGCCCGGCGTTCCACTGGCGCAAGCGTTGCTGGTACTGCCACGCGCTGCGGCGGGCACGGCGGCCGAACAGGAAGAAGTAGGCGACGATCAAGTGGATCAATGGGCTGAGCACGCGGCGGCCTAGCAACCGTACCAGGGCGGCGGTCAGCTTCATCAGCCAGAAGCTGCCCCGCTCCTGGTGGTCGGCCCAGTGCTGCGACGGTTCGCTCATGACCGCCACCGACGCCAGAGGATCGCCGGTGCGCGCACCAGCATGCCGAAGAACAGCTTGGCGTGCATCTTGGAAATCAGTGCGTTGTCGTGGACCAGGCGAAAATGCGACAGGCCATCCTGTGGATAATGTACCCGCGTCGGCAGCCAGCGCATTGGTTGGTTGCGCCAGGCCAGGCGCACGAGAATTTCCGGGTCGAAGTCCATGCGCTTGCCAAGTCGCACGGTGTCGATCAGGGCCAGCGTGGCTGGCAGCGGATAGACCCGAAACCCGCACATGGAGTCGGGAATCTGCAGCGACAGGCTGTTGATCCACACCCAGACGTGGGTTAGGTAGCGCGCGTACAGCCGCCCTTTGGGCACACTGGCGTCGTACTGTGGATAACCGCACACCAGTGCCTGGGGGGCATGACGGGAGTGTTCCAGAAACGTCTGCACATCGCCCAGGTCGTGCTGGCCGTCGGCATCGACCTGCAACGCATGACTGAAGCCCAGTCTCGCTGCCTCACGCAGGCCGGCCATGACTGCACCGCCCTTGCCCTGGTTGACAGGCAGGGTGACCAGAAACACGTTCGTCTGTTGGGCCAGCCGGGCGAGCACCTGCGCGCAGCCTGCGTCGCTGGCATCGTCGACCAGCACGCAGGGCAGGCCCGCGCGCAGCAAGTCGTCCACGACCGCCGGAACGGCCTGTTCATGGTTGTAAACCGGGATCACCGCGCAGGGCTTATGCACAGGCGTTCTCCAACAGAACCCGGCCGCTCGAGCACGGTTGACCGGCACAGGCGAAGGCGAAGTAAAGCTTACCGCGGGCCTTGTCCAGGCGAAGGCTCAGCGCCAGCTCATCGCCGGGCCGCACCAACTGCTGGAACTTGAGCACCTCCATGCCTGCAAAGCGCAGCGGCGACTCGGTCAGCTCAGCGGCCAGCGCGACGGCCCAGTCGATCTGGACCACACCGGGCAACACGGGCGTGCGGGGAAAATGCCCCGGGAAACAGGCAAGGTCCAGGGGCACGCCGAGCTTGAGCTGGAGTTCGTCACCTTCGCGATGCTGCTCCAGCACATGCGGTGCCATGCTGCGAGGCGCCAGCAGCAATGCCTGCAGCGCAACCTGGGTCAGCTTGCCCTGGCTGTTGAGCGGCAAGTGCTGCACCAAGCGCCAGCGGCGGGGCAGTGCCAGCGCCTCGCAGTGGCCTGCCAGGTGGCTGCGCAGGGCCTCGACCAAGGCCCGCCGCCCCTGGTTGCGCAGGGCGTGCAAGCCTGCGGGGGTCGGCACCAGCAGGGCGCCGAGGCTGGCCCGGCCGTTTTCGATCATGCCAAGGCGTGCTTCAGACACCCATGGATGCGTGCACAAGGCCTGTTCGAGCATGGGCAGCGAAATGCGCTTTTCTTCGAGTTTGACGATCCGATCCAGTCGCCCCAGCAAGCGAAAGCGCCCATCTGATGAGAATTCGACAGCGTCGGCGCTGTGCTCCACATGCCCCGCAGGGAGGTAGGGCGAGGCGATGCACAGCGCGCCCTGTTCATTCTGGCTGACCTGTACACCGGCAAACGGCTGCCACAAGGGCTGCCCCTGGCGCCAGGCGATCCCGCCGGTCTCCGAGCTGCCGAGGATCTCTGCCGGCCATTGGCCGAGACGCTGGTGCAGGCGCTCGGCCGCATCGGCGGGCAACTCACCGCCCGACGAGAACACCTTGCGCACCGGTTGCAGGGCTGGCCAGTCGAGGTTTTCCCCCATGCGCTTGAGCAGCGCCGGGCTGGCGACCCAGGCAAAGGCCGGGTGGGCGCGGCTGGCCCGTTGCAGGTCTTCGGGGAACGGCAATTGACGGCGCTCGAAACCACGCCCGGCGCACAAGGGCCACAGCACGCGGAACAAAAGCCCGTAGATGTGCTGGGTGGCGACGCTGCCGATGATCCAGGCAGGGCCCAGAGCCTCGCCCCACAAGTGCTCCAGCGCGTTCACCTCACTGGCCAGTTGCGTGAGCTGCTTGTCGATGCGCTTGGGCTCGCCGCTGGACCCGGAGGTGCACAGGCTGATGCGGCACCGGGCCAAGTCCAGAACGGCAGGTGGCAAGGGCGCGTCGAACAGGTCGTCGGGCAGCGTATCCTCAGCCTGATCCGTGAGCCACAGGTCTACGTGGGCATTCCAGCGCTCGCGTGTGGCCGGTTGCAGGTCGGCCGGCAGCAAGACCTCAACCTCGGCCCGCCATGCACCGAGCAGGGCAGCGGCCAGTTGCGCGGCGTCCTCCAGGTGCACCGCCAATCGGCGAACACCCCGCGCACGCAGGCCACCGGCCAGGCGCAGTGCCTGCTGGCTCAGTTCGGCATGGTCCAGGACAGGGGCTTGGGTCACCTGGCGCGGCGCATCCAGCGGCAGCAGCAGGTGTTGGAGGTTGATCCAGTTCATGAGCGTCCTCGCACACGTTGTCTAATCAGCCATTCGAGGGCGAACAGCACGCCCATCGCGGCATAGGCGATCACGCCGTTGTAGAGCGTCCACCAGCCCAACGGCGCCCACAGCGTAAGCGCGGCCGCGATCAGGCCGTTGAGCAAAAAGAACAGGCACCAGGCCTGGGTGACCTGCCGGGTATAACGCACCGCGCGCGGTGGCAGCGCTGGGTCGCTCAAGCGTGCCAGGCGTTCGGCCACCGGCATGCCGTGCAGCAGGCTGCTACCGAACAGCCCCAGCATGAAGGTACTGATGAGCACCGGATACCAACGCAGCAGTGCCTGGCTGTCCGACAGCCCCAGCAGCCCACAGAACAGCAGGGCGGCAATTGCCATCCACAGGCTGCCGGGCCGACGAGGGGCGCTGAGCGCACGTGCCAGCCAAAGGCCGCCGAGCAGCAGGCCAAATTGCCAGGGGGCGTAGTGCGCCATGCCGAAATGCACGGCGAACGGATACACCAGCCCGGCAATCAGCAGGCCGGCGCCGATCAGTCGCTTCATGCCTCCGGGTTCACCAGGCGGAACACGGCCTCGACCACGTCGTTGACGGTACGCACCGACTTGAACTCGTCAGCGGCTATCTTCTTGCCTGTCTGGCGCTTGATGTGATCGATCAGGTCGACGGCGTCGATGCTGTCGATTTCCAGATCCTGGTAAAGGTTGGCGTCCAGGCTGATACGCTCAGGCTCGAGCTCGAACAATTCGACCAAGGCGTCGCGCAGGATGTTGAAGATGTCTTCACGGGTTTGCATGATGCGATCTCAGGCGGCCTGACGGGCAGTGACGAACGCCGCCAGGGCGGCGACACTGCTGAAATGGTTGCGGGTGTCCTTGGCATCGGCGTCGATCTTGATGCCATAACGCTTCTGGATGGCCAGGCCGAGCTCGAGCGCATCAACCGAATCCAGGCCCAGGCCTTCGCCGAACAGGGTCTGTTCGTCGTCGATGTCCTGGATGCTGATGTCCTCCAGGCCCAGGGCGTCGATGATCAGTTGCTTGAGATCACGGTTGAGGTCTTGCTGTGGCGCGCTCATCGGCGGCGAGCTCCTTGATGTAGTAGTTGTGCAGGTAGTCGTTGAGCAGGCGGGAAGCTTTGGGTGCAGGGCCCAGCGCTGCGTAGGCGTCGGGATGCACGTCCGGGCCCACCGAAAGGGTGAAGTGCACACGCCTGCCAGGGATGCGGTACCAGGGTTCGTTCTTGGTCAGCGTGGTTGGGCTGACCTTGATGGTGACTGGGGTGATGACGCTTGCACCGCGCAGGGCAATCGCAGCCGCGCCGCGGTGAAAGGCCGGCGGCTGGCCGGGCGAGGTGCGCGTGCCTTCCGGGAAAATCACCAAGGTCTGGCCCTGCTGCAGCGAGGCGACGGCGGCGTCGAGCATGTCCATGCTGCCATCGTTGCCGATGTATTGCGCCTCACTGACCGGCCCGCGTGTGAACGGGTTGTCGAACAGGCTCTGCTTCACGACGCAGTTGGCCTGGCGTACCAGGCCGATCAGGAACACCACGTCGATCAGGGAGGGGTGATTGGCAATGATCATCTGACCCGGCCGGCCCAGGCGCTCGGCCCCTTCGATTTCGTACGTCAGCACGCCCATGGCGCGCATGAACTGCACGAAGCGCCAGAACAACCAGCTGATGGTGCGCCGGGCCCGCTCGCGGTGGCGCACCCGGCCACCGGGCAGGCAGGCCAGCAGCGGAAACACGAACAGCCGCAGGGTCAGGCAGCCCATGCCAAACAGTATAAAGCTCGTCGCGGTGGCCAACAGGCGCCAGATGAAGGCATCGCCTGACCTGCTCACGGCTGTCGGTGCCAGTTCCATGTACGACGCTTCCCTGTGTGAGTGAAATCGGTGCGGCCGTTGAGCATGGCCTTGAGCCAGGCCAAGCCGTGAGGCAGCCCAGGCACTGCCGGTGATGCGGCGACCTGGCCGGGCGCCAGCTGCCATTGCTGGCCTGGGGTCAGCAACAGGCCGAGCGCATAGGCGAATGGGACGTCGTCTATCCAGGGGCCATAGGCCGGCGGCGGCTGTTCTTCGGTAACGATCAACAGCACGGCTGGGGCACCATCAGCCATGAGCGCTGCGGCTTCCACCACGCCCTGCTCGAAACCATCCCCCGCGGCGGCCAGTGCCGTCATCTCGCAGGTGGAACCGCGCAGGATCGACCACAGGCCGATGACCGCGTTGTGCACCGAGAGGCTGAACTGGGTAGGTGATAGCGGCTGCCCCGCAGCCAGTTCGCCCAGAATCGAAAACGTACGGGGTGTTTCACCGTGGCGTGACACGAAGACCAGCGGCAGCGGCGGCTGGCCCTCTGCCAATGGCCAGGCCACCGCGAACGCCATGCGCGCCATGTGGCTCAGCCGACGGCGTTGCATGGCCGGCAGAAAGGCCACGTCAGGCGCGCAGGCGTCAGCACCCGATGGCGAATTGCCACTGGCCCAGGCGTGCCAGTCGGCAGGCGCCGAAAGGCCCGGAGCCCATGCACGCCATTGGGTGATGTTGAAGGTGATCACGGTGGTTTTCTTCCCGCCCTGAGGGGCTTCCATGCCGAGCGAACGTGTCGGCGCCTGCCTGTCAGGGGTGGTGCGTTCATCGAGTGGCGCGCATTATCCCGGTGCGGCGGTGATGTAGCAATGAATTCGGATCCAAAGAGACAACGCCTTCAAGCGGATGTGGCGTGGTCCGATTGAATAGTTTCCTTTTTCCGACAGTCGGCACAGCGCCATGTCTGGTGCGCAGCTGCTGTAGCAGCGCTGGCCATGGGCACGGCGTCGCCACATACTCGGCAACTCGTCCCTATCCGGAGGTCAGTCATGCGACGCGTGGTGTTCAATCAGAAAGGCGGGGTGGGCAAATCCAGCATCGCCTGCAACCTGGCAGCGGTAAGCGCCCATGAAGGCTACCGAACCTTGCTGATCGACCTGGATGCACAGGCCAACTCGACCCAGTACCTCACCGGGCTGGTGGGCGAAGACATTCCCATGGGCATCGCCGATTTCTTCAAGCAGAGCCTGTCCAGTGGGCCCGGGGTGAAGAAGAATAAGGTCGATATCCACCAGACACCGTTCGAAAACCTGCATGTGGTCACCGCCACCTCGGAGTTGGCCGACCTGCAACCCAAGCTCGAAGCCAAGCACAAGATCAACAAGCTGCGTAAATTGCTCGACGTCTTGAGTGAAGATTACGAGCGGATTTACATCGACACCCCGCCGGCCCTCAACTTCTATGCCGTCTCGGCGCTCATCGCAGCGGACCGAGTGCTGATCCCTTTCGACTGCGACAGCTTCTCGCGTCAGGCCCTGTACGGGTTGCTGGCCGAGATCGAGGACATCAAGGAAGACCACAACGAACACCTGGTCGTCGAGGGCATCGTGGTGAACCAGTTCCAGCCCCGTGCCAGCCTGCCGCAGCAGATGCTGGACGCGCTACTGGCCGAAGGC
Organism: Pseudomonas sp. FBCC-B35; assembly: GCF_059133755.1. NCBI lineage: Bacteria > Pseudomonadati > Pseudomonadota > Gammaproteobacteria > Pseudomonadales > Pseudomonadaceae > Pseudomonas > Pseudomonas sp. FBCC-B35. The sequence goes on along the minus strand of NZ_CP101439.1, from coordinate 4,471,411 downwards.
TTGCCGGTGCTGCCGGTGTACCTGGGCAGTTCAGTGAAGATGCGGGAGTCGCATCACGCCAGCCTGCCCCTGATCCACCTCGACCCCCGTCACAAACTGACCCAGCAATTCGTGGCGCTGCATGATTTGCTGGGTGGGGATGAGTAGGTGCAGCTTGATCAGACGTCTGCACGAGGGGCTACGTATCCCCTATGAGTCGCTGCTTGCAGGTACCTGAGGTCAAACTCCCTGGCTGCGCAGCCACTCCAGCAGTGGCTGAAGGGGAAGTGCCCCTGCCTGGCGCGCGATCTCGCGGCCGTTGCGCATCAGTATGAGGCTCGGGATCGAGCGAATGCCCAGTTGCCCGGCCAGGGAGCGGTTGGCTTCGCTGTCGAGCTTGGCCAGGCGGCAGCGGCCAGTCAGTTGGCGGGCCGCTTGTTCGAAGACTGGCGCGAAGGCCTTGCAGGGGCCACACCAATCGGCCCAGACGTCGATCAGCAAGGGCAGGTCGCCTTTGACCTGGCTTGCATAGCTGCTCTCGGTCAGCACGAACGGCGCCTGGAGCACCACTTGCTGCTTGCAGCGGCCACACTTGGGCGCATCGCCCAGGCGGTCGGCGGGCAAGCGGTTCAGGCCGTTGCAGTGAGGGCAAGGGACAATTAGCGGATCGGTCATTGCATCTCCGTTGGCGTCTGTGGGCTTCAGGACGAGCAACTGATTTCCAAGTGCTTGCCCCAGGCAGGTGGCGGCGCTGCATAGGCCTGCATTCCGGCCTGTTCCTCGAACGGGCGGCTCAGCACCTCATGCAAACGCCTGACCTCAGTGTAGTCGCCTGCCTCGGCCGCTTCGATGGCGTTCTGCGCCAGATAGTTACGCAGCACATACAGCGGGTTCACGGCGTGCATGCGCTCACGCCGCCCGGCAGCATGGTTCGGTTCACGTTCGCAGCGCGCTTGATAGTCGACAGCCCAGGCATCGAAACCCGCCAGGTCGATGAAGGCGTCACGTACCGATTGCAGCGCGTCGGCCAGCGGTTGATCGCCCAGGCGGCGGAAGAACAGGTTGTAGTCCACACCACCGCTCTGCATGCGTTGCAGCAGACGCTCGACCAAGGCCATGTCTTCATCCTCGGCGGTAGTCAGGCCGAGCCGGCGACGCATCAGGTCCAGGTAATGGGCCTGGTAGAGGGGCAGGAACAGCGCCAGTGCCTGCTTGAGCGCTTCGACCTCGACCACCGTGGTCAAGGCCTGGGCCAGCGCGCTGAGGTTCCAATGGGCGATCGGTACCTGGTTGGCATAGCTGTAGCGGCCGCGGTCGTCGGAGTGGTTGCAGATGAAGTTGGCATCGAAGTCGTCAAGGAAAGCGAACGGGCCGAAGTCGAAGGTGATCCCCAGAATCGACATGTTGTCGGTGTTCATCACGCCGTGACAGAAACCGTACGCTTGCCAGCGTGCGATCAGCTCGGCATTGCGCTCGACGATGGTCTGGAACATGGCCAGGTAAGGCTGCTCGGCGTCTTTGCACTGCGGGTAGTGCTCATCGAGTACATGGTCGATCAGCACGCGCTGCTGCTCGGGCTGCTGGGTGTAGTAGAAGTATTCGAAATGGCCAAAGCGGATATGGCTCTGGGCAAGGCGGGTGAGCATGGCGGCGCTTTCCTGGGTTTCCCGCCACACCGGGGTGCTGGAGCCGATCACGCACAGGGCTCGGCTGCTGGGGATGCCCAGGGCATGCAAGGCTTCGCTGGCCAGAAACTCACGAATCGAGGAGCGCAGCACGGCACGGCCATCGCCCATGCGCGAGTAGGGGGTCTGGCCGGCGCCCTTGAGGTGCAGGTCCCAATGTTCACCGGCATTGTTGACCACCTCGGTCAGTAACAGGCCGCGGCCGTCACCCAGGCGCGGGTTGTAGCCGCCGAACTGATGGCCGGAATACACCATCGCTCGTGGATCGGCGCCTTCCCAGAGCTTGTGGCCACTGAACAGTTCGGCGAACAACGGCAGCTCGGCCTGGGCCGGGTCGAGGTCGAGCAGCGCCATGGCCGATGCACTGGCGACCACCAGGCGAGGGTCTGCGATCGGCTCGGGCAGTACCTGGGTAGAGAATGCGTCCCCCAGGCGGGCGAAGCGGTTGTCGAAGGTGAGCTGGTCGAGGGCTTTCACGGGGCTGCTCCTGAGTCGAGGTGGCAAGCGGCCGCTGCGTGGCCCTGTGCGGGCGGACCGGCCGTGAGCGAGGGCCAGGCCCTCGCGGGTTGAACGGGCGTCTCTGCCCTATGGAGTCCAATCACACCGGTTGAGTGCCATCGGATTTGGGCGAGTCCATCGGTATCAACTGTTGTTTGCCGGCTTTGGGGTCCATCAGGAACACCTCGACCTGGCGTACGGAGATCTTGATGTCGTGCGCCTTGAACTCCCGGTTGATGTAGCGATTGATCTCGTCCAGCGTCGGGTTGCGATCACCCAGGTCACGGACGTGCATGCGCAGTTCGTGGTCCAGTGAGCTTTCGCCGAATTGCAGGAAGTACACCAGAGGTTCCGGGTCCTTCAGCACTCGCGGGTTCTCATGCGCACCCTTGAGCAGCAGGTCGCGGACCAGGTCCAGGTCCGAGCCGTAGTCGATGCCCAGTTTCAGGGTCACGCGGGTAACGGTATCGGTGAGCGACCAGTTGATCAGTTGCCCGGTGATGAACGTCTTGTTGGGGACGATGATGTCCTTGCGGTCGAAGTCGGTGATGGTGGTGGCGCGAATGCGGATCTTGCTCACCGTGCCCGACAAGTTGCCGATGGTGATGGTGTCGCCGATACGCACCGGGCGTTCGAACAGGATCATGATGCCCGAAATGAAGTTGGCGAAGATTTCCTGCATGCCGAAACCCAGGCCTACCGACAGCGCGGCGACCAGCCACTGCAGCTTGTCCCAGCTGACCCCCAGGGTGGAGAGGGTACTGACGATGCCGACGCCGACGATGGTGTAGGACAGCAGCGTGGTGGTGGCGTAAGCACTGCCTTGGGCCAGATTAAGCCGCGACAGTACCAGCACCTCCAGCAGGCCGGGCAAGTTGCCGGCCAGGGCGAAGGTAATGCCCACGATCACCAGTGCGCCGAGCAGGTCACCGAGGCTGATGGGGACCATGCTCGCCGCAGCGCCCGTACCGCTGGTGTATTCGTACAACACGAAGTTGTTGAGGTAGGCGAATACCGAGAGCAGGTCCGACCACACCCAGTACAGGCCGGCGATGAAGCCGCCGAGCAGGGCCAGGCGGATAAGGCGCAGGGACTGCTGATTGACCTGTTCGATGTCCAGCGTCGGTTCTTCGACGACGACTTCGCCATCGAGCCCTTCCTTGGCTGCAGCCCGCTTGCTGAGCGCGCGCTGGTAGGCCAGGCGTCGGGCGGCCACGGAAAGCCCGCGCACGAATGCCGCCTCGATCACCAGCCAGAACAGCAGCAGGTAGAGGGTGTAGATCAGGCGGTCGGTGAGTTTCAGCGCCGTGTAGTAGTAGCCGAAGCACACGGCGATGAACAGGGCGATGGGCAAGGCCGTGAAGGCCACGCCCACTGCTTTGCGAAACAGCGAGGTGTCGCGGTGGGCAGGGCTGCTCAGCAACAGGCGGCTGAGCAACCAGGCCATCAGTGCGTAGCAGGTCAGCACAACGCCAATCCCCAGCACGTCGTCGGCCAGCGCCGAGGGCTGGTGCTCGGCCACCGCCACCACCCCCACCAGTGCCAGCACCACAGTGCCCAGCCGCCGAACCCAGCCGCGCAAGAACTCCACTTGGGGCTTGTACCAGCGGAAGTGAATCTCGGCCACCCCGCCAGGCGAGAGGATGCGGTAGGCCGTATAGAACACCAGCCAGGCCTGGGCCAGTTGCCACAGTGCCGCGCCAAGGTTGGCGTTCTGGCCGCGAGCGTCGATCTGCAGGGCGTAGCTGCACAGCGCCAGGCCCAGGCTCACCGGCATCGCCAGCAGGATGTTGATCAGGATCGCCTGCGGGGTGTGCCACTGGCTGTCGCGACGGAAATGGCCGATGTCCTGGTGCACCTTGCCCAGGCGCTGGTACAGGTACTTGCGTCGCCACAGCAACGCGCCGATCACCAGCAACAGCGGCAGGAACAGCAATGGGCGCTGGCTCAACCCGTCAGCCAGCTCCTTGAGGCCCGAGCTCCACGGCAGGTCCGCCACCTGGTCGGCCAGGCGTTGCGGCACATAGGCCAGCCAGTCCCAGTCCAACGGCTTGTTGCTGGGTATCCAGAACATCTGCTCGTCCAGCGTGGTGCGCAGGCTTTGGGCAGTGCCCAGTAGCTGCTTCTGGTTCAGTTGCAGGGTAATGGATTCGTTGAGCAGCGCCGACAGCTCTCGGTTCAGGCGTTCGAGCAAGTCGCTGCGGGTGATGGCCACTTCCAGCAATGCCTTGCGCAATTGGGGGGTGACGGTTTCGGGGGGTTGTGCAGCCAGCAGTTTGTCCACGTAGCTGACCGGGCTGCTCATCTGCTCGCGCTGCTGATTGACTTCGAACTGGTACAGGCGCGTGTCGGCGATCTGGTCAGCCAGGTCACGGTCGAGCTTGAGGTGCGGCAGAGTCTGTTTCTGTTTGTACAGGATCTTGGACAGCAGCAGGCTGCCCTTGAGTACGCTGATCTGCTCGTCCAGCGCCTGATCGGCCTGGGTCAGGGTGTCGAGCTGCTGCTTGGTCCGCAGGTTCTGCTGGGTCAGTTCGTTGAGCCGGTCGGTGCTTCTGAGCAGGTAGTCGGACAGCTTGAGGTTGGCCGCGCTTTCGGTGGCCAGCAGGCTGCTGCCGCCGGCTTTCTGGGCTTCGATCGACTGCTGCGTGACGGTTTCCTGGGACTGGGCCAGGCGTTTATCGTTGATCAGGGTCTGCAGGTCCTGGATTTCCTGCTCCAGGCGTGCCGTGCGCTCGATCAGCAGGTCATGGCGGGCATTGCCCAGGTCTTGCAGCACGCTGTTGCCCGCCAGCTCCTGGCGGCGTAATTGGGTGAGGGCGTTGAGCGAGGCCAGTTCGGCGTTGAGCTGGTTGCGCAGGTCGGCACTGATAGGCTTGCCCGCATCCTTGCCGCTTTTGAGGATGCTGTTGATCTGCTGGGCCCGCGCCTGGCTGCTGCTGATCTCGGACTGAGCCCGTTCGGGACGGGTCTGCGAATTGATGATCAGGCTGTTGGCTTCGGACAGCGCCTTTTGCAGCTCGCCTTGCTGGGTGGTGCGTTCACTGAGCATCTGCTCGAGCTGCGGCACGCCAAGGCTGGCGTAGCGCTGGGCCACCGACTGCACCGAGCTCTGCTTGAGCCTTGCCAGCTCTTTCTGGCTGTCGCTGGTTTCCTTTGGCGCGCTGGCCAGCTGCTGCTTGAGGGCGGTCAGCTTGCGTTCGTTGTCTTCCTTGCTGGCCAGCAGGCTGAGGGTTTGCTCGAGCACTTGCTGCAGGGCCTTCTGATCGGCTTCGGGCAGCTTGCGCTCGGCGATCTTGTCCAGGCTTTCCTGGACGCTGGCGGTGGTGGGGGCTTCAGCGGCGGCGACCGCCAGGGGAAGGCAAAGGCACAGCCCGAGCAGGGCTGTGCGAAGGTGCAGGCGAAAGGACATAGGCAGACTACTTGTGGATCAGGCAGAAACGAAGTTTAGAGGAACAATCCTGGTCCTGGTCGCGATCCTTCGGGGAATCTGACGCCCACTTTCTGAATCTTGTTCCCGTCCATGGTCGCCACGGTCCAGATCGTGCCATGCCATTCGACCTGGTCGCCTACCACTGGCGCGCCTCCGACCTTCTGTCGGATGAACTGCGCCAGCGGCATGTGGGCATCCTGGCTGTCGACGTTGAGGCCGTAGAGCGACGCCACGGCGCCGAGCTCGGCATCGCCTTCGAGCACGAAGTCGCCGAAGAAGCGCAGGTCCAGGCCGCGTTGGGGCGCCTGGCTGAAGAGTTTGCCCAGTGCAGGCAGGTTGTGCTCATGCCCGATCACGCACAGCATGTCGTCCACTTCCAGCACGGTACTGCCCGAAGGGTGCAGCAGCTGTTCGCCACGGAACAGCGCGGCGATGCGCGTGCCCTCTGGCATCTTCAGCTCCCTGAGCGCCGCTCCAATGCACCACTTTTCGGCGCCCAGGCGGTAGACGAACATCTCCCATTCGCTGGTGATGTGCACTTCCAGTGCCGAGCGAGAGATGGGCGCCGGGTCTGGCGGCACCGTCACCTTGAGCAGTTTGGCCATCCAGGGCAGGCTGGTGCCCTGCACCAGCAGCGAAACCAGGACGATGAAGAACGCCAGGTTGAAGAACAGCTGGGCGTCCGGCAGGCCGGCCATCAGCGGGAATACCGCCAGGATGATGGGCACGGCGCCGCGCAGGCCTACCCAGGAAATGAAGGCTTTCTCGCGGTCGTGGAACGCCTTGAAGGGGAGCAGTGCGGCAACGACCGACAACGGGCGTGCGATCAGAATCATCCACAGGGCAAGGCCCAGTGCCGGCAGGGCGATAGGCAGCAGGTCGTGAGGCGTCACCAACAGGCCCAGCACCAGGAACATCCCGATCTGGGCCAGCCATGCCATGCCGTCGAGCATGTGCAAAATGCCGTGCCGGCTGCGGATCGGCTTGTTGCCCAGCACCAGCCCGCACAGGTAGACCGCAAGGAAACCACTGCCGTGCAAAGCGTTGGTCAGCGAGAAGACCACCAGCCCACCGGCCACGACCAGAATCGGGTAAAGGCCGCCTGCCAAGTTGATGCGGTTGACCAACTGCAGCATCACCCAGCCGCCGCCCAGCCCCAGCAACCCGCCGATGCCGAACTCGCGCAACAGGTGGCCCAGCAGGCTCCAGTGCAGCCCGGTCTGGCCACTGGCGATCATGTCGATGAGGGTCACGGTGAGGAACACCGCCATCGGGTCGTTGCTACCCGATTCGATTTCCAGTGTGGCGGTGACCCGTTCGTTCAGGCCTTTACCGCCCAGCAGTGAGAAGACCGCTGCGGCATCGGTGGAGCCCACGATGGCGCCAATCAGCAGGCCCTGGATCAGGCTCAGGTCGAACAACCAGGCCGCCACCATGCCGGTCAGCGCCGTGGTGATCATGACCCCGACCGTTGCCAGCGAAAGCGCCGGCCACAAGGCGACCCGGAAGCTTGCCACCCGCGTGCGCAAACCACCGTCGAGCAGGATCACGGCAAGCGCGAGGTTGCCCACCAGGTAGGCGGTTGGGTAGTTGTTGAAAATGATGCCACCCCCGTCCACGCCAGCGATCATGCCGACGGCCAGGATGATGACCAGAATCGGGATGCCAAGCCGCGACGACAGCGAACTGACCAGGATGCTTGCCCCCACCAGCAATGCGCCGATCAGGAACAGGCTATTGATGGTACTGGCATCCAAAGGCAGGTACTCCGGGACAACGAGGAGGGAAGACGTGATAGCGCGGATTCGGTGTTTGCTAGCAGGTCGCGTGCCAACCGATTCTAACCTGATGAATTGGCAGCCTGTAAAGCGTTTCTGAAGATGTAGGCAAGCCAGCCCGCAGCGCGCGCCGCCTTCAAAGAAGAGGGCCGCGAATGCGGCCCTCGTGCAATCAACCGTGGTTCTTGCCCAGCAAGGCGTGATAAAGCTCGGTGTCTCCCAGAATCCCCACGACTTTGTCGTTTTCCTGCAGCACCAGCTTGTTGCCGGTCTGGTAGCGAATCTGCAGTGCCTCACGCATGCCGATATCGGCATGCACCAGGGTTGGCCTGCGGCTCAGGCCTTCCACTGACTGCCCTGGCGCCCAGTTCTGCATCTCCAGCCCGTTCTGGCCTTGCCGTGCACGCTTGATCGAATTGCCTTCACCCAAGTCCAGCCACGAATCGCCACCGGGGTCCAGGCAGACCGAGCCGTTGACGCGCTTGCAGTTGTCGAGCGAGCGCATCAGGCTGCGTCCGCACAGTACGTTCAGCGGATTGGTATGGGCCACGAAGGTGCGCACGTATTCATCGGCCGGGTTGAGCACGATTTCCTCGGGCTTGCTGTACTGGATGATCCGGCCGTCCTTCATGATCGCGATCCGGCTGCCCAGCTTGAGCGCCTCGTCCAGGTCGTGGCTGACGAAGACGATGGTCTTGTTCAGCTGGCTCTGCAGGGTCAGCAATTCGTCCTGAAGGCCTTGGCGAATCAAGGGGTCCAGGGCCGAGAACGGTTCGTCCATCAGCAGGATGTCGGCATCCATGGCCAGCGCGCGTGCCAGGCCGACGCGCTGTTGCATGCCGCCGGACAATTCATCGGGCTTCTTGTTGCGCCACTGTGCCAGGCCTACCAGTTCGAGCTTTTCGTCGACCAGCTTGCGACGTTCCTTCTCGGGGCGGCCCTGCATTTCGAGGCCGAAGCTGATGTTCTCGCGCACCGTGAGCCAAGGCATCAGGGCGAACTTCTGGAACACCATGGCGATACGCTTGGTGCGCATCATCTTCAGTTCAGCCGGGGTGCAGTGGGCGATATCGATGTGCTTGCCTTCGTGCTCCACGAACAGCTTGCCGCGGCTGACGGTGTTCAGCCCGTTGATACAGCGCAGCAGGCTGGACTTGCCCGAACCGGAAAGGCCCATGAGCACGCAGATCTCGCCTTTCTGGATGTCCAGGTTGGCTTTCTCGACGCCGACCACAAGCCCGGTCTGCTTGAGAATCTCTTCGCGGGTCTTGCCCTGGTCCAGCAGCGACAGCGCTTCGCGTGGCTTGTTGGAGAAGATGACGTCGACGTCTTCGAATCGAATGATACTCATGCTTCACTCCTGGCCGGCAGCTCCGGTTGCTTGCAGATACGGTCGAGCATGATCGCCAGCAGCACGATTGCCAGGCCCGCTTCGAAGCCCAAGGAAATATCGGCGGTGTTCAGTGCGTTGACCACGGGTTTGCCCAGGCCGTCGGCGCCCACCAGGGCGGCGATCACCACCATCGACAGCGACAGCATGATGCATTGGGTGACGCCTGCGGCGATGCTCGGCATCGCATGGGGCAGTTCGATACGGGTGAGCAGTTGACGGCGCGAGCAGCCAAAGGCCTTGCCGGCGTCCATCAGTTCCTGGGGTACATCGCAGATACCCAGGTAGGTCAGGCGGATGGGGGCGGCGATGGCGAATACCACCGTCGAGATCAACCCAGGCACCACGCCCAGGCCGAACAGGGTAAGGGTAGGGATCAGGTAGACGAAGGTGGGGACCGTTTGCATCAGGTCGAGCACCGGCCGCATGGCGGTGTAGAACATCGGCTTGTGTGCGGCGACGATACCCAGCGGCACGCCGATGGCCACGCAGACCACGGTGGCGAAACTGACCTGGGCCAGGGTTTCCATGGTTTCCTGCCAGTAGCCCAGGTTGAGGATCAGCAGAAAGGACACTGCGACGAAGGCGGTCAATGCCCACTTGCGCTGGATCAGGTGCGCCAGGGCAGCGAATAGCGCGATGAGCACGAGCGGGTTGAACCAGGTCAGGGTACTGGTGACCCCATGGATCATGAACTCCAGGCCTTGGGCGATGGCGTCGAAATAATTCGCGCCGTGCTGGGTCAGCCACTCGACGAACGAGGACATGTACTGGCCCAGGGGTATTTTCTGATCGATAAGCATGATAGCGAGCTTCCACCTGCGTAGATTGAAATCAACCCGGGGCGGGCACGGTCCTGCCCCGAGGTAGCGCTACTGCGTAGTTCGGTTATTGCGTCAGCTTGGCCTTGGCCGCCTCGAGACCAGGTTTGCCATCCACGGTGGTCACGCCTGCCAGCCAGGTGTCCAGCTTGCCAGGATTGTCCTTGAGCCATTTGCGCGCGGCGGCGTCAGGTTTCATCTTGTCGTCCAGGACATAGCCCATCATGGTGCTTTCGTCCTTGAGCTCGAACGACAGGTTCTTCAACAGTTGGCCGACGTTGCTGCATTCCTGCGCATACCCCTTGCGGGTATTGGTGTACACCGTCGCCTTGCCGAAATCGGGGCCGAAGAACTCGTCCCCACCGGTCAGGTACTGCATCTTGAACCGAGTGTTCATCGGGTGCGGCTCCCACCCCAGGAACACGATGGCTTCGCCACGTTTCTGCGAGCGATCCACCTGGGACAGCATGCCGGCCTCGCTGGACTGGACGATCTTGAAGCCGGCGTCCTTCAGGCCGAAGGCGTTCTTGTCGATCATGCTCTGGATGGTGCGGTTGCCATCATTGCCCGGCTCGATCCCGTAGATCTTGCCGCCTAGCTCATCCTTGAACTTGGGAATGTCGCTGAAATCCTTCAAGCCCTTGTCGTACAGGGCTTGCGGTACTGCCAGCGTGTATTTGGCGTTTTCCAGGTTGGCGCGCAGGGTTTCGACCGTACCGGCGTCGCGGTACTGCTTGATGTCGTTCTCCATGGTCGGCATCCAGTTGCCGAGAAACACGTCCAGGTCCTTGCCGGCCGCCAGCGACTTGTAGGTCACCGGCACCGAGATCATGGTGGTGTGCGTCTTGTAGCCCAAGGCGTCGAGCACAGCGCTGGTGGTGGCCGTGGTTACCGTGATGTCGGTCCAGCCGACATCCGAAAACCGCACCGTCTGGCACTGCTCGGGTTCTGCAGCCTGGGCCAGTACCGGTGCGGACAGCAACGCGACCAGCAACAGCGAGGGTGAACCTTTCATGGGTGGACTCCTGTGATTTTGTCTTCGGGTTCGCGTGGTTCGTCGGACGTTCTGAGGGTCCGATCGATCAGGCCTGCAGAGGGCAGGTTGCGTGGCCGTGCTTTACGAGTCGCTTTCGATAATCCTCCAGCGCCGAGCAATCGCCTACTGGTGGAGTCGTATCCAGTACGCAACGGGTCGCATCCAGTATGGGCAATGTCGCTTATGGATTCTTCTGCCCATCCTGCCGCTTTTTTGCGTCACCAAGGCGCCGGAAAGCGGCGCGCTGGGCCTGCAAAACAGGCGGCGCGGCTGGACAAGACTACGTCGGTTGCAGACGGCGAGCAGGGTGGCAAAAGCCCGATGATGCGTGCATTGAAGGCGGCCTGCAGTTCAGCCTAGCAGCTGCCCCGCCCTGCGCATTGCGCGCACAGACAAGCCCAGCAAGAGGTGATTCGACAATGGCCATCAGCGTGTTCGACCTGTTCAAGATCGGTGTCGGGCCTTCCAGCTCGCACACCGTCGGCCCCATGCGTGCCGGTGCCCTGTTCGTCCAAGGGCTGCGTGAGCGCGGCGAGCTGGAACAGGTAAAGCGGATCGAGGTGCGCCTGTATGGTTCGCTGTCGGCTACCGGTATCGGCCATGGGACCGACAACGCCACCATCATGGGGCTGATGGGCGAATGGCCAGACGCCATCGACCCCACCCAGATCGTCCCGCGTATTGCCGACCTGCGTGAAACCCAGGTGCTCAAGCTCGATAACCGCCTGCCCATCGACTTCATCTGGGCCCGTGACATGCTGCTGCTCGAGGAGAACCTGCCTTACCACCCGAACGCCATGACCCTTGTGGCAGAAGGCGAGCATGGCGAAATTCACCGCGATACCTACTACTCGGTCGGCGGTGGCTTCGTGGTCGATGCCGCCCAGGCCGCCAGTGGCGTGCTGGACGCCGACCAGACCGTGCTGCCTTACGATTTCAACAGCGCGGCTGAACTGTTGCGCCTGTGCAAGCAAAACGACCTGAGCGTGTCGCAATTGATGATGGCCAATGAACGGGTCTGGCGCAGCGAGGCGGAGATTCGCGCCGGCCTGCACACGCTTTGGGATGCCATGCAGGAGTGCGTCAACAATGGGCTCAAGTACGAAGGCACGCTTCCGGGCGGGCTGAACGTGCGCCGCCGTGCTGCCAAGCTGCACCGCAGCCTGCAGGAGATCGGCAAGCCCAACGTGATCGGCTCGACCATGAGCGCCATGGAGTGGGTCAACTTGTTCGCCTTGGCCGTGAACGAAGAGAACGCCGCAGGCGGGCGCATGGTCACTGCGCCTACCAACGGCGCGGCCGGCATCATTCCGGCGGTGCTGCACTACTACATGCGGTTCAGCGACGAGGTGGACGAGTCCAGCGTGGTCGATTTCTTCCTCGCAGCCGCCGCCGTGGGCATCCTGTGCAAGAAGAACGCCTCGATCTCAGGTGCCGAAGTGGGCTGTCAGGGTGAGGTAGGCTCGGCATGTGCCATGGCCGCGGCAGGGCTTGCCCAAGTACTGGGTGCTACCCCGCCCCAGGTTGAAAACGCAGCCGAAATTGCCTTGGAACACAATTTGGGCCTGACCTGCGACCCGGTAGGTGGCTTGGTGCAGGTGCCCTGCATCGAGCGCAATGCGATTGCTGCGGTGAAGGCCATCAACGCCGTGCAGATGGCGTTGCGCGGTGATGGCGAGCATTTCATCTCCCTCGACCAAGTGATCCGCACCATGCGTGATACAGGTGCCGACATGCACGACAAGTACAAGGAAACCTCGCGCGGCGGCCTTGCCGTCAGCGCCATCGAGTGCTGAGGCACTTCTTCGATCTGCAGTGTCATCGGCGCGTAATCGTTGGCACTGCGCTCATCATAACGGTGCAAAGCACCACCTCGTGACCTTAAAACGTGCAAGACGATGCCTACCGTCAGTCGGATGTCGTGATCGGTGCAGGCATTGTCGGTGACACTCAAGAGTGTCGTTTCTGGGCAACTTGGGGACTGTATGTCACCAAAGTGCTCAGGGGTTACACGCATACCGCCTAGAACGCCTGTTTGAGCGCTGTAACAGACTTGTAGGAAAGTCCTGATTTTGATCACTGAGTAGGTCGTTTTCAGGTTTTTTCGGATAGCTGTTCAATTTCAGGCACGGCGTTTGCGTAGTGATAGACAACCAAGCCCCGTGGACGACCCTGGGGCAATAACAAGAAATCAGTGCCCGCCTGAGGCACACCCTGCATTTGTGTGAGGAGAAATCGCGATGACGTCGTACACCTCCGGGAATCCAACCCAGAACCGCACAACCCCCCAGTCCATCGGGTTTCTTCTCCTGGACAATTTCACGCTCATTTCCCTGGCGTCGGCGGTCGAGCCCCTGCGCATGGCCAACCAGCTGTCCGGCCGTGAGCTGTACCGCTGGCATACCCTGACCGTCGATGGCGGCCAGGTCTGGGCCAGTGACGGCCTGCAGATCACCCCCGATGCCGCCATGCACAGCGCACCCCCCATGGACACGGTCATCGTCTGTGGCGGTGTGGGTATCCAGCGTACCGTGACACGTGAGCACGTGACCTGGCTGCAAGCCCAGGCTCGCCAATCGCGCCGCCTTGGAGCGGTGTGCACCGGCAGCTGGGCACTGGCCTGTGCCGGCCTGCTCGACGGCTTCGATTGCAGCGTGCACTGGGAGTGCCTGGCGGCCATGCAGGAGGCCTACCCACGGGTCAACATGAGCACCCGCCTGTTCACCCTCGACCGCAACCGCTTCACCAGCTCTGGCGGCACTGCGCCGTTGGACATGATGTTGCACTTGATCAGCCGCGATCATGGTCGGGAATTGTCGGCGGCCATTTCCGAGATGTTCGTCTACGAGCGCATCCGTAACGAGCAGGATCACCAGCGCGTACCGCTCAAGCACATGCTGGGCACCAACCAGCCGAAGCTGCAGGAAATCGTCGCGCTGATGGAAGCCAACCTCGAGGAGCCGATCGACCTGGACGAGCTCGCCGTCTACGTATCGGTGTCGCGTCGGCAGCTTGAGCGTCTTTTCCAGAAGTACCTGCACTGTTCGCCTTCGCGCTACTACCTCAAGCTGCGTCTGATACGCGCACGTCAGCTGCTCAAGCAGACGCCGATGTCGATCATCGAGGTGGCGTCGGTCTGCGGCTTCGTGTCCACGCCACACTTCTCCAAGTGTTACCGCGAGTACTTCGGCATTCCACCGCGCGACGAGCGTGTTGGCTCCAATACGACCCAGCAGGTGGCGATGATGCCGATTCCACAAGCCATCACCCTGTCGCCCCACAGCGGTCCCATGGCGGCATTGAGTCAGGCGCGTAATGAGTCGACGTTTGCCAGTGTGAGGCTCTAAGGGTCCGGGGCGGCGTCTCAACCCACTCGCCGGCATGGCGCGGCCCCTGTAGGGGCCGGCTTGCCGACGATCACGCCTGCATCGCAGCGTTTGCTCAGGTGCGGTTATTGAATTGCGCCAAGGCTGGCAGCAGCTGTTTATCAATCGCCTGCCGCACGGCCGGTAACAAGGTGGCGCTGCCCGCGTACATCTGCTCGACCATCCCCTTGAGCGCCCGCGCGTTTGGTTCGGTGAGCCCGCGTACCACGGCCTCACATGCCTGCTCGGCACTGGCACCGGCCGGAATCTCGAACCCGCGTGCTCGCAGGTGGCCCGCCAGGTCGTCTTGATCAATCAAATCGGCATGCATCATGGCTGTTGTCCCTTTTATCGCATAGAGAGTGCTGCAGTGATCACGACCGATTCTGTGACGCCGCCGTCATGCTCGCAACCTCGAAAGGGCGGGGTGGCTGCTTTGGCTATGAACAGGTCGTTTCCGGCTAAATCCGCTGCCCAGGAACTGCGCACACTCTAGTCATCTACCGAAGCGGAGGGTTTGGTCACCCTCACTCGTGCACAGTGGATGTTGCTCGCTCTTGGCCCCGGACGCTCACGGCTTTCCGGGGTTATTTTTGCGCGTCCGGATAGTTTCAGTATTCGAGAGGCCTGATAATTTTGTCAGGTTACTAATTTTTTTGCGTTTGCTCTCATGAGTGCCTGGGACTCATGAAAGGGGCAAATGATGAAAAATTCAGAATGGCCACGCATTCTGTTGTGCCTAGGCATGATGCTGGTCACCGCAAGTTCAATGGCTGCCTCCCCTTCGGAGAACGAGAAGTCGGGTGGGCTGCCCTTATATAAACTTGAGCCAACGCCCGACCGCACTTCGCTCCAGCGAGACGGAAGTGATTATCTGAAGCGCCTCTTGAAAGACCCTGCCAATGAGCAGATCACGCTCATCGACATCAATACCGCGCTCATCAATGATAAAACTCAAGCGTTGACGGTCACATTGCCCAATGGTAAGAGTGCCGATTTTCGTCTACGGGATTACGACACGCTCGCTGAAGGTATGCAAGGCTGGGTCGGTTATAAAGCGTCTACCTGGAAAGCGAGCCATGCGCCATCCTCCCCTGAGGAAATCGATCATGACCCGCTGTACTACCTTTCGCTTGTTCGTGCGGGTGATGTATTGATTGGTAGTGCGATCGTCGACGGCGAGCGTTACCGGATCGATAACATTGGGTCAGGGCAGCATGTGCTGATCAAGGTCGATGAGTCGAAGCTGCCGCCGGAAGCAGAACCCCTTGAGCCTGAACCGGCATCGGGTGAGGCTGCCCCCGCCACGTCGGCAAACCATCCGCAGGCGAGCCACAGTATCATTCGCGTACTGTTCATAGCGACCAATCAGCGTAAAGCGGCCTCGCCCTTCTACATGCTCGAACTGGGTCACGCGCTGAATAATGCAAATCAGTACATGAAGAACAGCCAAGTTAACGTCACGTTTGAACTGGCTGGGTTCTATGAGGGGCCGTATAACGAAACCGGAAGGAGTTACAGGCAGCAGTTAGAGGACATTCGCTCGGCTCAGCCGTTTGCAGGAGCGGTACTGAAAGAGCGCGACCGCTTGAGAGCGCACCTCGTTTCCATGTACTCGACCGCCAGTGAGTTTTGTGGCATGGCGTGGATCAACCCCGGCGCAGCACAGGCCCACTCGGTTATCACCTGTGCTTCTTCCCTTGCACATGAGCTGGGGCATAATTTTGGGGCGGATCATAATTGGGACGCTGGGGATAAGGTCCGCAATCCCCCCTATCAATATGGCTATCGTTATACCGGAACGCCGCGTTTCCGTACGCAGATGTCCTATGACTGTTCGGGTGGAGTCTGCCCGAGAATCGCCTACTGGTCCAATCCCCGACTGACCTATCATGCTATGCGCTTGGGCACCGTTGAGCATCACGACGTCGCCCGTCGCTTCAATGAGCAAAGGGGCAAGATAGAGGGTTTTTATCCGCCGCGTCCACAAGTGCAGCTTTTTAACGGCAAGAACTTTTCTGGAGGGCAGTGCACCCTGGTTTTCTCCGACGCTAACGAGTTTCCCCCTTGTAATAGAGTACATTCGTTTAAGTTTAAAAATTTCACCAGTGGAATGCGGTTGTGTTTCAAGGCCACTACCTTGAACTGGGCCTGCTACGGCGGTGCTTACTCAGGTGATTTTGAAGTGAGCGACCTCGATGCCTACCACCCATTGCCTTACGGACTGGTACGGGAAACCTCTGCTCATGCAGGGGCATTGATCGGGCAGGTCCGGAGTGTCGGATACAGTTTTGACTATTACGCGACCATTCAACTTTATTCTCGCGCGGATTATCGAGGTGACTCCTGTATGCTCCGCCTGAACCTCGGCACAGTGCGCAATATTTCAGAATGGCCAGGATGTGACGCCGTGGCCACTGGCAAGTCACGCTCGGCGAAGATACACGCTTTCTCCGGGGGTAATAACAAACTTTGTTTCCTCAACAGCGACCACCGTCGAAGCCTTTGCTTCACCGGGAGCTATCGGGGCAATTTTCAGATCAGAAATTGGGACATTGGCAGTGGCCTGCCGCAGGGGCTTGTTCGCACGCATGCAGGCGGTGGTCACATAAATGGCTCAGTGCACCGTATTTCCTTCGGCTACAATAGCCCAGGTTGGCCTCCCGCGCCATGAAGCTTCAACCGTGCAGACGACATCATTCAGTAGCCGCCTGCACCGGTTTGACCTTCTGCTGCCGTTCAACGTAATGAGATCTGGCGTCCTATAAAGCACGCTGCTGTCTGGTCGCGTTGCTCATTGAGCAGCGTTTGAAGTGCCTGGGTGGTGAATGGGCTGAACTTTGCCGCTTTCGGCCCTGTGAGGTCAACGTGCAGCAACATCTGCTCACTGGCCGCCAGTACCGGGTCGAACCGTGCCCGGTGCAGGCTGTGGTAGACGTGCAGGCGCTTGCAATCAAAGCCAATGATCTGTGTCTGCACCCATACCTCTGTGCCCAATTTCACCTCGTGTACGTAATTGATATGTGTCTCCAGGGTGAACAGAGAGTTGCCCCTGCTCCCACGGCTATCGGCATCCAGGCCAATGCGCTCCATCAGCGCATCGGTGGCGTAGCTGAATATCAGCAGGTAGAAGGCATCGCGCAGGTGACCGTTGTAATCGACCCAGTCTTCCAGCACCTGGGTCCGGTAGGTAATCAATGCAGGCATCGTGCTGTCCTCAGTCGCCGAACGACATGCCATGATTGGCCTTGCTGGTGGTGACCGCTTCCAGCACCGCCAGCAGTGAGTCATCCCGGTAGCGTTCCAGCGCGGCGATGCTGCGATCACCCAATTGCTGCGACGTACCTTCCACCACATCGTCGATCAGCTTGTCGGTCAGCTCAGGCGCCGGAAGGTAGGTCCACGGCAGCTTCAATGCCGGCCCGAATTGCGACATGAAGTGGCGCATGCCGGCATCGCCCCCGGCCAGGGTATAGGTCAGGAAGGTGCCCATGAACGACCAGCGCAAGCCCGCGCCAAAGCGGATGGCGTCGTCGATTTCACCGGTGGTGGCGACTCCGTCGTTGACCAGGTGCAGCGCCTCGCGCCACAGCGCTTCGAGCAAACGGTCGGCGATGAAACCGGGGACTTCCTTGCGCACGTGCAGCGGGCGCATGCCAAGGGCGGTATAGACGGTGCTGGCCGCCTCGACGGCCTGCGGCGCGGTCCGCATGCCGCCGACGATCTCGACCAACGGCAGCAGGTACACCGGGTTGAAAGGATGCCCCACCACACAGCGCTCAGGGTGGAAGGCCGAGGCGTAGAACTCGCTGGGCAACAAGCCCGACGTGCTGCTGGCAATGATCGCATCGGGTTTGGCTGCGGCGCTGATCCGTGCATGCAGGTCGAGTTTCAGGTCCAACCGCTCAGGCGCGCTTTCCTGGATGAAATCAGCGTCGCGCACGCACGCTTCAACGGTGTCGACAAAGGCCAGTCGGGCTTGTGACGCGCCCGGCGCAAGGCCCTGTTTCTCCAAGGCAGGCCACGCGTTGGCGATACGTTTGCGCAGGGCCTGTTCGGCGCCTGGCGCCGGGTCCCAGGCGATCACGTCCAGCCCGTGGGCAAGGGCGCGTGCAACCCAGCCGCTGCCGATCACGCCGCTGCCTAATGCCGCGAATGTCTTGATGTCAGTGATGAAGTTCATGCGGGTCTCCAGAAGCGATCAGCGACGGTTCAGGTTCATCTTTGCCCGGCCTTCGGCGGGGCTCAGCACACGGGCGCCGAGGCGTGAAATGATCTCTACCGCGCGCTCGACCAACTGGCCGTTGCTGGCCAGTACGCCACGGTCCAGGTACAGGTTGTCTTCCAGGCCGACCCGCACGTTGCCGCCGAGCAACACGGCCTGTGCGGCCATGGGCATCTGCATGCGGCCGATGCCAAACCCGGCCCAGGTCGCATTGGCGGGCAGGTTGTCGACCATGGCTTTCATGGTGGTGGTATCAGCGGGTGCGCCCCACGGGATTCCCAGGCACAGCTGGAACAAGGGGTTGTCGAGCAGGCCCTCTTTGATCATTTGCTTGGCGAACCACAGGTGGCCGGTATCGAAGATTTCCAGCTCTGCCTTGACCCCCAGTTCCGTGATGCGCCGGGCACCGGCGCGTAGTTGCGCGGGCGTGGAAACGTAGATGGAATTGCCGTCACCGAAGTTGAGAGTGCCGCAGTCCAGGGTGCAGATTTCCGGTAACAACGCCTCGACGTGGGCCAGGCGTTCGAGCGGGCCGATCAGGTCAGTGCCCTGCCCGAATGCCATGGGGTTTTCATCGGGCCCGATTTCCAGGTCGCCGCCCATGCCGGCGGTGAGGTTTACGATGATGTCCACGTCGGCTTCGCGAATACGCTCCATGACTTCGCGGTACAGGGCCACATCACGGCTGAAGCGCCCTGTCTGCGGGTCGCGTACATGGCAGTGCACCACGGTGGCGCCGGCCTTGGCGGCTTCCACGGCCGCTGCGGCGATCTGCTTGGGTGTGACTGGGACCAGATGGCTTTTCGAGGCGGTGTCGCCGGCGCCGGTCAGGGCGCACGTGATGATGACGTCGTGGTTCATAAGGGATCCTGTGCGATCTGTTGTGGGCTTTTCGCCGGCAAGCCGGCCCCTGCAAGGTCCTGGACGAACCTCGGTGTGCAGGGAGCTGTAGGGGCCGGCTTGTTGGTGATGGGGCGGTATCAGTTGGCGGTAAGCTTGAGGTTGTCGGCGGCCGGCTTGCCATCGAAGGTGGTCACCCCCTCAAGCCAGCGGGCCTTGTCCTCGGGGTGATCCTTGAGCCATTGGCGCGCCGATTCCAGCGCGTCCTTGTGGTCGAGCAGTGGCTGCATCATGCGGCTCTCGTCTTCGGCACTGAAGCTCAGATTGGCCAGCAGGCGGTTGGCATTGGGGCAGCGCGCTGCGTAATCGGGCGCGGTTACGGTCCACACCGTCGCGCGACCTTCGTCAGGGCCGAGCGCATCCTGGCTATCGCCGAGGTAAACCATGTCGATGTTCACGTTCATGGGGTGTGGGGTCCAGCCGAAGAACACCACGGCTTCCTTGCGCCGTACTGCGCGGTCCACGGCGGCCAGCATGCCCGCTTCGCTGGACTCGACCAGTTGGAACTTGCCCAGGCCGAACTGGTTCTTGGCGATCATGGCCTTTATTTGGGTGTTGGCACCGGAACCCGGCTCGATGCCATAGAGCTTGCCGCCCAGTTCCTTCTCGAATTTGTGTATGTCGGCGAAGGTGCGCAGCCCCTTGTCCGCCAGGTACCTGGGCACTGCCAACGTGGCCCGGGCGTCTTCGAGGCTGGCTTTGTCCATGACTTTGACCTGCCCGGCCTCGATGAAGGGAGTGATGGTCTGGGTCATAATCGGGTTCCAGTACCCCAGGAACATGTCCAGGCGTTTGTCGCGAATGCCAGCGAAAATGATCTGCTGCGACGCGCTGGTTTGCTTGGTGGTGTAACCCAGGCCATCGAACAATGCCTGAGCGATGGCGCTTGTCGCGATCACATCGGTCCAGTTGACCACGCCCAGACGGACATTCTTGCAGGCAGCGGCATCGGCTGCGTAAAGCGAGGGGGTAACAAGGCTGGTCAGGGCCAAGGTCAACAGGCTGCGGCGGATCAAGCTGTGCATGGTGGCTCTCCATCGGCAGTACAGATTGTTATGGTGGCGGTCTCTGCGGACCGTGTGAACACGCTACGCTGGTGGCACTATTGAAAATCGCACGCCGGCGACCAACATTTGCACGCAGGCGACCTGTTCGCTGGAGCACGCCATGGCGCAGATCATCCACTTCCTGTTATTGCCCGGTTTCTCGGCCATGGGGTTCATCAGTGCCCTGGAGCCCCTGCGCGTGGCCAATAGGTTCAAAGCCCAGGCGTACCACTGGCAGGTGTTGAGCCTGGATGGGAGCGCCGTGAACGCCAGCAATGGCATGTCGGTCAATGCCGACGCAGCGCTGGGTGCGCAAACGCCCTGCGGTACGTTGCTGATCGTGGCAGGCTTCGAACCCCTGCGCTGCTACGCCC
Organism: Pseudomonas sp. FBCC-B35; assembly: GCF_059133755.1. Classification (NCBI taxonomy): domain Bacteria; kingdom Pseudomonadati; phylum Pseudomonadota; class Gammaproteobacteria; order Pseudomonadales; family Pseudomonadaceae; genus Pseudomonas; species Pseudomonas sp. FBCC-B35. Next base: position 4,450,884 of record NZ_CP101439.1, on the reverse strand, counting down.
CCAAGCTCCAGCAAAGCCTGCGACGCCTGGCTCACGAGGGTGGCATGCTAGGCGGGATCGATACGGGTGCTGTGGTGCTGGCCGAGGCAGGCTTGCTCGATGGCCATCGTGCGACCGTACACTGGGAGGCGCTGGATGCGTTCAGGGAAAACTACCCCAGCCTGCAGGCCACCCAGGAGCTGTTCGAAATTGACCGGCAACGCATTACCTGTGCGGGCGGCACCGCTTCAATCGACTTGATGCTCGATCTGATTGCCCAGGCCCATGGCGCCGAGCTCGCCGTGCAGGTTTCCGAGCAGTTCGTGTTGAGCCGTATTCGACCGCGCCAAGATCATCAACGCATGCAGATCGCTGCACGCTATGGCATCAGCAACCGCAAGCTGGTGCAGGTGATCGGTGAGATGGAAAAGCACACCGAACACCCCCTTGGCACAACGGAACTGGCCGCGCGCGCGATGATCACCCGTCGCCAGATGGAGCGCCTGTTCAGGTTGCACCTCAACGACACCCCCAGCGGCTTTTACCTCGGCCTGCGCCTGGACAAGGCTTGCCAGTTGTTGCGCCAAACCCAGATGACGATCACCCAGGTCAGCGTGGCATGCGGTTTTGAACTGCCGTCGTACTTCACCCGACGTTACAAGCGCCGCTTCGGGCGCTGCCCGCGCGAGGAGCGAAGGGTCGTGAAGCCGTCACCGCCGAATTAGCCCTGCAAAATGTCGTTGCCCACACGTTGGAGCTTGAGGTTGGTGCGATGAATAAGCCGCAAACTTTTCCTGACCAGGCAGTCTCGCGCTACTGTTGCAGAATCGATTGCAGGTACTCGGACCGGTCATCGGTGCGTTGCGCCACGCAGGTGTCCCAGGCGGCCTGGTAAGCTTTGCCGTTGGTTGGCAGGGTGAGGGTTTCCACCTTGCAATCGGCATCGCGAAGCTGCGTCCACAGCCCCTGAGCCTGCTTCAAGCGCTCGATCATTGTTGCTGCAACGCTGCCTTTGTCGTCGAACGCGTCATGAACGCGCTGGAGAAGTTCGTCATAGGCCGATTTCAGCTCCCGTTCGGAGGCTTGCTTGTTAAACGCTGCGCAGGCGTGGGCTTGCGCCTCGGTCTCGACGTTGTCGCACGGGGTATTTTCTTCCTCACCGGCCTGGGCTGCGGCCACCACGGCCAGCAGTACCATCCCTGCCATCGCTTTCATTCGTTGTTTCCTCCACCGGCTGACGAATCCTGACGATTCTCGCGCACTCTCGGCGCGTACGGTATCACCTAGGCAGATTGTTCATCAAAGGGCCCTCGATGGTCGTTATCGAGACTGTGTCTCATCGCCGCAGGCCGCGCCAGAGGCCGGCTTGTCGCGCATTGACGCTTTCGGCAAACCCCCTGTCGTTTTTGCATCGGGGCGCCTCGGGGCACAGGCATATGCTGGCCCCAAAGCGCCGGCACAAGGTTTGGCGCCAGCCCATTCAATAAAAGGGGACGCCTGATGAGCCCAGCCGAATTACACGCCGACAGCATCGTCATCGATGGCCTGATCATCGCCAAGTGGAACCGCGAGCTGTTCGAAGATATGCGCAAAGGAGGCCTTACCGCCGCCAACTGCACCGTGTCGGTTTGGGAAGGTTTCAAGGCAACCGTCGACCAGATCGCTGCAAGCCAGAAACTGATCCGCGAGAACAGCGACCTGGTGATGCCCGTGCGCACCACGGCCGACATTCGCAAGGCCAAGGAACTGGGCAAGACCGGTATCCTCTTCGGCTTCCAGAACGCCCATGCCTTCGAAGACCAGATCGGTTATGTGGAGGTGTTCAAGCAGCTGGGCGTGGGCATCGTGCAGATGTGTTACAACACCCAGAACCTGGTAGGCACTGGCTGCTACGAGCGTGACGGCGGCCTGTCGGGCTTTGGTCGCGAAATCGTTGCCGAAATGAATCGCGTCGGCATCATGTGCGACTTGTCCCACGTCGGCTCCAAAACCTCCGAGGAAGTCATCCTCGAATCGAAAAAGCCGGTGTGCTACTCCCACTGCCTGCCATCGGGCCTTAAAGAGCACCCGCGCAACAAGTCCGATGAAGAACTGAAGTTCATCGCCGACCACGGTGGTTTCGTTGGCGTGACCATGTTTGCACCGTTCCTGGCCAAGGGTATCGACTCGACCATCGACGACTATGCCGAGGCCATCGAGTACACCATGAACATCGTAGGTGAAGATGCCATCGGCATCGGCACCGACTTCACCCAGGGTCACGGCAAGGAATTCTTCGAATACCTCACCCACGACAAGGGCTACGCCCGTCGCCTGACCAACTTCGGCAAGATCATCAACCCGCTGGGCATTCGCACCGTGGGCGAGTTCCCCAACCTCACCGAAACCTTGCTCAAGCGTGGCCACTCCGAGCGCGTGGTTCGCAAGATCATGGGCGAGAACTGGGTCAACGTATTGAAAGACGTCTGGGGCGAATAAGCCGCTCTCAAGCTTCGAGCCCCTGCCAGCAACGCCGGGGCTACCCAATAAAAATTTTTTCTGGAGTTGAGTTTCCATGGCCAAGATCGCCCCGCAATTGCCAATCGAAGTCGACAGCGAGACCGGTGTCTGGACCAGCGACGCCTTGCCGATGCTGTACGTGCCACGCCATTTCTTCGTCAACAACCACATGGGCATCGAAGAAGTCCTGGGCGCCGACAAGTACGCCGACATTCTCTACAAGGCGGGCTACAAGTCGGCGTGGCACTGGTGCGAGAAAGAAGCCGAGTGCCATGGCCTGGAAGGGGTCGCGGTCTTCGAGCACTACATGAAGCGCCTGAGCCAGCGTGGCTGGGGGCTGTTCGAGATCCAGGACATCGACCTGGACAAGGGCACGTGCAGCGTCAAGCTCAAGCACTCGGCCTTCGTCTACGTCTATGGCAAGTGCGGCCGCAAGGTCGACTACATGTTCACTGGCTGGTTCGCCGGTGCCATGGACCAGATTCTCGCTGCCCGCGGCAGCTCGATCCGCACCGTTGCCGAGCAGGTGTACGGTGGGTCGGAAGAAGGCCACGAAGATGGCCTGTTCGTAACGAAGCCGTTGTAAGCCGGAGATAGCGTCATGGCATTCGAAGCAATGTTCCAGCCGATCCAGATCGGCAAACTGACCGTCCGCAACCGCGTGCTCAGCACCGCGCACGCCGAGGTCTACGCCACTGACGGCGGCATGACGACCGACCGCTATGTGAAGTATTACGAAGAAAAGGCCAAGGGCGGCATCGGCCTGGCCATCTGCGGCGGCTCGTCCGTGGTGGCCATCGACAGCCCGCAGGAATGGTGGTCGTCGGTCAACCTGTCCACCGACCGTATCATTCCGCACTTCCAGAACCTGGCCGACGCCATGCACAAGCATGGCGCCAAGATCATGATTCAGATTACCCACATGGGGCGTCGCTCGCGCTGGGATGGTTTCAACTGGCCGACCCTGATGTCGCCCTCGGGCATCCGCGAACCGGTGCACCGTGCCACCTGCAAGACCATCGAGGTGGAAGAGATCTGGCGTGTGATCGGCAACTACGCGCAGGCAGCCCGCCGCGCCAAGGAAGGTGGCCTCGATGGCGTCGAGCTGTCGGCGGTGCACCAGCACATGATCGACCAGTTCTGGAGCCCGCGCGTCAACAAGCGTACCGACGAGTGGGGCGGCAGCTTCGAAGGCCGCATGAAGTTCGGCCTGGAAGTGCTCAAGGCCGTGCGTGCCGAAGTGGGCGACGACTTCTGCGTGGGCATGCGGATCTGCGGCGACGAGTTCCACCCCGATGGCCTCAGCCACGAAGACATGAAGCAGATCGCTGCCTATTACGATGGCACCGGCATGCTCGACTTCATCGGGGTAGTGGGCTCGGGTTGCGATACCCACAACACCCTGGCCAACGTCATCCCGAACATGAGCTACCCGCCAGAGCCGTTCCTGCACCTGGCAGCGGGCATCAAGGAAGTGGTCAAGGTCCCGGTCCTGCACGCGCAGAACATCAAGGACCCGAACCAGGCCACCCGGATTCTCGAAGGTGGTTATGTGGACATGGTCGGCATGACCCGTGCACACATGGCCGACCCCCACCTGATCGCCAAGATCAAGATGGGCCAGATCGACCAGATCAAGCAGTGCGTCGGCGCCAACTACTGCATCGACCGCCAGTACCAAGGCCTGGACGTGCTGTGCATCCAGAACGCCGCGACCTCGCGTGAGTACATGGGTGTGCCGCACATCATCGAGAAGACCACCGGCGCCAAGCGCAAGGTCGTCATCGTCGGTGCCGGCCCTGCAGGCATGGAGGCGGCGCGCGTGGCCGCCGAGCGTGGCCACGATGTGACCCTGTTCGAAAAACGCGACCAGATCGGCGGTCAGATCACCATCGCGGCCAAGGCGCCGCAACGTGACCAGATTGCTGGTATTACCCGCTGGTACCAATTGGAGTTGGCCCGCCTGAAGGTGGACCTGCGCCTGGGGACCGCGGCCGATGTAGACACCATTCAGGATCTGCGCCCGGACATCATCGTGCTGGCTGTGGGCGGGCATTCGTTCCTGGAGCAGAACGAACACTGGGGTGCGGCCGAAGGGCTGGTGGTCAGCAGCTGGGACGTGCTCGATGGCAAGGTCGCGCCGGGCAAGAACGTGCTGGTGTACGACACCATCTGCGAGTTCACCGGCATGTCGGTGGCCGACTTCATTGCCGACAAGGGTAGCCAGGTCGAGATCGTCACCGACGACATCAAGCCGGGTGTCGCCATGGGCGGCACTACGTTCCCGACCTACTACCGCAGCATGTACCCCAAGGAAGTGATCATGACCGGGGACATGATGCTGGAGAAAGTCTACCGCGAGGGCGACAAGCTGGTCGCTGTGTTGGAGAACGAGTACACCGGCGCCAAGGAAGAGCGGGTGGTCGATCAGGTGGTGGTGGAGAACGGTGTGCGTCCGGACGAGCAGCTGTACTACGCCCTCAAGGACGGTTCGCGCAACAAGGGCCAGATCGACGTGGAGGCGCTGTTCGCCATCAAGCCACAGCCGATCTTGAGCCAGCCAGGCGAAGGCTACCTGCTGTACCGCATCGGCGACTGTGTGGCCCAGCGTAACGTGCATGCGGCGATCTACGATGCTTTGCGTCTGTGCAAGGACTTCTGATCGCACCGCCTTTCTGAAAGCGGGACTGGCCCCCCTGTAGGAGCGGCCTTGTGCCGCGAAAGGGTCGCGAAGCGGCCCCAGCATTTGATCAGTACCACGGATGCTGGGGCTGCTTCATAGCCCTTTCGCAGCACCAGGCCGCTCCCGCAGGGGCCCGCGCTGGCCTTCGGGGTGGCGCAAGAATCTAGCTGTTGTGGGAGCTTCCCATGTTGAACACCCTTCTACCCATCCTGCTGTTCGCCGCGCTCGGGCTTGCCGTGCTCGGTGCGCTGCGCCGTGTGAACATGTGGCGCCGAGGCCGACCCTCCAAGGTGGACCTGATCGGCGGTCTGCTGGCCATGCCGCGCCGCTACCTGGTGGACCTGCACCACGTGGTCGAGCGCGACAAGTACATGTCCAATACCCACGTGGCCACCGCTGGCGGCTTCGTGCTGTCGGCGCTGCTGGCGATCCTGGTGCATGGTTTCGGCCTGCAGAGCAAGATCCTGGGCTACGCCTTGCTGCTGGCCACGGTGATCATGTTCACCGGCGCCATCTTCGTCTTCAAGCGCCGCCTGAACCCGCCTTCGCGCCTGTCCAAGGGCCCTTGGATGCGCCTGCCCAAGAGCCTGCTGGTATTTGCTGCCAGCTTCTTCATCGCCACCTTGCCCGTGGCCGGTATTCTGCCGGCCAACACGGGCGGCTGGGTGATGGTCGGGATTCTGGGCCTGGGCGTGCTGTGGGGCGTGTCGGAGCTTTTCTTCGGCATGACCTGGGGCGGGCCCATGAAGCACGCCTTCGCCGGTGCCCTGCACCTGGCCTGGCACCGGCGCGCCGAGCGTTTCGGTGGCGGGCGCTCCACTGGCCTCAAGCCGCTGGACCTGGAAGACCCCCGTGCGCCGCTTGGCGTTGAAAAGCCAGTGGACTTCACCTGGAACCAACTGCTGGGCTTTGACGCCTGCGTGCAGTGCGGCAAGTGCGAGGCCATGTGCCCGGCCTTTGCCGCCGGGCAGCCGTTGAACCCGAAAAAACTCATTCAGGACATAGTCATCGGCCTGGCGGGCGGCACCGATGCCAAGTTCGCTGGCAGCCCCTATCCTGGCAAGCCGTTGGGTGAGCACGGCGGCCACCCCCACCAGCCTATCGTCAATGGGCTGGTCGATGCCGAGACACTGTGGTCCTGCACCACCTGCCGCGCGTGTGTAGAAGAGTGCCCGATGATGATCGAGCATGTCGATGCCATCGTCGACATGCGCCGTCACCTGACGCTTGAAAAAGGCGCCACCCCGAACAAGGGCGCCGAGGTGCTGGACAACCTGATCGCCACCGACAACCCGGGCGGTTTCGCCCCGGGCGGGCGCATGAACTGGGCGGCTGACCTCAACCTCAAACTGCTGGCGGACGTCAAACGTACCGACGTGCTGTTCTGGGTGGGTGATGGCGCCTTCGACATGCGCAACCAGCGCACCCTGCGCGCGTTCGTCAAGGTGCTCAAGGCCTCTGGCGTCGATTTCGCCGTGCTTGGCCTGGAGGAGCGCGACAGTGGTGACGTGGCGCGCCGTCTGGGTGATGAAGCCACGTTCCAGCAATTGGCCAAGCGCAACATTCAGACCCTGGCCAAATACACGTTCCAACGCATCGTTACCTGCGACCCGCACAGCTTCCATGTGCTCAAGAATGAATACGGTGCGCTGGGTGGCAACTACCAGGTGCAGCACCACAGCACCTACATTGCCGAGCTGATCGGTGCCAACAAGCTCAACCTGGGGCAGCACAAGGGCGGCAGCGTCACCTACCACGACCCGTGCTACCTGGGCCGCTACAACGGCGAGTACGAGGCGCCTCGCGAGGTGCTTCGCGCACTGGGCATCGAAGTTCGCGAAATGGAGCGCTCGGGCTTTCGCTCACGCTGCTGTGGCGGTGGCGGCGGTGCGCCGATCACCGACATCCCGGGCAAACAGCGTATTCCCGACATGCGCATGGACGACATCCGCACCACCGAAGCCGAAGTGGTCGCCGTGGGCTGCCCGCAGTGCACGGCCATGCTCGAAGGGGTGGTAGAGCCACGGCCGCTGATCAAGGATTTGGCCGAACTGGTGGCCGATGTGCTGATCGAGGAAGAGGCCCAGCCAGCGGCTGCCAAACCTGCGAAATCCAAACGTGAACCTGCGGAGGTGCATTGATGAGCGACATCATCCGCCGCGACCCTCGCGCCGAGTGGATCGCCCGTAACCGTCTGCATCCGCTGCATGCGGCCATGCAGACGCAACAAACCAGCTGGATGGGGCCCAACGGCCTCATGCGCAAGAACCCCCACGCCAGTGCGGCTGGCTTCATCGGCCCCAACGGCCTCAAGCGTATCGATCGCTCGGGGGCCCAGCAGGGCACCAGCGGTGGCGCACGGCGTAGCGCTGCGGCCGAAGTGCAGTTGCCGCTGCACCAGGTGGCAGAGCCTGCGTTCTACATTGCCGTGGTACCGGACATGATAGGCGGGCGCCTGGGTAGCCACGACCGCGACCTGCTGGGCCTGGCCCATGGGTTGGCGGGCAGCGACGGCGCGGTACTGGCCATCGTGTTCGGCGAGCACAAGGAAACCAACTTTGCCGCCGCAGGCGTGGACCGCTTGCTGGTCATCGAAGGCGAGGCGTACCAAGGGTATGCACCGGAGCAGTTGGTGCAGGGCCTGCGCGCTGTCGATAACCAGTTCGCCCCGCGTCACTGGCTGCTGCCAGACAGCCGTTCCGGCGGTGGCGAGCTCGGCCGACGCCTCGGTGCTGCGCTGGGTGAGCGACCGGCAACGCGTGTCTGGCAGGTCAAGGACGGCCAGTGCATCGGCCGCGCCGGTGCGGGGCAGCAAGACATGCAACGCGTGCTGCCACGCCTGATCCTGGCTGCGGCCGAATGTGCAGAGCCTGTGAGCGAAACCCGTCACGAGGCCTTGCCGGTCGAGCTGTCCGGCAGTGTGGCGCGCAGTATCTCGCGCATCGAGGACCTGGGCTCTGTGGCCGTCGACCCGGCCAAGATCGCCATGGCCGAAGCCGAGTTCATTGTATCCGGTGGCAACGGTGTCAAGGACTGGGCCCTGTTTCACAAGGCGACCACCGCATTGGGCGCGACCCAAGGTGCATCGCGGGTGGCGGTGGACGATGGCCACATGCCGCGTGATCGTCAAGTCGGCGCTACGGGGACGTGGGTAACGGCTCGTGTGTACATGGCGGTAGGTATCTCTGGCGCTATCCAGCACCTGCAGGGCATCGGTGCCTGCGACAAGGTGGTGGCGATCAACATGGACCCCGGTTGCGACATGATCAAACGCGCCGACCTGTCGGTGATTGGCGACAGCGCGGCGATTCTTCAGGCACTGATCGACGCTGTGGAGCAGTTCCGCAACGGCGCCCAGCGTGACGCGGCATAAGGGCACGAGCATGAGTACGAAAGTCATCAGCCTGGTTTCGATCGGTGCGCACCCAAGCTCCGGTCGCGCGCGGCGCGCCGAGCAGGACTCACGGGCGGTCGAGTTGGGTCTGCAACTGGCCGGCGAGGACCTGCAAGTCGTGCATGCAGGGGATCCCCGTGAGGAGGCTTTGCGCGGTTACCTGGGCATGGGCCTGGAACACCTTGATGTGCTCGAGCAACCCGCCGGCGCCGATGTGCTGGGGGTGCTGGGCGATTACCTGCGCGGTGCCGGTGCGCAACTGGTGCTTACCGGCAGCCAGGCCGAGACGGGGGAGGGGTCGGGCATGCTGCCGTTCCTGCTCGCTGAAAAACTGGGCTGGCCGCTGGTGGTGGGGCTGGCCGAGGTGGAATCCATCGAGAACGGTACTGCCCAAGTGTTGCAGGCGTTACCGCGCGGTCAGCGCCGGCGTTTGAAGGTACGCCTGCCCATGGTGGCGACGGTGGATAACGCCGCGCCCAAGCCGCGTCAAAGTGCCTTCGGACCAGCGCGCCGTGGTGTGCTGGCGGCGCAGGACGTACAGGTGGTGGACGATGAACTGCTGGGCGAAGAGGCCCTGCAACCGGCCCGCCCACGGCCCAAACGGCTGAAGGTTATCAAGGCCAAAAGCGGCGCCGACCGCATGAAGGCCGCCACGGCCAAGGCCAGCGGGGGCGGGGGCAAAGTGTTGAAGGACGTCACGCCGCAGGAAGGTGCCGAGGCCATTGTGAAACTATTGGTGGAGGAAGGCGTACTGCGCTGATGGGCATGCCTGGCGACTGAACCCGCCAGGCATCCCGCGCAGCGGCTGGCATCGGCTGTGCCGGTGATCGCGGGCAAGCCCGCTTCCACCGGGGAGCACAGCGGGTGACGCGCGCCGTGCAAGACCTGTCATTTTTGCCAGTACCCCAGCGCTGCATGCGCGTCTATCCTGCACGCATGCCACGCGAGTTCGGGGAATCATGCCGACCTTTCTCTACAGCGCCAACCGACGACATCCCGTATCAGACACCGGGCGCCAAGGTCATCGGGCTTATTCGCCCTATGGCACTGGGAACGAACTCTCGGAGCCAAGCCTTGCCTTTTGTGGAGAGTTGCGCGATCCGCTGACGTTCAGCTACCCGCTGGGGAATGGACACCGGCACTACAAGCCATCGCTCATGCGCTTCCATTCACCCGACATATTGAGCCCATTCGGTAACGGCGGCTTGAATGCCTATGCCTACTGCGTGGGTGATCCAGTCAACCACAGCGACCCTACTGGGCAAAAGCCAGAGGAATATGTGCTGCCAGTCCTGAGCATCTTCACCAACCTCATGGGCGTCTTTATCAGCGGCCTACGTTTCAGGTCTTTCCATAAACGGATCAATTCGGCTTCCCAAACTGCCGTGGAAGCTCTTCAACCGCTGATACCCAAGCCAAAGCGGGCTGAGTGGGTGTTATCGAGTATCAGTGCCCTATCGGGTACGGCGGGGTTGACCATTGGGGTGACCAGAGCGGTCGACCCGGACAGCAAATGGCAAACCTGGGCGCTTGCAGCGCTGACGATAGTGTCGCTGGGCACCTCTACCTATGAAGCATGGAAGCTGGCTCAAGCGAAACCGTGGCGACTAAACGTGCCCGAACTCGTTAACCTGCCGTTGGCCGAGCGATCGGTGAGTGCCCCTGACAGGGCTTCAGGGAGACGCAGGCACTCTGCAGACCCTGGCTCCTCGGAAAGGATGCGGACTCAGGCTGCAACTATAAGATCTACTTAATGCCGGCTTGAAGAAAGGATAGCGACAGTTGCCGCTATCCCGGCTTCTAGCCAGTTACTGCGCCTGCACTTCCTTCAGATACGGCGCAGGCTCCGCCCCCAGGTTGTTCAGCAAGCGCCCGCTGTACCAGTCGATGAAGTTCACCACCCCAAACTCATACGTCTTGGAGTAAGGACCAGGCTGGTACGCCGTGGAGTTGATGCCACGTTGGTTCTCTTCGGCCAGGCGGCGGTCCTGGTCGTTGGTGGCGTCCCATACCTTGCGCATGTTTTCTGGGTTGTAGTCCACGCCTTCGACGGCATCCTTGTGCACCAGCCACTTGGTGGTGACCATGGTTTCCTGGGCACTGATCGGCCACACGGTGAACACGATCATGTGATCGCCCATGCAGTGGTTCCAGGAGTGCGGCAGGTGCAGGATGCGCATCGAGCCCAGGTCCGGGTTCTTGATGCGGCCCATCAACTTCTTGCAGGCCTGCTTGCCATCCATGGTCATCGAAACCGTGCCCTTGAGCAGCGGCATGCGTACGATACGGTTACGCAGGCCATGGCTCTTGTGCAGGTACGGGATCTTCTCGGCCTCCCAGGCGGCAGCAGAGGCGGCCACGTGGTCCTTGAATTCCTGGCTGGCGCGCGGGTCGTTGGTGTCGTCCCACTCCAGCAGGGTCTGCAACAGTTCCGGGTGCGAGCCATTGCAGTGGTAGCACTCGCGGTTGTTCTCCAGCACCAGCTTCCAGTTGGCCTTTTCCATCAAGGTGGTCTGCACCGCCACCTTGGCGTTTTCCATGTCGTACGGTTCCATGTAGTGGTCCAGGGTGGCCAGGAACTCGTCGATGGCTGGCGGGTTTTCCGCCAGGCTGATGAAGATGTAACCGCCAGCGACCTTCACGTTCACAGGCTTCAGGCCGTACTGGTTCATGTCGAAGTCAGCGCCCATCTCGGTGCCGGCGAACAGCAGGCGGCCGTCCAGCTCGTAGGTCCACTGGTGGTAAGGGCACACCAGCTTGGCCACCTTGCCTTTTTCGCTGACGCACAGGCGCGAGCCGCGGTGACGGCAGACGTTGTGAAACGCATGCACCTTGCCCTCGGTGCCGCGCACGACAATGATCGGGTTCTTGCCGATCTGCAGCGTGAGGTAATTGCCTTTCGCCGGGATCTCGCAGGTCATGCCAGCGATCAGCCACTCCTTGTGGAAAATCTCCTGCATGTCGATCTGGAACAGACGCTCGTCGGTGTAGAAAGGCTGGGGCAGCGAGTAGGTGCGCTCGCGGTTTTGCAGCATCTCGGCGGTCGCCTTGCGTGCAGGTTCAAGTGGATCGCCCAGGCTCAGGGTTGCGGTGACGTCCATCGTGTATTCCTCGGGGCCGTGCGCGGCCGGCAAAAGGTGGCTAATCGTTGTTGTGGTGCCGCAAGGCTGTTAACCATGAACAGCGTGTTGTTTTGCGGTGGAGTGTGCGTGCGAAGGCGGCGTGAACCGTATCCATGGGCGACATGGCCGATTTGAATTACGACGCCGCAACCCTTGTCGTGCGGGGCTGGTCGCGATAAGTACGCCGATGTCGCTGGCAGGAATGTTCAAGGTCGCAAGCTTGAGCATCATCCGAGCCATAAAAAGGCCAACTGTCGGCTGCTGGAGATGAACATGTCCGAAACCTACCTCAATCCGGTCACTACCCAGACCTGGGCCAACGGCCGCCACATCGTGCGCTGCGTCAAGGTCATCCAGGAGACCTGGGACGTGCGCACCTTCTGCTTCATGGCAGACCAGCCGATCATGTTCTTCTTCAAGCCTGGGCAATTCGTGACCCTGGAGCTGGAAATCGAAGGCAAGCCGGTCATGCGTTCCTACACCATATCCAGCTCGCCTTCGGTGCCCTACAGCTTCTCCATCACAGTCAAGCGCGTACCCGGCGGGCTGGTGTCCAACTTCCTGCATGACACCATGCACGAAGGTGCCGAGCTGCCGGTGCACGGACCTGTGGGGCTGTTCAACGCCATCGACTTCCCCGGCGCCAAGGTGCTGTACCTGTCTGGCGGCGTGGGCATCACACCGGTCATGTCGATGGCCCGCTGGTTCTATGACACCAACGCCAATGTCGACATGGTGTTCGTACACAGCGCCCGTTCACCCAAGGACATCATCTACCATCGCGAACTGGAGCAGATGGCGTCCCGCGTGCCCAATTTCGGCCTGCACATCATCTGCGAGAAGCATGGCCTGGGCGAACCCTGGGCGGGCTACCGTGGCTACCTGAACCAGCGGCTGATGGAGCTGATTGCGCCGGACTACATGGAACGCGTGGTGTTCTGCTGCGGCCCGACCCCCTATATGACGGCGGTCAAGCGCATGCTCGAAGCGGTCGGCTTCGACATGAACAATTACCACGAGGAGTCGTTCGGGGCGACGCCAGCCGAAGCCAAGGCCGATGCAGTGGAACATGCCGAAGCGGCCGCCGATGCGCCGGAAGTGGACGCAGCCGACCTCAACCTGGTCGAGTTCATCGGCAGCGACAAAAGCATTCGCATCGCGCCGGGCGAAACCGTGCACGCAGCGGCGGCGAAAGTCGGGCTGATGATCCCCAAAGCCTGCGGCATGGGGATCTGCGGTACCTGCAAGGTGTTGAAGCTGGGCGGCGAAGTGGAGATGGAACACAACGGCGGCATCACCGAGGAAGACGAGGCCGAAGGCTACATCCTGTCATGTTGCAGCGTACCGAAAGGGGATGTGCGCATCGATTATTGAATCCAGGGCACAGCTTGGATCTGTCGGGGGCTGCGGTGCAGCCCCACGTCTTTGACTGACCGATGGTTGACTCAGGTCGGAACAAGAGGGGGGTTACCCTGTCAATGTGCGGGGCACAACCCTTGTGAATCCGATATTTAATGGCGATGGGCAACGGTTTTCTTTATCGTGTGCGCCCCTCGCAACAACCTGAGATAGACCCATGCTTGAAGCTTCCCTGAATCAACTCGAGCAACTGGTCAGCGACCTGATGCAAAAGAACGCTCAACTCACCGAGCAAAACAACGTCCTCGGCCAGCAACTGGCCCAGGCAAACGAAGAGAACGAAACCCTGCAGCTGTCGTTGATGGAGCAGGAAGAAAAGAACGGCGCCACCGCCGCCCGTATCCAGGCGTTGGTCGATCGTGCCAGCGCGGGTGTCGTCAACGCATGAGCCTGCAAGCGCAGCCGGTCAATGTCGTGTCGATCCTGGGCAACGACTATTCGATCAAGGCGCCCGAAGGCCAGGAAGAGACCTTGGCCCACGCGGTGCGTATGTTGAACACTGCCCTGGCCGAGACCAAGCGTTCGTATCCGACCCTGATCGGCGACAAGCTGCTGGTACTGGCAGCCTTGAACCTGTGCTCAAAGCAGGTCGAACTGCAGAAGGAACATCAGCGGACCCTTGCCCGGACCCAGGCACAGATCGACGCCACGGTGGATGCGATCGTTCGGACCATCGCCGAGCAGTGACAGGCCGTTGGCCAAGCTACGTGGGAGCGGCTAACCCCGCCCCCACGCTTCACGTTTTCTCAAGTCATTGAATGACTGAAGGTGTAGGTGGTCCTGCTTGCAAAGCAATGGCTTCACTGGCAACCACACCAAGCGCCCTGCTTTCGCTCAGTCCGGAGCAGGAGGCGGCATCTGGATTATCAAGTCTTAAGACTCAGCACGTCGAACAGGTCGTAATGAACTTCCTGGACAGTCCAACCCGAATCAGACTTGGTGTACTGTGTTTCCACACGTTTTTTTTCGTACACCTCGCCTGAACTCACCAGGCCTTCACGCACGGTGAAAAGTATATCGGGATCGAGTACTTCCACCCGCTCTGCGATGTCACTGTTATAGATGACGTGAACGGTAAGGTTCCCCGGGGTGTCGCGGGTCCACACCTTCTCCGTGACGACCTGGCCATTGATCCGGTCGCCAACCTTGATGCACTTGGCAACATCAGCTTCGCTGAGCACTGCCTGATTTTTTTCGTTCATCGCGTTTCTCCATGTCACAAGAGTGGTTACCCGGCCAGGTGTAAGCAGCCTATCGTCCTGTCCGGCAGAGAGAAACTGGCAGAAGTATCAGGTGCCAGCGATGGCCTGGATGTCTGCCGCCAGCTCACGCACACGTTCTTGCTCGGTGTCCCAGGAACACATGAGCCGCGCATCGCCGCTGCCGATGAAGGTGTAGAAGCGCCAGCCTTTGCCGGATGACGCGTTCACTTCACCAGCGGCCCACGGCCGCTGGTGCAGCAGTCACCTAGCGCCGCGTGCTCAATCGGGGTTTACAACGCCCTGCACTTTGCCCGGGCCCAGGAGCATCAACGGTTTCGAGTCGTCTCTAATGAGTTCCCCCTCCGATAAGCGACCAACGATCAGGCTCACGTAACCACTGCCCTTTGCCCAGGCCCAGGAGCATCAACGGTTTCGAGTCGTCTCTAATGAGTTCCCTCTCCGATAAGCGACCAACGATCAGGCTCACGTAACCACTGCCCTCGAACGCCATGAAATCGCCGGGTACACCGAGCGGGCCAGCACTGGTATCGACTGGGTATTCCAGGTGCCGGTCACCGCCAAGGTTCACGATGAACTTACGCGTGCCGTCTGCCAGGTGATACAGCGTCCTGTGATGAACCGTCTCCCACGTGCTTGGCAGCATGATCACCGTACCTTTGGGTGCGTACAGGGCCGCCTGGTGTTTCTCGCCGAGCACGAGAGCATCCGTGGGGCATGGCAACGTTTTAAGAGCAGTGGCTTTAGGGTTGTTGGTTACGAGCTTTTGCTCGATATGGTGGTAGCTACCATCGACAATGACTATATCGAGTGGGCCGCTCCAGTCTATGGCTTGCTGGCGGGTAACTTGCGCGGTGTAGAACTGGGTCGAGCCATCGTCGACGTTTTGCGCTTGCACACTAAGAACCGCAGTGTCCGATGCTTCATCCAACTCGATGTAGCGTACCCAGACGCGGTGATTCAAGGCAGGTTCCGGAAAAATGCTGCCGAAGCTAGCTTGCAACAGTTTTTCCGGATCCACTGGTACAGAGCTGTATGGGCGATCAGGTGCGTTCAGAGATTTCATGGCGGATACTCTTAGGACTAGAGGGCCCAAGGTACTCAGGCGGTGCACCACGCCCAACTGGCAAATCTGCTAGTCGCAGTCGATCTTAGGCTGCCACGATTCGGCGTATGGCCGATGCCAGGGCCTCGACCCGTGCCGTTTCGGTATCCCAGGAGCACATGAAGCGAGCGCCGCCATTGCCGATGAACGTGTAGAAGCGCCATCCTTCATCCCTCAACGCAGTCAGTGCAGGCTCGGGAAGTTGCAGAAACACGCCATTGGCCTCTACTGGGAACATCGCCTCGACGCCAGGCAGATCCTGCACCAGCGAGGCCAGCAGCTGCGCACAATGGTTGGCGTGCTGCGCATGCCGCAACCACGCGCCGTCTTCCAGCAAACCGACCCAAGGTGCCGACAGGAAGCGCATCTTCGAAGCCAATTGCCCAGCCTGCTTGCAGCGGTAATCGAAGTCTTCGGCCAGCTCGCGGTTGAAGAACAGAATCGCCTCGCCCACGGCCATGCCGTTCTTGGTGCCGCCAAAACACAGCACATCCACTCCCGCTTTCCAGGTCAGCTCGGCAGGCGAGCAGCCCAGGAAGGCACAGGCATTGGAAAAGCGTGCGCCATCCATGTGCAGGTGCAGGTTCAGCTCCCGGCAGGTCTCGCTGATCGCCTTGAGTTCGTCGGGACGGTAAACAGTGCCGACTTCAGTGGCCTGCGTGAGCGTGACCACCCGCGGTTTCGGGTAGTGGATGTCCAGCCGCTTGAGCGCCACTTCACGGATGCTGTCGGGCGTGAGCTTGCCGCCGACGCTGCGTGCCGTCAGCAGCTTGGACCCGTTGGAAAAGAACTCCGGCGCGCCGCACTCGTCGGTTTCGACATGCGCGGTCTCGGAGCAGATCACGCTGTGGTAACTCTGGCACAGCGAGGCCAGGGCCAGGGAGTTGGCGGCGGTGCCGTTAAAGGCGAAGAACACTTCGCAGTCGGTTTCGAACAAGGCCCGAAAGTATTCCGAGGCGCGCGAAGTCCATTGATCGTCGCCGTAGGCGCGGTCGTGGCCGTGGTTGGCTTTTTCCATCGCAGACCAGGCCTCCGGGCAGATGCCGGAATAGTTGTCGCTGGCGAATTGTTGGCTCTTATCTGTCATGACACTGTCCTGTGAACGACGCAGAACAGCACTCTAAACCATCGATTCAGCGGTTGACTATACAACCCGGATACCCGTGCGTTTTCAGGTCGTGTGTTCAAGGAATCCTCGACATTCGAATGTGGCCAACCTCGCCGAAGCGCCACACGGGTGAGCGTTGCCCTTTGAGCAGACGGGGGCTTGGCTCGGCTGGTTTTCAGGCCTGTGCCTCCCACCGGGCGCCGTACGTGTGGCCAGTGTGATCCGGACGCTGACCAATGTCGTAAACGCGCCATTGCAAGGCGTGCGCAGGCATCTGGCACACCCCGGCCAGCCCTACCATCGCCACAAAGGGTCAGAGTGAACCCTCCGAACAAAAAATGATCGCTGCCGGGAGATACAAGATGTTCAGCAAGCAAGACCAGATCCAGGGTTATGACGATGCACTGCTGGCGGCGATGAGTGCCGAAGAGCAGCGTCAGGAAGACCACATCGAGCTGATCGCCTCGGAGAACTATACGTCCAAGCGCGTGATGCAGGCCCAAGGCAGCGGCCTGACCAACAAATACGCCGAAGGCTACCCAGGCAAGCGCTACTACGGTGGCTGCGAGCACGTCGACAAGGTCGAAGCGCTGGCCATCGAGCGCGCCAAGCAGCTGTTCGGTGCCGACTATGCCAACGTTCAGCCGCACTCCGGCTCCTCGGCCAACAGCGCGGTGTACCTGGCGCTGCTGCAGCCTGGCGACACCATCCTGGGCATGAGCCTGGCCCATGGCGGCCACCTGACCCACGGCGCCAAGGTGTCGTCCTCGGGCAAGCTGTACAACGCCGTGCAGTACGGCATCGACACCGATACCGGCCTGATCGATTACGACGAAGTCGAGCGACTGGCGGTCGAGCACAAGCCTAGAATGATCGTCGCGGGCTTCTCGGCCTACTCCAAGACCCTGGACTTCCCGCGTTTCCGCGCCATCGCCGACAAGGTCGGGGCGCTGTTGTTCGTGGACATGGCCCACGTGGCCGGCTTGGTCGCTGCGGGCCTTTACCCGAACCCAATCCCGTTCGCGGACGTGGTGACCACCACCACCCACAAGACCCTGCGCGGCCCGCGTGGCGGCCTGATCCTGGCCAAGTCGAACGAAGAGATCGAGAAGAAACTCAACGCTGCCGTCTTCCCGGGCGCCCAAGGCGGCCCGCTGATGCACGTGATCGCCGGCAAGGCGGTGTGCTTCAAGGAAGCGCTTGAGCCTGAGTTCAAGAGCTACCAGAAGCAGGTCATCGAAAACGCCCAGGCCATGGCCCAGGTGTTCATCGATCGCGGTTATGACGTGGTCTCCGGTGGCACCGACAACCACTTGTTCCTGGTCAGCCTGATTCGCCAGGGCCTGACGGGCAAAGATGCCGACGCTGCCCTGGGCCGTGCGCACATCACCGTCAACAAGAACGCCGTCCCCAACGACCCGCAATCGCCCTTCGTGACCTCGGGCCTGCGCATCGGCACCCCGGCGGTGACCACCCGCGGCTTCAAGGTCGCCCAATGCGTGGCCCTGGCCGGCTGGATCTGTGACGTACTCGACAACCTCGGTGACGCTGACGTCGAAGCCGATGTGGCCAGCAATGTCGCGGCGCTGTGCGCAGATTTCCCTGTTTACCGCTGAGTGGAGTCCCACACCATGCAACGTTACTCGGGCTTCGGCCTTCTCAAGCACTCCCTCAGCCACCACGAGAACTGGCAGCGCATGTGGCGTACGCCGACACCGAAGAAGGTGTACGACGTGGTCATCGTCGGCGGTGGTGGCCACGGCCTGGCCACGGCCTACTACCTGGCCAAGGAACACGGCATCACCAATGTCGCGGTGATCGAGAAAGGTTACCTGGGCGGCGGCAACACCGCCCGTAACACCACCATCGTGCGCTCCAACTACCTGTGGGACGAGTCGGCCCACCTGTATGAGCACGCCATGAAGCTGTGGGAGGGCCTGTCCCAGGACCTCAACTACAACGTCATGTTCTCCCAGCGCGGCGTGTACAACCTGTGCCACACCCTGCAGGACATGCGTGACTCCGAACGCCGGGTCAGCGCCAACCGCCTCAATGGGGTCGATGGCGAACTGCTCAATACCGCCCAGGTCGCGGCCGAGATTCCGTACCTGGACTGCTCCAAGAACACCCGTTACCCGATCCTGGGTGCCACCGTGCAGCGCCGTGGCGGCGTCGCCCGCCACGACGCCGTGGCCTGGGGCTACGCCCGTGCCGCCGACGCCCTGGGCGTGGACTTGATCCAGCAGACCGAAGTGACGGGTTTCCGCAAGGAAAACGGCGCGGTCATCGGCGTGGAAACCAACAAGGGCTTCATCGGCGCCAAGCGCGTGGGCGTGGTCACGGCAGGTAATTCCGGTCATATGGCCAAGCTGGCCGGCTTCCGCCTGCCGCTCGAATCGCACCCATTGCAGGCACTGGTTTCCGAACCGATCAAGCCCATCATCGACAGCGTCATCATGTCCAACGCCGTGCACGGCTACATCAGCCAGTCGGACAAGGGCGACCTGGTGATCGGTGCGGGTATCGACAGCTGGGTCGGCTACGGCCAGCGTGGTTCTTACCCAGTGATCGAGCACACCTTGC
Organism: Pseudomonas sp. FBCC-B35; assembly: GCF_059133755.1. NCBI lineage: Bacteria > Pseudomonadati > Pseudomonadota > Gammaproteobacteria > Pseudomonadales > Pseudomonadaceae > Pseudomonas > Pseudomonas sp. FBCC-B35. The sequence continues at coordinate 4,431,772 of NZ_CP101439.1, read as the reverse complement.
AGGCCATCGTCGAGATGTTCCCCAACCTCTCGCGTGTGCGCATGAACCGCCAATGGGGCGGCATCGTCGACACCTCGCCGGACGCCTGCCCGATCATCACCAAGACCCCGGTCAAGAACATGTTCTTCAACTGCGGTTGGGGTACTGGCGGCTTCAAGGCGACCCCAGGTTCGGGCAACGTCTTCGCCGCGAGCCTGGCCAAGGGCGAGATGCACCCCCTGGCCGCGCCGTTCTCCATGGACCGCTTCTACAACGGCGCCCTGATCGACGAACACGGCGCTGCCGCCGTCGCCCACTAACCGGAGACACCGTCATGTTGCATATTTTCTGTCCCCACTGCGGCGAGCTGCGCTCCGAAGAAGAGTTCCACGCCTCTGGCCAGGCGCACATCGCCCGCCCGCTGGACCCCAACGCCTGCTCCGACCAGGAGTGGGGCACGTACATGTTCTACCGTGACAACCCGCGCGGTATTCACCACGAACTGTGGGACCACGTTGCCGGCTGCCGTCAGTATTTCAACGTCACCCGTAACACCGAAACCTACGAGATCCTGGAAACCTACAAGATTGGCGAGAAGCCGCAAGTCAGCGCCCGTGAACACACACCGGCGCGCTCGGCTGCTGTAAACGAACGGGGAGTCAACGTATGAGCCAGACCTATCGCCTCGCCAGCGGCGGCCGTATCGACCGCAGCAAGGTGTTGAACTTCACCTTCAACGGCAAGACTTACCAGGGCTATGCCGGCGACAGCCTGGCGGCGGCTTTGCTGGCCAACGGCGTCGACATCGTCGGCCGCAGCTTCAAGTACTCGCGTCCGCGCGGCATCATCGCCGCAGGCACCGAGGAGCCGAACGCCATCTTGCAGATCGGCTCCAGCGAAGCCACCCAGATCCCCAACGTGCGCGCTACCCAGCAAGCCCTGTATTCGGGCCTGGTCGCCACCAGCACCAATGGCTGGCCGAACGTCAACAATGACGTCATGGGTATCCTGGGCAAGGTAGGCGGCAGCATGATGCCGCCGGGCTTCTACTACAAAACCTTCATGTACCCCAAGTCGTTCTGGATGACTTACGAGAAGTACATCCGCAAGGCAGCCGGCCTTGGCCGCGCGCCGCTGCAGAATGATCCGGACAGCTACGACTACATGAACCAGCACTGCGACGTGCTGATCGTCGGTGCAGGGCCTGCTGGCCTGGCGGCAGCCCTCGCGGCTGCGCGCAGCGGTGCTCGCGTGATCCTGGCCGACGAGCAGGAAGAGTTCGGTGGCAGCCTGCTGGACACCCGTGAAACCCTCGACGGCAAGCCGGCCGCTGAATGGGTCAGTGGCGTCATCAAGGAGCTCGAAGGCCTGCCGGAAGTGACCTTGCTGCCACGCGCCACGGTCAACGGCTACCACGACCATAACTTCCTGACCATCCATGAGCGCCTCACCGACCACCTGGGCGACCGTGCTCCGCTCGGCCAGGTGCGCCACCGCGTGCACCGTGTACGGGCCAAGCGTGTGGTGCTGGCCACCGGCGCCCACGAGCGCCCGCTGGTGTACGGCAACAACGACGTGCCAGGCAACATGCTGGCCGGCGCCGTTTCGACCTATGTTCGCCGCTACGGCGTAGCGCCTGGCCGCAAGCTGGTGCTGTCGACCAACAACGACCATGCCTACCGTACTGCGCTGGATTGGCACGATGCAGGTTTGCAGGTGGTGGCCATCGCCGATGCCCGCCACAACCCACGGGGCTCGCTGGTCGAAGAAGCGCGTGCCAAGGGTATTCGTATCCTCACCTCCAGTGCTGTCATCGAAGCCAAGGGCAGCAAGCACGTCACGGGTGCTCGGGTGGCCGCCATCGATGTGCAGGCCCACAAGGTCACCAGCCCTGGCGAAACCCTCGAGTGCGACCTGATCGCCACCTCCGGGGGCTATAGCCCTGTGGTTCACCTGGCTTCGCACCTGGGCGGCCGTCCGGTATGGCGTGAAGACATTCTGGGCTTCGTGCCGGGCAATGCCCCGCAAAAGCGTGAGTGCGTTGGCGGCATCAACGGTGTCTATCCGTTGGGCGATGCCATTGCCGACGGCTTCGAAGGCGGCGTGCGTGCAGCCACCGAAGCAGGCTTCAAGGCGACCGTAGGCACCTTGCCGAAAACCGTCTCGCGCAAGGAAGACGCCACCCTGGCGCTGTTCCAGGTGCCACACGACAAGGGCACCGCACGTGCGCCTAAACAGTTCGTCGATCAGCAGAACGACGTGACGGCCGCTGCCATCGAGCTGGCTACCCGTGAAGGCTTCGAGTCGGTCGAGCACGTCAAACGCTACACCGCATTGGGCTTCGGTACCGACCAGGGCAAACTGGGCAACATCAACGGCCTGGCCATTGCGGCGCGTTCGATGGGCATCACCATTCCGGAAATGGGCACCACCATGTTCCGCCCCAACTACACGCCGGTGACATTCGGCGCGGTGGCCGGTCGTCACTGTGGGCACCTGTTCGAGCCCGTGCGCTTCACGGCCCTGCATGCCTGGCACGTGAAGAATGGCGCCGAGTTCGAAGACGTTGGTCAGTGGAAGCGCCCGTGGTACTTCCCCAAAGCCGGTGAAGACATCCACGCCGCCGTTGCCCGCGAATGCAAGGCGGTGCGTGACAGCGTCGGCTTCCTGGACGCCTCCACCCTGGGCAAGATCGATATCCAGGGCCCGGATTCGCGTGAGTTCCTCAACCGCGTGTACACCAACGCCTGGACCAAGCTCGATGTGGGCAAGGCGCGCTATGGTCTGATGTGCAAGGAAGACGGCATGGTGTTCGACGACGGCGTAACCGCCTGCGTCGGCGACAACCACTTCATCATGACCACCACCACTGGCGGCGCGGCGCGCGTGTTGCAATGGCTGGAGCTGTACCACCAGACCGAGTGGCCAGACCTGAAGGTGTATTTCACCTCGGTGACCGACCACTGGGCGACCATGACCTTGTCCGGGCCGAACAGCCGCAAGCTGCTCAGCGAACTGACCGACATCGACATGGACAAGGAAGCCTTCCCGTTCATGACCTGGAAGGAAGGCAACGTCGGTGGTGTGCCAGCCCGTGTGTTCCGTATCTCGTTCACCGGTGAGCTGTCGTATGAAATCAACGTGCAAGCCAACTACGCCATGGGCGTGCTGGAGCAGATCGTCGAGGCAGGCAAGAAGTACAACCTGACACCGTACGGCACCGAGACCATGCACGTGCTGCGTGCCGAGAAGGGCTTCATCATCGTCGGCCAGGACACGGACGGCTCGATGACGCCGGACGACCTGAACATGAGCTGGTGCGTGGGGCGCAACAAGCCGTATTCGTGGATTGGCCTGCGCGGCATGAACCGTGAAGACTGCGTGCGTGAAAACCGCAAGCAGCTGGTTGGCCTGAAACCGATCGACCCTAACCAGTGGCTGCCCGAAGGCGCTCAGCTGGTGTTCGATCCGAAGCAGCCCATCCCGATGGACATGGTTGGCCACGTCACCTCCAGCTACGCCGCCAACTCCCTGGGCTATTCGTTCGCCATGGGTGTGGTCAAGGGCGGCCTCAAGCGCATGGGCGAGCGTGTCTACTCGCCTCAGGCCGATGGCAGCGTGATCGAGGCGGAAATCGTGTCTTCGGTGTTCTTCGATCCGAAGGGTGAGCGGCAGAACGTTTGACTCCGGGCCCCTGGGGAGCAGGCCAGGCCGGGTCGCAGGCCGGCCGGCTCCTACAGGCGCGGTGCAGACACCGAGGTTCATGCACGCTCAGTAAGCGCCGGCTCGCCGGCGATGAGGCTGGCAGAGCTTGCTGGACCGGGTGTCTGCATCCCATCGACGAACAAGAATTCAAGGCAGGTATGAAATGAGCGCTATCAACGTCTTCGAGCAAAATCCCGGCGCCTCGGCCAAGGCCGAGTCGCCATTGCACCACGCCGACCTGGCAAGCCTGGTGGGCAAGGGCCGCAACAACGCCGGCGTGACCCTGCGCGAGCGCAAGTTCCTCGGCCACCTGACCCTGCGTGGCAACGGTCATGATCCCGCCTTTGCCGGTGGCGTACACAAGGCCCTGGGCCTGGAGTTGCCGGTGGCATTGACCGTCGTGGCCAACGGCGACCTGTCGCTGCAATGGGTCGGTCCTGACGAGTGGCTGCTGATCGTCCCGGGTGGGCAGGAAGTGGCGATTGAGCAAAAGCTGCGCGCTGCCCTTGAAGGGCAACACATCCAGGTGGTCAATGTCAGCGGTGGGCAGAGCCTGCTGGAGCTGCGCGGCCCGAACGTGCGCGATGTGCTGATGAAGTCCACCAGCTACGACGTGCATCCGAACAACTTCCCGGTCGGCAAGGCTGTCGGCACGGTGTTCGCCAAGTCGCAGCTGGTGATTCGGCGTACTGCCGAAGACACCTGGGAGCTGGTCATCCGCCGCAGCTTCTCCGATTACTGGTGGATGTGGCTGCAGGACGCATCGGCCGAGTACGGGCTGGCCATCGAAGCTTAAGGAGAACTGCCATGAGTCGGGCACCGGATACCTGGATTCTCACCGCCGACTGCCCGAGCATGCTCGGTACCGTCGACGTGGTGACGCGTTACCTCTTCGAGCAACGCTGCTACGTGACGGAGCACCATTCCTTCGATGATCGGCTGTCCGGGCGCTTCTTCATTCGCGTGGAGTTTCGCGTGCCTGACGGCTTCGACGAAGACGGGTTGCGTGCAGGCCTTGCCGAGCGCAGCGAGGCGTTTGGCATGGCGTTCGAGCTGACGGCCCCCAACCATCGCCCCAAGGTGGTGATCATGGTGTCCAAGGCCGACCATTGCCTGAACGACCTGCTGTATCGCCAGCGTATCGGTCAACTGGGCATGGACGTGGTGGCGGTGGTTTCCAACCACCCCGACCTCGAGCCGTTGGCACACTGGCACAAGATTCCCTACTACCACTTCGCGCTCGACCCGAAGGACAAGCCTTCACAAGAGCGCAAGGTATTGCAGGTGATCGAACAGACGGGCGCCGAGCTGGTTATTCTCGCGCGCTACATGCAGGTGCTCTCGCCCGAGCTGTGCCGCCAGCTCGATGGCCGCGCGATCAACATCCACCACTCGCTGCTACCGGGTTTCAAGGGCGCCAAGCCTTACCACCAGGCGTACAACAAGGGTGTGAAGATGGTCGGGGCCACGGCGCATTACATCAACAATGACTTGGACGAAGGGCCGATCATCGCCCAAGGTGTCGAAGTGGTGGACCATACCTATTACCCCGAAGACCTGATCGCCAAGGGGCGAGACATCGAGTGCCTGACCCTGGCACGGGCGGTGGGATACCACATCGAAAAGCGGGTGTTCCTCAACGCCAACCGCACGGTCGTTCTTTAGCGTTTTTGCTGGCCTCCTCGCCGCTTGGGTCGCGGCGAGGCTCGCCTCTGCCTCTCCCTGTGTGTGCGCCTTATCTTCCCGCGACAAACCTGCCGCTAAAAGGCATCTCCCTGTCGCTCCCAGTCAGTGCATCGGGCCCCATCCGGCCCACAATTCCCCCATTCCAGAAACACATGCCGCCCATGGATGGCGGCGCGTTCAACCACCGCTGCATAAATACAAATCAAGCGAGGTAAGAGCATGTCTGGCAATCGTGGAGTGGTATATCTCGGCGCCGGCAAGGTCGAGGTGCAGAAGATCGACTACCCGAAAATGCAGGACCCGCGCGGCAAGAAGATCGAGCACGGCGTGATCCTGAAGGTGGTCTCCACCAACATCTGCGGCTCTGACCAGCACATGGTCCGCGGCCGCACCACTGCCCAGGTCGGCCTGGTTCTGGGCCACGAAATCACTGGTGAAATCGTCGAGAAGGGCAGTGACGTCGAGCGCATGCAGATCGGCGATCTGGTCTCGGTGCCATTCAACGTCGCCTGCGGCCGTTGCCGTTCCTGCAAGGAAATGCACACCGGTGTCTGCCTCACCGTAAACCCGGCCCGCGCCGGTGGTGCCTACGGTTATGTGGACATGGGCGACTGGACCGGTGGTCAGGCCGAATATGTACTGGTGCCATACGCCGACTTCAACCTCCTGAAGCTCCCTGAGCGCGACAAGGCCATGGAGAAGATCCGTGACCTGACTTGCCTGTCCGACATTCTGCCAACCGGTTACCACGGTGCCGTGACTGCAGGCGTAGGCCCAGGCAGCACCGTCTATGTTGCAGGTGCCGGCCCTGTGGGCCTGGCTGCCGCTGCTTCGGCTCGCCTGCTGGGCGCTGCCTGTGTGATCGTGGGCGACCTGAACCCTGCTCGCCTGGCTCACGCCAAGTCCCAGGGTTTCGAAGTGGTCGACCTGTCCAAAGACACCCCGCTGCACGAACAGATCGTGGACATTCTTGGCGAGCCGGAAGTGGATTGCGCCGTCGACGCCGTCGGCTTCGAAGCCCGTGGCCACGGCCATGAAGGTGCCAAGCACGAGGCGCCGGCCACTGTTCTTAACTCGCTGATGCAGGTGACCCGAGTTGCCGGCCAGATCGGTATCCCTGGCCTGTACGTGACCGAAGACCCGGGCGCTGTAGACGCGGCTGCCAAGATCGGTGCACTGAGCATCCGTTTCGGACTGGGCTGGGCCAAGTCGCACAGCTTCCACACCGGGCAGACGCCAACCATGAAGTACAACCGCCAGCTGATGCAGGCGATCATGTGGGACCGCATCAACATTGCCGAAGTGGTGGGTGTGCAGGTGATCAACCTGGATCAGGCGCCGGAAGGGTATGGCGAGTTCGATGCAGGTGTGCCGAAGAAATTCGTGATCGACCCGCACAAGATGTGGGGCGCGGCGTGACGGGCTTCGCAACGGTATAAGAAAGCGCCACGCATGGGAGTGCGTGGCGTTTTGCGTTTGGCTGGATCATTCGCCCTGAGTCGTTCTGGGGTTACCACGGACATGAGTGGTAAGGTCCTGAGGATCCAATGCGCTCTTCAGCAGTCTTCCACCCTCGTTCAACATACCGCGCTGTCGTTCCACCAGTGTGTTGAGGTGCAGTCCACCCGCTTCCGTCGGAAGTAGATCTTGTAACGTTTGCAACGTCCGTAGATCTTTTTCATTGGCTTTATATCGGGCCAAATTTTCCTTCAATATGGCCCCTTTTCCACCGCCCAGATCCTGGTTTACCGGTACGCTGTTAAGCGTTCGAGTTTCATATCGATAGAGGGTATCCGGCTGCCAGGTTTTTGAGTAATACTTGCTGTTCCCTTGTTTCACGATCTTCGTCGAGGGCGGCACTTTGCTACCCGCTGTAAACCTGGTTACAGTCGTTGTGGGCTGTCGCTTGATTTGTTTGAAAATTTCAATAACGAGCGTGGCATGGCCTGAGGGATCGACCGCGTTCACCGGGTCGTTCGTACAGTAGGCGTAGCTATTCAGGCCGCCTTCGCCAAAGGGGCTGAGACTGTCTGCTGCGATAAATCTGCCAAGGCTAGGAGAGTAAGCGCGGTATCCTTGCCCCAGTAGATAGCATCTGGCAGTTGGTTCCAACGCCTCACCATTAAAGCCTGTCGCCACTCGCGTTGAAGGCAAGGTGGGATCATGTCCGTAAGCTGAATAGCTGTGGGGAGGCTCCTCATCGTCGCTCAGCACAGAGAGCACAGAACCCTTGTCGTCGGTTGTCAGCAGCCCGGCGGTTGTTGTGGCCCCCGTGAGTTGTTCTGCCAAAGGCGCTTCAGCGCCGCGCAGGATCGTACGAGTGACGGCGTCCTCCCGGACGGTACTCAGCTTGTTGCCTTGGTAGAATAAAAGCGAACTGTTCGGTGCTTTGCTCATGGTTCAACTCCCTGCCGTGCGGGGTGAATGGAGGTTGCTCTAAGCCCATTCTGAACAGCCACAGGGATTTAGGTACTGGCAGAAATGACAGTTTTGGAAGCTCACACGGAACCTGTAGGAGCGGGCCCGCCCGCGAAGAGGCCAGCCCGCCCTAGCCATCACTCAGCGCATCATCCCCAACTCCGCATCGTCCAACAGCGCCTTGGCCAGCGCGCTTAGATAATGCGAAGCCCAAAGCAACTGCGGCTTGTTGTCCATCAGGCCGTCAATGGTCCAAATCCCGTGCATATACGATTTTAAGCGTGAGGAATGACCTGTAGTGGGGCCACAACCAGCCTGCTGTCAAACAAGAAGGCGGCAGCTGTACATGGGTTGACAGACCGGTAGGTCAAACAAAACCCGGCGCACGTGAAGTGCCCCATGCACAGCTGCCATAGAGGTTAAGCCATGTGTTTGACGAAGGCGGCCTGTCAAAGCCGGTCGCTGATTTTGCAACGACCGGCCGAGACTAGAGCCCATCCCGGATCACCGCAACGGCTTAAACGGCTTGGAAGCATATTTCTGAAACGTCCTACAAGTAAGCGGAAAAATCGGAAAACTGGCGGCGTTAGGCGCGCTGATCCGCTGGTCCGGTTGGGCATTACCTAATATAACAATCTGTCTTCACGGATCTTTGCGTTCGCTTCTGGTGGGTGACTACCGCTGTCGGCATTCGAAGAGCTCCAGGCTGGACGCGTGGACTCAATTTCACGTCTGAAGTGATCAATTGAATTTTGCTCGTCGCGCATTAGTGCTCTTCCCGCTTTCGCTGCACCATCCTTAATTTTTTTGATGTTGATGTTAATATCACTTACGTAGTCATCAAGGACGCTACGCGCTCGGGAAGAACCATGTGAACTGCTAACCCCTGGTAAGCTCGAGAGCTGCTCAGGATTTGTACTGATAGACAGGGTTGGGACCTCTGAAGCTCGAGGTGGTTTGTGCTTTGGCTGAGGAGCAGTGCCTGCCGGCTTTATTGTTGGTTGTTTACCCGGTCGGGGTGTAGAAGTATTAAGCGATTTTTTGACGAGCGCCAGTTTGGCTGTCGGCCCGAGTCCCTTGTATCTCGGGAGTAGACCGACTTTAGTAATCGGCCTCGGCATATGTCCCGTAGGATCCTGAAAATTAACCGGGTCACCAGCGCAGTAGTTGTATGCATTAATCCCGCCTTCGCCAAAGGGGGACAGACTGTCAGGACTTAGAAAACGTAGAAGTGACGGTGCATAGCTACGATAACCGACGCCCAGCTGATAATACTTTGTGAACTGCTCTATGGCCTGGCCGTTGAATCCAAGTAAGATTTTTGCTGGCTGGAGTGTTGCGCAGAAGCCATAGGCAGAATAAACGTGCGGTCCGACGTCTTTCATACGGGTGTGCTCCTGTCAGAATGCGCATAGCTCTCGCTCTTTTAAAGCGGCTGCTCTGAGTATCCCGGTGATCTCCGTATGCCGCTACTGGCAGAAGTAACAGGTGATGGATACGGTACGGGTGAACATCTGCGTCGACAGTCGGATAGGAACAAATCCCCCGAACCCCAGTCGAATGCCTCGTTTCCCGGGCCATCCCGGCCTACGAGGTCCCTCCCGATGAAAGCATTCACCCTGGCGACCCTGATGACCCTGGCCGCAAGCCCGGTGTTCGCCTTCAACCTCAGCGATGCGGCCAACGCCGTCTCTGCCATGCAGAACCAGATGCAACAAGGCCAGGTGCAGGCTCCTGCGGCCCAGGCCAATCTGCTCAATACCCTGGGCAGCCAATTGAACATCACCCCCGAACAGGCCATGGGCGGGGCGGGGGCGATGCTAGGGATGGCACGTAACAACCTCAGCACTGAGGAATATGGCCAGTTGACCAAAGCGGTGCCTGGGCTGGACCTGTTGGCTGGGGCCAATGCGCTGGGTGGGTTGAGCGGGCTGGGGGATTTGCTGGGCAAGCACAGCGAAAGCCAGTCGGCATTGAGCAACGCGCTGGGCAACAACGTGGAAAACCGCAGCGACTTGTACAGTGCATTCAAGGCGCTGGGGATGGATGCCGGGATGATCGGGCAGTTTGCGCCGTTGATTCTGCAATACCTCGGCCAACAGGGCATTGCAGGGTCGTTGTTGCAGAACCTGGGTAGCTTGTGGACCGCACCAGCGCCCTTGAACCAGCCTTCGGTCTAGGGCACGGTATGGACAATCCAGGTAGATGGTGAAGGCTGGCGCGGCCCTTTCGCGACACGCGTCCGCTCCACAACAGCCAGCGCAGGCCGCCAGATCATTGGATCAGGCCGCTTCGCTGAAATCCACTAGCCGCACCGGGCGGCGGAAGCCGGCGGTCAGGACGGCCAGGTAGGCAAGGCCCAGCGCGAACCAGCACAGCCCGATCACCAGCGTCAGCGCCGACAGGCTGGTCCACAGCCACAGCGTCAGCCCCAACCCCACCAGTGGCACCACGCCATAGCTCAGCAACCCCTTGGTATTGCGCTGGCTGGCATCGTCCATCAGGTGGGTCTTCACCACCGCCAGGTTCACCGCCGAGAACGCCACCAAGGCGCCGAAGCTGATCAGCGAGGCGAGGGTGGACAAGTCGATCACCAGCGCCAGCAGTGAGAACGCCGATACCACCGCGATGGCGAATACCGGTGTGCCGAGGCGTGGCGACAGGTGGCCGAAGGTGCGCGGGGGCAGCACCCGGTCCCGGCCCATGGTGTAGAGGATGCGCGACACTGCGGCCTGGGAGGCCAAGGCCGAGCCGAGGCTACCGGCGACATAAGCGGCCGTGAAGAAGTTGGCCAGGAACTGGCCGCCCGCCTTGAGCATGACCTCGTTTGCAGCAGCATCGGCATTGGCGAAGGTGCTGCCCGGCAGCACCAACTGGCTCACATAGGCCAGCACGGTGAACAGCAGGCCGGCGAACAGCGTGGTGAGGATGATCGCCCGAGGCACATCACGCCGAGCATTGCGGCTTTCCTCGGCCAGGGTGGAAACGGCATCGAACCCCAAGAACGACAGACACAGCACCGCCGCGCCGGCCATCATCGGACCAAAGCCGGGTGCGCTACCGTCACCTTGCAGCGGCGCCAGCCAGTCGATGGGGTGGCCGTCGCTGAGGGTCTGCCAGGACAGCGCGATGAACACACCAATGAAGACGATCTGCGCGCCCACGATCAGATTGCTGGTCTTGGCCACCGAGCTGATACCAACCACGTTGAGCACGGTCACCAAGGTGATGCAGGCGAGTACGAACGCCCAGGCCGGCACCGCTGGAAAGGCGATATTCAGGAACAGGCCGATGAGCAGGTAGTTGATCATCGGCAGAAACAGATAGTCGAGCAGCAGCGACCAGCCCGCCAGAAAGCCTACGTTCTGGCCAAAAGCCATGTGGGTGTAGGAGTACGCCGAACCCGCGACCGGGAAGCGTTTGACCATAAAGCTGTAGGACGCGGCTGTGAACAGCATGGCCATCAGCGTGATCAGATAGGCGGTTGCCGTACGGCCACCGGTTAGCTCGGTGACGATGCCGTAGGTAGTGAAAATGGTCAGTGGGACCATGTACACCAGGCCAAAGAACACCAGGGCAGGGAGGCCCAGAACACGACGCAGTTGGGGCGGGGCGGAGCTTGATGGGTGGGTCATCGGGCGATCCAGACATTTTTGTAGTTGTGCTGTGATCGATCTTTATCCACAAAAGGGGTGTGTGACAAGAAGTATCAGGGGCCGAATAGACGCCGGACTCTCATTGGCAGGGTGTCCAAGCGTCCAATGCGCCTATCGCCTGGATGCCCCGCGCACCGTCATGACCCCGCAGGACCCAGCATGCCGGCGCCATAGCCATTACAGGCAACAACGTCCCTCATTCCCAACGCAACTGCTCGATCCGTTCATCCTTTTCCAGCCACAGCTGGTTTACCCACGCCTGTACTGCCTGGCGGAAAACAGGATCGCTCTCGTAGTCGCCGGCCCACAACGCTGGGTCGAGCTCACGCACCTGAATGTCGATAATTACCCGGCTGACACTGCCATTGAGCAAGTCCCAGAAACCTGGCGCCTTGTCGCCGGGGTAGACGATGGTGACGTCCAGCAATGCATCGAGCTGCTCACCCAGCGCTGCGAGTACGAACGCCACGCCTCCGGCCTTGGGCTTTAACAGATGGCGGTAGGGTGATTGCTGCTCCTGGCGCTTGGCCTCGGTGAAGCGGGTGCCCTCCAGGTAATTGACCACGGTCACCGGTTGGCGCTTGAACAGCTCGCAGGCAGCCTTGGTGATTTCCAGATCCTTGCCCTTGAGCTCGGGGTGCTTCTCCAGAAAGGCTTTGCTGTAGCGTTTCATGAAGGGATAGTCCAGCCCCCACCATGCCAGGCCCAGCAGCGGCACCCAGATCAATTCCTTTTTCAGGAAGAACTTGAAGAAGGGTGTGCGCCGGTTGAGGCTCTCGATCAAGGCGGGAATGTCCACCCAGCTCTGATGATTGCTGATCGCAAGGTACGAGGTGTCACGGCGCAGGTTTTCGATGCCGCGAATGTCCCATTGGGTGGGGGTGCACAAGGCAAAGATGGCTTTGTCGATTTCCGACCAGGTTTCGGCCACCCACATTACAGCCCCTGATGCATGGTCTCGCCCACGACCAGGTAGCACCAGTTTGAACAAGGCGAACACCAGCAGGGGCCCGATCAACACCAAGGTATTGAGCAGCAGCAAGGTGGCTGTAAGTATGCCGGTCAGCACGCGACGCATAAGGAGACTCTTTCTGTCAGAACCATAACGATCGGCAATGATAAGCAGGGTTGCGAACTACGCCAAACCTCCAATGCCCGGCGGCACGGACAAATGTTTCACATTATGTTGGTTAGGCTTTGGACCGCGAACCTGGGCTGCCTGTGCGGTCTAACCCGTAAATCGATCAAGGAAGCTTGCTTGTGAAATCACTGTTTGCCGTGCTGACCCTGTTGACGCTACCGGTGATGGCCGCCGAGCCTACGCTGTACGGGCGTTACGAGAATATCGCGCTGCCGGAGATTGGCCAGACGCTCAAGGCCAAGATGGATACTGGCGCCTATACGGCGTCACTGTCTGCCAAGGACATCGAGCTGTTCACCCGCGATGGGCAGGAGTGGGTACGTTTCCGTTTGGCAACCAAGGATGCCGACGACAAGGTTTACGAGCACCAGGTCTCGCGCATCAGCAAGATCAAGGGCCGTGCCGATGATGAGGATGAGGGCGATGCACCCGAGAGCGCCAAGCGGCCAGTGGTGGACCTGGAACTGTGCCTGGGAGACGTGAAGCGAACCGTGGAGGTCAACCTGGTGGATCGCAGCAACTTCAATTACCCACTGTTGGTGGGTGCCAAGGCGTTGCGCGAGTTCAAAGGCGCGGTGAACCCTGCCAAACGATTTACCGCTGGCAAGCCTGACTGCTGATTATCGTTGCATGAACGGGCGCATCGCCGCTGACGCACGCCTGCAGGGGCGCCGGATCGCTTCTACACGAGCCGGCTTGACGGCAATAGCCTTCTGTTCAGGCATCGGGTGCGGTGGCGACCATTGACGGCCGTGTGCTCACCTCGGCGTACCAGGCCGCCAGCCCAGGCTGGCGCTCACGCCAGCCAAACGCTGGCTGACGCAAGTCCAGGTACCCCAATGCGCAAGCCACGCCGATTGCTGCCAAATCGAATCCCGACATCAGCTCCGCCAGGTGGGCCTGTTCGAGGTTGGCCAGGCTGCGGCGGATCTTGTCCCCCTGCGCCTCCAACCACCCATCCCAACGTTTCTCGACGGGTCGCACGAACGTTTCGTAGCGGCTCGAGACGGCTGCATCCAGAATGGCATCCGCCTGGGAGGCCAGCGTCATGCGCCGCCAGCGAGCCGAGCCTTCCCGGGGCAGCAGTGGCAACCCCACATGTTGCTGATCCAGGTACTCGCAGATCACCCGGCTGTCATGCAGCACGGTTCCGTCGGCCAGGCGCAGCGCCGGAATCTTGCCGATGGGATTGCCGGCGTTGAGCTGCTCGTCACCGTTGACTGGGCTGATGTTCACAGGCTGCAGTGCCACTCGGTCCAATTGGCCGGTTTCGTGCAATACCACCATGACCTTGCGCACGAATGGCGACAGGGGCGAGTGGAACAGGGTCATAGTGCTCATGCTCAATTCCCTTGCAAGCTGGCCGGCATGCACACGCCCGTCCCGCCGATACCGCAATAGCCGTCCGGGTTCTTGGCCAGGTATTGCTGGTGGTAGGCCTCGGCGAAGTACACAGTGGGTGCTTTGTCGATTTCGGTGGTGATCTGACCGAAGCCAGCCTTGTCCAGCTCGGCCTGGAAGGCCTCGCGGCTGGACTGGGCCTGCTCGAGCTGCTCTGGGCTCGTGCAGTAGATGGCCGAGCGGTACTGCGTGCCGACATCGTTGCCCTGGCGCATGCCCTGGGTCGGGTTGTGCAGTTCCCAGAACATGGCCAGCAGTTCACTGTATCTCACTTTGCTCTTGTCGAAGACCACCAGCACAACTTCGGTGTGCCCGGTCAGGCCTGAGCAGACCTCTTCGTAGGTAGGGTTCGGAGTAAAGCCGCCGGCATAACCCACGACGGTACTGACCACACCCTCACGCTGCCAGAATCGACGCTCTGCGCCCCAGAAACACCCCAGGCCGAAAATGGCGAAATCCACATCTTCGAAGAATGGCCCGAGCAGCGGCGTTTCCTCGAACACGTAGTGGAACTCGGGCAGGCTCATCGGCGTTTCGCGGCCAGGCAGGGCCTGCTCCGCAGTGGGCATGACGTTTTTGTTCACCAGTATTTCCGAACGCAGGACCATGGCCGTTCCTCTGTGTCTATTCAGTTGGATAGCTTCAGGGCCATCGCCGACATGTCCGCTCCCGATCACATGACCTGCGTGATCCAGGTGGGGACGGGCCTGCTCGCGATGTAGCCCGAATGGTTTCTAGTGTGCCCGAGCTTTGCGCCGCTGTCAGGCGGCTGGACCTCGCGGATAGCGTTGCAGGCGCTCTGCCAGCTCTCGCCCCGGAATAGGTCGGTCAAACAGGTAGCCCTGCCCGATGTCACACCGGTGTCGACGCAGGAAACCCAGCTGCGCAGGGGTTTCAATGCCTTCGGCTACCACCTTCAGCTTGAGGTTGTGGGCCATGGCGATCACCGCCGAGGTGATTTCCATGTCGTCCTGGTTGTCGGGGATGTCCTTGATGAAGCTGCGGTCGATCTTGAGGATGTCGATCGGGAATTTCTTCAGGTAGCTGAGCGAGGAATAACCGGTGCCGAAGTCATCCATGGCCAGGGTCAGGCCCAAGGCTTTGAGCTCGTCGAGTTGCCGATGGGTGTCCTCACTGGCTTCGAGCAGCAACCCTTCGGTCAGCTCCAGCTCCAGTTGGTGCGCAGGCAAGCCTTCTTCCCTGATGATGCTGCTGATCGAGGCGACCAGATCAGGGTCGGAAAACTGCTTGGGCGACAGGTTGATCGCGACGTGCAGATTGCCAAGCCCTGCTGCACGCAGTTCGTTGCTCATGCGGCACGATTGGCGCACAACCCATTTGCCAATGGGGATGATCAAACCGGTTTCTTCGGCCACGCTGATGAACTGGTCAGGCCGGATCATGCCCCGCTCGGGATGGTTCCAGCGCAACAGTGCCTCCAGGCCCAGCAGCCGGCCGCTGCGCAGGCACAGCTTGGGCTGGTAGAACACGTCCAGCTCGTTCTGGGTCAATGCGCGGCGCAGGTTGTTTTCGACGAACAGTTTGTAGCTGGCCTCGGCGTTGAGGACCTCGGTGAACACCTGCACCTGGTGTTTGCCGTTGGCCTTGGCCTTGTGCAGCGCCAACCCGGCATTCTTCATCAGGCTGGTGGGGTCGGCACCATGCTGGGGAGCGCTGGCTAGGCCCACCGATGCCGTGACATTGATCAGTTGGTTATCGACGAACATCGGCTTGTCGAGGGTGCGCAACAATTGCTGGGCAACCCCCTGGCCAGCCTCCAGGCTGATGTCGTCGAGCAACACGGCGAATTCGTTGCTGGCAAAACGGGCCAGGATACCGCCGGCATGCAGGCTGTTGCGCAGGCGCCTGGCCAGGCTGATAAGCAACTTGTCGCCCGTGTGATGGCCGAGACTGTCGTTGATGCGCTTGAAATTGTCGATGTCCACCAGCAGCAGGCACATCGGATTCTGCACATCCCGGGCGAAGCATTCGTCCAGGCTGCGGATGAACGCCGGACGGTTGCCCAGGTTGGTCAGGTTGTCGGTGTAGGCCAGCCGCTCGATGCGCTGCTGGGCCAGCTTGCTCTGAGTGACGTCTTCGTAGATGCCGATGTAGTGGGTCAGCTCGCGGTTGTCACCATACACCTTGGAGATCGACAGCTGCCCCCAGTAGGGTTCCAGGTTCTTGCGCCGGCTCTTGAATTCACCCTGCCAGCTATTACCCATGGCCAGGCTCGAAGGCGAGTCGAACAGCAGCTCGTTGAGGTTCTCAAGGGCGGGCAGTTCACCCAGGTGACGTCCTTGCACTTCCTCGGTGCTGTATTGGGTGATGGCGGTGAAGCTCGGGTTCACATACTCGACCTGCCCATCCCGGTTCACCAGCAGGAAGGCGCTGGCGCTCTGCTCCACGGCGCGTTGGAACAGGTGCAGCGCACTGGCCGCCGCGCGGCGGTTGTGATTGGTAATGACCTGGGCGAACTGGTCGGCCAGCTCGCCGGCAAAGGCGATCTCATCGGACTGCCAGGCCCGTGGCTGGCCGGCCTGTTCCAGGCACAACACGCCCACCACCTGGCCATCGACGCGAATGCTGGCATCGAGCATGGCCTTGTTGCCAGGCCCCAGGCTCTGCATCAACGCACGTGTACGGGGATCGTGCCCAGCGTTGTGCGCATCGATCGCACGGCTGGCATGCAGGGCCTCGAGGTAATCCGGGAAATGGCTGGCGTCGATTGCCTGGGGTTGCCGGTGCGCTTGCACATCGCTGTACCAGGCGGTGATCGGCTCAAGCCGATGGCCTTCCAGGTGCCAGATACCGGCGCAGTCGATCTTGTAGATCTCACAGGCGCTACGGGTGATCAGTTCGGCGGCTTCGAGCAACGAGTTCTCGGCGCTGTAGCGTTGACGGGCCAGGCGCAGGATCAGGTCTTGCTGGCTGCGTACGCGCTCCAGGTGCTCGAGCTGCTCACGTTGGGCACGCTGGTTCAGTTGCAGGGCCAGTTGCAGGCGGTTGTTGCGTGACTCCAGGTCGCTGGCGGTCTCGCCCGTGTCTTCCGGGTGATCGTCCAGTACGCTCAGGTAGCCGCACAGCAACTGCCGGGCGTGCTGTTTGAAGGCTTCGCCGACCTCCAGCATGCGCACGGAAGCGCCTGGCGTGTGCAGGGTGTAGCGCACGCGGTAGTAGCCGCGTTGCGACAGTTGCAGCTGGATGTCGTCATGCAGCCGGTAGCGGGCCTCAGGTTCCATGAGGCTGGCGTAAGGGGCATCGACCAGCGCGCAGAGGTCACTGGCATGAACGCCGAACTGGCGCTCGCAGGCCGGGTCCAGGTAGAGCAACGACCAACTGGCTTCATTGAGCCTTTCGAAGCGCAGCATGCCCAACCGCGAGGGCACGGGTAACTGCGTGACGACCTCGCCCGTCACACGGTTGCCAGCATCGGGTTGGCTTTTCATCGAAAACTCGCTTGAAGAGGGAACGCGCGCGTTGGACCGCGTCGAATCTGGCAAGGTTGCATCATGTCCCTATAGCTGGCAAGCGGCCATGTACGAAGCTGTAACAAGGTTATCGGCCGAGGGTACGGAATCTGTAGGACGGCTGTTCAGAGCGGCTGTGCAACGATGATCGGCAACGCCGACGCGCACCGGGGCCATCATGTCCCCGCACAGCGCCCACTTTGCGCCAGGCAAAAAAAGCCCCGTCAATCGACGGGGTTGAGGTACGAGCGTGGCAGCTCGAAAAAGAGACTGCCCCTCACCGGGAGGGGCAGTGCGCTGCCTTACAGCAGCATGGTGCGGATATCGCCCAGCACATCGCCCAGACGCTTGGTGAAGCGCGCAGCGGCAGCGCCGTTGATCACACGGTGATCGTACGACAGCGACAGCGGCAGCATCAGCTTGGGCTGGAAGGCCTTGCCGTCCCAGACAGGCTGCATGGTCGCCTTGGAGACGCCCAGGATGGCCACCTCAGGGGCGTTGACGATCGGCGTGAAGCCGGTGCCGCCAATATGGCCGAGGCTGGAGATGGTGAAGCAGGCGCCCTGCATCTCGTCCGCCGAGAGCTTCTTGGTACGCGCCTTCTCGGCCAGTGCAGCCGCTTCGGCAGCCAGCTGCAGTAGGCTCTTCTGGTCGACGTTCTTGATCACCGGTACCAGCAGGCCGTCGGGCGTGTCCACGGCAAAGCCGATGTGCACGTATTTCTTGCGGATGACCGCTTTGCCGCTTGGTGCCAGCGAGCTGTTGAAGTCTGGCAGTTCCTTGAGCAGGAAGGCGCAGGCCTTGAGCAACAGCGGCAGGACGGTCAGCTTGACGCCGGCCTTTTCGGCGACGGCTTTCTGGGCCACGCGGAAGGCTTCGAGCTCGGTGATGTCAGCCGAATCGAACTGGGTGACGTGCGGCACGTTCAGCCAGCTGCGGTGCAGGTTGGCAGCACCGACCTGCATCAGGCGGGTCATGGCCACTTCTTCGACTTCACCGAACTTGCTGAAATCGACCACCGGAATCGGCGGAATGCCAGCGCCGCCGGTTGCACCGGCAGCTGCCGGCGCTTCCTTGGCCTTCTGCATCATGGCCTTGACGTAAACCTGCACGTCTTCTTTCAGGATGCGGCCATGTGGGCCGGTCGCTGCCACGGCACCGAGCTCTACGCCAAACTCACGGGCCAGCTGACGCACGGCTGGGCCGGCGTGCACCTTGGCGTTGTTGCCGGCAGCCGGGGCGGTTGCGGCTGGCGCAGGGGTAGCGGCAGCCGGGGCAGCAGCAGGGGCGGCGGCAGGGGCAGCGGCGGCGGGTGCGGCCTCGGCCTTGGCCGGTGCAGCGGCGGCCGGAGCCTGCGCTGCGGCAGGCGCTGCGCCTGCGATTTCAAGCTTGAGGATCAGGTCGCCTGTGCCCACTTCGTCGTCAAGCTTGGCAATGACTTCCTTGACCACGCCAGCAGCAGGCGACGGGATTTCCATGGAGGCCTTGTCGGACTCCAGGGTGATCAGCGATTGATCGGCTTCGACGGTATCGCCTGCCTTGACCAGCACTTCGATGATCTTGGCCTTGCCCGACGAGCCAATGTCCGGCACGTGGATGTCCTGCACGCTGGCAGCAGCCGGGGCGGCAGCAGGCGCTGGCGCTGCTTGGGCAGCAGGCGCCGGTGCGGCCGCTTCAGCCTGTGCGGGCTTCTGCTCGGCGGCAGGTGCCTCAGGGGCCGCATCAGCGGCTCCCTCGGCTTCCAGAACCAGGAGCTCGTCGCCTTCTTTCAGGCGATCGCCCAGCTTGACCTTCAGTTCCTTGACGATACCGGCCTTGGGCGCCGGAATCTCCATGGAGGCCTTGTCGGACTCCAGGGTCAGCAGGCTTTGATCAGCCTCGATACGATCACCGACCTTGACGAACAGCTCGATGATTTCACCTTCACCGCTGCCGATGTCAGGTACGCGAATGAGTTCGCTCACTTAAAAATACTCCTCAGCAGTCCAATGGGTTGCGCTTGTCCGGGTCGATGCCGAACTTGACGATGGCGTCAGCCACAACCTTGGGTTCGATCTCGCCACGGTCAGCCAGCGCTTCCAGGGCAGCCAGTACCACGAAGTGACGGTCTACTTCGAAGAAGTGACGCAGCTTCTTGCGGCTGTCGCTGCGACCGTAACCGTCGGTACCCAGGACCTTGAACTCTTTGCTCGGCACCCATTGGCGGATCTGCTCGGCGAACAGCTTCATGTAGTCGGTGGACGCGATGACCGGCCCCTTGCGGCCGCTCAGGCACTGCTCGACGTAGGTCTGCTGTGGCTTCTGGCCAGGCTTGAGACGGTTGGCACGTTCCACGGCCAGGCCGTCGCGACGCAGTTCGTTGAAGCTGGTGACGCTCCACACGTCGGCCCCGACGTTGAACTCTTCACGCAGAATCTTCGCCGCTTCGCGCACTTCGCGCAGGATGGTGCCCGAACCCATCAGCTGCACGTGGTGTGCGGCTTCGCGGGTGTCTTCCTCGAGCAGGTACATGCCCTTGATGATGCCTTCCTCGGCACCGGCCGGAATGGCGGGCTGCTGGTAGGACTCGTTCATCACGGTGATGTAGTAGAAGATGTCCTGTTGCTCTTCGGTCATCTTCTTCATGCCGTCCTGGATGATCACCGCCAGCTCGTAGCCGTAGGTCGGATCATAGGTGCGGCAGTTCGGGATGGTACCGGCCATCATGTGGCTGTGACCGTCCTCGTGCTGCAGGCCTTCGCCGTTGAGTGTGGTACGGCCGGCGGTGCCGCCGATCAGGAAGCCACGGGTGCGGCTGTCGCCAGCGGCCCAGGCCAGGTCGCCGATACGCTGGAAGCCGAACATCGAGTAGAAGATGTAGAACGGCAGCATCGGTTGGTTGTGGCAGCTGTACGAAGTACCGGCAGCGATGAACGACGACATGGCGCCGGCTTCGTTGATGCCTTCCTCGAGGATCTGGCCTTTCTTGTCCTCGCGGTAGAACATCACCTGGTCCTTGTCGACCGGCTCGTAGAGCTGACCCACCGACGAGTAGATGCCCAACTGGCGGAACATGCCTTCCATGCCGAAGGTGCGGGCTTCGTCAGGGATGATGGGCACGATGCGCTGACCGATTTCCTTGTCCTTGACCAACTGCGCCAGGATGCGCACGAAGGCCATGGTGGTGGAAATTTCACGGTCGCCCGAGCCGTCCAGGATCGCCTTGAGGGTTTCCAGAGGCGGGGTCGGCACGCTGAAGCTCTTGGCGCGGCGCTGAGGCACGAAGCCGCCCAGGGCAGCACGGCGCTCGGCCAGGTAACGGGCCTCGGCCGAACCTTCTTCGGGCTTGTAGAACGGCAGGTTCTCCAAGTCCGCATCCTTGACAGGGATATCGAAGCGGTCACGGAAGTGACGCAGGCTGTCGACATCGACCTTCTTGGTGTTGTGCGCGGTGTTCTTGGCTTCGCCGGCACCGGTACCGTAACCCTTGATGGTCTTGGCCAGGATGACGGTAGGCTGGTCCTTGTGGTTGACCGCCTGGTGGTAGGCTGCATAGACCTTGTACGGGTCGTGGCCGCCGCGGTTGAGCTTCCAGATCTCGTCGTCGGACAGGTCTTCGACCATGGCCTTGAGCTCTGGGGTGTTGAAGAAGTGCTCACGCACGTAGGCGCCGTCTTTGGCCTTGTAGTTCTGGTACTCGCCGTCGATGACTTCGTCCATGCGGCGTTGCAGGGCACCGTTGGTGTCCTTGGCCAGCAGCGGATCCCAGAAGCGACCCCAGACCACTTTGTTGACGTTCCAGCCACCGCCGCGGAACACGCCTTCGAGTTCCTGGATGATCTTGCCGTTGCCGCGAACCGGGCCGTCGAGGCGCTGCAGGTTGCAGTTGATGACGAAGATCAGGTTGTCCAGCTTCTCGCGGCCGGCCAGGGCGATCGCGCCCAGGGATTCTGGCTCGTCGCACTCGCCGTCGCCCATGAAGCACCAGACTTTCTGCTTGCCTGCCGGGATGAAGCCGCGCGCTTCCAGGTACTTCATGAAGCGTGCCTGGTAGATGGCCTGGATCGGGCCCAGGCCCATCGAAACGGTCGGGAACTGCCAGAAGTCAGGCATCAGCCAAGGGTGTGGGTACGAGGACAGACCGTTGCCATCGACTTCCTGGCGGAAGTTGTTCATCTGCTCTTCGCTGATGCGGCCTTCCATGAAGGCGCGGGCGTAGACGCCCGGCGAGGCGTGGCCCTGGTAGAAGACCAGGTCGCCACCGTGTTCTTCGGTCGGTGCCTGGAAGAAGTAGTTGAAACCGATGTCGTACAGGGTGGCGCTGGAAGCGAAGCTGGAGATGTGTCCGCCCAGGTCCGAGTCTTTCAGGTTGGTGCGCACGACCATGGCCAGGGCGTTCCAACGCACCATCGAGCGAATGCGGCGTTCCATGAACAGGTCGCCAGGCATGCGTGCTTCGTGGGTGACAGGGATGGTGTTGCGGTATGGCGTGGTGATCGCATACGGCAGCTGGGAGCCACTGCGGGTGGCCAGCTCGCCCATACGGGTCATCAGGTAATGAGCGCGGTCTTCGCCTTCTTTGTCGAGGACCGACTCCAGGGCATCCAGCCATTCCTGGGTTTCGATTGGATCGAGGTCTTGCATGGCTTGCTCCAGGGCGGAAAGGCAACCAGAATCGATTGCCTGAGATTGCGACTGGCCTTATGGGCAGACGTCGTGAATTCTTGGATTACCGGGATCTTCGTCCGGCGCCGTGTAGTTTTACTACATTTGCTTTCGCATTTCATGCTTTTGCACGACAGGCACAGTAGTAAAACTACATTTGTGCGACGTTTGGTCGCATCCTGGCTTGTGAGGAAAAACGTTCATGTTGGTTGGCAATGTTCCACGAACGGGTAACTGTTGATGTTCCATGCCACGAATTCGAAGTTTTCAGCTATTTCCAACTTTTGTATGACAGTCCAACCGTGGTCCGGCTTTCCCTTGGCCGCCTTTCCTCATCCATTTCACGCCGATCAAGGATAGCCCATGCGCCTGCCTTTGCCTTGCCAGCTGCCTGCCGTTCTTCAACCACTGACCCTGCGCAACCAACAGTTTCTGCACGAGGCGGTGGCCGCACACCCGGAACTGGACCTGGGCAGTTGGAGCGAGCAGCATGCTCGGCAGTTCGATCAGGTAGCGGCGGTCAGTGACTTCGTGCTCGCCCAGGTGCAACGTGACCCGGGGCTGCTGTTCGGCCTGATGGGCAGCGGCGAGCTGGAACGGGGCTACGGGCAGGGCGAGCTGCGCGGCCATGTGGCCAAGGTTGCCCAGGCGGCGCAAAGCGAGGACGAGCTTGCCCGTAACCTGCGTCGCGAACGCAACCGCCAGCAGGTACGCATCATCTGGCGTGACATCACCCGCCAGGCCGATCTCGGTGAGACCTGCCGCGACCTCTCCGACTTGGCCGACGCCGCCATCGATGAGGCCTACCAGTGGCTGTATCCACGCCACTGCCAGCAATTCGGCACGCCGATCGGCAACCGCAGCGGCCAGCCACAACACATGGTGGTGCTGGGCATGGGCAAGCTGGGTGCGGGGGAGCTGAACCTTTCCTCGGACATCGACTTGATCTTCGCATTCCCCGAAGGCGGCGAAACCGAAGGCGTGAAACGCTCGCTGGATAATCAGGAGTTCTTCACCCGCCTGGGGCAGCGCCTGATCAAGGCCCTGGACCCGGTCACGGTCGATGGCTTCGTGTTTCGCGTCGACATGCGCCTGCGCCCGTACGGGTCGTCCGGTGCGCTGGTGCTCAGCTTCAACGCGCTGGAGCAGTATTACCAGGACCAAGGCCGCGACTGGGAACGCTACGCCATGATCAAGGCCCGGGTAGTGGCAGGCGATCAGGCTGCCGGCGCCCAGCTGCAGGAAATGTTGCGCCCGTTCGTCTACCGACGGTACCTGGACTTCTCGGCCATCGAGGCCCTGCGCACCATGAAGCAGCTGATCCAGCAGGAAGTGCGGCGCAAGGGCATGGCGGACAACATCAAGCTGGGCGCAGGCGGCATTCGCGAAGTGGAGTTCATCGCCCAGGCCTTCCAGCTGATTCACGGCGGCCGCGACCTCAGCTTGCAGCAGCGGCCCTTGCTCAAGGTGCTGGCTACCCTGGAAGGCCAAGGCTACCTGCCCCCTGCCGTGGTCACCGAGCTGCGAGAGGGTTATGCATTCCTGCGCTACACCGAGCACGCCATCCAGGCTATCGCCGACCGCCAGACGCAAATGTTGCCGGAAAACGAAACCGATCAGGCCCGAGTCGCCTACATGCTGGGCTACGCCGACTGGCAAGCCTTCGAGGCTCAACTTGGTCAGTGGCGTGAGCGCATCGACTGGCACTTCCGGCAGGTCATCGCCGATCCCGATGAGGAGGAAAGCGAAGGCGAGTTGGTGGTCGGCGGTGAATGGTCGCCGTTGTGGGAGCAGGCCCAGGATGAAGAGGCTGCTGGCCGTCAGCTGGAGGAGGCCGGCTTCACGCTGCCAGGCGAGGCCTTGCGACGCCTGGCGGCCCTGCGCGCCAGCCCGCAGTTGCGTTCGATGCAGCGCCTTGGGCGCGAGCGGCTGGATGCCTTCATCCCGCGATTGCTGGCCCAGGCGGTCGAGCACGAGAACCCCGACCTGGTGCTCGAGCGGGTACTGCCGCTGGTCGAAGCCGTGGCCCGGCGCTCTGCCTACCTGGTCCTGCTCACCGAGAACCCCGGTGCCCTGCGCCGTCTGCTGACCCTGTGCGCCGCCAGCCCATGGATTGCCGAGCAGATCGCACGCTACCCCTTGTTGCTCGATGAGTTGCTCAATGAAGGCCGCCTGTTCAGCCCGCCACTGGCACCGGAGTTGGCCAGCGAATTGCGCGAGCGCCTCACGCGCATTCCAGAGGATGATCTGGAGCAGCAAATGGAGGCGTTGCGTCACTTCAAGCTGGCGCACAGCTTGCGCGTGGCGGCCTCGGAAATCAGTGGCAACCTGCCGTTGATGAAAGTCAGCGACTACCTGACGTGGCTGGCCGAGGCCATCCTCGACCAAGTGCTTGCCTTGGCCTGGCGTCAGACCGTTGCCCGCCACGGTCAACCCATGGGCAGTGACGGCATCCCCTGCGACCCGGGATTCGTCATCATCGGCTATGGCAAGGTCGGTGGCCTTGAAACGGGCCATGGGTCGGACCTGGACCTGGTGTTCATCCACGATGGCGACCCTCAGGCCGAAACCGACGGTGCCAAGCCCATCGACAGTGCGCAGTTCTTCACGCGGCTGGGGCAACGCATCATTCACCTGCTGACCACCCAGACCAACTCGGGCCAGTTGTATGACGTGGACATGCGTCTGCGGCCCTCGGGTGCCGCGGGCTTGTTGGTCAGCTCGCTGGGCGCATTCGAGCGCTACCAGCAAAGCGAGGCCTGGACCTGGGAGCACCAGGCACTGGTCCGCGCGCGCGTGCTGGTGGGTTGCCCGCGGGTTGGCCAGGCGTTCGAGAAGGTGCGGGCGCACGTGCTGGGGCAACCGCGCGACCTTGAGAAGCTGCGTATCGAAGTGAGTGAAATGCGCGTCAAGATGCGCGCCAGCCTGGGCACGAAGGCCACTGTGGCCGGCACCGCACCCAACGCCTTCGACCCGGGTATGCCCTTTGACATCAAGCAGGATGCGGGCGGTATCGTCGATATCGAATTTATGGTGCAATACGCCGCTTTGGCCTGGTCCCATGACCATACGGCCCTGGTTCGATGGACCGATAACATCCGCATTCTGGAAGAGCTGGAGCAAGTGGGGTTGATGCCTGCTGCCGACGCGGTGCTGCTGCGCGAGGTATACAAGGCGTTTCGCGCTGCCTCTCACCGCCAGGCGCTGCAGAAGCAGGCCGGGGTGATCGATGCAGCGCAGTTTGTCGATGAGCGCCGCCAGGTGCGGCGTATCTGGAGCGAGCTCGGCCTGAGCTGAACCCTGTGGCGGCGGCTCGTCTGGGTGACGATCCGCCGCGATTGGGGCGTGAAGCAGCCCCGGTGTTACACTGTCGGCCACATAGCCTGAATATAAAGAGGGGAGGCCAGGCTGAATCGCAGCCTGTCGCCTCCCCGAGCGTTTCTGGACCTAGCATGAGAATACTGATCATTGGCCCCAGCTGGGTCGGCGACATGGTGATGGCGCAGACCTTGTTCCAGTGCCTGAAACAGCAGCACCCCGACTGCGTGATCGATGTGCTGGCCCCCGAATGGAGCCGGCCAATCCTCGAGCGCATGCCCGAGGTGCGCCAGGCCTTGAGCTTCCCGCTCGGCCACGGTGCGCTGGAGCTGGCCACGCGGCGGCGCCTCGGCAAGTCGCTCAGTGGTCAGTACGACCAGGCCATCTTGTTGCCCAATTCGCTGAAATCGGCGCTGGTGCCGTTCTTTGCCGGTATCCCCAAGCGCACCGGCTGGCGTGGCGAAATGCGTTTCGGTTTGCTCAACGATGTCCGCAAGCTGGACAAAGCGCGTTACCCGCTGATGATCGAGCGCTTCATGGCCCTGGCCTATGCCCCGGGCGCCGAGCTGCCAAAGCCCTACCCCCAGCCCAGCCTGCAGATCGAGCCACACAGCCGTGAGGCGGCCCTGGCCAAGTTCGGCCTGGAGCTGGACCGTCCGGTGCTGGCGCTGTGCCCAGGCGCTGAATTCGGCGAAGCCAAGCGCTGGCCGGCCGAGCACTACGCCGCCGTGGCCGATGCCATGATCCGCCAGGGGTGGCAGGTCTGGCTGTTCGGCTCGAAAAGTGATCACCCAGTGGGTGAGCAGATCCGCGAACGGCTGATCCCTGGCCTGCGCGAAGAGTCCGTGAACCTGGCCGGTGAAACCTCCCTGGCCGAGGCGATCGACCTGATGTCCTGCGCAGGCGCCGTGGTCTCCAACGATTCCGGGTTGATGCATGTGGCGGCGGCGCTCAATCGCCCGCTGGTCGCCGTATACGGCTCGACATCGCCTGGCTTCACGCCGCCGCTGGCCAGCCAGGTCGAGGTGGTGCGCCTGGGCATCGAATGCAGCCCTTGTTTCGATCGCACCTGCCGCTTCGGTCACTACAACTGCCTGCGTCTGCTCGAACCCGGTCAGGTCATCGCCGCGCTGACCCGTCTGGGCGGTGCGAACATCATCGACGTGCTGACCGAGGTCGACTAAGTGCGGGTACTGATCATCAAGACGTCCTCGCTGGGCGATGTGATCCACACGCTGCCAGCGCTCACCGATGCAGCCCATGCCATACCCGGCATCCGGTTCGACTGGGTCGTCGAGGAAGGCTTTGCCGAGATACCCAGCTGGCATCCGGCGGTCGATCAGGTCATTCCGGTGGCCATCCGTCGCTGGCGCAAACACCTCTGGCAGACCGTTCGCAGCGGCGAGTGGAAGGCCTTCAAGCAGCGCCTGCGCGAACGCCAGTACGACTTGGTGATCGATGCCCAGGGCCTGGTCAAGTCGGCGTGGCTGACCCGCTACGTGAAGGCGCCGGTCGCAGGCCTGGACCGGTATTCGGCCCGTGAGGGCTGGGCCAGCCGCTTCTACGACCGACGCCTGTCGGTTGCGGTCGGCCAGCATGCCGTCGAGCGCGTGCGCCAGCTGTTCGCCATGGCGCTGGCCTATGACCTGCCCGAGGGCATTGGCCGTTACGGCCTGGACCTTGAGCGCTTGCAGTTGCCGCCGGCAGCGCCCTATGTGGTTTTCCTGCACGGGACCACCTGGACCACCAAGCACTGGCCCGAGGCCTACTGGCGCGAGCTGGCCGAGCGCATGGGCCGGCGCAGGCTGGAAGTGCGCCTGCCCTGGGGCAACCCGGCCGAGAAGGCCCGGGCCGAGCGCATCGCCCAAGGCTTGAACCATTGCCAGGTACTGCCCAAGTTGAACCTGGCCGGCGTCGCACGTGTGCTGGCCGCTGCAAAGGCCTGCGTCGCCGTCGATACCGGCCTGGGCCATTTGGCAGCAGCCCTCGATGTACCGACGCTTTCGCTGTTCGGCCCTACCAATCCGGGCCTGACCGGCGCCTATGGACGGACCCAGATCCACCAGGCCAGTGACTGGCCGTGCGCACCCTGCTTGCAGAAGAAGTGCACCTACAAACCGAGCGCCGAAGACCTGCGCCGGTACGATCTGAACCGCGAGTGGCCATTGTGTTTCACTCGCCTGAATCCCGAGCATGTAGCGAGCCGCCTGAGCGCGCTGCTGCTGGCTGAGGATGTCCGTTGATGCAACTGGCTTTCGTACTTTACAAATACTTCCCCTTTGGCGGTCTGCAGCGCGACTTCATGCGCATAGCCCTGGAGTGCCAGCAGCGCGGCCACCAGATCCGGGTCTACACACTGATCTGGGAGGGCGACATTCCGCCGGGCTTCGAAGTGCTGGTGGCGCCGGTCAAGGCGATCTTCAATCACCGGCGCAACGAGAAACTCACCGCCTGGATGCAGGCCGACCTGGCCAAGCGCCCGGTAGACCGGCTCATCGGTTTCAACAAGATGCCAGGGCTGGATGTGTACTACGCCGCCGACGGCTGCTTTGAGGACAAGGCGCAGAACCTGCGCAGCGACCTGTACCGCCGCTGGGGCCGCTATCGGCATTTCGCCGAATACGAGCGGGCGGTGTTCGCCAAGGATGCCGGCACCCAGATCCTGATGATTTCCGAGGTGCAGCAGCCGCTGTTCATCAAGCACTACGGCACGCCGGTCGAGCGTTTTCACCTGCTGCCACCGGGCATTTCCCAGGATCGTCGGGCGCCGCCCAACGCTGCTGAAATTCGCGCCGACCTGCGCAAGGAGTTCGACCTGGCCGAGGATGCGTTGCTGATCGTGCAGATCGGTTCCGGTTTCAAGACCAAGGGCGTGGACCGCAGCCTCAAAGCGTTGGCGGCATTGCCCGCGCCCTTGCGCAAGCGCACCCGGTTGCTGGTGATCGGCCAGGACGACCCCAAGGTCTTCCAGTTGCAGAGCGCGACGCTGGGCCTGGGCGACCAGGTGCAGTTTCTCAAGGGGCGCAGCGATATCCCACGCTTCCTGCTGGGCGCCGACCTGCTGATCCACCCGGCTTACAACGAGAACACAGGCACCGTGCTGCTTGAAGCCCTGGTCGCCGGCCTGCCGGTGCTGGTTTCGCACGTGTGCGGCTATGCCCACTACATCGCCGAGGCCGACTGCGGTTTGGTGCTGGACGAGCCGTTCGAGCAGGAGCAGCTTAACCGCTACCTGCAGCGTATGCTCGATGACCCCGCGGCGCGGGCCGATTGGTCGCGCAACGGCCTGGCATTTGCCGACACGGCCGACCTTTACAGCATGCCGCAGCATGCCGCCGATGTAATCCTAGGGCAGGAGGGGGCATGAAATTGATCGTGGCAGAGCCCTTCAAGCGGCTTTGGGCTGGGCGCGATGCCTTCGAGGCGGTAGAAGCGCTGCAGGGCGAAGTCTATCGGGAGCTCGAGGGGCGCCGCACCCTGCGTACGGAGGTCGCCGGCGAAGGCTTTTTCGTGAAGATCCACCGCGGCATTGGCTGGGGCGAGATCTTCAAGAACCTGCTCACGGCCAAGTTGCCGGTGTTGGGCGCCGGCCAGGAGTGGCAGGCCATCGAGCGCCTGCACCAGGTTGGCGTGCCAACCATGACGGCCGTGGCGTTCGGTGAGCGGGGCGGCAACCCGGCCACTCAGCATTCGTTCATCATCACCGAGGAACTGGCGCCGACCGTCAGCCTGGAAGACTTCAGCATCGACTGGATCAGGCAGCCGCCTGCGCCACGCCTCAAACGTGCCCTGATCACGCGCGTGGCCGAGATGACCGGTGGCATGCACCGTGCCGGCGTCAACCACCGGGACTGCTACATCTGTCACTTCCTGCTGCACACCGACCGGCCCGTGACGGCCGATGATTTCAAGTTGTCGGTGATCGACCTGCACCGCGCCCAGACCCGCCCAGCCATCAGCCGCCGCTGGCGCAACAAGGACCTGGCTGCCCTGTATTTCTCAGCCCTGGACATTGGCCTGACCCAACGCGACAAACTGCGTTTTCTGCGCAGCTACTTCCAGCGCCCGCTGCGTCAGGTCATGAAGGACGAAGCTGCACTGCTCGCCTGGCTTGAGCGCAAGGCGCAGAAACTCTACGACCGTAAACAACGCTATGGGGATGCACTCTGATGGCCAGTTGGACACTGGCGCCAGGTTACGCGCACCTGGCGAATGATTTCGGCAGCCTCGAGGCGGTATTCGCCCTTCAGGGCGAACGCCTGACCCGGGATCCGCTCAGCGAAGTGGTGCGTGTCGAGCGTGAAGGCGTCAACTATTACGTCAAGCGCTACACCGGTGCTGGCAAGCACATGCGCCGCTACCTGGGTCGCCCACGTATCAAGGCTGAATGGCAGAACCTCAAGCAGTTCGCCAAGTGGGGCATCCCCACGGCCGACGTGGTCGCCTGGGGGCTCGAACGCAATGGCCTGGCGTTCGGCCGTGGCGCAATGATCACCCGCGAGCTGCCCAACACCGAGGACCTCTCGGCACTGGCCGACCGCAACGATGCCCGCCTGGCCGATCGCGCCTGGGTGGACCACATCAGCCGCCAGCTGGCACGCCACACCCGGGTCATGCACGAGCATCGCTTCGCCCATAACGATTTGAAGTGG
This sequence comes from Pseudomonas sp. FBCC-B35, assembly GCF_059133755.1. Classification (NCBI taxonomy): domain Bacteria; kingdom Pseudomonadati; phylum Pseudomonadota; class Gammaproteobacteria; order Pseudomonadales; family Pseudomonadaceae; genus Pseudomonas; species Pseudomonas sp. FBCC-B35. The sequence continues at coordinate 4,401,702 of NZ_CP101439.1, read as the reverse complement.
CGCAACCTGCTGGTCGATGACCAAGGGACGCTGTTCTTCATCGATTGCCCCACGGGTGACTTCTGGCGTGGGTTCATGTGGCGCCATCGCCTGATCAAGGACCTGGCCTGCCTGGACAAGGTCGCCAAGTACCACCTTTCGGCAACCCAGCGCCTGCGCTTTTACTTGCAGTACCGAGGCCGCGACCGGCTCAATGCCCGTGACAAGAAGCGCATTCGTCAGGTACTGGGCTTTTTCGAGGGAAGGGAATGACCGACTATATGGCCAGCGCAGACCGTGCGTTGCTCCAGCGCCATGGCCTGGACGACTTCGAGGCGCTGTGGGCGCTCGAACTCGACGCGGTGGACGAGCCCAATACCGGCCGCGGCGGATGGAGCAGCGTGTACCGCCTGGAACTCGAGGGCAAAGGGTATTACCTCAAGCGCCAGAGCGACTACCTTACCCGTAGCCTGCACAAGCCCTTTGGCGAGCCGACCTTCGCTCGCGAATTTCGCAATATCGTTCGCTATCAGAAGCTGCACATTCCTGCATTGGAGGCAGTGTTCTACGGTGAGCGCAAGCAAGGTGGCAAGCACCGGGCCCTGTTGATGACCCGCGCGCTGGACGACTGGCGCGACCTCGACAGCCAGTTGCTGCAATGGTCCGAACTCGATGCATCGGTACGCGATGGCATGCTCCAGGCCTGCGGCCAGTTGGCGCGCACGCTGCACGGTGCTGGGCAGGTGCATGGTTGCTTCTACCCCAAGCACATCTTCCTGCGTAAGCGCAAAGAAGGCTGGGAGGCGCAGTTGATCGACCTGGAGAAGACCCGGCCCTTGCTCTTCGGCATGCGCGACCGCCTCAAGGACCTCGAGCCCTTGCTGCGCCGGGCACCGGTATGGAGCGACGGCGAGATACGCACATTGCTGGCAGCCTACCTCGCACAACCCATCGACAGCACGCTGGTCCAAACCTGGGTCAACCGCCTGGTACAACGCCGTCATCACAAGGAGGCTCGCTGATGCAGCTTTCCGAGCTGAAGGACACAGGACGCAGCCCATCGCTGCCGCTTGCCATCAACCTCGCCGATGCCGCCGGTAGCGCCGAGCTGCAGTTGCTCAGTCTACTGCGCGTGCTGCCGGGCCAGCGTTATGTGGGGGCCGGGGTATGGCGTGGCAGGCCGGTACTGGCCAAATTGCTGGTGGGCAGCAATGCCGCGCGCCAGTTCCAGCGTGAGCTGCAAGGCGTGAAGCTGCTCGCCGCGCAGGGGCTGACTACGCCGGTGCTGCTCGCCGATGGCCTGGTGGAGGGTGAGGGCGGCTGGCTGTTGTTCGAGTACCTCGATGGCGCGCAAAGCCTGGCCGATGCCTGGGCGGCGGTCGAGCACCTGCCTGTGCTCGCCGACGAGCAGCAGCAGGTGCTGGGCGAGGCCCTGGCGGCTGTGGCGCAGATGCACAAGCAGGGGCTGTGGCAGGAGGACCTGCACTTGGACAACCTGCTGCGTCATGCAGGCAAGCTGTACCTGATCGATGGGGCCGGTATCAAGGCTGAAACGCCAGGCCAGCAGCTTTCTCGCCCTCGCGTGCTGGAAAACCTTGGTGTGTTCTTCGCGCAGCTACCCAAGCGCCTGGAACCGTACACCGAGGAGCTGCTGGTGCATTACCTGTTGGCCAATGCCGAGCATGCATTGCCGATGGAGGCGTTGCAGAAGCACATAGACAAGATCCGCGTCTGGCGCCAACGCGACTTCCTGAACAAGGCCGGCCGCGATTGCAGCCTGTTCAGTGTGGAGCGCAGCCTGACGAGCCTGCGGGCTGTGGTCCGTAGCGAGGCCCAGGCCCTGTTGCCGGTGCTTGAGCAGGCGGATGAGCTGATCGACCGTGGGCACCTGTACAAGACTGGCGGCGCAGCCAGCGTGGCACGGGTCGAGGTGGATGGCCGCAAGCGGGTCATCAAACGCTACAACATCAAGAACACCCTCCACTGGCTCAAGCGCTTCTGGCGACCGAGCAGGGCCTGGCACTCGTGGATCGAAGGGCATCGCCTGTCGTTTCTCGACATCGCTACCCCGCGCCCGCTGGCGGTGCTGGAGCAGCGAGTACTGGGTTTGCGCACGCGCGCCTACCTGGTGACCGACTACATCGACGGCCCCGACCTCATCGAATGCTTTGCCCCCTTCGTCGAGCAGGGCGATGCGCCGGCCGAACAGGTGGAGGCCTTGGTGCAGCTCATGCAACAGCTGATCGGCGAGCGCATCAGCCACGGTGACTTCAAGGGGCACAACCTGTTCTGGGAGCGGGGCCGGTGGTCGCTGATCGACCTGGACGCCATGTGCCAGCACGGTAGCCAGGGCAGCTTCGCGCCGGCTTTCGCTCGGGACCGGGCGAGGCTACTTCGCAACTGGCCGGCTGAGAGTGCCTTGTACCAACGGCTGGATCAGGTGCTGCCTACAGTGACGGCATAAGCGGCAGGCAGTGCCAGCCAGTCGCTGCTTCGCCCCGGTTGGCGCACGCGTATACGCCATTGACCGTCGTGCCAGCGCAGGATTGCCCATGCGGTGGTGGTCGCAGCGGGCTGTCCGGGTATCAGCAGATGGTAGTGATCCGCCAGCAGGTGGGCACGCACGGGCAAGGCATGGCCACCGGCAAGCAAGTAAGGTTGGCCGTCGCTTTCGTACAGTTCCTTCGCCCCTTCCAGTGGGATCCCGTCTGGGGGCGCGGGAAGCTGACAGAGCTCCAGCAATGCGTTGAGGTCTGGCAGGCCGTCGTGCCACAGCACGGGTGAGTCGACGATCCATTCACCTTCAGCGTTCCGTCTGACCGCCACCTTGCTGTAGGCATCGGTTTTCCTGGGGTCTATGGCACGCCAGCGATAACCGTCGAACGCCACCTGATAGTACCGGCCTTGCTTGTCCTGGATGTAGTAGAGGGCCAGTCCCGCACGTTCGGATGGCTTTTCATACACGCCTTCGCTATGGATGCCGTCGATTCGGTAACGCAACTTGGCGGTGTCCGGACGTACCTGGAAGGTAGGCGGTAGCATCAAGGGTGGGTTGGGAGGCATGGCGCGAATGGCGCGCCTGATCACTGTCGTGCCGCCGATGCTGTTGACCCCGTCGCTCATGTGGGTAAAAGCCTCCACCATATGCTTGAGCACGCCTACCCGATCTTTCTTTTCCAGCGCTTCAAGGCTGTCCAGCACGCTCAGCACCGCGCGGGCGAATGCCAACGGCGCCAGGCCACGTACCGGAATCACGAAGCTGAGCAAGTCGAGTATTATCCACAACGCATGCAGGCTGGCCTCGCCCAGCAGCTCCAGTTTGGTGTTAGTGCTGGCATCGACCGTCGACATGAGCGCGCGGACCTCTGCCAGATAACAGGCGTGCAAAAAATTGCCGGAGATGACCGGGCGACTCAGACGCTGAGCGAGCCCGCCCTTGGTCAGCAAGCGCTCGATGGTTTTGCGCCGGGCCAAGGGTATGCGGTCCATCACGTAGGTGCGTAGATCCGGGTTGGCGCGGAGCGATCGGATCAGCGCACGCGCATTGGCGTATTCGCGCCAAGGCCTGCGATCCGGTGCATCTGGCGCATACACCAGAAAGCGCTGCATTTGCGGTGTTTCAGGCGTGATCAGCAGTACCCCCTGTACGGTGTGCCCGGCAATCAGCAACTGCCGTACACTCAGGCGGTTCTCTTGCACCAGGGGGCGCCAGTCGCTGTCGGGGTAGTTGAGCACGGTCCTGCTCCAGCGATAGCCCTGCTCAAGCGGGTCGGGCATGAAGTGGCCGGCATAGCGGGCTTTGGCGGCTTCAGCCCGCATGCGAGCACAGTTGATTCGCGCATGTGCATCCCGTCGCCACTGGCCTTGCTCCAGATCGATCAGGTGGCTGCGTAGAAAGCGTGAATAGCTGTCGCCGACATTGAGCTCACGGACCATCTGCCGAGCCTGCGCAGGGGACAAGCCTTGAATGTTTGTCTCGTCCTTATGGTGGACTCGAGCGGTCAGCCAGTAGTCCAGGTCCAGCAAGCCCACATTCACCAACGCCAACTGATCCAGACTGTAGGTTTGCCTGACCAACTCCACGGTGTCCCCTGTCTGCGGCCGGCTAGCGATGGGTATATAGCTGCTGGGCTGAGCTGGAGGCATCACCGGGCCGGTCTGACGGGCAATGGTGACGCTGATGAAGATCTGTTCGGGTGCCAGATCGAGTTGGTGGTCCAGTCTCAATCGCTCGCTGAGGCGGGCGCGGGTCCACTGCAGCAGGCTGTTGCGTTCGGTGAACTGCTCAAGCGTAGGAATGCCCGACGCTGCGGCCTGATCGATGGCCACGATCAGCTCCTGCATCGTCTGCATGATATGCGTGAGCCCTTGGGTAGAGGTCTTCTTGAGCCAGGCAGGAGCGTGCTTTTCAAGCAGCAGGCCATAACGCGTCGGCAGCGCTGCCTTGCTGGTCACCCAAGGCAGCAGGTCTGCGGCCGTTGCCAGGCGTTCGGCGAACCCAGTTTGATCCACGGGTTGGCTGCCCCATACCGCGTTCAATCGCGCTCGCTGGGCATCGATCAAGGCCTGAATCTGGACTTCCACTAGATCGTCGGGCAGCCAGTCGTAACGCAGTCGTTGTGCGTTATGGGCGCGGTCGGCATCACCAGGCGCCAGTAGCTTGAGCATCGGCTGACTTTGCAGGGGATCATCCAGCCGCTCGCACAGCTCAAGGTGCAGGCTCTGGACATCGGCGAACGCTTCGATGCCGTGGGAGAGGCTGCATAACAAGGCTGGGCCGCCGGCCGCATCGCCCGTCATCATCTGTCCCTCGATACTGCCTTGTACAAGCAGTATGGCGCCGGGCAAGTAGGCCCGCCAGTTGGGTCTTGAGCAATCGAGCAGCAGCCGATAGAGCTGTGGGCGCTTGGACGCTTCGATGCCCTGGCGAGTCCAGGACATGGGTTGGTCAAGGCACATCTGTAATAGCGATGCTGCCGGAGGCTCCAGTGTTGCGTCAGCGATGCGCAGGTCCATTTCGGCCTGAAGCTGTTGTCGCCGAAGCGCAATGAGCCGAGCACGGCGGTTGCTGCCTGCTTCGTCCGGCAGGTTCCAGTAGTCTGCCAGCGCGCCGAAGAATTGTTGCCGGCCCGCCAGCGGTGAAAGCTGCAGGTCTGGTAAGGGCAGGGGAGCCAGTAGGGCAGTGATTTCAGCGTCGAATGACTCGAAATGTTGCAAGGGTGAGACGGATGGCATGGTGCGAACTCCTTTAGAGAGATCGCGAGCCTGGGCGATATGGCAGGGGCATGCGTGCTAGCCCGCTACCGCCATCACGTAGTAAGGGCCGGGTGCCTGACCCGTTGCCTATAGGCCGTGGCGCTGGGCCATCCGACGTCGCCAGTTCTGCAGGCATTGCTCAAGTTGCGCCGGGCTCTGGATGTGCTGGCGGCGCGCCTGGCTCAACAGAATCAACGCCAGCTCTGCGGTTACCTGTGCGTCGGCGCTGGCGTGATGACGCGCTTGTACCTGCAGCTCGAAACGCGCTACCCAGTCATCGAGACCGGCTTCTCGCAACACCGTGTCGGGATTGAGCATGGGTGCCAGCTCGGCCACATCGAGGAAGGGTATTTGCAGACGATGACCCAGGCTCTGTCGGAGGGCCCGTGCCAGCATGCGCTCATCGAACGGCGCATGGAAAGCCAGCACCGGGCTGGTGCCAATGAACTCGAGCAGGTCAAGCAATGCGTGCCCTGGGTCGCAGCCCGCTGCCAGGGCGCTTGGGCCCAGGCCGTGTATCAGGACGCTGGGGTTGGTCTTCTGCTCAGGTCGGTACAGGGTCCGCTCGAACTGCTGCGAGAAGTCCACTGCCCCGTCCTCGATGGCCACTGCGCCTATGGACAGGACTTGATCGCGGTTGGTGTTCAGGCCACTGGTTTCCAGGTCAAGTACCACCCAGCGCTGCTCGCGCAGGGTGCAGGTGCCAAGCGCGGTGGGTAGGGGCAAGGCCGCCAGGCGTTCGCGCTGCGAAAGCGCCAGTTGCGGAGCTTGGGGGCGCAGCCATGCGAAGAAGCTCACAGCTGGTACCTCATGGCCAGGCTGCTTTGCAACCGCTGAGCCTGGCGCAACGACTCGCGCAGGATGCGCCGGTCCAAGTGGTTGAGGCTGTCTGGGTCCAGGCGGTTGGAGTAGGCCAGGTTGTCGCGTGCCTGGCGTTGATGTTGCTGCATGCGGGTCTGCTGGATGAAATGGTACGCCTCTTCGTAGGCGGCGCCGTCCAGGGGATCGATCACACCCTTGACCACCAGTTGGCGGATGCGCTCCAGGGTATTGCAAGCACCGATCCCATGGGCCAGCGCCAGCACACGTGCGCCATCGACGAAGGGCGTCAGGCCCTGAACCTTGAGGTCCAGGGTGCCAGCCTTGTCAGTGCCCTGGCGTGTCAGCACGAAGTCGCGCAGACGCCCCACAGGCGGGCGTTGGCGCAGGGCGTTGTCAGCCAGCATGCGTTGGAAGATACGGTTGTCGGCTATCTGCGTCAGCAATGTGCTGCGCAACGCCTCGCACGTGTGTTCGTCGCCCCAGACTACTCGCAGGTCGAAGTAGATGCTCGAGCCCAGGAGGTTCTCCGGGCTTGCGTCACGCACGAAGCCGGCAAAGCGCCGTGACCACTCGCTGTGCGACAGGCACAGCGCAGGGTTGCCGGCCATGACATTGCCCTTGCACAGGGTAAAACCGCACTGCGCCAGGCATTGGTTGATGTACTGCGCCAACGGTAGCAGCCGCGCCCGGATGGCCTGCGCTTCGGTGTCATCGGCTGCGTCGAAGAGGATACCGTTATCCTGGTCGGTGTGCAGGGTCTGCTCGCGCCGCCCTTCACTGCCAAAACAGAGCCAACTGAACGGCACCCCCGGATCGCCACGTTCTGCCAGCGCCAGTTCGATGACCCGGCATACCGTGTGGTCGTTGAGCAAGGTGATGATCTGGGTGATCTGCGTAGAGGAGGCACCGTGGGCGAGCATGCGCTCGACCAACTGACTGATTTCGCCTCGCAGGGAAACAAGCGTGTCCAGGCGCGGCGCATGACGAATGGTACGCGCCAGGTGCACAAGGTCCACCCGCTGCAGGGAAAACAGATCGCGCTCGGACACCACCCCACACAACCGCCCGCTCTCCACCAGGCACACGTGCGCGATATGCCGCTCGGTCATCGCCATGGCCGCATCGAAGGCACTCGCCTGGGGGCTCAGGTAGAACGGTGCGGCGGTCATGTGCCGTGCAATGGGTGCACCCAGATCGGCATCGGCTGCGGCAACCACCTGGCGCAGATCGCGCAAGGTGAAAATGCCCGTCGGCTGGCGCTGCCCATCGACGATCACGATCGAGCCAACCTGCTGCTCATGCATCAGCCGCACGGCTTCGCGCAGCGGTGTCTCGGGGGCGCAGGCCACGGGGTGACGCATGGCCAGTTCGCCTAGCGGTGTATTGAGGGAATACTGGGTGCCCAGGGTTTGCACCGCCTGTTGACGGACCTGTTGGTTGACCTGATCCAGAAGACTGCTGACCCCTCGCAAGGCGAAATCGCGGAACACCTCGGAAAGGGAAAAGACGCGGATGAATGCCGCCTTGTTCAGTTGCAGGCAGAAAGTGTCGTCACCGGCCAGGTGCTCCGTACGCGTGGCTCGCTCGCCGAGCAAGGCTGCCAGTGGAAAACACTCGCCGTGGGTAATCTCGAACGTGGTTTCGACGCCGGGTTTGACCAGGTGCTGCCGCTCACCAACCACGCGGCCCTGCTTGACGATGTAGAAGTGCTCGACCGGCCCGTCGCTTGGCTTGATGATGCTTTCGCCGCTGGCGTAGAAGCGCAGCTGGCACTGCTCGACCAAGTAGGCCAGATGGCTCTGCTCCATCTGGTTGAAGGGCGCAAAGCGCTGCAGGAATTGCAGGGTGCCCTGGATGTTTTGCAGCACTGCCGTTCTACCCGCTTGCTGGTAGGCGTCTTTTTTGCTCATCGACCTGACCGTATCGCTACGCCGAACTATATATATCTATCTATAGGGTCGGCTTTGTTGTTTTCGGCATTCATGGTCGGCCTGCAGAGGGCGTGGTGCCCATTGGACGTAAGTCTAGGGCACGAACACGTCAATAATCCGACGAAAGGTAAATTGTGTGTCGGAGAATCTGCGGTCTTACCAGTAGAGCGAATGGATACGAGACGACCATGTCCGAGCACACCGACATCTTGAGCGACGCAGAGCGTGCGGCACTCGCTGCTGTGAGTGCGCCGCCGCCTGCCCGGCCGGTAGTGCTCGTGGTCGACGATAATCCGGTCAACAGCGAAGCCTTGATGTTGTATCTCAAAAGCAAGGGTATCGACGGCATGACGGCCGATGGCGCCCAGGAGGCGCTGTTCAAGCTCCATTGGGAGCCTCGCATCGCGCTGATGATCACCGACCTGCGGATGCAGCCCGAGGATGGGCTGTACCTTATCCACAAGGTGCGCGAGATGCAGGAAGCGGACCGGGCTGCGCTTTCGATCATCGTGGTATCAGGCGATACCGATGTGAAAGAGGCCGTTGATGTCATGCACCTGGGGGTTGTGGACTTTCTGTTGAAGCCCGTCGACCTGGCGAAACTGCTCGAACTGGTGAAGCGCGAATTGAAGCTGGCCTGATGTGCAAGCGGGGCCCGAAGGCCCCGCCGATCAACGCTGCAAGCAGCTCACGCTATACGCCGGTCGTTCAGATCCCGTTGCGTGCCTTGAACTCACGGCGACGGCGATGCAGCACAGGCTCGGTGTAGCCGTTAGGCTGCTTGGCACCTTCGAGCACCAGCTCGACTGCCGCCTGGAAGGCAACGTTGTCGTCGAAGTTGCCCGCCATCGGGCGATACAGCGGGTCGTTGGCGTTCTGCTTGTCGACCACTGCCGCCATGCGCTTGAGGCTTTCGAGCACCTGCTCCTGGCTGACTACACCATGTCGCAGCCAGTTGGCCAGCAACTGGGCGGAAATGCGCAAGGTGGCGCGGTCTTCCATCAGCCCCACGTTGTTGATGTCGGGCACTTTGGAGCAACCCACACCCTGATCGATCCAGCGCACCACGTAGCCCAGGATGCCTTGGGCATTGTTGTCCAGCTCGTTGCGGATTTCCTCGTCCGACCAGTTGGGGTTGGTCGCCAGCGGAATGGCCAGGATGTCATCGACCGAAGCCGGTGTGCGCGAAGCCAGCTCGCGCTGGCGCGCCTGCACATCCACCTTGTGGTAGTGCAGGGCGTGCAGGGTGGCTGCCGTCGGCGAAGGCACCCACGCGGTATTGGCACCGGCCAGCGGGTGAGCGATCTTCTGCTCCAGCATGGCGGCCATCAGGTCGGGCATGGCCCACATGCCCTTGCCGATCTGCGCACGCCCTTGCAGGCCGGTGGCAAGGCCTACATCGACGTTGTTGTTCTCATAGGCGCCGATCCACTTCTCGTTCTTCATGGCGCCTTTGCGCACGACCGGGCCTGCCTCCATGGAGGTATGGATTTCGTCGCCCGTGCGATCGAGGAAGCCCGTATTGATGAACACCACGCGCTCGGCAGCGGCCTTGATGCAGGACTTGAGGTTGACCGTTGTGCGGCGCTCTTCGTCCATGATGCCGACCTTGACGGTATTGCGCTGCATACCCAGCAGGTCTTCGACCCGGCTGAATATCTCGGCGGCGAACGCCACTTCCTCCGGGCCATGCATCTTCGGCTTGACGATGTACACACTGCCGGTACGGGTATTGCGGCGGCTGGTGGTGCCGTTGAGGTTGTGCAGCGCCATGAGGTTGGTGAACAGACCGTCCTGGATACCTTCCGGGACTTCGTTACCCTGCGCGTCGAGGATGGCCGGGTTGGTCATCAGGTGACCCACGTTGCGTACGAACAGCAGCGAGCGACCATGCAGCGTGACGCTGCCCCCGTTCGGCGCTGCGTACTCGCGATCGGGGTTCATGGTGCGGGTGAACGTCTTGCCGCCCTTGCTGACGCTTTCGGCCAGGTCACCTTTCATCAGCCCCAGCCAATTGCGATACACGATCACTTTGTCGTCGGCGTCGACTGCCGCCACGGAGTCTTCGCAGTCCATGATGGTGGTCAGTGCCGATTCCATCAGGATGTCCTTGACGCCTGCGGCATCGGTGCTGCCCACCGGGGTACTGGCATCGATCTGGATTTCGAAGTGCAGGCCATTGTGCTTGAGCAACACGGCAGTGGGGGCGTTGCTGTCGCCGTGGAACCCGACCAGTTGGGCGTCGTCACGCAGGCCCGTGTTGCTGCCGCCTTTGAGGGTGACGACCAACTGGCCGGCCTCGATGCGATAGGCCGTGGAGTCGACGTGCGAGCCAGCAGCCAGTGGTGCCGCTTCGTCGAGGAAGGCACGGGCGAAGGCGATCACTTTGTCGCCACGTACCTTGTTGTAGCCTTGCCCCTTTTCGGCGCCGCCTTCCTCGCTGATGGCGTCGGTGCCGTAGAGCGCATCGTACAGCGAGCCCCAGCGGGCATTCGCGGCGTTCAGGGCAAAGCGTGCATTCATGACCGGTACCACCAACTGCGGACCGGCCATGTGGGCGATTTCTTCGTCCACGTTTTGCGTAGTGGCCTGGAAATCGTCGGCTTGTGGCAGCAGGTAACCGATTTCCTGAAGGAAAGCCTTGTAGGCCGGGGCGTCGTGGGCCTGGCCTTTGCGGGCCTGGTGCCAGGCGTCGATCTGGGCTTGCAGCTCGTCGCGCTTGGCGAGGAGGGCTTTGTTCTTTGGAGCGAGGTCGTTGATGATCTTTTCAGCACCTGCCCAGAACTGCTCGGCGATGATGCCGGTTCCGGGGATGGCTTCGTTGTTCACGAAGTCGTACAGGACTTTGGCGACCTGAAGGCCACCGACTTGAACGTATCCAGTCATTGCTTGCCTCACTCTGCTCAGCTATTTCGCTCTTTTGTATTGAGCCTGTAGCGCTTCTCCTCGCACGGCACCAGTGCATGCCTCCGGTACAAGCCCGGACGCGGCTGGGTGCGGTTTGCCTGCCTGACAGCAAGCAACGTGCATTCTTCACAGGCGCCTCGACAGACCTTCAAACGACGTTGTGTAGTCCGCGCCCACGGATACTACATGAAGCAGCCGGCTGGGCACTATCAGACTAAAAGCGCCGTCAGGCGACCTGTTGGTCGCACAGGATCCTGCAAGGAAGCGCCATGTTCGCAAAAAACGGAGTGATTGTTCCAGATAAATCTAAAAACAGTACACGATTTATAAGGAGGATTGCCCTGCGGCAGGTTGACGCGCCTTGCCTATACTGTGGCGACACCTTGGCGCTGTATGGCCTGAACCCCACTCGAGGAACATTCCGTGGAACATCTTGTGCTTACCGTGATCGCCCCGGACAAGGCCGGCCAAGTCGAGCGGATCGCCCAGTGCATCGCCGACTTCGAGGGTAACTGGCTGGAAAGCAGCATGTCGCGCATGGCTGGGCAATTTGCCGGCATCCTGCGGGTGGCAGTGCCGGCGGATCGGTATGACGCGTTGGTGGACGCGCTCGGGGCATTGTCCGCACACGGCATTCGCGTGCAACTGGCCGAAAGTGGCAGCGAGCCTGCCCATGCATCCAAACCCTTTGGCATGGAGCTGGTAGGTAACGACCGACCAGGGATCGTGCGGGATATCACCCGTGTGCTGGCCGAGCTGAATGTGAACGTCGAACGGATTGCCACAGAGGTGCGCCCGGCACCGATGAGCAACGAACCCCTGTTTCATGCCGAGGCCCTTCTGGCATTACCCGCGTCCCTGCCGCTGGAGCAGCTGCAGCAACGTCTGGAAGCGCTGGCCGATGACTTGATGGTGGAGTTGCGGTTGCGCGCGGATGAGTAAATGCGGCTCGCCACTGCCGCAGACTCTGGCAGAGGTTATCCCGATTTAGAGAGGACGGCCTTGTGGATAAGCTGGGGCTATCGGGTCCCAGCGCCCGGCTTGCAAGGGCTGCAGAGATTTGATCGAAAATTGATCAATGTAGAGAGGTTGTGCACAAACGGCGGGGACGAGGGTGTGGATAAGCTCTGGAGATGTCTCTGCAGGCCATGTATATCAAGGCGTACAGAGACATGATCGTTTTTTGATCAGCGATTTTTACGCAAACTCCACCACGCATCGACGCTGTACAACGCCAGCCCTGCCCAGATGAACATGAATGCCGTAAGCGTGCTTGGGGATAGATGCTCGTCGAACAGCCAGATGGCCTGGAGCAAGACCAGCGTTGGCGCCAGGTATTGCAGAAAGCCCAGCGTGGTGTAGGGCAGATGCCGTGCGGCAGCGTTGAAACACACCAGCGGCACCAGTGTCACGGGGCCTGCAGCCATCAGCCACAAGGCCTCGCTTGTGGTATAGAACTCACCTTGCGCGCTCATCGCGCCGGGGTGCAGCAGCAACCACCCAAGCGCCAGCGGTACCAGCATCCAGGTCTCGACAACCAGGCCGGGCAGGGCCGCCACGGGGGCTTGCTTGCGAATAAGCCCGTAGAACCCGAAGGTCAGCGCCAGTGCCAAGGATACCCAGGGCAGGCTGCCCACCTGCCAGACCTGTTGCATGACGCCGAGCGCGGCCAGACCGACCGCCAGCCACTGCAAACGGCGCAAGCGCTCGCCGAGAATCAGCATGCCGAGCAGCACGTTGATCAGCGGGTTGATGTAGTAGCCAAGGCTGGCCTCGAGCATGCGTCCGTTGTTCACCGACCAGACATACGTCAGCCAATTGGCTGCGATCAATGTGCCGCTCAATGCCAGGATGGCCAAGCGCCGCGGGTTGTCGCGCAGGTCGCGCCACCAGCCGGGGTGTTTCCAGAAGGCGAGCAGTATCGAGCCGAACAGCGCTGACCACAGCACACGGTGGACGATGATCTCCACGGCGGGGACGCTTTGGATGGCTTTGAAGTACAGGGGGAACAGGCCCCAGATGATGTAGGCACTCAGGCCCAGTAGATACCCGCGACGCGGGTTTGCAGCGTGCATGCAGAGTCCTTGCTTAAGATGCTGATTAACGGCAGCTATTGTAGACAGCGCCGACGGTCGATCTAGAACAACTTGAGTGGGGCTTCATCGAGGGCGGCCATTTGCTCACGCAGCGCCAGAATCTGATCACCCCAGTATCTAGGCTGACCGAACCACGGGAAGCTGGGCGGAAATGCCGGATCGTCCCAGCGACGCGCCAGCCAGGCACTGTAGTGGAGTTGACGCAGGGCACGCAGCGGCTCGATCAACGCCAGCTCACGCGGGTCGAAGTCGTGAAATTCGTTGTAGCCCTCGACCAGCTCGGCCAACTGGCCCTGACGCTCATCCCGATTGCCTGCCAGCATCATCCACAGGTCCTGTACCGCAGGGCCCATGCGGCAGTCGTCCAGGTCAACCACATGGTAGATCTCGTCGCGGTGCATCAGGTTGCCCGGGTGCAAGTCACCGTGCAGGCGGATGACCTGGTGCGGGGTGCGGGCATAGATGGCTTCCACTCGAGCCAGTACATCGCGCGCGACCGATTCGAAGGCGGGCAACAGTTCCCGGGGCACGAACCCGCCTTTTAGCAGTGTGTCCAGTGAGGCGTGCCCGAAGTTATCCACAGCCAACGCTTCCCGGTGTTCGAACGGCCGGCTGGCAGCCACGGCATGCAGGCGTCCGATCAACTGGCCCAAGCGGTACAACTGATCGAGGTTGCCGGGTTCAGGGGCATGCCCACCACGGCGCGGGAACAGCGTAAAGCGAAAGCCGCCGTGTTCGAACAGCGTGTTGCCTTGATGCTGCAGGGGCGCTACCACCGGCACTTCGCAGCCGGCCAATTCGGCCGTGAAGCGGTGTTCTTCGACGATGGCTGCATCGCTCCAGCGACCGGGTCGATAGAACTTGGCGATCAAGGGCTGCTCGCCCTCGATGCCCACTTGGTAGACGCGGTTTTCATAGCTGTTGAGTGCCAATACCCGCGCATCGCTGAGAAACCCCAATGATTCCACGGCGTCGAGCACCAAGTCGGGGGTGAGTGTGGCGAACGGGTGGGACATGATGACTCCGGCGGTAGGCAGCGTGGCCCCCATGTTACCGCGTTGGCCACCGAGGCGCCGCAGGGCACTCGGCCATGTGCCAAACGCCGTTACAGGTCAGGCCGGGATACCAATCACCACATCGGCGGCCGAGAACTGCGCACGCAGGGCGTTGCCAACGGTCACCTGGTGCTCTGCCAGCCAGGCCGGTTCGGCGAAGGCGCACAGGGTCTGACCATTGCCAAGCGCAAGGCGCACCTCGTGGGGGCCATCGGTGCCCGTCAGAATCGAGTCCACGGTCACCTGCAGGCAATTGTGCTGTTGATCCGCCTCGTCGCTGTGGCCCAGCAGGCGCACCCAACCTGCCTTGAGCAAGGCCACCACCGTCGTGCCCAAGGTCAGCCCAAGGCGCTCGGTGCTGTCATGAGTGATCAAGGCTTCGATCTGCAGCCCCCCACTCAGTGCAAGGCCGACCCGGTCATGCCACCCCACGCGATGAAGGGCGCTGACCTGGCCTTGCAGCTGATTCCGGGCGCTGGTGCGCAGCATCAGGCGACCGAGCAGGTCAAGGTCGCTCACATCATCGGTGGCTTCGAGCAACTGAGCTTGCAAGGCTTGCAGGCGCTGATACAGCCGCAGCACCCGTTCGCCTTCGGCAGACAGGCGTGCACCGCCGCCGCCGCGCCCGCCAGTGCTGCGCTCTACCAAGGGGCTGCTGGCCAGGTTGTTGAGTTCATCGATCGCATCCCAGGCAGCTTTGTAGCTCATGCCGGCAGCCTTGGCGGCGCGGGTGATGGAGCCCTGCTCGGCAATGTGCTGCAAGAGGGCCACGCGCTGTGGGCGGCGGGTAATGTGATGGGTCAGTGGGGCAGGTAAGGGCATGGGCATCCGACCGGTTCGGTGATGGGCCAGTGTACGGGGTGGGCGTAGCGTACCACTGCGTCGCCGCCACTGGCCTGCACGCTCATGCATAGCCGGGCTTGGGTGTGCGTGCCAGGCAGTAGACGTCTACACGTGCGGCACCTGCCTTGCGCAGGACCTGTGCAACAGCCTGCGCCGTCGCGCCGGTGGTCAGTACATCATCGACGAGCGCGACATGCTGGCCGTGCAGGCCACCGCATACGGCGAACGCCTGACGCAGGTTGCGCCATCGAGCCTTGGCGCTCAGATGCTGCTGGGCCGTGGTGTGGCGGGTGCGTACCAGCAGGTGTTCGACGAAAGGCACTGCCAGTTGCCTTGACCACCAACGCGCCAGCATCGCAGCCTGGTTGAACCCCCGTTCACGCAGCCGGCGCCGTGTCAGGGGTACAGCAAGCAGCACGTCGGGGCGGGGCAGGCCTTCGGCATAGTGATGGCTCAGCGCATGACCGGCAATCTCAGCCATCAGGCGTCCCAGCGGCCACTGACGGTTGTGCTTGAACCGACTGATCAGGGTGTCCACCGGAAATGTGAAATGCCAGGGTGCCAGAACCCGTTCGAATGCTGGCGGCCTGCGGTTGCACTGTCCGCATTCCATGCCTGCCATGGCCAGAGGCAGGGCGCACCGTGAGCATTGGTCATCAGCCAGCCAGGGCAGTTGTTGTTCACATGGCTCGCATAGCGCGTAGGGCTGGAGCGCAGTGGCACCGCATAGTGCGCATATTTGGTTAACTAGTGACCAGTTGTAGACCAGCCTCTTAAGCTTAAGTTGACAGTTCATGGGCCTTCCCTGACTATTTCGGCTATCCGTGAAGCGCGGGCGTTCTCCTTGCCCGGCGCCTGCTAGAGCCTAAACAAGGAAACGCCGATGAGCGCCAGTACAACTGCAACAACACGTCACGACTGGTCCCTGGCCGAGGTCAAGGCGCTGTTCCAACAGCCGTTCAACGACCTGATCTTCAACGCCCAGGCTGTACACCGTGCGCATTTCGACCCCAACCGGGTGCAAGTCTCCACCCTGCTGTCGATCAAGACCGGTGCCTGCCCCGAAGACTGTAAGTACTGCCCGCAGTCCGGGCACTACAACACCGGCCTGGAAAAGCAGAAGCTGATGGAGGTGCAGAAGGTGCTCGAGGAGGCCGCGCGCGCCAAGGCCATTGGTTCCACGCGCTTTTGCATGGGCGCTGCGTGGAAGCACCCTTCGGCCAAGGACATGCCCTATGTGCTGGAGATGGTCAAAGGGGTCAAGGCCATGGGCCTGGAAACCTGCATGACCCTCGGCAAGCTCGACCAGGAGCAGACCCAGGCGCTGGCCCAGGCGGGCCTGGACTATTACAACCACAACCTCGATACCTCCCCCGAGTTCTACGGCAGCATCATCACTACGCGCACCTACGCCGAGCGCTTGCAGACCCTGGCCTATGTGCGCGATGCCGGCATGAAGATCTGCTCTGGCGGCATCCTCGGCATGGGCGAGACGCTCGATGACCGCGCAGGCCTGCTGATTCAACTGGCCAACCTGCCTGAGCATCCGGAGTCCGTGCCGATCAACATGCTGGTCAAGGTGGCCGGTACGCCGCTGGCCGACGAGGCCGACGTCGATCCGTTCGACTTCATCCGCATGCTGGCAGTGGCCCGTATTCTCATGCCCAAGTCGCACGTGCGCCTTTCGGCAGGCCGTGAGCAGATGAACGAGCAAATGCAGGCCTTGGCATTCCTGGCCGGTGCCAACTCGATCTTCTACGGTGAAAAGTTGCTGACAACGGCCAACCCGCAGGCCGACAAGGACATGCAGCTGTTCGCACGCCTGGGAATCAAGCCTGAAGCTGGTGAAGAGCACGCCGATGAAGTCCACCAGGCTGCGATCGAGCAGGCGCTGGTCGAGCAGCGCAACGATGCGTTGTTCTACGATGCAGCTTCGGCCTGACATGGCCTTCGACTTGGCCGCGCGGCTGGCCGACCGGCGCGCGGCGGACCTCTACCGACAGCGCCCCTTGCTGGAAAGCCCACAAGGGCCGCTGGTAGTGGTCGATGGCCAGCCGCTGCTGGCTTTCTGCAGCAACGATTACCTGGGCCTGGCAAGTCATCCTGAAGTGCTCGCGGCCTGGCAGGCAGGTGCTGATCGCTGGGGTGTGGGTGGGGGGGCTTCGCATCTGGTCATAGGCCATACCACGGCACACCATCAACTTGAGCAAGCATTGGCCGAACTCACCGGGCGGCCGCGAGCGCTGCTGTTCTCCACCGGCTACATGGCCAACCTGGGGGTAATCACCGCATTGGTGGGCAAGGGCGATACGGTGTTGCAGGATCGCCTGAACCACGCCTCGCTGCTCGACGGTGGCCTGCTCAGCGGCGCGCGTTTCAGCCGTTACCTGCACAATGATGTCGGCAGCCTGAGCGACCGCCTGGCCAAGGCCACGGGCAATACATTGGTCGTGACTGATGGCGTGTTCAGCATGGACGGTGATGTGGCCGATTTGCCGGCGCTGGCCCAGGCGACGCGTGCGCGCGATGCCTGGCTGATGGTGGACGATGCCCATGGCCTGGGCACCCTGGGTGTGGGCGGCGGCGGAGTCGTCGAGCACTATGGCCTGGGCGTGGACGATGTCCCGGTACTGGTCGGTACGCTGGGCAAGGCCTGCGGTACGGCGGGTGCGTTCGTGGCTGGCAGTGAAGCGCTGATCGAAGCGCTGATCCAGTTCGCCCGGCCTTACATCTACACCACCAGCCAACCGCCCGCCTTGGCCTGCGCCACCCTCAAGAGCCTTGAGCTGGTGCGGACACAGCCTTGGCGACGCGAGCACCTGGCGGCACTGATACAGCAATTTCGCGAAGGCGCAGAACAACTGGGCTTGCGCCTGATGGAGAGCCAGACGCCGATCCAGCCGATTGTCATCGGTGACAGCGCGCAAGCGCTTCGCCTGTCGCAGCTACTGCGCGAGCGCGGTCTGTTGGTGACCGCTATCCGGCCACCTACGGTGGCGGTCGGTAGTGCGCGATTGCGCGTTACCTTGAGCGCTGCCCACACAGCAGCTCAGGTGCAGCTATTGTTGAATGCATTGGCAGAGTGTTATCCACAGCTGGAGCGCGCCGATGCGTAACCGACTCGTACTGCTACCAGGCTGGGGCCTGGGCACCGCTTCTCTTGAGCCGCTTGCAGCCAGCCTGCGCGCCCAGGACCCTGGGCTTCAGGTGACGCTGATGCCCATGCCGGAGCTGGATCACTGTGACGTCCAGGGTTGGGTCGAGCACCTGGATCGCAAGGTACCCAACGATGTGTGGCTGGGGGGGTGGTCGCTGGGCGGTATGCTGGCCAGTGCCCTGGCCGACAAGCGCGGCGACCACTGTTGCGGCTTGCTCACCCTGGCCAGTAACCCTAGTTTCGTGGCCCGTGCCGATTGGCCTCACGGGATGGCCGAAGACACCTTCGGGACGTTCCTGGATGGTTGCCGCAGCCATCCGTCGGTCACGCTCAAGCGCTTTCGCACGTTGTGCAGCGAAGGGGCCATGCAACCGCGCACCTTGCTTCGCCAGCTGGGCGTAGGCGTTCCAGACACCGATCCGCTGTACCTGGCTACGGCGCTACAGGTACTGGCCCAGCTCGATACCCGAGCAGCGCTGGAGGCATTCGCCGGCCCGCAGCTTCATCTTTTTGCCGGCGCAGATGCCCTGGTGCCAGCCGAAGCTGCGCAGGCGTTGAGCGAGCTGTTGCCCGACGTGGAAGTGGGCCTTGTCGAAGACAGTTCCCATGCGTTTGTGCTCGAGTACCCACAAGAACTGGCCAGCGGTATCAAAAGTTTCCTGCATGAGAGTGGCGATGACTGATCTTTCCCAGCCAGGCTTGCCTGGCGCCTTGCCCGACAAACGCCAGGTGGCCACGTCGTTTTCGCGTGCGGCAGCCAGCTATGACAGCGTGGCAGCCCTGCAGCGTTCGGTCGGTATGAACCTGCTGACGATGCTGCCATCTGACCTCGAACCGACTCGCTGGCTTGATCTGGGCAGTGGCACGGGCCATTTCAGCCGGGTGCTTGCCGAGCGTTACGGGCCTGCAAGCGGTGTTGCCGTGGACATCGCCGAAGGCATGCTGCGTCATGCTCGCGATCGAGCCGATGGCGCCCAAAGCTACATCGTCGGCGATGCCGAGCGCTTGCCGCTGGGGGAGGGGTGCGTCGATCTCGTCTTTTCCAGCCTGGCCGTCCAGTGGTGCAGCCATTTTGCCCAAGTGCTGGAAGAAGCTTCGCGTATTCTGCGACCAGGCGGCGTCCTGGCTTTCAGCAGCCTGTGCGTGGGTACGCTCGATGAATTGCGCGGTAGTTGGCAGGCCGTGGATGGCCAGGTACACGTCAACCGCTTCAGGCGCTTCGACGAATACCAGCGTTCATGTGCCGCCAGTGCCCTCGAGACGCAGGTACTGCAACAGTTGCCGCATGTATTGCATTATGCACACGTGCGCACATTGACCCATGAACTCAAGGCGCTGGGGGCGCACAACCTCAACCCGGGTCGTCCTGCCGGGCTCACCGGGCGCGCCCGCATACAGAGTATGCTCCAGGCGTACGAGGCCTACCGCCAGCCCCAAGGGCTGCCTGCCACTTATCAAGTGGTCTACGGCGTGCTGCGCAAGCCTGTGGCATAGGAGTACTTCATGAGTCAGGCGTATTTCATTGCCGGAACTGACACCGATGTCGGCAAGACCACCATTGCAGCCGGTCTTCTACACGCAGCGAAGTTGCAGGGGTTGAGCACCCTGGGGGCCAAGCCGGTGGCATCCGGCTGCAGCATGACGGCCAAGGGCTTGCGCAACAGCGACGCCTTGGCGCTGATCGACGAGAGCACCATCAAGCTCGCCTACGAGCAGGTCAACCCATTCGCCTTCGAGCCAGCCATCGCCCCCCATGTCGCCGCGCGGGAAGCCGGTGTGACGCTGGCGGTGGCGCAGCTGCTGGCGGATATGCGCACGGTGTTGCAGCACCAGGCCGATTTCACCTTGATCGAAGGCGCAGGCGGCTGGCGGGTGCCGCTTTCGGGCCTGGCGAACCTGTCGGACCTGGCCGTTGCATTGCAGCTGCCGGTCATCCTGGTGGTCGGGGTAAGGCTGGGCTGCATCAGCCACGCGCTGCTCAGTGCCGAAGCCATCGAACGTGACGGACTGCAGCTCGCCGGGTGGGTGGCGAACATCATCGAGCCAAAAACGTCGCGGCTCGAAGAGAATCTGGCCAGCCTGGCCGAACGGCTGCCGGCGCCTTGTCTGGGCCGAGTGCCCAAGCTCAAGCAAGCCACGGCGGACAAGGTGGCCGAGCATTTGCAACTGGACTTGCTGGATTAACCAGCGCGTGTCTGCGGTAGCGGCGGGGCCAAGCGTGTGCAAGGTTAACTGACGCTGGTATGGTCAAGGCCTATCAAGTGGCACTGAGCCATTAGCGATTTAAACGGGCTTTTTGGTAGCTGGCCTGCTTTAATGAGGCCTCACCGTCATCCAGTGTCGATGGAGTCCTGACATGGAAATCACCGGTAGCTCCGCCTTCTACGCAGGCCTTGGTGCCATTCACAATGGTCAGAATCGCGTTGACCAGGCCGCCAGCCAGGTCGCCAACACCACCGCCGAACGTTCCGCCACCAGTCAGTCGAGTGATTTTCAGGCCGAGCGGCTGCGTGCCGTCGACAGAAGTCAGCAAATGGACCTGGCCACCAGCACCGTGCAAATGGCGCTGGGCAGAGCCGAAGTCGAGCTTGGCGCCAAAGTCGTCAAGGCATCCGACGAAATGCTGGGTCGTATCATCGACACCTACGCCTAACGGTCGATAGCGCGTTCCCGCCTGCCACACACCGCCCAGAGGCTTGCACTGCCTCGTTTTCTTTTCTTCGCCAGAAGCGTCCCCGTCCTCACGGGCGAAGTGGCGTGGGCGTTGATGGCGGATTCGCCATTTTTCGTGGCGTAAATGGCACCTCTGGCCCTTCTTGACATCCGCCAGCGGTAAACGTAAGTTTCAAACAACTGTTTGATAGACCCTGCCGCGTGCGCCGGTCCCCCACAGAACTCACCTAGAGGTTCATCGCGATGCCTGACTACAAAGCCCCCCTGCGTGATATTCGCTTCGTGCGTGATGAGCTACTCGGCTACGAGGCGCACTATCAGAGCCTGCCAGGTTGCCAGGACGCCACGCCCGACATGGTGGACGCGATTCTCGAGGAAGGTGCGAAGTTCTGTGAGCAGGTACTGTCGCCGCTCAACCGCGTAGGCGATCAGGAAGGCTGCACCTGGAGCGAGGCGGGCGTGAAGACGCCGACCGGTTTCAAGGAAGCCTACCAGCAGTTCGTCGAAGGCGGCTGGCCGAGCCTGGCGCACGATGTGGAGCACGGTGGTCAGGGGTTGCCCGAGTCGCTGGGCCTGGCCCTGAGCGAAATGGTGGGCGGGGCCAACTGGTCGTGGGGCATGTACCCAGGCTTGTCCCACGGCGCAATGAACACCATCTCGGCCCACGGCACTGCCGAACAGCAGCACACCTACCTGACCAAGCTGGTTTCGGGTGAATGGACCGGCACCATGTGCCTGACCGAACCGCATTGCGGCACCGACCTGGGCATGCTGCGCACCAAGGCCGAACCCCAGGCCGATGGCAGCTACAAGGTCAGCGGTACCAAGATCTTCATTTCGGCCGGTGAGCACGACATGGCCGAGAACATCGTGCACATCGTGCTGGCACGCCTGCCCGATGCACCGGCTGGCACCAAGGGCATTTCCCTGTTCATCGTGCCGAAGTTCCTGCCCAACGCCGAAGGCGCAGCGGGTGAGCGCAATGGTGTGAGCTGCGGCTCCATCGAGCACAAGATGGGTATCCATGGCAATGCCACCTGCGTGATGAACTTCGACGCAGCCACCGGTTACCTGATCGGCCCGGCCAACAAAGGCCTGAACTGCATGTTCACCTTCATGAACACGGCACGCCTGGGGACTGCGCTGCAAGGCCTGGCCCATGCCGAAGTGGCCTTCCAGGGTGGCTTGAAGTATGCCCGCGAGCGCCTGCAGATGCGCTCGCTGACCGGGCCCAAGGCGCCTGAGAAGGCCGCCGACCCGATCATCGTCCACCCGGATGTACGTCGCATGCTCCTGACCATGAAGGCCTTCGCCGAGGGCACCCGTGCGATGGTCTACTTCACGGCCAAGCAGGTGGACATCGTCAAGTACAGTCAGGATGAGGAAGAGCGCAAGAAGGCCGATGCCCTGCTGGCGTTCCTGACCCCAATCGCCAAGGCCTTCATGACCGAGGTCGGCTTCGAGGCGGCCAACCATGGGGTTCAGGTCTACGGTGGGCATGGCTTCATCGCCGAGTGGGGCATGGAGCAGAACGTTCGTGACAGCCGTATTTCCATGCTGTACGAGGGCACCACGGGCATCCAGGCCCTGGACCTGCTGGGCCGCAAGGTGCTGATGACCCAAGGCGAGGCCCTCAAGGGCTTCACCAAGATCGTGCACAAGTTCTGCCAGTCGCAGGAAGGCAACGAGGCGGTCAACGAGTTCGTTCAGCCCCTGGCTGCGTTGAACAAGGAATGGGGCGAGCTGACCATGAAGGTGGGCATGGCTGCCATGAAGGACCGTGAGGAAGTGGGTGCGGCATCGGTGGACTACCTCATGTACTCCGGCTACGCCTGCCTGGCCTACTTCTGGGCCGACATTGCCCGCTTGGCTGCCGAAAAGCTGGCAGCAGGTACCAGTGAAGCGGCGTTCTACACCGCCAAGCTGCAAACGGCACGCTTCTACTTCCAGCGCATCCTGCCGCGTACCCGCACGCATGTGGCTGCCATGCTGTCCGGTGCTGACAACCTGATGGCCATGGACGAAGAACACTTCGGCCTGGCTTACTGAGTCATCTCAGGTCGTATGCGAACCGTCTGCTTCGGCAGACGGTTTTTTTATGTCTGGCGCAAGCCAACAATAAAGGTACTCAAGTGTCCAGGTGAACGGCCGATCAACTAAGGGCACAATGCCACTATTGTTCTGCCAGGTTGGAATTGCCCTTGCTTCGCCTTAACGCTGTCCGCCCAAGCCATTTCGTACCCTCTCTCGTCTTGCTGGGGGCAGGCTTGGCTGCGGCTTACGTCAAGGACCTCAGCGTTTTCTTCACATCGCTTTTCAATGTGCTGCCAACCCTCGTGCTGTTGATGGGCGGCGCCTATTGCGCGGTGTACAGGCGCCAGCGGGAGCTGTTTCTGATGCTCACGGTCTACATCGCCTATTTCCTGCTCGATACCCAGACTGACTTCTATCGAGACAACGGCCGCGTTCGTGAAGATGCTGCCGTGATCTTCCACCTCGTGTGCCTGCTGTTACCGGCGTTGTATGGCCTTTATGGCATCTGGCAGGAGCGCACGCACCTGCTCCAGGACCTGGTCGCCAGGTGTGCGGTGCTGTTGGCCACGGCCGCAGTGGCGGCCGGCTTCGAGCAAAGCTTTCCCGAGGCACTGCTGGCCAGCCTGGCGGAAATCCGCTGGCCGATCTTGCACGGTCAGTGGATGAGCCTGATTCAGCTGGCCTACCCGGTGTTCATGGGCATGCTGGCCTTACTCGTCGTACAGTACCTGCGTGCGCCCAGGCCCCTGCATGGCGCCTTGATCGTGGGCCTGGTCGGTATTTTCTGGATGCTGCCCAAGACGTTCGTGTTGCCTTTCACGCTGAACATCATGTGCAGCCAGGTCATGCTGATGATTGCCACGGCAGTCGCTCACGAAGCGTACCAGATGGCGTTCCGTGACGAGCTCACCGGGTTGCCGGGCCGTCGCGCGCTCAATGAGCGCCTGCAGCGACTAGGGCGCTCCTATGTGATCGCCATGGCCGACGTGGACCATTTCAAGCGCTTCAACGACACCCATGGCCATGATGTGGGCGACCAGGTATTGCGGCTGGTGGCCAGCCGGCTTGGCAAGGTCAAGGGGGGAGGCCGCGCCTACCGCTATGGCGGCGAAGAATTCGCCGTGGTGTTCGCGGGCAAGACGGCTGACCAGTGCGTGCCGCATCTGGAAGCGGTTCGAGAAGCGATTGCCGGCTATGCCATGCACTTGCGTGACCAGAGTGCTCGTCCGCTGGATGACAACGCCGGCCGCCAGCGCCGCACAGGCAGCAGTGGCGACACGGTTACCGTGACCATCAGCGTAGGTGTGGCCGAACGGCAGGGCGATAACCGCAGCGTTGAAGAGGTGCTCAAGGCTGCCGATCAGGCGCTGTACGCTGCCAAGGCCGCGGGGCGTAATTGCTTGATGGTGCACGGCCTGAAAAATCGTCGGGGAGCAGTGCGGGAAGCGTGACCATAACTGACTACCTAGTCTCTTGATGACCCTATGTGTCGTAAAAGTTGTTCGGTTACACTGGTTCCACTACCCGTGCTGCGATGCTCATCGCCGCCCGTCCTGACCAGCGAGAGGTTGTCATGGCTGAATATATAGCGCCCCTGCGCGACATGCGCTTCGTACTGAATGAAGTCTTCAACGTGGGCCAGCAGTGGGCGCAGTTGCCGGGCTTGGCTGAGTTGGTCGATGCCGAAACGGCCATGGCGGTGCTTGAGGAGGCAGGCAAGGTCACTGCACGCAGCATTGCACCGCTCAGCCGCGCTGCCGACGAGGAAGGCTGCCGCTGGGACAACGGCGCGGTGCATACGCCTGCCGGGTTCATCGAAGCCTACGACACCTATGCTCAAGGCGGCTGGGTAGGCGTGGGTGGCGACCCTGCCTTCGGCGGCATGGGCATGCCCAAGGCGGTATCGGCCCAGGTCGAGGAGATGGTCAACGCAGCCAGCCTGTCGTTTGGCTTGTACCCCATGCTCACCGCAGGTGCCTGCCTGTCGATCAACGCCCACGCCGACGAGGCGCTCAAGCACACGTACCTGCCGAACATGTATTCAGGTGTGTGGGCAGGCTCCATGTGCCTGACCGAACCTCATGCAGGTACTGACCTTGGCATGATCCGCACCAAGGCCGAGCCCCAGGCTGACGGCAGCTACCGTGTGACCGGCACCAAGATCTTCATCACCGGTGGCGAGCACGACCTGACCGAGAACATCATTCACCTGGTCCTGGCCAAGCTGCCGGACGCACCGGCAGGCCCCAAAGGGATCTCCCTGTTCCTGGTCCCCAAGTTCCTGGTCAACGAAGACGGCAGCCTGGGTGCTCGCAATCCGGCGACCTGTGGGTCCATCGAGCACAAGATGGGTATCCAGGCCTCGGCCACCTGCGTAATGAATTTCGACGAGGCGGTCGGTTACATTGTGGGGGAGCCCAACAAGGGGCTGGCCGCGATGTTCACCATGATGAACTACGAGCGGCTCGGGGTTGGCATCCAAGGGCTCGCTTCGGCCGAGCGCTCTTATCAGAACGCTGTCGAATACGCCCGGGATCGCCTGCAAAGCCGTGCACCGACCGGGCCCCAAGCCAAGGAAAAGCCTGCTGACCCGATCATCGTGCACCCGGATGTGCGGCGCATGTTGCTGACCATGAAGGCGCTGACCGAGGGCGGACGGGCGTTTTCCAGCTACGTGGCCTTGCAACTGGACAGCGCCAAATACGCGCAAGACAGTGCCGTGCGCAAGCGCAGCGAGGAGCTGGTCGCGCTGTTGACCCCGGTGGCCAAGGCGTTTCTGACCGACCTGGGCCTTGAGTGCACCTTGCACGGTCAACAAGTGTTCGGTGGGCACGGGTATATCCGCGAATGGGGTCAGGAGCAGCTGGTGCGCGATGTGCGTATTACCCAGATCTACGAAGGCACCAACGGTATCCAGGCGCTGGACTTGATGGGCCGCAAGGTGGTGGCCAGTGGTGGCGCGTACTACCAGCTGTTCTCGAACGAAGTGCGTGAGTTCATTGCCGGTGCCGGTGATGGCATGGCTGCGTTTACCAGCCCCTTGGAAGCGGCGCTCGACCAGCTCGATGGCGTGACCGACTGGGTGCTGCAACAAGCCAAGGGCAATCCGAACGAAATCGGGGCGGCGTCGGTTGAATACCTGCATGCCTTTGGCTATGTCGCCTATGGCTACATGTGGGCATTGATGGCCCAGGCTGCACTGGCAGGCGAGGGTGATGAAGCGTTCTACCAAGGCAAGCTTGGCACGGCACGCTTCTATTTCGCTCGCTTGCTGCCCCGCGTCGATTCGCTTATCGCCTCGGTCAAGGCGGGTAGCGAATCGCTGTACCTGCTGGGTGCGGAACAGTTCTAGGACTGGCGCAGGCGATGAAGACGACTGTAGCGCAAGGGCTCGGCGCCAGGGTGGTCGCCATGACAAAGGGTGGTGATAGGAATGATTACCCTTTGTAAGCCTTTTCCTACAACACGTGGTGACTTTTCACCACTGTTCTCAGATTGGATCCAGGGTTATCTTTCTTCCATGGACGTTGCGCAGGAAGCGCATAGGACAGATCAAGGAAGACGACGAAGGATTTCCTGCCAGGATGGTGGGGCGATACGGATGTCACAGGGAAACAGTCTGAAGAACCCCGCCTCGGCGGGGTTTTTCTTGTGCGTCACGTTCAGCTCAGTGCATCCAGTGGCGAAGCCACCGGTCCGCGCAGGTTGGTTTCTTCTTCGAGCAGGCCACGCAGAAGCTCGATAGAGGCCTGTTGACGCTGAGCGTCACGAAACACCAGCCCTACTTTCAAGGGCACCCTGGGTTCACTCAATGGTTTCCACAGCAGCCCTTGCTGCGCCTGTTCGGCTTCCTTGGCACGGCCCGGCAGGATGGTCGCCAATGAGGTGTGTGACAGGCTGTCGAGAATGCCTGCCATGTTATTCATTTCTGCCTGAACCTGCGGGCGACGACCTTGGCTGGCCAGCTGGGCCTGCCAGATCTGGCGCATCTGGAACTCCTCGCCCAGCATCAGCATGGGCAATTCCGCCGCCTGGTGGATCGACACCTTCTTGAAGTCCTTGAGCGGGTGGGTCGCTGGGATGACCAACTGCAATTCGTCCTCGTACAACAAAACGCCATGCAGCCCAGGTTGGCGCGCGGGCAAATAGCTGATGCCGATATCCAGCGTGCCACTGATCAGGCGCTTCTCGATTTCCAGACCCGACAACTCATAGATCTGCACCACCAGGTGCGGCTGGGCCTTGCGCAGTCGTTCCAGAAGCTGCGGTACCAGGCTTGGCCGAACCGTTTGCAAAACGCCGATCGCCAAGGTGCGCAGTGCCTGGCCTTTGAAGTTTCGCATCGCCTCGTGGGCCCTTTGCAGGCCGTCGAGCAGGGGCAGGGCATGATTGTACAAGGTGTGCGCCGCCAGTGTAGGCAGCAGGCGCTTGTTACTGCGCTCGAAGAGGCTCAGGTCCAGGCCATGCTCGAGTTGGCGAATCTGCTGGGACAGGGCCGGTTGAGATAATGACAGACGCTCGGCGGCGCGCCCGACATGGCCTTCTTCATAGACCGCGACGAAATAACGCAGTTGACGAAAATCCATAAGTTCTACTTATTGAAAATACTGCTAAATCGAAATGTCGGAATCGGCATCCGGCGCCTAGTCTATCGCTGTATAACAACGGGTTACAGGCTTTGTGCGGACCCCACCGTTACCGCAGCCTGACTTCCTATTCATAGGTACGGCATTCAGTTGAATCAAAGCCGTTCCAGCCCTGCCCATCATCCTAGCGTGCAGAACTTCGATGAATCTGTTCAACCTTCGCCGTCCAGCGCGTGCTGTCGGGATTGAAACATTGCATGAGCCAGCACGTGCTCGGCCTCGTCTCGATACAGCGGCAATGGGCTCACCTGTTTTCGTCAGAGGGCAAGGCGCCTGGCTTTGGGACGACCAAGGCCGCGCGTGCCTGGACTTCAATCAAGGCGACGGGGTCAACATGCTGGGGCACAGCCCAGAGCCCGTGGTGAAGGCGGTGGCGAACCAGGCTCAAGCCTTGATCAACCCGGGCGTGGGGCGCTCGCATGAGGGCGTTCTGGCGTTGCGCGACCAGCTCTGCCAAGCAACCGGGAGTGACCGTGCCCTGCTTTTCGACAGCACGGCTCAGGCACATGAAGGTGCTGTGCGCCTGGCTCGCCAGTGGGGTGAGCGCCATCGCCACGGTGCTGGCCA
This sequence comes from Pseudomonas sp. FBCC-B35, assembly GCF_059133755.1. NCBI lineage: Bacteria > Pseudomonadati > Pseudomonadota > Gammaproteobacteria > Pseudomonadales > Pseudomonadaceae > Pseudomonas > Pseudomonas sp. FBCC-B35. The sequence goes on along the minus strand of NZ_CP101439.1, from coordinate 4,373,736 downwards.
TATCATCGTTGCCCGCCAGGGCGGCGAAGCCGCGTATGGTGCGCCTGTGGCCAGCCGTGCAAGCCATTGCAAACCCGAACACGCCCCTCTCAGCCATGTGCCGTTCAATGACCTGGCCGCACTGCACGCGGCCGTGGAGTCGCGCACGGTAGCCGTCGTGCTGGAACCGTTGCAAAGCCAGGGTGCAATCGTTGCTGCAACCGAGGAATACCTCAAGGGCGCTGAGGCTCTTTGCCGCGAGCTGGGCATTCTGCTGATCCTTGATGAAGCGCACACCGGCGTGGGCCGCTGCGGTGCGTTGCTGGCCGAAACCCTGTACGGCGTGCATGCCGACATGGTGGTGCTAGGTGGCGGCCTGGGTGGAGGCGTTCCACTGGCCGCCTTGCTGGTACGCAGCAGCGCTGGCTGCACGCCGATGGCGGGCCTGCCGGATGCCTGGTACAGCAATGCGTTGACGGCCGCAGCAGGCCTGGCAGTCCTGAAAACGGTGCTGAGTGCGGGCTTCATCGAGCACGTGCAGGACACTGGCCGCCATCTACGCGAGGGACTTAGCCGCTTGGCGGGCCGCTTTGGCCAGGGCCAGGTCTGCGGGAGCGGGCTGCTGTGGACATTGCAGCTCAACGAGCCCCTGGCACGGGCGCTTGAGCGTGCGGCGTTGCAAGAGTGCCTGCTGGTCGGTGCGCCCCAGGCCGATGTACTGCGGCTCTCGCCGTCGCTTACCGTGACCCGCGGCAACGTCGACGAAATGCTGTTGCGCCTATCGCGCGCGTTCGCGCGACTGCACGCGGCCCAGGTCTCGGGGCGCAAGATGCCCGCCTAGTCCACCCACGTACAACCGAACCGTCTGGCGTTTCTGCGCACCGCCCTGGGTCTGTCACATTCGATCCAGGGCGTTTTTTTTGCCTGTGGAACCTCTGCAAGCGGCGGCGAGTCTGTGATGTAACCCCTTACGGAGAGACTCGCATGGACATTATTCGGATCATCATCGCAATCATTCTGCCGCCCTTGGGCGTGTTTCTGCAGGTGGGGTTTGGCGGAGCCTTCTGGCTGAACATCCTGCTGACCTTGCTTGGCTATATCCCAGGCATCGTGCACGCGGTGTACATCATCGCCAAGCGTTGAATTCCCTGCGGCTCACGGGTAGCCGTGAGCCGCAGGTTCAATGCTGCTCAAGCACCTTGCAGTAGAATCGCCATTCCTGTTCGAGCGCATGCTCAAGGTTACGGGCCTTGCGAAACCCGTGCCGCTCCCCCGCGTAGAAATGTGCCTGGGCCTCGATGCCATTGGCGTTGAGCGCTGCGAGCATGGCGCGGGTCTGCTCCGGCACCACGACCGCATCCAGTTCCCCTTGAAAGAACACCACCGGCACCTTGATTCGCTCGGCATGCAGGAGCGGCGTGCGCTGCCGGTAGCGCTCGGCATCCTGTTCCGGATCACCGATCAGCCAGTCCAGGTAGTCACCCTCGAACTTGTGCGTGGCACGCGCCAATGCAACCGGGTCGCTGACGCCATACAGGCTCGCGCCTGCCCGGAATACCTCCCTGAACGCCAGTGCGCAGAGGGCGGTGTAGCCGCCGGCACTGCCGCCACGGATGAACACTTTGGTCTTGTCGATCAGGCCATCGGCCGCCAGGCGCTCGACGGCTGAGCAAGCATCTTCCACATCGCTTTGCCCCCAACGCAGGTGCAACGCATGGCGGTACGCGCGGCCATAGCCGCTACTGCCGCGGTAGTTGAGGTCCGCAACGGCAAAACCTCGTTGCGTCCAGAACTGGATCCTCGGGTCGAGCACCGGATAGCAGGCCGAGGTCGGGCCACCATGAATGAAGACGATCAGCGGCGATGGCGTAGTGCTGCCTGCCGCCGGATAGAAAAAGCCATGGGCCAGCGCACTCCCGGTTCCGCAATGAAATGAGTGGGGCACGCTGACCCGATGCGCCGGCAGTACCTCGGCGCCCCCAGCCAGTATGCTCACTTCGTGGGTGTCACGCGCAATCGCAATGACCGCCGCCGGGCTGATGGGCGAGGCGGCGATGGCATACACGCAGGTGGCGTCCATGGCCAGGTGCCGAAAGCGGGTGTAGGCGCTGGCGAATCGCTCAGTGCGACCATCGGGCGTGCGCAGACCCAGTTGTCCGAAACCTGCTTCGAACCAAGTGGCCAGGTAATGCTGCGGCCCGAGTGCCAGCCAGGTACTGGCGCCCAATTGCCAGGGCGCTGCAGCATGGTCGGCAGGCTCGCTTGCCAGCGCTTGCCAGCCGTCGTCACGCTCGCCCCATGGCTGCCAGAAACCATCGCGATCGGACAGGCAGTACAGGCGGTTGGCCTCATCGAATCGGGGCTGCTGCAGCGATTCATCGCCCGCTGCCACCGTTTGCGCTGGCCCCCATTGGCCGCTGGTCTCGCGACGGCAGGTCATGAGTCGCGTTACCGTCCACGGCTGCGCCGGGCGATCCCATTCGATCCAGGCCAGGCGCTGCCCGTCCGGGCTGACCGTGGGCGAAGCGTAGAAATCGGCGCCTTCGACCAGCACCTGACGTGTGCCCTCGGCCAAGGCCACCAGACGGTGCTCCACGGTTTCGCCATGGCGCTCCTCCACGGCCAGGGCCTGCCCGCCATGCCATTGCACATCGCCATAACGGCAGGCGGGGTCATGGGTAAGGGCGCGCGGCGGCGTGTTGTCCAAAGGTTGGGTGTAAACCTGCTGGTCCTTTTCGTTGACGAACACCAGTCCGTCCCCGCCCAGGCAGAAACTGCCCCCGCCATATTCGTAGACACGGCTGCGTACACTGAAGCCGTCGGGGGTCAGGCAGCGTGCCTGGTGATGATGCCAGTGCCAAATGCGGCAAGCGTCGTCGGCAGGCCGAAACTCGACCCAGAACAGGCCGGCGTCACCGACCTTGAGTTCGGCGAAATCGGTGCCGGCGGCGACAGCCTGGGCGGCGGTGAACTCAGCCTCGGGCGATGACACGGGAGTTTCGTTCATTTCGGAAAGTCATCTGTTCTATGGCGAGGTCGGCGCTTTGCGCCTGCTCGCGGGCCTTCAGGATCAAGTCATGGTCGGGCGACTTGGCGCATACCGGGTCGGCATTGCTGGCATCACCGGTGAGCATGAAGGCCTGGCAGCGGCAGCCGCCAAAGTCCTTCTCCTTCTCATCGCAGGAGCGGCAGGGTTCCGGCATCCATTGGTAGCCACGGAAGCGGTTGAAACCGAACGACTCATACCAGATGTGTCGCAGGTCATGGTCGCGCACGTTGGGGAACTGCACCGGCAACTGACGGGCGCCATGGCACGGCAGCGCGGTGCCGTCGGGAGTGATGGTCAGGAACAGATTGCCCCAACCGTTCATGCAGGCCTTGGGCCGCTCCTCGTAGTAGTCCGGCGTGACGAAGATCAGCTTGCACGGGTTGCCTTCGGCTTTGAGCTTGTCGCGGTACTCATTGGTGATCCGCTCGGCCCGCTCCAGCTGATCACGGGTGGGCAGCAGCCCGACCCGGTTCAGGTGCGCCCATCCGTAGAACTGGCACGTGGCCAGTTCTACGAAATCCGCATCCAGGGCGATGCACAGCTCGATGATGCGGTCGATCTTGTCGATGTTGTGCCGATGGGTAACGAAGTTGAGCACCATGGGGTAACCGTGGGCCTTCACGGCGCGGGCCATTTCCAACTTTTGTGCGAACGCCTTTCGGGAGCCGGCCAGCAGGTTGTTCACTTGCTCGTCGCTGGCCTGGAAGCTGATCTGGATATGGTCCAGGCCGGCCTGCTTGAAGGCGGCGATGCGCGCCTCGGTCAAGCCGATACCGGAGGTGATCAGGTTGGTGTAGTACCCCAGCCGGCGGGCCTCGGCGATCAGCTCGGCGAGGTCCTGGCGAACCAGGGGTTCGCCCCCGGAGAACCCAATCTGCGCGGCGCCCATCTCGCGGGCCTGGGCCATGACCTTGAACCACTGCGCAGTGCTCAACTCCTGGCCCTGGGCTGCGAAATCCAGAGGGTTGGAGCAATAGGGGCATTGCAGCGGGCAACGATAGGTCAGCTCGGCCAGCAGCCACAGCGGCAGGCCGACTTCGGGCGTGGGCGGCAGATCAGGCAAGCTCGATCCAGTGTTCGGCACGGGCCACCTCCATGAACTGCTCGATATCGTCGGCCACTTCCGGCACATCGGGGAATTGCTGCTGGAGTGCGTCGATGATGGCTGCCACATCGCGCTGACCGTCGATCAGCCCTCCGATCAGGCTGGCGCTTTCGTTGAGCTTGATCATGCCTTCAGGGTAGAGCAGCACATGGCCTTTCTGGGCAGGCTCGTACTGGAAGCGGTAACCCTGGCGCCACCTGGGCACTTGCTGACGATCGAAATTCATAGGGTGATCCCTTTATGCCATACCCGTTCCTGGGTAACGGAGTGATAAGGCGGCCGGTTCAGCTCGTAGGCCATGCTCATGGCATCGAGCATGCTCCACAGGATGTCCAGCTTGAACTGGAGGATTTCCAGCATACGCTGCTGCCCAGCCCAGGTGGTGTAGTGCTGCAACGTAATGGCCAGGCCATGCTCAACGTCGCGGCGAGCCTGGCCAAGGCGCGTGCGGAAATACGCGTAGCCTGCCGGGTCGATCCAAGGGTAGTGCTGTGGCCAGCTGTCCAGGCGCGATTGGTGGATCTGCGGGGCGAAAAGCTCGGTCAGCGAGCTGCTGGCCGCTTCCTGCCAGCTGGCGCGACGGGCGAAATTGACGTAGGCGTCCACGGCAAAGCGCACCCCCGGCAATACCAGCTCCTGTGAGCGCAACTGCTCGGGGTCAAGACCAACCGCCTGGCCCAGTCGCAGCCAGGCTTCGATGCCGCCATCCTCACCAGGTGCGCCATCGTGGTCGAGCAAGCGCTGTATCCACTCCCGGCGCACCTCGCGATCCGGGCAGTTGGCCAGGATGGCGGCGTCCTTCATCGGGATGTTGACCTGGTAATAGAAGCGGTTGGCTACCCAACCCTGGATCTGTTCGCGGGTAGCACGGCCTTCATACATGGCCACGTGGTAGGGGTGGTGAATGTGGTAGTAGGCGCCCTTGGCGCGCAGGGCCTGCTCGAACTCGGCAGGGGACATCGGCAGTGCATCGCTCATTCGGCTGGCTCCTGGAAGTCTGGGGGTGGCGGGCAGGCCCGTTACAACTCGATGCTCATGCCGTCGAAGGCCACTTCCACACCGCGGCGCAGCACTTCGGCACGCTCGGGGGAGTCTTCGTCGAGGATCGGGTTGGTGTTGTTGATGTGGATGAGCACTTTGCGCTGGCGTGCAAAGCCGTCGAGCACCTCGAGCATGCCGCCGGCGCCGTTCTGGGCCAGGTGGCCCATTTCACGGCCGGTGCGCGTGCCCACACCGCGGCGCTGCATTTCGTCGTCTTCCCACAAGGTGCCATCGACCAGCAGACAGTCGGCGCCTTGCATCATCTCCAGCAGTTGCTCGTCCACCTGGCCAAGGCCGGGCGCATAGAACAGCTTGCCACCGGTGCGGGTGTCCTCGACCAGCAGGCCGAGGTTATCGCCTGGGTGCGGGTCGAAACGGTGTGGCGAATAAGGCGGCGCCGCACTGCGCAGCGGGAAAGGGGTGAACCGCAGGTTGGGGCAGGCCTGGATGACGAAACTGCCCTCAAGCTCGATACGGTTCCATTGCAGGCCGCCGTTCCAGTGGCTGAGCATGGTGAACAGCGGAAAGCCGGTGGTCAGGTCCTGATGGACCATGTCGGTGCACCACACCGGATGCGGGCAACCTTCGCGCAGGCTGAGCAGGCCAGTGGTGTGGTCGATCTGGCTGTCCAGCAGGATGATGGCGTCTATGCCGGTGTCGCGCAGACCCCGGGCAGGCTGCATGGGCGCGAAGGCCTGAAGCTGTGCGCGAATGTCTGGCGAAGCGTTGCACAACACCCAATGCACACCGTCGTCGGACAGGGCGATGGATGACTGGGTGCGGGCAGTGGCCCGCAGGGTACCGTCCCTGAAGCCCTTGCAATTGACGCAGTTGCAGTTCCACTGCGGAAATCCGCCACCGGCGGCCGAGCCGAGAACCTGGATATACATGGGTGCTCTCTATGCTGTGCGGAAAGTCATGCCTGAAAAACGAAAACGCCCCGGCAGGCCGAGGCGTCGTACCCTAAGCCGTGCTTAGCGGTTGGCGAAGTACATGGTGACTTCGAAGCCGATACGCAGGTCAGTGTATGCAGGTTTGGTCCACATGGGATTACTCCTTCCGAATGGGTTTGAGGAACGCTTGACTACTACTTGGGTACCGCCATGGGCAGGAGGTTCCCTGAATCAGGGTTGCGCTATCTTACAAGAAAACCGTTCATCCGAAGACTGTGTATCAGGAAAGTAGCGTTGCACCAGGTGCAATAATCTCGCGCTGCTTGGCCTGAAAGTCAGGTGGCGCGGCAGCGGTGGCCAGACAGATCCAGGGCGCCTGCCCATTGAGCAATGCGTCCTGCAGCCTGTCCAGATCATGCTGCCGCACATTGAGGATAGCCCTGCGTACGCCATCCAGCGTCCAGGGTTGTGTAGCCAGGTGTGTCTGCCAGGCCCACTCCACGACCTCGGCGTTGCTCATCACCGCTTCATCGAACTGATCGGCCAGCAGTTGCTGCGAGGAAAGATCGAGCGTGACGCGCTCGCGCAACAAGGTGACCACCTGTTCCAGGATCATGGCCGGGCTGGCGTGGGGCGATTGCACGCCGATCATCAGCCCGTGCACGCCCTCCACCTGGCGCATGGCGCTGAACACCGCATAGCCCAGTTGCAGTTCGACCCGCAAACGTTGATAGACAGGGCCTTGAAGCAGGTGAGCCAGCAGCCTGCCCGCTACCTCCATGCCCGCTGGCAGAGGGTAGAACAACAGCAGGGCATGCTCGCTGCCGTACCCGTCCACCGTGTGCCAACGACGGGCGGGCGGTGGGACGGGAACAGGCGCGCGGCCATGGCCAGGCAGGCCTTGCAGGACGGCTGCCAGTGCCCGCTGTGTATCTGTATCGAAACCCACAGCCAACCCACGCCAGGTGGCCTGTTGCCAGAGCCTGTCGAGTTGGGCCTGGCTTTGCCGTGACACGGTCTCCGCCTGCACGTCGAGGCCTGCCACGGCGTTTGGCAACTGCTCGAGCAGTGCCCTGATGGGCATGGGCTCATTGGGTGGTACCGCGCGGTCAGCCCAGCAGTCGGCCGGCGGGGCCTTCAACAATGGCAGGGCAATCCCCATGGCGGTGACCACGGCCGAAGCTACGCCTGCGCAGCGCAGCGCCCATCCCTGGCCGGCCCTGGCGAAACTCAGCTGTACCGAAGCGCGTTCGCAGCGCGCTTTGAGTGGGGCCAGGGCTTGATCCAGAACGGCATGCAGTGATTCCTTCAAAGCAAGGGGTACCTGCCAACGCACAAGCAGGGCTGCGTGCTGACGCGTGGCAGGCAAGGCGTCGCTGATGCTCAGTCCACCGGGTAAGGACCACTCACCGGTCTCAGGCAACGGTGTGTGCAGCAACGGCTCGCTCACAGGGAGCTGCCAGCGACCCTGGTCCGAATGGGGCAGGCTCGCCAGAAGCGCAGCAAAAGCGCGCTGGCCCTGTGTGTCGAGCGCGGTAAAGGGAAGCCCTGCGCTGTCCCTGCGTGCCAGCTCCATGGCGCTGGCGCTGTGCTCACGACGCCTTTGCAAGCGCCCGAATTCTCGATTGAGCTGCGCCAAGTCCGCGTTCTGCATGTATCCGAACCAGCCGTGAAGCAGGGCCATGGCCTGCCCAACAGCCACACCGGTGCCTGGCGTCAGATCGATGTGCCAGAGCAATTGCCCGGCGAAGGCGTAGAGCGTTTCAACCTTGATGGCCTGCAACCCGCAGTGCTGGCGCGCGGCAGCGAGCCACATACCGGGCCGGCTGTCGTTCAGGCAACTGATCAGCAGCGCTAGGGCATGCTCTGCGCCGGCCGGCATCTGGTCATGAGCGAACAGTTGCGGGTTGCAGCTTGTGCCCAATGGGGGTGGAGGGCGCCGCAGCTCGCGCGTGCCGCTGGCGAACAGTTGCGCGGGGGGCACGGCCAACTGTTCCAGTTCATCCAGGGACTGAGGGCCGCTCACCGCCAGCACCATTTGGCCTCCCTGGTAATAGCGTCGGTGAAAGTCCCTCAGTGCTTGCTGGAAGGCGGGGTCTTGCAGCGTTAAGGTGTAACGGTTACCGGCCTGGAAGGCGCGCAACGGATGACACGGCGCGACGGATTGCAGCAAGGCATGATGCGCCTGGGCCTGACGACTGCGCGACCAGGCGATGAATTCGGCGTGGATCACTTCGCGCTCGTCGCGTTGGCGGGCGATGGCCAGGTCCGGCTCGGCCAGCATCTGGCACAGCCGCATCAAACCGCCCGCCAAGGCTGTGGGCGGGGTTTCGAAGAAGAAGTCCGTCGTCCGCTCGCGGGTGCTTGCATTGACCTGGCCGCCGAGCGCCTGCACGTAGCGCATCAGGCCATTTTCGAGGGGATAACGCGTTGTCCCCAGAAAGAACAGGTGCTCGAGAAAATGCGCCAGCCCAGGCCACTTGGCAGGGGCGTCGTGGCTGCCCGCGTGCACCCTGAGCGCCGCCGCGGCGCGCTTGAGACGAGGGGCGTGGCGCAGGGTGAGCTGCAGGCCGTTGGCAAGGGTGAGCTGGCGGATGGTGTCAGGCATGGGGGCTCCGTGTGGTCCGACCATGCTAGCCTGCAAGCGCTGCGCTGTCAGTGATCCTGCCCAGGCGTTCGTCCGTGCAAGGCCTGACGCAGGTCGGTGAGGTAGGGGAATGCTCGACGGCCTTGCACCACGGCTTGCTGTTCCAGCTCGGCCAGCAGCAGGCATTCTTCATGGCCTGCCATGCCCAACACGCCGCCATCCGGGCCGACGATGCTGCTTTGTCCGCAATAGTCGATGGCGTCTTCCGTGCCGCAGTAGTTGGCATACACCAGGTAACACTGGTTTTCCTGGGCCCGGGCCCGCACCGTCACCTGGCAAACGAAGTCGTAAGGCTTCATGTTGGCTGTCGGGACCAGGATGAGCTCGGCGCCGGCCAAGGCCAGCCGACGGGCATTTTCCGGGAACTCGATGTCGTAGCAGATCAGCAGGCCGACTTTCCAGCCGTCCAGCTCGACGACCGGAAAATGATCCGGCCCCTGCGTGAACATCGTGCGATCAAGCTCACCGAACAGATGCGTCTTGCGGTAGTTGCCCAGGGTGCGGCCATCGGCAGCGATCAGTTGCGCGCTGTTGAAAACGGCACCGTTTGGGTCGCGTTCCGGGTAACCGTAGGCGATGGCGATACCATAGGTCTGCGCTGTCTGCATGATGTGCTGCGCTGACGGGCCATCGCAGGCTTCGGCCAGTTGCTGCACCTGGGCCGAGCCGATGTTGTAGCCGGTCAGAAACATTTCCGGGCAAACCAACAGTGACGCGCCCTGGCCGGCCGCCAACTGCGCCTGGTCGCGCAGCCGCTGCAGGTTGCCGGGCACATCCAGCGGGCCAGGCGGCGCTTGGAACAAGGCTATGCGCATGACAGCTCCTGGGTCAGTCGGCCAGCGCGATCGGGCCGATCTCGTCGAACACATCGCCTGGCCCCGGATTCTCGGGGTGGGTATGCCCGCCGAAGTGATTGATGATACCCCACACCGCATTGAGCGACGTCTGCACGGCGCCCTCCACCCAGGCAGGCGTCCAGGACACGTCGTCGCCGGCAATGAAGATGCCGCGCTGCTCGGCGGGCATGTCCTTTTGCATGAAGTGGGCATACATGCGTTGGTTGTAGCGGTAATGACCGGGCAGAGCGCCTTTGAAGGCGCCGAGGAAATACGGGTCCGCTTCCCACGACACCGTGATCGGATCGCCAATGATGTGGCCGGCGATGTCGGTCTTCGGATAGATCTTCTTCAGCGCGTCCAAGGCCAGCTGCACGCGTTTCTCGACCGGGTGTGGCAGCATTTTCAAGGCATCGCTCATCCAGGCATAGGACAGGCAGATGACCCCCGGCTTGTCGTCGCCGTTATCGAACAGGTACGTGCCGCGGGTCAGGCGGTCGGTCAGGGTCATGCTCAGCAGGTCGCGGCCGGTTTCCGGGTCCTTGTCCTTCCAGAACGGCCTGTCGACCATGACGAAGGTTTTCGACGACTGCATGTAGCGGGTGCGGTCCAGTGCCATCCACATTTTCTGGGAGAACAGCGATTCTTCGCAGTCGATCTGGGTGGTCAGCAACCACGTCTGGCAGGTGGCGAGCACGGCGCCGTACTGGCGGGTATCACCCCAGTTGTCGGTGACGGCCAGGCGGCCATCGGCAGCGCGCTGGATCCGCTTGACCCCGGTGCGGGGTGCGCCGCCATGCAGGGACCGCAAGCTGGTGCCCTCGGGCCAATGGGCGCAGCGCTCGGGCCGATGACGCCAGATACCTTGCGGTACCTGCTCCACGCCGCCCACGATCAGATGCTGATGATCATCGCAGTTGGTCATGACCACCCGGAAGATTTCCAGCATCGAGTTGGGGAAGTCAGAGTCCCAACCGCCTGTGCCGAAGCCTACCTGACCGAACACTTCGCGGTGCAGGAAGCTGAGCTTGGCGAACGAGCGCGAGGTGGCGACGAAGTCGTAGAACGTGCGGTCGTCCCACAGCGGTACGAGTTTGTTCCACAGCGCCTTGAGGCGTGGTACATCGCGATCACGGATCGCTTGCTGGATATCGGCGAATTGCGCACCGCTTTCCAGCGCGTCAGCCCAGGCGTCGGCCACTTCATGAAACAACTGGGGAAGATCGGCAGGGGTTTCGGCGTAGTAGGTCTGGCCTTCGAGGTCGATCACCGTGCTGCTGGAGGCCGAGCTCAACGGGTTAGGGAAGGGCTTGGTCTGCAACCCTAGCTTGTCCACGTAGTGATAGAACGCCGTGGACGAGACCGGAAAGCGCATGCCACCCAACTCGGCGACGATGCCATCGGTGCCATTGAAGGCTTGCGAGCGCAGCCGGCCACCCAGTTTCGAGGCTTCGTACACCACTGGCTTGAGCCCCAGTTTCATGAGCTCGTAGGCGGCCACCAAGCCGGCGATTCCGGCGCCGATGATCGCGACTTCCTCGCCGTGACGTTGCGCCGGAATCGTGCCCAGGCCTGCCGGATGCTCCAGCCAGTCATCGAAGGCGAATGGAAAATCCGGGCCGAAAATGGTGATGGGTTTCTTGCCGTCGTCAGGGTGCCGGTTGTTCTTGTTCATTGAAGGACCTTGCCAGAGCGGCTGCGCGATGTGCTGAGCCTGAGTATAGGAGACGTCTGGCGGTCATTTTAGAGAGGGGACGTTTCGTTATTAAGAAGCAGAATGAGGTCGAAATGTCTCAGGGTTGGTCATAGTGACGTGTCAGGTGAGCACTTTGACGATTTCGGCTTCATGAGCATGGGTTTCAAAGCGCCTGACCGCGATCCACCTTGCTGCTGAGGATGATCGACGTGGTGGTTTTTTCGACGCCCTCGACGTTGCCGATCCGGTCCAGCAACTGGTCCAGTTGCTCCGGTGACTCCGTGTGCAGCCAGGCCACGTAGTCGAACTCGCCGCTCACTGCGCACAACTGCCGCACAGCGGCCATCGTGCTTAGTCGTTTGACGACCTCTTTGCCCGAGCGTGGCTGCACCTTGATGCCCACATATGCTTGTAGCCCACCGCCCATCACCTGCTGCCCCAAGCGCACGCCATAACCGGAAATCACCTTGTTCTTCTCCAACCGCTCGAGCCGTGAGTTGACCGTGGTGCGAGCGATGCCCAACTGGCGCGCGAGCATGGCTACGCTTTCGCGGGCATTGATCTGCAACAGGGCGATCAGCTGTCGGTCGATTTCATCCAGGGCGAACGGGCGAGGGTCTGGCATGGCGTGGCTCGGCGAGCGAAAGGGGGGAGGTAGCCTAGCTAGGCTGGGTGGGTGGGGGCAAGGAGGATTGCCCCGCTGCGCTCAGACGTTCATTGAGGCTCACTGGGCTATTTGGTAACGCGTACTGCGGCCGCCACCGGGCAGGCGTTCGATGCAGCCTTTTTCCAGAAGATCACTGAGGTGGCGAGTAGCAGTGGCTTTGGAAACTTTCGCTACGGCTTGGTACTGCGCTGCGCTGATACCTTGCTCGAAGCCGCGCTCGCCACCGTCGAGCAGACGGTTGAGTACTTTTACCTGCTCTGCGGATAACCCCTGGCCGCGGTGCGCCTGCCAGAATCGCGCCTTTGCCAGTACTCGATCAATACGTACGAGAGCCTTTTCCAGGCTGTTGAGCAAGGTGGTCAGAAACCAATACAGCCAACGGGTGATGTCCAGCCCACTTTTCTGACTGGCTTCCAGGATGCGGTAATAACCGGCGCGGTCGTCGAGAATGCTCGCGGACATCGCATAGAAACGGATGGCTTGTCGTTCACCTTGCGCCAACGCCAAGTCGGTGAGGGCGCGGGTAAGGCGGCCGTTACCGTCATCGAACGGGTGCAGGGTAACGAACCAAAGATGCGCGATACCCGCACGCAAGAAAGGGTTCAGGCTGGCATCGCGGCGACTGCGCTCGAACCAGACGAGAAAATCCGCCACTTGTGTTTCCAGGCCAGTTCGCGCAGGTACTTCGAAGTGGACCGTCGGGCGGTGGAGCCGACCGGAAACCACCTGCATGGGCTCATCGCCGCGCAATGTGCCGATATGCAGAGGTCTTGACATCAGCGGGTCATCGCTTGGAAACAACCAGCGGTGCCAAATGAAGAGCCGTTCTGTGTCTAGCGTTTGTTCATACCCCTGAGTGGCATCGAGCAGCAATGCTGCCAGGCCTTCTGATCGCGGTGTGGCTGATTGGCTTTCCTCGTTCAACCCTAAGCGCTGCGCCAGCGATGAGCGCACGGAACCAACATTCAGTTGCTCGCCCTCGATGGCGGAAGAGGTGATTATGTTCTGCAGCATGGCATCCAGGCTGCTCTGCACTTCAGTTTCGTGCCCTGCGGCATCGAGCATCCCCAACAGACGGCCCTGCGCCTGGCTGCAGGCGTGCAGCAGTGGGGCGAGTGTTTCAGTTTGCCAAGTAAACCCTGGCCAACCGGGCTGCTGCCAGATCCATTGCGGGTCATTCATAGGTTACGTTCACGTGAGCCGATTAGCGAGCCTATTCGGCTCATTAAATGAGCCGATAATGCCGCCTATTCGGCTCACTGTCTAATGCATAACGGGGAACATAGTGGCCTCAAGGGCGGTTTCAACACGGGCATCGGGCCCATGACGTGATATGAAATGCAAAAAAGCCGCACAGTTGCGCGGCTTCAAAGAAGGTGGTTCGAACCTGCCCAGCAGAGCCATTACCTTGTTGGCTTTTCTATACGCCCTTAACATGGCAGACCCTCGCAAGGCAGGAAACACCATGTGGTTCACGAATAAAAAAACGCTCAGTGCCGAGCAGGCGACTGCGCTCAATGACCAGGGCTGGGCGGCGTTCCGAGCACAGGATCTGCACGCTGCGCAGCAGTGCTTCGAGAACCTTGCCAAGGCGTGTCCCGACGACCCGCGCTGGATGAATGGCGTTGGCGCGGTGAGCCTGGCACGTGATGATCGCGCCAATGCTCATCGACACTTCCAGAGGGCCGCCGACCGTGATTATCCCGGCAGCCACTACAACCTGGGCATCATGGCCTACCAAGACGGTAATCACGACGTTGCCCGCCGACACTTCCAGAGGGCTGCCGAGCACGACTATCCGGGCAGCCACTACAACCTTGGCAGCATGGCCTTCCAGGAGGGTGACCACGACACCGCCCGCCAATACTTCCAGAAAGCCACCGAGTACGACTGTGTCCGTAGCCACTTCTACCTGGGCAGCATGGCCTACCAGGATGGCGATCACGATGCTGCCGTCGAACACCTCAACAAGGCTGTGCGCCACGATCATCCGGAGGCGTTGAACTTGCTGGGTGACGTCCATCTGCATGCAGAGCGTTATCCGCAGGCTGAGCAGGCCTACCGGCGCGCGGCCGAGTTGGGCAATGTCGACGGCTACAACAATCTTGGCCTTCTTTACTTGCAGCTCGAAGACTATCAACAGGCCAAGCAGGCGTTGTTGCAGGCCTTGGAGTCCGACCACGTCTACGCCCAGCACAACCTGGCTGTGGCCTATCACCGACTGGGCGAGCTCGAGGCGGCCGAGCGCTGGTACCTGATTTCCTTCTCAGAGCACGGCAACCTGCAGTCGCTGGAGAACCTTGGGCATGTCTATGGTGACAGTGGGCGTGAGGTCGAGGGCCAGGCGCTGGTCGCGGCCTCCGACAAGCTCTACGAGGATCAGCCACTCAACGATTACGAGCAGGCGTTGATCGACCGGTTGCTGGCCTGAGCCACGGTGACCTTGCCGCCCGCGCCGCCGACCCAGAAAGCCGAAAGCCGCGCAGTGCGCGGCTTTGAATATGGTGGGCCCACACGGACTCGAACCGTGGACCAAAGGATTATGAGTCCTCTGCTCTAACCAACTGAGCTATAGGCCCTCAGTAGGAGGCGCGATTATAACGAGGGTTTCGCACCTGTGCCATCCGAAAGATCCGTTAGTGCTATACGAAGAAATTGCGCAGCGAATTCCCCCGGCAGCAAGGGCAGGCTGACGATGTAGCCCTGGATCTGCTCGCAGCCTTCGGTAGCCAGAAATCGCTGCTGGGCCTGGTTCTCGACGCCTTCGGCAATGATGGTCAGCTGCATGCTGCGGCCCAGCGCGATGATGGCGCGGGCGATAGCGGCATCGTGGGGGTCGTCGGGCAGGCCGCGGATGAAGGATTTGTCGATCTTGAGGATGTCCAGCGGCAGCCGCTTGAGGTAGCTCAACGACGAATAACCGGTGCCAAAATCGTCGATCGCCAGTTGCACGCCCAATTTCTTCAACTGGTGCAGAACCGCGAGGGCTTCTTCGGCCTGGCTCATGATGAAGTTCTCGGTGATCTCCAGCTGTAGATCGCCGGCCTTGAGTTGGTGTTGCTTGAGCAGTGCCTCGATGCGCCGTGCCAGGTTGGGTTGGCGAAGCTGCGCGCCGGCCAGGTTGATCGACAGCGGGCCAAAGGGTTCGTAACGCTGTTTCCAGACTTGCATCTGGCGGCAGGCCTGTTCCAGTACCCAATCGCCCAGTTGCAGGATGGTGCCGTTTTCCTCTGCCAGGTGGATGAAATGCTCCGGTGGCACTTCGCCAAATGTCGGGTGGCTCCAGCGGATCAAGGCTTCGGCACCGACCAGAGTCTGGGTTTGCAGGCTGAGCTTGGGCTGGAAGCACAGGCTCATCTCGTTGCGTTCGATGGCCCGGCGCAGTTCGTGCTCCAGGGCAACACGCTCACTGGCCTGGGCAGTAAGGTCGCGGGTATAGACTTCCACCCGGTTGCGCCCCTTGGCCTTGGAGCGGTACATGGCGGCATCGGCGTTGCGGATGAGCGTGGCGACATCGCTGCCGTCGTGTGGGTAGAGGCTTATGCCGATGCTGGCGCTGGTGAAGAACTCATGCTCGCCGGCCTGGAAGGGGGCGTTGAAACACGCCAGCAGCTTGTTGGCGATGGTGCTCGCGTCACTGGGCTTGTGCAGGCCAGGCAGCAGGATGATGAATTCGTCGCCCCCCAGGCGCGCCACGGTGTCCACGTCGCGCACCTGCTCTTTGAGGCGCTGTGCGATGCCCTTGAGCAGCAGGTCGCCTACCGGATGGCCGAGGCTGTCGTTGATGTGCTTGAAACGGTCCAGGTCCAGGAACAGCACGGCGCCTTGGCGATTGGACAGTTGTCCACAGGTCAGCACGGCCTGGAGCCGATTTTCGAACAGGGTACGGTTGGGCAGGCCAGTAAGGGGGTCGTGATGTGCCTGGTAGTCCAGCTCGGCTTGTGCGTGCTTGATGCTGGAGATGTCGGCGAACACCGCCACGAAGTGCGTGATCTCGCGCTCGGCATTGCGCACGGCACTGATGGTCAGCCAGCTAGGGTACAGCTCGCCGTTCTTGCGTTTGTTGTAGATCTCGCCCTGCCAGTGCCCTTCATCGGTCAGTTGATGCCACAGGGCAGCGTAGAAGGCGCTGTCATGCTGGCCCGAGGCGAGCAGGCGAGGGGTCTGACCCAGCGCTTCGATCTCGCTGTAGCCGGTGATCTCGCTGAAGGCACGGTTCACCGCACTGATGCGCTGGTCGATGTCGGTGATCAGCACGCCCTCGGCCGTGTTTTCGAACACTGTGGCGGCCAGTTGCAGTTTTTCCTGCATCAGGTGGCGCTCGGTAATGTCCCGGGCGATGGTCAACATACAGTCGGTGCCGGCGATTGGCAGCGGGCGCGCAGACAATTCGCACAGGCGAATCTGCCCGTCGCTACGGCGGATATGGCAGGTGAAGTCGCGTACGAAGCCTTCTCGGTTGAGCTGGTCGAGCAGACGCTTGCGTTCATTGAGGTCTACCCAGATGCCAAGGTCCAGCGACGTCTGGTCCAGGGTCGGGTGCAGGGCGTAGCCGGTCAGGCGGCAAAACCCGTCGTTGACCTCCAGCAGCAAGCCATCGTGCTGACGCGACAGCAACAGGCCGTCTGGTGAGGCATGAAACGCCTTGGCGAACTTTTCTTCGGAAATCTGCAGTTGTTGCTGGGTTTCCTTGAGCTGGCTGATGTCCCGTACGGCGACCACCAGCGCAGGTGTGCCGTCGAGTTCGAAGGTTTCAGCAGACGTAAGCCCTGTAAACACCTGGCCGTTGCTGCGCCTGAAGCTCATTTCCAGGTTGCGGATGCCGCCCAGGTGCAGGCGCTCCAGCAAGCGAGGGCCTGAACCCTCGACTGCCCATAGATTGAGCTCGGTCGCCGTCCGGCCGATGACCTGGCCAGGCGTCAGGCCTATCTGCTCCTCGAACGCTTCGTTGACCTCCAGCAAGCAGCCGTCGCTGTGGCGGGCGATCAGCAAGATGTCCGGGCACTGCTGGAACACCGAGGCAAACTTCTGCTCGGACAGACGCAGCGCATCTTCGGTGCGCTTGGTTTCACTGATGTCGATCATCAGGCCGCGCATGACGGGCTGGTGACCATGCTTGATCATGCTGACGATGTTGCGCACCCACAACGCTTGGCCATCGGCACGAATCACCCGGTAATCCAGGCTGTGGTCGCGCCCGGCGGCAGTTTCGCTTTCGCAGTAGGCCTGGGCCCATAACGCATCGTCAGGGTGCACGATGCTGCGCCAGAAACCGGGCTTTAGCCAATTGCTCAGGGGGTAACCGAGCAAAGCTTCGGCATGGGGCGATACATAGCTGTACGTGAAATCGTTCACGTCCGCTTCCCAGGCGATGGCTGAAAGGCTCTCGACCAGACCACGGTAATGGTACTCGCTGCTGCGCAGCTCCTGTTCCAGTGCGATGCGCCGGGAGATTTCGGAGCTCAGGCGCCGGTTGATACGCATGACCGTGGCCAGCACCAGTACCAGCAACAATACGGTGGGTACGCCGTACACCACCAGATCGGACCAGAACATGCGGGCAGTGCCGTGCTGTGCGGAGGCTTGCGGGGAGTCGGGTTGCGCCGTGGTTGGGCTGGGCATCGCCACGGCGACGTACTCGGCGACCGAACTTGGCTGTTGCACTTGCGCAACGCCCGTCGTGGTCCACAGGCTCAGGGTCACCAGCAGGATTGCCGGCATCAGGGGCATAGCGGCCTCTCGCATTCAAATGGTCTGAGTCGAGTGTAGACGGCCAATCACCTCTGGGATGGGTGTCAGGGAGGTTTTTTCAGGCTTAACAGGGCCTTGGAGACGGATGGCCAGTGGCGTGCGAAGCCTAGAAAAAACCCCGGCCTGGGCCGGGGTTAGTCATCACTCGTCGAGGAAGGAGCGCAGGTGCTCGCTTCGAGTCGGGTGACGCAGCTTGCGCAGCGCCTTCGCCTCGATCTGACGGATCCGCTCGCGGGTCACGTCGAACTGCTTACCCACTTCTTCAAGGGTGTGATCGGTGTTCATGTCGATGCCGAAGCGCATGCGCAGGACCTTGGCTTCACGTGCCGTGAGGCCGGACAGGACATCGCGGGTCGCTTCCTTGAGGCTCTCGACCGTGGCCACGTCGATCGGGGACTGCATGGTCGAGTCCTCGATGAAGTCACCCAGGTGCGAATCTTCATCGTCACCGATCGGGGTTTCCATGGAGATCGGCTCTTTGGCGATCTTCAGTACCTTGCGGATCTTGTCCTCAGGCATTTCCATGCGCTCGCCCAACTCTTCCGGGGTCGGCTCACGACCCATTTCCTGCAGCATCTGCCGGGAAATGCGGTTGAGCTTGTTGATCGTTTCGATCATGTGCACCGGAATACGAATGGTGCGTGCCTGGTCGGCGATGGAGCGGGTAATCGCCTGACGAATCCACCAGGTGGCATAGGTCGAGAACTTGTAACCGCGACGGTATTCGAACTTGTCCACAGCCTTCATCAAGCCGATGTTGCCTTCCTGGATCAGGTCCAGGAACTGCAAGCCACGGTTGGTGTACTTCTTGGCGATGGAGATCACCAGACGCAGGTTCGCCTCGACCATTTCTTTCTTGGCGCGGCGAGCCTTGGCTTCGCCAATCGACATGCGACGGTTGATTTCCTTGATTTCGGAAACGGTCAGGCCGGTTTCGGTCTCAAGGTCGATCAGTTTCTGCTGGCACGCAACGATAGCTGCGTCCTTTTCACCCAAGGCCGCAGCCCATTTGGTGTTGCGCTTGGCAAGGTCACCGCTCCAGGTCTGGTCGGTTTCGTTGCTCGGGAACATGCGCAGGAAGTCGGCACGCGGCATGCGGGCATCACGCACGCACAGCTGCATGATGGCGCGCTCTTGCTGACGCAGGCGGCTCAGTGCGCCGCGAACGCGCTCGACCAGCACTTCGAACTGCTTGGGTACCAGCTTGATCGGCATGAACAGATCGGCCAGTGCCTGCAGGGCAGCAATGCTTTCCTTGTGATCACGGCCGTTCTTCTTCAGGACCTTGTTGGTGGCCTGAAGCTGATCGGATACCGCGCCGAAGCGTTGGGCCGCAACGACAGGGTCCGGACCGCTTTCGGTCTCTTCTTCGTCGTCGCTGTCGGACTCTTCTTCCTCGTCCTCGGACTCTTCCTTCGCAGCGGCAGTCTTGGCGCCTGGAATCGGCACTTCCTCTGTCGGTGCTGCGATGTTGTCATCGGGATCGATGTAACCACTGAGGACGTCCGACAGACGGCCACCTTCGGTGGTGACGCGGTCGTACTCGCCGAGAATGTAATCGACAGTGCCCGGGAAGTGGGCGATGGCGCCCATGACTTCACGAATGCCTTCCTCGATCCGCTTGGCGATTTCGATCTCGCCTTCACGGGTCAGCAGCTCGACCGTGCCCATTTCACGCATGTACATGCGTACCGGGTCGGTCGTGCGGCCGATATCGGTCTCAACTGCCGCCAACGCAGCAGCGGCTTCTTCGGCCGCGGCTTCGTCGGTGTCGGCTTCCGCCAACAGAAGGGCATCCGCATCCGGAGCACTCTCGAATACGTTGATCCCCATGTCGTTGATCATGCGGATGATGTCTTCCACCTGTTCAGGATCTGAAATATCCTCAGGCAGGTGGTCGTTGACCTCCGCGTAAGTCAGGTAGCCCTGCTCACGACCGCGGGTGATCAACTCTTTGATACGAGACTGCTGTTGCGCTTTTCCGGACATAACACCCTATCCACTGAAGGTCTTGGCGGGCAAAAAACAAGCCGAGGATTATACCCGAGCATGGACCTCACGCGCCAGATGAGGTCGGGTTTTGTGCGGGAACATTCCGGCTCAACAAGGCGAGAAGCTGGGTTTTTTCCTCGCTGGTCAATTCGCTTTGACGGGATTTCCTGAGCAGTTGTTCCAGGCTTCGCTCACGTTGGCGAGCGGACAAGCTAGTAATGGTGTCGAAAAACTGTTGTTCAAGGTTGTCGGCCACGATCAACCATTCCTTCTCCGCCAAGGCCCGCAGCAGGCGACCTTGTTCGGTGCCATGCCAGCGTGCGATCAGCTGCATTGAGCTTAGCCCAGGATTTTTCTGTGCAGCTTCGATCAATGCCACCAGCAGTTGGCTGTAGAGCTGTTCTTCGTCGGCAAAATGGCTGGCGTCCTCCACCTTGCCGGCCAACAGCGGATGGTGCAGCAGCGTACGCAGCGCCGCCAGCGTAGGCGGTTCGACCGGTGCCGGCACGCGGGGCGGGGGCTCGTCACGCTGCCACGGCTTGCCGCCCTTGCGATGCTTGTCCCAGGGTTTGTCGCTCCAGGCTTTCTTGCCGCCGGCCTTTTTTGGCGTCCAGGCTTGTTCCTGATGGGCGCCAGCATAATCGGGCTGCGGCATGTCGCCGTAATCAGGCGTGTAGCTGACCATGGCGTCGTAGTCATAGCCTGGATCGTAGTCTGCGCTGGGCGCCGCGGGGGCCTGCTGGGCCAGTTGCTCGACCTGCTGCGGATCGAGCCCGGTGATGTCCCGCAGGCGGTTGCGCATCAGCTGACGCAGGTTGGCGCCCGGAATTTTTTCGATCAACGGTGCAGCCAGGGTCGCCATGTGCGCCTTGCCCTCGAGCGAGCGAGGGTCTGCCTCGATGCTCAACTGCTCGAAGAAGTAATCGGCCAGCGGTTGGGCGTGCTGATTGATGCGGGCCATGAAGGCGTCGGTGCCTTCGGCGCGGACCAGGCTGTCCGGGTCTTCGCCTTCGGGCAGGAACAGAAAGCGCGCGCGACGGCCGTCCTGCAAGTTCGACAGGGCGGACTCCAGCGCCCGCCAGGCCGCCTTGCGCCCGGCCTGGTCGCCGTCGAAGCAGAACAGTACGCTCGGGACCACGCGAAACAGGCGCTTGAGGTGCTCTTCGCTGGTGGCAGTGCCCAGGGTGGCCACGGCGTTGCGCAAGCCCTGCTGGGCCAGGGCAATCACGTCCATGTAGCCCTCGACCACGATGATTTCGTCGAGGTTGCGGTTGTGCTTGCGGGCCTCGTACAGCCCGTACAGCTCCTGGCCCTTGTGGAACACGGGCGTTTCAGGGGAGTTCAGGTACTTGGGCTTGTCGTCGCCTAGCACCCTGCCGCCGAAGGCGATGATACGGCCACGGCTGTCACGAATCGGGAACATCACCCGATCGCGGAAGCGGTCATAGCGTTTACCGGTTTCGGCATTCTCGATCAGCAGGCCGGCATCGATCATGACCTTCTGCTGCAGCGTGTCGGCACCCAGGTGCTTGAGCAGGTTGTCCCAGCCCGGCGGCGCGAAACCCAGGCCAAAATCCCGCGCCACTTCGCCGGATAAGCCGCGGCCCTTGAGGTATTCCACCGCCGCCTTGCGGGTCGGGTGACTGCGCAGGGCCTGGCGGTAGAACTCCGAGGCGGCGTCCAGCAGCGGATACAACGGGGAATCGGTCGGCTGGCGCGGTTTCTGGTCGCGCCGGCCTTGCTCGCGCGGGACTTCCATGCCTGCCGCGCGTGCCAGTTCCTCGACGGCCTGGGGAAAATCCAGGTTGTCGTGGTCCATGACGAAGCCAAGGGCATTGCCACCGGCGCCGCAACCAAAGCAGTAATAGAACTGCTTGTCGGGGCTCACGGTGAAGGACGGGGTCTTTTCCTTGTGGAACGGGCAGCAGGCAGAATAATTCTTGCCGGTTTTTTTCAGTTGGACACGGGAGCTGACCACGTCGACGATGTCGAGGCGGTTGATGAGGTCGTCAATGAAACTCTGGGGAATCAGCCCGGCCATGGCAGTCTCGTCAATCTGGCAACTGGCAAGTCTAATCGCTCACGCGCCGAATGCAGCGGGTGATGCTTGAAGCTATGCGGGGAATAAGTGCTCGTCGCCGGCCCATAAGGCCCGTCAGTCGGACGTGCACGCCTGGCCTACAGCACAATGACCAGTTCTGACGTTTCAGGCAGGTTGCCCGCATGCACGGTGCTTGAACAGGTGCATGGAGCCTTGAGCAAGTTGCTCAAGTTTGAAACGACCACTGCCATCGCCCGGCGGTTAACCGGGCAGGGCAGAAGCTTTGCGATGAACGTCTGTATTAGTACAGACGAACGGCGCGGCGCTGTTCGCGCTGAACTTTCTTGGCGTGACGTTTGACAGCGGCAGCTGCCTTACGCTTACGCTCTGCGGTCGGCTTCTCGTAAAACTCGCGGCTACGAACTTCAGCCAGTACACCGGCTTTTTCGCAGGAGCGCTTGAAACGACGCAGAGCTACGTCGAAGGGTTCGTTCTCTTTAACTTTGACGGCTGGCATCCAGGGCTACCTTAATTCATTACCGGGGTAGACGCGCTCCTGGCAAAACAAAGGTGTGCTGGAGAACGTCGGTTTTCAAGGGTTGCGGATGTTAACCCTTAGCAAGCCGGAATGCAAAGCCTCTGATCGAAAACCGCTGGTCGGCACCTTGCACGGGGACTATCATGCGCGCCTTCGAATTCAGCCCCCACAAGGGACGAGCCCATGCTAGTACTGGGATTGGAAACATCCTGCGACGAAACCGGCGTCGCATTATACGACAGTGAGCGGGGCCTGCTGGCCGATGCGCTGTTCAGTCAGATCGACCTGCACCGCGTATTCGGCGGCGTGGTGCCCGAGCTCGCATCGCGCGATCACGTCAAGCGCATGCTGCCGCTGATCCGCCAGGTGCTGGACGAAGCGGGCTGCGTGGCCACCGAAATCGACGCCATCGCCTATACCGCAGGCCCCGGGCTGGTCGGCGCACTCCTGGTCGGTGCCTCCTGCGCCCAGGCCCTGGCCTTTGCCTGGGATATCCCGGCCATCGGTGTACACCACATGGAGGGCCACCTGCTGGCGCCCATGCTGGAAGAAAACCCGCCGGCGTTTCCGTTCGTCGCCTTGTTGGTTTCCGGCGGTCATACCCAGCTGGTGCGCGTCGATGGCATCGGTCAATACGAGTTGCTCGGCGAGAGCCTGGACGATGCGGCCGGCGAGGCGTTCGACAAGACCGCCAAGCTCATTGGGCTGAACTACCCCGGTGGGCCGGAAATTGCCCGGCTTGCCGAGCGCGGCACGCCGGGCCGGTTCGTGTTCCCACGACCGATGACCGATCGGCCAGGCCTGGCAATGAGTTTCAGTGGCTTGAAAACCTTTGCCCTCAATACCTGGCAGCAGTGCCGGGAGGCTGGCGACGACAACGAACAAACCCGTTGCGACGTGTCCCTGGCGTTCCAGCAGGCGGTGGTAGAGACTCTGACCATCAAGTGCAAGCGGGCGCTCAAGCAGACGGGCCTCAAGCGGTTGGTCATCGCCGGGGGGGTCAGCGCCAACAAGGCCCTGCGCGCTTCGTTGGAAGACATGCTCGGCAACCTCAAGGGCAATGTCTATTACGCCCGACCGCAGTTCTGCACCGACAACGGAGCCATGATCGCCTATGCCGGCTGCCAGCGACTGCTGGCGGGGCAGCAGCAGGACCTGGCGATCAGTGTGCAGGCACGCTGGCCGATGGAGCAGCTGCCGCCCCTGTAGGGCTCAGAAGTGCCGCTCGCGGCCTGCAAACAGGTCACGCAGGTTACTGCGATGGCGCCATACGATCAGGACGGTCAGTACCGTCATCGGCAGCAGGGCCTCGGGCTGGCGCCAGGCCAGCAATGGCAGGGTCAGCGGTGTTGCGATCAGCGCAGCCAGGGAACTGGTCCGGGTGAGGTACAGGGTCAGTAGCCAGGCAACGATGGCCAGCAATGCGGCAGGCAGGTACAGGCCGACCAGCATGCCGGCCGCGGTCGCGACGCCCTTGCCACCGCGAAAGCGAAAGTACACGGGGAACAGGTGGCCCAGCACTGCGCAGATACCGATCCAGGCCTGCGCGTGCAGGTCCAGCCCGGCAAGGCGGGCGAGCATTACCGGCAACAGCCCCTTGCACAGGTCGCCAAGCAGGGTCAGGATCGCCATCTTGCGCCCTGCCAGGCGCAGCATGTTGGTCGCGCCGGCATTGCCCGAACCACTGCAACGCGGGTCCGGGCTGCCTGCAAGGCGGCTCAGGACAATGGCGAAGGACAGCGAGCCGAGCAGGTAGGCGAGCAGCGCCAGTAACCAAAACATGCTAACTATTCCGGGCGAGGACGCCCTGATTCTAACGGCGCCAGTCGCCCTTGTCGTGCTGTGGAGAGAAGTGCTTGGACAGAGTGTTCATCGAAGGCCTGGAAGTCGATACCGTGATTGGTGCCTATGACTGGGAGCGGGATATTCGCCAGTGCCTGCGGCTTGACCTGAGCTTTGCCTGGGACAACAGGCCTGCGGCCGCGGGCGACGACCTCGCCCTTGCGCTCGATTACGCGAGCGTTTCGACGCGTATCCAGGGGTTCGCCGAGCAGGCACGCTTCGAGTTGGTCGAAACCTTCGCCGAGCGCCTCGTTGCCGTGTTGATGGACGAGTTCGGCATTCCTTGGGTACGCCTGAAGCTCACCAAGCCGGGCGCAGTGCCGGCAGCGCGTGGTGGTGTTGGCGTGGAGATCGAGCGCGGATGTCTCTGAGCACGGTATACCTAGGCCTTGGCAGCAACGTCGATCGGCACACCCACCTGTGTGCCGGCCTCGATGCGCTGGCCGCCATCCTGACCGGCATGCGCTGCTCGCCAGCCTTCGAAAGCCAGGCGGTGGGCATCAAGAGCGGGCCGTTCATCAATTTCGTGGTGACCGGGCAGACGACGTTGCCGTTGATCGAACTGGACCGGCGGCTGAAATTCATCGAGGCCGACAATGGCCGGTATGCCCCTGATCGACTCGGCCTACCCCTGGATATCGACGTGCTGATGTATGACGACCTGCATGGCACTTTCGACGGGTTGGTGCTGCCCCGGGCCGAGATTCTGAAAAATGCCTTCGTGCTGTGGCCGTTGTCGCTGCTGGCGCCTGAACTGGTGCACCCGGGTGTAGGCAAGACCATGGCGCAGGTATGGCAAGAGGCGCAGATCGATCAGGTGCTGGCGCCAGTCGCCTTCGAGTGGCGTGGGTTGCAACTGACGCCTGGCTGATGGAGGCTCGTACTGTCGGATGCAAGTCCCGGTATGTCAGCCATCTGCTGCTGGGGTTGCCGCGCAGGTCGAGCGAGCTGCGCGGCATCGTCGCTAGCTGCCCTTGTAGGCATCGAGCGCCTGCAGGCGCTCATTTTTCAAGGCCTCACCCAATGCCTGGCCGGTGAGACCACCCTGAACCAGCGGCTTCACATCCACGGCCCGGGCAGCGGCCATAGCCCCTTGCAAGTAGTCTGCCTGCCGGTAGTCTGTCCGCCCGTTGCCCTGCGCGATCGCCCTGCACGCTGCTAGAAAGTCCTCGAAACGCTGCGGTCTGCGGTAAACGTCGAACGTTTGCAACAGATCCAGCAGCGCCTGGGCAGGCAGCTCAAAGGCATGATTGGCCTGCTCCAGGCACTGGCTGGTCAGCATCGACAGCTCCTGGCATTCTCGCGGGGTTTTCAGGCGCTGATTGAGCGCTTTGATCGACGCGGTGGGCAAAGGATGCAGCAGACAGGCCCAGCGTATGGGCAAAGCAAGCTGAAGCTTGGCTGCCTGTTCCAGTGAGGCCAGGGTCTGGGGGTGAGGCTCCAGTTCCGGCAGCAGCACTTGCAGGGCATTGCACGCTCGCAGGACTTCGAAGAATACCTGGGGGTGCGTTTCCATCAATGCCCGCTCGATTTCCTTCCAGGTGCGTTCTGCCGTCAACGCCAGCAACTCACCCGACGCGCTGATGTGCTGCATCAAGCCCAGCGTGTCATTGGCCACCTTGAAACCCAAGGGCGCATAGCGCGCAGCAAAACGGGCCACGCGCAATACGCGCAGAGGATCTTCGGCGAACGCCGGAGAAACGTGGCGAAGCAGGCGTCGATCGAGATCGGCCTTGCCCTGGTAAGGATCGTAGAGCGTACCGCACGCGTCCTCGGCCATCGCGTTGATGGTCAAGTCGCGGCGTATCAGGTCTTGCTCCAGTGTGACGTCCGGGCTTGCGTGAAAGGTAAACCCACCGTAGCCCCTGCCGCTCTTGCGCTCGGTGCGGGCCAGCGCATATTCCTCACCGGTCTTGGGGTGCAGGAACACCGGAAAGTCGGCGCCTACCGGGCGAAATCCTTCGGCAAGCATGTCTTCAACCGTGGCGCCTACCACAAGCCAGTCGATATCACTGACCGGGCGCCCGAGTAGACGGTCGCGTACAGCGCCCCCCACTTTGTAAATGTGCATAGGTAACTCCCCCTGATTGCCGACAGCATAACCTGCCGGCCGCCAGGGGGCGCATCACAGGTGGTGAATGACCGCCATGTCCAGGCGTCCGTAGTCGGAGCCTTCGCCGTGCTCGCCACGGGGCGGCATATGATGGGTTTTCATCACCTGGTCGCCTTGCACGGTCTCCAGGTGAATATCGAACCCCCACAACCGATGCAGGTGTTTGAGCACCTCTTCGGTCGAACTCCCCAAGGGCTTGCGGTTGTGTTGCTGGTGACGAAGCGTCAGTGAGCGATCTCCGCGACGATCAACACTCCATATCTGCACGTTCGGCTCGCGATTGCCGAGGTTGTATTGGGCAGCCAGTTGTTCACGGATGGTGCGATAACCCGCATCATCGTGTATGGCAGGCACGTAAAGCTCGTCCCGCTGGTCATCGTCCAGGATGCTGAACAGTTTCAGATCACGCATCACCTTGGGCGACAGGTACTGAAGGATGAAACTCTCGTCCTTGAAGCTGCTCATGGCGAACTTGAGGGTCGAAAGCCAGTCGCTGCCGGCAATGTCGGGGAACCAATGGCGATCTTCCTCCGTGGGTGCCTCGCATATGCGCCGAATGTCGGTGTACATGGCAAAGCCCAGTGCGTATGGATTGATACCGTTGTAATAGGGGCTATCGAAACCTGGCTGGAAGACCACGCTGGTATGGGACTGAAGGAACTCCATCATGAAGCCTTCGGTGATCAGCCCCTCGTCATACAGATCGTTCATCAGCGTGTAGTGCCAGAAGGTCGCCCAGCCCTCGTTCATCACCTGTGTCTGGCGCTGCGGATAGAAATACTGGGCGATCTTGCGCACGATACGCACCACCTCGCGCTGCCAGGGTTCGAGCAGTGGCGCGTTCTTCTCGATGAAGTAGAGGATGTTTTCCTGGGGTTCGGCGGGGAAACGCATGTCGTCCCGCTCACTGGCCTTGTCGGCACTTTTGGGAATGGTGCGCCATAGGTCGTTGATCTGCCGTTGGAGGTGCTCCTCCCGGTCCTTCTGGCGGCGACGTTCTTCCTCGGCGGAAATGGGGTAGGGGCGCTTGTAGCGGTCCACCCCGTAGTTCATCAGAGCGTGGCAAGAGTCGATGAGGTCTTCCACCGCATCGATCCCGTGACGTTCCTCGCACTGGGCGATGTACTGCTTGGCAAACACCAGGTAATCGATGATGGAGCTGGCATCGGTCCAGGTGCGGAACAGGTAATTGCCCTTGAAGAAACTGTTGTGCCCGTAGCAGGCATGAGCGATCACCAGGGCCTGCATGCACATGGTGTTCTCTTCCATGAGGTAGGCGATGCAGGGGTCAGAGTTGATGACGATTTCGTAGGCAAGCCCCATTTGCCCGCGGCTGTAGGATTTCTCGGTACTGAGGAACTGCTTGCCGTAAGACCAGTGGTGATAACCCAGCGGCATTCCGACCGAGGCGTAGGCATCCATCATCTGCTCGGCGGTGATCACCTCGATCTGGTTGGGGTAGGTGTCCAGGGCGTAACGTTCGGCCAGGCGGCCGATTTCCCGGTCGTAGGTCCGGATCAGGTCGAACGTCCACTCTGAGCCGGTGGAGATGGGCTGGCGTCTCTGTGCTCTGGCGGTCATGTGGCTAACCTGCGCTGGAAGAGTTCACGGAAGACCGGGTAGATATCGCCGGCCGATACCAATTGCTGCTGCGCGAACGTGTCGGGGAAGGCATTGCCGATACGTTCGTACTCGTACCAGAGCGCCTGATGTTCACGTGGGGTGATTTCCACGTAAGTGTAGTACTGAACGTGCGGCATGATCTGCCGGGTGAGGATGTCGCGGCAGATGGGTGAGTCGTCGTTCCAGTTGTCGCCGTCCGAGGCCTGGGCCGCGTAGATGTTCCAGTCACTGGCCGGGTAGCGTTCGGCCATGATTTCCTGCATCAGCTTCAAGGCACTGGAAACGATGGTGCCGCCGGTTTCGCGACTGTAGAAGAACTCCTCCTCATCCACTTCGCGCGCGCTGGTGTGGTGCCGTATGAACACGACTTCGATCCGGTCGTAGTTACGCTTGAGGAACAGATACAGCAGGATGAAGAAGCGCTTGGCAATGTCCTTGGTGGCCTGGGTCATCGAACCCGAGACGTCCATCAGGCAGAACATGACCGCCTTTGAACTGGGGTTCGGTTGTTTCACCAGCAAGTTGTACTTGAGGTCGAAGGTGTCGAGGAAGGGCAGACGGTTGATACGCGCCTTCAGCCGCTCGATCTCCTGCTCGATTTCCTGGATGTCGGTGAAGTTGTCAGGCTCCTCGACGCGCAGGCGGGCAAGTTCTTTCTGGGCTTCGCGAAGCAGGGCACGGCTGCTGCCGGTCAATGCGATCCGCCGGGCATGGGCCGAGCGCAGCGTACGTACGATATTGATGCGTGACGGGTTACCCTCGCTTGCAATACCTGCGCGCACATTCTTGAAGGTGTCTGCACCGGTCAGGTGACGCTTGACCAGGTTTGGCAACTCCAGGTCCTCGAACATGAACTCGAGGAACTCCTCCTGGGTGATCTGGAAGACGAAGTCGTCCATGCCGTCACCGGCGTTGCCGGCCTTGCCACGGCCACTGCCGCCGCCGCCACCCTGCGGACGGGGAATATGCTCACCTGCAGTGAATTCCTTGTTACCCGGGTGTACGACGGTCTGCTTGCCGCCACGGCCATGGTGCAGCACCGGCTCGTCGATATCACGGCCAGGGATGCTGATCTGTTCGCCGTGCTCCATATCCGTGATGGAACGGCGACTGACCGCTTCTTCCACGGCCTTCTTGATGTGATCACGGTACCTGCGCAAAAAGCGCTGGCGGTTGACCGTGCTCTTGTTCTTGCCATTCAGGCGTCGGTCGATAACGTAGCTCATGGTTCCTCCTGCGGGGAGCAGCTGCAAGCCATAAGCTTCAAGCTGCAAGAAAGAGCAGCCGCCGCAGCTGCGGGCACTGGCGCCGAACGGGTGCCCGGCGCCGGCCAGCGTGAAGCCTGCGGCTTGTCGCTTGCCGCTTTATTGCGATTTCCTGACCCGCAGGTACCATTCCGACAGCAGACGCACCTGCTTGTCGGTGTAGCCACGCTCCACCATGCGCGTGACGAAGTCGTTGTGTTTCTGTTGATCCTCTTTGCTGGCCTTGGCGTTGAAGCTGATGACGGGCAGCAAGTCTTCGGTGTTGGAGAACATTTTCTTCTCGATCACCACCCGCAGCTTCTCGTAGCTGAGCCAGCTTGGGTTCTTGCCATTGTTGTTGGCACGGGCGCGCAGTACGAAGTTGACGATCTCGTTGCGGAAATCTTTGGGGTTGCTGATACCCGCCGGTTTCTCGATCTTCTCCAGCTCTTCGTTCAGGGCGATGCGGTTGAGAATCTCGCCGGTTTCCGGGTCGCGGTATTCCTGGTCCTGGATCCAGAAGTCGGCATACAGCACATAACGGTCGAAGATGTTCTGGCCGTACTCGCTGTAGGACTCCAGATAAGCCGTCTGGATTTCCTTGCCGATGAACTCGATGTACCGGGGGGCGAGGTATTCTTTCAGGTAGCGCAGGTAGCGTTCGCGTACCTCGGCCGGGAATTGTTCCTGCTCGATCTGCTGTTCAAGCACGTACAGCAGGTGCACCGGGTTGGCCGCCACCTCATGGGGGTCGAAGTTGAACACCTTAGACAGGATCTTGAAGGCGAAGCGGGTCGACAGGCCGTTCATGCCTTCATCGACGCCGGCCGAGTCGCGGTATTCCTGGATGGACTTGGCTTTGGGATCGGTGTCCTTGAGGTTTTCACCGTCATACACCCGCATCTTCGAATAGATGTTGGAGTTGTCAGGCTCCTTGAGGCGCGAAAGGACGGTGAACTGAGCCAGCATTTTCAACGTGTCCGGGGCACAGTGGGCCTTGGACAGCGAACTGTTGACCAACAACTTGTCGTAGATACGGATCTCGTCGCTGACCCGCAGGCAGTACGGTACCTTCACGATGTAGATACGGTCGATGAAGGCTTCGTTGTTCTTGTTGTTACGGAAGGTGTGCCATTCGGATTCGTTGGAGTGCGCCAGCAGGATCCCGGAATAGGGGATGGCGCCCAAACCTTCCGTACTGTTGTAGTTGCCTTCCTGGGTGGCGGTCAGCAGTGGGTGGAGCACCTTGATGGGCGCCTTGAACATCTCGACGAATTCCATCAGGCCCTGGTTGGCGCGGCAAAGCGCGCCTGAATAGCTGTAGGCGTCGGCGTCGTTCTGCGGGAATTCTTCGAGCTTGCGGATATCCACCTTGCCCACGAGCGCAGAGATGTCCTGGTTGTTCTCGTCGCCAGGCTCGGTCTTGGCGATGGCAATCTGGTTGAGGATGGACGGATAGAGCTTGACCACCTTGAACTTGCTGATATCGCCGCCGAATTCCTGCAAGCGCTTGGTGGCCCACGGCGACATGATGGTGTTCAGGTAGCGCCGCGAGATGCCGTATTCTTCCTCGAGGATGGCCCCGTCTTCAGTGGCGTTGAACAACCCTAGCGGTGATTCGAAGACCGGCGACCCCTTGATGGCGTAGAAAGGCACCCGTTCCATGAGTTGCTTGAGCTTTTCGGCCAGGGAGGATTTGCCGCCACCCACGGGGCCGAGCAGGTACAGAATCTGTTTCTTCTCTTCCAGGCCTTGGGCGGCATGGCGGAAGTACGACACGATCTGGTCGATGCACTCTTCCATGCCATGGAAGTCGGCAAAGGCCGGGTAGCGCCGGATGACCTTGTTGGAAAAGATGCGCGACAGCCTGGAGTTGGTAGAGGTGTCGATCAGCTCTGGCTCACCGATGGCCAGCAACAGGCGCTCGGATGCCGATGCGTAGGCGCTACGATCCTCCTTGCACAGTTCCAGGTACTCCTGCAGCGAGAGTTCTTCCTGGCGCGTGGACTCGAAGCGTTGTTGGAAGTGGCTAAAAATACTCATGACGTCACCTCGCTCGATACGTTGAGACGACGCCGGATCAGTCAGCTGATGCTGGCATGCAAGCGGCACTGCCGATTGCCATATACCCCCCAAACACCCTATAGCGCTACCGATGACCCGCACGCCGGTGTACCGGCTCTCCCCTTTTTCCGGATGGCCTGCGCTTAAGGATAGTTGGTAATCGGCAAGGTCAAGGGCGTGGGTGACGGAAGTTGCCAGCGACCGTTCGTCAGAACGGTCTCAAGCCCGCACATGGCGCGGGCTGCAGTGACGATGAAAAATTTATTCTTCAGTGCCTTGGGCGGTTTCGGCAGGGTAGGTGGAGCGCCACAGCTCAAAGCCACCATCGACGCTGTAGACGTCGGAAAAGCCTTGCCCTACCAGGTAGGCAGCCGCGCTTTGGCTCGAATTGCCGTGGTAGCAGACGACCAGCGTCGGTGCGTCCAGGTCGGCATTGCGAATGAAGTCGGCGACCGAATGGTTGTCCAGGTGGCGGGCACCGGTGATGTGACCTGCTGCGTAAGCCTGCGGGTCACGAATGTCGACCACGACGGCACCTTGCGCACGCAGGGCCAGGGCCTGTTCGGGGGGGATGCGCTTGAATTCGCTCATGGGGTTGGCTCTGTTCCGGGTTGATCGTTGAGGGTTGAAGTTGGCGCCGCAGGGCGCAGTGTGCCGTCATCGGCACAATCGCAATGGTGGTACTGGCCGTTATCGACGTTGTACAAGGTCATGGACCCGCCCCATACGCAGCCAGTGTCCAGCGCGATGACGCCGGGTTCCTTGACCTGGCCCTGCAAGGCGGCCCAATGCCCGAATATGATCGTCACGTGGCGAGAACGCCGGCCTTTGTGGGCGAACCAGGGCTTGTACCCTTTGGGTGCGCTGTCCAGCCCTTCCTTGCTCTTGAATTCGAGTTTGCCTTCTGCGGTGCAGAAGCGCATGCGCGTCAGGTAATTGGTAATGACCCGCAGGCGTGCGACACCCGCCAAGTTCTTGCTCCACTTGGCGGGCTCGTTGCCATACATGCCGTCCAGGTACAGCGGCAGACGGCTGTCATCGCGCAGTACTTGTTCGACTTCGCCAGCCAGCTCCAGGGCTTTGCCCAGTGTCCATTGCGGCGGAATGCCCGCGTGTACCAAGGCGATGCCGCGCGGTTCATCGTAATGCAGCAGCTTTTGCTGGCGCAGCCAGTCGAGCAGTTGGTCGGCGTCAGGTGCCTCGATGATTTCACGCAGCGTGTCGCTCTTCTTGAGGCGTTCGACGTTGCGCCAGGCCGCAAGCAAGTGCAGATCATGGTTGCCCAGCACGCAGGTCAGCGACTGGCGAATCGAATACAGGTAGCGCAGCGTCTCGAGCGACTCAGGCCCACGGTTCACCAGGTCGCCAACCAGCCACAGCTGATCCACCGCCGGGTCGAAGCGCACACGTTCAAGCAGGCATTTGAGCGGCTGCAGGCAACCTTGCAAGTCACCGACGGCGTACGTGGCCATCAGTGCAGCGCCCCAGGTACTGCCAGGCGGAACGGCGCGATCTGTGCGTCGAAGCGCTTGCCGTCTTCGGCGAACATCTCGTAGCTCCCCTGCATGGTTCCCACGCGGGTGGTGATGACGGCGCCACTGCTGTAGGTGTGGCTCTGGCCCGGCTCGATCGTAGGTTGTTGACCAACCACGCCAGAGCCTTGCACCTCTTCGACCTCACCATCACCGTTGGTGATCAGCCAGTGCCGGGACAGCAGCCTGGCTTTGAGCGAGCCATGGTTATGGATGGTGATGGTATAGGCGAAAGCGAAACGGCTGCTCTCGGGGTCGGATTGTTCTTTGAGGTAACGGGTCACGACGCTGACGTCGATCTGATAGCGAGGGTCGGTCATGCAAGGGCCTTGGGAACTGACGCAATGATGCAGTCTAGGCCATAGGGAGGGGAGAGGGCCAGCGGCGCGATGGGCACGTGCGCTGGCGGACTGACCCGCAAGCAGGCGCCGGGCATCGGGGCGGCGATCTGCTTGCAGGTGCTGACTGCGTTCAGCGGGGCAGGGGGACGGTCAGGCCGTCTGATCAGCCAACTGGTCGGCCAGGCGCACGAAAGCCGCCAGGTCCAGTTGCTCGGGGCGCAGGCTACCATCCACCCCAGCGGCCTCGATGGCGGCGCTGTCGAGCAAGCCTTTAAGGGTATTGCGCAGGGTCTTGCGACGTTGGTTGAACGCATCGCGCACCACCCGCTCAAGCAACTGCGGGTCCTTGGCCGGATGAGGCAGCACGTCGTGCGGCACCAGCCGGACGATGGCCGAGTCCACTTTCGGCGGCGGGTTGAACGCGCCGGGGCCTACGTTGAACAAGTGTTCGACGCGGCAGTGGTACTGGACCATGATCGACAGCCGACCCCAATCACCGCCCCCAGGCCCTGCGGCCATGCGCTCGACCACTTCCTTCTGCAGCATGAAGTGCATGTCGCGGATCAGGCCGGCGTGGCTGAGCAGGTGGAAGATCAGCGGGGTGGAGATGTTGTAGGGCAGGTTGCCCACCACCTTGAGGCTACGTGCCGGTACCCCCAGCTGGTTGAAGTCGAACTTCAGGGCGTCGCCTTGGTGCAGGCGGAAATTGCCGCTGCCTGCAAACTTGTGCTGCAGGATCGGCACCAGGTCCTTGTCCAGCTCCACTACATCCAGTTGCGCGCCGCTGCCCAGCAGGCCTTCGGTCAATGCGCCCTGGCCGGGGCCGATTTCAAGCAAATGCTCGCCTGGCTTGGCATTGATGGCACGCAGGATGCGGTCGATGATGCCTGCATCGTGCAGGAAGTTCTGCCCGAAACGCTTGCGCGCCCGGTGTTGGTATTGCTCGTTCATGGTCGGTTCTCGGCCATCTGGTAGGCGGTGTCCAGGGCAACGCGCAGGCTGCCGGTATCGACCTTGCCGGTGCCGGCCAGGTCCAGGGCCGTGCCATGATCAACCGAGGTACGGATGATCGGCAGGCCCAGCGTGACGTTGACCGCAGCGCCGAAGCCCTTGTACTTGAGGACGGGGAGCCCTTGGTCGTGGTACATCGCCAGCACCGCGTCGCAGTGCTCCAGATATTTGGGGGTAAACAGGGTATCGGCCGGCAGTGGCCCGCGCAGGTCCATGCCTTCGGCACGTAGACGGGTCAGGGTAGGCTCGATGATGTCGATTTCCTCGCGGCCCAGGTGGCCACCTTCGCCCGCATGGGGGTTCAGGCCGCATACCAGGATGCGAGGGTTGGCGATGCCGAATTTGTCGCGCATGTCGGCATGCAGAATGCGTGTCACGCGCTCGATGCGCTCGGCAGTAATGGCCTCGGCGATGTCACGCAGCGGCAGGTGGGTGGTGACCAGGGCGACGCGCAGGCCGTGGGTGGCCAGCATCATTACCACTTGGGCGGTATGGGTCAGCTCAGCCAGAAATTCGGTATGCCCCGAAAAAGGAATACCGCTTTCGTTGATGACGCCCTTGTGCACGGGCGCTGTGATCATGCCGTCGAAATGGCCGTCCAGGCAGCCTTGTCCGGCACGGGTCAAGGTCTGCAACACGAATGGCGCATTGGCCTGGTCCAGCTGACCAGCCACCACTGGGGCAGACAGCGGCGTGTCCCACACATACAGGCTGCCGGCGGGTGCCGGTTGGCTCGGCCATTGCCCTGGCATGACAGACAGCAAGCTAACGTCCAGCCCCAGCTGGGTGGCCCGCTCGGCGAGCAGGTCACGGCTGGAGATGGCAATCAGAGGGTGGGGCTGGGCGTCGGCAGCGAGCAGCAGGCATAGGTCAGGCCCTATCCCCGCCGGCTCGCCGGGTGTGACGGCGAAGCGCAGGGGCTTCACTGAGCAGCCTGGTCAGCGCCAGGCAGCTTGATTTCAACGTAGGCTTCGTCGCGGATCTGGCGCAGCCAGGTCTGCAGCTCTTCGTCGTACTTGCGGTTGCGCAGCACACTCAGGGCTTGCTGTTCACGGGCCTGTTCGGTGCTGTCGGTAGCGCGGCGGCCCAGCACTTCCATCACGTGCCAGCCATATTGGGTCTTGAACGGCTTGGTCACCACGCCTTGCTGGGCGTTGGCCATCTGCTCGCGGAACTCCGGCACCAGGGTGTTCGGGTCTACCCAGTTGAGGTCACCGCCGTTGAGCGCCGAGCCCGGATCTTCCGAGAAGCTCTTGGCCAGGGTGGCAAAGTCTTCACCGTTTTCGATGCGCTCGTAGATCTTTTCAGCCAGTTGCTGAGTGGCGGCTTCGCTGCGCACTTCACTTGGCTTGATCAGGATGTGGCGCACGTGCACCTCATCGCGCAGCACGTTCTCGCTGCCACCACGCTTTTCCTCAAGCTTGAGGATGATGAAGCCGTTGGGGATGCGAATGGGCTGGGTAATTTCACCCACCGGCATGCTGCTCAGCATCTTGGCAAAGTCCGGAGGCAGTTG
The DNA here is from genome assembly GCF_059133755.1 of Pseudomonas sp. FBCC-B35. Taxonomy (NCBI): domain Bacteria; kingdom Pseudomonadati; phylum Pseudomonadota; class Gammaproteobacteria; order Pseudomonadales; family Pseudomonadaceae; genus Pseudomonas; species Pseudomonas sp. FBCC-B35. The sequence continues at coordinate 4,338,215 of NZ_CP101439.1, read as the reverse complement.
ACCAGCTTTGCGCCAGCCCATCTCGCCGCCTTCGAGCGCGTTCTCACTGGCCGAGTTGGCGATTGCCATCTGACCGAAGTCCGCACCTTGCTTGAGCTGCTGGTAGACATCGCCCACTTTGCGCGCAGCCTTCTGGATGTCGCTGGAGTTGGCCGCTTCCGGGGTTGGGATCAGGATGTTGGCCAGGCGGTATTCTTCGGACATCTGCATCTTGCCCATGTCCGAATTCAGGAAGTTCTTCACTTCCTGCTCCGACACCTGGATGCGCTCGGCCACCCGGCGTTGACGCACGCGGCTGATGATCATCTCGCGCTTGACCTGCTCGCGAGCATCGTCGAACGACAGGCCGTCATGGGCCAGGGCCGCGCGGAACTGGTCGATGGACATGCCGTTGCGCTGGGCAATGGTGCCGATCGCCTGGTTCAGCTCCTCGTCGGTGATGCGGATGCCCGAGCGCTCGCCGATCTGCAGCTGCAGGTTTTCGACGATCAGGCGTTCCAGCACCTGCTGCTGCAGGGCGCCGCTGGGCGGCACGCTGCCGCCGCGCTTGGCGATGGTCTGCTGAACTTCCCGCACGCGCTGGTCCAGTTGGCTTTGCATGACCACGTCGTTGTCGACGATGGCCACCACCCGATCAAGCGGTTGCACCGCGGCATGCACCGCGCCACTCAGCAAAGCGACGCCCAGCAGCACTGGGCGCAGTCGATCAATAAGCTTGTTCTTCACGTTCACGGTAACCTTGAATGCCTTGGCCGAGGAAGGATTCGACCTTGTTGCCAACGACGCCGCCGAGGCCCTTGAGAACGACCTGCAGGAATACACCATGGTCGCCTTTTTCGTTCTGCGGCAGTGCCTGGCTGAAGTCGTCGAAGTCGAGCCAGTAACGGTTGATCAAGCGCAGCTTCCAGCAGCAGTTGTCGTACTCGAAACCGCCCATGGCTTCCAGGGTGCGGTTACGGTTGTAGTCATGCTGCCAGCGAGCGATGACGCTCCACTGCGGGACGATCGGCCAGATGACCGAGAAGTCGTGCTGCTGGATCTTGTAGTAGTCCTTGATGTAGTTCGGGCTACCCGGGGTGCCGTAGTCGCCACCACCCACTTTCCACGTACCGGTGGCCGAGTCGTAGGCGATGGTGTCGTTACGGTAGCGATAACCGAGGTTGACGATCTTGTTCGGGTTGTCTTCAGGCTGGTAGTGGAACATTGCACTGCCCGAGCGGGTGCTGTGACTGTCCGGGTCCCAGTTGAAGTCCGAATTGAAGCGCCAGTCGCGGTTGAAGTAGTAGTTGTACACCAGCGCGTACGGCGAGACGTCCGACTGCGAGTCCTGGCGGTCACGGTAGTCGAGGCCCGGCAACTGGACCTTGCGGTCCTTGAAGTAGTAGGCCTGGCCGATGCTGAAGTTCTGGCGCTCGAAGCCATTGTCTTCGATCCAGCGGGTGGTCACGCCCAGCGAGAGCTTGTTCTCGTCGCCGATGCGGTCGCTACCGCTGAAGCGGTTGTCACGGAACAGCGAGTCATAGCTGAACAGCGTCTCACCGGTGTCGAACAGCGGGATGTCCTTCTGATCCTTGTAGGGAACGTTCAGGTAGTACAGGCGCGGCTCGAGGGTCTGCTTGTAGTTGTTGCCGAACAGCGAGGTGTTGCGGTCGAAGTACAGGCCGCTGTCCACGCTGAAGATCGGGACGCTGCGGTTGACCGAGCTGCTGTAGCTGCCATAGGCACCAGGGTTGGCGTTGGCAAGGCGAACAGCGTCAGCCTTGCCTTGGCTATCGAGGTCAAGATCGTACTGGGTGTAGGCATACTTCAGCTTCGGCGTCAGGTAGCCATAGCTGGCCTGCATGGGGTAGCTGATCGATGGCGCTACGTTGAGGCGCGTGCCGTTGGCCCGTTCGATACCCTGGATGTTCTGGTCCAGACGACGACCGTCGGCGCCAGCGGTGAGATCCAGATTACCGTCCTTGTCGAACACCGGGCCGTTCTTCAGGTCACGATCGAAGCGCGCCGCTTCGGTTTCGTAGGCCATGGTCAGGCCGCCCGGCTGGTACGGCAGCACACCGTTGAGGGTGATCTGCGGCAGGCGGTCGTAAGGCGTGATCTGCGAGATGGTCGCTGCCTCGTAGGCATGCACGTTCAACCGCGCGGTGTAGCTGTCGCCGCGATAGGTCAGGGCGCCCTGCTGATCGAGGAAGTCCTTGTTCTCGACGCCGATCTGGTCCGACTCAAGGTCCTGGAAGTAGAACGGGTCGCTGATGTCGGTGTAGTTCACCTCGGTCATCAGGCGCTCGTTCAGGCCACCCTTGTGCTGCCAGTTGACCATGTAGCGCTGGTCTTTGTAGTCGGTCTGGTCCTTGCGCTCGTCGCTCTTGTCGTTGAGGTAGGCGCCGCCGAACTGGCCTTCGCTCGAAGGCGTCAGGTAGCGGAACTCGCCTTCCATCAACAGGCCACGCTTGGTCATGTAGCGCGGGTACAACGTGGCGTCGTAGTTGGGCGCCAGGTTGAAGTAGTACGGGGTGACCAGCATGAAGCCAGTGTCGCTGCTGGTGCTGAACGACGGCGGCAGGAAGCCGGACTGGCGGCGGTCGTCGATCGGGAAGTAGATGTACGGTGTGTAGAACACCGGGAAATCCTTGACCCGCAGCGTGACGTTGGTGGCAGTGCCGAACCCGGTGGCCGGGTTGAGGGTGATGTTGTTGCCCTTGAGCTGCCAGGCGTTGCTGCCCGGTTCGCAGGTGGTGTACGTACCGTCCTTGAGGCGGATGATGGCGTTCTCACCGCGCTTGGCGTACAGGGCACTGCCGCGAATGTGCGACTTGTGCATCACGTATTCGGCGTTGTCGACCTGGGCTTCGCCGGTGTCGAGCTGGATCTGCGCCTGGTCACCGACGACCAGCGAGCCGTTGTCACGGATCTTGACGTTGCCCTTGAGCTCGCCACGGTTCTCGGCCTGATACAGGTTGGCCTCGTCGGCCTGGGCCTGCATGCTGCCCTGGCGCATGACCACGTCACCGGCCAGGGTCGCAATCTGCTGCTCCTGTTGGTACTTGGATACCTTGGCGTTGATGTAGGTCGGCGACTCGTCCTTGGGCGTGGTGTCCGCCATGCCGGGGCGCAGCGGCTCGACATAGGCACCGCCGCAGTACGGGCCGGTTTCGGCCAGCTGCGCGGCGGTCAGCTTGTCACGCGGGACCCAGTCCAGGTGGCTGTAGTCCTCGCTGCGCGACTTCAGCCCACGGCCCTTGGCCTCGGTGACCAGCATCGGCCGGTCGGCCTCGGCTTCACCCGTCGCTTCGGTGCCGGTACCGCCAGCAGCGGCGGCACCCTCGTGCACCGGGCGCGGTGGCAGGTTGGTGACGGCGGTTTTGGGCTTGCAGTCCCAACCACCGGAGGCGGACACTTGGCAGTCGAATTGTTCGGCTGCCATGACGTGCGACATGGCCAGAGGTTGCAGGGCCAGCAGACTGCCGGTGACGAGCAACGGAAACTTTCTACGAAACGCGGGGGATTTCAATGCCATCTTATTAGTCCGGGCTTCCTGCGTGCCATCTGCCCGCGTGTGGGGCCGCACGCCTCTCGATGGTCTGAAAAAGATGCTGGATAATAAAGCATGACCCGCTTGACGGCTAGGGCCGTCGGAGACCCTTGTAATGCCTGAACACGATGTACGCCTGCAGCAACTGTCCGCGTGGCTCGACCAGCAACTCCAAGACCTTTTCCTGCGCCAGGCTTGGGGCCCGGTGCCGGCCGGCGGCCTGACGCCTGCCAGCAGCGATGCGAGCTTTCGCCGTTATTTTCGCTGGGAAGGCGCAGGGCACAGTTTCGTGATCATGGATGCACCGCCGCCACAGGAAGATTGCCGACCGTTCGTCGCCATCGATCACCTGCTTGCCGGTGGTGGTGTGCATGTGCCGCTGATCCATGGCCAGGACCTTGAACGCGGTTTCCTGTTGCTGGGCGACCTGGGCCGCCAGACCTACCTGGATGTCATCGACGCCGACAATGCCGATGCCCTGTTCGCCGATGCCATCGATGCCCTGCTGGCCTTGCAGGCGCTGCCCATGGATGCACCGTTGCCCCGCTATGACGAAGCACTGCTGCGCCGGGAGGTGGAACTGTTCCCCCAGTGGTACGTGAAGCATGCGCTTGGCCTGGCGTTCGACGAGGCGCAGGCAGCGGCGTGGCAGCGATGCAGCCAGTTGCTGATCGACAGCGCCCTGGCCCAGCCGCAGGTGCTGGTACACCGCGACTTCATGCCGCGCAACCTGATGCAGAGCGACCCTAACCCCGGCGTGCTGGATTTCCAGGATGCCGTTTACGGCCCGGTCACCTACGACATCACCTGCCTGTTCAAGGATGCGTTCCTCAGTTGGCCGCAAGCGAGGGTCGAAGGTTGGCTGCACGACTATTGGCACAAGGCCAAGGCCGCCGGTGTTCCAGTGCAGGCCACGTTCGAAGCCTTCCAGCGTGCCAGCGACTTGATGGGGGTACAGCGCCACCTGAAGGTGATCGGTATCTTCGCCCGTATCTGCCACCGTGATGGCAAACCGCGTTATCTGGCCGACGTACCGCGCTTCTTCGCCTATATAGAAGAAGTGATCGGCCGGCGGCCGGAGCTTGCCGAGCTGGGCGAGCTGATCGCTGGCCTGCAAGCAGGAGCGCGTGCATGAAGGCGATGATTCTGGCAGCAGGCAAAGGCGAGCGCATGCGCCCGCTGACCCTGCACACGCCCAAGCCGCTGATACCGCTGGCGGGGCGCCCGCTGATCGAATACCACCTGATGGCGCTTGCGGCGACAGGGGTCACCGACGTGGTGATCAACCACGCCTGGCTGGGTCAGCAGATCGAGGACCACCTGGGCGATGGCAGCCGTTACGGCCTGCGTATCGCCTATTCCCCGGAAGGCGAGCCGCTGGAGACCGGAGGCGGTATTTTCAAGGCCTTGCCCTTGCTGGGAGATGCGCCGTTCCTGCTGATCAACGGTGATATCTGGACCGAGTACGATTTCTCCCATCTACAGGCGCCGCTGCAAGGGTTGGCTCACCTGGTGCTGGTGGACAACCCCGGGCATCACGGCCTAGGCGATTTTCGCCTGGCCGGCACTCAGGTGGTCGATGGGGACGGTGCACCCGGCACGTTGACCTTCAGCGGTATCTCGGTGTTGCATCCGGCGTTGTTCGAAGGCTGCACACCTGGCGCCTTCAAGTTGGCGCCCTTGCTGCGCCAGGCCATGGCCAGCGGCCAGGTGAGCGGTGAGCATTTTGCCGGGCACTGGGTCGATGTGGGTACCGTCGAGCGCCTGGCCGAGGCCGAGCGTCTGCTGGGCGAGCAGCGCTGAGATGTGGTGGCCAGGCACGTTGATCGGGGCTGGGGCAGGGTTTGCCATCGCCAGCATTCCGGGTGCCCTGCTCGGTGCACTGCTGGGGCAGATGATGGACCGTCACCTGCGCCTGCAAGGCTGGGACGATGTGCGCGAGCGGTTAGGCGGGCGTCCGGCGCCAAGGGACGAAGAATTGCTGTTTGTGCTGCTGGGGCGCCTGGCCAAAAGCGATGGGCGTGTGGTCGAGCAGCATATCCAGCAGGCTCGGCAGGAAATGGCCCGGCTGAACCTGGATGAAGCGGCCAGGTTGCGGGCGATCGATGCTTTCAATCGGGGCAAGGGTGGCAAGGAACGGTTGGGCAGCTATCTGCGCCGGATCCGCCAGCAGCCTCATGCGGCCGAAGGCACCTTGCGCGCCAGCTGGCGCATGGTCTGGGCCGACGGCAAGATGGGCAACAAGGAGCGTGAGCTGCTGCTGGACTGGGGACACAAACTGGGCATGAGCCGGCGCCAGGTGCAGGCCATGTCCCAGGAGTACGAACCTCGTCGAACGGCTGGCATGGCAGGGGTCGGCATGACCTATGCGGCAGCGATGCGCCTGCTTGGCGTGGACACCGATACCGACGGCGCACTTGTCAAACAGGCTTATCGCCGACTGGTCAGTCGTCATCACCCGGACAAGCTGGCCGGCACTGGCGCCAGCGAGGCGCAGCTGCGCGAAGCCACCGAGCGAACTCGCGAGCTGCACCAGGCCTACGCGCTGATCCGTAAGCGCCGGGATCTCTAGCCGGCACCGAGCGCCGGCAGTGATCCTGCCCTGCCTGCGAAATCAGGGCTGCATCCAGCCCCGCACGCGACGAAACAACTGTTCCTGGTCGGCGGCCTGATTGCCCGGCATGGCGATCAGGGACAACTGGCGGTATTGACTGTCTTTCTGCCGCTTGCTGGTCTGCAGGCGCTGCATCGCAGCGTTACGGTCTGCGCTGCGGGTCACGTAGTAGATGTCGGCCGTGGGCACTTTCAGGGTAGGCGTCAGGCTTTCCAGGTCATGCTCGACGCGGGCAGGGGTCTGGGCGGCCACCATGACCAGCTTCTGCACCTCTGGCGGCTGCTTTTCGCTCAGGTAACGGGCTGCCCAGTAGGCGCCGCTGCCATGACCGATCAACACGATACTGCGAGCATTGTGTTGCTGGGCGAACGCGACGGCGGCGTCCAGGCGGGCGAAAATGCGCTCGGCATCGGCAGGGTCGGCCTGCTGGCTGGCAGCTTCGGCGTCGGTGCCTTGAGCCGCTTCGGGCTCGGCAGCGGTGGCTTGCGCCACGTTGGCGTTGGCGTCGGCAGGTTCGTCCTTGGCAGGCGCCGTTTGCCCATCGGCCTGAGCAGGCGCGGTGGCAGGCTTGGTTTCCACACGTGCCAATGGGCTGTCGAGCAGCAGGTCAGGCAGGCTCACGCTCAGGCTGTGCCAGCCCACATCCGGAAATTTCTGGCGCAGCGGGCCCACGGCGTTGGGCCAGTCTGCCGTTTCGCCAGCACCCGGCACGATGATCACCGCGCCCTGTGGGTCGCTGTCGTTGGCGGCCTTCCACAACGCAAGGAAACTGTCAGTACCGGCTTGCAGGGTTTGCTGCTCGGCCTTGGGCACGCGGCGTTCGAGTGCCTGGGCGTCCTCCTGGCTGCGCTCGATCAGGGGCGGGCGCGAGGGCGCAGCTTCGGTGGCTGCCGGCGCTTTCTCAGGCGGGGTCGCCGGTGCGTCGTCAGCCAGCGCAGCCACAGGAAGGAGCGAGACCAGGCAGCACATTGCCAGCGTCGTGCGATAGAGTGTGAACATGTCTCAACCCAAGGCAAGAATGATACCGGCAGCGTAATGGTATTTGCCCGTTACGGCCACGGTCGATGGCCGCCCCTGTGTGGACGAACGTGTAGATGAAGCGATTGCATCGCCTGTTGATGATCGGCTGCCTGTGGCTGCCGCTGATGGCCGTGGCAAGGCCTGAGGCGGTGCCAGAGGTCGCGCTGGAGCCGACGCAGCAACAGTGGCTCGACACCCACCGCAGCCTGCGCGTTGGGTTGGTACTGCAAGCCCCCTATGCCCAGTTCGACCGCCGCCTGCAGCAACTGTACGGCGCTAACGTGGAGCTGGTAAGCAGCCTGGCCAAAGTGCTGCATCTGGACCTCACGTGGCGCCACTATCCAGACCAGGCCAGTCTCGAACGGGCCTTGCAGGCAGGGGAGATCGACTTCGCACCAGGCTTGACTCAGACACCGGCCACGTTGCGCCTGTGGTTGTTCAGCGACCCCTACATGCGCGTGCCGCAGCTGATCGTTGGGCCACGCAACGCGGCGCTGGGCGTTGAGCTGGAGAAACTGGACGCAGCCCAGCGCGTGGCCGTGCGCATGCCAGGGGCACTGGCCAACTACCTGCGTGCCAACTACGGCAACCTGAACCTGCAGGGAGTGCCGAACGACCGTGAAGCCTTGCAACTGGTGGTCGGAGGGCAGGCCAGCTATGCCGTCCTGGACGAGGCCCAACTGAGTCGCCTGTCCCGTGAAAGCGAGTTCAGCGAACTGGCGGTCGTGGGGGATATCGGCCTGCCGCAACTGCTGCGCATGGGTTCTCGGCCAGACTGGCCACGGTTGGCCGAGGTGTTGGAGCGTGGCTTGCAGGCATTGCCGGCCAAGGAACTGGAACAGCTGCATCAGCGCTGGTTGCAGCCCAGGTACTCCAGGATCAGCGAGTCGCCAGGGTTCTGGCAAAACCTGGCCTTGTTGCTGGGGCTGTTGCTGATCTGCGCATTGATCACCTTGGTATGGCAGCGCCGCCAGCAGAGTCAGCTGGAGCGCAGCCTGTTGGCCACCCGTGAGCGACTGGTAGAGCGGCATGCGCGCGATGAAGCCTCGCGCCTGAGTCAGTTCGCCATCGATCAGAGCACCGTGGGTATTCTGTGGGTCAATTGGGACAGCCATGTGCGCTATGCCAACCCGGCCGCTGAGCGCATGCTGGGCTATGGCGAAGGCGCCTTGCTGGAAAGGCCTTTGGGAGACTTCGAACCCTCGCTGAGCATGGAACGCTGGCTGGACCTGTGGAAAGGCGCGCGTTCAGGCGACAGCGGTGCCGGGCAGTTCGAAACCCGATGCCTGCGTGCTGACGGTTGCCTGCTGCCGGTGGAGCTGTCATTGAGTTTCCTGCGATTTCGCGATGCCGAATACCTGGTGGTGTACATGGCTGATGTCACCGAGCGCCATCGCGCCACGGCTGCCTTGCGCGAAAGCGAGGCACGCCTCAAGGGGATCGCTGGCAACGTGCCAGGGTTGGTGTTTCGCCTGGAGCGGGACCCGGCTGAAAAGGGGCTTGAATTTCCCTATGTCAGCGAGGGGAGTGAGGCATTGGTGGGTTATACGCCTGGCGAGATCCAGCACCCACAGATGGGGCTGCGCAACCTGGTGCACCCCGACGACCGCGCCGATTATCACCGGGTGCAGGACCTGGCGCTGGCCAATGAGCAGGACTGGGCCTGGCAGGGGCGCATCCTGACGCGTCAGGGCGAGCAACGCTGGGCCGACATCAAGGCCAGCACCCGGCGCCTGGGTAATGGCCAACTGGTCTGGGATGGGGTGGTCTGGGACATCACCCAGGGCAAGCGCGCCGAGCAGGCCCTGGCCCGTTCCCAGGAGCAACTGCGCGAACTTTCGGCGCACCTGGAAAGCGTGCGCGAGGAGGAAAAAGCCCGAATCGCCCGCGAGGTGCACGATGAGTTGGGCCAGATGCTGACCGTGCTCAAACTCGAAGTGTCCATGTGCGAACTGGCCTTTGCCGAACTGGACCCCGGCCTCAATGAGCGGCTGACGACCATGAAGCGTCTGATCAGCCAGCTGTTTCAGCTGGTACGCGATGTCGCCACCGCGCTGCGCCCGCCCATTCTGGATGCGGGGATTGCCTCGGCCATCGAGTGGCAAGCCCGACGCTTCGAGGCGCGCACCCAGATTCCTTGCCTGGTGCAGGTTCCTGACCAGCTGCCGGCATTGAGCGACGCCCGGGCAACGGGCCTTTTCCGTATCCTTCAGGAAGCGCTCACCAATGTGATGCGCCACGCCCAGGCGCACAGCGTGGAAATCGAGCTGGTGCGCGAGGCCGGGCATTTGCGCATGACGGTCAGTGATGACGGGCAGGGTTTCTGCCCCGACCAGCCGCGCCCCAGCTCCTTTGGCCTGGTCGGGATGCGCGAGCGGGTATTGATGATGGGCGGCAGCATGGTGCTGCACAGTGAGCCCGGCGACGGCACGCGCTTGAGCGTAGCCATTGCCCTGGAGCAGGAGGAGCGAACGTGATTCGAGTGCTGGTGGCCGAGGACCACACCATTGTCCGGGAGGGGATCAAGCAGTTGATCGGGCTGGCGAAGGACATGCAGGTGGTAGGGGAAGCCGCAAACGGCGAGCAGTTGCTCGATAGCCTGCGGCACACCCGGTGTGACGTGGTGCTGCTGGATATTTCGATGCCGGGCGTGAGTGGCCTGGAAGCGATCCCGCGCATCCGTGCCCTGCACGATGCGCCTGCGATCCTGATGCTGTCGATGCACGATGAGGCGCAGATGGCGGCCCGCGCCCTGAAGGCCGGCGCGGCTGGGTACGCGACCAAGGACAGCGACCCGGCCTTGTTGCTGGCGGCGATACGTCGGGTAGCTGGGGGCGGGCGTTACATCGATCCGGCGCTGGCCGACCGCATGGTCTTCGAAGTGGGCCTGACCGAATCCAGGCCGTTGCACACCTTGCTGTCGGAACGAGAATTTTCGGTGTTCGAACGCCTGGCCCAAGGCGCCAACGTCAATGACATCGCCCAGCAACTGGCGTTATCGAGCAAGACCATCAGCACCCACAAGGCGCGCTTGATGCAGAAGCTGAAAGTGAATTCGCTGGCCGAGCTGGTCAAGTATGCGATGGAGCACAAGCTGATCTGATTGCGACATTCAGGGCCGTGCCATCGCTGTCGTGAGCCGGTGCGTAGACCAAGGCTGCCGGCACGCACGCAGCGCCGGCGCTTGCATGGGCGCGGTCGTGCGCTCAAGGACTGACGGTCGAACGCCTCAAACTGTGTGGGCTTGTGTTCTGAAAGCGCCATGCTTGTAGGGCGTTCCCTACAACAAATCTTCCATCCGGACGATGGCATTCTCTCTGGGCGCCCGATTTCCGGTGGGATGCGGCTCTTCTACGCTTTGCCTCACGCAGTCATCCAACAATAAGGTGCAGGCATGAGCGAGGCGAAGTCGAACGCTGCCACCGGCGAAACGCTGGTCAGCTTCCGTGGTGTGCAGAAGAGCTACGACGGCGAGTCGCTGATCGTCAAGAACCTCAACCTCGACATCCGCAAGGGCGAGTTCCTCACCCTGCTAGGGCCTTCCGGGTCCGGCAAGACCACCAGCCTGATGATGCTGGCCGGCTTCGAAACCCCCACAGCCGGGGAGATTCAGCTGGCCGGTCGCTCCATCAACAATGTGCCCCCGCACAAGCGCGATATCGGCATGGTGTTCCAGAACTACGCCTTGTTCCCGCACATGACCGTGGCCGAGAACCTCGCCTTTCCGCTGACCGTGCGCAACCTGAGCAAGACCGATATCACCGAGCGAGTCAAACGGGTATTGAACATGGTTCAGCTCGACAGCTTCGCCAAGCGATATCCGGGCCAATTGTCCGGTGGGCAGCAACAGCGCGTGGCCCTGGCGCGGGCGCTGGTGTTCGAGCCGCAGTTGGTGTTGATGGACGAGCCACTGGGCGCGCTGGACAAGCAACTGCGCGAACACATGCAGATGGAGATCAAGCACATCCACCAGCGCCTGGGCGTGACCGTGGTGTACGTGACCCACGATCAGGGCGAAGCGCTGACCATGTCCGATCGGGTGGCGGTGTTCCACCAAGGGGAAATTCAGCAGATTGCCGATCCTCGCACCTTGTATGAGGCGCCCAGCAACACGTTCGTCGCCAACTTCATCGGTGAGAACAACCGCCTCAACGGCACCTTGCTGAGCCATGACGGTAACCGCTGCCAGGTGCAGCTGGCGCGTGGCGAGCGGGTCGAAGCCTTGGCGGTCAACGTGGGCCAGCCAGGCGAAGCGGTGACTCTGTCGATCCGCCCGGAGCGGGTACGGCTCAACGGCCACAGTGAGCACTGCGCCAACCGCTTTTCCGGCCGTGTGGCCGAATTCATCTACCTGGGCGACCACGTGCGCGTCCGCCTGGAGGTGTGTGGCAAGGCCGACTTCTTCGTGAAGCAGCCCATCGCCGAACTCGACCCGGCCTTGGCCGTAGGCGATGTGGTGCCACTGGGTTGGGAAGTGGAGCACGCCCGTGCACTGGATCCGATCACCGAAGCCCATTGATGGTTTGCAGCACCAACCCTGAACTGTGGAGAGAATAATAATGCGCAAGCAGTTGAAACTGACCGCCCTGGCCCTGGGGCTGTTCGCCGCTGGCCAGAGCATGGCTGCGGACCTGACCGTGGTCTCGTTCGGCGGCGCCAACAAGGCCGCCCAGGTCAAGGCGTTCTACGAGCCGTGGGAAAAGGGCGGCAAGGGCAAGATCGTCGCCGGTGAGTACAACGGTGAAATGGCCAAGGTCAAGGCCATGGTCGACACCAAGAGCGTCTCCTGGAACCTGGTCGAGGTGGAATCACCCGAACTGGCCCGAGGCTGCGACGAGGGCATGTTCGAAGAGCTCGACCCTGCGCTGTTTGGCAATGAGGCCGACTACGTGCCAGGCGCGATCCAGCCTTGTGGTGTTGGCTTCTTCGTCTGGTCGACGGTGCTGGCCTACAACGCCGACAAGCTCAAGACCGCCCCGAGCAGCTGGGCTGATTTCTGGGACACCGAGAAATTCCCAGGCAAACGCGGCCTGCGCAAAGGTGCCAAGTACACCCTGGAATTCGCTTTGATGGCCGATGGTGTGGCGCCCAAGGACGTGTACAAGGTGCTGGGCACCAAAGAGGGCGTGGACCGCGCCTTCAAGAAGCTCGACCAGCTCAAGCCGAGCATCCAGTGGTGGGAAGCCGGCGCCCAGCCGCCGCAGTACCTTGCCTCGGGCGACGTGGTCATGAGTTCGGCCTACAACGGGCGCATCGCTGCGGTGCAGAAGGAGAGCAACCTGAAGGTGGTGTGGAACGGCGGCATCTATGACTTCGATGCCTGGGCCATTCCCAAGGGCGCCAAGAACAGCGACGAGGCGAAAAAATTCATCGCCTTCAGCGTGCAGCCTGAACAGCAGAAGATCTATTCCGAAAACATCGCCTATGGCCCGGCCAACAGCAAGGCGGTCGACCTGCTGTCCGAAGAGGTCAAGAAAGACATGCCGACCACGCCTGAGAACATCGCCAACCAGGTGCAGATCGACGTGGCGTTCTGGGCGGACAACAGCGAGCAGCTGGAGCAACGTTTCAACGCCTGGGCGGCGAAGAAGTAAACGTCCAGTGCAAGGGGCTGCGCTGCGGCCCCTCTTTCAGTGTGTATCGTGGAGTTCGCCATGGCCATTGCAGTGCCCCTCAACGAAGGCGCCGGTCCCAATCTCAAACAGCGCCTTAAACACGCCGAGCGGGTCAACCGCTGGAAGGCCCAGGCGCTGATCGCGCCCCTGGCGCTGTTTTTGCTGCTGGTGTTTCTGGTGCCGATCGCAGCCTTGTTGTACAAGAGCGTCGGTAACCCGGAAGTGGTCGCCGGCTTGCCGCGCACGGTCGATATCATCACTCAGTGGGATGGCAAGGGCTTGCCTGGCGAGGACGTCTACAGGGCGTTGAGCCAGGACTTGGCCGAATCGCGCAAGAACCAGACCCTGGGTGACCTGTCCAAGCGCTTGAACATGGAGCTGGCCGGCTACCGCAGCCTGTTGGCCAAGACCGCGCGGGCGCTGCCCTTCAAGACCGAGCCTGCCTCCTACAAGGACGGCTTGCAGGCGCTGGACGAGCGCTGGGGCGACCCCGCCTATTGGCAGGCGATTCGCCGCAATACCAGTACCCTGACACCCTTCTACCTGCTGGCGTCGCTGGACCACCGCATCGACGACCTGGGCGAGTTGGCCAAGGCCACGCCGGACCAGGCTATCTACCTGGACATTTTCACCCGCACCCTGTGGATGGGCGTGGTGATCACCGCCATCTGCCTGGTGCTGGCCTATCCGCTGGCTTACCTGCTGGCCAACCTGCCGACACGCCAGAGCAACCTGTTGATGATCCTGGTTTTGCTGCCGTTCTGGACCTCGATTCTGGTACGGGTGGCAGCCTGGATCGTGCTGCTGCAGTCAGGCGGGCTGATCAACAGCGCGCTGATGGCCATGGGCATCATCGATCAGCCGCTGGAGCTGGTCTTCAACCGTACCGGCGTGTACATCTCGATGGTGCACATCCTGCTGCCGTTCATGATCCTGCCGTTGTACAGCGTGATGAAAGGCATCTCCCCGAGCTACATGCGCGCGGCCATCTCGCTGGGCTGCCATCCCTTCGCGAGCTTCTGGCGGGTGTACTTCCCGCAGACCTATGCCGGGGTAGGGGCAGGGTGCTTGCTGGTGTTCATTCTGGCCATCGGCTACTACATCACCCCGGCGCTGCTTGGCAGCCCGAACGACCAGATGGTCAGTTATTTCGTGGCGTTCTACACCAATACCAGCATCAACTGGGGCATGGCCACCGCGCTGGGCGGTCTACTGCTGCTGGCCACCGTGCTGCTGTACCTGATCTATAGCTGGCTGGTCGGCGCCAGCCGCCTGCGTCTGAGCTGAGGAGCCTTGTCATGCTGAGCCCTTACATGTCGCCCATCGAGCGGGTCTGGTTCTACAGCCTGCGCATTCTCTGCGGCCTGATATTGCTGTTTCTGATCTTGCCGGTGCTGGTGATCGTGCCCCTGTCGTTCAACAGCGGCAGCTTCCTGGTCTACCCCCTGCAAGGCTTCTCGCTGCAGTGGTACCAGGACTTCTTCGGCTCGGCCGAGTGGATGCGGGCCTTGAAGAACAGCATCATCGTAGCTCCGGCGGCGACCGTGCTGGCCATGGTCTTCGGAACGCTGGCGGCCATCGGGCTGACCCGCGGTGACTTCCCCGGTAAGTCCCTGGTAATGGCCCTGGTGATATCACCGATGGTGGTGCCGGTGGTGATCATTGGCGTGGCCAGCTACCTGTTCTTCGCGCCTCTGGGCCTTGGCAACAGTTTCACCTCGTTGATTCTGGTGCACGCGGTGTTGGGTGTCCCGTTTGTCATCATCACCGTGTCGGCGACGCTGCAAGGCTTCAACTACAACCTGGTGCGCGCGGCTGCCAGCCTGGGTGCTTCGCCGCTGCTGGCGTTTCGCAGGGTGACCTTGCCGCTGATCGCACCAGGGGTGATTTCCGGGGCCTTGTTTGCGTTCGCCACATCCTTCGACGAGGTGGTGGTGACCTTGTTCCTGGCCGGGCCAGAGCAGGCGACCCTGCCACGGCAGATGTTCAGTGGCATTCGCGAGAACCTGAGCCCGACCATCGCGGCTGCGGCAACCCTGCTGATCGGTTTTTCGGTGGTGCTGCTGCTGACCTTGGAATGGCTGCGGGGGCGCAGCGAGAAGCTGCGGACCCAGCAACCGGCCTGACAGCGCTGTCTGCGCTGGCTTGTCAGCCCTTGTGGCGGCAGACAAGCCAGCGCCTGTTGCAACCGCTGCTCGCCACGCGTTGATACCAATCAGCCTTCACCCCGTTGCCTGAGTTACAATGCGCGCCACTGTGATTCTGCCCAACAGGTGCGCCATGCAGCCCTACGCTATTGCTCCCTCCATTCTTTCCGCCGACTTCGCCCGTCTGGGCGAGGAAGTCGATAATGTCCTGGCCGCAGGCGCCGATATCGTCCACTTCGACGTGATGGACAACCACTACGTACCCAATCTGACCATTGGTCCCATGGTCTGCTCCGCACTGCGCAAGTACGGCGTGACCGCACCGATCGACGTGCACCTGATGGTCAGCCCTGTTGACCGTATCATCGGCGACTTCATCGAGGCCGGCGCCACCTACATCACCTTCCATCCCGAAGCGACCCAGCACATCGACCGTTCGTTGCAACTGATCAAGGACGGCGGCTGCAAGGCCGGCCTGGTGTTCAACCCGGCCACCAGTCTGGACGTCCTGAAATACGTGATGGACAAGGTCGACATGGTGCTGCTGATGAGCGTCAACCCAGGCTTCGGTGGTCAGAAGTTCATTCCGGGCACGCTCGACAAGCTACGTGAAGCGCGCGCGCTGATCGACGCCAGCGGCCGCGACATTCGTCTGGAAATCGACGGTGGCGTCAACGTGAACAACATCCGCGAGATCGCCGCCGCCGGTGCCGATACGTTCGTGGCCGGGTCGGCGATCTTCAACGCCCCTGACTACCAGCAGGTCATTGCCCAGATGCGCAGCGAACTGGCACAGGCCCGCCCATGAGCGGCTTCGAGCAGCTGTTCCCAGGAGCGCTGCCCAGGCTGGTGATGTTCGACCTGGATGGCACCTTGGTCGACTCCGTCCCGGACCTGGCCGCAGCGGTGGACCGCATGCTGCTCGAACTCGGCCGACCCGCCGCGGGCCTCGATGCCGTGCGCCAGTGGGTAGGCAATGGCGCGCAGGTGCTGGTACGTCGTGCGCTGGCGGGTGACATCGACCACGCTGGAGTGGACGATGCCCTGGCCGAGCAGGCCTTGGCGCTGTTCATGGACGCCTACGCCGAAAGCCACGACCTGACGGTCGTGTACCCAGGTGTGCAGGACACCTTGCGCTGGCTGCGCAAGCGGGGCGTGGAAATGGCCTTGATCACCAACAAGCCGGAGCGCTTCGTGGGGCCTTTGCTGGACCAGATGAAGCTGGGCAGCTATTTCCGCTGGATCATCGGCGGAGACACCCTGGCGCAGAAGAAACCGGACCCAGCAGCGTTGCTGTTCGTGATGCAGATGGCCGGCGTGACGCCGCAGCAAGCGTTGTTCGTCGGCGATTCGCGTAGCGATGTGCTGGCAGCCAAGGCAGCTGGCGTGCAATGCGTTGGGCTGACCTATGGCTACAATCATGGGCGGCCTATCGAAGAAGAGTCGCCCAGCCTCGTGATCGATGACCTGCGGGCTTTGTTGCCCGGTTGCGTAGACCCTGCCACTGGGATAACGTTGGCGGACCTTCAAGCCTCAGACCAAAAAGGGTCCAACGTGGCGGTTACCGGCAAATTCTGGATGAAAGTCATCAAGGCCCTGGCCCGATGGCGTTGGCGCGCCTGACGCCTGCCTGCCGGCGCATGCCGGCCCATCCGTTTGCCCGAACCAACGCTGTTTGCCACGAGGCTACTCATGATCCGCGAAGAATTCCTGCGCCTGGCCGCTGCCGGCTATAACCGCATCCCCCTGGCCTGCGAGACCCTGGCCGACTTCGATACGCCCCTGTCGATTTACCTGAAACTGGCTGACCAGCCCAACTCCTACCTGCTCGAGTCGGTGCAGGGCGGCGAGAAATGGGGGCGGTATTCGATGATTGGTTTGCCGTCGCGGACCGTGCTGCGCGTCCATGGCTACCACGTGACCATCCTGCAGGATGGTGTCGAGGTCGAAAGCCATGACGTCGAGGACCCCCTGGCGTTCGTCGAAACCTTCAAGCAGCGCTACAACGTGGCCGACGTTCCCGGGCTGCCGCGCTTCAACGGTGGACTGGTCGGCTATTTCGGTTATGACTGCGTGCGCTACGTGGAGAAGCGTCTGGGCGCGAGCCCCAATCCGGACCCGCTAGGGGTGCCGGACATCCTCCTGATGGTCTCGGACGCCGTGGTGGTGTTCGACAACCTGGCTGGCAAGATGCACGCCATCGTGCTGGTGGACCCTGCTCAGGAACACGCTTACGAGCAGGGCCAGGCGCGCCTGCAAAGCCTGCTCGAAACGCTTCGCCAGCCCATTACGCCACGCCGCGGGCTGGACCTGAGCGGGCCTCAGGCCGCCGAGCCTGCATTCCGGTCAAGCTATACGCGCGATGACTATGAGCATGCCGTCGGCCGTATCAAGGAATACATCCTGGCCGGGGATTGCATGCAGGTGGTGCCGTCGCAGCGCATGTCCATCGACTTCAAGGCAGCACCCATCGACCTTTATCGCGCCTTGCGTTGCTTCAACCCGACGCCGTACATGTATTTCTTCAACTTTGGGGACTTTCATGTCGTCGGCAGCTCCCCTGAAGTGCTGGTGCGGGTCGAGGACAACCTGGTCACGGTGCGCCCCATTGCCGGTACTCGCCCACGCGGAGCAACGGAGGAGGCCGACCGCGCGCTGGAAGACGACTTGCTGTCGGATGACAAGGAAATTGCAGAGCACCTGATGCTCATCGACCTGGGGCGCAACGATGTCGGCCGCGTATCGTCGACAGGCAGCGTGCGCCTGACCGAGAAGATGGTGATCGAGCGTTATTCCAACGTCATGCACATCGTTTCCAACGTCACCGGCCAGTTGCGCGAAGGGTTGACGGCGATGGATGCACTGCGTGCCATTTTGCCTGCCGGTACGCTGTCCGGCGCGCCCAAGATCCGTGCGATGGAGATCATCGATGAGCTGGAGCCGGTCAAACGCGGGGTTTATGGCGGTGCAGTGGGGTATTTCGCCTGGAACGGCAACATGGACACGGCAATCGCCATCCGTACCGCTGTGATCAAGGATGGAGAGCTGCACGTACAGGCCGGCGGTGGCATTGTCGCCGACTCGGTGCCAGCGCTGGAGTGGGAAGAAACCATCAACAAGCGTCGGGCCATGTTCCGCGCGGTGGCATTGGCCGAACAGACCACTTCGCGGTAGGTGGCAGTCGCTTGAGATATCGCAGCCCATGCCCTTGTAGGCGCGGCCTTGTCGGGGCGCCGGACCGGCCCCGACAAGTTGTGCTGCGAAGCTGACATGCTGGGTCTGCTGCGCAGCCCGTCGCGGCCGGTCAGTCGCCCCGACAAGACCGCTTCTACAGAACGGTCCATGAGTGGCCTCGACAGGCGCCACAGCAGCCTCAGGATTTCGATAAGCGTCAAGTGTTGATCAGGGCTGGTCCTCTGCTAGAAGTCCACGCTAATGCCGAGGCTCACGCCTTGTTGCTTGAGCTCATCGCTCTTGCGCCAGTTGTACCCGGCACGCACATTCACGCCTGCCACCACTTCATGACTGACCCCAACGCTGGCTCGGGTCAGGTTGCTGTGGGGGGTATACCCGTCGAGCGTGAAATCATTGTCCGGCAGAGCGGTGAAGTTCAGGCGTACGTCCTGCTGGTCATGCTCGAACTCGTGCTCACGGGCCACCTCGCCAAATACACGGGTAGCAGGCAATACCTGCACGCTACCCAGCAGGCCCAGGCCCAGCCGCCGTGACGTGCGCTCCTGGTCATCGAACCCCAGCGCGGTCGCACGATCACTTCTTTCGTCATAGCCATCGACCTTGACCCTGGCATAGTCGGCGCTCAGGAATGGCGCCAGCTGCCAGCGGGCACTGTCCGGCGCCAGGTTATAGCCCAGTCGGCCAGACACGGCCCATGTCTCGCCCTGGGTATCGCCTTTTTCACTACGCTCGCTCACCCCCAGCGCGAAGGTGCGTTTCAGATCGTCATAATCCAGGTGCCCGACGGTCAATGCCGCATCTGCCCACCAGCGGTTCTGACGGTACTGCGCGAAGGCACTGGCCAGGTAGCTGTCGAGTGTGTAGTCCGAATCATGGCTGCCCACTTCCAGCTTCTGCCGGTACACGCCGCCAGCCAGCCCCAGCCGCCAGGCATCGTCAACCCGGTAGCTACCGCCGACGGTCAAGTTGTAACCGTGGCCGTCACCACTGGCGGCGCTGCGTTGCCCGCCGAAGTCCAGGTCTTGGGCACCAGCGGCGATGAAAGGCTGCCATTGACCAACAGCTTGCCACGGGGCTTGCCATTGGTTGCGCAGCTCATCCTGATGAGCTCTGACGCTGGCGTGGGCCATTTCGGGCAGCAGGGTGAGCTCCCAAGGGGCGGCCAGAACGGAGTAGGCGTAATCGGCGATCAGTTGCTGGCCAGCAATGGTCGGGTGCACGGCGTCGTTGAACAATAACTTCGTAGGGTCTGGCGTGCTGCCATTGGCGCCGTACACCGGGTTGCCGACGCAGCTTTCGCCGCTGTAGCACGTACCGATCAGGTTCTGGTCGCTGCCCAGCCCGAACTGAGCGGGATTGGTGAGGGCCTCGCTCAGCAACAGTGGGACATTCAAGGGGATGACCTGAGCGTCGATTTGCCTGAGCTGGCTGACCAGTGCCTGGTTGAAGGCACCGGACAGCAATGACAGAGGATTTTGCTGTGGCGTACCGCTGAAGTTGGGCGTCTGGCCAAGATCGGGCAACAGCCAGACCATGATGTAGCGGGCACCACCCTGTTGCAGGGCCTGAGCACTGGCGGCCAGGCGTGCGCCGGCAGCCACGGCGTCGGCTGGGCTGTTGACCAGGCCCTGCAGGAAGTCGTTGCCGCCGCCTGTCACGTAATACAGTGCATTGGGATCGGCGCGAAGGCCGGTGGCCAGATAGCCAGGCTTTTCCCGAAGCACCAGGCCTGCGCCCGGGCGCCCGGGTGGGATGACCGTGCTGGAGGTGGTGGTGATGGAGTCCAGGATCTGCCGAGTGGTATAGCCCCCAACCGCCCAGTTGTTACCATCGGGCAGGCCCAGCGCCGCATTGACTGGCGATGTGGAAGGCCCAAGCGCATTGGCGTCCAGGCCCAGGCGAGCGCCCAGGATCATCGGCGACACCGGTGCATAGCTGCCATCGGCGTTGCGGTTGGTGAAGCGAAGGCCTGCGAACTGGCCGGCGTCGCTCAGGCTGTCACCGAACACGATCAATGAAGCGTATGGGTCAGGGGATGCGAATGCCTGGCCGCAGGCCAATGCCAGGGAGGCGGCGGTGACGCGCAATAACGGTACGTTGAGCATCGATAAACATCCTTTTCTTTGTTTTTATCAGGACAACCTCATCGACCTTAGCAAAACGGCGTGCATCGCACCTGATGCCATTCGTTTCCCAGTGTTTACGGGCATATTGCGCCCGTCGCCCCGGTAGGCTACTGTGCCGAGACGTATGAGCGAGACCTACCCTGTGTTGATCGTCAGCAAACTCTTGATGCGCGTTATCAAGGCCCACGCCCGTTGGCGTTGGCGCGCCTGACTTTATCCTCTGCCGGTTCGTCCGGCCCGCCCTTGTTTGCCTTCCTGTCTCAACGTCATTAGCGGCTAAGTTGCGCCTGCGACAGGTGCAGGAAGGTTCGAATCATGAAGTCAGTAGGTTCAAGAGGTTTCATTCGATGTTACTGATGATCGACAATTACGACTCATTCACTTACAACGTCGTCCAGTACCTGGGCGAGTTAGGGGCTGATGTACGGGTCATTCGCAATGACGAAATGACCATCGCCCAGATCGAAGCCCTGGCGCCGGAGCGCATCGTCGTCTCGCCTGGGCCCTGTACGCCGAGCGAAGCCGGTGTGTCCATCGAAGCCATTCTTCATTTCGCCGGTAAATTGCCGATTCTGGGCGTGTGCCTTGGGCATCAGTCCATTGGCCAGGCGTTCGGTGGCGATGTCGTGCGGGCACGCCAGGTGATGCACGGTAAGACGAGCCCGGTCCACCATCGCGACCTTGGCGTATTCAGCGGCCTGAACAACCCCGTGACCGTGACCCGCTACCATTCGCTTGTGATCAAGCGTGAGACGCTGCCTGAGTGCCTGGAAGTGACGGCCTGGACCGCACACGAAGATGGCTCGGTCGACGAGATCATGGGGGTACGGCACAAGACGTTGAATATCGAGGGCGTGCAATTTCACCCCGAGTCGATACTCACCGAGCAGGGCCATGAACTGTTCGCCAATTTCCTCCAGCAGACCGGCGGCCACCGCTAAGGAACGAATATGGATATCAAGAGCGCGCTGGGTCGCATCGTCGGCCATCTGGACCTTTCCACCGAGGAAATGCGCGGTGTGATGCGCCAGATCATGACCGGCCAATGCAGTGATGCGCAGATTGGCGCATTTCTAATGGGCATGCGCATGAAAAGTGAAAGCATCGACGAAATCGTTGGCGCGGTGTCGGTCATGCGGGAGTTGGCTGACAAGGTCGAACTCAAAACCCTGGATGGGGTGGTCGACATTGTGGGTACCGGCGGCGATGGCGCCAATATCTTCAACGTGTCTACGGCATCGGCTTTCGTCCTGGCCGCTGCCGGCTGCACCGTCGCCAAGCATGGCAACCGGGCGGTGTCCGGCAAAAGTGGCAGCGCAGACCTGCTGGAAGCTGCTGGCATCTACCTGAACCTGACACCCGTTCAAGTGGCTCGCTGCATCGACAGCCTGGGTATCGGCTTCATGTTCGCCCAGAGTCACCACAGCGCCATGAAACATGCCGCTGGGCCACGTCGCGATCTGGGGCTCAGGACCTTGTTCAACATGCTTGGCCCGCTTACGAATCCGGCAGGTGTGAAGCATCAGGTGGTTGGCGTCTTCACCCAGGCGCTCTGCCGTCCTCTGGCCGAGGTGCTGCACCGCATGGGCAGCAAGCATGTGCTGGTGGTGCATTCCAAGGATGGGCTGGACGAGTTCAGCCTGGCTGCGCCCACCTTCGTGGCTGAATTGAAAAATGGCGAGATTTCCGAGTACTGGGTTGAACCGGAAAACTTGGGCATGAAGAGCCAGAGCCTTCATGGCCTGGCGGTCGAGGACTCGCAGGCGTCTCTGGCGCTGATTCGTGATGCGCTGGGTCGACGCAAGACCGAGAACGGCCAGAAGGCCGCCGAGATGATCGTGCTCAATGCCGGTACAGCCCTTTACGCCGCAGATCACGCCATGAGCCTGAAGGCCGGCGTTGAACTTGCCCACGACGTGCTGCACACCGGGTTGGCCTGGGAAAAACTGCAAGAGCTGGGTGCGTTTACAGCCGTATTCAAGGTGGAGAACGAAGCATGAGCGTGCCAACGGTGCTGGAAAAGATCATCGCCCGCAAGTTCGAAGAAGTGGCTGAACGCAGTGCCCGCGTAAGCCTTGGCGAACTTGAGCAGTTGGCCAAGGCGGCCGACGCGCCCCGTGGTTTTGCCAACGCCATGCTGCGTCAGGCTGAGCGCAAGCAACCAGCGGTGATCGCTGAAATCAAGAAGGCCTCTCCTAGCAAAGGTGTGATCCGGGAGCATTTCGTCCCTGCAGACATTGCCGTCAGCTACGAGAAAGGCGGCGCAACCTGCCTGTCGGTGTTAACGGACGTCGATTATTTTCAAGGGGCGGACGACTACCTCCAGCAGGCGCGAGCAGCCGTATCACTGCCGGTGATCCGCAAGGACTTCATGGTCGACCCTTATCAGATCGTCGAGGCCCGTGCCTTGGGTGCAGATTGCGTGCTGCTGATCGTGTCGGCGCTCGACGATGTGAAAATGGCCGAGCTGGCGGCCACGGCCAAGTCGGTCGGGCTCGATGTGCTGGTGGAAGTGCATGATGGTGATGAACTGGAGCGCGCGCTCAAGACGCTGGACACGCCGTTGGTGGGGGTCAACAACCGTAACCTTCACACTTTCGAAGTGAGCCTGGAGGCCACGCTGGACCTGCTGCCACGTATCCCCGCGGATCGGCTCGCCATTACCGAAAGCGGCATCCTCAATCAGGCCGATGTGCAGCTGATGAAAATCAACCGCGTCTATTCATTCCTGGTGGGTGAAGCGTTCATGCGGGCTGAGAACCCGGGGATTGAGCTCCAGCGCTTGTTCTTCCCTGATCAAGTGAAAAAGACCATCCAGCAACTGGACTGAATGAACCAAGCCGGCCATGTTGCCGGCTTTTTCATGGCTGCCATTTGGCTCATGGGCGCCCCAATGCCAGTCGTGCAGAGGCTGTGACGCTTACGATGATGGCCGCAGCCTGCGTAACTCAATTGAAGGTGAAGCAATGACTGACCAGCCTCTGGCCCTTACCGTCGAGCAAGGGCTGTCTACTGAACAGGACCTGCTGGCCGCCGTTTGCCGGGGCGAGCGCGATAACGGTGTGTTGTTCTGGCGCCCCATTGATCAGGCGCTGGTGATGCCTCGCAGGATGAGCCGGCTGGAGCACTTTGAAGCGGCGAGTTCGCAACTGGCTGGCACTGGATGGCCAGTGCTGCTGCGCGAGACCGGCGGCGAGCCTGTACCGCAGTCCCATTCGACGGTAAATATTGCCCTGGTCTATGCGGCCCCGCGCAGTGAGGGCGATCAGGGGCGTATCGAAAAAGCCTACCAGCGCTTGTGCCTGCCGCTGTGCGAGGTGCTGCAGGCGTGGGGGGGTGTCGCCTCGGTTGGCGAGATCGAGGGCGCCTTCTGCGATGGCCGCTACAACGTCAACCTCAATGGCCGCAAGTTGGTGGGGACCGCCCAGCGCTGGCGCCAGAGCGCCGCAGGCAAAGGCCCGGTGGTGCTGGTACATGGGGCATTGCTGTTGGACAACGATCGCGAGGCGATGGTAGCCGCCGTCAACCACTTCAATACGTGCTGCAACCTCGAACAGCGATGCCGCCCCGATGCCCACATCGCCCTGCATGAGGTAGTACCGGCGGCGCCGTGGTTTGCACAGCTGTCGCAAGCGTACGCGCAGGTGCTGGCTGAGGTGCCCATCAGCTAGCGGGTGCCGTGTACCACCATGGTCTTGCCATTGACCTGGACCAGGCTGCGTTCTTCCAGGTCCTTCAGGACGCGGCCGACCATCTCCCGTGAACAACCGACGATTCGCCCGATTTCCTGGCGGGTGATCTTGATCTGCATGCCGTCTGGATGGGTCATGGCGTCGGGCTGCTTGCACAAGTCGAGCAAGCACCGGGCAACTCGGCCGGTTACATCGAAGAAAGCCAGGTCACCGACTTTGCGGGTAGTGTCGCGCAGGCGCTGGGCCATCTGGCTGCTGACGGCATAGAGCATGTCTGGTTCATGTCGTACCAGTTCGCGGAACTTGTCGTAGCTGATTTCGGCTACTTCGCATTCGGTCTTGGCCCGAACCCACGCGCTGCGATGCTGCTGCGACTCAACCGGTTCGAACAGCCCCAGCTCACCGAAGAAGTCACCGCTGTTGAGGTAGGCGATGATCATCTCATGGCCGTTTTCGTCTTCGATGAGGATGGTGACCGACCCCTTGATGATGAACGACAACGTCTGCGCGCGTTCACCTGCACTGATGATGTTGCTCTTGGCGCTGTAGCGCCGGCGTTGACAGTGCACCAGCAATTTGTCGATGTTCTTGATCTTTGGGGGTAGGGCAGAGGCTACCATCGCGAAATCCTGTTCTGTGCAGTCCATGGGCATCCATGGCAGCTGGCTGGAAAAACGCCATTCGATTGGCGCCAGCTTATCAGACACTACAAAATGTTTCGGCATTAAAGCGAGTCCTTACATGCTTTTCCCACAGCGGCACAACGACTAAGCTGACACCCTTTTTGCGAAATCAGGAGTTCGGGTGATGAAGGCACGTATCCAGTGGGCCGGTGAGGCAATGTTCCTTGGCGAATCCGGCAGCGGTCACGTCGTGGTGATGGATGGCCCACCCGAAGCCGGCGGCCGAAACCTGGGCGTCAGGCCGATGGAGATGCTGTTGCTGGGCCTGGGTGGATGCAGCAGTTTCGATGTGGTCAGCATCCTGAAGAAATCGCGCCAAGCGGTGGAGAGCTGCGAAGCGTTTCTTGAGGCCGAGCGCGCAGGTGAAGACCCGAAGGTATTCACCAAGATCCACATGAATTTCGTGGTAAAGGGCCGGGGATTGAAAGAGGCGCAGGTCAAGCGTGCCGTCGAGCTTTCGGCCGAAAAATACTGTTCAGCGTCGATCATGCTCGAGCGTGCCGGGGTCGAGATCACCCATGGCTACGAGATCGTGGAACTGGGTTGAGCAAAGGGCGCGAGCTGCGTGGCGTACCGGCGACCGTCAATGGCGCAGTGCTGGCAGCGTTGCGTATAGCCAGCCTGGCAGTGCGCTTCTGACCGACTGGCTCAACGGCTCCCGGTGTTTCTGGTAAAGCAGGCCCAGCCCTATGACGCCCAGGCCGATCAAGCTGACCAACACCGGGAACAGCAATGATTCGGCAAATACGTCATACGCCAGGTACCCCAGGTAGGCGGCAACGCCAAGTGCGCCGAACACCATGAAAACGGGCCTTCGCAGCAGCACTGCCACCCCCATGAGCACAAGGTTTATCAGGCAGTAGGTGGCTTTTCCCCATTCACTGCCGCTGTCGAGCATGGTCAGCCCACCCCAGAAGGCCGCCAGACCGGCAAGATAGCCCCAGTGGGCATAATCATGCCGTGTTCTGCCATCGACCAGCAGAAACACCAGCAAGGTCGCCAATCCGAACCACAGGGATACCTCCCGGCGTTGTTCCCAACTGAATGGCGCGCCGACTACCCACTCGGTAAGGTCCATCGACATGAACCACAGGGCAACGGCAATGGGCATGACGATAAACGGGTAGGGAACTAGGCGGAGCATCATCACACCTGCAAGAACGGTAGCGGCCTCCATGGCCAGCCAACCGCCTTGTACCTGGGTGTAGTACTGGTGGTAATCGGCTTGCACGTCATCGAGCGGCCACCAACCGAGCAATCGCTCCAGTGCGAAAACGGCCAGTGGCACGATACTGACCGCGGCTGCGGCCAGTACGCCGGCCGCAACGGGTTGTTTACGCTTCTGAAGGCTGAGTGCGACCAGGGTCAGCAACCCGATGTAGGCACTGGCCACGGCCAGCAACGCGGTGTCGCCGATGCGTAGCCATGCTTCATTGAGCAGCCAGCCCATGGCCCCCATGACCAGCAGTGCGCCGAAGTAGAACGCGCCATGGGCCAGCTGCAGGCTGCCCGTCGCACTATGCCGCTGGCTGAGAAAGGCTTGCAGGGCCTGTTCCTGGTCTGGCTGGAGAATCCCCGCCTCGACCGCTCGCGCCAGGTCCTTGGCGTCGAAACGTGTTGTCATGGCGAGCCTTCAGATGCGATAGGTGCTCTTTGTCATGACCTTGGCCAGCAGGCTCATGCCAAAACGCACAGGCGCAGGGAAGCGGTAGCCACCGGCTTGCAGTGCCGCATCGGCGTGCTGTTCTTCGTCGACGCGCATCTGCTCAAGGATGGCCCGGGATTTTTCATCTTCGGCAGGGATCTGCACCAGGTGCTCATCCAGGTGCTTGCAGACCTGGTGCTCGGTGGCTGCCACGAAGCCCAGGCTCACCTTGTCACTCACCAGCCCGGCAAAAGCGCCAATGCCGAATGACATGCCGTAGAACAGCGGGTTCAGGACGCTGGGGTGGCTGTTGAGTTGACGGATCCGTTGTTCGCACCAGGCCAGATGATCGATTTCCTCATCCGCAGCGCGCTCCATGGCCTTGCGCACTGACGGCAGCTTGGCCGTCAAGGCCTGGCCTTGATAAAGCGCCTGGGCGCAGACTTCGCCGGTGTGGTTGATGCGCATCAGCCCTGCCACGTGGCGTGCCTGCCGATCTTCGAGTTCGACGGCGGGTTTGACGATAGCCGGGGACGGGCGAGAGGGTTGGCCGCTGAACGGCAGCAAGGTGCGCATGGCGGTGTCGGCCTGCAGCAACAAGCGGTCGAGCGGGGAATAGTGACGTTCGGTAGCCATCGGGCACCTCCGCAAGAATGTGCCCGACAGTTTAACCCAATCGCGCTCGAGTCGCTTGCGGTGGATCAGCCCGGTGGCCAGTTCATCTGGCGCTGGCCGAGCACGTGCATGTGAATGTGGTAGACCGTCTGGCCACCTTGTTCATTGCAGTTCATGACCACGCGAAAGCCTTCCTCGCAGCCCAGCTCCTTGGCCAGGCGCTGGGCCGTGAACAGAATGTGCCCAGCCAGGCCCTTGTCTTCTTCGGTCAGGTCGTTGAGGGTGCGGATGTGCTTTTTCGGAATGACCAGAAAATGCACCGGGGCCTGGGGGGCGATGTCGTGAAATGCCAGAACCTGGTCATCTTCGTAGATGATCTTCGCCGGGATCTCTCGGTTGATGATCTTGAGGAATAAATCGTCCACAGCACTTGCTCCATGGTGAGGGTCCGGGCCGAGTGTACTCAGGCCGGAGCCGCTCGCCCAGCGACTATTCCATACCGGCTGGGCAATAACGCCGGTGAATCACACCTGCCAGCTTGCGCACCAGCCAGTTCGGCAGCAGCCGCGGGGCGATCGCCAGCCAGCGATTGCGTCGCCCCGGCAGGATCAGGGCGCGGTTGCGGGCGAGCGCGCGAACGGTGTACAGCGCCACTTCCTCGGGGCTGAGGCAGCGGCTTTTGCCTTCGAGCCGGGCTATGCGGCGCCGTGAGGAACGTACCGGTCCCGGGCACAGCACGGAGACCTTGATGCCTGTGGGTTTGAGTTCTTCGCGCAGGGCCTGGGAGAAATTCATCACGTAGGCCTTGCTGGCGGCATAGGTGGCCATCCAGGGCCCAGGGGCCACACCGGCCAGCCCGGCAACGTTGAGGATCTGGCCGCCGCCCTGTACCGCCATCAGATTGCCGATGGCATGACACAAGCGGCTCAGCGCCAGCACATTGACTTCGAGCAGGTCCTGTTCGTCGGCCCACTCATGGGCCAGGAATGGCCCGTAGGTGCGGTGACCGGCGCAGTTGACCAGCAAATCGATGCGTCGCTCGCCTTCTTCGAGCTCGAGAACGAACCCCGACAGCCTCAGCGGTTGGCTCAGATCGCACGCACGCAACAGCACCTCGACGCCGAAACGCTGGGCAAGCTCGATGGCGACCGGCTCCAGCGTTTCACGGTGGCGTGCGACCAGGATCAGGTTGCGCCCGCGCCGTGCCAGGGCCTCCGCCAGGGCCAGGCCCAGGCCGGTGGAAGCGCCGGTGATCATGGCGTAACGGGTCATGCAGGGCTCCTGGGGCCGAAGAGGGCATCTAGTGTACAGCTTGGCAGTGGTGGATGCTGCGTTTTGCTGGGCCGCCCAAGCCTGGGAATGAGCCGCTGCAGGGCCTGTCAGTGGCGCTTATGCCGATCGGCCGTTAGCGCTGCACCGCCCAGTGCTGGGCAACACCCTCAGAACGGTTTGACCACCACCAGGATGACGACCGCCAGCAGGATCAGCACAGGTACCTCGTTGAACCAGCGATAGTAGACATGGCTGCGGGTGTTGGTGCCGGCAGCGAAGCGTTTGCGCTGGGCGCCACACACGTGGTGGTAGCCGGTCAGCAGAAGCACCAGGGTGAGTTTGGCGTGCAGCCAACCCTGGCTCAGCCACCCAGGCGTGAGGTAGAGCATCCAGGCACCGAATACGTAGGTGGCGATCATCGCCGGGTTCATGATGCCTCGGTACAACTTGCGCTCCATGGTCACGAACCGGTCCTGGCTGATGCTGTCCTGGCTCTGGGCATGGTAGACGAACAGCCGTGGCAAGTAGAACAGGCCGGCAAACCAGCATACGACGCTGACAATGTGCAGCGCTTTGATCCATAGGTAGAGCATCGGGGCATTCCTTCAGGTATTCACGGTCGTCAGATAGTAGTGCCCAGGCGCCCTCAGGGACACCTGAAGTGTTGTGACAGACGCATCACGCCCCTATCATCGTGCGTTTTCCAGACGGCTCGTTGATAAGGGGCAAGCGTTATGATCAAGGTCGGTATCGTCGGCGGCACGGGTTACACCGGCGTCGAACTGTTGCGTCTGCTGGCTCAGCACCCACAGGCCGAGGTGGCGGTCATCACGTCGCGCTCGGAAGCGGGTGTAGCAGTGGCCGACATGTACCCGAACCTGCGCGGCCATTACGACGGCCTTGCATTCAGCGTGCCCGACAGCAAGGCGCTGGGCGCGTGTGACGTGGTGTTTTTCGCCACCCCGCATGGTGTCGCTCATGCCTTGGCGGGCGAGCTTCTGGCCGCGGGCACCAAGGTCATCGACCTGTCGGCCGACTTCCGCCTGCAGGACGCAGTTGAATGGGCCAAGTGGTACGGCCAGCCTCACGGCGCGCCTGATCTGCTCGACGGTGCCGTGTATGGTTTGCCCGAGGTCAACCGCGACAAGATCCGCCAGGCACGACTGATCGCGGTTCCGGGTTGCTACCCAACCGCCACTCAACTGGGTTTCCTGCCGTTGCTGGAAGCTGGCTTGGCCGATGCGTCGCGCTTGATCGCCGACTGCAAGTCCGGTGTCAGCGGTGCCGGACGTGGTGCGGCCGTGGGGTCGCTGTTCTGTGAAGCCGGTGAGAGCATGAAGGCCTACGCGGTCAAAGGGCATCGTCACCTTCCGGAAATCAGCCAGGGCCTGCGTCTGGCTGCGGGCAAGGACATTGGGCTGACCTTCGTCCCTCACCTGACGCCGATGATCCGCGGCATCCATGCCACCTTGTATGCGACCGTCGCCGACACATCGGTCGATCTTCAGGCGCTGTACGAGAAGCGCTACGCCAACGAGCCCTTCGTGGATGTGATGCCCGCGGGTAGCCACCCCGAGACCCGCAGCGTGCGCGGCGCCAACGTCTGCCGCATCGCTGTTCATCGTCCGCAAGGCGGTGACCTGGTCGTGGTGCTGTCGGTCATCGACAACCTGGTCAAAGGCGCTTCAGGGCAGGCCGTGCAGAACCTGAACATCGTGTTCGGGCTCGATGAGCGGATGGGGCTGAGCCATGCCGGCCTGTTGCCGTGAGCTGAAGAAGGCTTGCGGCAGGCTGCACTGATTCGCGACCTGCCCGTCGCCTATTGTTGACCGATTTTCTCGGGAAAGCGGATAATGGCCGTCATCGAGTTTTATGACGGCCACCGCGCCGGGAGAATCAACATGAGCGTCGAAACCTTCACCCCTACGGTTTTGGAATTTACCCACGGTGCTGCGCTGAAGGTGAAGAACCTGGTGTCCGAAGAGGGCAATGACCGGCTGAAACTGCGTGTATTCGTCACCGGTGGCGGTTGCTCGGGTTTCCAGTATGGCTTCACGTTCGATGAAGAAGTGGCCGATGACGACACCATCGTTGAGCGCGAGGGTGTTTCGCTGGTCGTGGACCCGATGAGCTTCCAGTACCTGGCCGGTGCCGAAGTGGATTACCAGGAAGGCCTGGAAGGCTCACGCTTCATCATCAAGAACCCTAACGCCGCCACTACCTGTGGCTGTGGCTCTTCGTTCTCGATCTGACGACATGCCCTCGTCAAGACGCCGCGCTCAAGCGCGGCGTTTTTCGTTGGGCAGATCAATGGCTCAAGCCGGATAGATGGCGCCCAGAACACGCAGGCCTTTGGCCGCTGTAACGCTGGGACGGTTGGCAGGTATGCCTTCGAGGCAGCAATGCGCCAGCCAGGCGAACGCCATGGCCTCGACCCAGTCAGGGTCTACTCCCTGTTCAACGGTGCTGGACACCTTCACGCCAGGCAGGCCTGTTGCAAGGCGAGCCATCAAGGCGCCATTGTGCGCGCCGCCCCCACACACCAAAAGCGTCCTGGTGCCCTGCTGTGCGGTGCTCAGCGAATCGATGATGCTTTGTGCACTGACCTCCAGCAGCGTTGCCTGGACGTCTTCGTCGCGATAAGCAGGCAGGGCAGCGAGGTGGCTGTCCAGCCAGCGCAGGTTGAAGACTTCACGGCCTGTACTCTTGGGCCCACTGCCGGCGAAGAATGGGTCGGCCATGAGAGAGGCCAGCAGGGCAGGTTGCACAGCCCCACAGGCCGCCCAGGCGCCGTCGGCATCGTATGCCTGGCCGCGCTTGCGCTCGATCCAGGCGTCCATCAGGACATTGCCCGGGCCGCAATCGAAACCTCGGACCGGTTTGTCCTTGGCAATCAGGCTGAGGTTGCTGAAACCGCCTACGTTCAGGATGGCCAACGGCTGTTCGAGATGGCCGAACAACGTTTCGTGGAACGCTGGGACGAGCGGCGCGCCCTGACCGCCGGCTGCTACGTCACGGCGACGAAAGTCAGCCACGACCGTGATGCCTGACAGCTCCGCCAGGAGCGCCGGATTGCCGATCTGCACGGTGAAACCTCGGGCAGGCTCATGGCGAATGGTCTGGCCATGGCTGCCGATGGCGCGAATGTCGGTGGGCTGCAAGGCGTGGTGGTCGAGCAAATCGAGTATGCCTTGCGCTGCCACCGCCGCCCACGCGTTTTCAGCGAGGGCGACCCGCGCCACTTCATCCGGCCCAGACGTGCACAGGTCAAGCAGCGCTTGCCGCAATTCCGTTGGCATGGGCAGGTAATGGGTGGCGAGCAGTTCGACGTGCTCGCCTTGCTCGATCAGGGCGATGTCCAGTCCATCCAGGCTGGTCCCTGACATGACGCCTAGGTAGAGGCCCATGGGCTCACCGTTTGTTCATGGCAAGTAGCGTGGCTTTTTCCTGATCCATGCGTGCGATCAGCGGCTGGCTTTGCTGCAGGAAGCGCTGGCGCTCGTTCTTGGCGATCGGGTCGGACATCGGCACTTTCTGGCTCAGCGGGTCGACGTGCACGCCGTTGACCTGGAACTCGTAGTGCAGGTGAGGCCCGGTAGAAAGCCCCGTGGTCCCGATATAACCGATGATCTGGCCCTGCTTGACCGAACCCCCGGTCTTGATGCCCTTGGCAAAGCCCTGCATATGACCGTACAAGGTCTTGTACCGATTGCCGTGCTGGATGATCACCGTATTGCCGTAGCCGCCGCGCCGGCCGGCCAGCTCGATGCGGCCATCACCCGCAGCCTTGATGGGCGTGCCTCGCGGGGCTGCATAATCCACCCCCTTGTGGGCGCGGATCTTGTTCAGAATCGGGTGCTTGCGCCCGGCAGAGAAGCGAGAGCTGATGCGCGCAAAATCCACGGGTGTGCGAATGAAGGCCTTGCGCAGGCTGTTGCCATCGGCCGTGTAGTAGCTGGTGTTGCCTTGCTTGTTGGTATAACGCACGGCCGTGTAGGTTTTGCCGCGGTTGGTGAAGCGCGCCGAGAGGATATTGCCGGTGCCGACCACTTTGCCGTCCATCACCTTCTGCTCATAGACCACGTCGAACTCGTCACCTTGGCGAATATCCTGGGCGAAATCGATGTCGTATCCCAGCACCTTGGCCATGTCCATGGTCAGGCTGTGGGACAACCCGGCGCGCTGTGCCGATGCGGAGAGCGAGCTCTTGATGACGCCATGGGCGTAGGCAGTGCGCACCACGGGTTTGCTGATTTCACGATTGAAGGTGTAGCCCTTGGCCGTCTTGGTCAGGCGGATGGTTTCCAGGTTGCCGACCTTGCTGTGCAAGCTGGCCAGCTGGCCTTGCTTGTCCAATTCGAACTGCAGGACCTGGCCGTGCTTGAGCTGGCTGAACTGCTTGGCCTGCTTGCTGCTGGCAAGAATGTCGTGGACGGCATTGGCCGGCAGTCCGACCTTGGCGAACAGCGTTGACAAGGTATCCCCGCTGGCGACGGTGACTTCCCGGTGGGCAGGGTCCTTGGCGGGCTGTGCGGCAGCTTCTGCCGGAGGGGTTTGCTGTTCGGCTTTCTGGGTGGATGCGGCCGCCTCATCGATCTGCGCAAACGGCGAGCCCTGCTCGCCGGATGCCTGCACCAGCGGCGCGGCGCGGGATTCGTCTTTCAGTTGCTCGGCTGGGGTTTCCAGCTCGAGGTTGAGGGTGGTTTTTTTGGCTTCCACGTCGCTGGATGGGAATACCAGCAATGCCAGGCTAAGCAGGGCGGCAATGCCGCTGGCGGCCAACAGGTGTGTTTTCGGATAAAGCGGAGGCGCTTTAGGCGGTTCGTTGGTCATGGGTAAGGAGACTTTGAAAAAGGTGAAATGGAATAGATGAATGACATGATGAAGATGAAATAACTGTATAAAATATAACCAAAACCATTTTCACGCAAGGGCGCGTAGACGCTGCGAGCACGTCCCCAGGTCACATTCCTTTGCAAAACTTGTATTTGACGGCCGATCTTGTATGGTTGGCTCCCCCTGAATCTGAGCCTTACGGGTTTGTCTATGAAGTCGGTTGAAGAGCAGCTGGCGCTTATCAAGCGCGGTGCGGAAGAAGTACTGGTGGAGTCCGAGCTGGTTGAAAAACTCAAGCGTGGTCAGCCCTTGCGCATCAAGGCCGGTTTCGACCCTACCGCACCTGACCTTCATCTCGGTCACACGGTACTGATTAACAAGCTGCGCCAGTTCCAGGAATTGGGGCATACCGTGGTGTTCCTGATTGGTGACTTCACCGGCATGATCGGCGACCCCAGTGGCAAGAGTGCCACGCGTCCGCCACTGACCCGTGAGCAGGTGCTGGACAATGCCGAGACCTATAAACAGCAGGTCTTCAAGATTCTCGATCCGGCCAAGACCGAGGTCGCGTTCAATTCCACCTGGATGGATGCACTGACGCCCGCCGACTTCATCCGTCTGGCGTCGCAGTACACGGTCGCCCGTATGCTGGAGCGTGACGATTTCGACAAGCGCTATACCACCAATCAACCCATCGCCATTCATGAGTTCCTCTATCCGTTGGTGCAGGGCTATGACTCGGTCGCGCTCAAGGCGGATGTCGAGCTGGGCGGTACCGACCAGAAGTTCAACCTGCTCATGGGGCGCGAATTGCAGCGTGCCTACGGTCAGGAAGCTCAGAGCGTCGTGACCATGCCCCTGCTTGAAGGGCTTGATGGCGTCAAGAAGATGTCCAAGTCCCTGGGTAATTATGTCGGCATCCAGGAAGCGCCGGGTGTGATGTACAGCAAGCTCGTGTCGATTCCGGACACCTTGATGTGGCGTTACTTCGAGCTGCTGAGCTTCCGCTCCATGGAGGAGATCGACCAGCTGCGTATGGATGTGGCCAATGGGGCGAACCCTCGGGACATCAAGATCCAGCTGGCGGAGGAGATCGTGGCGCGGTTCCATGGGGAAGAAGCCGCAGCCAACGCTCATCGTGGCGCCGGTAATCGTATGAAGGAAGGCGAGTTGCCGGAAGACCTGCCCGAAATCGAAGTGACTGCAACCGAGGCGCTGCCGATTGCTGCAGTGCTCAACCGTGCCGGGCTGGTCAAGAACTCGGCGCAGGCGCGGGACCTGCTGGGCAGTGGGGCTGTGAAGGTCGATGGCGTCGTGGTTGACCGTGAGTTTGTAGTGGCACTGGGTGCGACCCATGTCTGCCAGGCGGGTAAGAAGTCGTTTGCGCGCGTAACGCTCAAAGCAGAGTAAGACGTTCGTTGTGCGTCTCTATATAAGCGGGGGAGGCCGAAGGGCCTCCCCCGCTTTGCTTTTGATTTATATGAAATTAAAGGTTGACGCGGTTTCGAATCCCCTTATAATGCGCCCCACTTCCAGCGACATCGGAACGCGAAACTCCTTGAGATTCAATGAGTTAGCCAGTTCGGGTGGTGCTGAAAGGGCTACGATCGAATAGATCGGCGGCGGTTGAGAAGAAGGTTGACAGCGTGTTGAAACGCTGTAGAATTCGCCTCCCGCTACGAGAGATCGAAGCGAGTCAAGTGGTTGAAGTTGAACGAGTTTCTCGAAACAACCTTCAAAATAAACGCTTGACAGGCAATGAGGAAAGCGTAGAATGCGCGCCTCGGTTGAGACGAAACACTCTCAGCCAAACGCTCTTTAACAAATCGAATCAAGCAATTCGTGTGGGTGCTTGTGAGTACGGACTGATAGTCAGAAAGATTATCAGCATCACAAGTGACCATGCGAGAAATCACATAGTCATTTGAGATTGCTGAGCCAAGTTTAGGGTTTCTTAAAAACCCAAGCAGTATTGAACTGAAGAGTTTGATCATGGCTCAGATTGAACGCTGGCGGCAGGCCTAACACATGCAAGTCGAGCGGATGACGGGAGCTTGCTCCTGGATTCAGCGGCGGACGGGTGAGTAATGCCTAGGAATCTGCCTGGTAGTGGGGGACAACGTTTCGAAAGGAACGCTAATACCGCATACGTCCTACGGGAGAAAGCAGGGGACCTTCGGGCCTTGCGCTATCAGATGAGCCTAGGTCGGATTAGCTTGTTGGTGAGGTAATGGCTCACCAAGGCAACGATCCGTAACTGGTCTGAGAGGATGATCAGTCACACTGGAACTGAGACACGGTCCAGACTCCTACGGGAGGCAGCAGTGGGGAATATTGGACAATGGGCGAAAGCCTGATCCAGCCATGCCGCGTGTGTGAAGAAGGTCTTCGGATTGTAAAGCACTTTAAGTTGGGAGGAAGGGTTGTAGATTAATACTCTGCAATTTTGACGTTACCGACAGAATAAGCACCGGCTAACTCTGTGCCAGCAGCCGCGGTAATACAGAGGGTGCAAGCGTTAATCGGAATTACTGGGCGTAAAGCGCGCGTAGGTGGTTTGTTAAGTTGGATGTGAAAGCCCCGGGCTCAACCTGGGAACTGCATCCAAAACTGGCAAGCTAGAGTACGGTAGAGGGTGGTGGAATTTCCTGTGTAGCGGTGAAATGCGTAGATATAGGAAGGAACACCAGTGGCGAAGGCGACCACCTGGACTGATACTGACA
>NZ_CP101439.1:1197500-4300000 GCF_059133755.1 Pseudomonas sp. FBCC-B35 | reverse complement strand
CCTGGCGTTGGTTGTCCAGGTTTAAGGTGGTAGGCTGAAATCTTAGGCAAATCCGGGATTTCAAGGCCGAGAGCTGATGACGAGTTGCCTTTAGGCGATGAAGTGGTTGATACCATGCTTCCAAGAAAAGCTCCTAAGCTTCAGATAACTGGGAACCGTACCCCAAACCGACACAGGTGGTTAGGTAGAGAATACCAAGGCGCTTGAGAGAACTCGGGTGAAGGAACTAGGCAAAATGGCACCGTAACTTCGGGAGAAGGTGCGCCGGCGAAGGTGAAGGGCTTGCCCCGTAAGCTTTTGCTGGTCGAAGATACCAGGCCGCTGCGACTGTTTATTAAAAACACAGCACTCTGCAAACACGAAAGTGGACGTATAGGGTGTGACGCCTGCCCGGTGCCGGAAGGTTAATTGATGGGGTTAGCGCAAGCGAAGCTCTTGATCGAAGCCCCGGTAAACGGCGGCCGTAACTATAACGGTCCTAAGGTAGCGAAATTCCTTGTCGGGTAAGTTCCGACCTGCACGAATGGCGTAACGATGGCGGCGCTGTCTCCACCCGAGACTCAGTGAAATTGAAATCGCTGTGAAGATGCAGTGTATCCGCGGCTAGACGGAAAGACCCCGTGAACCTTTACTATAGCTTTGCACTGGACTTTGAATTTGCTTGTGTAGGATAGGTGGGAGGCTTTGAAGTGGGGACGCCAGTTCTCATGGAGCCATCCTTGAAATACCACCCTGGCAACTTTGAGGTTCTAACTCAGGTCCGTTATCCGGATCGAGGACAGTGTATGGTGGGTAGTTTGACTGGGGCGGTCTCCTCCCAAAGAGTAACGGAGGAGTACGAAGGTGCGCTCAGACCGGTCGGAAATCGGTCGTAGAGTATAAAGGCAAAAGCGCGCTTGACTGCGAGACACACACGTCGAGCAGGTACGAAAGTAGGTCTTAGTGATCCGGTGGTTCTGTATGGAAGGGCCATCGCTCAACGGATAAAAGGTACTCCGGGGATAACAGGCTGATACCGCCCAAGAGTTCATATCGACGGCGGTGTTTGGCACCTCGATGTCGGCTCATCACATCCTGGGGCTGAAGCCGGTCCCAAGGGTATGGCTGTTCGCCATTTAAAGTGGTACGCGAGCTGGGTTTAGAACGTCGTGAGACAGTTCGGTCCCTATCTGCCGTGGACGTTTGAGATTTGAGAGGGGCTGCTCCTAGTACGAGAGGACCGGAGTGGACGAACCTCTGGTGTTCCGGTTGTCACGCCAGTGGCATTGCCGGGTAGCTATGTTCGGAAGAGATAACCGCTGAAAGCATCTAAGCGGGAAACTTGCCTCAAGATGAGATCTCACTGGGATCTTGAATCCCCTAAAGGGCCGTCGAAGACTACGACGTTGATAGGTTGGGTGTGTAAGCGCTGTGAGGCGTTGAGCTAACCAATACTAATTGCCCGTGAGGCTTGACCATATAACACCCAAGCAATTTGCTTCTGCAGATTGCGGTGGTGAAGATGACATGAACCGAAAGTTCGCAACGCATCACAAACATCACATATCCGAATTTGCTGGGCTGTCCAACAGGACATTCTGGCTACAGAATTTCTTGACGACCATAGAGCATTGGAACCACCTGATCCCATCCCGAACTCAGTAGTGAAACGATGCATCGCCGATGGTAGTGTGGGGTTTCCCCATGTGAGAGTAGGTCATCGTCAAGATTCATTTCGCAAAACCCCTATCTGCGTATGCAGGTAGGGGTTTTGTCTTTGCGTCTCAGACAAACCCGCCGGCATTGCTCCTGTGAAGGGCGCGAGGGCCGGCGGTCTGGTATCTGAGCGGGAGCCGTGCAGCGCACCCGGCTGCCCCCAATCGCAAGCCCTTGTCCTATGCAAGGCAATCCCCCATAGCTATCATGCCAGCCTCATTCGAAGTCGAGACGCGCATGCTGAAGTTGTTGAATCTCCTCAAGGATGGCCGATTCCATTCCGGAGAAGCTCTGGGGGCGGCTCTGGGCGTCAGTCGCAGTGCGGTGTGGAAGCAGCTGCAGCACTTGGAAAGCGAGCTGAACCTCAGTATCCACAAGGTACGTGGCCGTGGCTATCAGCTAGCTTCACCGTTGGTGCTGCTGGACGGTGCGGCGATCGCGGGCCATGCAGAGGCGGCGCCCTGGCCCACATTCATCCATGAGTCCATCGATTCGACCAATGCCGAAGGTATGCGCCTGGCGGCTAACGGGCAACTGGCGCCCTTCGTGGTATTGGCGGAGCAGCAGAGTGCCGGTCGCGGGCGACGCGGTCGGCAATGGATCAGCCCTTTCGCGCAAAACCTATACTTCAGTCTGGTGCTGCGCATTGACGGTGGCATGCGTCAGCTTGAGGGGCTGAGCCTTGTCGTGGGATTGGCGGTCATGCGCACATTGCAGACATTCGGGGTAAAGAATGTAGGCGTGAAGTGGCCTAACGACGTGCTGGTCGATGGTCAGAAGATAACGGGCATTTTGCTTGAGCTGATCGGTGATCCGGCAGACGTATGCCATGTGGTTCTGGGAATTGGCATAAACGTGAATATGCAGGCCAATACGCAGGTGGATCAACGATGGACCTCCATGCGTCGAGAATTAGGAGCGTCTGTAGACCGCAACCATTTAGTGGCGGTGCTGAGCCACCACTTGGAGCATGAGCTGGGGCGTCACCGCCGTTATGGGTTTGCGGCTTTTCAGGAAGAGTGGGAGCAAGCGCACCTCTGGCAGGGGCGCAATGTAACGCTCATTGCCGGAGCCACCCAGGTACAAGGAGTGGTCGCGGGCGTGGACGGGCAGGGCGGTTTGCGCATGCGCGTGGATGGCGTGGAGAAAGTCTTCAGCGGCGGCGAGCTTAGTTTGAGGTTGAGTGATGATTCTTGAGCTCGATTGCGGTAACAGCTTCATCAAATGGCGGGTAATTCATCTTCACGATGCAATGATTGTGGGTGGCGGGATCGTGGATTCCGACCAGACACTCATGGACCAGATCAGAGTGCTGGCAGGCGTTCAGATTACGGCTTGTCGTATCGTCAGCGTGCGCAGTGAGGAAGAAACCGACGCCTTGACGACCCTGATTGCCCAGGTATTTGCCGTCCAGGCTCAAGTCGCACAGTCAGCGCCGGAGATGGCGGGCGTGCGCAACGGCTATGCGGATTATCAGCGCCTCGGGATGGATCGTTGGCTGGCAACACTGGGCGCATTTCACCTGGCCAAGGGCGCTTGCCTCGTCATTGACCTGGGCACTGCGGCCAAAGCAGACTTCGTCGCCGCAAACGGCGAGCATCTAGGCGGCTATATCTGTCCAGGCATGCCGCTGATGCGTAGCCAACTGCGCACGCACACGCGCCGTATTCGCTATGACGATGCATCCGCCGAGCGTGCATTGGTCAGCTTGACCCCGGGTCGCTCGACGGTGGAGGCGGTCGAGCGAGGCTGCGTGCTGATGCTGCAAGGCTTCGTACGCACACAACTTGAGCAGGCGCGTGAAATATGGGGTGAGGATTTTACTGTTTTCCTGACGGGAGGGGACGCCCCGCTAGTCAAGGACTCGTTGCCTGACGCGCGCGTGGTGCCTGACTTGGTCTTTGTAGGCTTGGCCATGGCCTGCCCACTGAATTGAGGTGCCTATGCGCTGGTTGTTCTTGTTGCTGCTGATCCTTAACGGTGTGTACTACGTCTGGAATCAACAGGAGGCGCCGCTCAAGGTCAAGGATGTAACGCCGCTTTCGCTTTATAAAGGCAGTCAGCAGGACATTCGCCTATTGCGGGAAGCAGGCGTGGCGGCACCTGAGCGACGTCGCGAGGAGTGCCTCATAGTCGGAGGCGCAATGACGCCCGATACGCTTGAGTCGCTTCGTCAGCGGCTGACCAGCCTGGACATCGCCACGGCCCAGGTCCGAGGGCAGGTCGCAGGTGCCCAAGGGCGTTGGCTGAAAGTAGAGCCTGCAAGTGAGCGTTTGTTGGACCCAGCGACCCTCGACTCGCTTTCCAATGATTTCAAAGACTTAAAACATCAAATTATTTTCTGCCAGGGTATTGCAACTGGTGAATAGCTTGATAGAATGGCGCCCGCTTCGCAGGGAACACCACTCAGGTGGTTGAGTTGCAAGCAGTGTCACAGTAGCTAAGTTTCAGATTTGATTGAAAAAATTTGAAAAAGCGCTTGACACTAGGACGGCAGATGAATAAAATGCCGGCCACATCTGGAGGGATTCCCGAGCGGCCAAAGGGGACGGACTGTAAATCCGTTGCGAGAGCTTCGAAGGTTCGAATCCTTCTCCCTCCACCAGTTTTAGCGAGAGCCGCAAGCCTCGCGGGTATAGTTTAGTGGTAGAACCTCAGCCTTCCAAGCTGATGATGCGGGTTCGATTCCCGCTACCCGCTCCAAGTTTGCTGGTTATTGCACAATGTGTTTCGCTCTTGTAGCTCAGTTGGTAGAGCACACCCTTGGTAAGGGTGAGGTCAGCGGTTCAAGTCCGCTCAAGAGCTCCATATAAACAAGGCAGATATGAAAATATCTGCCTTTGTTTTATCAGCGCAAGACTATTTCTTCTGCGGAGGATTGTATCGATGGCTAAGGAAAAGTTTGATCGTTCCCTTCCCCACGTTAACGTCGGCACTATCGGCCACGTTGACCACGGTAAGACCACTCTGACCGCAGCTCTGACTCGCGTCTGCTCCGAAGTATTCGGTTCGGCAGTCGTTGAGTTCGACAAGATCGACTCGGCTCCGGAAGAAAAAGCGCGCGGTATCACCATCAACACCGCTCACGTTGAGTACAACTCGACCATTCGTCACTACGCTCACGTTGACTGCCCAGGTCACGCTGACTACGTGAAGAACATGATCACCGGTGCTGCCCAGATGGACGGCGCGATCCTGGTTTGCTCGGCCGCCGATGGTCCGATGCCACAAACCCGTGAGCACATCCTGCTGTCCCGTCAGGTTGGCGTTCCGTACATCGTGGTCTTCCTGAACAAGGCTGACCTGGTAGACGACGCTGAGCTGCTGGAACTGGTCGAGATGGAAGTTCGCGACCTGCTGTCCACCTACGACTTCCCAGGCGACGACACCCCGATCATCATCGGTTCGGCTCGTATGGCGCTGGAAGGCAAAGACGACAACGAAATGGGCACTACCGCTGTTAAGAAGCTGGTAGAAACTCTGGATTCCTACATCCCTGAGCCAGTTCGTGCCATCGACCAGCCTTTCCTGATGCCGATCGAAGACGTATTCTCTATCTCGGGTCGTGGTACCGTTGTAACCGGTCGTATCGAGCGTGGTATCGTCCGCGTTCAGGATCCGCTGGAAATCGTTGGTCTGCGTGACACCACCACCACCACCTGCACCGGTGTTGAGATGTTCCGCAAGCTGCTGGACGAAGGCCGTGCTGGCGAGAACTGCGGCGTTCTGCTGCGTGGTACCAAGCGTGACGACGTTGAGCGTGGCCAGGTTCTGGTCAAGCCAGGTTCGGTCAAGCCGCACACCAAGTTCACCGCAGAAGTCTACGTTCTGTCGAAAGAAGAAGGCGGTCGTCACACTCCGTTCTTCAAAGGCTACCGTCCTCAGTTCTACTTCCGTACCACTGACGTGACCGGTAACTGCGAACTGCC
Source organism: Pseudomonas sp. FBCC-B35 (assembly GCF_059133755.1). NCBI lineage: Bacteria > Pseudomonadati > Pseudomonadota > Gammaproteobacteria > Pseudomonadales > Pseudomonadaceae > Pseudomonas > Pseudomonas sp. FBCC-B35. The sequence continues at coordinate 4,294,376 of NZ_CP101439.1, read as the reverse complement.
GGAAGGCGTTGAAATGGTAATGCCAGGTGACAACATTCAGATGACTGTTACCCTGATCAAGACCATCGCAATGGAAGACGGTCTGCGCTTCGCTATCCGTGAAGGCGGTCGTACCGTCGGCGCCGGCGTCGTAGCCAAAATTATTGAATAAGTAGTTGATTTACTTGATTGGGCCGGTATAATAGCCGGCCTGATACAGCGTTACAGGTCAGTAGCTCAATTGGCAGAGCGACGGTCTCCAAAACCGTAGGTTGGGGGTTCGATTCCCTCCTGACCTGCCATTTCACCTCGGTGTGATGGCTTTCTTCTTACAGGATCCTCCTCGATGACCCCCAAAACTGAAGCCCAAGAATCGCGTTTTGATCTGTTCAAGTGGCTGGCTGTAGTGGCTTTGGTGGTTGTTGGTGTAGTGGGTAATCAGTATTACTCCGCTGCTCCAATTCTGTACCGCGTACTCGCACTTCTTGCTCTGGCTGCTGTTGCAGGCTTCGTTGCCTTGCAGACCGCGAAGGGTAAGTCGTTCTTTATGCTGGCCAAGGAAGCGCGTACCGAGATTCGTAAAGTCGTATGGCCGACCCGCCAAGAAACCACCCAGACCACGCTGATTGTTGTGGCTGTCGTGCTGGTTATGGCTCTGCTGTTGTGGGGGCTCGATTCCCTGCTCGGCTGGGCGGTCTCCTTGATCGTAGGCTAAAGGTGCCCCGTGGCTAAGCGTTGGTATGTTGTGCATGCTTACTCGGGTTACGAGAAGCATGTGATGCGCTCCCTGATCGAGCGCGTCAAGCTGGCTGGCATGGAAGACGGTTTCGGCGAGATCCTGGTTCCGACCGAAGAAGTCGTTGAAATGCGTAATGGCCAGAAGCGCAAGAGTGAACGCAAGTTCTTCCCGGGCTACGTGTTGGTCCAGATGGAAATGAACGAAGGGACTTGGCACTTGGTCAAGGATACCCCGCGCGTGATGGGCTTTATCGGTGGTACGGCAGACAAGCCCGCACCCATCACTGATAAAGAAGCTGAGGCAATCCTGCGTCGCGTTGCCGACGGCAGTGACAAGCCGAAGCCTAAGACGCTGTTCGAGCCAGGTGAAGTGGTTCGAGTCATTGACGGTCCGTTCGCAGACTTCAATGGTAGTGTCGAAGAGGTTAACTACGAAAAGAGCCGCCTGCAGGTTGCAGTGCTTATTTTCGGTCGCTCTACGCCTGTGGAGCTCGAGTTCAGCCAGGTCGAAAAGGTCTAGGCGGACGAAGCATCCCATACCCCGCAGCCCTGTGTGCTGCGGGGTTTTGTCGTCACTGGGATAAAACGCAAGTCATCCGGGGAGCCAATAGGCGTTCGTACCCGATATTGGAGTAGCTCATGGCTAAGAAGATTCAGGCTTACATCAAGCTGCAAGTTAAGGCCGGCCAGGCCAACCCAAGCCCACCCGTTGGTCCAGCACTGGGCCAACATGGTGTGAACATCATGGAATTCTGCAAGGCCTTCAACGCCCGTACCCAGGGTCAAGAAGCCGGCCTGCCGACTCCAGTGATCATCACTGTATACAGCGACCGTAGCTTCACCTTCGAGACCAAGAGCACCCCTGCCTCGGTTCTGCTGAAGAAAGCTGCTGGCCTGACCAGTGGTTCGGCTCGCCCGAACACCGTTAAAGTCGGTACCGTTACCCGCGCTCAGCTGGAAGAAATCGCCAAGGCTAAACAAGCCGACCTGACTTCCGCTGACCTGGACGCAGCTGTACGCACCATCGCTGGCTCTGCCCGCAGCATGGGCTTGAACGTGGAGGGTGTGTAATGGCTAAGCTGACCAAGCGCCAAAAGGCAATCGCCGAAAAAATCGAAGCAGGCAAGGCCTACAACTTCGAAGAAGCGGCAACTCTGCTGGCTTCCCTGCCAGCCGCCAAGTTCGTCGAGTCTTACGACATCGCGGTAAACCTCGGTGTAGACCCACGTAAATCCGACCAGGTCGTTCGTAGCGCTACCGTGCTGCCACACGGCACTGGCAAGACTGTACGTGTTGCTGTCTTCACCCAGGGTCCAGCTGCTGAAGCCGCTCTGGCTGCCGGCGCTGACCGCGTAGGTATGGACGATCTGGCTGCTGAAATGAAAGGCGGCGACCTGAACTATGACGTCGTCATCGCATCGCCTGATGCCATGCGTGTCGTAGGTCAGCTGGGTCAGGTTCTGGGCCCACGTGGCCTGATGCCTAACCCGAAGGTTGGTACCGTAACTCCAGACGTAGCCACTGCCGTGAAAAACGCCAAGGCTGGTCAGGTTCGCTACCGTACCGACAAAAACGGTATCATTCACACTTCCGTTGGCAAAATCGGCTTCGAAGCCGGCAAGCTGAAGGAAAACGTTGAAGCACTGATCGCTGACCTCAAGCGTATCAAGCCAGCTTCTTCGAAAGGTATCTACGTCAAGCGCGTTACCCTGAGCACCACTATGGGCCCAGGTCTGGTCATCGATCAGAGCTCGCTGGACGTGTAAGAACATGGTGGTGTGACCTGTCACGCCACCAGCAAAAATTGGGGTCCCTGCCTGGCGGGGGCTATCCAAGACCGTAGGCGGCGCAAGCCTTAAAACACCAGCCCACGCAGATGGTGCTCCCGATTCGTTACCGAATCAGACACCAAAACGACATCCGGCTTCGGCCAGATGAAACGGTAAAAACCAGGAGTAAACCCGTGGCAATTAAACTCGAAGACAAGAAGGCCATCGTCGCTGAAGTCAACGAGGCTGCCAAAGTCGCTCTGTCCGCTGTCGTGGCCGATGCCCGTGGTGTGACTGTAAGCGCAATGACCGGACTCCGTAAAGAGGCCCGCGAAGCTGGCGTATACGTGCGTGTCGTACGTAACACCCTGCTCAAGCGCGCTGTTGAAGGCACCGAATTTTCGATCCTCAACGATGCGTTCAAAGGCCCGACCCTGATTGCTTTCTCCAACGAACACCCGGGCGCTGCTGCTCGTCTGTTCAAAGAGTTCGCCAAGGGTCAGGACAAGTTCGAGATCAAGGCAGCTGCGTTTGACGGCAATTTCATTGCAGCGAACCAGATCGACGTGTTGGCTACCCTGCCGACCCGCGACGAAGCTATTGCAAAACTGATGAGCGTGATCCAAGGCGCTACCAGCAAGCTGGCTCGTACTCTGGCAGCCATTCGCGACCAGAAAGAAGCTACCGCTGCCTAAGGCAAGCGAAACTCTTTCAAAATCATTCGTTTAATTTGATGGCTGCGTAGGCTGTCACCCCAATACAGGATTTAAGTCATGTCCCTGACTAACGAGCAAATCATCGAAGCAATCGGCCAGAAAACCGTTCTGGAAGTTGTTGAGCTGATCAAAGCTATGGAAGAAACCTTCGGCGTTACCGCTGCTGTTGCCGCTGCTGGCCCAGCTGCTGCTGCTGCCGTTGTTGAAGAGCAGACCGAGTTCAACGTTGTTCTGGTTGAAGCTGGCGACAAGAAAGTGAACGTGATCAAGGCCGTTCGCGAACTGACCGGTCTGGGCCTGAAAGAAGCCAAAGAGAAAGTCGATGGCGCTCCTCAGGTTGTAGCTGAAGGCGTTTCGAAAGAAGCCGCTGAAGACGCTAAGAAGAAGCTGGAAGAAGCAGGCGCTAAAGTCGAGCTGAAGTAATCTCGACCTTGCGACGCCAGTCCGAGCGTTGAGCAAAGGGCTGATGGCTGGTGGCTTATGCCACCGGCCTTTTTCCGTTATTGGCGGTCGGTCAGGCCGGCCCCGATAACAAGCTGCAAGACACCCATGTGGGTGGCGCAAACCAAGGGTTTGCACGATTTTCTGGCTGCTCCCGCCGGGAGAAGCCAAACAAGCAGGTGACCAAGCTGGGGAACGCTGATGGCTTACTCATACACTGAGAAAAAACGTATCCGCAAGGACTTTAGCAAGTTGCCGGACGTGATGGATGTGCCTTACCTCCTGGCCATCCAGCTGGATTCGTATCGCGAATTCCTGCAAGCGGGAGCATCCAAGGATCAGTTCCGCGACGTCGGTCTGCATGCGGCCTTCAAATCGGTATTCCCGATCATCAGCTACTCCGGCAATGCTGCCTTGGAGTACGTAGGCTATCGCCTGGGCGAACCCGCCTTCGATGTGAAGGAATGTGTCCTGCGTGGCGTGACCTTCGCGGTCCCACTGCGGGTCAAGGTGCGCCTGATCATCTTCGACAAGGAATCGTCGAACAAAGCGATCAAGGACATCAAAGAGCAAGAAGTCTACATGGGTGAAATTCCCCTGATGACTGAGAACGGTACCTTCGTGATCAACGGTACCGAGCGTGTGATCGTTTCCCAGCTGCACCGCTCGCCGGGTGTGTTCTTCGACCACGACCGTGGCAAGACTCACAGCTCGGGCAAGCTGCTGTACTCCGCTCGCATCATTCCTTACCGCGGTTCCTGGTTGGACTTCGAGTTCGACCCGAAGGACTGCGTATTCGTGCGTATCGACCGTCGCCGCAAACTGCCGGCTTCCGTCCTGCTGCGCGCGCTGGGCTACAGCACTGAAGAAGTGCTGAACACCTTCTACACCACCAACGTGTTCCATGTTTCCGGCGAGAACCTCAGCCTGGAACTGGTGCCACAGCGTCTGCGTGGTGAAGTCGCGGTCATGGACATCCATGACGAAAACGGCAAGGTCATCGTCGAGCAAGGCCGCCGCATCACCGCGCGCCATATCAATCAGCTCGAAAAAGCCGGTGTCAAACAGCTCGACGTGCCGATGGAATACGTCCTGGGCCGTACGACTGCCAAGGCCATCGTGCACCCTGCAACCGGCGAGATCATTGCCGAGTGCAACACCGAGCTGACGACCGAACTGCTGGTCAAAGTCGCCAAGGCACAGGTAGTCCGTATCGAGACCCTGTACACCAACGACATCGATTGCGGTCCGTTCATCTCCGATACCTTGAAGATCGACACCACCAGCAACCAACTGGAAGCTCTGGTCGAAATCTACCGCATGATGCGTCCAGGTGAGCCGCCGACCAAGGATGCTGCCGAGACCCTGTTCAACAACCTGTTCTTCAGTGCCGAGCGTTACGACCTGTCCGCCGTCGGCCGTATGAAGTTCAACCGTCGTATCGGTCGCACCGAAATCGAAGGTTCGGGCGTGCTGAGCAAGGAAGATATCGTCGAGGTTCTGAAGACCCTGGTCGATATCCGTAACGGCAAAGGCATCGTCGACGACATCGACCACCTGGGTAACCGTCGCGTACGTTGCGTCGGCGAAATGGCCGAGAACCAGTTCCGTGTAGGCCTGGTGCGTGTAGAGCGTGCGGTCAAGGAACGTCTGTCGATGGCTGAAAGCGAAGGCCTGATGCCTCAGGACCTGATCAACGCCAAGCCGGTTGCGGCGGCGGTGAAAGAGTTCTTCGGTTCCAGCCAGCTTTCGCAGTTCATGGACCAGAACAACCCGCTCTCCGAGATCACCCACAAGCGCCGTGTTTCCGCACTCGGCCCTGGCGGTCTGACCCGTGAGCGTGCTGGCTTCGAGGTTCGTGACGTACACCCGACCCACTACGGCCGCGTGTGCCCGATCGAAACCCCTGAAGGTCCGAACATCGGTCTGATCAACTCTCTGGCTGCGTATGCTCGCACCAACCAGTACGGCTTCCTGGAAAGCCCGTACCGCGTGGTGAAGGAAGGCGTTGTCAGCGACGACATCGTATTCCTGTCCGCCATCGAAGAGGCCGATCACGTGATCGCCCAGGCTTCGGCCGCGATGAACGACAAGAAGCAGTTGATCGATGAGCTGGTCGCTGTGCGTCACCTGAACGAATTCACCGTCAAGGCGCCGGAAGACGTCACCCTGATGGACGTTTCGCCCAAGCAGGTAGTCTCGGTCGCCGCGTCGCTGATTCCATTCCTCGAGCACGACGACGCCAACCGTGCATTGATGGGCTCGAACATGCAGCGTCAGGCTGTACCGACCCTGCGTGCCGACAAGCCGCTGGTAGGTACCGGCATGGAGCGCAACGTTGCCCGTGACTCCGGTGTCTGCGTAGTTGCCCGCCGCGGTGGCGTGATCGACTCGGTCGACGCCAGCCGTATCGTGGTCCGTGTAGCGGATGACGAAGTGGAAACCGGCGAGGCAGGTGTAGATATCTACAACCTGACCAAGTACACCCGTTCGAACCAGAACACCTGCATCAACCAGCGTCCGCTGGTGAGCAAAGGTGACAAGGTGCAGCGCGGCGATATCATGGCCGATGGCCCGTCCACCGACATGGGTGAGCTGGCGCTGGGTCAGAACATGCGCATCGCGTTCATGGCGTGGAACGGCTTCAACTTCGAAGACTCCATCTGCCTTTCCGAGCGTGTGGTTCAGGAAGATCGCTTCACCACGATCCACATCCAGGAACTGACCTGTGTGGCCCGTGACACCAAGCTTGGCCCAGAAGAGATCACTGCAGACATCCCGAACGTGGGTGAGGCTGCACTGAACAAGCTGGACGAAGCCGGTATCGTTTATGTAGGTGCCGAAGTTGGCGCTGGTGACATCCTGGTCGGCAAGGTAACGCCAAAAGGCGAAACCCAGCTCACCCCTGAAGAAAAACTGCTGCGCGCGATCTTCGGCGAAAAAGCCAGCGACGTTAAAGACACTTCCCTGCGCGTGCCCACCGGCACCAAGGGTACTGTCATCGACGTTCAGGTCTTCACCCGTGATGGCGTCGAGCGTGACAGCCGTGCGCTGGCCATCGAGAAGATGCAGCTCGACGAGATCCGCAAGGACCTCAACGAGGAATTCCGCATCGTCGAAGGCGCGACCTTCGAGCGTCTGCGCTCTGCGCTGGATGGTCAGGTGGTCGACGGTGGTGCAGGCCTCAAAAAAGGCACTGTCATCACTGATGAAGTCCTCGCCGGTCTGGAGCACGGTCAGTGGTTCAAACTGCGCATGGCCGAGGATGCACTGAACGAGCAGCTGGAAAAAGCTCAGCAGTACATCGTCGACCGTCGCCGACTGCTGGACGACAAGTTCGAAGACAAGAAGCGCAAGCTGCAACAGGGCGATGACCTGGCACCAGGCGTTCTGAAAATCGTCAAGGTTTACCTGGCAATCCGCCGTCGCATCCAGCCGGGTGACAAGATGGCCGGTCGTCACGGTAACAAAGGTGTCGTCTCGGTGATCATGCCGGTCGAAGACATGCCGCATGACGCCAATGGCACACCGGTCGATGTCGTACTGAACCCGCTGGGTGTACCTTCGCGTATGAACGTGGGTCAGATTCTGGAAACCCACCTGGGCCTCGCGGCCAAGGGTCTGGGTGAAAAGATCGATCGCATGATCGAAGAACAGCGCAAGGCCGCAGAGCTGCGCGTGTTCCTGACCGAGGTCTACAACGAGATCGGTGGTCGTCAGGAAAGCCTCGACGAGTTCAGCGATGAAGAAATTCTCGCCCTGGCTCACAACCTGAAGAAAGGCGTGCCAATGGCAACGCCAGTATTCGACGGTGCGAAAGAGAGCGAGATCAAGGCCATGCTGAAGCTGGCCGATCTGCCTGAGAGCGGCCAGATGGTGCTGTTCGATGGCCGTACCGGCAACAAGTTCGAGCGTCCTGTGACCGTTGGTTACATGTACATGCTGAAGCTGAACCACTTGGTGGACGACAAGATGCACGCGCGTTCCACTGGTTCTTACAGCCTGGTTACCCAGCAGCCGCTGGGTGGTAAGGCGCAGTTCGGTGGTCAGCGTTTCGGGGAGATGGAAGTGTGGGCGCTGGAAGCATACGGCGCGGCATACACCCTGCAAGAAATGCTCACAGTGAAGTCGGACGACGTGAACGGCCGTACCAAGATGTACAAGAACATCGTGGATGGCGATCACCGTATGGAGCCGGGCATGCCCGAGTCCTTCAACGTGTTGATCAAAGAGATCCGTTCGCTCGGTATCGATATCGATCTGGAAACCGAATAACACGTGACGTGAAGGGGAGTGGGGCAGGCAGTGCCCGCTCCCTGCTCCGCCAGGAGGAAAGGCCTTGAAAGACCTACTGAATTTGCTGAAAAACCAGGGTCAAGTCGAAGAGTTCGACGCCATCCGCATCGGTCTGGCGTCACCAGAGATGATCCGTTCGTGGTCGTTCGGTGAAGTTAAGAAGCCGGAAACCATCAACTACCGTACGTTCAAACCAGAACGTGACGGCCTGTTCTGCGCCAAGATCTTTGGCCCAGTCAAGGACTACGAGTGCCTGTGCGGTAAGTACAAGCGCCTGAAGCATCGTGGCGTTATCTGCGAGAAGTGCGGCGTTGAAGTTGCCCTCGCCAAGGTCCGTCGTGAGCGCATGGCTCACATCGAGCTGGCTTCGCCTGTCGCACACATCTGGTTCCTGAAGTCGCTGCCGTCCCGTATCGGCTTGCTGATGGACATGACCCTGCGTGATATCGAGCGCGTGCTCTACTTCGAGAGCTACGTCGTTATCGATCCAGGCATGACTACGCTTGAAAAAGGCCAGCTGCTCAACGACGAGCAGTACTTCGAAGCGCTGGAAGAGTTCGGTGACGACTTCGACGCCCGCATGGGTGCCGAGGCTGTCCGCGAGCTGCTGCACGCTATCGACCTGGAGCACGAGATCGGTCGCCTGCGTGAAGAGATTCCGCAGACCAACTCGGAAACCAAGATCAAGAAGCTGTCCAAGCGCCTGAAGCTCATGGAAGCCTTCCAGGGCTCCGGCAACCTGCCTGAGTGGATGGTCCTGACCGTCCTGCCAGTGCTGCCGCCGGACCTGCGTCCGCTGGTACCGTTGGATGGCGGCCGCTTCGCGACCTCCGACCTGAACGACCTGTACCGTCGGGTGATCAACCGTAACAACCGTCTCAAGCGCCTGCTGGATCTATCGGCGCCGGACATCATCGTGCGCAACGAAAAGCGCATGCTGCAGGAAGCGGTCGACGCCCTGCTGGACAACGGCCGTCGCGGTCGCGCCATCACTGGCTCGAACAAGCGTCCGCTGAAGTCCCTGGCCGACATGATCAAAGGTAAGCAAGGTCGCTTCCGTCAGAACCTGCTCGGTAAGCGTGTGGACTACTCCGGTCGTTCGGTCATTACCGTAGGCCCGACCCTGCGTCTGCACCAGTGCGGTCTGCCGAAGAAAATGGCCCTGGAGCTGTTCAAGCCGTTCATTTTCGGCAAGCTGGAAATGCGTGGTCTGGCGACCACCATCAAGGCTGCCAAGAAGATGGTCGAGCGCGAGCTGCCAGAGGTGTGGGACGTTCTCGCCGAAGTGATTCGCGAACACCCCGTATTGCTGAACCGTGCACCGACCCTGCACCGTCTGGGTATCCAGGCATTCGAGCCGGTCCTGATCGAAGGCAAGGCCATCCAGCTCCACCCGCTGGTCTGCGCTGCGTACAACGCCGACTTCGACGGTGACCAGATGGCCGTTCACGTGCCGCTGACGCTGGAAGCTCAGCTCGAAGCGCGTGCGCTGATGATGTCGACCAACAACATCCTGTCGCCAGCCAACGGTGAGCCAATCATCGTTCCGTCGCAGGACGTCGTACTGGGTCTGTACTACATGACCCGTGAGGCCATCAACGCCAAGGGCGAGGGTCGTGTCTTTGCCGACCTGCAGGAAGTCGACCGCGTATTCCGCGCTGGCGAAGCTGCCCTGCACGCGAAAATCAAGGTTCGTATCAACGAGACCGTGAAAGACCGTGATGGCAGCGTCACCAAGAACACCCGCATCGTCGACACCACCGTTGGCCGTGCGCTGCTGTTCCAGGTTGTACCTGCTGGCCTGCCTTACGATGTCGTCAACCAGCCAATGAAGAAAAAGGCGATCTCCAAGCTGATCAACCAGTGCTACCGCGTGGTTGGTCTGAAAGAGACCGTCATCTTCGCTGACCAGCTGATGTACACCGGTTTCGCCTACTCGACCATCTCCGGTGTTTCCATCGGTGTGAACGACTTCGTCATTCCGGATGAGAAGGCGCGCATCATCGGTACGGCTACCGATGAAGTGAAGGAAATCGAAAGTCAGTACGCCTCCGGCCTGGTCACCCAGGGCGAGAAGTACAACAAGGTCATCGACTTGTGGTCCAAGGCGAACGACGAAGTGTCCAAGGCGATGATGGCCAACCTCTCGAAAGAGAAGGTCATCGACCGCGAGGGCAATGAAGTCGACCAGGAATCGTTCAACTCGATGTACATGATGGCTGACTCGGGTGCGCGTGGTTCTGCTGCCCAGATCCGTCAGCTGGCGGGTATGCGTGGTCTGATGGCCAAGCCGGACGGCTCCATCATCGAGACGCCGATCACCGCGAACTTCCGTGAAGGTCTGAGCGTACTCCAGTACTTCATCTCGACTCACGGTGCTCGTAAGGGTCTGGCGGATACCGCACTGAAGACCGCGAACTCCGGTTACCTGACCCGTCGTCTGGTAGACGTGGCGCAGGACCTGGTGGTGACCGAGATCGATTGCGGCACCGACCAAGGCCTGGTCATGACCCCGCACATCGAAGGCGGCGACGTTGTCGAGCCGCTGGGTGAGCGTGTTCTGGGTCGTGTCATCGCCCGTGACGTGTTCAAGCCGGGCACCGAGGACGTCATCGTTCCTGCCGGTACGCTGGTAGACGAGAAATGGGTCGAGTTCATCGAGCTGAACAGCATCGACGAAGTGGTCGTGCGCTCGCCGATCAGCTGCGAAACCCGCTTCGGTATTTGCGCCAAGTGCTACGGTCGTGACCTGGCGCGCGGTCACCAGGTGAACATCGGTGAAGCGGTCGGCGTCATCGCCGCCCAGTCCATCGGTGAGCCTGGTACCCAGCTGACCATGCGTACGTTCCACATCGGTGGTGCTGCAAGCCGGACCTCGGCTGCTGACAGCGTTCAGGTGAAGAATGGCGGTATGGTACGTCTGCATAACCTGAAGCAGGTTGAGCGCGCAGACGGTAACCTGGTTGCCGTATCGCGTTCGGGCGAGTTGGCCATTGCCGACGAATTTGGTCGTGAGCGTGAGCGTTACAAGCTGCCGTACGGCGCTGTGATTTCGGTCAAGGAAGGTGACAAGGTCGAAGCTGGCGCCATCGTCGCCAAGTGGGACCCGCACACCCACCCGATCGTGACCGAACTCAAAGGTACCGTGACCTTCGTGGGCATGGAAGAAAACATCACCATCAAGCGTCAGACCGATGAGCTCACCGGCCTGACCAACATTGAAGTGTTGGACGTCAAGGATCGCCCTGCCGCAGGCAAGGAAATCCGTCCGGCCATCAAGATGGTGGATGCGTCTGGTAAGGACCTGTACCTGCCGGGTACCGATGTACCTGCCCAGTACTTCCTGCCGGCTAACGCCCTGGTTGGCGTGGCCGACGGTGCACAGATCGGTGTCGGTGACGTTATTGCGCGTATTCCGCAAGAAACGTCCAAGACCCGTGACATCACCGGTGGTCTGCCACGTGTTGCCGACTTGTTCGAAGCGCGTCGTCCGAAGGAAGCGTCGATTCTGGCGGAAGTCAGCGGTACCATCGCCTTCGGTAAAGAAACGAAGGGCAAGCGTCGCCTGGTGATCACTCCGACCGACGGTAGCGATCCGTACGAAGAGCTGATTCCGAAGTGGCGTCACCTGAACGTCTTCGAAGGTGAGCAGGTAAACCGCGGCGAAGTTATCTCCGACGGCCCAAGCGATCCGCACGACATCCTGCGTCTGCTGGGTGTCAGCGCACTCGCCAAGTACATCGTCAACGAGATTCAGGACGTTTATCGTCTGCAAGGCGTTAAGATCAACGACAAGCACATCGAGACCATCCTGCGCCAGATGCTGCGCAAGGTCGAGATTTCCGAGTCGGGCGATTCCAGCTTCATCAAGGGCGACCAGATGGAACTGACTCAGGTACTGGTAGAGAACGAGCGTCTCGCCGGCGAGGACAAGTTCATCTCCAAGTTCACCCGTGTGCTGCTGGGTATCACCAAGGCGTCGCTGTCGACCGAGTCGTTCATTTCCGCGGCTTCCTTCCAGGAAACCACCCGCGTACTGACCGAAGCGGCCGTGACTGGCAAGCGCGACTACCTGCGTGGTCTGAAAGAGAACGTGGTCGTGGGTCGCCTGATCCCGGCTGGTACGGGTCTGGCTTACCACAGCGAGCGCAAGCGTCGCCGTGATGCAGACAAGCCGCTGCGTGTGAGCGCCAGTGAGGTGGAAGCCGCACTGACCGAAGCACTGAACTCCAGCGGTAACTGAGTACAGGGCAGGGCCCCGGTTTACCCCGGACGGTCGTCGGCGACATGAAATGTTGCCGATGATCGGGCGGGGAGGGCCGGGGCCTTGTCTTGACTGGGTGCAAGATCCTCTTTAGACTTTTGTACCCTTAAATTTGGTGAGGCTCCGTCTCGCCAATTTTTGGCTTTCTTGCAAGACAATAGAGTCGCAAGACAATCAGTGGAGCTAGTAGATGGCAACTATCAACCAGCTGGTACGTCAGCCGCGTAAGCGTTCGGTCGAGAAGTCCGACGTTCCTGCGCTGCAGAACTGCCCGCAACGTCGTGGCGTGTGCACCCGTGTGTACACCACCACGCCGAAAAAACCTAACTCGGCACTGCGTAAAGTATGCCGTGTGCGTCTGACCAACGGTTTCGAGGTTTCCTCGTACATCGGCGGTGAAGGCCACAACCTGCAAGAGCACAGCGTCGTCCTGATCCGTGGCGGCCGTGTAAAAGACTTGCCAGGTGTTCGTTACCACACCGTTCGCGGCTCTCTGGATACCTCGGGCGTTAAAGGCCGTAACCAGGGTCGTTCGAAGTACGGTACCAAGCGTCCGAAGTAATCGGCCGTTTGCAGACATCCATTTTTTTGAGTCGATAAGAGTAAGGTCGGGCGGGGGTCGTAGACCCAGGTCCCGGGCTAACCTGAAGACCGTTTGAGGGCTTATCATGCCAAGACGTCGTGTAGCAGCAAAACGTGAGATCCTTGACGATCCTAAGTACGGATCGCAGATTCTCGCCAAGTTCATGAACCACGTGATGGAAAGCGGCAAGAAGGCCGTAGCCGAGCGCATCGTTTATGGTGCCCTGGATACCGTCAAAGCACGCAAGAACAGCGACCCCCTGGAAATCTTCGAGAAAGCTCTCGACGCCATCGCTCCGCTGGTCGAAGTTAAGTCCCGTCGTGTCGGCGGTGCCACTTACCAGGTTCCGGTTGAAGTTCGTCCATCCCGTCGTAACGCTCTGGCAATGCGCTGGCTCGTAGACTACGCCCGTAAGCGCGGCGAGAAGTCGATGGCCCTGCGCCTGGCCGGTGAACTGCTGGATGCTGCCGAAGGCAAGGGTGCTGCAGTGAAGAAGCGTGAAGACGTTCACCGTATGGCTGAAGCCAACAAAGCGTTCTCGCACTACCGCTTCTAATTCAAGCATCAATCACTTTGCGAGGGCTTTATGGCTCGTACTACAGCAATTAACCGCTACCGTAACATTGGTATCTGTGCCCACGTTGACGCGGGCAAGACCACCACTACCGAGCGGATCCTGTTCTACACAGGTCTGAGCCACAAGATGGGCGAGGTGCACGACGGCGCCGCGACCACCGACTGGATGGTGCAGGAGCAGGAGCGCGGTATCACCATTACCTCCGCTGCCGTGACCACCTTCTGGAAAGGTTCCGTTGGTCAGTACGACAACTACCGCGTAAACGTCATCGATACTCCCGGCCACGTTGACTTCACCATTGAAGTAGAACGTTCGCTGCGCGTACTCGACGGTGCGGTCGTTGTGTTCTGCGGCACCTCCGGTGTCGAGCCTCAGTCCGAAACCGTATGGCGTCAGGCCAACAAGTACGGTGTTCCACGTGTTGTTTACGTGAACAAGATGGACCGTGCCGGTGCGAACTTCCTGCGCGTCGTAGGTCAGATCAAGAACCGTCTGGGTCACACCCCGGTTCCGGTTCAGCTGGCCATCGGTTCGGAAGATAACTTCCAGGGTCAGGTCGACCTGATCAAGATGAAGGCTATCTACTGGAACGACGACGACAAGGGCACCACCTACCGCGAGGAAGAAATTCCTGCGGACATGCTTGAGCTGGCTGAAGAGTGGCGCAACAACATGGTTGAAGCTGCCGCTGAAGCCAACGAAGAGCTGATGAACAAGTACCTGGAAGGCGGTGAGCTCACCGTTGACGAGATCAAGGCAGGCCTGCGCGCGCGCACCCTGGCCAGCGAAATCGTTCCAGCTGTTTGCGGTTCGTCGTTCAAGAACAAGGGTGTTCCCCTGGTTCTCGACGCCGTCATCGACTACCTGCCTGCTCCTACCGAGATTCCTGCCATCCAGGGTATCAACCCGGACGACAAGGATCTGGACAAGGAAGACCCGGCTGTTCGTAAAGACGAGCGTCACGCCGACGACAACGAGCCGTTCTCGGCCCTGGCGTTCAAGATCGCGACCGACCCGTTCGTAGGTACTCTGACCTTCGTTCGCGTCTACTCGGGTGTTCTGAGCTCCGGCGACTCCGTGATCAACTCGGTCAAAGGCAAGAAAGAGCGCGTTGGTCGTATGGTGCAGATGCACGCCAACCAGCGTGAAGAGATCAAGGAAGTGCGCGCTGGCGACATCGCCGCTCTGATCGGCATGAAAGACGTGACCACCGGTGAAACCCTGTGCAACGCCGATCATCCAATCATCCTTGAGCGTATGGACTTCCCGGAGCCGGTAATCTCCCTGTCCGTCGAGCCGAAAACCAAGGCCGACCAGGAGAAGATGGGTATCGCACTGGGCAAGCTGGCCCAGGAAGACCCGTCGTTCCGCGTCAAGACCGACGAAGAAACCGGCCAGACCATCATCTCCGGTATGGGTGAGCTGCACCTGGACATCCTCGTTGACCGCATGAAGCGCGAATTCAACGTCGAAGCCAACATCGGTAAGCCTCAGGTTTCGTACCGCGAGAAGATCACCAAGTCCAACGTCGAGATCGAAGGCAAATTCGTTCGTCAGTCGGGTGGTCGTGGTCAGTTCGGTCACTGCTGGATCCGTTTCTCGGAGCCGGAAGTGGACGAGAAAGGCAACATCACCGAAGGTCTGGTGTTTACCAACGAAGTCGTTGGTGGTGTGATTCCGAAGGAATTCATCGCCCCGATCCAGAAGGGTATCGAAGAGCAGATGAAGAACGGCGTCGTTGCCGGCTATCCTCTGATCGGCCTGAAGGCCACGGTATTCGACGGTTCGTACCACGACGTCGACTCCAACGAAATGGCGTTCAAGATCGCTGCATCGATGGCAACCAAGCAGCTGGCCCAGAAGGGCGGCGGCGTGGTTCTCGAGCCGATCATGAAGGTCGAAGTTGTAACCCCGGAAGACTACCTGGGTGACGTGATGGGTGACCTGAACCGTCGTCGTGGTCTGGTACAGGGTATGGATGAGTCGGTCTCTGGCCGCGTCGTCCGCGCTGAAGTTCCGCTCGGGGAAATGTTCGGTTACGCGACCGACGTTCGTTCCATGTCTCAGGGTCGCGCAAGCTACTCCATGGAATTCTCCAAGTACGCTGAAGCTCCGTCGAACATCGTCGAAGCTCTCATTAAAAAACAAGGCTGATTCAGCCCCTTTAGGCTAGGAGTTCACTGTCGTGGCTAAAGAAAAATTTGATCGTTCCCTTCCCCACGTTAACGTCGGCACTATCGGCCACGTTGACCACGGTAAGACCACTCTGACCGCAGCTCTGACTCGCGTCTGCTCCGAAGTATTCGGTTCGGCAGTCGTTGAGTTCGACAAGATCGACTCGGCTCCGGAAGAAAAAGCGCGCGGTATCACCATCAACACCGCTCACGTTGAGTACAACTCGACCATTCGTCACTACGCTCACGTTGACTGCCCAGGTCACGCTGACTACGTGAAGAACATGATCACCGGTGCTGCCCAGATGGACGGCGCGATCCTGGTTTGCTCGGCCGCCGATGGTCCGATGCCACAAACCCGTGAGCACATCCTGCTGTCCCGTCAGGTTGGCGTTCCGTACATCGTGGTCTTCCTGAACAAGGCTGACCTGGTAGACGACGCTGAGCTGCTGGAACTGGTCGAGATGGAAGTTCGCGACCTGCTGTCCACCTACGACTTCCCAGGCGACGACACCCCGATCATCATCGGTTCGGCTCGTATGGCGCTGGAAGGCAAAGACGACAACGAAATGGGCACTACCGCTGTTAAGAAGCTGGTAGAAACTCTGGATTCCTACATCCCTGAGCCAGTTCGTGCCATCGACCAGCCTTTCCTGATGCCGATCGAAGACGTGTTCTCGATCTCGGGTCGTGGTACCGTTGTAACCGGTCGTATCGAGCGTGGTATCGTCCGCGTTCAGGATCCGCTGGAAATCGTTGGTCTGCGTGACACCACCACCACCACCTGCACCGGTGTTGAGATGTTCCGCAAGCTGCTGGACGAAGGCCGTGCTGGCGAGAACTGCGGCGTTCTGCTGCGTGGTACCAAGCGTGACGACGTTGAGCGTGGCCAGGTTCTGGTCAAGCCAGGTTCGGTCAAGCCGCACACCAAGTTCACCGCAGAAGTCTACGTTCTGTCGAAAGAAGAAGGCGGTCGTCACACTCCGTTCTTCAAAGGCTACCGTCCTCAGTTCTACTTCCGTACCACTGACGTGACCGGTAACTGCGAACTGCCGGAAGGCGTTGAAATGGTAATGCCAGGTGACAACATTCAGATGACTGTTACCCTGATCAAGACCATCGCAATGGAAGACGGTCTGCGCTTCGCTATCCGTGAAGGCGGTCGTACCGTCGGCGCCGGCGTCGTAGCCAAAATCATCGAGTAATCACTCGACCGATTGAAAAAGCCCCCGCTCAGCGGGGGCTTTTTTTATTGGGTTGACACCAAATGGGGGCATCTATAGAATCACGCCTCCTTTTAGCGGGCGTAGTGCGTCCGTTGGGAACAGCCTGGAGTCTGAAATCCAATGCAAAATCAGCAAATCCGTATCAGGTTGAAGGCTTTCGACCATCGCCTGATCGACCAATCCACCCAGGAAATCGTGGAAACCGCGAAACGTACTGGTGCACAAGTGCGTGGTCCAATTCCACTGCCTACCCGCAAAGAGCGTTTCACCGTTCTGGTCTCCCCGCACGTCAACAAAGACGCGCGTGATCAGTACGAGATTCGCACTCATAAGCGTGTTCTGGACATCGTCCAGCCAACGGATAAAACCGTTGACGCGCTGATGAAGCTTGATCTGGCGGCAGGTGTGGAAGTACAGATCAGCCTCGGCTAAGACTTCGGTCTGGTCGTGTAACGCTCTGAAATGGGCGGCCATAGCGGGTGAAAGCCCCGTACACTCATGAGGTTTACAACATGACTATTGGTGTAATCGGTCGCAAGTGCGGTATGACCCGCATTTTCACCGAAGAAGGTGTCTCCATTCCGGTCACGGTCATTGAGATCGAGCCGAATCGCGTCACCCAGTTCAAAACTGAAGAAACCGATGGCTACCGTGCAGTGCAAGTCACTGTCGGCGAGCGTCGTGCTTCGCGCGTGACTGCCGCTCAGGCAGGCCACTTTGCCAAGGCCAACGTTGCTGCTGGTCGCGGTGTTTGGGAGTTCCGTCTTGAAGAAGGCGATTTCCAGGCTGGCGATCTGATCAAAGCTGAACTCTTCACTGCAGGCCAGCTGGTAGACGTTACTGGTCAGTCCAAGGGTAAAGGCTTCGCCGGTACCATCAAGCGCTGGAACTTCCGTGGCCAGGACAACACCCACGGTAACTCCGTGTCGCACCGTGTCCCAGGTTCCATCGGCCAGTGCCAGACTCCTGGTCGTGTGTTCAAGGGCAAGAAGATGTCCGGTCACATGGGCGCCGAGCGCGTGACTGTTCAGTCCCTGGAAGTTGTTCGCGTAGACGCTGAGCGCAACCTGTTGCTGGTCAAGGGTGCCGTTCCAGGCGCTACTGGCGGCGACGTGGTTGTACGTCCAGCTGTCAAGGCTCGCGGTTAAGGGGAAACTGACATGCAACTTAATGTAAATGACGCTCAGGCGATCGAAGTTTCCGAACTGACTTTCGGTGGCGAATTCAACGAGACGCTGGTACACCAAGCAGTCGTGGCCTACATGGCCGGCGGCCGTCAGGGCACCAAGCAGCAAAAGACCCGTTCCGACGTGGCTGGTGGCGGTAAGCGCCCATGGCGTCAGAAGGGTACTGGCCGTGCTCGTGCTGGTACCACTCGTGGTCCGATCTGGCGTGGCGGTGGTGTAACCTTCGCAGCTCGCCCTCAAGATCACTCGCAGAAGCTCAACAAGAAGATGTATCGCGCAGCTCTGCGCTCCATCCTCGCTGAGCTGGTGCGTAGCGACCGTCTGGTCGTGGTTCAGGACTTCGCTGTTGAAGCACCGAAAACCAAAGATCTGCTGAACAAGCTGAACGGCATGGGTCTGAGCGATGTGTTGATCGTTTCCGACGCTGTTGATCAGAACCTGTACCTGGCTGCTCGTAACCTGCCGCACGTCGACGTTCGTGACGTACAAGGTTCCGACCCGGTCAGTCTGATCGCATACGAGAAAGTGTTGATCACTGTCTCGGCCGTGAAGAAATTCGAGGAGCTGCTGGGATGAACCAGGAACGCGTATTCAAAGTCCTCCTTGGCCCGCACGTTTCCGAGAAGGCTACCGTTCTGGCTGAGAAGAAAGGCCAGTTCGTATTCAAGGTTGCTACTGACGCAACCAAGCTGGAAATCAAGAAAGCTGTCGAAGGCCTGTTCAACGTAAAAGTTGAAAACGTGTCGACCGTTAACGTTCTGGGTAAAACCAAGCGTACCGCACGTGGTCTGGGCAAGCGTAATGACTGGAAGAAGGCGATCGTCTCCCTTCAGCCAGGCCAAGATCTCGATTTCAGCAGCAGTGCTGAGTAAGGAAGGGGTGCATCATGGCAATCGTTAAATGCAAACCGACTTCCCCTGGCCGCCGTTTCGTGGTCAAGGTGGTCAACAAGGAGCTGCATAAAGGCGCTCCTCACGCACCGCTGCTCGAGAAAAAATCGAAGTCTGGTGGTCGTAACAACAATGGCCGCATCACTACGCGTCACGTAGGTGGTGGTCATAAGCAGCATTACCGTCTGGTCGACTTCCGTCGCAACGACAAAGATGGCATCCCAGCCACTGTCGAGCGTATCGAATACGATCCAAACCGTACTGCTCACATCGCCCTGCTGTGCTACGCAGACGGTGAGCGTCGCTACATCATCGCCCCTAAAGGCGTGAGCGCTGGCGACCAGCTGATCGCAGGTGCCCTGGCCCCAATCAAGGCCGGTAACTCCCTGCAGCTGCGCAACATTCCAGTAGGTAGCACCATTCACGGCATCGAACTGAAGCCGGGTAAAGGTGCACAGATCGCTCGTTCCGCTGGTGCTTCGGCTCAGCTGATCGCTCGTGAAGGTGTCTACGTGACCCTGCGTCTGCGCTCTGGTGAAATGCGTAAAGTCCTGGCTGAGTGCCGTGCGACCCTGGGCGAAGTCTCGAACTCCGAGCACAGCCTGCGTTCGCTGGGTAAAGCTGGTGCCAAACGCTGGCGCGGCGTTCGCCCAACCGTTCGTGGTGTTGCCATGAACCCGGTTGACCACCCACATGGTGGTGGTGAAGGTCGTACCTCCGGTGGTCGTCATCCGGTATCGCCATGGGGCTTCCCAACCAAGGGTGCTAAAACCCGTGGTAATAAGCGTACCGACAACATGATCGTCCGTCGTCGCAAGTAACTAGAGGGATACGACAGTGCCACGTTCTCTGAAAAAAGGTCCTTTTATCGATCTTCACCTCTTGAAGAAGGTCGAAGTGGCGGTGGAGAAGAACGATCGCAAACCAGTTAAAACCTGGTCGCGTCGCTCGATGATCCTGCCACAAATGGTCGGTCTGACCATCGCGGTTCACAACGGTCGCCAGCATGTTCCAGTTCTCGTGAACGAAGACATGGTCGGCCACAAACTGGGCGAGTTCGCCGGTACCCGCACCTATCGCGGGCACGTGGCTGACAAGAAAGCCAAGCGTTAAGGGGTAAGGAAATGGAAGTAGCCGCTAAGTTGTCGGGCGCTCGAATCTCCGCCCAGAAAGCCCGCTTGGTCGCCGACCAGATCCGCGGGAAGAAGGTGGGCGAAGCGCTCAACCTGTTGGCCTTCAGCAGCAAAAAAGCCGCTGAAATCATGAAGAAAGTCCTCGAGTCGGCCGTAGCCAACGCCGAACACAACGAAGGCGCAGACGTTGATGACCTGAAGGTCTCCACCGTCTTCGTCAACGAAGGGCGTTCGCTGAAGCGCATCATGCCACGTGCCAAAGGCCGTGCTGATCGCATCGTCAAGCGGTCTTGCCATATCACTGTCAAGGTTGCGGACAAGTAACGGAGTCGATCAGATGGGTCAGAAAGTACATCCCACTGGCATTCGCCTGGGAATCGTCAAGGAGCACACCTCCGTCTGGTACGCAGACGGTGCTACTTACGCAGATTACCTGTTGAAGGATCTGAAAACGCGTGAGTACCTCCACGACAAACTAAAAAGCGCGTCCGTAAGCCGTATCGATATTCATCGTCCGGCTCAAACTGCACGCATCACCATCCACACCGCTCGTCCAGGTATCGTTATCGGGAAGAAAGGTGAGGATGTCGAGAAGCTGCGCCAGGACCTGACCAAGCAGATGGGTGTGCCTGTGCACATCAACATCGAAGAGATCCGCAAGCCGGAACTCGACGCCATGCTGGTTGCGCAAAGCGTAGCTCAGCAGCTGGAACGCCGCGTTATGTTCCGTCGCGCCATGAAGCGCGCCGTACAGAACGCCATGCGTATTGGTGCCAAGGGCATCAAGATCCAGGTGAGCGGTCGTCTCGGCGGCGCTGAGATTGCTCGTACCGAGTGGTATCGCGAAGGTCGTGTGCCTCTGCACACCCTGCGTGCCGATATCGACTACAACACCTACGAAGCTCACACCACTTACGGTGTGATCGGTGTGAAGGTTTGGATTTTCAAAGGCGAAGTTATTGGTGGTCGCCAAGAAGAACTGAAACCACAAGCACCAGCGCCTCGTAAAAAAGCTGCTAAGTAAGGGGTACGCCAAATGTTGCAACCTAAGCGTACAAAATTCCGCAAGCAGATGACTGGCCACAACCGTGGTCTGGCACTGCGCGGTAGCAAAGTCAGCTTCGGCGAATTCGCCCTGAAAGCTGTTGCTCGCGGTCGCCTCACCGCCCGCCAGATCGAGTCCGCACGTCGTGCGCTGACCCGTCACGTAAAACGTGGCGGCAAGATCTGGATCCGTGTATTCCCGGACAAGCCGATCTCCAAGAAACCTCTCGAGGTTCGTATGGGTAAAGGTAAGGGTTCCGTTGAGTACTGGGTTGCCCAGATCCAGCCAGGCAAAGTCCTGTACGAGATCGAGGGTGTTTCTGAAGAGCTGGCGCGCGAAGCTTTCGCTCTGGCCGCTGCGAAGCTGCCTCTCGCCACCTCCTTTGTTAAGCGGACGGTGATGTGATGAAAGCGAATGAACTTCGTGAAAAATCCGCACAGCAACTGAACGAGCAACTGCTCGGCTTGCTGCGCGACCAGTTCAATCTGCGTATGCAGAAAGCAACTGGCCAGTTGGGGCAGTCGCACCTGCTCTCGCAAGTCAAGCGTGACATCGCTCGCGTGAAGACTGTGCTCAACCAGCAGGCAGGTAAGTGATCATGGCTGAAGCTGAAAAAACCGTCCGTACGCTGACTGGCCGTGTCGTCAGCGACAAAATGGACAAGACCATCACCGTTCTGATCGAGCGTCGCGTTAAGCACCCGATCTACGGTAAATACGTTAAGCGTTCGACTAAGCTGCACGCGCACGACGAAACCAATCAGTGCAAGATCGGCGACAAGGTTTCCATTACCGAAACCCGTCCGCTGGCCAAGACCAAGTCCTGGGCACTGGTTGAAGTCCTCGAACGCGCTGTTGAAGTCTAAGGGCTAGGGGTCGGAGAAATTTTATGATTCAGACTCAATCCATGCTCGATGTGGCCGATAACAGCGGCGCTCGTCGCGTCATGTGCATCAAGGTGCTCGGCGGTTCTCACCGCCGTTACGCCGGCATCGGTGACATCATCAAAGTTACCGTCAAGGAAGCAATTCCGCGCGGTAAGGTCAAAAAAGGCCAAGTGATGACTGCTGTTGTCGTGCGCACCCGTCACGGTGTTCGTCGCGCTGACGGTTCCATCATTCGTTTCGACGGCAACGCTGCTGTTCTGCTGAACAACAAGCAAGAGCCGATCGGCACTCGCATCTTCGGGCCAGTGACCCGTGAACTTCGTACTGAGAAGTTCATGAAGATCGTCTCGCTCGCCCCTGAAGTGCTGTAAGGAGATCCGACATGCAAAAGATTCGTCGTGACGACGAGATCATCGTGATCGCCGGCAAAGACAAAGGTAAGCGCGGTAAGGTGCTGAAGGTTCTCGCTGACGACCGTCTGGTCATCGGTGGTGTGAACCTGGTCAAGCGTCATACCAAGCCTAACCCGATGGCGGGCGTTCAGGGCGGTATCGTCGAAAAAGAAGCGCCTCTGCACGCTTCCAACGTTGCCATCTTCAACGGTGAAACCAACAAGGCTGACCGCGTTGGTTTCAAAGTAGAAGACGGTAAGAAAATTCGTGTCTTCAAGTCGACCCAAAAAGCGGTTGATGCTTGAACACTGCTAGGTAGAAGACCATGGCACGACTGAAAGAGATTTACCGGAACGAGATCGCTCCTAAGCTTAAGGATGAACTTAAGCTGTCGAACGTGATGGAAGTTCCGCGCGTTACCAAAATCACCCTGAACATGGGTCTGGGCGAAGCGATCGGTGACAAGAAGGTCATCGAGCACGCTGTTGCCGACCTGGAAAAGATCACCGGTCAAAAGCCGGTCGTGACATTCGCTCGCAAATCCATCGCTGGCTTCAAAGTCCGCGAAGGCTGGCCGATCGGCGTCAAGGTGACCCTGCGTAGCGACAAGATGTACGAATTCCTGGACCGCCTGCTGGCGATCTCCCTGCCTCGGGTTCGCGACTTCCGCGGCCTGAATGCCAAGTCCTTCGACGGTCGTGGCAACTACAGCATGGGCGTGAAAGAGCAGATCATCTTCCCGGAAATCGACTACGACAAGATCGATGCTCTGCGCGGTTTGGACATCACCCTGACCACCACTGCTCGTTCGGACGACGAAGGCCGCGCTCTGCTGCGTGCTTTCAAGTTCCCGTTCCGCAACTGATTGGAGTAGGAAAATGGCCAAGAAGAGCATGAAAAACCGTGAGCTGAAGCGTCAGCAAACGGTAGCCAAGTACGCTAAAAAGCGCGCTGAGCTGAAAGCGACCATCGTCAATCTGAACGCCTCTCCTGAAGAGCGTTTCGCTGCCGTTGTCGCTCTGCAGAAGCAGCCTCGCGATGCTAGCGCTGCACGCCTGCGCAACCGTTGCCGCCTGACCGGTCGTCCTCACGGTGTATACCGTAAGTTCGGCCTGGGCCGTAACATGCTGCGTCAAGCGGCAATGCGTGGCGACGTACCAGGTTTGGTCAAGGCCTCCTGGTAATCGCTGCAGGTTGAGTCGTCGGCGTAGGAGGTTAATCTTCCGACCGCCGGTGACGCTTCCCACGAACAAGCCCCTACATGGGGCTTGTTTCGTTTCTGGCTTGTGTCTAGAATGACCGGCTCACCTGAGCCTGGGCTTCGTGCCCTGCCTGTTCAGGTGGTTGTGATAGCCGCAAGGCTAATAATTCTTGTATCAGGAGCATCTAGCCCATGAGTATGCAGGACCCGTTAGCGGACATGCTAACTCGCATCCGTAATGCCCAGATGGCTGAAAAGTCCGTCGTAAGCATGCCTTCCTCCACCCTGAAGGTCGCGGTTGCCAAAGTTCTGAAAGATGAAGGTTACATCGCTGGTTACCAGGTAACTGGTGAAGCCAAGCCTTCCCTGTCGATCGAACTCAAGTACTTCGAAGGCCGTCCGGTCATCGAGGAACTGAAGCGCTCCAGCCGTCCAGGCCTGCGCCAGTACAAGTCCGTCACAGATCTGCCGAAAGTACGTGGCGGCCTGGGCGTGTCTATCGTCTCCACCAACAAAGGTGT
This sequence comes from Pseudomonas sp. FBCC-B35, assembly GCF_059133755.1. Taxonomy (NCBI): domain Bacteria; kingdom Pseudomonadati; phylum Pseudomonadota; class Gammaproteobacteria; order Pseudomonadales; family Pseudomonadaceae; genus Pseudomonas; species Pseudomonas sp. FBCC-B35. Next base: position 4,270,358 of record NZ_CP101439.1, on the reverse strand, counting down.
GATGACTGACCGCGCTGCGCGCGCTGCCGGTGTCGGCGGCGAAGTTCTGTGCACAGTGTTCTAAGGGGAGATAGGCATGTCTCGCGTCGCTAAGAACCCCGTTAAGCTGCCAGCAGGCGTCGAAGTAAAATTCGCCGGCCAGCAGCTTTCGGTGAAGGGTGCCAAGGGCACTCTCGAACTGAACGTTCACTCGTCTGTTGAAGTTACCGAAGAGTCCGGCGAACTGCGCTTCGTCGCTCGCAACGGTGATCAGCAAGCTCGCGCCATGGCCGGTACTACCCGCGCTCTGGTGAACAACATGGTCCAAGGCGTAAGCCAAGGCTTCGAGCGCAAGCTCCAGCTGGTCGGTGTTGGTTACAAGGCACAGGCAAAAGGCACCGTCCTGAACCTGGCTCTGGGCTTCTCGCATCCAGTGGACTACGAACTGCCAGCCGGTATCACCGCAGAAACCCCAAGCCAAACCGACATCCTGATCAAGGGTATCGATAAGCAGCTGGTGGGTCAGGTGGCCGCTGAAATCCGCGATTTCCGTCCGCCAGAGCCTTACAAAGGCAAGGGTGTGCGTTACGCGGACGAAGTAGTCCGTCGTAAAGAAGCCAAGAAGAAGTAGGGCCTAGCAAATGACCGACAAAAAAGTTACTCGACTGCGTCGCGCTCGCAAAGCACGTCTCAAGATGCACGAACTCGAAGTCGTGCGCCTGTGCGTGTTCCGCTCCTCGCAGCATATCTACGCCCAGGTCATTTCGGCCGACGGCAGCAAGGTTCTGGCAAGCGCCTCGACCTTGGACAAAGACCTGCGTGATGGCGCCACTGGCAACATCGACGCGGCCACTAAGGTTGGCAAGCTGGTAGCTGAGCGCGCGAAAGCCGCCGGTGTATCTCAAGTTGCCTTTGACCGTTCCGGCTTCAAGTACCATGGCCGCGTCAAAGCGCTGGCTGATGCTGCTCGTGAAGGCGGGCTGGAGTTCTAAGTTATGGCAAATAACGATCAAAAGCGCGACGAAGGCTACATCGAGAAGCTGGTTCAAGTTAACCGCGTTGCCAAAACCGTAAAAGGCGGCCGTATCTTCACCTTCACCGCGCTGACCGTGGTGGGTGATGGCAAGGGTCGTGTTGGCTTCGGCCGTGGCAAGTCGCGCGAAGTACCTGCCGCGATCCAGAAAGCCATGGAAGCTGCTCGTCGCAACATGATTCAGGTAGACCTGAAGGGCACCACTCTGCAGTACGCCACCAAGGCCGCCCACGGCGCCTCGAAGGTTTACATGCAGCCTGCCTCGGAAGGTACCGGTATCATCGCCGGTGGCGCAATGCGTGCTGTCCTGGAAGTTGCTGGTGTTCAGAACGTTCTGGCCAAGTGCTACGGTTCGACCAACCCAGTGAACGTGGTTTACGCCACCTTCAAGGGTCTGAAAGCCATGCAATCTCCTGAATCCATTGCTGCCAAGCGCGGCAAGAGCGTCGAGGAGATCTTCTGATCATGGCAACCGTTAAAGTAACGCTGATCAAAAGCACCGCCGGCCGTCTGCCTAACCACATTCTGTGCGTTAAAGGCCTGGGTCTGCGTCGCATCGGTCACACTGTAGAAGTCCAAGATACTCCCGAGAACCGCGGGATGATCAACAAGGCTTACTACATGCTGAAGGTCGAGGGTTAATCAATGAAACTCAATGATCTGAGTCCAGCGCCGGGTTCCCGTCGCGAGAAGCATCGTCCGGGCCGTGGTATCGGTAGCGGTTTGGGTAAGACTGGTGGCCGTGGTCACAAAGGTCAGACCTCCCGTTCCGGTGGCACCATCGCTCCGGGCTTCGAAGGCGGTCAACAGCCGCTGCACCGTCGTCTGCCGAAGTTCGGCTTCGTTTCCCTGAAAGCCATGGACCGCGCAGAAGTGCGTCTGTCCGAGTTGGCCAAAGTGGACGGCGACGTGATCTCCGTGCAATCCCTGAAGGATGCCAACGTGATCGGCCAGAACGTACAGCGTGTGAAAATCATGCTGTCTGGCGAAGTCACTCGCGCAGTCACCATCAAGGGTATCGCAGCCACCAAGGGTGCGCGTGCGGCTATCGAAGCAGCTGGCGGCAAGTTCGAGGAATAAATGGCTAAGCAAGGTGCTCTCTCTTCGCTCGGTAAGGGCGGGATGTCGGAACTCTGGGCTCGTCTGCGCTTTCTGTTCATGGCGATCATCGTCTATCGGATAGGTGCGCATATCCCGGTTCCCGGCATCAATCCGGACCGTCTGGCGGATCTGTTTCGGCAGAATGAGGGGACCATTCTTAGCTTGTTCAACATGTTTTCCGGTGGCGCGCTTGAGCGCATGAGCATCTTTGCATTGGGGATCATGCCGTACATTTCGGCATCGATCATCATGCAGCTGATGACCGCGGTCAGTCCGCAACTGGAGCAGTTGAAGAAGGAAGGTGAAGCTGGCCGTCGCAAGATCAGCCAGTACACCCGCTACGGCACCGTTATCCTGGCGCTGGTCCAAGCCATTGGCATGTCCATTGGCCTGGCCAACCAGGGCGTGGCGTTTTCTGTAGGCCTCGGCTTCCATGTCGTTGCCGTCTCCACCTTTGTGGCAGGCGCAATGTTCATGATGTGGCTGGGCGAGCAGATCACCGAGCGCGGTGTGGGCAACGGTATCTCGATGTTGATTTTCGCAGGTATCGTTGCCGGTCTTCCGAGAGCAATCGGGCAGTCTTTCGAGTCTGCACGCACGGGTGATATCAACATTTTCGCCCTGGTCGCTATCGGTTTGCTGGCAGTAGCGATCATCGGTTTCGTGGTGTTCATCGAGCGTGGTCAGCGGCGTATTGCCGTTCATTACGCCAAGCGCCAGCAGGGCCGCAAGGTCTTCGCTGCGCAGACCAGCCACTTGCCGCTGAAGGTGAACATGGCGGGGGTTATCCCGGCCATCTTCGCGAGCAGCATCTTGCTGTTCCCGGCTTCGCTGGGTGCCTGGTTCGGTCAGTCCGAAGGTATGGGCTGGCTGCAGGACATCTCGCAGTCGATCGCTCCTGGTCAGCCGTTGAACATTCTGCTGTTTAGTGCAGGGATCATTTTCTTCTGCTTCTTCTACACAGCATTGATGTTCAATCCGAAAGACGTAGCGGAAAACCTGAAGAAGTCCGGTGCCTTTATTCCGGGTATCCGTCCTGGTGAGCAGTCGGCGCGCTACATTGATGGCGTTCTGACTCGTCTGACCATGTTCGGTGCTCTTTACATGATGGCCGTCTGCCTTCTGCCCCAGTTCCTGGTGGTGGCAGCAAATGTGCCGTTCTACCTTGGCGGGACCTCGTTGCTGATTGTGGTAGTGGTTGTGATGGACTTCATGTCCCAAGTACAATCGCACCTCGTTTCGCACCAGTACGAATCCCTGATGAAGAAAGCCAACCTGAAAGGCTACGGTGGCAGCGGTTTGCTGCGCTGATAAGCCCCTAAGGTTCGAGGAGTCGGTAATGAAAGTTCGTGCATCGGTGAAAAAGCTGTGCCGCAACTGCAAGATCATCCGTCGCGAAGGCGTCGTACGAGTGATCTGCAGCGCGGAACCGCGTCACAAACAGCGCCAAGGCTGAGTGTGATTCGCGCTTCAAACCCAGCAGCTAGTGTGCTGCTGGGTTGATTATTTGTTTCTACAGCGATATTATCTCGCGCCCTATTTCTTGGCTTCCGGGGCGTAGGTAGCTGTCAATTGGAGTCCCACTGAATGGCCCGTATTGCAGGCGTTAACATTCCAGATAACAAGCATACTGTTATCTCGCTGACCTACATCTATGGTGTCGGTCGCACTACTGCACAGAAAATCTGTGTAGATGCTGGTGTAAATCCAGCCGCTAAGATCAAGGATCTGAGCGACGAGCAAATCGAAACCCTGCGTGGCGAAGTCGCGAAGTTCACCACCGAAGGTGACCTGCGCCGTGACGTAAACATGAAGATCAAGCGCTTGATGGACCTGGGTTGCTACCGCGGCCTGCGTCATCGTAAAGGTCTGCCGGTTCGCGGTCAGCGCACCAAGACCAACGCACGCACCCGTAAGGGCCCGCGTAAGCCGATCCGCAAGTAATCGCCCAGGAATATAGACATGGCAAAACCTGCTGCTCGTCCTCGTAAAAAAGTCAAAAAGACAGTGGTTGATGGCATCGCCCACATCCACGCCTCTTTTAACAACACCATCGTGACCATCACCGACCGTCAGGGCAATGCTTTGTCCTGGGCGACCTCCGGTGGTTCGGGTTTCCGTGGTTCGCGCAAATCCACCCCGTTCGCAGCCCAGATCGCTGCTGAGCGTGCTGGTCAAGCTGCGCTGGAATACGGTCTGAAGAACCTCGACGTAAACGTCAAGGGTCCAGGTCCAGGTCGTGAGTCCGCCGTTCGTGCATTGAACAGCTGCGGCTACAAGATCGCCAGCATCACCGACGTGACGCCAATCCCGCATAACGGGTGCCGTCCGCCGAAGAAGCGTCGCGTGTAATCAGGAGACAGATAAATGGCACGTTACATTGGTCCAAAATGCAAACTGTCTCGTCGTGAAGGCACCGATCTGTTCCTGAAGAGCGGCGTTCGCGCTCTGGAATCGAAGTGCAACATCGAAGCAGCCCCAGGTATCCACGGCCAGCGCCGTGGCCGTCAGTCCGACTACGGTACCCAGCTGCGCGAGAAACAAAAAGTCCGTCGTATCTACGGTGTTCTGGAGCGTCAGTTCCGCGGTTACTACCAAGCTGCTGCCTCGAAAAAAGGCGCAACCGGTGAGAACCTGCTGCAACTGCTCGAGTGCCGTCTGGATAACGTCGTTTACCGTATGGGCTTCGGCTCGACTCGTTCCGAGTCCCGTCAGCTGGTTTCGCACAAAGCGATCAGCGTCAACGGTAAGACTGTAAACATTCCATCCTACCAAGTTCGTCCGGGTGACGTGGTCGCGGTTCGTGAGAAGTCGCTGAACCAGCTGCGCATTGTTCAAGCCCTTGAACTGTGTGCCCAGCGTGGCCGCGTTGAGTGGGTTGACGTGGATGCTGCCAAAAAGTCGGGCGTTTTCAAGAACGTTCCTGCTCGCAGCGACCTGTCTGCCGACATCAACGAAAACCTGATTGTCGAGCTCTACTCCAAGTAAGGGCTAGAAAATAGGTGCATCCATGCAGATTTCGGTAAATGAGTTCCTGACTCCCCGCCACATTGATGTGCAGGTAGTCAGTCCGACCCGCGCCAAGATCACGCTCGAGCCTCTCGAGCGTGGCTTCGGCCATACCCTGGGCAACGCGCTGCGCCGCATCCTGTTGTCCTCCATGCCTGGCTGTGCAGTAGTCGAGGCCGAGATCGATGGCGTACTCCACGAGTACTCCGCGATCGAAGGTGTACAGGAAGATGTCATTGAAATCCTGTTGAACCTGAAAGGCCTGGCTATCAAACTGCACGGTCGTGACGAAGTTACGCTGACCTTGTCGAAAAAGGGTTCGGGGGTGGTTACCGCTGCCGATATTCAGCTGGATCACGATGTCGAGATCGTCAACCCCGATCACGTAATCGCGAACCTGGCGTCGAATGGCGCCCTGAACATGAAGCTCACTGTAGCTCGTGGTCGCGGTTACGAGCCGGCCGACTCCCGTCAGACCGACGAAGACGAAAGCCGTAGCATTGGCCGTCTGCAGTTGGACGCTTCGTTCAGCCCTGTGCGTCGTATCGCCTATGTGGTCGAGAACGCACGTGTTGAACAGCGTACCAACTTGGACAAGCTGGTCATTGATCTGGAAACCAACGGCACCCTGGATCCTGAAGAGGCTATCCGCCGCGCCGCGACCATCCTGCAACAGCAGTTGGCCGCGTTCGTCGACCTCAAAGGTGACAGTGAGCCTGTCGTAGTCGAGCAGGAAGACGAGATCGATCCGATCCTGCTACGTCCGGTTGACGACCTGGAACTGACTGTACGTTCGGCCAACTGCCTGAAGGCGGAGAACATCTACTACATCGGCGACCTGATTCAGCGTACCGAAGTAGAGCTGTTGAAGACTCCTAACCTTGGCAAGAAGTCCCTGACTGAAATCAAGGACGTCCTGGCCTCTCGTGGTCTGTCTCTCGGCATGCGCCTCGACAACTGGCCGCCTGCAAGTCTTAAGAAAGACGACAAGGCGACCGCCTGATCGTCGTAATCACCGAACGTAGTGTTTGGTAAGGAATGAATCATGCGTCATCGTAAAAGTGGACGTCACCTGAGCCGCACCAGCTCTCACCGCAAGGCTATGTTCCAGAACATGGCAGTGTCGTTGATCGAGCACGAGCTGATCAAAACCACCCTGCCGAAAGCCAAGGAACTGCGTCGCGTTGCCGAGCCGCTGATCACCCTGGCCAAGGAAGACAGCGTTGCCAACCGTCGTCTGGCCTTCGACCGTACCCGTTCGAAGTCCGCTGTTGGTAAACTGTTCAACGATCTGGGCAAGCGCTACGCCACCCGTCAGGGCGGTTACCTGCGCATCCTGAAGTGCGGTTTCCGCGCTGGCGACAACGCGCCAATGGCGTACGTCGAGCTGGTTGATCGTCCAGTCGGTGGTGCTGTAGAAGCTGCCGAGTAAGACGTTTTGTCTGCTACAAAGAACCGGGCCTAGTGCCCGGTTTTTTGTATTTCAGGTTATTAAAACTATCTATCACATTCAGTAATTCAATAAATTTCCAGGTGGGGCTAATTCTGCTGATAATCCTCTCAAGCCGATAAACAGGCATTTGAGACTGATCGAGGAGAGCCCATGAGCAAAACGCTTACTACCGCCAGCGGTGCACCTGTAGCGGATAACCAGAATTCCCGTACCGCAGGTCAACGCGGTCCACTGCTGCTCGATGACTTCCACCTGATCGAGAAGCTGGCGCATTTCAACCGCGAAAACATCCCTGAGCGACGTGTGCATGCCAAAGGCTCTGGTGCCTACGGTACGTTCACGGTGACGCGCGACATTACTCACCTCACCAGTGCGAAACTGTTTGAGCAAATTGGCAAGCAGACCGAAACGTTTCTGCGATTTTCCACGGTAGGTGGGGAGCGTGGCTCGGCCGACACAGAGCGTGACCCACGAGGGTTTGCGGTCAAGTTCTATACGGAAGAAGGCAACTGGGACATCGTCGGCAATAACACGCCGGTGTTCTTCATCCGTGATCCACTGAAGTTTCCAGACTTCATTCACACGCAAAAACGCCATCCTCAGACCAATCTGAAGAATGCCCAAATGATGTGGGACTTCTGGTCTCATTCGCCGGAAGCGCTGCACCAGGTCACGATCTTGTTTTCGGACCGCGGTATCCCCGACGGTTATCGGCATATGCACGGCTTCGGCAGCCATACCTACAGCTTGATCAGCGCCGACGGTCAGCGTACGTGGGTCAAATGGCACTTCAAGACCCAGCAGGGCATCAAGAACCTGGCGCCTGCTGAAGCTGCGCGTCTGGCCGGCACCGATCCGGATTACGCCCAGCGCGACCTGTACGAGGCCATCGAGCGTGGCGACCACCCGCGCTGGACGGTGTGCATTCAGGTCATGGCTGAAGCAGAGGCCGCGAACCGTTCCGAAAATCCGTTCGACGTGACCAAGACCTGGTCGCAGAAAGATTACCCGCTGATCGAAGTGGGTGTACTGGAGCTCAACCGCAACCCACTGAACTACTTCGCCGAAGTCGAGCAGGCTGCATTCGGTCCGAGCAACATGGTGCCTGGGGTGGGGCTGTCACCTGATCGCATGCTGCAAGGCCGCGTGTTCGCCTATGCCGATGCGCACCGCTATCGGGTAGGCACCAACCATCAGCAATTGCCGGTGAATGCCCCCCGGTGTGCTGTCAACAGCTACCAGCGTGATGGCTCGATGGCGCTGGGTACCTACGGTGGGGCACCCAATTATGAGCCCAACAGCTACGCGGATGCTCCCAAGCAATCGCCGCGTCATGGTGAGCCTGGGCTTGCGCTGAATGGTTTGGCCGACCGGTATGATCATCGCGAGGACACCGATTACTTCAGCCACGCGGGCGCCCTGTTCCGGCTGATGAGCCAGGCGCAGCAGGAGCTACTGGTCAACAACATTGCGGGGGCCATGTCCGGAGTTACCGACGATGTCATCCAGCGTCAATTGCAATACTTCTTCAAAGCCGATCCCGCTTACGGGGCAGGTGTCGCAAAGGCGCTTGGGATGAATATCGCCTAAGTCGAAGTGATAAGAATAACCGCCCTCATTTGGGCGGTTTTTCAATGAATATCACTACCGTTTGCCCGATTTTTTCCAGTGAGTCGCGCGGTTTTCAGTGACCAGGCGCACAACGTGGTTCACACTATGCGGCATACACGCTTTCACATGGAGAACCCCGGCGATGCAAGGCCACCCAGACGTCATCAATTACCTCGTCATGCTGCTGAAGGGCGAACTGGCTGCACGTGACCAGTACTTCATTCACTCGCGCATGTACGAAGACTGGGGCCTGACCAAGCTCTACGAGCGCATCAACCATGAGATGGAAGAAGAGGCGCAGCACGCTGACGCTTTGATGCGCCGCATTCTCATGCTCGAGGGCACCCCGGACATGCGTGCGGACGATCTCGAAGTGGGAACCACTGTCCCTGAAATGATCGAAGCGGATTTGAAGCTCGAATACAAAGTGCGAGCGGCGCTTTGCAAGGGGATCGAGTTGTGCGAACTGCACAAGGATTATGTGAGCCGTGACATTCTGCGCGCGCAATTGGCCGATACCGAGGAAGATCACACCTATTGGCTCGAGAAGCAGCAAGGCTTGATCAAGGCGATCGGTCTGCAGAATTACCTGCAATCACAGATGTAATGCTTCGATTGCATTGTGCTTGGGCCTTGTAGTGGCTCTAGCATGAAAGCGATGAGCCGATAAGAAAGGGGCGCCTAGGCGCCCCTTCACGTTCATCACGCTCGGTCTCGCTCCAGCAGAGGCTTGAGGTAGTGCCCGGTGTAGGATTGTTTCATCTTGCTCAGTTCCTCGGGCGTACCGCATGCGATGATCTGCCCACCCTTTGAGCCGCCCTCCGGCCCGAGGTCCACCAGCCAATCGGCTGTCTTGATGACGTCCAGGTTGTGCTCGATGACCACCACGGTGTTGCCATGGTCACGAAGCCGGTGTAGAACGTCCAGCAGCTGCTGGATATCGGCGAAGTGCAGGCCCGTAGTAGGCTCGTCCAGGATATACAAGGTCTTACCGGTATCGCGCTTGGACAGCTCCCGTGACAGCTTCACGCGCTGGGCTTCGCCCCCCGAAAGCGTCGTCGCCGATTGACCTAGCTTGATGTAGGAAAGCCCTACGTCCATCAGGGTCTGGAGCTTGCGCGCCAATGCAGGCACCGCATCGAAGAACTCACGCGCATCCTCGATGGTCATTTCCAGCACCTCGTGGATGTTCTTGCCCTTGTACTTGATCTCCAGCGTTTCGCGGTTGTAGCGCTTGCTCTTGCACACATCGCAAGGCACGTAGATGTCCGGGAGGAAATGCATTTCCACCTTGATCAGGCCGTCGCCCTGGCACGCTTCGCAGCGCCCGCCTTTCACGTTGAACGAGAACCGGCCTGGGCCATACCCGCGCGAGCGTGATTCAGGCACCCCAGAGAACAGCTCGCGGATCGGCGTGAAGATCCCTGTGTAGGTGGCAGGGTTGGACCGGGGGGTGCGGCCGATGGGGCTCTGGTCGATATCCACCACCTTGTCCAGGTGCTGCAACCCGTCCATGCTGGCATGGGGCGCCGCTTCCAGGCTGCTCGCGCCGTTCAGGGCGGTGGCTGCGAGCGGGAACAGGGTGTTGTTGATGAGCGTGGACTTGCCGGAGCCTGAGACGCCGGTCACGCAGGTCAGCAGCCCGATGGGGATTTCCAGATCGACGTTCTGAAGGTTGTTGCCACGTGCGCCCTTGAGCTTGAGCTGCAGCTTTTTGTCGCGCGGTGTGCGCTTGGCAGGGACCACGATCTTTCTACGGCCGGACAGGTACTGGCCGGTTACGGAGTCCGGGTGGTCCATGACTTCCTGAGGCGTACCCTCAGCGACGATCTTGCCGCCATGCACGCCGGCCCCTGGCCCAATGTCCACCACGTAGTCCGCCAGGCGGATCGCATCCTCGTCATGCTCGACGACGATTACGGTGTTGCCCAGATCACGCAGGTGATTGAGGGTGGCGAGCAAGCGATCGTTGTCGCGCTGATGAAGGCCAATTGACGGCTCGTCCAGGATATACATCACCCCCACCAAGCCTGCCCCGATCTGGCTGGCGAGGCGGATGCGCTGAGCCTCACCACCGGACAGGGTTTCTGCGCTACGGTCAAGGGTGAGGTAATCCAGGCCCACGTTCACCAGGAACTGCAACCGTTCGCAGATTTCCTTGAGAATCTTGGCCGCGATTTCGCCACGGCGACCGGTCAGGGTCAGCGTGCTGAAGTAGCCACTGGCGTCACCGATCGGCATGTTGGCGACCGCCGGCAGCGTCTTCTCACCGACCCACACATGACGCGCCTCGCGCCGCAGCCGCGTGCCACGGCAGTCCGGGCACGGCTGGGTGCCCAGGTACTTGGCCAGTTCCTCGCGTACGGTATTGGACTCGGTTTCGCGGTAGCGGCGTTCCAGGTTGGGGATGATCCCTTCGAACGGGTGCGAGCGCTTGACGATGTCACCCCGGTCGTTGAGGTACTTGAAGTCCACGCTGTGCTTGCCGCTGCCTTGCAGGATCACCTTCTGATGCTCCGGCGCAAGCTCGCCGAATGCTTCGTCCAGGCTGAAGTCGTAATGCGCAGCCAGCGACCCCAGCATCTGGAAGTAGTAGACGTTACGGCGATCCCACCCGCGAATGGCGCCTTCGGCCAAGGTCAGTTCCGCATTGACCAGGCGCTTGGTATCGAAATACTGCTTCACGCCCAGGCCGTCACAGGTCGGGCAGGCACCGGCCGGGTTGTTGAACGAGAACAGCTTGGGTTCCAGTTCGCTGATCGCATGACCGCAAATGGGGCAGGCAAAGCGCGCCGAAAAAATGGTCTCTTCGCCTTTCTCGTCGTCCATGGGAGCGATCAGCGCGATACCATCCGCCAGCTTCAACGCGGTCTCGAACGACTCGGCCAATCGCTGCTGAAGATCGGCACGCACTTTGAAACGATCGACCACCACATCGATACTGTGCTTTTTCTGCTTGTCCAGCTTGGGCAACTCGTCCAGTTCGTAGAGTTTGCCGTTGACGCGGGCGCGGACGAAGCCTTGGGCGCGCAGCTCGTCGAACACCGCCAGGTGCTCACCCTTGCGCTCACGGATGACCGGGGCCAGGAGCATCAACTTGCTGCCTTCCGGGCGCTCCAGTACCAGGTCGACCATCTGGCTGACCGTTTGCGCTTCCAGGGGTATGTCATGGTCTGGGCAGCGGGGTGTCCCGACCCTGGCGTACAGCAGGCGCAAGTAGTCGTAGATCTCGGTGATGGTGCCGACGGTGGAGCGGGGGTTGTGTGAGGTGGATTTCTGTTCGATGGAAATGGCCGGTGACAGCCCTTCGATGGTATCGACGTCAGGCTTTTCCATCATCGAGAGGAACTGGCGGGCATACGCCGACAGCGATTCCACATAACGACGCTGGCCCTCGGCGTACAGCGTATCGAAGGCCAGGGATGACTTGCCCGAGCCCGACAGGCCGGTAATGACGATGAGCTTGTCCCGGGGCAGGGTCAGGTCGATGTTCTTCAGGTTGTGGGTACGTGCCCCACGAATCAGGATCTTGTCCACTGCGGCCTCGCTCGGCGGGCATAAACGAAGAATTATACGGCGCCCTGCCAGTACGCGGCAAAGCGTCGCGTAGATGCCGTCAAGCTGTCGGACTGATAGAATCGCCGCCGGTTCACACGAGATTAATCCATGCACGACACCCACAACGAGCGCATGAGCGGCAATGAAACCCGCGCCGCCGGCGGTCTGGCTCTGGTCTTCGCTTTTCGTATGCTGGGCATGTTCATGGTCTTGCCGGTCCTGGCCACCTATGGCATGGACCTGGCCGGCGCCACGCCCGCGCTGATTGGCCTGGCCATTGGCGCCTATGGCCTCACCCAGGCCGTGTTGCAGATTCCCTTCGGGATGATTTCAGACCGCATCGGCCGTCGACCCGTCATCTACCTGGGCTTGATCGTGTTTGCCCTGGGCAGCGTCCTGGCAGCCCAGGCCGATTCCATCTGGGGCATCATCGCAGGGCGCATCCTGCAAGGGGCCGGCGCCATTTCGGCGGCGGTGATGGCGCTGCTGTCGGACCTGACCCGGGAACAGCACCGCACCAAGGCCATGGCCATGATCGGGATGAGCATTGGTCTTTCCTTTGCAGTGGCAATGGTCGTCGGGCCTTTGCTGACAAGTGCCTTTGGCTTGTCAGGATTGTTCCTTGCAACGGCCGGCTTGGCCTTGGTTGGCATCGCGTTGATTGCCTTCGTGGTACCTGCCACGCACAACATTCTGCAGCATCGCGAATCGGGCGTTGCGCGTCAGGCCATCGGCCCGACCCTGCGTCACCCGGACCTTCTACGGCTGGATGTGAGCATCTTCATCCTGCATGCCATTCTCATGGCCAGCTTCGTCGCGCTGCCTCTGGCCTTCGTCGAGCGCGGCGGACTGCCCAAGGAACAACACTGGTGGGTCTACCTGACCGCGCTGTTCGTCTCATTTTTTGCAATGGTACCGTTCATCATCTACGGCGAAAAAAAGCGCAAGATGAAACGTGTGCTGGCCGGGGCCGTCAGCGTACTGCTGTTGGTCGAGCTATTCTTCTGGCAGTGGGCTGACGGTTTGCGCGGACTGGTGATCGGCACCGTGGTATTCTTCACCGCATTCAACCTGCTGGAGGCTTCGTTGCCTTCGCTGGTCAGCAAGGTGTCGCCAGCAGGTGGCAAGGGAACGGCGATGGGGGTGTACTCCACCAGCCAGTTTCTCGGTGCTGCGCTAGGGGGCATCCTGGGTGGCTGGCTGTTCCAGCATGGTGGGCTGAACACCGTGTTCCTTGGCTGCGCGATACTGTGTGCCATCTGGTTGGCCGTTGCCTTGAGCATGAACGAGCCACCGTATGTGACCAGCTTGCGCATGCCTTTGTCGCCGGAGGCCGCCAAGGATACTGGCCTGGCTGCACGGTTGATGGCCGTGCCCGGCGTGACCGACGCCGTTGTGGTCTCGGAAGAATCAGCCGTCTATATCAAACTGGATACGAAAATTTTGGACCGTACGACCCTGGAGCGCCTGATCAATCCGGCCTCAGCGGCGTGCGAAGCCTAGGAGAACGTTATGGCCCGTGGGGTTAACAAAGTCATTCTGGTCGGTACCTGTGGCCAGGATCCCGAAGTCCGCTACCTGCCCAACGGTAATGCCGTGACCAACCTGAGCCTGGCAACCAGCGAGCAATGGACCGACAAGCAGTCGGGCCAGAAGGTCGAGCGTACCGAATGGCACCGTGTGTCGCTGTTCGGCAAGGTTGCTGAGATTGCCGGCGAGTACCTGCGCAAAGGTTCGCAGTGCTACATCGAAGGCAAGCTGCAGACCCGTGAGTGGGAAAAAGACGGCATCAAGCGCTACACCACTGAAATCATCGTTGACATCAACGGCACCATGCAGCTGCTGGGCGGCCGTCCGCAGAACCAGCAAGGCGGCGGCGACCCGTACAACCAGGGTGGCGGTAACAACTACAACCAAGGTGGCGGTCAGCAGCAACAGTACAACCAGCAACCTGCGCGCCAGCAGGCCCCGCGCCCGCAACAGCAACAGCGCCCGGCGCCGCAGCAGCCAGCGCCGCAACCGGCGGCTGACTTCGACAGCTTTGATGATGATATTCCGTTCTGATTTGAACGGTAGGGCATCGCGCTACAGTAAAAACCCGGGGCAATTGCTCCGGGTTTTTTTATACTTGGGGCAGGGTCAACTATTAAGTTTGTTGGCGAGTAAGAACAGTACTCAATGAACTTTCTCCTTCTGCCGTAGGGTCTTTCCCAAGTTTGCATGACACCGACTATGCAGTGCCAATATTGCTTAGTATCTCAGCTTTGACAAGGAGAGGCTCATGCAATCAGGAACTGAACAGCGGGAGATAAAACTGACAGCGTCGACTGGGGACTATCACGTTTCGGGGTTCAGCGAAGACTACGCGGCATATCTCAAGGGTCGCGATAGAGGTGCTGAATATTCTGGCTGGTTCGTGATGGCGGTAGGTATCATCATCGCCTTGGTGGGCTTCGGTACGCTCGTTCTAGGCCCTGAAACGATTACGTACAACAGAGTGGCAGGCCCTACCTTGCTGCAGTACATACAGATGTACCCTGGGCCAATATTCAGTGTGGGTGGCGTCCTGTTTGCAATTGGTACCCGACTTCACGCCAGCAGCGAGGTCAGCCAGGAAGCGTTTCTACTGTCACGTTACAAGTTCATTGCTCCGGACGGCACATACGTCAATGACGACGTTAAACTTAGTTACTTGGGAGATGACAATTTTTCTATAACTACTCAATGATCTTTCAACTGACCACGCGGCCACTGCGGGGGCTACTGTCCGTCTCAATATCTGAGCGCTAGGTAGGGTACGGAGAAAGGCAACGTAAACACCGCATGGAGCAAGTCAGTGAGACCATCACGGCATGACTTCTGCGAGCTTGTCGAGACCCGTTCCAAGGGGGCGATCTTTTTTCAGCCAGCCGAACATGCGCTCGATGGACATGGTGTTGTAGGTATTTGCGCCGGTCGAACAACCTGGGCAAACCCGGCTTAGGCTTGCGCTTCATCGAGCGCTTCGGAATGACGGGCTGTATGCGGCACCGGTCGAAGTACTGACGCAACGCTTGTGCGTCATAGCCTTTGTCGGCGAGCAGCCACGTGCTGAGATGTATGATCTATCTTCAGCCTACCTGACCCACGTCATCGCACCTTTTCGATTCCTTGCTAGTCTTACCTGTTGGCGGTCATCAAACCGCCGTCACCGTGACTACCAAGAGGCGCCGGCCATGTTCTGTGCGTCCACATCTGATCAGGAGTGCACGATGGATCTCAACCGTCGGCAATTCTTCAAGGTCGCCGCCGTCGGCCTTGGAGGCTCGAGCCTTGCGGCGCTGGGCATGGCCCCAACGCCTGCGTTCGCCGAGCAAGTGCGCCACTTCAAGCTGGCGCATACCAAAGAAACCCGTAACACCTGCCCCTACTGCTCGGTCGGCTGCGGCTTGATCCTGTACAGCCAGGGTGATGCAGGCAAGAACGTCAAGCAGAACATCATCCACATCGAAGGTGACGCCGACCATCCGGTGAACCGCGGCACCCTTTGCCCCAAAGGCGCAGGTTTGCTCGACTTCATCCACAGTCCAAGCCGTCTCAAGTACCCCGAGGTGCGCAAGCCGGGTAGCAACGAGTGGGTACGCGTCAGCTGGGACGAAGCGCTCGATCGCGTGGCCGCCTTGATGAAGGAAGATCGCGACGCGAACTTCATCGAGAAAAATGCCCAGGGGCAGACGGTCAACCGCTGGCTCACCACCGGTTTTCTTGCCGCTTCCGCCGCCTCCAGCGAGGCCGGCTACCTGACTCACAAGGTTGTTCGCGCAACAGGCATGCTGGGGTTCGATAACCAAGCACGTGTCTGACATGGCCCGACGGTGGCAAGTCTTGCCCCGACGTACGGCCGTGGCGCCATGACCAACCACTGGTCCGATATCGCCAACGCGAATCTGGTCCTTGTGATGGGTGGCAACGCAGCAGAAGCGCATCCGTGCGGCTTCAAATGGGTGACCGAGGCCAAGGCGCACAACAAGGCGCGGCTGATCGTGGTCGACCCAAGGTTTACCCGTACCGCTTCGGTGGCCGATTACTACGCGCCCATCCGCACCGGTACCGACATCGCGTTCATGGGCGGGTTGATCAATTACCTGCTGAGCAATGACAAGATCCAGCACGAATATGTGCGCAATTACACCGACGTATCCTTCATCGTCAAGGACACCTATGGCTTCGAGGATGGCCTGTTCAGCGGCTATGACGAGAGCAAGCGCATTTATGCCGACAAGTCGGGCTGGGGTTACGAGCTGGGCGAGGACGGTTTTGCCAAGGTAGACCCGACACTTCAGCACCCACGCTGTGTGTTCCAGCTGATGAAGCAGCACTACAGCCGCTACACCCCAGAATTGGCGAGCATGACCTGTGGCATGCCGCAGGACGCCATGATGAAGGTTTGGGAAGAGATCGCCACCTGCTCGGCGCCGGGCAAGACCATGACGATCCTGTATGCGCTGGGGTGGACGCAACATTCGATCGGCGCGCAGATCATCCGCAGCGCGGCGATGGTGCAGCTGTTGTTGGGCAACGTGGGCATGCCAGGTGGGGGCGTGAATGCCTTGCGGGGTCACTCCAACATTCAGGGCCTGACCGACCTGGGGTTGCTGTCCAACTCGCTGCCGGGTTACCTGACACTTGCCGGCGACGCCGAGCAGGACTACGCCGCGTTCATCGACAAGCGTGCGTCCAAGCCGCTGCGCCCGGGGCAGCTGTCCTACTGGCAGAACTACGGCAAGTTCCACGTCAGCCTCATGAAAGCCTGGTACGGCCCCAACGCCACTGCCGACAACAACTGGGGCTACGATTGGCTGCCCAAGCTCGACGTGCCTGCCTACGACGTGCTGCGCATGTTCGAGATGATGAGCCAAGGCAAGGTCAACGGCTACATGTGCCAAGGTTTCAACCCGATTGCCGCCCTCCCTGACAAGAACCGCGTGACCGCGGCACTGGCCAAGCTCAAGTGGTTGGTAGTCATGGACCCGCTGGCCACCGAGACGTCCGAGTTCTGGCGCAACGTGGGGCCGTTCAACGATGTGGACACGGCCGGTATCCAGACCGAGGTGATCCGCCTGCCCACCACCTGCTTCGCTGAAGAGGATGGCTCGCTGGTCAACAGCAGCCGCTGGCTGCAATGGCACTGGAAAGGCGCCGACGGCCCGGGTGAAACCCGCACTGACGTGCAGATCATGAGCGAGTTGTTCCTGCGCTTGCGTCAGCGTTACCAGAAGGAAGGGGGTACCTACCCCGATCCTCTGCTGAACATTCACTGGCCCTACAAGATCGCCGAAGAGCCGTCACCTGAGGAGCTGGCGAAGGAGATGAACGGCTGGGCCGTGACGGACTTCACCGACCCGACCGGTGCGACCGTCAAGTCCGGTCAGCAACTGTCGGGCTTCGGCCAGCTCAAGGATGACGGCAGCACGGCTTCGGGCTGCTGGATCTTCGCCGGCTGCTGGACCGAGCAGGGCAACCAGATGGCGCGCCGCGACAACAGCGACCCCTACGGCATGCACCAGGTCCAGAACTGGGCGTGGGCCTGGCCGGCCAACCGACGCATTCTCTATAACCGTGCTTCCAGCGACCCGCAGGGCAAGCCTTGGGATCCGGAGAAGAAGCGTCTGGTCTGGTGGAACGGCAAGGCGTGGGGCGGGACCGACGTGCCTGATTTCAAGGTCGATTCGCCGCCGGAAGCGGGCATGAACCCATTCATCATGAACCCCGAGGGTGTGGCGCGTTTCTTCGCCATCGACAAGATGGCCGAAGGGCCGTTCCCCGAGCATTACGAGCCTTTCGAAACACCGATTGGCATCAACCCCCTGCACCCGAACAACAAGAAGGTCGTCAGCAACCCGGCAGGCCGCATCTTCGATTCGGTGTGGGAAACCTTGGGCACACATGATGAATTCCCCTACGCGGCCACCACCTATCGCCTGACCGAGCATTTCCACTTCTGGAGCAAGCATTGCCGGCTCAACGCCATTGCCCAGCCTGAGCAGTTCGTCGAGATTGGTGAAGTCCTGGCCAATGAAAAAGGCATCAAGGCAGGCGACAGGGTGCGTGTATCGAGCAAGCGCGGGCATATCGATGCGGTTGCGGTGGTGACCAAGCGGATACGTCCGCTGCAGGTCAACAACCAGACGGTGCATCAGATCGGCATCCCGCTGCACTGGGGCTTTACCGGGTCCACGCGGCACGGGTACCTGACCAACACCCTGGTTCCGTTCCTGGGTGATGGCAATACCCAGACACCGGAGTCCAAGTCCTTCCTCGTCAAAGTGGAGAAACTCTGATGGCCAGCCAAGACATCATCGCCCGGTCGGCCACCACCACAGTGCCGCCTTCGGTACGCGAGCAGGAGCAGGTGGCCAAGCTGATCGACACCACCAAGTGCATCGGCTGCAAGGCCTGCCAGGTGGCGTGTTCGGAATGGAACGAGTTGCGTGACGAGGTTGGGCACAACCACGGGACTTACGACAACCCTCAGGACCTGAGCGCCGAAACCTGGACATTGATGCGCTTCACCGAGCACGAGCGCGACGACGGCAACCTGGAGTGGCTCATCCGCAAGGATGGCTGCATGCACTGCGCAGATCCCGGTTGCCTGAAGGCGTGTCCAAGCCCAGGTGCGATCATCAAGCACGCCAACGGCATCGTCGACTTCAACCAGGACCATTGCATAGGCTGCGGCTACTGCATCACCGGCTGCCCGTTCAATATCCCGCGCATTTCCCAGAAGGATCACAAGGCCTACAAGTGCACGCTGTGTTCCGACCGTGTCAGCGTAGGGCTGGAGCCAGCTTGCGTTAAAACCTGCCCGACCGGCGCCATCGTTTTCGGCAGCAAGGACGAGATGAAGGTGCATGCCGATGAACGCATCGTCGACCTCAAGTCCCGAGGCTACGAGAACGCTGGGCTGTATGACCCCGACGGGGTAGGGGGCACCCATGTGATGTACGTATTGCACCATGCCGACACACCTAAGCTGTATGCCGGGCTCCCGGACCAGCCGGTGATCAGCCCGCTGGTGGGGCTGTGGAAGGGCTTCACCAAGCCGCTGGCCTTGCTGGCCATGGGGGCGGCGGTGCTGGCCGGCTTCTTCCACTACGTACGGGTCGGGCCGCAACGTGTCGAGGAGGACGAGCAGCCTGTAGCGTCCGACACCAGCGTGCACCAAGTCGACCCGGCAGTGCATGTGTTCGATCCGAACAAGCCTGATGGGCAAGGGGAGCAGCGGCCATGAACGACAACAAGCCTATCCTGCGTTACACCGCCAACGAGCGCAGCAACCACTGGGTAGTGGCGATCCTGTTCTTTCTGGCGGGCCTGTCGGGGCTGGCGCTGTTTCATCCCGCCTTGTTCTGGCTAAGCAATCTGTTCGGCGGCGGTCCATGGACACGCATCCTGCACCCGTTCCTGGGTGTGGCGATGTTCGTTTTCTTCCTGGGCCTAGTGGTGCGTTTCTGGCGTGCCAACTTCATTACCGCCAACGACCGCCTGTGGTTGCGCAGAATCGATCGGGTCATGCGCAACCAGGAGGACGGTGTGCCTGCCATCGGCAAGTACAATGCCGGCCAGAAACTGCTGTTCTGGACGCTGCTAGTGTGCATGCTGATCCTGATGGTCAGTGGCGTGGTGATCTGGCGTGCTTACTTCAGTCACTACTTCGACATCGGCGCCATACGCCTGGCCACCTTGCTACACGCCTTCGCGGCGTTCGTGCTGGTGCTCAGCATCATCGTGCACATCTACGCCGGCATCTGGATCAAGGGGTCGGTAGGCGCCATGCTGCATGGCTGGGTCAGCCGGGCCTGGGCGCGCAAGCACCATGAACTGTGGTATCGCGACGTGACCGGTGACAAAACGCCGACCGAGCACCGACGAAAAGAAGGATGAACGCTTGAGTACCGTACTTGAACCTGGGCAGATCGAAGCGTCGGCCGTCATGCCGCCGTTTCTGCACCTGCCACCAGGCAACCTCTTCGACGTGCGAGCGGCTCGCCTGGAGCGCTTGGCCCAGGGCCACGCCATGGGCGACTACCTGCTGTTGATCGCGCGGCTTTGCCGCATCCAACAGCAGCTTGTGGATAACCCGCCGAGTGCGCTGCCTGTTGCCGAGGACCGTCAGCGTCTGTGCATAAGTCACGGGCTGCCGCCCCTGGCTGCTGACAGCCTTGTGCGCGAAGGCGCATGGCTGGCGTGGTTGCAGGCGCTGCTCGATCATTTCGATGAGTCGGGCCAAGGGCCCCTGCAAGATGCACTGCACAGGCTGCGCATCAGTGACGATACCCAGCGCAAAGGTTGGGCAATTGCCCTGCTCAGCGGCCAGTACGATGCCGTGCCCCCTGCACTGGTGCCGTTCGTGGGCGCAGCCTTGCAGGCGGCCTGGTCAAGCTGGTTGCTGGCGCTGCCAAGCACCGAACTCAAGCCCGCTGCCAGCCTTGCCCAATGCCCGGCATGCGGCTCGCCGGCCATGGCGGGCGTGGTACGCAACCGTGGCAAGCACAACGGCTTGCGTTACCTTGCCTGTTCGTTGTGCGCCTGTGAGTGGCACGTGGTGCGGGTCAAGTGCGTGTACTGCGACTCCAGCAAAGACCTGCGCTACAGCGCGCTCGACGATGACCGTCACGGACCCGGCAAGGCACCGCTGCGTGCCGAGTGTTGCCCAGGGTGCAACAGCTACCTCAAGCAGCACTACCTGGAAAACGACGCAGCAGCCGAAGCGTTGGCCGACGACTTGGCCAGCCTGGCCCTGGACATGCGCCTGGACGAGGAGGGGTACCATCGTCTGGCACCCAACCTGATGGTCTCGCCCGGCTAGCGGTTGATTGTCTACACTGTGAGACCGAGTTGCCTTGCCCAGGCAAGCGTCCTTGACACGGGTTTCGAAGGTTCCCGGACCTGCGGATGCCTGCGTTACCGTCGCTTGCCTGCCACAAGGCCAGCAGACAATGGACCCGTCCAAGGTAGTACCGCATGCCCTCCAGCTTAGCCAGCGTCACGCCTCGCCTGCCTTCCATCGATACACTCCTGCGCCACACCGCCTGTCTTGCGCTCATCGAGCGTTACGGCCGTGAAGCTGTTCTGTCGACCTTGCGCCACTTGCTGAATGATCTGCGCGACCTTGTCCGCAATGGCCAGCTGAATGCTGCCGAGGTGGCGCCGGAGTTACTGCTGGGCCGCGCCGGCGAACGACTCGACGTCCAGCAACGCAGCCAGGTTCGCCGCGTGTTCAACCTCACCGGCACGGTGTTGCACACCAATCTGGGCCGCGCCTTGCTCCCCGAAGAAGCCATCGAGGCCATGGAATGCGCAGCGCGCTACCCGCTGAACCTCGAGTTCGACCTGAGCACGGGCAAGCGCGGTGATCGCGATGACCTGATCGAAGGGTTGATTCGCGAACTGACCGGCGCCGAGGCCGTCACCGTGGTGAACAACAATGCAGCCGCTGTGTTGCTGGCGCTCAACAGCTTGGGCGCCCGCAAGGAAGGCATCATCTCCCGTGGCGAGCTGATCGAGATCGGGGGCGCCTTCCGCATACCCGACATCATGGCCCGGGCCGGCGTCAGGCTGCACGAGATCGGCACCACCAACCGCACCCACGCCCGCGACTACGAGGCGGCCATCAGCCCGCGCACTGGGTTGCTGATGCGCGTGCACTGCAGTAATTACAGCATCCAGGGCTTTACCACCCAGGTACCCACCCCGGAGCTGGCCCGCATTGCCCGCCAGCACAACCTGCCGCTCCTCGAGGACCTGGGCAGTGGCAGCCTGCTGGACCTCACGCGCTGGGGGCTACCCGCCGAACCGACGGTGCGCCAGGCACTGAGCGATGGCGCCGACATTGTCACCTTCAGTGGCGACAAACTGCTGGGCGGTCCGCAGGCAGGGATCATCGTCGGGCGTAAGGACTTGATCGCCAGGATCAAGAAGAACCCGCTCAAGCGCGCCCTGCGCGTGGACAAGATCACCTTGGCCGCCCTGGAGGCCGTATTGGCGCTGTACCGCAACCCTGATCGCCTGGCCGAGCGCCTGCCCAGCCTGCGCCTGCTCACGCGTGCCCAGGCGGAGATTCACACCCAGGCCCTGCGCGTGGCGCCCGCGATGCAAGCCTGCCTGGGCGAGCAGTGGCGCGTCAGCGTAGAGCCGACGCTGGGCATGATCGGCAGCGGCAGCCAGCCTGTCGCCCGCTTGCCCAGCGCCGCCTTGTGCCTGCGTCCACAGGTGTCCAAGCGGCTGCGCGGGCGCAGCTTGCATGCTTTGGAGCGAGCGCTGCGTGAATTACCGGTGCCTGTGCTTGGGCGCATCGACGACGATGCGTTGTGGCTGGACTTGCGCCAGCTGGACGATGAACCCCAATGGCTGGCGCAGCTGCCAAGCCTGCAGTTGGGGGCCTTGCAGTGATCGTCGGTACCGCCGGGCACATCGATCACGGCAAGACGGCGCTGCTGCAGGCGCTCACCGGCCAAGCCGGGGACCAGCGTCAGGAGGAACAGGCCCGTGGCATGACCATCGACCTGGGTTATCGCTACGCGTCGCTGGCCGAGGAGGCGCCACTGACTGGCTTCATCGACGTGCCGGGCCACGAGCGGTTTGTCCACAACATGCTGGCCGGTGCCCACGGCATCGACCTGGTATTGCTGGTGGTGGCGGCAGACGATGGCGTCATGCCGCAGACCCGCGAGCACCTGGCGATCATCGAACTGTTGGGCATTCCCCAGGCGCTGGTGGCCATCAGCAAGTGCGACCGGGTCGAGCCCGCACGCGTGGAAGCGGTGAAGCAGCAAGTCAGCCAACTGCTGGCGCCTGGCCCGTATGCCGATGCGCTGCACTTTCCCGTATCCAGTACCGTTGGTACCGGCATCGACGCCTTGCGCCAGGCCCTGCTGGCGGCAGCGCCCCATGCCCGCCGTCGCAGTGTGGCCGGAGGCTTTCGTCTTGCCGTGGACCGGGCGTTCGCCGTTACGGGCGCGGGGGTAGTGGTGACCGGCACGGCGCTTGCGGGGCGGGTGACTGCTGGCGACACGTTGCTGCTGGGCAAGGCTGGCAAACCGGTGAGGGTGCGCGGGTTGCATGCTCAGAATCAGCCCGCGCTGGTGGCTGAGGCAGGGCAACGTGTGGCGCTCAACATCGTCGCCGAGCGCCTGGCGGTGGACCAGATACGCCGCGGCGATTGGCTGGTGCCGCAGTGGTTGCACGCGCCTAGCACACGCATCGATATCACCTTGAGCCTGCTGCCTGGCCAAGCCCGTGCCTTAGAGCACTTCAGTGCAGTGCACGTGCACCTGGGTACTCAGGACGTGACAGCCAGGGTGGCTTTGCTCGAGGGGCAGAGCTTGGCGGCGGGGCAGCGCATGTTCGCACAGTTGCTGCTCAACGCGCCGTTGCAAGCGGTGCATGGCGACCGTCTGGTGCTGCGCGATCAGCGCGCTCAGTACACGCTGGGCGGCGGCACGGTCCTGGACCCGTTCGCCCCCAGTCGTCAACGCCGCAGCGTCGAAAGGCTGCAACAGTTGCAGGTGCTGCGCGACTGTACAGGTCTTGAGCAGGCCTTGCCGGGTTTGCTGGCCAGCGCACCGGGTGGGCTAGATCCACAGCGCCTGGAGCGGCAGTTCAATCGCCTGCGTGACAGCTGGCAGTTACCCGACGACGTACGCGTGATCGCCACCCGCCAAGGCCAGTTGTTGTTCGCTGCAAGCCAGTGGCAGGCGCTCAAGCAACGTGTGCTGGCCCAGCTGGCGGCCTTTCACGAGCAGGAGCCCGATCAATTGGGCCCGGACCGTGACAGGCTGCGCCGTTTCGCGGCGTTGCCACTGGACAGGCCGGGGTTCGTCAGTTTGCTCGAGCAGTTGCTGGCCGAAGGCGCCGTAGCCGGCAGCGGCCCCTGGCTGCATTTGCCTGATCATCAGGTTCAGCTCAGTGCCGCGGATGAGGCGCTCTGGGCGCGCCTGCAGCCAAGGTTGCAGGCTGGCGCTTACGATCCGCCTTGGGTAAGGACATTGGCGAGCGAGGAAAAATGCGCCGAGGCCGATGTACGCCTGCTGCTGCGCAAGCTGGCGCGACTGGGGTTGGTGCATCAGGTGGTGCGGGACCTGTTCTACCCAGAGTCGACCCTACGCCGCATGGCAGAGCTGCTACAGCATCACATAGGTGACACGCCGGTAGTGCAGGTTGCTGCATTTCGCGATATGTTGGGCATCGGTCGCAAGCGCAGTGTGCAGATTCTGGAATATTTCGACCGCATCGGTCTGACCCGCAGGGTCGGCGATCAGCGGTACATTCGCAGTGACAGTGCCCTGGCCCGCTAGCAGGCCAGGCACCGATTTCAAGGAAGGCAATCGCGCCCGGTGGCGCGGCCGGGCTTCAAACCCGGTTGGGGACGGCATCCGTTCCCGGGCAGGTTCGACTCCCGCTGCCTTCCGCCACTTCTAGCGTTCGCCGCACAAGTCCAGGGCAAACCAGTGCTCGGCCTCTTTCACGTCCAGCCCGGCACCCAGCAGCGCGAACATCTTGCCAAGGGCCGCCTCCCGCGTCATGCCGCCCCCGCTGACCAGGCCTGCTGCCCGCAGGCGGCTACCGGCAGCATAGGTATCGAAGACCACATCGCCTTCCGGGCACTGGGAAATGGCCACCAACATGACGCCACGCTGGCGTGCTGCACGCAAGGTGTCGAGCAGCGCCTGATCATCGGACGGCCCAGTGCCGCTGCCATAGCATTCCAGCAACAAGCCCTGCACGCCGCTGCCGAGCAAAGCCTCCAGATGACCTGCCTGCAAACCAGGGAACACCGGCACTACCGCAAGGTTCACGCGCTCACGGGGCTGCTGGTAACCCAAGCGCGCCGGCAAGGGGGCTACGTGCTCACTCTGGCGATGGCGCGGCAAGGCCGCAAAGGCATCGAACGCTTCGCTGCGCAGCTTGGAGGCGCGGCAACCGTGCAGCAGCTTGCCCGCGAAGTACAGTTGCACACCCGCTTCGAGGGGATGATCGAACTGGCGCAGTGCGCCGCACAGGTTGTCCCAGGCGTCGCTGCCAGGTGCCCCTGCCGGCAGCATCGAGCCGGTCAGCAGGATGGGAACCGGCAGCCCCAGCAACAGGAACGACAGTGCCGCTGCACTGTAGGCCAGGGTGTCGGTGCCATGCAGCACCAGTACCGCATCATGGCCACGGACACGCACGGCATCGACGATCGCATCACGCATCGCCAGCCAGTTGTGCTGCTGCATGTTGGCACTGTCGAGCAGTGGGTCCAGTTCCTGGAGTGTCCAGGTGACTTCGGGGGCGTCTGCCATCATGGCGAAGTGATCGCGCATGCGGGACTCGAAGCCGCCGGATGGGGCCAGGCCTTCCGGCGTTTCGAGCATACCGATGGTGCCACCGGTGTAGAGCACGAGGAGGTTCTTTACTGCGCGCATGGAAAGCGTCCGTAGCGATGAACGGGAAAGAAGAGCCGCGCTTTGCAGGGAAGGCTAGTGGGGCCGCAATGCGGCCCCTGGTGACTCAACCGACTGGCACAACCCTCGCTGGGGCGGCTGGCGATGTCAGCCTATCAGCGCAGCGGCTGAGCCTGGCCGACAGCTTTGTCAGCGGCTGTTTCCACCTGCGGGTTGGCAGGCCATGCAGTGCGGTCCAGGTCCAGGTCGGCGAACTTGGCCGAATCGAACACAGGCTGCTTGATGCCAGCCTTGCGCTGGTCATCGTAGTCGCGCATCACACGCAGGCCGACCTTGAACAGCAGGGCCAAGGCCATCAGGTTGACGAAGGCCAGGCACGTCATGGTGATGTCGGCGAAGGCGAACACGGTGGTCAGGTCCTGCATGGAGCCCCACACAACCAGCGCCAGCACCAAGGCACGGAAGCCCATCAATACTGCCCGGTTACGGGTGAGGAACTGCAGGCTGTTCTCGCCCAGGTAGTAATTATAGAGGATGCAGGTGAACACGAACAGCGACAGGGCCACGCTTACGAAGATACGGCCCCAGTCACCTACCACGGCAGCCAGCGAGTTCTGGGTCAGGACAATGCCATCGCCCTCGAAGCCAGGGGTGTAGAAGCCCGACAGCAGGATCAGCAGCGCGGTGCAGGTGCAGATCACGAACGTATCCAGGAACACGCTGAACGCCTGTACCACACCCTGGGCACCTGGGTGCTTCACGGCTGCGACGGCGGCCACGTTCGGTGCGCTGCCAAGGCCGGCTTCGTTGGCGAATACGCCACGCTTCACGCCCATGACGATGGCGCTGCCCAGCAGGCCGCCAAACGCCGGGTCAAGACCGAAAGCGCTCTTGAAGATGGTTTCGAGCATGGCCGGCACGTGTTCGATCTGGGTACCGATCACGTACAGAGTCACGCCGATGTAGGCCAGGGTCTTGATCGGTACGAGCAGGTCGGACACCGCCGCGATGCGCTTGATGCCACCAATGAAGGTGATGGCCAACAGCACTGCCAGCACGATGCCGGTGTGGCGCGGGTCGAAGTGGAAGGCGTTTTGCAGCGAGTGGGTCACGGTGTACGACTGCAGGCCGATGAAAGCGAAGCCATAGGTGACCAGCAGCAGAATCGAGAAGACGATCGCCATGCCCTTGTACTTCAGGCCATGCTGAATGTAGTAGGCCGGGCCGCCACGGTACAGGCCGTCGCCGTCGGCGCGCTTGTACACCTGGGCCAGGGTACATTCGAAGAAGCTGCTCGACATGCCCACCAGCGCGGTGACCCACATCCAGAACACTGCACCTGGGCCGCCCAGCGTCACGGCGATGCCGACACCTGCAATGTTACCGGCGCCCACGCGGCCGGCCAGGCTCAGCATCAGGGCCTGGAATGAACTCAGTTGGCCTGCCTGGCCACGCAGCGATTCCTTGAACACACCGAACATGTGTACGAAGTGGCGGAACTGGACGAACCGGGAACGGAGGGTGAAGTAGCTACCCAGCCCCACGATCAGCACGATGAGCAGTTTCCCCGAGAGGAAATCGTTGAGTACTTCGAGCATTGGAAAATGACCTCGATTCTTATTCTTCGTGTGGAAAGACCAGCGGCCGGCAGGCGTACCGCTATTCGTTGGGGCGCATGGTTGGCCATGACAAGAGTCGTTACAATTTCGCGGTTTGGTCTTAATTGATGCGACTTGATGCTAAACTGGCGTCATTCGCGTCACGTAGGCCTTTGTCATGAGCGAGCATTTCGCTACCAATCTCAAGCTGGCTTGCAGCCACTACCGCTCTATCTCCGAAGTTTGCCGCCAACTGTCGATCAATCGCGCCCAGTTCAACAAATACCTGAGCGGCCAAAGCCGCCCGACGGCTTACAACCTCAAACGCATTGGCGATTTCTTCGGGGTGGAGGAATACGAGCTCGACCTGCCCGCCGATCAGTTTTCACGCTTGATCGGCGCGCGAGTGCCGTCTTCGGTCGAGCAAACCGGCGATCCGATCAGCGAGCTGTTTCGGCCTCTGCATGATCACGCGGGCAACCTGTCGCGTTACTGCGGGTATTACTTCGAGTACTCCAACTGCATGTCGGTGCCGGGTACGGTCCTGGTGTCGCTGGTGCATCTGTGGGAGGAGGGCGGTCGCTTCCTGTTCGAGCGCCAGGAGCGTCAGGAGCGGTCTACCGCGACAGACCAGCACGCCGAAGTGCGCTGTCGTTACCTGGGGGCTGCCTTCCAGTTGCAGGACCGGGTGTTCCTGATCGACTACGAATCGCTTACCTTCAACGAAATGAGCCAGACCATTCTCATCCCAAGCTTCAAGAGCCGTATCACCCGCCTCAATGGCCTCAAGGCCGGCGTGTCCAGCGGGGACCGGCGCAATCCTGCCTGTACCCGAGTGGTGTGGGAGTACCTGGGGCAAGAGATCAATCGCATCAACGCGTACCGCCAGGTGAAACTGTACCGGCCTGATGATCCACGCATAGATGAAGACATCCGCGAGCGGCTGGATGTGGGCCCGCTCAGGAATGGGTTGTTTGAAGTCGAGTAGGGGGAGCCGCGTCATGCGTGGTAGAGGATGAGGTCGGCCACGGCGCAACCTTCTCCGCCGCAATGATCATACGGCCCCACGTTGGACTTCCCCGCCCGGAAACCGCAAAATGGCTGCTTTCTCTTACAACCTCCGGATCTGCTGACTCTATGCGTATGCGCCTAATGCTGTTGGGTGGTGGCAATGCCCTCGGGCAAGCGCTGATTCGTCTTGGGGCCGAGGAGGACATCGCTTTCATGGCGCCGCGCCCTCCAGAGGAGGGCTGGGCGCCTGCCAGCCTCACCCAGTTGCTCGACGATCATCGCCCCGACGCCGTGGTCAACCTGGCGTATTACTTCGACTGGTTCCAGGCCGAGTCGGTCAGCGAGCAGCGTCTGGCGCTTCAGGAGCGCGCGGTGGAGCGGCTGGCAGAGTTGTGCCAGCACCACCAGATCACACTGGTCCAGCCCTCGAGCTACCGTGTGTTCGATGGCTCGCGTGCCACCGCCTACAGCGAGAAGGACGAGCCATTGCCGCTTGGCCTGCGTGGGCAGGCCCTCTGGCGTATCGAACAAAGCGTGCGTGCGGCCTGCCCGCAACATGTGCTGTTGCGCTTCGGTTGGGTGCTGGACGAAAGCATCGATGGCCTGCTTGGCCGTTTCCTGACGCGCGCCGAGCTCCCCCAGGAATTGCTGCTGGCCGATGATCGCCGTGGCAACCCGACACCCGTCGACGATGCGGCCAGGGTCATTCTCTCGGTGCTCAAGCAGCTGGACTGCAATTCGCCGCTGTGGGGGACCTACCACTACGCCGGGAACGAAGCGACCACCCCCGTGGCGCTAGGCCAGGCGATTCTCGCCGAGGCCGGCCAGCATCGTCAGCTCGCGGTACAGACGCCAACGCCGCAGGCTCATGCCGCGCGCCCGGATGCCAGCGAAGAGCCGCAGAACGCCGTGTTGGCCTGCAAGAAAATCCTTCATACCTTCGGTATCAAGCCCCGTGCCTGGCGTGCAGGCTTGCCGCCTCTTCTGGACCGGTTCTATCGCCATGGCTGATGCCCCCATCCTGATCACCGGCGGTGCCGGCTTCATCGGCTCCCACCTGAGTGACGCCTTGCTGGCGCGTGGCTACGCCGTGCGCATCGTCGACGACCTCTCCACGGGCAAGCGCGACAACCTGCAACTGGACCACCCCCTGCTTGAGCTTGTCGAGGGGGACGTTGCCGACGCCGAGCTGGTCCAGCGCGCTGCGGCGGGCTGCCAGGCCGTGGTGCACCTGGCTGCGGTGGCCTCGGTGCAGGCTTCGGTCGACGACCCGGTGCGCACGCACCAGAGCAATTTCATCGGCACGCTCAACGTGTGCGAAGCCATGCGTGTTCACGGGGTGCGCCGCGTGTTGTTCGCGTCCAGTGCAGCGGTCTACGGCAATAACGGTGAAGGCCAGTCCATCGCCGAAGACACACCCAAGGCGCCGCTGACACCGTATGCCGTGGACAAGCTGGCCAGCGAGCAGTACCTGGAGTTCTATCGGCGCCAGCATGGCCTTGAGCCTGTAATCTTCCGGTTCTTCAATATCTTCGGGCCGCGGCAGGATCCTTCCTCGCCTTATTCGGGCGTCATCAGCATCTTCAGCGAGCGTGCAGTGCAAGGCCAGCCAATCACCGTGTTCGGTGACGGCGAGCAGACGCGGGATTTCCTGTATGTAGGTGACCTGGTGCAGGTCATGGTGCAGGCGCTCGAACAAGCGCAGGTCGAGGAGGGGGCCGTGAACATCGGTCTCAACCAGGCCACGTCGCTGAACCAGATGCTCGCTGCGCTCCAGCAGGTGGTGGGCAGCTTGCCAGCAGTCAGCTACACCACGCCGCGGTCGGGCGACATCCGCCATTCGCGTGCGGACAACAGGCGGTTGCTGGCTCGTTTCGACTTCCAGCGGGCCACCTCGATGGTGGAGGGGCTGGCCCGGTTGCTGGGCAAGCTCCGTTAGCAATCGAGGGGCGCTCTATTGGGCGTTCAGCAAGACGGTAACGAAAAAGGGGCGGCCTTGGCCGCCCCGTGCGTTTTGCAGCGGTCGATCAGAACTTGTAGCCCAGGCCGACCATGTAGACCCAAGGGTCAACGTCCACGTCGACCTTGGTCTTGCTATAACCCAAGGCGCTCGGGCCGTTCACGCTGGCCTTGGTGTCGATGTCCACGTACCAGACGGCGGCATTGACCAGCAGGTTGTCGGTGATCATGTAATCCATGCCCAGCTGGCCGGCGAACCCTACCGAATCCTGCAGTTTCAGGTTGCTGAACCCTTGCTGCTTGCGGTTGCTGCTCAGGTCTTCATCGAAGAACAAGGTGTAGTTGATGCCCACGCCCGCATAAGGTTGGAACTTCGACGACGCCTCCATCGGGTAGTACTGCAACGAAAGGGTCGGCGGCAGCTGCTTGATGTCGGCCAGCTTGCCATCCAGCCCGCCGCCCAGCCCTTTCACGCCTACCGTGTGCTTGAACGGCGTGGCTGCCAGCAGTTCCAGGCCAACGTGGTCGGTGAGCATGTAGGCGAATGCCAGACCCAGCTGGGTATCGCTGTCCAGGGTCGCCTTGGTGCCTGCCACCTTGTTGCCGTCGAACTTCAGGTCGCTGCTGTTCTCGTTGGGCGCAGTGGTGATGGCGCCAGCACGTACGATGAAATCACCGGGCTGATACGCGTGCGCAGCCGGGGCGGCGAGTGCCAGGGCCACGAGTGAGGCACCGAGCAAGGACTTGTTCATGGAAGCTCCCAAAGGACGTTGATAATCGTGTAGTCCAATGGTACGGATGCGATTAAACAGAAAGTTTGACCCAGCTCAACGAAGCGTCTGCACCGGCCTTCGGAAGGCTCATCTGAGTTCGTAGGCGTAGATCTTCTCGGCTTCCATCTGGTAACCCGCCTCAGCCAGTTCGCTGCTCGAAGGTTTGACGTGCATCGTGCCCTCTATCCAGTAGGGCTGGTACAGATCCTCTACCCGTACGCCCATTTCACTGACGATGTGCACAATCTGGTTCGACGGGGGCGGGGGCACATGGATGCACGCGCCGTAGTACGGCACCAGCAGAAATTCGGTGGTGCGGCCTTGCTCATTGACTTCCAGCGGCACGATGTAGCCCGGCAGCTTGATCTGCTGGCCATCGAGGCTGTTCACCACCGGTGCACCGGGCGCCTGCTGGCGCGCGGCTGGGGCGGACTCGGCAGACAGCGCATCGCTGAGCTGCGACATGTCATGCAGGGGTGCCAGTTGCGGTGCGACGACCGGTGCGCCCTCGGGGATCAGGGCGGGCCAGTCGAGCTCCCGGGGCTGCGATGCCCACGCAGGCACCGCGAGCATCACGAGCAGCGAACAAAGCAGGCGCCGGGCGGGGCTGCTGATTGACAGGCCGGCGCCAAAACGGCCAGTCCATGCGCTTGCTAGCGCGTCGCGAGCCACGAAGCAGGCGGTGAGAAATCGCATCATCACAGGCTCTCAAAGGTGGATCGACAAGCCATCTGCCAACGACTGTCGATAGGCTCGCCATGCCGGAACGCTGCCCATCAACAGCGCTGCGCCAAGGATGATAGCCAGCAACGACCATTCATGCGTGCTGGGCCAGGCCAGTGGCAGGTACAAGCCATAGTTGGCCTGCACGTAACCCTGGGCCAGGGCGATACCGGCGTACAGCAGGCCAAGCCCGGCAACGATCCCGGCAGTTGCCAGTGCCAGGGCCTCAAGCACCAGCAGCCCGGCGATGTGCCATGGCCGTGCACCGACCGAGCGCAGGATCGCCATTTCCCGGCGGCGCTCGTTCAGGCTGGTGAGAATCGCCGTGAGCATGCCAATCAGGCCAGTGAGCACGACGAACAGCGACACCACGAACAGGGCCTGTTCGGCAGTGCCCATCAGGCTCCACAACTCCTGCAACGCCACCCCTGGCAAAATCGCCAACAGCGGCTCGTTCCGGTACTCATTGATTTCGCGCTGCAGGCTGAAGGTGGCGATCTTGTTGTTCAAACCCAACATGAACGCCGTGATCGCAGCGGGTTGCAGGTCCATGCCACGCGCCTGTTCTGCACTGATGCGTCCCGCACCTCGGGCCGGCACGCCGTTGTGCCAGTCGATATGGATGGCCTCCATGCCGGCCAGGCTGATGTGCAAGGTGCGGTCAACCGGCGTGCCGGTGCGCTTGAGTACACCGACCACGGTAAAGGGTTTGTCGTCGTGCTTGACCAGGCTGATCGCCGCCACGCCATGGGCCAGCACCAGTTTGTCGCCCAGCTTGTAGTGCAAGGCATCGGCAACCTCTGCACCCAGTACCACCTCGAAAGGATCGTCGGCAAATTCCCGACCCTGGCGCAACGTCAGGTGCTGCTTGCGCCCGTACTGATAGTGGTCGAAATAGGCGCCGGTGGTGCCCATCACCCGGTAGCCGCGGTGCGAGTCGCCCAAGGAGATGGGGATCGCCCACTTCACCCGTGGGTCCTGGGCGTAGTGCTGGTAGCTGTCCCAGCGGATGTTGTTGGTGGCATTGCCGATGCGAAACACCGAGTACAGCAACAGGTTCACCGAGCCTGACCGCGCCCCGACAATCAGGTCAGTACCACTGATGGTGCTGGCAAAGCTGGCGCGGGCTTCGGTGCGCACCCGCTCGACGGCCAGCAGCAGGCACACCGACAAGGCGATGGCGAACGCGGTGAGAAAGGCGGTGAAGCGGCGGTTGGCCAGGCTGGCCAAGGCAAGACGAAGCAGGTACATCATGCCTCCCGGGGTTTGGCGGCGCGATTGAGCTCGGCCAGGGACAGGTGACGGTCGAACAGCGGGGCCAGGCTTTGGTCATGACTGACGAACAGCAAGCTTGAGCCTGCCGCGCGGCATTCGTTGAACAGCAAGGCGATGAACGCTTCGCGGGTATCGGCATCCAGCGCTGATGTGGGCTCATCGGCGATCACCAGCTCAGGCTGGCCGATCAAAGCGCGGGCGGCGGCGACGCGTTGCTGCTGGCCGATCGACAGGCTGTCGGCTCGCCGCGCCAGCAACTGCCTATCGCCCAGGCCCAGATGGGCGAGCAATTCGCTGGCGGCCTGGTCGACGCTACCGTGGCGCTCGATGGCACGCTGGGCGCGGCTGCGGGAGAAACGACAGGGCAGCTCGACATTTTCCCGTACCGAGAGAAACGGCAGCAGGTTGAATTGCTGGAAGATGTATCCGGTGTGGTCCACACGGAAACGGTCACGGGCACCTTGGCCGAGTAAGGCCAGGTCCTGCCCAAGCAGTTGGATTCGCCCACGGGCTGGCCGGTTGACCCCGCCGAGCAAGCCCAGCAGGGTGGTCTTGCCACTGCCGCTGGGGCCCTTGAGAAACACAGCCTCACCGGCTTGCAGGTCAAAGGCCGGGATATCCAGCAATGGCGGTTGTCCCGGCCAGGCGAACTCCACGCCTTGCAGGTGAATCAGCGGCTGGTTCATTCAGAGTGTGACCACGGCCTTGGTTGGCGCGGTTTCCACTCCCTTCTGGCCGTTCGGGCCGATCAATTGCACATTGATTTTCTGCGTGGCGGGGAAGGCCTTGAACAGCGGCGACAGGTCGATCTGGGTGAGCTTTTCGGGCGCTGCGCAGGTGAATTGGTGATGGGCGTTGATGTCGCTGTGGACGTGGCCTTTCTCGTGCTCGTCGCCATCGTCGTCAGCCTTGGCCGCATCCCCGAACAGTGGGCTTTGCAGTTCTTGCTGGTCTGGCGTGCAACCAGCGGCCGCCGTCAGGGCGAACAACTTCAGGGGCTGTTCCAATTGCTGACGCACGGCGGCTACCTTGGCCTTGTCGGCATCGCTGCTGGCCATGTGCTCGAAGCCGACCAGGTTCATCGCCGGGCTGTCCAGCTCAAGCTCCAGGGTTTTGCCGTCGAGCACGGCATTGAGCTTGGCCACACCATGCTCATGGGCGGCAAGCGTGCCATGGCCGTGATCATGCTCATGTTCATCGTGGGCATGGGCCATCATGGCCAGGGGCAAGCAGGCGAAGGGCAGGGCTAGCAGCAGACGACGCATGGATGACTCCAGGAGCAGGTCAATAGGAGTGGTTATGTTATAACGATTGTTTGGCGGGCCGCCAGCCTCGTGGCTCAGGTTTCATGTTGCGGTAGCATGGCGACAATGACTTGAGTGAGGACCTACAGTGAGAATTCGTGGAACGATCGGTGAGTGGCCGGTGGACTTGACCATTGAGCTTGATCCCCAGGAATGGGCGCAGTTGGCGCGGCCAACCGAACAACTCCCCGCTTCGACACCCCAGCCAGCTGCCGCGATGCTTCCCGCAGCGACGAAGGATGACGGGCCATGGCGGGTAGCCTGCGAGTTGTTGCGCACGGCTGGCCGTATGGAGGGGCCAGAGCTGCTTGAGCAACTGCAGGGCGTCACGGGGGACTTTGGCGCAGCCAAGCGGTTGCTGGTGCGGTTGCGGCACCATGGGCAGGTACGGGTGTTCAGTGAGGGCGAAACGCCGGTGTATGTATGGCAGACCGACGAAAAGGTGTAGATGACCTTCAAAAGACGTGACAGGTGTACCTGTGGCCGGCTCGCAGGTCACGGATGAACAGCCCAGGCAACGGGTGCTGTGCAGTCATCGTCAAGCTGCAGCCCTGATCAGCCTCCAGCCATTCGTAGCCCTCGGCAAAGCCTGAGCAAGGGGCATGAGCAAGGCCGCGTGCCTCACTCATGCCCTTCACCCCTGATGAGCCTCAGTACATCGCAGCGAACAGCTTACGGCGATACGTACCTACCAGCGGGTGGGCACTGCCAAGCAACTCGAACACCTGCAGCAATGCCTTGTGCGGTAGCCCATTTTCGTAACCGCGATTGCGCTGGAACAACTTGAGCAGGCTTTCAAGCGCGGGCTCGTACTGCTGGCGTGCCAGCTGCTGGATGCACAGTTGGTACGTGGCCTCGTCATCTTGTGGGTTCTGTGCCAGACGGCTTTTCAGGTCTGCAACCTCCGGCAGGCTGGCGGCCTGGCGCAGGAAAGTCAGTTGCGCCTTGGCGCCGGCCAGGGCGGCCTTATGGTCCTCGGTCTTGACCGCGTCTAGCACCACCTGGGCCTCGCCCAGCTCACCGCGCTCGGCCAGGCAGCGGGCGTACAGGATCAGGCCTTCGGCGTTGCTATTGTCTTCTGCAAGCAATTGCTGCAGCACCGCTTCGGCTTCGCCAAAACGGCTTTCGGCGAACAGCGCCTGAGCCTGTTCCAGCGGCGAGGCGGTGGGTGGCGCCGGCAGTTGCACATGTGGCTCGAGCATGGTGCGGATCGCCGATTCCGGCTGAGCACCGGCAAAACCGTCGACCGGCTGGCCATCCTTGAACAGCACCACGGTTGGCAGACTGCGGATGCCGAATTGCGCCACGACCTGTTGCTCGACGTCGCAGTTGATCTTGGCCAGCAGCAGTTCGCCCTGGTACTCCTCGGCAATTTTTGCCAGAAGCGGCATCAGCGCTTTGCAAGGCGCGCACCATTCGGCCCAGAAATCGACCAGCACTGGCTTGTGGAATGAATTCTCGATCACCAGCTGCTGGAAGGTGGCATCGGTGGCATCGAAGATATAGGGGGTGTCCTGGGTCATCGCGACTCTCGCAAATCCGTGAATGGCACCACTATAAAGGCTCGCGGCTGGCGTGGTACAGGCTGACCCGGCGGAATTCGTGCGGCTCGGCCAGGTCCGGCAGGGTCAAGGCGTCGAGCACCCCAAGTGGTCGGTACAACGGGTGGCTGAAGTCCCGTACGCGAGAGTCGGCCACCAGTGCCTGTCGGCCCCGGTCGAGGAAGGTATCGAGCAGCGGCAGGTTGGCGCGGTCGTAGAGCACATCGGCCACCAGGATCAGGTCGAAACGGTCATCCTCGGCAAAAAAGTCGCTGCTGTAGCCCAGTTCCACCTGGTTCAAGGCGGCGTTGGCACGGCAGGCGTCCAAGGCCAGCGGATCAAGGTCGCAGGCCACGACCTCCAGCGCACCTGCACGGGCAGCGGCGATGCCGGCGATACCGGAACCGGCGCCAAAATCGAGCACCCGCTTGCCGGCTACCCACTCCCGGTGCTCGGCCAGGTAGCGCGCCATGGCCAGCCCACTGGCCCAGCAGAAGCTCCAGTACGGCGGATCTTCGAGAATGCGCCGGGTTTCTTCGCTGCTAAAAGCGCGGTCCATGTTCTGATCATCGATCAGCCATAATTTCAACGCACAGTCAGGCAGGTCGCTGATCACCAGCCGTGCCTCGCCAATCAGGCCGCTCAAGGCCTGTTGCAACGCCACTGGCGCCACTTACGGTGCCTTTTCGAACTGCAGCGGGCCGGTGGCCTGGGTCTGTGCCTGGGTGATGCGCAGCGGCGGCAAGTGCATGATCAACTGGCCTGAGCGGCTGGCTCGTCCACGCAGCTCTACCCTGGCGCCGGCCGGAAATGCCTCGGGGTTGAAACGCAGCTGGTAGGGCAGGGCCTGGCCGGTACCCGGCAAGGTGCTACTGGCCAGCAGCTGTTGCGGCCTGTCGCGGTCATCGATCACCAGCAGGGCAAGTTCTACCTCTGCGCCGGCGGGGATGCCCAGCAACGTGCCGCTCAGCTCGCGCTGATAGGCCGGCAAGGGGCCAAGCGGCTGGGCCCTTTTGGACACTTTGGCGGGCGCCGGAGCAGGCGGTTGTTCGGTCTTGGGCTGGTCACTGCCGCAGGCGGTGAGCAGGGCGGCGCAGCACAGCACGGCAAGCGCTCGAAGTGGCATGGGGTAGTCCTTCAGGGGCAGAATTGCATGGATGTTAACCCCTTTGGCTTGTCTTGCCAGTGGGATGCGCTACCATGGCCCTCCCTTTTTTTGTTGCCTGCCACCATGCACTGTCCCTTTTGCGGTGCCAACGACACCAAGGTCATCGACTCGCGCCTGGTCGCCGAGGGCGAGCAAGTGCGGCGCCGTCGCGAATGCGTCGCCTGCGGCGAGCGCTTCACCACCTTCGAGACCGCCGAGCTGGTACTGCCCCGGCTGATCAAACAGGACGGTACTCGCCAGCCCTTCGACGAAGACAAGTTGCGGGCCGGCATGCAGCGTGCGCTGGAAAAACGCCCTGTCAGTGTCGAGCGCCTCGAGGCCGCCCTGGCCCACATCAAGAGTCGGCTGCGCGCCACCGGCGAGCGCGAGGTCAAGTCGCTGGTGGTGGGCGAGCTGGTGATGGGCGAGTTGCGCAAACTCGATGAAGTCGCCTACATCCGCTTCGCCTCGGTTTATCGGCGCTTCCAGGACCTTGACGAATTCCGCGAAGAAATCGACCGCCTGGCCCGTGAGCCGGCCAAAGAGTGAGCATGCAAACCCCCGCAGCTGTGCTTGACGCCCATTACATGGCCCGTGCCCTTGAGTTAGCGCGCAAGGGGCTCTACACCACCCACCCCAACCCGCGTGTGGGTTGCGTCATCGTCCGTGATGGCGAGGTGGTGGGCGAGGGCTGGCATGTGCGCGCCGGGGAGCCCCATGCCGAGGTGCATGCGCTTGCCCAGGCAGGCGAGCGTGCGCGGGGCGGCTGTGCCTATGTCACCCTCGAACCCTGCAGCCACCATGGCCGTACGCCGCCGTGTGCCGAAGCCTTGGTCAAGGCCGGTGTGGCGCGCGTAGTGGCCGCCATGCAGGACCCCAATCCCCAGGTGGCTGGGCGGGGCCTGCAGCGACTTGCCCAGGCCGGTATCGACGTGGCCAGCGGGGTGCTCGAAGAGCAGGCGCGGGCACTCAACCCCGGGTTCCTCAAGCGCATGGAACAGGGGTTGCCGTTCGTGCGCGCCAAGCTGGCCATGAGCCTGGATGGTCGTACCGCCATGGCCAGCGGCGAAAGCCAGTGGATCACCGGCCCTGCGGCGCGTTCTGCCGTGCAGCGTCTGCGCGCGCGCTCCAGCGTGGTGCTGACCAGTGCAAGCAGCGTACTGGCTGACGGTGCCCGCATGACGGTGCGTGGCGCCGAGTTGGGCCTGGACGCCGAAACCACCGCGCTTGCCCTGAGCCGGGCACCGCTGCGGGTGCTGGTCGATGGCCGTTTGCGCTTGCCCTTGCAGGCGCCCTTCTTCCAGGCCGGCCCCGCGCTGGTGGTGACCGCCGTCGCAGATGACCCACGTTATGCCGCTGCCGGCCATGAACTGCTCAGCCTGCCGGGCGACAATGGCCATGTGGACCTGCGTGCCCTGCTTCAAGCTCTGGCCGCCCGTGGCGTCAACGAAATCCTGCTGGAAGCCGGCGCCGGCCTGGTCGGGGCCTTCGCCCAGCAAGGCCTTGTCGACGAGTACCAGCTGTTCATGGCAGGCACCTTCCTTGGCTCAAGCGCACGCCCACTGCTGGACTGGCCACTGAATCGCATGAGCGAGGCACCGCGGCTGAAGATCACCGACATGCGCGCAGTAGGCGATGACTGGCGGGTCACAGCCGTACCGCTGCCTGCGCCCGGCGTATAATGCGCGGCTTGCCCCGCGCACACCGTTTTGAGGAAGACCCATGTTCACCGGCATCATCGAATCCATCGGCACCATCCGCAGTCTGACGCCCAAAGGCGGCGACGTGCGCGTGCACGTCGACACCGGCAAGCTTGACCTGGGTGACGTCAAGCTCGGCGACAGCATCGCCGTCAATGGCGTTTGCCTGACGGCGGTGGAATTGCCTGGCAACGGCTTCTGGGCCGATGTGAGCGTGGAGACCCTCAAGCGCACGGCTTTCGTCGACTTGAAAAGTGGCAGCAAGGTCAACCTTGAAAAAGCGCTGACGCCAACCACCCGGCTGGGGGGACACCTGGTCAGCGGTCACGTCGACGGTGTCGGCGAAATCATCTCGCGCAGCGATAACGCCCGCGCCATCCAGTTTCGCGTGCGTGCGCCGCGAGAACTGGCCAAGTACATCGCCCACAAGGGTTCGATTACCGTCGATGGCACCAGCCTGACGGTCAACGAGGTCAATGGCGCCGAATTCGAGCTGACCATCGTCCCGCACACCCTGTCCGAAACCATCATGGCCGACTACCGCGCAGGGCGTCGGGTAAACCTTGAGGTCGACCTGCTGGCCCGTTACCTGGAGCGCTTGCTGCTGGGCGACAAGGCGGCCGAGCCGAGCAAGGGCAGTGGCATCACCGAAAGTTTCCTGGCCGCCAACGGCTTCTTGAAATCCTGATTGAGAAGGGGGTGCCGCGTGGCGCTCAACAGCATCGAAGAACTGGTCGAAGACATCCGCCAGGGCAAAATGGTCATCCTGATGGATGACGAAGACCGTGAGAACGAAGGCGATATCATCATGGCAGCCGAATGCTGCCAGCCCGAGCACATCAACTTCATGGCCAAGCACGCCCGTGGCCTGATCTGCATGCCGATGACCCGCGAACGTTGCGAAACCCTCAAGCTGCCCCTGATGGCGCCGCGCAATGGTTCAGGCTTCGGCACCAAGTTCACCGTTTCGATCGAGGCGGCCGAGGGTGTCACCACCGGCATTTCCGCCGCCGACCGTGCCCGCACCGTGCAAGCGGCTGCCGCCAAGGACGCCAAGGCCGAAGACATCGTCAGCCCTGGGCACATCTTCCCGCTCATGGCTCAGCCAGGCGGTACGCTGGCTCGCGCCGGGCACACCGAGGCAGCCTGCGACCTGGCACGCATGGCCGGGTTCGAGCCCAGCGGCGTGATCTGCGAGGTGATGAACGACGACGGCACCATGTCGCGCCGCGCCGAACTGGAAGTGTTCGCTGCCGAGCACGGCCTGAAGATCGGCACCATCGCCGATCTCATTCACTACCGCATGATCCACGAGCGCACCGTGCAGCGGGTTTCCGAGCAGTCGGTGGAAAGCGAGCTGGGCGAGTTCAACCTGGTCACCTACCGCGATGCGGTTGAAGGTGACGTGCACATGGCCTTGACCCTGGGCGCCATCTGCGCCGAAGAGCCCACCCTGGTGCGCGTGCACAACATGGACCCGCTGCGCGACCTGCTGCTGGTCAAGCAGCCGGGTCGCTGGAGCCTGCGCGCCGCCATGGCCGCCGTGGCCGAAGCCGGAAGCGGTGTGGTGCTGCTGCTGGGGCACCCGCTCGATGGCGATGTGCTGCTTGCGCATATTCGCGAAAGTGCAGGCGATGCACCGGCCAAGACCCCGACCACCTACAGCACCGTGGGTGCCGGTTCGCAGATCCTGCGTGACCTCGGCGTGCGCAAGATGCGCCTGATGAGTTCGCCGATGAAGTTCAATGCGATATCCGGATTCGACCTGGAAGTTGTAGAATACGTGCCCTCCGAGTGACTTGAGGCGGCAATGACGCCCTGCAGCTCGAGTCCATACCCCTGTCGAGGCCGCCAGCAAGCGGCCTTGCGTTTGAAGATGAGAATATCGCAATGACCCTGAAGACCATCGAAGGTACCTTCATTGCCCCCAAAGGTCGCTATGCTTTGGTGGTTGGCCGCTTCAACAGCTTCGTCGTCGAAAGCCTGGTAAGTGGTGCCGTTGATGCCCTGGTACGCCATGGTGTCAGCGAGAACGACATCACCATCATCCGTGCGCCTGGTGCGTTCGAGATTCCGCTGGTTGCCCAGAAGGTCGCCCAGCAAGGTGCTTACGACGCGATCATCGCGCTGGGCGCTGTAATCCGTGGCGGCACCCCGCACTTTGAATACGTGGCGGGCGAGTGCACCAAGGGCCTGGCTCAGGTGTCCATGGAGTTCGGTGTTCCTGTGGCGTTCGGCGTACTGACCGTCGACTCCATCGAACAGGCCATCGAACGTTCCGGCACCAAGGCCGGCAACAAAGGTGCAGAAGCTGCCCTGTCTGCCCTGGAAATGGTAAGCCTGCTGGCGCAGTTGGAGGCCAAGTGATTAGCGACGAAAGCGATCGTTTCAACCCGCGCGATCCCAAGCCTGCGGATGCCGGCAAGCCATCGAAAAGCGCCAAACGCCGTGAAGCCCGCAAGCTCGCGACCCAGGCACTGTATCAATGGCACATGGCGCATCATTCGTTGAACGAGATCGAAGCGCAGTTTCGGGTCGATAACGATTTTGCAGATGTCGACGGCGCCTACTTCCGTGAAATCCTGCATGGCGTTCCGGCCATCAAGGGCGAAATCGACGGTGCGCTCGAGCCCTGCCTGGACCTGAGCCTTGACGAACTCGACCCGGTCGAACTGGCCGTGTTGCGTCTGTCCACCTGGGAGTTCATCAAGCGCATCGACGTGCCTTACCGCGTTGTGATCAACGAAGGCGTCGAGCTGGCCAAGGTCTTCGGCGCCACCGACGGTCACAAGTTCGTCAACGGCGTGCTCGACAAACTGGCACCGACGCTGCGCGAAGCCGAAGTCAAGGCGAACAAGCGCTGATTGCGGCGCAGCCTGGCCATGGGTGAGTTCGAGCTGATCAACCATTACTTCGCCTCCGCGCACTGTGCAGTGCACGGCGAGGGCGAAGGGGTGGCGCTGGGCATCGGTGACGACTGTGCTCTGCTGGATCTGCCTCCCGGTGAGCAGTTGGCCGTCTCGACCGATACTCTGGTAGCTGGGGTGCATTTCCCTGCCGTCTGCGACCCGAAGCTGCTGGGTCAGCGCTGCCTGGCAGTCGCCGTCAGTGACCTGGCCGCCATGGGCGCTACCGCGATCGGTTTCACGCTGGCCCTCACCCTGCCTGACGTCAGCCACGCGTGGTTGGAGGAATACTCGGCAGGGTTGAGCCGCATGGCTCACCGTTGCCGCATGAGCCTGATTGGCGGGGACACGACCCGGGGTCCGCTGAGCATCACCGTGACGGTGTTCGGCCGTGTGCCGGCCGGGCAGGCATTACGCCGCACTGGCGCCCAGCCGGGCGACCTGCTGTATGTCGGTGGCGTGCTGGGCAAGGCAGCTGGCGCCTTGCCTCTGGTGCTCGGGGAGCGCCAGGCGCCGCCGGACGTGGCAGAGCCGCTGCTGGCCCACTATTGGGCGCCCATGCCGCAGCTCACCCTCGGTGCCTTGCTCAGAGGGCACGCCACGGCGGCACTGGATATTTCCGATGGGTTGCTGGCCGATTGCGGTCATATCGCCAAGGCCTCTGGCGTGGCGCTCGAGGTGAACCTGGCGCAGGTGCCAGTGTCCCCCGAAGTGGAGGCGTTCCTGGGCCGCGAGGCAGCCGTGCAGGCAGCGCTCGCCGGTGGCGACGACTACATACTGGCGTTCACGGCACCTCCGGACGCCTTGACGCACCTTGCGCACTTTGGCTTCATCCAGGTCTACCCCATTGGCCGCGTGCTGCAAGGGCAGGGCGTGTCCCTGCGCGATGCGCACGGTCAGGACATCACGCCTCGGCAGCGGGGCTATCAACACTTTAGGGAGATACCGTGACCGACCACCCCAATCAGGTGCCTGCGGAGTTCGTTCCGCCATCGGTCTGGCGCAACCCTTGGCACTTCATCGCGTTCGGGTTCGGCTCCGGCACCTTGCCCAAAGCGCCCGGCACCTGGGGCTCGCTGGTGGC
Organism: Pseudomonas sp. FBCC-B35; assembly: GCF_059133755.1. NCBI lineage: Bacteria > Pseudomonadati > Pseudomonadota > Gammaproteobacteria > Pseudomonadales > Pseudomonadaceae > Pseudomonas > Pseudomonas sp. FBCC-B35. The sequence continues at coordinate 4,228,172 of NZ_CP101439.1, read as the reverse complement.
GATACCCTTCATTCCGCTCTGGCAGATGCTGCCCGATTGGGGGTACTGGCTGGTACTGGGGATCACCATGCTGTTCGGCTTCTGGCTGTGCGGCAAGGTGGCCAATGACTTGCGCGTGCATGACCACGAAGGCATCGTCTGGGACGAAATGGTCGGCATGTGGATCACGCTGTGGTTGGTGCCCGATGGCTGGCAGTGGCTGTTGGCGGGTTTTTTGATGTTCCGTTTCTTCGACATCCTCAAGCCTTGGCCCATTCGCTGGATCGATCGTCACGTGCATGGCGGCGTCGGCATCATGCTCGATGACGTGCTGGCCGGCGTCTTCGCCTGGTTGGGCATGCAGGTTCTGGTATGGGCTGTCGCGTAGAACGGGGGCTGCCATGGTGCTGAAAGGTATGCTACTGGCATTGTTGATGGCCGCTGCCCCATGGGCGGCTGCCGGCGACAGCCAGCCTGGCCAGATTCGCCTGGTCAGCGAGGAGTGGGCCGACTACACCAACGCAGATGGCACCGGTGTGGCCTGGGACGTGATGCGCAAGGTGTTCCAGCCCGCAGGGATCGAGGTCGTGCCGCAGAGTGCACCGTATAGCCGTGCCATTGGCCTGGTCAAACGTGGCGAGGCTGACGCCTGGGTTGGCTCGTACAAGGACGAAAGTGAAGACAACCTCTACCCTCGCTGGCATTTCGACGTCGACCATATCTACGCCCTGGGGCTTGCCAGCAAGCCGGCCCCCACACTGGCAACCATAGGCGACTATCGCCTGGCCTGGGTGCGTGGCTATGCCTATGGCAAATACCTGCCCCGCGTGCGGGAGTACCGTGAAATCCAGCGACGCGAAGGCATTCTGCCCATGCTGGAGCATGACCGGGTGGACTTCTATGTCGACGCCATGACCGAAGTGGACTACGTCATCGGGCAAAGCTCGCAACCCGATCGATTCCGGCGCACCCATGTGGTCGAGCTGCCCATGTACCTGGCGTTTGCCCGCAGTGAGCGGGGTGAGGCACTGCGTGATGTGTTCGACAAACGCATGGCCGAACTGGTGCGCAGCGGCGAACTCAAGCCGATATTCGAACGTTGGAAACAGCCTTATCCTTTCGATGCCAGTACCAAACCGTAGCGCGTGGTACATGCCCGCAACCGCTACGCATCGAGGTTTTCGATAATAACCGGCGGTATACTGCGGGAGCACTGCCTGTAAGCTGCTGATACAATCGGTCCATTGAAATTCCCACTTATCCCAGGAGCACAACGTGCCCGTTGTCTTTGTTGCCGCCTCTAAACTCCCGACGCCTTTCGCGACTTTCACCATGCACGGCTTTCTGGATGAAGCCACTGGCCGCGAGCATGTGGTGCTCAGCCTGGGTGATATCGCCGATGGGCAGCCGGTACTGGGGCGCCTGCATTCCGAATGCTTGACCGGCGATGCCTTGTTCAGTCAACGCTGTGATTGCGGGTCGCAACTCGAAGCTGCCCTCCAGGCGATCGCCCGAGAAGGTCGTGGCGTGCTGCTTTACCTGCGCCAGGAAGGCCGTGGCATTGGCCTGCTGAACAAGATCCGCGCCTACGAACTGCAGGACGGAGGGGCGGACACGGTCGAAGCCAACGAGCGCCTCGGGTTTGCTGCGGATCAGCGCGACTATGCCATCTGCCTGCCGATGCTCGAGCACCTGGGTGTCAAGGCGTTGCGCTTGATGACCAACAACCCGCGCAAGGTCAAGGCCTTGACCGACATGGATATCGTGGTGGCCGAGCGTGTGCCGCTACACACCGGGCACAACCCGCACAACAGCCATTACCTGGCAACCAAGGCCGGCAAGCTGGGCCACATGCTGGGCAATGAACACCAGGGCGAGGTGCCCCAGGCGTGACCCGCGCCGAGGTCAAGCGGCGCCTCGCCCTGGCTTGGTGGCAGTACCTGGCGGTGGGGCTTGTGCCGCTGCCGGTCATGGCCTGGGCCTTTGGCGGTGGCGAGGCGATGATTCCCATGTTGGCCATGCCGCTGTTCATTGCTGGCGCAGCCACGTTGTTTCTCACCTTGCCGCGCTTCGGTGCCTACAAGCGCGCGCTGATTGCCACCTCCAAGGCGCTCGGTACCGAAGCCGAGCCTGCTGCGTGGATCGAACTGGCTCGCGTGCGGCGCCTGGCCATGACCTATGCCTGCTTCCCCGCCTGGGTAGCCGCCGTGTCGGTACTGGTGGGCCTGGAAACCGTCCCACAGGTGCTGCTGGCCTTGTCCACCGTGGTCTTGCTCTACTTGTACCGTCTGCCGTCTCAGCTCGGCTGATGCGCCGGCTCATAGCGGGGCTGGCGCTACTGGCCTGCAGCCTGGCGAGCGCTGGGCCACTACGCGTCGTCAGCCTGGCACCGTCGTTGACGGAAATCATGCTCGAACTGCAGGCAGGCGACCTGCTGGTGGGGGTGCTCGATGGGGGTGAACGGCCACCGGCGTTGCGAGCGTTGCCCTCGGTGGGGCGCTATGGCCAGCTGGACATGGAGGGTTTGCTCAGTCTGCGCCCCGATCTGCTGCTGCTGTGGCCGGGCAGCGTACCCCCCGCGCAACGCGACCAGCTCAAACGTCTGGGCATCCCTGCCTTCAGCGCAGAGCCCCACAGCATCGAGCAGTTGATTGGCCAGATCGAAGAAATCGCTGAACACGTAGGCCACGCTGACCAAGGCCGCCGCTACGCTCGCGCCCTGCGTGCACGATTGAAAACACTGCGCCAGCAGTACCGTCGCGACAGGCCCCTGCAGGTCTTCTACCAGGTCTGGGATCGCCCCTTGTACACCTTGGGTGGTCAGCAAGTGATCAGCGATGCACTGGCCGTCTGTGGTGCGCGTAATGTCTTTGCGGATTTGAACCCGGCAGCGCCTCAGGTGAGCGTAGAGTCGGTCATTGCGCGCGACCCCGACATCATCCTGGCCGCCGATGCGCAACAGTTGGCCAGTTGGAAGGCCTGGCCGGCGCTGCGCGCGGTGGCGCAAGACGGGTTACTGGTGGTGCCGGACAACGGCATCGAGCGCCCCAGTGGGCAGATGATCGAAGCGACGGCTCGCCTGTGCGAACTGCTGGCCGCTAGAGCGCCGGTGCCCACGTCACGCTGAACAACAGCGTGCGCCCTTCTTCCTGGTAGGCATGGGGGCTGCCCTCGTAGCTGTACAGGGCGCGGCTGTAGCCACGGTCGAACAGGTTGTCCAGCTTCGCCTCCACGGTCAGCGCCTCGGTGGCTGCCCAACTGCCGCGCAGGCCCAGCAACCCATATCCACCCAAACGGTTGCGGTTGGCTTCATCATCGTAGCTGCTGCTGACAGCCTGTACGCTGGCACCGATGCCGAAGGGTCCCACACGGCGGTCCAGGTCCAGGCTCAGGGTGCGGCGTGCCCGTCGGGCCAATGTATGGCCACTGTCGCGGTCACGGGGGTCGATCATCGCCAGGCCCAGCTGGCTGCTCCATTCGCCCCACTGTTGGGCCAGGGCCAGCTCTACACCGTCGACGCGCGCCGAGGCCACGTTGCGGGGAATGGCGTCCTGACCGAACACGATCGCATCGCGCAGGTCGGTGCGGTACAGGGAAGCCTCCAGGCGGGTGTCGGTAGACAGCTGGCTGCGCCACTGCACTTCATAGGTCCTGGCGTGCTCGGGGTCAAGGTCAGGGTTGCTGAACTGCGGGTAATACAGGTCGTTGAACGTCGGGGCCCGGAAGCCTTCGCTGTAGGACAGCACCACATCATTGCGATCATCGAGCGCAACGCTCACGCTGCCACTCCAGGTGGTGTGAGTGCCGAACTGCTCGTTGCGGTCCTGGCGTACGCCCGCTTCGGTGGAGAACAGCGGGCCTTGATAGCGGTGCTGAAGAAACACCGCCCGGTTCCAGCGGCTGTCCTTCTCGAAGTCGGTACTGGCGTGCACGCGGTCCTGATACCAGTCGGCGCCGGCGAGCAGGCTGTGCTGATCGTTCAGGGCCAGGTCGTTCTGCCAGGTCATCTGGTCGCGGTAGGTGTTGAACACAAAGCGTTCTGAGCTCAACGTGTCGCGCTTGTCGTCACGGTTTTCGCTGTGCGCCACCTCCATCCGCGTGTGCCAGTTGTCGGTGAGCTGGGCGTCGAGGTAACTGCCCAGGCTGGCGACGGTGAAGTCGGTGTACGGCTGTTGGCCGACGCTTTGGAAGGTGACAGGGTCGAAGCCGCCGAATGGATTGTCGTATTGACTGCGGCCCTGACTGTGCAGCAGGTTCAGGCCGACTTCGATGCGCTCGCCGAGCGTCTGGCTCAGGCTGAAGTTGAGCGATTTGTTGCGGTAAGCGTCATGGTCGGCGTCACTGCTGAACGACGGTCCGGTTGAATCGATGCCTGCCGTTTCGTCCAGGCTTGCGCCCAGGTTGAAGCGCGTTGAGCCATCGGCGCCCGACACACCCAGGCTGCGCTGGAAGGTTTTTCGGCTACCGGCAGCCAGGCGCACGCGCGGGTGCAGGCCGTCACCGAGGCTCCGTCGGGTGAACACTTGGATGACCCCGCCAATGGCATCGCTGCCATATACCGCCGACCGAGAGCCGCGAAGCACTTCGACACGCTCGATCTGGTCGACGTTGAGAAACTGCAGGCCGCTGTCGCCTGAGGTCGCGTTGGCGATGCGTACACCATCGACCAGCACCAGCGTTTGCGCGGTCTTGGTGCCGCGAATGAAAAGGCCTGGCAAGCTGCCGCGCCCGCCGGTCGGTGCCACTTGCACGCCCGGCACGCGGCTGAGCAGGTCCATGACGCTACTCGGTTGCAGGCGGTCGATATCGGCCCGGGTAAACACGGTGTTCGCAGCACTGGTGGCGGTGCGCGATTCGGCCTGTCGGCTGGCGCTGATGAGCACGTCAGGCAGTTTCAGGGCGTCATCTCGTTCGGACGCCAGCAGGGGCAGAGGGAGGCAAAGCAGGGTGGCAAGGGTCGGGTTTTTCACGGGCGGTACATATCTGCGAAGTCTGCGCACTCCAACACAGCGGAGCCCAGCGCAGAAAGGCCCTTGCCCTCAGAGTCGCCATGAACGAAAAAGAAGCCGGCAATCACAGACCCCGTTGGGTAAATGACTGCCTGCTCGTTTGGCTGAGCACCCGGGCTGCAGCGCAGCCCTGCACATCAAAGTCCCAGCTTGACCATGCGGGCCTTGACGCTAGCTTCGATGCCCGCTGCATCCAGCCCACACTCTGCCAGCATCTGCGCGGGCTTGGCGTGTTCCACATAAAGGTCCGGCAAGCCCAGGTGCAGCAACGGCTTGACCACCGCTTCCCTGGCCAGGCACTCGCCAACGGCAGCACCGGCGCCGCCCATGATGGCATTTTCTTCGAGGGTCACCAGCAGTTCGTGGCTACCTGCCATTTCCAGCACCAAGTCTTCATCCAACGGCTTGACGAAGCGCATGTCGACGACCGTGGCGTTGATCTGTTCGGCTACTTGCAGGGCTTCGGCCAGCTGCACGCCAAAGACCAGCAGCGCGACCTTTTCACCCCGGCGACGAACCACGCCCTTGCCAATCTCCAGCGGTTCCAAGCCCTCGTCGACAGCAGCGCCAGGGCCTGTACCGCGCGGATAGCGCACGGCAGCCGGGCCGTTATAGAGGTGGCCCGTACTGAGCATCTGGCGCAACTCGCTTTCGTCGCTGGGGGTCATCACCAGCATGCCAGGGATGCAGCGCAAGTAGGACAGGTCATAGCTACCGGCATGGGTCGGGCCGTCTTCACCCACCAGACCGGCGCGGTCGATGGCGAACAGCACGTCCAGGTTCTGCACGGCCACGTCATGAATCAACTGGTCATAGGCCCTCTGCAGGAAGGTCGAGTAGATAGCCACTACCGGTTTGCTACCTTCGCAAGCCATGCCCGCCGCGAGCGTGACGGCATGCTGCTCGGCAATCGCCACGTCGAAATAGCGTTCAGGGTAGCGTTCGCTGAACGCCACCAGGTCGGAGCCTTCCTTCATGGCCGGCGTGATGCCGACAAGGCGATCGTCGGCGGCGGCCATGTCGCAGAGCCACTGGCCGAACACGGCGGAATATTTCGGTCCGCTGGCCTGTTTCGGCGCAACCGGCTTGTCCACAGGCTCGAGCTTGGTGATGGCGTGGTAGCCGATCGGGTCGATCTCGGCCGGGGCGAACCCCTTGCCCTTTTTTGTCACCACGTGCAGGAACTGCGGGCCTTTGAGGTCGCGCATGTTGCGCAGGGTGGCGATCATCGTGGGCAGGTCGTGACCATCGATGGGACCGATGTAGTTCCAGCCCAGCTCTTCGAACAGCGTGCCGGGTACCAGCATGCCCTTGGCATATTCTTCGGTACGCCGCGCTATTTCCCACGCACCTGGCAGGCGCGACAGCACTTTCTTGCTGCCTTCGCGCATGCTGGAGTAGGTGCGGCTGGAGAGGATCTTGGCCAGGTAGTTGGACAAGCCTCCCACATTGCGCGAGATCGACATGTCGTTGTCGTTGAGGATCACCAGCATGTCGGCGTTGACTTCCTGGGCGTGGTTCAACGCCTCGAACGCCATGCCTGCGGTGAGTGCGCCGTCGCCGATGACCGCAATCGACTTGCGAGCGCTGTTTTGCAGGCGCGCCGCGATGGCCATGCCAAGGGCTGCGCTGATCGATGTGCTGGAGTGTCCGACGCCGAAGGTGTCGTACACGCTTTCGCTGCGGCGCGGGAAGGCGGCTACGCCGTCCTTCTGGCGAAGGCTGAGCATGCGGTTGCGGCGCCCGGTCAGAATCTTGTGCGGGTAGGCCTGGTGGCCCACGTCCCATACCAACCGGTCATCGGGGGTATCGAAGACGTAGTGCAGGGCGATGGTCAGCTCGATGACGCCCAGGCCGGCACCGAAGTGCCCACCGGTCTGGCCCACGGTATACAGAAGTTCCTGGCGCAACTCGTCGGCCAGGGTCTCCAGGTCGGCTTCGGCCAGACGGCGCAAGCCATCTGGCGTGTCAGCGCGGTCGAGCAGCGGCGTGACCGGGCGTTCGCGGGGGATCTCTTGAAACGTCGTGGGCATCAGGCGAGTCGTTATAGGTGTATTAAGACGCGGCAGTTTACCCCATTGTAGGAAAAGCTGCCCATTCAGACGGGTGACGCGCTGGCGGCTTAACAGCCATCACGCGGTACTCGCCAGGTCAGTTGCGGCGTTCGACGATGTAGCACGCCAGGGCTCGCAGTGGCTCGGCCTTTTCGTCGAAGCTTTCCAATGCGACCAATGCCTGGTCGCGCAGTTCGATCGCGTAGGCCTTGGCCGCCTCCATGCCCAGCAGGGCGGGGTAGGTCGGCTTGTCGCGGGCGATGTCGGCGCCCTGGCGTTTACCCAGTGTAGCCGTATCGCTTTCCACATCGAGGATGTCGTCCTGAACCTGGAAGGCCAGGCCGATGGCCTGCGCATACACCTGCAAGGCATCGAGCTGCGCCTGGTCGGCGCGGGCACTGGCCAATCCGCCCAGGCGGACGCTGGCCTCGATCAGTGCACCGGTCTTGTGCCGGTGCATGAACGCCAAGGCTTGCTGGTCCAGCTTCATGCCCACCGAGCCCAGGTCGATGGCTTGCCCGCCCACCATGCCAGCGGGGCCGGCGGCCGAGGCCAAGGCCTGCACCATGGCCAGGCGAAGTGCGTCGGTCTGGGGGCTCAGGCGGGGGTCGAGCAATGCGCTGAAGGCCAGGCTTTGCAGGCCGTCACCGGCAAGAATGGCACAGGCCTCGTCGAACGCCTTGTGCGTGGTCGGCTGGCCGCGGCGCAGGTCGTCGTCATCCATGGCCGGCAAGTCGTCGTGGACCAGCGAGTAAGCGTGGATGAGCTCGACGGCGCAAGCGGCGCCGTTGGCGTGCTCCGCCGGAGCGCCCAAGGCCTCGCAGGCCGCGTAGACGAGCAGCGGGCGTACGCGTTTGCCGCCGTTCATCACGCTGTAGCGCATTGCGGCGTACAGGCGTTCAAGCTCGGCCGTAGGGGCGATGAACAGCGGCTCGAGTGCGCCATCGACGCGTGCCTGGCAGGCGGACTGATAGGCACCGATCATGCCTCGGGCTCCACGTCGAAGGGCTGGGCAGTCAGCTCGCCATCGCGCTCCAGCAGAACCTGCACCTTCTGTTCGGCCTGAGCCAGTGCGCCTTGGCAATCACGCGTCAGCGCAATGCCTTGTTCGAAAGCGGCAAGCGAGTCCTCCAGGGACAACTCGCCGTTCTCCAGGCGCTCGACCAGTGCCTGCAACTCGGCAAGGGATTGCTCGAAATCAAGGGAAGCTTTTTTGCGGGCCATGGCGGCAGTCTCGGCGGTAGTCTGAACGCCGCGACACTAGCAGAGCGGGGCGGGGTGAGCAAACCGCCATTGGCACGGCAGCGCCGGGTTGGCGCTACCGTTCAGGCCCTGGCGTGGCCAGGTCGATCAGATCGCCGCAGCCGTTTGCGCCTGCAGCGCCAGTCGATACTGCGCCAACTCGTCGATGGTCAGCATGGGAAGGTTGTACTGGCGTGCATAGACGGCCACTTCCTCACCGCGAGCCATCGTGCCGTCAGGGTTCATCAATTCGCACAAGACGGCTGCCGGCCGCAGTCCGGCCAGGCGGGCCAGGTCAACCGAGCCTTCGGTGTGACCGCGACGCGTGAGCACACCGCCATTGCGCGCGCGCAGCGGAAACACATGCCCAGGGCTGACGATATGCCGTTGCTCGGCCGAAGAGCGCAGTGCAGCGGCAATCGTGGTGACCCGGTCCTGGGCGCTTACGCCAGTGCTGATGCCCTCGGCAGCTTCGATGGTGACCGTGAACCCGGTGCCGTGGCGGGCCTGGTTGTTCTGGACCATGGGTGCCAGTTGCAGCTCATCGACCGTTGCCTCGTCCAGGCACAGGCAGACGATACCGCTGCAATCGCGGATCATCATGGCCATGGTCTGCAACGAAATGTTCTCGGCAGCGGCAATGATGTCCGCTTCATCTTCACGGTCGTCATCGTCAAGCAGCAGCACGGGGCGACCGGCCTTGAACGCGGCGATGGCGGCGGTGACATTGGGAAAGTGCACAGGGTGCAAGGTAGACATGAAACGCTCCTCGTAAGTGATCGATGAACGTCTCGGGGCGAGCAAAATGCGTGCGCAAGGGTGCCCGTGGGGCCCCTGCCTGACGCCTTCTTTCATCCGGACTATGACCGTCGGCCCTGGAATCTCACCAGGTCTGCTGACCTCCGGCATGGCCGGAGCGCTCGCGGGCTCATCTTTCGATTTACCGCCGGTGGGGACTTTCACCCCGCCCTGAAGACCGGGCAAGCATACCGCACCCTGTGCCTGGGTTGGCAACCCGCCGTTATGATCTAGACCGCTGTCAGCGGCTGGGCGAGGTGCCCTGCGGTGCTGCTTTGCTCAAGGTGTCGATCACCCAGTGCAGCGACGCCGCAAGCATCGGCCCATGCCCAAGGCCGTCGAACTGCTTGAAAGACACCTGCACGCCCTTGAGCTGGGTCAGGCTGGCGGCGAGGCTCCGTGCCGTCTGATCGGCGTGGGGCTGGGCCGGTTCGCGGGGGCTGGCCGGCTCCAGTGAGCCGCGCATCAACAGCACCTGCGGTTGGGCATCCCCCAACCGCGCCGGCAGGCTTGCCGCTTCGCGCAGGATCGCGCCGTCATGCCACCACAGCGATGGGCTGGCCGCCGCATAGACGGCGAATGACTTGGGCCGGGTGAAGAGGGCATGGAGCACGGCCAGGCCGCCATACGAGTGCCCCCACAGCGTCTGCTGCTGGGGGTCGATGCTCACCAGTGCTGCCAGCCCCGAGCGCATGCGGGTCTCCAGCAGGTCAAGAAAGGCATCCACCCCGCCGCTGGGTAACCCGGTGAGTGGGTCGCGTTGCTCTGTCTGCCCGGCCAGCGCCGGCGTGTAGTCGTAGGTTCGGCTGGTTCTGTCGATGCGCTGGCGGGTCTGGTAACCCACGGCGACCAGTACGGGGGCCTGGCCGGCGGCCAAGGCATCGAGTCGTTGTGGGTCCAGTGCGCTCAGGGCTGCATTGCCGTCGAGCATCCACAACACAGGGTAGCCGGTTGCGGGGGCGGCGCGCTTGGGCAGTCCTATCCACAGCCGGTAGTGACGCGCGCCGTCTGCCGAGTCGAGGTCCAGGTGGGTGAATCGATAGGCCAGGTCCTGGCGTGCCAGCAGCGTCGTATCCATCGGCTGGTCATGCTCGGGCTGGGCCGTGGCGGCACCGGTCACAAAGGCCAGCACAAGCGCCAGGCCCCGGATCATTCTGTTCATCAGGCATCTCTTCACGGCATTGCAGGCGCTGCAACTCAAGCAGCCAGATGATAATCAGCCTTTGACATGCGTAAAGCGCCTTAACTTTCTAAACCGTTGACGCTGGCCGGCAGGGTAAGGTGCAGGCGCAAGCCTGGGTGAGCATTGCAGGCCCAGAGTCTGCCACCCTGCAATTGGACGGCGCGGCGGGCAATGGCCAGGCCCAGTCCGAAGCCTGCGCCGCTGGCGGTCAGCCGCTGGTACGGTTGGAAAATGCGCTCAAGCGCGGCCTCAGGCACGCCGGGGCCTTGATCGCGCACGCACAGGTGCCAATGCGTACCCTCTCGCCAGCCCTCCAGGCAGACGGTTCCTTCGGGCGGGGAGTGCCGGATGGCGTTTCGCAGCAGGTTCTCCAGCGCCTGGGCCACGCTGTCCAGGTGCACCTGGACCACGCAGTCCTGCCCGAGTGTGCACGGCAGGCGTGCGGGGCTCCAGCCGCTTTCGAAGCAGATGTCCTGGCACAGCGCCTCCCACAGTGATGCCATCAGTACCGGTTCGGTGGCCAGGACGGGCTGCTCGGTATCCATCCAGGCCAGGTCGAGGGTGTCTTCCAGCAGTTTCTGCATATGGCTCGTTTCATAATCCATGCGCGCGCGTAACTGGGCGGCGGGCAAGTTGCTGTCATGGGCAATACGCAGGCGTGCCAGCGGCGTGCGCAGTTCGTGGGACAGTGTGCGCAGCAGCAGCCGCTGCTGTTCCAGGCTCTGGCGCAAGCGATTGGCCATATGATCGAAGGCCTGCGCCAGTTCGCCCAGCTCATCGCGCCGGTCTTGCAGGGGCAGGCCTGGGCTGTCCAGGTCGTTGGCCCGCAGCGCATCGGCGCGGTCACGCAGGCGGTTCAACGGGGCGACAAGGTGACGGTACAGTGCCAGCCCCATCAGCAGGGCCAGCAAGGCCGGCGCCACACCGTGGGTAACCAGGTGAGTCCAAGGCGTCAGCCCGGTGGGCAGCAGCCGCTCGGGCAGTTGCATCACCAGGCGACCGTGCTCGGGATGGCGCGGGAAGGTAATGCTGACGTAAGGCAGTTCGCCTTGCAGGCGGCGGCTCATGGGCCAGTTCAGCTTGCGCATGAAGGTCAGGTGACCCGCTTCCTCGGCTGTGAGCTGTGTGGTCCCCAGGCTTTGCAGGTAAGGGCCGACGACGGCTGCCCAGGTGTCCTCGGCCCTTTGCACCTGCTTACGCCAGGTCTCGACCCCCACGGCGCCTCCTTGCTCCCAGGCGAGCTCGGCCTGCCGGGCATAGCGGGCCAGGTAGTCCTGGTCGGCCTGAGCCAGGAAATAGGTGCTGCGTTCCACCGTCAGGCCCCAGGTCCAGATCAACCAGGTGAGCAGCAGGCAGAAGCTGACCTGCAGCAGGGCCAGCTTCCACAGCAGCGGATGACGCCGCATCAGGCCGGGCTCTGCACGACCAGGACATAGCCCTGACCACGCACAGCCTGGATGAGCAGATGCTGTATGCCAATGTCCGCCAGCTTGCGGCGCACGTTGCACACATGCACATCCAGGCCCCGATCCAGGCGCGTGTAGCCACGGTGCAGGACGGTCTGGTACAGGAAAGGCTTGCTCAGCGGCTCCCCGGCATGGGCGTGCAGCGTGATCAACAGGCGGAACTCCGAGCCAGTCAACCCCGCCGGCATGCCGTTGTGCATGACGTCCTGGGCCGCGTGGTCGAATACGGGCTCATCAGCGCGCGTTGCCAGGGGCGGCGTGCTGTGGAAGGCGACCCGGCGCAACAGTGCGTCTACCCGCGCATCCAGTTCCGCCAGGCTGAAGGGCTTGGGCAGGTAATCGTCGGCGCCGCGGGTGAATCCGGTGATGCGGTCCTGCTCGGCACCCAATGCCGACATGAGGATCACCGGTACGGCCTGCTTGCGCCGCAGTGCATCGAGCAGGCTCAGGCCATCGAGACCTGGCAGCATGATGTCCAGCAGCGCTAGGTCGAATGCGCATCGCCGGGCATTGGCCAGCGCCGCTTCTCCCGTCGCGCATGCATGTACCTCGAAGCCACGGTCGATGAAATGGCGGTAAAGGTCGTGGCGTAAGCGTGGGTCGTCTTCGACCAGCAGCAAGGAGGTGGGCACGGCGAGCCTTGAATGAGAATTTATATCAGTTGCAAATCATCCCACCGGACTCGGCCCTAGGCAATGGCCCCAATGTGTTAAGAAGGTTAATGCTGCTGCATGCCCTGTACCTGCTCCGGTATCGTTCGCAAAAAGCAATATGTTTCGTTTGCGAATTACTATCATATGGGCGAAGGGTGCGGCATGAATGTTTTCAGTGGGGCAGGGCGCGCGCGGCGCGTGCGGGGATGGCTGGTGGCAGGGCTGGTGGCGCCGTTTTCACTTTCGGCATTGGCGCAAGACGTAGCCGTGGTGGTCAATGCCGATGACCCCCTCGACCTGCCTGCATTGACCATCGAAGGCAATCGGCTATACGACATGCTGCCCTCCGAAACCACTGGCGGGTACAGCGTGGACGCCGCCACCGTGGGCACCAAGACGCCAGCCGCCTTGAAGGACATCCCGCAGTCGATCACCGTCTATACCCAGGATTACGTCAAGGATCGGCAGTTTGTCCACCTCGATGACCTGGCCAAGTACACGGCCGGCTTGCGTACCCTGACCAACGACAGTGGTCGGTCGTCGATCTACGCCCGTGGCTATGAGTACAGCGAATTCAACATCGACGGCCTGCCAGCACCGATGGCGAGCATCTTCGGGACCGTGCCATCGCTTGTGGCCTTCGACCGTGTCGAGATCATGCGTGGCCCGGCCGGACTATTCAGCAGCACCAGCGAACTGGGCGGTATCGTCAATATGGTGCGCAAGCGGCCGACGGCGGACTTTCAGGGACATGTCGAGGGTTACTACGGCACCTGGGATACCAATCACCAGGAACTGGACCTGAGCGGGCCGCTGGACGAAAACGGACGGGTGCGCGGTCGCTTCATCGCCTCGCGCGACGACACCAATGGCGAAGTCGACTACAACGCCAACACCAGCAACAGCTACTACGGCGCGCTCGATGTCGACCTGGACGAGGCCACCACCTTGTCGTTCGGCCTGATCCACGAGGTCAAGAACATCACGCCGCACAACGGCTACCCGGCAACGTTGGACGGCAAGGTCCCTGACTTCAGCCATTCCCGCTTTCTGGGCGCAGACTGGAACGCGTTCGACGGCAAGACCACCGATCTGGTCGCTGAGCTGACTCATCGATTCAACAACGGTGGTTATGGCCGCATTGCTGCCCGCGGGTCGCACCGCGATACCAACTATCTCTACGCCTTCACGGCCACGAACCCTACCACGGGCAAAAACTCCGAACGCGCCAGTGCACGTGATTTCACCCAGGACACCTACGCGGTCGATGCCAGCTACAGCCAGCCCTTCGAAACCTTTGGCCAGGTCAGCGAGTTCGTCGTCGGCAGCGATTACAAGAACTACGATACCGAGTACCTGAACGGGGCCACGACGCTGGGCAACATCAACGTCAACACCTACTCGCCCAAGCAGTTCGCTAAACCAGCTGCGAACTACACGACCGAGACGGGCATGCAGGAAGAGGAGTACGGCTTGTATTCCAAGGTGACCTTCCGCCCGGTCGAGCGCCTGGCGTTGATTGCCGGCGGGAGGTTCAGTTGGTACCGCGGCGATTTCTACACCACGACCCTCAAGAGCGGTGTCACTGCGGACGACAGCAAGCAGGTCGATGGTCATTTCACACCCTATGCGGGGGCAGTCTATGACCTTTCCGAAAACCATGCGCTGTATGCCAGCTATTCCCAGGTGTTCAAGCCGCAATCGGCAACCGATGGCGACGGCCGGGTACTCAAGCCACGCGAAGGCGAGCAGTACGAAGTGGGCATCAAGAGCAGCTACTTTGGTGGCGCGCTCAACACGCGCCTGTCGGCGTTTCGCCTGACCGACGAAAACCGCGCCACCACCCGTTACGACAGCGAAGGCGTTGCGACCAATGACTCGGTGGCTGCGGGCAAGACACGGGTCAAGGGCGCGGAAGTGGAAGTCAGCGGCAAGCTGACCGATAACTGGGAGCTGCTAGGCGGCTACACCTGGATGGACACCGAAACCGTGAAGGGCGATGCCGAAACCACGTTCTTCATCATGCCGCGCCACCAGGCGTCGCTGTGGAGCAAATACACCATCAGCCGTGGCGCGCTCACCGGGCTGGCCATCGGTGGCGGCGTTTCGGCAATGAGCAATTTCCACTCGGAAAACGGCGGGGTACGCATCGACGCGCCGGGTTATGCCACCGTGGACGCCATGCTTTCCTACCCGGTGACCTCCAAGCTGACGGCCACCGTCAACGTCAACAACCTGTTCGATCGCGATTACCTGTCGCGGGTGGGTTCGACTTCCACGTTCAACTTCTACGGCCCGTCGCGCAGCGTGCTGGTGGGTGCGCGTTACGATTTCTAGAGGCGTGTACCGACGGGTAATGCGGCGCCGCCTGAGCGTCTCGCCGCATTTTCCTGGCTGAAAAACAGGCATTAAAAAGCCGGCTTGTGGCCGGCTTCTCGGGGACGCTTCCGACTAATTTATGGTAAGCCGCAATCGCCTTAACGGTGTGACCAAAAGAGGCCTGAAAGAGATGGCTGATGCCCGTATGGGGTATCGCCGAGCCCTCTGGACTGCGGCTTGGGCCGGTCGGGGCTGATGTGCGCGTAGCATACAAGGGCATGCACCTGATGCCCAGCAAAAAATGGCACAGGGTGTTTCAGCCAGGCCGCTGCCGTCGAAAATGGGACCAGTGATAGACCCATCCCAGGATCTCTAGCCCTTGCGCCTGGCGCTGGCTGGGGGTCAAGCGCTCGACGGCATAGTTGTGCCGGTCATGGCTGTGTAGGTAAAGCGTGCCGTGCTCACCCATGGTCAGGTTGTGCACGCGCAACGCACCATTGATCAGCAGGGCATAGGTTTCGCCCTCCACGATCTGGGTCATGCTCATGTCGATGGCCAGGGTCGCTTCGACGGGGATCAAGGGGGCCATGTTGCCGCCTGGCATGGCCATGCAGATGGACGTGTCGTGTTTGACACCCAGCATTCGCAGGGCGTTGGCCGGCAGGCGCAAGGCACGCCCCGACACCTTGCACAGCAGGCCATTGCGCACCTCGTGGAACGGCACGTGCACTACGCGCCCGCGATGAACCGCACGCGGAATGGGAGCATCTATCGGCACAGGGCGTGGCGGACAGGTGCGCAGGATGGCATTGGGATGCTTGGCGCCTTCACCCGTGCGCAGCCAGCGACGGTGCACGCAGAACAGGTCGGCAAGCTCGTCCAGGCGAGCCAGCGGTACCCCGCGATTGAACCAGTTGTTGACGTGCTGAGGCGTCACGCCGCGCTGTGCGGCGAAGTCGGCAGGGGTCAGTCCGCATTCCTGAAGAAGGGCTCTTAAACGTTCACCAGATGTGTTCATGGGGAAAGTTTAGCGGCACGGTGCCACCAAGGGTATGAACAAGATGTTGATGGGCAAAGGGGAAACGTAGGGCAGTCAGACGCGGGTGTAGGACGTTGTAGGACGCTTGCGCCGCGATTGGCTGTGAAGCGTATTGCGCGCCAAAAAAAACCCGCCGAAGCGGGTTTTTCGTGCAATCAGGATTAGCCTTTGTAGGCTTCGACCGATTTGGTGATCGCAGCGCGGGCGGCGTCAGCGCCGTCCCAGCCTTCGATCTTGACCCACTTGCCTTTCTCGAGATCTTTGTAGTTGGCAAAGAAATGCTCGATCTGCTGGATCAGCAGGGCAGGCAGGTCGGTGTACTCCTTCACGTCCACGTACAGCTGCGACAGCTTGTCGTGGGGGACCGCGATGACCTTGGCGTCGCCGCCGCCATCGTCGGTCATGTTCAAGACACCCACCGGGCGGGCGCGGATGACCGAACCTGGGGCCACTGGGTAAGGGGTAACCACCAGCACGTCCAGCGGATCACCGTCGTCAGCCAGGGTGTTGGGGATGAAGCCGTAGTTGGCCGGGTAGAACATAGGGGTGGCCATGAAACGGTCGACGAACAGCGTGTCGCTGTCCTTGTCGATCTCGTATTTGATCGGCGCGTGGTTGGCCGGGATCTCGATGGCGACGTAGATGTCGTTCGGCAGGTCTTTGCCCGCCGGAATCTTGCTGTAGCTCATTGGGCAGTGCCCCCGTGTTTGACCAAAAAAGTGGCGGCGATTATAGGCATATTCCGACGGGGCATGCCACGTCTGGCCCAATGAACCGGGCGCTAGGCGGGGGGATGGCGATAGTCGGGATGCTCGCTTTGCAACCGGGTCAGGCGTGCAAGCGGGTTCTGCCGGTAGAACAGCGACAGTTGCTGGTAGACCTCGGGGTAGGCCTGGTGCAGCAGGTCGGGGGCGCTGAAGAAGTACTCGCTGGTTACGGCGAAGAACTCGGCGGGGTTTTCGGCGGCATAAGGGTCGATCGGCGTGTCGGCTTCCGGGTCCCGATCGAGTTGCCGGTTGAGGTCGTCGAAGGCGTGTTGCATGGCATTCGCCCAGCGTTGCACAGGCATGTCGCTGTGCAGGGGAGGCAGGCCATTGGCATCGCCATTGAGCATGTCCAGCTTGTGCGCCAGCTCATGGATGACCAGGTTGTAGGCTTCCCAGCCGCCGCTGCCGAATACGCCATTGCAGGCCAGGATGATCGGGCCCTGCTGCCAGGCCTCGCCACTGTGTTCGCCGTCCCAGGCGTGCTCCACGCCGCTGGCGTCCCGGTGGCGCTGCGGGCTTTTGAAGTCGTCGGGGTAGAGGATGATTTCGTGAAAGCCCTGGTACCAGTTCAGGTCGCCCAGGTGGAGTAACGGCAGTTGAGCTTGCGCTGCCAGTACCAGGCGTTGCTCATCGTCGAGCTCGACGCCTGGCAGGCACGTCAGGTGCTTTTCGTTCAGGAACAGGATGCTGGCCTCGCGCAACCATTGGTCTTCGGCCTCGTCGATACCGTCCAGTATGGGCAAGCGCTCGCGCACGGCTTGCCACTGCTGGACGCTGATCGGGAAGCGCGCCAACGTGCGCTTGCGCCGCCAGGCGCTGAACGACCACATGCCCGCTCAAGCGCCTCAGTGCGCTTTGGCCGTGCGGCCCAGGCGGGTGCGCAGCAGGCCGAGAATCATCGGGACCAGCGACAGCAGGATGATGCCCACTACCATCAGCGACAGGTGCTGCTTGATGAACGGCACGTTGCCGAAGAAGTACCCCAGCGTGACCAGGCCACCTACCCAGAGCAACGTACCGGCAATGCTGAAACCGAGAAAGCGCGGGTAGTGCATGCGGGCAATACCGGCCACGAACGGCGCGAACGTGCGCAGGATGGGCAGAAAACGCGCCATGGTGACCGTCTTGCCGCCGTGACGCTCGTAGAAGTCGTGAGTGCGCTGCAGGTAGTCGCGGCGGAAAATCTTCGAGTTCGGGTTGCTGAACAGGCGCTCGCCGGCCGTTCGCCCGATCACGTAGTTGGTGCTGTCGCCCAGGATGGCAGCGATCATGAGCAACCCGGCCAGCAGGACAGGGTCCATGCCGCCGCCGGCAGCGACTGCACCGGCGATGAACAGCAAGGAATCGCCTGGCAGGAAGGGCATCACCACCAGGCCGGTTTCGCAAAATATGACAGCAAACAAAATGGCATAGATCCAGGGCCCGTAATTGGTGACCAACAGATCAAGGTACGCATCGAGATGCAGGATGAGGTCCAGCGGGTTGAAATCCATGTACAGCACCTGTGGTCTGGGTCGAAGGCTCGGTTACCTGGAGGAGTGAAATTTCACACATGACAAGTGGGCCATTATACGGCGAAGTGAGGATCACGCCCGCACAGTTTGTAGCGAGGGATTACGGCAGTAGGAAGGCGTGAGCCGCGTTGTAGTAAGGCAGACAGACACTGAGGCCATGGGCATCGTTCATCGTCCACGTTCGACGCACGGAGGCTTCGACGAGCGTGTTCAGTCGCCCGTCTGTAGCGCGCAGCAGGGCAGCGGGGGCACCGCCATCCTCCTGCGCAGGTGCTCAGCCCTTGCCCAGCAGAAAATTACCTTTCTGGCTGGCCAGTTCGTCACTTTCCAGGCTGTGAACTTCAGCCTCATCCTTGAGGTTCACGCCTGACAGCTGGCGCCGACAGGCTTCACGCATCAGGTACAGCAGCCGATGCGCGGCCATGCCGTAGCTCAACCCCTCCAGGCGAACATTGGAAATGCAGTTGCGGTAGGCATCGGTCAGCCCGACCCTCGGGGCGTAGGTGAAGTAAAGCCCCAGGCTGTCCGGTGAACTGAGCCCTGGCCGCTCACCGATCAGCATCACGGTCATGCGAGCCCCGAGCAGCTCGCCGACCTCGTCTGCCACCGCCACGCGTCCTTGCTGAACCAAGGAGATGGGCGCGCAGGTCCAGCCTTCGGCATTGACCTGCTCCTCAAGGCGCGTCAGAAACGGGAGTGTATGACGGTGTACCGCCAAGGCAGACAGCCCGTCGGCAACCACGATTGCCAAGTCGACCCCGCCGGGGTTGGCCTGGGCATGCTGGCGCAAGGTGGCGACCGAATCCTCGTTCAGGCGCCGGCCCAGGTCGGGCCGCTGCAGGTATTGATGACGGTCGCTTGCGGCGCTGTGCAACACGAGGCTGTCGCGCCCGCGTTGATCGAGCTGTGCGGTCAGCTCAGCCACGTCGAATGGAAGGTGCACGGCGTCCCGAGCCTGGGCATGGGCGAACTGGAAATCCAGTTGCGCACTGGTCGGAAGGCTGGTGCCCACGCGCCCCAAGGCGATACGCGCGGGGGTGAGGTTGCGCAGGGCCAGCCAAGGGTTTTCGGGGGTGGGGGTGCGGTTGTCCATGATCGGCGATTCCTATGCAAGCTGTGCCAAGGCCTGCCGGAAGGCTGGCGGCAGGTTGTCACCAAAGCGTATCCGGCCGTCGGCCTGGGTGAAGATGCCGGTCCGTGCCAGCCATGCTTCGAACTCAGGCCCAGGCTTGAGGCCCAGGGTTTGGCGGGCATACAGGGCGTCATGGAACGACGTGGTCTGGTAGTTGAGCATGATGTCATCCGAGCCGGGAATGCCCATGATGAAGTTGATCCCGGCGACCCCCAGCAGCGTCAGCAGCGTGTCCATGTCGTCCTGATCGGCTTCGGCGTGGTTGGTGTAGCAGATGTCGCAGCCCATCGGCACGCCCAGCAACTTGCCGCAGAAGTGGTCTTCAAGGCCCGCGCGAATGATCTGCTTGCCGTTGTAGAGGTACTCCGGGCCAATGAAACCGACCACGGTATTGACCAGAAACGGCTTGAAGTGGCGGGCGACGGCATAGGCGCGGGTTTCGCACGTCTGCTGGTCGACACCATGGTGGGCATTGGCCGACAGCGCACTGCCTTGGCCGGTTTCGAAATACATCAGGTTCTGCCCCAGAGTACCGCGCTTGAGCGACAGCCCTGCTTCATACCCTTCCTGCAACACGTTCAGGTTGATGCCAAACCCTGCATTGGCCGCCTCGGTGCCGGCGATGGACTGGAAGACCAGGTCCAGTGGCACGCCCCGGTTGACCGCCTCGATCGAGGTGGTGACATGGGTGAGCACGCAGGACTGGGTCGGAATGTCGTAGCGCTGGATGATGGCATCGAGCATTTCCAGCAGCGCGCAGATGGAGGCGGTGCTGTCCGTGGCCGGGTTGATGCCGATCATGGCATCGCCATTGCCGTACAGCAGGCCGTCGAGAATGCTCGCCGCGATACCGGCCGGTTCGTCGGTAGGGTGGTTGGGCTGCAGTCGCGTCGACAAGCGCCCGCGCAGGCCCATGGTGCCGCGAAACTGGGTGACGACACGGATCTTCTGGGCCACCAGCACCAGGTCCTGGACGCGCATGATCTTCGATACGGCGGCGGCCATTTCCGGCGTCAGGCCCGGCGCCAATGCGCGCAGGCTGTTTTCGTCGGCCTGCTCGCTCAACAGCCAGTCACGCAAGCCGCCCACGGTCAGGTGGCTGACCGGTGCGAACGCCTGTGCATCGTGAGTATCGATGATCAAGCGGGTGACTTCGTCGTCTTCGTAGGGGATCAGCGCTTCGCTCAGAAAATGCGAGAGCGGAATGTTGGCCAATGCCATTTGCGCAGCCACACGCTCGCCATCGCTTGAAGCCGCGACCTCGGCGAGGTAGTCGCCGGAGCGTGCCGGGCTGGCCTTGGCCATCACTTCCCTGAGGCTGTCGAAGCGATAGACCAGGTTGCCTACGGTGTGTACGAAACTTGCCATGCAGATTCTCCAAAGCCGCGGGGCGCCCCGCGGCGAGTGTCGTCGATCAGTGCAAGGCCTCTTCGGCCTTCTGGATCGCGGCGAATTCCTCTTCTGGCGTGCCCGCTACCAAGTGGTGACGGCTGTAGAACGCAAAGTACGCAATCAGCACCGCATAGATCACGGCAGCGCCAATCACCACGCGCGGGTCGACCAGGAAGCCGGCGACCACGGCGATGCAGGCCAGCACCAGGGCCAGGCCCGAGGTGAAGATGCCGCCTGGGGTGCGGTAAGGGCGCTCCATTTTCGGGCGACGGATGCGCAAGGTGATGTGCGCCGCCATCATCAGTACATAAGACAAGGTAGCCCCGAACACGGCAACCAGGATGAGCAAGTCGCCTTGACCTGTCAGCGACAGGGCAAAACCGATGATGCCTGGGATCACCAACGCCATGACCGGTGCCTTGCTCTTGTTGGTCTCGGACAGTTTGCGCGGCAGGTAACCGGCTCGCGACAGCGCGAAGATCTGGCGCGAGTAGGCATAGATGATCGAGAAGAAGCTGGCGATCAGGCCTGCCAGGCCCACCAGGTTGACGAAGCTGCCCATCCAGGTGGAACCGCCGTAAGCCTTGGCCAGCGCCTCGACCAGCGGATTGCCGGAGGCCTTGAGTGCTTCGGAGCCTGCGCCGCCGGGGCCGACGATCAGGATCAGCAGGGCGAACGCCACCAGCACCAGCATCGCGCCAATCAGGCCGCGTGGCAGGTCGCGCTTGGGGTTCTTGGTTTCTTCGGCAGCCAGTGGCACGCCCTCGACCGCCAGGAAGAACCAGATCGCGTAGGGAATGGCTGCCCACACGCCTACATAGCCAAACGGCAGGAAGCTGCTGGCCCCTGCGGCATCGGTGACGGCGATGTCGAACAGGTTGGCTGCATCAAAATGGGGCACCATGGCCACTAGGAACACGGCCAGTGCAACGGCGGCGATGGCGGTGATGATGAACATCAGCTTGAGCGCCTCGCCCACGCCAAAGATGTGGATGCCGATGAACACCACGTAGAACGCCAGGTAGATCATCCAGCCGCCGATGCCGAACAACGACTGGCAATAGGCGCCGATGAAGGTGGCAATGGCCGCCGGCGCGATGGCGTACTCGATCAGGATGGCGGTGCCGGTCAGGAACCCGCCCCAGGGCCCGAAGGCGCTGCGGGCGAACCCGTAGCCACCGCCGGCAGTAGGGATCATCGACGACAGTTCGGCCAGGGAGAAGCACATGCACAGGTACATGGTGGCCATCAGCAGGGTTGCGAGGAACATGCCGCCCCAGCCGCCCTGGGCCAGGCCGAAGTTCCAGCCGGCGTAGTCGCCGGAGATGACGTAGGCAACGCCTAGGCCGACCAGAAGCACCCAGCCGGCGGCGCCTTTCTTGAGTTCACGCTGTTGGAAATAGTCGGAACCGACTTTCTCGAAATCTACGGAAGAGCCTGCCGGGCTACCGGCTGGTTGTTCGCTTGGCATGGTTTCACCTGTTCTTTTTCTTGGTGGCCGGAAGGGGTTCGGGCCGATGGTGATCTGTACTGCAGGAAGCGAGCCAGAGCGGTTGGTGCATGACAACCGCCCTGAACAGAGGGCCAGTCAACGCCGGCCTTTGCACCGTAACCGGTGGAAAGACCGGCGCAGGGCTTAGAAGAAGCCCAGTGGGTTAATGTCGTAGCTCACCAGCAGGTTCTTGGTCTGCTGGTAGTGATCGAGCATCATCTTGTGGGTCTCACGGCCAACACCGGACTTTTTGTAACCCCCGAAGGCCGCATGCGCCGGATACAGGTGGTAGCAGTTGGTCCACACACGCCCGGCCTTGATGCCGCGGCCCATGCGGTAGGCACGGTTGATGTCGCGGGTCCAGACCCCGGCGCCCAGGCCGAACTCGGTATCGTTGGCAATGGCCAGGGCTTCGGCCTCGTCCTTGAAGGTGGTGACGCTCACCACCGGGCCGAAGATTTCCTCCTGGAACACGCGCATCTTGTTGTTGCCCTTGAGCAGGGTCGGCTGGATGTAGTAACCGGTGGCCAGCGCGCCTTCGAGTTTCTCGACCTTGCCCCCGGTCAGCAGCTCGGCGCCTTCCTGCTGGGCGATCTCGAGGTAAGACAAGATCTTCTCGAACTGCTGTTGCGAGGCCTGTGCACCGACCATGGTGTCGGTGTCCAGCGGGTCGCCGCGCTTGATCTGCAGCACCTTCTTCATCACCACTTCCATGAACTGCGGGTAGATCGACTCCTGGACCAGGGCTCGGGATGGGCAGGTGCACACCTCGCCCTGGTTGAAAAATGCCAGGACCATGCCTTCGGCAGCCTTGTCGATGAAGCTCGGTTCGGCCTGCATGATGTCTTCGAAGTACACGTTCGGCGATTTACCGCCCAGTTCCACCGTCGACGGGATGATGTTCTCGGCCGCGCACTTCATGATGTGCGAGCCCACGGGCGTGGAGCCTGTGAAGGCAATCTTGGCGATGCGCTTGCTGGTGGCCAGCGCCTCGCCCGCTTCACGGCCATAGCCTTGCACCACGTTCAGCACGCCCTTGGGCAGCAGGTCGCCGATCAGCTCCACCAGCACGGTAATGCCCAGTGGCGTCTGTTCGGCGGGCTTGAGCACCACGCAGTTGCCTGCTGCCAGCGCCGGCGCGAGTTTCCAGGCGGCCATCAGGATCGGGAAGTTCCACGGGATGATCTGACCGACCACCCCCAGCGGCTCATGGATATGGTAGGCCACGGTGCTTTCGTTGATTTCCGCAGCGCCGCCTTCCTGGGCGCGGATGCATCCGGCGAAGTAGCGGAAGTGGTCGACGGCCAGCGGGATGTCGGCATTGAGGGTTTCCCGCACGGGTTTGCCGTTGTCCCAGGTTTCGGTGATGGCCAGCACTTCGAGGTTCTGCTCGATACGGTCGGCGATGCGCAGCAACACGTTGGAGCGGTCCTGGACGGACGTGCGGCCCCAGGCATCGACAGCGGCGTGGGCAGCGTCCAGGGCCTTGTCGATGTCTTCGGCGGTGGAACGGGGGAATTCGGCAATCGGCTGCCCGTCCACGGGCGATGTGTTGGTGAAGTACTCACCCTTTACCGGAGGAACGAACTCACCACCGATGTAGTTGCCGTAGCGGCTTTTGAAGGAAACCTTCGCGCCTTCGGTACCGGGATGTGCATAACGCATGGTGTGTCTCCTGGCTATTGTGTTTGTGTGGAGTGCAAAGCGTAGAGCAAAGGTTGGGCCATCGTTTTGCGCTTCAATGAAATCAAGCAGTTGGCGCCGCACAGCGCCCACTGGCCACCCGCGATGTGCCGTGTTCGATACAGGCTTGGGTGACACTGTGTACCGCCGATGACACGCCTTGTGGCGGGTGCATTGCAAACCGGCCTGCTGTGGAGGATGCTGGCTTTAGCCTCTATCTGCGGAGAACCACAATAATGCAGAGCAATCCATTTACCCGGCATGCCAGGCAAGTGCATACGGTCGCCCATGGCGGCGGTGTCGAAGGCGGCAGCGACCCGTCCATTGCCCGCTCCTGGCTGCGCTGCCTGGAGGACTATCATCTGGATCCCGCGCTGGCCGAAGCCCCGGTGGTCCTCGAGCATGGCCGCCTGCTGGAAAGCCGCGAACGCATGCGCCAGGTGCTGCAAATCGCCGATCAGGAAATGAACAGCCTGCACCAGCAGCTTTCCGGTGCCGGCCATGCGGTGCTGCTCACCGATGCCCGTGGTGTGATCCTCAATTGCGTCACCGCTCCTACCGAGCGGCGCAGCTTCGAGCAGGCCGGGCTGTGGCTGGGCGCTGACTGGAGCGAGGCGCGAGAGGGCACCAACGGCATCGGCACCTGCCTGGTCGAACGCCAGGCGTTGACCATTCACCAGCACGAACACTTTCGTGGGCGGCATACGGGGCTGACCTGTTCGGCCAGCCCGGTGTTCGACCCTCACGGGCACTTGCTGGCCGTGCTGGATGTGTCTTCAGCGCGGCCCGACGTCTCGCGCCAAAGCGAATTCCACACCATGGCCATGGTGACCCTGTCGGCCAAGATGATCGAAAGCTGCTATTTCATGCGCCAGTTCGAACACCACTGGCTGCTGCGTTTTCACCTGCAGGCCGAGTCGGTCGGGCTGTTCAGCGAGGGGCTGCTGGCAGTCGACGGCGATGGCCGTATCTGCGCGGCCAACCAGAGTGCGCTGAACCTGCTGGGCCGCGTGCGCGCCGGCGTGGAAGGGCAGACCCTGGAGCAGTTTTTCGCCTGCACCCATGACGAGCTGTTCAGCCGTGCCATGCCCGATGGCAGCGCAGCCTGGCCGCTGCTGACCCTGGACGGGCGGCAGGTGTTCGCCAGCCTGCGTGGCCAGGCACGTACGCCGGTCTGGACCGTGCCCGCCGGGCATGCGCGCCGCGTCGTGCGGCAGCCTGCGCAGGTCTGCCTGCTGGACCCGGCACTGCAACACGATTTTCGCCGCAGTGTGCGGGTGTTCGAGCGCAATGTACCGCTGCTGCTGAGTGGAGAGACGGGCTGCGGCAAGGAAGCCTTCGCCCAGGCCGTGCATCAGGCCAGCGAACGCCGGGACAAGCCCTTCGTGGCCATCAACTGTGCATCCATCCCCGAAAGCCTGATCGAAAGCGAGTTGTTCGGCTATCGGGCCGGCAGCTTCACCGGGGCGCGCAAGGAGGGCATGCGCGGCAAGCTGCTGCAGGCCGACGGCGGTACCTTGCTGCTCGACGAGATCGGCGACATGCCCTTGGATCTGCAAACGCGGCTGCTGCGCGTGCTCGAAGAGCGGCAGGTGGTGCCAATCGGCGGCGAGCCGCAGGCTGTGGATGTACGCATCATCAGTGCCACCCACCGGGACCTGTTGCAACGAGTGGCCCAGGGTACGTTCCGTGAAGATCTTTACTACCGCCTCAATGGGCTCGAAGTCGCATTGCCTGCCGTGCGCGAGCGCAGCGACAAAGCGCAGTTGCTGGACGTGCTGCTGCGCCAGGAAACCCAGGGCCAGCTGATCGAGCTCGAACCCAAGGCGCGTCAGGCACTGCTGGACTACCCCTGGCCTGGTAACGTGCGGCAGATGCGCAACGTGCTGCGCACCCTGGCAGCCTTGTGCGACGAGGGTCGCGTCACGCTGGCAGACTTGCCTGCCGTGGTGCGTACGGCGCGTGGGCAAGACGCCGCGCCCGTGGCCATGTCGGGCTTGCCGAATGAGGGTTCATCGGTACCTGGGAACAAGACCACATTGGAGGCGGCCGAACGCCATGCGCTGCTGGCCGTTCTTGAGGCCCGGCATTGGCAGCTTACCCGGGTAGCTGAGCATCTGGGCATCAGCCGTAACACGCTGTACCGCAAACTGCGCAAGCATGGCATCAGTCGGCCCTTGTAACGAAACAGCGGGTGCGATTTGTCGCGCCCTGGGCTACCCTGCCTCGAAGTTTTGCGAGGTCGACCATGCACATTCACATTCTCGGTATTTGCGGCACTTTCATGGGCTCGCTGGCGGTGCTGGCCAAGGAACTTGGCCACCGCGTCACCGGATCGGACGCCAACGTCTATCCGCCGATGAGCACCCAGCTCCAGGCCCAGGGCATCGAGCTGACTCAGGGATATGACCCTGCCCAGCTGGAGCCGGCTCCCGATCTGGTCGTCATTGGCAACGCCATGTCCCGTGGCAACCCGGCGGTGGAGCATGTGCTCAACAAGGGCCTGCCTTATGTGTCGGGCCCGCAGTGGTTGGCCGACCATGTGCTGCAGGGCCGCTGGGTGTTGGCAGTCGCCGGTACCCACGGCAAAACCACCACCAGCAGCATGCTGGCCTGGGTGCTCGAGCATGCCGGCATGAGCCCTGGGTTCCTGATCGGTGGGGTGCCGCAGAATTTCTCCGTATCGGCGCGGCTGGGTGATACGCCGTTCTTCGTGGTCGAAGCGGACGAGTACGACAGCGCCTTCTTCGACAAGCGCTCGAAGTTCGTGCATTACCATCCGCGCACGGCAATCCTGAACAACCTGGAATTCGACCACGCCGACATTTTCCCTGACCTTGCTGCCATCGAGCGTCAATTCCATCACCTGGTGCGCACCATCCCCAGCGAAGGGCTGGTGATCCATCCCACGTCCGAACACGCGCTGGCCCGGGTCATCGAGATGGGCTGCTGGACGCCCGTGCAGACCACCGGTGACGGCGGTCAGTGGCAGGCACGCCTGCTCAGCCCGGACGGATCGCGTTTCGAGGTGCTGTTCGACGGGCACGTGCAAGGCGTGGTGGAGTGGGCCCTGACCGGTCAGCACAACGTGGCCAACGCATTGGCGACCCTGGCGGCCGCTCGTCACGTTGGCGTGGCACCGGCGATGGGCATCGAGGGCCTCAGTGCGTTCAAGAGCGTCAAGCGGCGCATGGAAAAGGTCGCCGAAGTGCAAGGCGTGACCATCTTCGATGATTTCGCCCATCACCCCACGGCCATCGCCACCACCCTGGACGGCCTGCGCAAGCGCGTGGGTGATGCATCGGTGATCGCCGTCATCGAGCCGCGCTCCAATTCGATGAAACTGGGCGCGCACCGCGATGGCCTGCCTGAAAGCGTCAACGATGCTGACCAGGTGATCTGGTATGCCCCGGCCAACCTGGGTTGGGACCTGGCAGCCACGGCCGCGCAATGCAAAGTCCCCAGCGTAGTGGCCGACAGCCTCGAGGCGATCATCGAGCAGGTCAAGCGCCAGGCGCGACCCGGTACCCAGGTGGTGATCATGAGCAACGGCGGCTTTGGCGGCCTGCACGGCAAGCTGGCCGAGGCGCTCAAGTGAACGGGCCGCAACGCATTACCCTGGCGATGACCGGGGCGTCGGGTGCGCAGTACGGCCTGCGCCTGCTCGATTGCCTGGTGCGCGAAGATCGGGAGGTGCACTTTCTGATTTCCAAGGCGGCACAGCTGGTCATGGCGACCGAAACCGACGTCCTGCTGCCTGCCAAGCCGCAGGCGATGCAGGCGTTTCTGACCGAGTACACCGGGGCTGCCGACGGGCAAATTCGGGTGTACGGCAAGGAAGACTGGATGTCGCCCGTGGCCTCGGGTTCCGGCGCACCGGCGGCCATGGTCGTGGTGCCATGTTCCACCGGCACGCTGTCGGCGATCGCCACCGGTGCGTGCAACAACCTGATCGAGCGGGCTGCCGATGTCACCCTCAAGGAGCGTCGACAGTTGATCCTAGTGCCTCGTGAGGCGCCGTTTTCTACCATTCACCTCGAGAATATGCTCAAGCTGTCGCAGATGGGTGCGGTCATGCTACCAGCCTCGCCTGGCTTCTATCATCAGCCACAGACCATCGACGATCTGGTCGACTTCGTGGTGGCGCGCATCCTCAACTTGCTGAACATCCCTCAGGACATGCTGCCGCGTTGGGGTGAACATCACTATGGGGTGGATGATTGAAAAGAGGGCTGGCCGGGACGTTGGCTGTGTTGATGCTCGGTGGCTGCGCCACGGTACGCACCCTGGATGGCACCAAGCCAGGGGCGCCCGTGGTCTATGCAGGCACCCGGCTGGATTGGTATGCGATCAGCGGTGGCTGTTGCCCCCAGGCCCGCTTCGGCGTTGAGGCGCCTCGGTTCGCCTCCCTCGATCTGCCGGCGAGTTTTCTGCTCGATACCTTGTTACTGCCGTTGACCCTGCCAGCTGCAGCCGGCATCTACTATCACGGCAGCGGCGGCTTCTGAGTGCTGCACCTAGCCGCTTGCGAGCAGGCAGCGGCTCAGTTTTTCCCCAACTTGCGCAACTCGTCCGACTCCACGATCCGGATACCGTCCTCTTCCTCCAGCGCCAGGCGCCACAGCGCTCGCGCCAGGGTGCAGGCCTCTATGCCCCGGTACTTGCCAGGAATCAGCTTGGAAAAGGGAGCGGCCAGGGTTTCAGTGAGCCTTGGCTCGGTGCGTTCCCCGAGCAACAGCGACGGGCGGACGATGGTCAGCTGAGGCCAGTCCTGGGCTTTGAGGGCTTCTTCCATCTCACCTTTGACGCGGTTGTAGAAGATCGAGGAAGTCGGGTCGGCACCCACGGCACTGATTACCAGCAAGTGCCTGGCCCCCATCTCACGGGCCCGCTTGCTGAAGGCCACCACCATGTCCAGGTCCACGGCCTTGAATGCAGACTCCGAGCCTGCCTGCTTCAATGTCGTGCCCAGGCAGCAGTAGGCAATGTCCACGCGGCCCTCCAGCTGGGGTAAAAAGACAGCCGGATCGCCCACGGGGTTTTCCAAGTGTGGATGTTCTGCCAAAGGCCGGCGTGTAGGCGCCAGCACCCGGGTGATGGTGGGCTCGTTGAGCAGGCGGTCGAGCAGGTGCTCGCCAGTCAGGCCGGTCGCTCCGGCAAGCAGGACATGCTGAGGCGTCAAGTACATGATGTCTCTCCCTTGTTACACACAAGCTTAGTGGGTGCGCGGCGTTTTCGCCTGTGCCCCCACCGCGGCCTGTGTCGTATTGCGCAAGGCCTCTTCGGCTTGATGCCGGCGTAGGCGCTGCCAGTGCTCCAGTACGTTTGGCGGTGCCCACAGCTGCGGCTCGGACGCTTCGAAGCCTTCGTTTCGTTCACGTTCGGCAACGCGGGTGCGCGCCAGTTCAAACGCCTGTTTCAGATCGTCCGTCTGGTTCAGCGCCTGCGCGAAAAGGGCATCGCCAAAATAGGTGAAGTCGGCTTCTTCCGAGCAACCGAAGGAAACCCGGTCGGCTCGGGCTGCTGTCATCAGAAGTGTGCGCGAGTCCTTCAGGGCATCGATGTAACCACCGGAATAACACGCGGAAATGACGATGACCTTGTCACGATTTTTCAAGGGGGCCAGTGCATCGGCCAACTCGTCGGCGGAAATATCGGCCAGTTGCAGGCGTGGTTGATCGAGGACCAGTTGGTGGTCCTGACTGCCGTGGCTGGTGAGGTAGATAAACAGCAGGTCTTCCGGGCCGCTGCGCTCGGCCAGGGTGCTGGCTGCGCGGGTGATGCTCTGCCGCGTGGCCATGGGGCGCGTCGCCATGAAGTCGCGATGGTTGACCAGCGTCACCTGCCCTATGGCACCAAAGCGTACTTTCAGCAGGTTGCTCACGTAATCGGCTTCGCGCAGAAAAACGCTCTGCTGCCCGTCGCCACCCACCACCAGGCTGTACAGCTCGACCGCCGGCTGGGACCGGGGCACGGCGGCCAAGGCTTCCTTCAGCAAGCGCCCTTGATTGAGCAGTGCCATGTCGAGCGGGTCCGGCAGCAAGGTGCCGTGTTCATCGCGGACCCGAACGCCATTGGCCCAGATACCGGCTTGTACCTTGCCGTCAGCCAGCGTCAGGCGCCCCTGCCCGTGGTAGGCATCATCGAGCATGTGGCCCACATATTGACTGCCATCTGCCAGTTGCAGGCTGCCCTGGCCCGACATGCGCCAGTCGAGGAAGGTGCCTTTGTAATGGCTGCCATCGCTGCCCAGCATTTCACCCTCGCCGCTGAGCGAACCGTCCTTGAACTGACCGATCCACACGTCGCCTTCGGCGTTTTCATAGCGCCCGCGGCCTTCGAGGCGGTTGTCCTTGAACTCGCCGATGTACTGCTCGCCTTCGACGCTGTCGTAGGTGCCAGTGCCTTGCAATTGGCCATCCACGAACCTGCCGCTGAACTGATTACCGCTGGCGTCGCTGCGCACGCCGGCGCCGTTGGGCTTGCCCTTGGCGAACAGGCCCCGGTAGCGACTGCCGTCGGCCAGCTCCAGTTCGCCTGCGCCGTCGTAGAGGTCGTCCTTGAACTGCCCGCGGTAGGTTTGCCCGGTCTGCTTGAGGGTGCCTTCGCCATCGCGCCTGCCATGGCGGAAGGTACCCGCATAGTGGCTACCCGGAGTGGTCAGGTCGCCAAGCCCTTCGAACAGGCCAGCGGCGAACTGGCCGCGGTAGACTTCGCCGTTCTGCCCATGCCATTCCCCCTGACCGTGCCACAAGCCGTCCTTGAAGCCGCCGGCATACCAGCTGCCATTGGGGTAATCGATACGGCCTTGGCCCTGCAGCAAGCCGTCGACCACCTGGCCACGGTAGCGGCCGCCGTCCGGCAGGCGTGCATCGGGTGGGCTCAGGGATTCGCCATCCCCACAGGCAGCGAGCAACAGGAGCAGGGTCAGGGGAAGCAGTGGACGCATGGCGAGGACCGGGCAGTGAGTGCGCCGATTATGACTCAGATCGGGCGCCTGAAACAGCGAGTGGTGCGGGCGGGGCGAGGGGGCTTTGCGCCACGTTTGCAAGCTGTGGGGGCCTTGGGTAGAAGTGGCCTTGCCGGGGCGCCGGACCGGCAAGGCCGCTCTAGAGGGAGCTTCGATACCGTGCGCCTAGCGACCCAATCCCGGCGACACAATGATCTTCACGTTTTCCTCCTTGTTGTTCACCAGTTCCTCGAACCCCAGCTCGACGATTTGCTCCAGCCCGATGCGGCCGGTCACCAGCGGGCGTATGTCCAGCCGACCATCGGCGATGAAGGCGATCACGTCGGCGAACTCGCCGTTGTAGGCCAGGGCGCCGATCACCTGCTTCTCGGTGGACACCAGTTCGAAGAAGTTGAATTCGCTCGGCTCTTCGAAAATCCCCACCATCACACACTTGCCGGCCTTGCGAAGGGTGTCGATGGCCAGCTTGGCCGTGTGCTTGTTGCCAATGCACTCGAAGCTCACGTCAGCCCCCAGCCCGGCGGTGAGCACGCGAATCTCGGCCAACACATCGCACTGGTTAGGGTCCAGGACCACGCTGGCGCCCACTTCCAATGCCTTGGCCTTGCGCGCCGAAGACATTTCCAAGGCGATCACCCGCGCCGCGCCTGCCGCCTTGGCGCACATGATGGTGCACAGCCCGATGGTACCGGCGCCCACCACCACCACGGTCTGGCCCAGCAGGCTGCCCGCTTTTTTCACCGCGTGCATGCCGACCGCCAGCGGTTCGATCAGCGCCCCTGCCTCCGCTGGAAAACCGGGCGGCAGCCGGTAGAGCAGATTGGCCGGCACATTGACCCGCTCGGCGAAGGCGCCATTGTTCATCAGCCCTGTGAACGCCAGTCGCTCACAGATGTTGTACATCCCATGGGTACAGTAATAACAGGTCCCGCAGTGCTGGCAGGCGTCCGCCGCCACCGGATCGCCCACCGCATAGCCCTCGACCCCTGCGCCGAGCTTGGCGATCCGGCCGCAGAACTCGTGGCCAAGGATGCACTGGCCCTGAATACCGGTAAGAGGATGTGGCGCGTCTACCGGGATGAAGACCGGCCCGGCCACGTATTCGTGCAGGTCCGAGCCGCAGATGCCGCACCAGTCCACCTGGATCTGCACCCACCCAGGTGCAGGATCGGCCGGCAGAGGCACCTGCTCGACGCGGATGTCGTTGCGCCCGTGCCAGACCGCCGCGCGCATGTGTGGGTTGCTCAAGTCGTTCATAGGAATCTCCAGAAGCCAGGAAGGGTCAATGGCTGCGCAGGAAAGCGAGCAGGTGCTGGTTGACCGCGTCGGCGGCCTCCATCTGCACCATGTGGCCAGCGTCCGGCATGACCACCACCTGGGCTTCCAGGCCCTGGGCGTGACTGGCCGGAATGATCGCGTCCTTGCCGCCCCAGATGACCAGGGCGGGGTGCTGGCCCAGGACGCCGCGCAGGTCGTGGCGTTGCCGATCGCCCTCGGCCAGGGCCGAGGCCAGCACCTGCAGCGCCTGGTCTACGCCCTCAAGACGCTTGAACTTGAGCATGTCTTCGAGCAGCTGCCGCGTGACCAAGGCTGGATCGGCGAACAGTTGCACCATCTGCGGCTTGAGGGCGTTGCGGCTACTTGCCGCGACGAACCCTTGCAGGTATTGCCCATTGATCGCCTCGCCCAGACCCGCGCTGGCGATCAGGCCGAGGCTGGCCACCCGGTGCGGTGCCAGGCGCGCAAGGCCCAGGCAAACCGCGCCGCCCATGGAGTGGCCGACCAGGTGCGCCCGGGGAAGGTCCAGGTGATCGAGCAGGGCCAGCACCGTTTCGCTCAGTTCCTCCAGGTCACCGCGCTGCAAGGCTTTCGCCGACTCGCCATGGCCCGGCAAGTCGAGGGCGATCACGCGTCGCTCGGTGGCCAGGGCAGGGTGGTTGAACAGCCAGTTGTTGAGGTCGCCGCCAAAGCCATGTACCAGCACCAAGGGCGTCCCGCCTTCGCCCAGTTCGAACCAACGCAACAAGCGACCCTTCACCTCGGCTTTCTGGGGCGCCGGGCCTTGGGCCTGGTCGGTACTACCTTCGGCCACGAACTCGGCCTGGAAGCGCTGTACCACAGCGTCGATGTCGGCGTCGTCGGCTTCGCCTTCAACCACCACGGCCAACAGCGCACCTACAGGCAGGGTCTCATCCGGCCTGGCCACCAGGCGGCGCAGCACGCCACTGAACGGCGCCTCGACGCTGCTGCTGATCTTGTCCGTCTCCACGTCCAGCACTTCGTCGCCCTTGGTGATGACGTCGCCTTCCTGTTTGAGCCAGGTGTCTACCCGGCCTTCGGTCATCGACAAGCCCCATTTGGGCATGGTCAGGGTATGGATCTGGCTCATGCGGCGCTCCTTGTAGCGTCGAGGACGGTGCGCACGGCTGCTTCGATTTTGGCAGCGTCGGGGATGTACAGGTCTTCCAGGGCGTCGGAAAACGGAACGGGCGTGTGCGGCGCCGTCACCATTTCGATGGGCCCTTTCAGCGCGCCGAATGCCTTCTGCGCAACCAGGGCGCTGATGTCCGTGGCCATCGAACAACGGGGGTTGGCCTCGTCGATCACCACCAGGCGCCCGGTCTTCTCGACACTATCAAGGATGCTGTCTTCATCCAGTGGACTGGTGGTGCGCAGGTCCAGGACTTCGCAGTCGATGCCCTGGCGGGCCAGGTTGTTGGCGGCTTCCATGGCCACATGCACCATGCGGCCATACGTCACCAAGGTGACATCGCTGCCATCGCGCAGGTAGTTGGCTTCGCCGAACGGCACCGTGTACACCTCTTCCGGTACGTCGCCCTGCATGCTGTACAGCAGCTTGTGCTCGCAGAAGATCACCGGGTCGTTGTCGCGGATGGCCTGGATCAGCAGGCCCTTGGCGTCATACGGTGAGGACGGGCACACCACCTTCAGGCCTGGGATATGCGTCCACAGCGAGGTGAGCATTTGCGAATGCTGGGCCGCGGCGCGCAGCCCGGCACCGTACATGGTGCGCATGACCAGCGGCGTCACGGCCTTACCGCCGAACATGTAGCGAAACTTGGCCGCCTGGTTGAGGATCTGGTCCAGGCAGCAGCCGGCGAAGTCGACGAACATCAGTTCGCAGACCGGGCGCAAGCCCTGGGTGGCCGCACCAACGGCAGCGCCTACGTAGCCGATCTCCGAGAGGGGCGCATCCAGCACGCGGCCTGGAAACTGGTGGTACAAGCCCTTGGTCACGCCCAGCACGCCACCCCAGGCATCGTCTTCGCCTGGCGCGCCTGCACCGCCGGCCACATCTTCGC
The DNA here is from genome assembly GCF_059133755.1 of Pseudomonas sp. FBCC-B35. NCBI lineage: Bacteria > Pseudomonadati > Pseudomonadota > Gammaproteobacteria > Pseudomonadales > Pseudomonadaceae > Pseudomonas > Pseudomonas sp. FBCC-B35. The sequence continues at coordinate 4,194,157 of NZ_CP101439.1, read as the reverse complement.
CAATGATGAACACGGTATCGTCACGACGCATCTCCTGAGCCAGGGCTTCGTTGATGGCCTGCTGGTAACTGATCTTTCTTGCCATGGTGGTTCTCCTGTTGTTCTTGTTCTGAGCGGCTCAGGGATAGGCGACGTAGACGTCGGTGAGCAGGTCGGCAGGTTGTGGCTTGGGGTCGGACTTGGCGCGTTGCACGGCGTCCTCGATCAGGTCCTCGACGCGGGCGTCGATGCTGTCCAGCTGCCCTGCTTCGAGCAGCCCCGCGCGCACGGTCTTGTCGCGGAACTGCAGCAGGCAGTCACGGGTTTCGCGCAAGTTCTTCACTTCATCGGGCGCGCGGTAGGTTTGCGCATCGCCTTCGAAGTGACCGTAGTAGCGGCTGAGCTTGACCTCGATCAGCGACGGCCCCTGGCCGGAGCGTGCACGCTCGATGGCGGCACCGGCGGCTTCGTGAACCGCGAAGAAATCGAAACCGTCGATGGTGACCCCTGGCATGCCGAAGCCGGCGGCGCGGTCGGCTATGTGATCGCAGGCCACTGACCAGTTGGACGCCGTGGCTTCGGCATAACCATTGTTCTCGGCGACGAAGATGCACGGCAGGTTCATGATCGCGGCCATGTTCATGGCTTCGAACACCGCGCCTTCATTGGAGGCGCCATCTCCGAAGAAGACCACGGACACATCGTCGCGGCCCTTGAGCTTGGCTGCCAGCGCAGCGCCCACCACCAACGGTGCGCCGGCGCCGACGATACCGTTGGCGCCGAGCATGCCCTTGCCCAGGTCGGCAATGTGCATCGAGCCGCCCTTGCCGCCGCAGACTCCGGTCTTCTTGCCGTAGATCTCGGCCATCATGCCGTACACATCCACGCCTTTGGCGATGCAGTGGCCATGGCCGCGATGGTTGGAGGCGATGCAGTCGCTGTCGCGCAGGTGGGCCATCACCCCCGCCGCGCTGGCCTCTTCACCCGCGTAAAGGTGGACGAAGCCGGGTATTTCGCCTGTGGCGAACTCGACGTGCAGGCGTTCTTCGAAGGCACGAATGGTGCGCATCACTTCATAGGCATGCAGCAGTTGTGCAGAACTCGGTTGATTGGACATCTTGTTGTTCTCCGGGGTTGTCTCAACGGGTCGCGGGGTGCAGCGGGTGGCCCAGGGGTACAGCCAGCAGACGATGCTGGGCGGCATGCGTGAGCACCGCCTGCACGTCCACACTCAAAGGGCCCAGGTGATCGAGGGTGATGGTGGGGGTGTCATGGGCGCAGAATTCGATTTCCCGCTCGCCGTCCAGCGCCAAGGTGCCCTGGACGAGGACCGGGCGGTACGGCGCGTCAGGCGCCATGTAGCCCGAGGCAGTAATGCCGCAGGCTTGCAGCACGCCGGGTGCCACGGGGGCCAGCAGCGCCTGCCCGGCGTTTTCGCCAAGGCGCACCCAGGCGCCGTGAGGCGCTTGCCGCGAGACCGGGCTCCACAGGCCGCACAGTGCCGACAAGCCGATAGCGTGGGGCTCGGCAAAGCAGGCGAAGATTTCGCTCAGGTCCTCGCTGCGGCTCAGGGCCCGCGCACCGATGAAACGTTGAGGCGATACCGCGACCTCCACCAGCGCCCATTCGCTCAGTTGCTGTTGGGGCACCCTGACCAGCAAGCGTTTGTTGCGGCGCAGGCCGATGGAGGTTGGCACCTTGCCGCTGACCACCAGGCCGCCTGCAAGGCCCGCACTGGTGGCTTCGCGCAGCTCCGGGAAGGCGTTGTTGGTGCCGGTGGACAAGGTCAGCAAGGGTACGTCGCCAGCTTCTGCCGCGACGGCCTTGTGCGTACCGTCGCCCCCCAGCACAGCGATCATCGACACCCCCCGCGCCACCATGTTGCGCGTGGCAAGCCGTGTGTCGCTGACGGTCTGGGTCAGCGGCAGGTCGAGTATCTCGAGGGCAGGCCAGTGTTGATCGCACGCCATCGGCCCGGCGCAGGCTTTGACCACGGCGGCGGCGATGCCAGTCATGTCGCTGGGCATCAGCACGTGGCCGACACCTGTTGCGCCGAATGCGGCGAGCAGGCGCGCGATGGCAGCGGCTTTGTCAGTGCTGGAGTACAAGCCGGCAGTGGCTGTCAGGCGACGCAGGTCTCGGCCTGAAGCAGGGTTGGCAATGATGCCGACCAGTGGGGCGGGTAGCGGCATGGCGCACCTCGTGTTCTTGTTTGCAAGGACAAGAGCAAGCGCGGTGCCAGCTTTGAATGAAATCCCGCAAAGGCCCGCAGCAGAGGCCTGGGATCGTCTTGCCTGCTGCCAGGCGGGTCGCCGTGCTGAGACGCCAGGTGCCGCTCTGGGCGTTGTGCGGCGAGACGCTGAGACGCTGCGTCTCAATCACACCTTTGATCACACCGTGCTTGTCCATGCCTGCGCGCAGGCGCTTAATGGCTGCACAACCACAAGAACAGCAACGAGAACCGGAGGGCCCGAATGCTTGCCGCGAACTCCCGCGCTCATGTCGACTGCGTCAGCAGGGTACTGAAGAACGCCGACCGTCTGCCCCAGGCGCCAGTACCGCCGTTGATCCTCGATTCCTGGCGTCGCTCCATGGAGCTGTACCGTCTCGATCCCGCCTCCGAGCAAGGGCCGCGTATCCTTTCCCAGGCCCTGCTCAACGAATGCCGAGAGCGCTCGGAGCTGTTCCTGCGCATTGCCGGGGATGCCGTGGCACGCTTGCACGAACAGGTGCGCGAGGCCGACTACTGCGTGCTGCTGACCGATGCCCAGGGCCGCACCATCGATTACCGGGTCGAGTCGGCCATTCGCACTGACTGCCGCAAGGCCGGCCTGTACCTGGGCACCTGCTGGTCGGAAGGAGAAGAGGGTACCTGCGGGGTAGCGGCGGTGCTGACCACCAAGGCACCGGTCACCGTGCACAAGCGCGATCACTTTCGCGCTGCCTTCATCGGTCTGACCTGTAGCGCGGCGCCTGTGTTCGACCCCTTTGGCGAGTTGCTGGGGGTGCTGGACGTCTCTGCGCTGCGCTCGCCCGACGACCGCCGCAGCCAGCACCTGATCCGGCAATTGGTCGAGCAGACCGCACGCGAAATCGAGAACGCCTTTTTCATGCACAGCGCCCAAGGCCACTGGGTGATGCGTGCCCACGGCACCCCAGGCTACGTGGAAAGCCAGCCTGACTATCTACTGGCCTGGGACGCCGACGGTCGCCTGCAGGCGATGAACAGCCTGACACGGCAACGCCTGATGCAGCGCCTGGGACGCTTGCCTGCTCACATTGGTGAGCTGTTCGACCAAGAGCAATTGCGACGGGTCAGCAACGCGTCTGCGCAACGTCTGCCAGGGTTGGGCGAGCTGTATGGCCGGGTCAGCGCCCCCCAGCGCAAGCAGCCGGTCGAGCCCTTGCTGCAAGGCTTGGACCGGCGCATCGAACAACACTTGCGCCTGGCCACACGGGTCAAGGACTGTAACCTTGCAGTGCTGGTGCAGGGTGAGACGGGTACAGGCAAGGAAGTTTTTGCTCGCCAGGTGCATCAGCAAAGCAAGCGCGGCACCGGCCCGTTCGTCACGCTCAACTGCGCCGCCATCCCCGAGAACCTGATCGAGAGCGAGTTGTTTGGTTATGTCGCGGGCGCCTTTACCGGGGCTTCGAGCAAGGGTATGCAAGGGCTTGTACACCAGGCCGATGGCGGCACGCTGTTTCTGGACGAGATTGGCGACATGCCACTGAGCCTGCAGACCCGACTGTTGCGGGTACTGGCAGAAGGTGAGGTAGCCCCCTTGGGGGCTGCGCGGCGCCAGCGCGTGGACATTCAGGTGATCTGCGCCACGCACCGCGACCTGGCGGCGAGGGTGGAGCAGGGACAGTTTCGTGAGGACTTGTATTTTCGCCTGGCCAACGCCCGCTTCGCGTTGCCGGCGCTGCGCGAGCGCGAAGACCGGCTGGGGCTCATTCACCAGTTGCTGGCCGAAGAGGCCGACGCGTGTGGCGTGAGCGTGGCGCTAGCCGACGAAGCCTTGCAGGCGTTGCTGGAGTACCGCTGGCCGGGGAACCTGCGCCAGTTGCGGCAGGTGTTGCGTTATGCGTGCGCTGTGAACGAGGGTGGGCAGCTGCGCCTGCTTGACCTGCCTGAGGAAGTCCGTGGGCAGGAGGTTGGCCGAGTCACGAGCGAGGCGTCCTGCCCGGCGCGGCAACGGTTGCTGGATGCGTTGATCCGGCATCGTTGGAAGCCCGCCGAGGCTGCCCAGGCGTTGGGCATTTCGCGTGCGACATTGTATCGGCGCGTGCACGAGCATCGCATCGAGATGCCTCGTATGAAAGGGTAGCGTCGTGGCGGCATCTTTTTGCTGTTGTTGCTGACCGCGCAATCGTTCAGGCGCCGCAGCTTGCCGCTTCAGAGCCGTGCCCTACGCACAGGCTGCGTTCGGCCTGCTGAAGTCGCGAAGATCAACAGCACAATGCACATGGCTGGAAGCTGCGTTCAGTGAATAACCCATGTGGAGTGATCATAGCCAAGAGAAAAACTTCAAGTTGATATCAGCCCGATGAGCCGTCCGCACGATGTGTTTCACCGGAGATATCGTTTTGCAGGCACGCGGTGGCAATTTCGGTCTTTGGGCTACGGGTAGAGGTGCGTTTCTTTCTCTGCGGGCGTTTGCCTGGGCGAGTAGCCCATAGGTAAGCGTTTTCACGCAACCGTGCTTGGATAGCGGGTGGATAATCATCAAGTGTGGTCAGCGGCGGGACGGGTTTTCCGGGCAAACCGGCTTCACGAATGATCCTGGGCCAGCGCGGTTTCCAGCACAGCATCAGGCTTAGCCAATGGCCGGTGCCGATGATCAGGAAGGCGGGCGAGATCAAGACCAGGCCGAGTTTGGTGATTCGAGAAGATCTTCGAAAGTAGTGGGTCAGGCCTTCGAATTGAGGCGTGAAGGCTTGCCAGGGCCAGGGGAAGTGTGAGGTCAGAGAAGGGCGAGGCAAACCCTCTGGGCCCTCGTCCATGAAACGGCGGATGAATTCCCACTCGGATTGCAGCTCCGTGAAATTGTTGGCGGCCTTGCCTACGTGGATGAGTTCTGGATGGAGGGCGCCGGCGAACGAGGGTGGCCATATAAGATCTAAAGGAAGGCCAAATCCACCCGCAGCAGCATATTTTTTATCCGAACCGCTGGAGGTGACACCATACCAAGGAAGCGTGACGATGCCGCCGCAATACGGTGGGCGATGCAGGTAAACTTGTTGGGTGGTCCGATTGAAACGTATCAGTAGGTGGCGAGACGTGAACATCTCAAAGCGCGTGAAGCGGAGCCCAAATTTTAAATAAAGCCACAGCGTACCTACACCCAAGGTCAGGAAAACAGACCCCGTTAAAAGCGTTCCGGCATAAGGCTCGCCGTTGTAGGTGAATAATAGGCCGATGAGAATAGTTAGGTCCTCTAAAGCCATCGCTATATTCACTAATGAATAGAGTATAACAGCAGTCGACAGGATAGTTATAAGTCCCCGTTTGTCCTCCATCATGCCGCAACGCATTTCCAGTATGTGTTTATTATAAACATATACCGGTCCGCGACTTAGGGGGTTGCTGCTGGCTGATCTCTTCGCGGCATCAAGCATATCCTGCTCATCGCTTTCATATATAGAAATATTGGTCTTCTTGTGATTCTTCTCAAAAGCGTCGCGCTCTTCTTTAGGATCTATGTATGCAAGCCATGCGAGCCATTCAGCAAAATACATTATATGACCTCGCTGATTGAGCTGAATAAGGCCTCCAACTCTTCTTCATCTTTCGCATAGCCTGTGCGAGGTGGCTGCAGGCTGAAGCAGCATTCCTTGCACCAACTCTCAAGTGCGTCTCCATCTAAAAGCACTATGGCGATGGTGGCAACAATCATGATGGTGCCTCCAATCCAGCCCAGCCGACTAAGCCAAAGCATAGCAATTCTATTGGTCGCCAGTCGTGTAGATAACTTTGAAAAAAGTGCGGCCATTTTGCGTCTAAAGATATTTGTGTCACTTACTGACAGCCAATGAAAAAGCGCGCCAGCCTGTGAAAACGCTATCCCTCCTTGCCCCACAAGTAATGCAAAAGTAGCGCCTGCTCTGACCATATACGTAGAGGCTAATATTGTGTTGGATTTTTTTCTTGCCTCCGCAGCGTCGGAGATATCCCATTTTATACTGACGAGCCCCCCTACCGCCGCCAACCCAGCCCCCCACAGTCGATACTGCCCTAGATTAACTAGCGCGCCCCGCGCAGTGGCGCTGTTCCCGCCAACGCCTCTAATCGTCAGTTCCGTCCCCACCGCAAGCAGCTCCATCCCCGCAGCCGCACTGGTAAATGCGGCCGCAGTCACTTCGCTCCAGAAGCGTCGGTCCTTGTCATCCCGTCTGCCTTGTAACAACAGCAGCCCGGCCTCCAACAGCAGCAATCCGCTGGCGACCCGCAAGCGATAGAACTGATTCCCGTGCACCCCGTTCAACGTCTCGGCATAAGCTCGATCAAGCCGGCGCACGATGGGGGCCGCGATGCGACCGGGCGAGGGCGTTTTACCGTCCAGCGCCTGCTCACTCAAGCGCAGTTCCACGGCTTGCTTACCCAGCGAGGCAATGAGGTAGGTGCTCAGGCGTCGATACAGCAACCGGTCAGTGCTACCGGGCGCACCTACTGACAGGCTCTGGCGCCCCAGCTGCCCGAGCCAGGCCAGCGCGCCAGCAGTGTTGGTGGGGCTGTGTTGCGTGAGCTGGTCCAGGTGGCTGTCCAGCCGGCTGAAGTGTGCGGCGAGCTCTTTGGCTTGTTTGAGGGCCGCCTCCAGTTGAAGAATAGGGTCGCTGCCCGGTGCCAGTGCGTCCAGCGCTGTGCGTGTCTGCGCAAGCACCTCTGCGATCTCGCGCTGATTATGGACAAACGAGCGCAGCGCCAGGTTGTCGGGGGTGATAGCGTCGGCGCGCCACCATTGAGCAAGCAGCGCTGCGCCGGATGGCACGCCTTCGAGGCCGGCTACGCACAGCCCTGTCTGGTGCGCAAAGCACAGGCCATTGGCAGGGTCGTTTTCGTCGTAGTGGGCAAGTGCGTCTACCAGTGCGGACGACTTCAACCATGCGAGGTGATCTGCCGCTCTGGACTCGGCGAGACGTTGGGCTTCGGCGCTCTGCGCCTCAAACACATCAAGGTGCTGGTACATACCTTTTAGGTTAACGAGTGACAGATAGCGCTCTTCGAATTGCTTGGCAAATTCTCCATTTTTTGCGCGCGTTTCGAGCTTCTGCCTTTCAAGTTCAGCGGCGCTGTCCAGAATGTGCTCTTTAGCTGTTGCCCACCACTCGGCCATGTACCGTGGAACCGCCTCGTCGCTGCCGAGATAGCCGCGCATCGCCTCTCTGCGGCGATCGACCATTGCGGCAACCTTTCGCTCCGTGAATTGCTGATGCAGTTCGGTGAATGTTTGCGCAACCAACACCTTTCGCTCGTTACTAGGGCCACCGCTCTCAGTGCTGGCTTCCAGCCAATGCTTGAGGTGTTCCATGCCAGCGTTGCGCCAGGCATTGAGTTCCTGGGTAATGCCGATGGCATCCTCCACCACCACGGCAACGCCCCGTGCTTCAGGTTTACTGCCCAAGGGGCCCAAGGCTTGGCGGGCCGCCGCCAGCGAGCTGATGCTTGGTGTACTGAAGACCTGAGCGTCCAACAGCGTGCGCAACACGTCGTTGGATTCCGCGGCAAAGTCGGCGACAAGGTTCAACTGGTCATGACGTATCGTGTAGGGCCTGGGCATTGGGCAGCTGGGGCTGGCGAAGGGCGCTATGTCTACTGCAGGCAGCAGGTCGCGTCGACGCAGCAATTGCCGCTGCGCCGCGATGGTCAACGGATCGGGGCTGTAGAACAGGCGAAGCTCGAGCAAGTCGTCGAGATCATGAACCGTGAATGCCCAGGTCATAGCGCGCACGACATCCTGGAATGTGGAGATGCCAGGCGGTTTTGGCTCTGGATGTTCAGGGTCGAAGAGCGACAGGGCGCCGTTCGCGGCGATTCGGTAGGGAGGGTGAAGGCTGTATTGCCCACTGAGCCTGCGCTTTTCCATGACATACAGGAAACCTTCACGCAGCGGGCGAATGGCATAGTCCGCCTGATGCAGCGCGGCGGTGCGATGCGGGTGGCGCAGGTGTTGAGGCAGAGTAGGGAGCTGCTGACGCTGGTGGGGATTACCGCCCACGGCGGCATAGCGTAATGGCAGAACGGTGAAGGTGCGGGTGCATGAGACGGCGGGCCCTATGGATAAAGGGTCTTGCAAGGCTTCGCAGTTCTGCCGATTGATTTCCATCAGCATCTTCAGATCGAACATGAGGGCCTCTGGCGAATTAAACGGTGCAGGTGTGTTTGAAGGCATTGGGCAAGTGGCAGGCTTTGCTCGAGTGATTCTTCATGGCAGCCTGCCAAACGGAATCGCAAGTCGGTTTTTCGCAAGCAGTACCGAGTAGGCCTGCCGTCTCAACGCCGCATTAACCAGGTACTCATCGAGTCGCTTTCCTGCACTCAATTTATATTCGAAGGTACTGTTTTCGTCTTGCCAGGAAGTTCCCAATGCTCAGTAGGAATTTTCGTTGCAGGGCACGCTTCATACTCAAGCGGCATCGGTGCTTGCTCTTTGCGGCAAGCCAGATCATCAAGTCATGCAAGTTAGAGAGGGCGGCGGGAATACGCAGATTGCTCTGCTAGGTCGGTAGACACCGTTTGCTGGGTGATCGCCATTTGCACAGTGTTTGGCCGCAAGCACCCTGAAGGGCCGTATCAGCCATTAATGAAGCCTAACAGGCAATAAAAAACCCCGGAGCCAGTCCGGGGTTCTTGTACGTCACACTACGCGATCAATCCTGGTTGGCCAGTTTGTGCTCGAGGTAGTGAATGTTGACGCCGCCTTTGCAGAAGCCTTCATCACGCACCAGATCACGGTGCAGCGGGATGTTGGTCTTGATGCCATCGACGACGATCTCGTCCAGGGCATTGCGCATGCGGGCCATGGCTTCGTCACGGTCCTTGCCCCAGGTGATCAGCTTGCCGATCAGCGAGTCATAGTTCGGCGGAACCGAATAACCGCTGTACAGGTGCGAATCGACGCGCACGCCGTTGCCGCCTGGTGCGTGGAAGTGCTTCACCTTGCCGGGGCTTGGGATGAACTTCTTCGGGTCTTCGGCGTTGATACGGCACTCCAGCGAGTGGCCGTGGACCACCACGTCCTCCTGGCGGAACGACAGCTTGTTGCCAGCGGCGATGCTCAGCATCTCCTTGACGATGTCGATGCCTGTGACCATCTCCGACACCGGGTGCTCAACCTGCACACGGGTGTTCATCTCGATGAAGTAGAAGCGGCCATCTTCGTACAGGAACTCGAACGTTCCCGCACCGCGGTAGCCGATCTCGATGCACGCGTCCACGCAGCGCTTGAACACTTCCTGGCGCGCTTTCTCGTCGATGCCTGGGGCCGGAGCCTCTTCCAGCACCTTCTGGTGGCGGCGTTGCAGCGAGCAGTCACGGTCACCGAGGTGGATCGCATTGCCCTGGCCGTCGGACAAGACCTGTACTTCCACGTGACGTGGGTTGGTCAGGAACTTCTCCAAGTACACCATCGGGTTGCCGAAGGCTGCACCGGCTTCGGTACGGGTGAGCTTGGCCGAGGCGATCAAATCCTCTTCCTTGTGCACCACGCGCATGCCGCGACCACCACCGCCACCGGCGGCCTTGATGATCACCGGGTAGCCGACGTCGCGGGCGATGGCCAGCGCGACTTCTTCGTCTTCCGGCAGCGGGCCGTCGGAGCCCGGCACGGTCGGTACACCCGACTTGATCATAGCGTCCTTGGCCGACACCTTGTCACCCATCAGGCGAATGGTGTCGGCTTTGGGGCCAATGAAGGCAAAGCCGGACTTCTCAACCTGCTCGGCAAAATCGGCGTTTTCCGCCAGGAAGCCGTAACCGGGGTGAATCGCGGTCGCGCCGGTGACTTCGGCAGCGGCGATGATCGCCGGGATGTGCAGGTACGAATCCTTGGACGATGCAGGGCCGATGCAGACCGACTCGTCTGCCAGGCCCAGGTGCATCAGTTCACGGTCAGCGGTGGAGTGCACGGCGACGGTCTTGATACCCAGCTCTTTGCAGGCACGCAGGATCCGCAGGGCAATTTCCCCGCGGTTGGCGATCAGGACTTTTTCGAGCTTCCCAGACATCGTTGGCTCTCCGCGATTCAAACGATGGTGAACAGCGGCTGGTCGAACTCAACCGGCTGGCCGTCTTCTACCAGGATGGCGTCGATGACACCGCCGACATCGGCTTCGATGTGGTTCATCATCTTCATGGCTTCGACGATGCACAGGGTGTCGCCTTTCTTCACGCTCTGGCCCACTTCAGCGAAGTTCGGTGAGGTCGGCGAAGGTTTGCGGTAGAAGGTGCCTACCATTGGCGAGCGGATGACGGTGCCCTTGAGGGCCGGGGCAGCGGCGGCAGCTTCGACAGCAGGGGCGGCAGCGGCGACCGGGGCAGCGGCAGGCGCAGCCATCGGGGCAGGTGCGTAGAACTGCTGGGCAGCTGGGGTCTTGCTGTGACGGCTGATGCGAACCGACTCTTCGCCTTCCTTGATCTCCAGCTCGTCGATGCCAGACTCTTCCAGCAGCTCGATCAGTTTCTTGACTTTACGGATATCCATTAATCATCAACTCCCAAAGGTTCGGTCAGGGGGCGAAATTGTTAAAGCGTGTCGACACGCTTCTCTTGACCCTGGCCACCGAGGCCAGGGCTTTCATCATTTGGGCTGTGCGTTGGCAGCCAGCTGTTCCAGCGCGGACTCCAGGGCCAGGCGATAACCGCTGGCGCCCAGACCACAGATCACCCCTACGGCTACATCGGAAAAGTAGGAGTGATGACGGAACGGTTCGCGTTTGTGCACGTTGGACAGGTGCACTTCGATGAATGGGATGCTCACCGCGAGCAATGCGTCACGTAGTGCAACGCTTGTGTGGGTGAATGCAGCCGGATTGATCAGGATGAAATCCACACCCTCGTTGCGTGCCGCATGAATGCGATCGATCAACTCGTATTCGGCATTGCTCTGCAAATACTGCAAATGGTGGCCCGCGGCGCGAGCACGTTGCTCCAGGTCCTGGTTGATCTGGGCCAGGGTCACGGCGCCATAGTGGCCGGGCTCGCGCGTACCGAGCAGGTTCAGATTGGGGCCGTGAAGCACCAGTAGCGTTGCCATCTGCGAGTTCCTTGGATTTGTAGGGCAATTCGACACAGCGCGGCGAGTGTGCCTAAAGCGACGGCAAGTGTCCAGTTCCCGGCAATAGCCAGCACGATGACCGAGATTCGCGCGAAGTATGTGACCGAATAGCAGGATCCGGTCACTGATCGCCGATATGTTCCTATGCCAGCGGGCCGTTACAGGCCTGACGTGTCGCGAACGCGGGACAAAATGGACGCAAAGTTCTCGGCATTTATCTCGCCTATCACCCGATCAGCGGTCAGTTCGCTGCCGTTGGCGGCAAAGAACATCAACGCTGGCGGGCCGAACAACCGATAGCGGTCCAGCAGGGCTCGCTGGGCCGCATCGCTGCGCGTCAGGTCCAGGCGCAACAGTTTGAAGCCCGCCAGTTGCGGCAGTACCTGAGGTGCATTCAACACCTCGTGCTCGATGACTTTGCAACTGATGCACCAGTCTGCGTACCAGTCCAGCAGTACCGGCTGGCCTGCGGCCTTGGCATCGGCCAGTGCAGCATCGAGCGCCTCGGCGGTGGTCAGTGTTTGCCACGCCTGGGCAGGGGGCGCAGCCTGACCAGCCATGCTCTCACCAACCGGAGGCAACGGCCGCAGCGGATCACCCTGGCCGCTGAGGGCGCCATACCCGCAGGCCAGGGCGTAGACCAGCAGCGCCAGGCCAAGCAGTTGGGCCAGGCGTTGGCGAGGCGTCTTGACGACGAATTCCAGTGTCCCCAGGAACACGGCCACCCCGGCCGCGAGCAACCCGATAAGCCCCAAGGTGACGGGCCCTGGCAAGACCCTGCTGAGCAAACCGATGGCCAGCCCCAGCAACAGGACGCCGATGGCGTTCTTGACACTGTTGAGCCATGGGCCGCTTTTCGGCAGCCAGGCGGCGCCACCGGTTGCGACCAGCAGCAGCGGGGCACCCATGCCCAGGCCCAGCGCGAACAGTTTGAGCGCACCGCCCAGGGCGTCTCCACTGGCACTGATATACAGCAGAGCACCGGCCAGCGGCGCCGAAACGCAGGGTGAAACCAACAGGCTGGACAACACGCCCAAGGCCGCGGCGCCCAGCAGCGAGCCGCCTAGGGTGCGATTGGCGACGCCGTCCAGACGGTTGCTCAGGGCCTGGGGCAGCTTGAGTTCGAACAAGCCGAACATGGCCAGGGCGAAAGCCACGAAGAACAGCGCAAAAGGCACCAGTACCCAGGCCGACTGCAGGCGCGCCTGCAGGTTGAGGCCTGCGCCGAACAGGCCCATCAAGGCCCCGAGGGCGGCGAAGCTGGCAGCCATGGACAGCACATAGGCCAGTGACAGCGACAGCCCGCGCAGCCCTCCTGTCTGACCGCGCAGTACCACACCCGAGAGAATGGGCAGCATGGGCAGCACGCATGGCGTGAACGTGAGGCCTACGCCGGCGATGAAGAACAGCAGGAGCGCTTTCCAGTCCCAGACGTGCGCGGCCTGGCTGCTCGGCGCGCTATCACCGTCAATGCTCAGCCGTTCGGTTTCAGGTGGATAGCACAAGCCTTTGTCAGCGCAGCCCTGGTAGCCCACCTGCAAGGTGAAAGCCCTGGAATCATTGCGTGGCAGCTCGATGTCGACGATGCCGTGATACACCTCCACATCGCCGAAGAATTCGTCATGCTTGGCCTCGCCCTTCGGGATGACCGGCGTGCCCAGAACAATGTCGGCCGGCTCGGTTCGAAACACGAAACGGTGGCGGTACAGGTAATAGCCGTCGGTGGCCACCAGGCGCAGCTTGATGGCATGGGCGTCGGCCTGGATCAGGCTGAGCTTGAAGGCTTCGTGTACCGGGAGGAAGTCGGCATTGCCGGCCAGTGAGTAGGCGCCGAGGGTGGCGCTGGGGCGATTGTCCAGCAACCCCGTGGCGAACACCGGGCTGGCCAGCAGTAGGCACAACAGGAAAAACAGGCGGTGCATGGTGAACTCGCAAGAACGAACGTGCCGCGCATCATAACGGAGTTGACGCTCAGGGAACCATGCGTGGGCCTGCCCGTCTTGCCGGTGATGGTCTAAAGCTATTTCGTGGAGCCAGGGCGGTCGGTTCAGGCCCTGAAGGCACCCACCGCCTGGTTCAGTGCGCTGCCAAGGCTAAGCAGGTGGTCGCCTTGCTCGCGTCCTTCACCGATGCGTTGCAGGTTATCTCCGCCCAGTTGATGAATCCGCTCGCTGTGGTCACGGATCTCGCTCACCGCTGCGCTTTGTTGCGCCGTCACTTCGGCAATGCGCAGGGCAGTGTCGGCAATGGTGCGGATCGCGCACACGATTTCGTCCAGTGCACCGTCGGCGGTCTGGGCCTGGTTGGCAGTGGCCTCGGCATGCTCCAGTTGTACCCGCGTACCGTCCACGGCGCCCTTGGCTGCCTGCTGCAATCTGTCGATCAGGGTCTGGATTTCCCCAGTAGCGCCGGTGGTGCGTTGGGCCAGGGTGCGGACTTCGTCGGCTACCACGGCGAACCCGCGACCCATTTCACCGGCGCGGGCGGCTTCGATGGCGGCATTGAGTGCCAGCAGGTTGGTCTGTTCCGCGATGGACCGGATCACTGTCAGCACGCCACCGATCGTGGCCGATTCTTCTGCCAGTTGCTCGATCATGCGCGCGTTGCCCTGCACCTCGTCGACCAGCGTGCGTAAACCCGACAAGCTTTGCCCGATCACCGCCTGGCCCTGTTCCACTGCCCGGCCTGCGTCACGGCTGGCCAGGGCTGCAGCGCTGGCGTCGCCAGCCACCTGCTGGATGGTCGCTTCCAGTTCTCCAAGCGCGTCGCGAATCTGCCCGGTATCCCCGGCCTGTCGTTGTGCGCCATCGTGCAAGGCAGCACTCATGTTGGCCAGCGCATGGCTGCTGCCGGCCACTTGCTCGGCGTTGTGCCGCAGGGCGCCTACCAGTTCGACCAGGTACTGGCGCAGGCGATTGAGCGAAGCCTGGATGTCATGCAGCTCGCGGTTGGTCCTGCCCATTTCGACAGGCTGGGTAAAATCGCCCTCGGCCCAGCGCGACAGCGCAGGCGCCAGGCCGGTGAGTGTGCGTGCAAGACGACGTTGCAGGGTGTCGATGAGCAGGGCGATCAGCAGGATCATCACGATCATCCCCCCTTGCAGGGTGCGCACTTCGCCCGCGATCGTGCCATGCAGGCTGCGCACCTCTGGCTCCAGGGCCGCGATGGCCTGGCGCACTGCCTCCAGTTGTTGCGTGGCGCGGGTCGCCAGGGCGGCGCGCTGGGCGATCTGGGCACGGGTACGTTGCAGCTCGGCCGGATAGCGCCCAACCAGGCTTTGCAACTCGCGCTTGAGGCCTACGGCGACGTCTTCTTGCTGGGCACGGGTATCGGTCTGCAAACCCATCAGCGCAGCAAAGTCATCCGCGCCGGATTCGGCAGCACGGGTCAAGCCCAGCAGCGGCAAGCCTTCGATGACGTGCGCCTGGGCCTGAATCGATTGCAACTCGCGTTCCAGCTCGTTCGCAAGTTCCGGCCGGCCGCTGCCCACCAGCTTTTCCCGCGCCAGGCCAAGCCTGCTCAGGTGCAAGGTCGCCTCGACAAGCGGCAGCAGGTATCGCCCAGCGTCGGGGCTGGTGCTGTCGCGCGCATAGGTGGTCAGTTGCTCCAGATTGGCCCCCAGCTCGCGCTCGGCTTGCAGCAACAGCGCCTGGGGGTCACCGGCCAACTTGCCGGCGGCCAGCAACTCACCCGCGCTGAAGGCCTGGAGGTCGTCCAGGCTGGGGCGCAGTTGGCTGGCCATCGTCTCGGGCCAGTCGGCCAGCGAGGCTTGCAGTTGCACCGTGGCCTGCAGTGCCGCGGCATGGCGCACGGCATCGCCGTTGCCAAGATAGGCCTGGATGTTCTCGGCCGCCTCAGTCTGGAAATGGCGCGACAGGGTCAGGTAGCGCTCCATCATCTGGTAGGGGCGCTCCAGCGCCCGCTGCGACCACCACAGCGTGACGCCCAGGGCGATGCACACCGTCACCAGTAACAACGTATTCAAATTGGTCAGCCACTTCAGGCGCATAGCCGCGAGCTTCCTGCGGGGGAGGGAGGAGTCAGGGGCCTGAAGTTATTGCGTTCGTGTGACGCGATGATGACGGCGGCACGCAGTTGAATGGCAAAGTGCCTTTATCCTTTGCCCGGCTTTTCAGGGCTCCACACGCACCACGCAATTGCGTCCCGCATGCTTGGCCCGGTACAGCGCCTCGTCGGCCGCGCTGGCCATGGTCAGCGCATCGAGGCCGTCATCGAGTTGCACCACGCCCGCGCTGAACGTACAGCGCAGGTCATGGGGCTGGGCTGGGTAGAGGATTTCGGCAAAACGCCCGCGGATGTCATCGAGCACCTTGTACGCCGCCTCCAATGGGGTATTGGGCATGACGATCGCGAATTCCTCGCCGCCGTAGCGTCCGATGAAATCGGTCTTGCGCAGGCGTTGCTTGAGAAACAGCGCCAGGCTCTTGATTACCCGGTCGCCCATGGGGTGGCCGTGGCGGTCGTTGATTTTCTTGAAGCGGTCGATGTCGAGCATGGCAAAGCTCAACGGCTGCTGTTCGCGCCGGGCACGGAAGCTGCAATCCTCGAGCAATTGCAGGATATGGGTGTGGTTGTACAGCCCGGTCAGGCTGTCGCGGACCATGCGCGCCTTCAGGTGCCGAGCGCGGGCCGCGCGGTTGCGCACCGTGGTGATCAGGTGGCGCGAGCGAAACGGCTTGGTCAGAAAGTCATCACCGCCTTCGCTCATGGCCTCAAGTTGCTTGTCCAGGTCATCCTCGGCCGACAGGTAGATGATCGGCACACTGACGTAGCGGTCGTTATGGCGAATCACCTTGGCCAGTTCAGGGCCGGTGCACGCCGGCATGTACAGGTCAAGGATGATCAAGTCAGGCTGGAAGTCAGCCAGCTCGGCCATGGTGGCGATCGGGTCGGTCAGGCTGCGGGTGATCATCCCGGCGCCTGCCAACACCCGTTCCGTGAACAGAGCCTGGGTGCGTGAGTCATCGATGATCAGCACGCGCAGGGGATCGTACGGCGCGGCATCGGTCAGTAACTCGACTTTCTCCAGCAGACTGGAAGCCTCCAGTGTCCCGGTGAGGAAATCGCGACCGCCCGCCCGCACGGCGGCCAAGCGCGTCGGGGTATCGGTTTCGTGGTGGCTGAAGAACAGCAGCGGCAGGGGTTTGGTCTGCCGCGCCTGGGCTTCGGCCGCCAACGTCAGGCCCTGGCCGACCCCATTGAAGTCGACGTCCATGATGACCGCCGAAGGCGGGCATTCGTCCACCGATGCGCGAAAGGCATCGGCAGTGGGCAAGGCCTGTACGCCCAGGCCGAAGAATTCCAGTTGCTGGGCCAGGCGCTCGGCGCGGTCGTGGTCCTGCAAGAGGATATAGACCGGCCTGCGCTGGGGCGCCAGCAGCAACTGATCGTGTGGATCGTCCTTGCGCAGGCCACTACGCGCAACATGCTCAGCGGGGCACTGCGGGCTCGGCTCAACTGCTTGGCTCATGTCCTGGCTACTTGTCGTTAGGGGTATGCAGGGGCAGTGATGGCTCTATGCTAGCAGCTCTTGAGCTGCGTATGCGTGGCCCCTTTCAACAAACTGGGCTGAATGACTATTCAGTTCTCGACCCAGGGGTCGCTTATGCGTAAGGCGGTGTCTGCTTTATAGTGCTGTCAGGCGGGCTTGCGGTGGCACCCTGGCGTAGGCCTGTGGTCAAAGCCCCTGAACCGTCGTGACTGATCAAGGATATAGCCATGCTGGACTGGAAAAACCGCGAGGCCAAAGCCGAGCCCCGCGAGCGTGTCGACGGCCGCGGCGCTGCCGCCCGTAGCTATTTTGGTGGCCTGTGGGGCCGCTCACTGTTGGCCCTGATCGGGCTCTACCTGCTGGTGTGCATCGGTCTTGCCTGGTACTGGAGCCAGGAACCCGAATTGTTCCCGGTGCAGCAGAACGCCCAGAGCGCAGCCGAGCGTAACGGCCAGCAGATGGTAGTGGGCTACACCACCGTCGAAACGCTCAAGACCGTAGCGAGCACCTTGTTGAACAAGCCAGGTGGCTATATCGCCAATGACCGTCTCCCGCCAGGCCTGTGGATGGACAACATGCCCAACTGGGAGTACGGCGTACTGGTCCAGGTGCGTGACCTTTCCCGCGCGCTGCGCAAGGACTTCGCCCGCTCCCAGTCGCAATCGACTGAAGACGCCGACCTGGCCAAGGCCGAGCCGCGCTTCAACTTCGATTACAAGAGCTGGATCCTGCCGTCCAGCGAATCGGAATTCGAAGAAGGCATCAAGTCGCTGGCGCGCTATCAGGCTCGCCTGGCTTCAGGCGACAAGGGCGCGATCTTCTATACCCGTGCAGACAACCTGAACAACTGGCTGGGTGACGTCGCTACCCGCCTGGGCTCGCTGTCGCAACGACTCTCGGCCAGTGTAGGCCGCGTGAAGCTCAACACCACCCTCAAGACCGAGTCCGTGGTGGCTGGCCAGGCGCCGCAGGTAGATGAGGAAGTGGTGGAAACCCCATGGCTGCAGATCGACGACGTGTTCTATGAAGCCCGCGGCCAGGCCTGGGCGCTGTCGCACCTGCTGCGTGCGATCGAAGTCGATTTTGCCGACGTGTTGGCCAAGAAGAACGCCACCGTGAGTGTGCGTCAGATCATCCGGGAACTGGAGACCTCGCAAGAGCCTCTGTGGAGCCCGATGGTGCTCAACGGCAGTGGTTTCGGCATGTGGGCCAACCACTCGCTGGTCATGGCCAACTACATCTCCCGCGCCAACGCGGCGGTCATCGACCTGCGCCAGCTGCTGTCGCAGGGTTGAGATGAGCTTCAGCCCTGATGAAGCCGCCCACCGGGCGGCTTCGGACCGGGAGCAGGTTACCTGGGTGGACGAACACGACCAGGTGCTCGGCGCATTGCCCAGGGCGCAGTTGCGCGAGCGCGGGCTGATCGGGCGCTGCACGTTCATTCTGTTGTTCAATGGTGCCGGTGAACTGTGCGTGCACCGGCGTACCCTGAGCAAGGCGCTGTACCCCGGCTACTGGGACGTTGCCGCCGGCGGCATGGTGGCCGCTGGTGAAACGTACGCCGAATCGGCTGCGCGCGAGCTGGCCGAGGAACTGGGCGTCGCCGACGTGACCTTGCGCTTTCACGAGCGGTTTTTCTTCGATCAGCCTGACAATCGCCTGTGGTGCGCCTTGTACTCGGCAGTGTCCGATGCGCCGCTGCGGCTGCAGCCCGAGGAAGTGATCGAGGCACGTTTCATCGGTATCGACCAGGCCCTGGAGGACAGTCGGCTCAGGCCTTATTGCCCTGACTCGATGGCTGCGTTGATCCGCTACAGGAACAGCCTCGTCTAGCCGCTGCACAGCGGGTCGCAAAACATTCGCAAAATGGCGCAATCCAGTACTTAGCAACTGCACCGTTTATCGTTACACTGCGCGGCCTTTTCGGGCTGCCGCACGTGTTGCGGCAGTAGCGCCGCCCCTGCCAGAGTGGGGCTTCGCGGTCGGCCTCATGTGCAGGTACGACCAGTTTTTGTCCTCAGCACCGAGGCACAAAAGTGGCCAAGAAAGCTTCTTCCCTCTCCGCCCTCGGCGGTCTCGTTTATTCGACCGATGCCGGTCGTCATTGCCCTGACTGTGGCCAGCCCGTGGATGCCTGTACCTGCAAGCAGCAGGTCATTCCCGAGGGTGATGGTATTGCCCGCGTGCGCCGCGAGAGCAAAGGCCGTGGCGGCAAGACCGTGACCACCGTCACGGGTGTGCCGTTGCCGCACGATCAGCTCAAGGAACTGGCTGCCACCCTCAAGCGCCGCTGTGGTACCGGTGGCGCGCTCAAGGACGGCGTCATCGAGATCCAGGGTGATCATGTGCAATTGCTGCTCGACGAGCTGAGCAAGCAGGGCTTCAAGGCGAAAAAGTCGGGCGGCTGAGTCGCTCGGCAGGTTTTCGTCCTGCGCTTTCTAAACTCGTCGCAGTGCCCAGGGTCTACCCCAGAGCACGGGCGAACCGTCATTTTTGGCTTCTACACTGCTTCCCCGGTTTGACCGGCAGTGTCTTGACTCAATTTATAGGGGACTTGAATGTCCGTACGACGCACACGCAAAGACGATGGTAGCCAATGGACCGTGGCCGACAGCCGCAGTGTTTATGGCATCCGCCATTGGGGCGCTGGGTATTTCGCCATCAATGAAGCCGGGCGCGTCGAAGTGCGCCCCAACGGCCCGGACAGCTCGCCGATCGACCTGTACGAGCAGGTTGACCAGCTGCGCCAGAGCGGCCTGTCGCTGCCTTTGCTGGTGCGCTTTCCCGACATTCTGCAGGACCGCGTGCGCCAGTTGACCGGCGCCTTCGACGCCAACATCGCGCGCCTGGAATACCAGAGCCAGTACACCGCCCTGTACCCGATCAAGGTCAACCAGCAGGAGGCGGTGGTCGAGAACATCATCGCCACCCAGAACGTGTCCATCGGGCTGGAAGCCGGCTCCAAACCCGAATTGCTGGCGGTGCTGGCCTTGGCGCCCAAGGGCGGTACCATCGTCTGCAACGGTTACAAGGACCGCGAGTTCATCCGCCTGGCGCTGATGGGACAGAAGCTGGGCCACAACGTCTTCATCGTCATCGAGAAAGAGTCCGAAGTGGCCTTGGTGATCGAGGAAGCGGCCGACCTCAAGGTCAAGCCGCAGGTGGGCCTGCGCGTGCGCCTGTCGTCGCTGGCATCGAGCAAGTGGGCTGACACCGGGGGCGAGAAGTCCAAGTTCGGGCTTTCTGCCGCGCAGCTGATTTCCGTGGTGCAGCGTTTCCGCGATGCCGGCCTTGATCAGGGTATCCGCCTGCTGCACTTCCACATGGGCTCGCAGATCGCCAACCTGGCGGACTACCAGCACGGCTTCAAGGAAGCCATCCGCTATTACGGCGAATTGCGCGCCCTGGGCCTGCCGGTGGACCACATCGATGTGGGCGGCGGCCTGGGTGTTGACTACGACGGCACTCACTCGCGCAACGCCAGCTCGATCAACTACGACATGGATGACTATGCCGGCGTGGTGGTAGGCATGCTCAAAGAGTTCTGCGACGCGCAGGGCTTGCCGCACCCGCACATCTTCTCGGAGAGCGGCCGTTCGCTGACGGCTCACCATGCCATGCTGGTCATCCAGGTCACTGACGTGGAGCGACACAATGACCAGGTGCCGACCATCGAGAACAAGGACGCGCTGCCCGAAACCGTGCAGTGGCTGGCCGATCTGCTGGGGCCCACCGACATCGAGATGGTGACCGAAACCTACTGGCGCGCCACCCACTACATGGGCGATGTAGCCGCGCAGTATGCTGACGGCAAGATCAGCCTGGCCGAGAAAGCCCTGGCCGAGCAGTGCTACTACGCTGTGTGCCGTCGTCTTTACAACTCGCTGAAGGCTCGCCAGCGCTCGCACCGTCAGGTACTCGACGAGCTGAACGACAAGTTGGCGGACAAATACATCTGCAACTTCTCGGTGTTCCAGAGCCTGCCGGACACCTGGGCCATCGGTCAGGTGCTGCCGATCATCCCGCTGCACCGCCTGGACGAAGAGCCCCTGCGGCGCGCCGTGCTGCAAGACCTGACGTGCGACTCCGACGGCAAGATCAACCAGTATGTCGATGAGCAGAGCATCGAGACCAGCATGCCGGTGCACGCCCTGAACGAGGGCGAGGACTACCTGCTGGGCGTGTTCCTGGTCGGTGCCTACCAGGAGATTCTGGGCGACATGCACAACCTGTTCGGTGACACCGACTCGGTCAACATTTACCAGAATGCCGATGGCAGCGTGTACCACGCCGGTATCGAGACCCACGACACCATCGAGGACATGCTGCGCTACGTGCACCTGTCCCCCGAGGAGCTGATGACTCACTACCGCGACAAGGTGGCCAGCGCCAAGATCACCGCGCGCGAGCGTACCCAGTACCTGGATGCGCTGCGCCTGGGCTTGACCCGTTCGTCCTACCTCTCGTCCTGAGAAGCGTCAGCCCGTGAGGCCTCATTGCCGTCACGCCTTCGCGGCGTGGCGGCAGTGAGCACTGTCTTCGAATGCTCACGGGTCCACGCCACTGATCTCACGCCACCCAGGCGTCGTTGCTTTGCAGGCGCCACGCCACCCAAGCCAACGTCAGGGCGCGCACGCCCATGAAGACGAGAAACGCCAACCACAGGCCATGGTTGCCCACCCCGCTCAGGGCAAAGGCCAGCGGCAATGCAATCGCGAGCGATGCCAGCATGGCGTTGCGCATTTCCCGAGCCCGTGTGGCCCCGATGAACAGCCCATCGAGCAAATAGCTCCACACGGCGATCAACGGCAGGCACGCCAGATAGGGCAGGTACGGGTAAGCCGCCGCCCTGACACTGTCGATATCGGTTTGCAGATCGATGAACAGGTGTCCTCCCACCCAGAACAGACCGGCAAAGACCGAACTCGCAATCAGCGACCATCCACCGGCCACCACCAGCGCACGGCGTAACGTGTCGCGGTCCCGAGCGCCAATGGCGTGACCGCACAGCGCCTCGACCGCGTGCGCCAGGCCATCGAGGGCATAGGCCGTAAGCAGCAGGCCGTTGAGCAGCAGTGCATTGGCCGCCACCGTGGCCTCGCCCAGGCGTGCGCCCTGTACGGCGATTAGTAGAAAGACCAGCTGCAAGGCAAGGCTGCGCAAAAAGATGTCGCGGTTCACCGCCAACAGCGGGCGCCAGGCCTGCCAGCGTCTGAGTGCTGCCCAGGCGATGTGGCCCGGATAGGCGCGCAGGGCCGGACGGGTAAGCGCCAGGCCCAGCAGGGCCGCGCACCATTCGGCAATCACCGACGCGCGTGCCGAGCCCAGGACGCCCCAATCCAGGCCGAGCACGAACCACAGGTTCAGCACGATATTGAGCAGGTTGGTGGTCAGCAGGATCGCCAACGGCGCCCGGGCATTCTGTGTCCCCAGAAACCACCCGACCAAGGCGTAGCTGGCCAGTGCCGCCGGCAGGCCCAGCAACCGGGTGTGGAAAAAGGTTTGCGTAGCCTGCCCCAGGGCCGCGCTGGGCTGCATGGCGTGCAGTGCCAACTGGCTGAAGGGCAGGGCCAGCAGGCCGATGAGCCATGCGAAGCCCACTGCCAGCATCAGGCCCTGAACCAACACCTGGCGCAGGGCGGCGCCATCCCCTCGGCCGGCGGCCTGGGCGGCGAAGCCTGTCGAGCCCATGCGCAAGAAGCCCATCAAGCCGACCATGAAGGTAAACAGCGTAGCGCCCACGGCCACTGCGCCGAGTTGATGGGCATGGGGCAGGTGGCCAATGACGGTGCTGTCGACCAGCGCAACCAGTGGCACCGAGACATTGGACAGGATCATGGGCGCGGCCAGCCCCCACACCTTGAAGTGGGTGGGGCGGTGGTGCCAGTCGGCGAAGAATCGGGGCATGTTCATTCCGGCGAAAACGAGGGCTGCAAACGCTCGAACGGACGCGCGCCAGGCGGCAATGCAAGCCAAGGGCGACAGTGTAACGGCCACGCAACCATTGTGTGCGATCAAGGTCTCATCTGGCGCACAACGCTGGGTGCAGCACTCGGCCTTGCGCTATAGTTGCTGCCTTCATCTACACCCTGCCTTCGAGTGTCTACTCCATGTTCAACAAAGGATTGTTGCTGGCCTGCGCGCTGGCCTTGCTCAGCGCCTGTGACGCCTCAACGCCCGACGCCTCGGCCCCTGCCCAGAAGCCAACCGCCAGCGCTACCGCCAAGACAGCGCAGCGCGAAGACCCCGCCGTGCTTGCCAAGCGCTACGAGGGTCGTGAGCTGACGGTACTGGATGTGTCGGAAGTACAGCTCGATGGCGCGGCCACGCTGTCGGTCAGTTTCTCGGCGCCGCTGGATGCCGACCAGGATTTCGCCAACAGGGTTCACCTGGTGGACACGGTCAAGGGCAAGCTGGACGGTGCCTGGGAGCTGTCCGACAGCCAGATGGAGCTGCGCCTGCGTCACCTGGAACCGCAGCGCAAGCTGGTGCTGACCGTGGACAAGGGCCTGCTGGCTGTCAATGGCAAGGCCTTGCAGGAAGAGTCGATCACTCGCCTTGAGACACGCGACCTGCAACCCACCGTTGGCTTCGCCAGCCGGGGTTCGCTGTTGCCGACGCGGCTGGCAGAGGGACTGCCGGTCATCGCATTGAACGTGGACAAGGTGGATGTGGAGTTCTTTCGCGTCAAACCGGACATGGTCTCCTCGTTCATGGCCAACTGGGGGCGCAGCAGCAGCCTGGAGTACTACCAGTCCAAGGACACGCTGAGCATGGCCGAGCTGGTCTACAGCGGCCGCTTCGACCTCAACCCTGCACGCAACACGCGTGAAACCGTGCTGTTGCCCATTGCCGGCATCAAGCCGCTGCAGGAGCCCGGTGTGTACCTGGCCGTAATGCGCGCCTCGGGTACCTATGATTACTCCCAGCCAGCTACCCTGTTCACCCTGAGCGACATTGGCGTGTCGGCCCACCGCTACCGCGATCGCATCGATGTGTTCGCCCAGGCCCTGGAGGGGGGCAAGGCGATGGATGGCGTCAACATCGAGCTCCACGACAAGAAAGGCAAGCTGCTGGCCCAAGCCAGCACCGATGGCAAAGGCCATGCTGAACTGCCGATCACAACGAAGGCCGATACCCTCATCGCCACCCAAGGCGTGCACACGACCTTGTTGCGGCTCAATACTGCGGCGCTGGACCTGGCGGAATTCGACATCACCGGTCCCCAGGCCAATCCGCTGCAACTCTTCATCTTCGGCCCGCGCGACCTGTATCGCCCAGGCGAAACGGTGCTGTTGAACGGCTTGCTGCGCGACCAGGACGGCAAGCCCGTCAAGGCGCAACCGGTGAACGTCGAAGTACGCCGGCCGGATGAACAAGTCAGCCGCAAGTTCGTCTGGGAAGCAGACGATAACGGCCTGTTCCAGTACCAGTTGCAACTGGCCACCGAGGCGCCGACCGGCCGTTGGCAACTGCTGCTCGACCTGGGCGGCGGACGCAAGCAGGTCTACGAGTTCCTGGTCGAGGACTTCCTGCCTGAGCGGCTGGCCCTCGAACTCAAAGGCAGCAGCAAGCCCCTGGCCCCTGATCAGGACGCGCGCATCGAGGTGACTGGCCGCTACCTGTACGGTGCGCCGGCCGCTGGCAATCGCCTGAGTGGCCAGGCCTATGTGCGCCCGCTGCGTGAAGCGGTACCTGCACTGCCGGGCTACCAGTTCGGCTCGGTTACCGAAGGCGAACTGGAGCAGGACCTGGAGCTTGATGAAGTCACCCTCGACCAGGCAGGCAAGGCGGTCCTGGATATTTCCAGCCGCTGGGCAGAGGCGCGTTCGCCGTTGCAACTGACCGTGCAGGCGAGCCTGCAGGAGTCCGGTGGCAGGCCCATCACCCGTCGCCTTGAGCAACCTGTTTGGCCGGCCGAACGCCTCCCAGGCCTGCGCGGGCTGTTCGACGGTGATGAAGCCGACAGTGAAGGCCCGGTGGAATTCGAGTTTCTGGTCGCTAACCGCGAGGGCAAGAAACTGGCCGCCGACGACCTGAAGGTCAGGCTGATCCGCGAGCGACGGGATTACTACTGGAATTATTCGCAAGGTGATGGCTGGAGCTACGCCTACAACGAAAAATTCCTGACCCAGGTGGAAGAGACGGTAAGCGTCAAGGCCGACGCCACGGCCAAGCTGAGCTTCCCGGTCGAGTGGGGCCCCTATCGCGTTGAGGTCGAAGACCCGCAGACCGGCCTGGTGTCCAGTCAGCGCTTCTGGGCAGGCTACCGCGCCCAGGACAATGCCGAAGGCGGAGCGGTACGCCCCGACCAGGTCAAGCTGGCCTTGGACAAGCCCTCCTACGCCGACGGTGCAACGGCCAAGGTCACGGTTACGCCACCAGCCGCCGGCAGTGGTTACTTGATGATCGAGTCCAGCGACGGCCCGTTGTGGTGGCAGGAAATCCAGGTGCCTGCGGAAGGAAAGACCTTCGATATCCCGCTGGACAAAGCGTGGGCACGCCACGACCTTTACCTCAGCACCTTGGTGGTGCGCCCAGGTGAACGCAAGGCCAATGCCACGCCCAAGCGTGCGGTAGGCCTGTTGCACCTGCCGCTCGACCGTGCCGAGCGCAAGCTGGCGGTCACGTTGCAGGCACCGGAAAAAATGCGTCCCAAGCAGCCACTGACGGTGAAAATCAAGGCGGCAAACGCCGACGGCAGCGTGCCTGCACAGGTGCGTGTGCTGGTGTCGGCGGTGGACGTCGGCATTCTCAATATCACCGACTTCAAGACCCCGGATCCCTTTGCAAGCCTGTTTGGTCGCAAGGCCTACGGTGCCGATCAGCTCGACATCTACGGGCAACTGATCGAAGCCGGGCAAGGGCGTCTGGCCAGCCTGGCATTCGGTGGTGACGCGGCGATGGCCAAGGGGGGCAAGCGCCCTAATACCACCGTCACCATCGTGGCCCAGCAGAGCCTGCCGGTGACCCTGAACGAGAAGGGGGAAGGGCAAGCCACGGTCGATATCCCTGATTTCAACGGTGAGTTGAGGCTCATGGCCCAGGCCTGGACCGAGGATCACTTTGGCATGGCAGAGGGCAAGACCGTGGTGGCCGCACCGCTGATTGCCGAACTCTCGGCCCCGCGGTTCCTGGCAGGCGGCGATCAGACGCGTTTGGCGCTGGACCTGGCCAACTTGTCGGGAGCTGCCCAACAGCTGACCGTGCAAGTGACCACCGAAGGGCAAGTGAGCCTGACCGGCAATGCCATGCAGTCTGTGGCGTTGGCCGAAGGCCAGCGGTCCACCCTGATGATTCCGGTGCAGGCCCAAGGTGGCCTGGGGCAGGGCAAGGTGCATGTGCAGGTGACCGGCCTGCAGTTGGCCGGCGAGGCGCAGACCACGTTCGAGCGCGAATGGACACTGGGCGTGCGTCCGGCCTATCCCGCCATGCTCAAGCATTTCCGCGTGGCCTTGAAGGATCAGCCCTGGACGTTGCCCGAGGCGGACCTTGCTGCTTTCGAGCCTGCCGGCCTCGAGGGCACGCTGGCCCTGTCGAGTCGCCCCCCGCTCAACCTCGCCGAACAGATCCGCGCGCTGAAGGCTTACCCGTATGGGTGCCTCGAGCAGACCACCAGCGGGCTGTACCCATCGTTGTATGCGGACGCCGATACCCTAAAACGGCTCGGCATCGAGGGTGAACCGGCCACAGTGCGCAAGCGCAAGATCGAGATGGGCATCGAGCACCTGCTGGGTATGCAGCGCTACAACGGCAGCTTTGGCTTGTGGAGTGCCGACAGCGAAGAGGAATACTGGCTGACGGCCTATGTCACCGACTTCCTTCTGCGTGCCCGCGATCAAGGCTACGGGGTACCCGCCGAGGCGCTGAAGAAAGCCAGCGAGCGGTTGTTGCGCTACCTGCAGGAGCGCAACCTGATCGAGGTGGACTACAGCGAGGACGCCGATCACACCCGGTTCGCCGTGCAGGCTTACGCCGCGCTGGTGCTGTCGCGCAGTCAGCAGGCGCCCTTGGGCGCGCTACGCGGGTTGTTCGAGCGCCGCGCCGATGCGCGTTCCGGTTTGCCGTTGGTGCAACTGGCCGTGGCGCTGGACAAGATGGGTGACAAACCTCGTGCCGACCAGGCCCTGCAGGCAGGGCTCGCCGTCAGCCGCGGTAAGCACTGGATGGCAGACTACGGCAGCCCCCTGCGTGACCAGGCGTTGATCCTGGCACTGCTGCAGGAAAACAAACTTGCCAGTGGCCAGGTGGACCAGCGGCTCTTCGCCCTGTCCGACGAAGTGGCGGCCAATCGCTGGCTGTCCACCCAAGAGCGCAACGCCTTGTTCCTGGCCGGACGTGGCCTGCTGGGTACGCCTGAAGCCAAGTGGCAGGCCCGCCTGGACAGCGCCGGTGAGCTGCGTGATTTCAATAACGCCGAAGCCGGCATGAAGCTGGAAGGGCCCCTGCTGGCATCGCCGCTGACGGTGCAGAACCAAGGCAGCCAGACCGTCTACCAGCAACTGACCCTGTCGGGTTATCCCCGCCAGGCGCCGCCTGCCAGTAGCAATGGCATGCAGATCCGCCGCGAGTACCTGGGCATGAAGGGCCAGCCGCTGGACCTGGCGAACCTGCGCAGCGGCGATCTGGTGCTGGTGCATCTTGCCCTCAAGGCCGATGAGCGCGTTCCCGATGCGCTGGTGGTCGATCTCTTGCCAGCGGGCCTGGAGCTTGAAAACCAGAACCTTGCGCAAAGTGCAGCCAGCCTGGATAACGCCAGCGGCGCAGTGAAGCAATGGCGCGAATCGATGCAAAATGCCAACGTGGTTCACCAGGAGTACCGCGACGACCGTTACGTCGCAGCGCTCAAGCTGGACAGCTACGCAACCACCCACCTGCTGTACCTGGCGCGAGCGGTGACCCCAGGTACCTACCGGGTACCGCCACCGCAGGTCGAGTCGATGTACCGCCCCAACCTGCAGGCCGTGGGGGAAGGGCAGGGTGAAATGACGGTCAAGCCTCGCTAGGGGCAAGCCTTGTGCGACGAGCAGGGCTTTCACCTGTTCGTCGCACGGCCACTCAATGGATCACCCAGCTCATTACCCACAGGCCCAATACCAGCCAGATGATGCCGAGGATGATCGAGGCACGCATGAAGGCGCGGATCGCCGAAAACAGCAACATCAGGCCCACGATCAGGGCCAGGATGCTGACCAGCGAGGTGTCCATGCCCAACGTGCGCGACAGGCCATCGACGAAGTTGCCGCCCGCATTGGCCAACAGGTTGAACAACCCGCTCAGCGCGTCGACGACGATGCGGATCAGCGATCCCAGTGCTTGCCCCAGCCATTCGAAAAAACCTTCTACATGCATAGTTGCTTCCTGATCAACATGGCGGCGTTCTTGCCGTTTCCAGTGCTTTGGCCCTTGTCGGGGCAGGTCGGTTCCCGATGCCAAGCTTAGCCCGTTGGCGGCGATCGCGAACCGGCAAGGCAGTGCGTGCCCTGGTGATTGGCGCGGTGGCCTTGATGGGGCTGCTGTGGCTGGCCGACCGGATCTGGCCTTTGCCCATGCCCTCCGACGACCTGGCCCGGGTCGTGCTGGCCGAAGATGGCACGCCGTTGTGGCGATTCGCCGATGCCGACGGGGTGTGGCGCTATCCAGTCAGCCCCGAGCAGGTGTCGCCTCTATACCTGCAAGCGTTGCTGACGTACGAGGACCGCTGGTTCTACTATCACCTGGGCGTGAACCCGATGGCTTTGGTCAGGGCGGCGTGGTTGAACGCGCGGGGCGGCCGCGTGGTGTCAGGCGGCAGCACGTTGTCGATGCAGGTAGCGCGCCTGCTCGATCCCCATGATCGCACCGTGGCGGGCAAGTTGCGGCAGCTGTGGCGCACGCTGCAGCTGGAATGGCACCTGTCCAAGCGGGACATTCTGCAAATCTACCTGGACCGCGCGCCGTTCGGCGGCACCTTGCAAGGTGTTGCCGCTGCCAGCTGGGCTTATCTGGGCAAGTCGCCCTTGCACCTGACGCCGTCGGAGGCAGCCCTTCTGGCGGTGCTGCCGCAAGCGCCCAGCCGCCTGCGCCCTGACCGCCACCCCGAGCGCGCCGAACGCGCGCGCAACAAGGTGCTGCAACGGTTGGCGCAGTATCGAGTGTGGCCCGAGCAGCGCCTGCGTGAAGCAGCTGAAGAACCGCTGGTGCTGGCACCGCGCCAGGAGCCGGCATTGGCGCCACTGCTGGCCCGCCGTCTGAACACCCCTGGTAGCCCGCCGTTGATCCGTACCACCGTGGACGCCGGGTTACAGCGCCGGCTGGAAGACTTGCTGCTGGGATGGCGAGCGCGCCTGCCGGAGCGCACGTCTGCCGCAATCCTGGTGGTCGATGCGCAGACCATGGCTGTACGCGCTTACTTGGGCTCGATCGACCTCACGGACGCCCGGCGCTTCGGGCACGTGGACATGGTGCGGGCGTTGCGCTCGCCTGGCTCCACGCTCAAGCCGTTTCTGTATGGCCTGGCGATGGATGACGGGCTCATTCATTCCGAGTCGCTGTTGCAGGACGTGCCACGCCGCTACGGTGACTACCGTCCGGGCAATTTTTCCAGCGGCTTCAGCGGGCCGGTGTCGGCCAGTTCGGCATTGGCCCTGTCGCTCAACTTGCCCGCCGTGCAGTTGCTCGAGGCCTATGGCCCGAAACGCTTCGCCGCGCAGCTGCGCATGGGCGGCTTGCCGCTGACGCTACCGCCGCTGGCCGAGCCGAATCTTTCGCTGATCCTGGGCGGTGCCGGTAGCCGCCTGGAAGACCTGGTAGGCGGCTATGCGGCCTTGGCCCGGGAGGGTAAAAGCGCCCAGGTGCGGTTGCAGCCCCAAGCACCCTTGGTGGAGCACCGGCTCTTGTCGCCGGGTGCGGCGTGGATCATTCGGCGCATCCTTGGTGGCCAGGCTCGGCCCGACCGCGATCGGCATGCCGAACTGGTACGTCGCCCCCAACTGGCCTGGAAAACCGGCACCAGCTACGGCTTTCGAGATGCCTGGTCGATTGGCGTCGGCCCTCGCTACCTGATCGGGGTATGGATTGGCCGGCCGGACGGCACCCCTGTGGCCGGGCAGTTCGGTCTGGCCTCGGCCGCCCCGTTGATGCTGCAAGTGCACGACCTGCTCAGCAACCGGGACAGCCAGCGCGGGTTCGAAGCCCCGGTGCAGCGAACGCCTGCCAATGTCGGGGTGGCGGCGATCTGTTGGCCTTTGGGGCAAGCTATGAACCGCCAGGACGACAACTGCAGGCGCCAGCGCTTTGCCTGGACCCTGGACGGCACCGTTCCCCCTACGTTGCAGGCGGCCGATCAGCCGCTGGGCCTGGGTTTGCGCGAACACATCTGGGTCAACGACCGCGGTTTGCGCGTCGACAGCTCTTGCCCAGGCGCCCAGGCGCGCGAGGTGGCCCTGTGGCCCGCCCCCCTGGAACCCTGGTTGCCTCGAGCTGAACGGCGGGCTGCCCGTCTACCGGCCATGGACCCCACATGCCCACCGCAAGGCCCGGTCAGTGCCCCGCCGCTGGCCATCGTCGGTATTCGTTCTGGTGACCATCTGCGTCGCCCCGCCACCAGTGGTGAGCCGCTGCAAGTGCCAGTGTCGGCGCTGGGCGGTGGTGGGCGGCGTTGGTGGTTCCTCAATGGGCAACCGCTGGGGGAAACCCAGGGGCAGGACAGCCTGCTGGTGCGCCTGCCGCAGGCAGGGCAGGCCGAATTGAGTGCGCTGGACGAAAGCGGTGAGACCGCGCGGGTCGTGTTTCAGGTCAACGAGTAGTACGGCGGTGTGCCGGTGCCTTGGCACCGGCACCTGTCAGTGCGCCGTGAAGCGTTGATTCACCGGGGAGGAGCCTGGTGTCAGAGCCAATGCCAGTTGCGTGCGGTTGTGCATATGGGTCAGGCGCAACACCTGGGACACGTACAGTTTCACTGTGTTTTCGGTGATACCCAATTCACAGGCGATCTGATAATTGGTCTTGCCCTTGCCCACTAGCCGCGCCACCTCCAATTGACGGGGCGAGAGCTTTTCGAACACCGAGGGCAGCTCGGCCTCGGCTTCCTCCGTGTCGCCGGCGCGCCGGTGAGCCCCCTGCCCGCGGGCTTTTTCCAAGTCCTGATACAATTCGTCGACGGACTCTGCCAGATTCTGCAGGCGCTGATTGAGCCCACTGAGGTCGTGGAAACCGCGCTGACGTTCCTGCAGCACCTGCTCCTGGCGGCGTACCCCTTCGAGCAGCTCGTCAAGGTCCATCGGTTTCTGGTAGTAGTCCGCAAAGCCTTCGCGCAGCGCCCGAATGACGTCCTGCTTTTCGGCACGGCCGGTCAACATGATCGCCTCGAACATGCGCTGATTGCCGTCGATCTGCTTTAGAGCCCGCATCAGTTCGATGCCATCGCGTCCGGGCATGTGAAGGTCGCAGATGATCAGACCGATGGCTGGGTCGGCCTTATAGTGTTTTACCGCCTCATCCGTGGAGAGTGCCGATACGCAACTGTATCCCTTGGCTTGCAGGAACTCGCACAGCTGTTCGACGATGACCGACTGATCATCGACTACCAGCACTTTCATTTCACTTACAGGTTTGGACACGATCAACTCCCTGTGAATATACGGCCCTGCTCCCGGGCTAGACGCTCTGGCAGATTAAAAGTAGCCGTACCTCTCGTAGTTGTACAAGGTGTGTACAAGATTAGGGACCGCTGGTTTCTTCATTGGATCCATACAGCTGTCAGAAGGTAGCCAGCCAGCACATAGGGGACGAATGCCTGCTTGTCGCCCATGGCTTCGGTCAGGGCCTGCAGACGTTTTTTCACCTTGGGGTTGAGCAGCGTCCATAAGCGTCTACGGGTAGTCAGCCAGATCAACAACGCGATCCCGGCCCCGATAAAGGTGCCGAGCACATGATCGGTGCCGGTAGCCAATGCCAGCGCGCCCATCAGTTTGACGTCATCGGCGCCGAAGTGGCCCAGCATGTAGCCGGGCAAGGTGAGGAGCATGACGATGGCCAGCCCCCAGCCTGCCGAGCTAGGGTCGGCGCCAAGCCAAGTGTGGCCGGTTGCGAACAGCCATAGTAGAGCCCCTACGGCCACACCCAGCGTCAATAGATCCGGGAGCTGGCGCTGGCGCACATCCTGTTCGGTACACAAGGCAAGCCACAGAAGAAGAACAATGCTTTGCATCGACAGGTCGCCTTTCCTGGTAGATGAACACTTACCCGTTCAGTCAGGTTTCCTTAGTCAAGATAGACCGGAACCTGCATGACGGCCGTGTGCCGCGAGGAAAAGGCGCTGGGAGAATGAGTTTTGTCGCAGTCGTCGTCTGTCGAGAGGGGAGGTCGGCCTTTGCCTGCACCCCGCCACGGGGCGAGGCAGGCAGAACATGCCCCGCTAGCGTTTGCTGCCAGGTGGATAATTGCCCAGCACCTGAGCCACCGTTTTTTGGATGGTTTCGTTGCGTTCCTGCGGGCTTGGCGGGTAGTTGTTCATGATCTGCTCGGCACTGCCGCGCCAGACCAGCTTGCCATCGCGCCCATCAAGCAAGTCGACCTGGATGGTCGCGACCTTGTAGTCGACGCTGCGGGTTTCGTTGTACATCGGCCCGCCCCAGTAACCTCCCCAATAGCCACCCCAACCGCCGCCGTAGTTGGTGGTGACCTGTTGCTGGCGTTGCTCCACTATCAGGTAGGTGCGCACGTTGAGGTCCGCTCGCGTGCCAGGGGGCGCTGGGCGTAGGCCACGCTGATCAAGCTGTTCGCTGACCGCCTGACGGATGCGCTGCTCGGTCAGGTCGCTCTTGATGCGTGGATCGTCAGGACGATATTGCAGGCCGGGCTCCTGCCAGGCCCAGTTGCGGTAGGCGGCAAAATCACGACTCGCGTCGTAGTCCTGCTGCACATTATGGCTTGAGCAGGCAGCCAGCAAAGCCGCGAACGACACGAGTAACAGGCGGCGAAACATGATGAATCTCCGTTAGGCGTTAACTGGGAGGATAGCCGCTGAGGGCCTTGCGCACGGCGTCGCGCACGGCATTTTCACGGTCTCGCGGTGAACCCTGATCGTTGCCGCTTTCGGCGCTGGCGCTCCAGACGGCCTGGCCGCTGCGGCTGTCGTACAGGTCGATGCGCACCACCATGACCTCAACCTGATAGGTGCGCACCACTGGGGTATTGGCATAACCCCCAAAACCGTTGCGGTAACCGCCATAGCCTACGTTGCCGTAGGGCCCGTAGTAGGGGTCGTAGCCGTCGTAGTCGCGCACTTGGCGCAGGCGTTTCTCAAGGCGGATATCGGCGCCGACGAGCAGGTCGCCAACGCCGCTGCGGGCAGGGCGCAAGCCCTGCTGATCAAGCGCTGCGGCGACGGCATCGGCCAACTGCGCAGGATCGGCATTGGCCGAACCGCTGGGCAGGTGGCCGTCACGCCAGCTCCAGCTGCGGTAGCGGCCGTAGTCCCGTGTCGGTGCGGGGTAAGCGCTTGCGTCGAACGTGGTCGCTGCCTGAGGCGGGGCTGGTGGCAGTGGGCGGCTGCTGGCGACGTAGGGATTGGTGCCCTGGCATCCGGCCAGAACCAACGGCAGCAGGGCCAGTGGCAACAGACGGTACGGCATGCTTGCTCCTCACGGCAGGTCAACGTGGGCGACAGACCCAGTGCAGGTAGCGGCCCAGGCCGGCGAAACTCGGATGGCGGCGGTGAGCGAGCTCCATTTCCAGCAGGTCCAGCAGCTCGGCGCGGTCCTGAAATTCCTTGGGCATGTAGTCATGGAAAACACGTATGCCACTTTCACTTTCGACCTGCCACAGAGGTTCAAGTTGCGCCCTGAGCGCCCGCGGATCAAGTGGTTTCTGCGGGGTAAGGCTCTGCTTTTCACCTTCGAGGCGATTGCTGCGCAGTTTGCGGAAGTGGCCCTTGAGCAGGTTGCGGTAGACCAGGGCATCGCGGTTGTAGAACGCCAACGACAGCCACCCTTCGGGGGCCGTGAGTTGATGCAGAACTGGCAGGATACTTTCCGGCTCAGCCAGCCATTCAAGTACCGCGTGGCACACGACCACGTCGTAGGGCTCGGTCAGCTCGCCCAGCAACGCTTGCCAGGGTGCCTGGATGAACGTTGCCGCCTGACCCGCTGCGGCAAAGCGGGCCCGTGCCCCTTCGAGCATGGGCTCGGCAGGTTCGGCCAGGGTAAGCTGGTGCCCGCGCTGGGCCAACCATAGCGCCATGTGGCCAAGGCCAGCACCGATATCGAGGATGCGCAACGGGCGATCCGGCAAGGCTTCGGCCAGGTCGGCCTGCAAGACTGCCAGCCTGATCGCACCCTTTGCGCCGCCATAGATCTTTTCGGCAAAACGGGTGGCCAGTTCATCGAAATGACGGTCGTTCATCGTGCGAAGCGCCTTTCACTGTCGGCCAGCTTGGCGCGCACCACCTGGTCCATGTCCAGCCCCAGTTCACTGCACAACAGCAACAGGTAGAGCACGACATCGCCTACTTCCTGACCGGCGTGGGCCAACTGTTCGGGTGGCAGGCGACGTGACTCGTCCTCGCTGAGCCACTGGAAGATTTCAACCAGCTCGGCCATTTCAACGCTGGCGGCCATGGCCAAATTCTTTGGGCTGTGGAAACGTTGCCAGTCATTGGTATCGCGGATTTGATGCAGGCGTTGAGTCAGTTCTTGCAGGTTCATCGGGTTCTCCTCATGGCGCATAGCTTCCGCGCAGGGCCGTTGCAAAGCAAGCTTCCCTGCACGGGGGCAGCACGCGCGAGTCAGCCCTGCAAGCAGGCCCAGCGGCCGAGCATATGTACCACGTCCGCCTGGCCGTCCAGGCGCAGTTCACCAACAGGGCCGGCCTGGCTGGCGCTGAGTACCACCTCCGAGGGCAAGCGCACGGGTTTGTGGAAGTCCACTTCGAACCAATAGCCACTGTGGGGCAAGTGCCCGTGCAGCGCGGCCATGGCCATGGCCTTGCTCCACATGCCGTGGGCGATGGCAGTGGGAAAACCGAACAGCTGGGCGCTGGGGGCGCTGAGGTGAATGGGGTTGTAGTCGCCGCAGACCTTGGCATAACGGCGGCCGATATCACTGTCGGCATACCAGCGCGTGACTTCAGGCAAGCTGCTGGCCTGATCCTCGGCCGCTTCTGCCGCTTCTGCCGCTTCTGCGGGGTCGCCGTCGAGCTTCAGCCCGCGCACGAGCATGCGGCTGGTTTCCCGCCAGAGCACGCCGATACCGTCCGCCGCCTCGGTGACCAGGTCGAACGTTCCGCCTTTGGGGTGGGGCTGCAGGTTGTCGGCGTGAACCGCCATGCGCAGCGACTCGATGCCCCCAAGCGGGCGAATGACGTCAATGCGGTTGTGCAGGTGGACCAGCCCCAGTAGCGGAAAGGGAAACTGCTCGGCGGTCATCAACTGCAGTTGCAGGTTGAACGCCATGATGTGCGGATACGTGGCAGGCAGCCGGCCATCGTCGACGAAACGACACAACTGCCGGTAGGCATGCAGTTGCTTGGGCTGAACCGCCAGGGTGCAGCGCAGCCCGTGCATAGGCAGTTGATCACCGGTGATGCGTCGTTTGCCCGCTGCGCGCAGGTACAGGCTGGCGCGGCTGGCGGGTTGGTGCAGGTCATGCCATTGTCGTTGCATGCTCAGGCCCCCATCAGTGCTTGGCCGCACACCCGCAGCACCTGGCCGCTCACGACACCGGAGCCAGGTTGGCTAAGCCAGGCGATGGCTTCGGCCACATCCTGGGGCTTGCCGCCCTGGCCGAGCGAACTCAGGCGTCGCCCCGCCTCGCGCAAGCCCATGGGCATGGCGCCAGTCATATGGGTTTCAATGAAGCCAGGCGCCACTGCGTTGATGCTGATGCCTTGCTCGGCAAGCGTCGGTGCCCAGGCCTGAGCCAAGCCAATCAGCCCAGCTTTGCTGGCCGCATAGTTGGATTGCCCACGGTTGCCGGCGATGCCGCTGACCGAAGCCAGCAGGGTGATGCGGGCGTCCGCGTGCAACGCGCCGTTATCGAGCAGGGCCTGGGTCAGCACCTGCGGAGCCTTGAGGTTCACCGCCAGCACGGCGTCCCAATATTCGGGGGTCATGTTCGCCAGGGTCTTGTCACGGGTGATGCCTGCGTTGTGCACCAGGATGTCGAGGCCATCGGGCAAGGCCGCCAGCAACTGTTCGGCGGCGTCACTGGCGCAAATGTCCAGTGCTAGCGCCTTGCCACCCAGGCGCGCAGCGAGCGCCTGCAATGGCTCGCTGGCCTGGGGCACATCGAGCAGCAACACGTCGGCACCGTCGCGGGCCAGGGTTTCTGCAATGGCGGCGCCGATGCCGCGGGCAGCCCCGGTGATCAGCGCACGCTTGCCGCTAAGCGGCCGTGTCCAGTCCTCCACCTGAGCCTGGCAGGGCTGAAGGCGCAGCACCTGCCCCGACACGAAGGCGCTCTTGGGTGACAGGAAGAAGCGCAAGGCGCCTTCGAGTTGAGATTCGGCGCCATCACCCACGTACAGCAACTGTGCAGTAGCGCCGTTGCGCAGCTCCTTGGCCAGTGACCGGCTGAACCCTTCAAGCGCACGCTGGGCGACGCTGGCCATCGGGTCAGCGACGGCCTCAGGCGGGCGACCCAACACCACGATATGGGCGCAGGGCGCCAGGTTGCGCAGCAGCGGCTGGAAGAATTCGCGCAACTGCGTGAGCGCATCGCTGTCGGACAAGTGACTGGCATCGAATACCAGCGCCTTGATCTTGGGGCCCAACCCGGCGACCCAGGGTTCGCACTGGAGGCCTTGGCCGTTGAAACCGTAAACCGCGTCGGTCAACCGCGCTGCGAGTGTTTCGACCTGGCGTGCCAAGGGGCCGCCGCCAAGGACCAACGGCCCGTCCACTGGCCGCATGCGGCCCGCTTCCCAGCGCTCCAGGGTGGCTGGACGAGGCAGGCCCAGGCTGTCGACAAGTTTGCGGCCGAGGCTTGAGTTGGCAAAACCAAGGTAGCGATCGCTCATGGTAGGTCCTCCGAAAGCAGGTCTGACAGTGTGGACCAGGATTGTGGCCAGGTCGTTCGAATGCAGCAAAAACACCTAGGCTCTACGGATCAAATTGTTTCAGGAGGAACATGCGCATGCGCTCACTTCGCCGGGTCGCTATCTTGGGCGGCAATCGAATCCCATTCGCCCGTTCCAATGGTGCGTACGCCACCGCCAGCAATCAGGACATGCTGACTGCCGCACTCGAGGGGCTCATCGAGCGCTACCGCCTGCACGGCCTGCGCCTTGGCGAAGTGGTGGCAGGGGCGGTACTCAAGCATGCCCGGGACATGAACCTTACGCGCGAGTGCGTGCTGGGTTCACGCCTGTCGGCCTCGACCCCCGCCTATGACATTCAGCAGGCCTGCGGCACCGGGCTTGAAGCTGCATTGCTGGTGGCCAATAAAATTGCCCTCGGGCAGATCGACTGCGGCATCGCCGGCGGCGTCGACACGACCTCCGACGCACCCATCGCCGTGAGCGAAGGCCTGCGCCGTATGATGTTGCAGGCCAACCGGGGCAAGACGCTGGGTGACCGACTCAAGCCATTTCTGGGCTTGCGGCCTCACCATCTCAAGCCGTCGCTGCCGCGCAACGGCGAGCCACGCACCGGGTTGTCGATGGGCGAGCACTGCGAACGCATGGCCAAAACCTGGCGCATTGGCCGGGACGAGCAGGATGAGATGGCGCTGCGTAGCCATCAATGCCTGGCACGTGCCTACGAAGAAGGTTGGCAGGACGATCTGATGACCCCTTTTCGGTCGCTGACCCGGGACAACAACTTGCGCCCCGAGCTGACACGGGAGCAACTGGCCAAGCTCAAACCGGCCTTCGACCGCAGCGATGAGGGCACCTTGACGGCAGGCAACTCCACGCCGTTGACCGATGGCGCCTCGCTGGTGTTGCTGGGGACTCAGGAGTGGGCAGACCAACATGGCTTGCCGGTGCTCGCCTACCTGGTCGATGGCGAAACAGCCGCGGTGGATTTCGTCGACGGCCGCGAGGGCTTGCTGATGGCGCCCGTGTATGCGGTGCCGCGATTGCTGGCCCGCAACAACCTGACGCTGCAGGATTTCGATTACTACGAGATCCATGAGGCATTCGCGGCCCAGGTACTGTGCACCCTCAAGGCCTGGGAGGATGACCAGTACTGCCGAGACCGCCTTGGGCTGGATGCGCCGCTGGGGGCGATCGACCGTTCTCGGCTGAACGTGAAGGGCAGCTCACTTGGGGCAGGCCATCCATTCGCTGCAACGGGTGGGCGCATCCTGGCCAACTTGGCCAAGCTGCTGTCGACAGCGCCCCAAGGGCGAGGCCTGATCTCGATCTGCGCCGCAGGCGGGCAGGGCGTTACGGTCATCGTCGAGCGGTGAGCGTCGGTGTTGATCCGGCTGGGTGACCGAAGGTGGCCATCGAGCCGGATAACGCCGAGGGCGCCTGGGCTGTTAGGCTTGTCCGATCATCATGATAAGAAGTCGCCATGCCTGCCATCGGACATCCCCGTCCCATTCCAACGCTCGATTGCCTGCCTCGACCACTCTATGCCCGCGCCGAGCGACTGGTCGCCGGCTCGTGGACGACGTCACATCAACACGACTGGGTGCAGTTTTCCTATGCCATCAGTGGCGTACTGGGGGTGTATACCCAGGCAGGCAGTTACTTCGCCCCGCCGCAATGGGGCGTGTGGATACCCGCGCAGGCCGAGCATGCGGTGTCCAGTTCGATGCAGGCTGAAATGCGCAGCCTCTACATACGCCGCGATGCCTGCCCTTGGGCGGCTGAGCGTTGCCGTGTGCTGGAAGTGACCCCCTTGGCCCGTGAGCTGATCAAGCAGTTCTGCCTGTACCCTGCACATTACCCAGAAGGCGATAGCGCACAGGCGCGTCTGGTCGCCGTGCTGCTTGACCAGTTGCAAGCGTTGCCAGAGGTGGCGTTTTCGTTGCCGCTGCCGCAACACCCAGGCTTGCTTGCCCTGTGCAATGGCCTGATCGCTGCACCGGAGCAGCCGCAGACCTTGCAGCAATGGGCGCGCGAACTGGGGTGTTCGGAAAAGACCCTGATGAGGTTGTTCCAGCGCGAGACCGGGTTGAGCTTTCGCAACTGGCGCCAGCGCATGCGCCTGCTGTCGTCCTTGACCGCGCTCGAGGCGGGGCACACGGTCACTGACGCGGCGCTGGGCTGCGGGTACGACTCGACCTCCGCCTACATCGCCGCGTTCAAGCAGCTGTTCGGTGCCACGCCAGGCGAGCTTAAACTCTAGCGGCTTACCTGGTGCGGCGCCCCGCGAGCCGGGTGAACGTGCACGCCCGATACTTGCGAGGCTTTTGCCGTCAGGTACGGAACCTGCGAACCAGCGCGTCCAGCTCGTTGGACAGGCCGGCGAGGCTTTCGGAGTCCTGGCGGGCTGCCTGGGCCAGTTCTGCCACCAGCTGGGCATCGCCGTGGATCTGGCTGATGTGCCGGTTGATGTCCTCGGCTACTTGGTGCTGCTCTTCGGCTGCCGTGGCGATCTGCGTGTTCATGTCACGGATAACGTCCACCGACTCGCGTATTTGACCAAAGCTGTCGCGGGCCATGCCGATACGGCTCACCGATTGCTGCGAAACTTCGAGGCTGGCGTGCATTTGCGCCGCCACCTCGGCCGTACGCCCGGCCAGGTTGCCCAGCAGGCCGTCGATTTCGGCCGTGGAGTCGGCGGTTCGCTTGGCCAGGGCACGCACTTCATCTGCCACCACTGCGAACCCACGCCCTTGCTCACCGGCACGGGCCGCTTCGATGGCGGCGTTGAGCGCCAGTAGGTTGGTCTGCTCGGCAATGGAACGGATGGTGCCCAGGATCGACTGGATGGCGTTGCTGTCGCGCTCAAGCTGCTGAATCGACTGCGCCGACTGTTCGATCTCGTGGCTCAGGCGGTCGACGCTGCTGACGGCGGCATCGATCTGCTGCTGGCCTTCGCGCGCCTGCTGCTGGCCGCTGTCGGCCGACTGCGCCGCCTGGCTGCAGGAACGTGCGACCTCGTTGGCAGTGGCGACCATTTCATGGAAGGCGGTGGAGACCATGTCGACTGCCTCACGCTGGCGCCCGGCGGCCTCGGCCATGTCGCTGGACACGCGTGTCGAGCTGGTGGAGGTGTTGAGGATATTGCCGGCCGCGGCGCTGATGTGCTGGATAAGGCTGCGAATGGCCCCCAGGAACTGGTTGAACCAGCTCGCCAGCTGGGCAGTTTCGTCACGGCCGCGGATTTCCAGGTTGCGGGTCAGGTCCCCTTCGCCCTGGGCGATGTCCTCAAGCCCGTTGGTGACGCTGTTGATCGGGCGCACGATCAGTTTGGCGAAGGTGGCACCCACGACGGCGAACACGGCAGCCAGTACCAGCGCGACGATCCCGATCAGCCAGGTCAGGCGGGTGGTGGTCTGCATCACCTCGCGCTGCTCGATCAGCCCGATAAGCGTCCAGCCCAGCTGTTCGTCCGGGTAGATGTTGGCCATGTAGCGAACACCGTCCAGCTCGACTTCAGCCAGGCCCTTGCCGTGCTTGGCAAGCTCGGCGTAGCCGTCGCCGAAGCTCGCCAGTTGTTTGAAGTTGTGCGCGGTATCCCGTGGGTCTACCAAGACGTTGCCGTTATTTTCGACCAGCAGCAGGTACCCACTTTCGCCCAGCTTGATCTGCTTGACGATTTCGGTGAGGCCTTTGATGGAAACGTCGACGTTGACTACGCCGCCAGGGTTGCCCAGCTGGTTGGCCACGGCACGCACGGTGCTGACCAGTACGGCATCGTCGGCGGCCCAGTAGTAGGCACCGGTGCGCAGGGTCTTGCCAGGGTTGGCCATGGCCAGCTGATACCAAGGGCGCGTACGCGGATCGTAGTTGACGAACTTCTGCCCTGCCGGCCAGCCGACGTAGCCCCCGTCGGCGACCCCGTAGGAGAGGTAGGCATAGGCAGGATGAGCATTGGCCAGGCTGGTCATGAACGCCAGAATCTTGCTCGATTGCTCGCCCAGCTCGTAGGAAGGCGTGGCGCTCGTGTACTTGGTCAGCTCGTTGCCAGTGGCCGCCACCAAGGGTTGCGAGGCCATGTACTCCACGTTCTGGCTGATGCCTTGGAAGAAGATGTTCATCGCGTTGCTGACCTGACGGATTTCTCGACTGCTGCTGTCGAGGAAGCCGTCCCTGGCCTCGCCGCGTAGGTTGAGTACCACCAGGGTGGCCACCAGCACGATGGGCAGGGCGGCGATGATCGCAAAAGCCCAGGTCAGTTTCTGTTTGATGCTCATCGGCGCTCCCGAATTATTGTTGTCGACACATGAGGCAGGTACCTAATGCATCGGCAGCAACCGAATTTTATGTAGGAAAACGCCCGTAATTATTGGGCGAAGTCGCTATTGATGCCTATTCGGTCGCGTTTGGACGGGTATGCCCTATGAGCTTGGTTGCACGGGTGCCGGGAATGCTCAGCGGCAGCAGCGCCCCGGCGCTTCGTTGGCCAGTTCCTTGAGAATCGGGCAGTCCGGGCGGTCATCACCGTGGCAGCTGGAAACCAGCTCGACCAAGGTGTCGCGCAGGCTAAGCAGTTCGTCGATACGTTTGTTCAACACATCGATATGCTGGTTGGCCAGTGCTTTGACATCAGCACTGGCTCGCTGCCGGTCCTGCCACAAGGTGAGCAGCTTGCCGACCTCCTCGAGGGAAAACCCCAGGTCTCGCGAGCGCTTGATGAAGGCCAAGGCGTGCAGGTCGGCAGGCTGATAGATCCGATAACCGCTGTCGCTGCGCAGGGCAGGCTTGAGCAGGCCGATGGATTCGTAATAGCGGATCATCTTGGTGCTGAGCCCGGTCCGGGCCGCCGCTTGGCCGATATTCATGGTGCCTCCTGATCGAGGGCGGGCTTCCAGGCCTTGAGCAACAGCGCATTGCTGACCACGCTGACGCTGGAGAGCGCCATGGCCGCGCCGGCCATGACCGGGTTGAGGTAACCGAAGGCAGCCAGCGGGATGCCGACGAGGTTGTAGATGAACGCCCAGAACAGGTTCTGGCGAATCTTCGCGTAGGTTCTACGGCTGATTTCGAGGGCTGCCGGCACCAACCGCGGGTCCCCGCGCATCAGGGTGATGCCGGCGGCCTGCATGGCCACATCCGTGCCACCGCCCATGGCGATGCCGATGTCTGCAGCCGCCAATGCCGGTGCGTCGTTGACGCCGTCGCCGACCATGGCTACGGCGCCGCCCTGCTTGAGGGTCTCCACGGTGGCGGCCTTATCCGCTGGCAGCACCTCGGCGTAGACATCGGTAATGTCGAGGGCGGCCGCCACGGCCATGGCGCTGCCCCGGTTGTCGCCTGTGAGCAGGTGGCTGCTGATGCGCTGGCTGCGCAGCGTCTGGACCGCCTGACCGGCTCCGGGCTTGAGGCTGTCACCGAATGCGATCAAGCCAAGCACGCTGGGCGAAGTCCCGCGCTGGACGAGCCAGGACAAGGTGCGCCCTTGTGCTTCCCAGGCGTCAGCCGACGCGGCCAGTTCGCCGGGTGCCAGGCCAAGGTCTTGCAGCAGGCGGCGATTGCCCAGTGCCAGGTCACGTCCATCGACACGCCCGGCAATGCCGCGGCCGGTCAGGGATTGGCTGTCAGTTACCTCGGGCACCCGCAGGCCGCGCTCGGCGCAGGCGTCCAGCACGGCCTTGGCCAGCGGGTGTTCACTGCCGCGCTGAAGCGCGCCGGCCAATCGGTAAAGGTTGTCCGTATCGCCGTCCAGTGCTTGGCTATGCACCACGTTCGGGCTGCC
Organism: Pseudomonas sp. FBCC-B35; assembly: GCF_059133755.1. Lineage (NCBI taxonomy): Bacteria > Pseudomonadati > Pseudomonadota > Gammaproteobacteria > Pseudomonadales > Pseudomonadaceae > Pseudomonas > Pseudomonas sp. FBCC-B35. The sequence continues at coordinate 4,151,598 of NZ_CP101439.1, read as the reverse complement.
GGAGGTGAGCGTGCCTGTCTTGTCGAACACGACGCGGTTGACGGCCTGCGCGCGTTCCAGTGCTTCGGCATCTTTTATGAGAATGCCGTGGCGTGCGGCAACGCCTGTACCCGCCATGATCGCGGCCGGCGTGGCCAGCCCCAGCGCGCATGGGCAGGCGATGACCAGAACGGCCACGGCGTTGATCACAGCGGTTTCGAACGGGGCACCGGCCAGCCACCACCCCATCAAGGTGATCGCGGCGAGTATCAGTACGGCGGGCACGAATACCTGGCTTACCCGGTCGACCAGTTTCTGAATGGGCGCCTTGGCGGCTTGGGCGTCTTCGACCAAGCGGATGATGCGCGCCAGGACGGTTTCGGTGCCAAGCGCCTGGGTGCGGACCAGCAACCGGCCTTCGCCGTTGATCGCACCCCCGGTGACGCTGTCCCCGGGTCGCTTGGCGACTGGCAGGCTTTCGCCGCTGATCAGGGCCTCATCGGCATGGCTGTGGCCGTCTTCGACGATACCGTCGACCGGAAAACGCTCACCTGGTTTGACCATGACCAGGTCACCCACGCGCAGCTGGGTGATGGCGACCTCCTGCTCCACGCCATCGATGACCCTTAGCGCACGCTCGGGACGCAGCGCTTCCAGCGCGCGTATGGCGCTGGCGGTCTGGCGCTTGGCACGGCTCTCCAGGTACTTGCCCAGCATGACCAGGGCGATGACCACTGCACTGGCTTCGAAGTAGAGGTGGGGTGTGCTACCCGTTGGCGCGTTGGCCCATTGATAAAGACTCAAGCCGTAACCGGCACTGGTCCCGAGGGCGACCAGCAGGTCCATGTTGCCGCTGCGCGCACGCACGGCCTTCCAGGCCGCAACGTAGAAGCGGGCACCCAGGATGAACTGCACCGGCGTTGCCAGCAAAAACTGCGCCCAGGCCGGCAGCATCCAGTGCAGGCCCAACGGTTGTACCAGCATAGGCAACACCAGGGGAGACGCCAGCAGCAGCGCCGCAGCGACTGCAAGCCGTTCCCGGCGCAAGCGGCGCTGGATCGTCGCTTGTTCATTCTCGGGGGCGCGCGGCAGGCTGGCGTCATAACCGGCTTGCCCTATCGCATCGATCAGCGCCGCGTCCGGCACGCCGTCGAGAACGTCCAGGTGGGCACGTTCGTTGGCCAGATTGACGCTGACCTTCAGCACCCCCTGCACCTTGGCCAGCGCACGCTCGACTCGGCCGACGCAGCTGGCACAGGTCATGCCGGCGATCTGCAATTCCACCGTATGACTGGGTACAGCGTAACCGGCTGCGTGGACGGCGTTGACCAGTGCATCCAGGCTATCGGCCGGCGCCTGCACACGGGCCTGCTCACTGGCAAGGTTGACGGTGACGTGATCTGCGCCGGTGACCTTGCGCAAGGCACGCTCCACTCGGCCAGCGCAGCTGGCGCAGGTCATGCCGGAGACGGGCAGGTGATAAGTGACGGGCGTGGACATGGTTTCCTCCTTGGGCACGCTGCCAGCATCAACCTTGCCACCTGGGGAAGGTCAATAGTCCAGCGGCGTTCGCTTGAGCTCCATCCCATAGTGGCCCATCGCGATGCGGTACTTGTTGATCTGCCCGGCTTGCAGGTTCAACCGGGTGCTACGTTGATCCTCAAGGCCCGGGGCGCAACCGGGTGTCTGCCCAGGCAGCAGGCGCAGGCGTACATCGACGGGGCCCGCAGGCAGGTTGAACGACGTGGACTGTTCCTGGAACAGTCGCCCCGCCAGTTGATCGTTGAGGTAGACACCGATCTCGCAACTGGTGGCCACTTCAAGCCGTTCGCGGGAAATGATCAGTACGCTGTAGGCCGAGTTGTCTTCGGCGGCGGCCGGCGGCACTGCAGCGAGCGCACCCAGCAGCCCGATGAAGCCCATTGCTGTCCTGAACATGAACACTCTCCTGCTTGCCTGTTTCAAAGTCGCAGCTTGGCCGAGGTGGACGCGAATTGCCACCTCCAGACACGCCCGCTTGACCTTGCCCCCATGGCAAGCTTGAAACTCGCTGAAAACCTTGAGGAGGTGTTTCCATGCACGTATTCACTGTAGAAGGCATGACCTGTGGCCATTGCGTGAAGGCGGTCACCCAAGCCGTTCAGGCGCTCGATGGCGCTGCCAAGGTCGATGTCGATTTGGCCAAGAAGCAGGTTCGCGTCGATAGCAGCGCCGACCCAGCGCAGATACGGGCGGCCGTCCAGGAAGAGGGTTACCAGGCCGAAATTGCGTAGGCGCTCAAGCTGGCAACGCTATTGTTGGATTGTTTTGCGCAGCACGGGGTCCACAGCAGGTAGAATGTGCAACTTTGTTAGCTTGCTATGGATTCCCGATGAACCTGCGAATGGTCCTTATCCTGGGCGCACTCAGTGCGTTCGGGCCTTTGGCGATCGACTTCTACCTGCCTGCCTTTCCGGCGATAGCCCAGGCGTTCGCCACTGATGAAAAACACATCCAGACCACTCTGGCTGCCTACTTTCTCGGGTTGTCGATCGGGCAGCTCCTCTATGGCCCGGTAGCTGACCGTTTCGGTCGGCGCAAGCCGTTGCTGTTTGGCGTGGCGCTTTTTACCCTGGCATCGCTGGGATGCGCCTATGCGCCCAACCTGGACACCCTGATTCTGGCGCGCTTTGTCCAGGCACTGGGCGGCTGCGCGGGTATGGTGCTATCCCGGGCGATCGTCAGCGACAAGTGCGACCCGGTGGCTTCGGCCAAGGTGTTCTCGCAGCTGGTGCTGGTCATGGGCTTGGCGCCGATCCTTGCGCCCATGCTCGGCGGCGTGCTGGTCAACCATGCTGGGTGGCAGTTCATTTTCCTGTCCTTGAGCCTGTTCAGTGCCGGTTGCCTGCTCGCCGTCAGCCTCGGGCTGCCTGAAAGCATGCCTGATCATATTCCCCGGCAGCCATTGTCAGGGGCTTTGCGTCAGTACCTGCGCCTGCTCGCCGACCGTGTGTTCCTGGGGCACGCCTTGACGGGCGGTATCGCCATCGCCGGCATGTTTGCCTACATCGCAGGCTCGCCGTTCGTGTTCATCAAGTTGTACGGAGTACCTGCCGAGCATTACGGGTGGTTCTTCGGTGCCAATGCTGCGGGGTTCATCCTGATGGCTCAGGTGAACGCACGCCTGCTGGCCAAACGCGGGCCCGCCTGGCTGCTGACCCGGGCGGTATGGGTATACCTGGCAGCAGGCCTGGTTTTGCTGAGCATGGCGGCAATCAGGCCCCCAGCGCTCTGGCCGCTATTGGTACCGCTATTCGTGTGCATAGCGAGCCTGGGCTTCATTCTGCCCAACGCCTCGGCTTGCGCCATGAGCGGGCAGGGCGCTCGGGCTGGCAGCGCGTCGGCCATGATGGGCTGCGTGCAGTTCAGTGTTGCCGCTGGGGCCGCGGCGTTGGTGGGTTTGCTGCACGATGGCAGCGCGGTGCCCATGGCGCTGGTGATGAGCCTGTGTGGGGCATTGGTGGTCACGGTTGCGCTGTTGACGCGGCGCTTGCAATTTAAACGCTCGGTATGAGGCGTGAAGAACCTTCGATTGTATCTGCGCTATTTGGTGAAGACGGCTGTGGGCATCTTCCGAATTTGCAATAAGTGATATGCCTTAACTCACTCCATGCTGGGCCATGTTTCCTGTCAAACCGCCGATATACAGGCTGTTTTGCGAACATGCCGTTGAATAAGTCTCCTGCAAAGGGTAGCCCTACCCAGTGCATTTTTGCGACAACTAGGCCTGGGAGTGGCGCCAGGGTGGCTCCAGGTGCGGCTTATACTGACGAGCCAGGCCGGCGCGAGCGAGGGCGTTCGTGGGCCAGGGTCGGCCATCGCACCTACACAGTGAATATGCAGGAGTCACAGGGACATGAAAGCAGCCAGCAGCATCAGCCAGATCGCCAGCCTGATGGCCGACCCCAAGCGCAGTGCCATGTTATGGGCCTTGATCGATGGCACCCCCCGCCTGGCCAACGAGTTGGCCATCATGACCGGGCTCAGCGCCTCATCGGCCTGTGCACATCTTTCGCTGCTTTCTTCAGCGGGCTTGCTTCGGCATGAGGCCAGGGGACGCAAGCGTTATTTCCGCCTGGCAACGCCTCAGGTGGGCGCCGCTGTAGAGGCCCTTGCCAGCGTGCAGCTCGAACAGGCAAGAAACCGTCATGCCCACACGCCGCGCCCTTCATTGCCCATGTCCGTGCGACGCGCCAGGCGGTGCGGCGATCACCTGGGCGGTGAGCTTGCAGGCGAACTCTACCATCGACTGGTAGTGGCTGGATGGCTGGATGGTTGTGGGCGGCAGTTGGTGGTCAGCGATGAGGGGCGAGCGCAACTGGCTCGCCTCGGCGTATACATCGATGCGCTGGCACCGCATCAGCCCCGAGCATGCACGATGTGCCGCTGCACCGAGTGGCACGACATGGAACCGCACCTGGGGGGCATTCTGGGCCAGGCGCTGTTCCGGCTGTTCCTGCAATCAGGGTGGATGCGCGAGGCCGAAGATACCCGGGCGTTGCACATATCACCGCTGGGTATCCAGCAGATCAATCGCATCGCCCGGGTCGAGACGCTGCAGGTGGGCTGAACGCGTCAGACCAGGCGCGCATCCAGGCTGTTCTGGGCAAGCCGGCGAGCTTGCTCTTGGGTCATACCCAGGTGAGTGTGCAGGGCGTGGAAGTTTTCCGTCACGTAGCCACCGAAATAGGCTGGGTCGTCCGAGTTGACGGTGACCTTCACGCCTTTTTCCAACATGTCGAGAATGTTGTGTTGGCTCATGTGGTCGAACACGCACAGCTTGGTGTTGGACAGTGGGCACACGGTCAAGGGGATCTGCTCCTCGATGATGCGCTGCATGAGGCGCTCGTCCTCGATGGCGCGCACACCGTGATCGATACGCTTGATCTGGAGCAGGTCCAGCGCTTCCCAGATGTACTCGGGCGGGCCTTCCTCGCCGGCATGCGCGACGGCCACGAAGCCTTCGCTGCGTGCCCTGTCGAACACACGCTGGAACTTGCTCGGTGGGTGGCCCATTTCGGAACTGTCCAGCCCAACGGCAATGAATGCGTCGCGAAACGGCAGGGCCTGGTCCAACGTCTTGTGGGCTTCGTCTTCGCTCAGGTGACGAAGGAAGCTCAGGATCAGGCCGCTGCTGATGCCCAACTGGTCACGGCCATCCTTAAGTGCCTGGTTGATGCCATTGAGCACCACTTCGAAAGGGATGCCGCGGTCGGTGTGTGTCTGTGGATCGAAGAAGGGCTCGGTGTGAATCACATTCTGCGCTTTGCAACGCTGAAGGTAAGCCCATGTGAGGTCATAGAAGTCCTGTTCGGTGCGCAGAACGTCGGCACCCTGGTAGTACAGGTCGAGAAACTCCTGCAAGTTGTTGAAGGCGTACGCACCGCGCAACGTCTCGACATCAGCCCAAGGCAGGGCAATCTTGTTGCGCTCGGCCAGGGCGAACAGCAACTCGGGTTCCAGGGAGCCTTCAAGGTGCAGGTGCAGTTCGGCCTTGGGCAGGGCGTTCAACCAGTCATACATATAAGGTGATCTCAATCAGGTACGGTTGCCGCCATTCTACAGGGCCCGGCCCGGCCGTGCGCCCCAATGGCGGCAACCTGCCCAATCACCAGACCAAGGGTTCGCCCTTGTAGTTGATGAAGCGCAGGCCCGCCGTTCCACCCTGGGCCTTGATCTGCTCGAGCATGCCACGCGTGCTGGTCAACACGTCGATCTCCGCGTTTTCTCCGCCCATGTCGGTTTTCACCCATCCTGGGTGCATGGCCAATACGCACAGGTCATGGCGCTGCTGGGCCACCACAAAACTGTTGATCATGGAGTTGAGGGCCGCCTTGCTGGCTTTGTACAAGCAAATCTCCCCGCCATCAGGCACTGCGACACTGCCCAGAATGGAGCTCATGAAGGCGAGTACGCCGGTATGTTCACGTACATGTTCAACCAGGCGGCGTGCGACACGAATCGGTGCAACGACGTTGGTCATGAACAGGTCACCGATTTCTTGGTGTGTGACGTTTTCCACATCCTGTGGGAGAGGGCCCATGACACCTGCGTTGATAAACACCAGGTCGAATAGCTGGCCGGTCAGACGCTCGGCCAGGGTGTCGAGTTGGGCTGGGTCATTCATTTCCAGCTGTTCGATACGCACGCCTGGAACATCAGCCAGAGCGCCTGGTATTTGCAGAGTGCGTACGGTGGCGGTGACCTCCCATCCGTCTTCGTACAGGCGGTTGACCAAGCCTAACCCCAGGCCACGTGAGGCCCCGATGATCAGAGCGGTTTTTGAATCGGCCATGAGCGTGCTCCCTATGGTTGTCAGAGCCAATGAGCATAATCCATAGGGCGCGGGGTCGTGCCAGGTCATTCGTGTTGTTGCTCGGGAGAGCGTTGCTGCTCGAAAAATGAGCGAACCTTGGTGCGGCCTTGTGCAACAGGCGCCCTGTCGTTCCACTCACGGGTTATCCACAGGCTGCTCCACAATTAATGTGTGCAAACCGCAGCGGTCCAACCTTATTGCCACCTGCGCATGGGGATAACTCAGGCCGGCTTTGGTCAAGCCGCCGATCCAGCAATCGTGGTCAAATTTTGAACAAACCTGTGGAGGGCTCATGCTTATTGGGCTCTAGGCGTATGCCCCAAGCTTATCCACAGCCAGGCCCACAGTTGCTGTGGGCAATACTCAGCAACTCTCCAACAGGATCCGGCCGCGGCTCAGGTCTGCCAATTGCTGCTGCAGTGGCTGCCTGTGGGCATCTTCAAAGGCAAGCCTCAGGTCTACACCATTGGCGGTGAAGTGCTCTTCAAGCACCAGACCCTGAACGTCGGCGATCCGCAGTTTCACCAGTGCCAACTCGCTGAACGCACAACTGCAAGTGAACTCGCTGCGCTGTACCAGCAGGCGCTTGGGGGCCTGCTGCAGGCATTTGTTGGCTCCGCCGCCGTATGCCCTGGCCAACCCGCCGGTGCCAAGCTGAATGCCACCGTACCAGCGGATGACCAGTACTACTACCTGATCGCAATCCTGTGCCTCGATGGCTGACAAGATCGGGCGCCCGGCCGTGCCGCCGGGTTCACCATCGTCGCTGCTGCGGTATTGAGCACCGATTTTCCATGCCCAGCAATTGTGGGTGGCGTCGGGGTCGCTGTGACGCTCGATGAAACTCATGGCATCGCTGGCACTGTCGATGGGCCCGGCCAGGGTAATGAAGCGGCTTTTGCGAATGTCCTCGCGGTATTCGCAGAGGTCGAGCAGGGTAGAAGGCATAAATGTCGGTCAGGCAACTGGCGCGATGCCGCATCCTTTGAGAATGATGTGGATAAGGTTGGTGCTGGCATCTTCCATGTCTTGCTTGGTCAACCGGCTGCGGCCAGTGACTTGGCAGATCTGCGTGGCGAAGTCGGCGTAATGCTGGGTACTGCCCCATAGCAGGAAGATCAGGTGGACGGGGTCGACAGGGTCCATCTTGCCGGCGTCCATCCAGGCCTGGAACACTGCCGCCCGGCCCCGGAACCACTCGCGGTAGTCAGCGCTGAAGTATTCGGTCAGGCATGAGCCGCCGCTGATGACTTCCATGGCGAAGATTCGGGACGCCTGCGGGTTGCGCCTGGAGAACTCCATCTTCGTGCGAATGTACCGGCTAAGCGCCTCGCCCGGGTCGTCCTCGACGCTCAAGGCGTTGAAGGTGCTGTCCCATAGCTCGATGATGTTGCTGAGTACGGCAATATACAGGCCCAGCTTGTTGGTGAAGTAGTAATGCAGGTTGGCTTTGGGCAGCCCCGCCTTGAGGGCGATGGTGTTCATGCTGGTGCCCTTGAAACCATGACGGGCGAACTCGTCTTCGGCGGCCTTGATGATGGCCTGTTCGTTTTTCTGTCGAATACGGCCTGCGGGTTTGCCGGAGGCGGATAGGCGATGCGCAGGGACTTCTAATGTCATGAACGATTCCGTGCAGGGGGATGGCTGCGTCTGTAGGACAAGATTACCTTCCCACGGCAAAGTAACAAGCATTGGCGGCAGAGAGTGGCATCAACGTGTCGCAGCCAGACTTTCCAGAAAACTCTCAAGCACCAGGTTGGGCCGTCTGCCTTTTCGCGTCACCCAGCTCAAGCTCAGGTCATAGAAACGTTGCTGCGGCTTGAGCGCTCTCAGCCTTCCTTGCTGGACCCAGAGCGCAGCGTAGTGATCAGGCAAGTAACCCATGTAGCGCCCTGTCAGGATCAGAAACGCCATGCCTTCGCGATCAGAGGCGCTGGCCGTGCAGTTGAGCACCTGGTAGTGGGCCTGGACTTCGGCAGGCAAGCGGAAGGTTGGGGTAATGGCTTCCTGGCGATTGAGGCGCTCATCGTCGAGCAGATGGTCATCGGCGTAGAACAGCGGATGACCGACGGCGCAGTACAGCAGCGAGCGTTCGCTATACAGCGGTTGATAATCCAGCCCCGACAACGGGCTGGTCTGGGGGACGACGCCCACATGCAGGCTACCATCTAGAACGCCGTGCTCCACCTGGCTGGGTGCAATCATGCGGATCTGGATACGCACGTCCGGACCTCGGTCCTTGAGTTCAGCCAGCGCATGGGTGATGCGCATGTGCGGCAGGGTGACGAGGTTATCGGTCAGGCCGATGTTCAACTCGCCGCGCAAATGCTGGTGCAGGCCGTTGACTTCGGTACGGAAGGTCTCCAGTGCGCTCAGCAGTTGCAGCGCCGAGTGATAGACCTCTCGGCCTTCCTCGGTCAACGAGAACCCTGCACGCCCGCGCTGGCACAGGCGCAAACCCAGACGCTGCTCAAGATCGTTCATCTGCTGACTGATAGCCGATCGCCCGATACCCAGCACGTTTTCCGCGGCGGAAAACCCGCCACATTCCACCACGCTGCGGTAGATTTTCAGCAGGCGAATATCGAAGTCGCTGACTTGGGCAAGCGGATCGGGGCGTCGGCTCATCAGTTTAGTCGTGGCCTGTGTAAAGGTTAGAAATGCAGGCTTTTTCAGACTTTATCGCCGTGCCAAGTTAGCTGCAACAACATCCATCGTTGCCTAATCGTCTCTCGAGGAACCGCCGATGAACATGCTCCAAACCGCGCCTGCCGGTATCGCCAGCCAGCTCAAGCTGGATGCGCACTGGATGCCCTATACCGCCAACCGCAATTTCCAGCGCGATCCTCGGCTGATCGTGGCGGCCGATGGCAACCATTTGGTGGACGACAAGGGGCGCAGGATTTTCGATGCCCTGTCAGGTTTGTGGACATGTGGCGCGGGCCATACCCGCAAGGAAATCACCGAGGCGGTGTCGCGTCAGATCGGCACCCTGGACTATTCGCCGGGGTTTCAGTTCGGGCACCCGCTGTCCTTCCAGCTGGCTGAAAAGATTGCCGAACTGACCCCGGGTGACCTGAATCATGTGTTCTACACCAACTCAGGCTCCGAATGTGCCGATACGGCGCTGAAGATGGTGCGCGCCTATTGGCGCTTGAAAGGCCAGGCCACCAAGACCAAGATCATTGGCCGCGCCCGTGGCTACCACGGGGTGAACATCGCGGGTACCAGCCTGGGCGGTGTCAACGGCAACCGCAAGATGTTCGGGCAGTTGCTGGACGTCGATCATCTGCCCCACACCGTATTGCCGGCCAACGCGTTCACCAAGGGCCTGCCGGAAGAAGGCGGCATCGCGCTGGCTGACGAGATGCTCAAGCTGATCGAGCTGCACGACGCGTCCAATATTGCAGCGGTGATCGTCGAGCCGCTGGCGGGTTCGGCCGGCGTGCTGCCGCCGCCCAAGGGTTACCTCAAGCGTTTGCGTGAAATCTGCACCCAGCACAATATCCTGCTGATCTTCGACGAAGTGATCACCGGCTTTGGCCGCATGGGCGCGATGACCGGCGCCGAGGCCTTCGGCGTTACGCCTGACCTGATGTGCATCGCCAAGCAGGTGACCAACGGGGCGATCCCCATGGGGGCCGTGGTCGCCAGCAGCGAGATCTATCACACCTTCATGAACCAGCCGACGCCGGACTATGCCGTGGAATTCCCCCATGGCTATACCTACTCCGCACACCCGGTCGCCTGCGCGGCAGGTCTTGCCGCACTGGATCTGCTGCAAAAAGAAAACCTCGTGCAGTCTGCTGCCGACCTGGCACCGCATTTCGAGAAGCTGCTGCACGGCGTCAAAGGCACCAAGAATATCGTCGATATCCGCAACTATGGCCTGGCAGGCGCCATCCAGATCGCCGCCCGGGACGGAGATGCCATCGTTCGCCCTTATGAAGCGGCCATGAAACTGTGGAAAGCGGGCTTCTATGTGCGGTTCGGTGGCGACACCTTGCAGTTCGGCCCAACCTTCAATACCAAGCCCGAAGAGCTGGACCGTCTGTTCGATGCCGTGGGCGAGACCCTGAACCTGATCGACTGATTTCCTGCGTTCAAGGCAGGCGTTTGCCGCAGGCACGCCTGTCACGCCTCTTTTTTTCTGGAGTGTTACATGAGCATTGTTCAGCACCTGATCAACGGTGACCTGGTTACCAAGGGCGAGCGCACCGCCGATGTGTTCAACCCTTCCACTGGCCAGGCCATTCGCAAGGTCGAACTGGCCAGTCGTGCGACCGTGCAGCAAGCCATCGATGCTGCCAAAGCCGCGTTCCCGGCCTGGCGCAACACCCCGCCGGCCAAGCGCGCGCAAGTCATGTTCCGTTTCAAGCAGCTGCTCGAGCAGAACGAAGCGCGAATCGCACAGATGATCAGCGAGGAGCACGGCAAGACCCTGGAAGATGCCGCCGGTGAGTTGAAGCGCGGTATCGAGAACGTCGAGTTCGCCTGTGCTGCACCTGAATTGCTCAAGGGCGAGTACAGCCGAAACGTAGGACCCAATATCGACGCCTGGTCCGACTTCCAACCGCTGGGCATAGTGGCGGGTATCACGCCCTTCAACTTCCCGGCGATGGTGCCGCTGTGGATGTATCCACTGGCAATCGCATGCGGCAACGCATTCATTCTCAAGCCGTCGGAGCGCGACCCCAGCTCGACGCTGTTCATCGCCCAGCTGTTGCTGGAAGCGGGCCTGCCCAAGGGCATCCTCAATGTGGTGCACGGTGACAAGGAAGCGGTGGATGCCCTGATCGAGGCACCGGAGGTCAAGGCGCTGAGTTTCGTGGGTTCCACGCCGATCGCCGAGTACATCTACGCTGAGGGTACCAAACGTGGCAAGCGCGTCCAGGCACTGGGCGGCGCGAAAAACCACGCAGTGCTGATGCCCGATGCCGACCTGGACAACGCCGTCAGTGCGCTGATGGGGGCTGCCTATGGTTCGTGCGGTGAGCGTTGCATGGCCATTTCGGTCGCGGTATGCGTGGGTGACCAGGTGGCCGATGCGCTTATTGCCAAGCTTGAGCCGCAAATCAAGGCACTGAAGATCGGTGCGGGCACATCGTGCGGCCTGGACATGGGGCCGCTGGTCACGGCGGCTGCTCGCGACAAAGTGGTTGGCTACATCGAGGAAGGCGTAGCGGCGGGGGCCAGGCTCGTTGTCGACGGTCGCGGCTTGCGCGTATCGGGTAATGAAGAAGGCTATTTCGTCGGCGGCACCTTGTTCGACAAGGTGACCCCGCAAATGCGCATCTACAAGGAAGAGATTTTCGGGCCGGTGTTGTGTGTAGTACGGGTCGACAGCCTTGAACAGGCCATGCAACTGATCAATGATCACGAGTATGGCAACGGTACCTGCATCTTTACCCGTGACGGTGAAGCGGCGCGGTTGTTCTGCGATGAGATCGAAGTAGGCATGGTGGGGGTGAACGTTCCGCTGCCGGTCCCTGTGGCCTACCACAGCTTCGGCGGTTGGAAGCGTTCGCTGTTTGGTGACCTGCATGCCTACGGGCCGGACGGCGTGAGGTTCTACACCCGGCGCAAGGCCATTACTCAACGCTGGCCGCAACGTGCTAGCCATGAAGCATCGCAGTTCGCGTTCCCTAGTTTGTAAGCGTGCTGTAAACGACGAAGGAGGCCACGGGGCCTCCTTCTTCTATATAGCGTCATGGTTCATTCATGTACGGCGTCTTTCCCACCCACGGCCTGAATATTTCAAATATATGAAATTAAAGGTTGACGCGGTTTCGAATCCCCTTATAATGCGCCCCACTTCCAGCGACATTGGAACGCGAAACTCCTTGAGATTCAATGAGTTAGCTAGTTCGGGTGGTGCTGAAAGGGCTACGATCGAATAGATCGAAGGCGGTTGAGAAGAAGGTTGACAGCGTGTTGAAACGCTGTAGAATTCGCCGCCCGCTACGAGAGATCGAAGCGAGTCAAGTGGTTGAAGTTGAACGAGTTTCTCGAAACAAACTTCAAAATAAACGCTTGACAGGCAATGAGGAAAGCGTAGAATACGCGCCTCGGTTGAGACGAAACACTCTCAGCCAAACGCTCTTTAACAAATCGAATCAAGCAATTCGTGTGGGTGCTTGTGAGTACGGACTGATAGTCAGAAAGATTATCAGCATCACAAGTGACCATGCGAGAAATCACATAGTCATTTGAGATTGCTGAGCCAAGTTTAGGGTTTCTTAAAAACCCAAGCAGTATTGAACTGAAGAGTTTGATCATGGCTCAGATTGAACGCTGGCGGCAGGCCTAACACATGCAAGTCGAGCGGATGATGGGAGCTTGCTCCTGGATTCAGCGGCGGACGGGTGAGTAATGCCTAGGAATCTGCCTGGTAGTGGGGGACAACGTTTCGAAAGGAACGCTAATACCGCATACGTCCTACGGGAGAAAGCAGGGGACCTTCGGGCCTTGCGCTATCAGATGAGCCTAGGTCGGATTAGCTTGTTGGTGAGGTAATGGCTCACCAAGGCGACGATCCGTAACTGGTCTGAGAGGATGATCAGTCACACTGGAACTGAGACACGGTCCAGACTCCTACGGGAGGCAGCAGTGGGGAATATTGGACAATGGGCGAAAGCCTGATCCAGCCATGCCGCGTGTGTGAAGAAGGTCTTCGGATTGTAAAGCACTTTAAGTTGGGAGGAAGGGTTGTAGATTAATACTCTGCAATTTTGACGTTACCGACAGAATAAGCACCGGCTAACTCTGTGCCAGCAGCCGCGGTAATACAGAGGGTGCAAGCGTTAATCGGAATTACTGGGCGTAAAGCGCGCGTAGGTGGTTTGTTAAGTTGGATGTGAAAGCCCCGGGCTCAACCTGGGAACTGCATCCAAAACTGGCAAGCTAGAGTACGGTAGAGGGTGGTGGAATTTCCTGTGTAGCGGTGAAATGCGTAGATATAGGAAGGAACACCAGTGGCGAAGGCGACCACCTGGACTGATACTGACACTGAGGTGCGAAAGCGTGGGGAGCAAACAGGATTAGATACCCTGGTAGTCCACGCCGTAAACGATGTCAACTAGCCGTTGGAATCCTTGAGATTTTAGTGGCGCAGCTAACGCATTAAGTTGACCGCCTGGGGAGTACGGCCGCAAGGTTAAAACTCAAATGAATTGACGGGGGCCCGCACAAGCGGTGGAGCATGTGGTTTAATTCGAAGCAACGCGAAGAACCTTACCAGGCCTTGACATGCAGAGAACTTTCCAGAGATGGATTGGTGCCTTCGGGAACTCTGACACAGGTGCTGCATGGCTGTCGTCAGCTCGTGTCGTGAGATGTTGGGTTAAGTCCCGTAACGAGCGCAACCCTTGTCCTTAGTTACCAGCACGTTATGGTGGGCACTCTAAGGAGACTGCCGGTGACAAACCGGAGGAAGGTGGGGATGACGTCAAGTCATCATGGCCCTTACGGCCTGGGCTACACACGTGCTACAATGGTCGGTACAGAGGGTTGCCAAGCCGCGAGGTGGAGCTAATCTCACAAAACCGATCGTAGTCCGGATCGCAGTCTGCAACTCGACTGCGTGAAGTCGGAATCGCTAGTAATCGCGAATCAGAATGTCGCGGTGAATACGTTCCCGGGCCTTGTACACACCGCCCGTCACACCATGGGAGTGGGTTGCACCAGAAGTAGCTAGTCTAACCTTCGGGAGGACGGTTACCACGGTGTGATTCATGACTGGGGTGAAGTCGTAACAAGGTAGCCGTAGGGGAACCTGCGGCTGGATCACCTCCTTAATCGACGACATCAGCCTGCTGATGAGCTCCCACACGAATTGCTTGATTCATTGTAAAAGACGATGCTGTAACGCGACCCTGTTATAGGTCTGTAGCTCAGTTGGTTAGAGCGCACCCCTGATAAGGGTGAGGTCGGCAGTTCAAATCTGCCCAGACCTACCATTACTTGGTTCAGCCGTAGAATACGGGGCCATAGCTCAGCTGGGAGAGCGCCTGCCTTGCACGCAGGAGGTCAGCGGTTCGATCCCGCTTGGCTCCACCAATCCTTCAGGTTTGCAGCACTGTTCAGAATACAGAAATGAACATTCCGGTGTGAATGTTGATTTCTGACTTTTGTCAGATCGTTCTTTAAAAATTCGGATATGTGATAGAAATAGACTGAAGACCAGTTTCACTGCTGGAATTCAGGCTAAGGTAAAATTTGTGAGTTTTGCTCGTAAGAGCGACGTGCGAATTTTCGGCGAATGTCGTCTTCACAGTATAACCAGATTGCTTGGGGTTATATGGTCAAGTGAAGAAGCGCATACGGTGGATGCCTTGGCAGTCAGAGGCGATGAAAGACGTGGTAGCCTGCGAAAAGCTTTGGGGAGTCGGCAAACAGACTGTGATCCAGAGATCTCTGAATGGGGGAACCCAGCCAGCACAAGCTGGTTATCTTGTACTGAATACATAGGTGCAAGAGGCGAACCAGGGGAACTGAAACATCTAAGTACCCTGAGGAAAAGAAATCAACCGAGATTCCCTTAGTAGTGGCGAGCGAACGGGGACCAGCCCTTAAGTTGATTTGAGATTAGTGGAACGCTCTGGAAAGTGCGGCCATAGTGGGTGATAGCCCCGTACACGAAAATCTCTTATCAATGAAATCGAGTAGGACGGAGCACGAGAAACTTTGTCTGAATATGGGGGGACCATCCTCCAAGGCTAAATACTACTGACTGACCGATAGTGAACCAGTACCGTGAGGGAAAGGCGAAAAGAACCCCGGAGAGGGGAGTGAAATAGAACCTGAAACCGTATGCGTACAAGCAGTGGGAGCCTACTTGTTAGGTGACTGCGTACCTTTTGTATAATGGGTCAGCGACTTATATTCAGTGGCGAGCTTAACCGAATAGGGGAGGCGTAGCGAAAGCGAGTCTTAATAGGGCGTTTAGTCGCTGGGTATAGACCCGAAACCGGGCGATCTATCCATGGGCAGGTTGAAGGTTAGGTAACACTGACTGGAGGACCGAACCGACTACCGTTGAAAAGTTAGCGGATGACCTGTGGATCGGAGTGAAAGGCTAATCAAGCTCGGAGATAGCTGGTTCTCCTCGAAAGCTATTTAGGTAGCGCCTCATGTATCACTGTAGGGGGTAGAGCACTGTTTCGGCTAGGGGGTCATCCCGACTTACCAAACCGATGCAAACTCCGAATACCTACAAGTGCCGAGCATGGGAGACACACGGCGGGTGCTAACGTCCGTCGTGAAAAGGGAAACAACCCAGACCGTCAGCTAAGGTCCCAAAGTCATGGTTAAGTGGGAAACGATGTGGGAAGGCTTAGACAGCTAGGAGGTTGGCTTAGAAGCAGCCACCCTTTAAAGAAAGCGTAATAGCTCACTAGTCGAGTCGGCCTGCGCGGAAGATGTAACGGGGCTCAAACCATGCACCGAAGCTACGGGTATCATCTTATGATGATGCGGTAGAGGAGCGTTCTGTAAGCCTGTGAAGGTGAGTTGAGAAGCTTGCTGGAGGTATCAGAAGTGCGAATGCTGACATGAGTAACGACAATGCGAGTGAAAAACTCGCACGCCGAAAGACCAAGGTTTCCTGCGCAACGTTAATCGACGCAGGGTTAGTCGGTCCCTAAGGCGAGGCTGAAAAGCGTAGTCGATGGAAAACAGGTTAATATTCCTGTACTTCCAGTTATTGCGATGGAGGGACGGAGAAGGTTAGGCCAGCCTGGCGTTGGTTGTCCAGGTTTAAGGTGGTAGGCTGAAATCTTAGGCAAATCCGGGATTTCAAGGCCGAGAGCTGATGACGAGTTGCCTTTAGGCGATGAAGTGGTTGATACCATGCTTCCAAGAAAAGCTCCTAAGCTTCAGATAACTGGGAACCGTACCCCAAACCGACACAGGTGGTTAGGTAGAGAATACCAAGGCGCTTGAGAGAACTCGGGTGAAGGAACTAGGCAAAATGGCACCGTAACTTCGGGAGAAGGTGCGCCGGCGAAGGTGAAGGGCTTGCCCCGTAAGCTTTTGCTGGTCGAAGATACCAGGCCGCTGCGACTGTTTATTAAAAACACAGCACTCTGCAAACACGAAAGTGGACGTATAGGGTGTGACGCCTGCCCGGTGCCGGAAGGTTAATTGATGGGGTTAGCGCAAGCGAAGCTCTTGATCGAAGCCCCGGTAAACGGCGGCCGTAACTATAACGGTCCTAAGGTAGCGAAATTCCTTGTCGGGTAAGTTCCGACCTGCACGAATGGCGTAACGATGGCGGCGCTGTCTCCACCCGAGACTCAGTGAAATTGAAATCGCTGTGAAGATGCAGTGTATCCGCGGCTAGACGGAAAGACCCCGTGAACCTTTACTATAGCTTTGCACTGGACTTTGAATTTGCTTGTGTAGGATAGGTGGGAGGCTTTGAAGTGGGGACGCCAGTTCTCATGGAGCCATCCTTGAAATACCACCCTGGCAACTTTGAGGTTCTAACTCAGGTCCGTTATCCGGATCGAGGACAGTGTATGGTGGGTAGTTTGACTGGGGCGGTCTCCTCCCAAAGAGTAACGGAGGAGTACGAAGGTGCGCTCAGACCGGTCGGAAATCGGTCGTAGAGTATAAAGGCAAAAGCGCGCTTGACTGCGAGACACACACGTCGAGCAGGTACGAAAGTAGGTCTTAGTGATCCGGTGGTTCTGTATGGAAGGGCCATCGCTCAACGGATAAAAGGTACTCCGGGGATAACAGGCTGATACCGCCCAAGAGTTCATATCGACGGCGGTGTTTGGCACCTCGATGTCGGCTCATCACATCCTGGGGCTGAAGCCGGTCCCAAGGGTATGGCTGTTCGCCATTTAAAGTGGTACGCGAGCTGGGTTTAGAACGTCGTGAGACAGTTCGGTCCCTATCTGCCGTGGACGTTTGAGATTTGAGAGGGGCTGCTCCTAGTACGAGAGGACCGGAGTGGACGAACCTCTGGTGTTCCGGTTGTCACGCCAGTGGCATTGCCGGGTAGCTATGTTCGGAAGAGATAACCGCTGAAAGCATCTAAGCGGGAAACTTGCCTCAAGATGAGATCTCACTGGGATCTTGAATCCCCTAAAGGGCCGTCGAAGACTACGACGTTGATAGGTTGGGTGTGTAAGCGCTGTGAGGCGTTGAGCTAACCAATACTAATTGCCCGTGAGGCTTGACCATATAACACCCAAGCAATTTGCTCCTGCAGATTGCGGTGGTGAAGATGACATGAGCCGAAAGTTCGCAACGCATCACAAACATCACATATCCGAATTCGCTGGGCTGTCCAATAGGACATTCTGGCTACAGAATTTCTTGACGACCATAGAGCATTGGAACCACCTGATCCCATCCCGAACTCAGTAGTGAAACGATGCATCGCCGATGGTAGTGTGGGGTTTCCCCATGTGAGAGTAGGTCATCGTCAAGATTCATTTCGCAAAACCCCTATCTGCGCATGCAGGTAGGGGTTTTGTCTTTGGGCTGAAAAAAACTTTCTAGCCTGCCTGTCGCTCAAGGCACCCCTTCCTGTTCGTCAAGAGCCCGCATTTCGAGCGCCGGGCCATTCGAACCGCAATCTCCAGCCTATGCCGGCCTCCATAAGATCACTAGAATAACCCCACGCACTTACTCAGAAGCGTCCTATGTCCAACCCCGTCGAGCCAGAAACGCTGGCTGATCTGCCACTCCAAGACCTGGTCGCATGCCATGAATGCGATCTGCTCTTGCGCAAACCTGTGATCCACCCCGGTGAAAAAGCGCTTTGCCCGCGCTGCGGCTACGAGCTCTATGCGCACCGGCATAATGTGGTCAACCGCAGCCTGGCGTTGGTGCTGACGGCGCTCGCGCTGTTCATCCCAGCCAATTTCCTGCCGATCATGCAGTTGCATCTGCTAGGCCAGACATCGGACGACACGGTCTGGAGCGGCGTACTGGGGCTGTATGATTCGGGCATGCAGGGGGTGGCCATCGTGGTTTTCCTGTGCAGCATGGCCATACCGCTGGCAAAACTGATGTGTCAGCTGGCCGTTCTACTGGCAATTCGGCTCAACACAGGGCGCAGGTTAGGTCTGTTGCTGTACAGAACCTATCACCACTTGCGTGACTGGGGCATGCTCGAGGTCTACTTCATGGGCGTGCTCGTGGCCATCGTCAAATTGGTGGACTTGGCAGAACTTACCGTAGGGGTTGGTCTGTTCTGCTTCATCAGCTTGCTGTTGATTCAGGTTTGGCTGGAGGTTGTCATGTCACCGCACCAGGTCTGGAGTGCGTTATCGGGGGAGGACCCGCATGCGGGCGATTGATGCAGGTATCGTTGTCTGCAACGAGTGTCATGAACTGAACAGGCAAACCACAGGTGACGCATCCCAAACGTGTATGCGGTGCGGTGCCAGGGTGCATCCGCGTCGACCGAACAGCATCATGCGCACCTGGGCGCTGCTCATCGCTGCATCCATTCTCTATATTCCGGCCAACGTGCTGCCGATCATGACCGTCAGCTCATTTGGTCAAGGCACGCCCGACACCATCATGTCGGGCGTCATCGCCCTGCTCAAGCACGGCATGGTTCCGATTGCGGCCGTGGTATTTACGGCCAGTATCCTCGTACCTACGTTCAAACTGGTAGGGATCGGCCTGCTCCTGTATTCCGTGCAGCGCCGACAGCCCCTGTCGGCGCGGCAACGGATCTGGATGTACCGTTTCATCGAATTCATAGGACGTTGGTCCATGCTCGACATATTCGTTATCGCCATTCTGGTGGCAGTGGTGAATTTCGGCAGGATAGCCAATGTCGAAGCCAATCTGGGCGCTGTCGCCTTCGCAACTGTGGTGATCCTGACGATGCTTGCTGCTTTGACCTTCGATCCCCGATTGATTTGGGATAACACGGAGTCGGATGACGACCATGAGTGACCTGCCAACGGCTAAAACTCGGCCTGCCTCCAATTGGTCGGCCATCTGGATCCTGCCCTTGATCGCGCTGATGATCGGAGGCTGGCTCGCATGGCAGGCTTACCGTGAGGCCGGGGTGCAGATCGAGGTGCGTTTCGAATCGGGCGAAGGCATCGTCGCCAACAAGACCGAAGTCATCTACAAAGGCATGCCGGTCGGTAAGGTCAAGAGTTTGGTACTCGATGCCGAGGGCGAGAATCAGGGTGTCATCGCCACCATCGAGATGAACCAGGCGGCTGAAGGGCACCTGAACAAAGGCACGCGTTTCTGGCTGGTCAAGCCGAGCGTCAGCCTGGCGGGCATTTCCGGCCTCGAGACGTTGGTATCGGGTAACTACATTGCCGTCAGCCCCGGAGAGGGTGAGCCAACCAAGCGGTTCACCGCGCTCAAGGTGGCACCGCCCCTGTCGGATTCCGAACCTGGTTTGCACCTCACCCTCAAGGCCGAGCGCCTGGGGTCGCTCAATAAAGACAGCCCGATCTTCTACAAGCAAATCCAGGTCGGCCGCGTGAAAAGCTACCGGCTTTCCGACGACCAGAGCACAGTCGAGGTAAAAATCTTCATCGAGCCTGCCTACGCGAGCCTGGTGCGCAAGCATACGCGCTTCTGGAACGCCAGCGGCGTCAGCATCGATGCCTCGCTATCGGGGGTCAAGGTGCGCAGTGAATCGCTATCGAGTATCGTCGCCGGCGGCATCGCCTTTGCCACGCCAGAGCACCGCAAGGACAGCCCGCCTACCGACCCAAGCCTGCCATTTCGCTTGTACGAGGACTTCGATGCAGCCCAGGCCGGTATCCGGGTGAAAGTGAAGCTGAGCGACTACGAGGGCCTGCAGGCCGGGCGTACGCCTGTCATGTACAAAGGCATCCAGGTGGGCTCTCTGAAGACCCTGAAAATGGAGGACAACCTTGCCAGCGCCACTGCCGAGCTGACATTGGACCCGTTGACCGAAGACTACCTGGTGGAGGGCACTCAGTTCTGGGTGGTCAAACCTTCCATTTCCCTGGCGGGTATCACGGGCCTGGAAGCACTGGTCAAGGGTAACTACATTGCCATCCGCCCTGGGGAGAAAGGTGCTCGACCTGAACGGGAGTTCGAAGCGCGCGCCAAGGCGCCGCCGCTGGACCTGAAGGCGCCGGGCCTGCACATGGTGCTGTTCGCAGATACCCTGGGTTCACTGGAGGTGGGTAGCCCCGTAACCTTCAAGCAGGTGAAGGTAGGTAGCGTGCAAAGCTATCAGTTCGCCCGTGACAGCAACCGTATTCTGATCGGTGTTCACATCGAGAAAGAATACGAAAAACTGGTAAACGGCTCGACACGGTTCTGGAACGCCAGTGGTATTACCCTCACCGGTGGCCTGTCCGGCATCAAGATCAAGAGTGAGTCCTTGCAAACCCTGATGGCAGGGGGCATCGCCTTCGACACGCCAAGGCCCAATGTGCCGCTAAAGCGCCATATCCCGCGTTTCCGCCTGCACGAAAGCCAGGAGGCAGCCAACCGTGCCGGTACCCTTATCACGATCCGTGTGGAACGCGCCGATGGGCTCAAGCCAGGGACCGCCATCCGCTTCCGGGGGCTGGATGTGGGCAGTGTGGAAAGTGTCGACCTTACCAAAGACATGCAGGCAGTGCTGTTGAAGGCACGTATTACCGAAGCTGCAGAGCGCATTGCCCGTGCCGGCACTCAGTTTTGGGTGGTCAAGCCATCCTTCGGCCTGGTGCGCACCGAAAACCTCGACACGCTGGTGGGCGGGCAGTACCTGGAAGTACAGCCTGCGGTCAAGGACAGGGGCCCGCAGCGTGACTTCATCGCACTGGCCGAAGCGCCCGAAGTAGCCGGTCCGGAGGTGGGTCTGCCAGTGACCCTCAGCGCACCTCGGCTAGGCTCCATCAAGCCCGGTGTGCCCGTGACATTCCGCGAGGTGGCGGTTGGCAAGGTGACCGACGTCGAGCTAGGCCAGAGTGCCGACAGGGTGCTGATCCACATTCTGATCGAGCCGCGTTATGCCAGCCTGGTACGTAGCGGCAGCCGCTTCTGGAACAGCAGCGGTTTCGGCTTCGACTGGGGCTTGTTCAAGGGCGCTACCGTGCGCACGGAGTCGCTGGAAACACTGATCGATGGTGGTATTGCCTTCGCGACGCCCGAGGGGGAACGCATGGGCACTCCGGCTCGGCCAAGGCAAACGTTCCCGCTGTTCGAGAAAGCTGAAGACGAATGGCTGCAGTGGGCACCCAAGATTCAGATCGCCAAGTAATGCAGGGTAGGGCCGCCATGCGGCCCTGCCACTTTACAGCGCGTGCGTTGAGCCGCGAGCCTGGCACTTCACAAAACCCAGGCATAAAAAAACCGACCCTGAGGTCGGTTTTTTGACTAGCGCGTCGCTTAGGCAGCTGCAGCTTCTTTCAGCGCCTTGATGTGGCCATTCAGACGGCCTTTGTGACGAGCAGCCTTGTTCTTGTGGATGATACCTTTGTCGGCCATACGGTCGATTACAGGTACAGCCAGAACGTAAGCGGCTTGCGCTTTTTCGGCGTCTTTTGCGTCAATGGCTTTGACTACATTCTTGATGTAGGTGCGGACCATGGAACGCAGGCTGGCGTTGTGGCTGCGACGCTTCTCAGCCTGTTTTGCACGTTTCTTGGCGGAAGGTGAGTTGGCCACCGTCGAGCTCCTCGAAAGACTTTAGGTAAATAGCAAACAAAATAGGCCGCGAATCATGCCGATCAGTCGGGCGGATGTCAAGGCCACTTGCAAGGTTCCGCCGAGCGGTGCGCCAACAAGCGGGAAAGATTCCTTTCTGCTGCGCGACCTGTACACTCGGGAATTTTTGGCTCCCCTGCGAAGGCGCGGGAGTATCGCACATTCGGACGCGCTCTGGCAGCGTCCTCTGTCATTGGCGTGAATCTTTTCGATGAACCTGCTCAAATCCCTCGCTGCGGTAAGCTCGATCACCATGATTTCGCGGGTGCTGGGTTTTGTCCGCGACACCATCCTGGCGCGTATTTTCGGCGCCGGCGTTGCCACCGATGCTTTCTTCATTGCGTTCAAGCTACCCAACCTGCTGCGCCGCATCTTCGCCGAGGGTGCGTTCTCCCAGGCATTCGTGCCTATTCTTGCCGAATACAAAAGCCAGCAGGGCGAAGAGGCCACGCGTACCTTCGTGGCCTACGTCAGCGGCCTGCTGACGCTGGTGCTGGCCGTGGTGACCGGCATCGGTATCCTGGCCGCGCCATGGGTGGTGTGGGCCACGGCGCCTGGCTTCGTCGACAACGCCGAGAAATACCAGCTCACCACCGATCTGCTGCGGGTCACCTTTCCTTATATATTGCTGATCTCGCTGTCATCCCTGGTGGGCGCCATCCTCAACACCTGGAACCGCTTCAGCGTGCCGGCCTTCACGCCGACCTTGCTCAACGTGGCGATGATCGTGTTCGCCGTATTGCTCACGCCGTATTTCAATCCGCCGATCATGGCGCTGGCCTGGGGCGTGCTGGCCGGTGGCCTGGCGCAACTGCTCTACCAGCTTCCGGCCCTGAAAAGGATCGGCATGCTGGTGTTGCCGCGGCTGAACCTGAAAGATGCAGGCGTGTGGCGGGTGCTCAAGCAGATGCTCCCTGCCATCCTCGGCGTCTCGGTGAGCCAGATATCGCTGATCATCAATACCATCTTCGCCTCGTTCCTGGTGGCAGGCTCCGTCTCCTGGATGTATTACGCAGACCGGCTCATGGAGCTGCCGTCGGGTGTTCTGGGCGTGGCTCTGGGTACCATCCTGCTGCCGACCCTGGCCAAGACCTACGCCAACAAGGACCGGGAAGAGTACTCGCGCATTCTCGACTGGGGCCTGCGCTTGTGCTTTTTGCTGGTGCTGCCGTGTACGCTGGGGCTGGCGATCCTAGCCGAGCCGCTGACCGTGGCCCTGTTCCAGTACGGCAAGTTCAGTGCAACCGATGCCGCCATGACCCAGCAGGCGCTGATCGCCTATTCCGTCGGCCTGCTGGCAATCATTATGGTCAAGGTGCTGGCGCCGGGCTTCTATGCGCAGCAGAATATCCGCACGCCGGTGAAGATCGCCGTCTTCACCCTGGTCTGCACGCAGCTGTTCAACCTGGTGCTCATCGGCCCGCTGGCGCATGCCGGACTGGCCCTGGCCATCAGCCTTGGCGCCTGCCTCAATGCCGGCTTGCTGTTCTGGAAGCTGCGCACCCAGCAGCTATTCCAACCGCAACCAGGTTGGGCCATGTTTCTGCTCAAGCTGGTGTTGGCGGCAGGCCTGATGTCCGGTGTCCTGCTGGCTGGCATGCACTACCTGCCGGCCTGGGTCGAGGGAAACATGCTTGAACGACTGATGCGGCTGATGGCGCTGATCATGGCAGCCGTCGTCACCTACTTTGGTTGCCTGTACCTGTGCGGTTTCCGACCTCGGCAGTTCGCCCGCAAAGCCTTGCACTAAGGCTGCGGGCGCGTCAGGCGTCGGTTTTTCGCAATCCACGCCGCCCTTGGGCGCTGCTGCCTGTCACCGGCGCCCGGGTGTGGTTATAATCGGCCACTTTATGAGCAAGAAGCGCGTTATGCAGCTGGTTCGAGGTCTTCACAACCTGCGCCCCGAGCACCGGGGGTGTGTCGCCACCATTGGCAACTTCGACGGGGTTCACCGCGGCCACCAGGCAATCCTGGCGCGCCTGCGCGAGCGAGGCCAGGCCCTGGGCCTGCCGACCTGCGTGGTAATCTTCGAACCGCAACCGCGCGAGTACTTCACGCCCGATACCGCGCCGGCCCGCCTGGCCCGGCTGCGGGACAAGATCGCGTTGCTGGCCGGCGAAGGCATCGACCGCGTATTGTGCCTGGCCTTCAACCAGCGCCTGGGTGAGCTCGACGCCGATGACTTCGTCAGGACCATCCTGGTCGATGGCCTGGGCGTGCAGCATCTCGAAGTGGGTGACGACTTCCGCTTTGGCTGTGATCGCAAAGGCGATTTCGCCTTCCTGGTCCAGGCCGGCGCGCAGTATGGTTTTACCGTAGAAGCCGCCAACACCGTGATCCAGGACGGCCTACGGGTCAGCAGCACCGAAGTACGCAAGGCGCTGGCGCAAGGCAATTTCGAGCTGGCCGAGCATCTGCTGGGCTGCCCGTACAGCATCACCGGCCGCGTATTGCATGGCCAGAAGCTGGCCCGCCAGCTCGGCACACCCACTGCCAACATCCAGCTCAAGCGTCGTCGCGTACCGTTGGCCGGTGTCTACCTGGCCAGCATCGAGATCGACGGCAAGGCCTGGGCGGGTGTCGGCAACATTGGCGTGCGTCCTACCGTTGCCGGTGACGGGCGCCCGCACCTGGAGATCCATCTGCTGGACTATGCCGGTGACCTTTATGGTCGCCGTCTGACGGTGGTGTTCCACCACAAGCTGCGTGAAGAGCAGCGATTCGCCTCCCTGGAGGCGCTGAAGTCGGCGATCGATGCGGATATCGCCGCCGCACGTGCACATTGGCACGCTCAACCGCTAACCAAGAGCCTGAAATGACCGACTACAAAGCCACGCTAAACCTTCCGGACACCGCCTTCCCCATGAAGGCCGGCCTGCCTCAGCGCGAACCGCAGATTCTGCAGCGCTGGGACAGCATTGGCCTGTACCAGAAGCTGCGCGAGATTGGCAAGGATCGTCCCAAGTTCGTCCTGCACGACGGCCCGCCCTACGCCAATGGCAAGATCCACATCGGTCATGCGCTGAACAAGATCCTCAAGGACATGATCGTCCGCTCCAAGACCCTGGCCGGCTTCGATGCGCCGTACGTGCCGGGTTGGGACTGCCATGGGCTGCCGATCGAACACAAGGTCGAAGTCACCCACGGCAAGCACCTGACCGCCGACCGTACCCGCGAGCTGTGCCGCGAGTACGCTGCCGAGCAGATCGAAGGGCAGAAGACCGAGTTCATTCGCCTGGGCGTGCTGGGCGACTGGGACAACCCCTACAAGACCATGAACTTCGCCAACGAGGCTGGTGAAATCCGCGCCCTGGCCGAGATGGTCAAGCAGGGGTACGTGTTCAAGGGCCTCAAGCCGGTGAACTGGTGCTTCGATTGCGGCTCGGCACTGGCCGAGGCGGAAGTCGAATACGCCGACAAGAAGTCGCAGACCATCGACGTGGCGTTCCCTGTCGCCGATGACGCCAAGCTGGCCGCAGCCTTCGGCCTGGCGGCACTCGAAAAACCGGCCGCCATCGTGATCTGGACCACCACCCCGTGGACCATCCCTGCCAACCAGGCGCTGAACGTTCACCCCGAGTTCCAGTACGCCCTGGTCGACATCGGCGAGCGTCTGCTGGTCCTGGCCGAAGAGCTGGTCGAGTCCTGCCTCAAGCGCTACGAACTGGAAGGTTCGGTGATCGCCACCGCCCCAGGCTCGGCCCTTGAGCTGGTCAACTTCCGTCACCCGTTCTACGACCGCCTTTCGCCGGTTTACCTGGCCGAGTACGTGGAACTGGGCGCAGGCACTGGCGTGGTGCATTCTGCGCCGGCCTACGGTGAAGACGACTTCGTGACCTGCAAGCGCTACGGCATGATCAACGATGAAATCCTCACGCCCGTGCAGAGTAACGGCGTGTACGTCGAATCGCTGCCGTTCTTCGGCGGGCAGTTCATCTGGAAGGCCAACCCGGCCATCGTCGAGAAGCTGGGCGAAGTCGGTGCGCTGATGCACACCGAAACCATCAGCCACAGCTACATGCACTGCTGGCGTCACAAGTCGCCGCTGATCTACCGTGCCACCGCACAGTGGTTCGTCGGCATGGACAAGCAGCCACGCGACGGCGAACCGCTGCGCGAGCGTGCCCTGAAGGCCATCGAGGACACCAAGTTCGTCCCGGCGTGGGGCCAGGCACGCTTGCACTCGATGATCGCAAACCGGCCTGACTGGTGCATCTCGCGCCAGCGTAACTGGGGCGTGCCTATCCCGTTCTTCCTGAACAAGCAGACGGGCGAGCTGCACCCTCGGACCGTCGAGCTGATGGAAGAGGTCGCCAAGCGCGTCGAGCAACAGGGCATCGAGGCCTGGTTCAAGCTGGACGCCGCCGAGCTGCTCGGCGTCGAAGCCGAGCAGTACGACAAGATCGCTGACACTCTGGACGTATGGTTCGACTCCGGCACCACGCACTGGCATGTACTGCGCGGCTCCCACGACATCGGCCATGCCACCGGCCCCCGCGCCGACCTGTACCTGGAAGGTTCCGACCAACACCGCGGCTGGTTCCACTCGTCGCTGTTGACCGGCTGCGCCATCGACGGCCACGCGCCATACCGCGAGCTGCTGACCCACGGCTTCACCGTGGACGAGAACGGCCGCAAGATGTCCAAGTCGCTGGGCAACACCATCGAGCCGGAGAAGGTCAACAACACCCTGGGTGCCGACATCCTGCGCCTGTGGGTCGCTGCTACCGACTACTCCGGTGAAATGGCAGTGTCCGAGCAGATCCTGCAGCGCAGCGCCGATGCCTACCGGCGTATTCGCAACACCGCACGCTTCCTGCTCTCCAACCTGACCGGCTTCGACCCGGCACGCGACCTGCTCGCGCCGCAGGACATGCTGGCCCTGGACCGTTGGGCGGTGGATCGCACCCTGTTGCTGCAACGCGAGCTGGAAGAGCACTACGGCGAGTACCGCTTCTGGAACGTCTACTCGAAGGTGCACAACTTCTGTGTGCAGGAGCTGGGTGGTTTCTACCTCGACATCATCAAGGATCGCCAGTACACCACGGGTGCCAACAGCGTCGCCCGCCGTTCCTGCCAGACCGCGCTGTACCACATCAGCGAGGCGCTGGTGCGCTGGATCGCGCCGATCCTGGCTTTTACCGCCGACGAAATCTGGCAGTACCTGCCGGGTGAGCGTAACGAGTCGGTCATGCTCAATGGCTGGTATGAAGGCCTGAGTGAGCTGCCGGAAGGCACCGAACTCGATCGCGCCTATTGGGACCGCGTCATGGCGGTCAAGGCTTCGGTCAACAAGGAACTGGAAAACCAGCGTACCGCCAAGGTCATCGGCGGCAACCTGCAGGCCGAAGTCACCTTGTACGCGGACGAGGGCCTGAGCGCCGATCTGAACAAGCTGGGCGATGAGTTGCGTTTCGTGCTCATCACCTCGGCTGCCAGCGTGGTGCCGTTCGCGCAGGCGCCTGCCGAAGCGGTGGCGACCGAGGTCGAAGGCCTCAAGTTGAAAGTGGTCAAGTCCGGCTACACCAAGTGCGGCCGTTGCTGGCACTTCCGTGCAGACGTCGGCAGCCATCCGGAGCATCCGGAAATCTGCGGTCGCTGTGTGGAAAACCTGACCGGCTCCGGCGAGGTGCGCCACTATGCCTAACCTTGCAGCGGGGCGCTTCGGGCGCCTCGTATGGCTGTGGCTGAGCTTGCTGGTCCTGGTCGTCGACCAGGCCACCAAGCTGTACTTCAACAACGCCCTGACCATGTACCAGCAAATTGTCGTCATCCCCGACTACTTCAGCTGGACCCTGGCCTACAACACCGGCGCTGCGTTCAGTTTTCTGGCCGATGGCGCCGGCTGGCAGCGCTGGTTGTTCGCCCTGATCGCCGTGGTGGTCAGTGCAGTGCTGGTGGTGTGGCTCAAGCGCCTCGGCCGTCATGAAACCTGGCTGGCCGTAGCGCTGGCCCTGGTGCTGGGCGGGGCCATCGGCAACCTCTACGACCGTATCGTGCTGGGCCATGTGGTCGATTTCATCCTGGTGCACTGGCAGAACCGCCACTACTTCCCGGCCTTCAACGTGGCCGACAGCGCCATTACCGTCGGCGCAATCATGTTGGCGCTGGACATGTTCAAGAGCAAGAAATCCGAGGAGCCGGTCCATGACTGACATTCGTATCGGCCAGAACACCGAAGTTACCCTGCATTTCGCCCTGCGCCTGGAAAACGGTGACACGGTCGACAGCACCTTCGACAAGGCGCCTGCCACCTTCAAGGTGGGCGACGGCAACCTGCTGCCGGGCTTCGAGGCCGCGCTGTTCGGTTTCAAGGCTGGCGACAAACGCACCGTGGAGGTGGCCCCGGAGAACGCCTTCGGCCAGCCTAACCCACAGAATGTGCAGGTTATGCCAAGGTCTCAGTTCGAAGGCATGGAGCTGTCCGATGGCTTGCTGATCATCTTCAAGGACGCCGCCAACGCCGAGCTACCGGGCGTGGTGAAGGCCTTCGACGACGATCAGGTGACCATCGACTTCAATCACCCACTGGCTGGCAAGACCCTGACCTTCGAGGTAGAGATCCTCGAGGTGAAGGCCCTGTAGGCCTGGAGCCGATCATGCAAATCAAACTCGCCAACCCGCGCGGCTTCTGCGCGGGGGTCGACCGGGCGATCGAAATCGTCAACCGCGCGCTGGAAGTGTTCGGCCCGCCCATCTATGTGCGCCACGAAGTGGTACACAACAAGTTCGTCGTCGAGGACCTGCGCAGCCGTGGCGCCATTTTCGTCGAGGAGCTGGACCAGGTGCCTGACGATGTCATCGTCATCTTCAGCGCCCATGGGGTTTCCCAGGCCGTGCGTCAGGAAGCCGGTGGGCGTGGCCTGAAGGTATTCGATGCCACCTGCCCATTGGTCACCAAGGTGCACATCGAGGTGGCCAAGTACAGCCGCGATGGCCGTGAGTGCATCCTGATTGGCCATGCCGGCCACCCGGAAGTCGAAGGCACCATGGGGCAGTATGACGCTAGCAACGGCGGGGCCATCTACCTGGTAGAAGACGAGGACGACGTAGCCAATCTGCAGGTGAGAGACCCTGACCACTTGGCATTCGTGACCCAGACCACCTTGTCGATGGACGACACCAGCCGCGTGATCGACGCGCTGCGTGCGCGCTTTCCGAACATCGGCGGGCCGCGCAAGGACGACATCTGCTACGCCACGCAAAACCGCCAGGATGCCGTTAAGCAACTGGCCGACGAGTGTGATGTGGTCCTGGTGGTCGGCAGCCCTAACAGCTCCAACTCCAACCGCCTGCGTGAGCTTGCCGAGCGAATGGGTACCCCAGCCCATCTGATCGACGGCGCTGAAGACCTGCAGCGGGCCTGGTTCGACCAGGTTGGCCGCATCGGCATCACCGCAGGCGCGTCCGCGCCGGAAGTGCTGGTGCGCGGCGTCATCGAACAGCTCAAGGCCTGGGGCGCTACGGGCGCCGAGGAGCTGGACGGGCGTGAAGAGAACGTCACCTTCTCGATGCCCAAAGAGCTGCGTGTGCGCTCGTTGATCTGATCGCCTGCGCGGGCCTGAGCGGTTAGCCGCGAACGCTCAGGCCCCTGCACCTGCGCACCCTCGGGTGTCGCGAGTTTCATTCGATACCCTGACTCTGCCGCTGGACGCCATCACCACTTGATGCTGGCTGGTGCCAGCCGACCGCGCGCATACTTCGAAAGTCGCCGCCAGCCAGTTGCCGGCGGGGTTCACTGGCAGGCCCATGGCCGTGAACGTCATCGTCGTACCTAGGTTCGCGGCGATCTGCAGAGGCCGACGCAGGCGGTGTTCATGCAGCACCCGCGAATCCTGCTCCAGCGTCACTCGCCATCCATTGCCCCATGCTTCGTCCAGCGCTTGCACCCGCACGGCCTCACCCAGCAGCATGGCGCGCCCACGCGCGCTCCGCAGCGTTTGCGCCAAGTCTCGCGTGACGGCAGCGCGGTGCACGTCATCGCTGAGCTTGACGTAGGCAGGCGCCCCCAGCTGCGTCAGGACAGCGAGTACCGCCAATGCCGACACCGTTTGTATCAGTGTTACTCCCTGTTGCTTCACCGTGCATTTCTCCTTGGACGTGCTTGGCTTTAGCTTCACGCACGCTGGGCCACCCTTCCAGTGGCAGGCGTACATCGACAATGCATGAAAAGTCGCAGGAGCTGCAGGGATGCAGGTAACGCAACGGGGCATGACGCTCCTGGAAACGCTGTTGGCCATGGTGGTGATTGCGGTGGGCATGTTTGCCGCAGCAGCGCTGCACATGCAGGCTTTGCAGGCCTCGCAAGACGCTCGGCAGCAGGTGCAGGCGGTGCTGGCATCTGCCAGTGCACATGAGCAGGCGCTGCCATGAGGCCCTGGCAAAAAGGGGTCGGATTGCTCGAGCTGCTACTGGCGCTGGCACTCGGGTTGATGCTGTTGGCCGGCGCCAGCCAGTTGTTCACCTCTGCCCACCGAGCGTGGCAGCTGCAAGGGGCAGCGCTGCGCATGCAGGAAGATGCACGGCTGGCCTTGTTGCGCATGGCCCAGGACATCCGCATGGCTGGCATGTTCGGCTGCCTGCGGTTGGAGCCCGCGGATCTGCCAGACGGCGACACCTTTACCGCATTTAGCCGACCTCTGGAAGTCGAGGGCTCAAACCTTGAGGTGGTGGTGGCCGACCTTCCTGGCCATCCGCTGAAGCCTCAATGGACCCTGCTCACTGACTGCGTGGGGTACGCCAAGGTACATCGAGGGCATGTCCAAGCCGCCGCGCCGCTAATGGCCATCCCCATCACCCGGCATCGTTACGCCGTCAGGGGCGCTACCCTGTACTTCACCCGTGGCAGCAGCACCCAGCCCCTGCTTGAGCATGTGCGCCGTCTGCACGTGATGGCTGCGGCCGATGGCCAGCGCATCGACCTGCACTTGGATCTGTTCGATCCCGTGTTGGCGCTGGAGCAGCAGTACGTTGTCAGTGTGGCCCGCCGCAACGGGGGCGAGCCATGACGCGCGAACGTGGGGTGGTGCTGCTGTTGGCATTGGTGCTGAGCCTCTTGCTGGGTGTGCTGACCACCTCGGCGCTACGTGCGGCCGCCGTTGAGACGCAAATGGTGGGCCTGTTCAAAGAAGGGCAGCTGGCCTTCGAGCAGGCCGAAGCCACATTGGACGTTGGCAAGCAGTCGATCATGCAGGTACGGCCACCGCCATGTGAAGTGTGCCCGCCGCCTGAGCAGCCGCATCGCCTGGCCGGGGTCTGGGAAGCCGGGCCAGAAGGCTTTTTTCAGGTGCAGAACCTGGGCACCACGCAACGCGCCGTGGGTGTCCCGGCCGGGCGATCAGTGACAGTGTTCCGGGTAACCGCGGTCAGCCAGCTAAGTCATCCTCGTCAGGTGGTGGAAGCGGTGTATGCCAGCGATGGTAGTGCGCTTGTACGCATGACGTGGCGACAAAGATTCAGAGGAGACTGACATGCAGCAAGGCATCAGCCTGATCGAGCTG
Source organism: Pseudomonas sp. FBCC-B35 (assembly GCF_059133755.1). Taxonomy (NCBI): domain Bacteria; kingdom Pseudomonadati; phylum Pseudomonadota; class Gammaproteobacteria; order Pseudomonadales; family Pseudomonadaceae; genus Pseudomonas; species Pseudomonas sp. FBCC-B35. Next base: position 4,120,098 of record NZ_CP101439.1, on the reverse strand, counting down.
TTGATTGTGCTGGCCGTCACCGGCATTCTGGCAGCCATTGCCTACCCCCGTTACAACGACCACCTGCGGCAGGCAGCGCGCCACGAGGTGGTCGCCCTGTTGCAGGATGCTGCATTGCGCCTGGAACGCCATCGCTTGGTTACTGGCCAGTATGCCGAAGGCGACCCGAGCCTGCCTTCGGGCAATCGCTACTACAGCCTGCAAGCGCTGCGCGAAGACCAGACCTTCACCCTGCGCGCCCGACGTTTGCCAAAAGGGCTGATGGCCGAAGACCGCTGTGGCGATTTCGAGCTTGATCAAGCTGGGGTAGGGCGCAACCACGGCGCCATCGACAGCGCGCGCTGCTGGGGAGGCTGAACGGTCACAGGTGCCCGGTGCATCGCGGTTTTTTACTTCAGGTGTTGAATCGACAGATGAGCAAGCAAGTAGTGGTGGTCGGTGGCGGGGTCATTGGCCTGCTGACGGCATTCAACCTGGCGGCGAGCGTCGACCAGGTAGTGATATGCGACCAAGGCGAGGTAGGTCGCGAGTCCTCCTGGGCCGGGGGCGGTATCGTCTCGCCCCTGTACCCCTGGCGCTACAGCCCGGCAGTGACCGCCCTGGCGCATTGGTCGCAGGACTTTTATCCACAGCTGGGTGAGCGCTTATTCGCCAGCACGGGCCTGGACCCTGAAGTACATACCACCGGGCTGTACTGGCTTGACCTGGATGATCAAGCCCAGGCCTTGGCATGGGCGGACCGTCAGCAGCGGCCGTTGAGCGCCGTGGACATTTCGGCGGTGTACGACGCAGTCCCTGTGCTCGGGCCAGGCTATGAGCGAGCCCTCTACATGGAGGGCGTGGCCAATGTGCGCAACCCGCGCCTGGTCAAATCGCTGAAGGCGGCGTTGCTGGCATTGCCCAATGTGAGTGTGCGGGAGCACTGCCAGATCACGGGGTTCGTGCAGCAGGGCGGTCGTATCATTGGGGTGAGCACCGCTGAAGGCGAGCTGGCGGCCGACGAAGTCGTACTCAGCGCCGGTGCCTGGAGCGGCGAACTGCTGCGCTACTTGGGCCTTGAGCTTCCGGTCGAGCCGGTGAAAGGGCAGATGATCCTGTTCAAATGCGCTGAAGACTTTCTGCCAAGCATGGTGCTTGCCAAAGGTCGTTATGCAATTCCGCGCCGGGATGGTCACATTCTGGTGGGCAGTACGCTGGAGCATGCCGGCTACGACAAAACACCCACCGATGAGGCGCTGGCAAGCCTCAAGGCATCGGCAGTGGATCTGCTGCCCGGCCTGGAAGGCGCGCCTGTGGTTGCCCACTGGGCCGGGCTACGGCCAGGTTCGCCTGAAGGCGTTCCGTTTATCGGGCCGGTGCCCGATTTCGAGGGGCTATGGCTGAATTGCGGCCATTATCGAAACGGGCTGGTGCTGGCGCCAGCCTCGTGCCAACTGCTGGCCGATTTGCTCAATGGCGCCGAGCCTATCATCGATCCGGCACCCTACGCCCCGCAGGGGCGCCTTGGCTAACCGCCCGATCAGCCCTGTCGGCCAGGCCCCTGCTGCAAGTGTGCCTGGCTGCAATACCAGGTGTTGCCCTGCGCCAATGCCTGGTCGGTGGGCAGGTGCACGCCACAATGCGCGCAGCGAACCATTTTCAGCGGCGCGTCGAGCTTGGCCTCTTGGCGCGGTTGCTGGCTGAGTTTGAATTTGCGCCACAGCCAGAACGCGGCGGCGATCAGGACGATCCAGAAAAGTAGGCGAACCATGGTGTTCAGCTTGTCGAATGAAAGAGGATGACAGTCTAGGGCGCAGGCATAAAAAAAGGGAGGTCCCAGACCTCCCTTTCATGCAACGGCTGAATCAGTCGAACAGACCGAAGGTCATGTAGCTGAACCAGGAGCGGTTGCTGTCGGCTTCCTTCGGCCCTGGTGGCTCGATCGGGTCGCCGTTTTCATCCTTGGGCAGCAGCTCCTTGGGCATTTCATCACGCGCATCCTGGAACTGCTTGATCACGTCCTGGTTGGCGCGGGTCTGACCCGGTGGCAGCGGGGTGTCGGTTTCGATCAGGCCCAGCGTGGCTTTGGACAGCCAGCCGCGACCGTCAGACTCGGTCTGCTTGGGCTGGAACTCACCATCGGCCAGGCTTGGGTGGTCCGGGTAGTTGAGCTTCAGGGTTTCCAGGCTGGTGGCAGCCAGGTCGTCCAGGTGCATCTTCTGGTACGCCTCGACCATCACCGCCAGGCCGTCGCCAACCGAGGGCGTTTCCTGGAAGTTCTCGACCACGTAGCGGCCACGGTTGGCGGCAGCCACATATGCCTGACGGCTGAGGTAGTAGTCGGCCACGTGGATTTCATAGGAGGCCAGCAGGTTGCGCAGGTAGATCATGCGCTGCTTGGCGTCTGGGGCGTAACGGCTGTTGGGGAAGCGGCTGGTGAGCTGCGCGAACTCGTTGTACGAGTCGCGGGCCGCGCCCGGGTCGCGCTTGGTCATGTCCAGCGGCAGGAAGCGCGCCAGCAGGCCACGGTCCTGGTCGAAGGAGGTCAGACCCTTGAGGTAGTACGCGTAGTCGACGTTCGGGTGCTGCGGGTGCAGGCGGATGAAGCGCTCGGCGGCAGACTTGGCAGCCTCCGGCTCCGCGTTCTTGTAGTTGGCGTAGATCAGCTCCAGCTGCGCCTGGTCGGCATAGCGGCCGAACGGGTAACGCGACTCCAGGGCCTTGAGCTTGTTCACGGCGCTGGTGTAGCTGGAATTGTCCAGGTCAGCCTGGGCCTGTTGATACAGCTCGGCCTCGCTGAGGTTCTCGTCGATGACTTCCTTATTAGAGGAACAGGCCGCGGTGAGCCCGAGGATGGCGATCAGCAGCAGGTGTTTCACTTGCATGGCGGCTTGCGTCCCTTTGACGGCCGCTGTCTTGGGCGGGGCCGTCCTGTTATGATGAGCGCCCCGGCCAACCCCGGGACAAAAGAAGCCGTATTTAACCACAAGCTCGCAGCTGAAACCAAAGGCTGTGCGCCCACTGAATCGAGCATGTCCGAGATCATTCAACTTAGCGCAGAGGTCCCGTCCGAACTGGGCGGTCAACGCCTCGACCAGGTCGCCGCCCAATTGTTCGACGAGTATTCGCGCTCGCGGCTGACGGCATGGATCAAAGATGGCCGTCTGACGGTCGACGGGGCTGTCCTGCGCCCGCGTGACACCGTGCATGGCGGTGCCGTGCTGGCCCTGGAAGCCGAGCAGGAGGCCCAGGGCGAATGGGAGGCCGAGGACATCGCGCTGGACATCGTCTATGAAGACGACCAGATCCTGGTCATCAACAAGCCTGCGGGCCTGGTGGTGCACCCGGCTGCCGGCCATGCCAGCGGTACCTTGCTCAACGCCTTGCTGCACCACGTGCCCGACATCATCAACGTGCCACGTGCCGGCATCGTCCACCGCCTGGACAAGGACACCACTGGCCTGATGGTCGTGGCCAAGACCTTGCAGGCGCAAACCCACTTGGTCGACCAGCTGCAGAAGCGGTCGGTCAGCCGTATCTACGAATGCATCGTGGTGGGCGTGGTCACCGCCGGTGGCAAGATCGACGCCCCCATCGGTCGTCACGGCGGCATGCGCCAGCGCATGGCCGTCACCGACGGCGGCAAGCCAGCGGTCAGCCACTACCGTGTGCTCAAGCGCTTCCGCTCGCACACCCACGTGCGGGTCAAGCTCGAAACCGGGCGTACCCACCAGATCCGCGTGCACATGGCCCACGTCGGCTTCCCCCTGGTTGGTGACCAGACCTACGGCGGGCGTTTCCGCATCCCGCCTGCGGCAAGCCCGACCATGGTCGAGGCGGTCAAGACCTTCCCGCGGCAGGCCCTGCACGCACGCTTCCTGGCACTGGTGCACCCGGCGACGGGCGAGCGCATGGAGTGGGAATCGCCACTGCCCGACGATTTCGTCTGGCTGCTGTCGCTGCTCAATCAGGATCGCGAGAGCTTCATCGGATGAGTGGCTTGACGCAGTCGCTGCTGACGCCGGACTGGCCTGCGCCAGCCTCGGTTCGCGCCTGCGTCACCACCCGCCAGGGCGGCGTCAGCCTGCCGCCTTTCGATACTTTCAATCTGGGTGACCATGTGGGGGACGACCCTGCGGCCGTTGCCCAGAACCGCCTGCGCCTAAGCGGCGAGTTCGACATCCAGCCCGCCTGGCTCAAGCAGGTGCACGGTCTGGCCGTCGCCGATGCAGACCCTTCCCGCGTGGTCGAAGCCGATGCCAGCTGGACCAACCGGCCAGGCATCGCCTGTACGGTAATGACCGCCGATTGCCTGCCTGTATTGTTTTGTGACCAGGCAGGTACGCAAGTGGCGGCCGCTCATGCAGGCTGGCGCGGGCTTGCCGGCGGTGTGCTCGAAGCCACCCTGGATCGTCTGAACGTACCACCGGCTCAGGTGCTGGTGTGGTTGGGCCCGGCCATTGGGCCGCAGGCATTCGAAGTGGGCCTGGAGGTGCGCGATGCTTTTACTGCGGTGCACCCTGAGGCCGCACGGGCATTCGTCGACGGCGAACGACCCGGCAAGCTGATGGCCGATATCTACGCCCTGGCCCGTATTCGCCTGGCAGCCCGTGGGGTCACGGCTGTTTACGGTGGCGGCTTGTGCACGGTGAGCGACGAGCGGTTCTTCTCCTATCGGCGTACCCCGCAAGGCGGGCGTTTCGCTTCTTTGGTGTGGCTGGCGCCGCGCTAGCGCGCAATAGGCTGTACCTGCCATTACACCTGTGCAAATCCAGCAGCTTGACCTCCGTCAACCGCGCTACGCTTGAATCTTCCAGAATCAGCCTTATCTATAAGACATCTCAGGCAGGTTTCTTCATAAACAGGCGCTGTCCATCGCTCCGACCTGCCCTTTACAGGAAGGTACATCATGCGAATAGACCGTTTGACCAGCAAGCTCCAGCTTGCAATATCCGATGCGCAATCCCTGGCCGTTGGCATGGACCACCCCGCCATCGAGCCTGTCCACTTGCTGCAGGCCTTGCTCGAACAGCAGGGTGGCTCCATCAAGCCACTGCTGATGCAGGTCGGCTTCGACATCAATAGCCTGCGTCAGGCCATGGTCAAGGAACTCGACCAATTGCCGAAGATCCAGAACCCGACGGGCGACGTGAACATGTCGCAGGATCTGGCGCGCCTGCTCAACCAGGCAGACCGCCTGGCCCAGCAAAAGGGTGACCAGTTCATTTCCAGCGAGCTGGTAGTGCTGGCGGCCATGGATGAAAACAGCAAGCTGGGCAAGTTGCTGCTCAGCCAGGGCGTGAGCAAGAAAGCCCTTGAAAACGCCATCAATAACCTGCGCGGTGGCGCGGCCGTAAACGATGCCAACGCCGAGGAATTACGCCAGGCGCTGGACAAGTACACCGTCGACCTGACCAAGCGTGCCGAAGAAGGCAAGCTTGACCCTGTGATCGGCCGTGACGACGAAATCCGCCGCACCGTCCAGGTGCTGCAACGCCGTACCAAGAACAACCCCGTGCTGATCGGTGAGCCCGGCGTGGGCAAGACCGCCATTGCCGAGGGCCTCGCCCAGCGCATCATCAACGGCGAAGTGCCAGATGGCTTGAAAGGCAAGCGCCTGCTCGCCCTGGACATGGGGGCCCTTATTGCCGGCGCCAAGTACCGGGGTGAATTCGAGGAGCGCCTCAAAGGCCTGCTCAACGAACTGTCGAAGCAAGAAGGGCAGGTGATCCTGTTCATCGACGAATTGCACACCATGGTCGGCGCCGGTAAAGGCGAGGGTGCCATGGACGCAGGCAACATGCTCAAGCCTGCCCTGGCCCGTGGTGAACTGCACTGCGTCGGCGCCACCACCTTGAACGAATACCGCCAGTTCATCGAGAAGGATGCGGCCCTGGAACGTCGCTTCCAGAAGGTACTGGTGGAGGAGCCTAGCGAAGAGGACACCATCGCTATTCTGCGTGGCTTGAAAGAACGTTATGAAGTCCACCACAAGGTGGCCATCACCGACGGCGCTATCATCGCGGCGGCCAAGCTCAGCCACCGCTACATCACCGATCGTCAGTTGCCCGACAAGGCCATCGACCTGATCGACGAGGCAGCCAGCCGTATTCGGATGGAAATCGACTCCAAGCCGGAGGTGCTCGACCGTCTTGACCGCCGTCTGATTCAGCTGAAGGTAGAGTCCCAGGCACTCAAGAAAGAAGAGGATGAGGCTGCCAAGAAGCGCCTGGAGAAACTGACCGAGGAAATCGAGCGCCTGGAGCGCGAATATTCCGACCTCGAAGAGATTTGGGCGTCGGAAAAAGCTGAAGTCCAGGGTTCGGCCCAGATTCAGCAGAAGATCGAACAAGCGCGCCAGGAGCTCGAGGCCGCCCGCCGCAAAGGCGACCTGAGCCGCATGGCTGAGCTGCAGTACGGGGTAATCCCGGACCTGGAACGCAGCCTGCAGATGGTCGACCAGCACGGCAAGACCGATAACCAGTTGCTGCGCAACAAGGTCACCGAGGAAGAAATTGCCGAAGTGGTTTCCAAGTGGACGGGCATCCCAGTGTCCAAGATGCTGGAGGGCGAGCGCGAGAAGCTGCTGAAAATGGAAGCGCTGCTGCACCAGCGCGTCATTGGCCAGAGCGAGGCCGTCACTGCCGTGGCCAATGCGGTGCGCCGGTCCCGGGCAGGTCTGTCCGACCCCAACCGGCCCAGCGGCTCGTTCATGTTCCTCGGCCCGACCGGCGTGGGCAAGACGGAGCTGTGCAAGGCGCTGGCCGAATTCCTGTTCGACACCGAGGAAGCCATGGTGCGTATCGACATGTCCGAGTTCATGGAGAAACACTCCGTGGCGCGGCTGATCGGTGCACCGCCAGGCTATGTGGGGTACGAGGAGGGCGGTTACCTGACCGAGGCCGTGCGCCGCAAGCCGTATTCGGTGGTGCTGCTCGATGAGGTGGAGAAGGCTCACCCCGACGTCTTCAATGTGCTGTTGCAGGTGCTGGAAGACGGACGCCTGACCGACAGCCATGGCCGCACCGTGGACTTCCGCAATACGGTCATCGTGATGACGTCCAACCTGGGCTCGGCGCAGATTCAGGAGTTGGTGGGCGACCGCGAGGCGCAACGTGCCGCTGTAATGGATGCGGTAGGTGCGCACTTCCGTCCCGAGTTCATCAACCGGATCGACGAAGTGGTGGTGTTCGAACCGCTGGGCCGCGAGCAGATCGCCGGCATTACCGAGATCCAGCTGGGACGGCTGCGCAGCCGCCTGATGGAGCGTGAGCTTTCGCTGAGCTTGAGCCCGCAGGCCCTGGACAAGCTGATCGCAGTCGGTTACGACCCGGTGTATGGCGCGCGGCCGCTCAAACGTGCGATTCAGCGCTGGATCGAAAACCCGCTGGCGCAGTTGATCCTGTCGGGCAAGTTCGTGCCAGGTACGGCCATCACTGCCACCGTGGAAGGCGACGAAATCGTGTTTGCGTGATGTTGGTCGCATAGGGTTGTTGGGGCCGTCTCGCGGCCAATGGGCCAGGCAGGCCCCGCGCGGTCAATGTAGGCGCGCCCTTGCCGGGGCGCCGGACGGGCCGTGATGGGACGCAACGCGGCCCCAACAACCTCTATGCTGTCTTCAAGGAGACCAGCTAACCCCTGTAAATCCGGGCCTTTGTACCCATCCAAGATAACTCGCTGAAATTTTTGAAATTTATGCTTGCATGATCAATCGAGTGGCCCTAATATACGCCGCGTTGTCAGGCACTAAGCGAATCACCAGCAACACCGGTGACCGCAAAACAACTTAGAAATCAGTAAGTTGAATGAAAAAAAGTGGTTGACAAGCAAAACGAAGAATGTAGAATAGCCGGCCTCAGCAGCGATAACGCGAAAGCGGATAGCCAAAGAGACCGAAGTTAACACAAGCTTCGAAGATGTAAGGTTGTACCGAAGTTCAGTTCCGCGATAGCTCAGTCGGTAGAGCAAATGACTGTTAATCATTGGGTCCCTGGTTCGAGTCCAGGTCGCGGAGCCAATCTCGGGGTGTAGCGCAGTCCGGTAGCGCGCCTGCTTTGGGAGCAGGATGTCAGGAGTTCGAATCCCCTCACCCCGACCATTTTCCGGGTCGTTAGCTCAGTTGGTAGAGCAGTTGGCTTTTAACCAATTGGTCGTAGGTTCGAATCCTACACGACCCACCATGTAAGAAGGGCATCTCGAATGAGATGCCCTTTTTCTTTTGTCTCGGTTTTTCAAAGCCCTGTGTTTTCCCGCAAATCCGCTATTCTGCCCTGTGTCTTTGGCAGTCTGGGGACCTATTGGCATGGGAGCCAACACATCAAGTGTCGTGGTCGTGGGTGGAGGCATCATGGGTGCTTCCATTGCGTGGCACCTTGCAAGGCTCGGTGCCCGGGTCACTGTTCTGGAGCAAGGGTCTCGCGCCGCCAGTGGCGTTACCCGTTGGTCATATGGCTGGGTAGGCACCGCCAGCGCCAGTGCATCGGACAACCCGGCGGCATTTTCCTCCACGTTGCAGGCTATTGCCGATTTCAAACGGCTGGCGCTTGACCTCGGGCCTTTGCCGATTGCCGCCCGTGGCGCCATGGTGTGGTTGGAAAACGATGCACAAACGTCCGCCCTCATCAATCAGCAACGTTCTGCCGGCGTAAACCTTCAACCCCTGAATGCCCAGCAGATAAGCGCCCTTGAGCCTTGCATGATCACGCCACCGGCCCTGGCGGCGTGGGCGCCGGACGATTTTGCCGTGGAGCCCGTTGCCTTGGCGAAGATGCTGTTGAGCGGCGCTGAGCAGGCCGGGGCAGAGATTCTCTACGGCCGGCGGGTCGATGGCATAGACACGCACAACGGACGCGTGACGGCCGCCAGGTGCGCAGCGCAAACCTACGCCGCCGATACCGTGGTGCTGGCCAATGCCGGTGCCGCTATCGGCCTTGCAGCGGGTGTCGGTCTGCCCTTGCCCTTGCTTACCCGGCCTGCCGTACTGATGCGCTTCGCGGCGCCTGCCGGTGTAGTGCGACACCTGGTCTACGGTAATGGTTTGGAGTTACGCCCGGCATTGGAAGGGGGCGTGGCCTGCGCCGAAGAAGCGCCCGCCGAGGGTGAGGCAGGGTTGCCAGCCTTGGTCGAGCTTACGACCAAGGCCATCCGGCAGATGTTCATCGGCGCCACGGCGCTTTCGCTGCGCGCGGTCAGTATCGGGCACCGACCGATGACCCCGGAAGGCAAGCCTGTGATGGGTTACCTTCCTGGTGTCGAGGGGTTGTATACCTTGGTGGCACACCCTGGGATCGTGCTTGCGCCCCACCTCGGCCGTCTGGCAGCCGAGGAAATCGTACGAACGCGAAGCTAGCCGGGCGCCTGCGAACGCACCCGGTCAGCAGCCAGGTCAGTGCAACTTCAGCCTTGGTTCGGTGCCGCGGCCAATCTTGCTGCCCAGCATCATCAGGGCCGTGCGGAAGAATCCGTACAACGCCATCTGGTGCATGCGATACAGCGACACGTAGAACATCCTTGCCAGCCAGCCTTCGAGCTTCACATTGCCCATCAAGTTACCCATCAGGTTACCCACTGCCGAGAATCGCGAGAGCGACACCAGCGAGCCATAATCCTTGTACTGGTAGGTCGGCAGCGGCTTGTTCTCCAGGCGTGCCTTGATGCTCTGTGCCAGCATTGAAGCCTGCTGGTGAGCTGCCTGCGCCCGGGGCGGCACGTTGCGATCGCTGTCTGGCTGCGGGCAGGCGGCGCAGTCACCGAAGGCGAAAATATCGTCATCACGGGTGGTTTGCAGGGTGGAACGCACGACCAGTTGGTTGATGCGGTTGGTCTCCAGGCCATCGATCTCCTTCAAGAAGCCCGGCGCCCGGATGCCCGCTGCCCAGACCTTCAGGCTGGCCTGGATCACTTCGCCGTCCTTGGTCTTGAGACCTTCAGCCGTCACTTCGCTGACAGCCGCGTTGGTCATTACTTTCACCCCAAGCTTCTCAAGGGTCTGATGCACGGGCACGCTGATGCGCTCCGGCAGTGCCGGCAGCACGCGTGGGCCCGCCTCGATCAGGGTGATGTGCATGTCCTTGGGTTGGATGCGATCCAGGCCGTAGGCCGCCAGCTCATGCGCCGCGTGGTGCAGCTCGGCAGCCAGCTCCACGCCCGTGGCACCCGCACCGACGATGGCCACGCTGATCTTTTCGCTGGCCACATCGCCTGCATGGGCGCGCAGGTAATGGTTAAGCAGTTGCTGATGAAAGCGCTCTGCCTGTTTGCGCGTGTCCAGGAACAGGCAATGCTGCGCCGCACCCAAGGTGCCAAAGTCGTTGGTGTTGGACCCGACGGCGATGACCAGGGTGTCGTAGGCAAGGGTGCGCGCGGGCAGCAACTCGCGACCATCTTCATCCAGCGTGGCAGCCAGCTGGATCCGCTTGCTCTCACGCTCCAGGCCACTCATGCGCCCCAGTTGGAAGTTGAAGTGGTTCCACTTGGCTTGCGCTACGTAGTTCAGTTCGTCTTCGGAGGAGTTCAACGAGCCGGCGGCCACTTCGTGCAGCAGCGGTTTCCAGATATGGGTGAGGTTGGTGTCCACCAGGGTGATGTCAGCTTGCTTGCGCTTGCCCAGGGTCTTGCCCAGGCGGGTCGCCAGTTCCAGGCCGCCGGCGCCGCCGCCGACAATCACGATGCGATGAGTCATGGGAATATCTCATAAGGTTTACGGAATTCTTGGCCCAACGGGCCGGTCGCACGGGGCATGAGGGGAGGGCGAGCGCAAGGCAGCTCATAGCTCCGGTCCACTCAACAGGTGCCTGACCCAAGACGACGGGGGTAGCGAGGTACTCGACACAGCGTCCCAAGGGCTTGCAGGTCATCATCGACACTGGCTGACACACAGGGTTCAGGCGATGGGTCATGCTGGGCCTCTAGGCATAGACGTTCGCGCATCGGCAAACGCTACAGCGCTCGCGCACGCGGCTGTGACAAATGATAATCCTTTCTATCGGCGCCGCCGAGTGTACGTCATCGCAAGCGATCACTGCATAGGATCAAAGACTGATCCCCACATCGAAGACGATGCTGCGTCCCAGGTTACCGCGTAGGAAATCCGGCGCATCTGGGTGGGCGAACAACACCCGGGCAAAGGTTGGCCCGACCAGCGACAGTGAGCGCCAGCCCTGGCGCAAGTACTCGGTGGGCGGCGGGAAGTGGGTGTTGAGGTCCAGCACCTCGCGTTTGAGACTGGCGAAGGCAATGATGTCCAGCTCGTTCAGGTCTAACCCGCGTTCACGGTAGTTGTGCGCTTTCTTGCGCAGGGTGGGCGCCAGCCTGCCCAGCAACTCGGTCGCACTGATGCGGCGAGGGCGTGCTTCGCGTCGCACCAGTTGCGCCAGTGAAAAGGCGCTGCGCCTGCGTTGCAGCTCTTCTCGCCATTCATCGTTAAGTCGGCGACCCTCGTCCAGCACGAAGAACACCTCGAAGGCCGCATCGCGGAACAGTACGTCAGGCGGCTCCTGGCCGGCGGGCGTGAAGTCGTCGTTGCGATAGGCGATATTCAAGCCTTGGAGCAGGCGCTGGCAGACCCAACGCTCGCGCTCCCATTTGCGGGCATTGGACAAGAAGGCGTTGGCTTGTTCGGCCTGGATGGTAAGCAGGCGCAGGTAATCGGAGTCATCCATGAAGCAAGCTTAGCTGTAATTTGATGACGATCAGGAGTTGATCGCGCCTTGAATCAATGAATTACCTGCCCTTTGGGCCAAAAGCACGCTGATGGCAATCCGTGTAGACTCGCATTTATCCATGCATTCATTGAGGTTATTCCTACATGATCAGCGCGCAGGTGCTGTCGGCAACAACGCTGACCGTTGGCTGGCTAGGCTACGTGCCACTGCTCGCGTGGGCCGCCAGTCAAGCCCGCTGGGTCGAGCTGGTCACGGACCGGCGGCGCCAGCACTTGCTGTTCGGCACTGTGGTTGGGTTGTTCGCGCTGTGGTTGGTTCGGCGCGATTTCGACACGGGCGTGTCCTACCACTTCATCGGCATGACCGCCGTCACCCTGCTGCTGGACTGGCCGCTGGCGGTACTGGGTGGCTTTATGGCGCAGCTGGGCCTGCTACTGCTCGGGCGTCAGGAGTTGGCTGGGTTAGGGGTCAACGGTCTGCTGCTGGTCGGCCTGCCGGTCCTGGTCACCGAAGCCTGTGCCATCGCGGTGGAACGAGCGCAGCCGCGAAATCTTTTCGTGTACATCTTTTGCTCAGGGTTTTTCCCGGCGGCACTGACGGTGGCCGTGTGCCTCACCGCCGCGCTGGGGCTGCTCTGGCTCGATGGCCTGTTCGCCATGCCAGAGTGGCTAAGTGATTTTGTGGGCTACCTGTGGCTGATGATGTTTCCCGAAGCGTTCATCAACGGAACCGTGATCAGCGCACTGGTGGTCTTTTGCCCTGAATGGCTGGAGACGTTCAACCGCACTCGATACCTGCAGGCTCCCTGGAAAGAAGGGGGTGACTGAAAGCCATGCCCCCCTGCACAGCGTCTACGGGGTGTGTTTCTCCAAAGAATCAGTGACGAGGCTCTAGATCCCCCGAATACAATTCGTCTTCCGAGTCCTCGGCCCCGGGAATCTTGTGCTCCTCGGACGCCCAGGCGCCCAGGTCGATCAGTTTGCAACGGTCGGAGCAGAACGGCCGGAAGGTGTTCTTATCGTTCCATTCCACAGGTGCGCCGCAGGTCGGGCAATCGACGGTCAATGGCTGGCTCATGGCTGGCCTCCTCGTAAAGTCAGGTAAAAGTTGTGCAATCGGTCGATCTGCGCATGCAAATGGCCCAGGTCGCCGTCATTGACCACCACGTCATCGGCATGGTGCAGGCGTTCTTCACGCGGCAGCTGGGCCTGAAGAATGGCCTGCACCTGTTCGGCGCTGGTGTGGTCGCGGGCAAGGGTGCGTGCTACCTGCAGTGTTTGCGGTACGTCGATGACCAGTACGCGCTGAGTTTTTCGATACTGCCCCGACTCGATCAGCAGGGGCGAGACATACACCGCATAGGGCGATTGCCCTTTGGCCAGGTAACTGAAAATCTCCTGGCCGATCAGCGGGTGCAGCAATTGCTCCAGCCATTTGCGCTGCGCCGGGTCGGTGAAGATCAACTGGCGCAGCGCGGCACGGTCAAGCTGCCCATCGGCCTGCAGCACGGCGGGGCCGAAGTGCTCGACGATGCTCGCCAGAGCCGGGCGTCCGGGCTCGACCACCCAGCGCGCCGCCTGGTCGGCATCGACCAGGTGCACGCCAAGCTCGACAAAGCGCTCGGCTGCGGCGCTCTTGCCGCTGCCGATGCCGCCGGTAAGGCCCAGAATCCAGGGTGTTGTGGCCGCTGTGGTCATTGGGATCCAAGCAGTTGCATGTAGGAGGGGGATATTTCATCATCCCAGAGCACGGCAATCCACCCTGCAATGGCCAGATAAGGCCCAAAGGGCATTGCCGCCCCCATGGCATGCCGACGCAACGCGATCAGGCACAGCCCTATGAATGCGCCTGCTACCGAAGACAGCAAAAGGGTTAGCGGCAATGCCTGCCAGCCACCCCAGGCACCGATGAGCGCCATCAACTTGAAGTCACCGTACCCAAGGCCTTCCTTGCCGGTCAGCAGCTTGAATGTCCAGTAGACGGCCCACAGGCTCAGATACCCCAGCACGGCACCCCACAGCGCATCGCCAAGTGGCGCGAACCCATCGCCAGCATTGACGATCAGCCCCAGCCACACTGCCGGCAGCACCAGTACGTCGGGCAACAGCTGGTGATCCGCATCGATCAGGCTCAGCGTCAGCAGGCACCAGGTCAGCAGCAGCGCGTAGAGCGCTTGCTCCGACGGGCCGAAGCGCCAGGCAATCGCCACCGACAACACCGTACAGGCCACCTCGACCAACGGATAGCGCATGCTGATTTGGCCCTTGCACCCCCGGCAACGGCCATTGAGTGCCAGGTAACTGAGCACAGGGATGTTCTGCCACGCACGGATGACGTGCTTGCACAGAGGGCAATGCGAGCCGGGCAACCATAGATCGAACCGCGCAGACGTACTCAAAGGTAACTTCAGCACCTCTTGCGCAGTGCGTCGCCATTGCCGCTTGAGCATGATCGGCAAACGATACGCCACGACATTGATGAAGCTGCCTGCCAGCAGACCGAGCAGCGCGGCCCAGGCGATGAAGTGCGCAGGTTCCATGCCCTGCAGTGTCCATACCGTCATATCAGATCAGGCTACCCAGTTGGAAAATCGGCAGATACATCGCCACCACCAGTCCACCGACCAGCACCCCCATCACCAGCACGATGGCCGGCTCCAGCAGACTGGCCAGCTGGTCCAAAGCCTGGCTGACCTGGTCCTCATAGTGGCTCGCAGCCTTGTCCAACATCTGGTCCAAGGTCCCGCTGGCCTCGCCGATCGCCGTCATTTGCACCAGCAAGGGAGGAAACACGCGTTCCTCGGCCATCGCCTGATTGAGCGCCCGACCGTTTTCCATTGCCTGCCGCAACCGCATCACCGCCTGCTCGTGAAGCTCACTACCGCACGCGCTGGCCACTGTGCCCAGCGCGTCCAGCAACGGTACCCCAGCCGCATAACTGGTCGCCAGGCTGCGGGCGAACCGTGCCAGCGCGGCCTGCCCCAATAGCGCCCCGAACACCGGCATTCTCAGCAGTTGCTGTGCGCACCATAGGCGTGTTGGTGCATGCTGGCGATACCGCTGGCGCCCACCGACGCCCAGCAGCACCCCCACAAGCGCCATCCAGGGCGCCAACTGCCCGAACCCCGCAGACAGGTCTATCACCCACTGGGTGAGGGCGGGCAATGCCGTACCCATGCCAGCGAACATCGATTCGAACTGCGGAATCACCTCCAGCAACAGGATGGTCGAAACCCCCAACCCTGTGAGCAACAGCAGGATGGGATAGGCCATCGCCTTTCGTACTTTCTTCTCAAGCGTACGCCGCTGCTCCAGCATGCACGCCAACTGTTCGAGCTGCCGATCCAGCGTCCCCGACTGCTCACCTACCCGCACCAGATTGCAGTACAACCCATCGAACCAGTGAGGATGGCGCTGCAAGGCATCCGCCAGCCCCAACCCTGCGCCCAAGTCTTTTTTCAGCGCCAGCAGCACCGCCGCTTGCCCTTCGGGGCAGCCGCTACGGCTCATCACCTCGAACGCCTGCAACAAAGGCACCCCCGCTCGCAGCAAGGTCGCCAGCTGCCGACTGAAGCCCGCAGTGTCCGGCCGGGCCTGCCAACGCGGCCAGCTCAGTACCAGCCCACCCGCTGGCCGTACCCGCGCCACCGTGATGCCCTGGCGAATCAGCGCAGCCCGTACATAGGCCGGGCTGCGCCCCGTGGTCTTGCCGCTGACGTGCGCGCCGCTGGCGTCCGTCCCCTGCCAGGTGTAGAGATGCGTAGATGACGTCATTCACATGTCCTTTTCGTCCCTGCGACAAGCCTGGAAACAGCTTGCCCCGTCCCTGGAAAGGCGCGCCTTTCCGATGGTCACTAGAGTAGTGCAGCGAGGGCAAAGCCCAAGCGGGCAGGGGTGACAAAAGGTGTCTGTTCAGGCCTACTGCGCCGCTGCCGGTCGAGGCAAGCCTGACCTCACTGAGTCTGCGTATCGAAAAGGAAATTGTTCATGAAAGGGCAACGCGGCATCACCCTGATCGAACTGATGATCGTCGTCGCGATCATCGGCATTCTGGCGACCATCGCCTTACCGATGTACACCAACCACCAAGCCCGCTCCAAGGCCGCCGCCGGCCTGCTGGAAATCAGCGCCCTGAAAACCGCGATGGACCTGCGCCTGAACGAAGGCCGCGACATCACCGACGTCGCCAGCCTCGGCGGCCAGCCCAGCACCGCCCACTGCGCGATCACCGCCACCGGCAAGGCCACAGATGCCAGCGGCCGTATCGTCTGCACCCTGGTCGACGCCCCCGCGACCGTGTTGGGCAAGGCCCTGACCCTGACCCGCTCAGCGACCGGTTGGGCCTGCACCACCGACATCGAAACCGACCTCGCACCCAAAGGCTGCGCCGCGCCGTGAGGGTGGCGGAATAAATGAGCGGAAACAGGGGTTTGCGTAACGGGTGTAGCAGTGGTACGTTGCGCTACACGCCGGTGTAGCTCAGTCGGTAGAGCAGCGCACTCGTAACGCGAAGGTCGCAGGTTCGATTCCTGTCTCCGGCACCACATCCAGCTCCACTGCATTCCGCTGAATGCTTCGGAAGCCCTCTAAACCGGCCTTCTGGCCGGTTTTTCGTTCCCACGACCCTCCGTCGGGAACCAACAAAATCCCCAATAAACGGGGGTGTTTTTGGGGTACAGCGTCTTTCCTGAATGGAGAACGTACCCCTATGCCACGCCTAGCCATTCCGCTCAGCGACCTAAAATGCTGTACGGCCAAACCGCGTGATCGTGCATACAAACTGTTCGACGACGGGCGTATCTACCTATAAGTCGCGCCCAGTGGCTTGAAGACTTGGCGGCTGCGGTATTTCAAACCCAGCGGCAAGGAGGGCACGCTGATCGCTGCAAGATGCCAGCCCCGCGAAAACTTGGCGCTCACGTCCAACAACCGTTCTTCTGTTCCGCACCAGTATCACTTGGCCTATAGCGATGTCTCGCTAGCTGGCATCAATAGGAGCCCGCCTCATGCGGGTTTTTCTGTTGTGCGTAGCTCCCAAACCGCCAAGTCGTGCCCTAGTCCAAAATCCGCGTTACTCGTAGGAATCGTCTCGTTAGCTGCTTGAGGCCTCATTTGCCCCTTCTTAGCTGTTAGGTTCTCTCGATCCTACAATTCGCAAGGGACTCTAAATGCGCGTCAGTCTGGATGGGCTTGGCCAAGCAGTAGATGGTGATATGACCACCACAGGTGCGATTTGCATCGCCACCGGGGAAGATTACCTCGACAAGGGGCGAATGGTCCTGAGGCTGGGGGATCCCACCACACCTTGTCCACTGTGCGGGCTGGAAGGAAAGGTCGTCGAAGGGGTTTGGCACTTCATCTCGGATGGCCAGCCAGTCGCGATGGATGGGGCGTTAGTTGATTGCGGTTGCCCAGAGGGTAGCAACCGGGTGGTGGCGCCTTTAGGGGAGATGCCCCCGCCGCGGCTACCGGTTGCCGTACGCATTAGCGTCGAGCCCGCTGGCCCTGGGAGCTCTAGCGCTTTAGCAGGGGCCTCGCCCGCCAGGGTTGGCGGATTGCCTGGGCAAATGCAGCCGGGATTCTATGTGGTGCCCCGGAGCATGTCGTTCCCGCAGATTCTGTTGGAGCTGGCTAGACATGATCCGACCTTGCCCATTTCGTACCTTCAACGCCTGAACCCGACTTTCGAGCAGGGGTTCAAGGCAGGGGAAATCTTCGTCATCGGCGATCCGGATAACGGTTATGCCTGCACCCAGGAGGAGGGCCAACTCATGGCAGCCGCTGAGCACGCGCGACGTTCCTTGGCTGTACTCGATTTTGCCGAGTCAGATTTCATGATGGAGTATCAGGCTGAAATTGCCGGACTGCTTAGTGACGCCAGTCTCGCCATGGGTGTGGGTAAGGACATGATGGATCACGGCCTTCGGCAGCTTCGCAGCACACTTGGCAATATCGAGCGTTTGCATCAGCAAGAATTTCTGCGCCATGGCCATCTGAATAGCCCATCGTTCTTCGCCGAGCGACGACTGTTATTGGAGCAGCTAAATGGTCAGCTGAAGGCGACTTTTCTTAATAAACATCTGAATCTTGGGGCTTACGAGAAGCTGAAGAAAAGCTTGAATATTTCCACCAGGAGCCTTGTGCATCATTGGTCGAAAGCCGGTGGGCCAGGGCATATTCCTGGATACGCCACATACTTGGACAAAGTGGCAAAACTTAGTAAGTACCTCAGGTATGGTGGGTATGTCGGAATTGGCTTAGGTGGGACATCGTCCTATCTGAAAGTCCAGGAGGCCTGCCGTGCAGGGGAAACAAAGGCCTGCAAAAAAATTCGTTTGTCTGAGGCAGGAGCTTTCACTGGGGGGCTAGTGGGAGGCACCGCGGGTGGCAAGATTGCTGGGATCACTGCGCTCTCTGTATGTGGGGTGTTCTCTGCGGGTACCGCGGGTCTCGGAGCTCCAGTGTGTGGCATTGCGCTGGTCGGGGGAGGGTCTTTAGCTGGGAGCATCGCCGGTGCGCAGGGCGGTGAGCAAGTGGGCGAGCTGATCTACGAATCACATTATGACTGAGTTCGAGAATTGGCCCGTGTGGCTGAAGTGGATAATGCTGGCATGTCCGTTCGTGATCTCGTCGGCCGGTTGTGCAATCAGTGCATTCATCGCGGGTACAAGACATTTCACTGTTGCAACCTCGGCTATCCAAAGTAATCCCGGCCTGGAACAGATGAAACTGTTTTTGGGCACGCGGCGCTTTCGCGCTCGGTGGCTGCTGATAACATTTCTTTGTGGAATACTCATTTGGCCTGGCATACACATGCGCAGGGGGCATCTGGACATTGAAGAATTCGAAAACTTTCCTGCAAAAATTAAGTTGGCTCTACAAATATCCTCGTGGCTGACGGCCTTCGGCTTCGCTTGGATGTGGGTGACCTACGCATTCATCAAGGCATGAACGTTGATGCCACGGCGGTCGTCGCTCTCGCGCAATGCGATTTTTAACCTCCGCCTAAGCAGGCATCACCGTACCAATCACTTAAAAGTCCAATCTCGTCCTAACACCACCTCACAAAACGCCCCCTCAAGCGTCGCATTATGATGCGCAACAATCTGCTCAGCCCGCATCTGCGCTGTATCCGTACAACTGTGTCCATCCGCAACCAGCACCGCTTCGAACCCGAGATCCCGAGCAGCCCTGCAGGTACTGTCCACACAGTACTGAGTCTTCATACCGCCAATCACCACCCCAGTCACCCCGAGTGCCCGCAAATCCTCAGCGAGCGCCGTCCGTGTAAACGCATTGGGCCGGTGCTTCTCGAACACCACCTCGCCACCCGCAAGCCTCAGTTCCGGCGCAAGTTGCGTCAACACACTGTCAGGCGCAATCGGCGAGCCAGCGGGGCCTACATGACGGGCGAGAAAGATCGGCGCGCCAGCATTGCGCGCCTTGTCCATCAGTTGATTGACGGTTGCCAACAATGCTTCGCAACGCCAGGGCTTTTCCTGGCCATGCACCAACCCAACTTGAACATCCAGAATCAATAGCGCGTACATTCGTGCGTTTCCTTGCATGAGGCCATTGAGGCAAGGGCACAAAAAAGGCCCTGTCCATCGCTGGCGGGCCTTTGAAGTCTGTTCGCTATCTGCTCACGACACCTCGCACGCTCCGCCATGGGCGGTCGTGGTGGTGGTTGCGGTGGTCGAATGGTAGATGATCATTGCCCGACACTAGCAACACGGCGCTGCGCTGACAAGCGTGGTCGGATTCAACATCACTGCCCCATGAGATCCTTGCCACGGCCATCGATCATTATCGGATAACCCAGTCTTCGCTCCGCAGTCCAGGTACTCGCTCAAACTCACGACGGTTATTAGTGACAATAATCAGACCTTGTGAGCGAGCGTGACCAGCGATCATTTGATCGAAAGGGCCAATAGGCGTGCCCAAACGTGCCAATTCAGCACGGAGCTGTTCAGTGTGGGCGGCAGCGTTTCTATCATATGTAAGAACTTCCAAGCGCGCTGCCAGGTCTTCAACCGCTGCTAGATTACGCTCGGGATTCGAGGATTTCTCAGCACCATAAATCAACTCCAAAGTGACGGTGCTTATGCACATCTAGTCATGATGCCGCTTGAAGGCATCGCGTACTTAGATAGGACGGTTTTTGATAGTGAAAATACATATAGTTGTGTCGAGCATGAATTTGAGCATCAAAAACGCTCGCGCTCTTGACCAGCCGGCTGATCACGCTCTGTCATGAAATCTTCTGTAGGGGCTAAGTCGTCGAACCAGCTATCCCATGCTTCCCCGGCAGGTGTGATGATGCGTATGCGCCCAATCGCGACGACGTCAACGCGCTTGACGTCTTCCGAAAATGCTGCAGCTTTGGGCAGTCTTATAGCTTGGCTACGATTACTCAAAAAAACGGCACCTTGTTCCATACTTACCTCCAGAACATGGGGGAAGAAGTCATATGGGATGATAACGTGAGTAAGGGACATGGCAATGGGATATGGCAGATACTTACCCATCATTCCCAAGCGTCGAAGGATCAACCACCGCTCACGGCCTATCCTCGCTCGCGTTTTACACAGCACAAGTTCTGATCATACTGCGCCCCGTCGCAGCGCACCGGTTCAGTTCCGTGGGAGGTACGCACCGTACCCTGGCACAGCGCTGAGCCTAGTGCTCGGCGGGGTAGCATGCCGCGCCGTGGGCGCTTCAAGCCATCCGAGCTCCATCAGGAGCCGGATGGCTTACCCGTATTCAGCATGTGCTGGCGTTGGCCTGCATGCACTCGACGGTGCGTCCCGGCTCTGAACCGTTCCATCCATTGCCTGCCAGCGCAACGCGGCTTTACAACACTGACCTGACGTTCAAAATGGCGGGCTGAAAAGGAGCCCCCAATGAAACGCGTCATGATCGTTGGTCAGCCAGGCGCCGGCAAAAGTACGCTTGCTCGCCAGCTGGGCGAGCGAACCGGCTTGCCGGTCGTGCATATCGACACCATTCACTGGCTACCCGGCTGGGTCGAGCGCAGTCGGGACGAAAAGACCCGCCTGTGCCATGAAGTGGAGGCGCGCGAGCGGTGGATATTCGAGGGCGGGCATTCGGCAACCTGGGAGAACCGCCTTGCCAGGGCCGACCTGTTGATCTGGATTGACCGTTCCCTGACGGTCCGACTGTGGCGTGTCCTGGTCAGGACCTTGACCCAGTTGGGCCGCACACGTCCGGACTTGCCAGATGAATGCCCCGAGTCGCTACGCAACTTGCCTGGCTTCATCCGGTTCATCTGGTCCACGCGGCATTCTTCACAGGACAAGATCAAGCACCTGATGGCGACGGCGCCTCCCGGGTGTCAGGTAGTGCACCTGCGCTCCAACCGGCAGACGCGTCAGTTTCTGGCATCGCTCGATTCGCCGTCCCCTGGCATGTAGCGCGCGTCGACCATGGCGCTAGCGTCGTGTGGCCTGGTCCCGCAATGGGGGCGCATCCTGCGGGTCAGCGAGCATCCCTTCGACACACGCCTTGAACTGGCCGAGCGTGAAGGGCTTGGGCAGCAAGCGCGTATGCGGCTGCTGCTCGGCAAGGCTGGCCGGCGCCTCGATCAACCCAGAAATGAACAGCACCCGCACCGCTGGCACGAGCGCCTGCACCCCTTGGGCGATGTTGTCTCCCGTCAAGCCGCCGGGCAGGATCAGGTCGGTTACCACAAGCTGCAGGTCCTGGCACTGTTCGATCAGGTGCAGCGCATCGGCAGGATGAGTGACTTCGATTACGTTGAAACCCAGCTCCTGCAAGGCTTCGCTGACCAGCTCCCGGATCGCGCCCTCGTCTTCGATCACCAGTGCACTGCCGCGGTGGTCGGTGCGGGCCGCCAGGGTGGCGTGCGTGATCGCTGTGACACTGGACGAAACGGACTCAAGGTGGACGGGCAGCAGCAGGCTGACTGTGGTGCCGCTGCCCATCACCGACTCGATCACTGCGGTGCCGCCCGCCTGGCGAGCGAAGTCCCTGACCATCGACAGCCCCAGACCCGTGCCCGACCCCAGCGGCTTGGTGGTGAAGAACGGTTCGAAGGCCCGCTCGGCAATGCTGGCCGGCATCCCCAGACCCGTATCGGTGACGCTCACCTGAATGTATTCGCCAGCGCGTAGCCCAAGCTGCTCCAACTCAGCCGTGCCGCTCGTCACCTTGCTGACCCGCACCTGCAAACGGCCCCCTTGGGGCATGGCGTCACGTGCGTTGATGCACAGGTTCAGCAGCGCATTTTCCAGTTGATGGGGATCGCAGTAGCACAAGGCTGGCGACGGATGCGGGCTGAGCTGAAACTCGATCTTGGGTGTAAGGGTTCTGGCCAGCAGCTCTTTCATGTCGTCCACCAGCAGCACCACATCGACCGTGGCGCTGGCCAGCGGTTGTCGTCTGGCGAAGGTCAGCAGGCGGTGGGTGAGGGTGCTGGCTTTGCGAGTGGCAGTTCTGGCCAACGACAGGTAACGACCCAGCTCGTCGTGCCGGCCTTGCGCCAGGCGTTGTTCGATCATGTCCTGAGTGCCGGTGATCACGGTCAGCAGGTTGTTGAAGTCATGGGCCAGGCCGCCGGTGAGCTGGCCGAGCGCTTCCATCTTCTGGCTTTGCTGCAGTTGCTGGCTGACCTGCTCGAACGCCTGCTGCCGCTCGCGGTACTGGGTGACGTCCCGCGCCACGGCGAAGTAACGGCCCTCGAACCTGGCTATGCGCCAGTTGAGCAGCAAGGGTTGGCCATCGCTGCGCACGCTCTGGGTGTCGAGCTCGACGATGGGCTTGTGGTTGAGCTCACGTAACGCGTTCGCCAATTGCGCGGGGGAGATGAAACTGTAGAACGTCCCAGCCTTGAGTTGCTCTTCAGTGAAGCCCGTTTCTACCTGCCATGCCGGGTTCACCGACAGCACCTGACCGTTTTCGGACAACGTGCAGATCAGGTCGGGGGACACGTTCCACAGGCTGTCGCGCTCACCCGTTCGGTGTTGCACTTGCTGCTCGAGCGTTTCATTGAGCCGTTCCACGGCGCTCAGGTTACGCCTGAGCGAAGCACACACCACTGCCATGGCGAAGGTCACCACGCCAAAACTCAGGCTGTTGGCCCATGTGGTCCAGTCCGCATCGAAACCCAGCGGTCCGATGAAGAAATACTGGGCGATCAGCACCGCCATGATGCAGCCCAGCAGTGACGGGCCTGCGCCGAACCAGAACCCGATCAGCATCAGGCCAGGAATGAAAAACAGGTACGGGAGCGCGGCAGGCGACATCTGCGCGCGCGCCAGGGAGCACGCAGCGATGATCAACGCGGCGCCCACGTAGCGGCTGGCCGTGCTCGGCTTGGCACGTCGCAGGCGTTGCAGGATGGCGGTAATCCTTTCTTTGAACCAGGCCAAGGCTGACTCCGTAACAGGCTGAGCATCATCTATGCAATCTGCCGTGCCAAGCGCGGCTGACAGCCTTTTAGGCTAGCTGACCGCAGGCGTCCAATAGATTTTTTGGCCGACCACCGGTGGGGGCGCTCAATTGTCGAGAGAAACCGATCACAGCTAAGCTGGCAATGTGCCTTATGGGCTAGAATTTGCTGTTACCGCGACCGGAGTTTTCATGGACAACTTGACGACCCTTCGAGACGAGCGCTTGCGCCTGGTTGAAGTGGACCGCCTTACATCGGACCTGGCAAATGGAGAGGATCCGGTGCTCAACGGCGTCGTCAACATGCTCTGTGCGCACTTCGACGTCCCGACCGCGCTGGTCAGCATCGTCGACCGCGATTACCAGGTATTCAAGGCCAAGATCGGCATGGCCGACGACCGCACGCCGCGCGAAATGTCCATCTGCGCCCACGGCCTGCGCCAGGAAACGCTGCTGGAGATCTGCGACACGCTGCAGGATCCCCGCACGGTGGATAATCCCCTTGTGCAATCGGCCCCCCACATTCGCTATTACGCCGGCGCGCCGCTGATCGTTCGGCCAGGCGTCAGCCTGGGTGGGCTGTGCATCATCGACCATGCCACGCGCGAAGCCTTGTCGGAGCGCGACCGTAACCTGCTGACCAACGCCGCCAACGTGGTGGTGGCCCGGCTGCAATCGATCCACCGGCAGAACTTCTACGATCCGATGACCGGGCTGCCCAATCGGCGGCGCTTCGAGACGGACTTCAAGGAAGGTGCCGTGACGGCCGGGCAGGTGGCTGTTTTCATCGAGCCGGTGTCGGCTGCGGGTATGGACCGGCTGTTCAAGGCGCTGGGCATCGAGTTCTTTACCGATTTCATGCTGGCAGTCAAAGAAGTGCTGCTCACGGCACTTGTGCCCGGTTGCCGCCTTTATCGGGCCAGCACCCTGGGCTTCATGACGGTCATCGATGCGTGCGATACCCGCTTTCTCGCCGGTTGGCTTCAGACGCTGGTGGCTTCGCTCAGTGGGCCGCTGCGCAGCGGTCACATACCGGTTACGCCGGATGTTGGCATCAGCGTCCTGACGCTGGGTGTGGACGCCAGCGCCTCGTCGGACATCCTGCGGCTGATGGCCAGCATGACCGACACCGCTCGCAAGAGCGAGCAGCGCTGGTTGGCGTACGACCCGGTGGTGGACGCGAACCTGCGTCGCAACACCGCCATACTCAACGCCCTGGAAGCCGCACTGCTGGCACCGGACCAGTTGAGCCTGGCCTACCAGCCCAGGATCGACCTTGGCAGCAACCGCTGCGTGGCGGTCGAGGCGCTCTTGCGCTGGACGCACCCGCAACTGGGTGTGATCAGCCCGGCCGAGTTCATTCCGCTGGCAGAAACCACCGCTTCCATCCGCGGCATCACTCGCTGGGTCGTGGAGCAGGTATGTCGTCAGATCGCCCAGTGGCAGGCCAGCAACGTGGTGTTGCAGGTCTCGCTGAACATCTCGGCCCTCGACCTGGGTGATGGCCAGTTGTACGAAGATGTGACCCGAGCGCTGGCCCGACACCAGGTCCACCCGAGCCTGGTGGAACTTGAGTTCACCGAAAGCGCCCTGGTGGCCGATTTCGATGCCGTGCAGGAACAGCTCCAGCGTTTCCGCGCCCTGGGTATCTCGATTGGCATCGACGATTTTGGTAGCGGCTACAGTAACTGGATCTACCTGCGCAAAATCCCCGCCACCAGCGTGAAGCTCGATCGCTCCCTGCTGGCCGAACTGCAGCCAGGCGGTAACGACTGGCACATCGTGCGCGGGTTGGTCAGCCTGCTGCGTGACCTGCGCCTGACAGTAGTGGCCGAGGGCGTGGAGACGGACCTGCACCATCATGTGCTACGAGGATGGGGCTGTGATCAAGGACAAGGCTATTATTACGCAAGGCCCCTCTCGGCAGATGACCTGGCGACATGGTTGTGTCAGCCGCGGCAAGCCTGACGTTGTGTGAAGCAGCACTCGGTGTGCGCTGCCTGACAGCGCCTGTTCATTCCCAACAGTTGTCATCCGCAATGACGAGGATCGCCATGTTCAACAAAGCGCTTAGGGATGAGGTCGAGGCACTCAAACGGGAGCTTCATGGGCTCAGGGCTGCGCAACAGAGCAGGTCCGACGAGATGCTTGAAATCACCGTGGACCGTGACCTGCTGATCACGGCCGTCAATCCGCGGTTTTCCAGCTTCGTAGGTATCGACGCTTCGAAGCTTGTCGGTACATCGATGGGCACGCTCACGCCTGGCTATGTGAGGGACTTGCCATGCTACGAGGATTTTCAGACCGCGATGAGCCAGGGCACTGGGGTGAGCGACGACTACCGCTACATCGCGGCCGATGGGCGCCTGGTCTGGATGCGCGCGGCGTGGTGCCCGGTCAAGACCCCCAGCGGCGAGGTGACCCACATGACGGCTTACGGCACCGAGGTCACCGCTGCCATCGACAAGGCCCGGGAAAACGATGAGTTGATCAAGGCGCTTTCCCGCTCCACGGCGGTGATCGAGTTCGGGCTGGACGGCACCATACTCACCGCCAACCAGAACTTCCTGAATACGGTGAACTACACGCTCCCGGAAATCGTCGGCAAGCACCACAGTATTTTCTGCGATCCGGCCTACATGAAGTCGCCGGACTATCAGCGACTGTGGGCCAGCCTCAACGATGGTCGCTTCGTCGCCGAACGTTTTCAGCGGTTCGACAAGGGCGGCCGCGAGCTGTGGCTCGAAGCTTCCTACAACCCCGTGCGCGATACCCGGGGGCGGCTGTACAAGGTCGTGAAATTTGCGGTGGATATCACCGCTCAGGTCGAAAGCGAGAAACAGGTCAGCTCAGCGGCGGACGTTGCCTACGAGATCTCCATGAAGACCGACAGCTCCGCCCAGCGCGGCGCTGAGGCGGTCAGGGACACGGTAGAAACCATGAACCGCATCGTCGAGCAGGTCTCGAACGTATCCAGCGGCGTCGAGGCGCTGGGGCATCAGTCGCACCTGATCACGTCCATCGTGTCGACCATCGGCGGCATCGCCCAACAGACCAACTTGTTGGCCCTGAACGCGGCCATCGAAGCTGCGCGTGCAGGTGACCAAGGGCGGGGCTTTGCCGTGGTGGCGGACGAGGTGCGCAAGTTGGCCGGCCGAACCAGTGCCGCGACCCAGGAAATCGTCGAGGTGGTGCAGAAGAATAACGCCTTGGTGGAGGAGGCAGTACACAGCATGGGCGAGAGCAGGAAGCAGGCTGAGCTGGGCCTGAGCCTGGCCCAGCAGGCAGGTACCGTGATCACGGAAATACAATCAGGTGCGCAGGAGGTGGTCACTGCCGTGGGCCAGTTTTCCTCGAAACTGGTGGCAGAGGCGGGACGTTAGCCCCATCGGCGCCTGACTGGCGATTGATTGCTACGCTCGCCCCTGCGCAGTGGCCGGGGCAGGCGCTACGCACCTTCAGCGCTGATAGGCTTTGCCGTAGTGCCGCTCAAGGCGCGCCTGCACCAGCTCCAGCGCGATCGACAGCACCCAGTAGATCACGGCAGCGGTGGTCAGCATTTCCAGGTAGCGGTAGCTCGACCGTCCGTAGGACTGGGCCAGGAACATGATTTCCCACACCCCCATCACCGAGATCAACGACGAATCCTTGAGCATGGAGATGAACTGGTTGGCGGTTGGCGGGATGATCACCCGCATGGCCTGCGGCAGTACGATGTGGCAAAAAATCTGCGGCGGGCGCATGCCCAGCGCCAGCGCCGCTTCGCGTTGGCCTCGGGCAACACCCAGGATGCCTGCGCGAAAGATCTCACTGAGATAGGCGCCGTAGTTCAGCGACAGGGCGATGATACCGGCACTGATCGCGCCGGGCACCAGGCCTATCTGGGGCAACCCCAGGTAAATGAGCAGAATCTGGATCAGCAGCGGTGTACCACGGAAAAAAGACGTGTAGAAACTGGCAACACCCACCAGCACCGCGCTGCCGGACAAGCGTGCCAGCGCGGCGGCAAAGCCCAGCGCCACCGACACCACCATCGAGCACATGCACAGGAACAGCGTCAGCGCTGCGCCCTGCAGAAAACCATTGGGTCCCAGTTTGAAACCGGCCAGGTTGGGAAACTTCTCCAGGATGATCGAGAACTTGAGGTCGAAGCTCAGGAAGAACCCGACGAACAGGGCGAACATCACCAGCCAGGTGAGCATCAACCGTGTGCGAAAACCCAGCAGGCGTGTGCCTGTGGTATTGGCCACGGGCTTGGGGGAGGGCGCTAAGGTGCTCATTTGCTGATATCGGCGCCGATCCACTTCTGCGACAGCTTGCTCAGGGTGCCGTCTGCCTTGAGTTCGGCGAACACCTGGCGAACTTTGGCATCCCACTCCGGGTCGCCCTTCTCGATGGCGACCGAGTTGGGTTCTTCATACAGCGGCGCACCGGCGAGCTTGAAGCGTTTGTCCTGGTCCAGGCGCGGCTTGGCCGTGACCAGGTTGGTCAGGATCGCATCCAGGCGCACGCCCGCGCCCAGCCCAAGGTCCTGGAACGCCACATTGTCGGTGTCATACGGAGCGATCTGCACGAAATCGAAGGGGTAGTCGAGGGCGCGTTCTTCGTCACCCTCGATGACCAGGTTCTTGTTCAGGTAGCTTTCATAGCTCGACGCGCTGGTCAGGCCGACTTTGCGCCCGTCCAGGTCCTTTGCACCGTGGATGCGCTCATCCTTGGCATTGACCACGATGACGGCCGGGGAGGCGTAGTACTCCACCGGGAAGTCGAACACCTGGGCGCGGGCCTTGCTGGGGGTCATCGAGCAGATGCAGATGTCGTAGCGCCCACTCCAGCGACCGGCGGCGATTACATCCCAGGAAGGGGTCTCCAGGCGCAGCTTCACGCCCAGTTTATCCGCCACCGCCTTGGCAACATCCACGTCAAAGCCGTCGAGCTGGTTCTGGTCATTGAGGAACGAGAACGGGGGATAGCTCTCCATCAGCACATTGACCAGTTCCTTGCGTGATTCGACCCGCTCCAGCGTGGCGCCGGCAAAAGCCTGAGTGGCGGTCGCAAGCAGCGCAAGGCCTGCACCGAGCAATGTGGAAAAACGCATGTTCATACCTGAAGTGTTGGCCAAATGAGTATTAGGGTATTAAATAGTTATATATCGAACCCACATAATGAATTTTATTCATAAGCACCTTCAGAGTAGTTATATGACAGAGCGAGCGATGGTGATTCTCGACGGTGGCATGGGCCGCGAACTGCAGCGCAGCGGTGCGCCGTTCCGCCAGCCAGAGTGGTCTGCACTGGCGTTGACCGAGGCCCCGGAAGCGGTGGTGGGGGTGCACGCGGCGTTCATTGCCGCAGGTGCCCAGGTCATCACCAGTAACAGCTATGCGGTCGTCCCCTTCCACATTGGTGAAGCGCGCTTTGCCGAAGAGGGCCGGCAGTTGGCCAATGTCGCCGGTCAACTGGCCCGCCACGCGGCCGACACCGGCCCGCACCCGGTGAGGGTGGCCGGTTCGCTGCCGCCGTTGTTCGGGTCCTATCGTCCCGACCTGTTCCAGCCTGAGCGCGTCGAGGAAGTCCTGCGGCCGCTGCTAGAAGGCCTGGCGCCACACGTTGACCTGTGGCTTGCCGAAACCCAGAGCGCGATCGCTGAAGTGCGCGCCATACGTGCCCACCTGCCCGAAGACGGCCGCCCGTTCTGGGTGTCCTTCACCTTGCAGGACGAAGACGTCGATACGGTGCCGCGCCTGCGCTCCGGTGAGCCGGTGGCCGAGGCGGTGCAAGCGGTGATCGAGCTCGGCGCGGCAGCGGTGCTGTTCAACTGCAGCCAGCCAGAAGTGATCGGCGCGGCCATCGATGTCGCCCGTTCGGTCATCGATCAGCAGGGTGGAGAAGTCGCCATCGGTGCCTATGCCAATGCCTTCCCGCCCCAGCCCAAGGAAGCCACCGCCAACGACGGGCTGGACGAACTGCGCGAAGACCTGGACCCACCGGGCTACCTGGCCTGGGCCAAGGACTGGCGCGCACGCGGCGCCAGCCTGGTAGGTGGCTGCTGCGGCATTGGCCCCGAGCACATTGCCGAGCTCAAATTAAGCCTCGGCTGACGGGTTCCAGAGCATCTGCAAGGCAAACGAAGCGTTTAAGTTTGGGAAACGCTGGAACTGACGGTAAGGTTTCAGCATCTTCCATTCATCACGCGCCACGGGCAGTCGTGTTCTGACTGCCCAACCATGGAGCGCAGCGCTGAACGTCAGAAGGAGCAATGCCTATGCCTGAAGAACAACAACGCACGAGCACCATCAACCCACCTGTCTTCTTCACCAGTGCGATACTGGTGCTGTTGCTGGTTTTATACGCCACGCTTTTCCAGGAGCATGCCCAAAGCGTCTTCGAGCATGTTCAGCAATGGATCGTCACCAATGCGGCCTGGTTCTACATTCTTACCGTCGCGTTGGTGCTGATCAGCGTCGTCTTCCTGGCCGTCAGCCGCTACGGCGATATCAAGCTGGGCCCGGACCACAGCGAGCCCGATTACCCCAACAAGAGCTGGTTCGCCATGCTGTTCTCGGCGGGCATGGGTATCGGCCTGATGTTCTTTGGCGTGGCCGAACCTGTGATGCACTTCATCAACCCGCCTGTGGGTGACCCCAATACGGTGGCTGCGGCCCGCGAAGCGATGAACATCACGTTCTTCCACTGGGGCCTGCATGCCTGGGCGATCTACGCCATCGTGGCGCTGATCCTGGCCTACTTCAGTTTTCGCAACGGGTTACCGCTTACGCTGCGCTCGGCGCTGTACCCCCTGATCGGGGAACGTATCTACGGGCCCATTGGTCATGCGGTAGATATCTTCGCCATCCTGGGCACCGTCTTTGGCGTGGCGACCTCACTCGGTTACGGTGTGCTGCAGATCAACAGCGGCCTGCACCAGCTGTTCGGCCTCCCCATCAGCACCACGATCCAGGTCATCCTGATCGCCGTCACCTGTGCGCTGGCCACGCTGTCGGTGGCCAGCGGCCTGGACAAGGGCATCCGGATCCTTTCGGAGCTCAACCTGGGCCTTGCTGTAGTGCTGATGCTCTTCGTCCTGGCAGTCGGGCCTACAGTCTTCCTGCTCCAGGCCTATGTGCAAAACACAGGTGCGTACCTGTCCGATATCGTCAACAAAACGTTCAACCTGTTCGCTTATGAACCCACTGACTGGATTGGTGGCTGGACCTTGCTCTACTGGGGCTGGTGGCTCTCCTGGTCGCCCTTCGTCGGGTTGTTCATTGCACGTATCTCCCGTGGCCGCACCATTCGCGAGTTCGTCTGTGGCGTGTTGTTCGTACCGGCAGGCTTTACCTTGCTGTGGATGACCGTATTTGGCGATTCGGCCATTCACATGATTCTGCACGGCGGTATCAAAGACTTGGCCACGGTGGTCGACCAGGACAGCTCGTTAGCCTTGTTCGCATTTCTCGATCACTTCCCCTGGTCTACGGCCATTTCGATGCTGGCCGTGCTGATGGTCGTCGTGTTCTTCGTCACGTCAGCCGACTCGGGCGCCTTGGTGGTGGACATGCTGGCTTCGTCCGGCAGGGGACATTCGCCGCTCTGGCAACGTGTGTTCTGGTCGGTCAGCATGGGTGCAGTGGCCATTGCCCTGCTGTTGGCCAACGGTTTGAAGGCCTTGCAGGCTGCCACCATCGCCAGCGCCTTGCCGTTCGCGATCATCCTGCTGTTTTCCATCTGGGGGCTGTTCAAGGCACTGGGGCTGGACGCCACACGGCGTGGTCTGCGAACTCAGGCGTTGCCGGGCCAGCGGCAGGGCCGTCAAAACCACGGCGGCTGGCAGCGTCGGTTGCGCAACATCGCGATGATGCCGCGCAGGGCCCATGTCACCCGCTTTATCGGGGAAGTGGTCAAGCCCGCGTGCGAGGAAGTGGCACAGGAGCTGCGCAAACAAGGCTACGAGGTGACGGTAGATGAGCGCGAAGACGGCCGCATCGCGCTTGAGCTTTCCCATGCTGGTGAGGGCCGCTTCAAGTACGAGGTTCGCCCTCGCGCCTTCAATACACCAAGCTTCGTCATGCGCGATGCCGATGACAACAGCGATGCCCGCAAGTACTTCCGTGCAGAGGTGTACCTGCGCGAAGGCGGGCAGGACTACGACGTCATGGGCTGGAGCCGTGAGGATGTGATCGGCGACATCCTCGACCAGTACGAGCGCCACCTGCACTACCTGCACGTGGTCAGCTGAAGCCGCCTACGTGCGGGCGATCACTGGAATCGCCCGCACGTACACCAACTCGCAGATCAGCTCGACCAATGTCTGCGTGATCACCGCCGCTGCTGCCAGCGTTCGTATCTGCTCTGGCAAGGCGAGCGCCAACGGCAACACTACCAACGAATTGCGCGTCGAAGCACTGAACATCACGGCGCGCTTTTGTTGTACAGGCAAGCCCATCAACCTTGCCGTCGCCCAGCCAATGACCGGTGCCAAAAGCGCAAAGCCCAGGTACACCGGCACCACCGGCAGCAATTGGTCCAGCCTGTGCAATACCATGCCGATCTGCGAGGCGATCACCACGAACAGCACGAGGGCCATCGCCGGCACGGGCATCCACGCCCAGGCGTCGTTCCAGCGACTGATCCGCTCTGCTTTGGCCACGTGCGCACTGGTCAGCACCGCCAAGGCCAATGGCACGGCGATCATCAGCAAGAACGCCTGCACGAAAGGCCCGACCGTCAGGCTTATCGCATGGTCGTCTTCGATCATGAGCGTCAGGTAAAGCGGCAGAAGCACCAGTTGCAGCAGCAACAGCACGGGTGTTGCGGCCAGCATGAGCCGTGCATCGCCCTTGCCCATGTGCGTGAACACCACCACGTAGTCGATGCAGGGTGCCAGCAGGACCAGCAGGGCGCCGATGAGCAAGGCCGGGTGGCCTGTCAGCCCACGGGTCAACGCCCAAGCCAGGACGGGCACCAGCACAAAATTGGCCAGGAGCAAGGCTGTCATGAACCGCCGATTTGCCAGGCTTGCGCGCAGGTGCAGAAAGGGGATTTGCAGGAACATGGCGTACATCAGCACGGCGATGGCTGGTGTGATCAGTGCTTCCAGAATAGCGCTAGTGGTATCGGCTATAAGGCCGAAGGCGATGGCTGCCAGCACGGTGGCGAAATACACGGGTGTCTGCCGGGTTTCGAGTTGGTCTTTGGTCAAGAGCGTACCTGCTTGGAAAAAGGCGCAGCGCTGCAGGGGGATGCGGCAATTGAGCGCGTGTAGCCGTTTTAAGACTCGTCTGAGTTATCCAACAGCGCCAGGGCTGCATTCTATGCGCAGCCCACATAACAACCACAGGACGCTGTAATGAATATTCGCGCTATCGCTTTTGCTGCAGCTGCAACCATGGCCGTGCCTGGCCTGGCGAACGCGGCCAACACCATCACGTTCAGCGGCGAGGTCACCGACCAGACCTGCTCGGCTGTCGTCGATGGCAACACCGAGCCAACCGTTGTCATGCAAAGCGTGCCAGCCAGTGCGCTGAACGGCAGCATCGGCAAAAATACCGGGGAAACCCAATTCACCCTGCGCCTGACCGGCTGCGCCGCGCCGACCGACGCCAACGAGCAATTCACCACGCTGTTCCAGGCCACCAACCCGACGTCGCTGGGCAACCTGACCAACACCGCCGCCAATGGCGCGACCGGCGTTGCACTGCAGTTGCTCGACGCACCCGGCGGCAGCCCGGTGGACCTGGCAGGTGGTGCGGCCGTCACCGCCGGACAAATCATCCTGAGTTCCGGCCAGACCTCCACAAGCCACGACTATGCCGTGCGTTACGTGTCCGAGGCCGCCACCGTTACGGCAGGCCCTGTCCTTGGCGCCGTTACTTACACCCTGCGTTACGAGTGATTGGCGCACGCCACTTTTTCCGACTGCCGCCATGGGGCTCGTATCCAGAGCGGCAGGCCTTCGAGGTATCTGCATGAGAACTTTGCCAGTGGGCCGGCTCAGGCTGGTCGCCATTGCGCTTGCCTTCGTGCTCGGCATGACGGGCGCCACCCTCGTCCAGGCCAGCGTGGTAGTGACGGGGACGCGGGTCATTTATCCCGGGAATGCGAAGGAAAAAACCCTGCAGCTCACCAACCAGGACCCCTTCGCCAATGTTGTGCAGGCCTGGGTGGACGTCGATGACCCCGCCTCCACACCTGAAACCGCCAAGGCTCCGTTCATGGTCAATCCGGCCGTGTCACGCGTGGCTCCGGGCAGCGGACAATCCCTGAGGCTCATATATACCGGCGCCGCGCTCCCCCAGGACCGGGAGTCGGTGTTCTATCTGAACGTGCTCCAGATCCCCCCGCGCAACGCTGCACAGGCCGACAGAAGCCAGATGCTGCTGATCCTGCGCAATCGCCTGAAGCTGTTCTACCGGCCTGCTGGCATCGCAGGCGCGGTCGAGCAGTTGCCTGAAAAACTACGCTTCAGGCTGGTCGAAAACGGCGCCAGCTGGCAAGTGCTCGTCGATAATCCGACGGGCTTCTATGCCTCGTTCGGGGCTGCGACGATCACTGTCGGCAACAGACAGGTGAAACTCCATGCTGCCATGGTGCCGCCCTACGGCTCGGTGCACTGGACGCCAGAGGCTACCGGAGCGCTCACAGGTACAGCGCCGCAGCTCACGGCGCAGTTGATCAACGACTATGGTGCACGTGTGGGCATCACTCATGCCTTGCAGCGCTAATGTGCGGCGCACCTCGGTCCTGCTGGGCAGCATTGCCTGGATGATGGCCCGGCTGGCCCACGGCGAAGGCGACTACCGTTTCGACGACAGCCTGTTGCTGGGCTCGGGGCTGGCCGGTGGCAGCCTGGAGCGCTTCAATCGGGTGCAGCAGATCGACCCGGGTACTTACCTGGTCGATGTGTACGTGAACACGCACTACGTGAACCGAAGCGACGTGAGTTTTCGACTGCAAGACGATGCTGTCGAACCTTGTTTTTCCGAACGGTTTTTGCATCGATACATGAACGCCCGCAAGCTTGAAACCCCTACCGCCGACGCGGGCCAGTGCCTGGCGCTGAGCACGCGGCTACCAGGGTCAACGTTCCAATATGACTCAGCCCGCTTGCGCCTGGACCTCTCCGTGCCCCAGGCATTGCTCGACATCAAGCCGCGCGGCTACGTCGATCCGCAGGACTGGGACGCAGGCGGTACGATGGGCTTCGTCAACTACGACGCAAGCCTATACAACTCGCGCTACGAAGCCTCAGCAAGCGAGGCGGCCAATTACGGTTACCTGGGCCTGAACACGGGCGTGAACGTTGGGCTCTGGCGTTTGCGGCATCAGTCCAACTACAGCTACTCAAGCTTCGGCGGCGCCGCGGTCAGCCGCTGGAACAGCATTCGCACCTATGCTCAGCGTGCCATTGCCCCTTGGCAGAGCGAACTGACGGTCGGTGACAGCTTTACCGAGGGCAACCTGTTCGGCAGCATCGGCTTTCGAGGCGTGCGCCTGGCCAGCGACGATCGCATGCTGCCCGACTCTCAGCGTCAATATGCCCCACAAGTGCGCGGCACGGCGGTGAGCAACGCGCGCGTGGTAATCAGCCAGAACGGCCGCAAGGTGCATGAAACCACAGTGGCGGCGGGTCCCTTTGTCATCGACGATCTGTACGGTACGGCCTACAACGGTGACTTGGACGTGCAGGTAATCGAGGCCGACGGCAGCGTCACGCGCTTCACTGTCCCCTATGCGGCGGTGCCCGACTCCATCCGTCCGGGTATCTCTCGCTACAGCGCCACGCTCGGTGAGGTACGCCAGACGGGCGCGAACCAAGGGGCGTTTGCCGAGGCCACTTATCAACGGGGCCTTAGCAATGCACTTTCCGCCAACCTGGGCGCTCGGGTAGCGCAGGATTACCTCGCCGTGCTGGGCGGTGGCGTACTGGCAACGCCCTATGGTGCCTTCGGGGTCAACAGCACGTTTTCCAGCGCCACCGTTGAAAACCAACAGCGCAAGCAAGGCTGGCGCATGGGGCTTAGCTACAGCCGTACCTTCCAGCCAACCAACACCACCCTCAACCTTGCCGGCTATCGATACTCAACCCAAGGGTACCGGGATCTGGCCGATGCGCTAGGTGCGCGGCAGGCCTCCGAGCGCGGTGACAGTTGGGACTCGACCAGTTTCAAGCAGCGTAACCAGCTGACCTTGCTGGTCAACCAAGGGCTAGGGGGGTACGGAAACCTGTACCTGTCTGGTTCGAGCAGCGACTATTACGACGGCAAAAGCCGTGATACGCAGGTGCAGTTCGGTTACTCCAACACCTGGCGGCAACTCAATTACAGCCTGGCCTATTCACGCCAGCGCACGACGTGGTACCGGGACACGGTAACCAGTGCCGTGCCCGATTTCGCAAACCCGGCAGACCAGCGCGACACCAGCAGTCGTACCAACACCCTGACACTGACGTTCTCCATGCCCCTGGGCAACTCGACCCGGGCACCGAGCATCAGCTCGATGCTGACGCAGCGCTCAGGTGATACCCGGGGCAGCAGCCTCCAGACGGGGATCAACGGCACCCTGGGCGCCCAGCGCGACATGAGCTACGCAATCGCAGCCAATCGTGACAGCGCCGGACGCGGGACGAACTGGACTGGCAATCTCCAGGCACAGAGCGCCGTTGCCACCTTCAACGGTGGCTACTCGCAAAGCGCCGATTACCGGCAAATCAATGGCGGCATTCGCGGCGCAGCTGTCTTGCATGAAGGCGGTCTGACCTTGGGGCCTTATGTGGGCGACACCTTCGCGCTGGTGCGGGCCAAAGGCGCAGGTGGCGCAACCATCCGGGGCGGGCAGGGAGCCCGTGTGAACGCTGATGGCTATGCGGTGGTGCCTTCGTTGTCACCCTACCGGTACAACCCGGTAGGGCTCGACCCCAGCGGCATGGGTGATCAGGCCGAGCTGATCGAAACGGAGCGAAAGGTCGCGCCCTACGCCGGTGCTGCGGTGGTGGTGGATTTCAAGACGTTGCTCGGCCATGCCTTGTTGATCCAGGCCAGCTTGCCGGGCGGTGGGGCTATCGCGCTGGGCGCCGATGTGCTGGATGAGCACGGCACCATCATTGGCATGGTGGGGCAGGGAGGGCAGGTGTATGCACGCGCCCAGGCTGATAGCGGGCGCCTGCAGGTTCGCTGGGGCGCAGGCCCTGACCAGGCATGCCTGTTGCCCTTCGACGTCAACAGCAGCAACGCCCATGACAGCCAGGGCTTCATTCATCTGAAAAGTATATGCACGCCTAACGAGGAACCCACATGACGCTCAGGGCCTGGCTATTGGCAGCCTTCATGTTCGTAACCGTTCAGCACGCCTGGGCAACCTGCTACAAAGTGACCTCTGTGGGGGGCGCGGCTACCACGGCCAACACTGCAATTAGGCCTGGTGAGGGAACTGCCGGCAACTGGGCCGGTGCGTGTGATACCTGCAATGGATCATTGGGCTTACCGAGTGTGATAAACGTCAGTGACCCAAGCTTTCAACCCTATGGCACGTTGATTGCGAGTTCCGTAGTGCCCTTCACGCAGTATGGTGTGACCGCTGGCTACAATCCGGAGTACGTATTTTTTCGCTGCGCGGGGCAAGATGCGGTTTACGAAATGTGGTCCACCAATGGCGATGACCTCTACAGCGGTTGGTACCAAGGGGGTGACAGCGTCGGCCAAAGTATTGGTTTGCAAGACGCCTACAGGACAGCCTGGCCGAATGTGCTGTTGAAGCTATTTCATCTCGAAAGCGGCGAGCCTTTCACCCACATTTGGCGTGAGCGCAGGCTCACTGGCCTGGACATCGATTCTCGCGGCTTCCAGTTGGTCAAGGCCAAGAACCTCAGTGCCGTACGCGCGGAGCTGTTCAGTGCACCGAAAGACCCCAGCTACAACTACTACAGCGAAACCGTCCCATCGCAGCTCTACGCCTACGCACAGGCGGCGGCCTATATCGCTATCAAGGGGCCAGGGCTGGCCTATCCAACAGTGGGTCAAACGCACTATGGAAACTGGAGTGGCTGGTACGGAAACTGGCCGGGAGCGTTGGGCTTGTACAACAAGGTCACGCTCAAGCGTTACCCCACCTGCAGCGTCACCAGTGTCACCCCCTATGTGGTGTTTCCCTCGATCAGCGTGAGCGAGATCAACGCGGGCGGGCGCCGCGAAATGCCCTTTCAGATCAACTTTCGCTGCCAGAGCAACATCGTCAACAGCACCAGCGCCAACGGCACGGCCATTGGCATCAAGGTTTCATCCGGTGCCCTGGCTGCGTCGTCTTCCCTGGGTTTGGTCAATGCCCAGGGCGGCCTGACCCACCTGCTGGCGGACCGTTATGGCCAGGCAGGTGTGGCGCAGGGAGTAGGCATACAGTTGCTGCGCGACGGTGCGCCCATCAATTTGCTGGCCAATGAGGATTCTGCCAATGGCAGTGGCGCAGCTGGCCGGGGTTGGTACCCGGTGATCAGCAGCGCTGCCAACCTGACCGGTACCGTCAATGGCATCGGTCAGTACACCGAGACATTCCGAGCGCGTCTGGAGAAACTCTCCACCGGCACCATGCCTACCGTAAGGCCCGGCCGGGTCGAGGCCACAGCGCAGGTGGTGATACGTGTTCAATAGCTGCGGGCAGCGTCTGCTGCTGCTGGTCGCCGTGCTGATCAGCACCCTCGCCGATGCTGGGGTCACTGCCGAGCGTACGAGGGTCATCGTGCATGAGGGCCAGCGCGAAACCTCACTGGCGCTGGTCAATCAAAACGCCTATCCGGTCGTGGTCCAGACCTGGATCGACAATGGGGATCTGGCTGTTACCCCGGACACGGCAAGCGCACCGATCATGCCGCTTCCCCCGATGTTCAGGCTTGAACCCCAACAGCAGCGAAGCGTGCGCCTCGTGACGACCGGGCAGGTGCTTGCCCAGGACCGAGAGTCGCTGTACTGGCTTAATGTGTACGAGATTCCACCTCGGCCAAGCGAGGTGCTGGAGGAGGGCGCGACGCGCCTGACGATCACGCTGCGCACTCAGCTGAAAGTCATCTACCGGCCTCAGGGTCTGTCGAACAAGGCCGAGCTAGCGCCTTCGCACCTGGTTGTCAGGGTCCAGGGTCGCCGTGTGCAGTTGCGTAATCCGACGCCGTTCTACATCTCCCTCTCCCACGCACAGATCGGCGAAGGCGAGCGTTCGATCATTCTGGATGCGCCCATGCTGGCACCGTTCAGTACGCAGCATCAGACGGCACCGGCCACCGCGCCGAGCGGCGCGACGTTTCGCTTTTCATGGCTGGATGATGAGGGTAACGCGCAGCGCGGTGAGCGGCCCATCACGCACGCGGTGTCCATCAGCCCGTAAGGCCACATACCGTCTCGCCAGATTGAGATTCGTCCTATTCAGGTCTGTCGGTGCCGCCCCTAGGCTGGCTGGATGAAGCTAGCCAACCTGTTACCTGCCGCCCAGTGGAACCTATCGACGCCTATTGCAGCGCGTAATCTCTTACGCCTGTTTGCGATCACCCTCGTAGCGGGTGTCTATGTCGGCGCCTACGGTTACATGCGCATGACCCTGAACGAGGAGATTTCGTCCCGGCGCAGGTACATGAACGAGGCCATCTTCAACGCTCAGGATTTCTTTGTCAGCCGTCAGACCCTGCTCAAATCGCTGGGGCTCTCGACGGTCAAGCACGCCGCTGCTGCGGGCGATAGCGAGACCTACATTCCAGGCGAGGAAGTCCACATTTTCCTCCGTCAGCCCGGGGGTACCTGGAGCTTGTGGCTGACGCCACGCATGCTGGATTTTCTACGCGCCAAGCAGACCAACCTGGTCTACGTGCCGCACGCCCTGGATGCCTCGGTGCAGTGGCTCTACAGCCGGCCTGAGGTTCCACCCCTGGTCCCCAACGCCGTGCTGCAACGTCTGCGTGGATCGACCGGCGAACCTGGGGACGAGCAAATCTGGCTGGCGGAGCCTGGAGACGATAAACCGCCTTCGCTCTACATTTTCACTGCCATGGATGACCGCGATCGCGCTTCAGGTTGGCTGGGGCTCGAAGTAGAGGGCTCGCAGTTGGTCGCAGCGTTGCGCCATGAGCAGGCGGGTGACTTCCAACTGGTCGACAGCGCAAGCCAGATCATCGCCAGCAAGGACCGCGAGCAGCAATTGACTTCCCAGCGCCATACGGCAACGCGCGTGGATGATGGTTTCGGTTGGGAGGGCGGCTATTGGCTCCCGGACCGCCTGACCATTCGCAAACAGCTCGACCATTCGGACTGGCAGATCATCTACAGCGCACCCTTGGCCTCTATCATTCCGGCGCTGATTCTGCCGTTCGGGCTGGCAGTGCTGATCAGCGTTGCCGTCACACTGTTGATGCTGTGGCTGGTCCGCCGGGTCGACGTGCGACTCATCCGCCCGGCAGCTGCTCGAATCGAGGCATTGGTCGAGAGCGAAGCGTTCAGCAGTGCCGTCATCCGCACCGCCCCGGTTGCGCTGTGCGTGTTGCGCCGCAGTGACGGTGCAGTGGTGCTGGCCAATCGGCTGAGCGAGCAGTGGCTTGTAATGGGTGATGAGCGAACCCGAGTCTGTCAGGACTGGATTACCCGTGCGTTCGGCAAGCCTGCGCAGACCAGTTGCACACAAGAGCTGCAAATGGCCGATGGCCGTCACCTGTGCCTGAGTTACGCACCTACCCGCTATCGACGTGAAGATGTTCTGATCTGCGCCTTCAGCGACATCACCGAACGAAAAACCGCCGAGCTGTCGCTGCAACAGGCCAGGGCACTGGCCGATGCTGCCAATGAAGCAAAAACGCTGTTTCTCGCCACCATGAGCCATGAAATCCGCACGCCGCTCTACGGCATGCTGGCAACGCTGGAACTGCTTTCACGCACCCACCTCGATAGCCAGCAAAGGGGGTACCTCAATGCCATCGAAGGTTCATCGGCTACCTTGCTGCAACTGATCTGCGATGTGCTGGATGTGTCCAAGATCGAGGCTGGTCAGCTGGCGCTGGAGGTCAGTGCGTTCTCACCCGTCGAGCTGACCCAGGACGTCATGCAAGGCTATATGGGGGCCGCACACACCAAAGGGTTGCAGTTGCTGAGTTGCATGGATCCGCAGCTTCCTGAACAGGTAGTGGGTGACACGACGCGTACGCGCCAGATCCTTGGCAATCTGCTTAGCAACGCGGTCAAGTTCACTCGCAGTGGCCGAATCATGGTCAGGCTTCACCTGGTTGGGGTCGAAGGTGATCGCATGATGCTGCGCTGGCAGGTAGTGGACACAGGGCAGGGCATCCCTGAGCAAGACCAGCAACACTTGTTCGAACCGTTCTTCCAGAGCGGTCCCAGTACCAACACGGTGGCAGGGACCGGCCTTGGCCTGTCCATTTGCAAGCGGCTGGTCGAGTTGATGAACGGGTCGATTCGTGTGTTCAGCGAGCCGGGTCTGGGCAGCAGCTTCTCGTTCACGCTGCCACTGGGGCAATTGGCGCTCGATGAGGACCAGAGCTGGGCCCAGCCTTTGCTCAACCAGGGCGTCATGGTTTATTCACCTGTGCCCGAACTGGCCGATCATGCCGCTGGCTGGCTACGTCGCTGGGGCGCCCGGGCGCAAGTGATTGCCGTGCCGGACGTCCGTCATGAACCGGGCATCGTGCTGGTCGAGTTATGTCCAGGGCCTGCCAGCTCGGCTGTCATCAGGCAATGGCCTGGCCCATTGGTACTGGCCTGCGCCGATGAGCACGCGCTTTCGCGTCCTTCGGCTCAATACTGGCAGGTGGGGCTGAACAATCTTCAGTGCCTTAACCAGGCGGTGAGCCAGGCCCAGGGCATCGAGGCACGACACAGCGCAACGGCCCGTCAGGCAATGATCGAAACCAAACTGTGCATTCATGTGCTGGTGGCGGAGGACAATGTCATCAACCAGTTGATACTGCGGGATCAACTGGAGAAGCTCGGCTGCACGGTCACCCTTGCCAACGATGGCGAGCAAGCGCTGGCCCTGTGTCAGAAGGAGGTCTTCGACCTGGTACTGACCGATGTGAACATGCCCAGACTCAACGGGTATCAGTTGGCGCAGAACTTGCGCCAACAGGGCCATGCCCTACCCATCATCGGCGCAACTGCCAACGCCATGCTCGATGAGGCAGAGCGTTGCCTGGGCGCCGGAATGGATCAGTTTCTGGTCAAGCCCTTCACTCTGCACGCGCTCTATCAGTGCCTGCTGCCGTATCGCAAGGGCTCGGCCTGATGATCCACCGCGTCTTGATCGTCGAGGATCATCCCTTTCAACACCAGTACCTGGCTCAGCTGTTCCGGTCCGTCGGTGGGTTCGACGTCGAGCTGCAAGCCGATGCCAACCTGGCGATCGAGCAGTTGCGCAATCAAGCCTTCCACCTTGTCGTCACTGACCTGATGATGCCGCAACTGGATGGGGTACAGTTCATCCAGAGAATGAGCCTGCTACCGTCGCCTCCGGCGCTGGGGCTGATGACCGCTGCCTCTGCGCGCGTGCTCGCAGGCGTTGGCAAGGTCGCCGAAAACCTCGGTATCCGCCTGGCCGGCATGATCAGCAAGCCCGTGCAGGGTCATCATGTCGCTGCACTGCGTCGCTACATGGATAGCACCTGCGATCAAGGCCATCTGCAACCTCGATCCTGTTTCGGTGGCCATTCGGTCAGTGCGCTTACCCGTGCACTGCAGGCGGGCGAGATCCAGGCGTGGTTTCAACCCAAGAAATCCATGCTCGACGGCAGGATCGTCGGTGCCGAGGCCCTGGCCAGGTGGCTGCATCCGGTCGAAGGTCTTTTGTTGCCGCGGGCATTTCTGGCCGATTTGGAATCTGCAAGACTCGATTTGCCGTTGCTGTACAACATGCTTGAGCAAACGCTCACCGCTCAATCACGCTGGGCCGCAGCAGGATACAGGCTGCCGGTCTCGATCAATCTGCCTACACACCTGCTGGACCGTCCTGATCTGGTCGACACGTTGCACCGAACGGTCCGAGAGCGAGGTGCCGACCCCAGGACCATCACCTTCGAGCTGACCGAAACGTCGACCACCCGACGGTCCAGTGATTACTTTGCAGGGACGTGCCGGCTGCGCATGATGGGCTTCGGCCTGGCCCAGGATGATTTCGGCAAGGGGTACAGTTCCTATTCCAACCTGGTATCCACGCCCTTCACCGAAATGAAGATTGATCGCTCTCTGGTTAGTGGTTGTGCGAGCAATCCTGACATGGCCATTGCCTTGGCCAGTGCCGTCCACCTCGGGCGCGCACTGGGGCTTGTGACAGTAGCAGAAGGCGTTGAAACGCGTGATGAGCTGGAAGTTGTCCGCAAGGCTCAGTGTCATCAGGTGCAGGGGTTCATCATCTCCCCGGCTGTGGACCGAGACGGCATGCTCCCATTGCTGAACGGACAGCTCTCCGAATGAGGGGTAAGTTATCGAAGAAACGTTTCAGCATCTGCAATGTGCTGTCATATGGCATGAATTTTGTGTCTGTTTGAGCACTCTCATCTTCATAACGTGATGTCGACGATCAACACCATGAAAAATGCCAGCCTGCGCATGGATAAACTTGCGCGCAGCTCTCAGCGCCTGAACAAAGCCATCTTGCTGCTCAGCGGACTCATGCTGCTGTTGTCCAGTACCTGTTATTGGGCAGTATCGCGCCTTCTGGAATCGGAACAGCAGCGGTTGGAGCTCCATTTTGCCCGGGTGATCGAAATCATCCATGAGCATGAGATCTTCTTGCGCAATCTCGCCAACAGCATGCCAGCCGGTCGCGCGCTTCCTGCGCCGGTGGAGCAGGGCGTCATGATGCTCGATTCGACGAGCGTCGATGGCAAGACACTGGTCAAGGCAAAAGGCTTCGAACTCTCCTTACCCTTCACCCTGGCCTACACCGGCGACTTTCGGGCTCAGGAGATACGCGGCGCCTTGGGGTTGGGGTTGCGTCTGACCGACTACTACGGGGGGTTCTGGGCCCGCTCGTTCTACGCATCGCCTCAGCTGTTCGTGCTCGAACGGGGAACCGGCGCGAGCATTGCCGTCCCCGCGGCTGGCGACCAACGTCAGCATCAGCCGCTGTTGCCTCACCATTATGTGACCGTGGTTGATCGCTTGGTGCACTTACTGGCTCAACCCGACCTGCTACCCGATCAGCATGTCCACTGGGTGCGAGCGCCAGCACGCCTTTACAACGACAACCTGCGCATGGTGGCGCTTCTGAAGTTGGGGTTTGAGCACACCCTCAAGCCGAGTACGACGGGCGACCGGACAATGGTCTTGGCTGCCGTAATGGATACGGAGCAGATCGACGAATTCGAGCGTGTGCTCAGGTTATCGGTCTACAACCAGTTCACCCTGATTTCTCCGGATGGCAAGGTCTTGATGGGAGAGCGCAGCAAGGGTGATCTGGCGCCGCTTGGCCTGAGCTTCAACCGTAGCGGCTTGCGTTTCAAGATGATGTCGTCGTCGGGAGACGCGTGGACTGGGCTGTATGCCATCAGTTACGGGGACTTTCTGCGCTACGCCAAATGGCCGCTGCTTGGCCTGGCGTTGACAATCATCGCTGCGATCCTGCTAGGGCTCTGGGTCAATCACTGGTACAAGTCGCGCATTGTTCGGCCCGCCCAACGAGCACAAGTCCGGCTTGCAGAAAGCGAGGCCTTCAGCCGCATCATCCTACACAACGTGCCGGTCGGGCTGTGCGTCGTGAGGCGCCACGATCACCGGGTGTTGTTGGAAAACGAATGCGCGGTACACCTAGGCGTTACCGCAGCGGTGCTGCAACTGCTGCGTGATAACCACGGTGACCAGGCGCCGGGCGAACTGTGCCTGCTGGTGGATGGGCGTTACGTCCAGGTGGTGGCGGTCGCTACCCGTTATGACGGAGAAGACGTGTTTCTATGCGGCTGCAACGACATCACCCGCCACGTTGGCGAGCAATTGCAGCTCAATCAGGCCCACCAGCGTGCAACGGCTGCCAATGAAGCCAAGACCGTTTTCCTGGCCACCATGAGCCATGAGATAAGAACCCCGCTCTATGGTGTGCTGGGCAACCTTGAGCTGCTGTCGCTGACCGAACTCAGCGAACGCCAGAGGCATTACCTGCAAATCATCGAAACCTCGTCGACAGTCCTGTTCCAGCTGATCAGTAATGTTCTGGATGTGACCAAGATCGAGTCTGGGCAGATGGCCTTCGAGCATGCCGCATTCGATCCGCGTCAGCTGGTCGACGATGCGCATGCCAGTTTCGAGGCCACAGCGCAAAGTAAAGGGCTGCAACTTGAGGCTGAAATCGACGCACAAGTGCCTGCACGGGTGGAAGGAGATGCCGGGCGAATCAGGCAGATCCTGCACAACTTGCTGGGCAACGCGATCAAGTTCACCCCCTCCGGACGCGTACGTCTGCG
Source organism: Pseudomonas sp. FBCC-B35 (assembly GCF_059133755.1). Classification (NCBI taxonomy): domain Bacteria; kingdom Pseudomonadati; phylum Pseudomonadota; class Gammaproteobacteria; order Pseudomonadales; family Pseudomonadaceae; genus Pseudomonas; species Pseudomonas sp. FBCC-B35. The sequence continues at coordinate 4,075,594 of NZ_CP101439.1, read as the reverse complement.
CCTGATCGTTCAAGAGCGAAGCGACCAGGATGTGTTGTTGCAATGGCAAGTGACGGACACCGGAAAAGGTATCCCTGAAAAAGCCCTGGAGCATCTGTTCAAACCGTTCTATCAGGTGTCCGCAGGGCAGGAAGGTGGGGGTGCAGGGCTCGGGCTTTCCATCTGTTCACGCTTGAGTGAGTCGATGGGCGGTACCATGCGCGTGGTCAGTGAGCCCGGTCTGGGGAGCAGCTTTTCCCTGTTCATACGCTTGCCCATTGTGGCCTCCTCGCCGGTCTTGGTGCCTGTGCCGAAAGAGGGTTCGCAGGCGCCGTCTGCGCCGTTGAAATTGAGCGTGTTGGTGGCAGAGGATAACCCAGTCAGCCAGGCGGTCATGCGTGAGCAGCTCGAAGCCATCGGGGCTTACCCAACCGTCGCGGCTGACGGCCACCAGGCACTTCAACTTTGGCAATCCAAGCGTTTCGACATGGTCATCACCGACATCAACATGCCCAGGATGAACGGCTACGAGCTGACCCGGGCGCTGCGAGAGGCAGGTGTCGAAGCACCTATCATCGGCATCACCGCCAATGCACTGCGCGAAGAAGGTGAGCGCTGCCTGCAAGCGGGTATGACCGCGTGGATAGTCAAGCCTCTGAGCCTTGGTACCCTTCGGCAGGTACTGATGAACCACTGCCCTGGAACGGTTGACACTCACGTTGCACCCGACCCGGGCAGGGATGATTTTTCAGGCTGGATTCAACTGTCCCAGCCCATGCGCCAATTGCTTGCCCAGACGTTGGCCAGCGATATCGAACAGTTGGAGAAGGGGGTGATCGAGCACGATGCGGTTCTGGTCGAACAACGGTTGCACAGCTTGAGCGGTGCACTGGCCAGCATCAATGCCACGGCGTTGTACGGCGCATGTCAACGGCTGGAAAACATGTTGCAGGAGCTGCCGCTCGACGCACGCCTGGGCGGGCAAGTCCGTGCTCTGTGCAGGCGGCTTGCCAAGGTCGCGCAGCGCTTGTCAGACGAGATTCCCGGATGAGCCTTGTCCCCTAATGGAGTAATTCTGCATGCCTCATCACAAGGTTGTCATCGCTGACGATCATCCCATCGTCCTGTTGGGAGTGCGTGAAGTCGTTCAACGCATCGGGCGCTATAAAGTCGTCGGTCAAGCCACCAACTCATCGGAATTGATCGATCAACTGCGCCTGCACAACCCCCGCACCCTGATCACCGACTTCAATATGCCGGGGGATTGTACCTACGGAGATGGCTTCAAGCTCATCGAGTACATTCTGCGTCACTTCCCGGACACTCAGGTCCTCATTCTGACCATGATTTCCAATGGGTTGATTCTTTCCCGGCTTCAGGAACTGGGTGTGGCAGGGGTCATCCAAAAAAACCACCTGCATGATGAAATCGAAAAAGCGCTGAGTGCCATCCGCAAGCGGCGTCGGTACCGAAGCCCGTTGCCGCCACCTACATCCGTGGTGCGCGAAGCAGTGAAGGTCGAGGCCCGCTTCAATCAGCTGTCCCCCAGGGAGCTCGAAGTCGTCCGGCTCTTTGTCACTGGCATGACCGTAGGTGATATCGCGCGGCAACTGTCGCGCAGCAACAAGACAGTCAGCGCCCAGAAGGTGTCGGCGATGCGCAAGCTCAACGTCGACAGTGACCAGGACTTGCTGACTTACTGTATCGAATCCAGGCAGTTTCAGTAACGAGGTTCTGTGCCTGGCGAGGCGTTGCCCAGCCGGTGCGTGGCCCTGATGACATGCGTACAGACAATTGGACCCGCAGCGCAAAAAGCCCAGCTACTCGCTGGGCATCCTATAGGTCTTCAGCCGACGATCATCATTCAAAGCGCTACGCTGGCTTGAGCCAATCTACATTCCGCTCCTGAATGACCAATTTGAGCGAGCGGCCAACTGCATTGGCGTGACATACCGAATAGTCGCCAACAGGGTAGAGCGCATGACGTCCCCACGGCCCTGCCTTGCTTTCCAGTTTGATATCGACCTGGTCACCTTCGCTGGTTGTCAGATCAAACGCGTTACCGCTCGACGCCTCGGTGATTTTCCAAGCGGTAGGGTCTTGCTGCTCGATGCGCTTCACTTCCACCAGACCATGCGTTGTCGCGAAAATCCCCTTACGAAGATGTGCTCCGCTGCGAACGTAGAGGCGGTAGCCGTCCTCACTGTGCCGGAAATACAGCAACAGGGGTAGGACAGCAGAGGATTTCTCGAAATTGACCAGCCCCAGTTCTTGACCGTGGTGCCAATCGTCTTCGGAACAATTCAGTGCACCCAGCGTAGCGGCGCCGTCCACGGCGTATCCAGGCGTGGTCAGGGGGCTTTCCAGTACCACATTGCCGCTAGTCATGCTGTCGAAGGTGTTCAACGGGCAATCAGCTGCATGCAGTGTCGCGAGAAAAGAGTGCGCTTTGTGATTCATCGTATACCTCCAGTGTTCATGAATGCACTCAGGAGGCTATGCCGACACGCGCGAGGGGACTAACCGGAACGGGTTCCAGACGCAGGATGCAAAAAGCCCGGCACTTGGCCGGGCTTTCCAGTGGGCGATCAGCGATCAGTTGCCGTAGACCGGCAGCTTCTTGCAGATGGCTTTGACCTTCTCGCGCACGGCGTCGATCACCGCTTCGTTGTTCAGGTCGGCAAGGATGTCGCAGATCCAGCCAGCCAGCTCACGGCACTCGGCTTCCTTGAAACCGCGGGTGGTCACGGCCGGGGTGCCGAAACGCAGGCCCGAGGTGACGAACGGAGAGCGCGGGTCGTTAGGAACCGAGTTCTTGTTGACGGTGATGAACGCCTTGCCCAGCGCCGCGTCAGCGTCTTTGCCCGAGATGTCCTGCTTGATCAGCGACAGCAGGAACAGGTGGTTTTCGGTGCCACCGGAAACCACGTCGAAACCGCGCTCGATGAAGACGCTGGCCATGGCCTGGGCGTTTTTCACCACTTGCTGCTGGTAAGCCTTGAACTCCGGCTGCAGGGCTTCCTTGAAGCAGATGGCCTTGGCCGCGATCACGTGCTCCAGTGGGCCGCCCTGGGCGCCTGGGAATACAGCGGAATTGAGCTTCTTCTCGATCTCTTCGTTCTTGCGAGCCAGGATCAGGCCGCCGCGCGGACCGCGCAGGGTCTTGTGCGTGGTGGTGGTGACGACGTCGGCGAAAGGAACCGGGTTAGGGTAGACACCGGCGGCGACCAGGCCAGCCACGTGCGCCATGTCGACGAACAGGTAGGCACCCACCTTGTCGGCGATGGCGCGGAAGCGGGCGAAGTCCAGCACCTGCGAGTAGGCCGAGAAACCGGCGACGATCATTTTCGGCTTGTGCTCGACCGCCAGGCGCTCGACTTCGTCGTAATCGATCAGGCCGTTGCCATCGATGCCGTACTGCACGGCGTTGTACAGCTTGCCCGACGAGCTGACGGAGGCACCGTGGGTCAGGTGACCACCATGGGCCAGGCTCATGCCCAGAATGGTGTCACCGGCCGACAGCAGGGCCAGGTAGACAGCGGCGTTGGCCTGGGAGCCGGCGTGCGGCTGGACGTTGGCGTAGTCGGCACCGAACAGTTGCTTGGCGCGGTCGATGGCCAGCTGCTCGACGACGTCGACGTATTCGCAGCCACCATAGTAGCGCTTGCCTGGATAGCCTTCGGCGTACTTGTTGGTCAGTACCGAACCCTGGGCTTCCATGACGGCCGGGCTGGTGTAGTTTTCCGAGGCGATCAGCTCGATATGCTCTTCCTGGCGCAGAGCTTCTTGCTGCATGGCTTCGAAGAGCTCGGCGTCGTACTTGGCAATGGTCAAATCACGGCTGAACATGGCGGTCCTCAAGGATCGGGGGTGAAGTGGGTGGGCATTCTACCCCATTGATCCGCCGCTGGCATATGAAGTGGCATCAAGTCGCGGACCAGTGGGGTTCATGTTGCATCCCGCGCCGTTGCTGGGCTGGGCGGGCATGCGAGTTGACTTTCAGGTCCGGTTTCTGGCGTTGCCTGTGCGTGGTGGCGGGCCGGGCGTGATGGGCCCCGCTGGCGTTTCGGCAGCCGCGTGAGGGCAGGGTCAGGGGCGACTCAATTGAACATGAACAACGTCTCATTGGCGAATTGCGCCTCGAACTGATGCGCCGGCATCGGTCGCCCGAACAGGTAGCCCTGTACTTCGTCGCACCCGTGCTCACGCAGAAACTCAAGTTGTTCATGGGTCTCGACGCCTTCGGCGATGACCGCCAGGTTCAGGCTGTGGGCCATGGCGATGATCGCCCTGGCGATCTGCGCATCCTGCTCACCTTCGGGCAGGCCGTCGACGAAGGTACGGTCGATCTTCAACACATCGATCGGGAACTGCTTGAGGTAGTTGAGCGAGGAATAGCCGGTCCCGAAATCGTCCACCGCGATGCTCAGGCCCAGGTTCTTGAGGCTGGCCAGAATCTGCAGCGCTTCGTTTACTTCGCGCATCAGGATGCTTTCGGTCAGCTCAAGCTCAAGACACGCCGGTGGCAGGCCGCTTTCTTCCAAGATGTTGGCGATCCGCGTGCCCAGTTGACCATCGGAGAACTGGCGCGCGGAAATGTTGACCGACACTTTCGGCACACGCACCTTGGCCTTGTGCCAGGCCTTCAATTGTCGGCTGGCTTCGCGCAGTACCCAGTCACCCACGTCCACCACCAGGCCCAGCTCTTCGATGACGGGAATGAAGTCGCCCGGTGGCACCAGGCCGCGGGTAGGGTGCCGCCAGCGTAGCAGTGCCTCGGCGCCGGTCAGGCGCTTGCCGTCGCCGCTGAATTGCGGCTGGTAATACAGAATGAATTCGTTCTGCTCCATGGCATGGCGCAGATCGCTTTCCAGTTCCAGGCGCTCCAGGGCACTGGCGTTCATTTCAGCCTGGTAGAACTGGAAGTTGTTCTTGCCGCGCTCTTTGGCGTGGTACATGGCGGTGTCGGCGTTCTTCATCAATTGGCTCAACTCGCCGCCATCCTGCGGGCTGAGTGCGATGCCGATGCTGGCCGTGACGAAGAACTCGCGGTTCTCCAGCACGAACGGCTTGACCAGGCTGCCCAGGATGTTTTCGGCCACGTGAATGGCGCGGTTCAATGCCAGCTCGCGAGTAGGCCGAGGCTGGAGCAGCAGCGTGAATTCATCGCCGCCCATGCGCGCGACCGTATCGTCCTCGTCCACGCAGGCCAGCAAGCGCAGGGCCATGTCCTTGAGCATGCGATCGCCCGCAGCATGGCCCAGGGAGTCGTTGATGGGCTTGAAACGGTCCAGGTCCAGGAACATCAACACCACCCAGGCCTTCTGCCGCTCGGCCTGCTGCAAGGCGTTGTACAGCCGGTCCTGGAACAACGTACGGTTGGGCAAGTGGGTCAGGGCGTCGTAGTAGGCCAGGCGGTGAATGCGCTGTTCGCTGGCCTTGCGTTCGCTGATGTCGGTAAAGAAGCACACGTAGCTGGCCAGGTCGCCTTCATCGTCCAGCACGGCAGTGATGCCTACCCAGGCCGGGTAGTGATCGCCATCACGGCGCTTGAGCCACACCTCGCCCTCCCAGCTGCCACGCTGGTTGAGCTGCTTGAGGATGTAGCGCAGGTGCGCCTGCTGCTGGTCGTTCATCACCAGCATGCTCGGCAGTTGGTCCAGCACCTCGCTGACTGCGTAGCCGCTGACCCGGCTGAAAGCCTCGTTGGCCTGCACAATGTAGCCGGCAGGGTCGGTGATCAGAATGGCCGAAGTCGAATGCTCGAAAACCGTCGCAGCCATGCGCAGGTCTTTCTCCGCCCGGCGCTGCTGGCTGATGTCGCGACCTACCCCCAGTACGCCCTCGAAACGCTGATCGTCATCCCAGACCAGTACCAGGCGCAACTCGATGGGGATCTTGCGGCCGTCGGCGCGCAGGCAGTCGAACAGGAACAGCTGGGTCGGCAACTGGCCACGCAGTTCGGCCAGTTGAGCCGGATCGTCCATCGCCTTGCTTACCCGCTCCATCAACCCGTAGATGCCAGTGAGCTGGGCGGGGTTGGCGATGATCGAATGCCACCCGTTGGCGAAGATCCAGTCGGCGTGATAGCCCAGCACGCTTTGCACCGAGGGGCTTACGTAGTCGAGCTTGAGCTGGCTGTCGGTGGAGAAGATCACGTCACTGATGCTTTCGGCCAGCATCCGGTAGCGCTGTTCGCTGTCGCGCAGCGACTGGCTCGCCTCGATCTGCACGGTCACGTCCTTGCCCACGCCGATGATGCGCGTCACCCGGCCGTCGGCGTCACGCGCCAGCACCTGCTCGCGTATGTCGTAGCAGCGCCAGTTGCCATCGCGGTGCCGGAAACGCAGCTGGCAATGCAGCGGCAAGTCATGGCCGTTGTCGAGCTGCTGTTGGCGCAGGTCCTGGTAATGCGCAGCGTCTTCGGGGTGCAGCAGCAGCTCCCAGAAGCGGTCGCCCATGCGGGCCAGTTCCGTGCGGTCATACCCCAGCGTCTGGCCCAGGTGACGGTTGCTGAAGATCATCCGCTGGCTGTGGATATCCTGGACGTAGAGCTGATCCGGCACGGTACGCACCACGTCCGACCAGAACCGCTCGCGTTCGAGCAGCGAGAGCTCCACTTTCTTGCGGCTGGTGATGTCGCTGATGCTGAGGATCACGGCCTGGTAATTGCGGCGCAATTGCGGCAGGCGCGCTGTCAGCCACAGGTGCAGCTCGCCGCCATGCGCAGCAGGCAGGCGCACCTCGAGCTCCAGGGACGGGCGTTGGTCGATCAAGGCGTCGAGCAACTGCATACCGACACTGTCCTGGCCGTCGCCGCTGTCGTCGATCAGGCGCTGCCAGGCTTGCTGGTGATCTTCGATATGAAGCAGCTGGCGCGCCACCTGGTTGATTTCGGTGATCTTCAGTTGCGCCAGGAGCGAGCGGCGCAGTTGAGGGTCCAGCATCAGGCTGTGCTTGAGTGCGGCGCGGTTGCGCAGGTGATAGCGGTCCAGTTGGCCGGGCAAGCTGGACAGGTCGAGCACGCACAGGGCCACACCTGTACCTTCGAAGATCTCTTGATAGCGCCGGCGATCTTCCTGCAAGGCCCGCTGGCGGCGGCGCATGTTGACCAGGGCCAGGACCGGGAGCAGGGCGCAGAACAGCACCAGCAGGCATTTGCCTATCAAGGCAGGCAGCAGGTCGTTGCGCGCCTGTTCAGCATCGAACAGGCCGCGCAGTTGCCAGGCACTATTGTCGATAAACGCCAGCATGACGCTCTGCAAGAGCGCGTCGGGGCGCTCGGAGGCCAGGTAGCGTTGCAGCACCTCGCCCGTACGGCTGTTTTCCAGCAGCCACAACAGCTGATCGGCCTCATGCAGATGGCCGGTAAGCGCGCGGTAGTAATCAGGTGACAAGCGCAGCAGCCAATGGCCTTGGCCTGGCGACTGGCTCAGCAACAGGTACACGCTGGCGTTGCTGGGCGCATTGGTAAAGAAATAGGGCCGCTCCTGGTTGAGCCTCAGCACCTCACCGACGACTGCGTGATCGTCGCTGGCAGGTGCACTGTCGGCAACGATCTGCCCGGCTCCGTCTATCCAGATCACGCTGCGCAGCGCGGGCATTCGTTCGCGCAGCGTATCCACCAAGCCGCCAGCTGCCGGTGCCGCCACGGTGGGATAGGGCTGGAGCAGGTTGATGGCCTGCTGCGCCTTGAGCGCCATGTTCAAACCCAGGTGGTCCGCCAGTTCGGTCGTGTCTTCCAAACGCTTGTCGCGCAGCTCGGCCTGGGTAAGGTTGAACTGCGCGAACAGCTGCCACAGCAGCAACCCGAGCAGAATCAGGGCGAGCAGTGCCAGCGCACCCTTGATCGACCCGCGCAGACTGGCAGCGGGCGCCTTGGACGCGCTACGCGATGACGGCGGTGGAGTGAGTTTGATCAAGCGTCGATCCTGCGATGGGCCGGGCGATGGCAGGGAGGGGTCGGGCATGGCGTATGCTTTTTTTATGAGGTAACCGATGCGCGGTGGCGCACTATAAGCCGACCACTCGAAACCGGCTAGCATGCCTAGCATTATGGCAAAGTGCCAGTGCCATTCATGCTTCCGACCGCTCGTATTCGGCAAGCACGTGCCTGCTGTGCGAGAATGCCGCCCGCTTTACATGACACTGCTTGGGAGATGTTCGGTTTTGGTTACTCATTTTTCCATCAATGGCCTCGATTCCGCCTGTGGGCGCAGCAGTCAGACCCTTGTCAGCTCTGCCGTGACCGAGGACGTATCCTGCAAATCGTGCCAACGCTCGCTGGCCAAGCCCGAGGCGGCCACGTCAACCAAGCGCAAGGCGCCATCGCTGGCCGAGCTGCGCACGTCTGCCAAGGCACCCGTCCCAGCTGCAGTCGTTGCCGACGCACCGCGCCCGGCGGCGGCATCGGTCACGTCCGGCACCTCTGTCAATCGTGTCGCCGCTGCGCAACCTGCGCGCCCGGACGGGTTCTGCGTCAAGTCCGCCTGGGCCGCGCGCCTGGCCGAGCAGGGCGACCGTTGCCGGCTGCCACGGGGCAAGGCGCGCCAGCGTCACGTCTGAACAAGGGCTGCTCGCCAGGCGCGACTACAGGGCAAGGCCGCTGCTGCCGGACCACCGCTTCAGGCCTGCGCCGCCGGCGCGGCGCCTCCTATCAAATACTGCGCGTTGGCGTAGAATGGTCCACTTTGTTCAACGACACCCGACCCCTGGCCGACCCGCTGGGGCGATCGTCGATGTCTTTACCTATCTGAATTAGAGGGCTTGGTTTTGGCTCAATACGTCTACACCATGCATCGGCTGAGCAAGGTCGTGCCGCCGAAGCGGGAAATCCTGAAGAACATTTCCCTGTCGTTCTTCCCTGGCGCCAAGATCGGCGTGCTGGGCCTCAACGGCGCAGGTAAATCGACGCTGCTGCGGATCATGGCGGGCGTCGACAAGGAATTCGACGGCGAAGCCCGTCCGATGCCTGACATCAACGTGGGCTACCTGCCCCAGGAGCCTCAGCTGGACCCGAGCAAGTCGGTCCGTGAGGTGGTCGAGGAAGCCGTCAGCGTCATCAAGGACGCCCAGGCGCGTCTTGACGAGGTCTACGCGGCCTACGCCGAGCCGGACGCCGACTTCGACAAGCTGGCTGCCGAGCAGGCCAAGCTCGAATCCATCCTGCAGGCCGCCGACGGGCATAACCTGGAACGCCAGCTGGACGTCGCCGCCGACGCGCTGCGCCTGCCGGCCTGGGATGCACGCATCGAGCACCTCTCCGGTGGCGAGAAGCGCCGTGTCGCCCTGTGCCGCCTGCTGCTGTCGGCCCCCGACATGCTGCTGCTCGACGAACCGACCAACCACCTGGACGCTGACTCGGTCGCCTGGCTCGAGCGCTTCCTGCACGATTTCCCCGGCACCGTGGTGGCCATTACCCACGACCGTTACTTCCTCGACAACGTCGCAGGCTGGATCCTGGAGCTCGACCGCGGTGCCGGTATTCCCTATGAAGGCAACTATTCGGGCTGGCTGGAAGCCAAGTCCGATCGTCTGGCCCAGGAATCCAAACAGCAGAGCGCCCATGAAAAGGCCATGAAGGAAGAACTGGAGTGGGTGCGCAAAGGCGCCAAGGCCCGCCAGTCCAAATCCAAGGCACGTCTGCAGCGTTTCGAGGAACTGCAGTCGCAGGAATTCCAGAAGCGCAGCGAAACCAACGAGATCTACATCCCGGCCGGTCCGCGTCTGGGCGACAAGGTCATCGAATTCAAGAACGTCACCAAGGGTTATGGCGACCGCGTCCTGATCGACAACCTGTCCTTCGCCATGCCCAAGGGTGCGATCGTGGGCGTGATCGGGGGTAACGGCGCCGGTAAATCCACCCTGTTCCGCATGCTCATGGGCAAGGAGCAGCCGGATTCGGGCAGCATCGAGATCGGTGAAACCGTGCAACTGGCGTGTGTCGACCAGAGCCGCGAGGACCTGGACGGCGCCAAGACCGTGTTCCAGCAGATTTCCGACGGCTCGGACATGATCCGTATCGGCAACTACGAAATCCCGTCGCGCACTTACGTGGGCCGCTTCAATTTCAAAGGTGGCGACCAGCAGAAGTTCGTCAAGGACCTCTCGGGCGGTGAACGTGGCCGTCTGCACCTGGCCCTGACCTTGAAAGAGGGCGGCAACGTCCTGCTGCTCGACGAACCGTCCAACGACCTCGACGTCGAGACCTTGCGTTCCCTGGAAGAGGCGCTGCTGGACTTCCCCGGCGCCGCCATCGTGATTTCCCACGACCGTTGGTTCCTGGACCGCGTCGCGACTCACATCCTGGCATACGAGGACGACTCGAACGTGGTGTTCTTCGAAGGCAACTACACCGAGTACGAAGCCGATCGCAAGAAGCGCCTGGGCGATGCCGCCGCACAGCCGCACCGTGTGCGTCACAAGAAGCTGGCGCAATAAGCCAGCGTCTGCTGCACAGAAATGGGGCCCTCAGGGGCCCCATTTTCGTGCGTGCTTCACAATTTGTTCGGATTCTGTCCATAGGTCATGAAGGGCTACGGCAGGCCTTCTGGTAGCTGACATCTATTGGGCCGCGCCTGAGTTGCCGTCTGAGCGGTTTGTATACATTTACATAAAACGCACCAAATTATTTCAATAAAACGACATTTCGCCCTGTTGCAGGGCAATTGCTTCTTGGTACATTCGGGAAAAACCAATAAGTCCAATCCTCTTGGTGAGATGTCTACCATGATCGAATCCGTCGACAATTTCCTTGCACGCCTGCAACAGCGTGACCCTGGCCAACCCGAGTTTCACCAAGCCGTCGAAGAAGTGCTGCGCACCTTGTGGCCCTTTCTGGAAGCCAACCCTCACTACCTGCAAGCGGGCATTCTCGAGCGCATGGTCGAGCCTGAGCGTGCAGTGTTGTTCCGGGTGTCGTGGGTGGACGATCACGGCAAGGTTCAGGTCAACCGCGGTTACCGTATCCAGATGAACAGCGCCATTGGCCCCTACAAGGGCGGCCTGCGCTTCCACCCTTCGGTGAACCTCAGTGTTCTGAAATTCCTCGCATTCGAGCAAGTCTTCAAGAACTCCCTGACCTCGCTGCCCATGGGCGGTGGCAAGGGTGGGTCTGACTTCGATCCCAAGGGCAAGAGCGACGCCGAAGTGATGCGCTTCTGCCAGGCCTTCATGAGCGAGCTGTACCGTCACATCGGTGCCGACTGCGATGTTCCGGCCGGGGACATCGGAGTAGGGGCGCGCGAGATCGGCTATATGTTCGGGCAATACAAGCGTCTGGCCAACCAGTTCACCTCCGTGCTGACCGGCAAGGGCATGACCTATGGCGGCAGCCTGATTCGTCCGGAAGCCACGGGCTATGGCTGTGTGTATTTTGCCGAGGAGATGCTCAAGCGCCAGGGCCAGCGCATCGACGGCCGTCGCGTGGCGATCTCGGGCTCGGGCAACGTCGCGCAATACGCCGCGCGCAAGGTGATGGACCTGGGGGGCAAGGTGATCTCGCTGTCTGATTCCGAAGGTACCTTGTACGCCGAAGCGGGCCTCACCGACGCGCAGTGGGAAGCGGTGATGACCCTCAAGAACGTCAAGCGCGGCCGCATCAGCGAGCTGGCCGGGCAATTCGGCCTGGAGTTCCGCAAGGGCCAGACGCCGTGGAGCCTGGCCTGCGACATCGCGCTGCCATGCGCGACGCAGAACGAACTGGACGTCGAGGATGCCAAGGCACTGTTGGCCAACGGCTGTATCTGCGTCGCAGAAGGCGCCAACATGCCCACGACCCTGGCGGCTGTGGACATCTTCCTTGAAGCTGGCATCCTCTATGCGCCGGGCAAGGCGTCCAATGCGGGTGGCGTTGCGGTGTCGGGCCTGGAAATGTCGCAGAACGCCATGCGCTTGCTGTGGACTGCTGGCGAAGTGGACAGCAAGCTGCATGGCATCATGCAGTCGATTCACCACGCCTGCGTTCACTATGGTGAAGAGGGCGATGGCCGGGTCAACTATGTCAAAGGGGCCAACATTGCGGGCTTCGTGAAGGTGGCCGATGCGATGCTGGCCCAAGGGGTCGTCTGATCGCGTGAGGCTTGGCAGCCCATCGTCGGTACACCAGTTACAGGCATATTGGAGAGGTCTCGCCGGGTCGGCTGCGGTGGGCTGTCAGCCCGCCCCTTCGATCTCGATGATCTCGATAGCCTGTTCACCGACGGGGCGGCGCCATGTCACCTCATCTCCCGGGGCTGCGCCCAGCAAGGCCCTGCCCAGGGGTGAGCCCCAGTTGATCAATCCACGCGCCGCGTCAGCCTCATCTTCGCCTACCAGGCACACCAAGTGTTCCTGGTCCTGATCGTCGATGAACCTGACGCGGCTGCCTATCTGCACTTTTTCGGTGGACAGGGCTGTCGGCACCACTTGGGCACTGTGTACCCGCGCGGCGAAATACCGCAGATCACGCTCGATTTCGGCCAATCGCTGTTTGTCGGCACGCTCGCCCTGAGCCTGCAACTCACTGCGCAACGTATTGAGTTCGGTCAGCCGTTGCTGCAGTTGGCGCAGGCCGTTGGCGGTGACGTAATTGGGCTGGTCGCTGACACGCCGCTCGACGGGTTGGTCGGCCTGGGCGGCGGCCTGGTCTTCGTTGACAAATGCTCGGCTCATGAGTGCCTCCTTGTGCAGAAGACCATCATGGCAGGGGCGGGGTTTCAAGCAATGCCCACCTGCGACGTCTTCAACGCCAGGCGCGGGCAGCGCCGCGGTCTTTCTCCTGCTGCCACTCACGGTCCCGTTCGTCCCAGAAACGCTCGTGGTAGCGCTGCTGTTCGGCCCGCTCCTGCATGGCCTGGCATTGGCGAAAGCCATCGTCCCAGCCGGACTCGTACTGCCGTTCTTGAAGGTAGCGCGGCACGTTCTTGCGAAAATCACCTGCCGGCACGCCCGCGGCCTGACGGCCGCTGCTGCACCCGTCCTCGAAGCCATCGGCGTAGGCAGGGGGAAACCCCTGGCCAAGCATCTGCTCGTGAGTCGTTTCGCACCCCGACAGCAGCATCGCCACGCACAGACCCAACCAGAACCGCCACATAGACCTTGCCCTCATGCCGTCCAGGTGAAGTCTAGAGGGCCAGTTGTGGGCGTGCTGTCAAAGCCGTGTCAAAGACTGGTTGAGGCGGGCCACAGGCCGGAACATCGCCGTAAACATGAACGCTTTCACACCAGACCAGACCCTCAGTAGTGATACCACTTCACTTCCAGCATCACCTCGTTCTGCGCCGTGGACAGGTGGCTGAACTGGCGCGAGGCACTCAGGCGCAGCCCCAAATTCTGGCTGAGTTCCCACTGCTGGTTCAGGCTGACGCTACGGCGCACTTCGCCATTGGTGAAGTAATCGCCCTTGGCCTCCAGCGTCATGTTGCCAAGCCCATTGCGCCACAGCAGCCCGCCATTGAAACCTGCGGCAGGTGCGATGAACTGCGCGAAGTCGTTGTGGTGTTCTACACGGACTGTACCCAGTGCAAAGCCCAGCAAGTCATCACCCAGCTGCCAGGTGCCACCGGCGCCACCATTGACGTGGCTCACCAGCACCTCGTCATCGTGTTTGCCCGGCACCCGCTCAAGGCCGCCGGCCACTTGCCACGACCAGGGCTTGAGCAGTTCGTTGCGCGGTGTCAGCGAACGAATGGTCGCCAGGTCCAGGCGTTGCACTTGCCAGTCATTGCCTTCGTACTGGCGCACTTTCAGTTGCAAGATCTCGATCTGCGCCCCCAATGGGAAGCCGTAGGCGTTGTCGTTGAGATCATGGTAAGCCATGCGCAGGCCATATTCGGCATAGGCGCGGTCTTCGCGCGTGCCCACGCCCAACTGCCAGGTACGCGAGTCATGGCCGTCCTCGGGCAACCCCGGGCGCTCGATGGCCAACGGCGGCGGCGGGTTGGTGTTGATCGCGCGTAGCAGTTCGAAGCTGCGCTTGGCCTGGCCGGGGTCACGTTCCTGGCCATTGGCGCGGTAGCGCTCAAGGCGGTAGGCAGCGTCTTGTATCAAGGCCTGCCGCTCGCGGGGCAGGGCCTTGAACGCGGGGTTTTGCAATTGCGCAGTGTCGGCGCTTACGGCCAGCACCTGGCGTTTCTCGTCATGGTCCAGTGGCGCTGCACGCGCCAGCAGTTCGCGCTCGCGCGAGGGACGGTAGAGTTCACTGGCGACCAAGCCTGATTGTTTCACCGCCTTCACGGTGTCGGTCGGTATGGCGGTCAGCGGGAACTGCGAGGTCAGGTCCAGGCCTGGCCGAGCCACCTGCAGCAACTCCAGCAGGCGATAGGAGCAGTTCTCGTCGAAGAAGAAGTAGTCGAACTGAATCTGTTTCAGTTCCCAGACGTGCTCGACCATGCGGCCTGTTTCTTCCGGCGTGAGGTCTAGCTGGTATTCCCACAGGTCGCGGTTTTCCAGGCTGCGGTATTCCGACAGTTTCTCCTGATAGGGCATCAGCGCGAAAAGGCCGGGATAACCACCGGCCAACCCTTTCCAGGCATACAGAATGCTGTTGTCGCTGCCTTCGATGTACGCGCCGAAGTTGATCGCGTAGCTGAGCAGCGTGGTGGCGTCACTGCGGGTAGTGGACTGGTCGATGCGCAGCAGCGTGTGCCCGAACATCGACGAGGGGCTGTTCAGGTAGGCAGCCGGGAAGATCAACGCAGCGCTGTGCGGGTCGATCGACTGGTACCAGGTCTTGAATTCCTGGCACTGGGGTTGCGGCAAATCCTGTAGGCCAAGTTGCTCTTTCAGCCAGCGAGTGCGGGCCGGGAAAACACACTGAGCGTGCTTGTCGCCCAGGCTTGCCGGGGCATACAGCGCCTGCACCGTCGCTTTCAGCTCACGGTCCGGATGGTGTGCGCCATCGTGGGCAAGGAAGAATGCGTCATCGTCTACGTAGCTGCGCCAGCCACCGAGCTTACCGGTTTCGTAATGGCCCAAAGCAATCCAGTAGGGGGTACTGGCCAGTTGCTGGAGACGGCCTTGATCCAGCATCGGCGCAGCATGAACAGGGGCGCAGAACAACAGCGCCAGAGAGGCAAGGCGTTTGAGCATATCGGGCAACTACTTCCAGACGATGCCGAAGAAAGAGAGACCCGCCCCGGAACCGGGGCGGGAAACGCGCGTTTAGGCTTCGGTAGCGTACTTGGCCAGGCGTGGGTCGTTCTTCAGAACGGCCAGGGTGTTGCTGTGCACGGTTTCAGCATTGACATCGGCGCTGCTGAAGATCTGGTTGAAGTGATCGTGGGTGACCGATGCGAAGTGCGCACGGTCTTCCGGCGCCACGCCCAGTACCACGGCGTAGGTGGTCAGTGCTTCACCCTGACCCATGGCCATGTCTTCGGAAAGCTCGTTCATCATGCCGTTCATGGCGAACCACGATTTGCCGCCGTAGGTCAGTGCAGACTTGGTGGAGCAGCCGTTGGTGCCGGAGGTCATGCCGAAGGTGGCGTTACCGGAAGTGCCGTTGGTGGTGGAAGCCAGGAAGTGTGCCGGAGTGCCGCGCTGGCCTTCGAACAGCATGTTGCCCCAGCCGCAATTCGGGCCGCCTGGCGCGTCGGCCATGGCGTTGAGCGAAGCGACGGTGAACAGAGTACCCAGAAGAATCCGTTTCATAGCATTTATTCTCTATTTGACTTAAACCAAGGGTCAGGTTTCTGGCAACTCGGGTGCCAGGTCGGGAAAGCATTTCACCCACCCGCGCAAGTTGGAGTTTAGGCATGTTCCAAAGGTTGCGTTACCGATTGCGAAAAATTTGCTTGTACAAGACACCGTCGCGCCTGCGACATAAATCCCGAGGAGCCTTGCAACCCGCGCGCAGGCAGCGCCAGAATGCTGCGTATCTGCCCCGCCGAAGTAAGGAAACCCAATGCCCGATCCTGTCGCTGCGCGCCTGCGTCTTGCGCCTGAAGCCCTCACCCGGCGTTTCTCTCCCGAGCAGTTTGCTTTCACCAATACGGACGATCTGGAGCCGTTTCGCGGCGTACTGGGCCAGGAGCGTGCTGTCGAGGCCCTGCAATTCGGCGTGGCCATGCCGCGCCCCGGCTACAACGTATACGTGATGGGCGAGCCCGGTACCGGCCGGTTCTCGTTCGTCAAGCGTTACCTCAAGGCGGAGGGCAAGCGTCAGCAGACCCCATCCGACTGGCTTTACGTCAACCATTTCGACGACACCCGCGAGCCGCGAGCCCTGGAATTGCCATCGGGCAGTGCCGGGGACTTCATCGCTGACATGAACGGGTTGATCGACAACTTGCTGGCGACATTCCCGGCCGTGTTCGAACACCCCTCGTACCAGCAGAAAAAAGGCGCCATCGACCGCGCCTTCAACCAGCGCTACGACCGCGCGCTGGATGTGATCGAGCGCGCTTCGCTGGAAAAGGACGTGGCCTTGTACCGCGATGCCAGCAACGTGGCCTTCACGCCGATGGCAGACGGCAAGGCCCTGGATGAGGCCGAGTTCGCCCAGTTGCCTGAGCACGTGCGCGAACAGTTTCACGAAGACATCGCCCTGCTCGAGGAGCGTTTGAACGAAGAGCTGGCCAGCCTTCCGCAATGGAAGCGTGAGTCGAACAACCAGTTGCGCCAGCTCAACGAAGAAACCATTACCCTGGCACTTGAGCCTTTGCTCGCACCGCTGTCGGAAAAGTACGCCGAGAACGCTGCCGTGTGTGCCTACCTGCAATCGGTGCAACTGAACCTGTTGCGCACGGTGGTCGAGCAACTGGTCGAGGACAGCAAGACAGACGCCGTGGCGCGCAAGATGCTCGAGGAGCAGTACGCACCCAGCCTGGTCGTGGGCCATCATCATGACGGCGGGGCGCCGGTGGTGTTCGAGCCGCACCCGACCTACGACAACCTGTTCGGTCGCATCGAGTACAGCACCGACCAGGGCGCGCTCTACACGTCGTACCGGCAGTTGCGTCCGGGAGCCCTGCACCGGGCCAACGGCGGCTTCCTGATCCTGGAAGCCGAGAAAATGCTGGGTGAGCCCTTTGTCTGGGATGCGCTCAAGCGCGCCCTGCAATCGCGCAAGCTCAAGATGGAGTCACCCTTGGGCGAGCTTGGCCGGGTGGCGACCGTCAGCCTTACCCCGCAGGTGATCCCGCTCAACGTCAAGCTGGTGATCATCGGCTCGCGTCAGTTGTATTACGCGCTGCAGGACCACGACCCGGACTTCCAGGAGATGTTCAGGGTGCTGGTGGATTTCGACGAAGACATGCCCATGGTCGACGAGAACCTGGAGCAGTTCGCCCAACTGCTGCGCACCCGTACCAACGAGGAGGGCATGGCGCCCTTGACCAGCGACGCCGTGGCCCGGCTAGCGACCTACAGCGCTCGCCTGGCTGAAAACCAGGCACGGCTCTCGGCCCGGATCGGCGACCTGTTCCAGCTGGTCAGCGAGGCCGACTTCATTCGTCAGCTGGCCAACGACGAAATGACCGATGCTGGCCATATCGAACGTGCACTCAAGGCCAAGGCCACACGCACCGGGCGGGTCTCGCAGCGGGTGCTGGACGACATGCTGGCCGGCATCATCCTGATCGACACTCAGGGCGCGGCCATCGGCAAGTGCAATGGCCTGACCGTGCTGGAGGTGGGCGACTCGGCATTCGGCATGCCCGCGCGTATCTCGGCCACCGTGTACCCGGGCGGTAGCGGTATCGTCGACATCGAGCGCGAGGTAAACCTGGGCCAGCCTATCCACTCCAAGGGGGTGATGATCCTGACCGGCTACCTGGGCAGCCGCTATGCCCAGGAATTCCCGCTGGCGATCTCGGCCAGCATCGCCCTGGAGCAATCCTACGGTTACGTGGACGGCGACAGCGCCTCGCTAGGTGAGGCCTGCACGTTGATCTCGGCCCTTTCGCGCACCCCGCTCAAGCAGTGCTTCGCGATCACCGGTTCCATCAACCAGTTCGGTGAAGTGCAGGCTGTCGGGGGTGTGAACGAGAAGATCGAAGGGTTCTTCAGGCTCTGCGAAGCCCGTGGCCTGACCGGTGAGCAGGGGGTGATCATCCCGCGCGCCAACGTGGCCACGCTCATGCTCGACGAACGTGTGTTGCAGGCGGTCGAGAGTGGCACCTTCCATGTGTATGCGGTCAGCCAGGCAGATGAGGCGTTGAGCCTGCTGGTAGGCGAGGAGGCGGGTGTGCCTGACGAGAAAGGGCAGTTCACCGAGGGTAGCGTGAATGCACGCGTCGTCGAACGGCTGCGCGAGATTGCCGAGATGATCAGTGAGGAAGACATCGAGAAGGCGGAAAAGGAGCGCCTTGAAGAGGTGATCGCGCAAGCCAAGCCTGCTTGAGTCAAGAAACCGGCGCTGGCGGCCAATGGCTACCGTTCGGCGCCGGTTTTCCATCTTGTGCTGACGTTCTTCTATGCTGAACCAAGGACGACATCAGTGTTCAGGATGAAGACAGCCCGTTTGCTGGGCTGAACGGAGCTTTCGGAGGACGCGGCCATGCGCAACCTCAGCCTTACACGTCAGTGCCTGGGCCTTGTGACCCGCATCGAATGCAGTATCCGGCCACTGGCTGGCGATACCGGTATGTGGACGCTGCTGTTCGCCGCCGGCATGGCCGGTGAGCAACCCTCGGCAGTAAAGGCCCAAGGGCCGTTTCACGGGCCGCAGGTGGCCGAGTCCGTGCTCAATGCCATCGTCGACAGCCTGACCCTGCACGGGTATCAGCTCAACGAAGACCCGCCCATCTGGTGCCTGCACCTGCAGGCGCAGTTGCGGCGCATGAACGGCGAGCGCACCAAAAACCTGGGCGACTACCAGTTCCATCCTGAGACCTGAACAGGCCGGGACGGTCATCCAGCTTTTGCTGCATGAGGCGGCTGGCTATACTCGCGGTCGTTTTTCCAGCCACCTACGAGTCCCCATCCTCCATGGAACGTATTCTCGAAAATGCGATGTATGCCTCCCGCTGGCTGCTCGCCCCCATCTACTTCGGCCTGTCCCTGGGCCTGCTGGCCCTTGCGCTGAAATTCTTCCAGGAAGTGGTCCATGTCCTGCCCAACGTCTTTGCCTTGAGCGAAGCCGACCTGATCCTGGTGATCCTGTCGCTGATCGATATGTCGCTGGTCGGCGGGCTGTTGGTCATGGTGATGATTTCCGGCTATGAGAACTTCGTTTCGCAGCTGGATATCGACGAGAGCAAGGAAAAGCTCAACTGGCTCGGCAAGATGGACTCCTCCTCGCTGAAGATGAAGGTGGCTGCGTCGATCGTGGCCATCTCGTCCATCCACCTGTTGCGGGTGTTCATGGATGCCCAGAACATCTCCACCGATTACCTGATGTGGTACGTCATCATCCACATGACCTTCGTGGTCTCGGCGTTCTGCATGGGTTACCTGGACAAGCTCACCAAGCACTAGCCTCGACTTCAGCTGCACGCGGGGGTCTGCCGCGTGCAGCTAGGTGCCTCTCGATATGCTAGGCTGCTCGCCCTTTTCATCAAGGGCGTGGCTGCGCTGCGCCCTGCAGTGGAGCATGACAATGTCCGAGATCAACCTGTCTACCGACGAAACCCGCGTCAGCTACGGCATCGGCCGTCAGCTGGGTGGCCAGCTGCGCGACAACCCGCCGCCAGGGGTGAGCCTGGAAGCGATCGTGGCCGGCCTGACCGACGCCTTCAACGGTGCAGACAGCCGCGTCAGCGAGGCCGATCTGTCGGCCAGCTTCCAGGTTATCCGTGAAGTGATGCAAGCCCAGGCAGCCGCCAAGGCCGAGGCTGCAGCGGCTGCCGGCAAGCAGTTCTTGGCCGACAACGCCAAGCGCGACGGCATCGTCACCCTGGATTCGGGCTTGCAGTACGAAGCGCTGAACACCGGTGAAGGCGCCAAGCCATCGCGCGAAGACCAGGTGCGTGTGCACTACCACGGCACCCTGATCGACGGCACCGTGTTCGACAGCTCGTACGATCGTGGTCAGCCGGCCGAATTCCCGGTTGGGGGCGTGATCGCAGGTTGGACCGAAGCCCTGCAATTGATGAGCGCCGGCAGCAAGTGGCGCCTGTATGTGCCAAGCGAATTGGCCTACGGTGCCCAGGGTGTCGGCAGCATCCCGCCGCACAGCGTACTGGTGTTCGACGTCGAATTGCTCGACGTTCTGTAATACCGCTGGGGCCGCATTGCGGCCCTTTCCCAGCTCGCCAGATGTGTCAGTTCCAGTCTGTCCCCATCGGGCGCAACGCCCGTGCGTAGCAGAACAGAAACAGGTTGCGCACCAGCTCCTTCAGTACCCCAGGCTCATTCGAATTCAGCCCGCGCAGGTCCAGGTCGCCCTGGTCGCGCAGTTCATCCAGCGCCTCTGCTTCGAGCACCGCGCACACCTCACCGGTCTCCCGATGAAGAATGCGCAGGTATGGGTGAGGGCGGTCCAGCCAGGCATCGATCAGATAAGTCATGACTATTCTCCTTGGATAACTTTCCAATGAGAATAATTCTTATTATCAAAATAGCAAGAACCAATTGGCGGATCTGGATGAAATCAGACCTTGCGCACGAATTCCGATTTCAGCTTCATCGCGCCAATACCGTCGATCTTGCAGTCGATATCGTGGTCACCGTCGCACAGGCGGATGTTCTTGACCTTGGTGCCGACCTTGACCACCAGGGACGAGCCCTTGACCTTCAAGTCCTTGATCACGGTCACGGTGTCGCCGTCCTGTAGCACATTGCCGACGGAATCTTTTTTCACCACGTCGTCATTGGCAGATTCGGCTTCGCCGCTGGCCGACCACTCGTGGGCACATTCAGGGCAGATCAGCTGCGTGCCATCCTCGTAGGTGTATTCGGAATTGCATTTGGGGCAGGGTGGCAACGTACTCACTTGGGTTCCTCGAACAGACAGGCGGAAAAAGCCGCCATTGTAGAAGGTCTGGTTTCAGAAGTGATTATGTCCGGACAAAAGTCCGCAGCGGTTCGAGGGACGAACCGCGTGTGGGGAAGGGACGTGCCGTTAGTGAGTGCGTGCGACGGCGAACTGGCTGAGTTCGACCAG
Source organism: Pseudomonas sp. FBCC-B35 (assembly GCF_059133755.1). Classification (NCBI taxonomy): domain Bacteria; kingdom Pseudomonadati; phylum Pseudomonadota; class Gammaproteobacteria; order Pseudomonadales; family Pseudomonadaceae; genus Pseudomonas; species Pseudomonas sp. FBCC-B35. Next base: position 4,054,590 of record NZ_CP101439.1, on the reverse strand, counting down.
CGCATCCCGGTATTCGCTGGCAGGGAGCACTTCCAGGCACTCGATGGCGCGCTTGACGTAATCCTGCGCCAGGGCTGCGGTGTACTTGAGCGCACCCGATGCTTCTACCGCAGCGCGGATCTGCTCCAGGTCTTCAAGGCCGCCTTTCTGGATGGCCTGGCGTACCAGCGCTGCTTGCTCGGCAGTGCCCTCGCGCATGGTGTAGATCAAGGGCAGGGTGGGCTTGCCCTCGGCCAGGTCGTCGCCCACGTTCTTGCCCAGTGCCTCGGCGTCACCTTCATAGTCGAGCAGGTCGTCGACCAATTGGAAGGCCACGCCCAGGTGGTCACCGAACATGCGCAAGGCCTCGCGCTGGGCATCGGAAGCCTGGGCCAGGGCCGCAGCACTGTGGGTGGAGGCTTCGAACAGCATGGCGGTCTTGCCGCGGATGACGTCCATGTAGACGTCCTCGGTGGTGCTGGCGTCGCGAACCCGCGACAGCTGCAGCACTTCACCCTCGGCAATGACCCGGGTCGCCCTGGACAGGATCTGCATGACCGGCATCGACCCCAGCTCGACCATCATCTCGAACGAGCGGGAATAGAGGAAATCACCGACCAGCACGCTTGGGGCGTTGCCCCACAGGGCGTTGGCCGTGGAGCGGCCGCGGCGCATGCCCGACATGTCGACCACGTCATCGTGCAGCAGGGTGGCGGTGTGCAGGAATTCGATGGTTGCCGCCAGCAGCCGCAGGTCGTCGCCCCGGTGGCCCAGGGCCTTGCCGCACAGTAACACCAGCAATGGGCGCAGGCGCTTGCCACCGGCCGACGTGATATAGTCGCCGATCTTCGATACCAGCGGCACGCGCGAGGTCAGCTGCTTCTTGATGATCTCGTCGACGGCGCTGAAATCGTCAGCCACCGCACGGTAGAAGGTTTGGGGTTGCATCGGCTGCTCCAGTGAGGTTGCGCGGCATGCTAGGTTGCGGGTCCCGGTGTGTCAAGGCACGGTGCCAGTCGGTCGGGCGCTGCACTTGCAAGCAAAACCTGTGTTGCGTACAATCGCGCACCCTAACTTCCTGGGCAGCACCTGCCTTACGCAATTGCGCCGGGCCGTTCCAGCCCTGTGCAGCCATGCCAGCCAATACTCATCATATAAAGCGCTGGGTGAGCAGGATTATCGGAGAAATACCATGTCTTACGCAGTAATCGTTACCGGCGGCAAGCAGTACAAAGTCGCTGAAGGTGAATTCCTCAAGGTCGAGAAACTGGAAGTCGCCACTGGCGAGTCCGTGACTTTCGATCGCGTTCTGCTGGTCGCCAACGGTGAAGAAGTCACCATCGGTGCTCCAGTTGTTGCTGGCGCTAAAGTAGTGGCCGAAGTCGTTTCGCAAGGCCGCCACGACAAGGTTCGCATCATCAAGTTCCGTCGTCGTAAGCACCACATGAAGCGCATGGGCCACCGCCAGTGGTTCACCGAGATCAAAATCACCGGCATCCAGGCTTAATCCCCTAGATCCCCTGAATTTATTTGGAGAATTGAACCATGGCTCACAAGAAGGCTGGTGGTAGTACTCGTAACGGTCGCGACTCAGAATCGAAACGCCTTGGCGTGAAGATGTATGGCGGCCAGGTTATCAAGCCAGGCAACATCATCGTCCGCCAGCGCGGCACCGAATTCCACCCAGGCTACGGCGTGGGTATCGGTAAAGATCACACCCTGTTCGCCAAGATCGAAGGCGTGATCAAGTTCGAGAAGAAAGGCGAGTTCAACCGCCGTTACGTGAGCATCGTCGCAGCCTAATCGCGACGTCGCTCCAGAAGCCCCGTCATGCGACGGGGCTTTTTCGTTTGTGGTGAGCCTCTTGCAAAGCTGTTTGTATGGGTTGCCGGCGTGGGTTTCTACGGTCGTACGGGGCCGCCGCGCTCATTTTTGCAAGAGCCTCATGTTTATCAGTGTTCAACTCGTCGGAAGGCGAGAGGCGGTTTTTGAATGAAGTTTGTTGACGAAGTATCCATTCGGGTCAAAGCCGGTGACGGCGGTAACGGTTGCATGAGCTTCCGTCGCGAGAAGTTCATCGAGAACGGTGGCCCCAACGGCGGCGATGGCGGTGACGGTGGTTCGGTGTTCATGGTGGCAGACGAGAACCTCAACACCCTGGTCGACTATCGCTACACCCGTCACCACGAAGCTCAGCGCGGCGCCAATGGCGGCAGCACCGACTGCACCGGCAAGAAGGGTGAAGACCTGTTCCTGCGTGTGCCGGTGGGTACCACGGTCATTGATGCCTCCACGCAGGAAGTGATCGGTGATCTGGTCAAGCCGGGGCAGAAGCTGATGGTCGCTCAGGGCGGCTGGCACGGCCTTGGCAACACCCGTTTCAAATCCAGTACCAACCGTGCACCGCGCCAGACCACTCCAGGCAAACCGGGTGATCAGCGCGACCTGAAGATGGAAATGAAAGTGCTGGCCGATGTAGGCCTGCTGGGCCTGCCGAATGCGGGCAAGAGCACCTTCATCCGCTCGGTATCGGCCGCCAAGCCGAAAGTGGCCGATTACCCGTTCACCACCCTGGTGCCAAACCTGGGCGTGGTCAGTGTCGACCGCTGGAAAAGCTTCGTCATCGCCGACATTCCTGGGCTGATCGAAGGTGCCTCCGACGGTGCTGGCCTGGGCATTCGCTTCCTCAAGCACCTGGCGCGTACCCGTGTTCTGCTGCACCTGGTGGACATGGCGCCGCTGGACGAGAGCAGCCCGGCCGATGCCGCCGAAGTCATCGTCAACGAGCTGACCCGCTTCAGCCCGTCGCTGGCTGAGCGTGAGCGCTGGTTGGTGCTGAACAAGGCCGACATGGTCATGGACGACGAGCGCGACGAGCGGGTCAAGGAAGTGGTCGAGCGCCTGCAATGGGAGGGCCCTGTGTATGTGATCTCGGCCATCTCCAAGCAAGGTACCGAAAAGCTCAGCCACGACCTGATGCGCTACCTCGAAGACCGCGCCGACCGCCTGGCCAACGACCCGGCCTATGCCGAGGAGCTGGCTGACCTCGACCAACGCATTGAGGACGAGGCTCGCGCCCAGTTGCAGGCCCTGGACGATGCCCGCACCTTGCGCCGCACCGGTGTCAAGAGCGTGCACGACATCGGCGATGACGATGACTGGGATGATGATTTCGAGGACGACGAAGACGGTCCGGAAATCATTTACGTGCGCGACTGATCGGTTGCAGTACACTAAACGCCGCTCGCTTGAGCGGCGTTTTTGTATCCACGGTATCTACAGATTCGACATAGGTTGGAAGACGATGCGAAGCAAGGTGACGGGCGCCAGGCGCTGGGTCGTGAAGATTGGCAGTGCGCTGCTGACCGCCGATGGCAAAGGCCTCGATCGCGGCGCCATGGCCGTGTGGGTCGAGCAGATGGTCGCGCTGCGTGAGGCGGGCGTGGAGTTGGTGCTGGTCTCCTCGGGCGCCGTGGCTGCCGGCATGAGCCAGCTGGGCTGGACGTCACGCCCCAGTGCGATGAACGAGCTGCAGGCAGCAGCGTCCATCGGCCAGATGCGCCTGGTGCAGGCCTGGGAGTCGAGTTTTGGCGAGCACGGCAAGCATACCGCGCAGATCCTGCTGACCCATGACGACCTGTCCGACCGCAAGCGCTACCTCAATGCGCGCAGCACCCTGCGCACCCTCGTCGAGCTGGGCGTGGTGCCGGTGATCAACGAAAACGACACAGTGGTGACCGACGAGATTCGCTTCGGTGACAACGACACTCTGGCGGCGTTGGTGGCTAACCTCGTGGAAGCCGACCTGCTGGTGATCCTGACCGACCGTGACGGCATGTTCGATGCCGACCCGCGCAACAACCCCAATGCGCAACTGATCTTCGAAGCCCGTGCCGATGACCCGGCGCTGGACGCCGTGGCGGGCAGCACCGGTGGTGCACTGGGGCGCGGCGGTATGCAGACCAAGCTGCGCGCTGCACGCCTGGCGGCACGCTCTGGTGCCCATACCATCATCATTGGGGGGCGCATCGAGCGCGTGCTCGATCGTCTCAAGGCCGGTGAGCGGTTGGGCACCTTGCTGTCGCCTGAGCGCGGCATGCTGGCAGCCCGTAAACAGTGGCTGGCGGGTCATCTGCAGACCCGCGGCACGCTGGTGTTGGACGAGGGAGCGGTACAGGCGCTGCGCCAGGCCAACAAGAGTTTGCTACCAGTGGGCGTCAAGGCCATCCAGGGCAGCTTCCGACGTGGCGAGATGGTGGTGTGCGTGGGCCCTGACGGGTTGGAAGTGGCCAGGGGCCTGGCTAACTACAGTGCCCTGGAAGCGCAGAAGATCATTGGGCAATCCTCCGACGCCATCGCGACTATCCTGGGTTATAGCGCCGAGCCTGAGCTGGTGCATCGTGACAATCTGGTGCTGGTATGAACATGCTGAAGAAACTGTTTGTCGTGGCAGCCCTTGGGTTGCCGATGCTTGCTGGCGCCGAGGAAATCGGCCAGGTGTCCACTGTCTTCAAGTTCCTGGGGCCGAACGACCGCATCGTCGTGGAAGCCTTCGACGACCCCAAGGTCGAAGGTGTGACTTGCTACCTGTCGCGGGCCAAGACGGGGGGAGTGAAGGGTGGACTGGGGTTGGCCGAGGATCGCGCCGAGGCCTCGATCGCCTGCCGCCAGGTAGGGCCGATCAGTTTCAAGGGCGAGCTCAAGGATGGCGATGAGGTGTTCAAGGAGCGCACATCGCTGGTGTTCAAGACCATGCAGGTGGTGCGCTTCCTGGACAAGAAGCGCAATACGCTGGTGTATCTGGTGTATAGCGACCGCATCGTCGAAGGCAGCCCGCAGAATGCCGTGACGGCGATTCCGATTCTGCCGTGGGCTCAGTGACGGGTAGGCCTGGTCGATTTCGAGTTGAAAACGTGCAGGTGTCGAGGCACGGGCAACTGACGTGAACCGCATCTAGAGGCTGTCGTTTGCCACGGTGGCCTCGGCATGACACGGGACGGGCCGCTATGGGAGGCGGAACAGTTCCAGCATCTGAGCTTCGCAGCGCCCACTGTCGGGGCCGCTCTGCGGCCCCACAATCTCCGTCAGATAACCACTTCACCCTGATCTTCGCGTACCACCACCTTCACCTCCTCTAGCGGGCTGATGAACTTCCAGTCCGATTCGTCGATATAGATGCCGTTGGGGCCGCTGCCGCCTTCCAGGTCGATGGCCACGTGTGCCGAGACCTGCGGCTTGACGCTCGCCAGAATCGGCACGAACCCTAGCTGCAGGCTGGTCTCCAGCAGTGCCGCCTGGTTGCGTTCGTCGATGTCCGCCGCTTCGTCCAGGTAGTACGGCAGGCGCACACGTCCGGCCAAGTCACGGTCCATCAGGTGCAGCAACAAATACATGTTGGTCAGCGCCTTGATGGTCATGGTCGTACCGTTCGAAGCCGCGCCGTCGATGTCGGCGTGGATGATCGGCTGGCCGTTGACCTTGGTGATCTCGAACGCCAGCTCGAACAGGTCCTTCAACCCCAATTGGTTATGGTTCGCGGCGACCAGGCGCGCCAGGTATTCCTTGGCCTGCTCGTTCCGGTTGTCCTGGTCGGCGTTCTGGGTGAGGTCGAACACCGACAGGGTTTCGCCTTCTTCATACTGGCCGGCACTGTGGATGATCTGGTCGATGTGCTTGAGTGCCTCCTTGTTCGGTGCCAGCACCACGCGGAAGCTTTCCAGGTTCGAGACCTGGCGCCGGTTGATCTCGCGGTTGAACAGGGCAAGCTGGTGCTCGAGGCTGTCATAGTCGCTGCGGATGTTGCGCAGGGTACGGGCAATGTCGGTCACGGCAGCGCGACGCGCCTTGGCCAGGGTCAACGCCTCGTCGGTGCGGTGGGCATAGGCGTTGACCAGCAACTGCAGGCGACGCTCCATGTCGTCCTCGCTGTCGAACTTGGCCACGCCTTTGAGGCGTACCTGCGCGTACAACGCTTCGATCTGGTTATCCACCCGCTGCAGGCTCTGCCAGCTGTCCTGGTAGTCGTTGAGCAATGGCAGCAGGTTGTCCATGGAGTCGTCGATGGCCTCCATGAACGGGGTGCCGAGGGGCAGGTCGGCCGGTAGCAGCTGACGGCGGCGCAGTGCGTCGTCCAGGGTACGTTGCTTGGACTCAAGGTCACCCAACTGGCGCGCCACCAGTTGCAGTTTGGCCGACAGCTGCTGCACGCGCTCGGTGAACGCATCGCTGGAGCGCTTGAGCTCATCCTGGGCGGCCTCCATCTGTGCGAGCTGTTCGAGCTTGGCAGGCTCTTCGGCGGCCAGGGTCTGGCTGCGGCGGTAGTCTTCCAGGGCTTTCTGGGCGTCGAGTACCTGCTGGTACAGCGCTTCGGTCTGCGCCTTGGAAGCCGAGCGGTCGGCGCTTACTGCCTGCTGGGTCTTGAGCTGGCGCAGCTCCTTGTCCAGGCGCTCCTTCTGATCACGCAGCGCGGCGCGGTCAGCCAGCGCCTGCAAAGCCGGTGGGTCGATGTGGGTCAGGTCGATGGACAGACCCGGCGCCTCGAAACGCTCACCTTTGAAGCGGTCGAGCACCGCTTCAAGGGATTTCACCCACAGGTCGCTGTCGTCCAGCTCGATGCCACGCTCACCCAATGGCAGGCTGAACAGGGCGCCGTTGAACAGGCGCATCAGGCGGTCGACATCCTGCTGCGAGAACTCTTCGCGCAAGCGGGCGTAACTGTTGTTGTCGGCGTGGTCGAGCTGCTGCTTGACCTGCCTGAGGCGTTTTTCCAGGTCGCCAACGCGCTGGTCGAGGTCTTCGGCACTGAACTGACGGGACTGGGCCAGGGCGCCTGCAAGCTCGTCATGGGCATCCTTGGCCGCCAGCAGCTGCTGTTCCAGCACCTTGACGTCATCGACCAACGCAAAACGATGGCGCAACACCGACAGCTCGCCCAGCCAGCGCTGGATGCCGGTGATTTCACGCTCAAGGCGCATCAGCTCCTGGGTGCCGCCGCGCTGATCGTTTTGCAAGCGGTCCTGTTCACCCCGGTAATGCTCGGCCTGGATGACCAGTTCTTCCTTGCGCGCCATGGCGTAGTCCTGCCAGGTACCCAGCAGGTTGTCGAGTACCGGCGAAATCCGGTGCAGCTTGCCGCGCAGGATGTCGCGTTGGGCGACGCCGCCGGCCAGCGCCTCGACCAGCGGACCGGCGGCGACCAGGGCGTTGTAGTCCTGTTCCATGCGTCGCACATCGCGGAAGGCTTCTTCGCAGGCGGCAATGTAGTCGACGCTGCCAGAACGCAGGCTGTGCTCGAAGGCATCGAGGAACAGCTGCTTGAGCTTGGCCGCCGTGATTTCGCGCATGTGCAGCAGGTTGATGAACAGCGCGCGGAAGGTCTTGAGGCTCTGCTCGCTGGTCGAGCGCAGCGGGATCAGGGTCAGGTCCAGGGGCACCGAGGTATGGCCGCCGACCAACAGGCGGCGCAGCTCGTCCGGCTTGAGCTCGTAGGCTTTAATGCCTTTGCTTTCAAGGTTGGTGAACAGCTCTTTCTGGCGCAGACACGTGTCGTTTTTCTGATAGTGCGCCAGGTCCAGCTCGCCCTGGTAGGCGAAGAACTGGTGCCCGAAGCCGCCACCCGGCCCACGGCCGACGACACCGATCACGTGCGGGCCGTGGGGCAGGCTCAGCTCGCAGAGGATGTACGAGGTATCGCTGGCAAAGTAGAAGCGGCGCGACTGCTCCAGGCTGTACTTGCCGAAGCTCATGTCCGACATGCGTGCCAGGATCGGGAACTGCAGGGCGTTGATCGATGCCGACTTGCCCAGGTTGTTGGCGCCGTACACCGACAGCGGATGCTCCAGTGGGAACAAGCCCAGGCTGTAGCCGGCCGTGTTGAGCAATGCGAAGCGGCGGATGCCATAGCGTTCCTGGCTCATGCGTCGATCTCCTGTTGCTCTTGGCGAATGGCACGAGCCAAGGCCTGCTCTTCGTCTTCCTCAGCCTCGAACGGCGTCAGGTCGAGCGGGTCGTCGGTGTGTTCAGGCATTGGCTCGGCGGGGTCTTCGGCCAGCGCTGGCGTGGGCAAGGGCAGGGCGCTGTGCAGCGTCGCCGCCAGGTCCCGGTCCTGCTGCACGGCCAGGCAAACGTCCAGGAACCGGTGCATCGGCGGCAGGAAACGGTAAATGCCACCTTCTTCATGGGCGAAGCCGAGCTGGGTCATACGGCGCAGGATCTTTTCTTCCAGGTCCTCGACGGTCTGCACCTCGGCCTGCACGAACAGGTCCCGGTACTTGTCGAGCAACGAAGGCAATTCGTCGCGGCCAACGCTGCCGCCGTCGAGCACCGCGATCGGGTCACGGCCTTGATCGGCCAGGTGCTCGACCAGGATGAAGGTGAACAGCGACAGGCGCTGCGCCGTCTTGTTGACCTGGGCCGCCGTCATGTCCGGTACGAAGTAGTAGAAACCGCGGGTGTCGCACACCAGCTCGAAGCCCAGGGCCTTGAACAGGCTGCGGTACTGGTCCTGGAAGTTGGACAACTGCGCGTACAGCTCCGGGTCGCGGCGGCTGATGTGGAAACCTTTGAACAGCTCGCGGAAGATCGGTGCGAGCTGGGACAGTTCGGAAAGATCAAGATGCATGGGCTGGGCTCGCGTGGGGTTCTGGGGACGCACTGGGGGCGTCTTCGCGGCTGGAGGTCAGGGCGTACGAACGCAGGCTGACGCGGTGTTCCTGGGTGTCGTAGTCACGGCGCTCGAGGCGCTCGCGGTTGAAGCGTTTTTCCCGTGACAAGCGCGAGAACCAGTACAGCAGTTCGTCGGTGGCGCCTTCGGGCTCCTGCTCCAGCAGCCACACCATCAGGTCTGGCAGTGGCAGCGCCTGTTCACAGCGTTCGGTCATTTCCTTGACCGTGCGCGGTGCGCGAGGCTTGTCGTCGGACGCGCTCTTGTGCGCCTTGGGGAAGCGCGCCGGCTTGGGCTCGAAGCGCGCCAAGGCATAGACATAGGCTTCGACCTGGCTGGCGCTGCCCAGGAAAGTGCTTTGCGGCCGGGTGAACAACGGCATGGCTGCCTGGGGCAGCGCGTCCAGGCCCTTGCGGCGCACCACCGACAGGGCCAGGGCAGCGCCACGGGTCACCGCGTTGTGACGCCGTGCTTCCTCGCGCAGCGGCAGCAGCAGTTCACGGGCATGACGCAGGGTCAGCTGGGCGCTGGTCTGCATCTCCAGAATACGCGCATGGGTGCGCAGCAGCATGTCGTCGTCGACCAGGTGGCCAAGGCGCGCCTGTTCCCCGAGCAGTTTCAGCAGCACGGTCTCGACCTTGCGCACCCCTTGCTCGAAGGCGCCGTCGGCGTTGACCAGCTGGATCATCGGCTCGACGTATTCATCCCAGGTGGCCAGCACTTCGGCATAGCGCTGGCGCAAGGGTATCTGGCGGCTGCTGGTCTTGGCCCGCTCGGCTACGGCCACCAGTGCCTGCTCATCGTTGTCGAGCTTCTTCAGCACGTCCCGCACGCGCATGTCCAGGAGCCGCAGTTGCCGCGCCAGATCGTCACTGTCGCGGTTGTCGAAGGCATCCTGGATGTGCCCGGCCAGGCGCTCCAGGTGACGCAGGTAAGCCTCGATCTCCAGGCACAGGCCAAGGCGATGCTCACGGCGCAGATAGGCGAGGAAGTCGTGGATCTGGGCGTTGAGCTCGAAGCGGTTCGGGCTCTTGGCAACGGGCACCAGGATGTCCAGGCGGATCCACACATCGAGCAGTTGGGTGATGTCCTGCGGGGTGCTCTCGATCTGCTGGCGGGCCACATGCTGGCGCAGCTCCACCAGGCTGAGGGTGCCCTGGTCGAAACGCTCGCACAGCGGCTCGATCAGGGCCCAGTGTTCGGCTAGGGCACGCAGGACGCGCTTGGGTTCGATCATCGGCTTGGACTCGTTGCCAAGAAAAAGGGGGCGATTGTACTGCATCCGACGGGTTGGTTCTTATCCCCTTGGCTTGTCGTGCGACAGGCTGATCGAGCCGCCCGCCTGCTGTGGCTTGCCCAGGCAGGCAGGGCATGCGTAAAAAACCGCTGAGCAGATGCGGCACTGGCAGGTTATCGGCGGTAGAATGCGCACCTGTCCCAACCCCCCTCGGATGACCGCCTTGCTTACCGAACAACGTCGCCGCGCCTACCTGTCCGCCATGCAAGTGGTGCACTGGCTGCCGCGCGCCGAGCTGCCGTTCGCCGCGCCGTCACGGCCTGAACTGCTGCTGCCGTTGGCGCCGCCCGAGGACATCGATTTCGAGCCGCCGCCACGCCAGGTACCCGACCAATCGCCTGTCGCCCCCCAGGCCCGTGTCATCGAGCGGCCGAAGATCGAGGTGCCGCGGCCGGGCGCTTCCGCCAAGGCTGCGGCCAAGCCTGTAGAGGCGCCCGAGCAGGCTGCGACACCTCGCCCAGTGCCGGTGCCGCCTCCGCGTTTTGCCTTGCAATTGCTGCGTGCCGGCGATTGCCTGTTACTGGTCGAGCTGGCCACCGGCCAGCCTTTCCAGAGCCGTGACCCGTCCTACCTGCTGCTCAAGGATATGCTGCGCGCCGCCGGCCTGCCCGACGCCCCGCAAATCGTGGGTGAGCCGGTGCGCTGGCCGCTGCTGATGCGCGGCAACATGGACCAGGGCCCGGACGCGGCCCGCGATTTCGTACAGGGTTTTGTCCAGGCTCGCCTGGAGGAAGCGCCCTGCACCTGCCTGTGGCTGGTGGGCATGCCTGCGCTGCGCTTTGCCGCCGGCGCCGACGACCAGGCCTATTATCAAACCCTCAAGCTCGACGGCCTGGGCGAGGCCTGGGCCTTGCCGGGCCTGGAACTGTTGATGGACGAGCCGCAGCGTAAAGCGGACGTCTGGAAAGCCATGCGCCAGCTGATGGCGCGCTGGAAACGCGTTGAATGAGTGACTCGATCAGTTTTCGCCCCATGACCGAGGCAGATCTGGATGCCGTGCTGAAAATCGAATATGCCGCGTTCAGCCACCCCTGGACCCGCGGCATCTTTCTGGATGCCCTGAAATCCTATGAAGTCTGGCTGATGTTCGATGGGCAGCAACAGGTCGGCCACGGCGTGATCAACGTGATCATCGACGAAGCCCACCTGCTCAACATCACCGTCAAGCCGGAGAACCAAGGGCGCGGCCTGGGCCTGCGGCTGCTCGAACACCTGATGTCGCGCGCCTACCAGCTCAACGGCCGCGAGTGTTTCCTTGAGGTGAGGGCCAGCAATCCGGCGTATCGCCTGTACGAGCGTTTTGGCTTCAATGAAATCGGCCGCCGGCGCGACTATTATCCAGCTGCGGGTGGTCGCGAGGATGCGTTGGTGATGGCCTGCACGTTGTTCCCGGACTGAGCCAGCGGCAGGGTGCCGCTGCCGTGACGTGCAGGGGTGGGCCATGTCGAAGAAACGGAGTGTGGTCGCCGCGCTGCTGCTGGCGGTAAATTCAGTGCCCAGCGGGGCCGTGGCCGATGAGCGCGACCTGTGGATGTTCGCCCAGTGGGCAGGTGACCACCCGACGCGGCCTTTTCGCGACATGCTCGTGCAGGCACGTTTGTACGGTGTTGTGCCGATTCATCAGCTCCTGCGCTCGGCCTCGGACTGGAAAGTGTGCCGGGCTTCACCGTTTGCCGTGCCGCCCAAGCAACATTGGCCGGCTGTGCGCGCTACGCTGTCGTTGCTCCGAACACTGGGTGAGCAAGGGGCCTTACCCGATTTCGAAGTGGTCTCCGCCTACCGTGACCCGGGCCTCAACCGCTGTGCCGGCGGGGCGATCGGCAGCGCGCATACACAAGCATTCGCCGTGGATGTCCTGCTGGCGCCTTGGGCCGGCCCCAACCCGCTGTGCCGGTTCTGGCAGCAGCACGGCCAGGCATGGGGCATGGGCCTTGGCCGCTACCCGAGCGGTCGCATCCACCTGGACACGGCCGGCTACCGCACCTGGGGCGGCGATGGCAGCGCGGCGTCATCCTTTTGCAGCAAGCCCAGGTGAGTCAGGCAGCCCTGGCATTCCTGTTTCACCCATTCGGCAAACCGCTGGCGCTTGCCTGCATCATTCAGAGGGCAGGGGCTCAACAGGTGGTAGGCCGAGCCATCGCGTACAAAGCCCAGGGGCGCCTGTAACTGCCCTGTATCGAGTTCGTCACGCACCATCAAGGCGGATGCCATCGCGACCCCCAGCCCTGCGCTGGCCGCCTGAATCGACAGGTAAAAGTGCTCGAAGTCGCTACGCTCGCCCGCGATGGCTGTCTCACCTGTAAGCCGCAGCCAAGTGGCCCAGGCGTCGGGGCGGGTCGCACTGTGCAACTGTCGATGGCCTTGCAGCTTCGGCGACAATGGCGGACGCCCCACAGGGCCAATCCACTCGTCACAGATCTTCTGCTGATGCAGCGTCATGCCCCAATGAAAGTCGTCGCGGCGGATAGCGATGTCGACGCCTGTGCGGGCGAAGTCCAGCGGGCCGCCTGCGGCCACCAGCTGCAATTGAAGATCAGGGTGGGCAGCGTTAAGACGCGGCAGGCGCGGGATCAGCCAGCGCATGGCGATGGTGGGCTCGCAGGAGACGACCAACACCGGATTGTCATCGCTGTCCTTGAGCCGCTGCACTGTGCTTTCGAGCTGTTCGAAGATGGCTTGGGTCGTGGCATGCAGTGCTCGCCCCGCCGAAGTCAGGAACACGGCGCGATTGCGTCGTTCGAACAGCGCCACCTCCAGGCTTTCCTCGAGCAAGCGCACCTGGCGGCTGACGGCGCCATGGGTGACGTGCAGGCACTCGGCTGCGCGGATGAAGCTTTGGGTGGTGGCTGCGACGTCGAAGTAGCGCAAGGCGGCCAGGGGTGGAAGCTTCATGGCAGGGATGGATTCCTGATGGGTGCGGTATGCGCGTAAGGAAAAACCAGCCGATACGCGTGATGAAGCACGATGAAAACTCACCGATTTCACGCACTTTAAATCGTTTTTAGGCGCCTGATAAGCGTTCGATAATGCCTGACCTGTGCATGTTCATCGCCTATCGAGAGTCCATGAATGACTGAAATCTTCGCTGTCGCCTTGTTCACCCTGCTAGCGGTCATCAGCCCCGGCGCCGACTTTGCAATGGTCACCCGATGCAGTTATGCGCAAGGGCGCATTGCTGGCCTGGCCGCTGCCGTGGGTATTGGCCTTGGGGTTCAGGTGCATGTGCTGTACACCGTGCTCGGGCTATCGATCATCGTGACTCAAAGCCCGACACTGTTCTTGTGCATGAAGGCCGTTGGTGCGTGCTACCTGCTGTACCTGGGCTATCGGTCCTTGACCAACACTGTGCGCGTGCGTCTTGACGACAAAGGTGCTGCAGGCGGGGCGCTGCAAGCGCTGCGCACCGGGTTTTTGACCAATTGCCTGAACCCCAAGACCATGCTGTTCGTCATCAGTGCGTTCAGCCAGGTGGTGGAGCAGGGCAGCCCGCTGTGGCTCAACCTGGCCTACGGCGCATTCATGTCGCTTGCGCACTGGGCGTGGTTCAGCTTGGTCGCTGTGTTTTTTTCCAACACCGTATTGCGCAAGGCAATGATCGAGCGGCAAATCATCGCAGACCGGGTGATCGGGGTGGCACTCATTGCGCTGGGGCTGATGGTGGCGATGAGCAGTGTGGGTTGATTGCACCGGCTGCCGAAAACCGCCTGACTTTCTGGCAGGCAAAGAAAAAGGGCTTACCTTGCGGTAAGCCCTTCGTCTTGTTTGGTGGCTACACAGGGACTTGAACCCCGGACCCCAGCATTATGAATGCTATGCTCTAACCAACTGAGCTATGTAGCCGATGGCGCGCATTATTCTCTTGAACGGCCCCCCTGTCAACACGATTTATAAAAAAAATTTACACGCTTTCAAAAACTTAGCGATCGATCGCGTGATGCGTAGTGTTATCCATCCTCTGAAAAGCCCGAATCGTAGGGGTGATCAGCTGCAGTTACGGCCTTTACCTCTTCGTACCGCGCATCCGCTTGATCCTATCTGACGCCCACCACAGGCCTGGGAAAATGGCTGCCAGACTGGATCTGGAAAAAAAGGTAGCTATGTATCTATTTGTATCCCGATAATCGGAGCCCAGCTTTCCGACGGAGATCCAGGCCATGGCCATCCCCAGCGCCGCCCCGGCGTCCACTCAAGCGCAGGCGAGCACCGCTACACCGCTGGTGATGCGCATCATCGGCTTCTGCGCCTTGGCGCACCTGATCAATGACCTGATCCAGTCGGTACTGCCGGCCATCTACCCGATGCTCAAGGCCAATTACGACTTGAGCTTCGCCCAGATCGGCATGATCACCCTGACATTCCAGATCACCGCGTCGCTGCTGCAACCCTGGGTAGGCTTTTTCACCGACCGCCGGCCCACGCCCAATCTGCTGCCCATGGGCACGGTGTGCACGCTGATCGGTATCGTGCTGCTGGCATTCGTCGGCAGCTTCCCGATGATTCTGCTCGCCTCGGCCCTGGTGGGCATCGGCTCTTCGACATTCCACCCCGAAACCTCGCGTATTGCGCGATTGGCCTCCGGAGGCCGCTTTGGCCTGGCGCAATCGACTTTCCAGGTAGGCGGCAACACTGGGTCTGCCCTGGGTCCGTTGCTCGCAGCGGCCATCGTCATTCCGTTCGGGCAAACCCACGTCGCCTGGTTTGGCGTGGCTGCACTGTTCTTTCTCGCCGTGACCCTGATGCTGCGCCGCTGGTACATCGAGCACCTGAGCCAGGCCAAAGCGCGCAAGGCCGTACAGGCTACCCATGGCATCTCCCGCGCACGCGTGGTTGCCGCGCTGGTGGTGCTGGGGCTGCTGGTGTTTTCCAAGTACTTCTACATGGCGAGCTTCACCAGCTACTTCACCTTCTACCTGATCGAGAAGTTCGGCGTTTCGGTCGCCAGTTCCCAGTTGCACCTGTTCCTGTTCCTGGGCGCGGTAGCGGCGGGCACCTTCTTTGGCGGGCCCATCGGCGATCGCATCGGGCGCAAGGCGGTGATCTGGTTCTCGATTCTGGGTGTGGCACCGTTCACCCTGGCACTGCCTTACGCGGACCTGTTCTGGACGACGGTACTGAGCGTGGTGATCGGCTTTATCCTGGCCTCGGCATTCTCGGCCATCGTGGTGTATGCCCAGGAACTGGTGCCCGGTAGCGTAGGCATGATCGCGGGCATCTTCTTTGGCCTGATGTTCGGCTTTGGCGGCATCGGCGCGGCATTGCTGGGCTATGTGGCTGACTTGCGCGGTATCGAATACGTGTACGGGCTTTGCTCGTTCCTGCCCCTGTTCGGGGTGCTGGCGGTATTGCTGCCGAGCACTGGCAAGCGCTGATGATCAACGGGGCAGGGATGCCCCTTGACGCCACAGTCACTGGGGCGATTGACGGTATCGCCTGCTCTGGCCTAGAGTGCCGCCTCTTGCTCACTTTATGCGTAGTAGCCAAAGCAATGCGCCGTTTCCAGTCCTTGCCCTGTTGCCGTCAGCCTGCCCTGGATGGGCTGCGCCGTGCCTGGCCGAGTGACACCGTGCTCAAGCGCCGCCGCAGCGTCCTGTTTGCCTTCACCTTCTCGCCACACCTGAACTGATCAGCATTTGAACAGCGTCCGCCGTGCTGGTGGGTGCGTTTTTGTCTGCACGTCTTATCGGTTTGCTGGGAGTGGTTCATGAACATGCGTTTGCTGGCGGGCTTGCTGTTCGCCGTTTCGGTCGTGGGATTCAGCCTGGGCGCGACCCTGCCGCTGGTGTCGTTGCGTCTGCACGAGGCTGGCGCAGGCACCCTCGAAATCGGGATGATTTCCGCCATCCCCGCGGCCGGCATGATGCTGTCGGCATTCCTGGTGGATGCCTGTTGCCGGTATTTCAAGCGACGCACGCTCTATTTGCTGTGTTTCAGCCTGTGCACGCTCAGCATCGGCCTGCTGGAGCCTGCATTCGCCTCGTTGTGGGGGCTGGCGGTCTTGCGCCTGGCGTTGGGCCTTGGCATGGGTATCGCGATCATTCTCGGGGAATCGTGGGTCAACGAACTGTGCCAGGAACATAACCGCGGCAAGATCATGGCCCTCTACGCCACCAGCTTTACCGGTTTCCAGGTGCTTGGACCGGCGATGCTGGCGGTGCTCGGTGCCCACAGCCCATGGATCACTGGCGTGGTCACGGCCTGCTATGGCCTGGCGTTGGCGTGCATTGTGGTAACGGTTCCCAATGACCGGGTGCTGCACGCTGAAGACGACAAGAGCTTCGGACTGGCCGGCTTCTTCCGCGTGGCCCCGGCCCTGTGCGTGGCCGTGCTGTTCTTCTCGTTTTTCGATGCGGTGGTGCTCTCGCTCTTGCCGGTGTATGCCAGCAGCCACGGATTTGCCGTGGGCGTGGCGGCACTGATGGTGACCGTGGTGTTCGCAGGGGACATGCTGTTCCAACTGCCGCTGGGCTGGCTTGCCGACCGCATCGAGCGCACTGGCCTGCACCTGGCGTGCGGGGTAGTAGCCATGGCCATTGGCATAGGGTTGCCCTGGTTGCTGAACATGACGTGGCTGTTGTGGCCGTTGCTGGTGGTGTTGGGCGCGGTCGCGGGCGGTATCTATACCCTGGCGCTGGTGCTGATAGGCCAGCGTTTCAAAGGGCAGGACCTGGTCACCGCCAATGCCAGCGTCGGGCTGTTGTGGGGCGTCGGCAGCCTGGTAGGGCCGCTGATCAGCGGTGCCGCCATGGACGTCGCGCCCCACGGGCTGCCCATGGCGCTGGCATTGATGGCCGGTCTGTTCGTGTGCTTTGCACGGCAGTCTCATCGGCGTGAGCAGCCGTCGTGCACACCCTCTGAAAACTAGCAGACTTCCGTGCAGGAACGGCCTTGCAGGTTACCCAAGTGATTGCCAACTGGCGCCCCTGACGGCCATGCCGAGACCTAAGCGGCATCGATGTTGACCCAATACCGGGTGTGGTAATCGATACGCACCGGCAGGCTGCGGGCCAGTAGTTGCAGGATCTGATTGGTGTCGGCCAGCTGGTAGGTCCCGGAAACCTTGAGGTTCGCCACCGCTGGCGCGCAGCGCAGCAGGCCGGGGCGGTATCGGTTTAGCTCGGCGACGAAATCCGCCAGCGGCATTTGCCGAACGCTGAGTACACCTTCCGTCCAGCCCCAAGGGTCACTGGGCGGCGTGATGGCCTGATGGCCTCCATTGGCCTGCACGCGCAAGGTCTCGCCGGAATGTACCCGCACTGGCGTGGCACCGGTCATCACCGTGGCTTCGCCCCGGCGCACCGCCACCAGTAAGTCGTGATCGCTCTGGCGCACCAGCAGTTGCCCGTCGAGGGTGCGCAGGGTGGCCACTCGGGTATTGATGAAGAACGGGCGCTTGTCGGCAGGGTTGCTGTCCAGGCTGACTTCACCGCGCAGAAGCGCCAGGCGGCGTTGGCCCGCCGTGAAACGTAGGTCGATGGCACTGGCGGTGTTCAGTTGGATGCGGCTGCCATCGCTGCCTTGCAGTTGTCGGCGCTCGCCGGTGGCCGTGGCACTGTCGGCCAGCAGCTCTGGCAGGCCCAGCGGCTCACGCGCCATCCACCCAAGGCCGCTGCCGACCACCAGCAAGGCCCCCAGCTTGAGCTGGTCGCGCCGGCTGATGCCTTGGCGTTCGCTGCCTTGGAGGGTACGACGGCTGAGGTCCTTGGGCAGCCCGGCGAGCTCATCGCCCAGGTTGCTGACGCGCTGCCAGGCCAACCCATTGTGAGGGTGCAAGGACAACCACCGTTGGAACTGCGCCTGGGCATCCGGGCCGGGGCTGCCGAAGCGTAGCCTGACCAACCAGTCGATGGCCTGGTCGACACGGGCCTGGGCCGGTGCTTGGTCAGGCGTCGGCATAACGCAACCGGTAGCAAGTCTTGAGCGCCTTGGCCAGGTCGCGCTCCACGGTCGCTTTCGAAACGCCTAGCAGCAAGCTGATCTGGATGATGCTCAGCCCGTCCAGTTGCGCATGCAGAAAGGCCTGGCGAGCACGCGGCTTGAGCTGGTGCAGGGCACGGTCGAGCCGCTCCAGGCTATCGAGGATGACCAGCCTGTGTTCTTCGCTCGGGATGTCGGTTTCGGGTAGATGTGCCAGGCTGTCCTGGTAGGCCCGCTCCAGCGCCCGGCGACGAAACTGGTCGATCATCAGGCCACGGGCGATGCTGCTGAGGTAGGCGCGAGGCTCTTTCAAAGGCGAGGTCTGCCGGGCGCGCAACAGCCGCACGAAGGTGTCCTGGGCCAGGTCGGCTGCATGTTCGCTGCAACCGACGCGACTGCGCAGCCAGCCGCGCAACCACGCATGGTGGGATTGGTAGAGCAGGGCGACCTCGGTCGGTTTGAGCGTGTCGGGAAGCTGCATCGTCGCCACGGTCGGTTCCTGTCAGGTGTGATTGTGAATGGTTCTCAATTCTATGCGGGTAGGGCTGTGGCGAGCAATGCTCCCTCAGGAATTACTTGCGCAAGATCTGGCAGTCGGCCGATGAGTGGCTGGGTTAAGCTGGCATCTCCTCTGGTCGATGGAGCCGCTTCAATGTTGATCGACGCCGAACCTGTCGCCTACCGGCAAGCGGCCGAGTACCTGAGTGGGCTGGATGCGGACTGGGCACGGCACATCGCCGCCGTCGGCCCCTGCCGCCACCGTACTACTCCGGGGCGCGAACCCTTCGAGGCACTGGTGAGGTCGGTCGCTTACCAGCAACTGCACGCCCGTGCAGGCGACGCCATCCTTGGACGACTGCTGGCGCTGTTTGGGCCAGGGGTTTTCCCCACGCCCACCCAACTGCTGGCAGCGGACCCTGCCGCCTTGCGCAGCTGCGGCTTTTCGGCCAGCAAGCTGGGCACGGTGCTGGGCATTGCCCAAGGTCGCCTGGACGGTGTCGTGCCAACCCGCGAGCAGGCCCTGGGCATGACCGACGACGAATTGATCGAGCGCCTGGTGACCCTGCGTGGGGTCGGGCGATGGACGGTTGAGATGCTGCTGATCTACAGCCTGGAGCGTCTGGATGTGCTGCCGGTCGACGACTTTGGCGTACGCGAGGGCTATCGGCGGCTCAAGGCTATGGAAAAAGCGCCGACGCCTGCACAGATGCGCGCGTTGGGCGCCGCCTGGCGACCCTATCGCACCATCGCTGCCTGGTACTTGTGGCGGACCTGAGCGCCTGCCGAACTGCACTTAGCCCGGAAGATGAACATGACAACCTATACCACTCCCGAGCAGCGCTGGCAGGCCGTCGCGGCGCGTGTTGCCGAGGCGACGGACCATTTCGTCTATGCCGTGCGCACCACCGGTATCTACTGTTATCCAGGCTGCAAGGCCAGGCTGCCCCTGCGTAACAATCTGGAGTTCTTCGAGTCCCCGGCATTGGCCGAGGCAGCAGGCTACCGCGCCTGCAAGCGCTGCGCGGGCCCGCCTGCCATGTCGGCGCGTACGCGGCGCCTGGTCAGCAGTGCCTGTCGCCTGATCGAGGCGTGCGATCTACCGCCCAGCCTGGCGCAGTTGGGCGAGCGCCTGGCCGTCAGCCCGTTCCATTTACATAGGCTGTTCAAGGCGCAAACCGGCCTTACCCCCAAGGCCTATGCCGAGGCCTTCCGCGCCCAACGCCTCAGGACCAGCCTGGGGCAGGGGCAGGGCTCGGTCACCGATGCCATTTTCGAGGCGGGCTACAACTCCAGCAGCCGCTTCTATGCCGGCGCCGAGCAGCGCCTGGGCATGCCACCACGGCAGTTTCGCGCAGGTGGCGCCGGGGTGACCATCCGCTTCGCCGTGGGCCAGTGCTCGCTAGGTGCCATCCTGGTCGCCCAGAGCGAAAAGGGCATCTGCGCGATCTTGCTTGGCGATGAGCCCGAGGCGCTGGTGCACGCCCTGGAAGACCAGTTCTGCAACGCCGAGCTGGTGGGTGCCGATGCCGAGTACGAACGGGTCGTGGCGCAGGTCATCGGGTTCGTCGAGGCGCCGGCGCTCGGTCTGGACCTGCCGCTGGATGTGCAGGGCACCGTCTTTCAGGAGCGCGTGTGGCAGGCGCTGCGTGAAGTACCTGCCGGCTGCCGGGTCAGCTACAGTGACATCGCCCAGCGCATAGGCGCCCCCAAGGCGGTGCGGGCAGTGGCCAAGGCCTGCGCGGCCAACCGTATTGCCGTGGCCATTCCGTGCCACCGGGTGGTGCGCCGGGACGGCGACATCAGTGGCTACCGCTGGGGGATCGAGCGCAAACGGCAATTGTTGGCACGCGAAACAGCCCTCTCCTGATGGCCCGAAGCGGCGTAGAATCGCTTGCCAGATCGAATTGCAAAGAGGAATGTTCGATGAGGCGTGTCAGCCTTGCCCGCTTTAGTCACAGCCTGATGCTGTTGCTGGCGCTGATCGTGGCAGCGTCCAACCCAGCCTGGTCGGCGCCGGCCCCTGCGGCGACGGCGCAGGCTGCCGCCGACGCACCGGCACTGGACGAAACCGCGACCGTTGACCAGCTCAGCGACCGGTTGGACCAGATTCGCCAGGGCGTCACCAGTGACGCCAACGATGACCTGCTGGCGCAATTGCGCATGGCGGCCGTGCAGGTCCAGCGCCAGGCCGATGCCTTGAGCACCCAGCGTGCAGCCGATGCGCAGAAGGTGGATGACCAGTTGAAAGTCATCGGCCCGGCGCAGCCGGACGAGCCTGCGCCCTTGACCCAGCAGCGCAAGGCGCTGGAGGCCGAGAAGAAAACCCTGATGGCCCAGCAGGACCAGGCCACCAAGCTGACCCAGTCGGCGCGGGACCTGTCCACGCAGATCGTCAACCTGCGCCGCAGCCTGTTCAACTCGCAGATATCCAGCCGGGCAGCGTCGCCGTTGAGCCCTGCGTTCTGGCAGAGCATGATCCGCCCGACCCAGGACGACGTTGCACGGCTGCATGACCTGCGTGGCGAGATCACGGATGCGCTCGACAGTGCCCTGAGCGCCGAACACCGCTGGCTCTTCTTCGCCAGCCTGATCGCCTCGATCCTGGTATGGACCCTGGTGCGAGGGTTGCTGGAGCGGCTGCTGGCCAGGTCCATGGTGCGCTGGTTGCCAGAGGGGCGCTTGCGTCGCAGTGCCTTGGCCGTGGGCGTAAGCCTGGCGACCCTGGGCACCATTGCCGGCTCGGTATCGTTGCTGCGCTGGGGCGTTGAAAGCAGTGCGCAACTGGGTTCGGACCTGGCCAGCCTGACCGACCACATCCTTGCCCTGGTGGTGTTCAGCGCCTTCATTACCGGCCTTGGCCGGGCACTGTTGATGTTGCAGCGCCCCTCCTGGCGTTTGCCGGCGATTGCGGATGAAGTGGCCGAGGCCCTGGGCTGGTTCCCCAAGGTGTTGGCACTGGCCTTGATGGTGATGATGACCCTGGAGCGGGTCAACAGTGTGATCGGCGTCAGCCTGGCCCTGACCGTAGCGGTCAATGGCCTTACCGCTCTGGTGGTGGCGTTGATTTTCGCCGGCGCCCTGATGGCCTACCGCCGTGCTCGGCGTCGGCATGGTATTGACCGGGCAACGGGCCTGGCCGGTTTGATCCCGTTCGTGATGGTGGTGTGGCTGGCTGCGATCCTGCTATCACTGATCACCGGCTACCTGACCCTGGCCTATTACCTGACCGCCAAGCTGCTGTGGGTCAGCCTGGTCGTCACGTGCGCCTACTTGCTCACGACGTTCCTGAGTGATCTGTGCGAAATGCTGCTCTCGCCTCGCCAACCGGGTGGCCTGGCGCTGGCGTCCACGCTGGGCCTGGCACCACGGCACCAGGCGCAGGCGAGCACGGTGCTGGCCGGCATTGGCCGCACCGTCGTGGTGATTCTGGCCCTGCTGCTGACTTTGATGCCGTCGGGCACCAGCCCCAGTGAACTGTTGCTGAGCCTGGGGGACTGGGACGGCACGGGCGGCAAGCTGCTCGGCAACCTGAACATCGTGCCCCAGGACATCGTGCTGGCCCTTGGCATCCTGGCTGGCGGGATGCTGGCCATTCGTGTGGTCAAGCGCTGGTTGAGTGAACGCCTGCTGCCGGAAACCGACATGGACGCCGGCATGCGCGCCTCGCTGGTCACCCTGGTGGGTTACCTGGGCTTCCTCTTCCTGGCCATGCTGGTGATGTCGACCCTGCACATCAACCTCACCAGCCTGACCTGGGTGGTGAGTGCCTTGTCGGTCGGTATTGGTTTCGGCCTGCAGCAGATCGTGCAGAACTTCATCTCCGGCCTGATCCTGCTCACCGAACGCCCGGTCAAGGTGGGCGACTGGGTGAGCTTGGCGGGTGTCGAGGGAGATATCCGTCGTATCAATGTGCGCGCCACCGAGATCCAGATGTCGGACCGCTCCACTGTGATCGTGCCCAACTCGCAGTTCATCTCCCAGAACGTGCGCAACGTGACCATGGGTAATGCCCTGGGTGTGGTCGGTATTACCCTGACCTTGCCCCTGGACACTGACGCCAACCGGGTCCGTGAGCTACTGCTGACCGCCTTCCAGGAGCACGAGGCCATCCTCGAAGCACCGGCGCCATCGGTGTCGTTCAAGGACCTGACCAATGCGGGCATGGTAATTGGCGTCAGCGGTTATGTGGCAGGACCGCGGTTGGTGGGCGGGGCCCGCAGTGACCTGCTGTTCACCATTCTGGGGCGCCTGCGCGATGAAGGTATCGCCCTGTCGGCGCCGCAGAGCATGGTGCTGCTGCAGGACGGGCAACGCCTGGACGACGCTGAAAAAGACGCGTGACCTATGGGCTGCCTGGCAGCCCATCTTGACGTGCGTACACCACCAGCCGAAGGTGCCGGTCTTCATCGACGGTCAGCGAGGTATGCTCGAACGGCTGGGCCTGCCCATCAATGACCAGTTGGCGCACACCGCTGCAGGGCGCGTGCACGTCGTGGGTGCGCCAGCCGGCCTTGAAGGCTGGCGAGACGTGCTCCAGTTCGTCCACCAACGCGTGGATATCGGCCTCTTGCGTGGCCCGGGCAAAGTCGCGGCGAAAGCTTGCCAGCATCAGCGGGGCCTGGCTGTCCCAGTCGTGCAAGCGCCCATGCACTGTTGGGTCGGTGAACAGCAGCCAGAGCAGATTGCGCCGCTCAGGCGGGTGCTCGGCGAACCCGAACAGTGCGTCGGCAGGCCCATTGGACCCCAGCACATCCCAGCGCAGGTTGAGGACGAAGGCCGCGTGCGGCAGGTCGTGCATCAAACGCCGTACCAGCGACGGCAAGACACACCAGGTCTTGCCTGGCTCAGCGGGTGGACGGGCATGTGCCAACAGGAACAGATGGCGACGCTCGGCGGCATCGAGTTTCAATACCCGCGCCAGGTTGTCCAGAAAACTGGCCGACACGCCGATGTCGCGGCCCTGCTCCAGCCAGGTGTACCAGGTCAGTCCGACACCCGCGAGCGCGGCAACCTCTTCGCGTCGAAGCCCAGGTGTGCGCCGGCGGCCGCCGCTTGGCAAACCGACGTCCTCGGGCGACAGGCGCTCGCGCCGCGAGCGCAGGAAGTCGGCCAGATCGGATCGTGTACGTTGCAGCGTTCGCATGGCGTGTCTCGTTGCTTTGAGTAATAGCATAAACGGTTAAATTGTAATGGGTTACGGGCCATCCCAGAATGCCTGTGTCTAAATTCTGGAAAGGCACGATGAACGCCAATACTCCTCTCCCATTAACGCCTACACATCGCCTTGGAAGCCCGCCGTGGGTAGGTCTGTCGGTACTTTTGCTGGCAGGCTTCGTGACGATCTTCGACCTGTTCGTGGTCAACGTCGCCATCCCGAGTCTGCAGACCGGGTTGAATGCAAGCTTCGCGCAAATCGGTTTCATCGTGGCCGGCTATGAGCTGGCGTTCGGCGTGTTGCTTATTACCGGGGGGCGCTTGGGGGACGTATTTGGCCGTCGCCGGTTGTTCATCGTCGGTATGGCAGGGTTTACCGTGGCATCGGCGTTATGCGGCCTGGCGCCCAGTGCTGCTTTTCTGATCAGTGCGCGGGTTGTACAGGGGCTGGCCGCCGCGCTGTTGTTCCCTCAGGTCTATGCTTCGATCCGGGTCAACTTCGATGCCCAGGACAGCCGTCGCGCGTTCGGCTTGCTGGGGATGACGCTGGGGCTGGCTGCCATAGCGGGGCAGGTGCTGGGCGGCTGGATGGTGCATGCTGACCTGTTCGGATCAGGCTGGCGCAGCATCTTTCTGATCAATGTGCCTATTGGGTTGCTGGCCATCGTGGCGGCGCGCTACATCCCCGAGAGTCGCGCCCCCCAGCGCCCGGACCTGGACTGGGCAGGCGTGGCGCTGGTCAGCCTGGGCCTGGCATTGCTGCTTGTGCCGCTGATCGAAGGACCGGGGCAGGGGTGGCCTGCCTGGAGTTTCTGCGCGCTCGGCCTGGCACTGGCCTTGCTCGCGCTGTTCAAGCGACAGCAGGAACGGCGACGAGCGACCGGCAACTTGCCATTGGTGGATATGCAACTGCTGGCGCAGCGTCGCTTTGCACTGGGTGCGCTACTGGTGCTGGTGGTCTATTCCACATCCAGTTCCTTCTTTCTGTGTTTCGCCTTGTTGATGCAAAGCGGGCTGGGTCTGGATCCCTTCACGGCCGGCAGCATCTTCGCACCCTGCAGTGTTGGTTTCGTGCTGGCATCGCTCGCTGCCCCGCGGCTGGTTGCGCGCTGGGGAATACGTGCCATCGTGGCAGGGGCATTGCTGTATGCCCTATCGATCGGGTTGCTCATTGCCCAGGTGCAGACGGCAGGCGCGCAGTTGGTAGCCGTTCGGCTGATCCCGGTACTGATCGTGGTGGGGGCGGGCCAGGGGTTGGTGATGACCCCTTTGCTCAACCTGGTGCTGGCCTTGGTTGACGAAGCGAAAGCGGGCATGGCCTCGGGCGTGATCTCAACCGTGCAGCAGGTCGGTGCGGCGCTGGGGGTGGCCGTAGTTGGGATTTTCTTCGCGGCGGCCCTGCCAGGGGCGGAGGGCTCATTCGTTCAGGCCGGTCAGTATGTGCATGGGTTTGTGGCTGGCATGCTCTACAACCTGGGTGCCGCAGTGATGGTGATCGCCTTGCTGGTGATGCTGGCAGGCGAGCAGCGGTCTGGGGGAGGTGAGTAGGCACAATGCACCGGTGCCATGCTCTTGCTTTTTCCGGGCTTGAATAAAAACAGGAGCGTTCGGCAGGCCCTCGATTGGGCTACTGAACGCTCCTGCTTGTTTACGCCGTGGTTGTCAGCGGATCAGACGTTGAAGCGGAAGTGCATCACGTCGCCATCTTTGACGATGTAATCCTTGCCTTCCAGACGCCACTTGCCGGCTTCCTTGGCGCCGCTCTCACCCTTGTACTGGATGAAATCGTCATAGGCCACGACTTCGGCACGGATGAAGCCTTTCTCGAAGTCGGTGTGGATCACCCCGGCCGCTTGTGGGGCGGTGGCGCCTACGCGCACGGTCCAGGCACGTACTTCCTGCACGCCGGCCGTGAAGTAGGTCTGCAGGTTCAGCAACTCGTAACCGGCACGGATTACACGGTTCAGGCCAGGTTCTTCCAGGCCCAAGGCCTCGAGGAACATGTCCTTTTCCTCACCGTCGTCCAGCTCGGCGATTTCCGCTTCGATCTTGTTGCACACCGGTACGACCACAGCGCCTTCTTCTTCGGCGATGGCCTTCACTACGTCCAGGTGCGGGTTGCTCTCGAAACCGTCCTCGGCGACGTTGGCGATGTACATCACCGGCTTGCTGGTCAGCAGGTGGAAGCTGCGGATCAGGGCCTTTTCGTCGGCGCTCATGTTCTTCATCAGGCTGCGCGCTGGCTTGCCTTCGGTGAAGTGCGGGATCAGCTGTTCCAGAATGGCCTTCTGCGCCAGGGCTTCCTTGTCGCCACCCTTGGCGTTGCGGGCCACTTTCTGCAACTGCTTTTCGCAGCTGTCGAGGTCGGCAAAGATCAGTTCGAGGTCGATGATCTCGATGTCGCGCTTGGGATCGACGCTGTTGGAAACGTGAATCACGTTCTCGTCTTCGAAGCAGCGCACCACGTGGGCGATGGCGTCGGTTTCGCGGATGTTGGCGAGGAACTTGTTGCCCAGGCCTTCGCCTTTCGAAGCACCGGCCACCAGGCCTGCAATGTCGACGAATTCCATGGTGGTGGGCAGAATGCGGTTGGGCTTGACGATTTCAGCCAGCGCATTGAGGCGCGCATCGGGCATGGGCACGATACCGCTGTTCGGCTCGATGGTGCAGAAAGGGAAGTTCTCTGCCGCGATGCCAGACTTGGTCAGGGCGTTGAACAGGGTGGACTTGCCGACGTTGGGCAGGCCGACGATGCCGCAATTGAAACCCATGGGTATTCCCCTCTCTAAAGGAAATCAGGCCTTCTGGCTGTGCAGCTCGCGCATCGCCTTGGCGAAGTCGCCAGCGAGCACGTCCGGCAGCACACCGAGGGCAAAGTCGATGCTGGCGTCGAGCTTCTCCTGCTCGGCACGCGGTGCGCGGCCCAGGACGAAGTTGGAGACCAGCTTGGCATCACCTGGATGGCCAATACCGAGCCGCAGGCGATGGAAGTCGTTCTGGTTGCCGAGCTGCGCGATGATGTCGCGCAGGCCGTTGTGCCCACCATGGCCGCCGCCGCGCTTGAGCTTGGCAACGCCGGGAGGCAGGTCGAGTTCGTCATGCGCCACCAGTATGGCCTCCGGCTTGATCCGGAAGAAATTGGCCAACGCCGCCACGGACTGGCCGCTACGGTTCATGTAGGTGGTGGGGATCAGCAGGCGAACATCGTTACCCTGATGGCTGAACTTAGCCGTCAGGCCGAAATATTTCTTGTCAACGGTCAGCGAGATGCGCTGGGCGCTGGCAATGCGTTCAACGAAAAGAGCCCCTGCGTTATGCCGGGTCTGTTCGTATTCGGGGCCGGGGTTACCCAGGCCGACGATCAACTGGATGGCGGTCACGTCAGGGGCTCTTCCTTGGAGTTGGTGGGTTACAGGGCGCGCGGCACTGTAACCCGATCAACGCCGGCGTGCGAGTGGATTACTCGGCAGCGCCTTCTTCCTCAGCTTCAGCGGACACGCGTGGGGCGTGAACGTTGGCAACTGCTTTGTCATCACCGTGGGCCAGAGCGACGAACTCTACGCCTTTAGGCGCTTTCAGGTCCGACAGGTGGATGATGGTGCCGATTTCAGCATTGGCCAGGTCGACCTCGATGAACTCAGGCAGGTCTTTGGCTTCGCAGGAAACTTCCAGCTCCGACTCAACGTGCGAAACTTCGCCGCCTTTCTTGACCGGGCCTTCTTCGTTGATGAAGTGAACCGGTACCTTGGCGGTCAGTTTCTGGCCGGCAACGACGCGGATGAAGTCGGCGTGCATGATGAACTGCTTGGCCGGGTGGCGCTGCATGGCCTTGATGATGACGTTCTGCTTGACGCCGTCAACGTTCAGTTCGATGACGTGGCTGAAGGCAGCTTCGTTTTCGAACAGCTTGGTGATTTCCTTGGCCACGATGGTCAGGGATTGAGCTTCTTTATCACCACCGTAGACTACGGCTGGGATGCTGGCGGAGTGACGCAGGCGGCGGCTCGCACCTTTCCCCAGGTCAGTACGCGCTTGGGCGTTCAGAGTGAAATCAGTCATTTTGTTTCTCCAAAATAGCCCCCCGAAGGCGTTTGCGACCAGCGCCAACGGGGATGGCAAAAAAGCCCCGCCCCAGCGGATATGCTGGGGCGGGGCGCTTTTCGTCAGCGTGCGTTCCGCTTAGCGGAACATCGCGCTGATCGATTCTTCGTTGCTGATGCGGCGAACCGCTTCGGCGACAACCGGTGCGATATCCAACTGGCGGATACGGTCACAGGCTTGAGCAGCGGCGGACAGTGGAACGGTGTTGGTCACCACCAGCTCGTCCAATACCGACTTCTCGATGTTCTCGATCGCGCGGCCCGACAGGACAGGGTGCGTGCAATAGGCGTAAACCTTGGCAGCGCCGTGCTCTTTCAGGGCTTTGGCCGCATGGCACAGGGTGCCGGCGGTGTCGACCATGTCGTCTACCAGGATGCAGGTGCGCCCTTCGACGTCGCCGATGATGTGCATCACTTCGGAGTGATTGGCCTTTTCACGGCGTTTGTCGATGATACCCAGGTCGACACCCAGGGACTTGGCGACAGCGCGTGCGCGCACGACACCACCGATGTCCGGGGAGACGATCATCAGGTTCTCGAAACGCTGGTCTTCGATATCGTCGACCAGTACGGGCGAGCCGTAGATGTTGTCGACCGGGATATCGAAGAAACCCTGGATCTGGTCAGCGTGCAGGTCGACGGTGAGTACACGGTCGATACCCACGACAGTGAGCATGTCAGCGACGACTTTGGCGCTGATGGCTACACGTGCCGAACGCGGACGGCGGTCCTGGCGGGCGTATCCGAAGTAAGGAATCACGGCGGTGATTCGGGAAGCTGAGGAGCGGCGGAAGGCGTCGGCCATCACTACCAGTTCCATCAGGTTATCGTTGGTCGGTGCACAGGTCGGCTGAATAATGAAGACGTCTTTACCGCGGACATTTTCATTGATCTCAGTGCTGATTTCGCCGTCGGAGAATTTACCGACAGAGACGTCACCGAGAGGGATATGCAGCTGACGTACGACACGCCGAGCCAGATCGGGGTTAGCGTTCCCCGTAAAGACCATCATCTTGGACACGCGCAGTACCTGAAGGCTGAGGGTATACCTGGATGAGTATAAGGAAAATGGCAGGGGCGGCTGGATTCGAACCAACGCATGGCAGGATCAAAACCTGCTGCCTTACCGCTTGGCGACGCCCCTGTATCTGTTGCTGCGAGCGCTAGGCACTCGACTTCTTGACCAGACTTTGCAGCTTGCGATGCAACATCGAAATATTGCTTCCTTTCGCCACAAACCCTGTTTGGGTCGCTGAAAGAAGGGCCAGAACTTTATCAGCTTCGGCTTTGCTTGGGAAGGCCCCAAACACACAACTTCCAGTTCCGGTTAGTCGAGCCTCTGTGAACTTCCCCAGCCAATTCAGCGCGTTGCGAACTTCCGGGTAATTCTGCTCTACCACCGGTTGGCAGTCATTTCGACTGTTTCCCTTGGGAACGGGGCGCATCTTAAGTGGGAGAGAATCACGTGTCAACTGCGGATGTGAAAAAATTTCTGCTGTGCTTACAGACACTTGCGGAACCAGCACCACATACCACGGCTGTTCCGGATCGACCGGCGTGAGCTGTTCGCCCACCCCCTGGGCAAAGGCGGCATGCCCGCGCACGAATACCGGGACATCGGCACCCAGGCCGAGGCCTAGGGCCGCCAGGCGATCTTCATCCCACTCCAGCTGCCACAAGTGAGCAAGGCCAAGCAGGGTGGTGGCGGCATCCGAGCTGCCGCCGCCGATGCCGCCGCCCATCGGCAGCACCTTGTTCAGCCAGATGTCCGCGCCCAGGGGCGTGCCCGATTGGGCCTGCAGTTGGCGAGCGGCACGCACGATCAGGTTGCTGTCATGGGGCACGGTATCGAGGTCGCTGTGCAGGCGGATGACACCGTCTTCCCGCACGGCGAAGCTCAGCTCGTCACCGTGGTCGAGAAACTGGAAGACCGTTTCGAGTTCGTGGTAGCCATCGGCACGGCGGCCAATGATGTGCAGCCACAGGTTCAGCTTGGCCGGCGCGGGCAGGGTGAGCGCTTGCATCGACTCAGTGTCCTAGCTGGCGGGGCTGCCAGTCCTTGACCACCAGGGTCACGTCCAGGTCCTTGCCGTGTAGCTTGAGGCGTTCGGGCAGCCAGTAACCGTTGTGCTCGGCATAGCTCAGGTACTCGACCTGCCAGCCGTCCTGTTCGAGGCTGGCCAGGCGGCTGTCGCCGTCGAGGGTCAGCTTGCTCTTGGTATCCGGTGCTGGCAGGCCGCGCACCCACCAGACCAGGTGGGAAACGGGCAGCTTCCAACCCAGTTGTTCTTCCAGCAGCGCTTCGGGGCTGGTGGCTTCGTAGCGGCCCTGGTTAGCCACTTCCAGCACCACGGCGTCAGGCCGGCCGGTCAGGCGTGCGGCCCCACGGCCCAGTGGCCCGGCCAGGCGAATGTCGAAATAGTCCTGGCGCTGCAGCCAGAACAGGGTGCCACTGCCTGAGTCGCGTGGGGCACGGATGCCCACCTTGCCGTTGATCTGCCAGCCGTCGAGGCTGCTCAACTGCTGTTTGTGGGCACGCCACTGCTGCGGGTCGCCGTGGCCCTGCAGGGCCTCGCGGCTGCCGATGCCGGCGCAGCCGGCCAGGAGGGCGATGAGGGTGAAGGTAACGAAGTGGCGCAATAGCATGGTCTTAAAGGGTCTCGGATCCGGTCAGGCGTAGGAGGGTCTTGCGCAGCACAGGGCTGTCGGCCTGGGCTTCGAAGCCCTTGGCCCACACTTGGCGGGCTTCGCGCCGCTTGCCGTTGGCCCAGAGCACCTCGCCCAGGTGGGCGGCGACTTCATGGTCGGGGAAGCTGGCGAAGGCCTGGCGCAGGTAATCCTCTGCTTTGTCGAGGTTGCCCAGGCGATAGTTCACCCAGCCCAGGCTATCGAGCACCGCCGGATCGTCCGGGGTCAGCTGATGAGCCTTGTCGATCAGGGCCTGGGCTTCGGCGTAGCGGGTGGTGCGGTCGGCCAGGGTATAACCAAGGGCATTCAGGGCCATGGCGTTTTCCGGCTCACGGGCAATGATGGCGCGCAGGTCCTTTTCCATCTGAGCAAGGTCATCGCGCTTTTCGGCGAGCATGGCACGGGTGTAGAGCAGGTTGAGGTCGTCCGGGTAGCGCTGGATGGCTTGTTGCAGCACCTGGCTGGCCTGGGCGTCCTTGTTGTTGTTGCTATAGCTTTCCGATTCGATCAGGAAAAGCTGAATCGCGTAGTCGGGCTGGGCCTCGCGGGCTTCGGCCAACAGGCGAGAGGCTTCGGTGCCTCGGCCGTTGGCGATCAGGATGTCGGCCTGGCGCAGTTGCGCGGCCAGGTAATCGGGCCCTGGCCCTACCAGGGCGTATTGGCGCAGGGCACCTGCCGGGTCGTGGCGCTCTTCGCGGATACGGCCAAGGTTCAAGTGCGCGGCATCGGTGTTGCTGTCGCGTTCGACCAACTCCTGCAGGTAGCCTTCGGCTTCGTCCCACTCCTTGTTCTCAAGGCACACCAGCGCCAGGGAATAGCGCAGCTCATCGTCCTCGGGATACTGCTGGACCAGGCTGACGAATTCACCCTTGGCGTCGGCAATGCGGTCCTGTTCGACCAAGGTCCGGGCATAGGTGAGCCGCAGGCGCTTGTCGTCGGGGTTGTCGCGAATCGCCTTGCGCAGCAGGGGGAGGGCTTCAGGGCCACGGTCCAGGGCTTGCAGCAAGCGAGCGCGCAGCAGGATGGGTGCGATTTCGCCGTTTTGTGGCGCGTGCGATTCGAGCAGCTCAAGCGCCTCTTCGGCCTTGCCGTCCTGGTTCAGCAGCAAGGCCTTGCCGAAGATCAACTGACCGTTGTCGGGGTACTTGGCCAACAGGCGTTCGAAGCTTTGTAGCAGACCGTCGCGTGTGCTCTGGTCGGTTTCGGCAGCCGACAGGGCCAGAAAATCGAAATGGGTATCGCCCTGGCCTTGCAGGACTTTTTCCATATAGGCCATGGCATCGTCATAGCGGCCTGCGCGGGCCAGCTGGATGGCGGCGGCGCGTTGCGCATCGAGGTTCTGCGGGTCGTTGCGGGCCCAGATGAGGGCATTGTCCAGCGCCGGTTCATCGGCGCCCAGGTATTCGGCAATGCGGTAGGCGCGCTCGGAGACGCCTGGGTCCTGGGTTCGCGCGGCCTCGTCGGTGTAGTTGGCCAGGGCGATGTCGAAGCGATTGCGTTGCCCGGCGAGCTCGGCTACCAACAGGTTATAGAGCGTATCCTGCTTGAACGAGCCGTACACCATGGGCTTCTCGGCTTCGGGTTTGCCGACGTCGGCGGCAGCCGGCTCGGCCTTGTGCGCGGGCAGGCTCTGGCAACCCTGGAGCAGGGCGAAGGCAAGCAGCAATGCGTAGGGTCTGTTCATAGAGGGCTTTAAAAAGGACTCACCGGCGGTGGGAGCATGATGACACAAGCGTTAGGGCAAACCCACCTGCAAAGGTCGTGGTTTACAGGCTGGGTGATGCAGAGTGGGACCGCGGGATGGGGGAGAGGTTCGAAGGGGCTTCTGACGCAATGACCCAGCCCCTGCCTGTAATTTTATGGCCTCGGAAGTCGGAAATGGCAGAACCAAGCGCCATGAAAAACGTGATGTGCGGAGTTAGGGGTCGTTCCCGTTTCACATGGGCCATTGACCAGGCGCGGACCAAGCGTATTCTTCAACTTCTGTAGCTGTCATACTCCGGGGAATTTTTCTTTACTCAGGTTTCACTGGGTGCGAGAGACACTCAAAAGATCCCAGTAGTAACGGTAGTCACCCGCTGGGATCCTCGAATCTACCTTCAGCGTTAATCGCACCGACACTTTGGTCGAGATCACAGGTCAGGATAGATCCGCTCGTATAGTTCTACGTCGCTGGGGCAGTCAATTTCTCCCCATGGAGCGTGCGTCGCCACGCCGGCGACTGGAAAACCTTTGCTGACTAGTGCCCCTAAAAGCGATGTCATGTCAATTTGGTCGCGTGCCTGAGGCGTGAGCCCTTTCAGTTGCCTTTTCAACGCCTGCCAACCCGCTGGCGTGACTTTGAACAAGCCTATGTACTGGCCCTGAATGACCTCAAGACTGGTAACGGTCTGTCCAATAGCGCTTACCCATCCATCGACTAAGCGGAAGTTCTCCAGGTCTGCTAGCGGATTGTTGAAGCGTTGCTGCCAGAGATCGACTGCAGCGGGATCGTAGCCCAGGACAATATCGGCTGGATGGTTAATGAGTTCGGATACCAGGGTGCTGTCGTAGAAAATGTCGCTGTAGCTAACAAGGCAAGGCTCTGTGCTCAACCAATCGCTGGCGCAATGTAGAGAGCTGAAAATACCGGAGCTGTGCCAGCGGTGGTTGTGAAACAAAGTGTCGGCGAAGGGTGCAAGCATTTCGCTTCGATAGCCTGCAACAATGCCAACCTCGTTGATATCGCATCGACGGAGCGTTTCTATCGCGCGCTGTAGCAGTGGCACACCATTAAAGGGTACCAAGGCCTTGGGGCATTGATCGGTCAGGGCTTTTAAGCGACTCCCGCGACCTGCAGCAAGAATAATGGCTTTCATGAAAACGCTCCAAAGGCATGTTGCACGCGGAGAATATCCGATGGATCGGCAGGTAGTTCTCGCTCGGGGTGCCACATGATCCCGGTATGCCGACGGCGGTGGTCATACACAGCCTCGATCACTCCGTCGTCGGCCTGGGCGAGCACGCGGTAGCCGTCGGGCGCCTTGCGAAAGCCGTATTCATGATAGGAATTCACTCGCCGCCGTTGTTCTTGCATGTTGACCATGTGTTCGCCTACGTGGCCTGCCAAACGTTCCAAAGTGCCGCCAGCTCGCGTCAACATTACCTGCATGCCGCGGCACACACCGAGCACCGGAAGCCGTAGATTTTCCGCAAGATCAAGCAAGACCCTTTCGGTGACGTCGCGTGTGTCGGCTGTCCCACTCAGGGCCTGGCAGCTCCCTCCACCAGTAAGCAAGAGGCCCTGAGGGCGCAATGATTGGACTAGCGCCATGCTGACTCGCGGATCATTTGGAAGGTACAGCGGGGTCAGCCCGCACTGATTTAAGAATTCAACCCAGCGCTGGTCGAGCGCGTCCCGCCATTCCTGCCGTTCGGTGTTGAACAGCCTGAGCATGGTCATCCCAACCAAGATCATGCCAGCACCTGTATACGTCGCTCGGCGCAGTCGAGCAGCAGGCTCGTCGCCGCCAATAGGGTTTTGAATCGAGTGTCGCCCACGCCGATAGCTGCGGGAATGGCAAACTCTCGGGCTCGGATCGACATATGCGAGTTTTCACCTCCGTAAGCGGTGATGAAGCCAGCTATACGGTGGGTAAAAATCCAATCAAAACCCGGATCAGCGTTTTCGATTAAGACAATGCAACCCTCTATGTCTGGTGGCAATTGCCTTGGGAGCACTTGGGCTACCCGCGCGCGCGTGGCACGTCGAGTAATGAAGTTGGGATTGCACCAGTGCACGTGATGGCCGAATAGATCTTGCGGCTGGCAGATGATGCTTGGCGTACGGACTAACTGCGTTTCGTACCAGCGGCTACGGTTCTGGGCGATCGCTTGATGCAAACGTTTGAGATCGACGTCGGCGTAAACGCTGGTAAAGTCGGCGATTTGCGCAAAGCTGAGTTGGTCGCGGTCAATACCTTGCATCTCACCCCAGTCGCACAGTGAGCGCAAAAAATCCGAAACAAACGCTCCATAGAGGTATTTGAGCTTCTCACGCGACTCAATAGCGGCCTGAGCAAATTGCAGGAACTGCTCGGCGGCAACGTTGAGACCGCACTGGTCAAAAGCTTGCTGAATGACGTTGACTTCGGCCCGAGACACAGTTAGTCCGTTCATAGATTTTGGGGGGCGCTGTAATGGGCGCTGCCAGTCAAAATAACGCTCCGGCGTCTCGTCGTAGCGTGCCACACGTATATCGTAGGTACCCGGCCGGACATGACCGTGCAGCTTAAGAAAATCGTCCTTATGCAACGTCTGGAAATCGCTGGCCATCTCGCGACCGATGCCTTTGACGCCTCCGGTCACATGATCGATGAAGCCGGCAGGTACAACCCCCGATGTTTCCAGCGACTTTATTATTGCGGTACCCACGAACGCTGCACGGGCAGCGCCGGCGAATACTTCTGCGACCACATTGGCCGCCGATAGCGCATTCCTCATACGTTGCAAGGTTTCGCCCCGAGGTTCTCCCGCCATTAAACCCTGCACCTGGGCAGTAATATTCGGTAGGCGTGTCAGGTCGGAAAAGAACGGGCCGTTGGGAGAGATGATGTGCTCGGTCAAGTGGCGTAGTTCGTTCAAATAGCATTCGTGCTGCTCGGTACTAAGCGTCCGGAGCGCCGGCAGCGCGGCAGCGGCACCGGGGCGAGTAAGCTCTGGCGTGAAGCAAGTAGGGATGATTGCGAACTCGATCTTGTCATGCAGGTGAGGATGCATGGCCAAATATTCGCCGCACTGTTGGACTACGCGCTCGGCAACATCTTGAGGTACCGAGGCTGGGATGAATGACTCGATGCTATGGGCAATGCAGATATAAGGAGAGCCCGCTATCTGGTACATCAGCGGTTTGCGCCGCAGATCCCGGTAGCCGTATCGGAACCTGGCAGAGGCCCAATTAAGATCAGTGATCAACTCCTTATACAGCGAGTAGGCTAGTGCCCGGGGTTTGATACCGATCATTTCCGCCGGGTTCCAGTCCGGCATAAGGCCGAGGAAGGCGGTTGACGTAGGACGCAGATGGCGTTGCTTGCAGATCAGCTCCTCGAGGTGAGAGGCCTCGTGCTCCAAAACGTTGCGTAGTTGGCCGTCGGCATGTGCGCTGGCATTACGGGGTCCCTCCGCGGTCATGGGACGCACTTGGAATAGCAGAGGGCCATCGACCGTGATCGCGAACTCTATGTCCAAGGCATGGTGCCCGGTTAGAACTTGTACCTCTTCGAGCAGCGCAAACAGCCCTGGTAATTCCGCAGGCTCGGTTGCCGTCTCGCTGCCTAGGGAGACAAAAGCGTGCACAGTCTCGTTGCCGGCAGTGACACCGTCAGTGCTGGCACCCAGTACATAGTCAACTACGTAATAGGGTAAACCCGTCTCTGGATCGCGGGTCATCGCCACTCCGCTGGCCAATACACCTCTCGCCATCTGCTGCACCAGCACCTCATCGCGCTCGCGAGCTCGACCGTAGGAGGCGATCACCGTCTTGATGGCTTCGTCGAGGGCCTGGCCGCCACACACGTCTAGAATTGATGCGTACATTCCTGCACCGGAATGACCGTCGCGGTCCTCGGCTAGACAGCTGGATCGTACAATCAGCGGCTCATCGCCAAAGAACGCCTGACAGCGCGCGATTATTGCCTGCGAGTCCTGCCGCCACTGTGCCACGGTGAATCGATAAACGGGCAACACTTGCCCGGTGCTCAGAAGTGGTGCCAATTGCTGCAGAGTATCGGCCTTGCCGGAAAAAACGAACACGGGAGAAGGATTTACCGAGTGCATATGTCTTCCCTAATCAGTCGAATCAGTCCTTCGCAGTGAGCTGTTTATTTAACGTTCAAGCCAACTCGGGGCCGGTATAAGTCGCGAGTTCAAGGCCGTAAAGTGAGGACAGCTCGCGCAGGAAGCGATTGCCCTTTTTTGCCGCAGCGTAGGGGCAGTCGTCCTC
Source organism: Pseudomonas sp. FBCC-B35 (assembly GCF_059133755.1). Classification (NCBI taxonomy): domain Bacteria; kingdom Pseudomonadati; phylum Pseudomonadota; class Gammaproteobacteria; order Pseudomonadales; family Pseudomonadaceae; genus Pseudomonas; species Pseudomonas sp. FBCC-B35. The sequence continues at coordinate 4,018,315 of NZ_CP101439.1, read as the reverse complement.
AACGATGACGTGGCCAATTGTGCCGATGTTGCCGCTATAGACGTTAACCGCCTGGCCGGGCGCAACGTGGGCGGTGCAAAACCGGATGTCGTACTTGTCCAGTAATGACTGTAGGGTGTCGGGTGCGTAGTCGTCGGCGATACGACCGCCATTGCGGGCGGCGACAGTTACAACGCTACCTGCCCGCTGAAGCACTGAGTCGTCAATTAGAATGGGCTCGCCCAGGTGCAGACGGACCAGGAGTTCGAACGGGTCGATGCCCGTCAGCATCCGATACATCTGCGGCGCTACGCTACCCATCATGCGTGCGTTGATCTCCACTAGGCAGGGTCCTTTGGCATCGCGCAACAATTCAACATGATAAAGGCCAACATCTAGCCCCAGAGCGCTGAACACTGCCTGCACATAGGTTTTGATCTCGTCGCGCTGTGCTGCGTCAAGGCCTGACGGCATGGTCGCAGTCATCTCTAATATTTCGCTATAGTCGGCGCGGAAACGGATGGTAGTCGCAAAGCAGGAGACCTTGCCGTCTTGGACGATGACTTCCGCTGAATGCAATGTACCGTCGATGTATTGCTCGATGAGATAGTCGCGGCTTACCAAGTGGTCAATCATGGGATCAGCACACTGGCGACTCTGGCGCAGCTCGGCAAGAAAGGCGTCAAAGTCGGCCTGGCCATAGCAAATGGCGGAAAACTGCTTGGCAAATCCTCGGGTCGGCTTGACAACGAATGGCAGTGACAAACTCGGAACGATCCCGTCGATCAGTTGCTCTTCGCTGAGTACTTCAAAATCAGGTGAGCGTAGTCCATGTGCCCGCAGCGTTTCGCGCAATTGACTCTTATACACCGCCCCCCATAAAGCTTCGTACCTCGGGTAGGGGGTGCCGATACGCTGGGCCTCACGCGCCACCGGTAATATGGCTGCTTCCGAGGTGGATAGGAGGGCGTCAATAGGACGCTCTGCGTGCAGATTAGCCAACAACTGGCTGAATTCGCCGTCTTCCAGATTATCGATACGCAAATAGGTATCCACATATCGCAGGTAAGGCTCGAGACGCGAGGTGTCGTCCTTGATCGAGATCGTCAGGAACGAGGCGTCACGCTGATGAATGAAGGTGACATGGCAGCCAAGTTGTTTGGCTGCCTCAAAAGCCAGCAGGCCGCTTACGGTGCTGTCGACGAAAACCACGTGTTTCATTGGCACCTCGGATCACCAGGGATGAAAGTAAATAGTGCTGAGCCCGAACAGCATTGCGAAGCAAGCGACTGTCGAAGGTGCGCCATACTTGGGAACTCTCAAGCTGGTGACCTGGAGAAAGGCGACCAGGGCCACCAGGCCGACGATCACGCTGGCACCGTAATGCCCGGCCGAGAGCCCCATCAGCGCCAACGCAAAGACAAATCCTGAATAGGTGGTGGGTAGCCCCTGATATCCCCCATCAGCCGATGAGCTGGGCACGCCAAACAGCGATAGCCTCAAAATAGCCGTGAAAACCAGGGTGGCTGCGGCCAGCGTGGCCGAAAGAGCTTGGTCGAGGATGAGGACGACAAGGGCTGGCGTGATGCTGAAGTTGAGCAAGTCGGCAAAACTGTCCAGGTGCTTGCCGAAGGCCCGTTGCGCGTTGTTCGCCGCCAGGTAGCGTCGGGCTATATGACCGTCAAGGAAATCGAGCATCGCGGCCAGGCAAATCACCGTTGCCGCCAGAGCGAACCGTCTCTGCGACGCAAAATAAACGGTACCGAAAGCCAAGCCGATATTGAACATTGTTAATAAGTTCGCAAAATCCAAAAGACGAACGAACGGAAATACACGCGCCACTGTGGGCATATTGTTCTCCTTGAATAACTATTCAGACAGGTTGTTTCCCCTTTGTCGCAACGGTCTTTTGAAGGGCGCTGGTTGCGGCAAAATAGAAAGTAACGAAGATAACGCTTGTGCTGAACAGACCTGCATACTTAACCAGCATGGAGCCGACAAAGATGGTAATGATCATGCCTAAGTAGACCCCGGCATACTGCACGGATGCCATCAACGGCATTGCACGGGCCGGTGTACGCTTGACAAGATTGGCTTGTAATTTGAAAAATGTCAGTTCAAAAAAGAAGATGTAGCAAAAATACGCGATGTAACTGGACTGAACATCATTGCCGAACGCTGCGAACATCATGAACAGGCCGCTGACGAGAGCCATCGGCAGAGGTGGCGGTTGCAAATTATACTTGACCAAACGATAGAACAGGACTGCGCCCAGCAAAGCGGCTACACTATTGACGGCTTGCAACAAACCGACATACACCTCTCCCAAACCCAGCACATGGGCCGGTAACAGCACCCTGGACACATTGAAGAAACCCTGAAAAATACTGACGAAGATGATGAACTCATAGAGGCTGAGGCGCAGCGCGGGATGCGCCTGTAACAGTGAGCCAAGGGCCCTCAATAGGCGGGGTTCGACCGGTGCGGTAACCGGAGACTTTGTTGTAGCAGGTAGGAGATAGGCCGCCAATGTGGCCATGGAAAAAAGACTGACAGTCATGAGCAGGGCTAACCCAGGCGTCATGTCGGCCTTGAACAGTACCAGACTGATGCCTGCCAAGCCGCCGGCGATGAATTGTGCGGTAAGTGTAAGAGGTACTGAGCTGGCGATTTGCGCTTCCGGGAAATAGCACTTGATGGCTACAATGCGCCCTACCCGTTGCACCGCATCCAGGGTACCAATGACGACTGCGCCTAAAACGGCGACTTCCACATGATGTGGGAGGCTCTTGTAAGTGATCGCCGCGCAGCCTAACGACAACAAGTTAGCACTCCACAGCAAGGTGCGTGGCGCTAGACAGTCAGCCAGGCGGTAGATTGGAGCGACAAGAATGACCGGCAGAACCATGGGTGCAAACAGCACCGCTTGGGAAAGTAGTAGGCTGCCAGTATGAGCATAAATATAGTAGGAAAGATAAACGTAACTCAGTGTAGATGCCGAAATAGCACACAAATTAACGCCCCATAGGAGCGTTGAGTGCCTACGAAATGCTGCAAATTCTTCCATTTGCTCGCGCCTATGATATAGCTTCCGGCCAAGCACTCGGTATGCCCAGCATAGCGTATTGTTATTAAGTAGGCATCAATCGACTACTGATAACGCGATGTTATCCCACTGGTATCGCTGTCTCGGTGACGAATGTCGATGTAGTAGCGTCAAGACTAGTTGCCGAAGGAAGGCAGGGCAACCGCTGGGCATGTATTTGGGAAATGGACTACAAGGCTGTGGATAAGTCTTATAGACATATATCAAAAGTCTTCTCCACCTGGTCGGCGTGATTGGCTAGAGCGATGGCGAGTCGATGGCTCTGGTTTCGCTGTGACTGATGCTTCTAGCCGAGCGGTAGATCAGGTCCAGCAGATTGCGACTACTGGGGGCCGAGTTTGGGGCTTGTTCTCGAGAAGGCCTCGCTGCAGGCGTCATTCTGAAGCCTGGTGCTTGACGGGGCTCCATGCCCGTCACCTCCATGCGCAAGGCCTGCGTTCGGCCTCCTTGAATCGCGAGCCTCCAGGTTGGGATCAAAAGCCGGGAAGACTTGAACACGCCGCCAGGGCAGGCGACGAAAAGGCGATAGCTGCGCGACTATCAGCGCAATAGCGAGCGGTGGTTGTCCTGCAACCTGCGAAAGAGGACAATTATCGGCTTCCTGTCACAACCAGCGATCTTGCATGGCCTTTCTTGCACTTGGTATCAACCATAAGACTGCCTCGGTAGACGTACGCGAGCGCGTGGCGTTTACCCCGGAGCAGCTGGTGGACGCCCTGCAGCAGCTCTGCCGCCTCACCACCAGTCGCGAGGCAGCGATCCTGTCCACCTGCAACCGCAGCGAGCTCTACATCGAGCAGGACCAACTGTCGGCCGATGCCGTGCTCCAGTGGCTGGCCGACTATCACCGCCTCAGCCTCGACGAACTGCGTGCCAGCGCCTACGTGCATGAAGAACACGACGCCGTCCGGCACATGATGCGCGTCGCCTCCGGCCTCGACTCACTGGTGCTCGGCGAACCGCAGATCCTCGGCCAGATGAAATCCGCCTATGCCGTTGCCCGCGAGGCCGGCACCGTCGGGCCGCTGCTCGGGCGCCTGTTCCAGGCCACGTTCAGCGCCGCCAAACAGGTCCGTACCGACACCGCCATCGGCGAAAACCCCGTGTCGGTCGCTTTCGCGGCCGTCAGTCTGGCCAAACAGATCTTCAGCGACCTCGCCCGCAGCCAGGCACTGCTGATCGGCGCCGGCGAGACCATCACCCTGGTCGCTCGCCACCTGCACGAGCAGGGCGTACGCCGCATCGTGGTGGCCAACCGTACGCTCGAGCGCGCCAGCACCCTGGCCGAACAGTTCGGCGCACATGCCGTGCTGCTCGCCGATATCCCCCAGGAACTCGCCAACAGCGATATCGTCATTAGCTCCACCGCCAGCCAGTTGCCGATTCTGGGCAAGGGCGCCGTCGAAAGCGCCCTCAAGCAGCGCCGACACAAACCCATCTTCATGGTCGATATCGCCGTCCCGCGCGACATCGAGACCGAAGTGGGCGAGCTCGACGATGTGTACCTGTATACCGTCGACGACCTGCATGACGTGGTTGCCGAAAACCTCAAGAGCCGCCAGGGCGCTGCCCAGGCCGCCGAAGAACTGGTGGCGGTGGGGGCCGAGGATTTCATGGTGCGCCTGCGAGAGCTGGCCGCTGTCGATGTGCTCCGGGCCTACCGCCAGCAAAGCGAGCGGCTGCGTGATGAAGAACTGCAAAAGGCCCAGCGCTTGCTGGCCAATGGTGGCAACCCTGAAGACGTATTGGCCCAATTGGCGCGCGGCCTGACCAACAAGCTCCTGCATGCGCCTAGCGTGCAGCTGAAAAAGCTCTCGGCCGAGGGCCGCCTCGATGCGCTGGCCATGGCCCAGGAACTCTTTGCCCTCGACGAGGGCTCCACGGACAAATCCCTGCAATGAAAGCGTCGCTGCTCAATAAACTGGACATTCTCCAGGACCGCTTCGAAGAACTCACCGCCTTGCTCGGTGATGCCGAGGTCATTTCCGACCAGACACGTTTTCGCGCCTATTCCCGCGAATATGCCGAAGTCGAGCCGGTGCACACGGCCTATCAGCAATGGCGCAAGGTCCAGGATGATCTTGAAAGCGCCCAGGCGCTGCTCAAGGACAGCGACCCGGACATGCGTGAAATGGCCGTGGAGGAAGTGCGTGAGGCCAAGGACCAGTTGGTGGCGTTGGAGTCGCAACTGCAGCGCATGTTGCTGCCCAAGGACCCCAACGACGGGCGCAACGTGTTTCTCGAGATTCGCGCCGGAACGGGTGGCGACGAAGCGGCGATCTTTTCGGGCGATCTGTTTCGCATGTATTCGCGCTACGCGGAAAAGCGCGGCTGGCGGCTGGAGATCCTTTCCGAGAACGAAGGCGAGCACGGCGGGTACAAGGAAATCATCGCCCGCGTCGAGGGCGAGAACGTGTACGGCAAGCTCAAGTTCGAGTCCGGCGCGCACCGTGTACAGCGCGTCCCCGAAACCGAATCCCAGGGCCGCATCCACACCTCGGCCTGCACCGTGGCGGTTTTGCCGGAGCCGGATGAACAAGCGGCCATCGAGATCAACCCAGCCGACTTGCGCGTGGACACCTACCGCGCGTCCGGCGCGGGCGGTCAGCACGTGAACAAGACCGACTCGGCCATCCGCATCACGCACTTGCCCACAGGCATTGTCGTCGAATGCCAGGAAGAGCGTTCCCAGCACAAGAACCGTGCGCGCGCCTTGTCCTGGTTATCGGCGAAGTTGAACGACATGCAGACCAGCGCCGCTCAGAACGCCATCGCCAGTGAGCGCAAACTGCTGGTGGGCTCCGGGGATCGCTCCGAACGCATCCGCACCTACAATTATCCACAGGGTCGGGTCACGGACCATCGCATCAATCTGACCTTGTACTCGCTGGACGACGTGCTCGCCGGTGGGGTCGATGCGGTGATCGAGCCCCTGCTGGCCGAGTACCAGGCCGACCAACTGGCTGCTCTGGGGGACTGATGACCATCATCGCCAGCCTGCTGCGCAACGCGCAGTTACCCGATTCGCCTACCGAGCGCCTGGATGCCGAGCTGCTGCTGGCGGCGGCGCTTGGCAAGTCGCGCAGTTATTTGCACACATGGCCAGAGCGCATCGTCAGCAGCGAAGCTGCCCAGACCTACGCCGGCTACCTGCAGCGGCGCAGGGAAGGGGAGCCTGTGGCCTATATCCTGGGCCAGCAGGGCTTCTGGAAGATCGATCTGGAAGTGGCCCCGCATACGCTCATCCCGCGCCCGGACACCGAACTGCTGGTCGAGACGGCACTGGAGTTGCAGCCTGCGCTGCCGGCCAGGGTGCTCGACCTGGGGACGGGCACCGGTGCAATTGCCCTTGCCCTGGCCAGCGAGCGACCGGCGTGGCAGGTAACGGCGGTGGATCGCGTGCCCGAGGCCGCCGCGTTGGCCGAGCGCAATCGCCAGCGGCTTGGCCTGGCCAACGTCCGCATCCAGGTCAGCCACTGGCTTGAGGGGCTTGCCGACGAGCGCTTCGACCTGATCGTCAGTAACCCGCCCTACATCGCCGCTTCAGACCCGCATCTGGTCGACGGTGACGTGCGCTTCGAGCCCAGCAGCGCGCTGGTAGCCGGGGTCGACGGTCTGGACGACCTGCGTGTCATCGCCGCCCAGGCGCCGAGCCACCTCACCCCTGGCGGTTGGCTTCTGCTCGAGCATGGTTACGACCAGGCTGATGCCGTCCAGGTGCTGTTGCGGGAAAACGGCTTTGTCGAGGTGAGCAGCCGCATCGACCTGGGCGGTCACCAGCGCATCACCGTGGGGCGCTTGCCATGCTGAGCGACCAGGAGCTGCTGCGCTACAGTCGGCAGGTATTGCTGTCCCAGATCGACATCGACGGCCAGCTGCGCCTCAAGCAGAGCAAGGCCCTGATCGTCGGACTCGGTGGCCTGGGCTCGCCTGTGGCGCTGTATTTGGCAGCTGCCGGCGTTGGCGAGCTGCACCTGGCGGATTTCGATACGGTCGACCTGACGAACCTGCAGCGCCAGGTCATCCATGACAGTGCCAGCGTGGGCATGAGCAAGGTCGACTCGGCCCTGCAACGTTTGCAGGCGATCAACCCGGAAATCGACCTGATCGCCCACCGCCAGGCGCTGGATGAAGACTCACTGGCCGCTGCCGTATCGGCAGTGGACCTGGTCCTGGACTGCTCGGATAACTTCGGTACACGTGAGGCGGTCAACGCGGCCTGCGTGGCGGCCGCGAAGCCCTTGGTCAGTGGCGCCGCAATACGCCTGGAAGGCCAGCTGTCGGTGTTCGACCCGCGCCGGGACTACAGCCCCTGCTATCACTGCCTGTATGGCCATGGCAGCGAGGCCGAGCTGACCTGCAGCGAGGCTGGCGTGATCGGCCCCTTGGTGGGTCTGGTGGGCAGCTTGCAGGCGCTGGAGGCCATGAAGCTGCTGGCCGGCTTTGGCGAACCCTTGGTAGGGCGACTGTTGCTGATCGACGCCTTGGGCACGCGCATCCGTGAGTTGCGGGTCAAACGCGACCCTGGCTGCGCGGTGTGTGGCAAGCGCGATGGCTGAGCGCGAGGGGCCGGTCGGGGTGATGGACTCCGGGGTGGGGGGGCTGTCGGTGCTTGCCGAGATTCGTCAACGCTTGCCCAACGAAACGCTCCACTACCTCGCGGATTGTGGCCATGTGCCGTACGGGGAGAAGTCCCCGGACTACATTCGTGAACGCTGCCGCCACATCGCCGCCTTCTTTCATCAACAAGGCGCCAAGGCCATGGTACTGGCCTGCAACACGGCTACCGTGGCTGCGGTGGCTGATCTGCGCGAGCACTATCCTCACTGGCTGATCGTGGGCATGGAGCCGGCGGTCAAGCCTGCCGCAGCGGCCACCCGTTCAGGGATAGTCGGCGTGCTGGCCACGACTGGAACCTTGCAAAGTGCCAAGTTTGCCGCCTTGCTCGATCGCTTTGCCAGCAACGTGCAGGTGATCACCCAGCCTTGCCCCGGGCTTGTCGAACTGATCGAAACGGGGGACCTGAACAGCCCAGTGTTACGCACGTTGCTGGGCAGGTACGTTGAACCGCTTCTGGCGGCGGGCTGCGATACCTTGATACTGGGCTGCACGCATTATCCGTTCTTGAAACCCTTGCTGGCTGAAACGGTGCCCTCCCACGTGGCCGTCATCGATACGGGCGCAGCCGTGGCGCGCCAACTCGAACGCCTGCTCGCGGGTGCTGATCTGCTGGCACCCGGCCCGGCTCGGCCAACGCGGTTCTGGACCAGCGGCGATCCACGCGCGTTGATGGATATCCTTCCGGTGCTGTGGCATACCTCTCAAGACGTGGAACGTTTCACGTCCTGAGCACGTTGCACTGCTTGACTGCACGGCATGTTGAGCCTCGCAGCTAGTGCTGCGGCAGCGGCCAGAGATTCGACGGGTTCAGCGTCTCGAGCACCAGCTCAGGCTCACGTGCAGGCAAGCGCGCCAGAAGCTCCAGCGCCGCTGTGTCGGCGGTCCAGTCTTCAGGCACCGCGCTGGCAGCCGTCACAGGGTTTTTCAGGGACTGCGGCGCTACCACTGTCAGCGCTATGCCGTTGGCGAGCAACGATGAACGCTGCTCCCTTACCCACTGCACGGCGTTGTTCCAGCCGGCAGGAAACTGCGTCGGCGCGTAGAGCTGCGTGGCGGAGTAGCGGCTGAAAACCGCCATTATCTGGGGCGTATCGCCCTTGGCCAGCAAGGGCGTGGCGTACTCGAGGCAGTGCTGTGCCGCCTGAAGGTTGGTGGTGATCAGATGCTCGAACAACTCGCTGTCCGAGGTACCAGGGAGCAAGTAATCACAGGTGGCGGCATTCAGGATCAAGCCATCCAATGAGCCCCAGGCGTCGCCGATCATGCGGCCTGCCTCGTCAGCATCGGGCTGCTGATGTAATTGGCCTGGAAGCCGCAGCAAGCGATCGCCATGGTGCAAGCACAAGCGATCGAGTTCCTCGCTTGCACCTGCACTGGCGGCGACCCGCTGCCCATTAGCTAAAAGATTGCGGACCAGTGCCAAGCCCAGCCCATCCGTTGCGCCCGTAACCCAAAAACTGCGTGAGCCACCCACGGCATTGCCCTCTATACACGACTAGCGGGGCAACTCCTTGAAAGCCTGGAGCGCCCGCTGTCGACTACTGTGAAGATCGACGATAGGAGTGGGATAGAGGTTAGCATCAATCAAGCCGTGGCATTTTCCGGGGTCGTGGATATTTTTGTCGTCAATGCCCTGCAATTCAGGTACCCACTGACGAATGAAGCGGCCCTTGGGGTCAAAACGTTGGGACTGCGACACGGGGTTGAAGATCCTGAAGTAGGGGACCGAGTCGGTGCCGGTGGATGCGCTCCACTGCCAGCCGCCGTTGTTGGCCGCCAGATCGCCGTCGATCAGATGGCGCATGAAGTGACGTTCCCCCAGCCGCCAGTCGATCAACAGGTTCTTGCTCAGGAACATGGCGGTCAGCATGCGTAGCCGGTTGTGCATCCAGCCGGTGGCCAGCATCTGGCGCATGGCCGCATCGATGATCGGGAAGCCGGTTCGGCCCTGCTGCCAGGCTTCGAATTCCTTGGGTGCCTTACGCCACGGCAACGCCTCGGTGTGCGCACGGAAGGCACGATGCCGAGACACCTGGGGATAGCCCGTCAAGATGTGCTTGTAGAATTCGCGCCAGAGCAGCTCGTTGATCCAGGTCTGGACGCCGCTGCTGCCGCTGTCGAACTCGCCTCGGTTGTGGGCCAGCGCGGCATGCAGGCATTGGCGGGGTGAGATGACCCCCGCTGCAAGGTAGGCTGACAGCTGACTGGTGCCCTCGCGAGCAGGAAGATCACGCAACGTCTCGTAGTCGTCGATGACCTCGTCGGTGAATCGGGCAAGCCTTGCCTGAGCCTCCTGCTCGCCAGCAGGCCAATGCTTGCGCAGCGCGTCTGCGGGCTTTTCGAAGGGGTCGACATGGTGCGCAATCGGGTCGCTCTTGATTGATGTCGGGGCTTGACGTTTAACCGGTGAGGCCATTGAGGGCAGGCTGCGGTGCAAGTGTTCCAGGCAGTTTTTCTTGAATTGGCCGAACACCTGGAAGTAGCCGCCACTGCGGGTCAGCACCGTTCCGGGCCGGAACAGGAGCTGGTCGAGGTGGCTGTGAACCTGAACCTCGGAGGCTTCGAGCAATTGGCGCGTGGCCGTGTCGCGGCGGGCCTCGTTGATGCCGTATTCCTCGTTCCAGTGAACGCTCTGGACATGATGCTTCCGGCAGACGTCGAGCACAGCCTGAGGCGCATCATCCCAGGTGTCTATCGTGCGTATGAGCAATGGGATGTTGAGCGCATCAAGCGACTGGCGCACCTCGCGCAGGTTGCGTAGCCAGAAATCCACTTTGCAGGCCGCATCGTCATGGGCCTGCCATTGACCAGGGCTGATAAGCCACAGGGCCAGGGTTGGGCCACGTTCACTGGCGGCGCTCAGGGCGGTGTTGTCGGTAACGCGTAGGTCACTGCGAAGCCAGGTCAAATGCATGAAATCGGAATCTCTCCAGGCTGGCAGTCACAGGCCTTGCAGTAACTGCAAGGCCGCTTGAGGGGTATCGAAGGTGTGCAGGTGAGGCAGGTCGAGCGAGCCCAGTTGGGCCTGATGCAGCGCCAGCAAGGCTCCCCCGGCAAGGGTGGGCAGCTGCAGGTTCTGGAGCGTGCGCTGCAACGCGCGGGTGTCGATGCGCGGGCCGAGGTTCAGGAGCACCGCGCGCGGCTTCAAGGCCGCAGCTGCACTCTGCAACTGCGCACCGGCCACGGCTTGCTCGAGGATTTCCACCGCAAAGCCATTGCTGGTGAACAGCCATGCGCAGAGCCACAGGCCAGGGTCGAAGCCTCGGTCACTGTCTTCGGCAAGCAGAACCGGTGGGCCCTGTAGCAGCTGATTGTCGTGATACACCCGCGCGCCCAGTTTGCTGCGCAACCACGTATGGAAGAACACCTGCTCAAGCCGGGCGTTGAAGTAATTGCGCCAGCGCAGTTCCAGCAGGTCCAGCAAAGGCAGCAGCAACTGCTCGCATAACGTGACGGCAGGGTAGAGCGCCATGGCCTGGTTCAACTGATGATCCAGCGCCCGTTGCGACAAGTTGGCGATGGCTTCGAGCATCTGGAACTGACGGGTTTGCCAATCCCCGGTGGGTGGGGTGCTGAGTGGCTTGTCCAGCAAATCCCCCACCTGGCTGACCGATGCACCACGCTGCAACCAGGCCAGGATCGCTTCCACTCTCTCGACCTGTTCGACCGGGTACAGTCGATGCCCCTTGGGTGTGCGCTGTGGCTTGAGCAGCCCGTAGCGCCGCTCCCATGCGCGCAGGGTGACCGGGTTGACGCCTGTGCGCCGGGCCAGCTCACCAATTGGTAGAAGAATCTCAGACCGCATTACGTAGTCCCAGGCGTTCAGGATGAGGCTGCAAGTAGGCTTGTTGCAGCAGGTAGGGGTCAGGGTGGTTGCGCAGATGATGCTTGAGCAGGGTCAGCGGTACGATCAAAGGCACGACCCCTTGCTGGTACTGTCCGATCAACGTCTGCAGCTCGGCTTTGTCGGCAGGGGTCAGGGCGTTTTTGAAGTAGCCGCTCAGATGCTGCAACACATTGCCGTGTGTGCCACGGCTGGCACAGCGGCGCAAAGCCTGCATCAGCTCCGAGAAATAGCGGGGGGCGACAACGGCCGTATCGTCGTCCTTGCTCATGCTGCCGAGCATGCGCCCCAAGGTGCGATAAGCCTGCGGGTTGTTCGCCATCAGCAGGTACTTGTAGCGGGAGTGGAAAGCCAGCAGCGCATGGCGACTCAAGCCTTGCTCAAGCAGATGTTGCCAATCGGCGTACGCATACACGCGGCTGATGAAGTTTTCGCGCAGCACAGGGTCGTGCAGGCGGCCTTCCTCTTCGACCGGCAGGTCTGGTCTTAGCTCGCAAAAAGCCTGCGCATAGGCGCCGCGACCGCGGTTGATGGCTGGGTGACCATTGTCCTGGTAGACCTTGACACGCTCAAGACCGCACGAGGGCGACTTCTGCATGAAGATGTAGCCGCAAACATCATCAAGTTCGGCGGCCATCTGTTTACCGTAATCACGCAGCGGACCCGTATAGTCCAGGTCAGGGTTGCGCGTGCCCACGACTTCAGGATGTTCAGGGTCGCCCACCAGCCGGATTGGATCGCGCGGTACACCCAGGCCAATGGCCATTTCTGGGCACACCGTCGTCCATTCGAAATGTTCTTCCAGTTGGGTGCGGCACAGGTCCGAGGACTTGTGCCCACCGTTGTAACGCACGTTATGCCCGGTCAGGCAGGCACTGATAGCGATGCGCGGCTTGTGGTGAACTGCAGGGTCGTGCATAGCTGCCTCCGTATACCTGTACAACTTATCAGTCATGTACAGGAATATTCCAGCACATAGTGGGTCCGGTGCGAACCCTTAAGGTGTAGATAGCCGATCAGTCCAAGTGTTCAAGTAAACGGCGCGCGGCCTCTTGTCCACTCAACCAGGCACCTTCCACCCGTCCGGACAGGCACCAGTCCCCGCAGGCATATAACCCTTGGTCGGCATCGGCCAGGGCGCCGAATTCGTGATGGCTGCCGGGGCGGGCGTACAACCAGCGGTGGGCCAGGGCAAACGCGGGTTCAGGCACGGCGCAACCGACCAGTTCGGCGAATTCGCCGCGCAGGTGCTCGACGACGTCGTCCTTGGACAGGTCGATGTGTTGTCGGCTCCAGTTGGAAGTGGCGTGCAGTACCCACGTGTCCAGCGTCTCGTCGCGCCCCGGCTTGCTGCGGTTGCGTGCCAGCCAGTCAAGCGGGCTTTCCTGGACGAAGCAGCCTTGCATGGGCGTATCCAGAGGGGCCTTAAAGCCCAGCGCCACCGCCCAGGTTGGCTCCATCTGCACCCCGGCGGCCACGGCTGCGAGCTTTGGCGTGGCTGCCAGCAGGGGCGTTGCCTGTGGCGCCGGTACGGCAACCACCACACGGCGGAATGGACCATGGCTGCAGCCCTCGGTGTCCTGCAGGTGCCAGTAGTCCTTGCCGCGAAAGACCTCGGTAATACGGCAGGCGAAGCTAACGGTCATGTCCTTGAGCAGGCCGCGGGTGATGGCGCTCATGCGTGGCACGCCCACCCAGCGGGTCTGTTCATCGGGGGAGGGGGTGAGTGACCCGTCGCGGTAGTTGTACAGCTGTGGTTTCCACTGCGCCGCCCAGCCGGCGGCTACCCAGTGCTGCAGTTCTTCGACGAAGCGGCGGTCACGGGCGGTGAAATACTGCGCCCCCAAGTCCAGTGCACCGGCTTCGCTGCGTTTGCTGGCCATGCGCCCGCCGCTGCCATGGCCCTTGTCGAAAAGGTGCACGGTCTGCCCGGCGCTCTGCAGTGCCTGGGCGGCTGACAGGCCGGCAATGCCAGCCCCGATGATGGCAATAGGTATGGTCATGATGGCCTCTTAAAACCTTGCTATGCGCAGATTACGCTGTCAGGCAAACCTGTACAATCATAAAAATATGTATAAGTATATTCCGCAAGTAACGATTGGTTGGCCTATGTTTATCGGAGAGCATGGGCGCTAGAAAGTGCCTTGATGTTAAAAATAGACCACTGCCTTATTCCATGAGGACACTGCCATGCACATCCTGCTGACAGGCGGCACCGGATTGATAGGCCGGCACTTGTGCCGTCACTGGCTTGCTCAAGGGCATCGGCTCACCGTGTGGAGTCGACGTCCCGAGGCGGTGGCGACGCTTTGCGGCGACGGTGTCAGAGGCATTGCCGAGCTCAATGAACTGGAAGCGGCCGACCCCATTGATGCCGTGGTGAATCTGGCCGGTGCGCCGATTGCCGATCGACCCTGGACGGCCTCTCGGCGCAACCTGCTGTGGTCAAGCCGCATCGCCCTTACGGAGCAATTGCTGGCATGGCTGGGCAGGCGTGAGCAGCGTCCGGGCGTGCTGATCTCAGGTTCGGCCGTGGGATGGTACGGTGACGGCGGCGAACGTGAGTTGACCGAAGACGCCCCGCCGGTGGTCGAAGACTTCGCCAGCCAACTGTGCATCGCCTGGGAGGAAACGGCGTGCCGTGCACAAGCGCAGGGCATTCGGGTGGTGCTGGTGCGTACAGGGCTGGTGCTGGCCAGCGACGGCGGCTTCCTGTCTCGCCTGCGCTTGCCCTTCAAGTTGGGATTAGGTGGGCCGATAGGCAACGGTCGGCAGTGGATGCCCTGGATCCACATAGACGACCAGATCGCCCTGATTAATTTTCTCTTGCAGCGCACCGACGCCAGCGGCCCTTACAATGCCTGTGCACCTGAGCCTGTGCGTAACCGTGAATTTGCCAAGCAGCTGGGCAGGGCGCTGCACCGACCTGCCGTGATACCCCTGCCTGGGTTGCTGCTGAAAGCTGGCCTGGGCGAGATGTCGAACCTGCTGCTCGGTGGCCAGCGCGCCTACCCCACGCGGTTGCTGGCAGCCGGGTTCACGTTCCGCTTCAACGATCTGCAATCGGCGCTGGGCAATTTGTCCAGCCGCCTCTGACATAGGATGCTGCATGACCGATCACGCTTTGCTGCTGGTCAACCTGGGTTCACCGGCCTCCACGTCGGTAGCCGATGTTCGCCGCTACCTCAATCAGTTTCTCATGGACCCCTATGTGGTCGACTTGCCCTGGCCCATCCGGCGCCTGTTGGTGTCGTTGATACTGATCAAGCGTCCCGAGCAGTCCGCCCACGCCTATGCCTCGATCTGGTGGGACGAGGGCTCGCCGCTGGTGGTGCTTACCCGTCGCCTGCAAGCGGCCATGGTCGATCACTGGCCCCACGGGCCGGTGGAAATCGCCATGCGCTACGGTGAGCCTGCCTTGCCCCAGGTACTGGAGCGGCTTGCGGCGCAGGGTATACGCAAGGTCACCCTGGCGCCCCTGTACCCACAATTTGCCGACAGCACAGTAACGACCGTCGTGGAGCTCGCCCGGCAGACCATCACCGAGCAGCAACTGCCGCTGCAGATGCGCGTGCTGCAACCTTTCTACGATGATCCAGACTACATCGACGCATTGGTCGCCAGTGCCCGGCCCTATTTGGAGCAGGACTATGACCACCTGCTGCTCAGCTTCCATGGCTTGCCCGAACGCCATTTGAAGAAACTCTTCCCCAGCGGTACGAAGCATGACCTGCGAGCGCCCGAGTGCTGCGAAGGTGCCAGCGCCCAAGTGCGTGCCGTGTGTTACCGCGGGCAGTGCCTGGCTACGGCCAGGGCGTTCGCGACGAAGCTGGGCATACCAGCGGGCAAGTGGTCGGTCTCCTTCCAGTCGCGGCTGGGCCGGGACAAGTGGATCGAACCCTATACCGAAGCGCGGCTGGACGAACTCGCCCAGGCCGGGGTGAAGAAGTTGCTGGTGATGTGCCCGGCCTTCGTGGCTGACTGCATCGAGACGCTCGAGGAAATCGGCATGCGCGGCAGCGAGCAATTCGTCGAAGCCGGTGGTCAGGAGCTGGTGCTGGTGCCCTGCATGAACGAACACCCGGAATGGGTGAGGGTGCTGGCCAAGCTCTGCGAAAACGCTTGATGGCCCGCCTGGTCAGGCCCCGTCGAGGACGGCGCCAGACCAGGCGACTCAGGCGTCAAGGCAACTGATCATCCTGCTGCTTGTGCTTCCAGGCATCGTTGCCTGGCAGGATGAGGTTGAGCGCGATCGCCACGATGGCGCACAACGCGATGCCCTTCAGGCCCCAGTCGTCGGGACCGTCACCGCTGCCGACCAGCACGCCGCCGATACCGAATACCAGGGTCACCGACACGATCACCAGGTTCCGCGCTTCGGCGAGGTCGACCTTGTGGCGGATCATGGTATTGAGCCCGACGGCTGCGATCGAGCCGAACAGCAGACAGAGGATGCCACCCATCACAGGCACCGGAATGCTCTGCAGCAGGGCGCCGAACTTGCCGATGAAGGCCAGGGTGATGGCGAACACCGCAGCCCAGGTCATGATCTTCGGGTTGTAGTTCTTGGTCAGCATCACCGCGCCGGTCACCTCGGCGTAGGTGGTGTTGGGCGGTCCGCCGAACAGGCCGGCTGCCGTCGTGGCGATGCCGTCACCCAGCAGCGTGCGGTGCAGGCCCGGTGTCTTCAGGTAGTCCCGTCCCGTCACGCTGCCCACCGCGATGACCCCGCCGATATGCTCGATGGCCGGCGCCAAGGCCACGGGCACGATGAACAGGATGGCCTGCCAGTTGAAGGCAGGGGCGGTGAAGTTGGGCAATTCCAGCCAGGGCGCCGCTGCAATCTTCGCCGTGTCGACCACCCCGAAAGCGAACGACAGGGCAAAACCCACCAGCACGCCGGCGATGATCGGCACCAGGCGGAAGATGCCTTTGCCGAACACGGCCACGATCAGCGTCGTCAGCAGGGCCGGCATGGAAATCAGCATGGCGGTGCTGTAGGGCAGCAGCACGCTACCATCGCCAGCCTTGCCCATCGCCATGTTGGCCGCGATCGGTGCCATGGCCAGGCCGATGGAGATGATCACCGGGCCGATCACCACCGGGGGCAGCATACGGTCGATGAAGCCTGTGCCCTTGATCTTCACCATCAGGCCCATGAAGGTGTAGACGAACCCGGCGGCCATGACGCCACCCATGGTTTCTGCCAGACCGAACTGGCCCTTGGCGAGAATGATCGGGGTGATGAAGGCAAAGCTCGATGCCAGGAAGACCGGCACCTGACGCCCGGTCACCAGCTGAAACAGCAAGGTGCCAAGGCCTGCGGTGAACAGCGCGACGTTAGGGTCCAGGCCGGTAATCAAGGGCATCAGCACCAGCGCGCCAAATGCCACGAAGAGCATCTGCGCGCCTGAAACGACCTGACGCCAGAGCGGGTCGTTGTAGCCGTCCTGCATGGTCAGGCGTCCTTTTGCTTGGTGCCGAAGATCTTGTCGCCGGCATCACCCAGGCCTGGGACGATGTAGCCATGTTCGTTCAGGCGCTGGTCGATGGAGGCCGTGTAGATCTGCACATCCGGGTGGGCCTTGTGTACCACGTCAATGCCCTCTGGGGCAGCAACCAGGACCATGGCGCGGATTTCCCGGCAACCGGCCTTTTTCAGCAGGTCGATGGTGGCGACCATCGAGGCGCCGGTGGCCAGCATCGGATCGATGATCAGTGCCAGGCGCTGGTTGATGTCCGGCGCGAGCTTTTCCAGGTAAGTGTGGGCCTCAAGCGTCTCTTCGTTGCGGGCCACGCCCACCGCGCTGACCTTGGCACCCGGCACCAGGCTGAGCACGCCGTCGAGCATGCCGATGCCTGCGCGCAGGATTGGCACGACCGTGATCTTCTTGCCGGCGATCTTTTCCACGGCAACCTTGCCGCACCAGCCGTCGATTTCGTAGGTTTCCAGTGGCAGGTCCTGGGTGGCCTCATACGTCAACAGGGCGCCGACTTCCTGGGCAAGTTCGCGAAAATTCTTGGTGCTGATATCAGCACGGCGCATCAGGCCGAGCTTGTGGCGGATCAGCGGATGGCGGATCTCACGAGTGGGCATAGGGGGGGCTCCGAAAGGCGGGCAAAAAAACCGCGCTAGATTAATCTATTCAGCCTGTGCTGTCGTCTGATCATTTTGCACGTTAGTCCATAAACGCTTGATCTGTGACGAGCGGATGCGTACCTTTGCCCGCTTTTCCAAAATGCACCTCCTGGAGAGCGCCATGTCCGCCGATCTCGAGCATATCCGTCAAGTCATGCGTGAAGCAGACTGCCTGTACACCGAAGCCGAAGTCGAAGCGGCCATCGCCAAGGTCGGCGAGCAGATCTGCCAAGAACTGCACGACAAGAACCCCGTGGTGTTCTGCGTGATGAACGGCGGCCTGATCTTTGCTGGCAAGCTGTTGACCCACCTGCAGTTCCCGCTGGAAGCCTCGTACCTGCACGCCACCCGTTACCGCAACCAGACCAGTGGCGGCGAGCTGTTCTGGAAGGCCAAGCCGGAAGTCTCGTTCATCGACCGCGATGTGCTGATCGTCGATGACATTCTCGACGAGGGCCACACCCTCAGCGCTATCATCGACTTCTGCAAGCATGCCGGCGCCCGCGCCGTGCACACGGCCGTGCTGATCGACAAGGACCACGACCGCAAGGCCAGCCCGGACCTCAAGGCCAACTACGTGGGCTTGCCGTGCATCGATCGTTACATCTTCGGCTATGGCATGGACTACAAGGGCTACTGGCGCAACGCCAACGGCATCTTCGCCGTCAAAGGGCTCTGAGCGCAGCCTGCCTGCCGCCCGCGTGTAGCATGCTAGAGTGCTCCTTCAAGCCAAGGAGCCTCACATGCGTGCGTTCATCCCGTTCCTGCTGGCAGTCAGCCTGCCCCTGGCTGCCGCGCCGATGCACAGCCAATTCTTGCCGCCCGACGACCAGTCCCTGCGCCAGGCAGCGCCCACCGCCCAGCAGCTCCTTCAGGTCACCGACTACACCGTGGTGGTCGGCGCCCAGCGCCAATCGGACCAGCAACCCATTCCGATCACCTCTTCCTTGCAGGTGCGCCTCAAAGGCAAGCCTCTGAGCAAGGCGGCCAGCATCACCCAGGTGCTGCTGACCTTCGACGGCGAGGCGGCCAAGAGCCTGAAAAAGCCGCTGTACGACGAGAAGACACGCACGCTGAGCTTGAATTACCCGCTCAGCGATTACCGGGTCATCATGGACCTGCTGCGCAACGAGACCCTGTATGTGCAGTTTCTCACCTATGCCAACGGGCACATCTGGGCGGACCTGCACACCGGCACCGTACGTACGCGTTGAGGCTCGCGCGCGGCGGAAGGTACACTGCCGCCCTTTGAACATCGTGATGGTCCAGTTGGAGTCGGCAATGCGTAAAGACAAGAAACAGGTAATCGGTGACGAAATCAGCGACGACTACATCAAGGCGTTTCTCCAGTTCGAGCCCGCCGATGAGGTCACCTCGCCCTCGCTGCACAAGCTGGTAAAGGCTTACCGCGGCTTGCGCGTGGATGACTTCCGGCGTTTCGTTGGCTTCTTCGTCGAAGCAGGCTTGGACCTCGATGGTAAGGACGAGCACGGCAAGACGTTCGCCGAGCAGATCGCCGATCAGCGCAATGGCGAGGAGTACATCGAAATCATCGAAAACGCCCGCTCACGGGCATGAAAAAACGCCCCGAGGGGCGTTTTTCATTGGCCGGGCGGCTCAGGCGTAATGCTTGGCTGCCGGGCTGCTTTGCACCAGATCCAGTGCCGCATCGTTGTCGGCGCTGATCTTCTGGTAAAGCGCAGCGTCGGTGGCCAGGGTCTTCTCGCGCGCCGGGAAGATCTCCTTGAGCTTGGCTGCCCAGGCACCTTTTGCCTGCTCCGGGAAGCAGCGCTCGATCAGTTCCAGCATGATCGAGACCGTCACCGAAGCACCGGGCGATGCGCCCAGCAGCGCCGCCAAGCTGCCGTCCTGGGCAGACACCAACTCGGTACCGAACTGTAGAACGCCGCCTTTCTTCGGGTCCTTCTTGATGATCTGCACACGCTGGCCAGCCACTTCCAGGCGCCAGTCTTCGGCCTTGGCCTCGGGGTAGAAGCGGCGCAGGGATTCCAGGCGCTGCTCCATCGACTGCATCACCTCACTGACCAGGTACTTGGTCAGGTCCATGTTGTCTCGGGCCACCGCCAGCATCGGGCCAAGGTTGCCAAGGCGTACCGACAGGGGCAGGTCCAGCAGCGAACCGTGCTTGAGGAACTTGGTGGTAAAGCCGGCATACGGCCCGAACAGCAGGGATTTCTTGCCGTCGACCACGCGCGTGTCCAGGTGCGGCACGGACATGGGCGGCGCGCCAACGGCGGCCTGGCTGTAGACCTTGGCCTGATGCTGACTGACGATTTCCGGATTGTCGCAACGCAGCCACTGGCCACTGACCGGGAAGCCGCCAAAGCCCTTGCTTTCGGGGATGCCGGAGGCCTGCAGCAGCGGCAGGGCAGCGCCGCCGGCGCCGAGAAACACGAAGCGGGCGTCCACTTCGCGGCTGCCGCCGCTGTTGACGTCCTTGATGCTGACCGTCCAGCCGGCGCCGTTGCGACGCAGGCCCACGACCTTCTTGCAATACTTGACCTGCGCGTCGGGCGCGTCGCCCAGCAACTTGAGCAGTTTGTTGGTCAGGGCCCCGAAATTGACGTCGGTCCCCTTGAGCACCCGGGTGGCGGCAATGTGCTGGTCAGCCGGGCGGCCCGGCATCATCAGCGGCATCCACTCGTTCATCACGGCCTTGTCCTCGGTGTACTCCATCTCGGCAAAGGCGTGATGCTGCTTGAGCAGTTCATAGCGCTTTTTCAGGAAGGCGATGCCCTTGTCACCCTCGACGTAGCTCAGGTGCGGTACCGGGTTGATGAACGCCCGCGCCGGGCCGAAGTTGCCTTTCTTGCTCAAGTAGGCCCAGAACTGGCGAGACACCTCGAACTGGGTATTGATGTGCACGGCCTTCTTGATGTCGATGCTGCCATCAGCGGCCTGGGGCGTGTAGTTCAGCTCGCACAAGCCGGCGTGGCCGGTGCCTGCGTTGTTCCAGGGGTTGGAACTCTCTGCGGCCCCGGAATCCATCGCCTCGACCACTTCGAGTTTCAGGGTCGGGTCGAGCTCCTTGAGCAGTACGGCCAGGGTGGCACTCATGATGCCTGCGCCTACCAGTACTACATCAACCGATTCGTTCTGCGCCATTTAACGCGTCTCCACAATCTACAGCTACCTAATTGACAGCACAGGATCACCGGGTTCTCCAGGATCGCCATGTCCGACTTTTCGCAGTTCATGCAACGTCCGCGGACACCGCCAACCAGTCTTTGGGTTCGCCTATTGAACCCTGTTTGCCCCAGGTGCGGCAATTCGACTTATGGTCAACGACCGTCGGATGCGCTACGCAAGCCGCTCAGACACGCATCCAGGTTGGGGCCATTTGCCGCCTGTTCAGGGCTGTAGGGGACACACCTGCCGCTTTTGCACATGCCAGATTGTTCATTTGCTCGCCACACTCTTGTGAAGTAGTGAAAACCGTTTTTTCACGCTCTTTTGGAGACGTGAACCTCAAAAGGGGACTGCGCGATGGCAACCCACAGGTTCTTTGCAGTGTGACGGCCATGGAAGCAGGCACGACAGCCGATGCAAGACCTGAGTGGAAGGCTCTCTGTGGGCGAGGCGGGTAGATTTGCCGTGGTCAGACGGCGGATGCGGGGCCCGATCAGGAGACGTCCTTATAATCGGGGGGAGATTATAGCGATGTCGCAGCCAGAAATGTCGCCATTTCGCGGTTTTATTGCGGGGTTTTTCAGGCAGCCAGGATGCGTTGGTGCCAACGACGACTTGTCGGCTTGCAAACCCGGGCATCGTCCGGCAGTGCATGACCCAGCCAGGCAAGCTGCACCTCTTGCACCTGCACCCAGCCATCGCCCTCGGGTGCTTGCGAGCAATGCTTGAAGGCCAGGCACGTGCCATTCGCGTCAAGCAGGGCGTAGGCGGTATGGCGAGGAGCAGGCAACAGCAGGTGCAAAAGCGAGGCCATGGCAGATGTCCTGTGCAGGTGAACGTGCTGCCACCTTAAGTGTCGCCGGTTAAGCGTTCGTGACAACCTCGGGCCTACCGGGCGCAAGCGGTGCAAGCCGCTTGTAGCCAGGCCCTTGCCGCTGGGTATACTGTGCGCCATCGCCGCATTTTCTGGAGAATCGCGCATGTTGCAACGACTGTTGTTCGGTTTGATCACCGTAGCCAGCCTCAGCCTGGTCGGTTGTGCCCACAGCCCGCAACAACTCAATCCGCAGCCCAAGCTCACCGCGCAACTCACCCCGGTGGGGCAGGGCCAGCCGGTGGTGGTGCGAGTGGTAGACGGCAGGCCTTCACCGTCGCTGGGCACCCGCGGTGGCATGTACCCGGAAACCAGCACCATCAGTGTCAGCGGCAACCAGGTGGTGCCCAAGCTGCAGGCCCAGGCCGAGGCTGCCGTGCGCCTGCTGGGCTTCACGCCCACCACCGCAGGCAACGCGCCCCAGTTGACCGTTACCCTGGCCGAGCTGAAGTACCAGTCGCCCAAGGACAAGCTGTACGTGACCGAAGCCACCATTGGCGCTACCTTCCGTGCTGACGTCGCCAACAACGGCCGCCGCTACACCGGTCGCTATGGCGCTTCGCTGGATCAGCGCTTTGGCATGGCGCCAAACCAGGACACCAACACCCAGTTGGTCAGCGATGTGTTGAGCGACGCACTGACCCGGTTGTTCAAGGACCCAAGCATCGGTCAGGTGCTGGCGCAGTAACGTTCAATGCTTCACTCAAACCGCTGCCCGGTGACGGCCAGCGGTTTTTTCATGCCGCGTGCCGGTATCATGCCGTCGCGATGCGCAGGTCCAGCAGGCTGATCCCGGTCTGGGTGTCCACCTCGGGCCAGTGCTCATGGGCATGCCCGCCCAAGGCGCAGTAGACCAGCCATTGGCGGTCTTGGACATTGATGGCCAAACCATCGATGAGCGCCTGTTGCTCATCACTCTGGGCAACGAGGTAGAGGCGGTCCTGGTTTTCGGCATGCAGCATGAACGAGCTCCGGTTCGAGGAAGGACGACAGGGTGGCCTGTTCTGATGACGAACCGATGACAGATGAAATTAAATGACACCCGGTCGCCGCCGTGCAGGCAGTGCCAGGTGGCTTGGGTAGAATGCTGGCTTTTGTTCAGGTCTACGCCGAGGTAACGCGATGTCCATGCACATGCTCTGGGGGCTGATTGCCGCCCATCCCACCAAGCTCATCAATGTGCTGGCCTTGCTGCTGACGTGTCCGGGCGGCCTGCTGTTGCACAGCGCCAGGCGTGAGGCGGCCGATGCACGGCTAGGGTTGGGGGCGCAGCCGAGGACGTTTGCGCGATTCGCTGGGTGGGTGCCCAGGCAGCGCTACAGCCTGGGCTTCGCCTGCCTGGCCATTGCGCTGGTGCTGTCGTGGGTCAGCACCTGGGCCTGAGCACAATCGGGGGCTCAGGCCGAACGCGAGGCTCGCGTTCAACAGCGCCCCCTTGATGCTCAAGCAAGCGGTGCCTGCTGCCTGACCTGATACTGATTGCGCACCGGCGTCGCGTATTGCAACACCAGGTAAGGCCGCTGCTCTTCAGGGCAGGCATCCAGACGGCGCTGCCATTCTTCCTTGGCCTTGGCCAGTTCATCGGCTGGGAACACCTGCTCGGCGCTTGGCACCTGCAGCGTGTCATCCTGCTCGGCCCACATCGCATAGGCCAGGTAATGCACGGGGAACAGTCGATAACCGCCGAGGATCTGCCGGTCGATTTCCGCTGCCAGCTGCTTGGTGTCCTCGTAGTAATGGGTCACTGGCGGTGCAAAGTTGATGTGCACGCGGCCCTTGTAGCCGGTAATGCCCTTGGCGATGCTGTGATCGTCCTCTCCCGGCGCCTTCTGGTAAGTACCGGTGGTGGCGCGGATGTACAACTCACGGGCCTTGGCCTGGTCGCAGGGGTCGTATTCGTAGCTGATCGATACCGGCGTCAGGTTCAGGCTCTGGATGACCGCGCCGAATGCCTCGTCCTTGCGGCTCATGTGGAACATCTT
Organism: Pseudomonas sp. FBCC-B35; assembly: GCF_059133755.1. Classification (NCBI taxonomy): domain Bacteria; kingdom Pseudomonadati; phylum Pseudomonadota; class Gammaproteobacteria; order Pseudomonadales; family Pseudomonadaceae; genus Pseudomonas; species Pseudomonas sp. FBCC-B35. The sequence goes on along the minus strand of NZ_CP101439.1, from coordinate 3,994,621 downwards.
GAGGATGGCCGAATCGGTGCGGTCGTCGCCATCCTTGGCCCGGCCTTCGGCCTGGGCGATCCAGATGGAGGTGCTGTCGTTGATGATGGAGTGACTGATATAGGCCGACAGTAGCTGGTAGGCGGCCAGTTTCTCGCGACGGCCGGTGATCGAGCGGTGCACGATGAAGCTCTTGTTGAGCCGCATGAGGTCGCTGACGAAGGGTTTTTGCAGCAGGTTGTCGCCGATGGCGATGCGCGGGGTGGGCAGGCCGGCGTGGTACACCGCGTAGTTGACGAATGCCGGGTCCATGACGATGTCACGGTGATTGGCCAGGAACAGATAAGCCGTGCCGGCCTTGAGCTGCTCCACACCCGAATAGGTCACGCCATCGGTGGCGCGGTCGATGGTGCGATCAACGTAGTGCTCGACCTTGTCCTGCAGGGTCGATACACAGGTCACGCCAGCGAACTCCTGGCGCAGGCGCCGGGCGATCAGCGGTTTCAGCAGCCAGCCAAAGGCACCGGCTGCGCGCGGGAAGCGGAAATGAGTCAGGATATCGAGGAATGCCGGGTCGCTGAGCAAGCGTGCCAGAACTCCAGGGACCTCAGCGTCGTCGTATGGTCGGATGGCATCGAATTCGCCCATCATGCTCTCTTGTTGGAAACGGCTAGGGTAATAATGAAGTACGGGCAGGCTCCGAAAAACGGCTCGGACGCACGTGGCCCTGTAAACAGAGCGGCAATTATACGCATAACTCGTCGTGGAGGCCCTGATGCTTGAAACAGAGTTCTACGATTGCCCTTATTGTGGCGAACGGGTGGAAACCTTCGTCGATCTGTCCGGCGGCGATCAGGTCTACACCGAAGACTGTCAGGTGTGCTGTCGGCCGATCGTGTTCGTGCTGCAGGTGCATGACGACGAATGGATGCTCGATGTCAGACGTGAGGACGATGCGTGATGAGGCGTATCTACGAACCTGAAAGCCTGCTCGAGGCTGAGATGCTGGCCGGTATGCTTGCCAGCGAAGGGGTGCAGGCGCACCTGGTGGGCCGCGATCTTGTCGGGGCGACCGGCGAATTGCCTCTGCACGGTCTGCTGGGCTTGTCGGTGGCCGATGAGCAGGCCGAATACGCACGGCAGTTGATCGATGCGTACAATGACGCCCAGCCACTGGTTGGCGACGAGCCGGAGAGCTTCCCCGGTACCTTGATCTGCTAGGTTCAGAATTACCTCATGTGTGGACGTTACGCCCTGTTCCGCTGGTCCCAGGCATTGGCCAACCTGCCTGGCTTTCCCGCCGGGCAACCCGCCCAGTGGAATATTTCGCCCGGCAATACTGTCCTTATCCAGCGCCAGCTGGATGGGCAGCTGCAAGTGGCCAAGGCACGCTGGGGGCTGACGCCGCCGTGGCTCACCGACCTTTCCCGCACTCCCGCGCACGCCCGCGCCGAAACGCTGGCCGAGCAGCCGATGTTTCGCGAAGCGTTTCGCCAACGACGCTGCCTGATACCGGCCAACGGGTTCTATGAGTGGCGGGGCAGTGTGCGCAAACGGCCCTTCTGGCTGACCCCGGGGGAGGGGGCATCGCTGTATTTCGCCGCTGTGTGGGAGGCTTATGCCGTACAGGAGCAGGTCTGGCTCAGTTGCGCCGTGGTCACCCAGGCGGCGATGAACCAACGCAGGCCCCTGATTCTGGATGAGGCAGGGCAGGCTGCCTGGCTGGATCCGCAAACGCCGCTGATCCGTTTGCAGGAATTGCTGGCCAGCCCCTCGGTGACGTTGCGCGAGCGGGCACTGGCGCCTTTCGTGAACGACCCGAAACTGGACGCTCCCGAGTGCCTCACCCCGGCCTGAGTGCCTGTCCATGCTTTGTGGCGCGCCGCGCAGAGGGCACGGGTGTGCAAAATCTTCCCTGCGGCTATGGCGGCCTACCCATGAGTCATCCTAGGATACGGCGCATGTAAAAAGGAGTGTTTCCATGCGTAAGTCTTTTGTCATCAGCCTATTGAGCGCTGGCATCCTGCTCGCCGGCTGCCAAGGGGTGAACACCACCAGCGGCGGTGCAGTGGGCGTTGAGCGCAAGCAGTACATGTTCAGCATGCTGTCGCCGGACGAGGTCAACACGATGTACGCCCAGTCGTACCAGCAGACCCTGGGCGAGGCGTCCAGCAAAGGCTTGCTCGACAAATCCAGTGCCGATGCCAGGCGCGTACAGGCCATTGCCAACCGATTGATTGCCCAAGCGCCCCAGTTCCGGCCGGACGCTGCGCAGTGGAAGTGGGAGGTCAACGTGATCAAGAGCGATGAGCTCAATGCCAACTGCGGACCAGGCGGCAAGATCATCGTCTACACGGGCCTGATCGATCAGCTCAAGCTCAACGACGCCGAGATCGCGGCCGTCGTGGGTCACGAAATCGCCCACGCCTTGCGCGAGCACAGCCGTGAAGCCATGTCCAAGGCCTACGGCGTGGAAATGGCGCGCCAGGGGGCCGGCGCCATCTTCGGCCTGGGTCAGGACAGCATGGCGCTGGCCGACACCGTGGTGAACTACGCCATGACCTTGCCCAACAGCCGGGCCAACGAGAACGAAGCAGACCTGATCGGTCTTGAGCTCTCGGCACGTGCAGGCTACGACCCGAACGCGGCCATTACCCTGTGGAACAAGATGAGCAAGGCCTCGGAAGGGGCGCCACCGGAGTTCATGAGTACGCACCCGGCCTCGGCCAGCCGTATTGCCGCCTTGCAGGCAGCCATTCCCAAAGTCATGCCACTGTATCAGGCAGCGGCCAAGCCCTGAGGCCGGCTGCAAGTGGGCAAGCTGGCGCCATGAAGGCGCCGGTCTGCCCGCCGGTGCGTCAACCCACCCAACCGCTGGCCTTCATGGCCGTGTAGACCGCAACGATCGCGAGCACGAAGAACGCGGCGGCCGCCAGGCGGCGAATCAGCGTCAGCGGCAGTTTGTCGGCGGCGAAATTACCCGCCAGCACCACGGGCACGTTGGCGATCAGCATGCCCAGCGTGGTACCGACGATGACCATGATCAGGTGTGGGTACTGCGCAGCCAGCATGACCGTGGCGACCTGGGTCTTGTCCCCGATCTCGGCAAGGAAGAACGCGATCAGCGTGGTCAGGAACGGCCCGAAGCGGCGCGCAGGGTTTTCGTCGTCGTCCATTTTGTCCGGCACCAGCGTCCACAGGGCCGTGGCGGTGAAGCTGGCGGCCAGGATCCAATGCAGCGCAGCGTCGCTGAAGAAACTGCCGAACCAGGCGCCCACGGCACCTGCTGCGGCATGGTTGGCCAGCGTGGCCGCGACGATGCCGGCAATGATGGGCCAGGGCTTGCGAAAGCGGGCAGCGAGGATGAGCGCGAGCAGCTGCGTCTTGTCGCCGATTTCGGCCAGGGCAACGATTGCGGTGGGGACCAGCAGAGATTCCAGCATCAGGATTCCTACGGGGGCGGGTCGACACGGCTATGACACGTACGACCTCCCCGCCCCGGGTAAGGTGTGCGTGTCATAGGTCTTGTCAAACCCCGGGCCTGTCTGTGCAGGCCTGGCCATGCAGGTTTGCATGGTGGGTCGCACGCGCCATGGTCTGTGGACCAAGTATGTTGACGCGTACCGGGCGAGCGTGGCGCTCGCGGGAGACTACTCCCCTAGGACGGTGCGGATTCTGCCTAGGCGAAACGGTTTCGGCAAGCGCTGTTTTTATCAGCGTGTTGCCTGGTAGATCCTGAACCCGTCGGCTTCCTCCAGGACCTGACAGTTGCCCAACGCTGCTTCGATGATCGGTTTGTAGCGCAGGAAGGTGTTGGCTACCAAGCGTATTTGGCCGCCTTTTCGCAGATGAACGGCAGATTTTTGCAGCAAGTTCTCCGATGCTTGGTAATCGGTATGGACCCCGGTGTGAAACGGTGGGTTGCTCAGTATCACGTCCAGGTCCAAAGGTGCTGCATCGATACCGTCACCTTGCACGACGTCGGCTTCCAGGCCGTTGGCCGCCAGGGTCAGACGGCTGGCGGCCACGGCGAAGGCATCCACATCGAGCATCGTTACCCGGCTGTCTGGGTAGCGCCGTTTCACTGCCGTCCCCAGCACGCCAGCGCCGCAGCCGAAGTCCAGCACATGACCTTCGGGCAGCGCCTCCAGGTGGCGCAGCAGCACCGCCGTGCCTCGGTCGAGGCGGCCGTGGCTGAAGACCCCAGGCAGGCTCACCACCTGCAAGGGACCCTCTGGCAGAGCCAGCTCGAACTGCTTGGCCAACGTGTGCAGCGCGACTGCCTCCGGCGCCTGCTCGATGCTGACCTGCCACAGTTGGCAGTGCCGGGCGCTGTCGAGTTTGCGCGGCTTGCCCAATGCCTGGAGGTGCCGTGCGACGCTTTCGATCCCCCCGCGCTTTTCACCCACCACATACAACGTGCCGCCTTGCAGGCGTGCGGCCAGGGTGGTGAGCAGGTAGGCCGCCAGCTCGCGCGACTTGGGAAGAAACAGCACGGCAGTGGGCACGTCCACCGCTGGAGGCTCCACCGCGCAATGGCAGCGGCCGGCAAAGCGGCTTTCGAGCAGGGCGTGATCGCCTGCGTGCCAGGTCCAGGCATGAGCCTGGGGCAGTTGAGCCAACAGGCCATCGGCTGGAGCCCCTGCAATCAGCAGCGGGCCCTGGAACAGCTCTGCCTGGCGGAGCAACACTTCACTGCGCGGGTCCATGGACGACGCCTCCGAAAAATCGCGCAGTGTAGCAGAGCCGCGCTTGCGCCTCAGCCGACCACGCGGCGTGCCTGCCCGGCAAAGTACGCCTGGGCGTTTTCCGCCAGTTGGCCCACGATCCGCTGGCGCGCCTCGACCGCGCCCCAGGCGCTGTGAGGGGTAACGATCAGGCGCTCGATGCCAGGTTCGAGCAGGGGGTTGCCGTCAACCGGAGGCTCGACGCTCAATACGTCGGTTGCAGCCCCGCCCAGGTGGCCGCTGCGCAATGCATCGGCCAGCGCCTGCTCATCGATCAGCCCGCCACGGGCGGTATTGACCACCAGTGCACCGGGCTTGAGCAAGGCCAGCTCGCGCTCGCCGATCATGTGCCGGGTGTGCTCATTCAGGGGGCAATGCAGGGTCAGGGCGTCGACCTGTGGCAGCAGTTCATCCAGTGGCAGGCGGTCGGTACGGCTCGGCCGGCCTGGAATCTGCCCGCTCAGCACGCGCATGCCGAAGGCTTCGGCCAGGCGCGCCACTGCACCGCCCAGTTCGCCATGGCCCAGCAAGCCGAGGGTCTTGCCCTCCAGCTCGACGATTGGATAGTCCAGCAGGCAGAACTGGCTAGCTTTGGCCCATCGCCCTTCGGCCACCGCCTGGTTGTAATCACACAGGCGCGTGGCCAGCGCCAACAGCAGGCCCAGGGTGTGCTGGGCCACCGAAGGTGTGCCGTAGCCCTGGCAGTTGCAGACCGTGATGCCTTGCGCCCGTGCGGCAGCCAGGTCGACGTTGTTGGTGCCGGTGGCGGCCACCAGGATCAGCTTGAGCTGTGGGTTCGCTTCGAGGCAGGCGGCGTCGAGCACCACCTTGTTACTGATCACCGCAACAGCACCTTGAAGACGTTCCGCCACCTGTTCTGGCGTCGTGGCAGCGAACAGCGCCAGTGAATCGAACGACTGATGCAGCGGTGTCAGGTCCAGGTCGCCCAGGTCCAGGGAGTCGTGGTCGAGAAAAACGGCGTGGCGCGAGCTGGGCATAGATGGGCTCCGGTTACAGAGAAGGGGGGATGAAGGTCTGGTTGACGCCTGTGGGCCAGTGTCCAGCCCCTGCTTGCCGCCCGTCAACGCCTGGCGCCTCAGGCTGCATTGGCCAAATCATTCCTTCGGCTGATTTGACCGGCGCAGTCGCACACTACAGTGACGCCACGCCTTGCAAGCCCTCGCCTCAATAAAAGGGATATTTATGCTGCAGACCCGTCTCCTCAAGCCCGCCGACGACGCCTATGCCTACCCCCTGCTGATCAAACGCCTGCTGATGTCGGCCAGCCGCTACGAAAAAACCCGTGAGATCGTCTACCGGGACCAGGTGCGGCTGACCTACGCCCAGTTGAACCAGCGCATCGCGCAGTTGGCCAACGTGCTGAGCGAAGCTGGCGTCAAGGCCGGTGATACCGTGGCAGTGATGGACTGGGACAGCCACCGCTACCTTGAGTGTATGTTCGCCATCCCGATGATCGGGGCGGTGGTGCATACCATCAACGTGCGCCTCTCGCCCGACCAGATTCTTTACACCATGAATCATGCCGAAGACCGGCTGGTGCTGGTCAACAGCGACTTCATCGAGTTGTACCAGTCCATTGCCGGCCAGCTGACCACGGTCGAGCGCACCGTGCTGCTGACCGATGGGGCGGACACCCAGGCGGCCTTGCCTAACCTGGTCGGCGAGTATGAACAGCTGTTGGCTGGCGCGAGCACGCAGTACGATTTCCCCGACTTCGACGAACACTCGGTCGCCACCACCTTCTACACCACAGGCACCACGGGCAACCCCAAGGGGGTGTATTTCACCCATCGGCAACTGGTCCTGCATACGCTGGCCGAAGCCTCGGTCATGGGCAGCATCGACAGTGTGCGGCTGCTGGGCAGCGATGATGTGTACATGCCCATCACCCCCATGTTCCACGTGCATGCCTGGGGTATTCCGTACGTTGCGACCATGCTGGGCGTCAAACAGGTGTACCCGGGGCGTTACGAGCCCGAGATGCTGCTCAAGCTATGGCGCGAAGAGCGGGTCACCTTCTCCCACTGCGTGCCCACCATCCTGCAGATGCTGCTCAACTGCCCTCACGGCAAAGGTGTGGATTTCGGCGGTTGGAAAATCATCATCGGCGGCAGTGCGCTGAACCGTTCGCTCTACGATGCGGCCTACGCCCGCGGCATTCAGCTGACAGCGGCCTATGGCATGTCCGAGACGTGCCCGTTGATCAGTGCCGCGCACCTCAACGACGAGCTGCAGGCCGGCACCGAAGATGAGCGCATCAGTTACCGCATCAAGGCCGGTGTACCGGTGCCGCTGGTGGAGGCGGCCATCATCGATGCACAAGGGCGTTTCCTGCCCGCCGACGGTGAAAGCCAGGGTGAACTGGTGCTGCGCGCGCCATGGTTGACGCAGGGCTATTTCAAAGAGCCGGAAAAGAGCCAGGCCTTGTGGGAGAACGGCTGGCTGCACACCGGCGACGTCGCCACGCTCGACAGCATGGGTTTCATCGACATCCGCGATCGCATCAAGGATGTGATCAAGACCGGCGGCGAATGGCTGTCTTCGCTGGATTTGGAAGACATGATCAGCGCGCATCCGGCTGTGCGGGAAGTGGCGGTGGTCGGGGCTGCCGACCCGCAGTGGGGCGAGCGCCCCTTTGCCCTGGTGGTGGTGCGCGAAGGCCAGGCGATCGACGCCAAGGCACTCAAGGAGCACCTCAAGCCGTTCGTGGAGCAAGGGCGCATCAATAAGTGGGCCATCCCCAGTCAGGTCGCCCTTGTTACTGAAATTCCCAAGACCAGTGTCGGCAAGCTCGACAAGAAACGCATCCGCCAGGACATTATCGAGTGGCAGGCCGGTAACAGTGCCTTCCTGTCCACCCTGTGAAAGCGGGCATGCGGCAATCTGTCCCGGGCCAACCCGCATGCCAGAGCGGTGCAGTGCTTGCCAAATTGCGCAAATGCGCCATTCTTCGGCACGGCCGGGGCGCAGTCGGAGCACACAGCACCGCCCTGGCGGCACGGAGCGCAAATCACACTTTAGAGGGATCGAGCGCCTGTGCCTTGCTGGCTATAGTCGGGGCCAGGGGCTTTCGGGAGGGGAGGGTGAGCAGGCGCAGGCTTGCACACCGGTCGTTCGGGCCGTTCCTTGAAGCACCACTGCCATAACAAAAAAGAACATGGAGTAGCGTCGATGAAATCTGCAAACCCGTTCTGGCGCAGGGCCAGGTTGCCCATGGCTGTAAGCCTGGCGTCCACCCTTGCCAGTCCCGCTTTCGCGGTCAGTTTCAACATCGGTGAAATCGAAGGCCAGTTCGACTCGTCGCTCTCCATCGGCGCCAGTTGGTCCACGGCCAACCCCAACCGCAACCTGATCGGGGTCAACAACGGCGGCAAGGGCCTTTCGCAAACGTCCGACGACGGCCACCTCAACTTCAAGAAGGGCGAGACCTTCTCCAAGATCTTCAAGGGCATCCACGACCTGGAGCTCAAGTACGGCGATACCGGCATCTTCGTGCGCGGCAAGTACTGGTACGACTTCGAACTCAAGGACGAGGGCCGGCGGTTCAAGGACATCAGCGACTCCAACCGCAAGGAAGGGGCCAAGTCCTCGGGTGCCGAGCTGCTCGACGCCTTCGTCTACCACAACTACTCCATCGGCGATCAGCCGGGCTCGGTGCGCCTGGGCAAGCAAGTGGTCAGCTGGGGCGAGAGCACCTTCATCGGCAGCGGCATCAATGCCATCAACCCGATCGACGTGTCGGCGTTTCGCCGGCCTGGGGCCGAGATCAAGGAAGGCCTGATTCCGGTCAACATGTTCTATGTGTCCCAGAGCCTGACCGACAACCTGTCGGCCGAGGCCTTCTACCAGCTCGAGTGGGACCAGACCGTCGTCGACAACTGCGGCACCTTCTTCTCACAGCCAGACATCATTGCCGACGGCTGCACCGACAACCTGCGCGTGCTCAACAGCAGCCGTACCGTGCCTGCCGCCGCTCGCCAGTTCCTGGCCACCCGCGGCGTCAACATCAACGAAGAAGGGGTGATGGTGCGCCGTGGCGGCGACCGCGATGCCCGTGACAGCGGTCAGTTCGGTGTGGCCATGCGCTACATGTTCGAACCGCTGGACACCGAGTTTGGCGCCTACTTCATGAACTACCACAGCCGTGCGCCGATCTTCAGCGCAACTGGCGCATCGCCTTCGGTCTTCTCCGCCATCCCGACCCTTCCAGCGCAGTTGCGTGCACTGGCACCGTTGATCGTGGCTGGCAACTCCAAGTACTTCGTCGAGTACCCCGAAGACATTCGCCTGTATGGCCTGAGCTTCTCCACCACGCTGCCCACCGGCACCGCCTGGAGCGGTGAGATCAGCTACCGCCCCAACGCACCTGTGCAGCTCAACACCACCGACATCCTGTTCGCCGGTGTGCGCCCGCTGGGCGGCGCCTTGAGCAACGCGTCGCTGCTCGATGGCGTGCCTGGTCAGGACCTGCATGGCTACCGGCGCAAGGAAGTCACTCAGTTCCAGACCACCCTGACCCACTTCTTCGACCAGGTGATGGGCGCCAGCCGCATGACCGTGGTAGGCGAGCTGGGCGTGACCCATGTGGGCGGCCTGGAAAGCGCCTACGACACACGCTACGGCCGCGATCCGGTGTTCGGCCCTGGCCCGTTGCCCGCCACCGGTGGGGCCAATACCTGCCAGGCGCTCAACACCAGCACCATTGCTGGCGCAGGTGCCGGTGCCTCGACGGCCAACCTGAACCGCAAGTGCGAGAACGACGGCTACACCACCAGCACCTCGTGGGGCTACCGCGCCCGGGTCATCTGGGACTACAACGATGTGTTCGCAGGCGTCAACCTCAAGCCGAGCGTGGCCTGGTCTCATGACGTCTCCGGTTACTCGCCAGGCCCAGGCGGCAACTTCGAGGAGGGCCGCAAGGCCGTCAGCCTGGGGCTCGATGCCGAGTACCAGAACACCTACACCGCCAGCCTGTCGTACACCAATTTCTTCGACGGCAAGTACAGCACCGTGGATGACCGCGACTTCCTCGCCCTCAGCTTCGGCGTGAACTTCTAAGCATACGGATCCAGGACGACACGACATGAACAACACCAGAAGTCTGCTGCAAGCCGGTGTGCTGGGCCTGTCCCTGCTGGCAACCAGCGTGATGGCGGCAGTACCGGCCGGCGAAGCGGCCAAATTGGGCAACACCCTGACCCCCATGGGCGCAGAAAAGGCCGGCAACGCCGATGGCTCTATCGGGCCCTGGCAGCCGCTTTCGAAGACGGCCGGCAGCGTCGATGGCAAAGGCTTCCTCGCCGACCCCTACGGTACCGAGCAACCGCTGTTCACCATCACCGCGCAGAACGCCGACCAGTACAAGGACAAACTGTCTCCAGGCCAGATGGCCATGCTCAAGCGCTACCCGGACACCTACAAGTTGCCTGTCTACAAGACGCACCGTGGGTCAACGGTACCGGCCGAGGTGTTTGCTGCAATCAAGGAAAACGCCACCCAGGCAACCCTGGTGGAAGGTGGTAACGGCCTGAACAACTTCCGCACGGCAGTGCCGTTCCCCATCCCACAGAACGGGCTGGAAGTGATCTGGAACCACATCACTCGCTACCGCGGTGGCAGTGTGAGCCGCCAAGTCATCCAGGCGACCCCGCAGCAGAATGGTTCCTTCAACCCGGTGTCTTTCTCTGATCAGTTCGTGTTCCGTGATCGGATGAAAGACTACGACCCCAACAATCCAGGCAACATCCTGTTCTACTTCAAGCAGGAAGTGACCGCGCCGGCACGCCTTGCAGGCACCGTGCTGCTCGTTCACGAAACCCTCGACCAGGTCAAGGAACCGCGCAAGGCATGGATCTACAACGCCGGCCAACGCCGCGTACGTCAGGCGCCGCAGGTGTCGTACGACGGCCCGGGGACGGCTGCCGACGGCCTGCGCACCTCCGATAACCTGGACATGTTCAACGGCGCTCCGGACCGCTATGACTGGAAGCTCGAAGGTAAAAAGGAGCTGTACATCGCCTCCAACGCCTTCAAGCTCGACGACCCGAAGCTCAAGTACGCCGACATCATCAAGGCAGGGCACATCAACCAGGACCTGGCCCGCTACGAGCTGCGCCGCGTCTGGCATGTGGTGGCCACACTCAAGCCCGGCCAGCGACATATCTACGCCAAGCGTGACTTCTACATCGACGAAGACACCTGGCAAGCTGCCGTGATCGACCAGTATGACGGGCGCAACCAGCTGTGGCGCGTCTCTGAAGCCCATTCGCAGCCGTACTACAACGTCGAGGTACCATGGATCACCCTGGAAGCCATCTATGACCTGCAATCGGGGCGCTACCTGGCCTTGGGCATGAAGAACGAAGAAAAGCGTGCCTACAACTTCAACTTTACTGCCAGCAAGGCCGACTTCCAGCCTGCGGCCCTGCGTCAGTCGGGCATCCGCTGACAGCGAAGCCGTAAAATGATGGGGCCACGCTCGGTGGCCCCATCGCGCCCATGCAAGGGTGCCAGTCCCAGCAGAAGCGCCAGGCCGGTGCGATAAACCGTCTGAATACCCCGCCAAAGCCCCCATCCCAGCCTGCGTCGACCGGCGCTGTTGCTTTTTGTCGTAGTCTTTTTCCGACGCAGTCTCCCCGCCAACTTCAAATGCAGGGCGTTAACCGCTAGTCTCGCAACCACCCTTACGCCGTATTTTTCCACCCAGAACGAGCCGGCCATGACAGATCTGTCCCGTACGCATGGATGCACCAGCCAGGCCGTGGGCCTGATGGACGAGCATTTCTTTCGACCGCCCTTGCCCGACGGCCATGTCCCGCGTCAGCGTCTGTGCCAGCGCCTGCAAGCCGGGCTGGGCGGGCGGTTGCTGCTGATCAGTGCGCCCGCGGGCTTCGGCAAGAGTTCACTGGCCATCGAGTTCTGCGAGACGCTGCCTGCCCACTGGCGCACGCTGTGGTTGGGCTTGAGCCAGCGAGATGCCGATCCCGGGCGCTTTCTGGAGCGTCTGCTCGACGGGTTGCAGCAGCACTGCCCAGCCATGGATGGGCAGGCGATGGCGCTGTTGAAGATGCGCCAGCGCCACCAGCCGTTCGCGTTCGAGCCGTGGCTTGGCACGGTGCTCGACGCGTTGGCGCTGAACCTGCGCAGTGAGTCGCCCATGCTGGTGGTGCTGGACGACTACCACCTTGCCCAGGGGCCCGTCCTGGACCACTGCCTGCAATTCTTCCTGAACCACTTGCCCGCGGGCCTTGTGTTGCTGGTGACCAGTCGTCAGCGCCCGGACTGGCACCTGGCACGCCTTCGCCTCTGCCGGCAATTGGCCGAACTGAACGAGCAGGACCTGCGACTGACCGCCGAGGAGTCGCTGGCGGTGCTGGGGCGCAGGCCCACTGGCCTGCGTGGCCAAGCGCTGGACAACCTCATCCAGCGCAGCGATGGCTGGGTGGCCGGGCTGCGTTTCTGGCAGTTGGCCGCCAGCGAGTCGAGCGATGAAAACGTTCTGCCCCAGGCGTTGCACGGTGGCGAAGGCCTGATCCGCGATTATCTGCTCGAAGAAGTGATCGACATACTGCCTGCGCCTGTGCAGCGCTTTCTCGACGAGACGGCGTGCCTGGAACGCTTCTGCGCGCCTCTATGCGACGCGGTACGGCTGCAACAGGACAGCAACGCGATCCTGGATTTTCTGCAATCGCACCAGGTGTTTCTGGTGCCACTGGATGAGCATGGCCGGTGGTTTCGCTACCACCACCTGTTCTCCGATCTGCTTCGCAGCCGCCAGGCACGCGAGCCTTTGACCGAGCGGCACCTGCGTGCCTCTTGCTGGTTCCAGGCCCAAGGCTTGCTGGATGAGGCGGTGGAGCAGGCGTTGCGCGGGGGCGACCTGAACGCGGCGGCCGACCTCGTGCAAAGCCTGTCCGAAGAGCAGTTGCTGGCCGAGCAGAACGTCGCCATGTTGCTGCGTTGGAAAATGGACCTGCCTGACAGCCTGCTGGTCAGCACACCGCGCCTGATCGTGTTGTACAGCTGGGCCCTTGCCCTGGCGTGCCAGCTCGACGCTGCCGAGGAACTGGCAAGCCATCTGGGGCGCTTTCTGCCGGCGCCTTCTGCCACTGCCCAGAAGTCCATGCTCGCCCAGTGGCTGGCACTGAGCGGCGTGATCGCCAGAGGCCGAGGCGATCGTGAACGCACCCTGACTTGCTGCACCGAAGCACTGCAGAGCCTGCCCTGCAAACGGTATGGCCAGCGCCTGGTGTGCCTGTCGACATTGTCGAACCTGGCAATCGCCGAGGGCGACTTCTGGCGTGCGCGCGGTTGGAACCGAGAAGCGCTGGAGCTGGCGCAGCGCGTGGGCAACCCATTGTTCGAGGCCTTGGCCCACTATGACAGGGCCCGGGTATTGCACGCCCGAGGCGAGGTTGTGCGTGCACTGGGCGAAGTACGCGAAGGGCTACAGCGTTTGCACGGGTTGTCCGCACAGCGGTTGTATGCGATCCGGGCGCGGCTGACCTTGTACGAAGGGTATCTGCTGGTCGCACACCTGTGCCCGGAGCAGGGGCTTGCTCGGCTGCGTGGTGGCCTGGGCGAGGCACGTGCCTGCCGCGACATCAGTGTGCTCATCGGTCATTGCGTGATTGCCATGCTCGACGGCCGGGAAGGGCGCTTTGCCGAGGCGTTCACGGAACTCGCCGAAGCCGAACGTCTGATGCATATCTGGGATGTGCCCCCGGTGTACTACCTGGCGATGATCACCCTGGTCAAATGCGAGCTCTGGCTCGCGCAAGGGCGCATGGACCTCGCCGAATCCTGGCTGTCGCGCCTGGGGCAGACCTACGGCGGCGCGCAGGCGGCACTGGCGCCCGAATTTCACCCGTTGTTGCCCTGCCATGTCGCTTTGCAGCAAGCCGCGCTCGACCGCATTCAGGGGCGTGAAGCAGAGGCGGCGCGCAACCTTGAACAGCTTGCCGAGCGCGGCCAGGGTTGTGGGGGCATGATGTTGACGGTCAGCGCCTTGTGCCCCTTGATCGCCTTGCACCTGGATCAGGGGCATCAGGCGCAGGCAGCACGCTTGCTGCCGACACTGCTGCAGGCGGCCAGGGGCGGTGTGTTGCAGCCGTTTCAAGAGCTGCTGCAACGCTACCCGCAGTGGCTGCGCGATCAGGTCCAGAGCAGCGAAAACTGTCCGGTTAGGGCCCAGTTGCTTGAGCGCCTGCCCGGCTTGCCATGCACCAGCGCCAGTGCTGATGCGCTCAGTAGCCGCGAACGGGCGGTGCTGGAGCTGATCGCCCAGGGCTGGTCGAACCAGCAGATCAGCGAACGGCTGTTCATTTCGCTGCACACGGTCAAGACACACGCCAGCCACATCAACAGCAAGCTGGGGGTAGAGCGCCGCACCCAAGCCGTGGCCAGGGCCAAGGCGCTTGGCTTGCTGGAGTGAGAGTGGCAGGGCATGCGGCGGGTAGCTAAAATGCTGGCCTGATGCCACCTTGCACGTGGCGCGTACACCTCGCTTATCTTTTCCGACCGCCTGCCGATACAGCGTTCGGTGGTTCGCCTCGTGCCATCTTTCCATTTCTTCCAGGGCAGGTCGTGTTGATGCTGCAGTTCGGGCAAAAGAGTTTTCTGATCGTTGACGACTTCACCGACTTTCGCACGTCGACCCGCTCCATGCTGCGCGAGCTGGGCGTTCGCGACGTGGACACCGCCGACAGTGGCGAGCAGGCGCTGCGCATGTGCGCCCAGAAGCGTTATGACTGCATCCTGCAAGACTTTCACTTGGGCGATGGCAAGAAAAACGGCCAGCAGGTGCTCGAAGACCTGATCATCGACAAGCACATCAGCCACGAATGCGTGTTCATCATGGTCACCGCCGAAAGCAGCCAGGCCATTGTGCTCAGCGCCATCGAGCACGAGCCCGACGCCTACCTGACCAAGCCCTTCAACCGGGTAGGCCTTGCCCAGCGGGTGGAAAAACTCTACCAACGCAAGGCACTGCTAAAGCCGATCCTCCAGGCGCTGGACCGCAATCGCCCTGGTGAAGTGCTGGCAGCCTGCGCCGAGCTGTGCAAGCGCGACCCGCGCCTGGCGCCGCTGTGCCTGCGCTACCGGGCCGATGCGCTGCGCAACCTCAACCGCTTCGAAGAACTCGAGAAGTTTCTCAAGGCCATTCTCGCCAGCCGCCCGCAGCCCTGGGTGTACGCGGCATTGGGCAGCTTGATGCACAAGCGCGGGCAGCTTGCCCAGGCCCAGGCCGTCTACGAGCAGGCGCTCAAGGCCTTCCCGATCATGCCCAGTCTCTACGATGGCATGGCCGATGTGCTGGAGGCGCAAGGCGAAACCAAGCGCGCCCAAGGGCTGTTGGAGGAGGCCGTGCGCCTCTCGCCGTTATCGGTTCGGCGCCAATCGAAGCTGGGCAAGCTGGCGTTGGCCAACGAAGACTTCGACAGCGCGTCCAAGGCGTTCCGGCATGCCGTGAATCAAGGGCAGAGCTCACGCTACAAGGATGCCGAGAATAACCTGGGCCTGGTGCAGGCGTTGATGAGCCGCAATGCAGGCTTTGGCCTGGACGCGCGCACCCGGGTCGAGATCAATACCACGCTCAGCGAGGTGGCCAAGGAAAACCCGGAAGACCAGGGCCTTCAGGTGCGTGCCCGCATGATGAAAGCTGCCAGCCTGCAGCAGGCCGGTGACCCGGAGACCGCTGCCAAGCTGACCGACCAGGCCGTCCAGCGCCTGGAAAAGATGAACCAGTTCTTCTCGGTCGATGCGGCCCTGACCGTTGCTCGGCAATTACAGGCATCGGGGCAGGATGCCGCGGCCATCGGCGTGCTCAGAAGCTGTGTGGAGAGTTATGGCGACGACCCCAAGGTCATGGAACGAGTAGGCCAGCTGACGGATGACCCCAGCGTGCTGAACGCCATTACCGAAGCCGTCACGCTCAATCGTCAGGGCGTGCGCAGTTACCAGGGAGGTCAGCTCGGCGAGGCGTTGCAGCTGTTCCGTAAAGCGTTGGGCCTGCAGCCCAGGAACATCAGTATCGCCCTCAATACCGCCCAGGCGCTGCTGCGCATTGGCGGAGAGAATCCTCAGCCTGCGATCATGCAGGAGTGCCGCGACGCCTTGACGAGCGTGGCCGGTATCCCCGCCAGCGATAATCGCTATGACCGCTACCGCAAACTCCATACCCGGGTGTTCGGCGCATGAATCTTGATAATCAGGGGCTGGATTTTTCCACGGTGATCGCCTCCACCGTGCACGACCTGAAAAATTCGCTCTCGGCACTGATCCAGTCCCACAGCCAGTGGGTCCAGCGCTTGCCTGAAGAGCTGCGCGGTGGCGCGGAACAGGGGGTGATGGAACATGAGTTCCGACACCTCAATGGCATGCTGGTGCAGTTGCTGGGCTTGTACAAGCTCGGCGTTAATCAACTGCCGGTGTGCCCGGACTACCACGAACTCGACGACTTCATCGAAGCGCAGTTGGCGGCCCATGAAGAAGTGCTGCAACACAATGCCATCGAGGCGAACTGGCGCATCGATACCGATAATCCCCTGGGCTTCTTCGACCGCGAACTGGTGGCCTCGGTGGTGACCAACGTCATCACCAATGCCACGCGGTTCGCCGAAAAGGCCCTGCTGATTACCATCGAAGAGGCAGACAACCAACTGGTCATCTGCATCAACGATGACGGGCCCGGCTACCCGGCGCGCATGATCGAACGGCAACAGGAATACATCCAGGGCATCGACTCCACCAGTGGTAGCACGGGCCTTGGCTTGTATTTCGCTGCGCGTATTGCGGCCTTGCATGAAAGCGGCGGCGTGCAGGGTCGCATCGACATCTCCAACGGGGGTGCGCTTGGAGGCGGCCTATTCCGGTTGTACTTGCCCTGAGGAGTGAGCAGGGCGGTGCAGAAATGCGCAGGCGGGTGCGGAATTTTCACCCGGCAAGACACTCCAAGCCTGACATAGAGCCGTTCCAGACCTACGGCCTACATGATCAATACGAGGAGCTTGCCCATGTTCACCATGCGTCGCCTGATTATCGTCGCAACCACTGCTGCCCTGATGACCGGCTGTGCGGGGCAGAACCCCTATGAGAACCAGGGGCAAGATGGCGGCGGCATGAGCAAGACCGCCAAGTACGGTGGCCTGGGTGCCCTGGCCGGTGCCGTGGCCGGCGCCGCGATCGATCACAACCACCGTGGCAAGGGCGCACTGATCGGTGCTGCGGCCATTGGCGCCGCGGCGGCCGGCTACGGCTACTACGCCGACAAGCAGGAAGCCGAACTGCGCGCGAAAATGGCCAACACCGGTGTCGAGGTTCAGCGCCAGGGCGATCAGATCAAACTGATCATGCCCGGCAACATCACCTTCGCCACTGACTCGGCCAACATCTCGCCAAGTTTCTACGCGCCGTTGAACAACCTGGCCGGCTCGTTCAAGCAGTTCAACCAGAACAACATCGAAGTGGTGGGCTTCACCGACAGCACCGGTAGCCGCCAGCACAACATGGACCTGTCCCAGCGCCGTGCCCAGGCAGTCAGCAGCTACCTGACCTCCCAGGGTGTGGACGCCTCGCGGGTCACCGTGCGTGGCATGGGCCCGGATCAACCCATCGCCAGCAACGCCGATGCCAATGGCCGCGCGCAGAACCGCCGCGTGGAAGTGAACCTCAAGCCTATCCCTGGCCAGCAATACGACCAGCAGCAAGGCCAGGTTCAGCAGTATCCCTGACCGAGTTGGGGGGGGCGCTTGATGGCCCCCCGCATTCAGCGCACTTCGCTCGCCTGGATGGCGGTCAGGGCAATGGTGTGCACGATGTCATCGACCTGTGCCCCGCGCGGTAGATCGTTCACTGGCTTGCGCAGCCCCTGCAGCATGGGCCCCAGGCTCACGCCGTCGGTGCTGCGCTGCACCGCCTTGTGCGTGGTATTGCCGGTGTTCAGGTCCGGAAACACGAACACCGTGGCGCGGCCGGCCACCTGACTGCCCGGCGCCAGGTCGCGTGCAACGGCAGGGTTCACGGCCGCATCGTATTGCAACGGCCCGTCGATCATCAGTTGCTCGCCGCCATCCCTGGCCATGCGTGTGGCCTCGCGCACCTTCTCCACTTCCTCGTCGCTTGCCGAATCGCTCGAATAGCTGATCATCGCTACCCGTGGCGTGATACCGAAGGTGAGCGCCGATGCAGCGCTCTGGCGCGCGATCTCGGCGAGTTCGGCGGCATTGGGGTGGGGGTTCATCACGCAGTCGCCGTAGACCAGCACTTGGTCCGGGAACAACATGAAGAAGACCGAAGAGACCAGGCTGGCGCCCGGTGCGGTCTTGATCAACTGCAATGCAGGGCGGATGGTGTTGGCCGTCGAGTGCACCAGGCCCGAGACCAGGCCATCGACTTCATCCAGGGCTAGCATCATGGTGCCGATGACCACCGGGTCTTCGAGCTGTTGCTCGGCCATCGGTGCGTTGAGGTTCTTGCTTTTGCGCAGCGCCACCATGGGCTCGACATAGCGCTGGCGGATCAGGTCCGGGTCCAAAACTTCCAACCCTTCGGGCAGGGTGATGCCCTGTGCGCGGGCCACGGCATCGACCGCTTCAGGCTTGGCGAGCAGCACGCAGCGGGCAATGCCGCGAGCCTGGCAGATGGCCGCTGCCTGCACCAGCAGCGGCTCGGCACCTTCGGGCAGGACGATACGTTTGTTGGCCTGCTGCGCGCGCTGGATCAGTTGATAGCGGAACACGGCTGGCGACAGGCGCATCTCGCGCGGCGCACCGCAGCGCTGGCTCAACCAGGCACCGTCGAGGTGGCTGGCCACGAAGTCGGTGATGAACTCGGCACGCTCGCGGTCATCGACCGGGATTTCCCGGTTCAGGGCATTGAGCTGGTTTGCGGTGTCGTAGGACCCTGTGCTGACCGACAGGATCGGCAACCCGGCCTGCAGCGCTCCGCGGCACAGCCCCAGAATACGCGCATCGGGCTTGCTGTCGCTGGTCAGCAGCAGGCCTGCCAACGGCACGCCGTTGATGGCTGCCAGGCTCACGGCAAGGATGATGTCGTCGCGATCGCCGGGCGTCACCACCAAGGTCCCGGATGTCAGCAGCGGCACGGTGTTGGCCACCGTGCGGGCGCAGATGATGATCTTGGTCATGCGCCGCTGTTCGTAGTCACCGGCATTGAGGACCTGGGCCCCGAGCAGCTCTGCCACATCGCGCGTGCGCGGGGCGTTGAGCTCTGGTTGATAGGGAATGCAGCCGATCAAGCGGAAGTCATCGCCGCGCAGCAGCGGCGAGTGCTCACGCAGGCGCGTCGAGAATTGCTCCATGCTCTGGTCGGTGCGCACCTTGTTCAGAATCACGCCCAGCACCTTGGGGTCGCGCGGACCTCCGAACAGCTGGGCCTGTAGCTCGACCCTGCCGGACAGTTCACTGAGCACTTCCTGTTCGGCGGCAGATACCAGGATCACTTCGGCATCCAGGCTCTTGGCAAGGTGCAGGTTGACGCGTGCTGCGTAGCTGGCGTGACGGGTAGGGACCATGCCCTCGACCACGACCACGTCGTTGCCCACACACGCCTGCTGGTACAAGCGAACGATCGACTCGAGCAGTTCGTCCAGCTGGCCATCGCCCAGCATCCGTTCGACCTGGGCAAGGCTCAACGGCGTCGGCGGCATGATGCCATGGGTACGTGCGATCAGCTCGGTGGAGCGCTCCGGGCCGGTGTCGCCTGGGTGGGGCTGGGCAACAGGCTTGAAGAAGCCCACTTTCAGGCCGGCGCGCTCCAGCGTGCGCACAAGGCCCAGGCTGATGGACGTAAGGCCGACGCCAAAGTCGGTTGGTGCGATGAAAAAAGTCTGCATGCGTGCTTCTCGAAATAAGCGGTGCAAGGGATCAGCGATCAAGGGTAGCGCTATCGGGACCCTGTGCGCACCAACCGCACGGGAACGCCTGGCCGATGCGCTGCGCACGCTGTTCGGGGTCGAGCACCCAAGGGCGCAGTTGCCAGGGCGGCACGTGGCGCAGGTGCTGGGTGTGGCCACAGCTCAACTGGACGAGCCAGTGGCCTTCGGCATCCTGGGAAAAACCGATGATCCGACTGATGGACATGGGCGGATCCAGGCGAGGTTCGCAATCGGGCGATGGCTTGGTTACACTTGTGCGTTCTACATTCTTTTGCAAAAGGTCTTGCCCCATGCTGATCGCCGCCAACAAGGCTGTCTCCATCGACTATACCCTGACTAACGACGCCGGGGAGACCATCGACAGCTCCGCCGGTGGCGCGCCGCTGGTTTACCTGCAAGGTGCCGGCAACATCA
The DNA here is from genome assembly GCF_059133755.1 of Pseudomonas sp. FBCC-B35. Classification (NCBI taxonomy): domain Bacteria; kingdom Pseudomonadati; phylum Pseudomonadota; class Gammaproteobacteria; order Pseudomonadales; family Pseudomonadaceae; genus Pseudomonas; species Pseudomonas sp. FBCC-B35. The sequence goes on along the minus strand of NZ_CP101439.1, from coordinate 3,974,584 downwards.
TCCCAGGCCTGGAAAAGGCCCTGGAAGGCAAGCAGGCCGGCGACGAGCTGACCGTTTCCATCGAGCCTGAAGACGCCTACGGCGAATACCTGGCCGAGCTGGTCAGCACCCTGAACCGCAGCCTGTTCGAAGGCGTCGACGAGCTGGAAGTGGGCATGCAGTTCCACGCATCGGCCCCCGATGGCCAGATGCAGATCGTGACCATCCGTGACGTGGACGGCGACGACGTGACCGTCGATGGCAACCACCCACTGGCCGGCCAGCGCCTGAACTTCCAGGTCAAGGTCGTTAACGTGCGTGACGCCAGCGAAGAAGAAATTGCTCACCGTCACATCCACGGTGAAGGTGGCCATCACCACTGATCTTTCTGCGCTAAGCTCAGAAAGTCGCCAGGCGTTCGGGCAAGCCGCCCTGCCTTCCCAAGGAAGGCGACGGCTTGAACGAACGCCTTTTTAGTGGGCGCAATTTGCCCAGGTGCCGTCGGCGACCTGAAAAGGGGATTACAGCATGAGTGCATTTCACGACCTGAAGTTGAACGCGCTTGACGGTGGCGATCTGTCCTTGAAACCGTACAAGGGGCAGGTAGTGCTGGTGGTCAACGTGGCCTCCAAGTGCGGCCTGACACCTCAGTACGCGGCGCTTGAGCAGCTCTACCAAACGTACAAGGACAAAGGTTTCACGGTCCTTGGCCTGCCCTGCAATCAGTTCGCAGGGCAGGAGCCGGGCAGCGAAGCGCAGATCCAGGCGTTCTGCCGCGTGAACTATGGCGTGAGCTTTCCGCTGAGCGCCAAGCTCGATGTGAATGGGCCCCAGCGTCACTCGATGTATCGCCTTCTGGCGGGCGAGGGCGCGGAGTTTCCGGGGGACATCACCTGGAATTTCGAGAAATTCCTGGTGGGCAAGGACGGGCGGGTATTGGCGCGCTTCTCCCCACGCACGGCGCCGGATGATCCTGCGGTGGTCCAGGCCATCGAGAAGGCCCTTGGCTAATCACGCACCGGGTGCTCGCCTTGGCCGCGGCGGTGGCTTCACAGCGGCGGCAGTGGCTGCATCGAGGTAGCTTGGCGCCCATGAGTGCTCAGTGAGGCGCTGAGCAGGTGCGCTTCGAACTGATCGACGATTTTCGACCACCCCTGATGGCTGGCATGCTGCCGCGCATTGAGCCTCACCCGCCGCAGGGTCTCGCTGTCTTGCAGCAGCCAGCAAGCAGCATCGATGAATGCTGCCACGTCGCCTGGCATGGCCAGCGCACCATTGTGGCCATGGCCGATGTGCTGCGCGGCCGTTGCCTGGTCATAAGCGACCACCGCCAACCCTGACGCCATGGCTTCGAGCACCACATTGCCAAACGTCTCGGTCAGGCTCGGAAACAGAAACAGATCACTGCTGGCATAGTGCTCGGCCAGTTGTTCACCTCGCTGGACCCCGCATAAGACAGCCTCGGGGACCTGCTGCAGCAGCTTCCCCCGCAGTGGCCCGTCCCCCACCAGGATCAGGCGTAATCTTCGCTGTGGCAGAGCCCGCTGCAGAGCTTCGAAACAGCTTTGCAAAAGCCCCAGGTTTTTCTCCGGTGCCAACCGTCCCACATGCAGGACGGCGATATCATCGTGGCCCAGCCCCCAGCGTTCGCGCAGCGCCTGGCTGCGACGAGCTGGGTTGAACAGCTCCGCATCTACGCCGCGCTCCATGTGCACCAGCCGCTCGAAGCCGCGGCGTTCGAGCCAACGCTGTTGGTTCAAGCTGGGCACGAGGGTCAAGACGGCCCGGTGATGAAACCAGCGCAGGTAAAGGCTTAGCAGGCGTGCTACCACGCCCATGCCGTATTGCCCTGAAGGGTGCGCAACGTGGGTATGCAATCCGCTGACAACGGCGATCCCTAACCGCCGAGCGGTGCGCAATGCGCTCAGCCCCACGGGGCCTTCAGTGGCGATGTAGATGACATCAGGCCGTTGCCGGCGCCAGTGCCTTGTTAGCGTATGCAGGGAGACCCCGCCGCGTTGCAACCCCGGGTAGCCGGGCAGTGGCCAGTCGCGCCACAGTCTCACGCCAGGGTTGTGGCTCGAAGCCTGCTCCCCTGGCTGGCGGGGGCGGACGACGCTGACCTGATGGCCACGCAGGCGCAGCCCTTCGCTCAGGTTCAAAAGAATGCAGGCCACGCCGTTGATGTGCGGGGCGAAGGTGTCGCTGACCAGGCAGATGTGCAGAGCAGGTGTGTTCATGAACTGACTATCCACTTGCTGCATTGCCGGGGTATGACGGCGAGGTGACGCCTGCATGATACATGGCTCACGACGGCCGATGACGCGCACGAATATTCATCGCGGCTGCACTCAAGAGGCGCAGTTCCCCGCCGATGCAGTTGCATTCGCCCCCACGCTCCAGGAGAGCGGTGATGTTCAACAACAAGCTCAAGCAAGAAATCCGGCAGTTGCGTGAAGAACTGATGATCATCGACCAGATCAAGAGCAGCCTTGACAGCGAAATGCTGGTGCTGCAACTCGATCCGGCCGGTCGGATCGAACTGGTCAATGGCAATTTCGAAACCGAGATGCTGTATAGGGCCGACCAATTGCTTGGGCGCAACATCGAAGACATCGTGCCTGCCCACGTCAAGTCGCTGGATTTTCACCAGCGCATGAAAAATGCCATCAGCCGGGGCGAGCATTTCAATGGCGCGTTTCGCCTGCTGCGCGGGGACGGCCAGGAAGCCTGGCTGCGTACGATCCTGCAACCTGTGAAGGGTAGCGACGGGCGCATCAAGTATTTCACCCTGCATTCGAGCGACCTGACCCGCACCATCGTCACCTCCCGCGAGCACGAGAGCCTGATCAAGGCGTTGATGCGCTCGACGGCGGTCATCGAGTTCGACCTCGATGGCATGATCCTGACCGCCAACGAACGCTTCCTGTCGGCAGTGGGGTACCGGCTGGATCAAATCCGTGGCAAGCACCACCGTATGTTCTGCGAACCTGCCGAGGTCAATGCACCGGGCTACCAGGCATTCTGGGACAAGCTTCGTCGCGGTGAATACATTGCCGAGCGCTTTCGGCGGATCGATGCTCACGGCCGGGTAATCTGGCTGGAAGCGTCCTACAACCCGATCTTCAACGCCCACGATGAGCTCTACAAAGTGGTCAAGTTCGCCACGGTCATCACCGATCAGGTGAACCAGGAGCAAGCAGTGGCCCAGGCGGCGGACGTTGCCTACAACACCTCGCGGGAAACGGACACCAGCGCCCGCCGGGCCACCGAGGTGGTCGGGCAGAGCGTCAGCGTCATGCGCGGGCTGGAAGCCTCGATGCTTCAGGCTGCCGAAGGCATCCAGGCGCTGGACACCCAGTCGCGGGTCATTGGTTCGATCATCAAGACCATCAGCGATATCGCCGGGCAGACCAACCTGCTGGCGCTCAACGCCGCCATCGAAGCCGCCCGCGCTGGCGAGCAGGGGCGGGGCTTTGCGGTGGTGGCCGATGAGGTGCGTCAGCTGGCCTCGCGCACCAGTACAGCTACCGAGGAAATAGCCCGTGTGGTGCAGCAAAACGAGCAGTTGGCCCAGGCTGCGGTGTCGATCATCGACACCAGCAAGCGTCAGGCCGAAGAAGGCCGCGCGCTGGCGGACCAGACCGGAAGCGTGATCGAGGAAATCCAGGAAGGGGCCAGGCGGGTGGTGGATGTGGTGGGGCAGTTCTCCAGCCGCCTGGGGCAGTGATGCTGGGCAGTTTTGCAGGCCAGTGGTGACCCTGAACCAAGCGACACGCAGCCGTCTGCTTGGAGACGTACAAGGTTAGCCGCTGCCTGAAAGGCACGCGGCCGGTTTACGCGCTCACCGCCAGCCCATCGCCCACACCTGGGCGTCGCGCAGCACCCGCCAATCCAGCCACTCGCTGCGCCCACTGTGCACCGCCTGCAGTTCCACGCGCAGCAGCACGCCCGCTTCGTCATGCTCCAGGTCGGTGACCAGGAAGTGCTTTTCACGGTTTACCGGCTGCGTTGCGGTCCATTTCGACAGCTTGAGTTTGGCGGGGCTGAAGCGGTTCATGGTCTGCTCCTGTAGATGGGGTAGGGTTACGCCTGGGGCAGGCTCAGGCCCGATGCGCAGGGGTGTTCACGACACGTGCATTGCCGTTCTCGCGCACCCAGAACAACGTCGCCCCCGCCACCGCCGCCGGCATCATCACCACATTCACCCCCGGGATCAGCAACGCCAGGTAGGTCACCCCGCCAAAGCCCAGGGACTGCCAGCGCTTCTCCCGCAGCCAGGCGAGCATGTCTTGCCAGCTCATCTTGTTGTTGTCGGCCGGGTAGTCGATGTACTGGATGGCCATCATCCATACGCCGAAAATCAGCCAAAGCGGCGCGGCGACCACGTTGACCACCGGGATCAACGACAGGATGAACAAGGCGGTGGCGCGTGGCAGGAAGTAGCCGAGCTTGCGCATTTCGCGGCCCAGTGTGCGGGGGATCATCGCCAGCAGCTCTGCCCAGCTGAAGGCCGGGAAATGATCGTCGCCGCGCACCACCACTTCCACCTTTTCAGCCAGGAAGCCATTGAACGGTGCCGCGATGATGTTGGCCACCAGGGTGAAGGTGAAGAACACCATCAACACCAGCAGCACCACGAACAAGGGCCAGAGGATGTAGGTCAGGAAGCTCAGCCAGCTTGGCAGCGTGGGCACCAGCGCGTCCAGCCACTGGCTGAACTGGTGGCCGGCAAAATAGATGAGACCACCGAACAGCAGCAGGTTGATGGTCAGCGGCAGCAGCACGAACAAGCGCAGGCCAGGGCTCAGGATCAGCTTCAGGCCTTCGCGCAGGTACTGCGGCCCGGAAAGAACGGGGGCTTGCATGTATCACTCCGCAGAAAAGGTAGTCGGCAGACATTACCGAGTTTCGGGGTGATGCGGAAGCTGCGCCATCTGGGTGAAACCGGCGGTAACAAAAGCCAAGGTTCGACCCTGCCAACGCAAAGACGCGCATAGACGATGGCTATGAGGTGGATTGTCTAAGGATATTTCCTTACTCTTTGCCACCTCGCTACAGTGCGCTCATATTTCAGCGTCACAGGCCTGCCCGTGGTGCAGGCCCTACTTCATTTGCACAGCTGGCCCTTACAGCCCGCTCGACAGGAGTTCGACATGTCCGAAGCACGTCATTCGCGCGTCATCATTCTGGGCTCCGGCCCTGCCGGTTACAGCGCAGCGGTCTACGCGGCCCGTGCCAACCTCAAGCCGCTGCTGATCACTGGCATGCAGGCCGGTGGCCAGTTGACCACCACCACCGAAGTCGACAACTGGCCGGGCGACCCGCACGGCCTGACCGGCCCTGCACTGATGCAACGCATGCAGGAACACGCCGAGCGTTTCGAAACTGAAATCGTCTTCGACCACATCAACGCCGTAGACCTGGCCAACAAGCCGTTCACGTTGACCGGCGACAGCGGCACCTACACCTGTGACGCCCTGATCGTGGCCACTGGTGCCAGCGCTCGTTACCTGGGCCTGCCGTCGGAAGAAGCGTTCATGGGCAAGGGTGTATCGGCCTGCGCCACCTGCGATGGCTTCTTCTACCGCAACAAGCCGGTCGCGGTGGTTGGCGGCGGCAACACGGCCGTTGAAGAGGCGCTGTACCTGGCCAACATCGCCAGCAAGGTAACCCTGGTGCACCGCCGCGATACCTTCCGCGCCGAGAAGATCCTGATCGACAAGCTGCATGCCCGCGTTGCCGAAGGCAAGATCGAGCTCAAGCTGAACGCTACCCTGGATGAAGTCCTGGGCGACAACATGGGCGTGACCGGCGCGCGCTTGAAGAACAACGATGGCAGCAGCGACGAGATCAAGGTAGACGGCGTGTTCATCGCCATCGGCCACACCCCGAATACCTCGCTGTTCGAAGGCCAGCTGACCCTCAAGGACGGCTACCTGGTGGTCAGCGGCGGCCGTGAAGGCAACGCCACTGCCACCAACGTCGCGGGCGTATTCGCCGCAGGTGACGTGGCCGACCATGTCTACCGTCAGGCCATCACCTCGGCCGGTGCGGGCTGCATGGCTGCGCTGGACGTCGAGCGCTACCTGGACGGCCTGGCCAACGCCTCGTTCTGATCTTTCGATCGGGGCCGCCTGGCGGCCCCGTGTTACAAGCTAAGGCGCATCGACAGGTCGACCGCTCGCACATCCTTGGTCATCGAACCTATCGAGATGTAATCCACACCGGTTTCGGCAATGGCCCGCAGGGTCGTTTCGCTGACGCCGCCGCTGGCCTCCAGCTTCGCCTTGCCGGCTGTGATGCCGACGGCTTGCTTCATCTCATCGAGCGTCAGCTCATCGAGCATGATGATGTCGGCGCCAGCGCTCAGCGCCTGATGCAATTCCTCCAAGCTTTCCACCTCGATTTCCACCGGCTTGCCGGGGGCGATGCGGTGGGCGGCGTGTACCGCTTCAGCGACGCCACCACAGGCTGCAATATGGTTTTCCTTGATCAGGAAAGCGTCATACAGGCCTATGCGGTGGTTGTAGCAGCCGCCACAGGTCACTGCGTATTTTTGCGCCAGGCGCAAGCCAGGCAAAGTCTTGCGGGTGTCCAGCAACCGTACCTGCGTGCCTTCGACCAGATCCGCCAATGTGCGCGCACGCGTGGCAACCCCGGACAGCATCTGCAGGAAATTGAGCGCACTGCGCTCGCCGCTGAGCAGCGCCCGCGCCGGGCCTTCCAGATGAAACAGCGGCTGGTTGGGCTGGGCGCGATCGCCGTCGACCACCTGCCAGTGCACGGCTACGCGTGGGTCGAGTTGACGAAACACCGCATCGACCCAAGCCGTACCGGCTACCACACACCCTTCGCGAGTAATGATCGTTGCCTTGGCCAGCCGCTCGGCCGGGATGAGCTGGGCGGTGATGTCGCCGCTACCGATGTCCTCCAGCAACGCGCGGCGCACGTTGGCTTCGATTTCGGCGGTGAGGTCGGCAAGGCGTAGGTTAGGCATGGTTGGCTCCACAAGCGAGATGCCCGCGATTATAGGGCAGGGCGCAGGTGTGTACAGCCGGTGGTCGGTTGCCATGACGCAGCGGGTTGAGCAATCACTGCCTATTCAGGGTCAAGACTTACCAAGGGAAACGTATCTGGCAGTAAAAGGAATTATTCCCGATAATGCTGTCTGATATTTGGCGTCATGCTATTGGCGAAATCGGCCGTGTCTGGGCCCGACACCCTGCAAGGAGTACAGGATGCACAAAGAGGGCAAGGTAGTGCCCTTGGCGGCGGCTGAACATGGACGGCGCACGCCCCCTTCGAGTCTGCCCATTGCGCTGCTGCAAGTGCGCGATCAGGCCGCCTTGCAGCTGCGTCAGGGTTTGCAGGCGCTGTTCGACAATGCCGACGATACGCTGTTCGAAATGGCGGACAAGGCCGCTGACCGGTTCGCTCAGCACCTGTATTTCGAAGCCATGCGCGACTTGCGGCTCAAACGCAAGAGCATCGAGCGGCTGTTTCTCGATACCGTCCATGAAGCCTTCGCGCGCTTGGTCGAGCCTGAGCCTGAACGTGCCCCGGCAACCATCGTTCACGCCTTGTCTTCTACCCCCGGTCAGTCCGAGCGCGCAGCAGCGGTGGAAGCGATGGTTGCCAGAGTGAAGGCCCGTGATGGCGTCGCCTTACAGCAACTGGGCCTGCGCTTGCAGACGCTGCTCGAACGTCATGTGCCTGAGCAGTGCAACCCCCTGAACCCTATTGCCCTGTGCCGCTGCTTTCTCGAAGCCGGGCAAAGCCTGGGTGTAGGACCGCGCGTAAAGCTGGTGCTGCTCAAGCTGTTCGAACGGTACGTGCTGTGCGACGCGCAAGTCATCTATGGCGAAGCCAACAGGGTACTGATTGCGGCAGGTGTGCTGGGGCAGCTGCCACCGACGCCTTGCCGACGAGCTGGAGACAGTTGCTTGCTGGCGGAGCCGGACGAGCGTTCCTATCATGAGCCTGAAGCGGCCGACGATACCGCAGGCGAGGCCTTGTTCGCCTCCCTGCAGCCGCTTCTGCGATCGACACGTGGGGTGTTGGCGCCTCGCCTGGGTGCACCGGCCGGCGCCCAGCAGGTCAGCAGGGCCGATCTGCTGCGGTTGCTTTCACACCTGCAGCACTATGTGCCGGAGCCCGGCGCGGCTGATGACTTCGTCCTTGGCCAGCAACTGGAGCAGTTGCTGCTGACCATCAGCGTGCGTAGCGGTACCCGCCGCTTCATTGGCGGTGACGACGAAGACATGATCAACCTGATCGAGCAGGTGTTCAGGTTCATTGCAAGTGATGACAATCTGCCCATTTGCCTGCGAGCAGTGCTGGCGCGCCTGCAGATCCCGCTGCTCAAGGTGGCGCTGCTGGACAGGGGGCTGCTCAGCCGCGCCAGCCATCCCGCCCGACGGCTGCTCAACGAATTGGCGGCGGCGGGGCTCGGCTGCGACCCGCGCGAGCAAGGGCAGGGTGATGCCTTGCAACTGCGCGCAGAACATGTGGTTCAGCGCTTGCTCATCGATTTTGCCGAAGACTCGCGTCTGTTCGGTGAGCTGCTCGAGGACTTTCTCGGGCAGACCCAGCATGAACGGCGGCGTACCGAGCTGTTCGAGCAGCGCACTCGGGACGCCGAAGAAGGGCGGGCCAATGCCTCGCTCGCCAGGCGACAGGTGCAACAGGTGCTCAGCCAGCGTCTGCGCGGACGTGTGTGGCCGCAGGCAGTGGTACAGATGCTGAGCAACAACTGGAGCCAGGTCATGATGCTGGCCTGGCTCAGGCACGGAGAAACCTCTCTGGGCTGGCGCAATGCTCTGCAGACCCTCGATACGTTGCTGGCCAGTGTGATGCCATCGCTTGCGCCGCAGGTCCTGATGCATCAGGTACCACCGTTGCTCAAGTCACTGCGCGATGGGCTGGCCAGTGTTGGCACCGATTCGCTGGTGACCCGTGAATTTTTCCGCAAACTCCAACAACTGCACCTACGTGCTTATGCAGGTGACGCCGAGATAGACGAGGACGACATCCTGGTTACCCAGGACATCCTGGTGACGTTGGCCGAAGAGGCAGACGGGCCTGGGCTGCAACCGGCCGGTGAGCAGGGCAAGGTCTCGCAGAAGGTGCAACGCTTGCGCATGGGCACCTGGATTGAAGTGTCCGATGACGGTGGCATCCAGCGCTGCAAGTTAGTGGCTCGCCTGGACAGCTGCGACAAGCTCGTCTTTGCCAATCGCAGCGGCATGAAAGTGCGGGAGTGGAGTGGCGCCGGCCTTGACCAGGCCCTGGAAGCCGGCACTGTCCGCGTACTGGATGACGGCCCTTTATTCGAGCGCGCCCTGGAAGCGGTCATAGAGACTTTACGCAGGAGCGGGCAGGCCGCCTTGTGACGATTACCGTGTCAACGACAGCGGCGGCAGGGCATACTGACGCTCTGTGCAGCACTTTTCAGGACAGGCCCCATGCAATTGGACCGTGCCACTGGCTGGTTCCACGGAGACGGAATCACCCACTGCCCCTCACCGAATTTCAATGTTCGCCCGCAAGGTGAGCACATTTCTCTGCTGGTGCTTCACAACATCAGCTTGCCGCCGGCCAACTTCGGCGGCGGTTACGTCCAGGCATTCTTCCAGAACCGGCTCGATCCGAACGCACACCCCTATTTCGCCACCATCGAGCACCTGAAAGTGTCTGCGCACCTGTTCATCGAGCGTGGAGGCGCGGTGACCCAGTTCGTCTCGTTGCACGACCGCGCCTGGCATGCGGGCGTCTCCTGTTTCGACGGCCGTGAGGGATGCAACGACTTCTCGATCGGCATCGAGCTCGAGGGCACTGACCAGATACCCTATACCGAGGCGCAGTACCTGACCCTCGACCGCTTGACGCGTCACATCCGTAAGGCCTGGCCGGCCATTACCCCCGAGCGTATTCAAGGGCACAGCGACATCGCCCCCCAGCGCAAGACCGACCCCGGCCCTGCCTTCGACTGGGAGCGGTACCGCCAGGCGTTACAGCGCAATGAGGGCTGAAGTATGAGTTTTCTGGTATTGATCCTGGTGCTGTGGTTCGAGAAGTTTTCGGGCTTGCGCCATCTGGTCCAGCGTGACGGTTTCTTCCTTGGCGAACTGGTGCGCCTTGAGCGCAGAGGTGGGCTGCCTGCAGGGTGGGTGCTGGCCGCTGTGGTGCTGGCGCCGGTGGTGGTGCTGTCACTGCTGTTGCATGTGCTTGAGCCCGTTGCCTACGGCCTGCTGGCCTTGCCAGTGCATCTTCTGGTGCTGGTCTATAGCCTGGGGCGTGGCGATGCCAAGGCTTCCCTCGGGCCTTTGCGTGACGCCTGGCACAGGGGCGATGAACAGGCCGCGCTGCACGTGGCCGCACGTGACCTGGGGGTCGTGGCCGATGGGCCACGCAGCCTGCGCGAACGCCTGCAAAGCAGGCTGCTGTGGGAGGCCTATCAGGGTTTTTTCGCCGTCATCTTCTGGTACTTCCTACTGGGCCCGGCCGTCGCGCTAGCTTACCGCCTTCTGGCGTTGTGCCAAGCGCACAGTCAGCGACCCGCACTCCAGCAACGTGCCGAGCAGCTTCGCCACCTCATGGACTGGGTGCCGGTCAGGGTGGTGGCATTGAGCTTTGCTTTGGTCGGCAACTTCGTCGCCGTTGCCCGCGAAATGTTGCACGAACTGTTGAACTGGCATATCAGCGCCGCGCACCTGGTGGCCCGCATCGGGCGCATTGCAGATGACGGCAGTCATGCTGGCGCTGCCAGCGACGATGAAGGTGGGGCGCGGCGCCTGGATAGCCTGTGGGACCTGGTGCTGCGGTGTGGTGTGCTGTGGTATGCCGCTTTCGCGTTGTGGACCGTGTTGGCCTGACCACGTAGGCCGGGCCTGTGCGAGTCAGCCCAGGGCTTGCCAACCAAACAGCTCGCAGGCGTTGCGCGTGCTCGCTTCGGCCAATTGCTCGACGGGCACGCCCATCGACTCGGCCAGCGAGTGTGCGATGTCTGGCAGGTGCTCGGGGCTGTTGCGCACCCCAGGATGCATGACCGGCGCCATGTCCGGTGCGTCGGTCTCCAGCACCACGCTGTCGAGCGGTAAGCGGGCAACCGTACGGCGCAGCCGCACGGCCTGGGGCCAGGTCGCCGCGCCGCCCAGCCCAAGCCGAAAGCCTAGCTTGATGTACTCACGTGCCTCTTCGTAACTGCCGGCGAACGCATGGATGATACCCGCCCGCATCGGCCTGTAGCGCTTGAGGGCGGCAATCACCTGGGCGTGGCTGCGGCGTACGTGCAGCAGGGCCGGTAACTGGAAATCGCACGCCATTTGCAACTGTGCCTCGAATAACCGTTGCTGACGGACCTTGTCCAGTTCAGGCAGGTAGTAATCCAGTCCGAACTCGCCCACCGCACACAGACGGCCGTCGCCACGCAAGCGCTCCAACCAGGCACGCAACTGCTCGATGTGGCTGGGTTGATGCTCTTCAAGATAGACCGGGTGCAGGCCAAGCGCCGCCGCCAGGCGCGAGTCGCTGCAGGCCAAATCCCATACCCGCTGAAAGTTGGCCTGATGAACCCCCAGCACCACCATTCGCTCGACGCCTCGCGCGCTCGCGCGGGCCATCAGGCTCGGGCGGTCAGCGTCGAAGTCGGGGAAGTCCAGGTGCGTGTGGGTGTCGATCAGGCGCAGGTTCATGGCGCGTCGATTCGCTGCTTGAAGGTACGCGCTACCGCATGCACGCCGGGTTCATAGCGTTTGTCTTCGATTGCGGCAAGTGCCAGCTCCAGTGCCTTTGCGGCCATGTCACCATGACGCTGGGCCATGGCATTGACCGGCAGCGGCAAGAAATCGAGCAGTTGGTTGTCGCCGAAAGTGCCCAGCTGCAACCGGCGCGATTCGATGGGCTGGGCGTGCAGCGCGTCGAACACCCCCTGCAGGAGCACGTACGAGGTGGTGATCAAGGCATCGGGCAGGTGGCCCAGCTCATCGATCAATTGCTGCATGAGCCGCTGCCCGCACTCTCGGCTGAACGCTTCGCCCTGGTAGCGGCGCACCTCACCGGCAAAGCCCTGCAGCGCATCGTCGAAACCACCGGCGCGGGCCTGGCTGACCGACAGTTCAGGGCGTGCGCCGATCAGGGCGATGCTGCTTGGCGCGGTGCTCAACAGGCTGGCCGCCAGACGACGACTGGCATCATGGTCATCGCTGATCACCGAGCAAAAATACCGGGGGTCCAGGCCGCGGTCGATGGCGATGACCGGCAGGCCCTTGTCTTGCAGTTCGCGGTAGCTCTGGTCTTGCGGCGGTAGGCAGCTGGCGACGAACAAGGCATCGCAGCGGCGTGCCCGGAACAGCTGCTGCAACTGGCGTTCGCTGTCGGGCTGGTCATCACTGCTGGCGATCAGCAACTGATAGCCCCGGGCCCGGGCGCCTTGCTCAAGGCGCTTGGCAATACGCGCATAGCTGGGGTTCTCAAGGTCCGGGAGAATGAAGCCGAGCGTACGGGTGTGCCGGCTGCGCAAACCAGCGGCCTGGGGGTTGGGCGTGAAGCCATGGGCCTGCACCACCGCCTGCACGCGCTCCACGGTGCTGTTGCTGATGCGTTGCTGTTCGGCCTTGCCATTGATGACGTAACTGGCGGTGGTGACGGACACACCGGCCAGACGGGCGATATCGCTGAGTTTCACCGAGTTTTCCTTGTTATGACCAAAGCTGGCTGTGGGCGATGACCAGGCAGTTTGACCCTGATACCCCAGCGAGCGCAGGCGACCATTGTCGCAATTGTCCGACAGGATGGGGCTTTTTCATCGGCAGATTATCGAGTAACGTGGCCGCCTGGTCAGATTAAACGTTTCAGCCTCCTGATTTTCTGCATCTGCTGCCCACTGTGCAAGGCGGTTGAACTGGCCATTTCCGTGAATTTCACAACAATACTCCAGTACCCATCCGGGAACTGCAAAGGGAGAAGGTCATGCTCGAGCTCGCCAAGGAGCAGATAGCCATGGGCCAGACGGCCCCCGACAAGGCGCACGCATTGCGCCTGCTGGCGGACCGCCTGGTCGCCGACGGACTGGTCGCCGAGGGCTACCTGCAAGGGTTGCAGGACCGCGAGGCGCAAGGTTCGACGTTCCTTGGCCAGGGCATCGCCATCCCCCACGGTACGCCGCAGACCCGCGACCTGGTGCACACCACAGGCGTGCGTCTGTTGCAGTTTCCCGAGGGTGTGGACTGGGGCGATGGGCAGATTGTGTACTTGGCCATTGGTATCGCTGCGCGCTCTGACGAGCACTTGCGCCTGCTGCAATTACTGACCCGCGCCCTGGGCGAAACCGATCTGGCCGAGGCCCTGCGCCGTGCGGGCTCGGCCGAGGCCTTGCTCAAACTGCTGCAGGGTGCACCGCAGGAGTTGGCGCTCGATGCGCAGTTGGTCGCCTTGAACCTTCCAGCCGAAGATTTCGATGAGCTGGCCTGGCGCGGTGCGCGCTTGTTGCAGCGCGCCAACTGCGTGGACAGCGGCTTTGCTGCCGTACTGCAACAGGCAGAGCCGCTGCCGCTGGGAGAGGGTTTGTGGTGGCTGCACAGCGAACGTCAGGTTCGCCAGCCAGGGCTGGCCTTCGTCACCCCGGCACAACCTGTGCGCTACCGCGATCAACCCCTGACGGGTCTGTTCTGCCTGGCCAGCCTGGGGGCTGCCCACCAGGCCTTGCTCGAACGGTTGTGCGAAGTGTTGATCGAAGGCCGTGGGCAGATGCTTTACCAGGCCACCAGCAGCCGCGCCGTGCTCGAAGTGCTCGGCGGCGAGGCGCCTGCCGACTGGCCGAGCGCGCGCATCCTGCTGGCCAACGCCCACGGCCTGCATGCTCGCCCAGCCAAGGTGCTGGCGCAGCTGGCCAAACGTTTCGAGGGCGACATTCGCGTCCGCGTGGTCGACAGCGGTCAGCCTGGCGTGTCGGTGAAAAGCCTGAGCAAGCTGTTGAGCCTTGGCGCGCGCCGCGGCCAGGAACTGGAGCTGGTGGCCGAGCCTGCTATCGCCGCCGATGCCCTGCCTGCGTTGCTGGCAGCCATCGAGCAGGGGTTGGGTGAGGACGTGGAAGCGCTGCCGCTTGTTGCAGAGGCCCCTGCGCAGCCAGCAGTCGAAACGGCGAAGGCGCCGGCGGCCGGCAGCCGCGTGCAGGGTGTGGGCGCTGCCCCAGGTATCGCATGCGGCCCTGCCCACGTTGTGACCGAACGCACGTTCGACTACCCGCTGCGCGGCGAGTCGTACGATCAGGAACGATACAAACTGACCCAGGCCGTGGCTACCGTCAGTGCCGACCTTCAGGTGCTGGTGCAGCGCAGCGACGCGGCCATCGGCGAGATTTTCGTCACCCATCAGGAAATGCTGGCCGACCCGGCCCTGACCGACGACGTCGAGCAGCGCCTGGCCCAAGGGGAAAGTGCCGCCGCCGCGTGGATGGCGGTGATCGAATCAGCGGCCAGCCAGCAAGAAGCGCTGCACGACGCGTTGCTGGCCGAACGGGCCGCTGACCTGCGCGATGTGGGTCGCCGCGTATTGGCCCAGCTGTGCGGCGTCCAGACGCAGAGCGAGCCTGACCAACCTTACGTGCTGGTGATGAGCGAGGTTGGACCCTCCGATGTCGCCAGGCTCGACCCGGCGCGGGTTGCCGGTATTGTTACAGCCCAGGGTGGCGCCACCGCGCACAGCGCCATCGTCGCCCGGGCGCTGGGTATTCCTGCCGTAGTCGGAGCAGGCCCCGGCGTGCTGCTGCTCGAGAATGGCACACCGCTGCTGCTCGACGGCCAACGCGGTGTGGTCAACGTCGCGCCGCCAGCCGAAGAGCTGCAGCGTGCCCTGGCCGAGCGTGACGTGCGCGAGCAGCGTCTGCAAGCCGCCTGGGCCAACCGTTTCGACCCGGCAGTGACCCGTGATGGCCATGCCATTGAGGTCTTCGCCAACATCGGTGAAAGCAGCGGTATCGACAAGGTGGTGGAGCAGGGGGCCGAAGGCGTCGGCCTGTTGCGCACCGAACTGATTTTCATGGCCCACTCTCAGGCGCCGGATGTGGCCACCCAAGAAGCCGAGTACCGCCGCGTGCTCGATGGCCTGGACGGGCGCCCGCTGGTGGTGCGAACCCTGGACGTAGGCGGCGACAAACCGCTGCCGTACTGGCCGATCGCCGCAGAAGAGAACCCGTTCCTCGGCGTGCGCGGCGTGCGTCTGACCCTGCAGCGCCCGCAGGTGATGGAAGACCAACTGCGGGCCCTGCTGCGCGCCGCCGATCAACGCCCTTTGCGCATCATGTTCCCCATGGTCGGGCAGATGCACGAGTGGCGCGAGGCCCGTGCGATGGTCGAGCGCCTGCGCACGGAAATACCCGTGGCAGACCTGCAGGTGGGCATCATGGTCGAGGTGCCCTCGGCAGCCCTGCTGGCGCCGCAACTGGCGCGCGAGGTGGACTTCTTCAGCATCGGCACCAATGACCTGACCCAATACACCCTGGCCATCGACCGTGGCCACCCCAGCCTGTCCGCCCAGGCCGATGGGCTGCACCCTTCGGTCCTCAGCCTGATCGACATGACGGTGCGCGCCGCCCACGCCCATGGCAAGTGGGTGGGAGTGTGCGGCGAACTGGCGGCTGACCCGCAGGCCGTCGCGGTGCTGCTGGGGCTTGAAGTGGACGAGCTGAGCGTGGCATCGCGCAGCGTTGCCGAAGTCAAGGCCCTGGTGCGCCAGGCCGATTCCCGTACAGCCCGCGCCTTGGCGCGTGAGGCCTTGCAACAAGACAGCGCCGCCGCGGTTCGCGCGCTGGTGGAGCGTTATTGAATGGCCAAGATCCTGACCCTGACCCTTAACCCCGCCGTGGACATCACCATCGGGCTCGACAGCCTGCGCCCCGGTCACGTCAACCGCAGCCAGGCCCAGCACAGTCACGCGGCTGGCAAGGGCCTGAACGTCGCCCAGGTGCTGGCCGACCTGGGCCATAGCGTGACCGTCAGTGGCTTTCTCGGGCAGGACAACCTGCCGGCGTTCGAAGCGCTGATCGACTGGCGCGGCTTCTGCGATTGCTTCGTGCGCGTGCCTGGGGAAACCCGCAGCAACCTCAAGCTGGTCGAGGCCGATGGCCGCGTCACCGACATCAACGGTTTGGGCCCGGAAGTGGACGCGGCCGCTTGCGATGCCTTGCTGCGCCTGTTGCGCCAGCACGCGCTGGGGCACGATGCCGTGGTCGTTGCTGGCAGCCTGCCACGCGGGATCAGCCCTCAATGGTTTGGTGACTTGCTCGATGAACTCAAGGCGATGGGTTTGAAAGTGGCGCTCGACACCAGCGGCCAGGCGCTGCGCGTCGGTCTGCAAAGCCTGCCATGGCTGGTCAAGCCCAATACCGAAGAATTGGGCGAAGCCCTGGGCACGCCCGTGGACGATGTCGGCCAACAGCGACTGGCTGCCCGCCAGCTACTGGACGAGGGCGTCGAGCATGTGGTGGTGTCGGCCGGCGAGCACGGGGTGCGCTGGTTCGCCCGGAACTTCACCCTGGTGGCGGTACCGCCCAAGGTGAACGTGGCCAGCACGGTCGGTGCCGGGGACTCTCTCGTGGCCGGCATGGTCCACGGGCTGTTGCAGGGTGAGGCCGCGTCGCGCACCTTGGCCCGCGCCACCGCCATCGCCGCACAGGCCGTCACCCAGGTGGGTTTCGGCATCAATGACCATGACCAGTTGGCCCGCCTGCAAGCCGCCGTGAGCCTGACAGAACAACAAGAGGGTTGCCAATGAACATTGTCATTCTCACCGCCTGCCCCAATGGCCAGGTATCGAGCCTACTCAGCGCTCGCCTGCTGGCGGCTGCGGCCCAGCGCCGTGGCTGGACCACCCAGGTCGAGGTGCAGGATGCCGAGCATCCCGAACGACAGCTCGACGCAGCACAGATCGCTGCCGCCGACTGGGTGCTGGTGGTCAGCACCGGCCCGGTGGACCTGAGCCGTTTTGTCGGCAAGCGTGTGTACCAGAGCACGCCGTCCCAGGCATTGGCTGACCGCGAAGGCTTTCTCGACGAAGCAGCCGCCAATGCGCAGCCGCTGACGGCCGTAGCACCGGATGTCGCTACCCGCGATGAAGTGCGCATCGTTGCAGTCACTGCGTGCCCGACTGGCGTCGCCCACACCTTCATGGCGGCCGAAGCCCTGCAACAGGCCGCGCAGCAGATGGGGTACCAGCTCACTGTTGAAACCCAAGGCTCGGTCGGGGCACGCAACCCGCTTTCGGCCGAAGCCATCGCAGCGGCCGACGTGGTGCTGCTGGCCGCTGACATCGAGGTGCCCGCCGCGCGCTTTGCGGGCAAGCGCATCTACCGCTGCGGTACTGGCATTGCGCTCAAGCAGGCCCGCGCCACCCTGGACAAGGCGCTGGCCGAAGCCAAGGTGGAGGAGGGTGGGGCTGCTTCGGCCAGCGCCGCCGCCAGCAAGGGCGAAAAGACCGGCGTCTACAAGCACCTGCTGACCGGTGTCTCGTTCATGCTGCCCATGGTCGTGGCCGGGGGCCTGCTGATCGCCTTGTCGTTCGTGTTCGGCATCGAAGCCTACAAGGAAGCGGGGACGCTACCGGCTGCGCTGATGCAGATCGGCGGCGAAGCGGCGTTCAAGCTGATGGTGCCACTGCTGGCCGGTTATATCGCCTGGTCCATCGCCGATCGGCCGGGGTTGGCCCCAGGCATGATCGGCGGTCTGCTGGCCAGCACCTTGGGCGCCGGCTTCATTGGCGGCATCG
Organism: Pseudomonas sp. FBCC-B35; assembly: GCF_059133755.1. NCBI lineage: Bacteria > Pseudomonadati > Pseudomonadota > Gammaproteobacteria > Pseudomonadales > Pseudomonadaceae > Pseudomonas > Pseudomonas sp. FBCC-B35. Next base: position 3,956,842 of record NZ_CP101439.1, on the reverse strand, counting down.
TGGCAGGCTTTCTGGCCGGCTACAGCGCCAAGGCCATTGCCCGCTGGGCGAAGCTGCCCAGCAGCCTGGAGGCGCTCAAACCGATCCTGATCATTCCTTTGCTGGCGAGCCTGTTCACCGGGCTGGTGATGATCTACGTGGTGGGGCAGCCCGTGGCGGCCATGCTTGAAGGCCTTACGCGGTTTCTCGACAGCATGGGCACTACCAATGCGATCCTGCTGGGGCTGCTGCTCGGTGGCATGATGTGCATCGACCTCGGCGGGCCGATCAACAAGGCCGCCTATGCGTTCTCGGTAGGGTTGCTGGCCTCTTCGAGCTATGCCCCGATGGCGGCCACCATGGCCGCTGGCATGGTGCCGCCGATCGGCCTGGGCCTTGCCACGTTCCTGGCCAGGCGCAAATTCGCCCAGAGCGAGCGGGAGGCAGGCAAGGCAGCGTTGGCGCTGGGGCTGTGCTTCATTTCCGAAGGGGCCATTCCATTCGCCGCCAAGGACCCGCTGCGAGTGATCCCGGCGAGCCTGGCAGGGGGCGCGCTGACCGGAGCGTTGTCCATGTACTTTGGTTGCAAGCTCATGGCGCCACACGGTGGCCTGTTCGTTCTGCTGATCCCGAACGCCATCAACCATGCCGCGTTGTACCTGTTGGCGATTGTCGCAGGCAGCTTGCTGACGGCGGTGGTGTATGCGCTGATCAAGAAGAATGAAAACGTCGAGTTGATGGTGGCGCCGGCCAAGGGGTAGGGTTGCTCAGCGGCAAGCCTTCTCGGCTACGGATGCCGTTCATCGGGCTTGCTGGCTTGCACATGAAGTGCAAGGCGATCCGATGAATACGTCAACTCCGACATTACGCGATCACTGTGGGATCGGCCTTGCCGGGGCGCTCCTACAGGGAGCGGAGTCAGCGCTACACCGTGCCGTCCCGTGAGGGCGCGGTCGGCCAACCCGCTCAACAGCCATGCTTGCGCCGCAACGGCGCCAGCAGGTCAGCCAAGCCGTTATGGTCGACCTCATGCATCAACGCCAGCAACTCCCCTAGCTCTCCCGTGGGAAAGCCCTTGCGCGCAAACCACGCCAGGTAATCGCCCGGCAGGTCGGCAATGATCCTGCCTTGGTATTTGCCGAACGGCATGCTGCGGGTCACCAGCAGTTCGAGACGTTCCGGGTTGAACATTTTCGTACTCGTCATAAAGACGCCCACCATACTGCAAACTGCACGACCCACCTAAGCGGATCATGCAGAACGCGATGCATAGCAATTTGCCTTTATCTTTTAAGGTAATGATTTACAAGGGTTTATTTTTTTTGGAAAGCTGGCACGAAGGCTGCTCCTGTCTACTCATCAACCCTCAAGGAGTTTGAGTCATGAGCGATACCAACAAAGACGTGATCGATATTCTCAACGACCTGATCGAATACAGCAAAGACGGCCAGAAAGGCTTTCTGAAATCGGCAGAAGACGTCAAGAATCAATACCTCAAAGGCTTCCTGACCGAGCGCGCCACTGGTTGCGGCGAAGCTGTTAAGGAGCTTCAGGACGAGGTCCGTAAATTGGGCGGTGACCCGGAGACGTCCACCAGCTTCACCGGTGACCTGCACCGTGCCTGGATCGAACTTAAGACAGCCTTCACCAGCCATGATGACGAGGCGGTGATGAACGAGACCGAGCGTGGCCAGGACTATGCCCTGAAGGCGTACCGTCAAGCCCGTGAAAAGCTCGTCAAGCTCAACGTCCCTGCCGCAGCAAGCAGCCTGGACCTGGTCGATCGTCAGCTCCAAGGCGTGCAGCAAAATCATGATGAAGTAAAGGCGCTGCGTGACAAAGTCCGCGCTCATTCCTAAGTGACCGGGCCTTCTACCCGGTTGCGGCCGTTGGCCTTGGCCCGGTAGAGCGCTTCATCCGCCCCATCCAGCATGGCTGCAAGGTCTTGCTGGGTGTGTGCGTTGAGGCTGCCAATACCGATGCTCACCGTGACCGGTTGGGTATCGTTACCAAAAGGTGCGAGTCGTGCGACGCTGCGGCATATTCGTTCCGCCAGCATCCGTGCCCCTTCCACGTCGGTTTCCGGCAGTACCACCTGAAATTCCTCCCCGCCATACCGGGCGGCCAGATCGGCCGGCCGACGGATACAGGCCTCGATGGCCTTGGCCACTTCGCGCAGTACATGGTCACCGCCCGCATGGCCGTGGCGCTGATTGAACGCCTTGAAATGATCCACATCCACCATCAGCACCGTCAGTGGTTGGCGCGTACGCTGTGCACGTGCCCATTCAAGGCGCAGCACTTGGTCCAGGTGCCGGCGGTTGGCCAGGCCGGTCAGGCTGTCGGTCGCGGCCAAGGTCGCCAGGCGCTGTTCAGCCTGGAAACGGCGACGCAGCTCGCGACTGAGCAGCCAGGTCAACCAGATGATGCCCGCACACAGCAGCCCGGTGGCAACGCTGACCAGCAGTGCCGTACGGCGCCAGGACGCGAACACCTCGTCGGTGGCATGCACCACCAGCACGATCAGCGGCAAGTCGCCCACGCGGGCAAAGGTATACATGCGCTCGCCGTCATCCCCGGCGGAGGCCGCGACGAAGCTGCCACTCTGCTGCCCGAGTATTCGCTGGAAATTGGGTTTGCCGGCATGCTGGCTACCGACCGATGGATCGGAGGGGCCCATGGGCTGGCGGGCCAGAAGCTGGCCTTCGACGTTGAGCAGGTTCACGCTGCTGTTGGCGCCGATATCCAGGCGTTTGAACAGATCGGTAACGTAGCCAAGGCGCAGCGCGCCAGCCGCGATGCCTGCGAAATCACCGTTCGGGTCGGTGATGCGCCGGCTGAAACTGATGCACCAGTCCAGGTCGCCCAATCGGGCCTTGAACGGCGGCCCCACCAGCAGGGTGGTGTTGGGGTTGTGCAAATGGGTCTGGAACACGCCTGTGTCCCGGAAGTTGGCCTTGCGCGGTACGCTGCTGGTCGAATCGCCTACCACGTCACCGTTGCTGTTCAGCCACAGTACATCCCCACGCTTGCGGTCGGCGAAGGTGTCATCGAACAGCAGCCGCTGGCGCAGTGGGCCGGGTACGGAGGGCAGCTCCTTGCGGCCTACCGCCCAGATCAGCCTTTGCAGGGCCTGATCGTAAAGCTCGACATTGCGCAAAATGTCACTTTCGATCAATTGCACGATGTTGTTGGCCGAGCGTACGGCCGATTGCTCCACGCTTTCACGCTCGCGCATCAGCAAGTAGCTGACGATGGCCACGATGGCGAACACGGCCAGGCAACTGCCCAGCACGAGAGCAAGTTCGGGGTGCGACCGGGAAGGGGGGAGGCGTAACGGTGAGGTAGGCATGGTCGCGACTGCTGGGGGCCATTTGCGGCGGCGACATTCTAGGCAAGTGAAGATTGTCGGACAAGTTCGTCCGACGGAATTACCGTGCGGCAGGGGTTCCCCTGCCGCGCTGATCAGCCAGTGATTGCAGTGACTGTCAGAACACGTTCAAGGGATAGTCGACAATCACGCGCATCTCGTCGTTGTTGCTGTTGCCGTCAATCGAGGCGTAGCCCTGGCCGCCGCGGTGCGTGGCATACCGTACCAGTACCGAGAGGTCTTTGAGGTCGCCTTCCTGGAACACGTACTTGATGTCCAGGTCGCGTTCCCAGTGCTGGGCATCCTTGCCATCGGCCCGGTAGTAATCGTAGTGGCTGTTGCCCTGGGCGGCCTTGGTCAGGTCGGCCTTGCCCCGCGAGTAAGACAGCGATGCGCTCAAGCCGGGCAAGTCGAGGCCGGCGAAGTCGTACCCGTACTGAAGTTTCCAGGACCGCTCGTTCGGCGCGTTGAAGTCCGAATACATGCGCGAGTTGTCCAGGTAGACGCTGTCACCGAGGTTGATGTAGTCGAACGGGGTATCGCCGTTGACCCGCTGATAGGCGGCCGTCACGGTATGGGCGCCCGCATTGAGTGTCAGGTGAAGGCTGTAGGTATTGTTGTCGATGCTGCCCAGCAAGGCCCGGCCTGTGTCTTGCGTGTGATAAAAGTGGGCGCCAGGGTTGAGGCTGACCTGCTCGTTGACCACGTAGGTGTAGTCGAAGTCGGCGTAGTACTGGTTCCAGATGTCCTTCAGTTCGGCCGCATACACGCTGGTAGTGATGTTGGGTGTACCGCTCCAGGCTGCGCCCGCCCAGCTCAGGTGCTTGCTCTTGCCGCGCTCATCCAGCGAGCCATAGTAGGTATCGATACGGCGGTGGCCGCTTTGGTTGTAGGGCTTGGTGAAACTGACCTTGCCACCCTCAAGCAGCAGCCCCTCGACGCTGGTGTTGATCAGGCTGATACCCCGGAACGTCTGCGGCAGCATGCGGGTTTCGCCACCGGCGATCACGGGGTTGGTCAAGAACAGGTCGCCGGCCTTGAACTCGGTATCCAGCGCCTTGAGCTTGAGCGCCGCGCCTGCTGTGGAAAACGAATGCGGGGCAGCGCCCAGTTCGCCGTCGCCTTTCACATGTGTAGGCAGAATGCTGGTGCCTGCATGACCACCGCCACCGTCCAGCTTAACCCCCAGCATGGCGTGCGCGTCGAGACCGAAACCGACAATGCCTGGCGTGTAACCGGATTCGAAGCGCGCCACTGCCCCTTGACCCCATTCCCGCGTATCGCGTGCACCCTGATTGTGGGAGTCGCGGTTGAAATAAGCATTGCGCAGGTGCAGGTTCAACGACGAACCCGCTATGAAACCCTCGGCATTGTCATCGGTGGCCTGGGCCGTGACGGGAATACTTGCACTGAGCGCAATGAAAAGCGGGGTGAAGCGAAACGCGAAAGACACCGGTATTGACTCCTTGATCGGTAGGCGGGGCAGTGCTTGTTGTAGGAGATGGTCATGCTTGCTGCATGACGAATCTGCCAGGGGAAAACCCAGCGCATACGAAAAAAAGCCGCTGATAGGGCAGCGGCTTTTTAGAGGCTAACATATTGAAACAGATGAATCCCATGGCGCATGTTGAACGCGCCGAGGCGTAGGCTCAGCTGTCGGCGTCGGTATCGACAACCGCTTTGGACGCTGTCTGCTGCGAGGCTTTGACCGTCTCGGCATGCTGGGCGGTCACTGTTTCGCGGGCGTCCTGATGGGCCGCTGCGAACTCGGCGTTGCGGGCCACGAATGCAGGCGACTCTTCGGCCATGGCCAGGGGGGACAACAACAGGGACGACAGGACGAACACGCTGGCAATACCCATACTGTTGGACATTTCTAACTACCTTCTTGCGGTGCAAGTGCTAATGAGGACAGGGGTAAAGTTAGTCGTGTGAAGGCAGTTTAAACAGAGCGAAGTTGGATAAGCACTGTTGCGTAAAAGGTAAGTATCGGGGCTGGAATGGCGCAGATTGTCGTTGAAATGCCCGGTTTAGAGCCTTGTAGCGTGACGAAAGACAAGGCGCTCAGTGGGCGGTGTGAACACACCCTGTGAAAGGATCACCGAACCTTGTGAGTCGCGAAGCTGCGTGGCACGGCCACTGCGTAGGCCACTACAGCCGCAGCGGCGCCCCTGACCGGCTAAAACGGGCTGACGGTGTTAAAGCCAACATCACCCGTCCTGCCCCTAGAACCCGATAAAAGCGTAATAAACCGGTGGCTGGTCAGTCACCTGCACCCCAAGTGCCTGTAACTGGGCCTGCAATACAGCGTCTTCGACATGCAGAGCCCAAGACCCCCCTGTGTCCTGAGGATGCTCTGCAAGGGCTGTGGCAAATGCCTGCATGTCAGGCAGGTAGGCCGTGAAGCCGTTGCCCTTGAGCGCGCTGGTGGTCATGCCCAGTGCTTGGCAGACCGCCACCTTGGCCGCAATGTCTTCCCTGTCTGCCTGCCGAGAGGCCTGCACCAGCGCCTGCAACTCGGCATCGACCAGCTGTGTGCCGTGAATCAGCTCAGGCCCCTGTTGCCAGGCCTCGGGTGGGCAATCCTTGCTCTCGGGCCGCAAGGGAATGTGCGGGTTGATTTCAACCGGATAGATCCTGCACACCAGTGGGCGCTGGTCGTAAATGGCGCACAGGTCGTTGTCGTCCAGGTAGCGGCAACGGCCAGGGTTGAAGGCCGCGAAGGTCACCGACACCCGAACCTGGCCGTCGGCACTGGGCACGGCATGAGAGCGCAACAGCACATGTTCGCGTTGCTCAGGGGGCATGCCAGGGCCGTCCACCACGAATGCCTCTAACAGCACTATCACCTGCCCGCCGTCACGGGCCCAGCGCTGCGACTCGGCCAGGGTCAGGGGCACATGGTGGCCGCTGCAGCACTTGCCGCAGCCGGTGCAGGCGAAACGCAGGCTATCGCTCACTTGGTTTGCGGGCTCCATTCACTCACATACGCCCGCTGTTGCTTGCGGTCATACAGGCACAACTCGGTACCGGTTCGCTGCTTCATGTGCTTTTGCGGGTACAGGCCTTCGACCAGCAGGGCGCTCATGCCGGTCTGGTCGTCGAATTCGGCGGGCTTGCTACGGGCATGGGCGTTCTTGAACTGGCTGGCAGCCAGGCAGGCCTTGAGCATTTGCTGGCGGTGCTCGTTCCAGGCCTGGTTGCTGGAAGCCTGGACGAGGCCGCTGAACAGGGCGCAACTGATCAGGATGAGGCTGATACGTTTCATGCGTGGCTTCCTGTTGGTTGCGAAAGGGGTATGGAAGTATGCCCCAGTCAGTCCGAGGGGCAAACCCGCTGCCGTGTGGGCAGGTCAGCGCTCGGCGAAGACCACCGCCCGCGCCGCCACCACCAGGCAGTCGGTCAACTCCGGGGACGAGAACTTGGTCAAGATGGCATTGGCCCCGGCCTGGGTCGCCTTTTCGCTGCTCATGGCGCTGTCCAGCGAGGTGTGCAGCAGCACATACACGTGCTGGAAATCCGGGCTTTCGCGCAGGCTGCGGGTGAAGGCATAGCCGTCCATCTCGCTCATCTCGATGTCCGAGACGATGACATTGATCTCCTGCGCCGTGCCTTGCAGCTCCAGCAGAATGCCGATGGCGTCCTTGGCACTGCGGGCGGTGCGGCATTCGATCCCCAGGTTGCGCAGGGTATGCACCGACTGTTGCAGGGCGACGTTGCTGTCGTCGACCACCAGGATGTTGGCGGCAGCCAGCAGGCTGGCGTCCTCGACGCTCAGGCCACTGGCGGGCAATTCGACGGGGGGCGGGGCGATGCCGTGAATGACCTTCTCGATGTCGAGCACCTGCACCAAGGTGTTGTCCACGCGGGTGACGCCCGTGATGAACGACTGTTTGCCCGCACCGTACGGCGGCGGTTTGATGTCGGTGCTCAGGCAGTGCACGATGCGGCTGACCGCTTGCACGTGCAGGCCCTGGCGTGAGCGGCTGATCTCGGTGACGATCAAACACCCGCCGTTGGGGTCGGCCAGCGGTTGCTCGCCAATGGCGCGGGACAGGTCGATCACCGACAGCGGATGCCCGCGCAAGGTCGCCACGCCTTTGACATGCGGGTGGGACTCGGGAAGCTTGGTCAGCGCCGGGCACGGAATGATTTCGCTGACCTTGAGCAGGTTGATTGCCATCAGCTTGCCGCTGCGCAGGGTGAACAACAGCAGGGACAACGCGTCCGCGCGGGCATTTTGCTTGGCCATGGTGACCTTCGGTGGGGAACAGGGGATGACAGGTTATCGGCCTGTTCCGTAAAGGCTTTAGGGGCGCTTGCGCTAACGCTCGCGCAAGGCTTCCTTGGCTCGGTTCAGGGGTTTGATGAGGTAGTCGAGTATCGTCTTCTCCCCGGTGCGAATATCCACCGTGGCGATCATCCCTGGCACGATTGCAAACTGCTTGCCGGCCTTGTTCTGCAGGCTGTCCTGTTCGGTGCGAATGAACACCCGGTAATAGTAGATTTCAGGTTTGACCTCGTCTTGCAGAGTATCCGGCGAAATCCCCACCACCTTGCCGTCCAAGCCGCCATACACCGAGTAGTCGTAGGCGCTGATCTTCACTTTGGCGGCCTGATCGGGGTGAATGAAGGCAATGTCCCGTGGCGCGATGCGGGTCTCGATCAGCAGGCGCTCATCCATCGGCACGATCTTCATCACCTGGCCACCTGGCTGCACCACACCGCCCAGGGTGTTGACCTCGATGTCCTTGACGATACCCCGCACCGGCGAGCGCAAGGTCAGGCGCGTCAATGAGTCGCTGCGGCCACGGATTACCTCCGACAGGCTGTCGGCCTCGGCGCTGGCCTTGGCCAGTTCCTCCCTGGCCCGCACCAGATACTCCGAGCGTGCCTCGGTGGCCTTGAGCTCCAGTTCCGAGCGCTGGCGGTTCAGGCGGATGACCTCGACGCGGCTGGAAGCGCCCATCTTCGCCAGGTTTTCGGTGATCTTTAGCTCGCTGCGCACCAGCCGCAGCGAGTCCTCGATACCGGCCAGCGTCTGCTCAAGACCACGGCGGCGGGTGGTGTACAGCGCCGTCTCCGCCTCGATCAGCTCGGGCGACTCGCGCAGACTAGCCGGGAATTTCAACGGCTTGCCCGTGACCTCTGCCTGCAGGCGCGCCTGGCTGGCCTTGGCGGCGCGGTACTTGGCTTCGCTTTCGCCCACGCTTGATGATGTCTTGGTCGGATCGAGCTGGGCCAGGACCTGGCCGCGCTCGACCAGATCTCCTTCGGCCACGCTCATCTGCGCGACGATCCCACCTTCGAACGACTGGATCACCTGCTCACGGGAGCTGGGGATGACCTTGCCCGTGCCGGTGGACACCTCGGTCACCTCGAACCAGGCCGCCCAGGCCAGGAATGCCGCCAGCATCACCGCGCACAGGGTGATCAGGCGCCCAGCCCGAAACACCGCCTGGTCATCCTGACCATCGAGGTAAGAGGCGGGAAGTTCATGGTTGCTCATGCCTGCGCTCCTTGCAGTTTGGCCAACGCGGCGTCGCGTGCGTCGTTGATCACGATACGGCCGCCGTCGAGCACCAGGATGCGGTCCACCCGCTGCAGCACGCTCAACCGGTGGGTGGCGATCACCAAGGTGCGGCCCTGGCAGAAGCGATCCAGGTTATCCAGCAACCGGCGCTCGGTGATGTCATCGAGCGAAGCGGTGGGCTCGTCCAGCAGCAGCACCTGCGGCTGACGCACCAGCAGCCGCGACAGCACCAGGGCCTGGCGCTGCCCACCGGACAGGCCCAGGCCGCCTTCGAGGATCAGGTGATCCATGCCTTTGGGCAGGCGACGCACGAAGTCCAGCGCACCGGTGGCCGACAGCGCCGCCACCAGCTCCTGATCGCTGGCCTGGCCGGCGCCCAGGGTCAGGTTCTCGCGCAGGGTGCCGTGGAACAGCCTGGCGTACTGGGCCAGCAAGCCCACGTCACGGCGCAGGTCGGCCGGGTCCAGGTGCGCCATGGCGATACCGTCCAGGCTCACCTCCCCCTGCATCAGGTCCATGCTACCGGCCAGCGCCTGCAGCAAGGTCGACTTGCCAGCGCCGTTGCGGCCGAGCACGGCAATGCGCTCGCCCGGGCGAATGTCCAGCTGCGCGATGTTGAGCACAGGCGGCGCCTCTTCGCTGTAGCGGAAGGTGGCCTGGCGCAAGCGGTATTCACCACGCAGGGCAGGCATGTGCACCCGTGCCTCGCCTTCGGGGTGGTCCACTGGCGACTGCATCAGCTTGTCCAGCCCTTGCAGGGCCACCTTGGCCTGCTGCCAGCGGGTCAGTACATGGGTCAGTTGGGCCAGCGGCGCCATCATGCGCGAGGCCAGCATGGAGGCGGCCACCAGGCTGCCAGTGGTCAGGTCGCCGGCGATCACCATGGGCGCGCCGATCACGATGACCACGGCGAATACGGCCCCTTGCACATTCTGCGTCCAGGCCACCAGCCCGTTGGTGAGGGTGCGCAGGCGCAGGTTGGTGTGGGCGCAGGCGGCGTTGTACTGGTTCCATTGCCGCTCGAAACGCGCTTCGGCTTGCAGGGCCTTGATCTCGTCCAGGCCCTGGATGCTCTCGACCAGCATGGCATTGCGCAACGAGGACTCACGCATCGAGGCATTGGCCAACCGTGCCAGGCGCCGCTGCGCGAGCAAGCCCGGCACCACCATCGCCACCAGGGCCACGATCGGCACGAACACCAGCACGCCGCCGATCAGCCAGAACACGAACAGGAACAGCAGGAAGAAGGGCAGGTCGGCCAGTGCCGTCGCGGTGCTGGAGGTGATCAGGTCGCGGATCGACTCCAGCTCGCGCAACTGCGAAATGAACGAGCCGGTGGACTTGGGCCGCACCGAGTTGCGCAGGCGCAGGGCGTGGCCATAGACCAGGTCGCTGACGCGCAGGTCGGCCCGCTTGCCCAACAGGTCGGTGACCTTGAGACGCAGCAGGCGCATGCTGAAGTCGAACACCAACGCCAGCACCACGCCGCCAAACAGCACATACAAGGTCGGCAGTGATTCAGCCGGAATCACGCGGTCGTAGACCTGCATCGAGAACAGCACCCCGGCCAGCGCCAGTACGTTGGCGACCAGTGAGGCGATCATCACTTGCCCGTACGGGCGCAGATCGCGCAGTACGATACGGGCGAACCAGTGCCGGTCGTACGGGGCGGTGTAGTCATCGGTGCGCACATCGCGCAGTGGCCGTGCGGGGCGCAGCAGTGCAACGCGGGTGATCCTGCCTTGCAGCGCATCGCGGGGCAGGCGCGAGGTCAGCCCTTGATCGCCTGCGAAGACCACCGCCAGGTCGTCCTCCTGGGTCACCGACTCGACCACCGCCAGTTGGCCGTCATCGAGCTCCAACACCAGCGGCGTGCGCCATTGCCGCAAGCCTTTTGCGTCGAAACGCACGAAGCGCAAGGCCAGGCCGGCTTGTCGGGCCATGTGGCGCAGGATTTCGTCCAGGGGGCGGGCATCCTCATCGGCGGCCAGGCGGATGCGCTGGGGTGACACGTCCAGACGATAATGGTGCGCGACCTGCAGCATCACCTCCAGCCAAGGGCCGAGGTCAGCGCGCGCGCTGGTGGCAGGCGCCGGGGCCTGGGCCGGTTCGGGCAGCGTCACATTGACCGGATCGCTCATGGCTGAATCTCCACACCTTGCAGGTTACGCCCCTCGAGGCCGAAGGCCGCCCGCAGGGCGCCCGTGTTGTAGAGGCAGTCCACGTCCAGACGCAGCAGGTCGGAACGGGTGCCGGCCAGTTCGAAGCGCGACTGGTGGATTTCCTGCTCGGCATTGAGCAAGTCGAGCAGGGGGCGCGTGCCCAGGTCCAGGTACTGGCGGCCATAAAGCATTCGCGCTTCCTGGATGCTGTCCTGGCGGGCCTCGAGCGAGTTCAGGCGGCGCCCCAGGCCCGCTGTTTGTGCGGTGGCCTCGGCCAGGCCGCGACGGGCCTGCAGGCGCGCGGCATCCTCGGCCGAATCGGCGGCCGTCAGGGCATAGCCGGCCGCGCGGCTGCGGGCACTGATGGAGCCGCCCTGGTAGATGGGTACCTCCACGTTGAGGTAGATACCGGCCTGGGTACGGTCCAGGCGCGAGTTGTCACGGTTGTAGTCGTTATCCAGGTAGTGGTTGACCTGCGGCTGCAACGACACGGTGGGGTAAGCCTCGGCCTTGGCCTGGGCCAGTTCGGCCTGGCCCTGGGCACGTTGGGCAAGCGCCATCAGTACCGCTGGCAGGCGCTCGTCGCCCTGACTCGGGCGCTTGCAGGCCTGGGCCAGTTCCTGAGGCGGTCGTTCGTCCAGAGAGACCGGCGTGGCACGTCCGAGCAAGGCCGCCAGGGTCGAGCGCCAGCGCTCGTACTGGGCGCTGTATTCCTCCAGCACGGCGCGGGCGCTTTGTACCCGCGATTCTGCCTGGACCACGTCAGAGCGGGTGCTGGCGCCCATGTCGCTGCGCTGGCGAGCCATGTTGGCAATGTCGCCCACCCCGCGGATCTGGTCACTGGCAATGCCGATCAGCTGCTCATAGCGGCGCGTTTCGATCCAGGCATAGGCCGTGTCGCGGGCCAGGTCATCGACCACCAGCAAAATATTGGCCTGGGCCCGGGCGGCTGCGGCCTGGGCAGCGCTGACCGCATGATCGACCTTGCCGAAGTCGTACAGCATCTGCTTGAGCGACAGGTTGATGGCCTGGCTGCTGCGGTCACCGCCGTACCCGGTGTCATAGCCGGTACGCAGCCCACCGGAGATCTGCGGGTAATAACCTGCACGGGCGACGTTGATACCTTCGCCTTGCTTGTACAGGTTACCGATGGCCTCGGCGATGCTGGGGTGCCATTGCGCGGCCTGCAACACGGCCTCGGACAACCCCAAGGCCTGCGCGCCGGCTACCGGGGCCATGCCCACGGCAGGCCTTGCCGGTACCGCTTCAGGCGCGTCCCTGAGCAGGGACGGCCCGATCTGGCGTAATGCGGGGTCTATGTCATCGGCGGCCTGGGCCGCCGGTTGAAAATTCAAGACCAGGAGCCCGAAGGCTCCCAGCAACCACGGTGACAGCGTACTGCTTGGTTTCACAGAGTGTCCTTACTGCTGATCATCGTCCTTGCCCCCGGGGATGTACCCGGCGGGTTTGCAGCGGCCTCAGACCACATGGATACCGCTTTGCACCCACAAATGGTGACTCGGATCCTCCTGAGCCGTGTACTGGTTATAGTCGATACCGTCGGCAGTTTGGTTCCCCACCTTGCTCCAGGTGTCGGTCATGTGAACCGAGTCACTGTCATCCCCCTTGATGATCAGCGTGTCGCTGGCGCTGTCGGTAACCGCCACCACGTCGGCCAGGGTCAATGTGAGAGTCACTGCGCTGGTGTCGTTGAGGTCGATGGTGTCGATCTCGTGCACCCGACCGACCAGGTTGCCCAGGTCGATGCTGGCATCACCGCCATTCCAGAGCAGCGTGTCGCTACCGCTTCCCCCGTTGAGGCTGGCAAAGCCCTGGTCGCTGATCACCAGAGTATCGTTACCGGCGCCTCCGTCGAGCGTGACCGCGCTACCGGCACTGGCCACCAGCGTGTCATCGCCATCGGTGCCGGCGATCACCTCACTGGCAGCGACCGTGGCGACACCGGCCAGCGCCGCGCCCTCGTCACCGGTGTCCGCCATGATCGCAGCGGTGGCGGCAAAGCCTGTGACCGGGTCGAGGTTGATGGTGAGCGTGGCGGTGTCGGTAGTGCCGTTGGGGTGGGTCAGCTCGTAAGTGAACACCTCTTGTTGCCCGATCACCGACGAACTGAGGCCGGCATCGAGGGTATAGGCGTAGCTGCCATCGGCCTGCACCACCAAGGTCCCGTAGCTGCCCTGGACGATGGCCCCGTTGTAGCCCGGGATGGTGAAGGTGTTCGCCGCCGTCAGCACGCTCAGCACCGTCAGGGGCGAGCCCAGGTTGTCGGCGCCCGCGCCGTCGGTCAGCAGGTTGCCGGTGACCGGCGTATAGCTGCCTACCACGAACTCATTGAGGTGAGTGGCCGTGGCATTGACCGTGGTGGTCAGCGAGCTGAATAGTCCAATGCCGCCTGCGGTGACCCGCACGTGGTAGGTGCCGGCGCCCTGGTTCTGGAAGGTGTAGCCCGCTCCCCCGCCCAGCAGAGTGACCAGTGAACCACCGCCGACGGTCTGCACCGTCACGTACTGCCCTGTGGCCGGGTTGAGCTTGAGCAGCTCGAGCGTGGTGCCGTTGAGCAGGGTCAGCAGGTTGGCAGAATTGAGCACTACCTGTACATCAGCGGTGGTGTTGGCTGCCACGGTAGTGGTGTACGTGGCCGAGCGGGTACCGAGCACCGGCAAGGACAGCGGTGAGAACGTGGTGGTGCTGCTGGTTTGCAGGTTCACCAGGCTGATGTTGGTGTTGTCGACGTCATTCACCGCGTCCACTACGGTGGCGGGCGCTGCATAGTTGGTGTTGCTCCACACCTCGGTGGCTTGTGGGCTGTCGATGCGCACGTACAGGTTGGCCGTGTCGGACTTGCCGTTCGGATGCACCAGCTGATAGCTGAACACATCCACCTTGCCGACGCTGCTCGGGCTGCCGTTGGGGGTATAGGTGTAGCTGCCATCGCCCCGTATTACCAGGGTCCCGTACTGGCCCTGCACGGTGGTAGCGCTGCCAGCGGTCACGTAGCTCCCGCCCTTGAGCACTTGCAGCACCGCGTCGCTGTCCGGCCCACGCGCATCGGTCGTGCCGTCGATACCCACATCGGTGACGACGTTGCCGGACGTCGCTGCGCCCGTACCGGTGAACTGGGTCAGGCTGGTGGTATCGACCTGCAACGTGGTGTTGACCGTGGTCAGCAGGCCGATACCGCCGCTGCCCACGGTCAGCCGGTAGTCACCGGCACGCAGCTCGCCAATGTCCACGCGCAGGCCTTGGCCCAGCGGCAGCAATACCAGGTCGAGCAAGCCCTGGCTGTTACCGGTCGCCAGCGTCACCCAGGCGCCGCTGGCATTTTTCACCTGCAAGGTGAAGGTGGCGTTGTCCAGCAGGGCCAGGGCACTGCCCGTGTTGAGCGTCAGCGTTGGATCCGCCGTTGTGCCTGCTCCCACTGTCCAGGTAAAGGTCTTGCTGAAGCCCGCCAGCAGGGTGCTGAACGAGTCCTGGTAGGTATGGCTGCTGACGACGGGCGCAAGGTTGACCACGGCGGTCGCCAGGTTGTCGCTGGCGATGACCGGCGCATCGGCGTCCACATCGGGCGCGGTGACGGTGACGTTGCCCGACACGTTGCCGCGTGGGTCGCTCAGGGTGATCGACAGCAGCTGGCCATTGTCCTGTGGTGGGTTCAAGGCCACGGTGAAGCTGCCGTTAGGCTGCACGGTACCGGTTTGCAGCACCGTGCCGGTTGCGCTGCGCACGGTGACGGTGGCGCCGGGCTCGCCGGTACCGGTCAGGCTGGTACCGTCGGCATTGACCTGCAGGTTGCCGGCGACCGCTGGCGGGGTGAAGTCCGGCGCGGTCAACGCGGTGGGCGTCGAAACGTTGCCTGCCGCGTCCGTGAGCGTGATCGACAACGCCTGGTTGTCGATCTGCGCGGCCGCCAGGCTGACCACGAACAGGCCGTTGCTGCCGACCGTGGCGGTGCCCAGCACCGTACCGGCGCCGTTGCGCACTTGTACCGTACTGCCGACCTGGCCCGAGCCGCTGACGGCGGTGCCGGTGGGGTTGATGGTGGCAATCGGCGCGGCAGGCGGCGTAGTATCGGGTGCGAGCACACTGGCGCTGCCGGACAGGTTGCCGGCGGCATCGGTCTGGCGCACCACCAGCAGTTGCCCATCGTTCTGCGGCGAGGTCAGGGCGATGGTGAAGGTGCCGTTGGCCTGCACCACACCGGTACCGACCTGGCCACCTGGGCCTTGCACGGTAACGGTAGCGCCTGCTTCGCCGTTGCCGGTCAGCACGGTGCCTGCACCGTTGACCGTCACGTTGGTCGGCGCAGCCGGTGGTTGGAGGTCAGGCGCGGTGAAGGCCGTGCTGCCAGAGGCGTTGCCCGCCCCGTCGGTCTGGCTGACGTTCAGCACCTGGCCATTCAACTGCGGTGCATTGAGGTTGATGCTGAACTCGCCTGCGGCGTTGACCTGCCCGGTGCCCAGCACCGCATTGCCGGCGCTGCGCACGGTCACGGTTGCGCCCGCTTCGCCGGTGCCGGTCAGTACCAGGCCATTGGTCGACAGCGCGGCGATGACAGGGTTTGCAGGCGGGGTGATGTCTGCCGCCACCACGAAGGTCGGCTGCGATTCGCCGCCAACCAAGGCAACGGCCGTGACGGTCAGTTGCTGCCCGTTGAGCTGTGCAGTCGTCAGTTGCAGGCTGAACGTACCGTTCAAGGTGGCGCCGCCGACACCAATCTGATTGCCTGCCGCGTCATATACCCGAATGCCTGTTCCCGAAGGCGCATTGCCCGACAAAGTCAGGCCATCGCTGGCCAGCACGACATTGGTAGGTGGTACAGGAGGGGGTGCCAACGGCGTGACAAAGGTGATGCTGGCAGACGTATTGGCCGCCGCATCGGTCTGGTAGACCACCAGCGACGCCACCGAGCCGGCAGGCGGACTGGTGACGATCTGGAAGGTCCCGGCCTCGCTGACTTCACCGGTACCGATCACCGTCCCGTTTTTGCTGATGGTAACGGTTGCGCCTGGCTCGCCACGGCCCGTGATCACGGTGAAGGTGTTGTCCACCGCCAGGTCTGTGACGGCATCGGGCGGCGAGGTATCCCGGGCCAGCAAGGTGGCCGGGAGTGAGGTGTTGCCTGCTGCGTCGATGGAGACGACGGTCAGAAGCTGGCCGTTGTCCTGGGCTGGATCCAGGGCGATCGTGAAGGCACCGCCCGCCGCCACCTGCACAGTGCCGACTTCGACACCGTCCGGCCCGCGCACGCTGATGGTGGTGCCGGCTTCGGCCGTGCCGGTGAGGGTCTGGCCGGTGGCATCGAGCACCAGGTCGCCCGGCTGCACCGGTGGGGTGAGGTCAGGCGCTTGCAATTGCACCCCCGGCGATGGGTTGCCGGTGGCGTCCTGGGCGATGAGGGTCAGCACTTCACCGTTGATCTGTGCCGGCGTCAGTGCCACCACGAAACGGCCGTCAGCGGCGACGACAACCTGGCCTACCAGATCGCCCTGGCTGTTGAGCACCGTCACGCGCGCCCCGACTTCGGCTGTGCCGACCAATTGGGTGCCGCTGCTGTTGATGGTCGCCACCACTGCTTCAGGGGGCGTGATGTCCAGTGCGGTCAGGGTGCTGACCGGCGAGACGTTCTGGGCAGCATCGGTCAGGGTCACCTGCAAGCGCTCGCCATTGAGCTGCGGGGTTTGCAGGGCGATGGTGAAGGTGCCTGCGGCGCTCACCACACCCGTGCCGATCTGTGTCGTGCCCACGAACACCCGCACGGTGGCGCCCACTTCACCGACGCCACCGAGGGTGTCGCCGGCCGCATTGAGCCGCAACTCGGTCGCCGCTGCTGGCGGCGTCAGGTCTGGCGCCTGCACCGTGACCGCCTCGCTGACGTTGCCGGGTGGGTCGGCCTGCAGCACGGAAAGCACTTGGTTATCGATCTGAGCCGGCGACAGGTCCACACGGAAGCTGCCGTCGGCCAGGACCGGGCCCGTGCCCAGCGTCACGCCCGCTGCATCCCTGACGGTTACCGTTGATCCCGGCTCACCAAAGCCGGTGACCACGCTGCCATCGGCGTTGATCACTACCTGCGTCAATGGCTCTGGTGGGGTGAAATCAGGCGTTTGCAAGGTGGCGACCGGCGAGACATTACCGGCCGCATCGGCCTGGGTGAAGCTCAGCACTTCGGCGTTGGTGAGCGGCGGGTCGAGGGTCAGCGTGAAGTTGCCGCTGGCATCGACAATGGCGCTGCCGATGTCCTCACCCGCTGCATTGGTGACGGTCACTGCTGCGCCGGCTTCGCCGCGCCCTGTGATGGTGACGCCGTCACTGGAAACCGCCAGCTCTGCCGGTGCGGTTGGCGGCGTGGTATCGGGCGCGGTGATGACGCTGGCGCCCGATTGGTTGCCGGCGGCGTCGGTCAGCAGCACCTGCACCTGTTGCCCGTTGGCCTGAGGCGCAGAGAGGTTGACCTGGAAGGTGCCATCGACACGCACGGTGTCGGTGCCCAGCACACTGCCGTCGGCAGCGATCACCCGCACGGTGACGCCTGGCTCGCCTGTCCCGTTGAGCAGGCTGCCACCGCCAGCGAAGGCCAAGTCCTGTGCAGGTGTTGGCGCTGTGCGGTCTGGCGCGGTAAGGCTGACGCTGTTCGATTCGTTACCGGCCACATCGGCCTGGCTGGCATTGAGCAGCTCGCCGTCCAGTTGTGCCGTGGCCAGCGTGGCGCTGAAGTTGCCAGCGGCATCGACCACGGCGGTGCCGAGTTCGACACCACCTTCGCCAGTGATGGTCACGGTAGCGCCCGGTTCGCCGCGGCCGGTCACGACCAGGCCGTCGCCAGACAGCACCAGGCCGGTGAGCAGCAGCGGCGCCGTGGTATCCGGCGCCTGCAGCGTGGCAGGTAGCGATACCGCGCCGTCGGTGCCAGTAGCGGCGATCAGCAGCACTTCGCCGTTGGCCTGCGGGCTGCCAAGGTTGACCGTGAAACTGCCGTCATTGGCCACCGGGCTGCTGCCCAGGAGTTGCCCATTGGTGCCGTACACGTTGACGGTGGTGCCGCTGGCTGCCGTTCCCGAGACCGACAGGCCGTCGGCGGCCAGGACCAAGTCTGCCGGGGTTGCCGGTGCCAAAGGCCCAGGGGCGTTGATCGATTGGGCAGGCGAGACGTTCTGTGCTGCGTCGGCTTGCACCACGCTCAAGGTTTCACCCACCAGTGCCGCAGGGCTGAGGCTGACGTTGAAGCGACCGTCGGCTGCGACCACTGCTGTGCCCAACAGGCTGCCATCGGCTGCACTGACGCGCACTGTGGCACCGGCCTCACCGCTACCCACCAGGCTTGCGCCGTCGGCGGACACGGCCAGGTTGCTGACGGCGGCTGGCGGCGTGGTGTCCGCTGCGGTATAGGGCGCAGCGGTCGAAACGTTGCCGGCAGCGTCGGTGGCGGTCACCTGCAGGGCCTGCCCGTTGGTTTGGGGCGCGTTGAGGGTTACCTGGAAGGTACCATTGGCGGCGGCGACTGCCGTGCCCAGCACGTTGCCGGCGTTGTCACGCACGGTCACCGTGCTGTTTGCTTCGGCGCTGCCGGTCATCTGCATGCCCGACGGGGCGAGCAGCAGGTTGACCGGCGCGTCGGGGGCGGTGAAGTCCGGCGCAGTCACGGCAACCGCCACCGATGTGTTGTTGCCCGCATCGGTCTGGGTGACGCTCAGGCGCTGCGCGTTGAGCTGGGCGCTGTTCAGGGTCAGGGTAAAGCTGCCATTGGCCGCGACCAGTCCTGTACCGAGGATAGTGCCGTCGACCCCGCGCACGCTGACGGTGGCGCCTGCTTCGCCCAAGCCGGTCAGGGTCAGGCCGTTGTTGTTAAGCACCACGTTGGTCAGGGCGGCAGGGGGCGTGAGGTCTGGCGTGGTGAGGTTGACGGCGACCGAGGTATTGCCGGCGGCATCGACCTGGGTGACGCCGATGGCCTGGCCATTGGCCTGAGGCGTATCGAACACCACGGTAAAGCGGCCATCCACACCCACCGTCGCGGTTCCCAGCACGGTGCCGGAAGCGTTGCGCACCTGCACGGTGGCGCCGGGTTCACCGCTGCCGGACAGCTGCCGGCCATCGCCGCTCAACTGCGCGTCGATCACTGCCGCTGGCGGTGTGCGGTCTGGGGTCGCGAGGCTGGCCGGCGCCGACACGTTGCCGGCTACGTCGCTGAGGGTGACCTGCAGCGTGCTGCCGGTGGTCTGGGCACTGGGCAGGGTGATCTGGAACTGGCCACTCTGGTTGACGGTGCCGGTGGCCAGTACCGCGCCGCTGGCATCGCGAATCGTCACCAGCGCCCCGGCTTCACCCTGGCCGCTGACGACCGTGGCTGCGTTGTTCAAGCTCAGGTTGTTGGCAGCCAGAGGCGCCTGCAGATCGGGGGCCTGCAAGGTCGCAGCCAATGACACATTACCGGCCGCGTCCGCCTGGGTCACGATGAGGTTCTGGGCGTTGGCCACTGCCGGGACGAAGTTGACCGTGAACAAGCCATTGCTGCCTACGGTCGCGCTGCCCAGGAAGTTGCCCAAGCTATCGCTGACACGCACGGTAGCGCCCACTTCCCCCTGGCCGGTCAAGGTGCTGCCGATACGGTCGATGGCCACGCCTGTCGGTGCATCAGGCGGCGTGGTGTCTTCGGCAACCACGGTGGCTGGCACCGAGGGTTGGCCGCCTGCCGTGGCTCGCGCGGTGACCTGCAATTTCTGCGCATTGAGCTGGGCATTGAGGAAGAACACGCGGAAGATGCCGTCGGTGCCAACCGTCGCCGTGCCCAATGTGGTACCGGCGGATGTCACGGTAATCAAGGTACCGACGGTGCCCTGGCCGGTCAGGAGGAAGCCGTCTTCGCTGATCGCCAGGTTGCTAGGGGCCGCCACTTCGTTACCGGTCGGGCCCTGCAGCTGCACGTCGGTGGAGGCGTTGCCGGACGGGTCGATCACGACCACGTCGACCGTTTCGCCCGTGCTCAGGGGCGGGTCGACCGGGATCACGAAGGTGCCGTCCGGGCCGGCCGTATCACTGCCGCGCTCGGAGCCATCCGGGTTGCGGATGACCACCGTGCTGCCAGGTTCGGCCGTGCCGCCGACCGTCGTACCATCGGGGCTCACGCTGACATTGGTAGCTGGCAGCGGATCGGTGTTGTCCGGTGCTGTCACGCTGATCGGCACCGATGCATTGCCGGTCGGGTCGGTGACCACGACGGTGACGGTCTCCCCATTGTTTTGCGCGGTGGGCAGCGTCACGCTGAAGCCGCCGTCGGCGTCTACCGGGACAGTGACTTCACCGCCGGCACTGTCGCGTACCGTGACGGTCTGGGCGCCAGGCGCGTTACCGGTCACAGTGGTGCCGTCTTCGCTGACCACCACGCCGGTGGGTTGCGCAGGTGGGGTGATGTCCGGCGCGGTGACCCGTCCTGGCGAGGAGGCGTTGCCGGCGCCGTCGATCAGTACGACATCCAGCACCTGGCCATCGAGCTGCGCAGGTGACACGGATACGGTGAAATTACCACCCTCAGGCACCAGGATACTGCCCAGCACGGCGCCGCCAGCGCCCCGTACTTCCACCGTGGCGCCGGGCTCGCCAACGCCCTGGATGGCAGTGCCGCCCGGGGTGATGACAAGACCCGTAGCGGTTGCCGGTGGTGTGCTGTCGTCAGCCGTGAGCGTGGTTGCAGGCGACAGGTTGCCCTGTGCGTCGATGAGGATCACCGACAGCACTTCGCCATTGGTTTGCGCTGGGGTGAGAGGGACTTCGAAGTTGCCATCTACCCCTACTTCGACGCTGCCCAGCACATTGCCAGCGGCATCGCGCACCTCGACAGTGGTCCCGGCCTCACCTTGACCGCTCAGTACGTTCCCGGCGTCATTGAGCGAGAGGCCAACAGCCGCCAGAGGCGGTGCGAGGTCGGGCGCCGTCACGGTGCCCGCCGGGGACGGGTTGCCGGCAGGATCGGTCTGTATGATCGACAGGTCCTGGCCACCGAGCTGCGCGGGTACCAGGGTGACGCTGAAATTGCCATCGGCTTGAACCTCGGCAGTGCCCAGCACGATGCCAGCCACACCGGTCACCGTGACTTGTGCGCCAGGCTCGCCCGTGCCGGTCACGAGGGTGCCATCGGCTGATACCAGCAGGGTGCCGGGTAGGGCAGGCGGTTCGTTGTCCGGTGCAGTCAGATCGACGGCTTGTGACAGGTTGCCGGCAGCATCACGCTGTTCGACACTCAGCACTTGGCCATTGGTCTGCGCGGGGTCGAGCGTGACCGAGAAGGCGCCATTGCCGCCTACCTGGGCGAAGCCCAGCACGGCGCCGTTCGGCGCGCGTACGGTCACCGTGGCGCCGGCTTCGCCAGTACCGCTCACCACGCTGCCTGCGCCGTTGATGACCGCATCGGTAACCTGCTGAGGTGGCGTGGTATCCGGCGCCGTGAAGGGTACAGGCCCTGCGCTGTTGCCCAGGTTGTCGGTGGCTTCCACGCTCAAGCTTTCGCCGTTGCGCTGGGCAGCGGACAGGGTGACGTCGAAGCGTCCGTCAGCGCCCACGGTTGCGCTGCCCAACACAGCGCCGCCTGCGTCGCGGACGGTGATGATCGAGCCGACCTGACCCACGCCGGTGAGGTGGATACCCGCCGTGTCGATGGCCAACGCAGAAGGCTGCAGCGGGCCGTCCAGATCAGGCGCCGTGAGGGTGGAGCTGGAGGTGTTGCCGGCGCCATCGCGCACGGTGACTTCCAGGGTCTGGCCATCGGTTTGTGGTGGCGTCAGCTGCACGCTGATAACGCCGTTGGCACCGATTTGAGCCGTGCCGAGCACGTTGCCATCGGCATCGGTGACCTGCACCGTGGCCCCTGCCTCGCCCCGTCCGGTCAATACGCTGCCATTGGTGTTCAACTGCAGATCGGTAGGTTCATTGGGGGCCGTGATGTCGGGAGCGACGATCTGCACGGGCAGCGAGGGGGTGCCGTCGCCGTCGACGGCGACCACATCCAGGGTTTCGCCGTTCGCCTGGGCCGGTGTGAGCCCCACGGTGAAGCTGCCGTCAGGGTTGGCCTGCACGGTGCCGATGACATTGCCCTGGGCATCGCGTACTTCAACCTGAGCGTTGCCCGGTGCGGTGCCACTGACCGAGGTGCCGTCCCCAGCCACCACGATATCGGTCGGGCTGGCCGGTACAGGGGCTTGCGAAACGGTGACGTCTATCACCGTGGAGGTATTGCCAGCTGCGTCGGTCTGCACCAGCGAGATGGCCTGGCCGGCCGCCAGCGGCGCATCGAGGTTGACGACGAAGGTGCCGTTGACCGCGACAGTCCCCGTGCCGATGACAAGGCCCTCATCATTGCGCACCTGTACGGTGGCGCCCGGTTCACCCCTGCCTGCGACGGCGAGGCTTCCCGCACCTGCTTGCACGTTGCTGACCGGCACTGGCGGCGTGATGTCGGGGGCGACATAGCCCAGCGGCACCGAGCTGTTACCCGCAGCGTCGGTCACGGTCACGGACAGGGCCTGACCGTTGGCCTGCGGCGGGTCGAGTGTGAGGCTGAAGGTACCGCCGGGCTGGGCGATGGCGCTGCCGATCAGGGTGCCAGCGGCGTCGCGCACTTCAACGCGCGCGCCGGCCTCGGCAGTACCGCTCAAGGTCACGCCGTTTTCCAGCGCCAGATTGGCAGGCTGCAGCGGCGCCACCTGGTCAGGCGCGGCCAGCGAGCTTGGCGCCGAGACGTTGCCCGCTGCATCGGTAAGGGTGACCTGGAGCGCCGAGCCGTCAATCACCGGCGTCTGCAACTGCACCACGAAGGTGCCGTCGGCTTGTACCGTGCCGCTTGCCAGCAGCTGCCCCTGATCATTACGCACTTGCACGGTGGTGCCGACTTCGCCGCGCCCGGAAACGGTGGCGCCATTGGCACTGATCACAAGGTCGGTGGCAGGTTGTGGCGGCGTGTTGTCGCCCCCGTTGTCAATCACAGGCGCAGTGACCGAGCCTGGCAACGAGGCATTGCCGGCGGCATCGGTGGCATTGACCTGCAAGACCTCGCCGTCGACCTGTGGCGGATTCAGGGTGATGCTGAAGACACCGGTTGCACCCACCACGGCTGACCCCAGCACAGTGACCCCGTCAGCGGCCAGCACACGCACGGTGCTGCCTGCTTCGGCGCGCCCCGTGACCACGCTGCCGTCGCCATTGACCTGCAACTCGCCGGGGATGGCTGGTGGCGTGATGTCCGGCGCCGTCACCTGCACGGGCAGGGAGGCGTTTGCTGCGCCATCGATGGCCACCACGTCGAGCAGTTCGCCGTTGGCCTGAGCCGGGTTGAGCACCACGGTGAACGTGCCACCGGCACCTACCACCACACTGCCGACTACGTTGCCATCGGCATCACGTACCTGCACCTGGCTGCCTGCCGGGGCCGTGCCGCTGATGCTGGTGCCGTCGTCGGCCACCACCAGACCGCTCGGGCTGGCCGGGGCCGGAACAAGAGGGACGTCGAACAGCAGCGGTTCGGACGCATTACCGCTGGGGTCGGTCTGCACGAGATTCAGGCGTGCGCCGGGCTGGGCGGGTGGGTTGAGTTCGAGCAGGAAGGTCCCGTTGCCACTCACAGTGCCGCTGCCGATCACAGTGCCGGTCGCATCGCGCACTTCCACGCGCGCGCCCGCTTCGCCTCGACCGGCCACGGTCAAGCCGGCGTTACCCACCACGACATTGCTTACCGCAGCCGGCGGCGTGATGTCCGGTGCTTCGAACTGCAGCGGGGTCGAGGCGTTGCCGGCGGCGTCCACCAGGCGTACATCGAGTGCTTCGCCGTTGGCCTGCGCGGGTGCCAGGGTGAGACTGAAGTTGCCGTTTGCATCCACCAGGCCGGTGCCGATCACGGCCCCACCAGCGGTGCGTACTTGCACCGTTGCGCCAGGCTCGCCACGACCGGTAAGCGTGATGCCGCCTTCAAGGGCAAGCTCGGTTGGCTGGGCGGGCGCCAGCAGGTCGGGGCTGACCACGGTGGCGGGGGTGGAGGCGTTGCCGGCGGCATCGGTGAGCACGACTTGCAGGGTGCTGCCGTCCTTGACCGCAGGGTCCAGGTTGACCTGGAAGGTGCCGTCGGCATTGACGGTTCCGCTGGCCAGCAGATTGCCTTGGCCATCGCGTACCTGCACCGTAGCGCCAGCTTCACCGCGCCCGTTCAGTTGCGCGCCGGCAAGGTTGATGGCCAGGCCCGTGGCAGGTGCAGGCGGGGTGTTGTCCACGGCATCGATATCCGGCGCGGTGACATTACCCCCAGCAGAGGTGTTGCCCGCTGCGTCGGTGGCCGTGACCTGCAAGACCTCGCCGTCGACCTGTGGCGGGTTCAATGTGATGCTGAAGCGGCCAGTGGCGCCGACCACTGCGCTGCCCAATACCGTGGTGCCATCGGCAGCCAGCACACGCACGGTGCTGCCGGGTTCGCCACGTCCGCTGAGCACCGTGCCGTCGGCATTGATGGCCAGTTCGCTTGGCGTTGCAGGCGCAGTGATGTCCGGGGCGATGATCTGGGTGGGCAGGGAAGAAAGCCCTGCACTGTCGATCGCGACCACATCGAGCAATTCGCCGTTGGCTTGTGCGGGTGCCAGCTCGACGGTGAAGCTGCCGTCAGGGCCTGCGACTGCGCTGCCAAGCAACGCACCGTCCGCCCCGCGCACTTCCACCCGAGTGCCTGCCGGGGCGGTGCCGGTGAGGGCGGTACCGTCTTCGGACAGTGCCAGCTCAGCAGGGCTGGCGGGTGGATTGGTCGCCGGCACCGCGATTGTCACGGGGATAGAAGCATTGCCGCTGGGGTCTACCTGAATCAGCCTCAGTTGCTCACCGGCCTGCGCGGCAGGATCGAGGTTTACCAGGAATGTGCCGTTGGCGGTGACTACGCCGCGACCTAGCAGATTGCCATCGATGTCACGCACTTCAACTGTGGCACCGGCTTCGCCACGACCACTGAGTGCGGTCCCCCCTTGGCCGACCAGAAGATTGGTCACGGCTTCGGGTGGGGTGATGTCCGGGGCATCGAACTGCAACGGGTCAGACGTGTTGCCAGCTGCGTCTACCAGGCGCACGTCCAGCGCCTGGCCGTTGGCCTGGGCAGGAGAGAGGGTGACCGTGAACAGGCCGTCGTCACCCACGATTGCCGAGCCGATCATGGTACCGGTTGCGGTACGGACCTGCACGATGGCACCCGCTTCACCGCGACCGGTCAGGGTCACGCCGCCAGCCAAGGCCAGGTCGGTTGGCTGCGCCGGGGCAATCAGGTCAGGGGAGGTAACGGTCGCGGGCTGGGACACGTTCCCCGCGGCATCGGTGAGCGTGACCTGCAGGTCGCTGCCGTCCTTGACGGCGGGGTCCAGGTTGACAGTGAAGGTGCCATCGGCGGCCACGGTGCCTGTTGCAATCAGGTCACCGGCCGCATTGCGCACTTGGACGGTAGCTCCGGCTTCACCGCGACCGCTCAACTGAGTACCCGCCACACCCACGACCAGGTTGGAAGCCGCTTCAGGCGGCGTTGTATCGCCACCGCCATCGATATCCGGTGCGGTGACCGAACTGGCCTGGGATGCATTGCCCGCGGCATCGGTGGCAGTGGCTTGCAGCACTTCGCCGTCTACCTGAGCAGGGTTCAAGGTGATGCTGAATACGCCGGTAGCGCCGACGACCGCCGAGCCCAGCTCGGTGCCGTCAGCGGCCAGAATACGCACGGTGCTCCCCGGCTCGGCGCGGCCCGTGACCACGGTGCCGTCGGCGCTCACCGCCAGCTCCGCGGGGGAGGCAGGCGCTGTGATATCGGGGGCGGTGATTTGAGCGGGCAGTGACGACACATCGTCGGCGATGGCCACCACATCCAGCAGTTCGCCATTGGCTTGGGCGGGGTTCAGGTCGATGCTGAAGCTGCCGTCGGCATTGGCGATGGCGCTGCCGATCAACGCACCGCTGGCATCGCGCACCTCGACGCGTGAGCCTGCCGGAGCAGTACCGCTGAGCACGGTGCCGTCGGCGTTTACCGCCAAGTTGGCAGGGCTTTCCAGGGCTGGCGTCAGGGGCACTTCGTAGTCGACTGCGGGCGAGGCGTTGCCGCTAGGGTCTGTCTGCACCAGGCTCAGTTGCTCGCCGGGTTGCACGGCGGGGTCGAGGTTGACCAGGAAGGTGCCGTTGGCGGTAACCACGGTGCTGCCCAGCAAGGTACCGTTCGCATCGCGCACCTCGACCGTCGCACCTGGCTCGCCTCGGCCACCGATCACGTTACCGCCAGGGCCGACCAGCACATTGGTGACCGCCTCTGGCGGGGTGATGTCAGGGGCATCGAACTGCAAGGGTGCCGAGGCATTGCCTGCCGCATCGACCAGGCGTACGTCCAATGCCTGGCCGTTGGCCTGGGCAGGTGAGAGGGTGATGCTGAAGGCGCCGTCTGCGCCCACGGTGCCTGTGCCAATCACGGTGCCGGCAGCATCGCGCACTTGCACGGTAGCGCCTGGCTCACCGCGCCCGGTGAAGGTGACACCATCGGCTAGGGCCAGGTCGGTGGGTTGCGCAGGCCCCACAAGATCTGGAGATGCCACGCTGGCGGCTGGCGAAATGTTGCCTGCCGCGTCGGTCAGGGTGACTTGGAGGCTGCTGCCATCCTTGACGGCGGGGTCCAGGTTGACGGTGAAAGTGCCATCGGCGCCGACAGTGCCCGTGGCGAGCAGGTTGCCTGCCGCGTCGCGCACTTGCACTGTGGTGCCGGCTTCGCCGCGACCGGTCAGTTGGCTGCCTGCCAGTCCGATGACCAAGTTCACAGGCGCGTCTGGCGGGGTGACATCACCGCCACCATCGATGTCCGGTGCTGTGACTACGCTGGCTTGGGATACGTTGCCCGCAGCATCGGCGGCAGTGGCTTGCAGCACTTCGCCGTCTACTTGGGCAGGGTTCAACGTAATGCTGAACACGCCGGTGGCGCCGACGACCGCCGAGCCCAACTCGGTGCCGTCAGCGGCCAGAATACGCACGGTGCTGCCCGGCTCCGCGCGGCCGGTGACCACGGTGCCGTCGGCGCTCACCGCCAGCTCTGTGGGGGCGGTGGGCGCCGTGATGTCAGGGGCGGTGACTTGGGCGGGCAGCGATGACACATCGTCGGCGATGGCCACTACATCCAGCAGTTCGCCATTGGCCTGAGCGGGGTTCAGGTCGATGCTGAAGCTGCCGTCGGCATTGGCGATGGCGCTGCCGATCAACACACCGCTGGCATCGCGCACCTCGACGCGCGAGCCCGCCGGAGCAGTACCGCTGAGTACGGTGCCGTCGGCGTTTACCGCCAGGTTGGCAGGGCTTTCCAGGGCTGGCGTCAGGGGCACTTCGTAGTCGACTGCGGGCGAGGCGTTGCCGCTAGGGTCTGTCTGCACCAGGCTCAGTTGCTCGCCGGGTTGCACGGCGGGGTCGAGGTTGACCAGGAAGGTGCCGTTGGCGGTAACCACAGCGCTGCCCAGCAGGGTACCGTTCGCATCGCGCACCTCGACCGTCGCACCCGGCTCGCCTCGGCCACCGATCACGGTGCCGCCCGGGCCAACCAGCACATTGGTGACCGCCTCTGGCGGGGTGATGTCAGGGGCATCGAACTGCAAGGGTGCCGAGGCATTGCCTGCCGCATCGATCAGGCGTACGTCCAGTGCCTGGCCGTTGGCCTGGGCAGGGGAGAGAGTGACGCTGAAGGCGCCGTCTGCGCCCACGGTGCCTGTGCCGATCACGGTGCCGGCAGCATCGCGCACTTGCACGGTAGCGCCTGGCTCACCGCGCCCGGTGAAGGTGACACCATCGGCCAGGGCCAGGTCGGTGGGTTGCTCAGGCCCCACAAGATCTGGAGATGCCACGCTGGCGGCTGGCGAAATGTTGCCTGCCGCGTCGGTCAGGGTGACTTGGAGGCTGCTGCCGGCCTTGACGGCGGGGTCCAGGCTCACGGTGAAGGTGCCATCAGCACCCACGGTGCCCGTGGCGAGCAGGTTGCCTGCCGCGTCGCGCACTTGCACGGTGGTGCCGGCTTCGCCGCGGCCGGTCAGTTGGGTGCCAGCCAGGCCTACCGCCAGATCCACAGGTGCATCCGGCGGCGTGGTGTCACCGCCATCGACCAAGGGCGCGGTGATGTTGGCTGCCGGCGACGTATTGCCTGCCGCGTCGGTGGCGCTCACGGCCAAGGCCTGGCCAGTGGTCTGCGGGGGTTGTAGCGTGATGCTGAACAGGCCGTCAGCGCCCGCGATGGCGGTGCCCAGCAACGCGCCGCCGGGGCCGCGTACCGAAACGGTAGACCCGGGCTCGGCCCGCCCGGTCAGGGTGGCACCCTGGGCATCGACGGCCAGGTTGGTCGGTGCGAGCGGCGCCGTGAGGTCTGGCGCTACGACAGCGCCCGGTGCAGAGACGTTGCCAGCGGCATCGGTAAGGGTAACTTGCAGGTTCTGGCTATCGAGCTGCGCGGGTGTGAGCACCACCTCGAAGGCACCATTGGCCCCCACCACGCCGCTGCCGATCACATTGCCGGCAGCGTCGCGAACGTTGACCGTAGTGCCGGGCTCCCCACGGCCCGAAAGGCGCGTGCCATCAGCGGACACAGCGAGCGCCACGGGCGCATCAGGAGGGGTAGTATCGGTGCCATCGACCACTGGAGCGGCAATACCGGCTGCGGCGGACGTGTTGCCCGCTGCATCCTCAGCCGTGACTTGTAACGCCTGGCCCGCTGTCTGCGCCGGTTGCAGGGTAACGCTGAACACTCCGTCCGCCCCTGCCGTGGCCGAGCCCAGCAGCACGCCGTCGGCCCCTCTGACCGACACCGTGGAACCGGGCTCGGCGCGGCCGGTAAGCGTTGTGCCCTGGGCGTCGATCGCCAGTTCGGTTGGCGCCAGCGGGGCGGTCGCATCCGGTGCGGTCACGGTGCCTGGTGCAGACACATTGCCGGCTGCATCGGTCAAGGTCACTTGCAGGTTTTCGCTGTTGATCTGGGGGGCGTTGAGCGCTACATCGAAGCTGCCATCGGCCCCGACCGTACCGGTACCGAGCAGGTTGCCAGCCGCATCGCGGATGTTCACGATCGCACCCGCTTCACCGCGCCCCGACAGGCGCAGGCCATCCGGGGAAACCAGCAGGTCGATGGGGGTCGCCGGGGCCGTGGTGTCAGGCACTGCACCGCCACCGCCACCACCGCCGCCGCCGCCACTACCGCCGCCTACCGCCGCCGCGCCGCCGCCCACGCCGAGCAACCCCAGGCCTGCGATGGCCCACGTCGGCATGGCATCGC
This sequence comes from Pseudomonas sp. FBCC-B35, assembly GCF_059133755.1. Classification (NCBI taxonomy): domain Bacteria; kingdom Pseudomonadati; phylum Pseudomonadota; class Gammaproteobacteria; order Pseudomonadales; family Pseudomonadaceae; genus Pseudomonas; species Pseudomonas sp. FBCC-B35. The sequence goes on along the minus strand of NZ_CP101439.1, from coordinate 3,927,497 downwards.
CCGCCGTACCGATGCCTGCAACCAGTTCGTCCAGAGAAGCCACTTCGTTGAAGGTGAAGCCGGTGAACGCCTGGGCGTCGTATTCGGCTTGCCAGAGGGTACCGTCTTCGCCGACGAACACCATGTCGCTGCCAACGCCAGCCTGATTCACCGCGAAGAAATTGCCGATGGTGACCTTCTCGCCGGACTTGAGCGTGACGATCAAATCCTGCCCGCGTTGGGTGACGGTGGCGACCTGGTCGGGGGCGACGGGCATCTGCACGACGCCTGGGCCATTGAGACTGATATTGCCCCAGGCATTCTGGGTGGCGACGGCGGACTGCTTATCGGCGACGACGATGTTTTCCATGAAGTGCTCCCTGCTGGTCGACTGATCCCCCCCGGCCTGAATGTGGCCGGCATTGCTGCACCAGGTCCTCTGGAACGCGATGCGGCAACCTCGACTGGTGAGTCGAGGCATGGGCGTTTAGGAGATATAGCAGCCGTGTTCAGACCAACCAGAGGCTTTCTGGGTTAATCCTTTTGTGAGGCATCCCTAGCGGATACCTAGCCGCCGGGCCAGGCGGCTGAGGTTCGCGCGGTCGAGTTCGAGCGCTCTTGCGGTGGCTGCCCAGTTGCCCTGATGTTGATCCAGGCAGGCCTGGATCAGCTGGCGTTGGTAGATGTCCAGCGCCTGGCGCAGGCCTCCAGCACCCAGGTCGGGTACCGTCGTCTCAGGGGCTGGAGCGGGCTGCGAATGGAGTGAGGTAGGTGGTTGCAGATCCAGATCGGCAGCGGTCAAGGACAAGATCCTGGGGCGTACCGTTTGTCGGCCCAACGCCTTGAGCGCCGAGCGGCCTATCAGATGCTCCAGTTCACGCACGTTGCCCGGCCAGTCGTAGGCCAGGAGTGCAGCTTGAGCGTCCGCGCCCAGTCGTAGGCTGCTCAGGCCCAAGCGTGAGCGATTCTGTTCGAGGAAGTAGCCTGCCAGCAGCAACACGTCGCGTGCGCGTTCCCGCAGAGGAGGGACATGCAACGGATAGACGCTCAGACGGTGGTAGAAATCGGCACGCAAGCGCCCGTTGCGCACCTCGGCGGCCAGATCACGGTTGGTGGCGGCGATCAGGCGCACATCGACGTGGTGTTCGCGGTCTGAACCCAGCCGCTGCAACTGTCCGCTTTGCAACACGCGCAGCAGCTTGGCTTGTACCGCCAGCGGCAACTCGCCCACCTCGTCGAGAAACAAGCTGCCCCCATGGGCCAGTTCGAACTTGCCCCGGCGGTCTGCATGGGCGCCGGTGAAGGCCCCGCGCACGTGGCCGAACAGCTCGCTTTCCACCAGCGTGTCGGGCAGCGCTGCGCAGTTCAGGCTGATCAGCGGCTTGTGGGCCCGGCTGCTCGCCTGGTGCAGGGCCTGGGCCACCAACTCCTTGCCCACCCCGGTCTCGCCGGTGATCAGCACGGTGAGATCGCTGCTGCCCACCAGTCGGATTTCCTCCACCATGCGCTGGTGGGCCGGGCTCTGGCCGATCAGCTCTCGGTCCTGACCACTGGCCTGGCGGTACACCTCCGCCCGCTGATGCTCATTTTCCGCACGCAGGGCCAGGCGTTCGATCCGCTCGGCCACGGTCACCGTCGCAGCGGCCAGGCTGGCAAAGGCTTGCAAGGCGTCGAGCTCCAGGCTCTGGAACTGGCCGGGCGTCAGGGCATCGAGGGTGACCAGCCCCCACGGGCGCTCATCGACCATCAAAGGGCAACCCATGCAGTCGTGAACCTCAAGGTCCACATCCGGCGTATTGACCAGGCCATCGTACGGGTCCGGCAGCTCGGAGTCGCTGGCAAAGCGGGTAGGGGAGGGGCTGCTCAACAGGATCTGAAAACGTGGATGCTCACTGACCTTGAAGCGACGTCCAAGGGTGTCTGGGCTCAGGCCATCCACGGCCAAGGGCACTAGCCATTCGCCATCGAGCCGGAGCAAGGCGGCAGCGTCACAGGGCAACAGACTCCGCATGGCTTGCAGTAAACGGCGATAGCGTTCCTGATCAGGCAGGTCGCGAGACAGGTCGCTGACCAGTGGCAGCAAGGCGGTAAGCAGTGGCTTGGCAGTCATAGGGACTCCTGTGGGTCTAATTGACTATACGCCGCCCTGAGTCATTTAGACATGGTGCGGCTTGAAGGCCGCGGATTTGCTGCGCGCTGTACTTGGCACGAATGATGAAAAGACTGAGCATCATTCGAAGCCCCAGGCTCAGGAGTTGCTGCAATGCTCAATGCCGAACAACGTGCGATCATCAAGGCCACCGTTCCATTGCTGGAAACAGGCGGCGAGGCACTGACCACTCATTTTTACCAGATGATGCTCAACGAGTATCCCGAGGTACGCCCACTGTTCAACCAGGCGCATCAGGCCAGCGGTGACCAGCCCCGTGCCTTGGCCAATGGCGTGCTGATGTATGCCCGTCATATCGACCAGCTCGAACAGCTGGGCGGTCTGGTGGGCCAGATCATCAACAAGCATGTGGCGCTGCAGATCCTGCCCGAGCATTACCCGATCGTTGGCCGCTGTTTACTGCGGGCCATCGAGGAAGTGTTGGGCACAGACATTGCCACGGCCGAGGTAATCGATGCCTGGGGCGCAGCCTATGGCCAGTTGGCAGACATACTCATTGGTGCTGAAGAAAACCTTTACAAGCAAAAGGAAGAGGCCGACGGCGGGTGGCGATGGGCTCGCGAATTCCGACTGGCACGGCGGGTGGAAGAAAGCCTCGAGATCGTCTCCTTCTACTTCGCACCGGTGGACGGCAAGCCGGTGCTCAAGGCTGAACCAGGGCAGTACATCGGCCTGAGGCTGATGATCGATGGTGCAGAGCAACGCCGCAACTATTCGCTCTCCGCCTTGTGCGACGGGCGTGAATATCGGATCAGCGTCAAACGCGAATCCGATGGCAAGGTCTCCAACTACCTGCATGACCACCTGAGGGTAGGTGACACCCTCGAATTGTTCCCGCCAGCCGGTGATTTCACACTGGCCGCCAGTGACAGACCGTTAGTGCTGATCAGTGGGGGCGTGGGCATTACGCCTACCTTGGCCATGCTAGAAGCAGCCTTGCCGACCGGGCGGCCGGTGCACTTCATTCACTGCGCGCGCAATGGACAGGTGCATGCATTTCGCGAGTGGCTCGACACTCAGGCAGCGCGGCATCCGCAGCTCAAGCGTTTCTACTGCTACGCCGAAGCGGATGAAGCAGCCCACGCCGATGCCGTGGGCCTGCTGGACCAGCATCTGCTGGGCGAATGGCTCCCTCGCGAGCGCGATGTGGACGCCTACTTCCTCGGGCCGAAGCCCTTCATGGCCGCCGTTAAACGCCAGCTTCTGGCCTTGGGCGTACCCGAGCAACAGACCCGCTACGAGTGCTTCGGGCCGGCCGCAGCGCTGGCGTAAGCGCATTAGCGCCTAGTGACTATATATAAAGAAGCGTAACGGCCAGGCGCAAGGTCGGCCGTCTCTGGGGCTGGAAGGCAGCCCCTTCCTGCGAAGACGAGATCGCCAGGGCGATACGTGTTTGAGCGTTAATCCTGCATTAACCCAGCTGCCATTCACTCCTGCTGAGCGAGAAGCAGGCGGCAACTGTGGCCTGTTCGGTAGCTTCAATTTTCGCTGCCCCTCGTTGAACCGTCCTGCCAATGCCCGGTCTGAGCCACACCCCATTGCCGCCTGGAATATGTATCCATGAAAGGCGGGGCGCCCAGGCAACCGGCGTCTGTGTAGAATTACGCCGGGCTGGCGGAATACGCTGCGACTATCCATCCAAGGAACCGGCAATGAATGATCAAACATCGCGCCTGAATCGGGAACGGCGCTTTCTGGTACTGTTGGGCCTGATCTGCGTTTCGCTGATCGGTGGCGCTCTCTACATGCAGGTAGTGCTGGGCGAGGCGCCATGCCCGTTGTGCATCCTTCAGCGCTATGCGCTCCTGTTCATCGCCGTCTTTGCATTCCTGGCCGCAGCCATGCCCGGGCGACGCAGCCTGACCTTCTTCGAGGCACTGGTGGTGGTCAGCGCCATTGGCGGAATCATTGCAGCCGGCAACCATGTGTATATACTCGCCAACCCCATGGTCAGTTGTGGCATCGATACCCTGCAGCCCATCGTCGATGACTTGCCCTTGGCCAAGCTCTGGCCGCTGGCGTTTCAAGTGGACGGCTTCTGCAGCACGCCTTACCCACCGGTGCTGGGCCTTTCGCTGGCGCAATGGGCATTGATTGCCTTCGTCCTGACGGCGTTGCTGGTGCCACTTGGCATCTACCGCAACCGTCGCCGCCCTTAGACAAAAGTCCCTGAATCCAACAAGGTTTTCAGGCGCTCGATCAAGGTCGGGAAACCCCTGGGAAGTTGATCCAGATCAAGCTGTAGCCCTTGCTGAATGCGGGTTGCAGGGCTATAGCCAGGGGTGCGACAAAGTGTCGCGAAGTTGAATTTATCGGCGTTATTGTTACAGATCCTGTAAAGGACTGTTGCTCAATAAGTCATAGTCAAGGGTTGGCGACCTATCTACAATCGCCCCCAATTTCCGTTCGGCACTGCTTGCAAGTCGCAGGATTGAAGGAAGCCCCAGCGCTCCTTTTTGCTGACTTCGTCAAGTTTCGCCCAACGGCGATACCGGGCGGACCCCCCTCCGCGTTTTCCGCACCAAATGGAATTGGTCTGCTATACAGGCCTTTGCCTACGAAACCAAAAGCACCGCTAACTCGCTTGAAGCCAAGGTCCTGCAGTCGGGCCCAGGCAGGAGCGGGTACGGGCGCGCAATGCCTCACTTGGTTGGACGAAGTGTTGGCTACCAAACACCAATTGCATTGAAGCAAGCTGATCTAGAGGTCGTGAGATGAGTAAAAAGCGTTACCCCAGACTGTTTGGCATATTGCCCTTTTTAGGCATGCTTTTACTCAGTGGGTGCAACTGGACCCTGCTCGACCCGAAGGGACAGGTCGGCATTGAGCAAAAGAACCTGATCCTGATCGCAATCGGCCTGATGCTGCTGGTCGTCGTGCCAGTCATCATCATGACCGTGGTGTTCGCCTGGAAGTATCGCGCTTCCAACAAGGCAGCCACCTACACCCCGGACTGGTCTCACTCGACCAAGATCGAGGCTGCGGTGTGGATCATCCCGATTCTGATCATCATCGTGCTGGGTTACGTGACCTACAAGTCCACCCACAGGCTCGACCCGTACCGTCCTCTGGATTCCGACGTGAAGCCCGTGCAGATCGACGTCGTCGCGCTAGACTGGAAGTGGCTGTTCATCTACCCGGAACAAGGTATCGCCACGGTCAACAAGATCGTCTTCCCGGCCAATACCCCGGTCAACTTCCGCGTCACCTCCGACGCCGTGATGAACTCGTTCTTCATCCCGGGCCTGGGCGGCCAGATCTACGCCATGGCGGGCATGACCACCAAGCTGCACCTGATCGCCAACGAGAACGGCGTGTTTGACGGTATCAGCGCCAACTACAGCGGTGCTGGCTTCACCGGCATGAAATTCAAAGCTACTGCCACGTCCCAGGAAGACTTCGAGAAGTGGGTCGCCGAAGTCAAGCAGTCGCCGAAGAAGCTGGGCAAGGCCGAATACGAAGCCTTGGCCAAACCAAGCGAAAACAACCCAGTCACGCTGTATAGCGAGGCCTCGCCTGACCAGTTCCAGCTGATCGTCGACAAGTACGAAGGCATGAACCGCGGTCGTTCGAGCCACGAAGAAGCTGGCAGCAAAGACCTGGCCACTACCAAGGGTGTGGAATCGAGTATGCAACCAGCTGCCGGTGCAGAGGAGTAAGAGATGTTCGGTAAATTAAGCCTGGAGGCGATACCCTATCACGAGCCGATAGTCATGGTGACACTCGCCATTATCGCGCTCGGTGGTATCGCTGTCGTTGGTGCGGTCACCTACTTCCGCAAGTGGTCCTACTTGTGGACCGAGTGGTTGACGACCGTCGACCACAAGAAAATCGGGGTGATGTACATCATCGTCGCGATGGTCATGCTGCTGCGCGGCTTTGCCGACGCCATCATGATGCGGACCCAGCTGGCTGTTGCCACCGGTGGTTCCGAAGGCTACCTGCCGCCTGAACACTATGACCAGATCTTCACCGCCCACGGTGTGATCATGATCATCTTCATGGCGATGCCATTCTTCACCGGCCTGATGAACCTCGCGGTTCCTCTGCAGATCGGTGCGCGTGACGTGGCCTTCCCGTTCCTGAACTCCCTGAGCTTCTACCTGCTGCTGGCAGGCGTGCTGCTGGTGAACATCTCGCTGGGCGTTGGTGAATTCGCCAAGACCGGTTGGGTTGCCTATCCGCCGCTCGCGGGTATTCAGTACAGTCCGGGCGTGGGTGTCGACTACTACATCTGGGCGCTACAGCTCTCAGGATTGGGTACGACGCTGACAGGCGTGAACTTCCTCGTCACCGTGATGAAGATGCGCGCACCTGGCATGAAGCTGATGGACATGCCCATCTTCACCTGGACCTGCACCTGGGCAAACGTCCTGATCGTGGCTTCGTTCCCGATCCTGACCGCTGCACTGGCACTGCTGACCGTTGACCGTTATCTGGACTTCCACATCTTCACCAACGAGCTTGGTGGGAACCCGATGATGTACGTCAACCTGTTCTGGGCCTGGGGTCACCCTGAGGTTTACATTCTGATCCTGCCGGCCTTCGGCGTGTTCTCGGAAGTGACCTCCACCTTCTCCGGCAAGCGCCTGTTCGGCCACCACGCGATGATCTACGCATCGGGTGCGATCGCTGTACTGGGCTTTGCGGTTTGGCTGCACCACTTCTTCACCATGGGTGCCGGCGCCAGCGTCAACACCTTCTTCGGCCTGGCGACGATGCTGATCTCCATTCCGACGGGTGTGAAGCTGTTCAACTGGCTGTTCACCATCTACCAGGGCCGTCTGCGCTTCACTGCGCCGATCCTCTGGACCCTGGGCTTCATGATCACCTTCTCCATCGGTGGCATGACTGGCGTTCTGCTGGCTGTACCGGGTGCTGACTTCGTGCTGCACAACAGCCTGTTCGTGATCGCCCACTTCCACAACGTGATCATCGGTGGTGCGGTATTCGGCTACATCGCCGGCTTCGCCTACTGGTTCCCGAAAGCCTTCGGTTTCACCCTGAACGAGAAGTGGGGCAAAGCTGCCTTCTGGTTCTGGATCTCGGGCTTCTACGTGGCATTCATGCCGCTGTACGCACTGGGCTTCATGGGTATGACCCGTCGTCTGAACCACTCGGACAACCCACTGTGGGAACCCTACCTGTACGTTGCCGTGGTCGGTGCCGTGCTGATCCTGTTCGGTATCGCCTGCCAGCTGATCCAGCTGTTCGTATCGGTTCGCGATCGTCACCAGAACCTGGACGTGACCGGCGACCCATGGGGCGGCCGTACCCTGGAATGGTCGACTTCGTCGCCACCTCCGTTCTACAACTTCGCCCACATGCCTGAGAAGGTTGGCCTGGATGCCTGGCACGAAGCCAAGGAAGCCGGTGTTGCCTACAAGGTGCCGGGCAAGTACGAAGCGATCCACATGCCGAGCAATACCTCTACCGGTTTGTTCATGGGTCTGTTCCTGACCATCTTCGGCTTCGCTTTCATCTGGCACATCTGGTGGCTGGTCGGCGCAAGCCTGGTTGCAACCATCGCTGTCTTCGTTCGCCACGCTGCGCGTGACGACCAGGGCTTCATGGTTCCGGCCGAAGAAGTGGCGCGCATCGAAGGCGAGCGCATGAAAGCGTTGGCCAATGCAGGTGCTCTGCCTGCCGGCGCACGTGTCGAATCGTTTGAGCGGGTGTAATCAATGTCCAGTCAAGTAATGCACGGTGCTCATGGTCACGACCATGGGCACGACGATCACCACCACGACTCGGGCCAGATGACCGTACTGGGCTTCTGGCTGTACCTGATGACCGACTGCATCCTGTTTGCGTCGCTCTTCGCCACCTACGCGGTGCTGTCCGGGAGTTTTGCCGGCGGCCCGTCGGGTCATGACATCTTCGAGCTCAAGTTCGTAGCTGTCGAAACGCTGTTCCTGCTGCTGTCCTCGATCACCTTCGGCTTCGCCATGCTGAAGATGTTCGCCGGTAACAAGGCAGGCGTACTGGGCTGGTTGGCTGTGACCTTCCTGTTCGGTGCGGGCTTCATCGCGATGGAAATCTACGAGTTCCATCACCTGATCGGCGAAGGCTTCGGCCCGAACCGCAGTGGCTTCCTGTCGGGCTTCTTCGCGCTGGTAGGCACCCACGGTCTGCACGTGACGGCTGGTCTGATCTGGATGGCAATCATGATGTACCAGATCAACAAGCACGGCATCACGCCGACCGCCAAGACCCGCATGAGCTGCCTGAGCCTGTTCTGGCACTTCCTGGACGTGGTCTGGATCTGCGTATTCACCGTCGTCTACCTGCTGGGGGTTCTGTAATGGCTAACGCACACGACACTCATCACGAAGGCAGCCACGGCAGCGTCAAGTCGTACATGATCGGTTTCGTCCTGTCGATCATCCTGACCGCGATTCCGTTCGGCCTGGTGATGTACCCAAGCCTGCCGAAGAACCTGACCGTTCTGATCGTTGTGGCCATGGCCGTGATTCAGGTAGTGGTACACCTGGTGTACTTCCTGCACATGGACCGCTCGAAAGAGCAACGCAACAACGTATCGACGTTCCTGTTCACCGCCATGGTGATCGCGCTGCTGGTTGGCCTGTCGCTGTGGATCATGTTCAGCATCCACGTCGAAATGCTGGCCAAGTGAGGTAAGACTGCATGTCCGTTAAGCACTTTATCCAAATCACCAAACCGGGGATCATTTTCGGTAACGTGCTTTCCGTGGCAGGCGGTTTCTTCCTTGCCGCGAAGGGCCATGTGGACTTCGCCCTGCTGCTGGCAGTGGTCGTTGGTACTTCCCTGGTGGTGGCGTCCGGTTGTGCATTCAACAACTGCATCGACCGCGACATCGACCAGAAAATGGAGCGCACCAAGAACCGCGTGATGGTACAGGGTGGCATGTCACTGCCCCTCGCGCTGATCTACGCCACCCTGCTTGGGGTGGCGGGTTTCAGCTTGCTGTACGTGCAGGCCAACCCCTTGTCCGCGTACTGCGCACTGATCGGCTTCGTGGTCTATGTAGGCTTCTATAGCCTGTGGCTCAAGCGTAAATCGGTGCACGGCACCTTGGTCGGCAGCCTGTCCGGTGCCATGCCGCCTGTCATTGGCTACTGCGCTGTCAGCAATAGCTTCGACCTGGCGGCTGTGACCCTGCTGGTGATGTTCAGCCTGTGGCAGATGCCGCACAGCTTTGCCATCGCCATCTTCCGCTTCAAGGACTACAGCGCCGCAAACATTCCGGTATTGCCGGTGGCGCGTGGCATCCTGGCTGCGAAGAAGCAGATCGTGCTGTATGTGCTGGCGTTCGTGCTTGCGACCTTGATGCTCACCCTCGGCGGTTACGCTGGCCTCGGCTACATGGCCGTGGCAGCTGCCATGGGCCTTTACTGGCTGTACATGGCCTGGGGTGGCTACAAGGCCGAAGACGACAGCAAATGGGCGCGCAAAGTGTTCGGCTTTTCCATCCTCACCGTCATGGCCCTGAGCCTGATGATGGGGGTGGACAGCCAGACGGCTGCTGACGTGCTGATGACCTACGCACGCTGAAACCACGCCTGCTTCACGAAAACCCCGGCCTGAGCGCCGGGGTTTTTTATGTCTATTTGGGGCCTGTGGCGGGTGAGCCAGACCCCTCGCTTGGTTTGTAGAGCTTTTTTGGAACAGGCCTACCAGCGATGGTGAGGCGCACCACTGCGCGCTTTGGCGCTACAAAAAATGCCCCTGTTTAGATAATAAAAAACAGCAGATTACCCTTTACAAGACACCTATATCGGCACTATCTTCTGAATCAGGTCGCCGCATGCGGCCAGCGTCGCTCGGACGGTTCCGGGCGCTTACGTTTTTTAGAGGAAACCATGGCCACTCCAGGTTTGCCGCGCCGTTTTGCGCGCATCGATCGTCTCCCGCCCTACGTCTTCAACATCACTGCCGAGCTCAAGATGGCTGCCCGCCGCCGTGGCGAGGACATCATCGACCTGAGCATGGGTAACCCCGATGGCGCCACGCCGCCGCATATCGTCGAGAAGCTGGTGCAGGTCGCTCAGCGCGAGGATACCCACGGCTACTCCACATCCCGCGGCATCCCGCGCCTGCGTCGCGCTATCTCGAACTGGTACAAGGAACGGTACGAGGTCGACATCGACCCCGAAGATGAGGCCATCGTCACCATTGGTTCGAAAGAGGGCCTGGCGCACCTGATGCTGGCCACACTGGACCAAGGCGATACGGTACTGGTACCCAACCCCAGCTACCCGATCCATATATACGGGGCTGTCATCGCCGGGGCCCAGGTGCGTTCTGTCCCGCTTGTGCCGGGCGTGGACTTCTTCAACGAGCTTGAGCGGGCCATTCGCGAGTCGATCCCCAAGCCCAAGATGATGATTCTCGGCTTCCCGTCCAACCCGACTGCCCAATGCGTGGAGCTGGACTTCTTCGAACGCGTGGTGGCATTGGCCAAGCAATATGGCGTGCTGGTGGTCCACGACCTGGCGTATGCCGACATCGTGTACGACGGCTGGAAGGCGCCATCGATCATGCAGGTGCCTGGCGCCAAGGACATTGCGGTGGAGTTCTTCACCTTGTCCAAGAGCTACAACATGGCCGGCTGGCGGATCGGCTTCATGGTCGGCAACCCCGAACTGGTCAATGCCCTGGCGCGCATCAAGAGCTACCACGACTACGGCACGTTCACGCCTTTGCAGGTGGCTGCCATTGCAGCGCTGGAAGGGGATCAGCAGTGCGTACGGGATATTGCCGAGCAGTACCGCCAGCGTCGCAATTTGCTGGTCAAGGGTTTGCACGAGTTGGGCTGGATGGTCGAGAACCCCAAGGCGTCCATGTACGTCTGGGCCAAGATCCCGCCTGAGTACGCACACCTGGGTTCGCTCGAGTTTTCCAAGAAGCTGCTTGCCGAGGCCAAGGTATGTGTCTCGCCAGGCATCGGCTTTGGGGACTATGGTGATGACCATGTGCGCTTTGCCCTGATCGAAAACCAGGACCGGATCCGTCAGGCCATCCGCGGTATCCGCCAGATGTTCCGGGCTGACGGGCTGGCGCGCAAGTAATCCGTGACGGCCTGCCGCTGGCGTTGCCGGCGGCAGGTGCGCTGCGCTCAATGGTGGGGTGGGCTTCCGAATGTGCCTTGCCTCGCTGACTGATTACCTTCGGCACTCATTTCTCGCACGATGATAGTGACATGAGTGTTTTTACCGCCTATTTCTGTGGGACAGGTTCCCATCGCTTCGACGACACCAACACCAACTTCTGGAACGGCGAACTGGTCTCGACCCTGGCAAGCCATGACCAAGGCCGCGAATTTGCCCACTGGGTCGCTGTCGACGGTCCGGGCAGCGGCAATCTCCAGGACGACAGCCTGTTCGTCGATCCCGGCGGCTACTACAACTGGACAGGGCAGTTGTTTGGCCGTGGCTGGGAAGAAAACGTCAGCCATGTGCTGCAGATCATCAAGGGCGAAAGCCGCTGGCAGCGCACCAAGCTAAGCGAAGCCGAGTACAAACGCCTCAAGGATGCCGGCGTCCCTGTGCCAGAGGTGGCTTCGACCGCTTCGTGGTTCTGGAGAACCTATGACTACGGCGATCGCCACCCCACGCCGCAAGAGCTGCAAGAGCGCATCATTCATCTGTTCCGCAAGCCGCGCGTGCCTACCCAGGTCAACCTGGTCGGCTGGAGCCGCGGCGGCATCAGCTGCCACATGCTGGCCAATGCCATGGCCAAGGACCCTGAACTGTGTGATGTCCCGGTCAACATTTTTACCATTGACCCGGTTCCAGGCATTGGCAATGTGCAGCCAGAGCGCGTGATGCTGCCGGGCAATGTGCGCGAGTATGTGGGCTTCTACTCCCGTGACGAACGCTCCAAAGGGTTCGCCTGTGTGGTGCCAGGCGTGCAACCCGGTACCCGGATAAGCGTGTTTCCCATGCCGGGTCGGCACGCGACGTTGGTGGGGAATGCGTCGGTTGACGGTGCGGGCAGCGGCGAAGTGCTCGTCGAGCCGGGTTTGGTGGTCAGGCACTACGCCGAAGTATGCCTGAGGCGCTGGGGTGTCGAATTGGCCAAGTGCCTGAACTTGAGTGACGGACAAGTGATGGCCTATCACAAGGCAATGGCAGACTGTGAGGACCGGTACCAAGCAATGCGTCGTGCGTCCTACACCCTTGTGACCGAAGGTAGCCCTGACGACCGGCTGTTACACCAGGGCACCCGGCAAACGACCTTCAGCCATGTGCGCGGTGATCCCTATCGCCCAGCCGCGGGCCTTGGCCTGAATCAATGCGATGGCGATACCTATAAAGCGCTGCGCTAACTGAAATCGAGGGGCGAATAGGGTGTCTGGTGAAAGCCAAGCGCCTGCGGTTATTTTTTTCTGCCCCTCTATTCAATCACCCCCGCTTGGACCGAGAATGGCTGCTCGGGCCAGCCCCGATCTCAACCACCTTTCTTCCGTGCAATCATGTCCGAATATAACCCTTGCCTTGACTGCGGCGCTTGCTGCGGGTACTTCCGTGTGTCCTTCTTCTGGGGTGAATGCCAGTCCTCCGGCGGTGTGGTGCCTGACGATCTGGTGGTGCAAGTGAGTCCGTCTCGGGTGGCCATGATTGGCACCGACGCCAAGCCCTGCCGCTGCATTAGCCTGCAGGGCGAGGTGGGGCAGGGTGTGGCCTGCGCCATCTACGCCAACCGTTCCAGTCCCTGCCGCGAGTTCGAGGCGTCGTGGGAAGGGGGCGTACACAACCCACGCTGTGATACCGCCCGGGCCGCCTACGGGCTACCGCCATTGACCCCGCCTGGGGCGAATGAGCCGCATTGGCCCGATGATGGGGCTGAGGTCGCCTAAGCCCGTATCTAAGCGTGCGCGCACGAGCGTCTTGGATCTGAATCGTTGACAGGGAAGTCGGTAGGATTCGCCATCTCTGACAGAGTCGCGATGCGAAGCTGAATGCGTTGGCTGTCGACTGTGGCCCGCCGTGCAGTTTTGCACTGCCTGAAGGTCGCGCTTGACGCTAAACTGTCATCTTACCCAGCAATGGACAGGTGAGCCGGCGTGACCCCACCCCGAAGTTTCCCGAGTGATCTGTGTCTCGATAGCCCGCGCCTTTACCTGCGCCCCATGCGCCACGCCGATGCGGCGAAGTGGTTGGCGATCATGGCCGACCCTGAGGTCATGCGGTACTGGCACCACGCGCCCTGGCAGAATCTGGCTGAAGCCCAGAGCGCGCTGGCAGCTGACCGTGAAGCGTACGCCAATGGCGAGCAACTCAAGTTGGGTATGTACCGCCGGGACAACGGCGAACTGATCGGTATGGTTCAACTGTTCAACATCGACGACACCTCCCGGCGAGGTGAGATCGGCTATTGCCTGGCCAGCGCTGTGCAGGGCAGGGGATACATGGATGAAGCGTTGACGTGCTTTATCGACTACATCGCCAATACCCTGCACATGCGCCGCCTGGAAGGCGAGATCGACCCTCGCAACCAAGGCTCGGCGCGTACGTTGGAGCGCCAGGGGTTCGTGCTGGAGGGCACCCTGCGAGCGCGCTGGTGCGTGGGCGGTGAGCTGTCGGACTCGGGTATCTACGGGCTGCTGCTGGAACCGCCGGTGGCGTGAGAGGCTGCGATCACCCAGTTTGGAAGCGGGGGATGACATGGGTTATGGTCATCCCCTGTGCCGACCTTCCAGGTGTCCTTTGCCCGCTTTTTACCTCAGCATTACCCTCCTGTTGTACCTGGTCGCCCTGTGTCTCGATGGCGCCTCGATGAGTGACGGCCACCACATGCCCGCCCTGCAGATGCTGCTGTACGGGCCTTGGGGCATACCATTCGGCCTGCACCAGTGGTTTGCCAACCCGTTGCTCGCCCTGGCCATCCTGGCGCATCGGCGCTTTCGCCGTTTGGCCCTGCTGCTGGGGCTTTGTGCGCTGTATCTGGCAGGGACCAGCCTGGGTATCGACCGCCTGCCTGACAACCAGAGTTATGAGTTCCACGACCTGACGGGCTTGGCGGCAGGCTTCTACGTGTGGGTGGCAGCGATGCTGGTGTTTTGCTTTGGTCAGGGCTGGTACTGTCTGAAAGCGCGCCAAGCCGCTGATATGCCTGGGTGGAATTGGGCGGACGTTACCCTGATTGCAGCATTGGCGGTGATGTTGTATGCCGCCACACAGATGCCGTCGCTGCGCTTCGAGCCGAGCAGGGTGTTGATGCCGCCGGAGCAACCTCAAACGCTTTGACCTTCACGGAGAGTTCGCATGATCAAGCACTATCTGGCTGGGCTGGCATTGGCGTGCTGCACGCCGCTGGCCATGGCCGACGATCCGTCGCCCGCTTATGCCCGCTGTATGGACAATGCCTCCAGTACCCTGGCCATGGGTGAATGCCTCAAGGCCGAGACGCAGGTACAGGACCAGCGTCTGAACGGCGTCTACAAACAGCTGCTGGGTAAACTGCCGGCGGATCAGCAAAAGAGCCTGCGTGATGTGCAGCGCAAGTGGCTGGCTTATCGGGATGCCAACTGCCAGTTTCATCGCACGGCCAGTGGCGGCACCATGGCGCAGCTTGAGGGCGGGACCTGCCTGATGGACATGACCCGAGAGCGGGCGGCGGAGCTTGAGCGGGTGTTGGATCCGCAACGGTGATGGTGGCTTGTGCTGGTGTAGTTGAGGCTATGTTGTAATTGCGTGGGCGTTCTTACGCCCATACGCAAAGTTGGCCACTCGTTACAACTTGGGTAACAGTGCCTTGTCATGATTCTGTAAGTGCATCTTATTTGTCCCTTCTCATTCATACTAATCCGGTTCAGTATTGCAGGCACTCCTGCCTACTCTAAGTAAAACTGCTGTTGCTGTTGCTGTTGCTGTTGCTGTTGCTGTTGCTGTTGCTGTTGCTGTTGCTGTTGCTGTTGCTGCTGTTGCTTCTAAGCGCGCGGTAGTCCAGGCAACACAGATCGCGACTTCAGGAGGCCGAGCGCAGGGCTTGCGGAGGGAGGTGACGGGCATGGATGCCCGTCAAGCGCTGGGCCCCAGGATGGGGCCTGCAGCGCGGTCCTCCCGGGAGCAAGCCCGGAGCGAGGGGACCCCGGAGCGCAGCGTAGGGGCCGGATGATAGGAGCAGGCGGTTTTTGCTTACTTTTTGACAAGACAAAAAGTGAGCCGCCGTAAGGGCGGAAGGGTGACTGTGCGCCACCCGCGCCAATGAATACCAACTCGATATATGCGCCCACGCTTTGAAGTTTGAAGTTCGATGGGTTGGTGTGGGTATTGATAGAGCGCATAGTCCATTTGCGATGGCGACGCTTAATCACCTTTTCGCCCTTACGGCGAGTCACTTTTTGTCAAACGCCACAAAAAGTAACCAAAAAAGGCTGCGCTCCGTTCATACGGCCCCTACGCTGCGCTTCGGGGTTCCCTCACTCCGGTCTTGCTCCCGGGAGGACCGCGCTGTAGGCCCCATCCTGGGGCCCAGCGCTTGACAGGCATCCATGCCTGTCACCTCCCTCCGCAAGACCTGCGTTCGGCCTTCTGAAGTCGCGAAGATCAAAAGCAAGATCAAGATCAAGGTCAAGATCAAGATCAAGGTCAAGATCAAGATCAAGATCAAGATCAAGATCAAGATCAAGATCAAGATCAAGATCAAGATCAAGATCAAGATCAAGATCAAGATCAAAGGCCAGAGTCGAGTAAGAGCGAGAGCTGGCAGCTGCCTGGCAGCCCCGGCTCAGACCCTACTTGCGCCGCGCGCGTTGCGCCAGATACTCCCGCACCTGCACAGCATCCCCAACAAACTCGATCCGCTCGGCCTTCGCCTCACGCTGATAGGCATACATCGGGTCGTAGTACTCGTTGAGCAGCCCCTCGATCCAACCTCGGTGCAGGTCCACACAGCCACTGCGCAATTGCTCTTCCAAAGCCTGCTCCAGCAGCGCCGTGAGCCGCTGATGGCGCTCTCCGCCCAGGCGCTTGCGGATGTTGGCCATGCTCTGCAGCATGCGCTGCGCGAACAAGTGCAGCCCGGCTTGCTCGCCATGCAGGGCGATGAACTCGGCACTGAGGTCGATGACATAGTCGCGCAGGATGCGCTCGACCCGGCCATCGAAACTGTCCTCCAGCCACACCAGCGGGTACTGCTGCATGCCCTGGTACAAAGACAAAGGCACCGTGCAACTGCCAACGATGCGCCCTTCATCCTCCAACACGAATTGGCCGATACCCTGCGCGCGCTTTTTCAGCACATCGATGGCCAGCTGGTTCTCGAAGTCGATCTGGGCCGGTTGCCCGGTGGCGCGTTTGCCAAAGCTCGAACCGCGATGATTGGCATGGCCTTCAAGGTCCAGCACGTTGCCCAGCTGCTGCAACACGTCGGTCTTGCCAGTCCCGGTCAAGCCGCCAACCAGTACGAAATCACACTCGCTGACGGCCTGCTCCGTGGTTTCCAGCAAGTAGTTGCGCATCGCCTTGTAGCCCCCGCTGATACGCGGGTAGCGAATACCGGCTTCATCGCGCAACCATCCCTGGACGATCTGTGAACGCAGGCCACCACGAAAGCAATACAGATAGCCTTCCGGGTGAGCCTGGGTGAAGGCCACCCACGCCTCCAGACGGGCCTGCTTGGTGGCGCCGCCCACCAGTTGATGACCCAAGGCGATGGCGGCAGCCTGGCCCTGCTGCTTGTAGCAGGTGCCCACCTTCTGCCGTTCCAGATCGTTCATCAGGGGCAGGTTGATCACGCCGGGGAAGGCGCCCTTGGCAAACTCGACGGGCGCGCGCATGTCCATCATCGGCACATCGTCGAGGAACAACTGACGGAAATCGGTGCAGTCTGGCCGCATCAGGCGACCTCGACTGCGTGGCTCTGTCGCTCTGCCAGATAGCCGATAGGCGACAGCTGCAAGCCCAGGTCGGCGGCTGCCGCGAGAAATGCGTCTTCACCCTCCGGGGTCACGGCCACAAGCAGCCCGCCGCTGGTCTGCGGATCACACAGCAAGTGCTTCTGATCGTCACTGAGCGCGCCGATCTTGTGCCCGTAGCTCTCGAAGTTGCGCAGCGTACCCCCCGGAATGCAGCCGGCCGCGAGGTAGTGCTCGACACTCGGCAGGCGGGGCACCTTGGCGTAGTCCAGGTGTGCGGTCAGGCCGCTGCCCTCTGCAAGCTCAACCAGATGGCCGAGCAGGCCGAACCCGGTGACGTCCGTCATGGCCTTGACCCCGTCGAGCTTGCCAAATCGGCTGCCCGGCGTGTTCAGGGTACACATCCAGTCGCGCGCCACGCCTCGATCCTGCTCGCGCAGCACGGCTTTCTTCTCGGCAGTGGTGAGGATGCCGATGCCGAGCGGCTTGGTCAGATACAGGCGGCAGCCCGCCGTGGCGGTGTCGTTGCGCTTGAGATGGCGCTTGCTGACCACGCCGGTTACCGCCAGGCCGAAAATCGGCTCGGGGGCGTCGATGGAATGACCACCAGCAAGCGGGATGCCGGCTTCGGCGCAGACAGCCCGGCCACCGCGGATTACCTCACGAGCAACCTCGGGTGCCAGGACGTTGACCGGCCAGCCCAGTATGGCGATGGCCATCAGTGGATCGCCGCCCATGGCGTAGATATCGCTGATGGCATTGGTTGCCGCGATGCGGCCGAAATCGTAGGGGTCATCGACGATGGGCATGAAGAAGTCGGTGGTCGACACCACCCCGCGCTCCTCGTCCAGGGCATACACGGCGGCATCGTCGCGCGACGCATTGCCGACCCAGAGTTTCGGGTCCAGGGCCTGGGCACCGCTTTCGGCCAGGATGACGTCCAGCACCTTGGGGGATATCTTGCAGCCACAGCCGGCACCGTGGCTGTACTGGGTCAGGCGAATCGGCTCGCTCATGTGTACCTCGGCAGGTCAATTTATCGCCCGATTGTAGCAAAGCTGGTCATTGGGCCTGCGGCTCTTATAATCGTTGGGTCAATGACTTGCATCGAGCTGCAACCTGCACGTCGGCAAGGCAGCGCACATGCGCCGCCTGTTACTGCGCGCAGCCTCGAATTCGCCCCCATTCCCCGCTATTGAACCGGAGAAACCCATGCTCAAACGTCCTATGGCGCTCGCCGCCAGCCTGGTGCTGTCCTGCTGTGCCCTGGCCGTCCAGGCGGCAGAGACACTGCGTGTCAGCGCCATTCCTGACGAGGCGCCCACCGAACTGCAACGCAAGTTCAAACCCCTGGGCGAATACTTGTCCAAACAGTTGGGCATGCAGGTGAAGTTCGTGCCGGTGGCTGACTATCCGGCCGTGGTCGAATCGCTGGCCTCCGATCGGCTGGACCTGGCGTGGCTGGGCGGATTTACATTCGTGCAGGTGCACCTGAAGGATCCGACGGCCACGCCGCTGGTGCAACGCGAGCAGGACGCCCAGTTCACCTCCAAGTTCATCACTGCCGACCCTGCGGTGAAAAGCCTTGCAGACCTCAAGGGCAAGTCCTTCGCCTTCGGGTCCGTTTCTTCCACCTCCGGTAGCCTGATGCCACGCTACTTCATGCTCAAGCAGGACAACATCAAGCCTGAAGGGTACTTCAGCCGCGTCGCCTATTCCGGTGCCCATGACGCCACCGTGGCCTGGGTGCAGGCTGGCAAGGTCGATGCCGGTGTGCTCAACGCCAGCGTCTGGCAGAAGCTGGTGGACGCCGGCAAGGTCGATACCGCCAAGGTGCGCGTGTTTGCCACGACCCCGACCTATTTCGACTACAACTGGACGGTGCGTGGCAACATGGACCCGGCCCTCAAGGAGAAGATCAAACAGGCCTTCTTGAACCTCGACCCTGCCGATCCAGAGCAAAAAGCCATTCTCGACCTGCAGGCGGCCAGCCGCTTCATCGAAACCAAACCGGAAAACTACGCGGGCACCGAGCAGGCCGCCCGCGAGGCCGGTTTGCTCAAGTGACGTCTGCCGTGCCTTCTGAGGCAGTCATCGCGCTGCAAGGTGCAAGCTTGCGGCATGGCGCGGTGCGCGCCGTGGAGGGCGTGACCTTGCGCATCGCGCAGGCTGAGCGCGTCGCGATCATCGGCCCATCGGGGGCCGGCAAGTCCAGCTTGCTGCACCTGATGGCCACGGCGACCAGGCCTAGCAGCGGTCGTCTGGAGGTGCTCGGGCAGCAGCCATGGGCGTTGTCGACAGGGGCCCGGCAGCGCCTGCGGGCCCAGGTAGGCCTGGTTCACCAGGCGCCGCCGCTGCCGCCGCGCCAGCGGGTGGTCACTGCGGTGCTCGCGGGCCGCCTGGGCCAGTGGGGGCTTGGTCGCAGTCTGCTCAACCTGCTGTATCCCTGCGATGTGCCTGGTGCGCGCCAGGCCCTGGCCGAACTGGGTCTTGCAGACAAGCTGTTCGTGCAGTGCGGTCAACTGTCGGGTGGCCAGCTTCAGCGAGTAGGTATTGCGCGGGTGCTTTATCAGCAACCTCGTATCGTGCTTGCCGACGAGCCAGTGTCGGCGATGGACCCAGTATTGGCTGATCACAGCCTGGCGTTGCTCAACCGGCATGCCCAGGCCACTGGTGTGGCGTTGGTGGCCAGCCTGCACGCGGTCGATTTGGCATTGGCCCACTTTCCCCGGGTGATCGGCATTCGCGAAGGGCGCGTGCTGTTCGACTGCCCGGCCCAGGCGGTGACCGACGAGCTGCTGCAGGCGCTGTATGCCAACGAGCAGTTGGTGGCTGGACGTGGTGTTGATGCTACAAGCCCCCACGTGCAGTTGCCCAGATGCTGAGCGCCAGTCGCCGTGATCCGGCAATGGTGCCGAGGGTACTGATCGGGTTGCTGGCCATCGCGGTCCTGTGGCCGGGTATCCAATTGAGCGAGCTCAATCCGGCCGTGCTGTTGCAGGCCGAAAACCGCGAGCAGATGGCACGTTTCACGGGGGCATTCTGGCCACCGACACATGAACGCGACTTTCTCGAGCTATTGCTGGAGGCCACGCTACAGACCTTGGCTGTGGCCACCGCTGGCATGGTACTCGCCTGGCTGCTGGCCGTGCCGGCAGGGTTGCTGGCCAGCCGCGCCTTGTCCCTGAGCGCTGCCTCACGTGGCGGGCGCCCGGGTGTCTGGTCGCGCCTGGTGCGGCTGCCCGTACGGGGGGGGCTGATCTTCCTGCGCAGCGTGCCTGAAATCGTCTGGGCACTGTTGTTCGTGCGCGCCGTAGGCCTGGGGCCCACGGCCGGCGTGCTGGCAATTGCCATTACCTACAGCGGCATGCTGGGCAAGGTGTATGCGGAAATCTTCGAATCGGTGGACCAACGGCCTGCCCACGCCTTGTTGCAGGCGGGCAGTGGACGGCTGGCTGCCTTTTTCTACGGCATCCTGCCCAATGCCGCCAGCGAAGCGGTGTCCTACACGGTCTATCGGTGGGAATGTGCAGTACGGGCATCGGTGGTGATGGGGTTCGTGGGGGCCGGCGGTCTGGGTCAGCAGATCGACCTGTCCATGCGCATGTTCGCTGGCGCCGAGGTCGCCAGCATGTTGCTGACGTTCCTGGTCTTGGTGATGCTTGCCGATGGGCTCAGCCGGTTATTGCGCTGGAGGCTTGCATGAATCGGCTCATCAACCTGGCCCTGTTGGCCGCGCTGCTGGCAGCCATCGTCGGCTCGTTCGCTTACCTGGGGTTGGATTTCGGTGCCTTGATCGGCAACGGTGGGCTGGCCCAGATGGGCCAGTATGCCGGGCGGTTCCTGGCCCCGGACCTGTCCAGCGAGCATCTGCGAGCCGTGGCGCAGGGCGCGTTGGAGACCCTGGCCATGTCTGGCATCAGCACGTTGCTGGCCGCCATCATGGGCCTGTTGCTGGCGCTGCCGGCGGCAGGCCGCTTTGGCTGGCCGCTGCGGGCGCTGGCCCGGTTGCTGCTCAATGCCCTGCGCGCTATTCCGGAGCTGGTGTGGGCCGCGCTGACGGTGCTGGCAGCTGGACTGGGACCAAACGCCGGCACCCTGGCGTTGGCGCTGCACACCGCTGGCGTACTGGGACGGCTGTTTGCCGAAGCGCTGGAAAACGCCTCGCCCGAACCTGCAGCAGCCTTACGCCTGCAAGGCGCGGGGCAGGTAGCAGCCTTCTGCTACGGCACCTTGCCCAACCTGTGGCCGCAATTGCTTGCCTACAGTTTGTACCGTTGGGAAAACAACATACGCATGGCCAGTGTACTGGGCTTCGTCGGTGCCGGAGGCTTGGGACAGCTGCTCTACACCACCTTGAGCCTGTTCCAGGAGGCCCAGGCCAGTACGGTGATCATTGGAATGCTGGCGCTGGTGTTTCTGGTCGATGCGCTCAGTGATGTACTGCGCCAACGTTTCGTAAGGGCCTGATCAGGCCAGCGGCCCTGTGACCGCTGCCCGTTCTCAGGCGCTCACCGCCTCGCCCGATTGCGCGCCACGCTGCATCGATTCCAGGTTGCGCTCGATCGTCTCGCAGATGGTATCCATCTGGATCTGGTGTTCGCTGAAGCGGAACGGGCTCTGCAAGTCGGTCCCGATGCGCTCGATCGCCAGCAGCATGAAGCCAACAACTGTGGAGGCCAGGGGCGTGAACCATTCCAGCGACTCTACCAGGCCGACCGGTACGATCAGGCAGAACAGCGTGATGAATAACCGAGGGAAATACACATAAGGGTAGGGCAGTGGCGTATTGGCGATGCGCTCCATGCCACCTTGTGCATTGGACAAGTCCACCAGGGTGGACTCAAGGCGAGCCAGACGGATGCTGTCCAGCCGGCCCTCCTGATATTCCCTGGCCAGTAACGCGGCGGAACCACTCAAGATGTCATTGGCAAAATTGTTGGAACCGTGGTGACGCTCGAATTCTGCCTCAGGGATAAACGCCACCAGCTCTTGTGGGCATTTTTCCCCCTTCAGGTGTGCGGCCAGGCAATTGATATAGGCGATGTGCCGACGCAGCAGGGTCGCCTTGACCGGATTTAATCCATCGTCATGGTCATCGATCAGCGTCAGCGTCTGACGGGCGAAACTGCGGGAACTGTTGACCAGCGCGCCCCACAGGGTACGGGCCTCCCACCAGCGGTTGTAGGCGCTGCTGTTGCGAAAGCTCACCAGCACGACCAGCGCCGAACCCATCAATGAAAGAGGGATCAGGGGCAGGGTGAACTTGCTGTTGAGAAACAGCATGAAATCAATGGTGACCAGCACGTCCCAGATGAGCAGCCAGAACAGTGACCAACCGATGTAGCCGAAGGTTTTCACGACCAGGCGGTATTTGCGGATGATGACGTCTTTCAAATGGCGCACCTTTACGGGTTCAGGACCTTGGATGGGACGCTGAGTCCCGCCGAAGGTTCTGCATGAGGTTGTTGCAACGCGTGTGGGGCTGACAAGTGCTGGCGTGATATCCGAATGGGTGTGTGCATTTCATCCAGACGCGTTTGCCGGCCCGATTTGGATGGTGGCACAATGCCTTGCCTCAGCATGCACATGCTCTGCAGCTGTACCCTGCACCTTCCGCCTTATTTTCTCGGTATCCCGCCATGATCGAGCGCACCGGCACGGGCCTTTCCTTCGCCAAACGCATGTATGCACCACGCGCCATCGGAACCGGCCTCGGCTTTTTTTGTGTATTGATCGGCATTGCGCCATTGCAGCCAGAGTGGTGGGTGTGGGCGCTGTTACTGGCACACGGTTTTGTCTGGCCGCACCTTGCGTTTCAGATAGCCCGGGTTTCTGCCCAGCCCTACAAGACCGAGCAGCGTAACTTGGTGGTCGATGGATTCGCCGGGGGTTGCTGGGCGGGTGCCATGGGGCTCAATCCTTTGCCCAGCGTGATCATCCTGTCGATGATTGCCATGGACAAGATCGCGGCAGGTGGCTGGCCCCTGTTGATCAGAACGGTGATTGCCCAGGGCATCGGCATCGCCTTGGGCCTGTGGCTGTTCGCGCCGCCGCTTTTTCCGGCCACCACGCAGGTGCAGATGCTGGCGTGTCTGCCGATCCTGCTGATCTACCCCATGGCCATTGGCATGATCTGCTATCAGGTGACTGTCCAATTGGGCCAGCATAAACGTGCACTGGCCCGCATGAGCCAGACCGACAGCCTTACGGGCCTGAGCAACCATGGGGCGTGGCAGGAACTGCTGCTGCGCGAATTCGCGCGTTGCCGAGCTAACGCCGGGAGCAGTTGCCTTGCCCTGATCGACGTGGACCACTTCAAACAGGTCAATGATCGTCATGGCCACCAGGTGGGTGACAACATCCTGCGGGTGATCAGTGCCACGCTCTCCTTCCATCTGCGCAAGCACGACCCTGCGGCCCGCTACGGAGGAGACGAATTCTGCGTGATGCTGCCCGATACGACGCCAGGGCAAGCAAGGGATGTGCTGGAGCGGCTGCGCCTGGCCGTGGAGGCGTTCCGCGACCCGGCGCTGCCGCACCTTACCCTGAGCCTGAGTATCGGCATCGCCCCTTATCATGCAGGCATTACCGATGCCCAGGCCTGGCTGCACGCCGCCGATATGGCGTTGTATGCCGCCAAGCGCGCCGGCCGAAATTGCATCGTCCTGGCGCCCCAGGCTTCTGAGCCCGCCTGATCAGGGTTTTGCTGCAACGGCCACGAAGCCCTTGATCGATGTTGGGGCCGCGGGTTTGGACTTGCGCGCCAGCATGTACTGGTAGCGCCGCCATTCCTTGTCGATCTCGCTGAAGGACATGAACACACTGACCCGGTCCTTGCCCACCAGGTCCGGTCGTCTGATGGCATCGATGCCGCTGGTAGGGATGATGGCGATGTTGATCCCTACCACGCTACCGTCATCGGCGAATACCGGGCCGCCAGACATCCCTTTGGTGATCGGCCCGTCGTGCACCGAATAGAACACGCTGCCAGGGGTGCCATCGAGCCGGACCAGTGACGAGAGCGCGTGGCCCTTGCCTTGTACGGGCATCATCAAGCTGTTGTAGCCCACTGCCGTGACCGTTTCTCCAGGCATATATTGTCGCCAGTGCGGTATTTCGCTGGCTTTGTGCTTGAAGAACACCACATCGCCTAGTCCTTCGTGGACCACGTTGCGCAGGAAAGGCGTGTGTTTGGCGGTGACGGCATAATCTGCGTTCCACTGGATGGCGCTTGCCATCAGCAGCATGGGCAGCGGTGCCCCGGACGTCACCACGAAAGCTTGACTGTAGACCGGGTCTGAAACGTAGGACGTTGGCACTCCATTGCACCCACTTAGCAGCATCATTGCCGCCATACAGGGCGCGGTTGTTTTCATTGGTCACACGAGGGGGGAAGGGATTGAGAGGAGCCGCACTATGGCTAAATGCCATCATCTAGGCAATACGTTCGGCTTTTATCCGACGAAGTGAGGGTAGGCGGCGGGTATGGCCACTGGCCAATAGCATTGCTGCATGGTCAGTCACCAGCAAATCAATGGGCTGGCGCCAAGCAAATGTGCTGCACTGAATGGTTTTTTCGGCGCAAAAAAAAAGCCGACCATTTAAGGTCGGCTTTTCCGGATTTGGTGCCCCGAGGGAGACTCGAACTCCCACTCCTTTCGAAAACGGATTTTGAATCCGCCGCGTCTACCAATTCCGCCATCAGGGCGTGGCGCGCAGTATAGAGAGGTGCCGTCGGTCGGTCAATCGTCTTTCATGGTCAATTTTCATTCGTTGGGCTAAACTTCCCGGCCCTGCCGAACCGAACATCATCATGCGCGTTGCCGATTTCTCCTTCGAACTTCCCGATTCCCTGATCGCCCGCCATCCGTTGGCCGAGCGCCATGGCAGCCGCCTGCTGGTGCTCGACGGGCCAAGCGGTGCACGCGAGCACCGGCAATTCCCCGACCTGCTGGGCTATCTGCGCCCGGGTGACCTGATGGTGTTCAACAACACCCGGGTCATTCCGGCGCGGCTGTTCGGTCAGAAAGCCTCCGGCGGCAAGCTCGAAGTGTTGGTCGAGCGTGTGCTCGACAGCCACCGTGTGCTGGCCCATGTGCGGGCGAGCAAGGCGCCCAAGGTAGGGGCGGTCATTTTGGTGGACGGTGGCGGTGAAGCTGAAATGGTTGCGCGCCACGACACCTTGTTCGAGCTGCGTTTCACCGAAGAGGTATTGCCGCTGCTCGACCGCGTCGGCCACATGCCGCTGCCGCCCTACATCGATCGCCCTGACGAAGGTGCGGACCGGGAGCGCTACCAGACGGTCTACGCCGAAAAGGCAGGCGCTGTCGCCGCGCCTACCGCAGGCCTGCATTTCGACGAGGCGCTGCTCGAGCAGATCGCCGCCAAAGGGGTGGAGCGCGCGTTCGTCACCCTGCACGTGGGCGCCGGTACCTTCCAGCCGGTGCGGGTCGACAAGATTGAAGATCACCACATGCATAAAGAGTGGCTCGAAGTGAGCCAGGATGTGGTCGACGCCATCGAGGCCTGCCGTGCCCGCGGCGGGCGCGTGATCGCCGTGGGCACCACCAGTGTGCGCTCGCTCGAAAGCGCCGCCCGCGATGGCCAGCTCAAGCCCTTCAGCGGTGACACCGATATCTTCATCTACCCCGGCCGCCCATTCCACGTGGTCGATGCGCTGGTTACCAACTTCCATCTGCCTGAGTCCACGCTGCTGATGCTGGTCTCGGCCTTCGCCGGTTACCCCGAGACCATGGCTGCCTACGCGGCGGCGGTCGAGCAGGGGTACCGCTTCTTCAGTTACGGTGATGCCATGTTCATCACCCGCAATCCGGCGCCTCGCGGGCCCGAGGAGCAAGCATGAGTCGCACCTGCCGAATGTCCTTCGAACTGCTGGCCACCGACGGCAAGGCCCGTCGTGGCCGCATCACCTTCCCCCGTGGCACGGTCGAAACCCCGGCGTTCATGCCGGTGGGCACCTATGGCACGGTCAAGGGCATGTTGCCCCGTGACATCGAGGCCATTGGTGCCGAGATGATCCTGGGCAACACCTTCCACCTGTGGCTGCGCCCAGGTACCGAGGTGATCAAGAAGCACAACGGGCTGCACGACTTCATGCAGTGGAAAGGCCCGATTCTCACCGATTCCGGTGGCTTCCAGGTCTTCAGCCTGGGCGCCATGCGCAAAATCAAGGAAGAAGGCGTGACCTTCGCCTCTCCCGTGGACGGCTCCAAGGTGTTCATGGGCCCGGAAGAATCCATGCAGGTGCAACGTGACCTGGGTTCGGACGTGGTGATGATCTTCGACGAGTGCACCCCATACCCTGCCGAGCACGACATCGCCCGTACGTCCATGGAGCTGTCGCTGCGCTGGGCCCAGCGCTCGAAGAACGCCCATGCCGACAACACCGCCGCGCTGTTCGGCATCGTTCAGGGCGGCATGTACCAGGACCTGCGCATGCGCTCCCTGGAAGGGCTTGAGAACATCGGCTTCGACGGCCTGGCCATCGGCGGCCTGTCGGTGGGTGAGCCCAAGCACGAGATGATCAAGGTGCTGGACTACTTGCCCGAGCAGATGCCGGCTGACAAACCTCGTTACCTTATGGGGGTAGGCAAACCGGAGGATCTCGTTGAGGGTGTGCGCCGCGGCGTCGATATGTTCGACTGCGTGATGCCTACGCGCAACGCGCGCAACGGCCACCTGTTCGTCGACACCGGGGTGATCAAGATCCGCAACGCGTTCCATCGCCATGATGAATCGCCACTGGATCCGACCTGTGACTGCTACACCTGTAGCAACTTCTCCCGCGCCTATCTGCATCACCTGGACAAGTGTGGCGAAATGCTCAGCAGCATGTTGAATACCATCCATAACTTGCGCCATTACCAGCGTTTGATGGCCGGTTTACGCGAGGCTATTCAACAAGGTAAATTGGCCGCCTTCGTCGACGCCTTCTACGCCAAGCGCGGGCTTGTTGTACCGCCCTTGGACTGACTGTCTGCATCCATTATTAAAATATTCGCATTAGGAGTGCACCCATGAGCTTCTTGATCCCCGCCGCATACGCGGACGCTGCAGCCCCCGCCGCCGGCCCTGCCGGTACTGGCTTCGAGTGGATTTTCCTGGTCGGTTTCCTGGTCATCTTCTACCTGATGATCTGGCGTCCACAGGCCAAACGTGCCAAAGAGCAGAAGAACCTGCTGGGCAACTTGCAGAAAGGTGACGAAGTTGTCACCAACGGTGGCATTGCCGGCAAGATCGTCAAAGTGGCCGATGATTTCGTGGTGCTGGAAGTGTCCGACACTGTCGAGCTGAAGTTCCAGAAGGGCGCCATTGCCGCGACCCTGCCAAAAGGTACGCTCAAGGCTATCTGAGTTACCGGTTTCATTTTTCCAGTCGGGGCGCGCAACGCGCCCCGCGTCTTGAACGGGCGGCGTGATGCTGAACAAATACCCTCTGTGGAAATACGCACTGATCCTGCTGGTACTGGCGATCGGTTTCATTTATTCCGCTCCCAACCTCTACCCGGATGACCCGGCCGTGCAGATCAGCGGTGCCAGCTCGGCGCTGCAGGTCAACCAGGCCGATCTCGATCGCGTCAGCAAGGCGCTGGTCGATGCAAACATCGCAGTCAAAGGCGTGAGCCTGGGTGAGAAGGGCAGTGGCCTGATTCGTCTGACCAATCAGGAAGACCAGCTGCCCGCCAAGGATGTGGTGCGCAAGGCGCTGGGCGATGACTATGTCGTGGCGCTGAACCTGGCACAAACCACCCCGCAGTGGTTGCGCAACCTGGGTGCCAGCCCCATGAAGCTGGGCCTGGACCTGTCCGGTGGCGTGCACTTCCTGCTGGAAGTGGACATGGACAAGGCCATGAGCGCCCGCATGAAAGTCTACGAAGGCGAGGTCAAGACCTTGCTGCGCAAGGAGCGGGTCCGCTACCGCAGCCTGCCGCAGCAGGACGGTGGCATCATGCTCGGCTTTGCTGACAACGCTACGCGCGAACAGGCACGTGCCCTGATCCGCAAGAATTTCAACGATTTCGACCTGACCACCACCGAGCGCAATGACCTCGCCGTGCTGCGTCTGGCGCTGTCTCAGGCGAAAGTGGCCGAGATTCGCGAATACTCGATCAAGCAGAACCTCACCACCGTGCGTAACCGTGTCAACGAGCTGGGTGTCGCCGAGCCGCTGGTGCAGCGCCAGGGCGCCAACCGCATCGTGGTCGAGCTGCCGGGTGTGCAGGACACTGCCGAAGCCAAGCGTATTCTGGGCAAGACGGCCAACCTGGAGTTCCGTTTCGGTGCCGAGCCGGGCGCGTCCAAAGCCACCACCGAAGTGTTCGAGTTCCGTGAAGGGGGGCGTTCGGCGCCCGTCGAGCGTGGCCTGATCATCACCGGTGACCAAGTGACCGACGCCCAGGCCAGCTTCGACGAGCATGGCCGCCCGCAGGTGAACATTCGTCTGGACGGGCATGGCGGCGAACTGATGAGCCGCGCGACGCGCAGCAACGTTGGTCGCAGCATGGCGGTGATCTTCATCGAGCAGAAGCCTGTCACCCGCTACGTGAAGCAGACGGTCGATGGCGTCGAGAAGGACGTTGCGGTCCAGAGCTTCCAGGAAGAGAAGAAGATCATCAGCCTGGCGACCATCCAGTCGCCGCTGGGTAGCCAGTTCCGTATCACCGGGCTGAACGGCCAGGGCGAATCGTCTGAACTGGCCCTGCTCCTGCGTGCCGGCGGCCTGGCTGCACCGATGTACTTCGCTGAAGAACGTACCATCGGCCCAAGCCTGGGTGCCGACAACATCACCAAGGGCATCGACGCCTCGCTGTGGGGTATGCTGTTCGTCTCGCTGTTCATCATTGCGATCTACCGGGCCTTCGGTGTGCTGGCCACTATCGCCCTCGCCGGCAACATGGTGTTGCTGCTGGCGTTGATGTCCTTGCTGGGCGCTACGCTGACATTGCCAGGCATCGCGGGTATCGTGCTCACCATGGGCATGGCGGTGGATGCCAACGTGCTTATCTTCTCTCGAATCCGTGAAGAGCTGGCTGCAGGCATGTCTGTTCAGCGCGCTATTCATGAAGGCTTCAACCGCGCCTATTCGGCCATCGTCGATGCCAACCTGACTACCTTGCTTGTGGGCGGCATCCTGTTTGCCATGGGCACCGGGCCGGTCAAAGGCTTTGCGGTCACCATGTCCCTCGGGATTTTCACGTCGATGTTCACTGCTGTGATGGTCACCCGTGCCCTGGTCAACCTGACCTGTGGCGGGCGTGACATCAAGAAGCTGTGGGTTTGAGGGAGCTGCGATGAAAACCATCAATTTCATGGGTGTACGCAATGTCGCCTTCGGCGTCACCGTACTGCTCACCGTGCTGGCCTTGTTCAGCTGGTGGCAAAAGGGCCTGAACTTTGGCCTGGACTTCACTGGCGGCACGCTGATCGAGCTGACCTACGAGCGCCCGGCCGATCTCAAGGCGGTACGGGCCGAGTTGGTCGACTCGGGTTTCCACGAGGCAGTGGTGCAGAGCTTCGGTGCCACCACCGACCTGCTGGTGCGCATGCCGGGTGATGACCCACAGCTGGGCAACAAGGTCGCCGCAGCCTTGCAGAAGGCCGGCGGTGACAACCCAGCCACCGTCAAGCGTGTCGAGTTCGTCGGCCCGCAGGTGGGTGAAGAGCTGCGTGACCAGGGCGGCATGGGCATGCTCCTGGCGCTGGGTGGCATCCTTATCTACCTGGCGTTCCGCTTCCAGTGGAAATTCGCAGTAGGCGCCATCATCTCGCTGATCCACGACGTGATCGTGACACTGGGCATCTTGTCGTTCTTCCAGATCACCTTCGACCTGACGGTGCTGGCGGCGGTGCTGGCCATCATCGGCTACTCGCTCAATGACACCATCGTCGTGTTCGACCGGGTGCGTGAGAACTTCCGGGTCATGCGCAAGGCGTCCTTGATCGAAAACATCAACGTCTCCACCACCCAGACGTTGCTGCGTACCGTGGCGACTTCGGTGTCTACCTTGCTGGCTATTGCCGCCTTGCTGTTCTTCGGCGGTGACAACCTGTTCGGCTTCTCGCTGGCCCTGTTCATCGGCGTGATGGCCGGTACCTACTCGTCGATCTACATCGCCAACGTGGTGCTGATCTGGCTGAACCTGAACAGCGAAGACCTGATTCCGCCGGCAAAGACCGAGGGCGTGGACGACCGTCCGTGACCGACTGACGCTCCGCTTGGCGGACGAGAGGGCGCGAGTGTTGAACTCGCGCCCTTTTTTTTGCTCCAAGGCAAGGAGAAAGCGGGCCAAGTCCCGTATGTACGATCAGGAGGTTCACGTGAATAAATCAATGCTGGTGGGTGCGGTGCTAGGTGCTGTCGGTGTCACTGCCGGAGGTGCTGTGGCGACCTACAGCTTGGTGAACAAAGGACCTGAATATGCTCAGGTCACCGACGTGCAGCCGATCAAGCAGCAGATCAAGACCCCGCGCGAAGTGTGCAAGGACGTAACCGTCACTCGCCAGGCGCCAGTCAAGGATCAGCATCAGATCGCCGGCACTGTGGTCGGCGCGCTGGCCGGTGGCCTGTTGGGCAACCAGATCGGCGGCGGCACCGGCAAGAAGATCGCGACCGTGGCCGGTGCGGTGGGTGGTGGGTATGCTGGCAACAAGGTGCAGGAGGGCATGCAGCAGCGTGACACCTATACCACGACCCAGACCCGCTGCAACACGGTCAACGACATCAGTGAAAAAGTGGTGGGCTACAACGTCAAGTACACCATTGGCGATCAGGTCGGCCAGGTGAAGATGAACCGTGAGCCAGGCTCTACCATCCCAGTGGACAAGAACGGCAAGCTGATTCTCAGCGACGCCGGTCAGTGATGCTGCTGCCGGCGTTGGCCCTGTGCCGACGCCGGTGATGCAGGGCTGGCAGGCATGAAAAAAGCACCCCGAGGGGTGCTTTTGTTTTCCTGCAATCAAATGCTCAACGCTTCATGCTTTCAGGCAGGTGCGGTTGGATGGCGGTCAGTACCGCCTTGAAGCACTTGATGTTGCCGGCGACGATGTGGCCTTTGTCGAGGAAGTCATGGCCGCCATTGAAGTCGCTCACCAAGCCGCCTGCTTCCTGAATCAGCAGCACGCCTGCGGCCATGTCCCATTCGGACAGGCCCGACTCCCAGAATGCATCGAAACGACCTGCGGCCACATAGGCCAGGTCCAGGCTCGCCGCGCCAGCGCGGCGGATGCCGGCGGTCTGGCCTACCAGGCTGCGGAACATGCCCAGGTAATTGTCCAGGTCGGCCATCTGGTTATCGCGGAAGGGGAAGCCAGTGCCCAGCAGGGCGCCGTCCAGGCTGGTGCGCGAGCTGACGCGCAGGCGGCGGCCGTTCAGTTGAGCGCCACGGCCACGGCTGGCAGTAAACTCTTCCTGGCGAACCGGGTCGACGATCACGGCGTGCTCCAGGCGACCACGGTATTTACAGGCAATGCTGACGGCGAAGTGAGGAATGCCACGCAGGAAGTTGGTGGTGCCGTCCAGCGGGTCGATGACCCACAGGTAATCCTTGCCTTCTTCGCCGGAGCCGGCGTGCAGGCCAGTTTCTTCGCCCAGGATGGAGTGGTTCGGGTAGGCCTTGCGCAGGGCATTGACGATGCTCTGCTCGGCAGCGCGATCGACTTCGGAAACGTAGTCCTTGGCCTCTTTCTCATCGACCTTGATGCTATCCAGGCGTTCGATGGAGCGGAAGATCAGTTCACTGGCGCTGCGAGCGGCGCGCAGGGCGATATTCAGCATAGGCTGCATGGGCGGGTCACCTGGAGATGTTAAAGAAGAAAGCCGAACATTCTAACAGAAAATTGTGGCGGCAGAAGGGCGCATTCGCGTGCGTGGCGTTACGCCTGTCGGTTCTGTAAGATTCCAGGCCCTGATTTCCGCCACTGTGAGCACGAGACCTTGCTGCAGAATATTCGTGTCGTTCTGGTCAACACCAGCCACCCCGGCAACATCGGCGGCGCTGCTCGCGCCATGAAGAACATGGGCCTGTCGCGTCTGGTGCTGGTGCAGCCAAAGCAGTTTCCTGCCGACGAGGCCAGCGCGCGCGCCTCGGGCGCGGACGATGTGCTGGGTAACGCCATCGTCGTCGACAGCTTGGAGCAGGCATTGGTCGGCTGCAATCTGGTGATGGGCACCAGTGCCCGTGAGCGCAGCATTCCATGGCCTCTTATCGGCCCACGTGAATGCGGCGACAAGGCCGTGCAGCATGCCGACGGGGGCGAGCAGATCGCCTTGGTGTTCGGGCGCGAGCATGCCGGGCTGACCAATGAAGAGTTGCAGCGATGTCACTTCCACGTACACATCCCCTCCAATCCCGACTTCAGTTCGCTGAACCTGGCTGCGGCTGTTCAGGTACTGGCCTATGAAGTGCGCATGGCCAGCCTGGCGAACGACCGCTCGCCTGCCCAGGTTGAGAAGGCTGACGCCGACGCCTTGGCCACGATGGACGAGATGGAGCTGTTCTACGACCATCTGGAAAAAACCCTGGTCGACATTGGTTTCCTTGATCCCGAAAAGCCCAAGCACCTGATGCCGCGTCTTCGCAGGCTTTACGGTCGGGTGGCAGTGGAGCGTACGGAAATGAGCATTTTGCGCGGCATTCTTACCGAGACCCAGAAGGTGGTCCGGGGTGAGCCGCATAAACGGAAGGACTGACAGATGCTGGAACGTCTGCGTGAAGATATTCAAAGTGTGTTCCACCGTGATCCAGCGGCGCGCAACGCGTTCGAAGTGCTGACCTGCTACCCCGGGATGCATGCCATATGGCTGCA
Source organism: Pseudomonas sp. FBCC-B35 (assembly GCF_059133755.1). Classification (NCBI taxonomy): domain Bacteria; kingdom Pseudomonadati; phylum Pseudomonadota; class Gammaproteobacteria; order Pseudomonadales; family Pseudomonadaceae; genus Pseudomonas; species Pseudomonas sp. FBCC-B35. The sequence goes on along the minus strand of NZ_CP101439.1, from coordinate 3,894,676 downwards.
CCGGTTGGGTAATGCCCTGTGGCGGCGGGACTTCAAGTGGCTGGCGCGGCTGGTGTCCAACTTCGGTCGCTGGCTGACCGGTATCGAGATTCACCCGGGCGCCACGATAGGGCGGCGGTTCTTCATCGACCATGGCATGGGCATCGTCATTGGCGAAACCGCCGAGATTGGTGACGACGTGACGCTCTACCAAGGCGTAACCCTGGGCGGTACCAGCTGGAATAAAGGCAAGCGTCACCCAACGCTGGAGGACGGCGTAGTGGTCGGTGCGGGTGCGAAGGTGCTGGGGCCGTTTACCGTAGGGGCCGGGGCCAAGATCGGTTCCAATGCGGTGGTGACCAAGGCGGTGCCAGCCGGCGCCACGGCTGTTGGCATCCCCGGGCGCATCATCGTCAAGGACGAGCAGGGCGATGTCGAGGCGCGGCGCAAGGCCATGGCCGAGAAGATCGGTTTCGATGCCTATGGGGTCAGTGGCGACATGCCCGACCCGGTCGCCCGTGCCATTGGCCAGATGCTTGACCATCTGCAGGCCGTTGATGAGCGCCTGGAAGGCATGTGCGGTGCGCTGACGCGGATGGGCAGTGACTATTGCGCCAAGGAGCTGCCAGCGCTGCCTGAAGATGACTTCACCGAACAGGCGCAGTTGGCCAAGCGCGACATCCAGCCGCATTGATCCCGCCGTATCAGGCGCGGGTTCTGGCATGGGGGCATGTGCTATCGCCCCCGTGTCTGCTACAATCGCGGCCGCCTCCCCTCATGCAAACCCGACTAAGGCACTAGGTCTAATAGTTGACTTAAATGCTCGGGAATCGCATACTTGCACACATCCCGTAACTCCCGTGGTACCCAATAGCCATGCGACTGACTACCAAAGGCCGATACGCCGTGACTGCCATGCTCGACCTGGCGTTGCACGCGCAGCATGGGCCGGTGTCTTTGGCCGACATCTCCGAGCGCCAGGGCATATCCCTTTCTTATCTGGAACAGCTGTTCGCCAAGCTGCGCCGCAGCAGCCTGGTTTCCAGCGTTCGCGGCCCCGGTGGCGGTTATCAGCTGTCGCGCGGCATGGAGACCATCCAGGTCGCCCAGGTCATCGATGCGGTCAACGAATCGGTCGATGCGACCCGTTGCCAGGGGCTTGGGGACTGCCATGCCGGTGATACCTGCCTGACCCACCACTTGTGGTGCGACCTCAGTCAGCAGATTCACGAGTTCCTCAGTGGCATCAGTCTGGCCGACCTCGTCATGCGCCGTGAGGTGCAGGAAGTCGCTCAGCGTCAGGACCTGCGCCGCGTCGCTGGTCTGTCTGCCCCGCTGGACAAGATTGAGACGTCCGCCGTCGATTGATCCTTCGGGACGACGAGCGACGCCACCGCCTGATAGGAGAGAAAAATGAAGTTGCCGATCTACCTCGATTACTCCGCGACCACCCCGGTCGACCCACGCGTAGCCCAGAAGATGGCCGAATGCCTGACGGCTGACGGTAACTTCGGTAACCCGGCTTCGCGCTCCCACGTCTTTGGCTGGAAAGCCGAAGAAGCGGTCGAGAACGGTCGCCGTCAGGTCGCCGAGCTGATCAATGCCGACCCGCGCGAAATCGTCTGGACCAGCGGTGCCACCGAGTCCGACAACCTGGCCCTGAAGGGTGTTGCGCACTTCTATCAGACCAAGGGCAAGCACATCATCACCTCCAAGATCGAGCACAAGGCGGTCCTCGATACCGCTCGCCAGCTGGAGCGTGAGGGGTTCGAAGTCACCTACCTGGAACCGGGCGAAGACGGCATCGTCACCCCGGCCATGGTCGAGGCGGTCCTGCGTGACGACACCATCCTGGTCTCGCTGATGCACGTGAACAACGAAGTCGGCTCGATCAACGACATTGCCGCCATCGGTGAACTGACCCGTTCGCGCGGCGTGCTGTTCCACGTCGATGCCGCCCAGTCTGCCGGCAAGGTCGAAATCGATCTGCAGCAGCTCAAGGTCGATCTGATGTCGTTCTCCGCGCACAAGGTTTATGGCCCCAAAGGGATCGGCGCGCTGTATGTCAGCCGCAAGCCGCGGGTACGCCTCGAGGCAGCCATGCACGGCGGTGGTCACGAACGCGGCATGCGTTCGGGTACGCTGCCGACGCACCAGATTGTCGGCATGGGCGAAGCATTCGCCATTGCCAAGCAGGACATGGCGGCTGAAAACGCACGCATCAAAGCCTTGAGCGACCGCTTCTTCAAGCAGGTATCCAGCCTCGAAGAACTGTACGTCAACGGTAGCCTGACTGCTCGCGTGCCGCACAACCTGAACCTGAGCTTCAACTACGTCGAGGGCGAATCGCTGCTGATGTCGCTCAAGGACATCGCCGTCTCGTCCGGTTCGGCTTGCACCTCCGCCTCGCTCGAGCCGTCCTACGTGCTGCGTGCACTGGGCCGTAACGACGAGCTGGCGCACAGCTCCATCCGCTTCTCCTTCGGCCGCTTCACCACCGAGGAAGAGGTTGATTACGCCGCGCAGAAAGTCTGCGAGGCCGTGAACAAGCTGCGTGAACTGTCCCCACTTTGGGACATGTACAAAGACGGCGTCGACATCTCCAAGATCGAGTGGGCCGCCCACTAAGCAGTCGCCGGCAAGAGCGGCTCCCTGATGAGGAAGGAATTGCACCATGGCATACAGTGAAAAGGTCATCGACCACTACGAAAACCCGCGCAACGTCGGCAAGATGAATGCCGAGGACCCGGATGTCGGTACCGGCATGGTCGGCGCACCGGCCTGTGGCGACGTGATGCGCCTGCAGATCAAGGTCAACGAGCAGGGCGTGATCGAAGACGCCAAGTTCAAGACCTACGGCTGCGGTTCGGCCATCGCGTCCAGCTCCCTGGCCACCGAGTGGATGAAGGGCAAGACCCTGGACGAAGCCGAGACCATCAAGAACACCCAGCTGGCCGAAGAACTGGCATTGCCGCCGGTCAAGATCCACTGCTCGGTACTCGCCGAAGATGCCATCAAGGCCGCTGTTCGCGATTACAAGCAGAAGAAAGGCTTGATCTAACGTCGCCTGTTGCAAGGTAAGGAGTTCTCATGGCTATCAGCATGACAGAAGCCGCCGCCAATCATGTGCGGCGTTCCCTGGAAGGGCGGGGCAAGGGTGAAGGCATTCGCCTTGGCGTACGCACCACCGGTTGCTCGGGCCTGGCCTACGTGCTGGAGTTCGTCGACGAGCTGGCGGGCGAGGACCAGGTGTTCGAGAACCATGGCGTCAAGGTGATCATCGATCCCAAGAGCCTGGTTTATCTTGACGGCACCGAGCTGGACTTCGTCAAGGAAGGGTTGAACGAAGGGTTCAAGTTCAACAACCCCAACGTGCGCGGTGAGTGTGGCTGCGGCGAAAGCTTCAACGTCTGAGGCCGACCGTGGGTACTCCTTGTCATTTTGCACTGTTCGACCTGCAGCCGAGTTTTCGACTGGACCTTGAGATGCTGGCCACTCGCTATCGCGAGCTGGCCCGCGAAGTCCATCCTGATCGTTTTGCCGATGCCTCCGAGCGCGAGCAACGCTCTGCGCTGGAGAAATCCGCTGCCCTCAACGACGCCTACCAGACGCTGCGCAGTGCACCACGCCGTGCGCGCTACCTGTTGGCGATCGGTGGCCACGAAGTGCCGCAGGAGGTCACGGTCCATGACCCGGATTTCCTCCTGCAGCAGATGCAGTGGCGTGAGGAGCTCGAAGACCTCCAGGACGAAGCCGACCTCGATGGCGTGGCCGTGTTCAAGAAGCGCCTGAAGGCTGCTCAAGACACGCTCAACGAGGATTTCGCCGCCTGCTGGGATGTTGCCGATGCGCGTGAGCAGGCCGAACGCCTGATGCGCCGAATGCAATTCCTCGACAAGCTCGCCCAAGAAGTGCGCCAACTGGAAGAGCGCCTCGACGATTAACCCGGTGCTACCCGTGATGGCACCTAAGGTATTCAGATAAGCATGGCCCTATTGCAGATTGCCGAACCCGGTCAAACGCCCCAGCCCCATGAGCGCCGCCTGGCGGTAGGGATCGACCTGGGCACCACCAATTCCCTGGTCGCTGCATTGCGCAGCGGCGTGAGCGAGCCCCTGCCCGATGCGCAAGGTAATGTGATTCTGCCTTCGGCGGTGCGTTACCTCGAAGCTGGCGGCAGCGAAGTCGGGCAGGCCGCGCGTGACGCTGCCTCCAGCGATCCGCTGAACACCGTGCTGTCGGTCAAGCGCCTGATGGGTCGCGGCCTGGCCGACGTCAAGCAGTTGGGCCAGCAATTGCCCTACCGCTTCGTCGGTGGCGAATCGCACATGCCTTTCATCGATACGGTGCAAGGGCCCAAGAGCCCGGTGCAGGTCTCGGCGGACATCCTCAAGGTGCTGCGTGAGCGCGCCGAGGCGACATTGGGCGGTGAACTGGTCGGTGCGGTGATCACCGTTCCGGCCTATTTCGATGACGCCCAGCGCCAGGCCACAAAAGATGCTGCACGCCTGGCTGGCCTGAACGTCCTGCGTCTGCTCAACGAGCCTACGGCCGCCGCCGTGGCCTATGGCCTTGACCAGAACGCCGAGGGCGTAGTCGCCATCTACGACCTGGGTGGCGGTACTTTCGACATTTCCATCCTGCGCCTGACAGCGGGCGTGTTCGAAGTGCTGGCCACCGGCGGCGATACCGCCCTGGGTGGCGATGACTTCGATCACGCCATTGCAGGCTGGATCATCGAGCAGGCTGGCTTGTCCTCCGACCTCGACCCGGCTACCCAGCGCGCGCTGTTACAGACGGCTTGCGCCGCCAAGGAAGCGTTGACCGATGCCGAGGTGGTGGGCGTCACGCATGGTGCCTGGCAGGGTGAGCTCACCCGTGCCGGTTTCGATGCGATGATCGAGCCGCTGGTGGCCCGCAGCCTCAAGGCCTGCCGCCGTGCCGTACGTGACAGTGGCGTCGAGCTCGATGAAGTCAGCGCCGTGGTCATGGTCGGCGGTTCCACGCGCGTGCCCCGTGTTCGCGATGCCGTCGGTACCCTGTTCGGTCGTAGCCCGCTGACTTCCATCGACCCCGATCAGGTCGTGGCCATCGGCGCCGCCATTCAGGCCGATACCCTGGCCGGCAACCGCCGCGAAGGCGGCGAGCTGCTGCTGCTTGATGTGATCCCGCTGTCACTGGGCCTGGAGACCATGGGCGGGCTCATGGAGAAAGTGATCCCGCGCAATACCACCATCCCGGTGGCGCGCGCCCAGGAGTTCACGACTTATAAAGACGGCCAGTCGGCCATGATGATCCATGTGCTGCAGGGCGAGCGCGAACTGATCAGCGACTGCCGGTCACTGGCGCGCTTCGAACTGCGCGGCATTCCGGCCATGGTGGCAGGGGCAGCGAAAATTCGCGTCACCTTCCAGGTCGATGCCGACGGGCTGCTCAGCGTCGCCGCCCGGGAACTCGCATCAGGCGTGGAAGCCAGCATTCAGGTCAAGCCGTCCTACGGCCTGACCGATGGCGAAATCGCGCGCATGCTCAAGGACTCCTTCGAGCATGCTGGTACCGACAAGCAGGCCCGTCAGTTGCGTGAGCACCAAGTGGACGCCGAACGGCTGCTCGAAGCGGTACAGGGCGCCCTGGACGCCGACGGTCAGCGCTTGCTCAGTGAAGAAGAGCGCCAGGCCATTGAATTCCAGATGCAAGAACTACGTGATTTGCTGGCGGGCACCGATGGCGCTGCCATCGAGCAACAGACCAAGCGTCTGTCGCACGTGACCGACGCATTTGCCGCCCGACGCCTTGATTCGACGGTCAAAGCCGCACTGGCCGGGCGCAACCTGAATGAGATCGAGGAGTAATCGATGCCGCTGGTGACATTCCTGCCGCATGAGAAGTTCTGCCCGGAGGGGCTGACCGTGGAGGTGCCTGCCGGCACCAATATCCTGGAGCTGGCCCACGATCATCACATCGAGATGGAGAGCGCCTGCGGCGGTGTGAAGGCCTGCACCACATGCCACTGCATCGTGCGCAAGGGCTTCGATTCCCTTGAGGAAGCCGACGAGCTCGAAGAAGACATGCTGGACAAGGCGTGGGGCCTGGAAGCGCAGTCGCGTCTGGGTTGCCAGGTGGTGGTGGCCGATCAGGACCTCACCATCGAGATCCCCAAGTATTCGCTCAACCACGCTGCCGAAGCGCCGCACTGAGGTCCTGGACATGAGTCTGAAATGGATTGATGTACTTGATATCGCCATCGAGCTTGCAGAAAGCAAGCCGGACGTCGATCCTCGGTATGTGAATTTCGTCGATCTGCACCGCTGGGTGGTGGCATTGCCTGGCTTCAGTGACGATCCTTCGCGCGCCGGCGAGAAGGTGCTCGAGGCCATCCAGGCGGCCTGGATCGACGAAGCCGACTGAACACGCACCGCAGGTTAGGCAATCCCCTGGAACCCGCGTATAATTCGCGGGTTTAATTTTTCGTAACACTCATATTCTGGAGTTTTCCATGGCTGTTCAACGTACTTTCTCCATCATCAAGCCTGACGCTGTTGCCAAGAACGTCATCGGCAAGATCACCACTCGCTTCGAAGAAGCCGGCCTGAAAATCGTTGCCTCGAAAATCAAGCAACTGTCCAAGGCCGAGGCCGAAGGCTTCTACGCCGAGCACAGCGAGCGCGGCTTCTTCGGTGACCTGGTTGCCTTCATGACTTCCGGTCCGGTTGTCGTTCAGGTCCTGGAAGGCGAGAACGCCATTGCCAAGAACCGTGAGCTGATGGGCGCTACCAACCCTAAAGAAGCCGCTGCCGGCACCATCCGCGCCGACTTCGCCGAGTCCATCGACGCCAACGCCGTTCACGGTTCGGACTCCGAAGCTGCTGCTGCTCGCGAAATCGCTTACTTCTTCGCTGCTACCGAGGTAACCACTCGCTAAGCGAAAGCTTACGGGTGAGGGTGAATCCATGACGACATCGACTGACAAAATCAACCTGCTGGGTCTGACCCTGCAGGAAATGGAACAATTCTTCGATTCCATCGGAGAGAAGCGCTTCCGCGCCGGTCAGGTGATGAAATGGATTCACCACTTTGGCGTCGATGATTTCGCCGCCATGACGAACGTCGGCAAGGTCTTGCGTGAAAAGCTCGAGGCCGTTGCCGAAATTCGTCCACCGGAAGTGGTCAGCGAAGACATTTCCGCAGACGGCACCCGCAAGTGGGTGATCCGCGTTGCCTCCGGCAGCTGCGTCGAAACCGTCTATATTCCCACCGACGATCGCGGCACCCTGTGCGTGTCGTCGCAAGCCGGTTGTGCCCTGGACTGCAGCTTCTGCTCCACCGGCAAACAAGGCTTCAACAGCAACCTCACCGCCGCCGAAGTGATCGGCCAGGTGTGGCTTGCGAACAAATCCTTCGGGACCGTGCCTGCCAAAATCGACCGCGCCATCACCAACGTGGTCATGATGGGCATGGGCGAACCCCTGCTCAATTTCGACAATGTCATCGCCGCCATGAAGATCATGATGGAAGATCTGGGCTATGGCATCTCCAAGCGTCGCGTCACCCTGTCCACCTCGGGCGTCGTGCCGATGATCGACGAGTTGGCCAAGCACATCGATGTGTCGCTGGCTTTGTCATTGCATGCACCCAATGACGAGTTGCGCAACAAACTGGTACCGATCAACAAGAAGTACCCGCTCAAGATGCTGCTCGACGCATGCATGGGCTACATGGCGACCCTGGGCGGCAAGCGGGTGCTCACCATCGAGTACACCCTGCTCAAGGACGTCAACGACCAGCCCGAGCATGCGGCGCAGATGATCGAGCTGCTGCGCGACGTGCCGTGCAAGATCAACCTGATTCCATTCAATCCGTTCCCGCACTCCGGCTACGAGCGCCCCAGCAACAACGCCATTCGTCGTTTCCAAGACCTGCTGCACCACGGTGGCTACAACGTGACGACGCGCACCACCCGTGGTGATGACATCGATGCGGCTTGCGGCCAGCTGGTGGGGCAGGTCAATGACCGCACCCGGCGCAGCGAACGTTACATCGCCGTCCGGCAGCTGTCGGCAGACGCCGAGCGCCCGGACAGCCCGGCCGCCCACTGACCGGAACTGGCCTATGAACGTGCGCGCTGCGCTGCCGATCATTGCGCTTTCGCTGCTCGCCGGCTGCATGTCAGGCGCAGGCAGCGATGCGCAGGTGGCTGAGCAGCGCAGGGTCGAGGCCGGGCGGGCGTATGTGCAGCTGGGGCTCGGCTACCTGCAACAGGGGATGCTGGGCCAGGCCAAGACGCCCTTGTCAAAGGCGCTGGCGCTGGATGGCGACGATGCCGACGCCCATGCCGCCTTGGCATTGGTCTACCAGGCCGAAGGCGAGCCTGTATTGGCCGAGCGCCATTTCAAGCAAGCGCTTGGGGCGGGTGCCAGCACCACGCGAATTCGCAACAATTACGGCAGTTTCCTTTATGCTCAAGGGCGGTTTGCCGAAGCGCAGCAGATGTTTCGCCTTGCCAGCGCCGATACCCTGTATCCTGAGCGATCACGGGTTTATGAAAACCTTGGCCTGACAGCCTTGAGGCTCGGCCAGCGCGATCAGGCGCACGCCCATTTGCAAAAAGCATTGCAGCTTAACCAGCGACAGCCACAAGCGTTGCTGGAAATGGCTGAGTTGTCCTACGAAAACAGGCATTATGTGCCGGCCCGGGATTACTACGATCGTTTCAGCCGGTTGAGTGGCCACGATGCCCGGAGCCTGCTGCTGGGTAGCCGCCTTGCCAAGGTGTTCGACGAGCAAGGGACGGTGGCCGAGTTGGGGCAGCAATTACAACGACTTTATCCCGGTACGCCGGAATATCAGCAATACCTGTCGGAGCAACGATGAACGCCGCGCATCCCGAAGTAGCTGTAGCGCCTGGCCAGAACCCTGGTGAGCTGTTGCGCCTGGCCCGTGAGAAACGGGACTGGTCCCAAGCCGAGGTGGCGCGCAAGCTCAATCTTACTGTCAGCTCGCTCAACCATGTGGAAACCGGCGCCTTCGACAAGCTGCCCGGGCATACCTTCGCCCGTGGCTACATCCGCGCCTACGCCAAGTTGATGGAGCTGGACCAGGCTGCCCTGGTCGAAGCCTTCGATCGCTACACCGGCACCCACGCCAAGGGCAGCGACGTACATTCGCTGGGGCGTATCGAAGAGCCTTCCCGGTTGTCCCACAATATTCTGCGCGGGGTCAGCCTGTTGCTGCTGCTGGCGGTCGTGGGTGGCGGTTTCGTCTGGTGGCAGGACCAGGGCAGTCTGCGCGGCAAAGACCTCTCCAGCATCGCCCTTGAGCACGTCGAGGTCGAAAGCGCCGACGGCACCACCCAGATTCACCCGCTTGACGAACCCGAAGACCAGGCCGTCTCTGCCGCCCAGCAACCTGAGAGCGCCCCCCTGCCGTTGGCCCAGGGTACCGACGAGCAGCAGGCTGCAAGTACCGGGCAGGCAGCGGCTACCGACACGCCTGCAGCCGGCTCTGCTCCGGTAACGGGCACTGCGACGCCGCAGCCGGCGCCGGCCAACGCTACCCCTGTTGCCAGCGCGCCGGCGGCAGCCGCCCCTGCAACCAGTGCAGCCGCCGCCGAGCCCGCCGCCGTGCCAGCAGGCAGCGGCAAGGTCGCGATTGAGTTCGTCGCCGATTGCTGGACCCAGGTTTCCGATGGCAACGGCAAGGTGCTGTTCAGCGGCATCAAGCGCAAGGGGGACAACCTCGAGCTGACTGGCAAGCCGCCGTTTGCGGTACGTCTGGGCTTTGCCCGTGGCGCCAAGGTCAGCTACAACGGCCAGGCCGTCGACGTTGCCCCGTTCACCAGTGGCGAAACCGCTCGCCTGAAGTTGGGACAGTAATTCATGCACGGCCAATCCCCGATCAAACGTCGCGAATCCCGCAAGATATGGGTCGGCAATGTGCCGGTGGGCGGTGATGCGCCCATTGCAGTGCAGAGCATGACCAACACCGATACCAATGATGTCGCCGCCACGGTGGGGCAGATCCAGCGTCTGGTCGATGCCGGTGTGGACATCGTTCGCGTGTCGGTACCTGACATGGACGCCGCCGAAGCCTTCGGCCGCATCAAGCAGCAGGTCAGCGTGCCGCTGGTCGCCGACATTCACTTCGACTACAAGATTGCCCTGCGCGTGGCCGAGTTGGGTGTGGACTGCCTGCGCATCAACCCTGGCAATATCGGCCGTGAAGACCGGGTCAGGGCTGTCGTTGACGCCGCTCGCGACCGTGGTATTCCAATCCGTATCGGCGTCAACGCAGGCTCACTGGAAAAGGACCTGCAGAAAAAGTACGGCGAGCCTACGCCCGCAGCGCTGGTCGAATCGGCGCTGCGCCATGTGGAACACCTCGATCGTCTCGACTTCCAGGATTTCAAGGTCAGCGTCAAGGCGTCGGACGTGTTCATGGCCGTCGAGGCCTATCGCCTGCTGGCACGGCAGATCGTGCAACCCCTGCACCTGGGAATCACCGAAGCCGGTGGCCTGCGCTCGGGTACGGTGAAATCTGCCGTTGGCCTAGGTATGCTGCTGGCCGAAGGCATTGGCGATACCATCCGCATTTCGCTGGCGGCAGACCCGGTGGAGGAGGTCAAGGTAGGCTATGACATCCTCAAGTCCCTGCACTTGCGTTCCCGAGGCATCAACTTCATCGCCTGCCCGAGCTGCTCGCGGCAGAATTTCGATGTGGTAAAAACCATGAACGAGCTCGAAGGGCGCCTCGAGGACCTGCTGGTGCCTTTGGACGTGGCCGTCATCGGCTGTGTGGTCAATGGCCCGGGGGAGGCCAAGGAAGCGCATGTCGGCCTGACCGGTGGTACGCCCAACCTGGTCTACATCGACGGTAAACCGGCGCAGAAACTGACCAACGACAACCTGGTCGATGATCTCGAAAGGCTCATCCGTCAGAAAGCGGCCGAGAAGGTCGAAGCCGACGCGGCGTTGATCGCCCGTGGCTGATACACAGAATTCGTAAGGATCATTCGTGAGCAAATCGCTGCAAGCCATCCGTGGCATGAACGACATCCTGCCCGAGCAGTCGCCATTGTGGCGCTATTTCGAGGGTACCGTTGCCGGCCTGCTGGACACCTACGGGTACAGCCAGATCCGCACGCCCATCGTGGAGTTCACCGAGCTGTTCAAGCGCTCGATCGGTGAAGTGACCGATATCGTCGAAAAGGAAATGTACACCTTCGAAGACCGCAACGGTGACTCGCTCACACTGCGTCCGGAAGGGACTGCGGCCTGTGTTCGCGCGGTGCTGGAGCATGGCATCACCGGCAATGGCCAGGTGCAGAAGCTGTGGTACATCGGGCAGATGTTCCGCCACGAGCGTCCCCAGAAGGGCCGCTACCGGCAGTTCCACCAGATCGGTGTGGAGGTGTTCAACCTCGATGGCCCGGACATCGATGCCGAGTTGATCATGCTGACCTGGCGCCTGTGGGGCTTGCTGGGCATTCAGGATGCGGTCAAGCTCGAACTCAACAGCCTTGGCACCAGCCAAGCGCGCGCCCGCTACCGCGACGCGTTGGTGGAGTTCCTGTCCGCGCGCCTGGAGCAACTGGACGAGGACAGCCAGCGCCGCCTCAAGAGCAATCCGCTGCGCATCCTCGACAGCAAGGACACCAACACCCAGGCGGTGCTGGTCGATGCGCCGAAGCTCGAAGATTACCTGGACGAAGAATCCCGTGCGCACTTCGCAGGCCTGAAGGCCCGCCTGGACGCTGCCGGCATTCCATTCGTGCTCAACACCAAGCTGGTGCGGGGGCTGGACTACTACAGCAAGACCGTCTTCGAGTGGGTCACCGACAAGCTTGGTGCCCAGGGTACGGTGTGTGCCGGCGGCCGCTACGATGGGCTGGTGGAGCAAATGGGCGGCAAGCCTACACCTGGCGTTGGCTTTGCCATGGGTATCGAGCGCCTGATTCTGCTGCTTGAAACCCTTGGCAAGGTACCGGACTCCATCAGCCGTCAGGTCGATGTCTACCTCTGCGCTTTTGGTGAGCAGGCCGAGTTGGCGGGCCTGCGTCTGTCCGAAGCGGTGCGTGACCGCCTGCCGGGCCTGCGTCTGGCCGTGAATGCGGGCGGGGGCAGTTTCAAAAGCCAGTTCAAGAAAGCCGACAAGAGCGGCGCGCTGTTCGCCTTGATTCTTGGCGATGATGAGTTGGCCAAACAGGAAGTCGGCTTCAAACCCCTGCGTGGTCAGGGCGAACAACAGAACATTGCCTGGGATGCCCTTGCAGGGCACCTGGAAACCGCGATCGCGCAGGCGTAACGCGGTTCAACGAGCGAATAGGCGAAAAGGAGTATTGGGGTGTCGAGTACCGATGATGATGACCTGGCAGGGGTCAAGGACTGGTGGAACCGTAACGGCAAGCCGCTGCTGACCGGTGCGTTGCTCGCCGGCGTGGTAGTGCTGGGCTGGAACACCTGGCACAAGTACCAGAACAACCAGTCGCAAGGTGCCTCGCAGTTGTATCAGGCGCTACTGGAAACCAGCCTCACGCCTACGGGTCAGCCGGACGCCACCCGGGTTGCGGAACTGGCCGGCAAGCTCAAGAGCGAGTTCGGCGGCACTGCCTATGCCCAGTACGGCAGCCTGTTCGTGGCCAAGGTAGCGGTCGAGAGCGGCAAGCTCGACGATGCCGCTGGCGAACTCAAGGCTGTGCTGGACAAGCCGGCAGACGCCACCCTTGGCGAGATCGCACGCCAGCGTCTGGCCCGTGTGCTGGCCGCCCAGAACAAGGCCGAGGATGCCCTCAAGTTGCTTGACGGGGATGCCGAGAAAGCCTTCCTCGCCAGTCGCGAGGAGTTGAAAGGGGACCTGCTGGTACAGCTGGGCCGCGCTGATGACGCGCACGGTGCTTACGAAAAGGCCAAGGCTGCGTTGTCCGACGAGGCGGCAGTGGGTGGCTTGCAGTTGAAGCTCGATGATCTGGCCAGAGGGGACGCGTAAGTGATCGGTTGGAAACAAGCAGCATTGCTGACCTTGGCGGTATTGGCCGCAGGGTGCAGCAGCAACAGCAAGAAGGAATTGCCTCCTGCCGAACTGACCAAGTTCACCGAGGAAGTGGTGCTCAAGAAGCAGTGGAGCCGCTCCATCGGTGACGGTCAGGGTGAAACCTACAACACCCTCGTGCCGGCCATCGAGAACGACCGGATCTATGCCTCCGACGTCACCGGCGATGTCTATGCCCTGGACCGCATCACGGGCAACGTGGTGTGGAACAAGGACCTTGACCTGCCGGTTTCTGGCGCGGTCGGCGTAGGCTACGGTCTGGTGATGCTCGGCACCCTCAAGGGTGAAGTGATCGCCCTGGATTCGAGCACCGGCGAGGAGCGCTGGCGCGCCCGGGTGACCAGCGAAGTGCTGGCGCCCCCGGCCAACAACGGTGATGTGGTAGTGGTGCAGACCCAGGATGATCGCCTGATCGGCCTGGATGCTGCTACCGGTGATCGTCGCTGGATTTATGAAAGCACCCCGGCGGTACTGACCCTGCGCGGCACCGGCGCGCCGATCGTGACCAACCGCCTGGCGGTTGCTGGCCTGTCCACCGGTAAGGTCGTGGCAGTCGACATCAGCAATGGCGTACCTGTATGGGAAAGCCGTGTGGCGATCCCCCAGGGCCGTTCCGAGCTTGAGCGTGTCGTCGACATCGACGGCGGCTTGCTGCTCTCGGGTGGTACCCTGTACGTCAGCACCTACCAGGGGCGCGTTGCGGGCCTGGATCTGGAAAGTGGCCGCGTGCTCTGGCAGCGTGATGCCTCCAGCTACGTCGGGGTCGCCCAGGGCTTTGGCAACGTTTACGTGAGCGAAGCCTCGGGTACCGTGGAAAGCGTCGATGAGCGTTCCTCCAGCGCCCTGTGGTCCAACGATGCCATGGCCCGCCGCCAGCTGACCGCCCCTGAGGTGTACAGCAGCTACGTGGCAGTAGGCGACTTCGAAGGCTACCTGCACCTGCTCAGCCAAGTCGACGGTCGCTTCGTTGGCCGTGAGCGTGTCGACAGCAGTGGCCTGCGTGCACGGCCATTGGTGGTGGGTGACACCATCTATGTCTTCGGCAACAGCGGCAAGCTCGAGGCACTGACCATCCGCTGAAGCTATGCTTGAAGCCGTGCGGCTTCAGGCTGCGGCGTAGGATACGCCGCCCGAACTCCGGCCGCTGCCTTGCAGCGGCCTTTGTATTTTCAAGAATTCAAGAGTGGAGAGCCGAATGGTTCCCGTAATCGCCCTGGTGGGCCGTCCGAACGTCGGCAAATCCACCATGTTCAACCGCCTGACCAAGACCCGCGATGCCATCGTGGGTGACCTGTCGGGCCTGACCCGTGATCGCCAGTATGGTGATGCCAGCTGGCAGGGTCGCTCCTTCATCCTCATCGACACCGGTGGCATCACCGGTGATGAAGTGGGCATGGACGAAAAAATGGCCGAGCAGTCGCTCATGGCCATCGAAGAAGCCGACTATGTGCTGTTCCTGGTCGATGCCCGAGCGGGCATGACAGCGGCAGACCAGATGATTGCCGAGCACCTGCGCAAGCGCAACAAGGCGGCGATTCTGGTCGCCAACAAGATCGACAACATCGACGCTGACGTCGCTCGCGCTGAGTTCTCGCCAATGGGCATGGGCAATGCCATTCCGGTGGCAGGCTCCCAGGGTCGAGGCATCAACGCGTTGATGGAGGCCGTACTCGGTCACTTGCCGCGCGATGCCGAAGAAGAAGCCCTGGACCAGGATGTCGCCGAAGGAGAAGAGGCCGTTCGCATCCCTGGCCCAAGCGAAAAGGATGGCATCAAGATTGCCATCATTGGTCGCCCCAACGTCGGCAAGTCGACCCTGGTCAACCGCATGCTCGGTGAAGAGCGTGTGGTGGTCTACGACGAGCCGGGTACGACGCGCGACAGTATTTACATTCCCTTCGAGCGTGATGGTGACAAGTACACCTTCATCGACACCGCCGGTGTGCGCAAGCGCGGCAAGATCCACGAGGAAGTCGAAAAGTTCTCGGTGGTGAAGACGCTGCAGGCGATCAAGGACGCCAACGTGGTGATCTTCGTCATGGATGCTCGCGAAGGGGTGGTCGATCACGACCTGAACTTGCTGGGCTTTGCCCTGGAAGCTGGCCGCGCCATCGTCATCGCCCTGAACAAGTGGGATGGCATGGAGCCGGGTGAGCGTGCCTATGTGAAGACCGAGCTGGAGCGCCGGCTGTTCTTCGTCGATTTCGCCGATATCCACTTCATTTCCGCCCTGCACGGCACGGGCGTGGGCAACCTGTACAAATCGGTGCAGGCCGCCTTCACCTCAGCTGTGACCCGCTGGCCAACCAGCCGCCTGACGCAGATCCTCGAAGACGCCGTCAGCGAGCACCAGCCGCCGCTGGTCAATGGCCGTCGCATCAAGCTGCGTTATGCGCACCTGGGCGGGGCCAACCCGCCGCTGATCGTGATCCACGGCAACCAAACCGACAGCATTCCCAAGTCGTACTCGCGTTACCTGGAAAACACTTACCGTCGCGTGCTCAAGCTGGTCGGCACGCCGATTCGCATCGAGTACAAAGGCGGTGAAAATCCCTACGAGGGCAAGAAGAACACCCTCACAGACCGCCAGGTCAACAAGAAACGTCGCTTGATGTCGCACCACAAGAAAGCCGAGAAGAAACGCCGCGATAAGCGATAGGCGCCTGCCGAACCCGTTACAGTGTCTGTACAGGTCCTCGCCCGCCGTGCTGCGCATTTCTAGCGCCGCACCTGTGTTCCTGTTTCCTCGCGAGTGCGGCCATGCAGCCAAGCTCGGGAGGAAACATTGATCTATGCCGCTCTCCACATTGCACCGGTAGTTTGTGTGCGTGTGGTGCACAAGGCGCTCAGTCCGTGCTCCCCGCGCGGGGGGCGTTGGCTATTCACGTACGTGTGAATGATGTGTTAGATCAATGGAGGGAACGTCATGAACGATATTTACTTAAAAAAAACCAAAGGCAAGCTCTATCTGCTTGAGGACGGCGAGCGTTATGCAATCATCGTCAATCATTTGAATGAACTGCAGGTAGCAGGATCGCTGGATACGCCCGAGTGCTTCGACATCGGAATGCTCGCCCACCCATCGCTCGAGGGGGGTGTGGCTTTTGAGTTTCGAACGTCAGCAGGCAAGCAGGTCACTGGACGTGGTGGGCGCGTGCTTCATGCGTCGGGCGAAGAGCTGGGCACACCCGGTCCTGCTCTGCAAATCAGTCACCTGGCTGGAAACGTTGACGGCGAGCCCAATGTTAACCAGGTTCAATTGCAAACCCTCGATGCCCGCTACGTCTCAGCCCACGATCGTGTGCTCGTGGGCTACAAAGAAGTCCCCGTAGGCTGGACTTGGTTCGGCCTCACGCCCAATGCTACGAAGAAGGTACCCGTTTGGGAGAGCCAGCCAAGCGACAGGTTGCGCTACCATACCAAGGACGTGGCGCCCGCAGCGACCTTCATACTGGAGTTCGTCGCTCCAGCAGAAGGTTGAACTAGCCCCGACAGTAATCGTCGAGAAAGCCTGTGACGTGCGACTCACGCCTTGACTGGCTTCTTCCCGACGAAACGATCCGCTATGCTCGTGCTTTCTTTCCGTGCCGGCTGCACCAGGAGCAAGGGCGCCATGATCCCCAGCAAATTGCCGAACGTCGGCACGACCATCTTCACCACCATGTCAGAGCTCGCCGCCCAGACCGGTGCGCTGAACCTTTCGCAGGGCTTCCCGGATTTCAACGGGCCCCAAGCCCTGCTCGAGTCGGTGGGCCGGCATGTCATGGCAGGCCACAATCAATACGCGCCCATGTCGGGCCTTGCAGCCTTACGCCAGCAGGTGACCATCAAGGTCAAGCGGCTCTACGGTGTCACGGTGGACCCCGACCATGAAGTGACGATTACGCCCGGCGCGACGGAGGCGATCTTCTGCGCTATCCAGGCTGTCGTGCAGCCAGGGGACGAGGTCATCATCTTCGACCCCTGCTACGACAGCTACGCGCCCTCGGTGGCGCTGGCCGGTGGGCGGTGCGTGCATCTGCAACTGGACCCTGGCGATTTTTCCATCGATTGGCAGCAGCTCGCGGACGCCCTTACGCCACGCACACGTCTGGTCGTGCTCAACTCGCCCCATAACCCCAGCGGTGCCTTGCTTTCCAGCAAGGATCTGGATCAGCTGGCCCAGCTGATCGCCGATCGAGACATCTACGTACTCAGCGATGAAGTCTACGAACACCTGGTCTACGACGACGTGAAGCATGCGTGCGTACTGGCTCACGAGCAGCTCTACAGACGTGCGTTCGTGGTCAGCTCCTTTGGCAAGACGTACCACGTCACCGGTTGGAAGACGGGCTATGTCATCGCACCGCCGGCCCTCACCGGCGAGCTGCGCAAGGTGCATCAATACGTCAACTTTTGTGGCGTGACCCCGTTGCAGTACGCCCTGGCTGACTTCATGGCCGAGCATCCGGAACATGTCGATGCGTTACCGGCTTTCTATCAAGCCAAGCGCGACCTGTGTTGCGGCTTGTTGCAGGATTCGCGATTCAGCTTCACCCCCACAGCCGGCACTTACTTTCAGTTGGTTGACTATTCGAACATCCGACCGGACCTCGATGACGTGCAGATGGCGACGTGGTTGACCCGCGAGCATGGCGTGGCCACCATCCCGATCTCGGTGTTCTACCAGCAACCTGTTCCCGGTCAGCGACTGCTGCGCCTGTGCTTTGCCAAACGAGAGGAGACGCTGCGTCAGGCGGCGGAGAAACTATGCGCGATCTGAGTACGCTGCCTGACCTCAGGCTGGCCCTGGTGCAGACCACACTTGCCTGGCATGACCGGGAAGCCAACTTCGCCCATTTCGATGTGCTGCTCGAGCAGGTGGGCGAGGTGGACCTGGTGATCTTGCCGGAAATGTTTACCACCGGGTTTTCCATGCAGTCCAAGAGCCTCGCCGAGCCGGAGAATGGCCCGACGTACAAATGGCTCAAGGCTCAGGCGGAAAAGTGCAATGCCGTGGTCACGGGCAGCGTGATCATTCAGGCGGCCGATGGCAGTCACCGTAACCGCCTGCTCTGGGCAAGGCCAGATGGCGAGATCCTGCACTACGACAAGCGTCATCTGTTCCGCATGGCTGGTGAGCACGAGCACTACACGCCGGGCGAGCGTCAGGTGCAGTTCGAGCTCAAGGGATGGCGTATTCGCCCGCTCATCTGCTACGACCTGCGCTTCCCAGTCTGGAGCCGGGATGCCACGGACACCGACCTGCTGTTGTACACGGCCAACTGGCCGGCAGCACGTCGCCTGCACTGGAACCGTCTGCTTCCGGCGCGAGGGATCGAAAACCTGTGCTATGTCGCGGCTGTGAACCGGGTGGGCACTGACGGCAAGAGTTTCGCGTACAGCGGTGATAGCCAGGTACTGGATTTTCAGGGCGAGAGCTTGCTCAGCGCTGGAGAGGCAGATGGCGTGTTCACTGTGGTATTGAGTGCCTCGGATCTCGCTGCCTATAGAGCCAAGTTCCCGGCCAACTTGGACGCCGATACCTTCGAGCTGCACTGATTGCGGCGAGGTTCCGGAAGATCAATGCCAGAAAGCCGCCTGGCTGCCGGTCAGTACACATCCCGCCGGTAGCGCCCCTCTTCGATCAGCCGTTGCACCGCAGCGTCCCCAAGCAGGCCTGCGAGTGCCGCATCGACACCCGCGGCCATGCCCTGCAGGCTGCCGCAGACGTATACGCAGGCACCTTCATCCATCCAGCGTTTGAACAATGCCGCCTGCTGCAACAACACATCCTGCACGTAGATTTTTTCAGCCTGGTCGCGAGAGAACGCCAGGTCCAGCCGTGCTAGATCGCCAGCGGCGAGCAACCCTTGCAGCTCCTGGCCACACAGAAAATCATGAGCACGGTTGCGTTCGCCGTACAGCAACCAGTTACGCCGCTCGCCCGCGGCGACGCGAGCCCGTAGCAGACTGCGCAGGCCGGCCAGGCCCGTGCCGTTGCCGATCAGAATCATCGGCACGTTACCCTGGGGCGCATGGAAGCCGCTGTTGCGCCTTAGCCTCAGGCTCAGCGTGCCGTCGAGCGGCAGGTACTTCGTCAGCCAACCAGAGCCTACGCCCACCTCGCCGCTTGGATGGCGCTCCTGGCGCACGATCAGCTCCAGCACGCCATCACTGGCAATTGAGGCGATGGAATAGTCGCGGCTGCCGAGGGGCACCAGTGCGTCCATCACCGCCTGGGCATGCAGCCCGACCAGATGCTCACCGACGGCAGGTAACTGACGGCCGGCAAGTGCTTGGGCAAGCGTTTCTACCACCCCTTCGACCTGCACCTGCGTGTCCGCCTCCAGCCCCAGGCTTTTGATGAAGGCATCGACCCTCGGCCGACCGTTGAGCGGCAGAATCTCCACCAGGTCGCCAGCTTCCCACACGGCAGGCGCTTGCGCTTGCAGACCAAGCAGGTAGACCGGATGGCCCTGGCTGCCAGGGTTGAGCAGTTCACGGCGTATCAGCGACCAGTTGCCAAAACGGGGAGCTTGCCAAGCGGATACCGGCGCGGTGCCGGTTAGAAGCGCCAGCGCCTGATGCCACTGCTGAAGGGCTGCCTGATCGACGTTGTCCACCTCTATGGGGCTGAACGCACAGCGAGCACCCCGCTCGGTCAACCACGCCTGAAGCCTGCGGGCGAATCCGCAGAACTGTGGGTATTGACGATCACCCAGCGCCAGCAGGGCATAGCTGAGCGTCTGCAAGGACAAAGGCTGACCCAGCACGTTGCGCTCAAAGCCTCGCGCGCTGTCAGGGGCGTCTGCATCCCCGAAGGTGCTGACGACGAACAGCGCACGGCGTGCCTGACGCAGATCGTCTTCACACAACGTACCCAATGCCCTGACCTGCACCGGCAAACCCGCCGCTTGCAGTTGCCCGGCGCTGTGCCAGGCCAGTTGCTCGGCCGTACCACTCTGGCTGGCGTAGCCGATCAGCCAGCTCTCGCTGTTGACCTCATCGCAGGTCACGTGGCGGCGGGCAGCCCGAACCTGACGTTTCTTGCGTCGTCGATCCAGGTAGAGCAGCCAGCCCGTGACGAAGAAGATTGGCATGGCCAGGCTGGCCAAGGTCAGAACGATGCGTCCAACCAGGCCAAAGTATTCGCCGACATGCAGCGCGTACACGCTCTGGAGCAATTGGGCCTTGAGTGACTTGTCACTGTAGCGTTCGTGACGGCTAACCTTGCCATTGGCAGGGTCCAGGACCAAGGTGTCGAATGCCCTGGGGTGGTCGGCGTCATCGAGCAGGTAGAACACGTTGGCAGGTTGACCGCCAACTGGGGGCAGGCGCAGGTTGTAGCTGGCAAGGCCTGGACCCGCGGCGTTGCGCAGGCTGGCCCAGAGGGCGTCGTAGTCGACGTTCAGCGCCGGTGCGTTTGGGTCGATGGGCGCAGCCCCGTGGCGCCGGGCTTTTTGCGCCTGTGGCTGCCCAGCGACCGGCGGATCGGCCAGTAGCCGGTTCAGGCCTTCGCGGTACCATTCGTAGGACCAGAACAGGCCCGTCAGGGCAAATAGCAGGTAGAAGAGCAGGCACCAAGTGCCTGCCACGGCGTGCAGGTCCCAGTTGAACGCGCGGCCTTTCTTGGCCCAATCCAGCGTCAGCCAGGTTCGCCAGTTCGTGGCATTGCGCGGCCAACGCAGGTACAGGCCCGACAGGCAGAAGAACACCAACAGCAGCGTCGAGGCACCGGTGATCTGCCTGCCCGTGTCGCCCATGGCCAGAAAGCGGTGAAGCGTGAGCATGAGGGTGAAGAAGCCTTGCCCCGACACCTCGCCCAGCAACTGGCCCGTATACGGATCTGCGTAGCGCAACGGGCCGCGCCGCTCGCCCGGTGCTGGTGTGAAGAAGATCCTGGCAGCTTCGCCTTCACGGACGTCGACCCACAGCATGGCGACCTTGTCGTGTTGCTGGGCCTCGACCCGCCGCACCAGTTCAGCAGGCGGCAGCACGCCCTCAGGGCGTACCTCCACGCGCAGCACATCGGCATTGAACGCGCCCAGCAGTTCGTCCTGAAACGAATAGAGCGCCCCGGTGATACCCATCACTGCAAGAACCAGCCCGGCCGTGATGCCGAATAACCAATGCAGCTGGAACAGCGTCTTCTTCAACACCTTCGATCACCTTGTATCGCCGCCGCACCCTGCGTCGCGCTGGCGGATGTTAATGGAAGCTCCAGCACGCGGCAATTGAGATTCGTTCACATTCACAAGGTGAGTGGCGGGAGGTGTAGCGCCGGTGACCAACGTGCGGTCGGCTTTATTGCGCAGACATGAAAACGGGGCCTTTGGGCCCCGTCATGGATTACAGGTAGAAGGCTTTGAGCGGCGGGAACCCATTGAACTCCACCGCGCTGTAGCTGGTGGTGTAGGCACCGGTCGACAGCCAGTACAGGCGATCGCCAATGGCCAGGTTCAGCGGCAGACCATACTTGTAGTGCTCGTACATGATGTCGGCGCTGTCACAGGTAGGCCCGGCGATGACCACTTCCTCGGTTTCGCCCTTTTTCTCGGTCCAGATCGGGAACTTGATGGACTCGTCCATGGTTTCGATCAGGCCCGAGAACTTGCCGACGTCGGTGTAGATCCAGCGCTCGACGGCCGTGCGCGACTTGCGTGCCACCAACACCACTTCGCTAACCAGGATGCCGGCGTTGGCAATCAGCGAACGGCCCGGCTCCAGGATGATTTCCGGCAAGTCGTCACCGAAGTCTTCCTTGAGGAAGCGAATGATCTCTTCGGCATAGGTTTCCAAGCTGTTGGTGCGGGTAATGTAGTTGGCCGGGAAGCCGCCGCCCATGTTGATCAGCTTCAGTTCGATGCCGTCTTCTTCCTTGAGCCGTTCGAAGATCACCTTCACCTTGGCGATGGCGGCGTCCCACACGCTGATGTCGCGCTGTTGCGAGCCCACGTGGAAGGAGATGCCATAGGGCACCAGGCCCAGGTCGCGGGCGAGGATCAACAGGTCCATGGCCATGTCGGTCTGGCAACCGAACTTGCGCGACAGCGGCCAGTCAGCGGTGGTGGAGCCTTCGGTCAGGATACGCACGTACACTTTCGAGCCTGGAGCGGCCTTGGCGATGTTGCGCAGGTCTGCCTCGGAGTCGGTGGCGTACAGGCGCACGCCCTTCTCGTAGAAGTAGCGAATGTCCTTGGATTTCTTGATGGTGTTGCCGTAGCTGATGCGGTCGGCGCTGACACCCTGGTTCATCACTTTGTCCAGCTCGTAGATGGAGGCGATGTCGAAGTTCGAGCCCTTGTCCTTGAGCAGGTCGATGATCTCGACGGCTGGGTTGGCCTTGACGGCGTAGTACACCTTGGCGAATTCGAACCCGGCGCGCAGGTCGTCATAAGCCTTGCTGATCATCTGGGTATCGATGAGTACGAACGGCGTTTCCTGTTTGTCGGCAAACGCCTTCATTTTCTGGAAGGTGTCGCGTGCGAAATAGTCTTCGACCTGGATCGACATGCTCAGGGACTCCATGGGCAAACTGAAAATTTAAGTGGCTGCAAACTGAACGTCCTCCGTATCCCCACTTTGGTTCGCCTACTCAGTACTTGAGCCGGATGGATCGTTTCCAGCATGGACGTTCGGCGCGCACTTTAGGGCGTGAACTCGGCAGAATCAACAGGCAATCCCTGATGAATCGGCGATGATCGAGCTGCCACGCCTGGGATAAACGACCCATGTGAGCGGCTGATGTTCCCCGGTGCGCTTCAGACGTAAAGAATTGTGGAATAGCCCTGAGCAGGGGGCTTAAACCCAAGCCCCTCTGCATGGGCACGACGTGCTTTTGGAGCTCATCGAGAGGTGCGAAAGGTAGGCTCGGGTGTTCATATTTATGGCCACCCGAGCCTGGTACGGGCGTTCAGAAAACGGCCCGTGAATTTTTTGTTCCGTCCGCCCTCGTCACGTCTTTTTTTGCGATGAGAGGCTTTTAGGACGTCACCATCTCGGCGGGCGAGACGATGGTGGATTTCGCTCCGCGCGAGCGGCCCGAACTCAGGTAGGCTGCAATCGACTCCTGGGTGACCTCGCCCAGGAACACCTGCTCGGCGTCCAGTACTGGGAGCCAGGCGCGGTTGAACTCGTACATGCGCGACAACAAGATACGCAGGTTCTCATCGTGCGCCGCCGTGGCGTTGAACGGCCGTAGGAAGTCGGCGCACGTGCCTTGCTGGCGGTGCATGTCGCGTCGGCGCACATAGCCAAGCGCCTTGTTCGCGGCATCGGTCACCACCACGTAGCGGCGATCATGTTCATCCAGCAGCTCCAGCGCATCATGCACTGGGGTCTGCGGGCTCACCGCCGGGGCATTGTCAGCTGCATCTTCGGCACGTACCAGCAGCAGCCGCTTCAGGGTGCTGTCCTGGCCGACGAAGTTGCTTACGAAGTCATCGGCCGGGTGCGCCAGCAAGGTGTCCGGGTGATCCAGCTGCAACAGCTTGCCCGCACGGAAGATGGCAATCTTGTCGCCCAGCTTGATGGCCTCGTCGATGTCATGGCTGACCATGATCACGGTCTTGTTCAAGGCCCGCTGCATCTCGAAGAATTCGTTCTGGATCATCTCCCGGTTGATGGGGTCCACGGCGCCGAACGGTTCGTCCATCAACAGCACCGGGGCGTCGGCTGCCAAGGCGCGGATCACCCCGATCCGCTGCTGCTGACCCCCGGAGAGTTCGCGGGGGTAGCGCTGCAGGTACTGCTTGGGTTCGAGCTTGATCATGTGCATCAGCTCCCGGGCGCGCTCGGCGCAGCGCTGCTTGTCCCACCCGAGCAGGCGAGGGACGACGGTGATGTTCTCCTCGATGGTCATGTTCGGGAACAGGCCGATCTGCTGGATCACATAGCCGATGTGACGACGCAGGCTGACCTCGTCCAGCCCGCTGGTGTCTTCGCCATTGATGAACACCTGCCCCGAGGTGGGTGTGATCAGGCGGTTGATCATCTTCAGGGTGGTGCTCTTGCCGCACCCTGACGGGCCCAGGAACACGCAGATTTCGCCTTCATTGACCGTGAGGCTGACCGCGTCCACGGCCTTGACGTCCTTGCCGTTGACGTTGAAGGTCTTGCTGAGGTTTTTCAGTTCGATCATGAGCGCATTCCTTCTGGAGTCAGGGCACGTTGCAGGGTTTGCAGAAGCAGGTCGGCGATGATCGCCAGCAGGCTGACCAGCACGGCGCCGACCAGCAGCATCGACATGTCGCTGCGGCTGATGGAGGTGAGGATGAGGACGCCCAGGCCACCGGCTCCGATGGTGGCGGCGATGGTCATTACGCCGATGTTCATCACCACGGCCGTACGCACGCCGGCGAGAATCACCGGTACCGCGATGGGCAACTCGACCATGCGCAGGCGTTGGCCGAAGGTCATGCCAATGCCCCGGGCAGCCTCGCGAATACCGGGCTCGACGTTGGTCAGCGCCAAGTAGGTGTTGCGCAGGATCGGCAGCAGGGAATAGAGAAACACCGCCGTGATGGCAGGCAGCGGGCCCAGGCCCTGGCCGAACGTGGAGTAAAACGGCAACAGCAGCCCGAACAGGGCGATCGACGGGATGGTCAGCAGTACCGTGGCGCTGGCCTGCACGGGCCCGGCCAGGAACGGGAAGCGGGTCATGACGATGCCCAGCGGCACCCCGATCAGGATGGCCAGGCCCACGGCCACGCCCACCAACATGATGTGCTGCCAGGTCAGCTGCAGCACCAGGGCCCAGTCCAGGTGCGCGAAAGTGTCGAGCAGTGTCATGGCGTCACCTCCTTCAAGGGATGTTCTCGCAGGAAGTCGGCCGCGACCGAGGAGGGGCTTTGATGCTGCACATCGACCTTGGCGTTGAGCTGGCGCATGGTCTCGTCGTCCAATTGTTCGGCCAGAGGCGCGAGCAGGCTGGCCAACTGCGGGTGAGCGTCGAGTACGGCCTTGCGCACCACCGGGCCTGCCGTGTAATCCGGGAAGTAGTGCTTGTCGTCTTCGAGCAGCTTGAGCTTGAACGCGTTGAGCCGGCCATCGGTGGTGTACACCAGGCCTGCGAACACCTGGGCATTGCGCAGCGCGGTGTAGACCAGGCCTGCATCCATCTGGCGGATGTTGGCGCGCCCCAGCTGCATGCCATACCGCGCCTGCAGGCCATCCAGGCCGTCGGGCCGGTTGGCGAACTCGGTGTCCAGCGCAACCACGTGCTTGCGCGCCTGCTCGTCCATCAACACCTGGTTCAACTGGCTGATGGTGTTGACCTGTGGGTAGGCTTTGGCCACTTCGCTAGGCAAAGCCAATGCATAGGTGTTGCTGAACTTGGAAGGCTTGAGCCAGACCAGTCCCTTTTCGGCGTCCAGAGCCTTGACCCTGGCATAGGTGGCCGCCGCGCTGGGCATGCGTTCTTCGACATGGTTGTAGGACACCAGCGAGACCCCGGTGTATTCCCACATCAGGTCAAGCTGCCCGGTTTCCTGCGCCTGACGTGCCAGGCTGCTGCCAAGGCCGCCAGTGACGCGCACATCGAAGCCATGGGCGCGCAGGTATTGGGCAGTAATTTCGGCGAGCACGGTCTGTTCGGTGAATACCCGGGCGCCGATACGGATCAACGGTTTGTCTGCCGCCTGGGCAAAACCTGCCGACAGCAGGACCGCGCCCAGGAGCAAGGCGATTGCGTTCTTCATGGTTTTCCTCGGGTTATTGGGCCAGGCCACGTTCCAGCCAGCGCTTGCTGGCGAGCGTCACCAGTGCGTCCAGCAGCAATGCCAGCAGTGCCGTGCAAGCGGCGCCCAGCAAAAGCTGGGGCTGGTTGTTCAGGGCGATGCCGGGGAAGATCAGGCTGCCCAGGCTGTTGGCACCGATCAGGAAGGCGAGCGGGGCGGTGCCCACGTTCAGTGCCAGCGCCACACGCACGCCGCCGACGATGATGGGCACGGCGTTGGGCAGCTCGACCTGCCATAACTGCTGGCGCGGCGTCATGCCGATGCCGGTAGCGGCTTCCTTGAGCGAGGCGGGAACGTTTTTCAGCCCTTCGTAGGTGTTGCGCACGATGGGCAGGAGGGAGGCGAGGAACAGGGCGAAAATGGCAGGCCCTGCGCCGATGCCTAGCACGCTCAGGGCGATGGCCAGTACGGCCAAGGGAGGGATGGTGTTGCCAATGTTGAAGAACTGCATGAACCGCTCGGCTTTGTCGACCCTGTGCGGTCGACTCAAGGCAATGCCGGCGGGGATGCCCACGGCCAATGCCGCCGCCATCGAAGCCAGCACCAGAACCAGGTGCGCTTGCAGGTAGAACGTCAGATCGTCGCGGTAGCGCGCGATCGTGTCGAGGCCGATCCAATGGACCAGCAGGGCCAGGATGACGAGCACGGCGGCCCATCCCAACAGCCCTTTTCCGTAGCGTGTCGCCACAGGTGGACTCCTTCTTGTCGTCGGCGAGCACACTTCTTCTTGGCCAGCCCTCGAGGGCAGCGGTGGTGTGTTCGCGAGTAGCAGCATGATGCCGTTGAAGCTGAGCGTTCATGCAATGAGTCGAGCCCCGTCGGGCATCGAAGATGCTGATGAATTCAGCCCTGAGTCGAGGTGCAATTCAGGGCAATGGACGTCTCCCAAGGCACCAAGGTTCCCATCTGGGGAAGCATTTGGCCAGCCCTGCGCAGCTCGCAAGTCATTGTTTCCAGGTGCTCATTACGCTCATAGGCCTCTTCAATACTGGGCTGCAGCGAACTGGAAAAAAGTCGTTTTTGTTCAATCTTGCACAGGTCCCATGCCATGCTGAATTACAGTTATGACCGATCGTTCATCGCCCAGGTACGTTGTCTGTCCCTGGACGCGCCGGGGTATCTGGACTGCGCTAAATTGGTCAAGCGCGGCCGACAGGCCGCACGCGCCGCCGATGACTGGATGATCGTCACCTCTCTGGTGACAAAGTCGCCACACATGTTCATGTTCCGTTGCCTGTTCGACGCCGCGATTGGCCGTCCTTACTACGACATCCAGTCTTGGAGCCGAAAGACGGGGCGGGATTTTCAGTCTGCCAATTGCCACCTCGACTGCAGCAACAATGGCTACGCCGGCCTATATGCTGCACCTCCCGGCGAGCAAACATTGTGGAAGTTCATGCAGATGGACGAGGGTGGCGAGTGGCGGAGCATGACATCCATCGTCGAACCAGGGCAGACGATTCGTGGCCGTATCCATACCCGCTCGAACATACCGCTTCAGGCCTATCGCAAGGAAACGGTGGCAGGTCACTGGTTTGCCTATGTGGTCAATGAGGGTGGACAGCCCATGGACCTGGAACTGGACATTCTGCATGTCGGCCAGGAGCTCATGGACGATCATTGAGGCGGGCCATCGCGTGGCGGCAGGTTTTGGCCTGACGCCAGAGTTCAGGTATGATATCGCCCCTTTCAAATCCCCCAGTCAGGCGATTTCCCATGACCAACCAGGCCGCCGAAGTCGCGAAGCGCCGCACTTTCGCAATCATTTCCCACCCCGACGCCGGTAAGACCACCATCACCGAGAAGCTGTTGCTGATGGGCAAGGCCATCTCCGTCGCCGGCACCGTGAAGTCGCGCAAGTCCGACCGCCACGCCACCTCCGACTGGATGGAAATGGAGAAGCAGCGCGGCATCTCCATCACCACTTCGGTGATGCAGTTCCCGTACCGAGAGCACATGATCAACCTGCTCGACACCCCCGGCCACGAAGACTTCTCCGAAGACACCTATCGCACCCTCACCGCGGTGGACTCGGCGCTGATGGTGCTCGACGGTGGTAAAGGTGTAGAGCCGCGTACCATTGCCCTGATGGACGTATGCCGCCTGCGCGACACGCCCATCGTCAGCTTCATCAACAAGCTCGACCGCGACATTCGCGACCCGATCGAACTGCTCGACGAAATCGAAGCCGTTCTGAAGATCAAGGCCGCACCGATTACCTGGCCTATCGGGTGTTACCGTGACTTCAAGGGCGTGTACCACCTGACCGGTGACTACATCATCGTCTACACGCCCGGCCACGGCCACGAGCGCACCGAAGCCAAGATCATTCGCAATCTGGACTCGGACGAAGCCCGCGCCCACCTGGGCGACCAGTACGACGCGTTCGTCGAGCAGCTGGAGCTGGTGCAGGGCGCTTGCCACGAGTTCGACCAGGACGAATTCATCAACGGTCAACTGACCCCTGTGTTCTTCGGTACCGCACTGGGCAACTTCGGTGTCGACCACGTGCTCGATGCCGTCGTCGACTGGGCGCCGCGCCCGCTGGGCCGTGTTGCCCACGAGCGTACCGTCGAGCCCGTGGAAGAGAAATTCACCGGCTTCGTGTTCAAGATCCAGGCGAACATGGACCCGAAACACCGGGACCGTATCGCCTTCATGCGCATCTGCTCGGGCAAGTACGAAAAGGGCATGAAAATGCGCCACGTGCGGCTGAACAAGGACCTTCGCATCGGCGATGCGCTGACCTTCTTCTCGTCCGAGCGTGAGCAGCTCGAAGAAGCCTACGCCGGCGACATCATCGGTTTGCACAACCACGGCACCATCCAGATCGGTGACACCTTCACCGAAGGCGAGGCGCTGGGCTTTACCGGCATCCCGCACTTCGCCCCGGAACTGTTCCGCCGCGTGCGCCTGAAAGACCCGCTGAAATCCAAGCAGTTGCGTCAGGGCCTGCAGCAGCTGGCCGAAGAAGGTGCTACCCAGGTGTTCTTCCCCGAGCGCAGCAACGACATCATCCTCGGTGCGGTCGGCGTGCTGCAGTTCGACGTGGTTGCCAGCCGCCTGAAGGAAGAATACAAGGTCGAGTGTGCCTACGAGCCCATCACCGTGTGGTCGGCGCGCTGGATCGCCTGCGACGACAAGAAGAAGCTTGAGGAATTCCAGAACAAGGCCATGGAGAACCTGGCCATCGATGGTGGCGGGCACCTGACCTACTTGGCGCCCACCCGGGTCAACCTGTCGCTGATGGAAGAGCGCTGGCCTGACGTCAAGTTCCGCGCCACGCGCGAGCACCACTGAGCGTAAAAGGCCCGGCCACTTCGCTGGCCGGGCCCTTGCGCGAGCAGGGCGGCCCGACGTTCGCCTCGCTCACCTCAACCATTTCCTGCCACTTTCGCAGGCGCAGGCATCAGTTGCCCGCCTTCACACTGGTCCAGATACGCGTCCTGATGCGGTCTATCTTGGCCGGCATCGCTTCTAGCGCGTACAACTTGCCCATCACCGCTTCGCTCGGATAGATCATGGTGTTGGCCTTGAGCGCCGGGTCAACCAGCGCATCGGCTTGCAGGTTGGCGTTGGCGTATTGCACATGATTGCTGATGGCGGCCATTACCTGCGGCTCCAGCAGGTAGTTCATGTAGGCATACCCGGCCTTTTCATCCGGCGCATCGGCGGGCATGGCCACCATGTCGAACCACATCGGCGCCCCCTCCTTGGGTATCGAGTAGCCGACCTTGACCCCGTTATGGGCCTCCTCGGCGCGATTCTTTGCCTGGAGCACGTCCCCCGAGAACCCGACCACCACGCAGACGTCGCCATTGGCCAGGTCCGCCGTGTACTTGGATGAATGGAAATAGCTGATGTACGGCCGCACCTGCATCAGCAGCGCCTTGGCCTTGTCGTAGTCGGCCGGGTTCTGGCTATGGTGGGGCAGCCCCAGGTAATGCAAGGCAATGGGTAGCAACTCGGGGCCATTGTCCAGCACCGCCACGCCACAACCTTTGAGCTTGCTCATGTACTGCGGCTTGAAGATCAGGTCCCAGGAGTCAACCGGCGCGTCATCGCCTAATACGGCTTTGACCTTGTCGATGTTGTAGCCGATGCCCGTGCTGCCCCAGAGGTACGGGAACCCGTACTGGTTGCCTGGGTCATTGCCCTCCAGGGCCTTGAGCAGCACTGGGTTGAGGTTCTTCCAGTTGGGCAACTGCGACTTGTCCAGGCGCTTGAGGGCTTTGCCCTGGATTTGCCGGGCCATGAAATGGTTGGAGGGAAACACCACGTCGTAGCCGGAATTGCCGGTCATCAACTTGCCATCGAGGGTCTCGTTGCTGTCATAGACGTCGTAGGTGGGCACGATGCCGGTGGCTTGCTGGAACTGCTTCAAGGTGTCGGGCGCGATGTAACTGGACCAGTTGTAGATCTTGACGGTTTCTGCCGCGCTGGCCACGCTGGCGGCCAGCATCAAGGGGGCGATGATAAGCGTGCGCATATCGGGTTACCTTGCTTTGTGTGTTGTTATCGAAGGCAGGCGATCAGCGGATCAGAAGATAAGTACGTAGGTCTTGCGCACGGTTTCCTGGATATCCCAGGTGCCAGTGCTGTTGGCCGGTAGCATCAATGCGTCTCCGGCTTCTATGACCAGGGGCTCGCCATCGTCAGGGGTGAAGGTGCAGCGCCCCTTGATGAAGTGGCAGAACTCCTGTTGCGTGATTTGCCGTCGCCAGCGCCCTGGGGTGCATTCCCAGATTCCCGTCTCCACGCCATCGCTGCGTTGCACGCTCGTGGTCGATGTCACCGCCACGGGTTGGCCGAGCGGTACGGCGACAGGGCTGCTGCACTGCAAAACGGCGCTGTCTGCCCGTTTGAACTGAGTGATGCTCATGAAAGGTCGGTCCTGTTTGGGTGAAGAATCAGTGCATGAAACCTTCCATGAAATCTGCCAGCTTGCTGGCCAGTTGCCGTCTCCATGGCGGTGTCGCGGGGTTGGCCAGGGTACGGTCCTCGTGGACGAAACTCTGGATGATGGCGTTGTACCCCAGCCAGCGGCTGGGCTCCGGAGGCCAGCTGGCCAGGCTCGATAGCGGCCTGTTGTCATGTACCCAAGGCTGCCCGGTGAGTGCGTTCTGCTGATTCAGGATAAGTGCAGCCAGGGTGCGACCACCCAGGTTGGTCGCGCCTACGCCTTCACCGCCGTAGCCACCGGCCAACGCGATACCCCGCTGGCGGTCGCACAGCATGTGCGGCTGGAAGCGCCGCGCCATACCCAGGTTGCCACCCCACGAATGGGTGATGCGTACATGGCGCAGTTGGGGAAACAGCTCGCTGAACAGGTAGCGACGCAGCTCGATTTCATGGGCCTGGAGGTTGAAGTCCTCACGCAACCTGCCACCGAAGCGGTAGCCACCTCGGGCACCGAACACCAGCCGATCATCGGCAGTGCGCTGACCATAGGTCACCTGTCGGCTGCCCTCGCTGAAGGCTTGTCCCTGGTCGAGGCCGATCTGCGCCCAAATGGCCTCAGGCAAAGGCTCGGTAGCGACCATCAGGCTCTGAACCGGCAACTGGTGTTTGCCCAACGGCGGCAAGCTGGCGGCATAGCC
The DNA here is from genome assembly GCF_059133755.1 of Pseudomonas sp. FBCC-B35. NCBI lineage: Bacteria > Pseudomonadati > Pseudomonadota > Gammaproteobacteria > Pseudomonadales > Pseudomonadaceae > Pseudomonas > Pseudomonas sp. FBCC-B35. The sequence continues at coordinate 3,863,334 of NZ_CP101439.1, read as the reverse complement.
TTCCACCGCCGGGACGATCCAGTTGCACCGCAGGCGTGCCAACGGGGTGGTCACTTCGCCAGGTTGCCAGTCCAGCGCCGGTGTGTTTTCGTAGATCGGCACCCCCAGGGCCTCGACTGCGCTGGCCAGGCCACGGACGAGCTTGGCCGGCTGAATCGTGGCCGTGTGCGGGCTGTAGATAGCCCCATAGGCATTGCTTACGCGCAGCTGGCCCTGCAGTTGCGCTGGACGCAGCCAGTGGTAATCGTCCTCGGTCATGCCCAGGTTGTACAAGTGATCTAGGTAGGCACGCAGGCTTCGCTCCTGCTCGGGATAACGGGCTGCGCAGTACAACACGCCGCCCTTGCGGTAGTCGCAATCGAGCTGTTCGCGGTGCAACACGCGCTGTACTTCGTCTGGAATGTCATGCAGCAGCTCGATGCTGGCGCGGCGCTGAACCGGCGACAGGCTGGCCAACAGGCGATCTTCACCCAGCAAATTGCCCATCAACCACCCGCCGTTGCGCCCCGAGGCGCCAAACCCTGCGATGTTGGCCTCGATTACCACGACATTGAGGTGCGGTGCCTGGCGCTTGAGGTAGTAAGCGGTCCACAGGCCTGTGTAGCCAGCGCCGATGATGCAGACGTCGGCCTCGACATTTTCACGCAGGGCAGGGCGCGCGCACAGCGGCTCTTGCAGCTGGTCCATCCACAAGCTGAGTGTACGCAGAGGCTGCATGGGCCGGGCTCCACAAGCGATCAGGTGATGGAGCGATGCTAGTGGCCAACGCCAGCGGTTGTCTTACGTGCGTGCACGCGAGGAAATCTGTTTGAGATAGGCCTTTGGCGTCAGCCCGGTATGCTCGCGGAAGCACTTGTAGAACGCGGACAGCGAGTTGAAACCGGCGTTGAACGCCAGGTCATCGATGGACGTCTGGCCGCTGTCATTCGCCAGGATCGTCATCAGGTGCTGAAGGCGGGCTTGGTTGACGTAGCGGTAAAAACGCTGGCCCAGCACCTGGTTCAGCAAGTAGGAAATCTGATTGCGGCTGTAACCGCTGGCCTGGGCGACCTGTTGCAAACTCAAGTCAGGATCCAGGTACGGACGATGTCGCTGGAAGTAGTGCTCAAGGTCTTGCGCCATGGTAGACAACTGGCGCGGGGACAGCCCCAGCCGGCTGGTGGCGGGCCGTGAGGTGCGACTGGTGCTGCTTGCGCTGTGCTGACGCACGAGTGTGGCGTATTCATTGACCTGCCAGATCAGACCGTCCTTGACCGTGATCGCCTCGCTGGACTGGAACGCCACCAGGCCGTCCCCGCCCTGCACGGTGACTTGGTACTGAATATACGCCGTGCAGCCATCGACGCGGATACGGTCGCTGTGCACGATGTCCTCGCCGGCGGCATGGGGCAGGCAGGCGCCCACGTACGTACGCAGCTCGGCATGGCCCAGCACACGGTTCTGAAAGAAGTCGTGGTATTGAATGTCGGGGTGGTACAGCGCCATCACGCCATCGAGATCACGATGCTTCCAGCACAGGTGGTAGCGCATCACGGTGTCGGCGGTAATCGGTGTCTGGGACGGGCCATCGGGCAGGGTCATGGACGGATCATGCCCTTTCCCTGGCGTGGCGACAAGAATGCAGAACACCTGACGCTACAGGTCGATTCGCGCATTTTGCACGGTCAATAATTAACCTGTTTTTGTAAGTTGTTGATTTCAAAGGGCGTGATTTTTTACGGCAACTGGCACAGCCGCTGCAACGTTTAATGCGCGAATGGACTTCTCGCTAACAACACAGGCGACCACATCATGATCTCATCTGCCGACTATCCCGTTGTCGATACACAAAGCCGCTCAGGTGTTTCCTGGGCAGCAATCTTTGCTGGCGCAGCCGGTGCTGCTGCCATCTCCCTCCTTCTGGTGGTACTCGGTGCAGGGCTCGGCTTTGCCGCGACCTCGCCATGGGCAGATGAAGGGGCCAGTGCGAAAGCCCTGGGCATCTCTACCATTGTCTGGTTGCTCCTGACCCAGATCATCGCTTCGGGCATGGGCGGCTACATTGCCGGCCGTCTGCGCGTGAAATGGGCCAATCTGCACGGCGACGAAGTGTATTTCCGCGACACTGCACACGGCTTCCTGTCGTGGGCCGTGGCTACCCTGGTAACGGCCATGCTTGTACTGGGCACAGCCGGCAACATCGTGGGCGCTGGTGCCAGTGCAGCCACTCAAGCGGCCGGCATGACCGCCGCTGCCGGTGGCGCTGCCGCTTCCAATGCCTCGGATGAGTCCCTGGACTACTTCGTCGACGGCCTGTTCCGTGGCGAGGGCCCGGCGCCTGTCAGCGATGATGCGGCCAACGGTGTTGCCGCTCGCATCCTGGCCAAAGGCTTTGCCGGTGACGGCGCCCTGGCACCTGAAGACCGTGCCTACCTGGCGCAGCTGGTTGCCCAGCGCACCCGCCTTTCCCAACCGGAAGCCGAAGCTCGCGTCGATCAGGTCATGGCTCAGGTTCAGCAACTGAAAACCGATGCCAAGCAGGCTGCAGACACCGCCGCCAAAGTGGCTGCCTGGACTGCCCTGTGGACCTTCGTGGCCCTGCTGTGCGGCGCCTTCTTCGCCAGCCTGGCCGCGCTGTACGGTGGTCGTCGTCGCGACCAGGTTCAGTGGCTCGAAGGCGACTACGTCGCTCACCGCACCATTCAACGCTAAGTAAGGAGAACGAACATGCGCTCGATATTGCTATGGATGCTGGGTGTACCGATTCCAGTCATCATTCTGATTGCACTGTTCATGCACTGACGAAAAGGGCCGCTTAGCGGCCCTTTTCGTTTATGTCTCATTTGTCGGTCTGCTGCCTTGCGTCGCTTCTGATGGTGAGTGAATTCGGAGCGGTCGTGCCGGTCCGCCCGACCGACCGCGCCGTACCTTCGTTAAAGAAACTGCTCCGCATAATGACAAGCCACCTGCCGGGTCTCCACTTGCCTGAACGCCGGCACCTCATTGGCGCAGCGATCGGTCGCGTAGGGGCAGCGTTTGTGAAAAGCGCAGCCATCCGGCGGGTTGAGCGGGTTGGGCAGCTCACCGGCAATGCGGATGCGCGGCTTGGACGGGTCTGGATGAATAGCGGGTGTGGCAGACAATAGAGCCTGGGTGTACGGATGCAGCGGCTTTTCGTAGATATCGGCTTTGGGCCCCATCTCCGCCGGCCTGCCCAAGTACATGACCAGCACATCGTCAGCCACGTGACGTACTACCGCCAGGTTGTGGGAGATGAATACATAACCGGTACCGTACTGCTGCTGCATGTCCATGAACAAGTTCAGCACCTGGGCCTGGATGGACACATCCAGTGCAGATGTCGGCTCGTCAGCCACCAACACCTTGGGCTGCAACATCATGGCCCGTGCCAGCGCGATACGCTGACGCTGCCCACCGGAGAACATGTGCGGATAGCGCTGGTAATGCTCCGGGCGCAGCCCCACCTGCTCCATCATCTTCTGCACCCTGTCACGGCGCTGCGCCTTGCTCAGCGCGGTGTTGATCAGCAAAGGCTCGGCCAGCTGGTCACCGATCTTCTGCCGCGGGTTGAGCGAGGCGTAAGGGCTCTGGAAGACCATCTGCACGTCCCGGCGCAGTTGCTTGCGCTCGGCCTTGCTGGCTCCGGTGACCTCGGTACCTGCAATCTGCAGCGAGCCTGAGGTGGGCTGCTCGATCAGGGTCAGGGCGCGGGCCAGGGTCGACTTGCCGCAACCGGACTCACCGACTACCGCCAACGTCTTGCCCGCCTCCAGTTCGAACGAAACGCCATTGAGCGCGCGCACCAGCGCATGGCCCTTGAACAACCCGCGGGAGACTTCGTAATGCCGGGTCAGGTCCCGGGCCGATAGAACGACGGCCATCACGCCACCTCCTGGTTCAGTGGGTAGAAACAACGGGCCAGGCTCTGGGCCTTGGGGTCCAGGGCCGGGCGCTGGTGTCGGCAGTTGTCCTGCACATAAGGGCAACGCGGTGACAGCAGGCAACCCGTTGGCCGGTCATAGCGGCCCGGGACGATGCCAGGCAGGGTAGCCAAGCGCTCGGCACCCAGGCTGTGTTCGGGAATCGCCGCCAGCAGGGCTTCGGTATAGGGGTGGGCAGGGACGTCGAACAGCTCTGGCACCTGGCCCACCTCCACGGCCTGGCCTGCATACATCACGCACACCCGACGCGCGGTCTCGGCCACTACCGCCAGGTCATGGGTGATCAGGATCAGGGCCATGTTGCGCTCCTGTTGCAGGTTGACCAGCAGCTCCATGATCTGCGCCTGGATGGTCACGTCCAGCGCCGTGGTCGGCTCATCGGCGATCAGCAGCTTCGGCTCACCGGCGATGGCCATGGCGATGGCCACCCGTTGGCTCATGCCGCCGGACAGTTGATGCGGATAAGCGTCCAGGCGGCTTTCGGCGGCCGGGATCTCGACCTTCTGCAGCAGTTCCAGGGCCCGTTGCCGCGCCGCCTTGCCCTTGAGGCCCAGGTGTTGACGCAGGACTTCTTCGATCTGATAACCCACGGTGTAGCTGGGGTTCAGGGCCGTCATGGGGTCTTGGAAGACCATGGCGATGTCCTTGCCGACCACCTTGCGCCGTTGCCGGCCGCTGAGGGTGAGCATGTCGGTACCGTCGAATGTCATGGCATCGGCCGTGATCCGGCCAGGGGCCTCGACCAGGCCCATCAGGGCCATCATGGTCACCGATTTGCCCGAGCCGGACTCGCCGACGATGGCCAGGATTTCGCCGGCTTGAACCTGTAAGTCCAGCCCGTCCACCACTGGCACGGCGTCCGCGTCGCCAAAACGCACGTTGAGGTTGTTGATCTGCAACAAAGACATGGGTGTGCTCCTCAGGCGGCGTTCTTGAGTTTGGGGTCGAGCGCATCGCGCAGGCCATCACCCATCAGGTTGATCGCCAGTACGCTGAGCAGGATGGTCAGGCCCGGCAGGCTCACCACCCACCAGGCGCGCTCGATGTAATCCCTGGCCGAGGCCAGCATGGTGCCCCACTCCGGCGTCGGGGGTTGCACACCAAGGCCCAGGAAGCCCAGGGCGGCGGCGTCGAGAATGGCCGAGGAAAAGCTCAAGGTGGCCTGCACGATCAGCGGCGCCATGCAGTTGGGCAGCACGGTCACGAACATCAGGCGCCCCAGCCCAGCGCCTGCCAGCCGGGCAGCGGTGACGTAGTCGCGGTTCAGCTCGCCCATCACGGCGGCGCGGGTCAGGCGCACGTAGGAGGGCAGCGAGACGATGGCAATGGCGATGACGGTGTTGATCAGGCCAGGGCCGAGGATGGCGACGATGGCGACGGCCAGCAGCAGCGAGGGCAGGGCCAGCATCACGTCCATCAGGCGCATGATCGAAGGGCCGACGAAGTGCGGGAAGAAGCCCGCCAGCAACCCGAGCAGAATGCCGGGGATCAACGATATCACCACCGAGGACAAGCCAATCAGCAAGGACAGGCGCGCCCCTTGGATCAAGCGCGAGAGCAGGTCGCGGCCAAGCTCATCGGTGCCCAGGATGAACTGCCAAGTGCCACCCTCCAGCCACACCGGGGGGGTGAGCAGAAAGTCGCGGTACTGCTCGCTGGGGTCGTGGGGCGCGACCCAGGGCGCGAACAGCGCGCAGAACACCACCACGCACATGAACGCCAGGCCCATCACCGCGCCCTTGTTGCGCGCGAAGGCCTGCCAGAATTCCTTGTAGGGCGAGGGGTAGAGAAGGCTCTGGTCCACCGGGCTGACCGGGGACAGGGTTTTTGCAGTCGGGTTGGTCATGACGGGGCCTCAGCGCTGATGACGGATGCGTGGATTGGCCAGGCCGTAGAGAATGTCCACGACGAAGTTGACCAGGATCACCAGGCAGGCAATCAACAGAATGCCGTTCTGGACCACGGGGTAGTCACGGGCGCCGATGGCTTCGATCAGCCATTTGCCGATGCCCGGCCAGGAGAAAATGGTTTCGGTCAACACCGCACCGGCCAGCAAGGTGCCGACCTGCAGGCCGAACACGGTCAGGACGGGAATCAGGGCGTTGCGCAAGCCGTGCATGAACACGACCCGGGCCGGGGACAGCCCCTTGGCACGCGCCGTGCGGATGTAGTCCTCGCGCAACACTTCGAGCATGGAGGAACGCGTCATGCGTGCGATCACCGCCAGCGGGATGGTACCCAGTACGATGGCCGGCAGAATCAGGTGCATCACGGCATCCTTGAACGAACCCTCTTCGTCGCTGAGCAGGGTGTCGATGAGCATGAAACCGGTCTTGGGCTCGATGTCATAGAGCAGGTCGATGCGCCCGGATACCGGGGTCCAGCCCAGGCTCACCGAGAAGAACATGATCAGGATCAGGCCCCACCAGAAGATCGGCATCGAGTAGCCCGCCAGCGAAATCCCCATCACCCCATGGTCGAACAGCGACCCGCGCTTGAGCGCGGCGATCACCCCGGCCAGCAAGCCGACCACGCCGGCGAACAGCAAGGCGGCCATGGCCAGTTCCAGGGTGGCCGGGAACAAGGTGGTGAACTCGCTCCATACGCTCTCGCGCGTGCGCAGCGACTCGCCCAGGTCGCCCTGGGCCAGCTTGCCGATGTAGTCCAGGTACTGGGCCGGCAACGGTTTGTTCAGGCCCAGGCGCTCCATGGCCTGGGCGTGCATTTCCGGGTCGACCCTGCGTTCGCCCATCATCACTTCCACCGGGTCACCGGGGATCAGGCGTATCAGCGCGAAGGTCAGCAAGGTGATGCCGAAAAAGGTCGGGATCAACAGGCCCAAGCGCCGGGCAATAAAACTCAACATGGTCGCAGTTACCTCATCAGGCCGCATGGCAGGTACCTGCCACGGCAGTGCCGCCGCTGCCCACAGGGCAACGGCGGTCGTTGTTGTTCTACTTCACTCGGGTGGTAGCGAAGTTGTTGCTGGTCAAGGGGCTGATCACGTAGCCCTCCACGTTGTCACGCATGGCCGTGAACACCTTGGGGTGGGCCATGCTGATCCAGGGCTGGTCCTCATCGTACACCGTCAATGCCTCGCTATAGAGCCTGGCACGCTCCTCGTTGTCGCTCACCTCGCGGGCGCGGGTGATCAATGCCTGGAATTTCGAGTTGCACCAGCGTGCATAGTTCTCGCCATTGCTGGCCGCCTCGCAACTGAGCAGGGGGGTAAGAAAGTTGTCCGGGTCGCCGTTGTCGCCGGCCCAGCCACTGGACACCAGGTCCGCCTCGCCTTTCTTGGCACGGCGCAGCATTTCGGCCCACTCCATGACACGGATATCCAGCTTCAGGCCGATCTGCGCCAGGTCGGCCTGAAGCATCTCGGCGGACAGTCGCGGGTTCGGGTTAGTCGGGCCGCCGCCATTGCGGGTGAACAGGGTAATGACCGTGCCCTGGGGGACACCGGCTTGTTTTAGCAGCGCACGCGCCTGGTCGAGATCGCGTGGCGGGTTCTGGTTGTCGGTGTTGTAGCCGATCATCGAAGGGGGATACGGGTTGACGCCCACCAGCGCGTTGCCTTTGCCGAATAGCTGGTCGACGTGGGTCTGGCGGTCGAAGGCCATGTTGATCGCCTTGCGCACGCGTACATCACTCAGGTACGGATGCTGGGTGTTCATGGCGATGTAACCGGTCACCAGCGCTTCGGTCTGGGCGACCTTCAGGCGCGGGTCCGCCACGATCGACGGTACATCGTCCGGTTTGGGGTACAACGCAACCTGGCACTCGTTGGCGCGCAACTTTTGCAGGCGAACATTACTGTCGGTGGCGATGGCGAAAATCAGGGCATCGGCGGGCGGCTTGCCCCGGAAGTAGTCCGGGTTGGGCTTGAAGCGGACCTGGGCATCCTTGTTGTAGCGCTGGAAAATGAACGGCCCTGTGCCGATTGGCTTGCTGTTGAGCTCTGCCGTCTTGCCGGCTGCCAACAACTGATCGCCGTACTCGGCGGAGTAGATGGACGTGAAGCCCATGGCCATGTCGCGCAGCAAAGGCGCCTCTGGCCGGGTCAAGGTGATCACCACGGTGTAGTCGTCGGTCTTGTCCACCGACTTGAGCAACGAATTGAAGGCCATGCTCTCGAAGTAGGGGTAGCCGATGCTGGTCTTGTCGTGCCAGGGGTGGCTCGGGTCAAGCTGGCGGCGCAAGCTCCACAGCACATCGTCGGCGTTCAGGTCGCGGCTGGGCTTGAAATAGTCGGTGGTGTGGAACTTGACCCCTCGGCGAAGGTGGAAGGTATAGGTCAGGCCGTCGGAGGAGATGTCCCAACGCTCGGCCAGGGCCGGTTGGACATCCGTGGTGCCGGGCTTGAAGTCCACCAGGCGGTTGAAGAGGGTTTCGGCCGCCGCGTCGAACGTCACCGCCGTGGTGTATTGCACCACATCGAACCCTTCGGGGCTGGCCTCGGTGCACACCACCAGCGGCTTGGCGGCCAGCTGGGATGTACTGCCCAAAAGCAGCGTTGCCAGCAACAGCCGCAGCGCCGATGTCTTCTTGGTCACAGCGTGCATGGATCAATTCTCCCTGCGTTGTGCTCCAGCCTGACGCCCGACCCGCTGGCAAGCGGGCCAGGCGGCCGGTCAGAGGATGTTGAACGGGATGGTGGTCACGAGCCTGAATTCGTTCAGGCTGCCATCGCCCTGTGCCTTGCTTGCGCGGTGTGTGGTGTAGGTGGCGCGGATGCTGGTGTCCTTGAGCGGTCCGCTCTGTACGGCGTAGCTGGTGCCGATACCCCACTCGTAATGGGTCTCGCCATCGAGGCCCTGGACGTCATAGGCGCTACCGCGGTAATGGGTGCCGTCGATGCCCCAGCCCCGGGCGTTGTACAGGTTGAATTTCAGCCCTGGCACGCCGTAGTAAGCCATGTTGAGCACATAGGATAACTGCAGCGATTTCTCGTTCGGGCCGTTGAAGTCCGACAGCAGCGAGTTGGCCAGGTAGATGCCGTTGGTTTCGTGGAGGTAGTCGAAATACTCGTTGCCATTGACCTGCTGCCAGGCGGCGGTGAGGGTGTGCGCCTGATGGGTCAGGCCCAGCGACAGGCTGTAGGTGTCGTTGTCGATTTCGCCCATCTTGCGGCTGCCGGCGTCCATGGTCTTGTAGTAGTTGAGGCCCGTGGACAGGCTGAGCACGGCGCTGTCGCCGAACATGTGATTGGCGCCGAAGTAGTACTGGTTCCAGAAATCGTCGACCTTGGTGGCATACAGGCTGGTGGTCAGGCTCTTGAGGGGCTGGTAGTTGATACCGACCGTGCTGGCGCGGTCCGTTTCCACCCCGGCCGCACCGTATTCGCTGCGGAACTTGCTCAGGCTCTGCTCGGTACGGGGCGAGACCCGGTCGAAGGTACCCAGGTCGAACGTCAGGTTGTCGAATTCAGCGCTGTGCAGGAATGCGCCCTGAAAACTGGAGGGCAGGGCGCGGTTACCGATAAAGGCGATCATCGGGGTATCGACGGCCTGGCGACCGAGGGTCAGGGTGGTATTGGAAAGACGCGCCTTGACGTTGCCCAGCCCCAGTTTGCTCCACTGGCCGATGGCGTCGCCGTCGCTGTGGGTCAGGGTACGGTTGTTGGGACCTGCGATCGCTTCGCGGTCCTGCTGCAGGGCGATGGCGTTATAGCCGGCTGCCTCCACGGCAAAGCCCACCGTGCCCTGGGTAAAGCCCGAGGTGTAGTTGAGGATGGTGCCTTGCACCCAGTTTTCACGGGTGTGGGTCGGGTGACGGGTGCCGTCGCTCTTGTAGTAGCGCCACAGCGGTGCGCGGGTGGCGCGTTCGCGGGCGTACCAGTTGCGCGTCGTCCCGCCCAGGCTCTGGCCATCGACGAAACCCTTGGCCTGCGCCTGGGCGCTTTCGGCTGCGAGGGTGAGCGGCAGGTAGGCCTGGCTCTGTGGGTCGGCGTGGGCGGTGGTGGTTGCTGCACCTATGGCTAACGCCAGTGCGCTCGAATTGAACAGTCTCACGATAGAAGCTCCTTTTCATTTCTAGTTATTGCCGGCCTTGTGGGCCGGGTAGGTGTTGCCGTGTTGCCGTGTTGCCTGGGGCGCCCCGGGATCACCGAGGTTTAAGCGGGCGATGGGTAGGCATGGCGCGCGGGTCTCCCCCCCTGCGCGCCCTGCCTGCCAGTCGGTGCTAATCGACGCTGACGCCGGAAAACTCGTTGCGCCCGAACGGGCTGACCTTGAACCCGGACATTCGGGTGCTCAGGGGCTGATTGACAGTGGAGTGGGCCACTGGCGTGATCGGCACCTGCTGCTTGAGCCGCTGCTGGGCTTGCTGATAGAGCGTGGTGCGCTGAGCTTGGTCGGTAACCTGCTTGGCTTGCTTGACCAGGCTGTCGTACTGCGGGTCGCACCATTGCGAATAGTTGTTGCTGCCAATGGCGTCGCAGCTGTACAGCGTACCCAGCCAGTTGTCGGGGTCGCCGTTGTCACCGGTCCAGCCGATCAGCGCCACATCGTGCTCGCCGCTCTTGAGGCGCTTGATGTATTCGCCCCATTCGTAGCTGACGATGCGCACCTTCAAGCCCAGCTTGCTCCAATCGGCCTGGAGCATTTCGGCCATCAGCTTGGCGTTGGGGTTGTAGGGGCGTTGCACCGGCATGGCCCACAGACTGATTTCGGTACCAGGCTTGACCCCGGCCTGTTCGAGCAGCTGGCGGGCTTTTTCCGGGTCGTGCGGTGCATCGGTGATGCTAGTGTCGTAGGACCACTGTGTGGGCGGCATGGCGTTGACCGCCCGTTGTCCTGCTTCCTGGTAGACCGCCTGCAGGATGGCCTGCTTGTTGACTGCCATGTCCATGGCCTGGCGCACCTCAAGCCGATCGAATGGCGGGTGCTGGGTGTTGTAGGCGATATAGCCCAGGTTGAACCCTGCTTGCTGCAAGACCTGCACGTTCGTGTCCTGCTTGAGCCCTGGCAGGTCGGCCGGCCGCGGATGCAGGGTGACCTGGCACTCGTTGCGGCGCAGTTTCTGGATGCGCACCGACGGATCGACATTGATCGAGAACACCAGGTTGTCGAGCTTCACCTGCTCGGGCGCCCAGTAGGCACGGTTGGCCTTGTAGCGGATCTGCGAGTCTTTCTGGTAGCGCTGGAACACGAACGGGCCGGTGCCTATCGGTTGCTGGTTGATGTCGCTAGGGCGGCCGGTTTTAAGCAACTGCTCGGCGTATTCGGCGGACAGGATCGAGGCAAAGCTCATGGCCAGGTTCTGGATGAACGCGGCGTCTACGGTGTGCAGCGTGAACACCACGGTGAACGGGTCGGTCTTTTCGACGCCTGCGATGTTCTTGTCCAGGCCCATGCTGACGAAGTAGGGAAACTCGGTGGGGTAGGCCTTGCGAAACGGGTGCTGCCTGTCGAGCATGCGGTTGAAGGTGAACAGCACGTCGTCTGCGTTGAAGGGCCGGCTGGGGATGAAGGCCTTGTTGCTGTGAAAGCTCACGCCTTCGCGCAGGTGAAAGGTGTAGCGCAGGCCGTCCTCGGTGACTTCCCAGCGGGTGGCCAGGGCAGGGTGTACCGCCGTGCCGCCGCGCTCGAACTCCACCAGGCGGTTATAGATCGGCTGGGCCGCGTCATTGTCGGTGGCGGTGGTGTATTGGGCCGTATCGAAACCGGCCGGGCTGCCTTCGGAGCAGAACACCAAGTTGTTGGCCATCACGGCTGGCGTCTGGCCGACCAGGGCCAGGGCGAGCAGTGTAGAAAGTCGGGTCACGTGGCGCATGCTAAGTCCTTTTGGGTGCTGGGCCGGCTCCGGGCACGAATCGCGGCAACAGTTCGCCTGTCCCGCACGCTTGGCAGCGGGACGACTGGGTATGAATGGGGTGGGTCAGGCGCCCGTCAGGCGGGCGCAGCCCTCAGGCTATTTGTCGACGCTGACGCCGTAGAAAGCGTTGAGGGCAAATGGACTGATCTTGAAGTCCTTCACCTTGGCACTCATGGGCTGGTAGACGGTGGAGTGGGCGATCGGGGTGATCGGCACCTGCTCCTTGAGGATGTGCTGGGCTTTCTGATAAAGCTCGGTGCGCTTGGCCTGGTCGGAGGTGGCCTTGGCCTGCTTGATCAGGTCATCGTAGGGCTTGTAGCACCACTTGGAGAAGTTGTTGCCGTCGATGGCGTCGCAGCCATACAAGGTGCCCAGCCAGTTGTCAGGGTCGCCATTGTCCCCGCTCCAGCCAATGAGCATGGCGCCTTGTTCGCCCGCCTTGGAGCGCTTGATGTACTCGCCCCACTCATAGCTGACGATCTTGGCCTTGATGCCGATCTTGGCCCAGTCTGCCTGGAGCATCTCGGCCATAAGCTTGGCGTTGGGGTTGTACGGCCGCTGGACCGGCATGGCCCACAGGGTGATTTCAGTGCCGTCCTTGATGCCGGCTTCCTTGAGCAACTGGCGGGCCTTGTCGGGGTCGTGGGGAGCGTCCTTGATGCTGCTGTCATACGACCACTGGGTCGGCGGCATGGCATTGACCGCCAGCTGGCCCGCCCCCTGGTACACCGACTCGATGATTTTCTGCTTGTCCACGGCCATGTCCAGCGCCTGGCGCACCTTGAGCTGGGCCATGGGGTTGGGCTGGTTGCTGCCCTTGACCTGGTCCATCACGTTGTAGGCGATGTAGCCCAGGTTGAAGCCCGCTTGCTGGGGCATCTGCAGCTTGGAGTCCTGCTTGAGCGGCGCGATATCGGCCGGACGCGGGAACAGCGTGACCTGGCACTCGTTCTTCTTGAGTTTCTGCATGCGCACCGAAGCATCGGTGGTGATGGCGAAGATCAGGTTGTCGATCTTCACGTCCTCGGGTTTCCAGTAGTCCTTGTTGCCCTTGAAGCGGATCTGCGCGTCCTTCTGGTACTTGCTGAACACGAACGGGCCAGTGCCGATCGGCTTCTGGTTGATGTCGGCGGCCTTGCCGTTCTTGAGCAACTGGTCGGCGTACTCGGCGGACTGGATGGACGCGAAGCTCATGGCCAGGTTCTGGATGAAGGCGGCGTCGACGTCGTTGAGGGTGAACTTGACCGTGTGCTCGTCCAGTTTCTCGATCCCGGCGATGTTCTTGTCCATGCCCATGTCGGTGAAGTACGGGAACTCGGTGGGGTAGGCCTTGCGGAATGGATGGTCCTTGTCGAGCATGCGGTTGAACGTGAACAGCACGTCGTCTGCATTGAACGGGCGGGTGGGCTTGAAGTAGTCGGTGGTGTGGAACTTCACGCCTTCGCGCAGGTGGAAGGTGTAGGTCTTGCCATCTTCTGCAACCTCCCAGCGCGTTGCCAGCCCCGGGATGACCGCAGTGCCGCCCCGCTCGAACTGAGTCAACCGGTTGAAGACCGTTTCGGCCGAGGCGTCGAAATCGGTACCGGTGGTGTATTGCCCCGGGTCGAAGCCGGCCGGGCTGCCTTCTGAACAGAACACCAGGTTCGAAGCGGCGAAGGCCGACGGCGCGCCAGTGAGCAACCCTGCGCCTAGCAGGAACGGAATGACTGCATGTTTGAGCATGTTGGCCTCATTGTTGTCATTGTTCAGAGAGGGCGGCCTCGTGAGCCGACCTGCGGATACTTATGCAGGGGTGGGCCCAATGCAATATGCACAAGGTTAGTCGGGACTTGAAAAGTGGCACGGCAGTACATGAATGTCGCATCGGTGTAACTTTTGGCGGAGTTAAACGTTTGCGAGGGCAAAATGATGGCTTTTTGCTGAATATTGCTGATTGGATGAGGATGTCGGGAAAGGCTTAAGAGGGTGTAGGAAATCTCTTAAAATGCAGGCCTTCCTTCAGGGCAGGGTGAAAAGCCCTGACGGGGCAGTCAAGGCGCCAGGGCATCAGTTGCTGGTCAGGGGGCTGGCCTGGGGCCTGCCCCTGCCACCTCGCCGTCAAGGCATCTGCACTTCGATCAAGCCATCGGCGTTCATGCTCACTTCGCTGGTGCCCGCCTCGATGTCCGGCGCTGGCGCAGCTTCGTCTGCTGCCATGGCCTTCATCGCCATCGGTGCACTGCGCAGGTAAGGCCGTGGATAGCCGCTGCTGTTCAGGTTGAGGCTGACCACCTTGTAACCACTGCCGCCCAGGGCTTCGGTGGCCAATTGGGCGCGCGCCTTGAATGCGTCGACGGCTTCCTTGAGCAGCGCGTCTTCGCTGGACTTGCGGGTGGCTGGTGCGATGGAGAAGTCCATGCCGCCCATTTTCAGGTCTTGCAGCAGCTCGGCGGTGAGCTGTGAAAGCGCTGGGAAGTCCGCGCTTTCGAGCCGCAGCTCGGCACGCTCGCGCCAGCCGGTAATCTTCTGGCCCTTGGTGTCGTACACCGGGTAGCTGTTGCGGCTGCCCTGGCTGATCTTGACGTCCTTGACCTGGCGCGACTGCTGCACAGCCTTGTTCATGGTCTCGGTGATCTGCTTGGCAAGCTTGCCCGGGTCGGTGTTCTGCGCTTCGCTGTAGAGGGTCACGACCATCAGGTCGCGTGCCACTTCCTTGCTCACTTCGGCGCGCAGTGACACCTGATTGAAGCGCGGCTCATCGGCGGCCAGCGCTGGCAAGCTGGCCAGCAAACCGCAGGACAAGAGAAGGGCAGCGCCGCGACGTTGGATTAGCATAAGGTGCTCCTTGGCAGATGAAAGCGTGGGGTGTGGCCATCCATTCCACGCATGGCCCATCAGACCGGGAACAGTGTAGTGGGTTCAGCGCTGGCCCCATGAAGCTGTGACAAAGTGTGGCGCTTTGCCGCATCACTGCAGCAGCATGCCCCGCTTCGGTATACTCCAGCCGATTTTCTGGAGCACTCATCAGGAGAGCTCATGCTCGCCGCCGCACAACCGCTGTCCGCTACGCGCCAGAACCTCTGGCGACTGACCGTTATTCGCGTCCTGGTTTTGGCCGCCCAGGCCGGCTCGGTCGGCGTGGCCTACTGGACCGAGCTGCTGCCACTGCCCTGGCTGTCGCTGGCCGGCACCCTGGCCTTGTCCTCGCTGCTGTGCGCCTTCACGGCGCTGCGCCTGCGCCTGTCGCTGCCGGTCACCGAACTCGAATATGCCCTGCAACTGGCGTGCGACCTGTTGATACACAGCGCTCTGCTGTACTACTCCGGCGGCTCGACCAACCCTTTCGTGTCCTACTACCTGGTGCCGCTGGCGATCGCGGCGGTGACGCTGCCCTGGCTGTATTCGCTGATTCTGTCGGGCATCGCGCTGACGGCCTACAGCCTGCTGCTGGTGCAGTTCTACCCGCTTGAGGGCCTGCCGCTGGCACGGGACAAGATGCAGGTCTACGGCATGTGGCTGAGCATTGCGCTGGCCGCGGCGGTGATCACCTTCTTTGCCGCGCGCATGGCCGAGGAGCTTCGGCGCCAGGAACACCTGCGCTCGGAGCGGCGCGAAGAAAGCCTGCGCGATGAGCAATTGCTGGCCGTGGCCACCCAGGCGGCGGGCGCGGCCCACGAGCTGGGTACGCCGCTGGCGACGATGAGCGTGTTGCTCAACGAGATGCGCCAGGACCATACTGATCCGCTGCTGCAGGAAGACCTGCAGATTCTTCAGGACCAGGTCAAACTGTGCAAAGAAACACTGCAACAGCTGGTTCGCGCCGCCGAGGCCAATCGCCGCCTGGCCATTGTCGAGCAGGAGGTCACCGTCTGGCTCGACGAGGCCCTCAACCGCTGGCACCTCATGCGCCCGGAAGCCAGTTACCGCTTCCAGCGCCTGCGTGATGGGCTCGTCCCTCGGTTGACGCCGCCGCCTGACCTGACCCAGGCACTGCTCAACTTGTTGAACAACGCCGCCGACGCCTGTCCTGATGACCTGGAGGTGCGCCTGGACTGGGATCACCAGGACATCGTCATCAGCATTCGCGACCATGGCCCTGGCGTACCGCCGGCCATCGCCGAGGCCATTGGCAAACCTTTCATTACCACCAAGGGCAAGGGCTTCGGCCTGGGCCTGTTCCTGAGCAAGGCCAGCGTCACCCGTGCGGGTGGCTCAGTGAAACTCTATAGTCATGAACAAGGTGGCACCCTGACCGAATTGCGCCTGCCCTATGGCACGCGAGGAGAAGCATGATGAGTGAAGAAACCCAGGTTGAAACCGAAGAGCTGCCGCACCTGCTGTTGGTGGACGACGATGCTACCTTCACCCGGGTGATGGCCCGGGCCATGAGCCGCAGGGGCTTTCGGGTAAGCACCGCCAGCTCGGCCGAAGAAGGTTTGATCCTGGCCCAGCAAGACCTGCCGGACTACGCCACGCTCGACCTGAAAATGGAAGGGGATTCGGGCCTGGTGCTGCTGCCCAAGCTGCTGGAGCTGGACCCGGAAATGCGGGTCGTCATCCTGACCGGGTACTCGAGCATCGCCACGGCCGTGGAAGCGGTCAAGCGCGGCGCCTGCAACTACCTGTGCAAACCGGCTGACGCTGACGACGTGCTGGCGGCCCTGTTGTCCGAGCATACCGACCTGGACACCCTGGTGCCGGAAAACCCCATGTCCGTGGACCGTCTGCAGTGGGAACACATCCAGCGCGTGCTGAACGAGCACGAGGGCAACATCTCGGCGACCGCACGCGCGCTAGGCATGCACCGCCGGACACTGCAGCGCAAATTGCAGAAGCGGCCAGTTCGGCGCTGAATCGTGCTGTAGGCGCGGCCTGTTGCCGCGAGGTAGCGGCCCCGACAACATGCGCTGCGCAGCTGACACCTGGGGCTGCTGCGCAGCCCATCGCGGCCGGTCCAGTGCCCCGGCAGGGCACGGTTGCGCTCCCATCACCGCACAATGCCCGCAAATCCTGGCCGTTGGCGTATCATTAGCCCCCTAACGGCAACCCCCTTTCAGGATCGTGCGCCCATGCTTGCCCTTCTCATCCAGACGCTGAACATCACGGCGCCCGTTTTCGCCATGCTGTTTCTGGGCGTGTTGCTTCGCCGTATCCACCTGATCGACGACAACTTCAACAAGGTCGCTTCGCAACTGGTGTTCAACGTCTGCATGCCGGCCTTGCTGTTTCTTGGCATCTATCATGCCGACCTGGCGGCGGCGGTCCGGCCAGGGATCATGATCTATTTCACGGTGGCCACCCTGGCCGGATTTGCCATCGCCTGGGGCATGGCCGTCTGGCGCAGCCCGTGGGCCGACCGTGGTATCTACACCCAAGGCGCCTTTCGCGGCAACAACGGGGTGATTGGCCTGGCGCTGGCCGCAAGCTTGTACGGCGACTATGGCATCTCACTGGGTGCGGTACTGGCTGGGTTGGTGATCCTGTTGTACAACTCGTTGTCTGCCATCGTGCTGGCGGTCTACAGCCCCGACCTGAAGTCCGACCCGTGGAGCATCCTCAAAAGCATCCTGAAAAATCCGCTGATTCTCAGCGTGCTGGTCGCCATTCCCATGGCCTACGGCCAGGTCCCTTTGCCGAATTGGCTGCTCACCTCCGGTGACTACCTGGCGCAGATGACCTTACCCCTTGCCCTGATCTGCATTGGCGGCACCCTGTCGCTGACGGCCCTTCGCGACAGCGGCAGGTTGGCCGTGGACGCCAGCCTGGTGAAAATGGCCTGGCTGCCACTCGTTGGCACACTGGGTGCCTGGCTTTGTGGTTTTCGCGGGGCCGAACTGGGCATCCTGTTTCTCTACATCGGCAGCCCCACCGCAGCGGCCAGCTACGTGATGGCGCGTGCGGCCAACGGCAACCATGAACTGGCCGCGTCAATCATCGTGATTACCACGCTGATGGCCGCGATCACCACCAACATTGGTATTTTCATCTTGCAGTGGGGCGGATGGATCTAGATTCTTGACTGCAAACAACAGCATTGCCTCACTGAGCGAAAGGACACTTCATGCAAGACCAGAGCACGCCCGAGCGGTTACAGCGCGGGCTGAAGAATCGTCACATCCAGCTGATCGCGCTCGGCGGCGCCATCGGCACGGGGTTGTTCCTGGGCATTGCCCAGACCATCCAGCTGGCCGGCCCCTCCGTTTTGCTGGGCTATGCCATTGCTGGCCTGATGGCGTTCCTGATCATGCGCCAGCTCGGGGAAATGGTCGTCGAAGAGCCGGTGGCCGGTAGCTTCAGCCATTTTGCCCACCAGTACTGGAGCGAGTTCGCAGGCTTCGTGTCTGGCTGGAACTACTGGGTGGTCTACGTGTTGGTCGGCATGGCCGAGCTGACGGCGGTGGGTATCTATGTCCAGTACTGGTGGCCTGACTTTCCAACCTGGGCCACGGCCGCGATCTTCTTTGTGGTGATCAACCTGATCAACCTCACCCAGGTGAAGGTCTATGGCGAGATGGAGTTCTGGTTCGCCTTGGTAAAAGTCGTGGCCATCGTCAGCATGATAGGTTTCGGCGCCTGGTTGCTCAGCACCGGTAACGGCGGCCCGGACGCCAGCGTGGCCAACCTGTGGCAATACGGCGGGTTCTTCCCCAATGGCGTGAGCGGCCTGGTCATGGCCCTGGCCGTGATCATGTTTTCGTTCGGTGGCCTGGAACTGGTAGGCATCACGGCCGCCGAAGCCGACAATCCGCGCCAGAGCATTCCCAAGGCCACCAACCAGGTGGTCTACCGGATCCTGATCTTCTACATCGGCGCGCTGGCGGTGCTGCTTTCGTTGTACCCCTGGCAGAAGGTGGTACAAGGCGGCAGTCCATTTGTGATGATCTTCCATGAGCTGGACAGCGACCTGGTCGCGACCATCCTCAACATCGTGGTCCTGACAGCGGCGCTGTCGGTCTACAACAGCTGCGTGTACGCCAACAGTCGCATGCTGTTCGGCCTGGCTAGCCAAGGTGACGCCCCGCGTCAATTGCTGAAGGTCAGCCGCAGCGGTGTACCCCTGGCAGCTTTAGGCATTTCTGCCCTGGCCACGGGCCTGTGTGTGGTGATCAACTACCTGATGCCCGGCGAAGCCTTTGGCCTGCTGATGGCACTGGCGGTGTCGGCGCTGGTGATCAACTGGGCCAGCATCAGCATCACCCACCTCAAGTTCCGCAAGGCCAAGCGCGCGGCAGGGGTACAGCCGTTCTACCAGAGCCTGGGCCATCCGTTCACCAACTACCTGTGCCTGGCCTTCATCGTGCTGATCCTGGTGGTGATGTACCTGACGCCGCCCATTCGCATCTCGGTGATGCTGATCCCCGGCTGGATCCTGCTGCTCTGGGTAGCCTTCAAATTGAAGAAGGCCCGTCAGGCCAGCCGCTGATCCGACTTGCGGCTCAATGCTGGCGGCGCCAGGCGCGCACCGTGGTGTACACCAACACAACCGCCAGCACGGGCAATACGTAGAGCAGCATCAGGCGCTCCAGGCGCCCGGCCAGGGGCATGCCCATGGTGAACGCGGCGATGTGCAGGCCGTAGGCCAGGTACAGGCACAGGAACACCAGTCCTTCGGCCCGGGTGATGCGATAGCCTGAATAGAACACCGGCAAGCTCAACGCGGCCACACCCAGCATGACGGGCAGGTCGAAATCCAGCGCATTGGGTGAAATCGACAGAGGCTCGGGGGTCACCACGGCGGTCAGGCCCAATACGCCCAACAGGTTGAACAGGTTGCTGCCGATCACCGTGCCCACGGCGATCTCGCGTTCACCGCGCAAGGCAGCGATCAGGGCTGCTGCCAGTTCCGGCAACGACGTGCAGATGGCGACCACCGTAAGGCCGATGACGCGCTCGGACAGGCCCAGGTCAGTGGCCACTTCCACGGCAGCGTCGAGCAGCAGATGACCGGCCAGGCTCAGCAGGGCCAGGCCCGCCATCACCAACAGTAACGTCCCGCACCAGAAGCGTGCCGGGGTTTGTGGCACCGATGGCGGGGCAGGGTATGTGCGTGCGTAGTGACGGGACTGGTGCCAGAGCATGGCCAGGTAACCCACTAGCCCCATCAGCAGCAATACGCCTTCAACGCGGCCCAGATAGCCATTGGCAGCCAACCCGTAGACCAGGGCGCTGGCCAGGATCATCAGCGGAATATCCAGGCGTACCAGCTGGCGAGACACGCGAAGGGGAATGACCAGCGCTGCCAGGCCAAGAATGGCCAGCACATTGAAGATGTTGCTGCCGATGACGCTGCCCACGGCAACGTCCGGTGCGCCTTGGTAGGCGGCCTGCAGGCTGAGGGTCAACTGGGGGGCAGTGCTGCCGAATGCCACCAGGCTCAGCCCGATGATCAGCGGCCGCACGTGGAGGCGTTGCGCCAGGCGCAGTGCAGCCCGTACCAGCAGTTCGGCGCCTGCGACCAGCAGCAGCAAGGCGATGCCCAGCTGCAGCAGGCTGAACGTGGGGAGGGTGGCCAGATCGAAAATGGTAAAGCTCCTGGTCGTCAGTCACTAAGACCTTGTACTCGCACGCGCGCCGTTCCGCTACGCACCATGCCGATTTTTTCAGCGGCAGCCCGAGACAGGTCGATCAGCCGGCTGCGGGCGTGCGGGCCGCGGTCGTTGATGCGGACCACCACGCTGCGCCGATTGGCCAGGTTGGTCACCAGCACCCGGCTGCCGAACGGCAGGTTGCGATGAGCCGCCGTCAGGCCATGCTGATTGAACGCCTCGCCGCTGGCGGTGCGTTTGCCGTGATGGCGGGCGCCGTAGTAGGAGGCAGTACCCGTGCGGTCATAACCTCGCGGGTCGATGTCATGGCTGGCGCAGCCTGCCAGACAGGAAAAGAGGGCCAAGCTGGCCAAAGAACGTTTGAACATACAGGTACTCCGGTGCGCCGGGGCTTTTGGCCGGGCGCGGGACAAGCCGAGGTGGACCAGTGTCCTGGTCAACCTCTGCTGGTCTGTCAGCGAGGGCGAGCCCCCGCTGAAGGGTGCGGTCAGCCTTCGAGCTTGGCCTTGAGCAGCTGATTCACCTGCCCAGGGTTGGCCTTGCCCTTGGAAGCTTTCATGGCTTGGCCGACGAAGAAACCGAACATTTTGCCGCGCTTGGCCTCGTCGGCGGCGCGGTACTGTTCGACCTGTTCGGCGTTGGCCGCCAACACCTCGTCGAGCATCGACTCGATGGCGCCGCTGTCGGTGACCTGCTTGAGGCCGCGGCTTTCGATGATGATGTCGGCGTCGCCTTCACCTGCCGCCATGGCCTCGAACACGGTCTTGGCGATCTTGCCGCTGATGGTGTTGTCGCGGATGCGCACCAGCATGCCGCCCAGTTGCGCGGCGGTGACCGGGGCCTGGTCAATCTCGATGCCCAGCTTGTTGAGCAGGCTGCCCAGCTCGACCATGACCCAGTTGGCGGCCATTTTGGCGTCGCCCCCGAGCTTGACCACCTCCTCGAAGTAGTCGGCCTGTTCACGGCTCGATGCCAAAACGTTGGCATCGTATGCCGACAGTCCGTACTGGCGTTGGAAGCGCTCGACTTTCTGGGTGGGCAGTTCCGGCAAGCCGGCGCGCACGGTTTCCAGGAAGCTGTCCTCGATGACCACCGGCAGCAGGTCCGGGTCGGGGAAGTAACGGTAGTCGTTGGCTTCCTCCTTGCTGCGCATGGAGCGGGTCTCGTCCTTGTTCGGATCGTACAGGCGCGTTTCCTGAACCACCTTGCCGCCGTCCTCGATCAAGTCGATCTGGCGCTGGATCTCGCTGTTGATCGCGCGCTCGATGAAGCGGAACGAGTTGACGTTCTTGATCTCGCAGCGAGTGCCGAACTCGGTCTGGCCCTTGGGCCGGATCGACACGTTGCAGTCGCAGCGCAGTGATCCTTCGGCCATGTTGCCGTCGCAGATGCCCAGGTAGCGCACCAGCGCATGGATGGCCTTGACATAGGCCACCGCTTCCTTGGCGCTGCGCATGTCGGGCTCGGACACGATTTCCAGCAGCGGGGTGCCGGCACGGTTCAGGTCGATGCCGGTGGAGCCGCTGAAATCTTCGTGCAGGCTCTTGCCCGCATCTTCTTCCAGGTGGGCACGGGTCACGCCGATGCGCTTGATGGTGCCGTCTTCCAGCGCGATGTCCAGGTGGCCCTTGCCCACAATCGGCAGGTCCATCTGGCTGATCTGATAGCCCTTGGGCAGGTCGGGGTAGAAGTAGTTCTTGCGCGCGAACACGTTGCGCTTGCCGATCTCGGCATCGATGGCCAGGCCGAACATGCACGCCATGCGCACCGCTTCCTGGTTCAGGACCGGCAGCACACCTGGCATGCCCAGGTCGACTAGGCTCGCCTGGGTGTTGGGTTCCGAGCCAAACGTGGTGGCACTACCGGAAAAGATTTTCGACTGGGTGGCGAGCTGAGTGTGAATTTCCAGCCCGATCACAACTTCCCATTGCATGTGTCTGTTCCTCAGAAGCCGTTAGGGGCGCGGGTGTGCCAGTCGGTCACCTGCTGGTAGCGATGGGCTACGTTGAGCAGGCGGCCTTCCTGGAAGTAAGGCGCCAGCAACTGCACGCCTACCGGCAGGCCATCGACGAAGCCGGCTGGCATCGACAGGCCTGGCAGGCCCGCGAGGTTGGCCGTGATGGTGTAGACGTCCTCGAGGTAGGCGGCGACCGGATCGCTGCTCTTGGCGCCCAGTTTCCAGGCCGGGTTGGGCGTGGTCGGGCCGAGAATCAGGTCGACATTCTTGAAGGCAGCCATGAAGTCGTTCTTGATCAGGCGGCGAATTTGCTGGGCCTTCACGTAGTACGCGTCATAGTAGCCCGCCGACAGGGCGTAGGTACCGACCATGATCCGGCGCTGCACTTCGGCGCCGAAGCCTTCGCCGCGGGAACGCTTGTACAGGTCGGTCAGGTCCTTGGGCGCCTCGCAGCGATGACCGAAGCGAACACCGTCGAAACGCGACAGGTTCGAGGACGCTTCTGCCGGAGCGATCACGTAGTACGCCGGGATGGCGTGTTGCATGTTCGGCAGGCTGATTTCCTTGACCACCGCGCCGAGCTTTTCCAGCTCCTTGACGCTGGCCTGCACGAGGTCGGCGATGCGCGGGTCCAGGCCAGCCCCGAAGTACTCTTTCGGCAGACCGATACGCAACCCTTGCAGCGAATCACCCAGGGTGGCGCTGTAGTCGGGAACCGGCTCCTCGATGCTGGTCGAATCCTTGGCGTCGAAGCCGGCCATGCCTTGCAGCAGCAGCGCGCAGTCCTCGGCCGTGCGGGCCAGGGGGCCGCCCTGGTCCAGGCTCGAGGCATAGGCGATCATGCCCCAGCGCGAGACGCGGCCATAGGTAGGCTTGAGGCCGGTGAGGTTGGTCAGTGCGGCCGGCTGACGGATCGAGCCGCCGGTGTCGGTGCCGGTGGTCACCGGCAACAGGCGCGCTGCCACGGCAGCGGCCGAGCCGCCCGACGAGCCACCGGGTACGTGCTCGAGATTCCAGGGGTTTTTCACCGCGCCGTAGTGGCTCGATTCGTTGGCCGAGCCCATGGCGAACTCGTCCATGTTGGTCTTGCCCAGCGTGACCATGCCAGCTTCGGCGAGCTTGGCCACCACGGTGGCGTCATAGGGCGCCTTGAAGGTGTCGAGCATCTTCGACGCGCAGCTGGTGCGCACGCCCTGGGTGCAGAACAGGTCCTTGTGGGCAATGGGCGCGCCCAGCAACGCCCCGCCTTCGCCAGCGGCGCGGCGGGCATCTGCAGCACGTGCCTGGCCCAGGGCCAGCTCGTCGGTCACGGTGATGAAGCTGTTGAGCTGTGGGTCGAGCTGCTTGATACGGGCCAGCAGGGCGCCGGTCAGCTCTTCGGAGGAAAACGACTTGTCGGCGAGTCCGCGGGCGATCTCGGCCAGGGTCAATTGATGCATGGCAGGCTCTATCCCTTACTCGATGACTTTCGGAACCAGGTACAGACCGTTTTCGGTCTGTGGGGCGACGGCCTGATAAGCGTCACGCTGGTTGTGCTCGGTGACCTGGTCGGGGCGCAGGCGCTGGCTGGCCTCAAGGGGGTGAGCCAGGGGTTCGATGCCGGCGGTGTCCACCGCTTGCATCTGGTCGACCAACCCGAGGATGCTGTTCAAGGCGTCGGTAATGCGTGGCAGTTCGCCATCATTTAGGCCCAGTCGGGCCAGATGGGCGATCTTTTCCACGTCGCAGCGTTCAAGCGCCATGGGGATCTCCAGAAGGATAGAAAGAACGGATTCAGTGTCCGCAATGAGGAACATGTCAGCTTTTTGGCGGTCCAATAGCCGCGATCATCGGCTGGCATGCTCGGAAAAACAGCCAATTTAACATATTGGCTCCTTGCCCAAAATCCCTGCCATTGTTAGAGTTTGCCGCACTTTTTTACCCACGCTTTCCCCAGGGTCACTTTCCCATGTTCAAGAAACTGCGTGGCATGTTTTCCAGCGATCTGTCCATCGACCTGGGTACTGCCAACACCCTAATTTACGTGCGTGAGCGCGGTATCGTCCTGAATGAGCCCTCGGTTGTTGCCATCCGTACCCATGGCAATCAGAAAAGCGTCGTCGCCGTCGGTACCGAAGCCAAACGCATGCTGGGCCGTACGCCTGGCAACATCGCAGCCATTCGTCCGATGAAGGACGGCGTGATCGCCGACTTCAGCGTCTGCGAAAAAATGTTGCAATACTTTATCAACAAGGTTCATGAGAACAGCTTCCTGCAGCCCAGCCCTCGTGTGCTGATCTGCGTGCCGTGCAAGTCCACCCAGGTTGAGCGCCGCGCCATTCGCGAGTCGGCCCTGGGAGCAGGTGCCCGCGAAGTGTTCCTGATCGAAGAACCCATGGCGGCCGCCATCGGTGCCGGCCTGCCGGTCGAAGAGGCCCGTGGCTCCATGGTCGTCGACATCGGCGGTGGTACCACCGAAATCGCGTTGATCTCGCTCAACGGGGTGGTCTATGCCGAATCGGTGCGTGTCGGTGGTGACCGCTTCGACGAAGCCATCGTGACCTACGTGCGCCGTAACTACGGCAGCCTGATCGGCGAATCCACCGCCGAGCGCATCAAGCAGGAAATCGGTACTGCCTACCCGGGCGGTGAAGTGCGCGAAGTCGACGTTCGCGGCCGTAACCTTGCCGAAGGCGTACCGCGTGCGTTCACCCTGAACTCCAACGAAGTGCTCGAAGCGCTGCAGGAGTCGCTGGCGACCATCGTTCAGGCGGTCAAGAGCGCCCTGGAGCAGTCGCCACCCGAACTGGCTTCCGACATCGCCGAACGTGGCCTGGTGTTGACCGGCGGAGGCGCACTGCTGCGTGACCTGGACAAGCTGCTGGCCCAGGAAACCGGGCTGCCGGTCATCGTCGCCGAAGACCCGTTGACCTGTGTCGCCCGCGGCGGCGGTCGAGCCCTGGAAATGATGGACAAGCACGCAATGGACCTGCTCTCGAGCGAGTGATTCGTCCTCGCGGCTCGTGAGCCCCGGTTTACAGGTAGCACGCACAGTGCTACCTGTATGTGCTGGCCGGTGCCCGTCCGGGCGCCTCATCCGTCAATTCGTAACCAGGCTGGTGCCTTGTCCCATGTCCAATGACTTCCTGAGTCGTCCACGAGGAACGGCCCATTAAACCGCTTTTCTCCAAGGGCCCGTCGCTGGGCGTTCGCCTGCTCGTCCTGGTGGTGATGTCGGTCGCGTTGATGGTCGTCGACGCGCGCTTTGACCTGCTCAAGCCCGTTCGCAGCCAGATGGGCCTGGTGCTCATGGAATCGTACTGGATCACCGACTTGCCGCAACGCGCCTGGCAAGGGGTGGCGGGCCAGTTCGGCAGCCGCAACGAGCTGATTGCCGAGAACGAGAAACTCAAGACCGAGGCCCTGCTGCTGCAAGGTCGCCTGCAGAAGCTGGCGGCGTTGACCGAGCAGAACGTGCGCCTGCGTGAGCTGCTCAATTCCTCGGCGCTGGTTGACGAAAAGGTCGAAGTTGCCGAATTGATCGGCGTCGATCCCAACCCCTTCACACACCGCATCCTGATCAACAAGGGTGAGCGCGATGGCGTGTTTCTCGGTCAACCGGTGCTCGACGCTCGCGGCCTGATGGGGCAGGTGGTCGAACTGATGCCCTATACCTCGCGGGTCTTGCTGCTCACCGATACCACCCACAGCATTCCCGTGCAGGTCAACCGCAACGGTTTGCGCGCCATTGCCAGCGGTACCGGCAACCCGGAGCGCCTCGAGTTGCGCCACGTGGCCGATACGGCGGACATCAAGGAAGGCGACCTGCTGGTCAGCTCCGGCATGGGCCAACGCTTCCCCGCCGGTTATCCCGTGGCCACCGTCAACGAGGTGATCCACGATTCCGGCCAGCCATTCGCCATTGTGCGCGCCATCCCCACCGCGGCGCTCAACCGTAGCCGTTACATGCTGCTGGTGTTCAGCGACCGGCGTACGCCCGAGCAGCGCGCCACCGATGCCGCGATTGCCCAGGAAGAAGCAGACCGCAAAGGCGAGAGGGCTCCTGCTCAGGGTGCTGGTACGACCGGTCAAGGTGCGCCTGCAAACGGCACTCCCGCAAACGGTACCCCTGCAAACGGCGCGCCTGGCGTAACCCCTGCGCCTGCCACCCAGTCCAGTACGCCCGCCACAGCGCCAGCTGCACAGTCCGCAAGCCCGGCCGCAGCGCCCGCTGCGCCCACTCAACCCCGGAGGCAGTGATGGCCGCATCGCGCCGCAACAATGGTTGGGTCATCTGGCTGACATTTGCCGTTGGCCTGCTGCTCAGTGTCTCGCCCATGCCGCAGTTCATGGAAGTCTTTCGGCCCATGTGGCTGGCGTTGCTGGTGTCGTTCTGGACCTTGAACGTGCCGCACAAGGTCGGCATGGCCACAGCGTTCATGCTTGGCCTGGCCGAGGACGTGCTGTACGGCACCCTGTTGGGGCAGAACGCGTTGATCCTCACCCTGATCACATTCTTGGTGCTGTCGCTGCAACAGCGCCTGCGCATGTTCCCCATGTGGCAGCAAAGCCTGATCATCCTGGTGGTCTTCGGCATTGCACAGTTGCTCCAGCTGTGGCTCAGTGCCTTGACCGGTAATCGCCTGCCTACCCTGGCGCTGGTCTGGTCGGCCGTGATCAGCGCGCTGCTCTGGCCGTGGATCAGCTTTGCCTTGCGCGACCTTCGCCGACGCTTGCACATCAATTGACGGCTTGGTGGCCGCTGACAGGGAGATGTCCGAATGACCCCGCTATACCTGGCTTCCGGCTCTCCACGTCGGCGCGAGCTGTTGACGCAGATCGGCGTACGCTTCAGGGTTGCCAGCGCGCCCATCGATGAAACCCCGCTGCCTGGCGAAAGCGCCGAGGTGTATGTGCAGCGCCTGGCCAAAGCCAAGGCTGCAGCGGGTCGTGCCCGTCTCGAACCGGCCGAGACCGCGAACGAGGGCGCTGTGGTGTTGGGCGCTGACACGGCCGTCGTGCTTGACGGCCATATTCTGGGCAAACCCGAGCACCGTGACGACGCCTTGGGCATGCTGGCCCGGTTGTCCGGCCGCGAACACCAGGTATTGACGGCCGTGGCGCTCGATGACGGCACGCGTGTCGAGAGCTTGTGTGTCAGCAGCACCGTCCGCTTTCGCGACATCCACCAGCAGGAAGCGCAGCGCTACTGGGCCAGCGGCGAGCCGGCAGACAAGGCGGGCGGCTATGCGATTCAAGGGCTGGGCGCGGTATTCGTCACCGGGCTGATTGGCAGCTATTCGGCCGTGGTCGGCCTGCCATTGAGCGAAACGGCACAGTTGCTCGAGCGCTTCGGCATCGCTTGCTGGCAACAGGCGGCCTCGGAACCTGAGGTGACGCGCCCGCAGTAGCCAGCACCGTTTGCGCCATCCATCATTAGAACAAGACCCTGGACGAGAACCTGCCATGAGCGAAGAGATCCTGATCAACATCACCCCGATGGAGTCACGCGTGGCGGTGGTGGAAAACGGGGTACTGCAGGAAGTGCACGTCGAGCGCACCCAGCGTCGCGGCATCGTCGGCAATATCTACAAGGGCAAGGTGGTCAGGGTGCTGCCTGGCATGCAGGCGGCGTTCGTGGACATCGGGCTGGAACGGGCAGCGTTCATCCATGCCTCGGAGATTTCGCAGCGCGAAGGCTCGGCCGTGGAAAACATCACCGCCCTGGTCCATGAAGGCCAGGCCCTGGTGGTACAGGTCACCAAAGACCCCATCGGCAGCAAAGGCGCGCGGCTGACCACCCAGTTGTCGATCCCGTCGCGCTACCTGGTCTACATGCCGCGTAGCAGCCACGTGGGCATTTCGCTCAAGATCGAGGACGAGGCCGAGCGTGAACGCCTCAAGCGCGTGGTCAGTGATTGCGTGGACAGCGAGAACATACAAGGCGCTGGCGGCTTCATTCTGCGCACCGCCGCCGAAGGCGCGCGGGTTGAGGAGATCCTGCAGGATATTCGCTACCTGCGGCGGTTGTGGGAGCAGATCGGGGCGCAGATCAAGACCTGTGGCGCACCCCTGGTCATCTACGAAGACCTGGGCCTGGCGCTGCGTACCCTGCGCGACTTGGTCAACCCGAAGATCGAAAAAATCCGCATCGACTCGCGGGAAACCTTCCAGCGCACCACGCAGTTCGTGCAAGAGCTGATGCCTGAAATCGCCGACCGTCTGGAACACTACCCAGGCGAACGGCCCATCTTCGACCTGTACGGTGTCGAGGATGAAATTCAGCGCGCCCTGGATCGCAAGGTACCGTTGAAGTCGGGTGGCTACCTGGTGGTGGATCCGGCCGAGGCGATGACCACCATCGACGTCAACACCGGCGCCTTCGTGGGTCACCGCAACCTGGAAGAAACCATCTTCAAGACCAACCTGGAGGCCGCCACCGCCATTGCCCGGCAACTGCGGCTGCGCAACATCGGCGGCATCATCATCATCGACTTCATCGACATGGAAGACGAAGATCACCAGCGTCAGGTGCTGCGAACGCTGGAAAAACAGCTGGAGCGCGACCACGCCAAGACCAACATCATCGGCATCACCGAGTTGGGCTTGGTGCAGATGACCCGCAAGCGCACCCGGGAGAGCCTTGAGCAGGTGCTGTGCGAACCGTGCCAGGCTTGCCAGGGGCGAGGCAAGCTCAAAACGCCCGAAACCATCTGTTACGAGATCTTTCGCGAAATCCTGCGTGAAGCCCGCGCCTACCAGGCGGAAGGCTATCGCGTGCTGGCCAATCAGAAGGTGGTCGATCGCCTGTTGGACGAAGAGTCTGGCAACGTGGCTGAACTCGAGGCCTTCATCGGGCGAACCATTCGCTTCCAGGTCGAGTCGATGTATTCGCAAGAGCAGTATGACGTGGTGCTGCTCTGAGGCCTGCTGAAACCCGACCCGGTTCGATCGGCATGGCGAAAACGGCACCACGGGCCATTATGCATATACGACCTGGAGGGCCATGGCCATGGGACGTCTAAGCCGCGTTCTGAGTGTCCTGACCCGTTGGGGGCTGGGGGCTTGCGCGTTGCTGGTCATCGCAGTGGCGCTGTACGCCAGCCTTGGCCGGGCCTTGGTGCCGCTGGCGGCCGAGTACCGCAGCACGGTGCAGGCCAAGGTCGCCGGAGCGCTGGGTGTGCCGGTGCACATTGGCGCGCTTCAGGGCCGCTGGAGCAGGCTGTCGCCGGTGCTGACCGTACGCGACCTGCAAATCGGTGAAGGCGGCACGGCCTTGCGGCTCGATGACGTCACCGTGGTGCCGGATGTCTGGGGCAGCCTGGTCGCAGGTGAAGTGCGCCTGGCGCGCATCCAGCTGGCTGGCCTGCAACTGATCGCCCGAGAGGATGAAGCCGGCAAGTGGAAGCTCGAGGGCCTGCCCAAGCAGGACGACGCACCCTTGCAGCCCGAGCAATTGCTCAAGGACCTGCGCCGGCTTGGGCGGGTCGATGTGTTCGACAGCCAAGTTACCCTCCACGCCTGGCAGCGTGATCCGCTGACGCTGACCTATGTCAGCGCAGGCTTGCTGGCGGGGCCCTCGCGGCAATCGTTGGACCTGCGGGCAACCTTGCCAGATGGCCAACCCCTGACGCTGAGCGCGCGCAGCCGCGCTTCGGCCGAAGCCTGGCGTGATGCGCAGGTACAGGGCTATCTCAACCTGCCGCACAGTGACTGGGCACGCTGGTTGCCGCCCCGGCTGTTGGGGCAGTGGCATGCCCAGGTGCTTCAGGCAGGCGGTGAAGCCTGGTTCGACTGGCGCGACCGTCAGTTGCACCAAGGCGCCGTACGCCTGAATGCGCCGCACCTGCAAGGGGCCTATGACACGCGCAAACCGGTCAAGGTAGACAGCCTCGCCCTCAATGCCTGGTTCGAGCGTCAGGATGAGGGCTTCGACGTCATTGTCGACGCGTTGGCGATGGACATTGGCGACACGCATTGGGCCTCGCGGCTGCGGTTGATGCAGCGCAACGGTGCGGCCCCGGCCGATGAAAGCTGGCAGGTGCAGGCCGACCGTGTGGAGCTGACCCCTCTCACGCCGCTGATCCACGCCTTGGCGCCCATGGGCCAGCAAGTGCTGGCGGTGATCGATGGCCTCAATGTCACAGGTGCCCTGCGCAACGTGCACCTGACGGCCCGGCCCAAGGCCGACGGCGATCGCCGGCTGGCGTTCGAAAGCAACCTGGAGCGCGTGGGTTTCGATGCGTATCACGGCGCCCCGGCTGCCGGTAACGTGAGCGGCAGCATCAGCGGCGACCTTGGGCATGGCGAACTGCGCCTGGACACCGACGCTTTCATGCTGCACCTGGATCCGATCTTCGCCAAACCCTGGCACTACCAGAAAGCCAATGCGCGCCTGACCTGGGCACTGGACAAGGAAGGCTTCACCCTGATCGCTCCTTACCTGAAGGTCGTGGGCGAGGAGGGCAACATTGCAGGCGACTTCCTCATCCGCCTGTTGTTCGAGGAAGGGCGTGAAGACTACATGGACCTGCGTGTCGGTCTGACCGACGGCGATGGCCGCTACACCGCCAAGTACTTGCCCGAGGTGTTGAGCCCGGCCTTGGACCAATGGCTGCGCAGCGCAATCGTCAAAGGCAGTGTCGACCAGGGTTACTTCCAGTACCAGGGCTCGCTCAATCACGGTGCCAAGCCCGAAGCTCGCAGCATCAGCCTGTTCTTCAAAGTTCATGATGCCACCCTGGACTTCCAGCCCGGCTGGCCACAGGTACAGCATGTGGACGGCGACGTGTTCATCGAGGACAGCGGTGTGCGCATCAAGGCGCAAAGCGGTGTGCTGCTCGATACCAAGGTCAGCGACGTGAAAGTCGACATTCCACATGTGGAAGGCATGGGTGACAGCCACTTGCACTTGGACGGCAATTTCGAGGGTGGCCTGGTGGACGGGCTCAAGATACTCAAGCAAGCGCCCATTGGCACCAATGAAATCTTTGCAGGATGGGAAGGTGAGGGCCCCCTCAGAGGCAAGGTCAAGCTGGACATCCCGCTGGCCCATGGGCAACAACCTAAGGTGAAGGTGGATTTCGCCACGCGCGATGCACGGCTCAAGATTGCATCGCCCGAGCTGGAACTCACGCGCCTGAAGGGCGACTTCAGCTTCGACTACGACAAGGGCCTCAGTGGCAAGGGCATTTCCCTGCAGGCATTCGGCAAGCCGGTCACTGCACAGATTGCCGCTGTAGGCGAACCGGGACAGATGCAGACCAGAATCAGCGCCAGCGGCCGGGTTTCGCTGCAAGCACTGACCCAATGGCTGCACTTCGACCAGGCACTGCCGGCGTCTGGCGAGCTGCCGTACCAGCTGCAGTTGAGCATTGGCGCACGTGAAAACCTGATTAACGTCGATTCGGACCTCAAAGGCCTGTCGATCGACCTGCCGGCGCCCTTTGGCAAAGCGCCTGCCGACAGTCGGGCCAGCCGTTTCAGCATGAACCTGCAAGGCGCGCAACGGCACATCGACGCCGCCTACACCGATCTTGCCCGGCTAGCCTACGTGGCGCCAGCCGAGCACCTGGACCAGGGCGCTGGTGAGCTGCTGCTTGGTGCTGGTCAAGCGCAGCCTCCTGGCGGTCGCGGCCTGCGTATCCGTGGGCACCTCGATACCCTGGACCTTGAGCCTTGGCAGGCTCAGGCGCAGAAGCTAGGGGGCGACGATCCAGGTGGCAATGCGCGCCAGACACTGCAGAGCGTTGACCTGAGCATCGGGGCCCTGAAGGCCTACGGTACCGAGCTGAACCAGGCGAGGGTGCGTCTGGCACGTGGGTCGGCGGCCTGGGACGTGCGCCTGGATAGTCGGCAGGTGGTGGGCGACGCGCGCGTGCCCGACGCCGAGGGCGCCCCTATCGTGGTGCGGCTGCAAACCTTGCGCCTGCCGGCAGGCAATGCCGACCAGGCGCAGGACGAAGACGGCGCCGACCCGCTGGCGTCGTTCGATCCGCGCAAGGTGCCGCCGCTGGACGTGCGCATCGACACGTTGTACCGCGGTGACGATCTGTACGGCAGCGCTGCGATCAAGCTGCGGCCGACCCGTACCGGTGTGAACGCCAGCGACATCGATCTGAACCTCAAGGGGCTGCGCATCGACGGCGCCGGTGGTTGGGATGGCGCAGGCGGCACGAGCTGGTACA
The DNA here is from genome assembly GCF_059133755.1 of Pseudomonas sp. FBCC-B35. Lineage (NCBI taxonomy): Bacteria > Pseudomonadati > Pseudomonadota > Gammaproteobacteria > Pseudomonadales > Pseudomonadaceae > Pseudomonas > Pseudomonas sp. FBCC-B35. The sequence continues at coordinate 3,830,927 of NZ_CP101439.1, read as the reverse complement.
AAGGCCGCGTGCAAGGCAAGCAACTGGGTGACGTGCTCACGGCCTGGGGCTTTGCCCCGACGGTAACCGCCCGGGATTTTCGCATGGACGTGGACGGGCGGTGGCCGGGCTCCCCGGCGGCAATCAGCCTGAAGCGGTTCTCCGGGAGCCTCGATGCAGTGCTGCACAGCGGGCAGTTCGTCGAGGTTGACGGTGGCGCACAAGCGTTGCGGGTATTCGGCTTGCTGAACTTCAACGCCATTGGTCGGCGCTTGCGCCTGGACTTCTCCGACTTGTTCGAAAAGGGCCTGGCCTACGACCGGCTCAAGGGGCTGCTGGTGGCCAGTGAAGGCGTATACGTAACCCGCACGCCAATCAAGGTAACCGGCCCGTCGAGCGATTTCGAACTCGATGGTACCCTGGACATGGTGCGTGAGCGGGTCGCTGCCAACCTGCAGGTCAGCCTGCCGGTCACCAACAACCTTCCCCTGGCAGCGCTGATCGTCGGCGCCCCGGCCGTGGGCGGCGCACTGTTTCTGGTCGACCGGCTGATTGGCGATCGGGTGTCGCGCTTTGCCAGCGTGCATTACCGGGTAGTAGGGCCGTGGAAAGAGCCTAAGATTACCTTTGTGAAACCATTCCAGAAATAGCGCCAGGAGGGTCGATGAAGGCGGCAGTGATCCAGATGGTCAGCCAGGATGATGTGCAGGGTAACCTGCGCCAGGCGAGCAAGCTTCTGGAACAGGCGGCATCAGGTGGCGCCAGGCTGGCCGTGCTGCCGGAGAACTTCGCCGCCATGGGGCGTGCAGACGCCGCGGCGATCGGCCGCGCCGAGGCCCTCGGCGAAGGCCCGATCCTGCCCTGGTTGAAACGCGTGGCTCGTGACCTCAGGTTATGGATTGTCGCAGGCACCATTGCCCTGCCGCCGACCGGTCAGCCCAAGGCCAAGGCACATGCCTGTTCGTTGTTGATCGACGAGCATGGGCAGCAGGTCGCGCGGTATGACAAGTTGCACCTGTTCGATGTGGATGTCGCCGACAATCGTGGCCGCTATCGTGAATCCGATGATTACGCCCCCGGTGCGCAGGTGGTGGTTGCCGATACGCCGGTGGGGCGGTTGGGCCTGAGCGTGTGCTACGACCTGCGCTTTCCCGAGTTGTACAGCCACCTGCGCGCAGCCGGGGCAGAACTGATCAGTGCACCGTCGGCGTTCACGGCGGTGACAGGGGCGGCGCATTGGGACGTGCTGATCCGCGCACGCGCCATCGAAACGCAATGCTACATGCTGGCCGCAGCCCAAGGCGGGCTTCACCCCGGCCAGCGCCAGACCCACGGCCACGCGGCGATCGTCGACCCATGGGGGCGCATCGTGGCGCAACAGGCGCAAGGCGAAGCGGTACTGCTTGCCGAGCGCGACAGTGACGAACAGGCGTCCATTCGGGCGCGCATGCCGGTGATCGATCACCGGCGCTTCTTCTCGCAGGGCGCATTGCGGCCTGCGCACACCTCGGAGTGACTATGAGCCAGATGTTATCCACCGTCAGCGAGCAGCTCCTGGCCCCAGGCGGCTTGACCCTGGACAGCCTGCAAAGTGTGCTGGGTGAATTGGCCGGCCCAGGCATCGACGCCGCCGACCTGTACTTTCAGGGCCAGATTTCGGAAACCTGGGCGCTGGAGGATGGGATTGTCAAAGAAGGCAGCTTCAACCTCGATCAGGGGGTCGGTGTCCGTGCCCAGGCCGGCGAAAAAACCGGCTTTGCCTACAGCAATGCCATCAATCTCGAAGCCTTGACCTCTGCCGCGCGCGCCGCGCGATCGATTTCCCGTGCCGGGCAGAACGGCACGGTTCAGGCATTCCGTGCCCAGGACGTGACCACTCTCTACCCGGCGGATAATCCATTGGACGTGCTCAGCCGTGCCGAGAAGGTCGAGCTGCTCAAGCGTGTCGATGCCGCCACCCGTGCACTGGACCCGCGTATCCAGCAGGTCAGCGTCAGCATGGCCGGCGTCTGGGAGCGGATCCTGGTCGCGGCCGCCGATGGCAGCCTGGCGGCCGACGTACGGCCCCTGGTGCGCTTCAACGTCAGCGTCATCGTCGAGCAGAACGGCCGTCGCGAACGCGGCGGGCAGGGCGGCGGCGGGCGCACCGACTATCGCTTCTTCACCGAGGAGCGGGTGATGGGCTATGCCCGCGAGGCACTGCGCCAGGCGTTGGTGAACCTGGAGGCCGTTGCTGCGCCTGCCGGCACCCTGCCCGTGGTGCTGGGGCCTGGCTGGTCCGGCGTGCTGTTGCACGAGGCGGTTGGCCATGGCCTGGAAGGCGATTTCAACCGCAAGGGCAGTTCGGCATTCAGCGGCCGAATCGGCCAGAAGGTCGCGTCCAGCCTGTGCACCATCGTCGATGATGGCACCCTGGAAGGCCGACGTGGCTCCTTGAGCGTGGACGACGAAGGTACGCCGACCGAGTGCACCACCCTGATCGAAAACGGCGTGCTCAAGGGCTACATGCAGGACAAGCTCAATGCGCGCCTGATGGGCATGGCGGTGACGGGCAACGGCCGACGGGAATCCTATGCCCACTTGCCGATGCCGCGCATGACCAACACTTACATGCGGGCCGGTGAAAGCGACCCGCAGGAGATCATCGCGTCGGTGAAGAAGGGCATCTACTGCGCGAATTTGGGTGGCGGACAGGTGGACATCACCAGCGGCAAGTTCGTCTTTTCGACCAGCGAGGCCTACCTGATCGAGGATGGCAAGATCACCGCCCCGGTCAAAGGCGCGACCTTGATTGGCAATGGCCCGGAGGCGATGAGCCGTGTGTCGATGGTCGGCAACGACCTGTCGCTCGACAGTGGGGTAGGGACATGCGGCAAGGACGGGCAGTCCGTGCCGGTCGGTGTGGGCCAACCGACCTTGAAACTCGATGCGATCACGGTGGGTGGTACCGGGGCGTGAGGGTCGGCTGGGGCCGCAAGGCGGCCCCGCCGCGATCAGCGCAGCCCGCGCTGCAGCTCGTCCAGATCGCGAATGTACTTGAACACCTTGCGCGAAGCGGCAGGGGGTTTGTTCCTGGCCTTTTCGTGCTGGGCATGGCGCACCAGCGAGCGCAGCTGCTGGCGGTCGGTCTCCGGGTATTCGTTGACGAACCGTTCGAGGTCCTCGTCGTTGCCGTCGATCAACCGATCACGCCAGCGTTCAAGACCGTGAAAACGCTCGTTGTACTGGCGGGTGGAGCTGTCCATCTGTTCCAGCAGGGCATGAATGGCGTCCAGGTCCTGTACACGCATCAGCTTGCCTACGAACGACATGTGGCGTTTGCGAGCCCCATGCGCGGTGTGCTTGCTGGCTTCGGCCAATGCCTTGCGCAGTTCATCGGTCAAGGGCAGGCGCGCCAGGGTGTCGGCCTTGAGGGTGGTGAGCCGCTCGCCGAGTTCGACCAGCGCATGCAGTTCGCGCTTGATCTGGGTTTTGCTTTTTTCGCCGTCGAAGGCGTCGTCGTTTGAATCAACCATGGTGGCAGTCCGCTAAAGATCGCCGCCATGATAACCAGTCGGGGGCCGCTTGTCCGGCCCGGCCGTTGAATGGCCCTTGCCGAACGCAGAATTCTGAGTGGAGAAAACCATGAGTGCAGTCCAGAGTATCGGCCCGAACGATCTGCCAGCCTTGCAAGAGCAGGTCGAAGCGATCATTGCCGAGGCCCGCCGCCAGGGTGCCAGCGCCTGCGAAGTGGCGGTGTCGCTGGAGCAGGGCCTGTCCACCACGGTCCGCCAGCGCGAGGTCGAGACGGTTGAGTTCAACCGTGACCAGGGCTTTGGTATCACCCTGTACGTCGGGCAGCGCAAAGGCTCGGCCAGCACCTCGGCCAGTGGTTCGGACGCCATTCGCGAAACCGTCGCAGCTGCGCTGGCCATTGCCAAGCACACCTCCGAGGACGAATGCGCCGGGCTTGCCGACGCCGCCCTGATGGCCCGCGATGTTCCGGACCTCGACCTCTACCACGACTGGAACCTGGAGCCGGAGAAGGCCATTGAAATGGCCTTGGCGTGCGAAGCTGCGGCCTTCGACGCTGATCCTCGAATTCTCAACGCCGATGGCACCTCGCTCAACACCCACCAGGGGTGCAGGGTGTATGGCAACAGCAACGGCTTTGTCGGTGGCTACGCCTCCACCCGTCACAGCCTGAGCTGCGTGATGATCGCCGAGGGCGATGGGCAGATGCAGCGTGACTACTGGTACGACGTCAATCGCCAAGGTAACCTGCTGGCTGACCCGCGCAGCATCGGTATCCGCGCCGCCCAACGCGCCGCCAGTCGCCTGGGCGCACGGCCGGTGCCGACCTGTGAGGTGCCGGTACTGTTCTCGGCCGAATTGGCAGGCGGGCTGTTCGGCAGCTTCCTGTCGGCGGTTTCCGGTGGGAACCTGTACCGCAAGTCCTCCTTCCTTGAAGGCGCCCTCGGCCAACAGTTGTTCCCGGCCTGGCTGACCTTGGACGAGCGCCCTCACATCCCGCGCGCGTTGGGCAGCGCAGCCTTCGATGGTGATGGCCTGGCAACCTACGCCAAACCGTTCGTGGATAAGGGCCAGCTGGTGTCCTACCTGCTCGGTACCTACTCGGGGCGCAAACTGGGTCTGCCCAGTACCGCCAACTCAGGCGGCGTGCACAACCTGTTCGTCACCCATGGCAGTGAAGACCAGGCCGCGTTGATCCGACGCATGGGGCGCGGCCTGCTGGTCACCGAATTGATGGGGCATGGCCTGAACATGGTGACAGGGGACTATTCCCGTGGCGCGGCCGGTTTCTGGGTCGAGAATGGCGAGATCCAGCACGCCGTCCAGGAAGTCACCATCGCGGGCAACATGAAGGACATGTTCAAGCAGATCGTGGCGATTGGCAGCGACCTGGAGACCCGCAGCAACATTCATACAGGCTCGGTGTTGATCGAGCGGATGATGGTTGCCGGTAGTTGATCCTCTTCATGTGAAGCCGTTGGGGCCGCGCAGCGGCCCCTTTTTTTTTCGCGGCAGAAGATCAAGCGGCGGCCCCTTCACACCATCTACGGGTTGAATTGATTCTGTTTATCAATTAATAATGAATATCATTTCATAGCTGCACGATGATGATGTTCATGACGACCGCCCTTCGCGAACTGCCCTATCTTGAAAACTGGCGCTGGCTCAGTCGCCGGATCCGCTGTGCGCTCGAGCCAGATGAGCCGCGCCTGATCGAACATTACCTGGCGGAAGGGCGTTACCTGGTGTGTTGCACCCAGACGTCACCCTGGACGGTGGCATTGACCTCCTTCCGCCTGCTGCTCGATACCGCCTGCGACCGCATGCTGCCTTGGCACTGGCGCTGCCAGTGCCTGGATCAGGCCTGGCGGCCACTGTTGATCCTGCGCAACCTCGACCGACAGGAACAGAACCAACGCTGGCAGCCCTATGCCCTGCAACTGGCCAATTGCCGTTTGCTGCCCTCGATTTCCCCCGATGAATTGATGCAAGGACCCGATGATGACCAATACCCGCATCGAGCGTGACAGCATGGGCGAGTTGCACGTGCCGGCAGACGCGCTGTACGGCGCGCAGACCCAGCGTGCGGTCGACAATTTCCCCATCAGTGGCCAGCGCATGCCTGCCCAGTTCTTACGCGCGCTGCTGCTGGCCAAGGCAGCGGCGGCTAACGCCAACGTCGAACTGGAGCAGTTGTCTGAGCAGCAAGGCCAGGCGATCGTCACGGCCGTACAGCAACTGCTGGCAGAAGACTTCATCGTGCATTTTCCGGTCGATGTGTTCCAGACCGGTTCCGGCACCAGTTCCAACATGAACGCCAACGAAGTGATTGCAACGCTGGCCAGCCGAGCCTCGAGCGAAGCGGTCAATCCCAATGACCACGTCAATTGCGGGCAGAGCAGCAATGACATCATTCCTACCACCATTCATGTGAGCGCAGCCCTTGCGCTCCACGAGCAACTGCTGCCAGCGCTGAGCCACCTTGTGCAGGTGATCGAAGCCAAGTCGATCCAGGTTCGTCCCTATATCAAGACAGGCCGTACGCACTTGATGGATGCCATGCCTGTACGCATGAGCCAAGTACTTGATGGCTGGGCGGCGCAGGTCGCAGGTGCCAAGGCGCACATAGAGGCCACCTTGCCTAGCCTGCAGGCCCTGGCCCAGGGCGGCACGGCCGTGGGCACCGGGATCAACGCCCATCCTGATTTCGCAGCCGGCTTCGCCCGTCACCTCAGCGCGTTGACGGGCGTAGCGTTTCGCCCTGCTCAGAATCTGTTTGCCCTGATCGGCTCCCAGGACACTGCCGTTGCACTGTCTGGCCAGCTCAAGACCACGGCGGTGGCGTTGATGAAGATCGCCAACGACCTGCGCTGGATGAACTCGGGGCCCTTGGCGGGCTTGGGTGAAATCGAGCTGCAGGGCTTGCAACCTGGCTCGTCGATCATGCCTGGAAAGGTCAATCCGGTGATTCCTGAAGCCACCGCCATGGTCGCCGCTCAGGTCATCGGCAATGACGCAACGATCGCGGTAGCGGGGCAGTCCGGCAACTTCGAGCTCAATGTCATGTTGCCGGTCATCGCCCGTAACCTGCTCGAAAGCATCGAGCTGATGGCCAATGTCAGCCGGTTACTGGCAGACAAAGCCATTGCCACATTCAAGGTCAATGAAAACAAACTCAACGAGGCGTTGGCGCGTAACCCGATCCTGGTCACGGCACTGAACCCGATCATTGGTTACCTCAAGGCAGCGGAGATCGCCAAGGCCGCTTATGCGCAAGGGCGGCCCATCATCGATGTGGCGCTGGAGCACACCGACCTTTCCCGTGATCGGTTGCAGGCCTTGCTGAATCCGGAAAAGCTGACCGCTGGTGGTATCTGAACAGCGCAATGGCCCTGGAGGCTCGTCATGCAGCACTGGAAACGCATCACGCAAGTCGCCAATCAGCTGTTCTCGCAAGGTGAGCTGGTGGATGCTCGCGAACATTACCTCCAGGCCCTGGCATTGGCCCAAGTGCTGTTCACGCGCTGGGAGGATGCCGATCAAGCCGTGGCCTCATTGGTGATCGCGCATCACAACCTGGCCGACCTGCACCTGCGTCTGCAGCAGCCCCATGAAAGCGCCGATTACCTGTGCGCCGTGCACCAACGGCTGTTGCAGGCCAGTCAGGACGTGTGCCTGCCACGGGCGCTGCGTGATGCCTCACTGCGCCACAGCGCCCGTACCTACACCGAGTTGTTGAGTTTCATCGCCGAACACGGCCAGTACCCGCGCACCGAGCACCTGCTCAACCGACACAGCGCCTGTTCACTTCAACCTGCCCACGGAGTCCATTGACATGCCTCATGCATTGCCTGCACTGCCCTACGCCTACGATGCGCTGGAACCGCACATCGACACGCAGACCATGGAGATCCATCACACCAAGCATCACCAGACGTACGTCAATGGCCTCAACGCAGCGGTCGAGAACAGTGAATGGGCCGACTGGCCGGTGGAAAAGCTGGTGGCACAGGTCGAGCAGTTACCTGAAAACCTGCGAGGCGCCGTGACCAACCATGGCGGCGGGCATGCCAACCACAGCCTGTTCTGGACGGTGATGTCCCCCCGTGGTGGAGGCGAGCCCCAGGGCGAAGTTGCCCGTGCCATCGACACACAATTGGGTGGCTTCGAGGCATTCAAGGAAGCCTTCACCAAGGCTGCGCTCACCCGCTTCGGCAGTGGTTGGGCCTGGCTGAGCGTTACCCCGCAGCGGACCCTCGTGGTCGAGAGCAGTGGCAACCAGGACAGCCCGTTGATGCATGGCCACACACCGATCCTCGGCCTGGACGTCTGGGAGCACGCGTACTACCTGAAGTATCAGAACCGTCGGCCTGAGTACATCGGGGCCTTCTACAACGTCATCGACTGGGCGCAAGTGAATCGCCGCTACCTCGATGCCATGAAATGAGCCAGGCAGGTATGCGCGCCGAAGTCATGTCCGTCAGCAGCGTGCGCCTGTTCAGGCTGGCGCTTGGAACCCTGTTGCTGCTGGCGGGTACCGCGCTGCTGGTGGCGCGCGCATTTGCCTGGCTCGACCTGGACCCACGTATGTTGCGCGCACTTGAGGGCGGCGCGCTGTGCGCGTTGGGGACGGCCCTGGGTGCGGTGCCGGTACTGGTTATCCGCACCATGCCCGTGGCATTGGCCGATACACTGTTGGGCTTTGGTGCTGGCGTCATGTTGGCGGCCACGGCCTTCTCGCTGATAGTGCCTGGGTTGGAGGCCGCTCAGGCCATTGGTTTTGGTGCATGGGGAGCCGGCGGCCTCATCAGCGCGGGCCTGCTGGCAGGCGCGTTGTGCCTTTACCTGGTGGACCTGAAACTCTCGCCAGGCTCGTCCTCAGGGCTGACCCCTGACGAGCCGGTCATCGCTTCGCGCGTATGGCTGTTCGTGTTCGCCATCATCGCCCACAACATTCCAGAGGGCATGGCCATAGGCGTGTCTGCAGGCGGGGGCATGGCAGCTGCCGACAGCCTGGCAATGGGCATCGCCTTGCAGGATGTACCGGAGGGGCTGGTCATTGCGCTGGTGCTCGCCGGGGCTGGCATGTCGCGCTTCAAGGCCTTTCTCATCGGCGCCGTCTCCGGTCTGGTGGAGCCCGTGGCAGCCGTTATCTGCGCCTGGCTGGTGAATGTGGCGCAACTGCTGTTGCCCCTGGGCCTCGCCTGCGCTGCAGGGGCGATGCTGCTGGTCGTGACCCAGGAAATCATCCCCGAATCACGCAGCCACGGTAATCACCGCCTGGCCAGCCTGGGGCTGTGCATCGGTTTCTGCCTGATGATGGTGATGGATACCGCGATGTCCTGAAGCGCCCGCCAGACTGCGGGCGTGAGGAGGAGGGCGTCACGCTTGGCGACGGCCGATGTGAAACGCCTGCTGGTCGTGCCGAGGGCTTACTCCCCCTCGTCGAAATAGTTGTTGATCAACTCGACCAGTGCCTGCATGGCTTCACTGTCCTGCTCGCCTTCGGTGTGCAGGTAGACCTGAGTGCCTTTGCCCGCCGCCAGCATCATGACCCCCATGATGCTCTTGCCATCGACCAGCTTGTCCGGGGCACGACCTACCTTGACCTGGCAGGGAAAGCGACCGGCAACCCCGACGAATTTGGCTGCCGCCCGGGCATGCAGACCCAGTTTGTTGATGATGGTGATTTCGCGGGCGGGCATGAGCTGGCGGATCCTTGGGCTAGAGGTCGCGGTGGCGAACCTGGACGTTTTTCAAAGATTGCTGGAGCAACTGGCCCAGCCGTTCGGTGAGGTACACCGAGCGATGATGGCCGCCAGTGCATCCGATGGCGATGGTGACATAGGCACGGTTGCTGGCGGCGAACCGTGGCAGCCACTTGAGCAGGTAGCTGGAAATATCGGTGAACATCTCTTCGACGTCCGGCTGAGCCGCGAGGTAGTCGATGACGGGTTGTTCAAGGCCGGAATGCTCGCGCAGTTCTGGCTTCCAGTAAGGGTTGGGCAGGCAGCGCACGTCGAACACCAGATCGGCATCGACCGGCATGCCCCGCTTGAAGCCGAATGACTCCACCAGAAAAGCCGTACCCGGTTCTGGCTTGTCCAACAAGCGCAGCTTGATCGAGTCACGCAGCTGATAGAGATTCAGGCGGGTGGTGTCGATCTTGAGATCGGCCAGGTCAGCTATCGGCCCCAGCAAATCCCGTTCGACGCGAATCGCCTCGGCCAGTGAGCGATCGGCATTGGTCAACGGGTGGCGTCGGCGGGTTTCGGAAAAACGCTTGAGCAGCGTGTCTTCGTCGGCATCGAGGTACAGCACGTCGCACTGGATGTGACGAGCACGCGCTTGTTCGAGCAGTTCGGGAAAGCGCGACAAGTGGCTTGGCAGGTTGCGTGCGTCAATCGATACGGCAACCTTGGGCTGCGGCAATTCGGTGTTGAGCAGCGCGCTTTCCGCCAACTGCGGCAGCAGCCCGGCGGGCAAATTGTCGATGCAGTAGAAACCGTTGTCTTCGAGGACATCGAGGGCCGTGCTCTTACCGGAGCCGGACCGGCCACTGACGATGATCAAGCGCATGTTCAATGCTCGTTCTGTACGTCCAGGACGACCTGGAACAAGGCCTCGCTGCTCTGGGCTGCACGCAGGCGATCACGAACGTCCTTGCGATCGAGCATGCTGGCTATCTGGCGCAGCAGTTCCAGATGAGCATCGGTGGCCGCAACCGGAACCAGCAGAACGAAAAGCAGGTCCACGGGCGCGCCATCGATCGCGTCATAATCGATGGGGGCGTCAAGGTGCAGAAGGGCGCTGACCGGTGAGGAGCACCCTTCGAGGCGGCAATGGGGGATGGCGATGCCATTGCCGAAACCAGTGGAGCCCAGCTTTTCGCGGGCCACCAGTTTTTCGAAGACGTCTTGCATCTCAAGTTCAGGTACTTGATCGGCAATCAGGGTGGCGACCTTTTCCAGGGCGCGCTTCTTGCTGCCGCCCGGCACGTTCACGAGGGAACGGCCGGGGGTCAGGATGGTTTCAAGTCGGATCATGGATGAGGGGGATCAGCGGGCTGCTGCACCTTGCAGCAGGCTTTGCTGTTTTTCCTTGTGTTTTTTCAGTTGGCGGTCGAGCTTGTCGGCCAAGGCGTCGATGGCTGCATACATGTCTTCGTGTTCGGCGTTGGCTACCACTTCACCGCCAGGAATCTGCAAGGTCGCTTCGACCTTCTGCTGCAGCTTCTCGACTTTCATGATGACCTGCACGTTAGTGATCTTGTCGAAGTGACTCTCCACGCGGGCGAGCTTTTCGAGCACGTAATCACGCAAGGGTTGGGTGACTTCTACATGCTGTCCACTGATATTGACTTGCATACAGCTTCTCCTTTTGTTGCCCGTGCATCAAAGAGGCAGGTGTTGCACCTGCCACACAAACGCGGTGGCACATCTCAGGGGCTACATCAATCGCTTGCGCTCGCTCGAGGGTGCGATACCCAGGGACTCGCGGTACTTGGCGACAGTGCGACGGGCGACCTGGATGCCTTGTGCCTCCAGTAAACCAGCGATCCTGCTGTCACTCAATGGCTTTTTCTGATTTTCCGCCGCAACCAGTTTCTTGATGATCGCGCGGATCGCCGTGGACGAGCATTCCCCGCCTTCGGAGGTGCTGACGTGGCTCGAGAAAAAGTATTTCAGCTCGTAGATGCCGCGGGGGGTGTGCATGTACTTCTGGGTGGTGACCCGGGAAATGGTCGACTCGTGCATGCCCACAGCTTCTGCGATGTCGTGCAGCACCAGCGGCTTCATCGCCTCGTCGCCGTGGTCCAGGAAGCCGCGCTGGTGCTCAACGATCTGCGTAGCCACCTTCATCAAGGTCTCGTTGCGGCTTTGCAGGCTCTTGATGAACCAGCGGGCTTCCTGCAACTGGTTGCGCATGAAGGTGTTGTCGGCACTGGTGTCGGCGCGGCGTACGAACCCGGCGTATTGCGCGTTAACGCGCAGGCGTGGCACCGCCTCCTGGTTCAGTTCCACCAGCCACCGCTCGCTGTCCTTGCGCACGATCACATCCGGCACCACGTACTCGGGCTCACTGGACTCGATCTGCGACCCTGGGCGAGGGTTGAGGCTCTGCACCAGTTCGATGACCTGGCGCAGCTCATCTTCCTTGAGTTTCATGCGGCGCATGAGCTGGCTGTAGTCGCGGCTTCCCAGCAGGTCGATGAAGTCGCTGACCAGGCGCATGGCCTCGGTCATCCACGGGGTGCTGGCCGGCAGCTGGCGCAGTTGCAGCAACAGGCATTCGCCCAGCGTGCGGGCGCCGACACCAGCAGGTTCGAATTGCTGGATACGATGCAGCACTGCCTCGACTTCATCCAGCTCGATGTCGAGCTCAGGGTCGAACCCTGCACAAATCTCTTCCAGACTGTCTTCCAGATAGCCCTGATTGTTGATGCTGTCGATCAAGGTGACTGCAATGAGCCGGTCGGTGTCGGACATCGGCGCCAGGTTCAACTGCCACAGCAGATGGCTTTGCAGGCTCTCGCCAGCCGAAGTGCGGGTGGTGAAATCCCACTCGTCGTCGTCATTGCTTGGCAGGCTGCTGGCACTGGTCTGGTAGATATCTTCCCAGGCGGTGTCGACAGGAAGCTCGTTGGGGATGCGTTCGTTCCACTCGCCGTCTTCGAGGTTTTCGGCGCTGGCAGTGGTTTCCTGGAAGCTGTTGTCCTGGACGTCGCTGGTCGGTTTGTTCTCGGCGTTGTCCGCCATGGGGTCGGTGTTATCGAAGTCGTCGCCGTCTTCCTGGCGCTCGAGCATCGGATTGGACTCCAGGGCTTCCTGGATTTCCTGCTGAAGGTCCAGGGTGGAAAGCTGGAGCAGGCGGATGGCCTGTTGCAACTGCGGTGTCATCGTCAGTTGCTGGCCCATTTTTAGGACGAGCGATGGTTTCATGGCAGATGCTTTGTACCTTGTTCGCCGGCGCACATGCGCCTTCCACTACACGAGGGCGCCGGGGCGCCATTTCAAGCAAGATTTATGCCTTAAATTGTAGCGTTTGCCTAGAGCACTGTAACAACTTGGCCCGACTTGGGGGCGTCTTTGTTCGTGCCCAAGGCGCGCGTCGTGATCAAAGCCTGAACTCGTGCCCCAGGTAAACTTCTTTCACCAGGTCATTGGCCAGGATGGTCTGGGCATCGCCCTCGGCGATCAGGCGGCCGTCGTTGACGATGTAGGCCGTTTCACAGATATCCAGCGTTTCACGCACGTTGTGGTCCGTGATCAGCACACCGATGCCCTTGGCTTTGAGGTGATGAATGATCTGCTTGATATCACCGACCGAAATGGGGTCCACGCCTGCGAAGGGCTCGTCGAGCAAGATGAATTTTGGAGAGGTTGCCAATGCCCGGGCAATCTCGACACGCCGCCGCTCGCCGCCGGACAGGCTCATGCCCAGGTTGTCGCGAATGTGGCTGATGTGGAATTCCTGAAGCAGGCTTTCGAGCTCCTGGCGCTGGCCCTCGCGATCAAGATCCTTGCGGGTTTCCAGGATCGCCTTGATGTTGTCGGCCACCGACAACTTGCGGAAGATCGACGCTTCCTGCGGTAGATAGCCGATACCGGCCCGGGCGCGACCGTGCATGGGCTGGTGGCTGACATCGAGGCTGTCGATCAGCACGCGCCCCTGATCGGCCTGAACCAGGCCAACGATCATGTAGAAGCACGTAGTCTTGCCGGCGCCATTGGGGCCGAGCAGGCCGACGATCTGACCGCTGTCGATCGACAGGCTGACGTCTCGCACGACCTGGCGGCCCTTGTAGCTCTTGGCCAGGTGCTGGGCTTTGAGGGTTGCCATTTACTCGGCCTTCTTCTTGGGCTGGATCACCATGTCGATACGCTGACGTGGCGTGGTTACGTTGCCACCCCGACCGGCAGTGGCCACTTGTGTCTGGGTGTTGTAGACGATTTTCTCGCCTTCGGTGGTGTTGCCTTCGTTTTCCACCTTGGCTCGGTCGGTGAGCACCACCAGGTCTTTCTGAGCCTGGTACTGGATGGTAACGCCCCAGCCTTTCATCTTGTCCGCCTTGGACGCGCTTTGTTGCTGCTCGAAATAGGCCAGGTTGCCCACCGAGGTCACCACGTCGATGTCGCCACCGTTCGTGCGAGTGATGGTTACGGTGTTGCCTTTGATCATCATAGAGCCCTGGGTGATGATCACGTCACCGGTATAGGTGGCCACGCCTTTCTTGTCGTCCAGGTGCGCATTGTCGGCCTGGATGCGAATCGGCTGGTCACGGTCGTTCGGCAGGGCGAGGGCGCTCGCGCTTCCCAGTGCTGCGCTCAGGCTGAGCAAAAGGGGGAGGGTTTTAACGAGCCTCATACTGTCCTCTTACGTTAGAGAGCAGGTCCATCCTGCCTTCTTTCAGGTACGCTTTCATTCCTTTGCCCGTGGTCGTTCCACCGGCGCCGTCGATTCTAACGGCTTGCTCGGTCTGCGCATATTGCTTCTGCGGGAACACGGTCATGCGCGAGCTGGTGATGATGGTCTCACGCTTCTGTTCGTCAGTGCGGGCAACCCGCACATTGTCGATCAACTCGACCTCGCTGCCGTCGGGGTTGACCTCGGCGCGGGTGCTTTGTACATGCCACGGAAACGCCGTGCCGCGGTACAGGTGCAAGTCCGGCGTGGTCAACATCGTGACCTCGCTGGCCTTGAGATGTTCGACTTTGTCGGCGGTCATTTCGTACTGGAGCCTGCCGTCGGGCAGGAACTGGACGCTGTGGGCGTTGATGGCGTAGTAGTCGATGGCGCTCTCGTCGACCTGGGCGACTGGCTTCTCCAGGAAGCTCTCCGGGCTGACGTTCCAGTAGCCGACGGCCACCAGCAGGGCCGCAATGGCCCCGAGCAGCACGATGTTTCTGGCTTTCTTGCTGAACATGGGCAACCTTACAGGTAGTTGGCGTTGGCAGCATCCAGGGTGCCCTGGGCCTGCATGATGAGTTCGCAGAATTCACGTGCGGCGCCTTCGCCGCCGCGGGCCTGGGTCACGCCGTGAGCGTGCTCGCGCACGAACGGCGCCGCGTTGGCGACGGCCATGCCCAGAGCTACGCGCCGAATGACCGGCAAGTCCGGCAGGTCATCGCCAAGGTAAGCCACCTGATCATAGCTCAGGCCCAGCTCGGCGAGCAGGCCGTCGAGCACCACGAGTTTGTCTTCGCGCCCCTGATACAGATGCGCGATACCGAGGTTCTTCGCCCTGCGCTCGACGACCGGTGTCTTGCGCCCGCTGATGATCGCGGTCGTAACGCCAGACGCCATCAGCATCTTGATGCCGTGCCCGTCGAGGGTATTGAAGGTCTTGAACTCGCTGCCGTCTTCAAGAAAATAGAGACGCCCGTCGGTGAGTACACCATCGACGTCGAAGACCGCCAGCTTGATGGCCTTGGCGCGTTGCATCAGATCCTGATTCATCGTGGAGCTCCTCACAGTACGCCAGCGCGCAGCAGATCGTGCATGTTCAGGGCGCCGGTGGGGCGGTCGTGGGCGTCCACCACCACCAGTGCGCCAATCTTGTTGTCTTCCATGATTTTCAACGCTTCAGCGGCCAGCATTTCGGCCCGGGCGGTCTTGCCGTGTACCGTCATCACCTCCTCGATCAAGGCGGTGCGCACATCGATGTTGCGGTCCAGGCTGCGGCGCAGGTCGCCGTCGGTGAAGACGCCGGCCAGCGTGCCATCGTCTTCGATGATCACGGTCATGCCCAGGCCTTTGCGGGACATTTCAAGCAGGGCGTCCTTGAGCAGTGTGCCGCGCGTCACCTTGGGCAGGTCGTCGCCGGCGTGCATCACGTTCTCGACCTTGAGCAGCAACCTGCGCCCCAGCGCACCGCCGGGGTGGGAGAAGGCAAAATCCTCGGCGGTGAACCCGCGTGCTTCGAGCAGGGCGATGGCAAGGGCATCCCCCAGCACCAGGGAGGCGGTGGTGGAGGATGTGGGCGCCAGGTTCAACGGGCAGGCTTCCTGGGCGACGCTGGCGTCGAGATTGACGTCGGCGGCCTGGGCCAGGGACGAGGCCGGGTTGCCGGTCAGGCTCACCAGCTTGATGCCCAGGCGCTTGATCAGTGGCAAGAGGGTGATGATTTCGGCAGTACTGCCAGAGTTCGACAGCGCGAGAATCACGTCGTCGCGGGTGATCATGCCCATGTCGCCATGGCTGGCTTCGGCCGGGTGCACGAAGAAGGCCGGTGTGCCGGTACTGGCCAGGGTGGCGGCGATCTTGTTGCCGATATGCCCGGACTTGCCCATGCCGACCACCACGACACGGCCTTTGCTGGCCAGGATCAGCTCGCAGGCCTTGACGAAGTCGTCGCCGATACGCTCGATCAGGGCCGTGACGGCCTCGAGTTCCAGGCGCAGGGTGCGTTGGGCGGATTGGATCAGCTCGCTGGATTGGCTCATGTCGAAAAAGCAGTGTCTGATAAAAAGGCGGCGATTATAGCGGTAATGATTGAAACCCTCACGCTTTCGATTGTCGTAGGCAATATCCCCAAACGCTGTCGACTAGCTGAACAGCGGGCGGTACGGCCTTGGGGCGGCGTTCAGAGCGGTGTTATAGTTCGCGGCTATTCGGCCTGGCCCGGGGCGTGTGCCTTCCCGATGAAGGCTGACGTCCACTAGGACAGGGCTGCACTAGCAAGGAGTCTAGATGAGTGTGGATAGAGCCTGCGCGGTCGAGTTGAAGGGGGTTACCTTCAAACGCGGTTCACGCAGCATTTTCAACAATGTCGACATCCGTATCCCACGCGGCAAGGTCACCGGCATCATGGGGCCATCGGGTTGCGGCAAGACCACATTGCTTCGTCTGATGGGTGCGCAACTGCGCCCTGCAAGTGGGGAAGTGTGGGTGGCCGGGCAGAACCTGCCGGCGCTTTCGCGCAGTGACCTGTTCGATGCACGCAAGCAGATGGGCGTACTGTTCCAGAGTGGTGCCCTTTTCACCGACCTCGATGTCTTCGAAAACGTGGCGTTCCCCCTGCGCGTGCACACACAACTGCCGGACGAGATGATTCGCGACATCGTGCTGATGAAGCTGCAGGCGGTGGGCTTGCGCGGCGCCATCGACCTGATGCCGGACGAATTGTCCGGCGGCATGAAGCGGCGCGTGGCCCTGGCCCGGGCCATCGCCCTGGACCCGCAGATCCTCATGTACGACGAGCCCTTCGTGGGCCAGGACCCGATCGCCATGGGGGTGCTGGTGCGCTTGATTCGCCTGCTCAACGATGCCCTGGGCATTACCAGCATCGTGGTGTCCCATGACCTGGCAGAAACTGCCAGCATCGCCGACTACATCTATGTAGTCGGAGATGGCCAGGTGCTGGGGCAAGGTACGCCGGACGAATTGATGGGTTCCGATAACCCGCGCATTCGCCAGTTCATGAAAGGCGATCCCGATGGCCCCGTGCCGTTCCATTTCCCCGCGCCCGATTACCGCGCCGACCTGTTGGGGGCGCGCTGATGCGTCAGAAATCCATTCTTGAGCGTGTGCGCCTGCTGGGGCGCTCGTCCATTGACGTGCTGGCGGTGCTAGGGCGGTCCTGCTTGTTCCTGTTCCATGCCCTGGTTGGGCGCGGCGGCATCGGCGGCGGCTTCCAACTGCTCACTCGCCAGCTGTATTCGGTGGGTGTGCTGTCCCTGGCCATCGTGGTGGTCTCGGGCATGTTCATCGGCATGGTGCTGGCCCTGCAGGGCTACAGCATCCTCACCAAGTACGGCTCCGAGCAGGCGGTGGGGCAGATGGTTGCCCTGACCCTGCTGCGCGAACTGGGCCCGGTGGTGACCGCCTTGCTGTTCGCGGGGCGAGCCGGTTCCGCCCTGACGGCCGAGATCGGCAACATGAAGTCCACCGAGCAGCTTTCCAGCCTCGAGATGATCGGCGTAGACCCCCTCAAATACATCGTTGCGCCGCGCCTTTGGGCAGGGTTCATCTCATTGCCGTTGCTGGCGCTGATCTTCAGCGTGGTGGGGATCTGGGGTGGCTCGTGGGTGGCGGTCGACTGGCTGGGCGTCTATGAAGGGTCTTTCTGGGCCAACATGCAGAACAGTGTCTCCTTTACCGACGATGTGCTCAACGGGTTGATCAAGAGCCTGGTGTTCGCCTTCGTCACCACCTGGATTGCCGTGTTCCAAGGGTATGACTGCGAGCCCACTTCCGAAGGGATCAGCCGTGCCACTACCAAGACCGTGGTCTATGCCTCGCTGGCTGTACTGGGTCTGGACTTTATTCTGACCGCTTTGATGTTTGGAGATTTCTGATGCAAAACCGCACCCTGGAAATCGGTGTCGGCCTGTTCCTCCTGGCCGGCATTCTGGCGTTGCTGATGCTGGCCCTGCGCGTCAGTGGCCTGTCGGCCAGCCCCGCCACCGATACGTACAAAGTTTATGCCTACTTCGACAATATCGCCGGTTTGACTGTCAGAGCGAAGGTGACCATGGCCGGCGTCACCATCGGCAAGGTCACCGCCATCGACCTGGACCGTGATTCGTACACCGGTCGGGTGACGCTGCAACTGGACAAGTCGGTGGATAACCTGCCGACCGACTCCACGGCGTCGATCCTGACTGCCGGGCTGCTTGGCGAGAAATACATTGGCATCAGCGTGGGCGGTGAGGAAGAGGTGCTCAAGGAGGGTGCGACCATTCACGATACCCAATCGTCGCTGGTACTCGAAGACCTGATTGGCAAGTTCCTGCTCAACTCCGTTGGCAAGGAACCCAGAGACGCGCAACCGGACAACTGAGGAGTTTCCATGATATCGATTCTGCGACGTGGCCTGCTGGTTCTGCTGGCGGCTTTCCCCTTGCTGGCCGTGGCGGCACAATCGCCCCACGATGTGATCCAGAGCACCACCAACGAGTTGCTGGGTGACCTGAAGGCCAACAAGCAGCAGTACAAGGCCAACCCCAATGCGTTCTACGAGTCGCTCAATCGGATTCTCGGCCCGGTGGTCGATGCCGACGGTATCTCCAGGAGCATCATGACCGTCAAGTATTCGCGCAAGGCCACGCCCGAGCAGATGCAGCGCTTCCAGGAAAACTTCAAGCGCAGCCTGCTGCAGTTCTACGGCAATGCCCTGCTTGAGTACAACAACGAAGGAATCGTGGTCGACCCGGCCAAGGCCGATGATGGCAAGCGTGCCAGTGTTGGCATGAAGGTCACCGGTAACAACGGTGCGGTGTACCCGGTGCAGTACACGTTGGAGAACATCGCTGGCGAGTGGAAGGTGCGCAATGTGATTGTCAACGGCATCAACATCGGCAAGCTGTTCCGTGATCAGTTCGCCGATGCCATGCAGCGCAATGGCAACAACCTGGACAAGACCATCGACGGCTGGGCCGGCGAAGTGGCCAAGGCCAAGCAGAGCGCCGACAGCTCCCCGGAGAAGGCTGTCAAATGAGCCCGGCCGCCACCGCAAGCATGAACGAGCCTGGCGTACTGCGCCTGGCTGGCGTGCTGGACTACCGCAGTGGCCCTGCGCTGCGCAAGCAGGGCCAGGCGCTGATCAAGGCCAGCGGTGATGCGCAGCTGATCATCGACTGCACGGCCGTCGAGCATTCCACAAGCGTGGGCCTGTCGCTGTTGCTGGCTTTCATGCGCGATGCTCAGGCCGCTGGCAAGCGTTGCCAGGTGCAGGGCCTGCCTGATGACATGCGTGACATCGCCCAGGTTTATGACCTCGACGAGGTGCTGGCGAGCTGAAACGCTGGCGGTAGAATCGCCCCTCGGTCAGTGAACTCCCTCGTTGGGCTTCGCAGGCGAGGGGCTTTTTTGTATGATGGCCGACCCGTGCGCATCGGGCGCCGATTGAGGTTGAGCATGCAGGCCCTAGAAGTTAAAAGCTTCCTTGAAGAAAAATTGCCGGGTTCCCGGGTCGAAGTTGAAGGCGAAGGCTGCAACTTCCAGTTGAACGTGATCAGCGACGAGCTGGCTGGCCTTAGCCCGGTCAAGCGTCAGCAGGCGATCTACGCCCACCTCAATCCATGGATCGCCAATGGCAGCATCCATGCGGTAACCATGAAATTTTTCAGCAGCGCAGCTTGGGCTGAGCGCACCTGAGCCACAAGGCGGCGAGATTCCAAATGGACAAACTGATTATCACTGGTGGCGCGCGTCTTGACGGCGAGATCCGCATTTCGGGTGCGAAAAACGCCGCCCTGCCAATCCTGGCCGCCACCTTGCTGGCCGATGGCCCGGTCACCGTAGGCAACCTGCCGCACCTGCACGACATCACCACCATGATCGAGCTGTTCGGGCGCATGGGCATCGAGCCTGTGATCGACGAAAAGCTGGCGGTGGAAATCGACCCGCGCAGCATCAAGACCCTGGTAGCGCCGTATGAGCTGGTCAAGACCATGCGTGCCTCCATCCTGGTGCTCGGCCCCATGGTTGCCCGCTTCGGTGAAGCCGAAGTGGCGTTGCCCGGCGGTTGCGCCATTGGCTCACGCCCGGTCGACCTGCACATCCGCGGCCTGGAAGCCATGGGCGCAACGATCGAAGTCGAGGCCGGCTACATCAAGGCCAAGGCGCCCGAAGGCGGGCTGCGCGGCGCGCACTTCTTCTTCGATACCGTCAGCGTGACCGGTACCGAGAACATCATGATGGCCGCAGCCCTGGCCAAGGGTCGCAGCGTGTTGCAGAACGCCGCGCGCGAGCCTGAAGTGGTCGACCTGGCCAACTTCATCAATGCCATGGGCGGTAACGTGCAAGGCGCAGGCACCGACACCATCACCATCGATGGCGTGGAGCGTTTGGGTTCGGCCAACTACCGGGTCATGCCCGACCGTATCGAGACCGGTACCTACCTGGTCGCCGCTGCCGTGACCGGTGGCCGCGTCAAGGTCAAGGACACCGATCCGACCATCCTTGAAGCGGTGCTGGAAAAACTCAAGGAAGCCGGTGCCGACATCAGCACCGGTACCGACTGGATCGAGCTGGACATGCACGGCAAGCGGCCCAAGGCCGTCAACCTGCGCACCGCGCCCTATCCTGCCTTCCCGACCGACATGCAGGCGCAGTTCATCTCGCTCAACGCCATCGCTGAAGGCACTGGCGCCGTCATCGAGACGATCTTCGAAAACCGCTTCATGCACGTGTATGAAATGCACCGCATGGGCGCGCAGATCCAGGTCGAGGGCAACACGGCCATCGTCACTGGCGTCAATGCGCTCAAGGGCGCCCCGGTCATGGCCACCGACTTGCGCGCCTCGGCCAGTCTGGTACTGTCGGCCCTGGTAGCCGAAGGGGACACCCTGATCGACCGCATCTACCACATCGACCGTGGTTACGAATGCATCGAGGAAAAACTGCAGATGCTGGGCGCGAAGATCCGTCGCGTGCCGGGCTAGGAGCCCGTTGGCGCAGTGCAGGGAAGCGTGCAGCCTCGCTTGCCCTGCCTGTGCCTCATGAATTGAATGCCGCCAGGTCGTTGACCTGGCCAGCAGTAGCCGCTTAAGGACTGACGTTCCAATGCTGACCATCGCGCTTTCCAAAGGCCGTATTCTCGACGATACCCTGCCGTTGCTGGCCGAAGCCGGTATCGTACCCACCGAGAACCCGGACAAGAGCCGCAAGCTGATCATTCCCACCACGCAGGACGACGTGCGCTTGCTGATCGTGCGTGCCACCGACGTGCCGACCTATGTCGAGCATGGCGCCGCCGACCTGGGCGTGGCTGGCAAGGACGTGTTGATGGAGTATGGCGGCCAAGGTCTCTACGAACCGCTGGACCTGCAGATTGCCCGCTGCAAGCTGATGACCGCCGGGGTGGTTGGTGCGCCAGAGCCCAAGGGGCGTCTGCGGGTGGCCACCAAGTTCGTCAACGTGGCCAAACGTTACTATGCCGAGCAAGGCCGTCAGGTCGACATCATCAAGCTGTACGGCTCCATGGAGCTGGCGCCGCTGATCAACCTGGCCGACAAGATCATCGACGTGGTCGATACCGGTAACACCTTGCGTGCCAACGGCCTGGAACCCCAGGAGATGATCGCCGACATCAGCTCCCGCCTGGTGGTCAACAAGGCCTCCATGAAAATGCAGCACGCCCGCATCCAGAGCCTGATCGACACCCTGCGTAAAGCGGTCGAATCGCGACACCGCGGCTGACTTCTGCGCGCGACCTTCGCTGTCGCGCCCGTCTATCCGCGTCATAGCCACTTTTCTCAGGTGCCCGCGCGGATGGACTGGTAGCCTAGGGCGCCTGAGCATTCGTCATCAACCGAGGCCCTCGCCATGACCGTGTCCACTGCAATTGCCCGTCTCAACGCTGCTGACCCGGACTTCGCCCGACATCTGGATCATCTGCTGAGCTGGGAGAGTGTGTCCGATGAGGCGGTCAACCAGCGCGTGCTCGACATCATCAAGGCTGTGCGCGAGCGCGGCGACGACGCCCTGGTGGAGTTCACCCAGCGCTTCGATGGCCTGCAAGCCGACTCGATCCAGGACTTGATCCTCGATCGTCAGCGGCTCGAGCTCGCACTGACCCGCATCACTGACACCCAGCGTGCGGCCCTTGAAAAAGCCGCCGAGCGCGTGCGTCTTTACCACGAGCGGCAAAAACAGGACTCCTGGCAGTACACCGAAGCCGATGGCACCGTGCTGGGCCAGAAGGTCACCCCGCTGGATCGCGCCGGGTTGTACGTGCCTGGCGGCAAGGCGTCCTACCCCTCATCCGTGCTGATGAACGCCATTCCCGCGAAGGTGGCGGGTGTGGGCGAGGTGGTCATGGTGGTGCCTACACCGCGTGGCGAGGTCAACGAACTGGTGCTGGCCGCGGCCTGTATCGCCGGTGTCGATCGCGTGTTCACCGTCGGTGGCGCCCAGGCCGTGGCTGCTCTGGCCTATGGCACTGCCAGCGTGCCCAAGGTCGACAAGATCGTCGGCCCGGGCAACATCTATGTCGCCACGGCCAAGCGCCATGTGTTCGGGCAGGTCGGGATCGACATGATCGCCGGCCCCTCCGAGATCCTCGTGGTGTGTGACGGCCAGACCGATCCAGACTGGATCGCCATGGACCTGTTCTCCCAGGCCGAGCACGACGAGGACGCCCAGGCCATCCTGGTGAGCCCGGACGCTGCATTCCTCGACCGTGTCGCGAAAAGCATCGACAAGTTGCTGCCGACCATGGAGCGGGCCGACATCATCGAAAAGTCGGTCAATGGGCGTGGGGCATTGATCCAGGTGCGCGACATGCAGCAGGCCATCGAGGTGGCCAACCGTATCGCGCCCGAGCACCTCGAGTTGTCAGTGGCAGATCCACAGGCGTGGTTGCCGCACATCCGTCACGCTGGCGCCATTTTCATGGGGCGTCACACCAGCGAGGCACTGGGTGACTACTGCGCGGGTCCGAACCATGTACTGCCCACCTCTGGCACTGCACGCTTCTCGTCCCCGCTCGGGGTCTATGACTTCCAGAAGCGTTCATCGATCATCTTCTGTTCGGAGCAGGGCGCTTCCGAACTGGGGCGCACGGCCTCCGTGCTGGCCCGCGGCGAGTCGCTGACCGCCCACGCGCGCAGTGCCGAATACCGCATTCTGACTACCGAGAAGGGGAACTGAGCATGAGTCGATTCTGGAGCCCTTTCGTCAAGGCGCTAGTGCCCTATGTTCCTGGTGAACAGCCCAAGCTTGCCCGCCTGGTCAAGCTGAACACCAATGAGAACCCCTATGGCCCGTCGCCCAAGGCGCTCGAAGCCATGCGCGGTGAAATCAACGAGAGCCTGCGCCTGTACCCTGATCCCAATGGCGATCACCTGAAGCAAGCGGTCGCGGACTACTACGGCATCACCGCTGCCCAGGTATTCGTCGGCAACGGCTCGGACGAGGTGCTGGCGCACATCTTCCATGGCCTGTTCCAGCACGATGCGCCTCTGCTGTTTCCAGACATCAGCTACAGCTTCTATCCGGTGTATTGCGGGCTGTACGGCATTGCCTATGAGCAGGTGCCCCTGGACGAGCAGTTCCAGATTCGTGTCGAGGACTACCGCAAGCCCAACGCCGGTATCATTTTCCCCAACCCCAATGCGCCGACTGGCTGCCTGATGCCGTTGCAGGCCATCGAGCAACTCTTGCAGCAGAACCCGGATTCGGTGGTGGTCGTCGATGAGGCCTACATCGATTTCGGCGGTCAGACGGCGATCAGCCTGGTAGACCGTTACGACAACCTGCTGGTAACCCAGACCCTGTCGAAATCGCGCTCCCTGGCCGGCCTGCGGGTGGGCTTGGCCGTAGGTCATCCGGACCTGATCGAGGCACTGGAGCGGATCAAGAACAGCTTCAACTCCTACCCACTGGACCGCGCCGCCATCGTCGGTGCAGCAGCGGCATTCGCCGATCGAGCGTATTTCCAGCAGACCTGCCAGAAAGTGATCGACAGCCGCGAAGCGTTGGTGGCCGAGTTGCAAGTGCGTGGCTTCGAGGTGCTGCCATCGGCAGCCAACTTCGTCTTTGCCCGCCATCCTCGACACGATGCCGCCGCCCTCGCGGCGCAGTTGCGCGAGCAAGGGGTCATCGTGCGTCACTTCAAGCAGGCGCGTATCGATCAGTTCCTGCGCATCACCATTGGCACCCCTGAAATGAATCAGGCGTTGCTCGACGCCCTGGCGTGACGTCGCTGCGTTCGCCATGTCCCGCAAGGCTCATGGCGTGCGTCTTTGTTTCGAGGTTATCCAACCACGGGTGCGGCCCAGGCGACGCACCTGATCTTGCTCGCCCTCTGACACGAGTTACCAATGCCTGAATCCAGAATGCCCAAAACCCCAGCAGTGGATCATGACAGCGATCCGTTGCTCATCGACGCCGAGGCGGACGACGAGCAGGTGCAGAGCCAGCCGCCGGTCAGGCACAAACCCTGGCTGCTGTTGCTCGGCCTGATACTGGTGGCCTTGAACCTGCGCCCTGCGTTGTCGAGCATGGCGCCGGTGCTGGGGCAGGTCTCTGACGGGCTGGGGCTCAGCGCAGCGCAGGCAGGCCTGCTGACGACATTGCCGGTGCTGTGCCTGGGCCTGTTCGCGCCGCTCGCGCCCATGCTGGCGCGCCGCCTGGGCAGCGAACGGGTGGTGCTGGGCATTCTGGGGACCTTGGCGGTGGGCATCGTCCTGCGCAGTGTCCTGGGCACGACGGGTCTGTTTCTGGGCAGCCTGCTGGCCGGTGCCAGTATCGGCATCATCGGTGTACTGCTACCGGGTATCGTCAAGCGCGACTTTCCACAGCATGCCGGCACGCTGACCGGCGTCTATACCATGGCGCTGTGCCTGGGGGCGGCGATGGCGGCGGGGGCGACCGTGCCGCTGGCGCACGCCTTGGGCGACAACTGGGCCCCGGCACTGGGGTTCTGGATGCTACCAGCCGTGCTGGCCATGCTGGTATGGCTGCCACAGGCGCGCAACGGTCATGGCGTGCACAAGGTCGCCTATCGCGTGCGTGGCCTTTGGCGTGATCCGCTGGCATGGCAGGTCACCCTGTACATGGGCCTGCAGTCCTCGCTCGCCTACATTGTCTTCGGCTGGCTGCCCTCTATCCTGATTGGCCGCGGCCTTAGCCCAACCCAGGCGGGCCTGGTGCTGTCGGGGTCGGTGATCATGCAACTGTTCAGCTCGCTTGCGGCACCCTGGTTGGCCACCCGTGGACGTGATCAGCGCCTGGCGATCGTGGTGGTCATGCTGGTGACCCTTTGCGGACTGTTCGGCTGCCTTTACGCACCCTTGTCGGGGCTGTGGGGCTGGGCAGTGCTGCTGGGCCTGGGCCAGGGTGGCACGTTTGCCCTGGCACTGACCTTGATCGTGCTGCGCTCAAGGGATGCGCATGTGGCGGCAAACCTCTCCAGCATGGCTCAGGGCGTTGGCTATACGCTGGCGTCGATGGGTCCGTTCGCCGTGGGCCTGGTGCATGACCTGACCGGAGGCTGGAGTGCTTTGGGTTGGGTGTTTGCGGTGCTCGGTGCAGGGGCCATTGTGTTTGGCCTGGGGGCAGGGCGCGCGTTGCATGTGCAGGTCACCAGCGAGAAGGTCTGATGGTTTCACGGTGGTACTGGCGTAACCCCGCGACGCGGATTATCGTGCGGTTTTAACCTAAGGGAAGGCCCTTTGATGAGCGATGCCAACCGCGAGTTGATAACCCGTTTCTACCAGGCCTTCCAGCGGCTTGATGCCCAGGCCATGGTCGCCTGTTACAGCGATGACGTGGTGTTCAGTGATCCGGTCTTCGGCACGCTGCGTGGCAGGGACGCCGGCGACATGTGGCGAATGCTGACCCGGCGCGCCAAGGATTTCTCCCTGCGCTACGACAACGTGTGTGCCGATGAGCGCGGTGGTTCGGCGCAATGGACTGCCACTTACGTCTTCGCCCAGACCGGACGAGACGTGGTCAACACCATCCAGGCACGCTTCGAGATCCGCGATGGGCTGATACACCGGCATCAAGACGACTTCGACCTGTGGGCCTGGTCCCGCCAGGCCCTGGGTGCGCCAGGGCTACTGCTGGGCTGGACACCTTGGCTACAGGCCAAAGTACGCCACCAGGCATTCAAGGGCTTGCGGGCGTACCAGCACGCTCAAGGGGCGGCAACGGCCTGATCACGGTCGTGATAGGTGAACGTGGCACGCTCGCCGGCCTGCCAGGGTAGCCGTACCTTGATGACGGGTATGAAGCCGCCATGGGTGCGGTGCCAGTCCTTCTGATCTGCCTGGGCCTGCTCCAGGGCACCGGACTCCCCGTCGATGTAAAAGAATGACTGGATGGGCAGCTCGCCCGCGCGGGCTTCATCCCAAGCGCCGATGACTATCTCGTTCCAGACAAAGGGCAGTTCGTCAGCAAACAACCGTTGCGTGCGCAGGGTCTGGTGGAAGGCTTCCGCGCGTTCCGGTATGCGCGCCCGGCGTATGTCGAAGGCGCATTGACGCTTGTAGTCGCCGGTCAGCCTGAAGCGTGCGATCCAGTCTTCGGCCGTGTGCACGCCTTGCTCATGGCAAGCCGTTTCACGTTCGGGTGTCTGTCGATTGTCGCCGCACCCGCGGTTGTCACGTTCCCAGGTGTCGCCGTCGGTGGGCCATGCGCAGAGCATTTCATAGCGCAGGGATCCAGCGGGTCGCTGTATCAGCGGATACAAGGTGAAGCCACTGCGACCATCGGCGGCCAGGCCAGTGGTCGGCAAGTCACTGCGCAGGTAGGAAAACGAAACACCACCTTTGTCCTTGCTGTTCTGGCTATGATGCCAGGTGTGATAGTACGGAGATGGAACCGTGGACCTCAGCAAGACGCCGGAGCAGGCATGGGCCGGCACGGCATTGCCCTCGCACTGGGTGGGGGTGGCGTTATAGTTTTCCTGCATGCGGGCGGCGGTCTGGGCGCCAATCGAAGCCTGTGCGCTGGCAGTTGCAGCGAGTACCGCAGTGGCCAGCAGTGAACGAATCTGCAAATGGAGCATGATGAGCCCTCGTCGAGTGGGCTCATGAAGTTAATGATGGATACAACCGTTGTGGTGAGTGAAAGAGTACCGGATCAGGTAATCAAACCATGGTATGTGTACCTGGTCAGGGCGGCCAATGGCGCGCTCTACTGTGGCATCAGCGATGACCCGCGGCGGCGCTTCGAGGCGCACCGCAAAGGCCAGGGGGCACGCTTTTTCAAAAGCAGCCCAGCCCAGGCCCTGGTCTACATGGAGCGGTGGCCAGACAAAAGCGAAGCCTTGCGCCAGGAAAGGCTGGTCAAGCGCCTGCGCAAGTCGGCGAAAGAGGCACTGGTGTCCTCCTACAACGCCGAACCTGCATGCCGTGCGGTCAGTCTTTGCGACGCTTGAGCTGATCCACGAGCGTCGTGGGCAAACCTTTGATGATCAAGGTGCCAGCAGCTTCGTCGTACTCCACCTTGTCGCCCAGCAGGTGCGCCTCGAAACTGATCGACAGCCCTTCGGCACGGCCGGTGAAGCGACGGAACTGGTTGAGGGTGCGCTTATCGGCAGGAATCTCCGGTGACAACCCGTAGTCCTTGTTGCGGATATGGTCGTAAAACGCCTTGGGCCGATCCTCATCGATCAGGCTGGACAGTTCTTCAAGCGTCACCGGTTCGCCCAACTTGGTCTGCGTGGTGGCGTAGTCCACCAGCGTCTGGGTCTTTTCGCGGGCAGAGGCCTCAGGCAGGTCCTCGCTTTCCACGAAGTCACTGAACGCCTTGAGCAGCGTGCGCGTCTCGCCCGGCCCGTCCACACCTTCCTGGCAACCGATGAAGTCACGGAAGTAATCCGAGACTTTCTTGCCGTTCTTGCCTTTGATGAACGAGATGTACTGCTTGGAGTTCTGGTTGTTCTTCCATTCCGAAAGATTGATGCGTGCTGCCAGGTGCAACTGACCCAGGTCCAGGTGCCGCGAAGGCATGACATCGAGCTCGGCGTTCACGGCAACGCCTTCGCTGTGGTGCAGCAATGCGATGGCCAGGTATTCGGTCATGCCTTGCTGGTAATGCGCGAGCAGAACGTGCCCGCCGGTGGACAGATTGGACTCTTCCATCAGCTTTTGCAGATGCTCCACAGCCTGCCGGCTGAAGGCGGTGAAATCCTGCTCCTGCTCTAGGTACTGTTTCAGCCAGCCACTGAGCGGATAAGCGCCGGACTCGCTGTGGAAGAACCCCCAAGCCTTGCCTTGTTTGGCGTTGTAGCTGTCATTGAGGTCGGCTAGCAGGTTCTCGATGGCGTCCGAGGCCGCCAGCTCGGCGTCACGTGCGTGCAATACGGCAGGGCTGCCATCGGGCTTTTTGTCGATCAGGTGAACGATGCAATGTCGGATTGGCATGGGGAGTCTCGGACAGGTACAAAAGCACTGAAGTTTACCTCAGACGCTGGGTGATTCAGTGGGCGGATCGAAGCAGAATCGCAGGTTGGCGGTTTTTTACTCAAATCTGCGGTCTTTTCATCATCAAGGCCTGAAAACCTGCATTAAATCAGGGGTGGCAGCGGATATTTATCCGCTGCTGTGGTAGTTTTGCGCCGTCTTGCGCCCCTGTTGTGGCGCATTGCTGCAGTACGCGCTCGGCGTGTCGAACCAAACGCTGATTTGCGTATCTACATACCCAATTGGCGCGGCCCTCCAATCTCGTCGGGGCTGGCCCGATAACGTCGTCGTTCGCTGCATAACCATCGAATTTGATAGGGAAGGAACACCACCATGGCATTGACCAAAGACCAACTGATTGCCGACATCGCCGAATCGATCGCAGCGCCTAAAGCCACCGCCAAGAACGCTCTGGAGCAACTGGGCCAGATCGTTGCCGACCAACTGGAAAACGGCGCTGAAATCACCCTGCCAGGCATCGGCAAGCTGAAAGTCTCCGAGCGTCCTGCCCGTACCGGCCGCAACCCTTCGACTGGCGCTGCCATCGAAATCGCTGCCAAGAAAGTCGTCAAGTTCGTACCGGCCAAAGTGCTGACCGACGCCATCAACAAGTAATTGTCGATGCAGTGACCTGACCGCGCCCGGGTTACCCGAGCGCGGTTTTTTCATGCCTGTGAAATGGGCTTGGCGCGCCATGCCTGGCGCGCAGCATCGTCATGGAAGCTCCAGGCGAGCATGCGGCTTTGTTTCTGTCCTTGGCCCATTTCAACAACGCGCACAGCCGCGGCCCCCGCCTTTTTCAAGGCTGCCTCCAGTGCCGGCAGGTTACTGGCCTTCGACACCAGGCTGGTGAACCACAGTGTCTGGCTGGCGTATTGCGCGCTCTCGTTGATCAGTTGGGTGACGAAGCGGATTTCACCGCCTTCGCACCACAGTTCGTTGTTCTGGCCACCGAAGTTCAACACGGGCAGCTTGCGCTTGGGGTCCTGTTTGCCCAGGTTCTTCCATTTGCGCTGGCTGCCACGGGTGGCTTCCTCGCGTGAGGCATGGAAGGGCGGGTTGCACAGGGTCAGGTCGAAGCGCTCGTCGTCCTTGAGCAGGCCGCTGAGGATATGCGCAGGGTTGCTCTGCTGGCGCAGGTTGATGACCTTGTCCAAGCCATTGGCCTGAATGATCGCCTTGGCCGACGCCAATGCTACCGGATCGATGTCCGAGCCCAGAAAGCGCCAGCGGTAATCGCTATGGCCCAGCAGCGGGTAGATGCAGTTGGCACCCACGCCGATGTCGAGCACGCGCACCTGAGCGCCTTTGAGGAGCTGGCCTGCGTTATCGGCAGCCAACAGATCGGCGGCCACATGAAGGTAGTCGGCGCGACCTGGAATCGGCGGGCACAGGTAGTTGGCGGGGATGTCCCAATGCTGGATCCCGTACTGGGCCTTGAGCAGGGCACGGTTGAACACTCGCACCGCTTCGGGGTTGGCGAAATCGATGCTGGGTTTGCCATGGGGGTTGGTGAGGGTGAAGCGCGCCAGATCAGGGTGTGCCTTGATCAGGCTGGGAAAATCGTAGCGCCCTTGATGGCGGTTACGCGGGTGCAGGGTGGGTTTGCTCTGGGTCATGCTCGGGTCCGGTGTTGCAGGTGCTGGCCCCCAGACCGTTGGACGGCCCGGTCGCGGCCGGCCCGGTTGCCCCGGGGCTGGCCGCGAACGAGGGCTGAGCCCTCGTCAGTCAGCACTGCACGGTCAGGTTACAGCGCTGCAATCCGCGCATGCTGCTCGGTGAAGTTCGCCAACGCCTGCTCGGACTCGGCCAGCTTGGCGCGCTCCTTCTCGATGACGGCAGGCGGTGCCTTGTCGACGAACGCGGCGTTGGACAGCTTGCCGCCCACGCGCGCCACTTCGCCTTGCAGGCGCTGGATTTCCTTGTTCAGGCGAGCCAGTTCGGCATTTTTGTCGATCAGCCCGGCCATCGGTACCAGCACCTGAAGGTCACCCACCAGCGCCGTGGCGGACAATGGCGCCTCGTCGTTGTCGCCCAGCACGGTGAACGATTCGACCTTGGCCAATTTCTTGAGCAAGGCTTCGTTTTCCTGCAGGCGGCGCTGGTCGTCGGCGCTGGCGTTCTTCAGGAACAGCGGCAGGGGTTTGCCAGGGCCGATGTTCATTTCAGCGCGAATGTTGCGCAAGCCGACCATCAGCTCCTTGAGCCACTCGATGTCGCCTTCGGCGGCCACGTCGATGCGGGCGTCATTGGCCTGAGGCCAGGGCTGCAGCATGATGGTCTTGCCTTCGACGCCGGCCAACGGTGCAATGCGCTGCCAGATTTCCTCGGTGATGAACGGCATGAACGGGTGGGCCAGGCGCAGTGCCACCTCCAGCACGCGAACCAGGGTGCGGCGCGTGCCACGGGCGCGTTCCACAGGGGCCTGCTCATCCCACAACACTGGCTTGGAAAGCTCAAGGTACCAGTCGCAGTACTGGTTCCAGATGAATTCGTACAGCGCCTGGCTGGCCAGGTCGAAGCGGAACTGTTCGAGCTGACGGGTCACTTCAGCTTCGGTGCGCTGCAGCTGCGAGATGATCCAGCGGTCGGCCAGCGACAGCTCGTAGGCCTCGCCGTTCTGCCCACAGTCCTCACCCTTGTCCAGCACGTAGCGGGCGGCGTTCCAGATCTTGTTGCAGAAGTTGCGATAGCCTTCGACGCGGCCCATGTCGAACTTGATGTCGCGACCGGTCGAGGCCAAGGAGCAGAACGTGAAACGCAGGGCGTCGGTACCGTAGCTGGCGATACCCTCGGGGAACTCGGCCTTGGTCTGCTTGGCGATCTTCTCGGCCAGCTTGGGCTGCATCATGCCGCTGGTGCGTTTCTCCAGCAGGGCATCGAGGGTGATGCCGTCGACGATGTCCAGTGGGTCCAGCACGTTGCCCTTGGACTTGGACATCTTCTGGCCCTGGCCGTCACGCACCAGGCCGTGCACGTACACGGTCTTGAACGGAACCTGGGGCGTGCCGTCCTCGTTCTTGATCAGGTGCATGGTCAACATGATCATGCGCGCAACCCAGAAGAAGATGATGTCGAAGCCGGTGACCAGCACATCGGTGGAGTGGAATTTCTTGAGGAACTCCGTTTGCTCCGGCCAGCCCAGGGTTGAGAAGGTCCACAGGCCCGAGCTGAACCAGGTGTCGAGCACGTCGTCATCCTGGCGCAGGTTCACGTCCGCGCCGAGGCCGTGCTTGCTGCGCACTTCCTCCTCGTTGCGCCCGACATAGACCCGGCCCGCCTCGTCGTACCAGGCCGGGATGCGATGGCCCCACCACAGCTGCCGGCTGATGCACCAATCCTGAATGTCGCGCATCCAGGAGAAGTACATGTTCTCGTACTGCTTGGGCACGAACTGGATACGGCCATCCTCGACCGCAGCGATGGCAGGCTCGGCCAGCGGCTTGGTGGAAACGTACCACTGGTCGGTCAGCCACGGTTCGATGATGGTGCCCGAGCGGTCGCCCTTGGGCACTTTCAAGGCATGGTCGTCGATGCCGACCAGCAGGCCCTGAGCCTCCAGGTCGGCAACGATCTGCTTACGTGCAACGAAGCGATCGAGGCCGGCGTACTGGGACGGCAGGGCGGTGTCTACCTGGTCATTGAGCGAACCATCGAGGTTGAATGCCTGGGCTGCTGGCAGCACCACGGCATTCTTGTCGAAAATGTTCAGCAGCGGCAGGTTATGACGCTTGCCGACTTCATAGTCGTTGAAGTCGTGGGCCGGGGTGATCTTGACGCAACCGGTGCCGAACTCAGGGTCGCAGTAGTCATCGGCAACGATAGGGATGCGACGGCCAACCAGCGGCAACTCGACGAACTTGCCGATCAGGGCCTGGTAGCGTTCGTCGGTGGGGTTGACCGCGACGGCAGCGTCACCCAGCAGGGTTTCCGGACGCGTGGTGGCGACCACGAGGTAATCCAGCCCCTCGGCGGAGGTGGCACCGTCGGCCAGCGGGTAGCGCAGGTTCCACAGGTGACCTTTCTCGTCGTGGCTCTCGACTTCCAGATCGGAAATGGCGGTGTGCAGCTTGGTATCCCAGTTGACCAGGCGCTTGCCCCGGTAGATCAGGCCGTCTTCATGCAGGCGCACGAACGCTTCCTTGACCGCTTCGGACAGGCCATCGTCCATGGTGAAGCGCTCGCGGCTCCAGTCCACGGAGGAGCCGAGCCGACGAATCTGCCGGCTGATGTTGCCGCCCGACTGGTCTTTCCACTCCCAGATTTTTTCCAGGAACTGTTCGCGGCCCAGGTCATGACGGTTCAGGCCCTTGGCTTCAAGCTGGCGCTCGACCAGCATCTGCGTGGCGATGCCCGCGTGGTCGGTACCAGGCTGCCAGAGGGTGTCGCGACCCTGCATGCGGCGGAAGCGGATCAGGGCATCCATGATCGCGTTGTTGAAACCATGGCCCATGTGCAGGCTGCCGGTCACGTTCGGCGGCGGAATCATGATGGTGTAGGACTCGCCTGCACCTTGTGGGGCGAAATAGTTTTCGGCTTCCCAGGTGTTGTACCAGGAAGTTTCGATGGCGTGCGGCTGGTAGGTCTTATCCATGCGCGGCGGGACCCTGTGCATTTATTCGGGAAAGCCGGGAAGTATAACCAAGCCGGAGGGCGCAGGCGACAAGCGGCTGCTGGGCGGGTTTGCCCGGTGCGGGGAAAGACAGCCGCGTGACGGCAAGCGTCCTGCGCCGCAGCAGAACGTTACAGCTTCGCCAGAAGGAGCAGTAGCTTGCAGGCGGGTGAAGAGCAGGTGCCCGGTAGCCCCTTCACTCCGAACGCTTGATCAACCGCTCGATGCGCGCATCGAGGCGACGCTTGATCTCGTTTTCGATGTGCGGGGTAAAGTCGTTGATCACATCCTGCATGATCATCTGCGCTGCAGCGCGCAGTTCGCTTTCAAGGTGCAGCAGGGTGTCCTGGCGACGTGCCTGCGGGTCGTCCTGGGCGGTGTCGCTGGCAGCCGGATCGGCAGCGGCGTCAACGCGTGCAGGCACCTGCTCCACCGTGTCGGTGAGCAAAGGCGGTTGCAGGTCGGCATCGCCAAGCAATTGGCGAATCGACTCAAGATCGTCGAGCAGGTGGGTAGAGCCGGGCAGGGGAGCGTGCTTGTCCATCGTCATCAAAATCGCTGTAAGCGGTGGTCTTGCAGAGCATAGCCTTGTTCACGGTAGAAACGGAATCGCTCACGCGCCGATTGGCGGATCGCTGCCTCTTCAACCACGATCTCGGCAACCCGCTCGAACTGGCTGACAAAGCCGGGAACATCGGCGCCCAGGTTGATCAACAAGTCCTGGTGCCCCTGGGCGTGATCACCGACGCCAAGCGCCACGCTCGCATCGGCGTGATCTTCGGCCATGTCATGGGGCACGAAGGCTTCGCCCCTGAATGCCCATAAACGCGTGTCCAAAGCGGCACGCTGATCCTCATCCTGGCAGTGCAGGTAGACGCGATGGCCGAGCCGCCAGGCTTTGTCGCACAGCTTGCAGGCGAAATCCAGGCGCGCCTCCAGCGAATCGGTAGGCAGTATGTAGAAGTCGACTTTGCTCATGTGGGTTCCGTCAGCCGGCAATGCCCGAGGCACTGCCGGCGGTTGCCGTCAGGCGCCAGCGCGGTCCAGCAGGTACTGGGTCAGCAAGGGCACCGGGCGACCGGAGGCACCCTTGTCCTTGCCGCCGCTGATCCAGGCGGTACCGGCGATATCCAGGTGCGCCCAGTCATAGGCCTTGGCGAATCGCGACAGGAAGCAACCGGCGGTGATGGTGCCGGCTTTCGGGCCGCCGATGTTGCCCATGTCGGCGAACGGGCTGTCCAGTTGTTCCTGGTATTCGTCGAACAGCGGCAATTGCCAGGCGCGGTCATCGGCACGCTTGCCCGCCTCGAGCAGTTGGCTGACCAGCGCGTCGTTGTTGCCCATCAGACCGCTGGTGTGGCTGCCCAGGGCGACGATGCAGGCGCCGGTAAGCGTGGCGATATCGATCACCGCCTGGGGTTTGAAGCGCTCGGCGTAGGTGAGGGTATCGCACAGTACCAGGCGACCTTCGGCGTCGGTGTTGAGAATCTCAACGGTCTGGCCGCTCATGGTGGTCACGATGTCACCGGGGCGAGTGGCGCCGCCGCTGGGCATGTTCTCGGCACAGGCGAGCAAGCACACCAGATTGATGGGCAGCTGCAGTTCCAGCACCGCACGCAGGGTGCCGAACACGCTGGCTGCGCCGCACATGTCGTATTTCATCTCGTCCATGCCGGCACCGGGCTTTAGGCTGATGCCGCCAGTGTCGAAGGTGATGCCCTTGCCCACCAGCACGAAAGGCTTGTCGCCTTTCTTGGCGCCTTGGTAGTTGAGCACGATCAGGCGCGGAGGTTGATCGCTGCCCTGGCCGACGGCGTAGAACGCGCCCATGCCCAGGTCCTTGATCTTCTTCTCGTCCAGCACGTCGACTTTCAGGCCTTTGTGCGCCTTGCCCAGCTCCTTGGCCTGCTCGGCCAGGTAGCTTGGATGGCACAGGTTGGGCGGCAGGTTGCCCAGGTCACGGGTATAGGCCATGCCAGTGGCGATGGCATTGGCGTGGCGCACGGCGCGCTCCACGTCGGCCTGGCCGAGCTTGGTGGTGAGCAGGGTGACTTTTTTCAGCGCACGAGGCTCGGCTTTCTGGCTTTTGAAACGATCGAACACGTACTCGCCGTCGAGCAGGGTTTCGGCCAGCAGGCGATATTTGCCATAGCCTGCATCGCGGTTGCTCAGCGCAATGTCATCGAGTGCCAGAACGGCGTCGGCACCGTTGAGGCCCTTGAGCACGCCGGCAACGCTGGCCACCAGCTTGCGCCAGGTGCGATCACCCAGTGCCTCGTCCTTGCCGCTACCCACCAGCAGCACACGCTCGGCCTTCAGGCCTGCAACGGCGTGCAGCAGCAGCGTCTGGCCAGGCTTGCCCACCAGGTCGCCACGCTTGAGCGCCGCACTGATGGCGCCCTCGCTTGCCAGGTCCACGGCCTGGGCCACGGTGCCCAAGGCACGTTTTTCACCGACTGGGATGACCAGCGTTGCGGTCTTGAGCGATGCAGCGGCTACGCTTTTTACAACCAGTTCCATCTCAGGGTCCCCGAATGATCGATACGTGTGGCGCCGTGCTGGCCGGCGCTTGGAACGCGACTGGCTGCGCAGTGGCAGGCCAGTGGAAAAGCTGCCAGTTTGAGCCTGCGGCCGGCGTGCTGACAACCCCGGCGTGCTGTGCGATGCGCGGCCAAGTGACAGGCGCGGTCAATCACAGGATAATGCGCGCACTTTATATGGAGGTTCGCCTTGGGCGAACCAGCATTGGCCTTGGATGTACTAAGTCATCGTCTGGTGCCATCGATTGGCAGTCCGTGCTGACAACCCAGGAGTGTCTGGTTTGATCGTCTTTCGTTATCTTTCCCGCGAGGTCCTGGTGACCTTGAGCGCCGTCAGCGCCGTGCTGCTGGTGATCATCATGAGCGGGCGCTTCATCAAATACCTGGCCCAGGCTGCACAGGGGGTGCTCGACCCTGGCGTACTGTTCCTGATCATGGGGTTCCGCCTGCCGGGCTTCCTGCAACTGATCCTGCCGCTGGGGTTGTTCCTGGGTATTCTGCTGGCCTATGGCCGGCTGTACCTGGAAAGCGAAATGACCGTGCTGTCGGCCACCGGCATGAGCCAGCAGCGCTTGCTGGCCATGACCATGGCGCCTGCAGCGCTGGTGGCCCTGCTGGTGGCCTGGCTGAGCCTGAGCCTTGCACCCCTGGGCGTGGCCCAGGTGCAGAAGATCATCAGCCAGCAGGATGCCCTGACCGAATTCGACACCCTGGTGCCGGGCCGCTTCCAGACCCTGCGCGATGGTTCGCGGGTGACCTACACCGAGCAGCTTTCAGATGACCGGGTAAACCTGGGCGGCGTGTTCATCTCCGAAAAACGCTTCAACCAGGACAAGACCAAGGACCGCGCCCCGTCGGTGCTGGTGGCCGAGCGCGGGCACCAGGAAATCCAGGCCGATGGCAACCGTTATCTGGTGCTCGAAAACGGCTACCGCTACGACGGCAACCCAGGCCAGGCCGACTACCGCGCCATCAAGTACGACACCTATGGCGTGTTGTTGCCCAAGCCTGAAGTCAGCGAGGAGGTCACCGAGCGGGAGGCCATTCCCACTACCCAACTATTCGGCGCTACGGACCTGCGTGAACGCGCCGAGTTGCAATGGCGTCTGTCACTGCCGATCCTGGTGTTCATCGTGACCCTGCTCGCCGTGCCGCTGTCACGGGCCAATCCTCGGCAGGGGCGTTTCCTCAAGCTGCTGCCAGCCATCCTCCTGTACATGGCGTACCTGACAATGCTGATTTCCGTGCGCGGTGCACTCGAGAAGGGCAAGCTGCCCATCGCCCTTGGCATGTGGTGGGTGCATGGGCTGTTCCTGCTCATCGGCCTGGGCCTGATGTACTGGGAACCTCTTCGCCTCAAGCGCGCAGCCCGTCGTGCGGAGGTGGCCCGTGGCTAAGCTCGATCGTTATATCGGCCAAAGCGTGCTGGTGGCTATTCTGGCTGTCCTGGGCATCATCCTGGGGCTGGCCTCGCTGTTCGCCTTCATCGACGAAATGGGCGACCTGAGCGATACCTACACGGTGCTCGAAGCAGGCAAGTACGTGCTGCTCACCGCACCGCGGCGCCTGTACGACATGCTGCCGATGGCCGCGCTCATCGGCTGCCTGATCGGCCTGGGTACGCTGGCCAGCAGCAGCGAGCTGACCATCATGCGCGCTGCTGGGGTGTCGATCGGTCGCATCGTCTGGGCGGTGATGAAACCAATGCTGGTGCTGATGCTGGTTGGCCTCCTGATCGGCGAGTACGTGGCACCGGTTACCGAAAACAAAGCCCAGGCCGATCGCTCCCTCGCCCAGGGTGGCGGTGAAGCGCAAAGCTCCAAGCGCGGCATGTGGCACCGGCAGGGCGAGGAGTTCGTGCACATCAACTCCGTGCAGCCCAACGGCCTTCTGCTGGGTGTGACCCGCTACCGGTTCGACGACCAGCGCAAGATCATCAGCTCCAGCTTCGCGCGCCGGGCGCGTTACGAAAACGATCACTGGCTGCTGACCGATGTGCGCACCACGCTGTTCCATGGT
Source organism: Pseudomonas sp. FBCC-B35 (assembly GCF_059133755.1). Taxonomy (NCBI): domain Bacteria; kingdom Pseudomonadati; phylum Pseudomonadota; class Gammaproteobacteria; order Pseudomonadales; family Pseudomonadaceae; genus Pseudomonas; species Pseudomonas sp. FBCC-B35. Next base: position 3,793,401 of record NZ_CP101439.1, on the reverse strand, counting down.
GACCGTACCGAAGTCGTGCAAAACCCTGAAGAACAGTGGGATGTGTCGGTCACGCCGCAGTTGCTCAACACGGTGGTGCTGGCGCCTGAATCGCTGTCGATCACCGGCCTGTGGGACTACATCCACTACCTGTCCGACCAAGGGTTGAACAATGCCCGCTACTGGCTGGCGTTCTGGACCAAGGTCCTGCAACCGGCCATCACGGCAGCCCTGGTACTCATGGCCATTTCGTTCATCTTCGGCCCGCTGCGCTCGGTGACGCTTGGTCAGCGTGTCTTCACCGGCGTGCTGGTGGGCTTCGTGTTCCGTATCGCTCAGGACCTGCTGGGTCCATCCAGCCAGGTGTTCGGCTTCCCGCCGTTGCTTGCGGTGGTGCTGCCAGCCGGCATCTGTGCCGTGGCAGGCTTGTGGTTGTTGCGCCGCGCTGGATAAGCCTGCTGCGCAGCCCCATGGCTGCGTGCTTGACCCTGGGGGCCGCTATTGCGGCCCCTTGTGTTTCATGGCCGCTGCCGCTTGAGTAGAGCGCTCATTTCTTCGGCTTGGGGACTCGAACCAGTTGGCTCTCGGAGTAGATGTCATGCCAGCTGCGTTTGCGCTTGTCGATCAGGGCCCAGAAAAAACCCAGTCCCAGGCACAGCCACGAGGCAATGGAAACGACGAACCGCAACAGTGCCTGCCAGAGCGTGATGGGCGAGCCATCGGCGTTCTGCACACGCACGCCCCAGACCTGCATGCCCAGCGTCTGCCCGCCATGGGTCCAGAACTTGGCGAAGAAACCGAACAGCACGAACAGCAGCACCGTGGACAGCAAAGGGTCGCCGTCGAGCGCGCCTGCTTCGGTAAGTTCGCGCATACGCTGTTGGCCGATGATCGCCATCTGGACCATCTTGTAGAGGCCCGCAGTGACGATCAGCAGGGCCGTACACAGTAAAAAGTCATAGAACACCGCGGCCAGGCGCCTGCCCAGGCCGACCGGAGGGAAATCACCTTGGGGAAGCAGCACAGGCTTGGACATGCAGAACAGCTCCATCATGCAAAGGCGCCATTCTACGGGCAAAAAAAAGCCCCTGCACTGAGCAGGGGCTTTTTGGAAGGTGACAAGGCTTATTCAGCAACCTGTACCTTGTCAGCTTGCATACCTTTTTGGCCTTGAACGGCTTCGAAAGTGACCTTCTGGCCTTCTTTCAGGCTTTTGAAGCCGTTGCCTTCGATGGCGCGGAAGTGCACGAACAGATCAGCACCGCTTTCTGGGGTGATGAAGCCGTAGCCTTTTTCGTCATTGAACCACTTGACGATACCGTTCTGACGGGTAGACATAATCTTATTTCCTATGAAACTTAGGTTTGGATGACAGTTTCTTTCGCTTTCAAACAAGCAAAAGAGTACTGGGCTGGGTTGCAGGAAAGTAAGAGACGTCGAACGGGTTGTAGCAGATTGCGGCTACTGGCCCAGGTCACGAACTGTTGCGACCCATGCAAACACAGTGCGTTGACTCTACGCCAACTGCCGAGCGAAAAACAAGCCTTCCAGCGGGTGGAAAGTGACTGTTTTACAACCAGCGGCCAAACCGCCGAACAGTGCATGGTGCCTGGCCTGGCGCCATGTTCGCAGTGGCGCGGGCAACGTTCGCAAACGAAGATGCCGAACGTTGCCACGCCGCTGATGAGTCTGCCTCAACCGCGATAGTAACGGGGCGCAACGAATGGGGTTTTACTGACTTTCAAGGCCACCTTCTTTCCACGCACGAGTGCATATAGAAGCGTGTCCAGTGCGGACTGTTCGGTGTCCACATAACCCATCGCCACAGGGGCACTGAGTGTGGGTCCAAAGCCGCCACTGCAGATGGTGCCAACCGAGGTGCCTTCTGCATCGACAATCTCGGCGCCTTCGCGTACAGGCGTGCGTTCCTGGGGCAGCAAACCGACCCGCTTGCGTTTCACACCCTCACGTTGCTGATCGAAGATGGCCTGTGCGCCCGGAAAGCCCCCAGCACGCGCACCATCGGCCCGGCGCGACTTGGACATTGCCCACAACAAGTTCGCCTGCACGGGTGAAGTGTCGGCGTTCATGTCATGGCCATACAGGCACAGGCCGGCTTCCAGACGCAACGAGTCACGGGCCCCCAGCCCGATCGGCTGGACCTCTGGCTGCTTGAGCAGCGCTCTGGCGAGCGTCTCGGCACCTGCCACCGGCACGGAGATTTCATAACCATCCTCCCCGGTGTAGCCCGACCGACTGACCCAGCACAGGTGGCCCAGCAACGTGACAGGTCGCACCTGCATGAACGTCATGTCCGCCACTTCATGCGCCAGACGCTGCAGGACCTTGGCCGCTGCCGGCCCTTGCAAGGCGAGCAGAGCACGTTGATCGAACAGTGGCTGGACCTCGCAACGTTGGCTGATATGCCGCTGCAAGTGCGCCAGGTCCTGATCCTTGCAGGCGGCGTTCACCACCAGCAGCAGCGTGTCGTCACCCAGGTTGGCGACCATCAGGTCGTCGAGGATGCCGCCGTGTTCGTTGGTGAACATGGCGTAGCGCTGCATGCCAACGGGCAGGTCGATGATATCGACCGGCACCAGCGTTTCCAGCGCCCTGGCAGCGTCGCTACCCTTGAGCAGTATCTGCCCCATGTGCGAGACGTCGAACAACCCGGCCTGTTCACGGGTGTGCAGGTGCTCTTTAAGCACACCCAGAGGGTACTGCACCGGCATGTCGTAGCCCGCGAAGGGCACCATGCGCGCGCCCAGTTCCAGGTGCAGGGCATGCAGTGGGGTTTTGAGCAGTGTTTCGGACATCGATGACTCCTTGCATGGGTTTTCGGTCAATGTCCGGGGACATTGACCGCCAGGCGAATGACACACTCACGATCCGGCGCTGTCAGGCGTCCTGGTAGCTTTCGATCGAGGGGCAGGCACAGACCAGGTTGCGGTCGCCGAAGACGTTGTCGACCCGGCTCACAGGCGGCCAGTACTTGCTTTCCACCAGGCCAGGCAGCGGGTAGACCGCTTGCTCGCGGGAGTAACCATGAGCCCATTCGCCCACCAGTTCCGCTGCGGTGTGCGGCGCGTTCTTGAGCGGGTTGTCATCCTTGTCCAGCGTGCCGTCCTCTACCGCGCGGATTTCCTCGCGGATCTGGATCATGGCCGCGCAGAACCTGTCCAGTTCTTCTCGGGATTCGCTTTCGGTCGGCTCAATCATCAGCGTGCCTGCCACCGGGAACGACATGGTCGGGGCATGGAAGCCGTAGTCGATCAACCGCTTGGCCACGTCGTCGACGCTGATGCCACTGCTGTCCTTGAGCGGGCGCAGGTCCAGGATGCATTCGTGGGCGACCAGGCCATTGCCGCCGGTGTACAGCACCGGGTAGTGCTCCTCCAGGCGGCGGGCGATGTAGTTGGCATTGAGGATGGCCATCTGCGAAGCCCGTTTGAGCCCTGCGCCGCCCATCATGCGAATGTACATCCAGGTGATCGGCAGGATGCTGGCGCTGCCGAAGGGTGCGGCGCATACCACGCCTTCGGCAGTGCCCAGGGCAGCATGGCCCGGGAGGAAGGGCGCCAGGTGCGATTTCACACCGATCGGCCCAACGCCCGGACCACCGCCGCCATGGGGAATGCAGAAGGTCTTGTGCAGGTTCAGGTGCGACACATCGCCCCCGAATTTGCCCGGTGCGCACAGACCGACCATGGCGTTCATGTTGGCACCGTCGATGTAAACCTGGCCGCCGTTGTCGTGGATGATGGCGCAAATCTCGCCTATCGCCTCCTCGAACACCCCGTGGGTGGACGGGTAGGTGATCATCAGCGCTGCCAGGCGTTCACGGTGCTCGATGGCCTTGGCACGCAGGTCGGCAACGTCGACGTTGCCGCGCGCGTCGCAGGCCGTGACCACCACCTGCATGCCGGCCATGTTGGCCGTTGCCGGGTTAGTGCCGTGGGCTGAAGAAGGGATCAGGCAGATGTCGCGATGCCCCTCGTTGCGGCTGCGGTGATAGGCGCGGATCGCCAGCAGGCCCGCGTACTCGCCCTGAGAACCGGCGTTAGGTTGCAGCGATACGGCATCGTAGCCCGTGGCTGCGCAGAGCATGGCCTCCAACTCCGACGTCAATTGCAGGTAGCCCTGGCTCTGCTGCGCCGGGGCGAAGGGGTGCAGGTTGCCGAATTCTGCCCAGGTGACCGGGATCATTTCACTGGCAGCGTTGAGTTTCATGGTGCACGAGCCCAGCGGGATCATGCTGCGGTCCAGGGCCAAGTCCTTGTCGGCCAGCTTGCGCAGGTAACGCATCAACTCCGTTTCGCTGTGATAGCGGTTGAACACGGGGTGTTCCAGGAACGTCGAGCGGCGCAACAAGGCCTCGGGCAGCAGCGTACCGCTGCTGGCGGCCAGCGCCTGGAAGTCAGGTTGCGTTTGACCATCGCCAAGCAGCTGCCACAGCGCCTGCACATCCGCCGGAGTGGTGGTTTCGTCCAGCGATACGCCCACATGGCCGGCATCGACCTGACGCAGGTTGATGCCTTGTGCACGGGCTTTTTCGTGCAGGCCGAGGGTGGCATCGCCAGTGGCCAGGGTCAGGGTGTCGAATGCCGTGTCGCCCACCACCGTCACAGCCATTGCACGCAAGCCCTGGGCCAGGATGGCGGTCAGGCTATGGGTACGTTGGGCAATGCGCGTGAGACCTTCAGGGCCGTGATAGACGGCGAACATGCTGGCAATGTTGGCAAGCAGCACCTGGGCGGTGCAGATGTTGCTGGTGGCCTTTTCGCGGCGAATGTGCTGCTCACGTGTCTGCATGGCCAAGCGCAGTGCCGTCTTGCCGAAGCGGTCTATCGACACGCCCACCAGGCGCCCTGGCATGTCGCGCTTGAAGGCATCGCGGGTAGCGAAGTAGGCCGCATGAGGCCCGCCGAAGCCCAGGGGCACGCCAAAGCGCTGGGCGCTGCCAATGGCCACATCGGCCTCGAACTCGCCAGGCGGGGTCAACAGGGTCAAGGCCAACAGGTCCGCCGCCACGGCCACCAGCGCATTGGCGTGGTGGAACCGTTGCACCACCTCCCGGTAATCGAAGATACCACCGGTGCTGGCGGGGTATTGCAGCAAGGCGCCGAAGAACGGGCTGGCATCGTCGAGCGTCTGCTCGTCGCCTATCACGACTTCGATGCCCAGAGGTTCAGCGCGGGTACGCAGTACATCGAGGGTCTGGGGGTGGCAATGCATTGAGGCAAAGAAGCGGTTGCTGGCCTTGTTCTTCGACAGGCGCTTGCAGAACGTCATGGCCTCGGCAGCGGCCGTTGCCTCATCGAGCAGCGACGCATTGGCGATCGGTAACCCTGTGAGGTCGCTGATCAGGGTCTGGAAATTGAGCAGAGCTTCCAGCCGGCCCTGGGAAATTTCTGGCTGGTAGGGCGTGTACGCGGTGTACCACGCCGGGTTCTCCAGCAGATTGCGCAGGATGGGCGCGGGCGTGTGGGTGTTGTAGTAACCCTGGCCTATGTAACTTTTGAACAGTTGGTTCTTGCCGGCGATGGCCTTCAGGGCGGCGAGCGCATCCGCTTCGCTGTGCCCATCGTCCGTGCCCAGCACGCTGGTGCCCTTGATGCTGGCGGGGATGACGGCGTCGGTCATGGCCTCCAGCGAGTCGAAGCCCAGGGTGGCGAGCATGGCCTGCTCGTCTTCGCTGCGTGGCCCGATGTGGCGGGCAATGAACTCATTGGCAGTGCCGAGGTTGATGGTCATGGCGTGATTCCTCAGGCGTCGTCGTTGGCGTTGAGCAGGCGGTCATAGGCCTCCTGGTCGAGCAGGGCGCTCACAGCGCTGGCGTCGGCAGGCTTGATGCGGAAGAACCAGCCTTCGCCCAGCGGGTCCTCGTTGACCAGCTCGGGGCGCTCTTCGAGTTGGGCGTTGACCTCGATCACCTCGCCGGACAGCGGCATGTACACCCCGCTAGCAGCCTTGACCGACTCTACGGTGGACGCTTCGCTGCCTTTGTCATAGTGCTGCAGCTCCGGCAGCTGCACGAACACCACATCCCCCAGTGCATGCTGGGCGTAGGCAGTGATACCTACGGTGACGCTGCCATCAGCTTCTACACGCAGCCATTCGTGGTCGTCGGTGAAACGCAACTCGCTCATGAAAAATCCTCGTGGACCGGGTGGCGCGATTAGGTTCGCGCTCTGGTGGGTTTTCAGTAAGCAATAACGTGGCCAACTAGCTCTGGGCCCTGTGGATGCAGGGAGGGAGTGCCAGCTCGCTGAAGATCGAGTAAGGCGGCGTAACGAAATCGATACGATAAAACGTTGGTTTTGCTACACGACGCCGTTAATCTCTCGCCCCACCTTGGAGTTGGAGGTGTAGCGATTCAGATACGGTGTATTAAATTCGATACGGCGACGCGTGTTCCACTGTTTTGAATAAGCAACCGTGCATCGGGGAATCAAACAAGGAATGGGAAATACCGTAAAGCCAGTGCCTCTGAAGCAAAAATGTTTATGATATTAATAATCTGCTGGTGAAGTTTATTGAAATATGTATTTGATCTATCAGGAATAGTGGGTCATGCAGAATAAACCATCTCGCCTGACTGAAAAATCATGAATTTTGTCTGCGGTTTCTATCATGCAGATCCGGTCCTTTATCCTTGGGATCGTTCGCACCCACAGGGGTCATGAAGTTTGAGGTGCTTTCAGAACGCCCACAAGGATCTGATTTAATATTTCACTCAAGTGCAGTAGGGATAAACGATTGAACACGATCCGTCGTCGGTGCTGTGATAAAGGTGGCGCAAAGAGCAGGGGTTGCCCGGTTTCAAAGATGCCTGAGTGACCTTGGCTTTATAGGCGGTATGCTATTCACAGGCCCTCAGAGCATGCCTGGAATGAAAGGCAAGCTACAGCAGGTCACAGGCAAGTCTTGCGCAAGCGGAAAATAGACCCACGCCTAAAGAAATGACTGATTTTACTGAGCGAGAATTTTTCCAATGGGTGTATGCCTTATATCACAGTGACCCTCAGTACTTTCCTAATGACAGGGAGCACACTCGCGGCATACTTGAGTTTGAACGCTTGGTGCAGCATCCTGCAACGTCAAACTTAATTTATCGCCCCCACAGGGTCGGGATTCAATCCTCCCCTCAAGCGGTGGTTGATGAAGTGAAACGGTGGCGGGCTGAGCAGGGACTTCCAGGGTTCAAGCCATCTTGAATCCAGAACAGACGACTCCCGCAGCTCATCATGCGGGAGTCTTAACCTTAGCGGTTCAGCAACGCCATCATGGCCTGCTTACTGAAAAAACGGCAATGCCAAATACACCTTGATCACCACCACATTGATCAAGTCAATGAAGAACGCCCCCACCATCGGCACCACCAGAAATGCCACGTGCGAAGGCCCGAACCGCTGGGTTACCGCTTGCATGTTGGCGATTGCCGTCGGCGTTGCCCCCAACCCGAAGCCGCAATGGCCGGCGGATAGGACAGCCGCGTCGTAGGTGCGGCCCATCACTCGGAAGGTGATGAAGATGGCGAACAGTGCCATCAGCAGCGTCTGCGCCGCCAGCAGCACGAAGAACGGCAGTGCCAGTGCAGCCAGGTCCCACAGTTTCAACGACATCAACGCAATGGCCAAAAACAACGACAGGCTCACATTGCCCAGTACCGACACTTCCCGCTCGAACACCTGGTAAAAGCCGAAGGCTGACAGGCCATTGCGCAGCAGCACGCCCACGAACAATACGCAGACGAAGTTTGGCAGTTCGAAGGCAGTACCCTTGAGCAGCTCATTCAAAACGGTGCCGGTCAACAGGCTCACTGCAATCAGGGCAAGCGTCTCGATCACGGAAATCGAGGTGATCAGGCGTTCTTTCTCCGGCTGCTCGAAGCCAGAAGGCAACTGAGGCGTGCTGTCGGCGCGACCAGGGCTAGCGACCCGCTTGATCAGCAAGCGGGCCACGGGGCCACCAATCAAACCCCCCAGTACCAATCCAAATGTGGCGGAGGCCAGTGCCAGTTCCGAGGCCGAGGCCAGGCCGAATTTTTCGGTGAAGGTGGCGCCCCACGCAGCACCGGTGCCATGGCCTCCTGACAGGGTGATCGAACCGGCCAGCAGGCCCATCAGCGGGTCCAACCCCAGCGCCGTGGCCAGACCGATGCCCAGGGCGTTCTGTACCACCAGCAGGCTGGTCACCACCGCCAGGAACAGCACCACCGCGCGCCCACCTTTTTTCAGGCTGGCGAAATCGGCGTTCAGGCCGATGGTAGCGAAGAACGCCAGCATCAAAGGTGTTTGCAGGGAGGTGTCGAAGTGAACTTGCACATCGAAGGTGCGCAGCACCAACAGGGCAATCGCGACCACCAAGCCGCCGGCGACCGGTTCAGGAATGTTGTAGGCACGCAGAAAACCTATGCGTGCGACCAGGCCGCGACCTAGCAGCAGCACCAGGGAAGCGGCCACCAGCGTGCCGTAAAAATCGAGTTCGAACATCAGGTACTCTCGTTGAATCCATAACGGACCGCTGACCACTCTGGGGTGGTCTTGCGGGGTGACAGGCAGGGATTGCACTGGCGCCATTCTACGAGGCATGAGGAAGGACGTATCCGGGGAACGCCTAGGAAAAGTCTACTAAAACAGCAGCATTTGCCGACAACTTCAGGTTTTCCCCGGAATGCCGTATTTGCGCAGGCGTTGGGCAATGGCGGTATGTGAGGTGTGCAGCCGGGCCGCCAGCAATCGGGTCGAGGGGTAACTGGTGTACAGCCGTTGCAACAGTTCACGCTCGAAATCACCCACAGCCTGCTCCAGGCTGGCCACATCACCTTCATGGGTGCGACTGACAGACGTGCCGGCGATGTCCAGGTCGCCGATGTCCACCAGGTTGCTTTCGCAAATGGCGGCGGCGCGAAAGATCACGTTCTGCAATTGCCGCACATTGCCCGGCCAAGGGTTAGCCAGCATGGCGCTGTGAGTGGCGGGGGTGAGCCTGCAGGCAGGCCGCTGGATCTGTGTGCAGGCCTGCTGCATGAAGAAGTGCGCAAGCATCAGGATGTCCTGGCCGCGGTCACGCAGGGGTGGGACCTGCAGGTTCAACACGTTGAGGCGGTAGAACAGGTCTTCGCGGAACGTGCCCTCGGCCACCATCTGCTCCAGGTTACGGTGGGTCGCGCTGATGATACGCACGTTGACCTTCACTTCCCGGTCGCCCCCCACCCGGCGGAAGCTGCCGTCGCTGAGAAAACGCAGCAGCTTGGCTTGCAGGTAGGGGGACATCTCGCCGATTTCATCGAGAAACACCGTGCCCTGGTTGGCCAGCTCCATCAGCCCTGGCTTGCCGCCGCGCTGGGCGCCGGTGAAGGCGCCTGGTGCATAACCGAACAGTTCGCTCTCGGCGAGGCTCTCAGGCAATGCGGCGCAGTTCAGAGCCAGAAAGGGGGCCGCATGACGGCTGCTGATCGCGTGGCATGCGCGGGCCACCAGTTCCTTGCCGGTGCCGGTTTCGCCATGCACCAGCAGCGGTGCATCCAGGGTGGCCACGCGCAGGGCTCGAGCCTTCAGGGTGCGGATGGCAGGTGATTCGCCCAGCAGAGCGTCGAAGCCCTCGGCATGGTCATGGCGCAGGGCCGATAGCCGTTCGCCCAACCGCGTAGGCGGGTAGAGCGTCAGCAAGCCGCCGGTATGGGTGATTGGCATGGCATCGAGCAGCAGGCTCTGGCCATTGAGCTGCATTTCGCGCATGGGCAGGTGAAAGTTGCTGTCGAGCAATACTTGCAGCAGGCCCGGGTCGCCAAACAACTCGCCTACGCAGCGCCCGGCCGACTCCCGACCACACAACGCCACCAGCGCTGGGTTCGCCAGCAGCACCTTGCCGGCCCTGTCAACCGCCAGTACGGGGTCGCTCATGGCGGCCAGCAGCGCATCGAGCTGCAGGTGACGGCGTTGCCCCGGCAGGATATCGACCACCTCCACCGCCTCCACGCCCTGCACCTCGAACAAGGCGTCATGCAGCTCTTCCAGTACGGCGGGGCTGAGGGTAGGCGCGTCGATGTAGACGTTCGGCGGCACCATTTCCACGGCATCGAGGTTGAGGTTGCGCGCACCGAGCAGCGCCAGGACTTCCTGAGTGATGCCGACGCGGTCGATGAAGCTGACGTGGATACGCATGGGGCAATACGAAATGGCCGGGTAGGGCGCTAGTATGCCTCAAGCTGATCCTGCTCGTGACGGGTCGCGCCCTACTCCAGATGTTCAGGCTTGATGGGGTCACCGGACTTCACGTCCAGCTTGGCGCGAATGTCTTCGAACATCCAGTCGTAGATCCTGTGAGGTGAAGCCAGGCTCTCGAACTTCTTCGGTGGGGCCAGGTAGGCCTGGGCGCGGCGACTCAGTTGCATCAGAAAGCTAGGCAGCACCTGGTCCTTGGGCAGAAAGAAAACCTCGTCGACCGGCTTGCCCTCGATGCTGCCCTGCATGCGGAACTGAATGCCCCTGCCTTCACGGGGGTCGGTGAAGGCCTCGTAGTCCACCTTGAGGTCATAGCTGTGGTCACTGCTGTTGAGCGCAGTGCGCTCGATGTGGACGTGACCGGGTTCATATTTGGCCATGGGCTCTCCTGTACGAGGTTGGGCGGGCACATGGCCCGCCGACTGTGTCAACGGTAGCTGATCCCGGGGGCAGCGGTCGAAACCCGCGTGCCGGCGGTACGGCTCACGATGCGCTCGATGTTGGCCAGCGAGCTGATCACCGCCACCTTGCCCGTGTGCCGGGCGAAGTCGCAGGCCGCCTGCACCTTGGGCCCCATCGAGCCTGCCGCGAAACCCAGCCTGTCCAGCTCGTCAGGGTGGGCCTGGGCGATGGCGCGTTGGGTTGGCTTGCCAAAGTCGATGTACGCCGCCTCCACGTCGGTGGCAATGACCAACAGGTCGGCCTCGAGCTGTTCGGCCAGCAGTGCAGAGCACAGGTCCTTGTCGATCACCGCCTCGATCCCTTTGAGGTTACGGTGTTCATCATAGAGAGTCGGGATGCCGCCGCCGCCGGCGCAGATCACGATGCTGCCCTTTTCGAGCAGCCACTTGATGGGGCGGATTTCGAAGATGCGCTTGGGTCTGGGGCTTGCCACCACGCGGCGGTACTTGTCGCCGTCAGGCTTGACCACCCAGCCTTTTTCAGCGGCCAGGCGCTGGGCTTCATCCTTGCTGTAGACCGGGCCAATGAACTTGCTCGGGTCCTTGAACGCAGGGTCCTGGGCGTCCACTTCGACCTGGGTCAGCAGGGTGGCGAACGGCACGTCGAAGTCCAGCAGGTTGCCCAGTTCCTGCTCGATCATGTAGCCGATCATGCCCTCGGTTTCGGCGCCCAGCACGTCCAATGGGTAGGCCTCGTCCGGCTTGTACGACAGCCCCTGCAATGCCAGCAGGCCCACTTGCGGGCCGTTGCCATGAGCGATCACCAACTCGTTGCCTGGGTGGATCTTGGCAATCTGCTCGGCGGCGGTACGGATGTTGGCGCGCTGGTTTTCCGCGGTCATGGGCTCGCCACGGCGCAGCAGGGCATTGCCGCCTAGTGCAACAACGATACGCATGAAGAATGTCCTTTATCGAAAGTCTTGAGCCGCTGCCCGACGGCTATTGCGGCACGCTAACAGCCGCAACGCCTGGGCAGGTGGCGATCTACAGGTCGGCCAGTGTCGACACCAGGATCGCCTTGATCGTGTGCATGCGGTTCTCCGCTTGCTCGAACGCAATGCAGGCCGGGGACTCGAACACGTCGTCGGTCACTTCGATGCCGTTGGTGAGGTCCGGGTACTGCTCGGCGATCTGCTTGCCGACCTTGGTCTCACAGTTGTGAAACGCCGGCAGGCAGTGCATGAACTTGGTCCTGGGGTTGCCGCTGGCTTTCATCAGCTCGGCGTTGACCTGGTAGGGCTTGAGCAGCTTGATACGTTCGCCCCAGGCTTCGATGGGTTCACCCATCGATACCCACACGTCGGTATGAATGAAGTCCACGCCCTTGACTGCCGCCTTGGCATCTTCGGTGAGGGTGATGCGGGCACCACTTTCCTCGGCGTACTGCTTGCAACGTTGCACCAGGTCATCGTGGGGCCACAGGTCCTTGGGCGCGGCGATGCGCACGTCCATGCCCAGCTTGGCGCCGATCAACAGCAGCGAGTTGCCCATGTTGTTGCGCGCATCGCCCAGGTAGGCGTAGCTGATGTCATGCAGCGGTTTGTCGCTGTGCTCGCGCATGGTCAGCACGTCGGCAATCATCTGGGTCGGGTGGTATTCATCGGTCAGGCCATTGAACACCGGCACGCCGGCATACTTGGCCAGTTCCTCGACGATTTCCTGCTTGAAACCGCGGTACTCGATGGCGTCGTACATGCGCCCGAGTACGCGTGCGGTGTCCTTCATGCTTTCCTTGTGGCCGATTTGCGAGGAATTCGGGTCGATGTAGGTGACGTTGGCGCCTTGATCGTACGCGGCCACTTCGAACGCACAACGGGTACGCGTGGAGGTTTTTTCAAAGATCAGCGCAATGTTGTTGCCCTTGAGGTGCTGCTGCTCGGTGCCGGTGTACTTGGCCCGCTTGAGGTCGCGGGACAGGTCCAGCAGGTAACGCAGCTCACGGGTGCTGTGGTGTTCCAGGCTGAGCAGGTTGCGGTTGTGGATGTTGAACGCCATGACTTTTCTCCTGGGTGTGGTGAACGCCGGGCCGCCGCCGGGTAGGGACGGCCTGGGTGATGGACGTCAGTAATCGATGGGGTCGCGAACGATAGGGCAGGTCATGCAGTGGCCACCGCCGCGACCACGGCCCAGTTCGCCAGCACTGATGGTGATCACTTCGACCCCGGCCTTGCGCAGCAAAGTGTTGGTGTAGGTGTTGCGGTCGTAGCCGATGACCACGCCTGGCTCCAGCGCCACGACGTTGTTGCCGTCGTCCCATTGCTCGCGTTCGGCGGCGAAGCTGTTGCCGCCGGTTTCGACCACCCGCAGGCGCACGCCCAATTGTTCGCCCACCACCTCGATGAACGACTTGTGCTCGCGGCGGACGTCCATGCCATAGGGCCGGCTTTCGTCGGGCTGGATGATGAACGGCACGATCTCGTTGACGACTTCGGGGAAGACCGTAACCAGGTCGCGGTCGCAGAAGCTGAACACGGTATCCAGGTGCATGGCGGCGCGGGACTTGGGCAAGCCGGCGACGATGACTTTATGCACGGCGCCCTTGGCGAACAGGCTCTGCGCCAACTGGCCGATGGCCTGGCGGGAGGTCCGCTCGCCCATGCCGATCAGCACGATGCCGTTGCCGATGGGCATGACATCACCGCCTTCGAGGGTGGACTGGCCATGGTCCTTGTCCGGGTCTCCGTACCAGACCTGGAAGTCGGCGCCTGTGAACTGCGGGTGGAACGTGTAGATGGCGGTGGTGAGCAGTGTTTCCTGGCGCCGCGCCGGCCAATACATGGGGTTGAGCGTGACGCCGCCGTAGATCCAGCAGGTGGTGTCGCGGGTGAATTGGGTGTTGGGCAACGGCGGTAGGATGAAGCTGGAATGGCCCAGGTAGTCGTTGTACATCCTGACCACTTCGGCACCTTCACTTTGCGGCAGATCCTGGCCGGCCACACCGCCGATCAAAAATTCGGCCAGATGGCGCGGCTCCATGCCTTCGAGCCAACTGCGCACTTCATTGGTCAGGCCCACCCCAACGGTGTCGGGCGTAATCTTGCGGTCCAGTATCCACTTGAGTGCTTCGGGTTGCTGCACGATATCGGTCAGCAGGTTGTGCATCTCCAGCACGTCGACACCGCGCTCGCGCATCTTGGTGACGAAATCGAAGTGGTCACGCTTGGCCTGGTCCACCCAGATCACATCGTCGAACAACAGCTCGTCGCAGTTGCTCGGGGTCAGGCGCTTGTGCGCAAGGCCCGGCGAGCACACCATGACCTTGCGCAGCTTGCCGGCTTCTGAATGCACACCGTATTTCTGTTTTTCAGCGGACATGGTTTCAATCCTCCATTGAGTCGAAGAGGGGTCACAGCGTCAGGAAGCCGTCGTACAGGCCGAAGGCTGCCACCAGGGCACCGACGACCACGGCTGCGAAAATCAGTTTTTCCACGGGGGTGAAGACAGGTTGGCCCACCTCACGCTTGGCCTTGGCAAACAGGATGGCGCCAGGGGCGTACAGCAACGCCGAGAGCAGCAGGTACTTCACCCCGCCGGCATACAGCAGCCAGATGGCATAGAGCAGGGCGATGCTGCCGATGAATAGGTCCTTGCGGCGTTCGGCCAGCGCCTGTTGATAGGTATCACTGCGCACCGCCAGCAACACGGCGTAGGCCGCCGACCACAGGTAGGGCACCAGGATCATCGAGGTAGCCAGGTAGATCAGCGACAGGTAGGTACTGTTGGAGAACAGCGTGATCACCAGGAAGATCTGCACCATGGCGTTGGTCAGCCACAAGGCGTTGGCAGGCACCTGGTTGGCGTTCTCGCGGCGCAGGAACGCGGGCATGGTATGGTCCTTGGCTGCGGCGAACATGATCTCGGCGCACAACAGCACCCATGACAGCAGCGCACCGAGCAGCGAAATGATCAGCCCGACACTGATCAGCACGGCGCCCCAGTGGCCGACCACATGCTCAAGCACGGCCGCCATCGAGGGGTTCTGCAGCCCTGCCAGTTCAGGCTGGGTCATGATGCCCAGCGACAGCACATTGACCAGCACCAGGAACAACAGCACCGTGATGAAGCCAATGACGGTGGCCTTGCCCACATCGGAGCGTTTTTCCGCACGTGACGAGAAGATGCTCGCGCCTTCAATGCCGATGAAGACCCACACCGTCACCAGCATCATGTTGCGCACCTGATTCATCACACCGCCTAGCTCAGGGGTCCTGGTGCCCCATATATCGGCGGTGAAGATGTCCAGCCGGAAGGCGAACAGGCAAATCAGCGCAAAGAGCACCAGCGGCACCACCTTGGCCACCGTGGTGACCAGGTTGATGAACGCCGCTTCACGGATGCCACGCAGCACCAGAAAATGCACGGCCCACAGCAGGATCGAGGCGCCGATGATCGCGGCCGGCGTGTTGCCCTCGCCAAACACCGGGAAGAAATAGCCCAGGGTGCTGAACAACAGCACGAAATAGCCGACGTTCCCCAGCCAGGCACTGATCCAGTAGCCCCAGGCCGAAGAAAAGCCCATGTAATCGCCGAAACCTGCCTTGGCATACGCATAGACTCCACCGTCCAGGTCAGGCTTGCGGTTAGCCAGGGTCTGGAATACGAAAGCCAGGGTCAGCATGCCCACGGCGGTGATCGCCCAGCCAATCAGTACCGCGCCCACGCCGGCGCTGGCGGCCATGTTCTGCGGCAGGGAAAATATACCGCCACCGATCATCGAGCCGACGACCAACGCAACTAATGCGCCGAGTTTTAGTTTTGCGGGAGAATCAGACATTTAACAACTCCTGCCAGGAGAAAGTTGGCCTCAGATTAAATCTGACGCCGTGGCCACACGCTGATTTGGATCAGTGCATTGCAAGGTAAGGCCGTTGAATCACCTCACCGAACTCCTGGAGACTGCCGACTGCCATGGCTGCAGGCCTTGTACGCTGGCACCTCCATGTATTGCTCATCTTCATCCCTCTTTGCCTGCGAAGGTTGAAACTAGTCGCTTCTGGGCAGAGCGCAAATTTTTTACGGGTATTTATGCTTTTATCGGAATAGTGTGAACCGGTTGGCAACTGCGGGGTTCTTAACCACCGCACGCTTAGACGTTAATGGCTTAGTGGCTAAATGGAAGTACGGCTGTAATGACACCAGCCTTTATAAACAGTGTGTTGTTACAACTGCATGACTGTCAGGAAATATTTGGAGACCTATGGGCGAACAAGGACAGAAACTCCGGCTGGGGGCATTGGTGGCGCTCGTCGTGGGCTCAATGATCGGTGGCGGCATCTTTTCCTTGCCCCAGAACATGGCGGCCCGTGCCCAGGCCGGGGCGGTGCTGATTGGCTGGGGGATCACTGCCGTGGGCATGCTGGCCCTGGCGTTCGTTTTCCAGACGCTGGCCAACCGCAAGCCCGAACTGGATTCGGGGGTCTATGCCTATGCCAAGGCTGGGTTCGGCGATTACATGGGCTTTTCTTCGGCCTGGGGCTACTGGATCAGTGCTTGGCTGGGCAACGTTGGCTACTTCGTACTGTTGTTCAGCACCCTGGGGTTCTATTTCCCGGTGTTCGGTGAAGGCAATACCCCAGTGGCCATCGGGTGTGCCTCGATGTTGCTATGGGCCGTGCATTTTCTGGTGTTGCGCGGGATTCGCGAGGCAGCGTTCATCAACCTGGTCACCACGGTGGCCAAGGTGGTGCCCTTGGTACTGTTCGTCGTCATCGCGGCTTGCGCCTTTCGCCTGGATATCTTCACCCAGGACATTTGGGGGCAGGGCGCTCCGGCGATCGGCAGTGTGCTCGAGCAAGTGCGCAACATGATGCTGGTGACGGTGTTCGTCTTCATCGGTATCGAAGGCGCCAGCGTGTATTCGGGCAGGGCACGGCGCCGGGCCGACGTGGGCAGGGCGACGGTCATTGGCTTTGTGGGTGTGCTGGCCCTGCTGGTGCTGGTCAACGTCCTCTCCCTTGGGGTCATGACGCAACCGGAGCTGGCTGGCTTGCAGAACCCCTCGCTGGCGGCGGTTCTGTCGCACATCGTTGGCCCCTGGGGCGCGTTACTGATCAGCCTGGGGCTGGCTGTCTCGTTGCTTGGGGCGTTGCTGTCGTGGGCGCTGCTGTGTGCCGAGATCCTCTATGCCACGGCGCGCGACCAGACCATGCCCCGTTTCCTTGCCAGGGAGAACGCCAACCAGGTACCTGCCAATGCACTGTGGCTGACCAACTGCATGATCCAGGGTTTTCTACTGATCACGCTGGTATCTGCCGGTACCTATACCAGCCTGATCTACCTGGCCTCATCCATGATTCTGGCGCCGTACCTGTGGTCTGCCGCCTACGCCATGTCGCTGGCCGTGCGTGGGGAGACTTACGCAGGCCAACCGGCCCGGCGGCGCAAGGACCTGCTGGTGGCCGCGCTCGCGGTGGTGTACGCCGTTTGGCTGCTGTATGCCGGTGGCCTGAAGTACCTGCTGCTCTCGGCGCTCTTGTACGCACCGGGGGTGATCCTGTTTGCGCGGGCCAAGCATGAACAAGGTCTCACGCTTTTCACGCTGATGGAGAAACTGATCTTCGCCGCCGTGCTGTCGGGGGCGGCGCTGGCAGGCTATGCACTCTGGTCAGGGTTGCTGAGCTTGTGAGCCGGCTGTGAACGGCCGTTCCGGGCGGGACCAGATCCACAGGTTGCCCAGGCTCATGCCGGCGATGGCCAGGAACACCGGCCAGTGATGCTCAAGAAACACCAGCATCAAAACCGCGCAGAGCAACATGCTGACCGTCGCACTGACCTTGGCCCGCCGCTGGATCACCTTGCCGTTGCGCCAGTTGTACAGAATAGGGCCGAACAACCGGTGATTTTCCAGCCAGGCGGACAGGCGAGGCGAGCTTCGCGTGGCCGCCCATGCCGACAACAGAATGAATTCGGTGGTCGGCAAGCCCGGAATGACAATGGCGACCAGGCCCACCCCCAGGCTTGCGTAAGCCAGGATCGCATACAGCAGTCGGGCAACTTTGGAGCGGGCAGGTTGGGTCATGGGCTCACTGCTAGAACGAACGGCCCCGGTCAGGGGGCCTTTGAAAGTGTTTCAAACCTGCTCGGCATCCACGGCATAGGCCTGTTTGAGCAAGACGGTAAAGCGCTCGAACGCTGCGACGGCGCCGTGTTCTGCAGCCACTTCTTCTCCAGCTGACAGCATCAGGCCATCGAGTGTTCGCGTGAACTGCTTCCAGCCTTCGGCGCGGCCACCGGCTGGCTCGCCCAGGTGGCGGGCGCCGAAGGTCTCCGACAAGCCCAGCGCCGCCGCCCGCTTGATTAGAAACGCGGCGCCCAGTTTGGAGCCTTCGGACACGAAGATCCAGCCTAATGCCTCTGCAATGCTGGGGCGCTGCACGGCCCCCGGCAGCTCGGCAGGCGCCTGCATGTCCAGGTCCGCCAGGTCCTGGCGGGCCTGATGGGCTCGGCAGCGCTCGGCAAGGTCGGGTATGAGGGCGATCAATCGCGGGTCGTTGTAGAGCGGCTGCAGTTCGGCCTGGAACAGGTACTGGGCCACCACGAAGCGGGCAAAACTTTCGCGGCTATCGAATGGCGCATGGGATTTGACCAGGGCGTCGAGTGCGGCATGGGGCGCCTGGGTCACCAGGTTCAGGCGTTGGGTACGCGAAGAAGCGCGGTTGCTCATGATGCAGTCCTTGGAAAGCGAAGCGTTTCAATACAAGACGAATCAACAGGGGCGGGGGCGTAAAAAACCCCGCAGGAACAGGGGTGGGTGCCAGGAACCAAGGCGGGAACACAGCGACCCCGCCCGGTTCCAGCTGCGCCAGCGCCTCAGATGTCCCACACCACATTGATGGCGAAATTACGGCCCGGCATGCTCAGGCGGTCGATGTTGGCCGGCTGGGTCACCGCGGCCTCCCCCTGGCCGTCATAGCTGCGCACCGAGTCCCACTGCCAGTACTTCTTGTCGGTGAGGTTGTACAGGCCGGCGTTCACGGTGATGTCATCGGTAACGTTGTAGAAGCCGGTCAGGTCCAGCACGCCATAGCCGGGCGTGCGGAACTTCGACGCCGAGCCATCGGGGGAATAGAAGGTGCTGTCGTCGACCCGCGTCTTGCGCTTGACCAGCGTCCAGCTCAGCAGCCCACCCATGTCGCCCTGCGTGTAGCCCAGGCCCATGACGCCCTTGAGTGGGTTGACGGTGTTGAGCGGCTGGCCGCTGTCGTCGTTGCGGCCGTAGGTGTATGCCAGGGAGCCTTGTGCATACAGCCCCTGTGGCGCGCCGAATTGGTCGAGTTCGAGCTGGCCTTTGACCTCGGCGCCTTTGATGGTCGCGCGCTTGATGTTGTTGGCCTGGAAGGTCTGCTCGAGGTTGGCGCCTTGCACGGCGTCTTCGTCAATGAAGTCACGGTACTTGTTGTAGTAGACCGCCATATCGAAGCTGCCCGTATCGAAGCGACCGCGCAGCCCGGTTTCCAGGCCCTTGCTGCGCTCAGGCCGCAGGCCAGGGTTACCCTCCACGCGGTAGCTTTGTTCCAGGTTCACGAACTTGCCGTACATGGACTTGGCCGTGGGCGTACGGAAGCCCTGGGCGTATTGCGCGTAGCCTGTGTAGTGGTCGTTGAAGGCATAGGTCATCCCCAGCTTGGGTGACACGCGGTGCCACTTCTTGTCTGAGTCATCCTGGAAAGCCGGGGCCGTGCCGCTGGCATCAAGGCCGCGCAGGAAAGCATCGGTGAAGTGAGGCGCCATGCGTGTGTAGTCGTAGCGCGCACCTGGCAGGAACGTCCAGCTGCCCCAGCGAATCTCGTCCTGAACGAACAGGCTGTAGGTATCGATGGTTGGGTCCGGGAAGTCGCTGACCAGCGCCTGGCCGTCGCGCGGGCTGTCCTGGCCGATACCCCGGCAGGTGCCGCCCACATTCACGCACGTGCCAGTACCGCTGCGCGCCCCGGTGACGTCCTGGTGCTTGAGGGTAGTGCCATAGGTCAGGGCGTGGTCGGTCTGGCCAAGGCTGAATGCCTTTTCAAGCTGGGCATCGAAGATCCACTGGCGGTCCTTGTAGGTGGTCTGGCGGTCGCGCAGTACCTGACGTCCCGAAGCGACGTACAGCTCGTCGGTGCGCTGGTCCGTCTTGGCGATCTGGTAGTTCAGGCTCCACCTGACATCGTCTGCGAACAGGCTGTCCAGGCCGAAACGTTGGTTCAGGCCGAAGCGCTCGCGGGTAATCGTGTCGTTGCCCTGGCGCATGCGGTACGAATTCATGGCACCAACGCCCGGGATGAATGGCCCGCCTACGGCGCTGAGCAGGTTCTGGTCGCGGTCGTCCTTGAAGCGTTCGTAGGTCACGCCCAGGCGGGCGTCGTCGGCGTAGTCCCAGCCCAGCTTGGCCAGCACGTTGGTGGTACGCGCATCCACTGGGTTGGCGCGGGTGCGTGCAAGGCCCACGCCGCCGTGATCGGCATGGCTCTCGGTTTCGTGACCGTTGCGCTGGCTCAGGTGCAGCAGACCGTCCAGGCTGCCCTCACGGCCAGCCACGGTGGCGGACGTCAGCCAACTGTCATCGGCTGAGCTGTAGCCGGTTTTGAGTCGCGCGCCAGCGTCTCGGCCAGGTTTGATGATGTCTTCAGGATCCAGGGTGAAGTAGCTCACTGCACCGCCGATGGCATTGCTGCCGTAGAGCACTGAGGCTGGGCCGCGCAGGATTTCCACCCGCTTGATGATTTCCGGGTCGACATAATTGCGCTGGGTCTGGGCGTAGGGCCCGTAGAAGAAGCTGTCCGGTATCGCCACGCCGTCGATCTGGGTGAGTATCCGCTCGCCATCGATACCGCGAATGTTGTAGCCGTTCAGGCCACTGCGCTGCCCGGTCCCCGCCACCGAGACGCCCGGCTCGTAGCGCACCAGGTCCTGGAGGGTGTTGACGTTCTGCCGGTCCAGCTGCTCTCGGGTCTGCACGCTGACCGTGCTGGGGACCTGGCTCACGTCTTGGGCACTGCGGGTGGCGCTGACGGTCACCTGCTGCAAGGCTATGGCCCCGCGACCTGACTGGCGCTCGAGCACCACGTTGCCGCGGCTGATGGTCCGCGGGACCAGGCCAGTGCCGTGTAGCAGGCGTTTGAGTGCCTGCTCGGGGGGCAGTGAACCCTGTATGCCGGGGGAGGCGACCCCTTCGGCCAGGCGAGCGTCGAAGCCCACCTGCCAGCCCGTGACCTGGCTGAAGGCATTGATGGCCGATACCAGCGGCTGTTGGGCGATGCCGAAGTGGTAGTCGCCCATGCGCGAGGTGCTCACCGACGCCGGCTCGACCGCCAGCGTGGGGAGTGAACAGGCGCCTGTGGCGAGCAAGGCGAGTGAAAACAGGGACAGTTGCCCCTTGAGGCGTGGCCGTAGGGTCGAACGGGTAGGACTGGTGGGCATCGAAAGCGCTCCCTGACGCGCGAACTGTTCATAGGGTGTGCGTTCTTGATTGAACAAGAATCAATTGCATTGGCTATGACGAGACGGACAGGGAGGGGGTATCGCGTAAAAATAAATCCCAGGCGCCCAGCAGGGCGTACGGCGCTGCCGCGGGTGGGCTGGTAGCGGTTAAGGCAGGCGCATCAGTTCAGGATGACCAGCGCTGGATACTCATGCAGTTGTGCCGAGGTGATATGGGCCAATGCACGTAGCGCCTCAAGCGGCTGGTCAAGGCGGTAGTTGCCGGTGACGGCGATGTTCTCCAGCCGTTCATTGCGATTGATGATCCAGCCGGGGTAATAGCGGCGCAGCTCGGCCAGCACCTGGCTCAAGGGGCAATTTTCGAAGACCAGGCGCCCATCGACCCAGGCCAGGTCCTTGCGCATGTCCAGTTGCCTGCGTGCACCGAGCCCGTCGGGCCCGACGCGAATGCTCTGACCGGCCTGCAAACGGATGCGTTGGACGCGGCCCCCTTGCACGTCGACGTCGACGTCGCCGCGTTGCACCTTGACCCAAGCCTGGCCATCGAGCAGGCGCACGGCAAAATCGGTGTCGCGTGCCTGGGCGCGCAGAGGGCCGGCTTGCACTTCGAGCGGTGCCGGCGCGCCCTTGGGCACCTGGAAGTATGCCTCGCCTTGCAGCAGGCGGGCGACCTGCCGCCCGTCATTGCGCTCGCTGGCAAACGCTGACTGGGTATTGAGCAGCACCCGGGCATCGTCCTGAAGGTTCACCCGGTGGCGTTCCCCCGCGACCGTCAGGTGATCAGCCTGCAGGCGCACTGGCACGTTGCCGAACGTGAACAGGCCTACCAGCAGCGCGGCAGCGGTGGCCAGCGGTTTCCACTGGCGACGCAGGCGACCTGCGCGAGGGCGCGATGGGTAGCCCTGCAGCTGTGCAGCGGCCTGCTTGAGCGCTGCGCCGTTCCACAATGCCTCGGCTTGCACGAACGCTTCGGCATTTTCGGGAGCGGCTTGCAGCCAGGTTTCGAATGCGAGGTGGTCGGCGGGCTCGGCGGTTTCAAGACGGACCAGCCACGCCAAAGCCTCGTCCGTGGCACGACGACGCGCATTGGGCCTGGTGGGTGACGGGCGATGTTCGGGGCTGTCGGTCACGGTGAGTCCTTGAGCGGGCGTGCGCAGATGATCAGGGCGCTGGCGCGATGTGGCAAGCGGGCCTCATCGCGGCGGCCCGTCAGGCGTCCAGGCGCTGGGCGACACCCAGGCAGATACCCATGATCAACTTCAGCTCCTTTTGCACCGTGCTCACAGAAACCCCCAGCTGCTGGGCGATTTCGAGAGAGGTGGCGCCGTGCAGCCGGCTTAGCGTGAAGATCCTTTGCTGGCGTGGCGTCAGTTGCTTCAGGCTTTCGCTCAGGTGGCGCAGCAGGTGCTGGGCATGTGCAGCATCCTCGTTGCTGCTGGCGGGCACGGCGACATTGTTCACTACCTCGTCAGCCACGTCGTCGACAAGGGTTCGGGCCTGTACCCGGCGGGCACGCAAGTGGTCGAGCGCAAGGTTGCGGGCGGTCTGAAAGACGAAGGGTTCGATGTGCTGGACCGAACGCTCGCCCAGTGCGCGTGAGACGCGCAAGTAGGTTTCCTGAAGCAGGTCTTCGGCCGTGCAACGGTTGCCTACCATGCGCTGGAGCGTGCGGAGCAAGATGGGCCTCTGGCTGAGGAATACGGAATTGAACCGGGACTGACTCACGGAGCGACCTGACCTGACAAGCGGCCAATGATAATGCTTATCATCCGTGCTTGAGGTCAAGCTGCGAAATGTAGGCAAATCGTAACGGCGCCGCGAGTATCGCCGGTGCCGCAGAGCGGCTACGGCGATACGAGCTCGATGCCCCAGCACCTGTTACCAGTTGTCAGGGCGTGCTGGCACAGCCGTTACTGAGCGCGGCAGAGCGCCAGACAGTTGTCCAGCATGCGGTTGGAGAAGCCCCACTCGTTGTCGTACCAGGCCAGCACCTTGAGCATGCGCCCATTGGCCCGTGTGTGGTTGGCATCGAAGATCGACGACAGCGGGTTGTGGTTGAAGTCGCACGAGACCAAGGGCAGGGCGTTATAGCCCAATACTCGCGAATGCTTGCTGGCCTCGAGGAACAGCTGGTTGACCTGTTCGGCCGTGGCTTCGCGCTTGAGGTTGACGGTGAGGTCCACCAGCGACACGTTGATCACCGGTACCCGCACGGCCATGCCGGTCAGCTTGCCGGCCAGCTCCGGCAGTACCAGGCCCACGGCCTCGGCGGCGCCAGTCTTGCTGGGGATCATCGACTGGGTGGCCGAACGGGCGCGGTAGGGGTCGCTGTGGTACACGTCGGTCAGCACCTGGTCGTTGGTGTAGGCATGGATGGTGGTCATCAGGCCTTGCTCGATACCGAACTCGCGGTGCAGCACCTGGGCGATGGGCGCCAGGCAGTTGGTGGTGCAGGAGGCGTTGGAAATGACCTGATGCGAGGCGCGCAGCACGTCGTGGTTGACGCCATACACCACGGTGGCATCAGCGCCCTTGGCCGGCGCCGAGACGATCACCTTGCCCGCGCCGGCAGCGATGTGCGCAGCGGCCTTGTCGCGCTCGGTGAACAGCCCTGTGCATTCGAAGACCACATCGATCGCCAGGGCTTTCCAGGGCAGTTCGGCCGGGTTGCGAATGGCGCTCACCGCGATGCGGTCGCCGTTGACGGTCAGGCTTTCGTGGTCGGCTTCGACGCTGGCCTCGAAGGTGCCGTGCACGCTGTCGTACTTGAGCAAGTGGGCGTTCATGGTGCTGTCGCCCAGGTCGTTGATGGCGACGACCTGCATGTCCTGGCGGTAGCCCTGGGTATAGAGTGCGCGCAGGACATTGCGCCCGATGCGGCCGAATCCGTTGATGGCGATGCGAAGGGTCATGGCGATACCTCTGGCAGTCCGAGTCAAACCTGTGGCACAAAGGTGCTTCACTGAAACGGTTTTGTTGTTGGAATTACAAGATTATTCAGTTGCAGATAGAAAACAAGCCTTTTTAGTGGCAGTATTTTGTTTAAACCTACAACGAGCGGTTCGATCGTGAGCCTACCGAAGCAGTGCGCGCCTGTCCTTTGAGCCTAGGCGGCAATCGGCCGGGCACGATCACTTGGTAAACCGCCCTTACAATTAGCCTGGAGTCCAGTACATGCACCCGCGCATCCTTGAGGTCACCCAACGGCTGGTCGAGCGTAGCCGCGCCACCCGCGAACGCTACCTGCAGCTGATCCGCGGGGCCGCCAGCGAGGGCCCGATGCGTGCCAGCCTGCAATGCGCCAACTTCGCCCATGGCGTGGCCGGTTGCGGCAGCGAGGACAAACAGACCCTGCGCCTGATGAATGCCGCCAACGTGGCCATCGTCTCGGCCTACAACGACATGTTGTCGGCCCACCAGCCCTACCTGCATTTTCCCGAACAGATCAAGCAGGCCCTGCGCGAAGTCGGCTCGGTAGGCCAGTTCGCCGGCGGTGTGCCGGCCATGTGCGATGGCGTCACCCAGGGCGAGCCGGGCATGGAACTGGCCATCGCCAGCCGTGAAGTGATCGCCATGTCCACTGCCGTGGCGTTGTCCCACAACATGTTCGACGCGGCCCTGATGCTGGGCATCTGCGACAAGATCGTGCCGGGCCTGATGATGGGGGCCTTGCGCTTTGGTCACTTGCCCACGGTGTTCGTACCGGGCGGGCCGATGGTCTCGGGTATTTCCAACAAGCAGAAAGCCGATGTGCGCCAGCGTTATGCCGAAGGCAAGGCCAGCCGAGAGGAACTGCTGGAATCGGAAATGCAGTCCTACCACGGCCCTGGCACCTGCACCTTCTACGGCACGGCCAACACCAACCAGCTGGTGATGGAAGTGATGGGGCTGCACCTACCGGGTGCTTCTTTCGTCAACCCCTACACGCCGCTGCGCGACGCGCTGACCGCCGAGGCGGCGCAACAGGTCACGCGCATGACCAAGGCCAGCGGCACCTTCATGCCCCTGGGCGAAATCGTCGACGAGAAGGCGCTGGTCAACTCGATCGTGGCCCTGCATGCCACAGGCGGTTCCACCAACCATACCCTGCACATTCCGGCCATAGCCCAGGCCGCCGGTATCCAGCTGACCTGGCAGGACATGGCCGACCTGTCCGAAGTGGTACCGACCCTGTCCCACGTCTACCCCAACGGCAAGGCCGACATCAACCACTTCCAGGCCGCCGGCGGCATGGCGTTCCTGATCCGCGAGCTGCTCGATGCCGGTTTGCTGCACGAGGACGTCAACACCGTCGCCGGCCCTGGCCTGCGTCGCTACACCCAGGAGCCGTTCCTGGAGGACGGCAAGCTGGTCTGGCGCGAAGGGCCACAGCAGAGCCTGGACGAAAGCATCCTGCGGCCCGTGGCGCGGCCGTTCTCCGCCGAAGGCGGGTTGCGGGTGATGGAAGGCAACCTGGGGCGTGGCGTGATGAAAGTCTCCGCCGTGGCTCCAGAGCACCGCGTGGTCGAGGCGCCGGCGCGCATCTTTCACGATCAGCAGTCATTGGCCGACGCCTTCAAGGCAGGCGAGCTGGAGCGGGACTTCGTCGCAGTGGTGCGCTTCCAGGGCCCGCGCTGCAACGGCATGCCGGAGCTGCACAAACTCACCCCGTTCCTTGGCGTGCTGCAGGATCGCGGGTACAAGGTAGCCCTGGTGACCGATGGGCGCATGTCCGGTGCATCGGGCAAGATCCCCGCCGCCATTCACGTGTGCCCCGAAGCTTATGACGGCGGCCCGCTGGCACGGCTGCGCGATGGTGATATCGTGCGGGTCGATGGCGCTGAAGGTACATTGCGGGTAATGGTATCGGCCGACGAGCTGGCCCTGCGTGACCTGGCGACCGCGCCCCAGGGCAATGACCTGGGCTGCGGGCGCGAGCTGTTCGGCTTCATGCGCATGGCGTTCAGCCCGGCAGAGCAGGGCGCCAGCGCCTTTACCTCTGCCCTGGAGAACCTGAAATGAATGACCTGCTGGTTGGCGACATCGGCGGCACCAATGCCCGTTTTGCGTTATGGCGTGACAACCAGCTGCACGAGGTGAAGGTATTCGCCACCGAGGACTACACAAGCCCGGAACAGGCCATCGAAGCGTATTTTGAAGCCCTGGCCATACCGCGGGGTGGCGTAGCCGCTGCTTGCCTGGCGGTGGCCGGCCCGGTCGATGGCGATGAGTTTCGCTTCACCAACAACCATTGGCGCCTGAGCCGGACCGCCTTTTGCCAACGCTTACAGATCGGGCACCTGTTGCTGATCAACGATTTCACCGCCATGGCCCTTGGCATGACCCGCCTGCGCGAGGGTGAGTGTCGAGAAGTCTGCCCAGGTCAGGCCGATCCGCTGCGCCCGGCGCTGGTCATCGGACCCGGTACAGGCCTGGGTGTCGGCTCGCTGTTGCGCCTGGGGGGCAAGCACTGGCATGCCTTGCCAGGCGAAGGCGGGCACGTCGACCTGCCGGTGGGCAATGCCCGAGAGGCGGCGATCCATCAGTACATCCATGGCCAGATCGGCCATGTCAGTGCCGAGACGGTGCTCAGCGGCGGCGGGCTGGTGCGCCTGTACCAGGCCATCTGCGCCCTGGATGGTGAAAATCCGCGACACACTTCGCCGGCGCAGATCACCGATGCGGCCCTGGGTGGCGAGCCGCGGGCGCGGGCGGTGATCGAGCAATTCTGCCGGTTCCTGGGACGCGTGGCGGGCAACAACGTGCTTACCCTGGGCGCGCGTGGTGGGGTATATATCGTCGGCGGCGTGATCCCACGCTTTGCCGAGCTGTTCCTGCGCAGCGGTTTCGCCGACAGTTTCGGCGACAAAGGCTGCATGAGCGGTTACTTCCAAGGCGTGCCCGTATGGCTGGTGACTGCCGAGTTTTCCGGGCTGCTGGGCGCTGGCGTGGCCTTGCAGCAAGCGCTGGATCAGGGCTAGGCGCCTGGGCTCCCTGCAAGGCGACACAGGTCAGCGGGCAACAAGACCCGCCACCACAAAAGGACATCCCCCTTGAGCACTGCCGGCAAATCCATCCTGATGGTCGACGACGATCAGGAAATTCGCGAACTGTTGCAAACCTACCTCAGCCGCTCGGGCTTTCAGGTCAATGCCCAGGCCGATGGCGCCGGGTTTCGTCATGCCCTGGACACCACCGCTTGTGACCTGGTTATCCTGGACGTCATGCTGCCGGACGAGGACGGTTTCAGCCTGTGCCGATGGGTACGCCAGCACCCGCGTCATGCGCGGGTGCCCATCATCATGTTGACGGCAAGCTCGGACGAGACCGATCGGGTCATCGGGCTCGAGCTTGGCGCCGATGATTACCTGGGCAAGCCGTTCAGCCCGCGTGAACTGCAGGCCCGCATCAAAGCCTTGCTGCGCCGCGCCGAGTTCGGGCAAGCAGCGCCGGGTGGGGCGGTGCTGGCATTCGACGATTGGCGGCTCGACACGGTCAGCCATCGCCTGTTCCACCGCGACGGAGAGGAGGTGATTCTCTCGGGCGCGGACTTTGCGCTGCTCAAGCTGTTTCTGGACCACCCCCAGCAGATCCTCGACCGCGATACCATCGGCAACGCCACGCGAGGGCGAGAGCCGATGCCACTGGACCGCATCGTGGACATGGCCGTCAGCCGTCTGCGCCAGCGCTTGCGCGACACCGAGAAGCCACCCCGGCTGATCCGCACCGTGCGTGGCAGCGGCTACCTGCTGGCGACCCATGTCTGCACTGCACCCTGAGCGGCGGTGGCGCCTGCTGCCACGTTCGCTGCTGGGGCGCATGCTGCTGCTGACCTTGCTGGTGGTTCTGCTGGCCCAAGGGCTGTCGAGCATCATCTGGGTGGCCCAGCTGCGCGCCAGCCAGTTGCAAGGGCTGCGTGCCAGTGCCAGCAGCCTGGCCCACTCGATGAGCGCCAGCGTCAGTTACTTTCGCTCGCTGCCCGTTGCTTACCGGCCAATGGTGCTCGACCAGTTGCGCAGCATGGGAGGCACGCGGTTTTTCGTTTCGCTGAACGCCAAGCCGCTGGACATGCAGATGCTGCCTGTCACGCCGCGCAAGCAGGCAGTGATGGAGGTGTTCCAGCAAGTGCTGCATGAGCGTCTAGGGCCGCAGATGGACATTTCCGTCGAATTCGTCGACCCCGACGAACTGCGCATCTTCAACAGCGGGCTCAAGCTCGACGAGCTGCCAAGGTCATGGGCCCATTATTCGCTCACCCTCGAACCGCTCAATCCGCCGGTACTGGTCACCCAGATTCGTCTGGCCGAAGGCGAATGGCTGTACATCGCCTCGTTGTTGCCCGAGCCCTATACCAGCCTGGAAGCCGAGCGTCTGCCGCGCCAGCAGATCGGCTTCATCGTCCTGACTACGGCATTGTTGTTGCTGTTCATCGGGCTGCTGGTGCAATGGCAGAGCTGGCCGCTCAAGCGCCTGGCCCGTGCAGCGCGGGAGCTGTCACTGGGCGCCGATGTTGCGCCTGTGGCCGAAGGCGGCGGCAGCGAGGTGGTAGAGGTGGGCCGGGCCTTCAACAGCATGCGCGAGCGGATCAGCCGTTACCTCACCGAGCGTAGCCAATTGTTCAGCGCCATCTCCCACGACCTGCGTACGCCCATCACCCGGCTTCGCCTGCGTGTCGAACTGCTTGAAGACGAGCACCTGCAAGCCAAGTTCAGCCAGGACCTGGACGAACTGGAATTGCTGGTAAAGGGCGCGCTGCAATGCGTGAAGGACACCGACATTCACGAGAACATCGAGCCGGTGGACCTCAATCATATCCTCGAACTGCTGGCCGAGCCGTACCTGCGAGACGGTAGGATCATACTCGAAGGGCATGCCCTGGCGCCGTATCCGGGCAAGCCACTGGCATTGCGGCGCTGCATCGGCAACCTGATCGACAACGCCATCAAGTACGGCGAGCGGGCGCGGCTGCGTATCATCGACGGTGCGGCAGGCTTCGTCCTGCAGGTCGATGATCAGGGGCCTGGGGTGCCGCAACAGCAGATGGAGCAGGTGTTCGAACCCCATGTGCGGCTGGCCGGTCATCAGCAAGGCTATGGGCTGGGGTTGGGCATTGCCCGCAACATCGCCCACAGCCACGGTGGCGAGGTCAGCCTGCTCAATCTGCGCGAAGGCGGCTTGCGGGTGACCTTGTACCTGCCACGGGGCGTGGACTGACCCACCTGTACGCGTTGAACGTGCACCTGCGCGCAGAGGGCCAAATGTCACGGGCACGTGACAATCATGCCCGCGTTCGTGACACCCCACGTGGCCTGGCTGGCTAGAATCGGCACACGACTGGCAAGGACCTCGCTGGCGATGAACAATGATCTTTCTTCACAGGTGTCCTGGCTCCAAGCTCCGGGGCACACCGCATGGCGGCTGGCCGAGGGGCAGCGGTTGCTGGCCTTCGCCAGGGCTGCACGGCTCGCAGAAGGGTTTGGTGACCTGGATGCGGCAGGCAGGCTTGCCCTTGATGCAAGCGCCCAGACCCTGACCACTGCCCGCATGACCCACTGTTTCGCCCTGGCTCACCTTCAAGGCCTGCCGGGCCACCTAGGGCTGGCTGCCCACGGTGTGAGTGCCCTGCGCGGCCCCCTGAAGGATGCGCGCTACGGCGGCTGGTTTGCCCAGGCGGGCGGCCGTCAGGACAGTGGCAAGGATGCGTACCTGCATGCGTTCGTCGCCCTGGCCGCCAGCTCCGCCGTGGTGGCGGGCGTCGATGATGCTGAGGCCTTGCTGAGCGACGCCATCGACATCATCGAGCGGCATTTCTGGAGCGAGGAGGAAGGTGCGCTTCGCGAAGCCTACGCCCGCGCCTGGCAGATGCCCGAGCCCTACCGCGGCGCCAACAGCAACATGCACGCGACCGAGGCGTTCCTGGCCCTGGCCGATGTCACCGGCAACCCAGTGTGGTTGCACCGCGCCTTGCGCATTGCCGAGCGCATCATCCATGCCCACGCGGCTGCCAACGGCTACCGAGTGGTAGAACACTTCGACGTCTTCTGGCGGCCGCTCAAGGACTACAACCAAGCACACCCGGCCGACCACTTCCGACCCTACGGCACGACGCCTGGGCATGCCTTCGAGTGGGCGCGGCTTCTGCTTCATCTGGAGGCCAGCCTGGCCCGCTGCGGGCACCAGCCCCCGCCATGGCTGGTCGACAGTGCCCGCGCCCTGTTCGACGCCGCCTGCGCACAGGCGTGGAGCGTCGATGGCCAGCCTGGCTTCGTCTACACCCTCGGCTGGGATGATCAGCCACGGGTACGCGCCCGGCTGCATTGGGTTCACGCCGAAGCCTGCGCATGCGCAGCAGCCCTGTTGCAGCGCACGGGGCAGGCGCGCTTCGAGCAGTGGTATCGGCGCTGCTGGGACTTCATCACCGAGCATTTCATCGATCTTGAAGGCGGCAGTTGGCACCACGAACTCGATGCCGACAACCGTCCTGCCGGCACGATATGGCCCGGTAAGCCCGACCTGTACCATGCCTACCAGGCCCTATTGCTACCCGGCCTGCCGCTGGCACGAAGCCTGGCGAGCGGGTTGGCCCTGAATGTAACCAAACGATGACATTCGCGCATCGCTTCGTTACCTGGCGGTGCGCGCACGCTGTTTAGACTCCATGCAACGCAAGCGCACGACTTGCACGGCATAACAACAATAAGGTGTAGAAATGACTTCCTACCTTCGTCTCGCTGCCGCGATCTCCCTGGCATCCCTGTTCCCCCTGACTGCGCACGCTGCCGATGCCAAGGGCACCGTCGAAGTGGTGCACTGGTGGACATCGGGTGGTGAAAAAGCGGCCGTCGATGTGCTCAAGGCCCAGGTCGAGAAAGACGGTTTCACCTGGAAGGACGGCGCCGTGGCCGGCGGCGGCGGCGCTACTGCCATGACCGTGCTCAAAAGCCGAGCGGTGGCTGGCAATCCGCCAGGCGTCGCGCAGATCAAGGGCCCCGACATCCAGGATTGGGCTGCAACCGGCCTGCTCGACAGCGACGTGCTCAAGGATGTGGCCAAGCAGGAAAAGTGGGATGCACTGCTGGACAAGAAAGTCGCCGACACCGTGAAATACGACGGCGACTATGTAGCCGTTCCGGTCAACATCCACCGCACCAACTGGCTGTGGATCAACCCTGAAGCCTTCAAGAAGGCCGGGATCGACAAGGCGCCCGCCACCCTCGATGAGTTCTATGCCGCTGCCGACAAGCTCAAGGCGGCAGGCATCATCCCGCTCGCCCACGGTGGCCAGCCGTGGCAGGACAGCACCGTCTTCGAAAGCGTCGTGCTGTCGGTGATGGGTGTCGACGGCTACAAGAAAGCCATGGTCGACCTGGACAACGATGCCCTGACCGGGCCCGACATGATCAAGGCCCTGACCGAGCTCAAGCGGGTCGCCACGTACATGGACCCCGATGGCAAAGGCCAGGACTGGAACCTGGAAGCTGCCAAGGTCATCAACGGCAAGGCTGGTATGCAGATCATGGGCGACTGGGCCAAGAGCGAGTGGACCTTGGCCAAGAAAACCGCCGGCAAGGACTACCAGTGCGTGCCGTTCCCCGGCACCGAGAAGGCCTTCCTGTACAACATCGATTCGCTGGTGGTGTTCAAGCAGAACGATGAGGGCACAGCTGCCGGCCAGCAGGACATCGCCCGCAAGGTGCTGGGTGAGGAGTTCCAGAAGGTGTTCAGCACCAACAAAGGCTCGATCCCGGTGCGCAACGACATGCTTGCCGACATGGGCAAGTATGGGTTCGATGCGTGCGCCCAGACCTCGGCCAAGGACTTCCTCGCCGACGCCAAGACCGGCGGCCTGCAGCCGAGCATGGCGCACAACATGGCCACGACGCTGGCCGTGCAGGGCGCCTTCTTCGATGTGGTGACCAACTACATCAACGACCCCAAGGCCGACCCGGCAGACGCGGCCAAGAAGCTGGCAGCCGCCATCCGAGCGGCCAAGTAGCCCACGGGCTGGCCAATGCGGCCCGGTGTCGGGGATGCCTGACGGGCCGCTGCGCCATCGTGGCCCGGCGTGACAAGCAGGCTGCGTGGCCCATCGACCTGTGGCTGCGTCAGTCTCGCGCGGCCACCGGCCTCGCACCCCGGTGCTACGTAGCGCCCAAGGCGACCTTCAAACCTGAGCAAGACAGTCGCTGCCGCGCGCCCTGCGCAGCAGCGCCTTCGAGGTGAACCATGACCACTACCACCGCCCGCCTGCGGGCTTCTCCCATGGATGCGCTACAGCGCTGGCTGCCCAAGCTGGTGCTGGCGCCGAGCATGTTCATCGTGCTGGTGGGCTTCTACGGCTACATCCTCTGGACCTTTGTGCTGTCCTTCACCACGTCCACGTTCCTGCCTACCTACAAGTGGGCAGGGCTGGCGCAGTACGTGCGTTTGTTCGACAACGACCGCTGGTGGGTGGCGAGCAAGAACCTGCTGGTGTTCGGCGGGCTGTTCATTACCATCAGCCTGGCGATTGGCGTGCTCCTGGCGGTGCTGCTGGACCAGCGCATTCGCCGCGAGGGGTTCATCCGCACCATTTACCTGTATCCCATGGCCCTGTCGATGATCGTTACCGGCACGGCCTGGAAGTGGTTGCTCAACCCTGGCATGGGGCTGGACAAGCTGCTGCGCGACTGGGGCTGGGAGGGCTTTCGCCTGGACTGGCTGCTGGACCCGGACCGGGTGGTGTACTGCCTGGTGATCGCGGCCGTGTGGCAGGCCTCGGGTTTCATCATGGCGATGTTCCTCGCCGGCCTGCGGGGCGTCGATCCCTCGATCATCCGCGCCGCCCAGATCGACGGTGCCAGCCTGCCGCGCATCTATTGGCGCGTGGTGCTGCCCAGCTTGCGCCCGGTGTTCTTCAGCTCGGTGATGATCCTCTCGCACATCGCCATCAAGAGCTTCGACCTGGTTGCTGCGATGACGGCAGGCGGGCCCGGCTATTCGTCTGACCTGCCGGCGATGTTCATGTATGCCTTCACCTTCAGCCGCGGGCAGATGGGCATGGGCTCGGCCAGTGCCATCCTCATGCTGGGGGCGATCCTGGCCATCCTGGTGCCTTACCTGTATTCAGAGTTGCGGAGCAAACGCCATGCATAGCCCTGTCGACAAACCCGCGCTCAGCCCCAGCCGGCTCGCCATCCATGCCGTGCTGCTGATCGCCGTGGTGCTGTACCTGGTGCCACTGGTGGTGATGCTGCTGACCAGTTTCAAAACCCCCGAGGACATCAGTACCGGCAACCTGCTCAGCTGGCCGACAGCGATCACGGCCATTGGCTGGGTCAAGGCCTGGGGCACGGTCAGCGGCTATTTCTGGAACTCGATTTTGATCACCGTGCCCGCGGTGCTGATTTCCACCACCATTGGTGCGCTCAATGGCTATGTGCTGTCGATGTGGCGCTTCCGTGGCTCGCAGCTGTTCTTCGGCCTGCTGTTGTTCGGCTGCTTCCTGCCGTTCCAGACGGTGCTGCTGCCGGCCTCGTTCACCCTGGGCAAGCTCGGGTTGGCCAGTACCACCACCGGCCTGGTGCTGGTACATGTGGTCTATGGCCTGGCCTTCACCACACTGTTCTTTCGCAACTTCTACGTCAGCATTCCCGATGCCCTGGTCAAGGCCGCACGGCTGGACGGGGCAGGGTTCTTCACCATCTTCAGGCGCATCATCCTGCCCATGTCAACGCCGATCATCATGGTCTGCCTGATCTGGCAGTTCACCCAGATCTGGAACGACTTCCTGTTCGGCGTGGTGTTCTCCAGTGGCGACTCGCAACCCATCACGGTGGCCTTGAACAACCTGGTCAATACCAGCACCGGGGCCAAGGAGTACAACGTCGACATGGCCGCCGCGATGATCGCCGGCCTGCCGACCCTGCTGGTGTACGTGGTGGCAGGCAAATATTTCGTGCGCGGGCTCACGGCCGGCGCGGTTAAGGGGTAAGTCATGGCAACGCTCGAACTTCGCAACGTGAACAAAACCTACGGTGCCGGGCTGCCGGATACCCTCAAGGACATCCAGCTGTCGATCAAGGACGGTGAGTTCCTGATCCTGGTCGGCCCTTCGGGCTGCGGCAAGTCGACCTTGATGAACTGCATCGCCGGGCTTGAGCAGATCACCGGTGGCGCCATCCTGATCGACCAGCAGGACGTCAGCGGCATGAGCCCCAAGGACCGTGACATCGCCATGGTGTTCCAGTCCTATGCGCTGTACCCGACCATGACCGTGCGCGAGAACATCGAATTTGGCCTGAAGATCCGCAAGATGCCCCAAGCCGCCATCGACGAGGAGGTGGCGCGGGTGGCCAAGCTGCTGCAGATCGAGCACCTGCTGGCGCGCAAGCCGGCGCAACTGTCTGGCGGTCAGCAGCAGCGCGTGGCCATGGGCAGGGCGCTGGCGCGCCGGCCGAAGATCTACCTGTTCGATGAACCGTTGTCCAACCTCGATGCCAAGTTACGGGTCGAGATGCGCACTGAAATGAAACTGATGCACCAGCGCCTGAAAACCACCACCGTCTACGTCACCCATGATCAGATCGAGGCTATGACCCTGGGTGACAAGGTAGCTGTCATGAAGGACGGCATCATCCAGCAGTTCGGTACGCCTCAGCAGATCTACAACGACCCGGCCAACCAGTTCGTCGCAAGCTTCATTGGCTCGCCGCCCATGAACTTCGTGCCGGCGCGGCTGGTTGCACAAGGCGGTCAGCTGCATGCGGTACTCAACAGTGGCCAGGCACGCTGCGAGCTGCCCCTGCCCGGCGCCGACCTGGGCCTGGAAGGGCGCGAAATCGTCCTGGGCATTCGTCCCGAGCAGATTGCCCTGGGCGCCGAGGGTGGCAACGGCGGGCCAAGCATTCGCGCCCAGGTACAGGTCACCGAGCCCACCGGCCCGGACATGCTGGTGTTCGTGACACTCAACCAGACCAAGGTGTGCTGCCGACTGGCCCCCGACGTCGCCTGCCAGGTAGGCGACACCCTGGCCCTGCAGTTCGACCCGGCGCGGGTGCTGCTGTTCGACGCCCAGAGCGGCGAGCGCCTGCAGGCAAACCGTATCGCCAATACCGTCAAGGACAACATGGCTGCCCTCGGTGGCCGTTGAATCGTCTACACCATCAATAAGAAAAAGAGGACGCAACGCAATGGAACAGCGCAATCGTATTACCACCTGGGGCTCACTGGCGTTGCTTGCGCCGCTGGCGATGGCCGTCAGTACTGGCCTGCAGGCTGCCGAAGCTTTCTCCAGCGAGTCGAAATGGATGACCGGTGATTGGGGCGGCACCCGCACCGAGCTGCTGGAAAAAGGCTACGACTTCACCGTCGATTACGTTGGCGAAGTGGCCAGCAACCTCCACGGTGGCTACAACAACGACAAGACCGCCCGCTACAGCGACCAGTTCGCCTTGGGTGCGCACTTGGACCTGCAGAAGATCTTCGGCTGGCACGATGCCGAATTCAAACTGGCCATCACCGAGCGAAGCGGTCGCAACCTGTCCAACGACCGCATCAGCGACCCACGCGCCGGGCAGTTCAGCTCGGTGCAGGAAGTGTGGGGACGCGGCCAGACCTGGCGCTTGACCCAGATGTGGTTCAAACAGAAGTACTTCGACGGCGCGCTGGATGTGAAATTCGGCCGCTTCGGGCCGGGCGAGGACTTCAACAGTTTCCCTTGCGACTTCCAGAACCTGGCGTTCTGCGGCTCGCAAGTGGGTAACTGGGTGGGCGGTATCTGGTACAACTGGCCCGTCAGCCAATGGGCGACGCGCGTCAAGTACAACGTCACCCCCGAGTTCTATGTACAAGTCGGTGCCTACGAGCAGAACCCGTCCAACCTGGAAACCGGCAATGGCTTCAAGCTGAGCGGCAGCGGCACCAAGGGCGCGATCCTGCCGGTGGAAATGGTCTGGACGCCGAAGCTCAACGGCCTGCCCGGCGAATACCGCCTGGGCTATTACTACAGCACCGCCGATGCCGAAGATGTGTACAAGGACGTCAACGGCAACGCCCAAGGGCTCAGTGGTTCGGGCTTCAAGTCGCACTCTAGCAAGCACGGCTGGTGGGTGGTGGCGCAACAGCAGGTGACGGCCCAGGCGGGCGACGTCAACCGCGGGCTGAGCCTGTTCGCCAACTTCACGGTGCACGACAAGGCCACCAACGTGGTCGACAACTACCAGCAGGTGGGCATGGTCTACAAAGGCGCCTTCGACGCCCGGCCCAAGGATGATATCGGTTTCGGTATCGCCCGCATCCACGTCAATGACGATGTGCGCAAGCGTGCGCGCCAGCTCAACGACATGAGCGGCATCAACGACTACGACAACCCAGGCTTCGTCCCGCTGCAACGTACCGAGTACAACGCCGAGCTGTACTACGGCTTCCACGTCACCAACTGGCTGACCGTGCGGCCGAACCTTCAGTACATCAAGAGCCCCGGCGGCGTGGATGAAGTGGACAATGCGCTGGTGGCAGGCCTGAAGATTCAGTCGTCTTTCTAAGCGCATTTGTTGTAAATTTACGCCAATCCCGTTTGGCGCCCGGCAACCACTGACCTGCAGTGGTTGCCGTGGACAGGCCAAGACAGCGCTACCTCAAACAACAAGAGCCCTGCACCATGCCTGAGCATCCGCTCCATCGCTTCTTCGCCGCACGGCGGCCCCGGCCGACGTTCGAATGGGAGCGCTACCAGCAGCGCGATGTACTGATCATCGATCACCCCCTGTGCCAGGCGGCTTTCAGTCGCCAGGGGGCACAGTTGCTGCATTTCCAGCCCACAGGTGAACGGCCCTGGCTGTGGTGCGCAGAACAGTGGCCACAGGTGGGCGCCATTCGCGGCGGGGTGCCGGTCTGCTGGCCCTGGTACGGGCGCCATCCCAGTGAAGACCTGTGGCCTGCCCACGGTTGGGCCCGCCTGCTGGACTGGAAGCTGATGGACAGTCATGAGGATGAGCAGGGCGTGGTCCTCAAGTGGCGCCTGGAACTGTGCGACTGGCAGGTCGACCTGGAGGCGCGGCTGGGCAGCCGCATGGAGTTGAGCCTGAGCACCGAGCATCAGGACAGCGAGCCGTGCCAGTTGAGTCATGCCTTGCTGGCCTACTGGCGTATCAGTGACGTGTCGGAGGTAGCGCTGTCCGGGCTCGAGGACATCGAGGGGTACGACCACCTCAACCGTCAGGCATGCCGCCAGGACGGGGCGCTCAAGCCCAAGGGCGGCTGCCAGCGGGTCTATCCGGGCATTCCGCGCGTGCAACTGCATGACCCGGCCTGGCAGCGCCAGCTGTGCATCGACACCGGCGACAGCGACGACACGGTCGTATGGCACCCCGGCAGCCGGCCGCTATTGGGGGTTACCGGGCGCGAGTGCCAGCGTTTCGTGTGTGTGGAGGCTGCCAGCGGCAGCGACGACGGCCTGAGCCTGGCACCGGGGCAGCGCGCGCACTTGAGTCTGCAGGCGCACCGGCTCAGCTGAGTTCGTCGTCCTCGATGGGGTAGCGACTGGCGTTGAGGCTTTCCTTGATTTTGCGCAGGTGTGGCTGGAAATCCACGCCCCGGCGCAAGGTCATGCCGGTGGCCAGCACATCGAGTACGGTCAACTGGATGATGCGCGAGGTCATCGGCATATAGATGTCGGTGTCTTCGGGCAGGGGGATGTGAAGGCTAAGGCTGCAGGCGTTGGCCAGCGGCGACCCGGCCGCTGTCAGGCCCAGCACCGAGGCGCCGTTTTCCCTGGCTAGACGGGCTACTTCCACCAGCTCGCGAGTACGCCCAGTGTAGGAAATGATCACGAACAGGTCGCCAGTATGGGTCACCGAGGCCAGCATGCGTTGCATCAGTACGTCGGCATGCGCCGACACTGCCAGGTTGAAGCGGAAGAACTTGTGCTGGGCATCCAGCGCCACCGGCGCGGAGGCGCCCAGGCCGAAGAAGTGAATCTGCCGAGCCTGGATCATCATGTCGACTGCGCGGCTGACCTGCTGGGGATCCAGCTGCTGGCAGGCACTGTCGAGCGAAGCGATGGCGCTGGCGAAGATTTTCTGGGTATAGGCCGCCGGATCGTCATCGGCCTCCACCGCACGGCTGACGTAGGCAGCGCCGCTGGCCAGGCTTTGCGCCAGTTGCAGTTTCAGCTCCGGGTAACCGCTGACACCGAATGAGCGGCAGAAGCGGTTGACGGTCGGTTCGCTGACCTTGGCCGCCTGGGCCAGCGCCGCGATGCTGAAGCGTGTGGCTTGTTGCGGGTTGAGCAGGATGACTTCGGCGACTTTGCGTTCGGCCTTGTTCAGCTCGTCGAGGCGTCCCTGGATCTGTTCCAGGAGGTTTCTCACGCGGTCCATGGGGTGTCCTTGGGTCGGGAAGACAGCCAGCTGAGGGAGCAGCAGGCCTGTTTGCAGGGTCGTCTATCGTACTGGCGGCGCCGATTGCGCACCACTCGTCTGTCATACATCCGAATAATGTTATGGTTTTTACTACATTTTTCCTTGAAAACCCTAACTGAAAACGGTATTTCTAAATCAACTTTAGGAAAGAACCAACATCATGGCTGCAATCAGTGTCGAACCTTGCACATTTGCCCTGTTTGGCGCCCTGGGCGACCTGGCCCTGCGCAAGCTCTTCCCTGCGCTGTACCAGCTCGACCGCGCCGGGCTATTGCACGCCCAGACGCGCCTGCTGGCGCTGGCGCGTGAGGCTGGCAGCGCCCAGGATCACCTGAACAGCATCGAAGCCCACTTGCGCAAACATGTGCCCGAGGCCGACATCGAGGCTCCGGCGCTCGAGCGCTTCCTGGCAAGGCTCGATTACCAGCACCTGGATTTTCTGCAGCCAGAAGGCTATCAGGCCCTGGCCGCGCAAGTGCCTGACGGGCATCCCCTGATCGCCTACTTCGCCACGGCCGCCGTTGTGTATGGTGCCATCAGCGAAAACCTGGACAAGGCGGGCCTGAGCGAGCGCACCCGTGTGGTACTGGAGAAGCCGATCGGTCACGACCTTGAGTCCTCACGCCGGGTCAATGATGCCGTGGCGCGGTTCTTTCCCGAAAGCCGCGTCTATCGCATCGACCACTACCTGGGCAAGGAGACGGTACAGAACCTGATCGCCTTGCGCTTCGCCAACAGCCTGTTCGAAACCCAATGGAACCAGAACTCCATCTCCCACGTGGAAATCACGGTGGCGGAGAAGGTGGGTATCGAGGGTCGCTGGGGCTACTTCGACAAGGCCGGGCAGTTGCGCGACATGATCCAGAACCACCTGTTGCAGTTGCTGTGCCTGATTGCCATGGACCCGCCGAGCGAGCTGTCGGCCGACGCCATTCGCGACGAGAAGGTCAAGGTGCTCAAGGCGCTGGCGCCAATCACCGGAGACGGGTTGAGCACGCGGGTGGTGCGCGGGCAGTACATTGCCGGCTACAGCGATGGCAAGCCGGTGCCGGGTTACCTTGAAGAAGACAACGCCAACAGCCAGAGCGACACCGAGACCTTCGTCGCTCTGCGCGCCGACATTCGCAACTGGCGCTGGTCGGGCGTGCCGTTCTACCTGCGCACCGGCAAGCGCATGCCGCAAAAGCTGTCGCAGATCGTCATCCACTTCAAGGAAACGCCGCACTACATCTTTGCCCCGGAACAGCGTTTGCAGGTGGGCAACAAGTTGATCATTCGCCTGCAGCCGGACGAAGGTATCTCCCTGCGCGTGATGACCAAGGAGCAAGGGCTGGACAAGGGTATGCAACTGCGCAGTGGCCCGCTGCAACTGAATTTTTCCGACGCCTGGCGTAGCGCGCGGATTCCGGACGCCTATGAACGCTTGCTGCTTGAAGTGATGCGGGGCAACCAGAACCTGTTCGTGCGCAAGGACGAAATCGAGTACGCCTGGAAGTGGTGTGACCAGCTGATTGCCGGCTGGCGCAACACAGGCGACGCCCCCAAGCCCTATGCTGCGGGCAGCTGGGGGCCAATGAGCTCGATTGCTTTGATCACCCGCGATGGGAGGGCCTGGTATGGCGACATCTGAAACATTGTCCGACTTGCAGTTTCCGACGAGCACCGAGGTGCATCAACTGCCCGACGCAAGCACCCTGGCTGACACATTGGCCAAGGATGTGAGTGAGCGCCTGCGGGCGGCCATCGACGCTAAAGGCCAGGCCTGCGTCGTGCTGTCTGGTGGACGCAGCCCGGTGCCTTTTCTCGAGCAACTGGCCAAGCAGGACATGGACTGGAGCAAGGTGACGGTTAGCCTTGCCGATGAGCGCTGGGTGCCGGTGGAGCACGCCGACAGCAATGCCGGCCTGTTGGCCCGGCACCTGCTCACAGGGCAGGCCGCCCAAGCGCGCTTCATTGGCTTGTACCAGCAAGCGCCTTCGCTGGAAGAAGCTGCAGAGCAGGCCGATCGCGCCCTGGCCGATCTGCCGCCCATCGACGTGCTGGTACTGGGTATGGGTGACGATGGCCATACGGCCTCGCTGTTCCCAGCCAGTCCCAACTTGGCCGAGGGCCTTGATCCAAACAATCCCCGCCGTTGCCTACCGCTAATGGCGCCAACCGTTCCCCATCAGCGTCTTTCCATGACCCGATCGCTGCTGGCCACGGCAGGGTTCACCGCATTGTCCGTGCAAGGGCCAGGCAAACTCGCTACCCTGCGCGCCGCGCTGGCGGATGGCGACCTCGCCGAAATGCCCATTCGCGCTTTTCTTCACGCACCCCTGGACATCTACTGGTGCCCATGAGCCAAGGATCCACAGCAATGATCACCCTCGAACGTCCACAGCCCAAGCTCTCGATGGCCGACAAGGCCGCGCGGGTCGACGCCATCTGCGAAGCGGCGCGCATCCTGCCGGTGATCACCATCGCCCGCGAACAGGACATCCTGCCACTGGCCGATGCCCTGGCAGCCGGCGGTATCCGCACGCTGGAAGTAACCCTGCGTTCACAGCATGGCCTGAAGGCCATCGAAGTGCTGCGTGAGCAGCGCCCCGAACTGTGTGTAGGCGCCGGGACGGTGCTCGATCGCGCCATGTTTGCAGCCGTCGAGGCCGCTGGCGCCCAGTTCGTCGTCACGCCCGGCATTACCCAGGATGTGCTCCAAGCAGGTGTGGAGAGCGAAATCCCATTGCTGCCGGGTATCAGCACCCCGTCCGAAATC
This sequence comes from Pseudomonas sp. FBCC-B35, assembly GCF_059133755.1. Classification (NCBI taxonomy): domain Bacteria; kingdom Pseudomonadati; phylum Pseudomonadota; class Gammaproteobacteria; order Pseudomonadales; family Pseudomonadaceae; genus Pseudomonas; species Pseudomonas sp. FBCC-B35. The sequence continues at coordinate 3,752,174 of NZ_CP101439.1, read as the reverse complement.
ATGATGGGCTACGCGCTGGGCTACCGCCGTTTCAAGCTGTTCCCCGCCGAAATCAGCGGTGGCGTGGCGGCGATCAAAGCCTTTGCAGGCCCGTTTGGCGATATCCGTTTCTGCCCCACCGGCGGCGTCAACCCGGCCAACGTGCGCAATTACATGGCCTTGGCCAATGTGATGTGTGTAGGCGGCACCTGGATGCTCGACAGCAGCTGGATCAAGAATGGCGACTGGGCTCGCATCGAGGCCTGCAGTGCCGAGGCCATGGCGCTGGTGGACGGTCACTGAATTTCGTTGTGTGCTTTACGGCTTTTTGGGCGCTTGGTCGGCGCCCATTTTTTTGCCTGCCGTTTGCCGCTTGCGGGTGGTGAGCGCGTAGACGGTAGAGGTAAGTGTGCCTTTAGAACGTTGGGGCCGCAAAGCGGCCCCAACAATCCCGAGTCAACAACATCGGCTAAAGAGGCCGCTTTCTCCCTGACAGCACTCAGGCCGCCTTGGCCTCTTGCTGGCTCAGCGAGCGGTTCAGCGCGCTGAACAGGGCCTTGAAGCTGGCTGTGGTGATGTTTTCATCGATACCCACACCGTGCACAGGACGCCCGCCGGCTACACGCAGCTCGATGTAGGCCGCTGCCTTGGCGTTGGTGCCGGCGCCGATGGCATGTTCGTTGTAGTCCATGATTTCGACGGCAACCGGCAGGCCGGCAACCAGGGCTTCCAGGGCGCCATTGCCCTTGCCGCGCCAGTGCAGCGTGGTCTCGCCTTCGCCAGCGACTTCCACTTCCACGGCACTGTGGCCGTTTTCTTCCTGCAGGCGATGGCTGACCAGCGCGTATGGCGCATTGGCTTGCAAGTATTCCTTGTGCAGCAAGCTGTAGATCTGCTGCGCCGTCATTTCCAGGCCCAGGCGGTCGGTTTCGCCCTGCACAACCTGGCTGAACTCGATTTGCATGCGGCGCGGCAGGCTGATGCCGTATTCCTGCTCGAGCAGGTAGGTGATGCCGCCTTTGCCGGACTGGCTGTTGACGCGAATCACGGCCTCGTAGCTACGGCCGATATCGGCCGGGTCGATCGGCAGGTACGGAACTTCCCACAACTCGCCTTCCTGCTGCTTGGCCAGGCCCTTGCGAATGGCATCCTGGTGCGAGCCGGAGAAGGCTGTGTGCACCAGGTCGCCTACGTACGGGTGGCGCGGGTGTACCGGCAGCTGGTTGCATTCTTCGACGACCTTGCGCACACCGTCGATATCGGAGAAATCCAGGCCCGGATCGATGCCCTGGGTGTACAGGTTCAAGGCCAGCGTCACCAGGTCGACGTTGCCGGTACGCTCACCATTGCCGAACAGGCAGCCCTCGGCACGGTCGGCGCCGGCCATCAGGCCCAGCTCGGTCGCGGCGATGCCGGTTCCCCGGTCGTTGTGGCAGTGCAGGCTGATGATCACGCTGTCACGGCGGTTGATGTGGCGGCAGAACCATTCGATCTGGTCGGCGTACACGTTGGGCGTGGCGACTTCGACGGTAGCCGGCAGGTTGAGGATGATCTTGTGCTCGGGTGTAGGGTTCCACACCTCGATGACCGCATCGCACACTTCCTTGGCAAATTCCATCTCGGTAGCGCTGAAGGTTTCGGGCGAGTACTGGAATGTCCAGTGCGTGTCCGGCTGCTGTGCGGCGTATTTGACGAACAGCTTGGCCGCGTTTACCGCGATGTCCTTCACGCCCTGCTTGTCCTGGTTGAAGACGATGCGGCGGAAAGCCGGGCAGGTGGCGTTGTACAGGTGAACGATGGCCTTCTTGGCGCCGCGCAGGGACTCGAAGGTACGGGCAATCAGGTCTTCACGCGCCTGGGTCAGCACCTGGATGGTGGTGTCCTCTGGAATATGACCGTCTTCGATCAAGGTGCGGACGAAGTCGAAGTCGGTTTGCGAGGCCGAAGGGAAGGAGGCTTCAATTTCCTTCACGCCCACTTGCACCAAGGTCTTCCAGAACCGCAGCTTCTTCTCCGCATCCATCGGCTCGATCAGCGACTGGTTACCGTCCCGCAGGTCCGAGCTGCACCAGATGGGCGCCTCGGTGATGGTCTTGGACGGCCAGGTACGGTCGGGCAGGTCGATGGTGGGAAAGGCGCGGTATTTCTTCGAAGGGTCTTTGAGCATGGTCATGGAAGCAATCCTTTTATGTGCGGCCGAGATCGGGCCTGCCGAGCAGTAACGAGGTGGGGGCGAGGCGACGCGATTCAGCCTGGTAGTCGAGCGCTGACCAGGCAGAGGCTGCGATGTTGTCGGAGCAAGATGAGGGTGCTGAAGGTTTTCATGGCCTCAACCCTAACCAGTGGGCTGAGGGTTGGCAAGCGTTGAAAAAAAATTGAGAGAAATGCTCAAAAAAAGCGCTATTGCGAGATTTTCTTGTGGCTAGCATTTGAATGCTTTGCATCTGTTGCGCAGTATTTTTCTTTGGCGCAATGGTGTGTCAACCGTTCAGAAGGGCTTCAGATCTGCGTTGGCCCGGCAATCGCCGCCCGTTTCGTCGGGCGGCTCAAGGGTCTATCGACGCAGAGTCAGCCCTGCCTCAGGGCTGAAAGGCACCGATGAAGATCGCCGGGTCAACACGCGCATCGTTCAGGCTGACGTTCCAGTGCATGTGCGGCCCGGTCGCGCGCCCCGTTGAGCCAACGCGCCCAACCACATCGCCACGACGCAGCTGCTGCCCGTTCTGCACGTCGATCCTGGACATATGGCAGAACATGCTGATGAAGCCCTGCCCGTGGTCGACGAACACCGTGCGGCCATTGAAAAAATAATCGCCTACCAGAATCACCTTGCCATTGGCTGGCGTCTTGATCGGCGTACCCGCTGGTACGGCGAAATCCAGGCCCGCATGGGGGTTGCGCTCTTCACCATTGAAGAACCGGCGCACGCCGAACTTGCTCGACAGCGGCCCATTGACCGGCTTGTCGAGGATCAGGTTGCTTGGCAATGCCGGGCTGAAGCTGCGGTAGGCCTTGATCTGCTCGGCCAGTTCGCGATCGATGCGCTTGAGGTCGGCCGGATTGGGGTTGACCTGGCGGGTGTTCTTCAAGGTGATGCGCTGTTCGGGGTACTGCTTGTGGCCCACGGTGAAGGGCAGGCTTCGGCTGCCTTGCTGCACCACCGCCTGCCCAGGCTTCTGGGTCAGGGGGATACCGACGATGGCCAACCAGTTGTCCTGTTCCTTGACCACCAGCACCGGCTTGCCATCGAAGCGTGCGCTGGGGGCACTGGCTGCCGGCCCCAGGTCGACCACTGCAACGCCGCCGGGCACCGGCTTGTTCAGCGTGCGGGTGATGTAGCTGGCCTGGGCTGTGGCGCTCAGGACGGTGAAGGCGAGGGCGAGCAGTGACGCGAGCAAGCGGGGCATGGGTCAATCCAGAAGTGAGAGCGTGACCGGAGTCAGGTGGTTATCTTCGACCCGCACCTGCAGCTCGCCTACGTTGAGGCGTGCGGTGAGGCGCTGGCCGTTGCGCGTCTGTTCGGCGCTGCGGATGGCCTGGCCTTGTTCGTCGAGCAGAATGCTGTAGCCGCGCGCCAGCGTCGCCAGGGGGCTGACGATCTGCAGGGTCTGTAGCTGGGCCTGGAAGCGCTGGCGCCGGTCCTTGAGCACGTCGCGCATGGCCCGTGGCAGTCGCTCGGCCAGGCTGTCCAGGCGCTGGCCCAGCAGGGCCAGGGTGCGCCCGGGATGTTGCGCAGCCAGGCGCGTCTCCAGGCGCACCAAGCGCTCGCGGCGCTGATTGAGGTTGTGCAGGAAGGCACGGCGCAGGCGCATGTCCAGGTCATCAAGGCGCTGAGCCTGCTGACGCAGGCGTTCGCCCGGATGGCGCAAGCGGCGAATCAGCGACTCCAGGCGCAGGCGATCATGCACCAACCGGTTCTGCATGCGCAGGGTCAGCCGCCGTTGCAGGCCGTCCAGGCGATGCTGCAACCCGCTGCTGTCGGGGGCAAGCAGCTCGGCCGCAGCAGACGGGGTAGGGGCACGCACGTCGGCTACGAAGTCGCTGATCGACACGTCGGTTTCATGGCCCACGGCGCTCACGATCGGCGTCTTGCACGCGGCCACGGCGCGCGCCACGGCTTCCTCGTTGAAGCACCACAGGTCCTCCAGCGAACCGCCGCCGCGGGCCAGGATCAATGCGTCGAAACCGCGGCTGTCGGCCAGGCGAATGGCGCGCACGATCTGGGCGATGGCTTCGCGGCCCTGCACGGCGGTGGGGATCAGGTTCAACTCCACCTGGGGCGCGCGACGGGCGAACACACTGATGATGTCGCGGATCACGGCCCCGGTGGGGGAGGTGATGATGCCGATACGCTGGGGATGCGCAGGCAGCGCGCGCTTGCTGTCGGTGCTGAACAAGCCCTCGGCGCCAAGCTTTTCCTTGAGCGCCTCGAAAGCCAGGCGCAGCGCACCATCGCCAGCAGGCTCCACCGTATCGAGGATCAGCTGATAGTCGCCACGGCCTTCGAACAGGGACACCTTGCCGCGCACCCGTACCGCCAGGCCATCACGCAGTGCCTGGCGCACCCGCGTGGCGCTCTGCCGGAAGAGGGCGCAGCGCACCTGGGCACCGCTGTCCTTGAGGGTGAAGTACATGTGACCGGAGGCCGGCCGGGCCAGGTTGGAAATCTCGCCCTCCACCCACACGCTGCGGAAAACGTCTTCCAGCAGCACCCGGGCGCGGCCATTGAGTTGGCTGACGGTGAGCACATCACGGTCAAGGCCGAGGCGTTCGAAAGGGTCTTTGATCATGGGAAGGCACTATAAAGGATGAGGGGGCCGGGTGTCGTGCCCGGTCGATCAGGAGCTGACCTGGATCGCGGGTGCCTGCCCTGGCGTACCGATTGCCGAAGCTGCGCAGGTCATGTGTTCGATGAACTGGCTAACCAGCGGCCCGGCATCGCGACGGTGAGCGATGGCGACGGTGCTGACGCAGCCGGGGTCCGTCAGCGGGATGAACCGCAGCGCAGGAGGGGCGATGTCCTGCATGCAGCGTGGCAGCAAAGCCACCCCGAACCCCGCCTGGATCAGCTGCAACTGCGTGGTCTTGCGCGACACCACCCGCGCAGGCTGGGGAAAGAACCCCGCCGCCATGCACAGCTCGGCAGACAGATAGCTCAGGCCACCGCGTTGGTGGTGGGGAATGGAGATGAACGGCTGGCTCGAAAGCTCCGCCAAGGCGATGCAATCGCGCGCTGCCAGCTCATGGGTAGGGGCAAGCGCCAGCAGCAGGGGCTCTTCGAACAGCGGCTCGACGCACAACCCATCGTGCTGACGCAGCACCGGCAGTCTCAGCAACCCGATGTCCAGGCGACCTTCGGCCAGGGCTGCAAGCTGCCCTTCGGAGGACAGCTGGGCGATCTCCATGCTCACGCCTGGGTTGGTCCGCAAGTACTCACCCAAGTGCTCAAGCAACCGACCGGTCAGCGGCACCGTGCTGGAGTGGCTGATGTTCAGGCTGCCGCGCAGGCCCTGGCCAACGGCTCGGGCCAGCTCGCCAGCCTTGTCCAGGTCCAGCAGCAGGTTGCGCGCACGCGGCAGGAACGCCCGGCCCGCATCGGTCAGGCGAGGCAACCTGGCCGTGCGTTCGAACAACGCCGTGTCCAGCTGCAGTTCAAGCTCGCGCACCTGGCGGCTGAGGGCGGACTGGGCGACATACAGCCGTTCGGCCGCAGCACTGAAGCTGCCACATTCGGCAATTTCCACGAAGTAACGTAACTGACGGGTCGAGATCATGAGCGATGCCATTTCGAGATGGATCAAGGCGAGATTGCATATTAGCCGGCATGACACGGGTTTGGTTATGGTGCGCTGAACCTTCAAGGACAATGCGCCGATGCTTGCTGACTTCGCCATAGCACTACCGTTCTCGGTGCTTGACTGGCTACCCATCGTGCTGGGTATCGCGGCGGCCTATGTGGTGTTCGGCATCGCCGGCTTCGGCACGGCGTTGGTGGCAGGCCCGGTGCTGATCCATTTCATGCCGCTGTCGCAGATCATTCCCTTGCTGGTGTTGCTCGATTTCGTGGCGGCGTTCGGCAACCTGCTGCCCTCGCGGCGCGATGTGATACGGCGCGAATTGCTGCGCCTGCTGCCGTTCATGGCGCTGGGGTGCACCCTGGGCGTTGTGTTCCTGCTGCAGCTCAAATCGGACCTGCTGATGCTGCTGATGGGGCTGTTCATCACCGCCTATGCGCTCTACAGCCTGGCGCTGAAGGTACGCCCGGCCTCGCTTGCCGGGTGGTGGGCGGCACCAATGGGCACTGTGGGCGGGCTGTTCGGGGCCTTGTTCGGCAGTGGCGGCTTTCTCTACGCCCTTTACCTGAGCGCTCGCCTGCCCGACAAGGCGCAGGTGCGCGCCACCCAGAGCGCGTTGATCAGTTGCAGCACCCTGGTGCGCCTGACGCTGTTCCTGGTCGCCGGTGTCTACGCCGATCGACAACTGCTGCTGATGGCGGCCTGCCTGTTGCCGGTGATGGTCATCGGCCTGTGGGCTGGGCGCAGGCTCGCGCACAGGCTGTCACGCGAGGTCTTCGTGCGGCTGGTCACCTGGTTGGTGCTGGCCAGCGGCCTGGCGCTCATCGCTCGCTATGTGAGCGCTTGAGCAGGGGGTAGAATTGGCCGACTACCCGATCCAAGGCTTGTCCCGCTCATGAATACCCAAAGCATCATCGTTCCCAGGCAGTCCACCGTCCCGGTGCACGAGGCCCGCGCCCGCGCCATCCTGCGCTGGCTGGTCCGCGAAAAGGTCGTGGAAGAGCAGCTGACCACCTGCGGGCGTACCGGCAACCGCATGGCCCATGCCCTTGGGCCAGGTGCTCGCAAGGTGGCGCTGCACCCCGACAAACTGCCCTTCGGTGCGCCGGTCAACGGCCTTGAGGTGATGCTCAAGCGCTGCATCTATACGCCCACCGAAGGCTTCAAGGAAGAGGCAGGCTGCCCGCAGTGCCGGCGGGAAGTGGGCGAGCCGTTGTTCGACAGCCTGGAAGAGTGGATGCCTGGGGTCAGCGACAACTTCACGTGCCCGCTGTGCGGGTTCGAAGACGACATCAATGGCTTTCTGTTCCTGCAACCCTGTGCCTTTTCCAACCTGGGCTTCATCTTCAACAACTGGGGCGATGCCGGGTTCACCCAGGCGTTCATCGACAGCTTCGCCGATTGGCTGGACCAACCGGTGGCGGTGGTGCAGGTCCGGCTCGCCTGACGAGCGGCCGGGCAGGGCGGTAGCGCGCAGGGCAGCAACGGCCACTTGTAACTTCAGGCTTGATTTACATTGAGTGGCACGGCACGCATGAGTATAATGGCGCGCTTCCATTTTTCCCGCCCGGGAGCCCCCGCGATGTTGCGTATCAGCCAAGAAGCCCTGACCTTCGACGATATTCTCCTTGTACCTGGTTATTCCGAGGTACTGCCCAATGAAGTCAGTCTCAAGACCCGTTTGACCCGTGGCATCGAGCTGAACATCCCGCTGGTCTCCGCTGCCATGGACACCGTCACCGAAGCGCGCCTGGCCATCGCCATGGCCCAGGAAGGCGGTATCGGCATCATCCACAAGAACATGACCATCGAGCAGCAGGCCGGCGAAGTGCGCAAGGTCAAGAAGTTCGAGGCTGGCGTGGTCAAGGACCCGATCACCATCGAGGCCGACGCCACCGTGCGTGACCTGTTCGACCTGACGCGCCTGAACAACATTTCCGGCGTGCCTGTGCTGGAAAACGGTGACCTGGTCGGTATCGTGACCTCCCGCGACGTGCGCTTCGAAAGCCGCCTGGACGCCAGGGTCCGCGAAGTGATGACGCCCAAGGAACGCCTGGTCACCGTCCGCGAGGGCGCGGACAAGAACGAGGTGCGCGAGCTGCTGCACAAGCACCGCCTCGAGAAAGTGCTGATCGTCGACGAGCACTTCAGCCTCAAGGGCATGATGACCGTCAAGGACATCGAGAAGGCCAAGGCCTATCCATTGGCCAGCAAGGACGACCAGGGTCGTCTGCGCGTTGGCGCTGCTGTCGGCACCGGCAAGGACACCGGCGAGCGTGTTGCCGCCCTGGTCGCCGCTGGCGTGGACGTGGTCGTGGTCGACACCGCTCACGGGCACTCCAAGGGCGTGATCGAGCGCGTGCGCTGGGTCAAGCAAACCTACCCGCAGGTGCAGGTGATCGGCGGCAACATCGCCACCGGCGCGGCTGCCAAGGCCCTGGCCGAAGCCGGCGCGGACGCGGTCAAGGTCGGTATCGGCCCTGGCTCGATCTGCACCACCCGTATCGTGGCCGGTGTCGGCGTGCCGCAGATCAGCGCCATCGCCAACGTCGCCGCTGCGCTTGAAGGCACCGGTGTGCCATTGATCGCCGACGGCGGCATCCGCTTCTCCGGTGACCTGTCCAAGGCCATCGTCGCCGGTGCCAGCTGCGTGATGATGGGTTCGATGTTCGCCGGTACCGAAGAAGCGCCGGGCGAAGTCGAACTGTTCCAGGGCCGCTCCTACAAGGCCTACCGTGGCATGGGTTCGCTGGGCGCCATGGCGCAGTCGCAAGGCTCCTCCGACCGTTACTTCCAGGACTCCTCGGCCGGTGCCGAGAAGCTGGTCCCCGAAGGTATCGAAGGCCGCGTGCCGTACAAGGGCGCACTGGCCGCGATCATTCACCAGCTGATGGGCGGCCTGCGTTCGTCCATGGGCTACACCGGCAGTGCCACCATCGAAGAGATGCGCACCAAGCCGGAATTCGTACGCATCACGGGCGCCGGCATGGCCGAGTCCCACGTTCACGACGTGCAGATCACCAAGGAAGCCCCCAACTACCGGGTTGGCTGATTGCTCAGCGGTAAGCTCCAGACGGTGGCTGCGTTCGCGCAGCCACTGCGTTTTCCCCGATCAACTTGCAGCTTGCAGCTTCAAGCTCGCAGCTGAATCAGAGATTCCCCATGGCCCTCGATATTCACGCTCACCGGATCCTCATCCTCGATTTCGGCTCCCAGTACACCCAGCTGATCGCCCGCCGCGTGCGCGAGATCGGCGTGTACTGCGAACTGCACCCGTTCGACATGGACGATGAAGCGATCCGCGAATTCAACCCGCGCGGCATCATCCTCGCCGGTGGCCCCGAGTCGGTTCACGAAGCCAACAGCCCCCGTGCACCCCAGGCCGTGTTCGACCTGAACGTGCCTGTGCTGGGCATCTGCTACGGCATGCAGACCATGTCCGAACAGATGGGCGGCAAGGTCGAAGGGTCCGACCTGCGTGAGTTCGGTTATGCCCGCGTGGACGTGGTCGGCAAGAGCCGCCTGCTCGACGGCATCGAGGACCATATCGACGCCGACGGCGTACTGGGCCTGGACGTGTGGATGAGCCACGGTGACAAGGTCACCCAGCTGCCGACCGGTTTCCACGTACTGGCCAGCACCCCGAGCTGCCCGATCGCCGGCATGTTCGACGACACACGCGGCTACTACGGCGTGCAGTTCCACCCGGAAGTGACCCACACTAAGCAGGGCGGTCGCATCCTGTCCCGTTTCGTGCAGGACATCTGCGGCTGTGAAGCCCTGTGGACCCCGTCCAACATTGTCGAGGACGCCATCGCCCAGGTGCGTGAGCAAGTGGGATCGGCCAACGTCCTGCTCGGCCTGTCCGGCGGCGTGGACAGTTCGGTGGTCGCGGCCCTGCTGCACCGCGCCATCGGCGACCAGCTGACCTGCGTCTTCGTCGACAACGGCCTGCTGCGCCTGCACGAGGGTGACCAGGTGATGGCCATGTTCAAGGAGAACATGGGCGTCAAGGTGATCCGTGCCGACGCTGAACAGCAGTTCCTCGACAACCTGGCCGGCGAAGCCGACCCGGAGAAGAAGCGCAAGATCATCGGCCGCACCTTCATCGACATCTTCGATGCCGAGGCCAGCAAGCTGCCCAACATCCAGTTCCTCGCCCAGGGCACCATCTACCCGGACGTGATCGAATCGGCTGGCGCCAAGAGTGGCAAGGCCCACGTGATCAAGTCCCACCACAACGTCGGTGGCCTGCCGGAGGAAATGAACCTCAAGCTGGTCGAACCACTGCGTGAGCTGTTCAAGGATGAAGTGCGCAAGATCGGCCTTGAACTCGGCCTGCCCTACGACATGGTCTACCGCCACCCATTCCCAGGCCCGGGCCTGGGTGTGCGCATCCTGGGTGAAGTGAAGAAAGAATACGCCGACATTCTGCGTCGCGCGGACCATATCTTCATCGAAGAGCTGCGCAAGGCTGATTGGTACCACAAGACCAGCCAGGCCTTCGTGGTGTTCCAGCCAGTGAAATCGGTTGGTGTGGTCGGTGACGGCCGTCGCTACGCCTGGGTCGTCGCCCTGCGCGCCGTCGAGACCGTGGACTTCATGACCGCGCGTTGGGCTCATCTGCCTTACGAACTGCTGGAAACCGTGAGCGGCCGTATCATCAACGAGATCGACGGTATCTCGCGGGTGACCTACGACGTGTCGAGCAAGCCGCCGGCGACGATTGAGTGGGAGTGATCCTGCGTCCGGTATAGCCCGGCACGATCTAGCAAAAAATGCCCTGAAGCCCGCGTAATTGCGGGCTTTTGGCTTTTTGCGTTTGGCAAATTCGGATAGAGTTCTGCATCGCCAAGCACGGTGTTTGTGTGACATGGTACGGGGTATTGACTGCATCTAATGCCATGCATGACGCTCAATACCATGTCGTTTGCCTCAGTATTGACACTGTATCGAAAGTCAGGGCCTGGCTCGCGGCGCGTCCGCGCTACAACATGCACTTCACACCGACTCCGGCCTCGTGCCTGAATGGGGTCGAGCGCTTTTTCTCAACGCTGAGCGAGAAATGGATCAAGCGGCAGGCACAGGTTAGCGTCAAAGATCTATAAGCATCCATTGCGCAGGACTTGGAAACGTACAACCAGAACCCGGAGCCATTCCGGTGGCGCCAGAAGCTGATGACATCCTCACCTCAGCCGCTCGTGCAAGCAAGAGCCCTGGGCAAATGATGTGTCCACAGTACTTATGAAACACCACACGAGTGCCCCGAACGGTTAGTTCGTTTATCTGTTTAAATAACTCGCCCAATGTTTCAGGGGCTTTTGGATTAACGAACTTCCCGAGCGGAACACGGGTCATTGCTATTTAGTCTTTGATATTCCATTGGCCAATATTCGTCTTGTCATCCATGAACCTCAAGACCCCCCCCTCAATACTCAATGGTTTACCCGTCCCAGGGTCTCCTTGCCAGATCTCGTAATAATCGTCCTTGTCGACGAACGTCACGGGGTCGTACTTTTTACTGTAGGGCCTCACCCATCCGCTTTTGCTATCGAGGTACTGACCCTTCAAGTGCTCGCAGGCAACTTTAAGGTAACCACCCCAGTTACCGTCTTTTTCCCAGCTGTCTACAATTTCTACCCATAAAGTAGCCCTTAATTTGCCGCCGAGGTGATCTAGGTACTCTGGGCCCATTTCTGTATGCTGTGCGACCATTTGACCTTTAGTCACCTTGGCTACATCACCACCGTCAAGACCGATGCCTAGCCCATCATCATCGGTAAACCTCACAATGGCTTTAGATTCATTCTCGTCATTGCCAAAGTAAAGTTTAAAGGCAGACTCTCTTCGCTTTCCCATAAGACACCTCTATTTTGCTGATGAAGGTTACAGCTGTGGAAAAAGACAGTATTTTCATGCCCCAGCGTCATTGTTAATGACGCAGAAGACAAAATCGAAACTCATTGAAAAATAGACGCGGGCAGCCTGTCTAGGTTTTCAAGTCTGTCTTTCGTCGTACCTAACGTAATGCGCCCTTATAGATTTTCATACTGGCAAAAATATCAGTTGATTAACCGCCGTGTTAGCGTAATGGCCGCGGAGAGGAAGTCGCCGGTCAAGTCCTGCAGTGTGATGACGCCTGACCGCCTGACCCTGAGGGCCCCGATACCTGAAGACATCACGAACATGACATTCCGGCACCTACTGGAATAGCATCCACTGACCTGCGCGAGGCTCGCGGTCATTAACGGTTATCTTCAAGATAAAGGCCTGTCGCTACTTCCCGAATGCAAGTGCTGATGCATGATGGGGGTGTCGTTTGGCTGGCGGCGCGCCGGTTGAACCAAGGCAAATTCAACGGGTCGCTCGTGTAGCAAGAGCGCTGGGTAATTGATGTTTCCATGGTACTTATAAAACACCCCACTCGCTGCGCAGGTGAAGGTGCATATTGACCCGAAGAAGGTGATGTTCGCATGGCTGCGGAACGATGGTCTGACATGTCAGGGGGCTGAGTTCATCGAGCGCTATAGCCTGAACGTTGCGCCGCCAGAAGCGCAGATCTTATCTAGTGCAAGCGTGCTGGAGTGGAACCGCGTCAACGAGATCAAGCATCTGGCCATCCAATTCGATCTGGATGTCCTGGATCCGACTGAGTGTCGCTCGGTCTTCTTCGGCGAGCCTAACCCGGCCTGCGACCCTTACGAGGCTTCCCTGCAGGGAAAATGAGCTTCGCCCAAGGCGTGCGATTAATCAACGGTGTATCCAAGGCGACTGATGTGGTTGGTTTGGGTATCACCGAGCACCTGCCGTGAGACGCCATCACGCTCAAGGGTAGATTGGCTGAGATCCCGATCCTGAAGTAGTTCTCTAGAAAAGAAAGAGCCAGCTTCTGCTGGCTCATTCAAGCCAGTATGGGTTCCCAACTCAGGCGCCATGAATCACCCTTGATCTCATAGCCACTACCATGCATTTGCTCGGCTGGCCGAGATTGGCTATTGAGACGACGCAGACGAAAGGCTGCTTTTGGAATAGCGTGGGCGTGATCCACGCCATTTAGCAACAGCGTGTTGGCCACCGAGCTATTGCGCTGAAGCGCTTTCGGCTCCCTTACAGGAGGCCGGAAGGGACGGGGCCGCTTAGCGGCCCCATTTGCATTGGATAACAGCCTTTCACTCAATGCTTGGCTGCCAAGCCCAAGCCCCAAGTCCTAACGACCGCCGCGACTCAACCCACCCAGCCGCGCCGAAATCGACTGCATCCCCTTGCCCAACTCCCTGAGCGTACTCGCATCCCGGGCGCCTTCTTCACTGGCCGCATGGATCCGTACCGCCAGCTCGTTGATTTCCTGCGTCACGTGGCTCTGCTCCTGGGCGGCGACGGCGATCTGCTGGGCGCGCTGGACGATGTCGTCGAAACTGCCCACGGTGGTGCCCAGGGTCGTGGCCACGCCCACGGCCTGCTGCACCGACTCGCGAGTGCGCTGCGCACCGTGCTGCATGGTGGTGACCGCAGCGTACGATGCCTCGCGTAGATGGGTGATCATTTCCTGGATTTCGTTGGCAGACGTTTGTGTACGGCCGGCAAGCGTGCGCACCTCATCGGCTACCACCGCAAAGCCGCGGCCTTGTTCGCCAGCGCGGGCGGCCTCGATGGCAGCGTTGAGCGCCAACAGGTTGGTCTGCTGGGAGATCGACTTGATCACCTCCAGCACGCCGCCTACGCGCTCGATGTCTTCGCCTAGCTGGGTGATCGCGGTGGCCGCGCCCGAGATGTCGGTCGCCAGGCCTTCGATGGATTCACCGTTGCGACTGACTTGGTCCTGACTCTTCTGCGCCTCGACCAATGAGCTGCGAGCCGTGTCCGAGCAGTCCGTGGTGTTGCGCGCGACCTCATTGGCGCTGGCCGACATTTCGGTGATGGCGGTGGCGAGCAGGGTGTTGTCCACGCGTTGCGCCTCTGCCCGATCGGCCAGGCCAGTGGACAGTTGCGCCAGCTCGTTGGCTTGTTCTTCCAGTGACACCGACTCCTCGGCTATGTGGCGCAGCATGGCCTGCAGAGAGCCGGCGTACTGGTTGACGGCCGTGCGCAACGCGCCCAGCTCATCATTGCGCACAACGTCTAGCTGAGCACCCGCCTGGCCGCCTTGACCCAGGCTTTCGATTTGCGCCGTGGTTTCGTCGATCTGGGTGAGCAGCCGCTTGCCCGCCAGCCATGCCAGCCCCAGCAAAATGGCCAGTAAGGGCAGCAGGAACAGCAGGATCTGGCCGGTGAGCTTGTTCGCCAGGCCGACAACACGAGCTTCGGGGGTGACCAAGCCAATGCGCCAGCCAGTGCCTTCCATGGTAGCCAGGGTGACGTAGGCCGGCCCATCGAGGCGCGCATCGTTATCCAGATAAAGGGTGGTGGTGCCAGCCGGCTTGCTCGCCAGGCTATCGGCCACTGGCTTGAACCACGGTTGTTCCTGGCTCAGGCCGGCAAGGGTCGGCAAGCCCTTGGCGCTCTTTGCATCGGGGAAGAACAGCAGGTTACCTGAGGCGTCGACCGCAAAGGCGTAGCCACCGGTGACATTGCCGTTGGCCTTGAGGAAGGCCGCAAGGCCGTCGAGCTTCAGGTCAATGGTGGCGACGCCGGCGAACGCGCCTTGGGCGTGATAGGGCACGCTGCACGTCGTCATGGCGACGCCACTGACCGGGTCCTGGTACCCATCCGACCAGACACAGCGGCCCAAGGGCGCGGCTTTGGCGCCGATGTACCAGGACTCAGCCTGATACGGCGCGGTTTGCGCAGCGTTGTACTCGTCCGAGTAATCCAACCCATTGCTGGCGTTGCGTGCCCAGAAAAAACTGCGGCGTTCGGTGCCGGCAACGAAGCTGTTGGGTTCTGGCCACAGCCCGCCGCCTGCAATGGCGGTATCGCCTTGGCTGTCGATCACGTTGGGCAAGTTGGCCTTGATCAGGTTCTCGTCGCGGGGCAGGGTCTCGGCCAGGTGCGCCATCGCAGCCGCGGTGCCCTCGATTCGGTTCACCTGCATGGCCAGCTGGCGGGTGATGGCGCTGGCCGACTGTTCCGCCGCTTCGGTGCCGGCTGCAACCAGCTCAGGCTTGCCGCCCAGGGTCATGACGCAGTAGATCGCCAATGCGGTGAGTGCCAGCAACGTCAGGATTCCCAGGGTCATGCGCCCGGAGATGCGATTGGGAAGTAGCGACATGCTGAAGCTCCACAAAATTTAGGTTGGCTTTCATTGATTACGGCAGCCAAGCCCGATAGTTGAGGTGCTACATCATGTTTCGTATGAGCGGACGACCGGTGGCGGCAAAAAGGCTATGAATCGAGGGGGAATCAGCCAAAGCCGAGCACACCTTCTGATGTCCATGAAGCATCGTCATCTTCTCAAACGATAAATGCTGTCCGGGCCGTCTTCAGGCAATGGGGTATCAAGCCCCCCGCCCGCCATCGGTAAACCCTGCGCCCATCCCGCAGCCAACACCTGCACGTCTCGCGCTGGGTCGCACGCCCTGACCCTTGCATCGCGCAACCGACACGTCTGGGCATCCGTTGCGAACAAGGCGCGGGCAAAGCCCCGGCCCTGTTCCGAAAGCCGTGCGGTTTTGGGGGCGCGGATCGTTGTAAATACCTCAAACGCCTCGGTGGGCTCGTTGCCGGCAACGGCCAGGCAGCGAGCCAGGTGCCAGGCGTCTTCCAGGGCCTGGCAGGCGCCTTGGCCGGAGGTGGGCAATGGCGCATGCGCAGCGTCGCCGATCAACAGCACGTTCGCGCGGCTCCACGTGTGCAGCGGTTCCAGGTCGTGGACCGCAATTCGCCGGACGGCCTGGATGGGGGTTGCCCGGATGATGCGTGAAACGGGCTCGGGCCATTGGGTGAATTTATGCTCGACCTGCGCCCGGTCATCGGCTTGGCCAGCCCCTTCGTTGGACGAGCATGCTTGCGCGGCGGCCCAATACACCAGGTCAGGTCGAACCGCCACCGCACCGAAGCGCTGCCCCGTTCCCCAGTAATCCTGGATCGACACATCGTCCACCAGTGCGCGCGACCCTTGGGCCACGCCGATCCAGTTCACGAACCCTTGATAGCGCGGGGTGTTGTTGCCCGCGACGAACTTGCGTGTCACCGATGCCATGCGCCCGTCCGCACCGATCAGCACGTCTGGGCGGATGCGTGTGCCGTTGCCGAAGCGGGCCACGGCCTGGCCCTGGGCATCCAGGTCGATGGCAACTGCCTGGCAGCCGAATTCGACTGCGATCCCCGCCCGCCTTGCATGTGCGAGCAACACGTCCTGCAAATCCCGGCGCAGCACCGTTACGGTGGGGTAGCCCATGGTTCGGTCCAGCAGTTCGATATCCAGGCCTCCCAACGCATTGCCGGCTGCATCGTACCGGCGCATGGCAAGGGGCCTGCCGCCGACGGCCTGGATAGCGTGCAACACGCCGAGCTGCTCCAGCACAAAGCTGGCGTTGGGCCAGAGCGTCACGCCGGCCCCTCCGGCTGCCGGTACACTGCGGCGCTCAAAGACCCGTGGGTTGAAGCCCTGCTTGCGCAACGCCAGCGCCGCGCTCAGCCCTGCAATGCCTGCACCCACTATCGCTATGTCCACGTTCCAGCCCTCCTTGTTCATTCACTGCCCCGCGCCAGGTCATTGAGCGCTGGGGGCAAAGGGCAATCGTAGATTTCCCCGTTTCAGATCACTAGCGTGCAAAAATGGGACGTTTTCATACCTCAGGTGGGATAGTCAGTGCGCAATGAGCTCGATCTGAATGCGGTCCGTGTTTATACAGCGGTGGTGGATGAGCAGAGTTTCGTCGGCGCCTCGCGTGTGCTGGCCATGCCGTCTTCGAATGTCAGTCGCCATGTGGCTTCGCTGGAGCGACAGCTCGGCACGCGCCTGCTCGAGCGCAGCACCCGTCATCTGCGCATGACCGAAGCGGGGCGGCTGTTATACGCACGAGCCAAGCCCTTGCTCGACGCTTTGCGCAGCACCCAGGAAGCACTCGGTGCTGTACAGCGCGAGCTGCGAGGTCCATTGAAGCTGTGTATGCCGGGTGAGGCTCCCAGGCTGCTGGCGCCCATCCTGGCCGAATTTTGCAGCCTGCACCCTGGCATCGAGCTTGAGTGCGATACCCGGGTGACTGGGCTGCAAGTGCTGCGTGAGGACGTGGACCTGTGCATCCTCTTTCACCGTGGCCGCCAGGAAGACAGCGAGTTCATCACCTGCGAGCTGGCCTGCTTGCCGAGCATCGTGGTCGCTGCCCCGTCTCTGCTGGCTCGTACAGGTATCCCGCAGCACGTTCGAGCGCTGAAGTCGCTGCCTTGCATCACCACGCTCAGCGCGCTCGGCGGGCAACCCTGGCAGTTTCAAGGTGCCAAGGGCGAAATCGTCAAGGTACCGGTGCGCAGCCGTTACCGCGTCAACAGCGGTGAGCTGGCCGTGGCGGGCGCGCGGCAGGGGATAGGGTTTGCGATTGTGGCGGCTTATCCCTGCCAGGACGATCTGGCGGCTGGCCGGTTGCAGGAAGTGGTACTGGATCTGTGCCCGGCGCCTTTGCAGTTGCTGGCGGCGTATAGCCACCGCCATTCAGTGACGGCGCGGGTGCGCGCCCTGCTGGCGTTTATTCGGGAGCGGTTGGAGGCGATGCACAGCTTGCCAGGCGGTTCTGCCGGCGCAGGTTGATCACGGCGTAAAGCGCGGTCACACCGGCAGGCTGTCACGGCCGAAAAAGCGGCCTGTCAGATTGCCTTCACCTTGACCCATTGCTCAGCCTCAAGCCACGCCCCGATCTCGTTGGGGCGCATCGGCCTGGAGAACAGGTAGCCTTGTGCCCAGGTGCAGCCCAGGGTCTTCAGGGTGTTGAGTTCTGCCGCAGTCTCCACGCCTTCGACGATGCACTCCAGTTGCATGTCCTGACACAGGGCAATCAGCGACTTGACGATTTTCAAGCTGGCCGGGTTGAGCTGGATGCCGGTGACGAAGGTGCGGTCCACCTTCAGCTTGGTCAGCGACAACGCATGGATCTGGCTGAGGCTGGAGTAGCCGGTGCCAAAGTCGTCCAGGGAAATGCCGCAGCCCAATTCACGCAGGCGGCTGATGGCGCGCTGGGCTTGTGGCAGGTCCTGGATGGCTGCGGTTTCGGTGATTTCCAGGTCCAGGTACGCAGGGTCGAACCGGCTGCTCCTGATCAACGCCACGATCTGCTGGGCGGCCTCTTCCGAGCCACAGTCATGGGTAGACAGGTTGAAAGACAGGCGCATGCCTGCAGGCCAACTGGCGGCCGTGTCCAGTGCCTTGGTCAGTAGGGGCAGCGTGAGGCGATTGACCATGCCGATGCGCTCGGCGATCGGGATGAAATCACTGGGTGGCACATTACCCAGTTCCGGGCTTTCCCAGCGCGCCAGTGCCTCGAACGCAACGGTTCGCTCGCTGCGGATATCCACGATGGGTTGGAACACCATGTGAAACTCGCGATCAAGGTCCGCCCTGCGCAGGGCCTGCTCGGTCAGCCCTTGTCGATTGAGTTGCTGACGATGGGCAGTGCTGAACAGGCACGCCGTACCAGGGCGATGACGCTTGCTCTGGTACAGCGCGTAGTCGGCATATTCGTACACTTGCGTGGCTGACGATGCCTGATCCGGAAAGGTGGCGATGCCCAGCGACGCACTGATCTGAATGGGGATGTCCACCAGTACGAATGGCTCGCGCATGCGCGTGCAGACCTTCTCGCCAAAGGCGCGTAGCTGCTCGTCATCCAGGGCCTGAGTAATGATCAGGCCGAACTCGTCGCCCCCCAGCCGGCTCAGGTGCACGCTGTCGTCGAGCAACTCGTTGAGGCGCTGACCGACCTGATACAGCAGCCGGTCGCCCACACTGTGGCCATACAGGTCGTTGACTGGCTTGAAACCATCCAGGTCAATCAGCCCGACGGCCAGGCGGGCGCCCTGGTCACCAGCTTGGGTCAACAGCGTGTCGAGCCGGGAGAAGAACTGCCGCCGATTGGCAAGCCCGGTCAGGCTGTCCACGTTGGCCAGCTGCAGGTTTTCCTCGCTGAGCCTGGCCGTTTGCGCCTGCATGTTCACCAGCCGGGTGAAGTCGGTGTATTGCGCCTTGAGGATGACCAGCATGGCGATCGATACCAACAGCACATCGAGCGCGGTGGCAATGAACGTGATGATGGAGGTGGAGGCGAAAAACACCACGAACGCCGTGTTGACCACAGCGGTAGTGGCCAAGGCCGCTGGCAACAGGTGCATCATGCAGAAAATGCAGCCGATCACGGTGATGGCCATGTAGAAGGCGACATGCGCCCGGGTGTAGCTGTCGCCATAGGGAAACAGCGCCAGCGACCAGGCCGTGAAGGCCACGGCAACGAAGGGTGCGAGCGTGTTGGTGCGTTTGAGTGCCGTGACCATCTGGGCCGGGCTGCGCACGCGCCTGCGGGTACGTACCCACTCTATCCCTCGGACCAGGCCGAACACCGTCATGATCATCGGGCAGTACACCACCAGCCAGCGCGGCGCCACCGTGAAGTGGGTGCCCGCCAGCATCATGGTGTTGATCAGCAGGATGAAGTACATCATGGGCAGCTGGCGCGACAGCGCGATGTATTGCGCCTTGACCAGGTCGGGGTTGTCCTTGGGTACGGACATCAAAGCTCGCAGGCCGAGTAGTGTTTTTTTCATCAGGCGACGCTCTGAAAGTACAACCAGGTGACAAACCGAACGGATTGCCCTTTTTCAGCTTGAAACGAGCAGGGCGGGACGCTGCTCTCACGGACCGTATCGGCCGATCCTCTGGTTGCTGCAATCGTTCAGACTGGTGGCACTTTGATTTCGTTCCCGCCTGCCAACGCCGCGGTGAGTAGCGCCGGTTATTCCGTGCCGGGGGTGTGGCCGAAATAGGCCTTGTAGGCATGGCAGAAGTTCGCCGGGTTGGCATAGCCGATGTGATAGGCGATCTGCGAGATTTGCCATTTGCGTTCCAGTACCAGGAGGCGTGCAAGCTCCAGGCGCTGTTGGCGAATGTACTGCAGGATCGAACAGCCAAACTGCTGGCTGAAGGCCCGGCGCAGGGTGGTCTCGCTCACTTTCAGCTGTTTGGCCAGGGCGGCGACGGACGGCGGGGCAGTGGGGCTGGTGTCCAGCAGCCGACGCGTTTCCAGTGCCAGGTCGCGGCGGCCACGGTCTTGCTTCAGCTCAGGTGTCGGGGCCTGGCTCGACAGATGGCTGGCCAGCTCCAGCACGATCCCCAGGCTCAGGCTTTCGTAGTGCAGGCGGCGCAAGCTCCCGCTGTAGGGCGAGCGATAAAGCTGCTGGAACAGGCGGCTCAGCGAGGGGGACTGGGGCAACTGGTCGAACTGCATGCCATCGGCCAGCAGGGCCAGCAGTGGGTGGAACTGGGGATCGTCCTGAGCCAGTTCGCGCAACGCGTCACCGGCAATGCGCACGCCGGCCATGCGCGCATGGCTGTCGACCGGCAACTGGTCCTGGGCTTCGAGGCTCTCGCTCAGGCCAAGCACGTGCAGCCGACCGGTGTCGTACTGGTTCAGCCTGCCGTCGACCTTGTGCTGCCAGGCGCCGTCGAACACTTGCACGATGCACAGGCTCTCTGGCAGCACCTTGTCGATGCGCAGGGGCTCCGGAAAGTGCAGGTGGCAGTCGAAGTACTGCAAGCCTTGGCGCACGGTCTGTGCCCGATAGTGCCCCGTGGCACTGCCCATCACATGAGCGGCACGCGTATCCAGCACGCCTGCCTGGGCCAGGGAGCCAGGGCTGTCGAAACAGAAGGCGGTATCCAGGTAGGGGGTTAGCGATTGCATGCAGGCTCGGTTTCTCGGTGGGGGCAGCGTCGACCGGAAATGGTAACGCGCGCACATTTTCGACAATAGTCGTTGTGACCAACCGGCTGTTTGTTGTGATGAACGGGCAACTGGGTTGGCAGCCTGGCTATTGAGTCCTTCAATACGCGTTTTGTTGCAGATCAGGAAACAAAATCATGTTCGCTTATCGGAAATGGGCTGCCTTGCTGGTTGCCGCGCTCACCCTGTGTATCGGTCAAGCCCAGGCCGAGGACCGCCCGGACGTGGCCAAGAACGTCGTCGCCTACCTGGGCACTGAAGGGGCCAAGGTGTGGACGCTGCGCATTGGCGATCGCGCGGCCAACGAGGCGCTGGTGCAGGTGGAAGGCGTCGATCACGACTGGGATATGCGCATCCAGAAAATGCACGTCGAGAAAACCGCCAAGGATACCCGCTACTGGACCGACGTCGACGGCAAGAAATTCGTCGTGCTGATCATCCAGGGCATGTGGGGGGGCGAGCTGTACCTGCCCGGCGAGGCGCAACCGCGCCAGGTCGGTTACTCGGAAGGTTTGTCGCATCAGGGCAACGCCGAGGCGTTCCTGACCGATTACCTGGCTGCCAAGAAATAATCGAGGGGCATCGATCATGAGCGAACATACCGATCCATTGGCCGACCTGTCCGGCTCGCTGGGCAATGAGTACGACCAGTCGCGCACGGCCCAGCGCGAGCGCGTGGTCGCCGAGCTTCGGCAAGTGATCGAGCGCGTGCCGGAGCAGAGCGAATTCACCAACTCTCGCCGTTACCGCGTGTGGGGGCCTGTATGGCTGGTCGGTGCCCTGATTCTGTTCGGAATCGGCATCAGCATGCAGCGCACCGGGCCGATCGTGGCCACCGCCTTCATCGTGCTCATCGCCGCTGTTGTGACCTGGCAGCACCGCAACGCCGGTACCCAGGTGTTCATGCGCCTGACACGCCGTCAACTGTTCGTCGACACGTTGGACGCGCCGGTGGACCTGGCCCAAGTGCAGGACATCTCGGTCAAGGATGAAGGGCTGGTGATGATGCAGACGCTGGAGATGAGCAGCGATGCTGCATTGCCTACCCACCGAGTGGCGAGGCTGCAGTTCTTCGGTAACCAGGCCATGGTTCTGAAAAAGCCGCGCCCCCAGATCCGTATTATGTCGGCTGGGCTGGCGCAGAACGGACGCAAGCTGTCCAACGAAGAAGTGCTGGCCGTGCTGACGGCCTACTGCGATGCCGCCCACGCTCAGCGTCAGCTCGAGCTGCTGCAGGCCAATGGATAACTCCGGCGCCAATGACGACCTGGCCTACCTGCAGGTCCATGCCGTCGGGCCCGATGAGTCGTTCGAGCTGCGTGAGCACTCGCTGGGCAAGGCATTTGCGTGTGCAATCATCGGGCTGGTGGCACTTGGGCTCGGTGGCTGGCTCGCGAGCTTGCCGATGGTCTTCGGCCCGCAGACCTCCACCGCGGTGGTGGTGTTGCTATGGGCATTCGGTGCAGGGCTGGCCGGCATCGGGCTGGTGGCCCTGGTTTGCGCCTGGGCGCTGTATCAGCGCCATGGGCAGTGCGCACTGGCGGTGACCCGTGACACGGTCGGCTTCGCCAACGCCTTGGCCCCAGTACCATGGGAAGCGTTCGAGGCCTTCGATGTCGAACAACGGCGGCTGAGTACGCACCTGGTGTTCAGCCTTGCCGCGTTCGGTGCTGCACCTGTGCTCAAGGCCTCGAGCTTCAAAGCGCTGGCAGCCCCTGATGCCCAGCTGATTGCCGGTGGCCTGCGGCTCAAGGTGTGGGCGTGTAACTTCACCCTGACCGGGCGCAGGCTCACGCTGGCAGAACTGGTGGACGTGCTTTACCCCTACCTGCAGGCAGCACAGGCCAGGCGTACCTTGGCACAGTTGTTCCCGGCCGTGGCTCGCCAGGGTGATGCCCTGCGGCGGGCTGGGCCATGAGCAACGGGGCCATACGGCTGCTCAGGCGCCTGGGCTGGGGCTTGGCCCTGCTGCTGTTGCCGCTGCTGGTACTGGGGTGGAGCCAGGTGCAACTCTGGCGCCTCGAGGTGGCACAGGCGCAGGCTCAGGTGATGCGCCAGTGGCTGGATACGCCAAGCGACACGCTCTTGCAGGCCCTGCCCAAGGCCGAGCGTAACCCATACCTGCCCCAGGCAGACCGACGTGAGCGGTTTCAGCGTGAAGTGGACCGCTATGAGGCGGGCCTTGGCGGGCAGTCTCTGCGCAAGGTCCTGGCAGTCACGAGCGGCCTGCTGGCGGTTCTGGCCCTGCTCACTGCGGCCGGGGCGTGGCTCAGGCTCAGACTGGACGCCTGGCGGGCGCTGCGCTCATCTGAGTTTCTGCAGCAGCACATGACCCAGCGTTGGCGTGCCCTGGGCAAGTGGCTGGTACTGCATCTGGGCTTGCTGGCTGCCGCATTGAGCCTTGCCTTGCTGTACGAGCTGAGCGTTGCGACCAGCCGGGTGGCCGAGGGTGGGTTGACGGTGCTGTTCATCGTGTTGCCGCTGGCTTCGTGCGTGCTGGTCTGCCTGCAACTGGCCAGGCGGTTGCATCGACGCTGGCCGCTTGTACTCGATCAGGGCACGTCCTTTCTGGGCAGAGCACTTGATCGGGACAGTGCACCGGGGGTATGGCGCTGGGTCGAGGGCCTGGCGGCGCAGCTTCAGGCACCGGTCCCCGACAACATCGTGGTTGGCCTCGATCAGGGCTTTTTCGTCACCAGCGTGCCGATTCTGCTTCAGCCTGCAGGCTTGCCGCTGGCGGGGCGCACGCTGTACTTGCCGCTGCCTTACCTGGGTATGCTCAGCCAGGCAGAAGCGGGTGCGGTCATTGGACACGAGCTGGGCCATTTCCGGCATCAGGACACCGAACGCGCCAGCCAGACCAACGCACAGTTCAGCATGATGCGTGCTCATTTCTCGGCGCTGGTCGGCCATGACGAGCCCGCGCCCTGGACGCAACGCCCGACGCTGTGGATGGCCTGGCAGTTCCTGCACCATTTCCAGCGTGCGGTGCTGCACTGGGGGCGGTCGCAAGAGCTGCTGGCGGACCAGGCAGGCGCTGCAGTCGGCGGACAACGGCTGTTTGCGCAGACCTTGCTGCGCATCATTGCGCTGCAGCCTGCGGTCGATACGGTGCTGGCGACGTGCGGTGGACAAAGTATCGATCGAGCCCTGCCTGGCTACCTTGAGCATCACCCGCTGCAGGTGGGCGACGAGGTGCTGGGTGCCGCCATGGCGCACCCCTTCGACACTCACCCTGCAGCCGCTTCCCGCCTGCAGGCGTTGGGTGTTGCGCCCGCCCCGGCGCTGCTGGTGGCCGCTACCCGGCCACCGGGCGTCGAGGAGCGCCACTGGTTCGGCCGACTGTGCACGGGGGGGCGCGCTCAAGCCGATTGAGCGCGCCCAGGACACATCGGATTGATCCTTCACTTAATCTTTCCCATTCGCAGGTGTATCGTATTCGCCCTTCCTCATCAGCGCCTGCTGGTGAACTGTTTGTGCCGAACACGAGGTACCCGCTGCGATGTCCTTCACCCGTCGACAAATGCTCAAGGGCCTGACCGGCCTGGTTGTGGTTGGCCTGGGCGCGGGGGGCGCCGCGCGGTACTGGCTGGGCAAGGTCGAAGATGACAATGCCGGCCATGACTACGAGCTGATCGCAGCGCCCCTTGACGTCGAACTGGTCCCTGGACACACGACTCAAGCCTGGGCGTTCGGGCCCAGTGCCCCTGGGACCGAGCTGCGCGTGCGGCAGGGTACCTGGCTGCGCGTGCGCTTCATCAACCACCTGCCGATCGAGACCACCATCCACTGGCATGGCATCCGCTTGCCGCTGGAAATGGATGGCGTGCCGTATGTGTCGCAATTGCCAGTCAAGCCAGGGGAGTATTTCGACTACAAGTTCCGGGTGCCCGATGCCGGCAGCTACTGGTACCACCCCCATGTCAGCAGCTCCGAAGAGCTGGGCCGGGGCCTGGTGGGCCCGCTGATCGTCGAGGAGCGCGAACCCACCGGTTTCAAGCATGAGCGCACGCTCAACCTCAAGACCTGGCATGTGGACGAGCAGGGGGGCTGGATGCCGTTCAGCGTCCCGCGCGAGGCGGCGCGCAATGGGACGGCAGGGCGGCTGATCACCATCAACGGCCAAGCCGATGCCGTGACCGAGCTGCCGGCAGGGCAGGTGGTGCGCGTGCGCCTGCTGAACCTGGACAACACCTGGACGTACCGCATCAACCTCAAGGGCAACTGCGAAGCGCGGATCTACGCGCTCGATGGCAACCCCGTCACCCCCCGGCCATTGGAGGATGACTACTGGCTGGGGCCTGGCATGCGCATTTGCCTGGCGATCCGCATTCCCGAGGCCGGCGAAGAGATCTCCCTTCGCGATGGCTTCGTGCGCCTGGGCACCCTGCGCGCGGTGGCCAACCCGGATGCGCCCAGCGACTGGCCAGCGGCGCTGCCGCCCAACCCCATCGCCGAGCCGGACCTGGAAAACGCCGAAAAGCTCAACTTCAACTTCGAGTGGGCAGGCAAGGTGTCGGTCGGCACCGACCAGGGCAAGCCGCCGAGCCTGTGGCAGATCAACGGTCAGGCCTGGGACATCACCGACAAGACCTGCGCCGATCGCCCGATCGCGACGCTGACCAAGGGCAAGAGCTACATTTTCGAATTGAAGAACATGACCCAGTACCAGCACCCCATCCACTTGCACGGCATGAGCTTCAAGGTGATTGGTTCCAACCGGCATGACATCAAGGAGCCGTGGTTCACCGACACCTACCTGCTGGGCAAGAACGAGCGCGCCCAGGTTGCGCTGGTCGCCGATAACCCGGGCACCTGGATGTTCCACTGCCACGTCATCGACCACATGGAAACCGGCCTGATGGCCGCGATCGCGGTGGTCTGATGCGACCGCAGATCATCGACCGCAGCCATGACCAGACCTACATGCGCATGGCGTTGGCGTTGGCCGCCGAGGGCGCCCAGCTGGGCGAGGTGCCGGTGGGCGCTGTGCTGGTGCAGGACGGCCAGGTCATCGGCCAGGGCTTCAACCGCCCGATCACCGACAGCGACCCCAGCGCCCATGCCGAGATGGTGGCGATCCGCGCCGCCGCGCGGGCGGTCGGCAACTACCGCCTGCCGGGTAGCACGCTGTACGTGACCTTGGAGCCGTGCAGCATGTGCGCCGGCTTGATCGTGCATTCGCGGGTGATGCGCGTGGTCTTCGGCGCACTGGAACCCAAGGCCGGGATCGTGCAGAGCCAGGGCCAGTTCTTCGGGCAAGGCTTCCTGAACCACCGTGTGCTGGTAGAGGGGGGCGTGATGGCCGAAGCGTGCGGGCAAGTGCTCAGTGACTTCTTCAAGGCTCGCCGGGCCAAGCCGTGACGTGACCGGCTACAACGGCGCTGATTGCTCTGCCGGTTTAGCCTTGTTCACACCCGGTACATGCAGGTCGCCCTCGGCCACCTGGCCTTCGAGCTGAGGCTGGGTAACCCAGGTGAGAATGTCGTAGTAGCGGCGGATGTTGGCGACGAAGTGCACCGGTTCGCCGCCCCGCGCATAGCCGTACTTGGTCTGGCGGTACCATTGCTTCTGCGCCAGGCGCGGTAGCATCTTCTTCACATCCAGCCACTTGTTGGGGTTGAGCTTTTCGCGCTTGGCCAGGGTGCGCGCATCTTCCAGGTGGCCGCTGCCGACGTTGTAGGCGGCCAGCGCGAACCAGGTGCGGTCGGGCTCCTGGATGCTGTCGTCCAGCTCGGCCTTGATCTTCATGAAGTACTTGGCGCCACCCTTGATGCTCTGCTTGGGGTCCAGGCGGTTGGAAACCCCCATGGCCTGGGCGGTGCGCTGGGTCAGCATCATCAAGCCACGCACGCCGGTCTTGGAGGTGACCTCCGGCTGCCACATGGATTCCTGGTAGCCGATGGCGGCCAACAGGCGCCAGTCCACCTGCTCGACCTTGGCATAGCTCTTGAAATGCTTTTCGTACTTGGGCAAACGTTGCTGCAGGTGCTGGGCGAAGGTGTAGGCGCCCACATAGCCCAGTACGTCGACATGCCCGTAATAGCGGTCCTTCAGGCGCTGCAGGGTGCCATTCTTCTGGGACTTGTCGAGGAATTCGTTCACCTCGTTCAACAGGCTGTTGTCCTCGCCTGCGGCGACGGCCCAGCGCTGGTCACGAGACTCGCCCAGGTCGAAGGCCACGCGCACATTAGGGAAGTACACCTGGTTCATGGCCAGTTCGTTGGAGTCGACCAGGGTAAGGTCGATCTGCCCTTCGTCGACCATGCGCAGCAGGTCGACCACCTCCACGGCATCGGATTCTTCGTATTGCAGGCCCGGGTACTGTTTTTTCAGCTCGGCCAGCTGATCGGCATGGCTGCTGCCCTTGAGCACCATGATTTTCTTGCCGACCAAGCCTTGGGCGCTGGTCGGGCGCGAGCGGCCATTGCGGTAGATGACCTGAGGCGTCACCTCAAGGTAGGGGTGAGAAAACTTCGCCTGGACCTGGCGCCGTTCGCTGCTGACAAGGCCGGCGGCTGCCAGCACCGGGCCGGACGGCTTGCCAAGGTCGTCGAACAGTTCGTCGAGGTTGTCGGCGGTCTCGATTTCCAGCTTCACGCCCAGGTCATCGGCAAAATGCTTGACCAGTTCGTACTCGAAGCCGGTCTCACCGTTGCGATCCTGGAAATAGGTGGCCGGGCTGTTGCGGGTGATCACGCGCAGCACACCGTCCTCCTTCACGCGCTCGAGGGTACTGGGTTTTTCAACGCAGCCACCAAGCAGCAGAAAGAGTCCGGTTGCGAAAAGCCATCTGGCGCAACGCTGGCGCAAAGCAGTGTGGGTGAACATAGGTTGCAGTATACGCAAAGGACTGGCCGTGCCATATCTCGACAACGGCTAGCTTGTCTGATAGCGCTTACTGGGGTTTGTCACTCGTGCGCACCGTCCAGCGCTGCGTTCATGGTCTGGTACAGGGTGCAGGCCCTGCATCAGAGCGATCGCCCCCCCTTTTGCCAGCCCGGGCAGGCGCTGCCGATGAGCTGCCAACACGGCCCCTGACAAGTGGTCGAACCCCCGGAAATTTTGACCCGCCGGTCCGGTTCCGCCGCCCGGCAGCCATGCGCTACAGCGGGTGCCGCAAGCCAACGAATTAGGCTAGAATGCACGGCCTCCAAGCACACCCCTTCTGAGGCTGTCCCGACGATGTTGATCCTGCGCGGCGCTCCTGCCCTTTCTGCCTTTCGCCACGGTAAGTTACTCGAGCAACTGAGCCAGAAAGTCCCCGCTGTTACTGGTTTGTATGCCGAATTTGCCCACTTCGCCGATACCGACGGCGAGCTGACCGCCGACCAGCAGCAGGTGCTGGGCCGTCTGCTCAAGTACGGCCCGAGCGTACCGGTGCAGGAGCCCGCCGGTCGCCTGTTCCTGGTCGTACCGCGCCTGGGCACCATTTCGCCCTGGGCCAGCAAGGCCAGCGACATCGCCCACAACTGCGGCCTGCAGTCGATCCAGCGCCTGGAGCGCGGCATTGCGTACTACGTTGCCGGTGACCTCAGCGACGCCGAGGCCGAGCAGGTGTCGGCGCAGTTGCACGACCGCATGACCCAGCGCGTGCTGGGCCAGCTTGAGCAGGCCGCCGACATGTTCAGCCACGCCCAGCCAAGGCCCATGACGTCAGTGGACATCCTCGCCGGTGGCCGCGACGCTCTGGCCCAGGCCAACATCGACCTCGGCCTGGCATTGGCCGAGGACGAGGTGGACTACCTGGTCACCGCGTTCCAGGGCCTCAAGCGCAACCCCAACGACATCGAACTGATGATGTTCGCCCAGGCCAACTCCGAGCACTGTCGCCACAAGATCTTCAACGCCAGTTGGGACATCGACGGCCAGGCGCAGGACAAGAGCCTGTTCGGCATGATCAAGAACACCTACCAGATGCACAGCGAAGGTGTGCTGTCGGCGTACAAGGACAACGCTTCGGTCATCGTCGGCAACGTTGCTGGTCGTTTCTACCCGAACCCTGAAACCCGCCAGTATGGTGCGGTGCAGGAGCCGGTACACATTCTGATGAAGGTGGAAACCCACAACCACCCGACCGCCATCGCTCCCTTCTCCGGGGCATCGACCGGTTCTGGCGGCGAAATCCGTGACGAAGGTGCCACCGGCCGTGGCGCCAAGCCCAAGGCCGGCCTCACCGGCTTCACCGTGTCCAACCTGCGCATCCCAGGCTTCGAGCAGCCCTGGGAGCAGGACTACGGCAAGCCTGGCCGCATCGTCGACGCCCTCGACATCATGGTCGAAGGCCCGCTGGGCGGCGCTGCCTTCAACAACGAGTTCGGGCGTCCGGCCCTGACCGGCTACTTCCGTACCTTCGAGCAGTCCATCAACACCCCGCACGGCGAAGAAGTGCGCGGTTACCACAAGCCGATCATGCTGGCCGGCGGCATGGGCAACATCCGCGAAGATCACGTGCAGAAGGGCGAGATCACCGTCGGTGCCAAGCTGATCGTGTTGGGCGGTCCGGCCATGCTGATCGGCCTGGGTGGCGGCGCCGCTTCGTCGGTGGCCACCGGCGCCAGCTCGGCCGACCTCGACTTCGCCTCGGTGCAGCGCGAAAACCCCGAGATGGAGCGCCGTTGCCAGGAGGTCATCGACCGTTGCTGGCAGTTGGGTGAACACAACCCCATCGCCTTCATCCACGACGTGGGGGCGGGCGGTATCTCCAATGCGTTCCCTGAACTGGTGAACGACGGCGGTCGCGGTGGCCGCTTCGAGCTGCGCAACGTGCCCAATGACGAGCCGGGCATGGCCCCGCACGAAATCTGGAGCAACGAATCCCAGGAACGCTATGTACTGGCAGTCAGCGCCGAGGACTTCGAGCGCTTCCAGGCCATCTGCGAGCGCGAGCGCTGCCCGTTCGCAGTCGTCGGCGAGGCGACTGCCGAGCCGCACCTGACTGTGACCGACAGCCACTTTGGCAACACGCCGGTCGACATGCCGCTGGACGTGCTGCTCGGCAAACCGCCGCGCATGCACCGCTCGGTCAGCCGCGAAGCCGAGTTGGGCGACGACTTCGATCCGAGCACCCTGGACCTGGACAGCGCTGCGCAGCGCGTGCTGAACCACCCGGCCGTTGCCAGCAAGAGCTTCCTGATCACCATTGGCGACCGCACCATCACCGGCCTTGTGGCGCGCGACCAGATGGTCGGCCCCTGGCAGGTGCCGGTGGCTGACTGTGCCGTCACCGCCACCAGCTTCGACGTGTACACCGGTGAAGCCATGGCCATGGGCGAGCGTACCCCGCTGGCCCTGCTCGATGCCCCGGCTTCCGGGCGCATGGCCATCGGCGAGGTCCTGACCAACATGGCCGGCGCGCGTATCGACAAACTGTCCGACATCAAGCTGTCGGCCAACTGGATGTCGGCCGCCGGCCACCCGGGCGAAGACGCCCGCTTGTACGACACCGTCAAGGCTGTGGGCATGGAGCTGTGCCCAGAGCTGGGCCTGACGATTCCGGTCGGCAAAGACTCCATGTCGATGAAAACCAAGTGGAGCGAGGACGGCGTGGACAAGAGCGTGACCTCGCCGATGTCGCTGATCGTCAGCGGCTTTGCGCCGGTTACCGACATCCGCGGCACCCTGACCCCGCAATTGCGCATGGACAAGGGCGAGACGGACCTGATCCTGATCGACCTGGGCCGTGGCAAGAACCGCATGGGCGCGTCGATCCTGGCGCAGACCTACGGCAAGCTCGGTGCCCAGGCGCCGGATGTGGACGATGCCGAAGACCTCAAGGCGTTCTTCGCCGTCATCCAGGGCCTGAATGCCGACGGCCACCTGCTGGCCTACCATGACCGCTCCGACGGCGGCCTCTTCGCCACCGTGCTGGAAATGGCCTTCGCGGGTCACTGCGGTCTGGACTTGCACCTCGATCCGCTGACCGACAGCAAGGCCGACATCCCGGCCATCCTGTTCAACGAAGAGCTGGGCGCGGTCATTCAGGTGCGTCAGGACGCTACCCCGGACGTACTGGTCCAGTTCAGCGCCGCTGGCTTGGGTGAGCAGTGCGTGGCGGTGATCGGCAAGCCGGTCAACAACGCCGAAGTCTCCATCAGCCTGAACGGCGAAGTGCTGTTCGATGACGATCGCCGCATGCTTCAGCGCCAGTGGGCTGAGACCAGCTACCAGATCCAGCGTCTGCGCGACAACGCCGATTGCGCCGATCAGGAATTCGACCTGCTGCTCGAAGAAGACAACCCAGGGCTGTCGGTCAAGTTGGGCTTTGATGTCAACGACGACATCGCCGCGCCCTACATCAAGAAAGGCGTGCGCCCGCAAGTGGCCATCCTGCGTGAGCAGGGCGTCAACGGCCAGGTCGAAATGGCGGCTGCCTTCGACCGTGCCGGTTTCGCGGCCATCGACGTGCACATGAGCGACATCCTTGCTGGTCGCGTGGACTTCGAGGCCTTCAAGGGCCTGGTCGCCTGTGGCGGCTTCTCCTACGGCGATGTGTTGGGTGCAGGCGAGGGCTGGGCCAAGTCGGCCCTGTTCAACAGCCGTGCGCGTGATGCCTTCCAGGCGTTCTTCGAGCGTAACGACAGCTTCGCCCTGGGGGTGTGCAACGGTTGCCAGATGATGTCCAACCTGCACGAGCTGATTCCGGGCACCGAGTACTGGCCGCACTTCGTGCGTAACCGCTCCGAGCAGTTCGAGGCGCGGGTGGCCATGGTCGAGGTGCAGAAGTCCAACTCGATCTTCCTGCAGGGCATGGCCGGCTCGCGCATGCCGATCGCCATCGCCCACGGCGAGGGCCATGCCGAGTTCGCCAGTGAAGAGGCCTTGCTGGAGGCCGATGTGTCCGGTTGCGTGGCGCTGCGTTACGTGGACAACCACGGCAAGGTCACCGAGGCCTACCCGGCCAATCCCAACGGCTCGCCACGCGGTATCACGGGGCTCACCAGCCGCGACGGCCGCGTGACCATCATGATGCCGCACCCGGAGCGTGTGTTCCGTGCCGTGCAGAACTCGTGGCGCCCGGATGAGTGGCAGGAAGATGCGGCGCTGATGCGTATGTTCCGCAATGCGCGGGTGTGGGTGAACTAAGGCGTGTACAAGCTCGCCTTCTTCGTCCCTGCCAGCCATGTGGAGGTGGTCAAGGCTGCTGTGTTCGCCGCAGGTGGTGGGCACATGGGTGATTATGACCACTGTGCTTGGCAGACCTTGGGCCAGGGCCAGTTTCGTCCATTGGACGGCAGTTCGCCGTTTCTTGGGCGGGCGGGTCAGGTCGAGGTGGTGGAGGAGTGGAGGGTGGAGCTTGTGGTGGGCGATGACCTGATTCGTCAGGTTGTTGCTGCGCTCAAGCAGAGTCATCCGTATGAGACGCCGGCCTATGAGGTTTATCGGTTGGTGGACTTTTAATGCTCGTCGTGGTGGGTGAGGGGTGAGTTAGCCTCTTACAGGTTGGGTCGGGAGTTTTGATGGGTTTCGATATCCTGCCTGATGATGTGGAAGTTCTAATTTCTAAGTTCTAAGTTCTAAGTTCTAAGTTCGGAGTTATATGTTTAGAACTTGAATGCTTAGGTGTGGGTGGTGATAAAGTGTTTAGTCCATTTGCGATGGCGACGCTTAATCACCTTTTCGCCCTTACGGCGAGTCACTTTTTGTCAAACGCGACAAAAAGTAACCAAAAAACGCTGCGCTCCATTCATACGGCCCCTACGCTGCGCTTCGGGGTTCCCTCACTCCGGTCTTGCTCCCGGGAGGACCGCGCTGTAGGCCCCATCCTGGGGCCCAGCGCTTGACAGGCATCCATGCCTGTCACCTCCCTCCGCAAGACCTGCGTTCGGCCTTCTGAAGTCGCGAAGATCAAAAGCAAGATCAAAAGCAAGATCAAGATCAAGATCAAGATCAAGATCGAGCGCCGCACATAGTTATACATGTCCTGTAGGAGCGGCCTTGCGCCGCGATGGACCGCTCTCACATGGATATCGAGTAATATTTAAATGATGCACGCACATTAAATAACTACATTAAGTTTACAGCCTGCTGTTGCTGTTGCTGTTGCTGTTGCTGTTGCTGTTGCTGTTGCTTCTAAGCGCACGGTAGTTCAGGCGCCGCAGATCGCGACTTCAGGAGGCCGAGCGCAGGGCTTGCGGAGGGAGGTGACGGGCATGGATGCCCGTCAAGCGCTGGGCCCCAGGATGGGGCCTGCAGCGCGGTCCTCCCGGGAGCAAGCCCGGAGCGAGGGAACCCCGGAGCGTAGCGTAGGGGCCGGATGATAGGAGCAGGCGGTTTTTGCTTACTTTTTGACAAGACAAAAAGTGAGCCGCCGTAAGGGCGGAAGGGTGACTGTGCGCCACCCGCGCCAATGAATACCAACTTGCTGTATGCGCCCACGCTTCGAACTTCGAACTTCGAACTTCGAACTTCGAATTTCGAACTTTGAGCTTTGAGCTTTGAGCTTTGATTGCATTGGTGTGGGTATTGATAGAGAGCATAGTCCATTTGCGATGGCGACGCTTAATCACCTTTTCGCCCTTACGGCGAGTCACTTTTTGTCAAACGCCACAAAAAGTAACCAAAAAAGGCTGCGCTCCGTTC
Source organism: Pseudomonas sp. FBCC-B35 (assembly GCF_059133755.1). Classification (NCBI taxonomy): domain Bacteria; kingdom Pseudomonadati; phylum Pseudomonadota; class Gammaproteobacteria; order Pseudomonadales; family Pseudomonadaceae; genus Pseudomonas; species Pseudomonas sp. FBCC-B35. The sequence continues at coordinate 3,718,954 of NZ_CP101439.1, read as the reverse complement.
ATACGGCCCCTACGCTGCGCTTCGGGGTTCCCTCACTCCGGTCTTGCTCCCGGGAGGACCGCGCTGTAGGCCCCATCCTGGGGCCCAGCGCTTGACAGGCATCCATGCCTGTCACCTCCCTCCGCAAGACCTGCGTTCGGCCTTCTGAAGTCGCAAAGATCAAGATCAAGATCAAGATCAAGATCAAGATCAAGATCGAGCGCCGCACATAGTTATACATTTCCTGTATGAGCGATCTTGTGCCGCGATGGATCACTCTTACATGGATATCGAGTAATATTTAAATGATGCGCGCGCACTAAATAACTACATTGAGTTTACAGCTTGCTGTTGCTGTTGCTGTTGCTGTTGCTGTTGCTGTTGCTGTTGCTGTTGCTTCTAAGCGCACGGTAGTTCAGGCGCCGCAGATCGCGACTTCAGGAGGCCGAGCGCAGGGCTTGCGGAGGGAGGTGACGGGCATGGATGCCCGTCAAGCGCTGGGCCCCAGGATGGGGCCTGCAGCGCGGTCCTCCCGGGAGCAAGCCCGGAGCGAGGGAACCCCGGAGCATAGCGTAGGGGCCGGATGATAGGAGCAGGCGGTTTTTGCTTACTTTTTGACAAGACAAAAAGTGAGCCGCCGTAAGGGCGGAAAGGTGACTGTGCGCCACCCCCGCCACTGAATATCTAATCGATACAAGCGCCCCCGCCAAAATTCCTATCTCACATAAAACATGGACTATAGAATCTGAAACTTGAAGCTTAAGGTTGAATAACCTACGTAGTTCCCCCCAGAACCCAATCAAACCGTTCCAATCTCCCCCCCATCCTCCCGCTGAATCACCACCGTGGAAGACCGCGGCCTAACCCGCTTCCCCCCAACAGCCCCCTCGGTAGCATCCTCCGAAACTGGCCAATTCCCCGGATGCTGAATATTGACAAACAACGTCCTGTTATCCGGCGTAAACGCAATCCCCGTCACCTCACACCCGTTGGGCCCCACGAAAAACCGCCGCAACCCCCCTTGGTTCTGCCCATTGACCGGCACCTGCCGCCCCGCCGCATCCACCAGCAGATCTGGAATCACCGCCAACAGCTGGTCGTTGGTGTAGTCACTGACCGTCGACTCACTGTTGTCCGTCTCGAACCACAGCACCCCGCGACTATCGAATCGCATCCCGTCAGGGCTGGCGAACTGGTTGAGTTCCGTCAGTCCAGAACGGTTGATCTCGGCCCCACCGCCCGCATTGGCGCCAAACACGAAGATGTCCCAGGTCAAGCGCAGGTGATCGTCGCTGTCATGCCAGCGAATGATATGGCCATGACGGTTGGGCCCGCGTGGATTGACCGCGTCGACCTTGTCCGGCGTGCGCGTACTGTTATTGGTCAGTGTGAGGTACACATCGCCGTTGAGCGGATTGACAGTGGTCCACTCCGGCCGATCCATCGGCGTAGCGCCCACGGCGTCGGCAGCGCCACGGGTATTGAGCAAGATGCCCGGCAGGTCACCAAAGCGTGCACCCAGCGTGCCACCCCCGGTGGTAGGGGTAAGCACGTCCAGCGGTAACCATACCCCCGTGCCATCGGCCTCGAAGCGAGCCACGTACAGCGTGCCGTGGTCGAGGTACTTGGCCCCTGTGGCCAGGCGGTTGGCAGCCTGAGCGTCGGCGGGGTCCCACGGTGCCTGCGACACCCACTTGTAAAGGTACTCGTTGTTCGAATCGTCACCCATGTACCAGACCAGAGGCTTGCCAGCGACTGGCACGCCCGGTGCACAGCCTTCGTGACGAAAGCGACCCAGCGCCGTGCGCTTGGTGGCCAGGGTGGTGCGGTCATACGGGTCGATTTCGACGATGTAGCCGTAAGTGCTGGCTTCGTTGCGGTAATCCTCCAGTGCACTGGTGCCTTTGGCCGTTACATCGAATCTGGCAAACTCGCCAGCGTCTTCACCGCTATCACCCGCGGCGCTTTCCCACTGGTACTGGCTGCTGGAGGTGGCCACGCCCAAGCGGCGCTGATCCTCCGGGCACGTACCGTGGTTGACGAAAATGCCTGGCCAGTTCTCTTCGCAGGTGAGGTAGGTGCCCCAAGGCGTGTAGCCATTGCCACAGTTGTTGTTAGTGCCACGGCAGTGGGTGCCGGCAGTGGAGTATGGGGTCTTGACATGAGCGGTGCCGCGCAGCGGGCCGCTGATGTGCATGGGCGAGGCGGTGGTGAAACGCCGGTTCAGTGGATCGTTCTCCACCACCTGCCAGTGGCCATGCACGTTGCGCAGGCGTACCACGCCAGCGCCATGTGCGTTGATTTCCTTGCGAACTTCTTCTGCCGGCCGCTTGCCGTTAGCTGCCCTGGTGGGGCCGGCCGGGTGCAAAGCTGCAGGGTCGATGTACTCGAAGTTAATGGCCAACAGGCCATCATCCGAGCTGCCATCGATGGGGAAGAAATGCATGCCGTCATGGTGCATGCCCATGGCGTTGGCCTGGTCGACAGCGGTATTGCTGCCGTCAGGCTTCCAGGGCGCGGCTTTCCGGTTGAGTGGTGTTCCCCAGGGGGCCAGGACGCGTGCACGATAGCCCTTGGCAATGGTGCACGCATCGGTGCGTGACCCGGGGATCGAGTCGAAGCCCAGCGTCAGCCCTGACCTGGCAGCGTTACCGCTGGCCGACACACCAGGGCCGGCAGGCCTGCGAATCTCAGCCCCATTGACACAACCGCCCAAGCCGGTGCCGGCGATCAAGGTGACGGCGGCGGCCAGACCGCCGCGCATCACACTGCGTCGGCTCAGGTAAATGTCCATGACAGTGGCCATGGCCGTGTTGGTGCCGGGGTTTCGGTCCAGGTTGTCGCCGGTATCACGACTCATCACATGTCCTTGGGTTGCAGAATTGATCCAGACCGCACTCTAGTGGGCAATTGTGATATTTCGTTTGCAGAACCATGAACGGACGTTGCAACCCTGTGGTGTATCTGGCAGGAGCCTCGGAGAAGGGCGCCGTCCCAAGGTTGCTAAGTGGCGCCTGGCGCCCAGGCTCGATGCCCACTGCTCAGAGCGGTTATGCCTACTGGTGCGGATCAGCCCAGGATCCACCGCGTTTCAGCCCTGGGCAGCCTTCGGTGGTGACCTAGAGCAGCGCGTTGATCTGGGCAACGCCCATGCACGGCATGCGATGCGGTACGGGCCTCGTACCCGATTGCGTGGATGCTTTAAGCCGCTGCATTCACTTGGATGCCGTCCCGTGCCTAAGACACTGTCAGGCAGGTTCCAGCAAATAGGTGGGGTCTTTCCTGCAAAAACAGATGAATTGCGCTAAATCAGGGCCGAATCTCGATCATCGTGCCATCGCGCACCAGGCTCCAGACTTCTTGCATGTCGCGGTTACGCATGGCGATACAGCCGTCTGTCCAGTCCAGCGTATGGAAATACCACTCGGGGTATTCGTCATTGATCGGCGTGCCGTGGATCATGATCATGCTGCCGGCCTTCACGCCTGCCTGGCTGGCCCGGGCCGCATCGCTGACGTTGGGGTAGTCGATGTGCATGGCCAGGTTGAAGCGCTCGCTCTGCTTGCGCCAGTCCAGCCAGTAGAAGCCTTCCGGGGTTTTCTTGTCGCCTTCGCGCTGCTTGGGGCCCTTCGGTTGCTTGCCCAGGGAAATGCGGTAGGTCTTGATTGGCTCGCCGCGGCTGATCAGTTGCAGGCGACGCTCGGACTTGATGACCAGTACCTTGTCGACCTGAGGCTGCACGGCCGGTTGCGCAGGCGAGCCCGTCTGCACCGCCGAGACCGGTTTGCGGATGATGGTTTCGGTGTAGGCCGCCTGGGACATCGAGGCAACGCCAAGGCAGAGGAGGGCAAGCAACCAGCGCATGTAGCAATATCCTGAAGGCTCTGTGCCGGGCTTCGCGAAAGGCCCGCGGCGGTAATCATCACCGGGCGGCATTTCGTAAACCCTAACGGGGTGTGGGCGACACGTTCATCGGCGGCAGGTATTCATGGCCTATGGGGAACTGCTGCTCGATTCGGTCGCGATAGTAGCATTCTAATGTCCGCGCCACGGTCCGGAAAGCCAGGGCATCCCAGGGGATCTCATGCTCCTCGAACAGCCTTACTTCCAGGCTCTCGACCCCGACGGCAAACTCAAGGTCCGCCAGCTCGGCGCGAAAGAAGACATGCACCTGGTTGATGTGCGGCAAATCGAACAGCTGGTACAGCGTCATCGAGCCTACACGCGCGCAGGCTTCTTCGATGGTCTCGCGACGGGCGGCCTGGTCGAGCGTCTCGCCGTTTTCCATGAAGCCGGCTGGCAATGTCCAGAAACCACGGCGCGGCTCGATGGCGCGGCGGCACAGCAGCACTCGGCTGCCATGGGTAGGCAGTACACCGGCCACCACGTTGGGGTTCTGGTAGTGGATGGTGTGGCACGCGGGGCAGACGTACCGCAACCGTGTGTCGCCCTGGGGGATCTGCTCGATGACCGGCTGACCGCACGCACTGCAGAAATTCATGGAGGCTTCCTTTTGTCGTGGCCTATCTTGGCGCGGCGGGTCGGTCGCCGCAAGCAGCAGGGGTTGGGTGGCTGACGGCTTTCGTGCATCATGCAGGGCAGGCCTTGGATACGAGTGAGCGCGATGCTGGACGAGCTACTTCGCCGAATGAGCAACCACCAACCTGCAACCCTGGAATCGGATCGGCGGTTCCCGGAAGCGGCGGTACTCTTGCCCATTACCCGCAGCGAAGTACCTGAGCTCGTGCTGACCCTGCGTGCCAAGGGGCTTTCGACCCACGGTGGCGAAGTCGCATTCCCGGGTGGCCGGCGCGATCCCGAAGACCCGGACCTGGTCTTCACCGCCCTGCGCGAGGCTGAAGAAGAAATTGGCCTGCCGCCGGGGTTGGTAGAGGTGCTTGGCCCGCTCAGCCCCCTGATATCTCTGCATGGCCTCAAGGTAACGCCGTACGTCGGCGTCATTCCCGACTTCGTCGAATACCGCCCCAACGATGCCGAGATCGCGGCGGTGTTCACTGTTCCGCTGGAGTTCTTTCGCCAGGACCCACGTGACCATACCCACCGCATCGATTACCAGGGCCGCAGCTGGTATGTGCCCAGTTACCGCTACGGCGAATACAAGATCTGGGGGCTGTCGGCAATCATGATCGTCGAACTGGTCAACCTGTTGTTCGACGCCGGAATCTCCCTGCACCATCCCCCTGTACGTCCTACCGACAAACGAGCAGGGCCCACCCTGCCATCTGCACACCAGCCTGAGGAGCAACCATGAAATATCGCCTGGGCGACCTGCGGGTCGAGACTCATCCCACCAGCTGGGCTGCGCCCAACGCCACGCTCATCGGCAATGTCCGTCTCCAGGCCCATGCCAGCGTCTGGTTCGGCGCTGTGCTGCGTGGCGACAACGAGCTGATCGACATCGGTGAAGGTAGCAACGTGCAGGACGGCACCGTGATGCATACCGACATGGGCTCGCCCCTGACCCTGGGTAAAGGTGTGACCGTTGGGCATAACGCCATGCTTCATGGCTGCACGGTGGGCGACTACAGCCTGATTGGCATCAACGCCGTCGTGCTCAATGGTGCGCGTATTGGCAAGCACTGCATCATCGGCGCCAATGCCCTGATTGCCGAGGGCAAGGAAATTCCCGATGGCTCTCTGGTCATGGGCTCGCCCGGCAAGGTGGTGCGCGAGCTGACCGAGCAACAGAAACGCATGCTCGAGGCCAGCGCAGCGCACTATGTCCATAACGCCCAGCGCTACGCAAAGGAACTGGTGCCCGACGATGAGTGAGGTGAGCGAGCGCCCCGTGGCGTCCCCGTGCGTCAATATCTGTGCCCTGGATGAGCAGGATATCTGTACCGGCTGCCAGCGCAGCGTTGCAGAGATCGGCCAGTGGGGCCGGATGAGCAACGACGAGCGGCGTGGGGTGCTCAGGCGCTGCCACGAGCGCGCTACCGAAGCCGGGCTGGTGCTCTAGCGGTCCTGCGGTTGCCTCCCAGGGCGGGCGACGGTAATCTGTGCCGCTTGCCCAAAGACTACCCGCCATGCTCTTTCTGATTGCCTATATCAGCAGTGTCGTGCTGATCAACTACGCCTTCTCCAGCGCCCCGCACCTGGACGTCATCTGGTCCGCCTGGGGTGGCCTGGTCTTCATCCTGCGCGACATGGTGCAGACCCGCTTCGGGCATGGGGCACTGGTGGCCATGCTGGCGGCCCTGGTGCTGTCCTACGTCACCTCCGAACCCGCTATCGCCCTGGCCAGCGCCACGGCGTTCTTCGTCTCCGAGCTGATCGACTGGCTGGTCTTCAGCGTCACCCGACGCCCGCTGCGCGACCGGCTGTGGTTGAGCTCGGCCTTGAGCATCCCGGTCGATACGTTCATCTTCTTCGGCATGATCGGTGCGCTCACACCCATGGTCATCGGTACCGCCATGGCGTCGAAGTTCGCCGGCGTCACGGCCGTCTGGCTGGCCATGGCATTTCGCGCCCGACGGGCTGCCGTGGCGGGCTGATGGTGTAGAATAGCGGTCCTTTTTCAGCGGGTGGTGCCGAGTCAGGCGCGGCCCCGGATGCCTTCGAGGACCTGAAATGACCCGTATCGGAACCCCCCTGTCGCCGACCGCGACCCGTGTACTGCTCTGTGGCTGTGGCGAGTTGGGTAAGGAAGTGGTGATCGAGCTCCAGCGCCTGGGTGTGGAAGTGATCGCCGTCGACCGTTACGCCGACGCGCCGGCCATGCAGGTGGCCCACCGCAGCCACGTGGTCAACATGCTCGATGGGGTGGCGCTGCGCGCTGTCATCGAGGCCGAGAAGCCGCATTACATCGTGCCGGAAATCGAAGCCATCGCCACCGCCACGCTGGTGGAGCTGGAAAACGAAGGCTTCAACGTGGTGCCCACTGCACGCGCCACGCAACTGACCATGAACCGTGAAGGCATTCGTCGTCTGGCTGCCGAAGAACTGGACCTGCCCACCTCGCCCTACCACTTTGCCGACACCTACGAAGACTATGCGGTGGCTGTCGCCGATGTCGGCTACCCCTGCGTGGTCAAGCCTGTGATGAGCTCGTCCGGCAAGGGGCAGAGCCTTCTGCGCAGCGATGCCGACCTGCAGAGCGCCTGGGCCTACGCACAGGAAGGTGGGCGCGCCGGCAAGGGGCGGGTGATCGTCGAAGGCTTCATCGATTTCGATTACGAGATCACCCTGCTGACCGTGCGTCATGTCGGGGGCACCACCTTCCTCGAGCCGGTTGGGCACCGTCAGGAAAAAGGCGACTACCAGGAGTCCTGGCAGCCGCAGGCCATGACCCCCAAGGCGCTGGCCGAGTCGCAGCGGGTTGCCAAGGCGGTCACCGATGCCCTGGGCGGGCGAGGGCTGTTCGGTGTCGAGCTGTTCGTCAAGGGCGATCAGGTCTGGTTCAGCGAGGTGTCGCCACGCCCGCACGACACCGGCCTCGTCACCCTGATCTCCCAGGACCTGTCGCAGTTTGCCCTGCATGCCCGCGCCATTCTCGGGTTGCCGATTCCGGTAGTGCGCCAGTTCGGTCCAAGTGCTTCGGCTGTCATCCTTCCGCAGGGGCACTCGAAGCAGACCGCCTTCACCAATCTCGGCGCTGCGCTGAGCGAGCCGGATACCGCGATCCGCCTGTTTGGCAAGCCTGAGATCAGCGGCACTCGTCGCATGGGTGTTTGCCTGGCCCGTGACGAATCCATCGAAGCGGCGCGCGCCAAGGCGACCCGTGCGGCCCAGGCCGTGCAAGTAGAGTTCTGATAGGCCGTTGGGGCCGCTCAGGCGGCCCCAACGCTCCTGCTATGAGGCCACCCTGAGCGTCCTAGAGCTCGGTATTGCGCGTCTCCTTCAGGCACAGCACGGCAATCAAGCTGATCACGGCCGCCGCTGAAACATACCCGCCCACCCAACTCAGGCCGCCCATGCTCACCAGCTTCTGAGCGAAGAACGGCGCTGCCGACGCGCCCACGATACCGCCCAGGTTATAGGCTGCCGAAGCGCCGGTATAACGCACATGGGTCGGGAACAGCTCTGGCAGCAAGGCGCCCATCGGCGCGAAGGTCACGCCCATCAGGAACAACTCGATGGTCAGGAACAGCGCCACGCCCGTGGTCGAACCCGAGGTCAGCAGCGGTTCCATGGTAAAGCCCGAAGCCACGGCCAGCAGGCCGCCGACGATCAGCACAGGCTTGCGTCCGTAGCGATCGCTGAGCCAGGCCGACAGCGGCGTCGCCAAGGCCATGAACACCACCGCAAAGCACAACAGCCCCAGGAACGTTTCACGGCTGTAGCCCAGCGTGCTTACGCCGTAGCTCAAGGAAAAGACGGTGGAGATGTAGAACAGTGCGTAGCACACCACCATGGCGGCGGCACCGAGCAAGGTCGGGCGCCAGTGCTTGGCGAACAGGTCCACCACCGGCAGCTTCACGCGCTCCTGGCGGGCCACCGCCTTGGCGAACACCGGGCTTTCCTCGAGCTTCAGGCGCACATACAGCCCCACCAGGACCAGGGCGGCGCTGAGCAGAAACGGTATGCGCCAGCCCCACTCGCGGAACTGTTCGTCGCTAAGCGTCAGTGCCAACGTGAGGAACAGGCCATTGGCTGCCAGAAACCCGATCGAAGGGCCTAGTTGTGGGAACATCCCGAACCACGCCCGTTTACCGTGCGGTGCATTTTCGGTGGCCAGCAGTGCCGCACCGCCCCATTCGCCGCCCAGCCCCAGCCCTTGGCCAAAGCGCAACAGGCAAAGGATGATCGGTGCCCACACACCAATGCTGTCATACCCCGGCAAAACGCCGATGGCGGTGGTGGAAACGCCCATCAATAGCAGTGAGGCAACCAGGGTGGACTTGCGTCCGATACGGTCGCCGAAGTGACCGAACAGTGCTGAGCCCAGTGGCCTGGCCAGAAAGGCGATGCCAAAGGTCAGGAAGGCCGCCAGCATCTGGGCAGTGCCGGACCCGGACGGGAAGAACACCGGCCCGATGACCAATGCGGCTGCCGTGGCGTAGACATAGAAATCGTAGAACTCGATGGCGGTGCCGATGAAGCTGGCAGTGGCAACCCGCGCGGGCGAGTTGACCGGCGCGGCAGGTGCGCCGGCGTAGGTGCTGGTTGTCATTCAAAGGTCCCTGGCAGTCTGGGGCAACGCCATGGTGCTCTGTCAGCCTGCAACGGACACACCGATTGCAGCCGGCTGAACAGCGGTTCGCATGGCGCTGGCGCGATTGTTGTTGTGTTCGCCTGGCTGACGATAGCCCAAGGGGATAGGGGCGGGCGGACACTGCTCAGGATGGTGAAGCAGGGCCGCAGGGCGTTTCAGCGAAGCGGACTGACCGTGGAGCGCCGAGTGCGGGTAGCAGGCGGGACGGCAGGGCTGGGTAAGCGTTGCCCGAGTATAGCTATCGGGTTGCCGTCCATACCAGTACCTTGCTGGCGCAATTGTCTTCGGTTTCAAGGATTTCCAGGCGATAGCGGCCGATTTTCAGGCACACCGCACTCTCCGGGATGCTTTCCAACGCTTCGGTCACAAGGCCGTTGAGGGTCTTTGGTCCGCCATCGCACGGCAGGTGCCAACCCAAGCTACGGTTGATCTCCCGCAGCGAGGCCGTGCCGTCGATGACATAGGTACCGTCAGGCTGCTTGTGCACATGGGGATTGCCCAGGCTCTGGTCATCTTCGAACTCGCCGACGATTTCCTCGAGAATGTCTTCCAGGGTGACGATACCCAGTACTTCACCGTACTCATCCACCACCACGCCCAGGCGCCGCTGCTGCTTGTGGAAATTGAGCAACTGCAGGTTCAAGGGCGTGCTTTCGGGCACGAAATAGGGCTCGTAGCACGCCTGGCGCAGTGCTTCGAGGGTCAGCTCGGCCTGCGGCAACAAGTGGCTGATCAGCTTGGTGTTGAGGATGGCTTCAACCTGGTTGATGTCGTTGTGATACACCGGCAGACGGGTGTGGCGGCTGACGATCAGTTGCTCGATGATGCGCGCGATCGGCTCGTCGAGGTTGATGCCATCGACCTCGTTGCGCGGCACCAGAATGTCGTTGACGGTGATCTTGTCCAGCGACTGGATGCCGTCGAGCAAGCCTCGCCGTGGTGTTTCCGGGTGCTCGTCGTCTTCGAAGGCGTCGGCTTGCTCGGGGTGCAGGGCGACTGCTGCGGGCTGCTTGCGCAGCGGGCGCAGCAGCAGCTTGGCGCAGCCGTCGAGTACACCGGCCAGCGGTTGCAGCAGTACCAGTGGCGGCTTGAGCAAGGCGCCCAGGCTGACGAAGACGTGCGGGTTGCGTCTGGCCAACCGACGCGGCAGGTACTCGGCGAACACCAACAGAACGGCAGCGGCAGCAAGGCCTGCCTGCCACAGGCCATTGTCACCGCCTTGGCGCAGCCCGATCAGGCAGGCCAGCGCCAGCACCAGCCATTTGCCCAGGCTGGCGCCCAGGACCAGGGCAGGGCCCGAGAGCTTGGATGGGTTGTCATTCTCGCCGCCCGACACCATCGTGTGCAGGCGTGCGGCCTCGATGGCGGTGAGCAGTGCAGACCACAGCAGGGCGATTGCCGAGGTGCCGAGAAGAGGTGCGTACGGCAGGATGTTCATGTAAGGCCGTCAGATGTGCAGGATGAATTCGCGAACCAGCTTGCTGCCGAAATAGGCCAGCATCAGCAGGCAGAAGCCTGCCAGGGTCCAGCGGATGGCCTTGTGGCCCCGCCAGCCCAGGCGGGTACGCCCCCACAACAATACGCTGAACACGACCCAGGCCACGCAGGCCAGCAACGTCTTGTGCACCAGGTGCTGGGCGAACAGGTTGTCAAGGAACAACCAGCCGGACACCAGCGACAGGGACAGCAGGCACCAGCCTGCCCAGAGAAAGCCGAACAGCAGGCTTTCCATGGTTTGCAGTGGCGGGAAGTTTCGAATCAGGCCTGAGGGGTGCTTGTGCTTGAGTTGATGGTCCTGGACCAGCAACAGCAACGACTGGAACACGGCGATGGTGAACAGCCCGTAGGCCAGAATCGACAAGAGGATATGGGCAAGAATGCCCGGTTCCTCATCGATCAGCGGCACGGTCCCCGGCGGCGCGAATTGGGCCAGCAGCGCAGTGACCGCACCGAGCGGGAACAACAGCACCAGCAGGTTCTCCACCGGGATGCGCAGGCATGCCAGCAAGGTCAGGGCGATGACGGCCACGGCGATCAGGCTGGCGGCACTGAAGAAATCCAGGCTCAGGCCAAGCGGGGTGATCAGCTGGAAGAACAGCGCACCGCCCTGGGCGATCACGGCAATGGTGCCCAACAGACCGGGTAGCCGTTTGTCGATCTTGCGGCCCTTGGCCAGGGATGAGCCCTGGTAGATGGCCGCGACGATGTAGAGCGCAGCGGCAATCAGGTTGGGGATGAGGCTGGGAGAGGAGACCATAAGTCCTGGTGGGCGAGCCTTAAAGAGACGGAGTTTGGCATAAACCGCGCCGCTCTAGGAAGACTGACGGGCGCGCAAGGCGGAGGCGGCGCAGGCACGGGGCAAACCCACGTCGCGACTGGCGAGTGCCACTGAAGGTGTGCGCGGTCGCTTCACTTCGCTATAATCGCCGCCTTGCTGTGCCTGGCGGGTGTGCATTTCCCCGCGGGCGCCTGACAACCTCGGCTTTTACTGGGCCAGAAAGGATCATCATGTTCGAAAACCTGACCGACCGCCTGTCACAGACGCTGCGCCATGTCACCGGCAAGGCCAAGCTGACCGAAGACAACATCAAGGACACGCTGCGCGAAGTGCGCATGGCCCTGCTCGAGGCCGACGTTGCCCTGCCGGTGGTGAAGGATTTCGTCAACAGCGTGAAGGAGCGTGCCGTCGGCACAGAAGTGTCGCGCAGCCTCACCCCAGGCCAGGCATTCGTCAAGATCGTCCAGGCCGAACTCGAAAGCCTGATGGGGGCGGCCAACGAGGACCTAGCGCTCAATGCCGCCCCGCCTGCCGTGGTGCTGATGGCCGGCCTGCAAGGTGCGGGCAAGACCACCACCGCCGGCAAGCTGGCGCGCTTCCTTAAAGAGCGCAAGAAAAAGAGCGTGATGGTGGTGTCTGCCGACGTCTATCGTCCCGCGGCTATCAAGCAGCTCGAGACCCTGGCCAACGACATCGGCGTCACCTTCTTCCCGTCCGACATCAGCCAGAAGCCGGTCGCCATCGCCGAAGCCGCCATTCGCGAAGCCAAGCTCAAGTTCATCGATGTGGTCATCGTCGATACCGCAGGCCGTCTGCACATCGACGCCGACATGATGGACGAGATCAAGGCCCTGCACGCCGCGGTCAAGCCCATCGAAACGTTGTTCGTGGTCGATGCCATGACCGGCCAGGACGCCGCCAACACCGCCAAGGCGTTCGGGGAAGCCTTGCCGTTGACCGGCGTGGTGCTGACCAAGGTCGATGGTGATGCGCGTGGTGGTGCGGCGCTGTCGGTGCGCGCCATCACCGGCAAGCCGATCAAATTCATCGGCATGGGCGAGAAGAGCGAAGCGCTCGAGCCGTTCCACCCCGACCGGGTGGCCTCGCGCATCCTGGGCATGGGCGACGTGCTCAGCCTGATCGAGCAGGCCGAGCAGACCATCGACAAGGCCAAGGCCGACAAGCTGGCCAAGAAACTGAAGAAGGGCAAGGGCTTCGACCTTGAAGACTTCCGTGACCAGCTTCAGCAGATGAAGAACATGGGCGGCCTGGGCGGGCTGATGGACAAGCTGCCGAGCATCGGCGGCGTCAACCTGTCGCAGATGGGCAATGCCCAGGGCGCTGCCGAGAAGCAGTTCAAGCAGATGGAGGCGATCATCAACTCCATGACGCCGGCCGAGCGCCGCGATCCCGACCTGATCAGCGGCTCGCGCAAGCGCCGCATTGCCCTAGGCTCCGGTACCCAGGTGCAGGACATCGGCCGGCTGATCAAGCAGCACAAGCAGATGCAGAAGATGATGAAGAAGTTCTCCAGCAAAGGCGGCATGGCCAAGATGATGCGAGGGCTCGGCGGCATGCTGCCGGGCGGCGGCATGCCCAAGCTGTGAAGTTTTCGGGGCAGACCGTCTTCGTGCCGGCCCCTCACCCCGCGCAAGCGGGACAACGGTCGCGATTTTCGCGGCTTACGCAGCAAGTCTGGACGGTCGGGCAAGCTTCGACCGAAAAAGTCATTTGCAAATGTCCGTGTATTCCTTGAGAATATGCGGCCTTTTGGGCACCCGTGTGCCTATTTGGCATTCAGATTTGCAGTACCAACTGCAGCACCGACTATAGGAACGATGTTCACATGGTAACCATTCGTCTGGCCCGTGGCGGCTCGAAAAAGCGCCCTTTCTACCACCTGACCGTGACCAACTCGCGTAACGCCCGTGACGGCCGTTTCGTTGAGCGCGTAGGTTTCTTCAACCCGATCGCTGCTGGCGCCGAAGTCAAGCTGTCGGTCAACCAAGAGCGCGTCACCTACTGGCTGAGCCAGGGCGCACAGCCGTCTGAGCGTGTTGCTCAGCTGCTGAAGGACGCTGCCAAGGCTGCCGCCTGAGCAATATGAACGCGACGCCAGAAAAGGCTGACGACCTCATCGTCGTTGGCAAGATTTTTTCGGTTCACGGCGTTCGCGGCGAGGTGAAGGTGTATTCCTTTACCGATCCGATTGAAAACCTGTTGGATTATCCAAGCTGGACGCTTCGGCACGAAGGCAAGGTAAAGCAGGTCGAGCTGGTCAGCGGTCGTGGCTCCCAAAAGGGCCTGGTCGTGAAACTGAAAGGTCTCGAGGATCGTGACGAAGCCCGTCTTCTGAGCGGTTACGAAATCTGCATTGCGCGGAGCCTTTTGCCCAACCTGGCCGCCGATGAGTACTACTGGTACCAGTTGGTAGGTCTGAAGGTCATCAACCAGGACGAACACCTGTTCGGCAAGGTCGATCATCTGTTGGAGACCGGTGCGAACGATGTAATGGTGGTCAAGCCGTGTGCAGGCAGCCTGGATGATCGCGAGCGTTTGTTGCCCTATACGGCGCAATGCGTGCTCGATATCGACCTGGATGCAGGCGTGATGCGGGTTGAGTGGGACGCGGACTTCTAATCGATGGGTAACCTTCGCGTAGACGTCATCACGTTGTTCCCCGAGATGTTTTCGGCCATCACGGAGTACGGCATTACCAGCCGCGCGGTGAAACAGGGGTTGCTTCAGGTAACGTGCTGGAACCCGCGGGACTACACCACAGATCGTCACCATACGGTAGATGATCGGCCGTTTGGCGGTGGTCCTGGCATGGTGATGAAAATCAAGCCTCTGGAAGATGCCCTGGTCAACGCCAGGCAGGCAACCGGAGCTGCGGCGAAGGTGATCTATCTCTCGCCACAAGGCCGCAAGCTGACTCAGCAGGCGGTCAAAGGCCTGGCCGAACAGGAATCATTGATCCTGATCGCCGGTCGTTATGAAGGCATCGACGAGCGTTTCATTGAAGCTCATGTCGATGAGGAGTGGTCGATTGGCGACTATGTGCTTTCCGGTGGCGAGCTGCCGGCCATGGTACTGATCGATGCGGTTACACGGCTGCTGCCCGGAGCTTTAGGGCATGTGGACTCGGCGGAAGAAGACTCTTTCACCGATGGTCTGCTTGATTGCCCGCACTACACCCGACCTGAGGTGTATGCGGATCAGCGTGTTCCCGACGTGTTGCTTAGTGGCAACCATGCACACATCCGGCGTTGGAGAATGAAGCAGTCCCTTGGTAGGACCTTCGAACGACGCGCCGATCTTCTGGAAAGTCGCTCGCTTTCTGGAGAAGAGAAGAAGCTGCTCGAGGAATACCTCCACGAGCGGGACGATAGTTAAACGTATCGATGGTGGATCACGATCCATCTTAGGAGCACAGCATGACCAACAAGATCATCCAGCAGCTCGAAGCCGAGCAGATGAGCAAGGAAATCCCGACCTTCGCACCCGGCGACACCGTTGTCGTTCAAGTTAAAGTGAAGGAAGGTGAGCGTTCCCGTCTGCAGGCGTTCGAAGGCGTCGTTATCGCCAAGCGCAACCGTGGTCTGAACAGCGCCTTCACCGTGCGCAAGATCTCCAGCGGCGTTGGTGTAGAGCGTACCTTCCAGACCTTCAGCCCACAGATCGACAGCCTGGCCGTGAAACGTCGTGGTGACGTGCGTAAAGCCAAGCTGTACTACCTGCGCGATCTGTCCGGCAAAGCCGCTCGCATCAAGGAAAAACTGTCCTGAGTACAGTTTGCCCGGCGGCCCAGGTCGCCTAGCGAGAAAGAAGCAGCCTTCGGGCTGCTTTTTTGCGTTTTGAACTTCGTACAGGTGACAGCCATGACCACCCGAGACCAGGAAATTCAGCGCCGCACCGAGCTTTCGGTCACCCGCGTGACCAAGGCGGTGTTCCCCAACACCACCAACCATCACAACACCTTGTTCGGTGGCACGGCCCTGGCGTGGATGGACGAAGTGTCCTTCATCGCGGCCACGCGTTTCTGCCGCTTGCCGTTGGTGACTGTTTCCACCGATCGCATCGACTTCAAGCACCCGATCCCGGCGGGCTCAATCGTCGAGCTGGTGGGTACGGTGATCAAGGTAGGCAATACCAGCTTGCAGGTGCAGGTGGATGTCTTCGTCGAAAACATGTATCTCGATGGCCGGGAGCGGGCGATTCACGGCGTCTTCAGTTTCGTTGCCATCGACGAGGACAAGCGTCCGGTGCCGGTACTGCAGGAAATATCAAAACCTGCATAGGCAAGGCGTCGCCGGAGCGCCGCTCCCGCACGAAATTCGACAGGCTTCTTGCCAGTGCCAGTGCCAGTGCCGTTGCTTTAGCTTTTGCTTCTAAGCGCGCGGTAGCCCAGGCACCGCAGATCGCGACTTCAGGAGGCCGAGCGCAGGGCTTGCGCAGGGAGGTGACAGGCATGGATGCCTGTCAAGCGCTGGGCCCCAGGATGGGGCCTGCAGCGCGGTCCTCCCGGGAGCAAGCCCGGAGCGAGGGAACCCCGGAGCGCAGCGCAGGGGCCGGATGATAGGAGCAGGCGGTTTTTGCTTACTTTTTGCCAAGACAAAAAGTGAGCCGCCGTAAGGGCGGAAGGGTGACTGTGCGCCCCCCTCGCCAATGAATACCAACTTGCCACATACGCCCAAGCTAAGGCGCCAAGGCCCCAAGGCGCTCAAACGTTCATACCGATTATTTAATCTCACCGCGCCCCCTTCGCCGCCGGTCCATAAAAACCCGCGAACCTCGATAAGCACTGCAAGCCAGCCCACCCCAAATACAGACAACCCGCCAATCGCTATGAAACACTACCGCCCCCACAGCCGCAAATAGCCCCCAGCATGCCCGCCCTGGACCACCCGCTCATCGATCAATTCCTGGACGCCCTGTGGCTCGAAAAGGGATTGTCCGACAATACTCGCACCTCTTACCGCAGCGACCTCGCCCTGTTCAACGGCTGGCTACAAGCACACTCGGTCAACCTCCCCGATGCGGGCCGCGAACTGATTCTCGACCACCTGGCCTGGCGCCTGGACCAAGGCTACAAGCCGCGCTCGACCGCACGTTTCCTGTCCGGGCTACGCGGTTTCTTCCGCTACCTGCTGCGCGAAAAGCTCATCGCCATCGACCCGACGCTTCAGGTAGACATGCCACAACTGGGCAAACCGCTGCCCAAGTCGCTGTCCGAGGCCGATGTGGAAGCCTTGTTGCAAGCCCCGGAGCTTGGCGAGGCCATCGGCCAGCGCGACCGCGCCATGCTCGAAGTGCTGTATGCCTGCGGCCTGCGCGTCACCGAGCTGGTCAGCCTCACGCTCGATCAGGTCAATCTGCGCCAGGGCGTACTCAGGGTGATGGGCAAAGGCAGCAAGGAGCGGCTGGTGCCCATGGGCGAGGAGGCGGTGGTGTGGCTGGAGCGCTACCTGCGCCACGGCCGTGCCGAATTGCTCAACGGCCGTCCCAGCGATGTGCTGTTCCCTAGCCTGCGCGGCGAGCAGATGACCCGGCAGACCTTCTGGCATCGCATCAAGCACCATGCCCAGATGGCGGGCATCGACAAGGCCTTGTCGCCGCACACGCTGCGACACGCATTCGCCACGCACCTGCTCAACCACGGTGCGGACCTTCGCGTGGTGCAGCTGTTGCTGGGCCACAGCGATTTGTCGACCACGCAGATCTACACCCACGTGGCCAAGGCACGGTTGCAGCAACTGCACGCCGAGCACCATCCACGCGGATGAATGTTTTTCATGTTCGCCCAACCGGCAGTCTGCGGCGGCTTCAAGCCAGGCGTGATGTGGTAGGCTTGGGCGGTTAGCACCAAGGGCCGCCCAGTCACCTCGTCGTTTTACTCAGGTGACGCTCTGCGGCCCCTGTCCGCCCTCAGGAGTATCCATGCGCGTGACCCCGTTTTTCGCCGCCGCCGCCTTGGCGCTGGCCAGCACCTTTGCCGTGGCTGCGGCGCCCGATACGCCAGTCGGCGCCGAGCAGGCCATTCGCAAGTCATTGCAGAACCTGTCCCTGGAAGTGCCTGTCGAGAGCGTGGCCAGCAGCCCGGTCAGCGGCCTGTACGAAGTCAAGCTGCAAGGCGGGCGTGTGCTGTACGCCAGCGCCGATGGCCAGTTCGTGATGCAGGGCTACCTGTTCCAGATCCAGGACGGCAAGCCCGTCAACCTGACCGAAAAAGCCGAGCGCCTGGGCATAGCCAAGCTCATCAATGGCATTCCGGCAGGTGAGATGGTGGTGTATCCGGCCAAGGGCGAAACCAAGTCCCATATCACCGTCTTCACCGACACCACGTGCCCGTACTGCCACAAGCTGCATGCCGAAGTGCCCGAACTCAACCGCCGCGGTATCGAAGTGCGTTACGTCGCCTTCCCGCGTCAGGGCCTGGGCTCGGCCGGCGACCAGCAATTGCAGGCGGTGTGGTGCTCCAGCGACCGTCGCAAAGCCATGGACAAGATGGTCGAGGGTGATGAAATCAAGGCAGCCAAGTGCACCAACCCGGTCAGCAAGCAGTTCCAGCTGGGGCAGTCGATCGGCGTCAACGGTACACCGGCCATCGTGCTCGAAAATGGCCAGGTGATTCCGGGTTACCAGCCTGCACCGCAGGTCGCCAAGCTGGCGCTTGCCAAGTAATACAGTTCTATACGCCGTCGTCATGGGGTGACGGCATGTTTCACGGTCGGCAAAGGTGTCGGCCGTTCAATGGGGAGTTCACAGTGAAACCGGTCAAAGTAGGCATCTGTGGGTTGGGGACCGTCGGTGGCGGAACCTTCAATGTACTTCAGCGCAACGCCGAGGAGATTGCCCGCCGTGCCGGGCGCGGTATTGAAGTGGCACAGATCGCCATGCGCTCGCAGAACCCGAACTGCCAGATTACCGGTACCCCCATTACCGCTGATGTGTTCGAAGTCGCGAGCAACCCCGAGATCGATATCGTCATCGAGCTCATTGGGGGCTACACCGTGGCCCGCGACCTGGTGCTCAAGGCCATCGAGAACGGCAAGCACGTGGTCACCGCCAACAAGGCGCTGATCGCCGTGCATGGCAACGAAATCTTCGCCAGAGCCCGTGAAAAGGGCGTGATCGTCGCCTTCGAAGCAGCGGTGGCCGGCGGCATCCCGGTAATCAAGGCCATTCGCGAAGGCCTGTCGGCCAACCGTATCAACTGGCTGGCGGGGATCATCAACGGTACCGGCAACTTCATCCTCACCGAAATGCGCGAAAAAGGCCGTGCCTTCCCGGATGTGCTGGCCGAAGCCCAGGCGCTTGGCTATGCCGAAGCCGACCCGACGTTCGACGTCGAAGGCATCGACGCGGCGCACAAGCTGACCATCCTGGCATCGATCGCGTTCGGCATTCCGCTGCAGTTCGACAAGGCCTACACCGAAGGCATCACCCAGCTGACCACGGCGGACGTGAACTACGCCGAAGCCCTGGGCTACCGCATCAAGCACCTGGGCATGGCACGCCGTACCGCCGAAGGTATCGAGTTGCGCGTGCACCCGACGCTGATTCCGGCCGACCGCCTGATTGCCAACGTCAATGGGGTGATGAATGCCGTGATGGTCAACGGCGACGCCGCCGGCTCGACGTTGTACTACGGTGCAGGCGCAGGAATGGAACCAACCGCGTCCTCGGTGGTGGGTGACCTGGTGGACGTGGTCCGTGCCATGACCTCTGACCCGGAAAACCGCGTACCCCACCTGGCGTTCCAGCCCGATTCGCTGTCAGCGCACCCGATCCTGCCGATCGAAGCCTGCGAGAGCGCCTATTACCTGCGTATTCAGGCCAAGGATCATCCAGGGGTGCTGGCCCAGGTGGCGAGCATTCTGTCCGAGCGTGGCATCAACATCGAATCGATCATGCAAAAGGAAGCCGAAGAGCAAGACGGCCTGGTGCCGATGATCCTGTTGACCCACCGGGTGGTGGAGCAGGGCATCAACGACGCTATCGTTGCCCTCGAGGCCCTGCAGGATGTGGTAGGCCAGGTCGTGCGCATTCGCGTCGAGCAGCTCAACTAGGGTTGGCCTGAACAGCCTTGTGACGAACGTCCGGCAATGCTGTTTTCGGACATGCGTGACCGAGTACCGGGGCTTCTCGCACAGAGCCCCAGCGACACCCCCGACGCTGCAGCCGTACGCAGCGTAGGGGCTTTAGAACACCCTATAGTCACGGCAAGCCAAGGCGTGCCGCCCAGGAACGAGGCCTCCGGCCCTTTTCTGCTGCGGGTAAACCAGGCTTGCCGCTCAAACCAAAGGTTTGTCCCATGCGCTATATCAGTACCCGCGGCCAGGCACCGGCCCTGAACTTTGAAGACGTATTGCTCGCCGGCCTGGCTACCGACGGTGGCCTGTACGTCCCGGAAAACCTGCCACGTTTCACGCAGGAAGAAATCGCATCCTGGGCGGGCCTGCCGTACCACGAGCTGGCCTTCCGCGTCATGCGCCCGTTCGTCGAGGGCAGCATCGCCGATGCCGACTTCAAGAAAATTCTCGAAGAAACCTACGGCGAATTCGCCCATGCTGCCGTTGCCCCGCTGCGCCAGCTCAACAGCAACGAGTGGGTGCTTGAGCTGTTCCACGGGCCGACCCTGGCATTCAAGGATTTCGCCTTGCAACTGCTCGGTCGCTTGCTCGACCACGTGCTGGCCAAGCGTAACGAACGTGTGGTGATCATCGGTGCCACCAGCGGCGACACCGGCTCTGCGGCCATCGAAGGTTGCCGTCGGTGCGACAATGTCGACATCTTCATCCTGCACCCGCACCAGCGGGTTTCGGAAGTGCAGCGTCGGCAGATGACGACCCTCTTCGGCGAGAACATCCACAACATCGCCATCGAAGGCAATTTCGATGACTGCCAGGAAATGGTCAAGGCGAGCTTCGCCGACCAGTCGTTCCTCAAGGGCACCCGCCTGGTAGCTGTCAATTCGATCAACTGGGCGCGGATCATGGCCCAGATCGTCTACTACTTCCACGCAGCCCTGCAGCTTGGCGGCCCGGCCCGTTCGGTGGCCTTCTCGGTGCCCACCGGCAACTTCGGCGATATCTTCGCAGGCTACCTGGCACGCAACATGGGCCTGCCGATCAGCCAGCTGGTGGTGGCCACCAACCGCAACGACATCCTGCACCGCTTCATGAGCGGCAACCAGTACGTCAAGGAGCAGTTGCACGCCACCTTGTCGCCGTCGATGGACATCATGGTTTCGTCCAACTTCGAGCGCCTGCTGTTCGATCTGCACGGTCGCAACGGCGCGTCGATTGCCGAGTTGATGGCCAACTTCCGCCAAGGCGGCGGCTTCAGCGTCGAACAGGACCGCTGGACCGAGGCGCGCAAGCTCTTCGATTCGCTGGCCGTCACCGATGAACAGACCTGCCAGACCATCGCCGAGGTGTTTGAGACGACCGGCGAGGTGCTGGACCCGCACACGGCCATCGGCGTCAAGGCCGGTCGCGAGTGCCGCCGTAGCCTGGATACGCCCATGGTTGTGCTGGGTACCGCACACCCGGTCAAGTTCCCTGAAGCGGTCGAGCAGGCAGGCGTTGGCAAGGCGCTTGAATTGCCCGTGCACATGAGCGACCTGTTCAGCCGTGAAGAGCGATGCACCGTATTGCCCAATGACCTCAAGGCAGTACAAGGCTTCGTCAGCCAGCACGGCAATCGCGGCAAGCCGCTCTGACCTTGCAGGCTCCGGGTCGGGCCGATCCGGAGCCTCAGTGGTTTCGATGCATTAATTCAGAAAAATCCTATTCTGGCCGATCGTCATCGCGCCTAGATTAGCCGGTCCTCCCAGCAGGAGCGGCTCATGCAACAGCCCCATGTACTGATTCATCAGGTGCGCCCGTCCCACCAGATCCTTCTGCACCAGGCCCTCAATGCCCAGGGCGTGTTTCGGGTGCGGGTCTGTCAGGACAAGGCCGAGCTCGACGCGTGCCTTTCGGGCGCATTCTCCCCGGATTTATTGATTTTCGACCATGCCATGCCCACCCGCACAGGCATTGCGATACTCAAGCGGCTACCGATGGCCTGCCCGGTGCTGTTCGTCGGTCAGGCAGGTGCCCGGCGACGCAACCTGGCTGATCAGGCCCGCGGTTTTGGCTTGCAAGTCATTGCGGAGTTGCCATGGCCATTGTCTTCCCCGGCCCTGCAAAGGGTGTTGCAAATACTGCCAAGCCCGTCCGAACGTGAAAGGTCGCAACCCATCAACGCACCGACGGCGCATTCAACAGCATGAAGGGTTAGAACTTTCCGCTTTGCTTGCAGGTCTGCTCCTTACAACTCATCAAGCAAGCGAGTAATCCGGATGGAACGAATCTGCAGACTGCTCAACCAAGCCCTCACCCCTTACCAGGCGCACTTGGGCCTGGCCGATAGCCACGGTAACCGGCAATTGACCGTCCACGACCACCTGGCCAGGGTGGTATTACAGCGCACGGTCAGCGAGCGTCAATTGCAGGAGCAACGTCTGCTGGTGGACATGGTCGATGGTCTGCACCGTGATCTGCAGATCGCCGAAGGGCGGCTGCAACCTTGCGTGATTGCTGCATTGCAGCAGCGTCAGCAACCTCAGGGAACCTTTGCCTGAGCGAGTCATCAGATTGATCAGTACAGCCGGCCACTGCTTTGCTCCCGCATGGCCACTGCTGTCGCTGGAAGCCCAAGGGCTTTCGCTTGACCCCGGACGTTCTTCCCCAGCGTCCGGGGTTTCTTTTTATCTGGGTTGGGGATCTTGAAGGTTGATCGGCCCAGCGGCGTGGCGCTCGTCCTGTTCAGGGCGTTCGGCGTGTGCCGCCGTGTGCTCGCTGAAGAAAGCGCGACTGTGTTCAAGGTAGTCCGCCCGCTGAGCGAGGTCGAGCCAATGCGCATACAGGTTCGGTAGCACCGTCTGGCGCAGCTGGGTCAAGACCTGATCGATGTGGGCCATGGCGGCTTGCCCTTGCGGGCTGGCCGAGCAGCCTACATGCAGGAATTGGTAGGGCTTCACACCCTGAACCGGGTGAAATTGGTAGTCAGCAGGCGATCCGCCCTGTTGCTGGATCAGATAGCGAACTTCCGGCCAGTAGCCGAGCACCAGGCGCAGTCGGCCCAAGCGTTGCATCTGCAGCAGGTTGGCGGTGGCCTGCGTGCCGTAGTGCCGGCTGACGGAGGCATCTGGCAAGTGGCTCAGCGTATCGTCGATCACAGCCCCGTAACTGCGCTCTGCCACTACCCCAAGGCGTAGCGATGGGTCGCTCAGCAGGCCTTGAAGATCGACCGCCTCACCGTCGAGGTGGGGCGCCACCAGGGCGTGGTTTTCCTTGCGCACGACCAGGCCGCTGGTTTGCACGCCCAGCAACGGGATGGAAAAGCGCACATAGCGAGCGCGCTCGGCAGTCCACAGCAGCATCGGATCACAGGTCAGGCTGCTGCTGTCCTGCAGCATCTGCAAGCCACGCGCACGATTGACCCGCACGGTGCTGTGGGCATATTCGGGCATCTGCTGGATCAGCTGCGGTAACAGCTGGTCGATCACCCCACGACCTTCTTCCGGGCCCTCGGATACGCTGAACGGTGGCAGATCGCGCATCAGCCACAGCAATCGCTCCTGAGCGCTTGATGGCACGCTCAGCAGTGCAGCCAGTAGGGCACCCGTCCATGCCAACCTAACGGGGCGCAGGCAATGGAACAGCGACAGGCTCAGACAGCGCCCGCCTGACGCAGGGCGGCGACGGCGGCCGCATCATAGCCCAGCTGGCTTAGCAGCTCGTCGGTGTGTTCGCCCAGTGCTGGCCCGACCCAATCGGCAGAGCCTGGGGTGTCGGATAGCTTTGGGACGATGCCCGGCATGCGCACTGCCTTGCCATCGGGCAGGCGCGCCTCCAGAAGCATCTCGCGCGCCAGGTACTGAGGGTCGCTGAACATGTCTTCGGCCGAGTAAATGCGGCTGGCCGGCACCTCGGCTGCGGTCAGAGCCTGCATAAGCTGCTCCAGTGGCAATCCGTTGGCCCAGCGATCGATGACCCCGTACAGCTCATCGCGGCGCAGGTCTCGCCCGTCATTGGTGGCCAGGCTCGGGTCCTCGGCCAGGTCGCTACGGCCGATGGTCAACATCAGGCGCCTGAAGATGGCATCGCCATTGGCGCCGATCTGTACATGCTTGCCGTCTGCGCTGGTATGGATGGAGGAGGGCGTGATGCCCGGCATGATGTTGCCCGTGCGCTCGCGGATGAAACCGAAGACGTCGAACTCCGGCACCATGCTCTCCATCATGGCGAAGATGGCCTCGTACAGCGCCACGTCGACCACCTGGCCCAAACCCCCGTTGACCTCGCGATGACGCAGGGCCATCAGTGCGCCGATCACCGCCCACAACGCCGCTATGGAGTCGCCGATGGAAATACCGGTGCGCACGGGCGGGCGATCCTCGAACCCAGTGATGTAACGCAAGCCACCCATGGACTCGCCCACCGCGCCAAAGCCTGGTTGCTCCTTCATGGGCCCGGTCTGGCCGAAGCCTGACAGGCGCACCATGACCAGCCGTGGGTTGAGCGCATGGAGCACGTCCCAGCCAAAACCGAGCTTCTCGAGCACGCCCGGACGGAAGTTTTCGATCAGGATGTCCGCCTCGGCCAGCAGTTTGCGCAGGACGTCGCGCCCGTCGGGGTGCTTGAGATTGAGGGTGAGCGAGCGCTTGTTGCGCGCCTGCACGAACCACCACAGCGAGGTGCCCTCGTAAAGCTTGCGCCACTTGCGCAACGGGTCGCCGCCGTCGGGCGATTCCACCTTGACCACCTCGGCGCCGAATTCGGCGCAGATGCGCGATGCGAATGGCCCGGCGATCAAGGTGCCGAGCTCGACCACTTTAAGGCCGGCGAGGGGTTTGCTTGACGTCGACATGGGGCATCCGTGGCAGCTATGAAGAGCGGTGTTTTTATCACAGCTGCGATGCGGCAGATACTGCCGCGGCGCAACCGTGGACTGGATCGGTTAGACTGTGCGACTTTTCTTCAGGCAAGAAGCACCCCGACCATGGCCCAGCCGTCCACCACCTACAAATTCGAACTGAACCTGACCGACCTCGACCGCAATGTCTACGAGAACGTCAAGCAGACCATCGCGCGGCACCCGTCGGAAACCGAGGAGCGTATGGCGGTTCGTCTGTTGGCCTATGCGCTGTGGTACAACGAAAACCTGACATTCGGCCGGGGGCTGTCGGACGTCGATGAGCCGGCGCTCTGGGAAAAGAGCCTGGACGACCGCGTGTTGCACTGGATCGAAGTAGGCCAGCCAGATGCCGATCGCCTGACCTGGTGCTCGCGCCGTACCGAACGCACCAGCCTGCTGGCCTACGGTAGTCTGCGTGTGTGGGAAGGCAAGGTGGTGAGCGCGGTGAAGAACCTCAAGAACCTCAGCATCGCGGCCGTGCCTCAGGAGGTGCTCGAGACCCTGTCCACCGACATGCCCCGCAGCATCAAATGGGATGTGATGATCAGCGAAGGCACGGTGTTCGTGACCGATGACCGTGGCCAGCACGAAGTGCAATTGCAGTGGCTGCTGGGGGAGCGTGGCTGAACCATCCCATGCGTATCGAATCTCGCCCGCTGCCCCCGACCCTGCCGTTTCTTGGCAACCTGCCACCCTTGCTGACGCGCCTGTACGCCGCCCGTGGCGTGCTAAGCGAGGCCGAGCTGGACAAGAGCCTGGCGCGCCTGCTGCCCTACCAGCAGCTCAAGGGCATGGACGCGGGCGTCGACCTGCTGGTGCAGGCCATCGACCAAGGCCAGCGCATTCTGATCGTCGGTGACTTCGATGCCGATGGCGCCACGGCCAGTACCGTCGGCGTGCTGGGTTTGCGCCTGCTCGGTGCGGCCCACGTGGACTACCTGGTACCCAACCGCTTCGAATACGGGTACGGCCTCACGCCGGAAATCGTCGAAGTGGCATTGCAGCGCCAACCGCAGCTGCTGGTCACGGTCGACAACGGGATTTCCAGCGTCGACGGGGTCGCGGCGGCGAAGGCGGCTGGCCTCAAGGTCCTGGTGACCGACCACCACTTGCCTGGCGAGGCGCTGCCGGACGCCGATGCCATCATCAACCCCAACCAGCCAGGCTGCCCGTTTCCGAGCAAGTCGCTGGCAGGCGTCGGGGTGATTTTCTACGTGCTCATGGCCCTGCGCGCGCGCTTGCGCAGCCTGGGCCGCTACGACACCCGGCCGCAGCCGAACATTGGCGAACTGCTGGACCTGGTTGCCTTGGGCAGCGTGGCTGACGTGGTGCCGCTGGACGCGAACAATCGCATCCTGGTGCATCAGGGCCTGGAGCGCATTCGTGCCGGGCGCGCCCGGCCTGGCCTCAAGGCAATTCTGGAGGTAGCCAAGCGCGACCACCGGCGCATCACCTCCACCGACCTGGGTTTCATTCTGGGCCCGCGGCTGAACGCCGCCGGGCGCCTGGACGACATGAGCCTGGGTATCGAGTGCCTGCTCTGCGAGGATTATGCCCTGGCGTTGGACATGGCTAAGCAACTGGATGGCCTGAACCAGGACCGCAAGTCCATCGAACAGGGCATGCAGCGTGAAGCACTGGCCCAGTTGCGGGACTTGCCGGTCGAATCGATGCCCTATGGCCTGTGCCTGTTCGATGCAGAGTGGCACCAGGGCGTCATTGGCATCCTGGCTTCTCGCCTCAAGGAACGGTATCACCGCCCAACCATCGCTTTCGCCGATGCCGGTGACGGCATGCTCAAGGGCTCTGCGCGCTCCGTGCCGGGGTTTCACATCCGCGACGCGCTCGATGCGGTGGCCGCGCGCCATCCGCAGCTGATCAGCAAGTTCGGTGGCCATGCCATGGCGGCTGGGCTGTCCCTGCCCGAAGCCAACTATCCCGCGTTCGCCGAGGCCTTCGACCAGGAGGTCCGCCGCCAACTGTGCGAGGACGACCTCACCGGGCGACTGCTGTCTGATGGCAGCCTGGCGGTGGAGGAATTCCACCTGGACCTGGCCAAGGCGCTGCGCCAAGCCGGGCCTTGGGGGCAACATTTTCCGGAGCCGCTGTTCCACGGTGTGTTCCAGCTGGTCGAGCAGCGCGTGGTGGGTGAGCGCCATCTGAAAGTCGTGCTCAAAAGCGAGTGCGGCACGGTGCGCCTGGACGGCATCGCCTTCGGTATCGACCGCGAGGTTTGGCCCAACCCGACCGTGCGCTGGGTGGAGCTGGCCTACAAGCTGGATGTGAACGAGTTCCGCGGCAATGAAAGCGTGCAACTGATGATCGCCCACATGGAGCCGCGCTGAGCCAGGATCTGTGTGAAACGTTTCGAGAAGAGGCCTGGCTGTATTTAACCCAGCCTCACCGCGTATCGAGGCTTTTCACACAGCGCCCCGGGGCATCACTGCCAAATCCCATGGAACCTTCCCCCTACCCAATCTGGTCTAGTCTGAACACAGACCGGTACCGGGCCAGGAATGTGTGAACGAGTGCCCGGCCGGATCACTTTGCAGCCATTGGGAGGTGCCCTCATGAGCATGCTGCTCGAGCCTTACACCCTGCGTCAGCTGACCCTGCCGAACCGTATCGCCGTATCACCGATGTGCCAGTATTCCTCGGTCGATGGCCTGGCCAACGACTGGCACCTGGTGCACCTGGGCAGTCGCGCTGTCGGCGGTGCGGGCCTGGTCGTCACCGAGGCCGTGGCGGTCACGGCCGACGGGCGCATCACCGCTGAAGACCTCGGCCTGTGGGAGGACGCGCAGATCGCCCCCTTGCAGCGCATCACCCGTTTCATCACCGCTCAAGGGTCCATCCCGGGTATCCAGCTCGCCCATGCCGGGCGCAAGGCCAGCACCTACCGCCCTTGGCTGGGCAAGCATGGCAGCGTCACATTGGAGGAGGGCGGCTGGCAGCCGGTCGGGCCGTCGAAGATCGCGTTCGATCCTGAGCACACCGTGCCCAGTGAGCTGACCCATGCGCAGATCCAGGACGTGGTGCAGGCCTTTGTCGCCTCGGCCAGGCGTGCGCTGGACGCGGGCTTCAAAGTGGTCGAGGTGCACGCTGCCCACGGTTACCTGTTGCACCAGTTCCTGTCGCCGTTGAGCAATCAGCGTCAGGATGAATACGGCAGCTGCTTCGAGAACCGCATCCGCCTGACCTTGCAGGTGGTCGAAGCGGTTCGCGCAGTCTGGCCGGCCGAGTTGCCATTGTTCGTGCGGGTGTCGGCCACCGACTGGGTGGAAGACGGCTGGAACCCGGACGAAACCGTCGAGCTGGCCCGGCGCCTGCGTGTGCTTGGTGTGGATCTGATCGATGTGTCTTCAGGTGGCACGTCCAGCAATGCCGAGATTCCGACCGGCCCTGGCTACCAGACCCGCTTTGCCGAGCGCGTGCGCAAGGAGTCGGAGATGGCCACGGGCACCGTGGGCATGATCACCGAGCCTGCCCAGGCCGAGCACATCCTGCGCACAGGCCAGGCCGACTTGATTTTCCTGGCCCGGGAGCTGCTGCGCGACCCGTACTGGCCGTTGCATGCAGACGACGACCTGGGCGGGCACCAGGCCACCTGGCCGGCGCAATACCAGCGGGCCACCAGCCGGTCGAGCCCAATTCACGAATCGGACCTGCGCGACTGAAAGGACGTGGATGCCGGCGGCGGGTGTGCAGGCACCGGCAAGCCGCCTCCGGCGATGCAACATCTGGAAGCAAATCCTCTGTGCCGTGTTGTGGGGCAAGTCTTAATCTGGCTGCTGACTTCCATGATGTGGAGATGCGCATGATGAATACCCGGGGTTTGCTTGATCAATTGCTCAAATCCGGCCAGCAACTGCTAGAAAAGCAGGCAGGCGGGGCCAAGACGGGTGCAGGCGCCGGCGGGCTCGGCGGGTTGCTGTCAGGCGCAGGTGGTGGCCTGCTTGGCGGCGGTGCGCTGGGCGTGTTACTCGGCAGCAAGAAAGCCCGCAAGTTTGGTGGCAAGGCGCTTACCTACGGGGGGCTCGCCGCGCTTGGCGTGCTTGCCTACAAGGCCTATGGCAACTGGCAGGCCCAGCAGGCCAACCAACAGACCCCCACCCCAGAGCCCCAGACGGTAGACCGCGTACCTGCGGCCCAGGTGGAGCAGCACAGCCAGGCGGTGCTGCGTGCACTGGTCGCTGCGGCCAAGGCCGATGGTCATGTGGATGAGCGCGAACGCGCGCTGATCGAGGGGGAGTTCACCCGCCTGGACGGTGACCGTGAAGTGCAGCAGTGGCTGCATGCGGAGCTCGACAAGCCGCTGGACCCGGCCGAGGTGGCCCGGGCGGCCCAGACGCCGGAAATCGCTGCCGAGATGTACCTGGCCAGCGTGATGATGGTCGATCAGGAAAACTACATGGAACGTGCTTATCTGGACGAACTGGCGCGCCAGCTGGGGTTGGCCCAAGGGTTGCGCGAGGAGCTGGAAAAGCAGGCGCGGCAGGTCTGAGCCGCGCGTGCAGTTTTGGCCTGATCGGGAGGGTCACTGCGTTGTCTGGGCGTTCTGTCAGAACATGACACGCAATTCTGTAGGACGCCTGGGCTATACTTCGGCGATTTTTCCTGCTCGTAGTGAATCCCTGAGGGCTGAATGTGAAGAACTGGACGTTGCGCCAACGGATCCTGGCAAGTTTCGCCGTGATCATCGCCATCATGCTGCTGATGATCGTGGCGGCCTATTCGCGCTTGGTGACCATCGAATCTGCCGAGCAGGAAGTTGGGGCCGACAGCATTCCAGGGGTCTACTACAGCTCGATGATCCGCAGCGCATGGGTGGACAGTTACGTCACCAGCCAACAGTTGGTCGGGCTTTCTGACCGGCGCGAGATCAGCTCGGCCGACATGGAACTCTTCAAGAGTTTCGAAGACCGGCTCAAGCAACACATGGCCAGTTACCAGACCACCATTCGCGATGGCGAGGACCAGGCCCGCTTCGACGCCTTCGTGAAGCTCGAACAAGCCTACATGCAGAACGTCAACCAGGTGCTCAGTGCGTATCGCGAACGCAATTATGCCGAAGCCCAGCGTTTGATCGCCCAAGTGCTGACCCCCACCTGGGTCGAAGGGCGCAAGCACCTGAACGAGGTGATCGAACAGAATCGCCTGTCCGCCGACGCGGCCACCCGAGAAATCGTCAGCGCGGTGAACACGGCCAAGGGCAGCATGGTCGTGTCACTGTTGCTGGCCATCGTGGCCGCCGGTATCTGTGGCTTGCTGCTGCTGCGCGCCATTACCTCGCCCATGAGCCTCATCGTGACTGCGCTGGACAGGCTTCGCTCGGGTGACCTGAGCATGCGCCTGAACCTGGACCGCCAGGACGAGTTCGGCGCGGTTCAGGGCGGTTTCAATGAAATGGCCGAGGCGCTGGCCAATCTGGTGGCGCAGGCGCAGCGCTCGTCGGTGCAGGTCACCACCTCGGTGACGGAAATCGCGGCCACCTCCAAGCAGCAGCAGGCCACCGCCACCGAGACGGCCGCCACCACGACCGAAATCGGTGCCACCTCGCGTGAAATCGCCGCCACTTCCCGCGACCTGGTGCGCACCATGACCGAAGTCACCTCGGCCGCCGATCAGGCGTCGAGCCTGGCCGGCTCCGGGCAGCAAGGGCTGGCGCGCATGGAAGAAACCATGCACCAGGTCATGGGTGCGGCCGACCTGGTCAACGCCAAGCTGGGCATCCTCAACGAGAAGGCCAGCAACATCACCCAGATGGTCGTCACCATCGTCAAGGTGGCCGACCAGACCAACCTGCTGTCGCTCAACGCGGCCATCGAAGCCGAGAAGGCCGGGGAATACGGCCGCGGTTTTGCCGTGGTGGCCACCGAAGTGCGCCGCCTGGCTGACCAGACGGCGGTGGCGACCTATGACATCGAGCAGATGGTGCGCGAGATCCAGTCGGCCGTGTCGGCCGGGGTCATGGGCATGGACAAGTTTTCCGAAGAGGTGCGCCGCGGCATGTTCGAGGTTCAGCAGGTCGGTGAGCAACTGAGCCAGATCATTCATCAGGTCCAGGCACTGGCGCCGCGTGTACTGATGGTCAACGAAGGCATGCAGGCCCAGGCCACCGGTGCCGAGCAGATCAACCAGGCGCTGGCGCAACTGAGCGACGCCAGTACCCAGACCGTGGAGTCGCTGCGCCAGGCCAGTTTCGCCATCGACGAGCTGAGCCAGGTCGCCGCCGGCCTGCGCGGCGGCGTGTCGCGCTTCAAAGTCTGAAGGCGATGATCGACATGCAACCGCGCGCCGTGCCGGCAGGCCACGACAACGGTGCGCTGTACCTGCAGTTTCACCTGGGTGACCAGCGTTTTGCCCTGTCTGTGCAGGACGTGATCAAGGTGCTGCCCCGTCAGCCCCTCAAGCCAGTGCTGCAAGCGCCGCACTGGGTGGCGGGCATTCTTGCCTACCGGGGGCAGTTGGTGCCGGTGGTGGATTTGGCTGCCCTGTGCGTGGGGCGGCCGGCGTTGCAGCGTACCAGTACCCGCCTGGTGCTGGTGCGCTATCGCAGCGCACTGCAACTGGGCCTGATTCTGGAGCATGCCACTGAAACCCTGCGCTGCCGTGCTGATGAATTCAAACCCTATGGCGTAAACAATGACCCCGCACCTTTCCTGGGGCCGGTCCGCCAGGATGCCCTGGGGCTGGTGCAGCGCATCGAGGTCGACCAGGTGTTGCCCGAAGCCGTGCACCGAGTGCTGTACCCTGACCCACAGGGCGGGACCTGCGCATGAACGAACGGCATTTCTTTCATTTTCTGCGTGAGCGCATAGGTTTGGATGTCGAATCGGTAGGCGCGTCGATGGTCGAGCGTGCCCTGCGTCAGCGCAGCGCGGCACTGGGTGCCAGCGGTCTGGACGACTACTGGGTGCGCCTGCAGCAATCGCCGGCCGAGCAGCAGGCGCTGATCGAAGCGGTGATCGTGCCGGAGACGTGGTTTTTCCGCTACCGCGAGTCCTTCGCTGCGCTGACAGGCCTGGCGCACAAACGCCTGGCCAAATTGGCCGCCGCTCGCCCTCTGCGCTTGCTCAGCCTGCCCTGTTCGACAGGGGAGGAGCCCTATTCACTGGCGATGGCGCTGCTCGATGCCGGCATTCCCCCGGCATCCTTCCTGATCGACGGTATGGACATCAGCCCTGCGTCCGTGGCCAAGGCCAGCCAGGGTCTCTACGGGCGCAATGCGTTTCGTGGCGATGACCTGGGTTTTCGCGAACGTTATTTCGATGTCGCTGACGAAGGCCATCGCGTGCATGACCGTGTGCGCCAGCAAGTGACCCTGCAGGTGGGCAATGTCCTCGATCCGGCATTGGCCAACCGGGAGGGCCTCTACGACTTCGTGTTCTGCCGCAACCTGCTCATCTATTTCGATGTGCCTACCCAGCAACGGGTGTTCGAAACCCTCAAGCGCCTGCTTCATCCTCAAGGCGTGCTGTTCATCGGGCCTGCCGAAGGCAGCCTGCTGGCTCGCCTTGGCATGCGCCCGGTGGGTATTGCCCAGTCGTTTGCCTATGTCCGCCAGGACGATGTGACCCAGCAACGCCCGGCGCCGGCCGTGCCGATTCAACGCGACCCCATCAAGCCGTTGACCGGCTACCGCTCGGCCAGCGCCCCGGTGCCGCGCTTGCGCGGGTCCCTTGGGCCTGTGCCTGACCGGCAGACCGTCGAAGCCCCCCGGACCGGCCCCCACGAATTGCTGGCAAGCATTGCCGAGCATGCCAATGCCGGCAATAGCCAGCAGGCGCGTGATGCCTGCCAGCGCTACCTGCGCCAGTACCCGCCGTCGGCCCAGGTGTACTACTGGTTGGGCCTGCTCAGCGACACCGAAGGTGATTTGCAACAAGCACAGGTTCACTACCGCAAGGCGCTGTACCTTGAGCCGCAGCACCCAGAAGCGCTCGTTCACCTGGCCGCGCTGTTGCAGGCCCAAGGTGACCAGGCCGGGGCCCTGCGTTTGCAGAGCCGTGCCATGCGTGCCGGTCGGGAGGCTGACCGATGAACGATGAGGCCGTGACCGACCTGCTCGCCGAAACCGATGTGCGCATCGACGACTGCTGGAATCGCATCGGTGTGCATGGCAACAAGCAGTGCCCGCTGCTTGAGCGTCATGTCCATTGCCGCAACTGCGAGGTGTACGCCGCCGCTGCCACGCGTCTGCTGGACCGCTATGCACTGGTGCAGGACACCGACGCCCAGCCGGACCTGGAGCCAGTCGAGCAGGCCTGTACAGGGCGCTCGATGCTGTTGTTCCGCCTGGGGGAGGAGTGGCTGGCGTTGCCTACCGCATGCCTGGCCGAGATCGCGCCCTTGCAGGCCGTGCATTCGCTACCCCATCAGCGCTCGCGCGTGCTGTTGGGCGTTGCCAATGTACGCGGTGCCTTGGTGCCGTGCCTGTCGTTGCAGGAGCTGCTGGGTACGCCTGGCAGCGTGACTGAACAGCGCAGCACTCGTGGCTTGCCGCGCATGCTGATCCTGGCGGCCGAGGGTGGCCCGGTGGTCATGGCCGTCGAGGAAATCGACGGCATTCATCGGCTTGATCGGCCCATGGACCCTGCTCACGACGCCATGCGCTTCACGGCAGCGGTGCTGCAATGGCGCGGGCGCAGCGTGCGTGTGCTGGATGAACAACAGCTGTTGTCTGCCGTACAGCGGAGCCTGTCATGACACCTGAGCAAATGCGCGACGCCTCGTTGCTCGAACTGTTTAGCCTTGAGGCCGAGGCCCAGACGCAGGTGCTCAACGCCGGGCTGCTGGCCCTTGAGCGCAACCCCACGCAGGCCGACCAGCTGGAAGCCTGCATGCGCGCGGCCCATTCCCTCAAAGGGGCTGCACGCATCGTTGGGGTGGATGCCGGTGTCAGCGTTGCGCACGTGATGGAGGACTGCCTGGTGGCAGCCCAGGAAGGTCGCCTGCGCCTGAGCGCGGAGCATATCGACGCGCTGCTGCAGGGCACCGACCTGTTGATGCGCATTGCCACACCTGGCGACACCGCCGCCCAGGACGATGTGCCCGGCTTCCTGGTGCTGATGGCCGCCGTAGTGGAGCCCGGGGGGCCGAGCGCAGCACCTGCCGTTCCCGCACAGGCCGGTGCACCGATGGCGCCGCCGCCGGTGGCGAGCCAGGCACCGGCGGCGGCGCCTGTACCAGCGTCTGAGCCGCCAGACGATGCTGAGCCTGCGCCGCGTCGCAAGGCCGGCAAGCGCACAGTAGAGGGGGGCGAGCGGGTGCTGCGGGTGACCGCCGACAGGCTCAACAGCCTGCTCGACCTGTCCAGCAAGTCCTTGGTGGAAACCCAGCGTCTCAAGCCCTACCTGGCCACCTTGCAGCGTCTCAAGCGCATGCATGGCCAGGGCATGCAGGCGCTCGATGGGCTGCGCCTGCAACTCGAAGACAGCGGCCAGGGTGGCGAGGTGCTCGAGGCCTTGGCCCAGACCCAACGCTTGTTGGCCGAAACCCAGCAGATCCTGCGTCAGCAAGCGGCCGACCTGGACGAGTTCGGCTGGCAGGCCAGCCAGCGTGCACAACTGCTCTACGACACCGCCCTGGCCTGTCGCATGCGACCATTTGCCGATGTGCTGGCCGGGCAGAGCCGCATGGTGCGCGACTTGGGCCGCGCCCTGGGCAAACCGGTGCGCCTGATCATCGAAGGGGAGAAAACCCAGGTCGATCGTGACGTCCTGGAAAAACTCGAAGCGCCGCTGACCCACTTGCTGCGGAACGCGGTCGATCATGGCATCGAACTGCCAGACAGGCGGCTGTTGGCGGGCAAGCCCGAAGAAGGGCTGATCCGCCTGCGCGTCTCGCACCACGCCGGGATGCTGAGCCTTGAGCTGATGGACGACGGTGCCGGCGTGGACCTGGATCGCCTGCGTGCCAGCATCGTGGAACGTACCCTGTCTCCGGCCGAAACCGTCGAGCGCATGAGTGACGATGAATTGCTCACCTTCCTCTTCCTGCCGGGTTTCAGTCTGCGGGATACGGTGACCGAAGTGTCCGGGCGGGGTGTGGGGCTTGACGCCGTGCAGCACATGATCCGCGAATTGCGCGGGGCAATCGAACTGACCCAGACGCCGGGGTTGGGGTGCCGCTTCCACCTGCAGGTACCGCAAACCTTGTCGGTCGTGCGCAGCCTCGTCGTGGAAGTCGGCGGGGAGGCCTATGCCTTCCCTCTGGCGCATATCGAACACACCCTGGCGGTGGACGCCAACGACATCGTGCAGATAGAAGGGCGGCAGCACTTCTGGCATGACGGCCAGCACATCGGCCTGGTAGCCGCCAGCCAGTTGCTGCACCGGCCGGCCGGGCAAACCGATCAGAACAGCCTGCGGGTCGTGGTCATCCGCGAGCGCGAGCGCTTGTATGGCGTGGCGGTCGAGCGGCTGATCGGCGAGCGGGTGCTGGTGGTGATGCCGCTCGATCCGCGTCTGGGCAAAGTGCAGGACATTTCTTCAGGGGCGCTGCTGGACGACGGCTCGGTGGTGCTGATCGTCGATGTGGAGGACATTCTGCGCTCGGTAGACAAACTGCTCAGCACCGGTACGCTCGAGCGCGTCGAGCGCGGCGGTGCCGGCGCCTCTGGCCTGGCGCGCAAACGCATCCTGGTGGTCGACGACTCGCTGACCGTGCGTGAGCTGCAGCGCAAGCTGCTGGGCAATCGCGGCTATGACGTCGCGGTGGCGGTCGATGGCATGGATGGCTGGAACGCTCTGCGCGGCGACGATTTCGACTTGCTGATCACCGACATCGACATGCCGCGCATGGACGGCATCGAGTTGGTCACCCTGGTGCGCCGTGACCAACGCTTGCAATCGCTGCCCGTCATGGTGGTTTCCTACAAGGACCGGGAGGAAGACCGACGGCGCGGCCTGGATGCCGGGGCCGACTACTATTTGGCTAAAGCCAGTTTCCACGACGATGCGTTGCTGGATGCTGTAGTCGAACTGATCGGAGGTGCTCACGGATGAAGATCGCCATCGTCAATGACATGCCCTTGGCAGTGGAGGCCTTGCGCCGGGCCGTCGCGCTGGAACCTGCCCATGAGGTGGTGTGGGTGGCCAGCAACGGCGTCGAAGCCGTGCAACGCTGTCAGGAGCAGCAACCGGACCTGATCCTGATGGACTTGATCATGCCGGTGATGGATGGCGTGGAAGCGACTCGCCGGATCATGGCCGACACCCCGTGCGCCATCGTCATCGTTACGGTCGATCGCAAGCAGAATGTGCACCGGGTATTCGAAGCCATGGGGCATGGTGCACTGGATGTGGTCGACACACCGGCGCTGGGTGCGGGCGACGCCCGCGAAGCCGCCGCGCCATTGCTGCGCAAGATTCTCAACATCAGCTGGCTGATTGGACAGCAGCGCCCGCCGACGCCCAGGCCGGTTGCCGCACCGCTGCGTGAAGCGAGCCAGCGACGAGGGTTGGTGGCCATCGGTTCCTCGGCAGGTGGTCCGGCGGCCCTGGAAATACTGCTCAAAAGAGTGCCAGCCGGGTTCCCGGCCGCGATCGTGCTGGTCCAGCATGTGGATCAGGTCTTTGCCGCCGGCATGGCCGAATGGCTCAGCAGTGCGGCCGGGCTGCCGGTGCGCCTGGCGCGCGAAGGCGAGCCACCGCAACCTGGCCAGGTGCTGCTGGCCGGAACCAACCACCATCTGCGCCTGCTACAGAACGGGCAACTGGCCTACACTGCCGAACCGGTCAATGAAATCTACCGCCCCTCCATCGACGTTTTCTTCGAAAGCGTGGCGCGCTACTGGTCAGGCGAGGCAGTGGGGGTATTGCTCACCGGCATGGGGCGTGACGGAGCACAGGGGCTCAAGATGATGCGCCAACGGGGTTTTCTGACCATTGCCCAGGACCAAGCCACCAGTGCTGTCTATGGCATGCCCAAGGCTGCTGCGGCGATCGATGCCGCAGTGGAAATCCGCCCGCTTGAAGGCATAGCCGGGCGTCTGACGGAAATTTTTTCACAATGATGAAGCGTAACGAATCATGCCGCCTGGCCGGCAGTGTTCAGGTGAACAGCCATGAATGAGCTCCCCATCGAAGGGTTCGCCGCCGCCGATGAAAATTCGGCGATGGTGCTGCTGGTCGACGATCAGGCCATGATCGGGGAAGCCGTGCGGCGGGGCCTGGCCCATGAGGACAACATCGATTTTCATTTTTGCGCCGACCCGCACCAGGCGGTGCAGCAGGCCATGCGCATCAAGCCCACGGTGATCCTGCAGGACCTGATCATGCCCGGGCTCGATGGCCTGACGCTGGTGCGTGAGTACCGCAGCAACCCGGCCACCCAGGACATCCCGATCATCGTGCTGTCGACCAAGGAAGACCCGCTGGTCAAGCGCGCCGCGTTCGCGGCCGGGGCCAACGATTACCTGGTCAAACTGCCCGACACCATCGAGCTGGTGGCGCGCATTCGCTATCACTCGCGCTCCTACCTGACCTTGTTGCAGCGCGACGAGGCTTACCGCGCCCTGCGGGTCAGCCAGCAGCAGTTGCTCGATTCGAACCTGATGCTGCAACGGCTGATGAACTCCGATGGCTTGACGGGCCTGTCCAATCGACGCCATTTCGATGAGTACCTGGAGCTTGAGTGGCGACGGGCGATGCGCGAGCAGCAACAGCTATCGCTGTTGATGATCGACGTCGATTATTTCAAGGCCTACAACGACACCTTTGGCCACCTGGCCGGAGACGAAGCGCTGCGGCGCGTGGCAGAGGCCATCCGTGGCTCGTGCTCGCGGCCTAGCGACCTTCCGGCCCGCTACGGCGGCGAGGAGTTCGCCCTGGTGTTGCCCAACACCTCCCCAGGTGGCGCCAGGCTGGTTGCCGAGAAACTGCGCCAGAGCGTGCTGGGCCTGGCGATCGAGCACACGGCACCGGCTGCCGGAGCGTACCTGACCGTCAGCGTGGGCCTGGCCACGCAGGTTCCCGCTATCGGCAGCCTCTGTCGGCAATTGATCTCGGCGGCGGACAAAGGGCTGTACCAGGCCAAGAACGGTGGCCGCAACCAGGTGGGTGTCGCCTAGCGCGCTGGGCGAGGGGTGCTCCTTTCGAGCGGCTGCACCCGGCGGCTGGTTGTCGATGCCTGCCAGGCGGGTCTGCCGCCACGCGGCCGACTCGGTTATACTCGCAGGCTTTTCACCGAATTCGCACGAGTAGCCTGCCCATGGAAATCCAACCGATCCTGAACACCATCAAGGACCTCTCCGACCGCTCCCAGTC
This sequence comes from Pseudomonas sp. FBCC-B35, assembly GCF_059133755.1. Taxonomy (NCBI): domain Bacteria; kingdom Pseudomonadati; phylum Pseudomonadota; class Gammaproteobacteria; order Pseudomonadales; family Pseudomonadaceae; genus Pseudomonas; species Pseudomonas sp. FBCC-B35. The sequence continues at coordinate 3,681,279 of NZ_CP101439.1, read as the reverse complement.
CATTCGGGGGTATCTTTGACTACGATCTCAAGCATGACCGCCTGATCGAAGTCAATCGCGAGCTGGAAGACCCCAACGTCTGGAACAAGCCCGAGTACGCCCAGGCCCTGGGCCGTGAGCGGTCCATGCTGGCGCAGGTCGTCGAGACGCTGGACAAGCTGTCCAACGGCCTGGCCGATTGCAAGGACCTGCTGGACATGGCCGTCGAAGAGGGCGACGAGGGCGCTGTCGGCGACGTCGTGACCGAACTGCATGGCCTTGAAGAAAACCTGGCCCAGCTCGAGTTCCGTCGCATGTTCAGCGGCGAGATGGACATGAACAACGCCTACCTCGACATCCAGGCCGGCTCCGGCGGGACCGAGGCGCAGGACTGGGCCAACATTCTGTTGCGCATGTACCTGCGCTGGGCCGACAAGCGTGGTTTCGACGCCACCATCATCGAACTCTCCGAGGGCGAAGTGGCTGGCATCAAGGGCGCCACCGTGCACATCAAGGGCGAATATGCCTTCGGCTGGCTGCGCACCGAGATCGGCGTGCACCGCCTGGTGCGCAAGAGCCCGTTCGACTCCGGCGCCCGCCGCCACACCTCGTTCTCGGCCGTGTTCGTCTCGCCCGAAATCGACGACAAGGTCGAAATCGAGATCAACCCGTCGGACCTGCGCATCGACACCTACCGCTCCTCGGGCGCCGGCGGCCAGCACGTGAACACCACCGACTCGGCAGTGCGTATCACCCACGTGCCGACCAACACCGTGGTGGCGTGCCAGAACGAACGCTCCCAGCATGCCAACAAGGACACCGCCATGAAAATGCTGCGGGCCAAGTTGTACGAGCTGGAGATGCAGAAACGCAATGCGGCCTCGCAGGCGCTGGAAGACAGCAAGTCGGACATTGGCTGGGGCCACCAGATCCGCTCGTACGTGCTGGACGACTCGCGCATCAAGGACCTGCGTACCGGCGTGGAACGCAGCGACTGCCAGAAAGTGCTGGACGGTGACCTTGACCAGTACCTGGAAGCGAGCCTCAAACAGGGGCTGTAAGCCACACCCTATCGCCGCGCCACCGGCCTCGTGCCGGTAGCGCGCGCCCTGCCCGCCAAGGGCAACGAATACCTGATGGAAACAAAGACGACATGAGCGACCTGAAGACCGAATCGCAAGACCTGCAACAGGAAGAAAACGCCCTGATCGCCCTGCGCAAGGAAAAGCTTGCAGCAGAACGCGCCAAGGGCAATGCCTTCCCCAACGACTTCCGTCGCGACAGCTACTGCAACGACCTGCAGAAACAGTACGCGGACAAGACCAAGGAAGAGCTGGAAGCAGCCGCGATCCCGGTCAAGGTGGCGGGCCGCATCATGCTCAACCGTGGCTCGTTCATGGTCATCCAGGACATGACCGGCCGCATCCAGGTCTACGTCAACCGCAAGACCCTGCCCGAAGAAACCCTGGCTGCGGTCAAGACCTGGGACCTGGGCGACATCATCAGCGCCGAGGGCACCCTGGCTCGCTCGGGCAAGGGTGACCTGTACGTCGAAATGACCCAGGTGCGCCTGCTGACCAAGTCGCTGCGTCCGCTGCCCGACAAACACCACGGCCTGACCGACACCGAGCAGCGCTACCGCCAGCGCTACGTCGACCTGATGGTCAACGAAGAGACACGCCACACCTTCCGCGTGCGCTCCCAGGTCATCTCGCACATTCGCAAGTTCCTCATCGAGCGCGACTTCCTCGAAGTCGAGACGCCGATGCTGCAGACCATCCCGGGCGGTGCAGCGGCCAAGCCGTTCGAAACCCACCACAATGCGCTGGACATGGCCATGTTCCTGCGTATCGCGCCTGAGCTGTACCTCAAGCGTCTGGTCGTCGGTGGTTTCGAGAAGGTCTTCGAAATCAACCGCAACTTCCGCAACGAAGGGGTTTCGACGCGCCACAACCCCGAGTTCACCATGCTCGAGTTCTACCAGGCCTACGCCGACTACCGCGACAACATGGACCTCACCGAGGAACTGTTCCGCGAGCTGGCGCAGCTGGTGCTGGGATCTACCGATGTGCCGTACGGTGACAAGGTCTTCCACTTCGGCGAGCCCTTCGTGCGCCTGTCGGTGTTCGACTCGATCCTCAAATACAACCCGGAGCTCACCGCTGCCGATCTGCAGGATGTCGACCGCGCCCGCGACATCGCTCGCAAGGCCGGTGCGAAGGTGCTGGGCCATGAAGGCCTGGGCAAGCTGCAGGTGATGATTTTCGAAGAGCTGGTCGAGCACAAGCTGGAGCAGCCGCACTTCATCACCGAGTACCCGTTCGAGGTCTCGCCGCTGGCCCGTCGCAACGACGAGAACCCTGCGGTGACCGACCGTTTCGAACTGTTCATCGGCGGGCGCGAAATCGCCAACGCCTACTCCGAGCTCAACGATGCCGAAGACCAGGCCGAGCGCTTCCTGGCCCAGGTGGCCGAGAAGGATGCCGGTGACGACGAGGCCATGCATTACGACGCCGACTTCGTGCGCGCGCTGGAATACGGCATGCCGCCAACGGCGGGCGAGGGCATCGGCATCGACCGCCTGGTGATGCTGTTGACCAACTCGCCATCGATCCGCGATGTGATCCTGTTCCCGCACATGCGTCCGCAGGGCTGAGTGAAGTCGAAAAAGCCGCCTTTTCAGGCGGCTTTTTCTTGCCTGAAGCATTATGTTGTCATTACCGGCCCGCTCGCGATCCAAGCGCCTGCGAAGCAATCTGCGATTCCAACGCCTGGGGGCAGATCGGACGCGAACGGGCATGCTCCGACCAGACACCGTACATGAGGTACTCCATGACAACCGCCATGGCTCAACAAGGGGCTGCAGGCATCGCCACTGCCGTTGCCGAAAGCGTGCGCTACCAGGGCCGCAAGACGGCCCGGCAAGGCAGTGAGCAGCGTCGCCAACTGATTCTGGACGCCGCCATGCGCATCGTGGTGCGCGATGGCGTGCGGGGCGTGCGACACCGTGCCGTCGCCGCAGAGGCAGGGGTGCCGCTGTCGGCCACCACCTACTACTTCAAGGACATCGAGGACCTGCTCACCGACACGTTCGCCCAGTACGTCGAACGCAGCGCCGCCTACATGGCCAAGCTCTGGCTCAACACCGAAGCAGTGTTGCGCCAACTGCTGGCCCAAGGTGACGGCAGTCCCCAGGCACGGGCAAAACTGGCCGATGAAGTGGCGCGCATGACGGCCGATTACGTGCAGCGCCAACTGCTCACCCGCCGCGATTTCATGATGGCCGAGCAGGCGTTTCGCCAGGAAGCGCTGCTGTGCCCACGCCTGGCCGATCTGGTCTGTGCTCACGAGCAGATTCTGCTGCACGGTACGCGCCAACTGCTGCAGGTCGTTGGCTCGCGACAGCCCGAACAGGATGCACAGATGTTGACGGCGATTATCGAGCAGATGGAATATCAGGGCCTGCTCAAGCACGCCGAGGCGCAGGCCGATGGGCCGATGCTGGCGATGCTTACCCGATACTTGCAGTTGGTGCTGGCGTCGGCTTGAGCCCGACCTTTTCGAGGAAGAAACCTGATGAAAGCCTGGCGTGTGGTGCTGTTGACGCTGTCATTCCTGATGCTGGGCGGTTGTCTGGTGACCTTTTCCGAACCGCTACCCGGTAAGTCCTCGGCCCCCAAGGGGCTGGTGGGCAGCTGGACCACCAAGGACGCCTGGGGCGAGCCGCTGAAGCTGGTCATCACGCGTGCCGACGCAGGTGCCTACAAAGCGGTGGCCACACCCAAGGGCAAATCTGCCCAAACCTATGTATTCAATGTGGCCCAGCAGGGTAACCGCTGGTACCTGTCGGCGCGAGTGCCTGGCGACCTGGGCGGCAACTACGTGATCGGTGGTTTCGATATCGTCGATGGCAAGGAGCTGGTGGTCTATAACCTCGATCTGCAGCAAGTGCAGCAGGCCGTGAACAGCAAGGAATTGAGCGGGCACAGCACCGAGGTGGCGCAGGACAACGGCGAGGGTCTGCTGGTCGACAGCCCACCAGCGCGTGTCCTGGCCTACCTCAACGACCCAGCGAATTCGGACCTGTTCGTGGAGGCAGTGCGCTTCAAACGCGCTGGCCAGTGACAGGGCAAGTCTCTGGTGATTCGCGGATGCGCCAAGGGCGCACTCTCGCCTCGGCTGCTCGACACTTGAGTCGGCCGACACGAGCGGGACATGGCTTGGCCTGATGGCCGATAAGGATTTCTTTGTGGACGAGTACCAGCAAACCATTCGCGCACTGTCCGACCGCATCGTGGCTGCGCAAACGCCGATTCGCGTGCTCGATGCAGTCAAGTGGGACGATGGCATCCGTCGCGGCTTCTTCGAGGCCAAGGGCAAGGTCCCGCCTGCCGTGGACCGTGCCTATTATCAGGCGCGCTCACTGGGGTTCGACTCCAGCGCTGTAAAGGCGGAGTTCCAGGCTATCGAGCGTGACATCATTCGCCAGCTTGGCCAGTTCAGCCCCGTGGGGCAGATCATGAAACGCATGTGCCGCGAGTACCGCATGGTCGTGCGCATGCTCGAGGCCAGGGGTACGCAAGATTTCGGTCTGATTTCCCAGGAGCTGTACGGCGCTGCCTCCGATGTTTTCCATGCCGGTGACCCGACCCTGGCCGACCTTGGCCTGATGCTGTCGGACTACCTGAACAACATCGATGGACGCGGTGACCTCAAGGACGAGCCGAAGGACCTGACGGCCAAGCAGGCGGTGGAAATCCTCCAGTGCCGGTTGAACAAGGTGTTCGGTGAAGCCGAGGGGACCATTCGCGTGTTCGAGTCCGACGGTATCGTGGCCGATGCCGCCGCCGGTGCCGACTACATCAAGGTGCGTGCCGATGCCATGTTCAACGCGCGCGATGTACGGGCCCTGGAAGTGCACGAGGGGTTGGTGCACGTGGGCACTACCCTCAATGGCCTGAACCAGCCTATCTGCACGTTCCTGGCCAAGGGCCCGCCGTCCTCGACGGTGACCCAGGAAGGCCTGGCCATCCTGATGGAAGTCATCGCTTTCGCCTCCTACCCCAGCCGCCTGCGCAAACTGACCAACCGCACCCGCGCCATACACATGGTCGAGGACGGTGCGGACTTCATGCAGGTGTACCGGTTCTTCCAGGAGCAGGGCTTCGACATGGGGCAAAGCTACAGCAATGCCAGCCGGGTATTCCGTGGGTCGGTGCCCAATGGCTTGCCATTCACCAAGGACTTGTCCTACCTCAAGGGCTTCATCATGGTTTACAACTACATTCAGTTGGCCGTGAAGAAGGGCAAGCTGGAGCAGATACCGCTGCTGTTCTGTGGCAAGACCACCCTCGAAGACATGCGCACCCTGCGCCAGCTTGTCGAGGAGGGCCTGGTGGAGCCGCCCAAGTACCTGCCTGAGCAATTCCGCGACTTGAACGCCTTGTCGGCCTGGATGTGCTTTTCCAACTTCCTCAACCACTTGAGCCTGGACCGTATTGAAACCGACTACGCGAATATCCTTTGACGGGCTCCGCCTGCTGACGGCGGGCATGGTGCTGGTGCTGCTGGGCGGGTGCAGCGGCTTGCTGTTCTACCCTGAGCGGGGCCAAGCGTTCACGCCAGAGCGCGCCAGGCTCGCCTACAGCGATGTCACCCTGGTCGCCGCCGACGGTGTACGCCTGCATGCCTGGTGGCTGCCGGCCAAGCCAGGTGTGGCGGTCAAGGGCACGATACTGCACCTGCACGGTAATGGGGGCAATCTGCCCGGTCACCTGGGCGGCAGCTACTGGTTGCCGGAGCAGGGTTACCAAGTGCTGATGATCGACTACCGAGGCTACGGCCTGTCCGATGGCAAGCCGCGGCTACCTGAGGTCTATCAGGATATCGCCGCCGCCATGGCCTGGCTCGACCAGTCTCCGCAGGTCAAGGGCAAACCCCTGGTCTTGCTGGGGCAGAGCCTGGGCGGTGCCATGGCCATCCACTACCTGGCGGCCCATCCCGAGCAGCGCGAACGCTTCAGCGCTCTGGTGTTCGACGGCGTTCCGGCCAGCTACCGGGCGGTGGGCCGATACGCCTTGAGCACCTCGTGGATGACCTGGCCGCTTCAGGTGCCGTTGTCCTGGCTGGTGCCCGATGCCGATAGCGCCATCGAGTCCGTCGGGCAGCTGACCAGCCCGCCCAAGCTCTTTTTCCACAGCATCGATGATGACCTGGTGCCCATGAACAACGTCATCCGCCTGTATCAGCAGGCACCCCCTCCACGGGTGCTGCAGTTGACCCGAGGTGGACACGTGCAGACGTTCGCCGACCCTACCTGGCGTGAAGTGATGCTGCGTTTTCTGGATGACCCCAGCCACTTCACCGGCCTGCGGCGGCTCGCCGAAGTGCCCAATGCCTATGACGAGAAGAACCCGCAATGAGCGAAGAACGCAACGCCATACCGCTGATCCTGACAGGAGTCGGCAGCATTATCGTGACGGTAGGGGCCCTGTGGTACTACGGCTACCTGCACTTCGCCAAGCCTGAGGATGCCTTGTTGCTGCAGGATTTCACCATGCTCAAGACGGTACCGGGCGAAGACTACAAGGTGTCACTGGAGCCGGCAGCGCAGGTAGCCCAGTGCGCCGATGGCGTGCTGGTACTGTTCGACACCCAGCAAAAAGGCCTCAGTGGCGTGCTCGTCGACAGCCGCAAGCGCGCCGTACGCTGCGTGGGCGCCGATACGCCGCAGCAGGTGCGATAGGGCCTACTTGGCTAACCGGTAGCACCAAAAAAGAACCCCGCGCTGGAGGGACGCTCCAGCGCGGGGTTCTTGTTCCTGCCGTGCAGCGTTACTTCATCGAAGAACGCGGTGCAACTGGCTGGTTGTCATTGGAAATGGTCACTTCCACACGACGGTTCTGGGCGCGGCCCGAGTTGCTGGAGTTATCCGCTACCGGATATTCCTTGCCATAGCCCTGGGCAACGATGCGCGCTGGGTCTACGCCCGCGCGGACCAGTGCCATGCGTACGCTGCCGGCGCGACGCTCGGACAGGGACTGGTTGTAGCTGGCCGAGCCGACGCTGTCGGTGTAACCCTCGACGATCACTTTGCGCTCAGGGTTTTCCTGAAGGAACTGAGCCAGCTTGGTGATGTTCGGGTAGGCATTGCTCTTGAGCTCAGCCTTGTTGAAGTCGAACAGCACGTCGCCGAAGGTTACCAGGGTGCCGCGCTCGGTCTGCTTGGCGTTCAGGCTTTGCTGCAGCTTGGCGATCTGGGCGTCACGGGCGTCCAGCTTGGCCTGTGCGCGCAGCGCGGCGGCGTTTTTCAGGTCGCCTTCAGCAGTGCGCAGGGCGATGGTCTGCTTGGCCACTTCAACACGCTGGTTGGTCAGGTAGGCCAGTTGGTCGACCTTCTGCTCGTCTTCGCGGTCCATGTAGGCTTTGTCAGCCTTGTTCAGCCAGTCCTGGGCATCCTTGGTTTCAAGGGCAGCCACTTTGCTGGCCTGCGGATCGCTCTGCAGGGAAGAGAAGTTGGTGCGAGCCGCTTCCAGGTTGGCGTTCGGGTCGTGCGAGCAGGCAGCGAGACCGACGCTCAGGGCCAGGAGGGCGGGAATCATGACGTGTTTGCGCATAGTGTTCATCCTTTGATCGAGTGCGAAGGCTAAGGGAGACAGGGCAGGGCTCATTGAGCGCTGCGCAGGCCTTCCTCACGTACGTCCTGGGCGCCTTGACGGGCGTCCTGTACGGCCTTCTGGGCCTTGGCCGCCTGGGCCTTACGTTCGGCGAGACGCGCGTCCCATTCGGCCTGTTCGGCCAGACGCTTGGCTTCGTCGTACTTCTTGTCATGCATGGCGATTTCGGCCTGCTTGAACTTGTCCTGAGCTGCTTTCATTTCGACAGCAGCGTACTCGGTGCCGCCTGCGCTGACGGCAGAGTTCACGGCGGACTGGGTCACAGCATACTGTTCGGTTGGCGGGTTGCCTGCACAGCCAGCCAGGACCAGGCTACTGCCCAGGGCCAGCGCGGCCAGCTTGAACCCGCGCACGTAAGTGGATGAAGGTTTGACAGTGCGGGTTTTCATGGTGGTCAGCTCCATTGGATCACTCCTGATAATGACGATGTCCGTAGCAGTCCATCGCTCATTCCCCGGACCGTTTTCATGCGCTTCAGCTGAATGGCGCACAAGTACCGGTGTGCAGGGTTTTAGCGTGATGGCTATTGGCTCCGACTGGAAGAATTTTCGAATAGTTCAGTAAAAAGTCCAGATTACGAGTAACTCTTTCTGACTAATCGGTCAGCTGAAATTCAGCGGAACTTTTGCCTGCCCAAGCGGTTTTCGCTACGGCCAGCAACCGAAGTCTTGGTCGGGCGACGGTCATTTCTCATCTCCCCCCGCCCCGTTCAGCGCATGCAAATGCTGACGCGAAAGTGCGAGGAAGCGGGGCGTGGGCCCTACGTCTTCGTACAAGGGATCACCCTCTTCATCGGTGGCGATGACCTGGCGTCCCTGGACATAGGGGAAGCTTGCCTCCAGCTCCTCCAGCGCCGCACCGACCAGTTCGCCAAGTAGCGCTTCGGCGGTTCGCTTGGGGTACATGTCGATGAGCGCCGCCAGGCGCGCTTCGGACTCCAGATCAAGGTGCAACACATGTTCGGTACGGCTGAGGGTGCCGGCCGCGTTCTGTTCCCAGTGCTGGGCGAGTTCACGAATTTTCATGATGACCTCTGTTAGCGCCTGCTAGGGCACGCAAGGCATGAGAGTGGTGAGCATCGACATTAGTTTGCTTTGGGTGTGCATGGCTTGCCATCGCCGCCTTGCTCTTGGCACTCTGGCATGAGGTCGCGGCCTCACAGGCAGCGCGATGAGCCTAACAAGGCATGCCAGGCGCTTGAGCTGCGCCACGGAGAGGGCCAATGACCGATATCGATGTGCGTTTGCGTGAAGATGTCCATGTGCTGGGAGAGCTGCTCGGCGACACGATTCGTCACCAGTATGGCGATGAATTTTTGCAGAAGATCGAGGATATTCGTCACAGCGCGAAAGCTGATCGACGCAATGCCGGCGAAGAGCTCAGCTCGACCCTGGGTGATCTGGACGATGACGAACTGTTGCCGGTGGCCAGGGCATTCAACCAGTTCCTCAACCTGGCCAACATGGCCGAGCAATACCAGTTGATACGACGCCGCGATGCCGACCAGCCCGAGCCCTTCGAGGCCCGCGTGCTGCCGGAGCTGCTGGCCCGCCTCAAGCAGGCCGGCCATGACGATCAGGACCTGGCGCGGCAGTTGGCTGGCCTGGATATCCAGCTGGTGCTCACTGCGCACCCTACCGAAGTCTCGCGGCGTACCCTGATCCAGAAGTACGACGCCATCGCCGCCCAGCTGGCTGCCCAGGATCATCGCGACCTGACCCCCGCCGAAACCGCGCAGATCCGCGACCGCTTGCGCCGTCTGATTGCCGAGGCCTGGCATACCGAGGAAATCCGCCGTACACGCCCCACGCCCGTGGATGAGGCCAAATGGGGCTTCGCCGTGATCGAGCACTCGTTGTGGCACGCCATCCCCAACCACCTGCGCAAAGTCGATCACGCCCTGCAGGAGGCGACCGGCCAGCGGCTGCCACTGACGGCGGCCCCCATCCGCTTCGCTTCGTGGATGGGCGGCGACCGGGACGGCAACCCCAATGTTACCGCCAAGGTCACCCGGGAAGTCCTGCTGCTGGCGCGTTGGATGGCAGCGGACCTGTTCCTGCGCGATATCGATGCGCTGGCGGCCGAGCTTTCCATGCAACAGGCCAGTACGGCCTTGCGCGAGCACGTGGGCGACAGCCCGGAGCCTTACCGTGCGCTGCTCAAGCAACTGCGCGAGCGCTTGCGGGCAACTCGCAGCTGGGCCCATTCGGCACTGTCTGCCAACGTACCGCCTGGGCCTGACGTGCTGGTGGACAACCGCGAGCTGGTTGCACCGTTGCAATGGTGTCACCAGTCGCTGCATGACTGCGGCATGGGCATCATCGCCGATGGCCCGCTGCTGGACTGCCTGCGCCGGGCCGTGACCTTCGGCCTCTTCCTGGTCAGGCTGGACGTGCGCCAGGACGCCGCGCGTCACCGTGATGCGCTGAGCGAAATCACCGAGTACCTAGGCATGGGCCGGTATGCCGACTGGGATGAGGAACAGCGTATCGACTTCCTGGAACAGGAGCTGGCCAACCGTAGGCCGCTGCTGCCAGCCCACTTCGAGCCTCAGGACGAGACGGCCGAGGTGTTGGCCACCTGCCGGGAGATCGCCGCGGCGCCAGGCGCCTCGCTGGGCTCGTACGTGATTTCGATGGCAGGTGCTGCGTCGGACGTGCTGGCGGTGCAATTGCTGCTCAAGGAAACCGGCCTGACCCGTCCGATGCGGGTGGTGCCGCTGTTCGAAACCCTGGCTGACCTGGATAACGCGGGCCCGGTGATGCAGCGTCTGCTGGCGCTGCCCAGTTATCGCGCCGGCCTGCATGGCCCTCAGGAGGTCATGATCGGCTATTCCGATTCGGCCAAGGATGCGGGCACCACGGCCGCGGCCTGGGCCCAGTACCGCGCCCAGGAAAGCCTGGTGCGCATTTGCGCCGAGCACCAGGTCGAATTGCTGCTGTTCCATGGCCGGGGCGGTACGGTGGGGCGCGGCGGCGGCCCGGCTCACGCCGCCATTTTGTCGCAACCGCCGGGTTCGGTCGCCGGGCGGTTCCGCACCACCGAACAGGGGGAGATGATCCGCTTCAAGTTCGGCTTGCCTGGCATTGCCGAGCAGAACCTCAACCTGTATCTGGCCGCCGTGCTCGAAGCCACGCTGCTGCCACCGCCGCCCCCGCAGCCGGCCTGGCGCGACCTCATGGATCAGATGGCTGCCGATGGGGTCAAGGCCTACCGCGACGTGGTGCGTGAGCACCCGGACTTCGTCGAGTACTTCCGCCAGTCTACCCCCGAGCAGGAGTTGGGGCGCCTGCCGCTGGGCAGTCGCCCGGCCAAGCGACGTGCCGGCGGTATCGAAAGCCTGCGCGCCATCCCCTGGATCTTCGGCTGGACCCAGACTCGACTGATGCTCCCAGCCTGGCTGGGTTGGGAGACGGCACTGAACAACGCGCTGGCTGCCGGGCAGGGCCCGTTGCTTGCGCAGATGCGCGAGCAGTGGCCATTCTTCCGCACGCGCATCGACATGCTGGAGATGGTCCTGGCCAAAGCCGATGCCCAAATTGCAGAGGCCTATGACCAACGTCTGGTGCAACCGCACCTGCTACCTTTAGGTACACAGCTGCGCGACCTATTGTCGCAGTCGTGCCAGGTCGTGCTGAGCCTGACCGGGCAGCAGGTGCTACTGGCGCATAGCCCCGAAACCCTGGAATTCATCCGCCTGCGCAACACCTACCTGGACCCGCTGCATCGGCTGCAGGCAGAACTGCTGGCGCGTTCGCGTGACCGCCAGGCCGCTCTGGACAGCCCGCTGGAGCAGGCGTTGCTGGTGACCATCGCCGGTATCGCCGCGGGGCTGCGCAACACCGGTTGAGGGGAGGGGGCGGGGCTGCTTCAGAAAGGTGCAGGGGGGCATCGAACAGCGACGGCACGGGGGTTGCGCTGGGCGCAACCACTGACCCGCTCGACCTGAAGTGGTGCATTCATGCAACTTTGGGACGCTTGTCGGGCTGGCAGGCGCTGTGTATCTTGAGCAGCCTTCTGACCGATTCATGGTCATACCTAATTTCCGGACTTGGCCCTGGTTGCCGAATCCATTGAATTGCATACAAAAATTTGAGGAGCACAAGATGCGCGTAATTCTGCTGGGAGCTCCCGGGGCCGGTAAAGGTACTCAGGCAAAGTTCATCACCGAAAAGTTCGGTATTCCACAGATCTCCACCGGCGACATGCTGCGTGCGGCGGTCAAGGCCGGCACGCCCTTGGGCCTGGAGCTGAAAAAAGTCATGGATGCCGGCCAACTGGTCTCCGACGAGTTGATCATCAGCCTGGTCAAAGAGCGCATCGCCCAGCCTGATTGCGCCAACGGCTGCCTGTTCGACGGTTTCCCGCGCACTATCCCACAGGCAGAGGCCATGGACGATGCGGGCGTGAACATTGATGCCGTGGTCGAGATCGCCGTGGACGACGAAGAGATCGTTGGCCGCATGGCAGGCCGTCGTGTGCACCTGGCCTCGGGCCGTACCTACCATGTCCAGTACAACCCGCCGAAAATCGAAGGCAAGGACGATGTCACTGGCGAAGACCTGATCCAGCGCGATGACGACAAGGAAGAAACCGTTCGCCATCGCCTGTCGGTCTACCACAGCCAGACCAAGCCACTGGTAGACTTCTACCAGAAGCTGTCGGCGACCAACGGTGGCAAGCCCAAGTACAGCCACATCGAAGGTGTGGGCTCGGTAGAAGCGATCACTGCCAAGGTACTGGCCGCGCTGAGCTGATCGGCACATTGTCATTGAACGACGGCCCGCTTGCGGGCCGTTGTCGTTTTTGGCCTTGTGCGGTGTGGGCGTATCCCCGGCAGCCCACACGGCGGCCCTTTGGGACACGAAGGCGCGGCTGCTCTATACTCGCGCTCTTTCCCACTCACACCTGGATACCTGTTCGATGACCACCTTGTTGGCCCTGGATACCGCCACCGAAGCCTGTTCCGTTGCACTGCTGCATAACGGTGAGGTAACCAGCCATTACGAGGTGATCCCACGCATGCATGCCCAGAAGTTGCTGCCAATGATCAAGCAACTGCTGGCCGAATCCGGCGTAGCCCTGGGCACGGTCGATGCCATTGCGTTCGGCCGTGGCCCGGGTGCGTTCACTGGTGTGCGCATTGCCATCGGCGTGGTGCAGGGGCTGGCTTTCGCCCTGGAGCGGCCCGTGTTGCCGGTGTCCAATCTCGCAGCGCTGGCCCAGGGCGCACTGCGTCAACAGGGTGCCCAGCAAGTGGCCGCCGCCATCGATGCGCGTATGGACGAAGTGTACTGGGGCTGCTATCAGGCCGTAGCCGGGGAAATGCGCCTGCAAGGCGCTGAAGCGGTGCTGCCACCCGAATGTGTGGCGTTGCCAGCAGGGGCGCAAGGACCATGGTTCGGAGCAGGTACGGGTTGGGGCTATGCCGAGCGCCTGGCGGTCACTGCTGACGCAAGCGACCCCTCGGCCTTGCCCAGTGCCCTTGATGTGCTGAGCCTGGCGCGCTTTGCCTGGGCCCGGGGTGAAGCCATCGCAGCTGAGCAGGCTCAGCCGATTTACCTGCGCGATAACGTGGCAACGCCCAAAAAGCAGTAAGGCTGTTCGTCGGGCACGCTCGATAGTGCTACAACCTTTTGCATAAAGTGTGGTCAAGTTCTCAATCGAGCATTAGCGGCGGGCCATCAATGCTGCTAAATTGCCATCATTGGTCCTGGGTGCTCATGCCATGCGTGTCGACGGTTTCTCATCACAGTCCTTTCCGATCAAGCGCACGCCGCGCAAGGCAGCGGTGCATGATGACGTGGCCGATGATGGCGAACTGGTGGAAGAGGTCGCCATGGCAGCCCAGGAGCCTGCTGCTCGTCGCCGTACCGGGACGCTGCCAGCCCGTCAGCAGGACATGGTGTTCCCCCGCGCCCGTGACCGGCGCACCGCCTCGGCACTCGCCAGTTACCTGAGCACAGCGGGCTTTACCGACTGGGACATGGAAGTACTGGGGCTCGACCTGTACATTTGACGGATGAGCCTGCCGTCCATCCCCTATTTCATTGGCTGCCCCTCGTGGAGCGAAAACGCCTGGCGTGAGTACCTGTACCCTGCCGACGCCAGCGCCGCGCAGATGCTTGGGCTGTACACCCAGGTCTTCAATGCCGTCGAAGGCAATACCACGTTCTATGCCAGGCCATCGCCTGCCACGGTGGCCCGGTGGGCGGCAACGATGCCAGCGCATTTTCGCTTCACGGCCAAGTTCCCCCGCGACATCAGCCACGGTGGCGACCTGCGCGACCATCTCGAACCTGCCTTTGACTTCATTCGCCTGATGGCGCCGCTCGGGCCGCGCGTGTCCCCTTACTGGCTGCAGTTGCCCGCTTCGTACGGCCCGGGGCGACTGGCAGAGCTGAGCCAGTTCCTGCAGCAGGTGGGTGTGAACGTTGCAGTGGAGGTGCGCCATCCGGCGTTCTTCGCCAAGGGCGAGGATGAACGCGCGCTCAACCGCCTGCTGGCCGACTTGGGTGTCGAGCGGGTGTGCCTCGATCCCAGGGCGCTGTTCAGCTGTACCTCCACTGACCCCGCCATCGTGCATGCCCAGTCCAAGAAGCCCAACGTTCCGCCGCGACCAGCCGCGTTCAGTCAGCGTCCGCAGGTGCGCTTCATCGGCCATCCGGCGCTTGAGTACAACGAACCCTTCCTGACCCCTTGGGTGGACAAGCTGGCTGCGTGGATCGAAGAGGGGCGCAGCCCGTACATCTTCTTGCACACTGCTGACAACCGCCTGGCGGCCGCGTTGGCGCAACGTTTCCACCAGCGGCTCATGTTACGCCTGCCCGGGCTGGCCGCACTGCCGGAATTGCCGCGAGCGCCGGAGGTCGAACAGCTGGGCCTGCTCTGATTTCTTCCCCATTGCCGGAGTGCTTGATCATGGATGTGCAAACCCTGCGAGCCGAAGCCTTCAAGGCCTTGCATCAACGCGATGGCGCCTTCGTCATGGCCAACCCCTGGGACGCCGGTTCAGCCAAGCTGCTGGCCAGCCTGGGTTTCGAGGCCTTGGCCAGCACCAGCGCCGGGCTTGCCTTCAGCCTGGGGCGCCCGGATGCCGAAGGGGCGCTAAGCCTCGATGACGTGCTGGACAACGCAGGCGAAATCGTCGACGCCACCGCATTGCCAGTGGCTGCGGACCTTGAGAACGGCTTCGGGGATCTGCCCGAGGATTGCGCCCAGGCCATTCTGCGCGCTGCTGAGGCAGGGCTGGTCGGTGGCTCCATCGAGGACGCCAGTGGCCGCGCCGCGTCACCTATCTACGACAAGGGCCTTGCGGTGGAGCGTGTTCGTGCTGCCGTGCAGGCGGCGCGCAGCCTGCCTTTTCCCTTCACCGTGTGCGCGCGCGCGGAAAACCTGCTGCACGGGCGCCAGGACCTGGACGACACCATCGAGCGCCTGCAGGCTTTCGCCGAGGCGGGTGCCGATGTGCTCTACGCCCCTGGGCTGCGTACGGCCGAGGAAGTGCGGGCAGTGGTGCAGGCGCTGGCGCCTCGCCCACTGAACGTGCTGATGGGCATGGCGGGGGTGCCGTTGTGCGTCAACCAGCTTCAGGACCTGGGTGTACGGCGCGTTAGCGTCGGTTCGTCGATGGCGCGTGCGGCCTTTGGCGCCTTACAGCGGGCTGCGCAGGAAATCCGTGAACAGGGTACGTTTGGCTACGCCGAGCAGGCCTTGCCGTTCGATCAGCTCAATGAGCTGTTCCGCCGCGGATGAAAGTCGTTCTGCTGCTTCTGGGCGTGCTGGTGCTGGCCGCCGGCCAGGCGTGGCACCTGGGCTGGCGCCCGCCTGCGCAGTGGAACCCGCTTGCCCCCTTGGACGTCAGCCAGCCGCCCAACTGGCTGACTGGCTTCAAGCTCAAGCGTCTGCGCGACGACCCGGCGCTTTGCCAACAGGCGCTTCAAAGCAGTCAACTGCGCTACCGGGCGCAGGCTGACAGCCCAGCCTCGGCCAAATGCCCACTGAGCAATGTCTGGCGTATCGAAGGTGGGCAGGCCCGCCTGAGCAGCAGTTTCCTGGCCAGCTGCCCGCTGGCGGTCGCCTACGCCCTGTTCGAGCGCCACGGCCTGCAGTCGGTGGCTCAGCGCGTGCTGGGTCAGTCGGTGGTGCAGGTCGATCACCTGGGTAGCTTTGCCTGCCGCAACGTCTACAACCGCAAGGCAGGGCGCTTGAGCCAGCATGCCAGCGCCAACGCCCTGGACATTGCAGGTTTTCGCCTGCGGGACGGCCAACGCATCGTCCTGGCGCGCGACTGGCAGGGGACCGGGGACAAGGCGATGTTCTTGCGTGAGGTACGTCAGGCGGCGTGCGAGCACTTCAGCACGGTGCTGGGGCCGGAGTACAATGCCGCGCACCGCGATCACTTTCATGTGGACATGGGCCGTTGGCAGGTGTGCCGTTAGCTTCAGGCGTAAGCGCGCACGTTGTTCAACACCACTGGGCGCGCCCAGTGCATGTCGAAGGCCAGGTCGTGCTGCTGGCGTGCCAGGGTCGGTTCATCGAACGGTTCAGGGGCCGGGTCCAGCAACGTGCTGTCGAACTCGGCGATCGGCAGGAACAGAGGCCGTGGTGCAGGGCCGGGACCCGGTTCAGCTAAGGGTTGGCCCTGACGGGCGACCACGGGCCGAACCCAACTGTTGTCGATATCAAGCTGACGCTGCTGCTCGATCATTTCCAGCGCACCGAACGGCTCGGGGGCGGGCGGCAGCAGGTTGGCCTCCAGTTCGGCCTTGGGCAGGAACAACGGCTCGGGTGGCGCGACCACGGTGTCTTGCACCGGGCAGGCGCGTTGCGCGTCGATCAAGGCCAGGGCACGGGCGCCGCCGACAGGTTCTCCGCTGGCCTGGTCGTACTGCACGAATGACTGGCTGACGCTGTCGACGGGCGTTTCAGATTGCTCCGCCATTGCCCGGGCGAAGAAATCCTGCCACAGGTGGCTGACGCCCCCCAGTGCCTGGGTGTTGTGCTGACTGTAGTTGTCGACAGGCGACAGGTAGGTCAAGCCGATAGGAAGAATTTCTGACATGGCAGTCGCGCGCGTTGTGCTCTGGCAGAATAGCGGGATATTGCCTGTATCGGCCGCGTTGGCCGGTTCATTAAGGGCCAGGTTGTTTTTTTCAGGTGTGAGCGATGCAAGAGCAAGGCGTGGGGATCAGGGTCGAGGCGATGTCCGAGGAGTATGCGGGCCAGGCGCAGGCATGGGCGCAGCGCTTGGGCTTGCCCTTGCAGGATGACGACGCGCAGTTCGCCGTTCAGCTGGGCCCCGAGGGTTTGCAGGTCCAGCAGTTGGGGCCCCAGGCCCCCGGCCCGGTGCGGGTCGACTTCGTCGAAGGCCAGGCTGCCCACCGGCGCCAGTTCGGCGGTGGCAACGGGCAGATGATCGCCAAGGCCGTGGGCATCGCCCAGGGTGTGAGGCCGGTGGTACTCGACGCTACCGCAGGGCTTGGCAAGGACGCCTTCGTGCTGGCCAGTCTGGGTTGCCACATGACCCTGATCGAGCGCCAGCCGCTTGTGGCTGCGCTACTGGAAGACGGGTTGGCGCGGGCCCGTGCCGATGAGGACGTCGGGCCAATCGTCGCGCGCATGCGCCTGCTGACGGGCAACGCCATCGAGTGCATGCGCAACTGGGAAGGCGAGCCGCCGCAGGTGATCTACCTGGACCCGATGTTTCCCCACCGGGACAAGAGCGCACTGGTGAAAAAGGAAATGCGCGTGTTCCGCCCGTTGGTCGGCGACGACCTGGACGCCCCGGCGCTGCTCGAAGCGGCGCTGGCGTTGGCGACCCACCGCGTGGTGGTCAAGCGACCGCGCAAGGCGCCGATCATCGACGGACCCAAACCCAGCCACGGCCTTGAGGGCAAGTCGAGCCGCTATGACATCTACCCCAAGAAGGCCTTGAAAGGCTGAGCACCGCATGAGGGTGGCCGGGCCCTGCGCCGCAGGCGACCCTGGACGATCAACGTGGGTTGTCGAGTCTGGTCCGACTCAGGGCCTGAATGCGCGCAGAAACACCTCGACCACCTCGCACACATGCGCCTCGGCCGCTTCGCCGCACAGCGGCTCGGCGCAGCCCAGCATCAGGCGGTAATCCGGCGCGCCTTTTACCAGGCAGAAGAAATGCTCCGCTGCCCTGAGCGGGTCATCGATCCGCAACAGCCCGCGCTCGTCGGCCCCGCGCAGCAAGGCCTCCATTCCCGCCAGCACCCGCTTGGGCCCGGCCTCGTAGAAATACTCGCCAAAGCCTGGATCGCTATTGCCCTGGGCCATGATCAGGCGACTGAGCTTGACGGCTTCGTCACTGCTGATCAGGGCCTGGAAACTGCGGGCGATGGTCAAGAGCACTTCTTCTATCGGCGCGTGCTCGGGGTATTCGAACAGTTGATCGGGCAACTGCAACTGACACGTGGCCATGACCGCCGAGCAGAACAGTGTCTGTTTGTCGGTGAAGTGGCTGTACACCGTCAGCTTCGATACACCCGCTGCCGCCGCGACCGCATCCATGCTGGTACTTGCGTAACCCAGGCTCAGAAACAGCGACTTGGCCGCTTCGAGAATGGCCTGGCGCTTGGCAAGGTCCTTTGGGCGGCCTGGGCCGCTGGAGACGTCGTTGGACATTGGGATCTGCATCTGCCTTGAAGGTTGCCTATCTTATACGGCTTGGGCGTGGCTCGCTGTTCTTGACCGCAATAGCGCGCAAACGCTCCAAAAAAACCTCGGGACGCTCTTCCCGTGCCTTGATGGCTGACTTACTATACCGGCCAGTTCAAATATTCGATCAGCATTTTGCGAAGGGATTCCCGATGTTGCCCCGTGCCCTCAGCCTTGCCCTGCCCATGGTTCTCTTGATGCTTACGGCGTGCAATCAGGAACCTGCATTACCTGCGGTGGTTCGCCCTGCTTTGGTGGTTCAGCCGCGGCCAGCCGAGGCGATGGCCGATAACTACCCAGGCGAGGTCAGGGCGCGACTGGAGCCGGAACTGGCTTTTCGCATTAGTGGCAAGGTCAGCAAGCGGCTTGTCGAAGAAGGGCAACGGGTCAAGCTCAACCAGCCGCTGGCTGAGCTGGACCCGCAGGATGTGCGCCTGCAGTTGGAGGCTAACCGCGCGCAGGTAGCCGGTGCCGAGGCCAACCTGGCGCTAGTGCGCACCGAGCGTGACCGTTACCAGAAGTTGCTCGACAAGCAGATGATCAGCCACTCGCAGTACGACAACGCCGAAAACCTCTATCGCGCTGGGGTCGCCAGGCTCAAGCAGGCCAAGGCCGAGTTCGACGTGGCGGGTAACCAGGCCGACTACGCTGTGTTGCGCGCGCCTCAGGCAGGGGTGATAGCCAGGCGCCTGGTCGAAGTCGGTCAAGTCGTCGCTGCGGGTCAGACGGTATTGACCTTGGCAGCTGACGGCGAGCGCGAAGTGGCCATCGCCGTCCCCGAGCAGCAATACGCCCGCTTCGCCGTGGGCCAGCCGGTCACCGTGGAGCTGTGGTCGCACCCGGGGCGGCGCTTCGAGGGGCGGATCCGCGAGCTGTCGCCGGCCGCCGATCCGCGCTCCAGAACCTACGCGGCTCGGGTTGCCTTTACCTCCAACGAGGTGCCGGCAACGCTGGGGCAGAGCGCCAGGGTATTGGTCGCCCACCCAGGGCAGGTGCCGTTGTCGGTTCCCCTGTCGGCCGTCACGGCTGAAGCCGGCCAGGCGTACGTCTGGCGGGTCACTGGCGAGCACCGTGTGCAGCGGGTCACGGTGCAGCTTGGCGCCTATGGGACTGACAGCGTGCCTGTGCTCGCGGGGCTTGCGGCTGACGACTGGGTGGTGGCAGCCGGCGGTCATGTGCTGCGCGAAGGCCAGCAGGTGCGACCCGTGGACCGCGCCAACCGTACAGTCGACCTGACGGGCAAGGAGTAACTCGGGATGGGTTTCAACCTCTCTGCCTGGGCGCTGCGCAACCGCCAGATCGTACTCTTTTTGATGATACTGCTCGCGGGCGTTGGCGCGCTGTCCTACACCAAGCTGGGTCAGAGCGAAGACCCGCCCTTCACCTTCAAGGCCATGGTCATCCGCACCCTGTGGCCCGGCGCCACCGCTGAGGAGGTGGCGCGCCAGGTCACGGAGCGCATCGAGAAAAAGCTCATGGAAACCGGCGAGTACGAAAAGATCGTCTCGTTCTCGCGCCCCGGTGAATCGCAGGTGACCTTCATGGCCCGCGACGCTCTGCACTCGGCCGATATCCCCACATTGTGGTACCAGATACGCAAGAAGGTCGCCGACATCCGACACACGCTGCCACCCGAGGTGCAGGGCCCGTTCTTCAACGATGAGTTCGGCACCACGTTCGGCAACATCTATGCGCTGACTGGGCCGGGTTTCGACTACGCGGTCCTCAAGGACTATGCGGACCGTATTCAGATCCAGCTGCAGCGGGTCAAGGATGTGGGCAAGGTCGAGCTGATCGGTTTGCAGGACGAGAAGATCTGGATCGAACTGTCCAACGTCAAGCTGGCCACCCTCGGCATCCCTTTGCAGGCGGTGCAGCAGGCGTTGCAGGAGCAGAATGCGGTGAGCACGGCCGGGTTCTTCGAAACGCCCAGCGAACGTGTGCAACTGCGGGTCAGTGGGCGATTCGACAGTGTCGAGCAGATTCGCCAGTTGCCACTGCGCGTGGGCGAGCGCACGTTTCGCCTGGGCGATGTGGCGCGCGTGTACCGGGGCTACAACGATCCGCCTGCGCCGCGGATGCGCTTCATGGGGGAAGACGCCATCGGCCTGGCGGTGTCGATGAAGGATGGGGGTGACATCCTGACCTTGGGCAAGGCCCTGGAAACGGAATTCGAGCGTCTGGCCCGCGGCTTGCCGGCCGGCTTGTCGCTGCGCAAGGTGTCCGACCAGCCCGCTGCGGTGAAGGCAGGGGTTGGCGAGTTCGTCCAGGTGCTGTGCGAGGCGCTGGTGATCGTGTTGTTGGTCAGTTTCTTTTCGCTGGGCGTGCGCACGGGGTTGGTGGTGGCGCTGGCCATCCCCCTGGTGCTGGCCATGACCTTCGCCGCCATGTACTACTTTGGCATCGGCCTGCACAAGATCTCACTGGGTGCGCTGGTGCTCGCCCTGGGGTTGCTGGTCGATGACGCCATCATTGCCGTGGAGATGATGGCGATCAAGATGGAGCAGGGCTTCGACCGCCTGAAAGCGGCAAGCTATGCGTGGACCAGCACGGCATTCCCCATGCTGACCGGCACCCTGATCACCGCAGCCGGGTTCCTGCCCATTGCCACGGCTGCCTCCAGCACCGGCGAGTACACACGGTCGATCTTCCAGGTGGTGACCATTGCGTTGCTCACCTCCTGGGTGGCCGCCGTGCTCTTCGTGCCCTACCTGGGCGAGCGGTTGCTGCCGGATCTGGCCAAGCGACACGCCGCTCGCCACGGTAACGGCGGCGCTGCACCGGACCCGTATGCCACCCCCTTCTACCAGCGTGTGCGCCGTGTGGTGGCATGGTGCGTGCGGCGCCGCAAGACCGTTATCGTGCTGACCATCGCCGCGTTCGTGGGCAGCGTGTTCCTGTTTCGCTTCGTACCGCAGCAGTTCTTCCCGGCCTCCGGGCGTCCTGAGCTGATGGTCGACCTGAAGCTTGCCGAAGGCGCATCGCTGGTCAACACGGGCGAGAAAGTCCGGCAGCTTGAGCAGTTGCTCAAGCAGCAACAGGGCATCGTCAACTATGTCGCCTATGTCGGTTCAGGGTCGCCGCGCTTTTATTTGCCTTTGGATCAGCAACTGCCCGCTGCCAGCTTCGCCCAATTCGTGGTGTTGGCCGACTCCATGCAAGCACGCGAAGACTTGCGCAGTTGGCTGATCAGCACGGTCGAGCAGCAGTTCCCTGATCTGCGCGCGCGCGTCACCCGGTTGGAAAACGGCCCACCGGTGGGCTACCCCGTGCAGTTCCGAGTGACAGGCGAGCACATCGAACAAGCACGCGCCCTGGCCCGGGAAGTGGCAGAAAAGGTGCGGGAGAACCCCCATGTGGTCAATGTGCACCTGGACTGGGAAGAGCCCAGCAAAGCCGTGTTCGTGGAAATCGACCAGGACCGCGCCCGCGCCTTGGGCGTCAGCACCCGCCAGTTGTCCAGTTTCCTGCAAAGCTCGCTCACAGGCACCGCGGTCAGCCAGTACCGCGAAGACGATGAGCTGATCGAAATCCTGCTGCGAGGCACCGCACAGGAACGCAACGACCTGAGCCAGCTCGCCAGCTTGTCGCTGCCCACGGACAACGGGCGTAGCGTGGCCCTGTCACAGGTGGCCACGCTGACCTACGGCTTCGAGGAAGGCATCATCTGGCACCGCGACCGTCTGCCGACGGTGACCGTGCGGGCCGATATCTACGACAAGGTACAGCCGGCCACGGTGGTCAAGCAGGTACAGCCTACCTTGCAAGGCATCCGGGCCAAGTTGCCCGATGGCTATCTGCTAGAGGTGGGTGGCACGGTGGAAGATGCCGAACGTGGGCAGAAATCGGTGAATGCCGGCATGCCGTTGTTCATCGTGGTCGTGTTGAGCCTGCTGATGATTCAGCTGCGCAGTTTCTCTCGCACGGTCATGGTCTTTCTGACGGCGCCGCTGGGCTTGATTGGCGTGACCCTGTTCCTGCTGGTGTTCAACCAGCCATTCGGGTTCGTCGCCATGCTGGGGACCATCGCCCTGGCGGGTATGATCATGCGCAACTCGGTCATTCTGGTGGACCAGATCGAGCAGGATATCGCATCCGGGCTGGGGCGCTGGCAGGCCATCGTCGAAGCCACGGTGCGCCGTTTCCGGCCTATCGTGCTGACGGCCTTGGCGGCCGTGCTGGCCATGATCCCGTTGTCGCGCAGCGTGTTCTACGGGCCAATGGCCGTGGCGATCATGGGCGGGCTGATCGTCGCCACCGCCTTGACCCTGCTGTTTCTGCCGGCGTTGTACGCCGCCTGGTTCAAGGTCAGGGAACGCGACTAGCGGCCTTTTTGCTGCGGTGTAAAAAGGGCCCGCGGCGGGGCCCCTTTCAGGTAGCGATCAGAGTGCGCCAAATACCTTCTTGGCCAGGCTCGTGGCGGCCTGGGCAGGGTTCTGCCGAATGCTCTGCTCCTGCTTGGCGATCATCTCGAACAAACCGTCCATTGCCTTTTCCGTCACGTAGTTCTCGATGTTGGCGTCATTCTTGATCAGCCCCAGGCCTTTGGCCTGTGCGGCGAAGGCGTTGTACTGCTGGGCCACGCCGACCTGGTCGGTCGCTTGCTTGACGATTGGCAGGAACTTGGCACGGATCTGCTCGCGGCTGCTTTTGTTCAGGTACTGGGTGGCCGAATCCTGACCGCCGCTTAGAATGCCCTTGGCATCGGTCACGGTCATGTTTCTCACGGCGTTGACGAGAATCGCCTGGGCCTGCGGCACGGCCGCCTCAGCGGCCTTGTTCATGCCGGCTTCGAGCGCGTCCACCTGGTCGCCTTTGCCGAACATTTTCATGGCCTTGGCCGCCTTGCCCAGGTTGCCGGGCAGCTCGATACGCACGTCCGGGTTGTTGCTGAAGCCGCCCGGCGTGCTCAGCTGCTTGACGGCCAACTGCGCGCCTTGGGTCAGTGCGTCTTTCAGGCCACCGGTGGCGTCCTTCTGGCTGAGGTCGCCAAGCGACAGGGCAAAGGCGCTGGCCGACAGCAGCAGGCCGGCGCACAGGGTGGTCAGACGCAGGGAGGAGCGGGTCATGGCAGTGTCCTTGTATTCAGAAAAAGGTTCATAGTGTCGCCGTTGCCAGGCCATCATCCCCGTGCAGGGCAACCTGGCGGATCGACAAGCGCAACTCGGCCGACAGCACGCGCTTGGCCACGCCTTCGGCCAACCCGCCTAGCTTGTTGCTGTAGCTCAGTTTGCCGTGTGCATTCTCGCGCAGCACACCTTGGTCGATCAGCGTCTGGATGAAGTGGCGGAACAAGCTTTTGTCGAAAAATTCCGGTGCGTTCAGGCCATGCAAGATCGAAAGGCGCTGGGCCATCATCACGCACAGTGCTTCGAGCGCTTCGGCGCTCAGGGTACCTTGGCCGCTGTTGAGCAGCAGCGAAGTCGCCATGTAGAAGCGCTGCAGGGTCTGGGTGATGCTGCGCGCCAGCAGGGTCAGCAGCACGAACTGACGAGAACTGGGCGCTGCACGGACAAAGATGTCGTGGTCCTGGCGAAGCAGGCCTTGCTCGACCAGCGCGCCAAGCCACTGGTCGATCACCTCGTCCAACTGCTCAGGGTCCCAGCGCAGGAACAGCTCCGCCTGCAGGTAGGGGTACAAGGCATGGACATATTGGCCAAGCAAGGCGCGGCTCATGCGCGAGCTACTCAGGAAGAAGCTTGCCAGCAGGGCCGGCAGGGCAAAGATGTGCAGGACATTGTTGCGGTAATAGGTCATCAGTACCGCGTTGTTTTCATCCAGGTACAGAATGCGCCCAAGCGCGTCCTTCTGCTCTGCCACCAGGTCCATCCCGCGCACATGCTCGATCAGGGCCTGACCGTCGCCTTCGGGCACTGTGGTATGTGCGGAGTAGGGCACCTGGCGCATTAACGCCAGGTACAGGTCGAGCACGCGCACCAGCGCACGTTCGTCCAGGGCCAGCTTGCTGGTGGAAAGCAGGGCCAGCGCCACTAGGTTGACCGGGTTGATGGCCGCCGCGCCGTTCAGGTGCCTGGCGACGGTATCGCCCAGGCGCGTCGTGGTTTCGCTGAGCCAAGCCGGGCGGTACTGTGGCCCGTGGTCCTGGTCTCGCCAGCCGGGTTGCTGCTGGTCGAGAAAGCTGGCCAGGCGGATGGGTTCGCCGAAGTTGACGTAGACCTGGCCAAAGCGTTGCTTGAGCGCACCCAGCACTTTGAAAATGTCGAAAATGGATTCTTTCTTCTTGCTCGCCCCGCGCAACTCCCCGAGGTAGGTACGCCCTTCGAGTACGCGCTCATACCCAATGTAGACAGGCACGAACACGATCGGCGTGCGTGAGGAGCGCAGGAAGCTGCGCAGGGTGATGGCCAGCATTCCCGTGCGCGGCTGGAGCATGCGGCCGGTACGCGAGCGGCCGCCCTCGACGAAGTACTCCACTGGGAACCCTTTGGTGTACAGCGTATGCAGGTATTCGTTGAACACGGCGGTGTAGAGCGGGTTGCCCTTGAACGACCGGCGCATGAAGAACGCACCACCACGGCGCAACAGGTTGCCCACCACGGGCATGTTCAGGTTGATGCCGGCCGCCACATGCGGTGGTGTCAGGCCGTTCTTGAACAGCAGGTACGACAGCAGCAGGTAGTCGATATGGCTACGGTGGCAAGGGACGTAGATCACCTCGTGGCCCGGGGCGATGCCCTGGACCTGCTCGATGTGGTTGACCTTGATGCCGTCATAGATCTTGTGCCAGAACCAGCTGAGTACCACTTCGAGAAAGCGAATGGCCGTGTAGGTGTAGTCCGAGGCGATTTCGTTACCGTAGTGGCGGGCCTGTGCCTCGGCCTTGGCTTGGGGCACGTGCTCGCGCTCAGCGTGCTCGGCGATGGCCTGGCGCACCAACGGCGCATGGATCAAGCCTTTGACCAGGTTGCGTCGGTGAGAGATGTCCGGCCCGATGACCGCTGTCTTGAGGTTGCGCAGGTGCACGCGCATCAGGCGCTGGGCCATGCGCACGGTGCGGGCGTGGCCCTTGTTGTGCTGCACGAGTTCGCGCAGGTGAATCGGGGTGGAGAACTGCACCCGGGTCTTGCGTCCCAGGATCAGCACGGTCAGCAAGCGGCGCAAGCGGCCGGTCACCGCCCAGCTGTCGGCAAACAGCAGCTTCCACGGGCTCGACTCGCTGTCGGGCGATTGCCCCCAGAACACACTCACCGGAATGATCTGCGCATCTTCCTCGGCGTGCTGGCCGAGCACTTCGACCAGACGTTCCAGGGTAGGCGGGGCGCCACTTTTGTCATGGCGCCCCAGCCAGTCCGGGTCGGGGGTGAGGTAGAAGAACGCAGCCGCCTCGTGCAGGGGGCCGACGACCACTGGCAGTACCGGGCGTGGCAGCCCTGCCTTGGTGCATTCGTGGTCGAGCACCGCCAGGTCCGTCAGCGCAGGCGAAGGCAAGGCGTAGAACACAGGGCGACTGCGGTCGAGCTTGAGGGTCAGGGCTGACTGATTGATGGTTTCGGAGCGCACCCACAGGTACAAGAACCGGCGCAGAACGCCGAATACCAAGCGGTGCAGGGGAGAACGGGTCATGAAAAGAGCCATGGTTGAGGGTGAAGAGTGCCGAGCGCAGCGATCACTGCGCGGTTAGCCCAGATAGGCCAGTCGTTCGCATTGCGCCTAGCTTGACGTGCACGTGGCCTGTCTTCAATTTTTTTATGCGCCAGCACCGATCAGGCCTGCCGCTTGCAGGAGATTTACGCACGCGGCGCTGATTCGGGGCGATTGTCTCGTGTCTGCAAGGCGATTTTCACAATAAAAATCCGGAGTAGTGCAGATGTCGTCTCGTGAGACTGGGAACGTGAAGTGGTTCAACGATGCCAAGGGCTATGGCTTCATTCAACGGGAAGGGGGCGCAGATGTCTTCGTTCACTACCGGGCCATCCGGGGTGAGGGGCATCGTAGCCTGGTCGAGGGCCAGCAGGTCGAGTATGCCTGCGTGCAGGGCCAGAAAGGCCTGCAGGCCGAGGATGTCGTGGGTCTCTGAGCGACCAGGCTCAAGCCTGAAGCTGCAAGCCGGCTGTGCTTGCAGCTTCAGGGACGCCCATCAGGGCGACGTGCGCCAGGTGATTTCCTCTTCGCCGTCGGCACTGATACGCACCCAGCGGTCAGCATCTTCCTCGCCGTCTTCCTCTACCCAGCCGCCGGGTGCACAGCGTACTTCCACACCCAGAGCCGCGTGGGCATCACGACCACAGGCGATATCATCGGCCCAGGGCGTCTGGTCGCTTTCCAGGTACAGGCTGTTCCATTTCCCTACAGCTTTGGGTAACCAAGTGACCGGAATGTTACCGGCCTGGCACTTGTAGGTCTGGCCTTTCTGCTTCCATTCGGTGCACGGGCCGATGGCCTGGGTCAGCCAGGCTGCAATCTGCTTGTGGTCGACTTCGGCGTCTTTGAGATAAATCTCGATATCAGGTTGGCGCATAACACCTCCGGGTGTGCTCATGCTTGGCGCACGAAATAGTCAAAACGCATGGAAACGGTGACCTCGAACGGTTCCGGCTGCTCGATCACGCGCGCCCGACGCTCTGCACTGGCGCGCCAGCCATGCGGGGTCATGGCGAGCAGGGCAGCGCGGGCTTGGGGTTCGGCCAGGCTCAGGCGAAATTCCAGGACCTCGCCATGGGCGTGATACATGCCCTGGGGCACCAGGGCCAGGTGCTTGTCGTCAGCATAGGGGCGCACGTGGTCGTAGAGCACTTCGCGCAGCTCCATCAGGTGGCCGCTGGTAGGGCCTACGCGCATCAGGCCACCGCCTGGGCTCAGCACACGGCTGGCTTCGGCCCAATCGAGCGGGCTGAAGACGCTGGCGATGAACTGGCAGCTGGCATCGGCCAGCGGCACGCGCGCCATGCTGGCTACCATCCAGGTGACGTCCGGTGCGCGGCGGCAGGCACGCTTGACGGCCTCGCGGGAGATATCCAGGGCGTAGCCTTGGGCATCAGGCAGTGCCTGGGCCAATTGCGCGGTGTAGTAGCCTTCGCCGCAACCGATGTCCAGCCAAGTACCTGGCTGGCGCTCGACCGCCAATTGCGCCAGCCGTCCGGCCACCGGTGCATAATGGCCAGCGTCCAGAAAATGACGGCGTGCCTCGACCATGGCCTGGTTGTCACCTGGGTCGCGACTGTTCTTGTGCTGCACCGGCAGCAGGTTCAGGTAGCCCTGGCGCGCGCGATCGAAGCGGTGGCCCGCTGGGCACACCACACCGTTGTCCAGCGGGCTCAGGGCAGCCTGGCAGAGTGGGCAGGTCAGCATCAGGCGAGCAACCGTACCAGGGTCTGGTAGTAGATTTCGGTCAGCAGGTCCAGGTCGCTCGCCAGGATGCGCTCGTCGACCTGGTGAATGGTGGCGTTGACCGGGCCAAGTTCGACCACCTGGGTGCCCATGGTGGCAATGAAGCGGCCATCGGAGGTGCCGCCGCTGGTCGAGGGTTGGGTGTCGCGGCCGGTGACGCCCTTGATGCTGGCCGAAACCGCATCGAGCAGCTCGCCCGGCTCGGTCAGGAACGGCAGGCCGGACAACGCCCACTCCACCGACCAATCCAGTTCATGCTTGTCCAGGATCGCCGAGACCCGAGCCTTCAGGCCCTCCACGGTGGACTCGGTGGAGAAGCGGAAGTTGAACAGCGCCGTCAGTTCGCCGGGCACCACGTTGGTTGCACCGGTCCCGGCGTTGAGATTGGAAATCTGGAAGCTGGTCGGGGGGAAGAAGGCGTTCCCCTGGTCCCAATGCTCGGCTGCCAATTCGGCCAGCGCTGGCGCGGCCAGGTGGATCGGGTTGCGCGCCAGGTGCGGGTAGGCAACGTGGCCTTGCTTGCCGCGTACGGTCAGCGTGGCGCCGAGCGAGCCGCGACGGCCATTCTTGACCACATCGCCCAGCACGTTGGTGCTGGAGGGCTCGCCGACGATGCACCAGTCCAGGCGCTGGTTGCGCGCCTTGAGGCGCTCGACCACGGCCTTGGTGCCGTGATGGGCCGGGCCTTCCTCGTCACTGGTGATCAGGAAGGCAACCTGGCCCCGGTGGCCTGGGTAGTCACGCACGAAGCGCTCGCTGGCCACCACCATGCACGCCAGGCTGCCCTTCATGTCGGCCGCGCCACGGCCGCAGAGCATGCCGTCGGCATCGATCAGCGCCTGGAACGGCTCGTGTTGCCACTGCTGGACCGGGCCGGTAGGCACGACATCGGTATGGCCAGCAAAGCACAGCACCGGGCCTGCCTGGGTGCCATGGGTGGCCCAGAAATTGTCGACGTCCTCGATGCGCATCGGTTCAAGCTCGAAGCCCACGGCGCCCAGGCGCTGCATCATCTGCGCCTGGCAATCGGCGTCGACGGGGGTGACCGAGGGACGACGTATCAGGTCGCAGGCCAGTTGAAGGGTAGGCGAGAGCTCGGCAGGGGCCGTCATGGGGAACTCCGGGGCAAGGCAAGGCGGGAAAACTGAGGGGCGTTATCTTATATCAAATGATGTCGGGCTTCACGGCCCAATCGCCGACAAGCCGGCCCCTGCACGCATTCGCACAACACGCAGTCCTTTTGCAGGCGACTTGCCGGTGATGGCCGGCAAGTCGGCCTGCAAGGCCTCACGTCTAGGGCGTCTGGGCAGCCTGCTCTGTAGCCTTTGCTTCAGGCTTGGGCAGTGATGACAGAAACGCCATCACCAGCGCGGCCAGGTAGGGCAGCGACTGCACCAGGAGCATGGCGACCCAGAAGCGCATGTCCGAGCTCGGCAAGCCCTGCACCAGGTAAATTCCGGCTGCAGCGCCCCACAACAGCAGCATGATGAACAGCTCTTCCCGCGCTTCGGAAATCGCCACCAGCAAGCCATGGCTGTCGGCATTTTTCGGCGTGCGGAAGAACGGCATGCTGCTGGTGAAGAACCCGTACAGCACGGCCTTGGCGATGGTGTGCGACAACGCCAACCCGGCCAGCGCAGCGGCCAGTGCATCTTTGAGGTTGACCCCAACGGCGCGGCGATACAGGAACACGATCTTGCCGACCTTGAAGAAGAACAGCGCCAGCGGCGGGATGGCGAAGATCATCAGCGGCGGGTCCACCCGGTGCGGCACGATGATCATGGCGGCAGACCACAACAAGGCCCCCACCGTGAAGAAGATGTTCATGCCGTCGGCAATCCATGGCAGCCAGCCGGCCAGGAAGTGGTAACGCTGGCCGCGGGTCAATTCACTGCCTTTGCCGCGCAGCAGGGCAGCGGCGTGGTGCTTGATGATCTGGATGGCGCCATAGGCCCAGCGGAAGCGCTGTTTCTTGAAGTCGATGAAGGTGTCAGGCATCAAGCCCTTGCCATAGCTGTTGTGGGCGTAGGCCGCCGACAGGCCCTTCTCGAACACCCGCAGGCCAAGTTCGGCGTCTTCGCAGATGCACCACTCGGCCCAGCCCAGTTCGTCCAGCACGCTGCGCCGGGTCATGGTCATGGTGCCGTGCTGGATGATCGCATCGCGGTCGTTGCGGGTCACCATGCCAATGTGGAAGAAGCCCTTGTACTCGCTGTAGCACAGCTTCTTGAAGGCGCTCTCGTGCTGGTCGCGGTAGTCTTGCGGCGACTGCACCACGGCGATCTTCGGATCGGCGAAATGCGGCACCATGTGCTTGAGCCAGTTACGGTCGACGCAGTAGTCCGAGTCGATCACCGCGATCACTTCGGCATCCTTGGCCGTGTGCGGGAGCAGGTAGTTGAGCGCGCCGCCCTTGAAACCGGCCAGGGGTGCGACGTGGAAGAACCGGAAGCGCTCGCCGAGCTTTTCACAGTGGGCCTTGAGCGGCTCCCACACGGCCGGGTCCTTGGTGTTGTTGTCGATGACCAGCACTTC
The DNA here is from genome assembly GCF_059133755.1 of Pseudomonas sp. FBCC-B35. Classification (NCBI taxonomy): domain Bacteria; kingdom Pseudomonadati; phylum Pseudomonadota; class Gammaproteobacteria; order Pseudomonadales; family Pseudomonadaceae; genus Pseudomonas; species Pseudomonas sp. FBCC-B35. The sequence continues at coordinate 3,651,055 of NZ_CP101439.1, read as the reverse complement.
GTAGTCCGGATAATCCAGCGCGGCCAGGGCATCGAGGGTCTGTTTGACCATTTCCGGCGGTTCGTTGTAGCACGGCACATGCACCGACACTTTCGGTCGGTAGGCACTGTCGCCGTGCACCGGCAGGAATTCGCGCCGCCGCTTGTGCGTCCATACCGCCTCGGCCAGCTCATGGGCTTCGGTCAGCAGCACGATGAACACCCCCAGTGCGCCAAGGGCCAGGAGCACGCCTACCGTAAGGCTGAACCAGGTGCTGTACTGCTGGCTGTAGTCGTAGGCGATCCACACCAGCACCGATCCGCACAGGAACGTGATGAACGTCAGGAAGGTGCGCCCACGCTGGCGCAGGGCCGAGCCATCAATGAACAGCACCATCAGTGCAATCATCGCCAGCACCACCGAGGCCACTGCCAAGGCTCGCCATTGGGGAATGGCGACCACGGGGCCTTCGAAGTTGAATTTCTGCTGGCGTTCGGCGTTGAACACGCCCCAATAGGCCCCGACCGAGCCTTCATCACTGGCTTTCCAGGGTTGGTCGTAGGCTTCGATCACAAAATAGTTGAAGCCGCGTCGGTTGAGCGTGTTGACCAGGGTGCGCAGGTAGATGGCCTGGTCGGCCTGGGTGGCATCGGCACCACCGCGCATCCGGCCATTGCTCGGCCAGCCCACTTCCGAAAGCAGCAGCGGCTTGCGGGGAAACTGGTGTTTCAGCTCCCGCGCACGGTCGAGGACGAACTCGACCGAGTCCTTCATGGGCACGAATTCCCAGTAGGGCAGGATGTGGGCGGCGATCAGGTCCACATGCTTGGCCAGTTGCGGGTTCTGTTTCCAGATGTGCCACTGCTCGCTGGTGGTCACCGGCACTTTTACGGCCGCGCGTACACGGTCCAGGTACTGGATGAGGTTTTCCGGCGTCACTTCCTCGCGGAACAAGGCTTCGTTGCCGACCACCACCCGTACCACGCTGCGCGAGGTGTTGGCCAGTTCGATGGCCGTGGCGATCTCGCGCTCGTTACGCTCAAGGTCCGGGCTGATCCAGATCCCCACCGTTACCCGCAGGCCGAATTCCTCGGCCAGCTTCGGGATGTGCGCCTGGGTGCCTTCGACGGTGTAGATACGGATGCTGTCGGTGAGCTTGCTCATCTGCTCCAGGTCCTGACGCATCTCGTTGTCGTCCGGGTACTGACCCTTCTGCGGGCTTTCACCCAGGCGAAACGGCGAGTAGGAAAAGCCGGAGATTTGTTCGGGCCAGGCCGGTGCCGATACCGGGCGATTGATCAGCGCCCAGAAACCGGTGAACAGCGCCGCGATGGCCAGGACCACTACCAGGTTCAGGCCGAATTTACGTGAAGACATTGTCGTCCATAAGTGTCGAAGTGTTACGACATTAAAGCAGGGTTAAGGTGTCTTTCCTAACCGTGCAGGGCATGGCCTGGCTGGCCTATAATGCGCGCCGGTTTTTTGGGGTATTGACATGAGCACAGAAGATCCACGTTTTGCAGGGGTGGCCCGGTTGTATGGCGACCAGGGCCTGCAGCGCCTGCAGCAGGCCCACGTGGGCATCGTCGGGATTGGCGGGGTGGGCTCGTGGGTGGCCGAAGCCTTGGCCCGCTCGGGGGTGGGTGAGATCACCCTGTTTGACCTGGATGATGTGTGCGTGAGCAATACCAACCGTCAGGCCCATGCGCTGGAAGGGCAGGTGGGCCGGCCCAAGGTCGAGGTGATGGCCGAGCGCCTGCGGGCCATCAACCCGGCGTGCAAGGTCCACGCGGTGGCCGATTTCGTCACCCGCGAGACCATGGCCGAGTACATCACCGAACAGTTCGACTACGTGGTGGACTGCATTGACAGCGTCATGGCCAAGGCAGCCCTGATAGCCTGGTGCCGGCGGCGCAAGATCGGCATCGTCACCACCGGTGGTGCAGGTGGCCAGATCGACCCGACCCAGATCCAGATCGCGGACTTGAACAAGACCTTCAACGACCCGCTGGCCTCAAGGGTGCGCTCGACCTTGCGCCGCGACTACAACTTCTCGCGCAATGTCAGCCGTAACTATGGCGTGCCCTGTGTGTTTTCCAGTGAACAGCTGCGTTATCCCAAGGGGGATGGCAGTGTGTGCCTGCAGAAGAGTTTCGTGGGCGAGGGCGTACGGCTGGACTGCTCCGGCGGCTTTGGCGCGGTGATGATGGTGACGGCCACGTTCGGCATGGTTGCCGCCAGCAAAGCCGTGGAGAAGCTGGTAGCGGGCGCCAGGCGGCCATCGGAGCGTGTCCGGCCGGAGTGAATGCGCGGTGGCATCAACGCCCAGAAGCCAGCACCGCCATTCGCTGCACCACGGCATGCAAGCCGTTGCTGCGTGAGGGTGACAGCTGGCGTTCAAGGCCCAGTTGCCCGAACCAGTCCTGCACGTCCAGCGCCAGCAGCGCCTCACCACTCAAGCCCTGCACCCTCACCAGCAGCAGCGCCAGCAGACCGCGCAGCAAGCGTGCATCGCTGCTGGCCTTGAATCGCCAGTGGCCGTCCACGGCATCGGCCACCAGCCAGACCAGGCTTTCGCACCCGTGAACGCGATTGGCTTCGGTCTTCTCGGCTTCAGTCAGCGGTTCCAGGCGGTCCCCCCACTGCATCAACAGCCGCGCGCGCTGCTCCCAGCCCTTGCTCTGCGCAAAGGCCTCCAGTGCCTGATCGGCTTGTGCTGGCAAGGTCATCGCAGCAACTCCAGCGCCTGGTCCAGCGCCTCGAAGAAGCGTTGCAGGTCGGCCTGGTCATTGTAGAGGCCCAGCGACACGCGGATCGCCCCGTCCAGGCCCAACCCCTGGAGCAGGGGCATCGCACAGTGATGGCCTGCCCGCACGGCAATGCCTTGTTCGGTGAGCAGGTGCGCGATATCGGCGTTGTGCACCCCTTCCACGACGAAGCTGGCCAACGCACACTGCGGCAGGCCTAGCAGGCGAATACCTTCGCGTTGCGTGAGGCCCTCGATCAGCCGGGCATGCAACCCGGCCTCGTGAGCCAGCACCGCCGCCGCGTCCAGGCTCGCCAGATAATCGAGCGTAGCGCCAAGGCCGATCACCCCGGCGATGGGCGGTGTGCCGGCTTCCAGGCCCAGCGGCGCCGGCCTGAAGCTCGCGCGCTGGTACTCGGCCAGTTGCACCATCTCTCCGCCGAACTGCCAATGGCGCAGCAGCCCTAGCGCCTGGTCGCGCCCGTACAAAACGCCCACCCCGTCCGGCCCGTACAGTTTGTGACTGGAGAACACATAGAAGTCGCACCCCAGTTGCTGCAGGTCCTGGCGCCCATGCACCACACCCTGGGCGCCGTCCACCACCGTCAGTGCACCCTGCGCGCGGGCATGGGCGAGCAGGGCCGGCAGCGGCTGCCAAGTGCCCAGCACGTTGGACAACTGGCTGACGGCGAGGACGCGGGTGCGTGGCCCGATCATCTGCAGCGCCCGCTCCAGGTCGATGAAGCCGCGTGCATCGACCGGCAATATGACCAGGCGCAGGTTGCGTCGGTGTGCCAGCTGCTGCCACGGGAGCAGGTTGGCATGGTGTTCGAGGGCGCTGATGGCAATCTCGTCGCCGGCCTCGAAACGAGACTCCAGGCCGTAGGCCAGCAGGTTCAGCGCAGCCGTGGCGCCATGGGTGAACACGATCTGGCCGGTCTGTCCGACATTCAACCAGTGGGCGACCTTGTCGCGGCTGGCTTCGAAGGCCTGGGTTGCCCGTGCGCCAGGCAGGTGCTGGGCACGGTGGACATTGGCCGCCCCGCTGCCATAGTAATGGCCCAGAGCGTCGAGCAGCGCCTGGGGTTTCTGAGCGGTGGCGGCGCTGTCCAGGTAGGTCTGGTGCTGGCGTTGCAGGGCGTCGATGGCAGGAAAATCGGCACGCCAGGGGGAGGGCTGGAACATATTCGCGGGGCCTGGAATGAAAATCGGGTCTGGCGCTGAGGCGCCAGACCCGATCTTAACACTTCATACCCGGTGGGGTTTTCAGTTGTGTGCGTGCAAGGCTTCGTTCAGCTCGATGGCCGATTTGTGGGTCTTGCACTCCACGGCGCCATTGAGCGAGTTGCGGCGGAACAACAGGTCGGCCTGGCCCGCCAGGTCGCGTGCCTTGACGACCTTGACCAGTTCGTTGTGCTCGTCCAGCAGGTTCACCTTGGTCCCGGCGGTGATGTACAGGCCCGCTTCGACGGTATTGCGGTCGCCCAGTGGAATGCCGATACCAGCGTTGGCACCGATCAGGCAGCCTTCGCCGACCTTGATGACGATGTTGCCGCCGCCGGACAGGGTACCCATGGTCGAGCAGCCGCCACCGAGGTCCGACCCTTTGCCGACGAAGACACCGGCCGACACACGACCTTCGATCATGCCCGGGCCTTCGGTGCCGGCGTTAAAGTTGACAAAACCTTCGTGCATGATGGTGGTGCCTTCGCCAATGTAGGCGCCCAGGCGTACCCGTGCAGTGTCGGCGATGCGCACGCCGGCCGGGACCACGTAGTCGGTCATCTTCGGGAACTTGTCCACCGAGAACACTTCCAGCAGCTCGCCACGCAAGCGCGCTTCGAGTTGCAGCTCGGCGAGCTCGGCCAGGTCCACGGCGCCGATGTTGGTCCAGGCCACGTTTGGCAGCAGGGGGAAGATACCGGCCAGGCTCACGCCGTGCGGCTTGACCAGGCGGTGGGACAGCAGGTGCAGCTTGAGGTAGGCCTCGGGCGTGGAGGCCAGTGCGGCGTCTTCAGCCAGCAGGGTGGCCACCAGCGGCTTGTGGCTTTCTGCCAGACGCGTGAGCAGGGCGGCTTGTGCGGCATCGACGCTTCTGACGGCGTCGGCCAGTTGCGCGGCCTGGGCGTTGCTGAAGGTGATGGCCTGGTTGCCACCCTCATAGCCAAGGATTGGTGCGATGGCCGCGACCAGCTCGGGGCTCGGGTCGATCAGGGGCTGTGCGTAGAACACTTCCAGCCAGGCGCCCTGGCGGTTCTGGGAGCCGACACCGAAGGCCAGGCTGAACAGGGAATTGGACATGTGGTTACCTCTTGCTAAATAGGGTAGGGACTCAGGCCAGGGCGGCGGCGTACAGGTCGGGTTTGAAGCCCACCAGCGTGCGCGTACCCAGGTCGAGTACCGGGCGCTTGATCATCGAAGGCTGGGCCAGCATGAGCTCGACGGCCTTGGCCTGGTCGAGATCGGCTTTGCTGGCGTCGTCGAGCTTGCGGAACGTGGTGCCGGCGCGGTTGAGGAGGGTTTCCCAGCCGTGCTCGTCGCACCAGCGGTTCAGGCTGTCACGGTCGATGCCTTGAGTCTTGTAGTCATGGAATTCGTAGGCGATGGCCTGGTCGTCGAGCCAGGTGCGAGCCTTTTTCATGGTGTCGCAGGCTTTGATGCCGTAGAGCGTGTAGGTCATTGTGTGCATCGGGGATACGTGTCGCCCCAATCTCTCCATTTCCGAATGTCAGTCGCGCGATTATGCGATAACCCTCCGCACGGCGCCACGGGAGGTTGTCCTGAACGGGCAGCGGTTGCTTCTGCAAACACGTGCTGCCTTTCTTCATGGACGGGAACGTGCGTCCAATTGAGCGCAACCACCGGTCATTTCCCGATACCGGCTGAACCCTTGGGCGGTAGATGTATCTTCATGTTACACATTAGTTCGCCACCTGCGACCTTGGTGCACCGGCCAGGCACGCTTGTCACCCGTTACCATGCTGATCCAGGTGTACGTTTTGTCCTCGGGTACGGGGCCGTTTGAAGAAGGAAGACCCACTGGATGCAGTCCGCCTATACCGTCCTTATCCTGCTGATGCTGGTCAGCGTGTCGAAATTGGTCGGCCGCCTGATTCCCCTGCCTCTGCCGCTGGTACAAATCGCAGCTGGCGCTTTGCTGGCCTGGCCGACACTGGGGCTGCATGTCGCCCTCGACCCCGAACTGTTTCTGTTTCTGTTCTTGCCGCCGCTGTTGTTCGCCGATGGCTGGCGCATTCCCAAACGCGAGTTGTGGCGCATTCGCGGCCCGGTGGTGGCCCTGGCGGTGGGCTTGGTGTTGTTCACCGTGGTCGGTGCGGGCTATTTCATCCACTGGTTGTTGCCGAGCATCCCGTTGCCGGTGGCATTCGCGCTGGCAGCCGTACTGTCGCCGACTGACGCGGTGGCCGTGTCGGCCATTACCCAGGACCGCCTGCCTACGCCGTTGATGCACATGCTCCAGGGTGAGGCCCTGATGAACGATGCCTCGGGCCTGGTTACCTTCAAGTTCGCCCTGGCTGCGGCCATCACCGGTGTCTTTTCACTGACCGATGCCAGCCTGAGCTTCGCACTGGTGGCGCTTGGCGGTCTGGCCGTGGGGGTGGCGCTGAGTTGGCTGGTCGGCCGCCTGCGTGCCTGGATGATCGGCCGCGGCTGGGACGACCCGGCCACCCATGTGGTGTTCATGCTGCTGCTGCCGTTCGCGGCCTATGTGCTGGCCGAGCGCCTCGGGGTGTCGGGCATCCTCTCGGCAGTGGCGGCCGGCATGATGCAGAGCTGGCTCGACCTGCTGCCACGCCAGACCAGCACCCGCCTGCTCAATCGTAGCGTGTGGTCGCTGCTGGAGTTCGCGTTCAATGGGCTGATCTTCCTGTTGTTGGGCTTGCAACTGCCCGACATCGTCAAGGCGGTGGTCAGCCATGAAACCACGCTGTGGCCGACCCTGGCCTGGCGCTGCCTGGACGTGGTCGCCATCTTCGCGGCGCTGATCGTGCTGCGGTTCATCTGGGTGCAGAGTATCTGGCGCCTGGTGGGGGTTCTGCGCCGTTGGCGCGGCAAGCCTGCGCTGGTGATGTTGCCCACCGCACGCTCGTGCTGGTTGCTCACGCTGGGCGGTGTGCGAGGGGCCGTCACCCTGGCGGGTGTGATGTCGATTCCGTTGCTGATGGGCGCGGACAAGGCGTTTCCAGAGCGCGATCTGCTGATCTTCATTGCCGCCGGTGTCATCCTGCTGTCGTTGATCGGTGCCTGTGTCGCACTGCCGCTTTTACTGCGCGGCGTGACCAAAAGCCCTGACGAGCGCATGCAGCAAGAGGTGCATGAAGCCTGGCGACGCACCGCTGAGGCCGCGATTCACGCCTTGGAGGCCGAGGAGGTGGTCGATGCCAACGCGCCGCAGGATGCCGCCCAGGCCACACTGGCTACAGAATTGAAGGCTCGGCTGATGGCTGAGTATCGCGACCAGCTGGACCGGCACAATGACAGTGAGGAGGCCAGGGCCTTGGCCGAGCAGATGGACCTGCTCGAGCGCCGCCTGCGCTTGCGTGCGCTGCGGGCCCAGCGCCTGGAGCTCTACAACCTGCACCGCCAGCACCTGCTCGGTGACGAGGTGGTGCGGCATGTGCTGGGCGACCTGGACATGAGCGAGGCTAACCTGGGCCAGATCAAGTGAACTGGCCCCGTCTTGCCTAAAAGGCTTCAGCGCGTGTGCAAGAACGCGCGGATACGCTCGGCCGCCTCGATGCATTCGGACAGCGGGGCAACCAGCGCCATGCGCACGCGTCCGGCGCCGGGGTTGACCCCGCCCACTTCACGGGACAGGTACGAGCCGGGTACCACGGTCACGTGCTCGGCCTCGAACAGATCGCGCGTGAAGTCGGCATCGCTACCCGGCACCTTGGCCCACAGGTAGAAGCTGCCGTCCGGGCGCTGCACATCCATGACCGGCTCGAGGATGGCCAGCACGGCGTCATACTTGGCGCGGTACTGGTCGCGGTTTGCGCGCACATGCGCCTCATCCTCCCAGGCGGCGATGCTGGCCAACTGTGTCTGCACCGGCATGGCGCAACCATGGTAGGTGCGGTACAGCAGAAACGGCTTGATGATGTCGGCATCGCCGGCCACGAAGCCCGAGCGCAGCCCCGGCAGGTTCGAACGCTTGGACAGGCTGTGGAACACCACGCAGCGCTTGAAGTCATTACGCCCCAGCTCCGCACAGGCCGACAACAGCCCCGGTGGCGGTGCATCCTCATCGAAATACAACTCGCTGTAGCATTCGTCGGCAGCGATCACGAAATCGTGCGCATCGGCCAGTGCGATCAGCTTTTTCAAGGTGTCCATGGGCACCAGGGCGCCGGTGGGGTTGCCGGGTGAGCACAGGAACAGGACCTGGCAACGGGCCCAGACGTGGTCGGGCACCGCGTCGAAGTCGGGGTTCAAGCCGTTGCTTTCCAGGCACGGCAGGTAGTACGGGGTGGCACCGGCCAACAGCGCAGCCCCTTCATAGATCTGGTAGAACGGGTTGGGGCTCAACACCAGGCCATCGGCACTACGGTCGACCACCGCCTGGGTAAAGGCGAACAGCGCTTCGCGGGTGCCGTTCACCGGCAGGATATGACGATCGGCATCCAGCCAGCCAGCAGGCACGCCAAAGCGGCGCTCGCACCACTGCCCGATGGCCTGGCGCAAGGCAGGCAGGCCCAGCGTGCTGGGGTATACCGCCAGCTTGTCGAGGTTGTCGGCCATCGCCTGGGCCACGAAGGGTGGCGAGGCGTGCTTGGGCTCGCCAATCGACAGGGCAATGGCGCGTTTGTCAGCAGCGGGCGTAACGCTGCCCAGCAGGGCACGAAGCTTTTCGAAAGGGTAGGGCTGAAGCTGGCTCAAGGCAGGGTTCATTGGCGCAAGGTCTCGTCAATCATGTCGTCAAAAGGTCACGCGGGCAGGGCTGGCGCTGGCCTGCCCTGCTTGCAGTTGTTGCACGATGGCTTCCTGCAGGCGGCTGCACAGTTGCGGGTCGGACAGGGGCTGGTTGTCGGCGTCGGTGATGAAGAACACGTCCTCCACACGCTCGCCCAGGGTGGCAATCTTGGCGTTCTGCAACGACAGGTCGAATTCCAGGAAGATGCGCCCCAGCCGCGCCAGCAGGCCCGGCCGGTCGGGCGCGGTGATTTCGAGAATGGTCACCGGGCGCTGGGCGTCGTTGAGGATGGTCACCTGCGGCGGGAAGTCGAAGTGCTTGAGTTGGCGCGGCACCCGACGCTGGATGATCGTGGGGTAGTCTTCGGGGTTGCGCAGCGCCTCGGTCAGGCCGTCGCGAATCTGCCTGACCCGTTGCGGGTTGTCGCCGATCGCACCGCCGTCGTTGTCCAGCACGATGTAGGTGTCCAGGGTGAACTGGCTGCTGGAGGTGATGATGCGGGCGTCGTGGATGTTCAGGTTCAGCTGCGACATGGCCGCCACCGTCACGGCGAAGAAATCGTGCTGGTCAGGGGCATAGATGAAGATCTGAGTCCCGCCTTCGAATTCGCGCTGGGTGGTTTCCTTGATCAGTACCAGCGGGCCACCGTCAGCCGGCTGTTGCAGGATGGCGTCGGTGTGCCAGGCCACGTCGGAGGCGGTGTGCTTGAGGAAGTAGTCATCCCCCAGCTGCGACCACAGCTGCTCCACGTCATCTGGGTCGGTGCCTTCGCGCACCAGCGTGTCCAATGCCGAGGACTGGGTCTGGCGAATCTGCTCCTCACGATCCAGCGGGTTTTCGAGCCCACGGCGCAGGGCACGCTTGGTCTCGGTGTACAACTGGCGCAACAGGCTGGCTCGCCATGAATTCCACAAGGTGGGGTTGGTGGCGTTGATGTCCGCCACCGTCAGCACATAGAGGTAGTCCAGCCGTGTTTCATCCCCCACGTGCAGGGCGAAGTCGTTGATCACCTGCGGATCGGACAAGTCCTTGCGCTGGGCGGTGGTGGACATGACCAGGTGGTTCTGCACCAGCCAGGCGATCAACCGGCTGTCCCAGGCTGGGAGCTGGTGGCGCTCGCAGAACTTGAGGGCATCGACCGCGCCGAGCTCGGAATGATCGCCCTGACGGCCTTTGCCGATGTCGTGGTAGAGACCGGCCAGGTAGATCAGCTCGGGCTTGGGCAAGCGGCCCATGAGCTTGCTGGCCAGCGGGAATTTCTCCGACACCGGTGTGTACTGCAGCTTGCGCAGGTGCTTGATCAGGTTGAGGGTATGGGCATCGACGGTATAGATGTGGAACAGGTCGTGCTGCATCTGCCCGACGATCAGCCCGAACTCCGGCAGGTAGCGCCCGAGGATGCCGTAGCGGTTCATGCGCCGCAGGTTGCGATGAATACCGATTTCACACTTGAACAGTTCGATGAACAGACTGGTGTTGCGAATATCGTTGCGGAAGGTGTCGTCGATCAGGTGCCGATGCTCGCGCAGCAGGCGTACCGTGTCGGCACGCACACCCTTGATGTCCGGGTGCTGGGCCATCAGCACGAATATTTCCAGCATGGCGAACGGCGTGCGCTTGAACACGTTCGGGCGCACGGCCTCGATGTAGCCGTCATGCAGGCGGAAGCGCGCATTGAGCGGTTGGGTGGTACCACTGTCGTCGTCGGCGAGAATGACTTCCTCGAAATGCTGGATGATCAGGTCGCACAACTGGCTGATGCTCATCACCACCCGGTAGTACTGCTGCATGAACTGCTCGATGGCACGCTTGGGGTTTTCGTCGCTGTAGCCCAGCAGGGCGGCAATGCTGCGCTGGTGGTCGAACAGCAGGCGATCCTCGGCACGGCCGGCGAGCATGTGCAGGGCGTAGCGCACCCGCCACAGGAAATCCTGGGAGGAGGCCAGGAGCGCATTCTCGCTTTCCAGTAGGAAGCCTTCGCCGGCCAGGGCATGCAGGTTCAGGGTGCCGTACTGGCGGCGCGCCACCCACAGCACGGTCTGGATGTCGCGCAGCCCCCCAGGCGAGCCCTTGACGTTGGGCTCGAGGTTGTACTCGGTGTCGTTGTACTTGTGGTGGCGCGCCTGCAGCTCGGCGCGCTTGGCCAGGAAGAACTCGCGGCTCGGCCACATGTGCGCCGTGCTGGTGACCTCGAGCATGCGCTGGCGCAGGGCTTCCGGGCCGGCGATGGTGCGGCTTTCCATCATGTTGGTGATGATGGTGAGGTCGGCGCGGGCCTGTTCGGCACACTCATCGACGGTGCGCACGCTCTGGCCGACCTCCAGGCCGATGTCCCACAGCAGGGTCAGAAAGCGCTCGATGGCATCGCGATACCGTTCGTGCTCGGCCTCTCCCAGCAGGATAAGCAGGTCGATGTCCGAGTGCGGGTGAAGCTCACCGCGCCCGTAGCCGCCGACCGCCACCAGGGAAATGCCGCCCTGCTCGCCCCAGTCGAACTGGTTCCACGCCTGCTGCAGGACGTTGTCCACCAGCCAGGCCCGAGCTTGGATCAGCGGGCGGATGGCGTGGCCTGCGCGAAAGCGCTTGTCCAGCACCTCGCCCGCCTGGCGAATGGCCTTCTTGAAGGCGGGTATGGGGCTGGCCTTGAGGGCCAGTTCCGCCTGGAACTGACCACGGTCGAACAGTTCGGGGTCGAGCTGGAGCATGGGGTCAGGTTCCTGTCATCGAAGGCTGCTGGGGTGGCTCAGGCCGAGGTGCGGGCGATGGTGTCGTCCTTGCGCAGGGTGAAGATCTCGTACCCGGTCGCCGTGACCACCAGGGTATGCTCCCACTGCGCCGAGAGCTTGCGGTCCTTGGTGATCGCGGTCCAGCCATCGCCCAGCACCTTGGTGTCGGCCTTGCCCTGGTTGATCATCGGCTCGATGGTGAAGGTCATGCCTTCCTTGAGTTCCATGCCGGTGCCGGCGCGGCCGTAGTGCAGGATCTGCGGCTCTTCGTGGAATACCTTGCCGATGCCATGGCCGCAGAACTCGCGCACCACCGAGAAACCGTTCTTCTCGGCATGCTTCTGGATGACTTCGCCGATGTCGCCCAGGCGACAGCCCGGCTTGACCAGTTCGATGGCCTTGTACAGGCATTCCTGGGTGACCTGGGACAGACGCTGGGCCCACACCGGCACGGTGCCGACGTGGAACATGCGGCTGGTGTCGCCGTGGTAGCCGTCCTTGATCACCGTGATGTCGATGTTCAGGGTATCGCCGTTTTTCAGGGGCTTGTCATTGGGGATGCCGTGACAGACCACGTGGTTGATCGACGTGCAGATCGACTTGGGATAGCCCTTGTAGTTGAGCGGCGCCGGTATGGCCTGCTGGACGTTGACGATGTAGTCGTGGCACAGGCGGTCGAGCTCCTCGGTGGTGACACCGGGCTTGACGTGCTCCTCGATCATTTCCAGCACGTCGGCTGCCAGGCGGCCGGCGATGCGCATCTTCTCGATGTCTTCTGCAGTCTTGATGGTGACGGTCATTACAGGCTCTCTACTCGGCGCCGCAGGCGGCGCGTTCAAATCGGGAAAGGCGTCATTCTATCAGAGGTGCGGGCTCGTAGCGGCACGCGGCCCTTGCAAACACGCCACACCTGCACCGTCGCTGGTCGTGCGCTGGCGCACATGCCCTGCCGTCCGGCGGTTGGGGGGTGAGTTTCGTGTTTTGTTTGCGCGCAGCCTGTGGTATAACATGCGCCGCTTTCGGAGCCAGCTCCGTCTGCATCCAAACCCACACACGTGTCGACACGATGGCCTGGGTGCCCCGAGCTTCAGGGTTCGCGGGTTGGTCATTGGGATACGTGGAGGCCCAACCCGACTTATCAAGGAACTATCATGTCCCAAGTCAACATGCGCGATATGCTGAAGGCCGGTGTGCACTTCGGCCACCAGACCCGTTACTGGAACCCGAAAATGGGCAAGTACATTTTCGGTGCGCGCAACAAGATCCACATCGTCAACCTGGAAAAAACCCTGCCGATGTTCAACGACGCCCTGTCGTTCGTTGAGCGCCTGGCCCAGGGCAAGAACAAGATCCTGTTCGTCGGCACCAAGCGTTCCGCCGGCAAGATCGTCGCCGAGCAAGCTGCTCGTTGCGGTTCGCCGTACGTTGACCACCGTTGGTTGGGCGGCATGCTGACCAACTACAAGACCATCCGTGCTTCGATCAAGCGTCTGCGCGACCTGGAAACTCAGGCCGAAGATGGCACCTTTGCCAAGCTGACCAAGAAAGAAGCCCTGATGCGCTCCCGCGATCTGGAAAAACTGGACCGCAGCCTGGGCGGCATCAAGGACATGGGCGGTCTGCCTGACGCTCTGTTCGTCATCGACGTTGATCACGAGCGCATCGCGATCACCGAAGCCAACAAACTGGGTATCCCGGTCATTGGCGTTGTCGATACCAACAGCAGCCCGGAAGGTGTTGACTACATCATCCCAGGTAACGATGACGCCATTCGCGCTATCGAGCTGTACATGACTTCCATGGCTGACGCTGTCATCCGTGGCCGCAACAACGTTGCTGGCGGCACCGAAGTCTACGCTGAAGAAGCGGCTGCACCTGCTGCCGAGTAATAGACGCTAGCGTCGACTTGGCACGCGAAAAGGGGGCTATGCCCCCTTTTTGCCACCTTGAAATCCTGCTGTCGGCAGCCGTCCCTTTCATGGGCATGCAGGCACAGACAGCGGATTAGCAGAATTGAACGCCCGTCACAAACGGGTGGAATGGTTGAAAAACTTTCCAAGAGGATTTTGAAATGGCAGCAATTACTGCAGCGCTGGTCAAAGAACTGCGCGAGCGTACCGGCGAAGGCATGATGGATTGCAAGAAAGCCCTGGAAAAGGCTGACGGCGACATCGAAAAAGCCATTGACGACATGCGTGCCTCGGGCGCCATCAAGGCCGCCAAGAAGGCTGGCAACGTGGCTGCCGAAGGCGCTATCGCCGTCAAGACCGACGGCAAGGCCGCCGTACTGCTGGAAGTGAACTCGCAGACCGACTTCCTGGCCCTGCAAGACGACTTCAAGAACTTCGTCGCCGAAAGCCTGGAAGAAGCCTTCGCCCAGAAGCTGACCGACGCCGCTCCGCTGATCGCCTCGCGTGAAGCTGCCCGTGAAGCCCTGGTCGCCAAGTGCGGCGAAAACGTCAACATCCGCCGCCTGGTACGTGTGGAAGGCGACGTGGTCGGCGCCTACCTGCACGGCAACAAGATCGGTGCTGTCGTTGTCCTGAAAGGCGGTGACGTCGAGCTGGCCAAGAACATCGCCATGCACGTTGCAGCGTCCAACCCCGAGTTCCTGGACTCGTCGGAAATCTCCGCCGAAGCCATCGAGCGCGAGAAGGGTGTCTTCCTGCAGCTGAACGCCGACAAGATCGCCGGCAAGCCGGAAAACATCGTTGAAAACATGATCAACGGCCGTATCACCAAGTTCAAGGCTGAAGCCTCGCTCAAAGAGCAGGCGTTCGTCATGAACCCGGAAGTCAAGGTCGGCGAGCTGGCCAAGAAAGCCGGTGCTGAAATCGTTTCCTTCACCTACTTCAAGGTTGGCGAAGGCATCGAGAAGCCAGTCGACGACTTCGCTGCCGAAGTTGCCGCACAGGTTGCTGCTGCCAAGCAGTAAGACAGCCCCGTCTGTCGCCCCAAAGAGGCTGCCCGCTCACGCGCGCAGCCTCTTTGTCAAAGCGGCGAGGCGTTTACACGACGCTGCCGCCGCTGGCGCCGAAACGGTGCCACGCTACAGTTAGCAGGCTGCAAACAGCCCGCACGAATTTTCTACAGTACGCCGCAGGAGAGACTCGCAATGGCTCAGCAGGTGAGTGGTCGCCAACCTCGCTATAAACGCATTTTGCTCAAACTTAGCGGCGAGGCCCTGATGGGCTCCGAAGACTTCGGGATCGACCCGAAGGTGCTTGATCGCATGGCCCTTGAAGTAGGGCAGCTGGTCGGTATCGGTGTGCAGGTCGGCCTGGTCATCGGTGGTGGCAACCTGTTCCGAGGGGCTGCGCTGAGCGCCGCCGGCATGGACCGCGTTACCGGCGACCACATGGGGATGCTGGCTACCGTGATGAACGCCCTGGCCATGCGCGATGCGCTGGAGCGCTCGAACATCCCGGCACTGGTCATGTCGGCCATCTCCATGGTGGGCGTCACCGATCACTATGACCGTCGCAAAGCGATTCGCCACCTCAACTCCGGGGATGTGGTAATTTTCTCCGCCGGTACCGGCAACCCGTTCTTCACCACCGACTCGGCAGCCTGTCTGCGAGCCATCGAAATCGATGCCGACGTGGTGCTGAAGGCGACCAAGGTCGATGGTGTGTACACTGCCGATCCATTCAAGGACCCGCACGCCGAGAAGTTCGATCGCCTGACCTATGACGAGGTCCTGGACCGTAAGCTCGGCGTGATGGACTTGACCGCAATCTGCCTGTGCCGTGACCACGGCATGCCATTGCGGGTATTCAACATGAACAAGCCAGGCGCCCTGCTGAACATCGTGGTGGGCGGCGCTGAAGGCACTCTGATCGAGGAAGGCCAAGCATGATCAACGACATCAAGAAAGACGCGCAGGACCGCATGACCAAGTCCATCGAGGCCCTGGGCCGCAACCTGGCGGCCATCCGCACCGGTCGCGCGCACCCAAGCATTCTGGACAGCGTCAAGGTCACTGCCTGGGGTAGCGAGATGCCGCTGAACCAGGTCGCTGCGATCAGCGTCGAGGACGCGCGCACCTTGAAGATCGTCGCTCACGACAAGAACCTGAGCGCTGCCATCGAAAAGGCCATCCTGACCTCCGACCTCGGGCTGAACCCGTCGAGCGCCGGCACCACCATCCGTGTGCCGATGCCTGCCCTGACCGAAGAAACCCGCAAGGGCTACACCAAGCAGGCCAGCGGCGTTGCCGAAGACGCCAAGGTCGCCGTGCGCAACGTGCGTCGTGATGCCCTGGCGGACTTGAAGAAGCTCACCAAGGACAAGTCCATCAGCGAAGACGAAGAGCGCCGCGCTGCCGATGACATCCAGAAGCTGACGGACAAGTTCGTCGCCGAGGTGGATGCAGCCTTCAAGGCCAAGGAAAAGGACCTGATGGCCGTCTAAGGCCGGGTTTTTTTAATGGAAAAGACCAAGCCAGCGGTGCCTCCCTCGGTGCCGCGTCACGTCGCGATCATCATGGACGGCAACAATCGCTGGGCGAAACGGCGCTTGTTGCCTGGCGTTGCCGGGCACAAGGCAGGCGTCGATGCCGTGCGCGCAGTCATCGAAGTCTGCGCCGAGGCCGGCGTCGAAGTGCTGACCCTGTTTGCCTTCTCCAGTGAAAACTGGCAGCGACCTGCCGATGAGGTCGGTGCATTGATGGAGTTGTTCTTCTCGGCGCTGCGCCGCGAGGCACGTCGCTTGAACGACAACAACATCAGCCTGCGCATCATCGGCGACCGCTCGCGCTTTCACCCGGAGTTGCAGGCTGCCATGCGCGAAGCCGAGGCGCTGACCGCAGGCAACAGCCGCTTCATCCTGCAGATCGCCGCCAACTACGGTGGGCAGTGGGACATCGCCCAGGCCGCGCAGCGGCTGGCGCGTGAAGTTCAGGCTGGCCATCTTCGCCCCGACGACATCACCCCAGGGTTGTTGCAGACGTGCCTTGCGACCGGCGAGCAGCCTTTGCCGGACTTGTGCATCCGCACCGGCGGCGAGCATCGCATCAGCAATTTCCTGTTGTGGCAACTGGCCTACGCCGAGTTGTATTTCTCCGACCTTTACTGGCCGGACTTCAAACACGAGGCCATGCGCAGTGCATTGGCTGATTTCGCTTCGCGCCAGCGCCGCTTTGGTAAGACCAGCGAGCAGGTCGAGGCTGGAGCGCGTGCTTAATGCTTAAACAACGCATCATTACCGCGCTGATCCTGTTGCCCATAGCGCTGGGTGGGTTCTTCCTGCTCGAGGGGGGCAACTTCGCCCTGTTCATCGGTCTGGTGGTAACGCTCGGCGCCTGGGAGTGGGCACGGTTGGCGGGGTTGATGGCTCAGCCCCTGCGTGTCGCCTATGCCTTGGTCGTTGCCGGGGCGTTGATGCTGCTGTACATCCTGCCGGAGCTTGCACCCTGGGTGCTTGGGGCTGCCGTCATCTGGTGGGGGTTGGCCACTTGGCTGGTGCTAACGTACCCACGCACCAGCGAACTGTGGGCCAGCGCTGCCTGCCGGCTGCTGATCGGCCTGCTGGTGTTGCTGCCGGCCTGGCAAGGCCTGGTGCTGCTCAAGCACTGGCCGCTGGGCAACTGGCTGATCCTGTCGGTCATGGCTCTGGTCTGGGCCGCCGACATCGGTGCGTACTTTTCCGGCAGGGCCTTCGGCAAGCGCAAGCTGGCGCCGCAGGTCAGCCCTGGCAAAAGCTGGGAAGGCGTGTACGGCGGGCTGGCGGTCAGCCTGGTGATCACCCTGGTGGTGGGTATCAGCCGAGACTGGAGCATTGGTCAGCTGCTGCTGGGTCTGGCAGGCGCTGCGCTGGTGGTCATGGCCTCGGTGATCGGCGACCTGACCGAAAGCATGTTCAAGCGCCGCTCGGGCATCAAGGACAGCAGCAATCTGCTGCCTGGCCACGGTGGCGTGCTCGACCGCATCGACAGCCTGACGGCGGCCATCCCATTGTTCGCCGTGCTGTTGTGGGCGGCTGAATGGGGTGTGATGTGAGTCAAGTGCAACGCATTACCGTGCTGGGGGCCACCGGCTCCATTGGTCTGAGTACCCTGGACGTGATTGCCCGCCACCCTGAGCGCTATCAGGCCTTCGCCTTGACCGGCTACACCCGCGTCGAGGAGCTGTTGGCCCTGTGTGTGCGGCATCGCCCGGCCTACGCCGTGGTGCCGAGCGCCGACGCGGCGGGGCGCCTGCGTGCAGGCCTGGCAGCGGCAGGGTGCGCTACCGAAGTGCTGGAAGGCGAGGCCGGGTTGTGCCAGGTCGCCTGCGCCAGCGAAGTGGATGCGGTCATGGCCGCCATCGTCGGCGCCGCCGGCCTGCGGCCGACCCTGGCCGCCGTGCAGGCCGGCAAGAAGGTGCTGCTGGCCAACAAGGAGGCCCTGGTCATGTCGGGCGCCTTGTTCATGGACGCCGTGCGTCAGTCGGGCGCCGTGTTGTTGCCCATCGACAGTGAGCACAACGCCATCTTCCAGTGCATGCCCGGCGACTACGCGCGCGGGCTGAGCGCTGTGGGTGTGCGCCGCATTCTGCTGACGGCCTCGGGTGGACCGTTCCGCCAGACATCGACCCAGGCCCTGCAGGACGTCACGCCCGAACAGGCGTGCGCCCACCCGAACTGGTCGATGGGGCGCAAGATTTCCGTCGATTCGGCCAGCATGATGAACAAGGGCCTGGAGTTGATCGAGGCATGCTGGCTGTTCGATGCGCCGCCCAGCTTGGTCGAGGTGGTGGTGCACCCGCAGAGCGTGATCCACTCCCTGGTTGATTACGTCGACGGTTCGGTGCTGGCACAGTTGGGTAACCCGGACATGCGTACGCCCATCGCCAATGCCCTGGCCTGGCCAGAGCGAATCGATTCCGGGGTCGCGCCGCTGGACCTGTTCAGCATTGCGCGCCTGGATTTCGAGGCGCCCGATGAGCAGCGTTTCCCTTGCCTGCGCCTGGCACGACAGGCGGCGCAGGCAGGCAACAGCGCCCCAGCCGTGCTCAATGCGGCCAACGAAGTGGCGGTGCAGACGTTTCTCCAGGGCCGTATCCGCTTCCCGGAGATCGCGAGTATGATCGAACAGGTACTGGACCAGGAGCCCGTGGTGCCGCTGACTTCGCTGGAAGCAGTGTTTGCCGCCGACCAGCGCGCGCGCGAGCTGGCCTGGGCCTGGCTGGACCGCAACGGCCGCTGAGGCGGGCTCGCCCGGTCATCGACGACAGCACCCCTATTGACCCATTGCTCATCATTCGGAGATGGACATGACAGCGCTCTACATGATCATCGGTACGCTCGTCGCCTTGGGTGTGCTGGTCACCTTCCATGAGTTCGGCCACTTCTGGGTGGCGCGTCGCTGTGGCGTGAAAGTGCTGCGGTTTTCCGTGGGCTTCGGTACGCCACTGGTGCGCTGGCATGATCGCCAGGGCACCGAGTTCGTCATCGCAGCCATTCCACTGGGCGGCTACGTGAAGATGCTCGACGAGCGCGAAGGCGACGTGCCCCCTGCACTGGTGGGTCAATCGTTCAATCGCAAGCCCGTCGGCCAGCGCATCGCGATCGTTGCCGCGGGGCCGGTCGCCAACTTTTTGCTGGCCATCTTCTTCTTCTGGGTGCTGGCGATGCTCGGCAGCCAGCAGATCCGACCGGTAATCGGCACCGTCGAGAATGGCAGCCCGGCGGCAGCAGCAGGGCTGACGGCCGGTCAGGAAATCGTCTCAGTGGATGGCAAGCCGACCAACGGTTGGTCGGCGGTCAACCTACAATTGGTTCGCCGCCTGGGTGAGAGCGGCATGCTGAACATCGGTGTGCGCGATGAAGGCAGCAGTACCGAGCAGCAGCGCCAGGTGAAACTCGACCAGTGGTTGAAGGGCGCCGATGAGCCCGATCCGATTCGCTCGCTGGGGCTTCAACCCTGGCGCCCGGCCATCGAGCCGGTGCTGGCCGAGATCGACCCCAAGGGGCCGGCCGGGGCGGCGGGCTTGAAGACCGGCGACCGGTTGCTGGGCATCGGCGGCCAGTCGGTGAACGAATGGCAGCAGGTGGTCGATAGCGTACGCGCGCGGCCCGGCGCCCAGGTGGTAGTGCGTGTGGAACGCGACGGTGCGCCCTTGGACGTACCGGTAACGCTGGGCGTGAAGGGCGAGGGTGAGGCGGCGGCAGGCTACCTGGGGGCGGGCGTCAAAGGCGGTCAATGGCCGGCCTCGATGCTGCGCGAAGTCAGCTATGGGCCGCTGGAGGCGGTGGGTGAAGGCCTGTCGCGCACCTGGAACATGAGCGTGCTCACGCTTGGGTCACTGAAGAAAATGCTGTTCGGTGAGCTCTCGGTAAAAAACTTGAGTGGACCGATAACCATTGCTAAAGTGGCGGGCGCTTCAGCCCAGTCCGGCGTGGGGGATTTCCTGAATTTCCTGGCCTACCTGAGCATAAGCCTGGGGGTTCTTAACCTGCTGCCCATCCCGGTACTGGATGGGGGGCACTTGCTGTTCTACCTGGTTGAATGGGCGCGCGGTCGTCCGTTGTCTGACCGGGTACAAGGTTGGGGGGTCCAGATCGGTATCAGTTTGGTCTTGGGGGTGATGTTGCTCGCCCTGATCAACGATCTGGGTCGACTATAAAAGCTTCGCTCAATTGCGAAACCTGTCGTTCATGACGGCAGGTTGTTTATTGCCAGTTGGAATAAAAGGACTTCATGAAACGTCTGTTGCTAACTGCGGTGCTCTCCGCACTGATGATCGCTGAAGTTCACGCCGAGTCCTTCACCATCTCCGATATCCGCGTCAATGGCCTGCAGCGGGTTTCCGCCGGCAGCGTCTTCGGTGCCTTGCCCCTGAACGTGGGCGACCAGGCCGATGACCGGCGCCTGGTGGAGTCGACCCGCTCGCTGTTCAAGACCGGGTTCTTCCAGGACATCGAGCTGAACCGTGATGGCAACGTGCTGATCATCAATGTGGTCGAGCGCCCGTCGGTGTCGAGCATCGAGATCGAAGGCAACAAGGCGATCAGTACCGAAGACCTGATGAAGGGCCTGAAGCAGTCGGGCCTGGCCGAAGGCGAGATCTTCCAGCGTGCTACCCTCGAAGGCGTGCGTAACGAGCTGCAGCGCCAGTACGTGGCCCAGGGCCGCTACTCGGCCGAGGTCGACGCCGAGGTGGTGCCTCAGCCGCGCAACCGTGTGGCCTTGAAGATCAAGATCAACGAGGGCACTGTCGCTGCCATCCAGCACATCAACATCGTTGGCAACAACGTGTTCGATGATGACACCCTGGGTCAGCTGTTCGAGCTCAAGACCACCAACTGGTTGTCGTTCTTCAAGAATGACGACAAGTATGCCCGCGAAAAACTGTCCGGTGACCTGGAGCGTCTGCGTTCCTACTACCTGGACCGCGGCTACATCAACATGGACATCGCGTCCACCCAGGTGTCCATCACGCCTGACAAGAAACACGTCTACATCACCGTCAACATCAACGAAGGCGAGAAGTACACCGTCCGTGACGTGAAGCTCTCCGGTGACCTCAAGGTGCCGGAAGACCAGGTCAAGTCGCTGCTGCTGGTGCAGCCGGGCCAGGTGTTCTCGCGCAAGGTGATGACCAGCACGTCCGAGCTGATCACCCGCCGCCTGGGTAACGAAGGCTATACCTTCGCCAACGTCAACGGCGTGCCTCAGCCAAACGACCAGGATCACACCGTCGACATCATGTTCGTGGTCGATCCGGGCAAGCGTGCCTACGTCAACCGCATCAACTACCGCGGCAACACCAAGACCGAAGACGAAGTGCTGCGCCGCGAAATGCGTCAGATGGAAGGCGGCTGGGCCTCGACCTACCTGATCGACCAGTCCAAGACCCGCCTGGAACGGCTGGGCTTCTTCAAGGACGTGAACGTCGAGACCCCACCGGTGCCGGGCACCGACGATCAGGTCGACGTGAACTACAGCGTCGAAGAGCAGGCCTCCGGTTCGATCACCGCCAGCGTCGGCTTTGCCCAGAGCGCAGGCTTGATCCTGGGTGGCTCGATCAGCCAGAGCAACTTCCTGGGTACCGGTAACAAGGTTTCCGTTGGCCTGACCCGGTCCGAGTACCAGTCGCGATACAACTTCGGCTTCGTCGATCCCTACTTCACTGCCGATGGCGTGAGCCTGGGTTACAACGCCTTCTACCGCAGCACCAACTACGACGACCTCGATGTCGACGTGGCGAGCTACGCGGTGGACAGCCTGGGTGCCGGTGTGAGCCTGGGTTACCCGATCAGCGAGACGTCGCGCCTGACCTATGGGTTGAGTGTGCAGCAGGATAAGCTGAAGACCGGTAAGTACACCGTGAATGAGATCTTCGATTTCATTGAGAAAGAAGGCAGTAACTTCACAAACTTCAAGGCCTCTGTCGGCTGGTCTGAGTCGACTTTGAACAAGGGTGTGTTGGCGACCAGGGGTCACTCACAAAGCTTGAGCCTGGAGACCACTATTCCTGGCAGCGACCTGTCGTTCTACAAGCTTGACTACCGCGGCCAGTTGTTCAAGCCACTCAGTCAGAACTACACCCTTCGTCTGCATACTGAGCTTGGCTATGGTGACGGATTCGGCGGTACTTCTGGCCTACCTTTCTATGAGAACTACTATGCAGGTGGGTTCAACTCGGTGCGAGGCTTTAAAGACAGCACGCTTGGGCCACGAAGCACACCTAGCATTGGTGCGGATGATCCGAGTGGTCTTGGTAAGCCTGGTACCATTCGCGACCCCGACCAAGACCCGCTTCCATTCGGCGGTAACGTCCTGGTTCAGGGCGGCGTCGAGTTGCTGTTCCCGTTGCCGTTCGTCAAGGATCAGCGTTCCCTGCGCACCTCGGTCTTCTGGGACGTGGGTAACGTGTTCGACACCAACTGCGGCAACAAGCCGGACTGCACCAAGGTCGGTTTCTCCGACATGGCCAGTTCGGTCGGTCTTGGCGTGACGTGGATCACGGCCTTGGGCCCGTTGAGCTTCAGCCTGGCGATGCCGATCAAGAAGCCGGACGAGGCAGACACCCAGGTGTTCCAATTCTCTCTGGGCCAGACCTTCTAAGGTCGGCCCTTGCTTAACGACAACGGTTTATCCAGGAGTTCATCGTGCGCAAGTTGACCCAAATGGCCGTAGTGGCCGCGGCGCTGGTCGCCACCCCGGCTTTCGCCGAAATGAAGGTTGCCGTCCTGAACTATCAGATGGCACTGCTCGAGTCCGATGCCGCCAAGAAGTACGCCGTGGATGCCGAAAAGAAGTTCGGCCCTCAGCTGACCAAGCTCAAAGGCCTGGAAAGCAGCGCCAAGGGCATCCAGGATCGCCTGATCAAGGGCGGTGACAAGATGCAGCAGCAGGAGCGTGAGCGCCTGGAGCTCGAGTTCAAGCAAAAGGCCCGTGACTTCCAGTTCCAGTCCAAGGAGCTGAACGAAGCCAAGGCCGTTGCCGACCGCGACATGCTCAAGCAGCTCAAGCCCAAGCTGGACGGCGCCGTCGAGGAAGTGATCAAGAAGGGCGGTTACGACCTGGTGCTCGAGCGCGGTGCGGTCATTGATGTCAAGCCTCAGTACGACATCACCCGCCAGGTTATCGAGCGTATGAACCAAGCCCGTTGATATGACCGTGACCATGACGCTTGGCCAACTGGCCGAGACCCTCGGGGCCACCCTCAAGGGCCCCGAGACGCTGCAGATCACAGGCCTTGCCACCTTGCAGGAGGCCGGGCCGGGTCAGTTGAGCTTTCTTGCCAACCCGCAGTACCGCAAATACCTGGACGAGAGCCAGGCGGCTGCCGTGCTGCTCAAGGCCGCCGATGCCGAGGCGTTCGCCGGTCATGCCCTGATCGTTGCCGATCCCTACCTGGCATATGCCCGCATTTCCCACCTGTTCGACCCCAAACCCAAGGCTGTGGCGGGGATTCACCCCAGCGCCGTGGTGGCCGGGGATGCCCAGGTAGACGCGACGGCCAGTGTCGGGCCTTTCGCGGTCGTTGAAAGCGGTGCGCGTATCGGCGCCCATGTCACCATCGGTGCCCACTGCTTCATCGGTGCCCGCTGCGTGATCGGCGAAGGGGGCTGGCTGGCGCCGCGGGTCACGCTGTATCACGATGTCACCATTGGCAAGCGGGTGGTCATCCAGTCCGGCGCAGTGATCGGTGGTGAAGGCTTTGGCTTTGCCAACGAGAAAGGCGTGTGGCGCAAGATTGCCCAGATCGGCGGGGTCAGCATTGGTGACGATGTGGAGATTGGTGTGAACACGGCCGTGGACCGTGGCGCCTTGTCCGACACCTGCATCGCCGACGGCGTCAAGCTCGACAACCAGATCCAGATTGCCCACAACGTGCAGATCGGGGAGCATACGGCCATGGCCGCGTGCGTGGGTATCTCCGGCAGCACGCGTATCGGCAAGCATTGCACCATCGCCGGTGGCGTGGGCATGGTCGGTCATATCGATGTCTGCGACAACGTTTTCGTGTCCGGAATGACCATGGTGACCCGCTCGATCACCGAGCCGGGTGGCTATTCTTCCGGGACTGCCATGCAGCCTCTGGCTGACTGGCGCAAGAGCGCCGCGCGTATCCGCCACCTGGACGACATGGCCAAGCGTCTCCAGCAGTTGGAAAAACGCGTCGATACCGTGACCTCAGGTGGGCAGCCGACATCAGAAGGCTGATACCATTTCCTGAGCAAGAGTGAACAGTCGCTAGCTGGCTCCTCTTTGGATTGCAAAAGGAGCGTGTGGTCAGCACCTGCGCTCCCTATTCTTAT
This sequence comes from Pseudomonas sp. FBCC-B35, assembly GCF_059133755.1. Lineage (NCBI taxonomy): Bacteria > Pseudomonadati > Pseudomonadota > Gammaproteobacteria > Pseudomonadales > Pseudomonadaceae > Pseudomonas > Pseudomonas sp. FBCC-B35. Next base: position 3,626,919 of record NZ_CP101439.1, on the reverse strand, counting down.
ACAGGCTTCCCCCCCGAAATGATGGACATCAACGAGATTCGCGAATACCTGCCTCACCGTTACCCGTTCCTGCTAGTGGACCGCGTGACGGATCTGGATTACGAGGCCCAGAGCATTCGTGCCTACAAGAATGTCAGCATCAACGAGCCGTTCTTCAACGGTCACTTCCCGGCGCACCCCATCATGCCCGGCGTCCTGATCATCGAAGCCATGGCCCAGGCGGCCGGCATCCTCGGTTTCAAGATGCTCGATGCCAAGCCTGCCGACGGCACCTTGTACTACTTCGTAGGCTCCGACAAGCTGCGTTTCCGTCAGCCGGTGCTGCCGGGAGACCAGCTGGTGCTGGAAGCGAAGTTTCTGAGCCGCAAAAGCATGATCTGGAAGTTCGAATGCCGTGCCCTGGTCGACGGCAAGGCAGTATGCTCGGCCGAAATCACCTGTGCGGAACGCTCCCTATGAATTCGATTGATCCTCGGGCCATCATCGACCCTTCGGCCAAGCTGGCCGAAGGCGTCGAGGTGGGCCCTTGGTCGATCGTTGGCCCCGATGTCGAAATCGGGGAGGGCACCGTCATCGGCCCACACGTTGTGCTCAAGGGGCCGACCCGGATCGGCAAGCACAACCGTATCTTTCAGTTTTCCTCGATTGGCGAAGACACCCCGGACCTCAAGTACAAGGGTGAGCCCACCCGCCTGGTGATCGGCGATCACAACGTCATCCGTGAAGGCGTCACGATCCACCGCGGTACCGTGCAGGATCGCGCCGAAACCACCGTCGGCGACCATAACCTGATCATGGCCTATGCCCACATTGGCCATGACAGCGTGATCGGCAGCCACTGCATTCTGGTCAACAACACTGCGCTGGCGGGCCATGTGCATGTGGGCGACTGGGCGATCCTGTCCGGGTTCACCCTGGTGCACCAGTATTGCCACATCGGCGCCCATGCGTTTTCTGGCATGGGCACGGCCATCGGCAAGGACGTACCCGCGTTCGTCACCGTTTTCGGCAGCCCCGCCGAAGCGCGCAGCATGAACTTTGAAGGCATGCGCCGCCGTGGTTTCAGCGACGAGGTCATCCATGTGCTGCGTCGCTGCTACAAGATCGTCTACCGCCAGGGCCTGACGGTGGAGGATGCATTGCGCGAACTCGAAGCGCCGGCGGCGCAGCATCCCGAGGTCGAGCTGTTCCGCCAGTCGATCGTGAGTTCAGCCCGCGGCATCACTCGCTGACATGGCCCAGCTCTGCGTAGCCCTGGTCGCCGGTGAAGCCAGCGGCGACATCCTCGGTTCCGGCTTGATGCGCGCCTTGAAGGCGCGCCATCCCGATGTGCGCTTCATCGGTGTCGGTGGCCCGCTCATGGAGGCCGAAGGCCTGCAATCCTACTTCCCCATGGAGCGCTTGGCCGTCATGGGGCTGGTCGAGGTGCTCGGTCGCCTGCGTGAATTGCTCAAGCGCCGCAAGCTGCTGGTCCAGACACTCATCGAGCAGAAGCCGGACGTGTTCATCGGTATCGATGCGCCCGACTTTACGCTGGAGATCGAACTCAAACTGCGCCAGGCGGGGATCAAGACCGTCCATTACGTCAGCCCTTCAGTGTGGGCATGGCGGCAAAAGCGCGTGTTGAAGATACGTCAGGGTTGCGACCTGATGCTGACATTGTTGCCGTTCGAGGCCCGCTTCTATGAAGAGCAGGGCGTGCCGGTGCGATTCGTCGGCCACCCGCTGGCCGATACCATTGCCCTGCAGGCGGATCGGCCCGCGGCGCGCGCCGCCCTGGGCCTGGGCGATGGCCCGGTGGTCGCCCTGATGCCAGGCAGCCGTGGGGGCGAAGTCGGGCGCCTGGGTGCGCTGTTCCTGGATGCAGCGCAACGTCTGCAGCAGCAGGTGCCGGGTGTGCGCTTCGTGCTGCCCTGTGCCAACGCCGCTCGCCGCGCGCAGCTCGAGCAAATGCTCGAGGGCCGCAACTTGCCGTTGGCCCTGCTCGATGGCCGCTCGCACGAGGCGCTTGCCGCGTGTGACGCCGTCCTGATCGCATCGGGTACGGCCACCCTGGAAGCGCTGCTGTTCAAGCGACCCATGGTAGTCGCCTACCGCCTGGCGCCGCTTACCTACTGGATACTCAAACGGTTGGTGAAAAGCCCCTACGTGTCCTTGCCCAACCTGCTGGCGCGCCGTGCACTGGTGCCCGAGTTGCTGCAAGACGCCGCGACCAGCGAAGCGCTGGTCGATGCGCTGCTGCCCTTGCTGCGCGACGGTAGCGGGCAAACCGACTCGTTCGACGAGATTCACCGCACGTTGCGCCGGGATGCCTCCAATCAGGCCGCCGACGCCGTGCTGGCCCTGCTGGAGAAACGCTGAGATGCAGTTCGGTCTGGATTTCAACCTGGTCGAAGACTTGGTCGCCGGCGTCGACGAAGTGGGCCGCGGCCCCCTGTGTGGCGACGTGGTGACGGCTGCCGTGATCCTTGACCCAGCACGCCCGATCCTGGGGCTGAACGACTCGAAGAAGCTGACCCAGGCACGCCGTGAGGCCTTGTTCGACGAAATCTGCGACAAGGCCCTGAGCTTTTTCATTGCCCGCGCTGAAGTCGAAGAAATCGATCGCCTCAATATCCTGCATGCCACCATGCTGGCCATGCAGCGCGCGGTGGAAGGCTTGCACATCACCCCGAACATGGCCTTGATCGACGGCAATCGCTGCCCGCAGCTGTCGGTGCCCTCGGCACCGGTCGTGCAGGGGGATGCCAAGGTGCCCGCCATCGCGGCGGCTTCGATCCTGGCCAAGGTAACGCGGGATCGCGAAATGGGCGCCTTCGAGCTGATCTACCCCGGGTACGGCATAGGCGCGCACAAAGGCTACCCGACGCCGGTCCACCTGGAGGCACTGGCACGGCTCGGGCCGACGCCCATTCATCGTCGATCGTTTGCGCCCGTGCGTGCCGCCTGGGGTGTGCGTGAGGCTGTGGCCGCCTCGCTGATCTGATACCCAACCCTGCCGTATCCAGGGGCTTGAGGCCCTGCGGGGCCGGGCTGGACCACGTTCCCGGGCATTTGCTCAGGCCGCCCTGCCGTCGCGCAGGGGCAACCGGCCCTCAAAACCCCTGCCCAATTGAGCTACAATCGCGCCCTTGTCGTTAAGCACTGCTACAGGATCATTCATGTCGGTTTCCTTCGTTCACCTGCGCGTCCACTCCGAATTCTCGCTGGTCGACGGTCTGGTCCGGATCAAACCGCTGGCCAAGGCGCTGGCCGGGATGAACATGCCTGCGGTGGCGATCACCGACCAGAGCAACATGTGCTCGCTGGTCAAGTTCTACAAGGCGGCCATGGGGGCGGGCATCAAGCCGATCTGTGGTGCGGACCTGTGGTTGGCCGGTGAAGATGCGCAGGCGCCGCTGTCGCGTATCTGCTTCCTGGCCATGAACCCTCTGGGCTACCGCAACCTGACCGAGTTGCTTTCCCGGGGCTGGACCGAGGGCCAGCGCAATGGCCTGGTCATCATCCAGCGTGACTGGATTGCCGCGGCCAGCGAAGGCCTGATCGCGCTTTCGGCGGGCAAGGAAGGCGACATCGGCATGGCGTTGCTGGGGGGGCGTAGTGAGGAGGCGCAAGCGCTGCTCGAGGACTGGATGGCCATGTTCCCCGAGCGCTTTTATGTCGAAGTCCAGCGCACCAGTCGCCCCAGGGACGAAGAGTATGTGCATGCCGCCGTGGCCCTGGCCGATCGGCTGGGTGCGCCGCTGGTGGCCACCAACGATGTGCGTTTCATCAAACAGACCGATTTCGACGCCCACGAAACCCGTGTATGCATCGGTGAAGGCTGGACGCTGGACGATCCGCGTCGCCCGCGCCTGTACAGCGACCAGCAATACCTGAAATCGGCCGAGGAAATGGCCGAGCTGTTCAGCGACCTGCCGGACGCCCTGGCCAACACCGTCGAAATCGCCAAGCGCTGCAATATCCAGGTGCAACTGGGCAAGTACTTCCTGCCTGACTTCCCCACGCCCAATGGCATGGGGATCGACGATTACCTGCGGCACGTGTCCCACGAAGGGCTGGAAGAGCGCCTTGCGGTGCTGTGGCCGAAAGAGACCACGCCCGACTACGAGCAAAAGCGCCAGGTCTACCTCGATCGCCTGAAGTTCGAGCTGGATATCATCATCCAGATGGGCTTCCCCGGTTACTTCCTGATCGTGATGGACTTCATCAAGTGGGCCAAGAACAACGGCGTACCGGTGGGGCCTGGCCGAGGCTCGGGTGCAGGTTCGCTGGTGGCCTACGTGCTCAAGATCACCGACCTCGACCCGCTGGCCTACGACCTGCTGTTCGAGCGCTTCCTGAACCCTGAGCGGGTGTCCATGCCCGACTTCGACGTCGACTTCTGCATGGACGGCCGGGACCGGGTCATCGACTACGTGGCAGAGGCCTACGGGCGTAATGCCGTCAGCCAGATCATTACCTTTGGCACCATGGCGGCCAAGGCCGTGGTGCGCGACGTGGCGCGCGTGCAAGGCAAGTCCTACGGCCTGGCCGATCGTCTGTCGAAGATGATCCCGTTCGAAGTGGGCATGACCCTGGAGAAGGCCTACGAGCAGGAAGAAATCCTGCGCGACTTCCTCAAGGGTGACGAGGACGCTCGCGAAATCTGGGACATGGCCCTGAAGCTCGAAGGCGTCACGCGCGGTACCGGCAAGCACGCCGGTGGCGTGGTCATTGCGCCGACCAAGCTTACTGATTTCTCGCCCATCGCCTGCGACGAAGAAGGCGGTGGCCTGATCACCCAGTTCGACAAGGATGACGTGGAGGCGGCGGGCCTTGTGAAGTTCGACTTCCTGGGCCTGCGCACCCTGACCATCATCAAGTGGGCGATGGAGATCATCAACCGTGAGCAGGCCAAGAAAGACCTGCCCGACCTGAACATCGACTTCATCCCGCTCGATGACCGCAAGACCTACGAGCTGTTGCAGAAGGCCGAAACCACAGCGGTGTTCCAGCTCGAATCGCGCGGCATGAAAGAGCTGATCAAGAAGCTCAAGCCCGACTGCCTCGAAGATCTCATCGCCTTGGTGGCGCTGTTCCGCCCCGGCCCGCTGCAGTCGGGCATGGTGGACGACTTCATCAACCGCAAGCACGGACGTGCCGAGCTGGCCTACCCGCATCCGGACTATCAGTACGACGGCCTGCAGCCGGTGCTGGCGCCAACCTACGGCATCATCCTGTATCAGGAGCAGGTGATGCAGATCGCCCAGGTGATGGCGGGGTACACCTTGGGTGGCGCCGACATGCTGCGTCGGGCGATGGGCAAGAAGAAGCCCGAGGAAATGGCCAAGCAGCGCGGCGGTTTCATTGATGGCTGTGCCAATAATGGAATCGATGGGGATCTTGCGGGCAACATCTTCGACCTGGTAGAGAAGTTCGCAGGTTACGGCTTCAACAAGTCTCACTCGGCCGCCTATGGCCTGGTGTCCTACCAGACAGCCTGGCTCAAGACCCACCACCCGGCCCCGTTCATGGCTGCGGTGTTGTCGGCGGACATGCACAACACCGACAAGGTGGTGGTGCTGGTCGAGGAAGTGCGCACCATGAAGTTGCGTCTGGACGCGCCAGATGTGAACTTCTCGGACTTCAAGTTCACCGTCAACGACGATGGCCGCATTGTGTATGGCCTTGGCGCCATCAAGGGCGTGGGTGAGGGGCCTGTGGAGGCGATCGTCGAGGCCCGTGCCGAGGGCGGCCCGTTCAAGGACCTGTATGACTTCTGCGAGCGCATCGACCTCAAGCGCGTCAACAAGCGCACCCTCGATGCGCTGGTACGCAGTGGCGCGCTGGACCGGCTCGGCCCGCATTTTCATGACGAGATCAAGGCTTACCATGCCCACATCGACATCAACCGGGCCATCCTGCTGGCAGCACTGGGCGATGCCATCAAGGCGGCCGAGCAGACGGCCCGCACGGCCGACAGCGGTCACATCGACCTGTTCGGCGGCATGTTCGACGAGCCGGACGCCGACGTGTATGCCAGTTATCGCAAAGCGCGACCACTGACGCTCAAGGAGCGGCTCAAGGGCGAGAAGGACACGCTGGGGCTTTACCTCACCGGTCACCCGATCGATGAATACGAGGCTGAAATCCGCCGCTTCGCGCGCCAGCGCATCATCGACCTCAAGCCCTCGCGCGAAACCCAGACCATCGCCGGCATGATCATCGCCCTGCGGGTCATGAAGAACAAAAAGGGCGACAAGATGGGGTTCGTCACCCTGGACGACAGGTCTGGCCGCATCGAGGCCTCGCTGTTTGCCGATGCCTATATCACGGCCCAGTCACTGCTGCAGAACGATGCGATGGTGGTGGTCGAAGGGGAGGTCAGCAACGACGATTTCTCCGGCGGCCTGCGGCTGCGGGTCAAGCAGGTGATGACCTTGGAGGATGCCCGTACCAAGCTGGCCGAGAGCCTGCGCCTGAAGGTCGCCCACGAGGCGCTCAAGGGCGATCGCCTCAAGTGGCTGGGTGATTTGATCACCCGTCACCGCGGCGCCTGCCCGATCACGCTGGAATACACCGGCAGCGATGCCAAGGCCATGCTGCAATTTGGCGACCAGTGGGCCATCGACCCCGCAGACGGGCTGATTCAGACCCTGCGTGACCAGTTCGGACGTGAGAACGTCTTTTTGCAATACCGTTGAGCCGCTCAACATTTAATCTCGACCTGAAGGCGCCTGATCCCTTAAGGTATGGCGCCAAACGGATCAACCGGCCGGCCGCCTGGCCGTAGACCCAAGACGGATGACTATGAACCCGAACTTTCTCGACTTCGAACAGCCGATTGCCGACCTGCAAGCCAAGATCGAAGGCCTGCGCCTGGTAGGCAACGACAATTCGCTGAACATCAGCGATGAAATTGCCCGTCTGCAAGACAAGAGCAATACCCTGACCGAAAGCATCTTCGGCAACCTGACCAGCTGGCAGATCGCTCGCCTGGCACGTCACCCGCGTCGTCCCTATACCCTGGACTACCTGCAGCACATCTTCACCGAATTCGAAGAACTGCACGGCGATCGCCACTTCTCCGACGATGCTGCCATCGTTGGCGGTACCGCACGCCTGGACGGCAAGCCGGTCATGGTCATCGGGCACCAGAAGGGCCGCGAAGTGCGGGAGAAGGTTCGCCGTAACTTCGGCATGCCGCGCCCTGAGGGCTACCGCAAGGCGTGCCGTCTGATGGAAATGGCCGAGCGTTTCCGCATGCCGATTCTGACCTTCATCGACACGCCGGGTGCCTATCCAGGTATCGACGCCGAAGAGCGTAACCAGAGCGAGGCCATCGCCTGGAACCTGCGCGTGATGGCGCGCCTGAAGACGCCAATCATCGCTACGGTGATCGGTGAAGGCGGGTCGGGCGGCGCGCTGGCCATCGGCGTGTGCGACCAGCTGAACATGCTGCAGTACTCCACCTACTCGGTCATCTCGCCCGAAGGCTGCGCTTCGATCCTGTGGAAGACGGCCGACAAGGCTGCCGATGCCGCCGAGGCCATGGGCATCACGGCTGAGCGCCTCAAGAGCCTGGACATCGTCGACAAGGTTATCCCGGAGCCACTGGGTGGCGCTCACCGTGATCCTGCCGCCATGTCCGAAAGCATCCGCGCCGAGCTGGTGCAGCAGCTGGACATGCTCAGCGGGTTGGACCACGACGCACTGCTGGCTCGCCGTTACGATCGTCTGATGAGCTACGGCGTCTGATCGCCTTCGGGGCCGTCTGTCGGCCCCTCGGGTGAGCCTGGAACCCAGGCTCACCCGCATCCGTCACTCAGGTTGATGGAAGCCTTGATGATTGATCCCGCCCCCTGGCTTTGCGCCCGCACCTGGTACGTCGCCCTCTCTGGCGGCCTGGACTCCACCGTTCTGCTGCACTGGCTCGCCGCCTACGCCTGCAGCCATCGTGCACCGCCGCTGCGCGCGATTCACATCCAGCATGGCCTGCAACCGGTCGCGCAGGCGTGGCCTGCCCATTGCCAACGCGTCTGCGATGACCTGGGCATCGAGCTGCAGGTCATCGAGGTCGACGTCGCCCCGGGCCCTAGCCTGGAGCAGGCTGCCCGCCATGCCCGTTACGCCGCCTTCGAGCGGGTATTGGCGGCAGATGACATGCTGTTCACTGGCCAGCATCGCGACGACCAGGCTGAAACGCTGCTGTTTCGCCTGCTGCGGGGCGCGGGGTTGCGCGGCCTGGCGGCGATGCCGAGGGAGCGGGCGCTGGGGCAGGGCAGGCTGGTCAGGCCTTTGCTCGGTTGCTCCCGGCGAGAGTTGCAACACTATGCACAGGCGCACGCGTTGGGCTGGGTCGAGGACCCTTCGAATGCCGACACTCGGTTTGCCCGCAACTATCTGCGCAGGGAGGTTCTGCCGTCCCTTCGGCAGCGCTGGCCGCAAGCCGGGCAGAACCTGGCCCGTGCCGCCGACCACCTGGGCGAAGCCCTGAGCCTGCTGGACGAGCTGGCCGAGAGCGACCTGGCGCCGGTACGCCAAAATGCCCCTGCTGTTTGGCCTGGGCTCGATTCGCTGGACCTGGCCGGCCTGCTTGCGCTTTCACCTGCACGCCAACGCAATGCGTTGCAGTATTGGCTCAGCCACCGAACCCGCTTGCCCGACACGCGCCACTGGGCCGGCTGGGCGGACCTGCGCGACGCCGCTGGCGATGCCTGCCCCGTGTGGCAACTGAGCGATGGCCAACTGGTGCGCAGCCAAGGGCGCATCTGGTGGCTGAGCGGCGACTGGTTGCAAACGCCGCGTCAGGCCATGGCTTGGGAAAACGCCGATGAGCCGTTGGCCTTGCCGGGCAACGGCAGTGTGCGACTTGTTGGCGCAGGCTCGCTGACGGGCCTGCGTATCGGCTACCGTCAGGGCGGGGAGTGGCTGGACATCCCAGGACGCGGGCGGCGTGATCTCAAGCGCCTGCTCAATGAGCTGCAAGTGCCGCATTTTCTGCGCATGCGCCTGCCTCTGCTTTTCCAAGGTGAGCGGCTGCTGGCGGTGGCCAACCTGCCCAGTTTGGCTCAGGGGGATTACCGGCTGCATTGGCAGTTGCCGACGCGCGCGCAAGGTTTGAGCTAGTGGGTACATTCGGGTAGACTACCCTCCCTTCTTGATACAGCTTCTGTGGGTTCCGCGAAAACACAGGAGTTGCCGATTACCAAGCAGTTTTTTGCTGGGCTGATTCTTAGAAATGACGAGCGAGCGCCCTGCCAGGGTCACCCCTGGTCTGTACACACGCGGCAGTTTTTCGAGATGCACTGTGATTGACGCAGGTGATCGGGGGCGTTTGCCCTCCTTCGCTATCTCCGGCGGCGCTGGCCGCTTTAACGCAGACTTCTAGGGTTTTTCATGACGCGCTACATATTCGTCACGGGCGGTGTTGTTTCTTCATTGGGGAAAGGCATTGCCTCGGCTTCCCTGGCGGCCATCCTGGAGGCGCGGGGCCTGAAGGTCACCATGCTCAAGCTGGATCCGTACATCAACGTCGACCCAGGCACCATGAGCCCGTTCCAGCACGGTGAAGTATTCGTCACCCAGGATGGCGCCGAGACCGACCTGGACCTGGGCCACTACGAGCGGTTCATCCGCACCACCATGACCCAGAACAACAACTTCACCACCGGCCGCGTCTACGAGCACGTGCTGCGCAAGGAACGCCGTGGTGACTACCTGGGCGCGACCATCCAGGTCATCCCGCACATCACCGATGAAATCAAGCGCCGCATCATCAAGGGTGCAGGCGATGCCGACGTGGCCCTGGTCGAGATCGGCGGCACCGTGGGCGACATCGAGTCCCAGCCGTTCCTCGAAGCCATTCGCCAACTGCGCGTGGAAGTGGGTTCCAAGCGCGCGATGCTGATGCACCTGACGCTGGTGCCTTACATCGCCACCGCCGGTGAAACCAAGACCAAGCCGACCCAGCACTCGGTCAAGGAGCTGCGCTCCATCGGCCTGCAGCCTGACGTGCTGATCTGCCGCTCCGACCACCCTGTCGATGCATCGTCGCGCCGCAAGATCGCGTTGTTCACCAACGTTGAAGAGCGCGCGGTGATTTCGCTGGAAGACGTCGACACCATCTACAAGATTCCAGGTGTCTTGCACGCTCAGGGTCTGGACGACTTCGTCGTCGAGCGTTTCGGCCTGCAGTGCAGCAGTGCCGACCTGTCCGAGTGGGACAAGGTGGTCGACGCCAAGCTCAACCCGGAGCATGAAGTCACCATCGCCATGGTCGGCAAGTACATGGAGCTGCTCGATGCGTACAAGTCGCTGATCGAAGCGATGAGCCACGCGGGCATCACCAACCGCACCAAGGTCAACCTGCGCTACATCGATTCCGAAGACATCGAGAACCAGGGCACCAGCCTGCTCCAGGGCGCCGATGCCATCCTGGTACCCGGTGGTTTCGGCCTGCGCGGTGTCGAAGGCAAGATCACGGCGGTGCAATACGCCCGTGAGAACAAGGTGCCGTACCTGGGTATCTGCCTGGGCATGCAAGTGGCCGTCATCGAGTTCGCCCGTAACGTGATGGGCTGGAGCGACGCCAACTCCACCGAGTTCGATCGCGACAGCGGCCACCCGGTCGTCGGCCTGATCACCGAGTGGGCCGATGCCACCGGCGCGGTCGAAACCCGTAGCGAGGCGTCGGACCTGGGCGGCACCATGCGCCTGGGCGCCCAGGACTGCCAGCTGGCTGCCGGTTCCAACGTGCATGCGTGCTATGGCAAGGACATCATCACCGAGCGTCACCGTCACCGCTACGAAGTGAACAACAACCTGCTGCCGCAGCTGGTGGACGCAGGCCTGGTGGTTTCCGGTCGTTCCGAAGACGGTGCCCTGGTCGAGGTGGTGGAGTCCAAGGACCACCCGTGGTTCGTCGCCTGCCAGTTCCACCCGGAGTTCACCTCCACCCCACGCGATGGCCACCCGCTGTTCAGTGGCTTCGTCAAGGCGGCGCTCGCCCAGAAGAACAAGGCCTGACCCATGCCCCAGAAGATCATCCGCGTCGGTCACATCGATATCGCCAACGACAAGCCATTCGTCCTGTTCGGTGGCATGAACGTTCTGGAGTCCCGCGACCTGGCCATGAAGGTGTGCGAAGAATACGTGCGGGTTACCGAAAAGCTCGGTATCCCGTATGTGTTCAAGGCCAGCTTCGACAAGGCCAATCGGTCCTCGGTCACTTCCTACCGCGGCCCTGGCCTGGAAGAGGGCCTGAAGATCTTCGAGGAGATCAAGCGCACCTACAACGTGCCGGTGATCACCGATGTGCACGAGCCCTACCAGGCCGAGCCGGTGGCCAAGGTCTGCGACATCATCCAGTTGCCGGCTTTCCTGTCGCGCCAGACCGACCTGGTGGTGGCGATGGCCAAGACCGGCGCGGTGATCAATATCAAGAAGGCTCAGTTCCTCGCACCCCAGGAGATGAAACACATCCTGACCAAGTGCGAGGAAGCCGGTAATGACCAATTGATCCTGTGCGAGCGTGGTTCGAGCTTCGGTTACAACAATCTGGTCGTGGACATGCTCGGCTTCGGTGTCATGAAGCAGTTCGAGTACCCGGTGTTCTTCGACGTGACCCACGCCCTGCAGATGCCGGGTGGTCGTGCCGACTCCGCAGGCGGGCGCCGCGCTCAGGTGACCGACCTGGCCAAGGCCGGCATGAGCCAGGGGCTGGCAGGGTTGTTCCTCGAAGCTCACCCCGATCCGGACAACGCCAAGTGCGACGGCCCGTGTGCCTTGCGCCTGGACAAGCTGGAGCCGTTCCTGGCTCAGCTCAAGCAACTGGATGACCTGGTGAAAAGTTTTCCGACGGTAGAAACCGCGTAAAGCACTTTTCTCGGGTAAAGTACCGTCCGATTCACCCCTGACCACTCGGTCAGGGGCTCCCTTCGCCGGGCCTGCCTCTGCATCCTCGTCCGGTGAACGGCAAGAATTTTCTAAGCTGCGTTGTTTTCGTCAATTCTGGAGTGCTTACAACAATGGCAAAAATCGTCGACATCAAAGGTCGTGAAGTTCTCGATTCACGTGGCAACCCCACCGTGGAAGCCGATGTACTGCTCGACAACGGCATCATCGGCAGCGCCTGCGCGCCGTCCGGTGCTTCCACCGGCTCGCGCGAAGCGCTGGAGCTGCGTGATGGCGACAAGAGCCGTTACTTGGGCAAGGGTGTGCTGAAGGCTGTCGCCAACATCAATGGCCCAATCCGCGACCTGCTGCTGGGCAAGGACCCTTCCGACCAGAAGGCCCTGGACCACGCCATGATCGAGCTGGACGGTACCGAGAACAAGGCCAAGCTGGGCGCCAACGCCATCCTGGCCGTGTCCCTGGCGGCTGCCAAAGCGGCAGCCCAGGATCAGGACCTGCCCCTGTACGCCCACATTGCCAACCTCAACGGCACTCCAGGCCAGTACTCGATGCCGGTACCGATGATGAACATCATCAACGGTGGCGAGCATGCCGACAACAACGTCGATATCCAGGAGTTCATGGTTCAGCCAGTGGGCGCCAAGACCTTCTCCGACGGCCTGCGCATGGGGACCGAGATCTTCCATCACCTCAAGGCCGTGCTCAAGGCCCGTGGCCTGAACACTGCCGTCGGTGACGAAGGCGGTTTCGCCCCTAACCTGGCCTCCAACGAAGACGCCCTTGGCGCCATCGCCGAAGCCGTCGAGAAAGCCGGCTACAAACTGGGCACCGACGTGACCCTGGCCCTGGACTGCGCCGCCTCTGAGTTTTATGAGAACGGCAAGTACAACCTGTCTGGCGAAGGCAAGTCGTTCGACGCCGAAGGCTTTGCCGACTATCTCAAAGGCCTGACCGAGCGCTTCCCGATCATTTCGATCGAAGATGGCCTGGACGAGTCCGATTGGGCTGGCTGGAAGATCCTCACTGACAAGATCGGCGAGAAGGTGCAACTGGTCGGTGACGACCTGTTCGTGACCAATACCAAGATCCTCAAGGAAGGCATCGAGAAGGGCATCGGTAACTCGATTCTGATCAAGTTCAACCAGATCGGCTCGCTGACCGAGACCCTGGAAGCCATCCAGATGGCCAAGGCTGCCGGTTACACCGCCGTGATCTCCCACCGCTCGGGTGAAACCGAAGACTCCACCATCGCCGACCTGGCTGTGGGTACTGCGGCCGGTCAGATCAAGACGGGTTCGCTGTGCCGCTCCGACCGCGTGTCGAAGTACAACCAATTGCTGCGCATCGAAGAGCAACTGGGTGCCAAGGCGGTTTACCGTGGCCGTACCGAGTTTCGCGGCTAAGCAAGAGATGGTAAAAAGACAGCAGCCGGAGCTGTAGGAACGTTCGTACCGTAACTTCCTACGTTCCATCGGGTTTCTGTTTGAGAAGCCTGGCCTCGGCCAGGCTTCGTGCTATCTGAGATCCTGAACCAACAGGGTCTTTCAACCTGGATATCTTGATGCGCAGTCCTTATTGGTTGTTCCTGGTCCTGCTTCTGCTGCTGGGCGGCCTGCAATACCGTTTGTGGGTAGGCAATGGCAGCCTGGCGCAGGTGGCCGAGCTCAAGCAGCAGATTGACGAGCAGCATGCCGAGAACGAGCGGCTGCTGGAGCGTAACCGTGTGCTCGACGCCGAAGTCCTGGAGTTGAAAAAAGGCATGGAAACCGTCGAAGAACGTGCCCGCCACGAGCTTGGCATGGTCAAGGAAGGCGAAACCCTCTTTCAGTTGCCACAGAAATGAGTGAGCGTTTGCCGGCCTTCTGGGCCGTGATCCCTGCGGCGGGAGTGGGCGCCCGCATGGCTGCCGATCGCCCCAAGCAATACCTGGCGTTGGCGGGGCAGACCATCATCGAGCACAGCCTGGCGTGTTTTCTCGATCACCCCGCCCTCAAGGGGGTCGTGGTCAGCATCGCTGAACATGACCCTTACTGGCCCGGCCTTGGGTGCGCCAGCGACCCGCGCATCCGCCGGGCTGCCGGGGGGCGCGAGCGTGCTGACTCGGTACTCAATGCCTTGCTGCTGTTGCACGCTCAGGGCGCGCAAGATGATGACTGGGTGTTGGTGCACGATGCGGCGCGGCCCAACCTGGCACGCAGTGACCTGGACAAGCTGCTGGCCGAATTGGCAGATGATCCGGTGGGCGGCCTGTTGGCGGTACCTGCTCGCGATACGCTCAAAAAATCCGACGGCCATGGGCGCGTCAGCGCCACGGTTGACCGCAGCACCATCTGGCAAGCCTATACGCCGCAGATGTTCCGTTTAGGGGCGCTGCATCGGGCGCTGGCCGAGTGCCTGGTCTCGGATGTGGTGGTGACCGATGAGGCGTCGGCCATCGAATGGTCCGGTCAGTCGCCACGGCTGATCGAAGGCCGCAGTGACAACCTCAAGGTTACGCGCCCCGAAGACCTGGAGTGGCTGCGCCAACGCTGGAATGGGCGGCGTTGACAGGGCCCCGTTCAACTCCCCGGTGATTGAGTCAGGCTCCCACCACCCGCCATTCTGACTGAGCGCCGGTCATGCCCGGTACTCAGGCAGACCTGCCAAGCCCTCTTTCAGATAGTCCACCAGGCGCCGCACCTTGGGCGACAAATGCCGCTGTTGCGGGTACAAGGCCCATACCGCCGTATTGGGCGGTTGGTGGGCTTGCAGCAGCGGGACCAATGCGCCGCTGTGCAGGTGTTCGAGCACGTAGTAATCCGGCAGTTGGCATAAACCGATGCCCTGGAGCGCCGCATCCAGCACCGCCTGGCCGCTGTTGCACCGCCAGTTGCCCTGAACACGCTGGCTGATTTCACGCCCCTCCATTTGCAATGCCCATACATCCGAGCTGCCTATCAGGCAGTTGTGCCTGGCCAGTTCCGACAGGCTGTGGGGCCTGCCATAGCGCGCCAGGTAGCCCGGCGAGGCGCACACGTACATGCGCCGAGGTGCCAGGCGCGTCGCGATCAGGCGCGAGTCGGCCAGGCGACCGAGGCGGATGGCCAGATCCATGCCTTCGTGCAGCAGGTCCAGGGTCTGGTTGCTCAGTTCGACGTCCACCCTCAACTGCGGGTACAACGCCATGAAACGGGTCACCAGCGGCACGATGAAGCGCTCGCCGTAGGCCACGGCGCACGTCATGCGCAGCAGCCCCTTGGGCTCGCTGGCCAGGTCGCCCATTGCCCGCAGCGCTTCCTCACGCCCATCCTGCAGGCGCTGGCAGTGCTGCAAGAACGTCTGACCGGCCTCGCTGAGCGTAACCCTTCGCGTGCTGCGGTACAGCAAACGTGTCTGCACGCGTTCTTCCAGGCGCGCTATCTGCCGGCTCACATGGGACGAGGATACGCCCAGCCGTTCAGCCGCCGCCGTAAACTGCCCCAATTCGGCCACCGCGACGAATTCATCGATGCCCTCCCAGCGGTTACTCATGATTATCCCTGCACAGCAATAATGTTTTGTCTTTCACCCGATTATTCAGAAATTGCGGGTGAATTACACTGTCTGCCGATTTTATTGACCTGTCTGGAGCCCCTGCGATGATCAAGTCCCGCGCTGCCGTAGCATTCGAAGCCAAGAAACCCTTGGAAATCGTTGAAGTCGATGTGGCCATGCCCAAGGCTGGCGAGGTATTGCTGCGCGTGGTCGCCAGCGGCGTGTGCCACACCGATGCCTATACCTTGTCCGGTGCTGACCCCGAAGGCATCTTCCCGTCCATCCTCGGCCACGAAGGCGGTGCCATCGTCGAAGCCGTGGGCGAGGGCGTGACCTCGGTGGCGGTGGGTGATCATGTGATTCCGCTGTACACGCCCGAGTGTGGCAAGTGCAAATTCTGCCTGTCTGGCAAGACCAACCTGTGCCAGGCCATCCGTGCCACCCAGGGCAAGGGCCTGATGCCCGACGGCACCACGCGCTTCTCCTACAAGGGTCAGCAGCTGTTCCACTACATGGGCACCTCGACGTTCTCCGAATACACCGTATTGCCGGAAATCTCGGTGGCCAAGATCCAGAAAGAAGCGCCGCTGGAGAAGGTCTGCCTGCTGGGTTGCGGCGTGACCACGGGTATTGGCGCCGTGCTGAACACCGCCAAGGTGCAGCCGGGTGATACCGTCGCCGTCTTCGGCCTGGGCGGCATCGGCCTGTCGGCCATCATTGGTGCAGTCAAGGCCAAGGCTTCGCGCATCATCGCCATCGACATCAACCCGGCCAAGTTCGAAATCGCTCGCCAGCTGGGCGCTACCGATTGCATCAACCCCAAGGAGTACGATCGCCCCATCCAGGAAGTGATCGTCGACCTTACCGACGGCGGCGTGGACTTCTCCTTCGAGTGCATCGGCAACGTGCAACTGATGCGTGCGGCCCTGGAGTGCTGCCACAAGGGCTGGGGCGAGTCGGTCATCATCGGTGTCGCTGGCGCCGGTCAGGAAATCGCCACCCGGCCATTCCAACTGGTCACCGGACGCGTCTGGCGCGGTTCGGCGTTCGGCGGCGTGCGTGGCCGCAGCGAACTGCCTAGCTACGTGGAAATGTCCGAGAAGGGCGAGATTCCGCTGGATACCTTCATCACCCACACCATGGGCCTGGAGGACATCAACAAGGCCTTCGACCTGATGCACGAAGGCAAGAGCATTCGCAGCGTCATCCACTTCTGAGGCTTGCCATGACCCTGGACAATATTTCCTGCCAGAAGAGCTTCGGCGGCTGGCACAAGCGTTACCGCCACACCTCCAAGGTGCTGGGTTGCGACATGGTCTTCGCCGTCTACCTGCCACCCCAGGCCGAGCAGGGCGAAAAGCTGCCGGTCCTGTACTGGCTCAGCGGGTTGACCTGCAACGACGAGAACTTCATGCAGAAAGCCGGCGCCCAGCGCCTGGCCGCAGAGCTGGGGCTGATCATCGTGGCGCCCGACACCAGCCCTCGCGGCGAGCAGGTACCCGGTGATCCCGACGGTGCCTGGGACTTTGGCCTGGGTGCTGGCTTCTACCTCAATGCCACGCAGCAACCCTGGGCTCAGCACTACCGCATGCACGATTACGTGGTGCAGGAGCTGCCAGCCCTGATCGAGGCGCATTTCCCGGCCTCCGGCGAGCGCAGCATCAGTGGGCATTCCATGGGCGGGCACGGCGCCCTGGTCTGCGCATTGCGCAACCCAGGCCGCTATCGCTCGGTGTCGGCGTTTTCGCCGATCTGCAACCCGATGGATTGCCCTTGGGGCGAAAAGGCCTTCAGCCGCTACCTGGGTGAAGAGCGCACGCGCTGGCGTGAGTGGGATGCCAGCGTGTTGCTGGCCGAAACCCCGTCGGGGCAGTGCCCTGCGTTGCTGGTGGACCAGGGCGATCGCGACGACTTCCTCGAAAAGCAGCTCAAGCCCGAAGCCCTGGAGCAGGCGGCGCGCAAAGGCGGTCATGAGCTGACCCTGCGTCTGCAACCGGGCTACGATCACAGCTACTACTTCATCGCCAGCTTCATCGAGGAACACCTGCGCCATCACGCGGTGGCTTTGGGCCGGGTGTAGCCGCAGGGCAGCCAGCCGGCGACGTTGGCCGGCTCTGCACCTTGGCGTTGCAAATGCAGGTAGAATCACGCCCTGACTCATTCAGGGCGTTTTCTTATGCGTATTGGCCACGGCTACGATGTGCACCGGTTTTGCGACGGTGATTTCATTACCCTGGGCGGGGTGCGTATCCCCCACAAGTACGGCCTGCTGGCCCATTCCGATGGTGACGTGCTGCTGCATGCCCTGAGCGACGCATTGCTCGGCGCCGCCGCGCTGGGTGATATCGGCAAGCACTTCCCCGACACCGACCCGCAGTTCAAGGGCGCCGACAGCCGCGTGCTGCTGCGTCATGTGCTGGATGTCGTTCGGGCCAAGGGCTGGCAAGTCGGCAACGTCGACGCCACCATCATTGCCCAGGCGCCGAAGATGGCACCCCACATCGAGGTCATGCGCCAGCGCATCGCCGACGACCTCAAAGTGGGCCTGGACCAGGTCAACGTCAAGGCCACCACCACCGAAAAGCTCGGCTTCGCCGGGCGCGAGGAGGGGATCGCCGTGCATGCGGTTGCCCTGTTGCTGCCAGCATGACCGAATTGGATCTGCTGGGCCCACAGGCATCGGGGCAAGCGCTCGGTACGGCTGTGCTCAAGGCCGTTGCCGAAGATTTTCAGGTCGACGAAGTGCTTGATATCCCGCTGTCTGGCCAGGGCGAGCACCTGTGGCTATGGGTGGAAAAGCGTGAGCTCAATACCGAGGAAGCGGCCCGCCGGCTTGCAAGGGCCGCGGGGGTGCCTGCGCGCGCGATCAGCTACGCCGGGCTCAAGGACCGCCAGGCCTTGACCCGCCAGTGGTTCAGCCTGCATTTGCCGGGCAAGGCCGACCCCGACCTGTCGCGGGCCGAGGATGCCAATCTGCGCGTCCTCAAGCAGATGCGCCACCAGCGCAAGTTGCAGCGCGGCGCGCATTCGTCCAATGGCTTCACGCTGCGCCTGACCCAGCTGGCAGCCGATCATCAGGCAGTCGACGCGCGCCTGGCCCAGCTCAAAGCGAACGGCGTGCCCAATTACTTCGGTACCCAGCGCTTCGGGCATGCCGGCGGCAATGTGCATGACGCCCTGGCCTGGGCCGAGCGCCAGGCCTTGCCTGAGCAACGTAACGTTCGCTCGCGCCTGCTTTCAGCCGGTCGCAGCTACCTGTTCAACCAGGTCCTGGCCGCACGGGTAGCCGATGGCAGCTGGGCCAGTGCGCAAGTGGGCGATCTGCTGGCATTCACCGACAGCCGCAGCTTTTTTCCGGCTGCTGAAGCTGAATGCGCTGATCCTCGCCTAGCCGTTCTCGACCTGCACCCTACAGGCCCCCTGTGGGGCGAGGGCGATTCGCCAGCCAGCGGTCGAACCCGGGCATTGGAAAATTCGGTCGGTGCTGCCCAGCCCGCGCTGTGCCAGTGGTTGGCAAAGGCGGGCATGGATCACGAACGGCGTATTCTGCGGCTCCCTATTGCTGGCCTTACGTGGCATTATCCCGAGCCTGATATCCTGCAACTGGAATTCGTCCTTCCGGCCGGATGCTTCGCCACCGTCGTGGTGCGCGAGGTGGTGGATCTGGTGTCGGCAGGGCAGACGGACAGCCCATGCGTATTCTGATTTCGAACGACGACGGTGTGACTGCACCAGGCATCGCCGCGCTGCACGCTGCGCTTGCCGATTACGCGCAGTGCGCGGTCATTGCACCTGACCAAGACAAGAGCGGCGCCGGCAGCTCGCTGACGTTGGACCGGCCGCTGCATCCGCAGACGCTGGCCAACGGCTTCATCAGCCTCAATGGCACGCCGACCGACTGCGTGCACCTGGGGCTCAACGGGCTGTTGCCGTATACGCCAGACATGGTCGTGTCGGGCATCAACCTGGGGGCCAACCTGGGCGATGACGTGCTGTACTCGGGCACCGTGGCCGCTGCGCTGGAGGGTCGTTTCCTGGGCGGTACGTCGCTGGCGTTCTCACTGCTTTCGCGCCAGCCGGACAACCTTCCGGCCGCGGCTCATATTGCCCGTCGTCTGGTCGAGGCACAGTCGCGCCTGACGCTGCCGCCGCGCACCGTGCTCAATGTCAACATACCCAACCTGCCGCTTGAGCGCATTCGTGGCATCCAGCTGACGCGACTCGGCCATCGGGCGCGGGCCGCGGCACCCACCAAAGTGGTCAACCCGCGTGGTAAGGAAGGTTACTGGATCGCAGTCGCCGGCGATGCAGAGGACGGCGGCCCGGGCACCGACTTCCATGCCGTGATGCAAGGCTACGTTTCCATCACCCCGTTGCAGCTCGACCGCACCTTCAACGACGCTTTCGAGCAGCTCGATGGCTGGCTGGAGGGCTTGCTTTGATGCGTGAGGACGATATGTTGCGTCGGGGCATCGGCATGACGTCCCAGCGCACCCGCGAGCGTCTGATCCAGCGGCTGTGCGAGGAGGGCGTGTCCAGCCCCCAGGTGCTCGATGTGATTCGCCGCACGCCACGCCATCTGTTCGTGGACGAGGCACTGGCCCATCGCGCCTATGAAGATACCGCGCTGCCCATCGGCCACAACCAGACCATCTCGCAACCGTTCATGGTGGCGCACATGAGCGAATTGCTGCTCGAGGCGGGTCCGCTGGATAAAGTCCTGGAGATCGGCACCGGTTCTGGCTACCAGACCGCCGTGCTGGCGCAACTGGTCGAGCGGGTGTTCTCGGTCGAGCGCATCAAGGTCTTGCAGGACCGCGCCAAGGAACGCCTGGTGGAGCTGAACCTGCGCAACGTGGTGTTTCGCTGGGGCGATGGGTGTGAGGGGTGGCCGGCACTGGCCCCCTACAATGGCATCATCGTGACCGCCGTTGCTTCGGAAGTGCCCCAGGCGCTGCTCGACCAACTGGCGCCGGGTGGGCGGATGGTGATTCCAGTGGGTTCACCCGGTGAAGTGCAGCAGCTGATGCTCATCGTCCGAGAAGAGCATGGGTTTTCACGCCGTGTGCTTGGGGCGGTACGCTTCGTGCCTCTGCTCAATGGACCGGTAACCTGATTCATCTGGGCATCGACGGGCTATTTTTGCACCTGCGTCGAATTCTTGCAGGATCGACCTGTCTATCTGGCGGTGCACGCACGTTGCGCAAGTGTGTTGCAGCCGCCTGCCAAGACTGGCGAGCTTCGTTATAATTGCAACAATATTGCATTCATGTCTTGAAACGTTTTCGGCACCATGAGGGGAGCGCGGGTGGGTCACACAGTCTTTCGGCAGCGCAAGGACAGCTCGGGTCTCAGGCTCCTGGTGCTGGTACTGGCCATGGGCACACTGTTGGTGGGGTGCTCGAGCTCCGGCAGCAACAGTGCGCGTGTCGTCGACCGCAACAGCAGCGCGCCCAAACGGCCTACCGTGACCTCCGGTCAGTATGTGGTCAAGCCAGGCGACACGCTGTTCTCCATCGCGTTTCGCTATGGCTGGGACTACAAGGAGTTGGCGGCCCGCAACGGTATCGCCCCGCCGTATACCATTCGCCCTGGCCAGCCAATTCGCTTCAGTAGCGGGGCCTCGGGCAGCACCACCGTAGTGGCCAGCCCGTCCTCGTCCAGCCGAACCACGGTCACCCGCCGTCCTGTGGGTGCCACGGCCTCTACTCCTGCCACGACCACCAAGACCGTCACCACATCCAGCTCGGCGAGCACGCCGGTAGTCGCTACCGTGCCTGCCGCCGAACGTGCGGCCGGTGGCTGGACCTGGCCGGCGAACGGGGTTTTGATCGGCAAATTTGCTTCAAACGGTAGTTTGAATAAAGGCATTGATATCGCCGGTGATTTGGGACAGCCTGTTTTTGCTGCGGCCAGTGGATCAGTGGTGTACGCCGGGAGTGGTTTGAGGGGCTACGGCGAGCTGATCATCATCAAGCACAGCGATACCTATGTCAGTGCCTACGGCCACAACCGCAGGCTCTTGGTACGGGAGGGGCAGCAGGTCAAGGCAGGGCAGTCGATTGCTGAAATGGGGTCTACAGGCACAGATCGGGTGAAGTTGCATTTCGAAATTCGCCGTCAGGGCAAACCCGTCGATCCGCTCCAGTTCCTGCCACGCCGTTGATTGTTGTTTCCGGTCTGTTCCGCTGACATGGAGGGGACAGGCTCCAGCGCTGCCAAGGAGAAAGGCGCCGCTTGAGTCTGAGTTCGAACTCAGCAAAGGACTATAACAATGGCTCTCAGCAAAGAAGCGCCGGAGTTTGACATCGACGATGACGTCCTCCTCATGGAGACGGGCATCGTTTTGGAAACGGATGTGGTGTCAGACGAACCTGCTGTACCTTCGGTTCGGACCAGGGCCAAATCAGGCTCTTCACTTAAACAACACAAGTACATCGATTACAGCCGCGCCCTCGATGCGACTCAGTTGTACCTCAACGAGATTGGTTTTTCGCCTCTGCTTTCGCCGGAAGAAGAAGTGCATTTTGCGCGCTTGTCGCAAAAGGGCGACCCTGCCGGCCGCAAGCGCATGATCGAAAGCAATCTGCGCCTGGTGGTGAAAATCGCTCGCCGCTACGTGAACCGGGGGTTGTCATTGCTCGATCTGATCGAGGAGGGCAACCTTGGGCTGATTCGCGCGGTGGAGAAGTTCGATCCTGAGCGGGGCTTCCGTTTCTCGACCTATGCCACCTGGTGGATTCGGCAGACCATCGAGCGGGCGATCATGAACCAGACCCGCACCATTCGCCTCCCCATTCATGTGGTCAAGGAACTCAACGTTTACTTGCGCGCGGCGCGCGAACTGACCCAGAAGCTGGATCACGAGCCTTCGCCCGAAGAGATCGCCGCCTTGCTTGAGAAGCCGGTTGCCGAGGTCAAGCGCATGCTGGGTCTCAACGAGCGGGTGTCCTCCGTGGACGTGTCTCTGGGCCCTGACTCGGACAAGACGCTGCTCGACACCCTGACGGATGATCGCCCCACTGACCCGTTCGAGTTGCTGCAGGACGATGACCTGTCGCAGAGCATCGATCAGTGGCTCGGTGAACTGACCGACAAGCAACGTGAAGTGGTGGTGCGCCGGTTCGGCTTGCGTGGACACGAAAGCAGTACGTTGGAGGACGTCGGTCTGGAAATCGGCCTGACCCGCGAGCGGGTGCGGCAGATACAGGTCGAGGGGCTCAAGCGCCTGCGTGAGATTCTGGAAAAGAACGGCTTATCCAGCGAGTCGCTTTTTCGTTAGTCCCTGGTCTTACGCTGCGTACAGAAACGCCCCGATAAAAAGGGGCGTTTTTGCGTTTGGGGTTTGGGGAGCCGTGCTGTCGATCCGTTCTCTGCGGTGAGCGGTGCTCGGCCCGGTTTGCAGATTCACAGGCGTACTCAGCGATGTGCTCACCCTGACAGTTCGGCCTGTAAGCCTTTGCTTACTCGTTGCGTAAGCCTTTGAAGGGTGTGGCGGTAAATCATTGTCGTTTTCAAAAGCAACCTTTTCTTAAGTCATTGAAAAAGCTGAAGTATTTAGATGTGTGAAAGTTTGTAGGTCGCAACATTCTGTGAGGAGGACGCGTTGCACATCCTGCTCAGATCGCTAGTATTCGAACTGTGCACACGGACACGCACAGGCACTCAGGAAGAGCGCCAAGGACATCGCAAGAAGCGATTTCATCAGGACGATGTACAGGACAAGCAGGGACTACGGAAAAAAATGTGGGCGGGTCAAACCGCCCCTTTTTTTTGCCTTTTTTTCAGGATCTGAGCTTTTCGATACCAGCGCCAGACTGCATGACGCTTGTGAACAGCTCTGCCAGAACCCGCGTGGCGGCGGCCACGTCTGCATGCAGGTTTTTCGCGCTAAACAAAAAGGCCCTTGCGGGCCTTTTCGTTTTTTCATGCGACGTTAACGCTGCAAGTCGGCAATCTTGCCTGGCTTGCCGTCCCACTCCTCAGCATCAGGAAGGGCATCCTTGCGCTCGGTGATGTTGGGCCAGATTTCAGCCAGTTCGGCGTTCAACTCGATGAAGTTCTCCATGCCCGATGGCACTTCGTCTTCCGAGAAAATGGCTTGTGCCGGGCACTCTGGTTCGCACAGTGCACAGTCGATGCACTCATCCGGGTGGATGACCAGGAAGTTCGGGCCTTCGTAGAAGCAGTCCACCGGACAGACTTCCACGCAGTCGGTGTATTTGCATTTGATGCAGTTGTCGGTGACGACGAAGGTCATTTCTAGTTCTCTCCTCAGGCGACGGCGGCGGCCCTTCCTCTCGGGCCGCGCGGTTTGCGGGTTTTGGCTGCAGGCCAGGCTAATAACCGTGCAGTACCAGCAAACCGCGGCGGATTCTACCAGCTTGTCATGGCTGCCGTTATAACAGGTTCTTTAGTTGATATAGCATTTCGATAGCTTGGCGCGGTGTCATGTCATCAAGCTGCAGCTTGCCCAGTTTCTCGATGGCTGGGTGAGGCAGGCTGGCGAACAGGTCGCTCTGGTGCGGCACTTGTGGTGCATCCTGCGCTTTCGTGACCTGAGTCGAGTCGTGCGGCAGGCTGGTGGTTTCCAGGCGTGACAGGTGCTCACGGGCGCGCTGGATGACCACCGCCGGTACACCTGCCAGTTGCGCAACCGCCAGGCCATAGCTCTGGCTCGCAGGCCCTGGCAGCACGTGGTGCAGGAACACGATACGGTCGTTGTGCTCCGTTGCATTGAGGTGCACGTTAGCCACCAGCGGCTCACTGTCGGGCAACACGGTCAGTTCGAAATAGTGGGTAGCGAACAAGGTGTAGGCCCGCAGGCGCGCCAGGCGTTCGGCTGCTGCCCAGGCCAGCGACAGGCCATCGAAGGTACTGGTGCCGCGGCCTACTTCGTCCATCAGCACCAGGCTGCGGTCGGTTGCGTTGTGCAGGATATTGGCGGTTTCGCTCATTTCCACCATGAAGGTGGAGCGCCCGCCTGCCAAGTCGTCGCTCGAGCCAATGCGGGTGAAGATGCGGTCGACCACCGACAGCTCGCAGCGCGCTGCTGGAACGAAGCTGCCGATGTGCGCCATCAGCACGATCAGTGCGGTCTGGCGCATGTACGTGGACTTACCACCCATGTTCGGCCCGGTGATGATCAGCATCCGGGTACTGTCGTCCAGGCCCAGGTCGTTGGCCACGAACGGCGTGGTGAGCACCTGCTCGACCACCGGGTGACGCCCCTGCTCGATGCGCAGGCACGGCTCGTCGACGAAGCGTGGGCAGTTCAGGTCCAGGTTCAGGGCACGCTCTGCCAGGTTGCTGAGCACGTCCAGTTCGGCCAGGGCGGCGGCACTGTCCTGCAGTGGCGCCAAGTGGCTGATCAGGGTCTCCAGCAGCGCGTCGTAGAGCATCTTTTCCCGGGCCAGGGCGCGGCTCTTGGCCGACAGCGCCTTGTCCTCGAATGCCTTGAGTTCCGGCGTGATGAAACGCTCGGCGCCCTTGAGGGTCTGCCGGCGGATGTAGTCGACCGGGGCCTGCTCAGCCTGCTTGGAAGGCAGCTCGATGAAATAGCCATGCACACGGTTGTAGCCGACCTTGAGGTTGGCAAGGCCGGTGCGCGCCTTCTCACGCGCCTCGAGGTCGATCAGGAACTGCCCGGCGTTTTCGCTGATGGCCAGTAGCTCGTCGAGCTCGCTGTCGTAGCCGGTCTTGAGCACGCCTCCATCACGGATCACGGCAGGCGGGTTGTCGACCACCGCACGCTCCAGCAGGCTGGCCAGCTCCGGGTAGGTGCCGGTGATCGCGGCCAGGCGTGCCAGGTGCGGCGCCTCGAGCTCGGTCATTGCATTCTGCAGCTCGGGCAGGGCGCCCAGTGCGTCTCGCAACCGCGCCAGGTCGCGTGGGCGGGCGTTGCGCAAGCCGATACGGGCCAGGATGCGCTCGATATCGCCGATTTCCTTGAGCTGGGGTTGCAGCTTTTCGAACCGGTAGCTGTCGAGCAGGCAGCGGATCGAATCCTGGCGGGCCTGTATGACCTTGAGGTCGCGCAGCGGACGGTTCAGCCAGCGGCTCAGCAGGCGGCTGGCCATGGCCGTCTGGCAGCGATCGACGACCGATTGCAGGGTATTGTCACGCCCACCTGCCAGGTTGACGTCCAGCTCCAGGTTGCGACGGCTGGCCCCGTCGAGGATGACGGTGTCGTCCAGGCGCTCGTGACGCAGGCTGCGCAAGTGCGGCAGGGCCGTACGCTGGGTTTCCTTGGCATAGGCCAGCAGGCAGCCGGCGGCGCCGATGGCCAGGGTCAGCTTGTCACAGCCAAAGCCCTTGAGGTCCTTGGTGGCAAATTGTTGGCAGAGCGCTTTGCGCGCCGAGTCGCGGTCAAAGTCCCAGGGCGCTCGGCGACGCGCACCGGGGCGTTTCTCGGCAGGCAGGTCGCGTGGCCAGTCATCCGGGATGAGCAGCTCGACCGGGTTGAGGCGGTCCAGTTCAGCCAGCAGGGTTTCCCAGCCTTTGATCTCCTGGACGCCGAAGTGACCGCTGGTGATGTCGAGCACGGCCAGGCCAAACAGGCGCTCGTCGCCCAGCAGCGCTGCGATCAGGTTGTCACGGCGCTCATCGAGCAGCGCTTCGTCGCTGACGGTACCTGGCGTGATGATGCGCACGACCTGGCGCTCGACCGGCCCCTTGCTGGTGGCCGGGTCGCCGATCTGCTCGCAGATGACCACCGATTCGCCCAGCTTGACCAGCTTGGCCAGGTAACCCTCGAGGGAATGAAACGGCACCCCGCACATGGGAATGGACTGGCCGGCGGACTGCCCGCGCGCGGTCAGGGTGATGTCCAGCAGGCTGGCGGCCTTTTTCGCATCTTCATAGAAGATCTCGTAGAAGTCGCCCATGCGATAGAACATCAGCTGGTCCGGATGCTGGTTTTTCAGCTTCCAGTACTGCTGCATCATTGGGGTATGTGCGGAGAGATCGGACATGGTCGGCCTTACAGCGGGTGATCTGGTTGGCAAGGGTAAACCGGCAATGGTACAGGCTTTTTCGGTGCGATGCAGGCGCCGAACGCCGTGCCTGCCCACCATGGGTGCTGCGTCAGGGGCTTGGAAAACCTGAACGTTTGCCGGGCAAGCTTCTCTATTGGGGTGATAGGGTAGTAGTCAGTCTACAAGGAGCCCTCGCATGGACCCGATTACCACACTCGCCACTCGCCTGGGTGACCACCTTCAACGCCTGGGGGCGCATGTGAGCACCGCCGAATCCTGTACCGGCGGCGGCATTGCCGAGGCCATTACCCGGATTGCCGGCAGCTCGGCCTGGTTCGAAGCCGGCTACGTGACCTATTCCAACCGGCAAAAAACGCGTCAGCTCGGGGTGCCCGAAGCGTTGTTCGGGCAGGTGGGCGCCGTAAGTCAGGAGGTGGTCGAGGCCATGGTCAAGGGCGCGCAGCTGGCCAGCGGCGCCCGCTTTGCCGTGGCGGTCAGCGGAGTGGCCGGCCCCGGCGGCGGTTCGGCCGACAAGCCCGTGGGGACTGTATGGTTGGCCTGGAGCGATGGCCAGCAGGTCGTCAGCGAGCGTCGTCAGTTCGACGGCGACCGCGAGGCCGTGCGGCGCCAGACCGTCATCGCCGCCTTAGAAGGCTTGTTACAGCTTGGCATCGGTTAAATCGAAATCGGGGGTTTGCTCGAACGCTCGCCTGTGGAATAATACTGGCTACTTATACAGTTATCCGGCCATCAGGGCCAAGTCGAACACGTGAGGATTTCAATGGACGACAACAAGAAGCGCGCCTTGGCTGCGGCCCTGGGTCAAATCGAACGTCAATTCGGTAAGGGCGCGGTCATGCGCATGGGCGACCATGAGCGCCAAGCCATCCCTTCCATTTCCACCGGCTCTCTGGGGCTGGACATCGCGCTGGGTATCGGCGGTCTGCCAAAAGGCCGTATCGTCGAAATCTACGGCCCGGAATCGTCAGGTAAAACCACGCTCACGCTCTCGGTCATCGCCGAAGCCCAGAAAAGTGGCGCCACCTGTGCGTTCGTCGATGCCGAGCATGCTCTTGATCCGGAGTACGCTGGCAAACTGGGCGTCAACGTAGACGACCTGCTGGTTTCGCAGCCTGACACGGGTGAGCAGGCGCTGGAAATTACCGACATGTTGGTACGGTCCAATGCGGTCGACGTCATCATCGTCGACTCCGTGGCGGCGCTGGTACCCAAGGCTGAAATCGAAGGCGAAATGGGTGACATGCACGTGGGCTTGCAGGCTCGTCTGATGTCCCAGGCGCTGCGCAAGATCACCGGTAACATCAAGAACGCCAACTGCCTGGTTATCTTCATCAACCAGATCCGTATGAAGATCGGCGTGATGTTCGGTAGCCCGGAAACCACCACCGGCGGCAACGCACTGAAGTTCTATGCCTCGGTTCGCCTGGACATCCGCCGCACCGGTGCAGTCAAGGAAGGCGACGAGGTGGTGGGTAGTGAAACCCGCGTCAAGATCGTCAAGAACAAGGTGGCGCCACCGTTCCGTCAAGCGGAATTCCAGATTCTGTACGGCAAGGGTATCTACCGTAACGGTGAAATCATCGATCTGGGCGTGTCTCAGGGCCTGGTCGAGAAATCGGGCGCCTGGTACAGCTACCAAGGCAACAAGATCGGTCAGGGCAAGGCGAATGCTGCCAAGTACCTGCATGAGAATCCCGCTATCGGTAGCGAAATCGAGAAGCAGATCCGCGACAAGCTGCTCAATGCCGGTGCTGTAGCCGCTGCTGCCAAGGCTGCAGCCGCACAGGCCGATGCGGGTGACGTGGCCGAAGCCGAAGCTGGCTATTGATCACGCGAACGTAGCCGAACATGCCTGCCGTACTCGACACTCCCGTCGCCATTCGGCGGGCAGCCATGGACCTGCTTGCGCGACGTGAGCATGGTCGCGTGGAATTGACCCGCAAGTTACTTCAGCGCGGGGCGTTGCAGACGCTGATCGAGCCTGAGCTCGATCGGCTGAGCGACGAAGGCTTGCTGAGTGAAGCTCGTTATCTGGAAAGCTTCATTCGCTATCGATCCAGTTCAGGTTATGGCCCTGCCCGAATCCGTGAGGAGCTCGGGCAGCGCGGCTTGGCGCGTGGTGATATCGACGCGGCGCTTCGCGAGAGTCAAATCGACTGGGGCGAGCGGCTGTTTGAAGTATGGCAGCGCAAATATGCCGGGCAACGCCCTGAAGACCCCAAGGCGCGTGCGCAGCAAATGCGTTTCCTCGCTTATCGCGGTTTCCCCATGGACATGATTGGCAGGCTGCTTAGTGGTCGAGGCTGGGACGACTGAGCGCACAGCCTGCGCCTAGGATAGATCCGGCAACCGCTGTTCAAGGCAGGTCGGTGGCGCAACAGCCCAATGTTGCGGCAGATTGATGAAGTCCACCAGCTCTCGCAGTCGGCCTTGATCACGGCCGGTAAAAGCGAAGCACAGGCGTGTCAGGTGCCCAAAATCCCCGGTCTCGTTTTCGACATTGCTGTCAGGCGTTTGCTCGAAGCTGCCGCTCAGGCAGAGATCACTAAAC
Organism: Pseudomonas sp. FBCC-B35; assembly: GCF_059133755.1. NCBI lineage: Bacteria > Pseudomonadati > Pseudomonadota > Gammaproteobacteria > Pseudomonadales > Pseudomonadaceae > Pseudomonas > Pseudomonas sp. FBCC-B35. The sequence goes on along the minus strand of NZ_CP101439.1, from coordinate 3,597,960 downwards.
CGCTCGCCAATTGCGTGCAACGCTTCGGGCGTGAGTGGCCGGTGCATGCGCAGGACGAACTGGCGTTTCAGCCAGCGGCTGGAGTGGTAGTTTCGGTAAAACTGATTGATTTCCTCGACAGCTTCGTCAGCACTGTGCACCAGGCGCAGCAGCTTGAGGTCGCCTGGGAGGATGTAGCGGTTGTCTTGCAACTGATGGCGAATGAACGTCAGGCAGTCCTGCCAGAAAGTACCCTGCGGCGAGTCCAACAGCACCACCGGTACCAGCGGGCTCTTGCCTGTCTGGATAAGCGTCAGCACTTCCAGTGCCTCATCGAGCGTACCGAACCCTCCGGGGCACAACACCAGCGCGTCTGCTTCCTTGACGAAAAACAACTTGCGAATGAAAAAGAAGTGAAACGACAGCAGCTTGTCGGTGCCGTCTATCGTTGGGTTGGCATGTTGCTCGAAGGGCAGGGTGATGTTGAAGCCAAGGCTGTTGTCGGCGCCTGAACCTTCATGGGCGGCGGCCATGATACCGCCACCACCCCCGGTGATGACCATCAGGTCCGAGCGGGCCAGCGCAGCACCCAGCTCACGGGCCAGGGCATACATGGGATGCTCCAGCGGCGTACGCGCCGAGCCGAAGACGGTGACCTTGCGGCGATGCTTGTGGCGACGCAGTGCGCGAAAGGACTGGTCGAGTTCGCGCAGCGCTTGCAGGGTGATCTTGGTGCTCCAGCGGTCGGCATCGTCATGGGCCATGCGCAGGACCGTCAGCATCATGTCGCGATAGAGGGGCAGGTTGGGGCTATCGGGGGCCACGCGTTCGAGTTGCGCGTCGATGTAGCTCAGGTCGATGTCATGATCGCGGAAGTGGCTGGAAAGCAGGTCATTCGATTGATAGGGCATGCAACTTCTCCTTCTGCACCTCATCAATCTAGCCCTTTAGCACCGGTCACGCCCAGCCCGTATCAGGGCGTCGGGCGCATGAGGGCGCCCGGACGGGGCTTGAGCGGTAGTCGAAGATTTACTTCTTCTTGTTACCGGCAACGCAGCTGGCGCTGTCGAAGGCCTGATCCATCAACGGCTGATTGGTCTTGTAGACCGTGAAGCGGTACACCATCACTGCGCCCTTGGACATCAGGTTGCGGAACCCGCTGTTGCGGCAAACGCTGTCGCCCAACTGGCTACGCACCTGCTCAGGGTTGGCCTGCATGCGCGCAGCATGGTCGGCGCGTACGCTGAGATGATTGATCAGGGCCTTGCCTTCGACGGTATAGCCTTGGTCGAGAATGTCTTCGTTGATGGCGCGGGGTGTGCCGACGCTGCTTTCCTTGGCAACCTTTTGCAGCATCGTGTTCAGGTCATAGTCCTGCTTGGAAGCCGCCTGGGCTGCAAGTGGCAATGCGAGCAGCAAGCTCAGGGCGGGGGCGATAAGGCGCAGCATGGATCTCTCCTGGTTCGGTGACTGGCGCTTGGACAGGCAAGGACAGGCGGCGTTCCGTAATCGCTGCCGCCCGTATGGCGCTTGAAATCGCGAGTATAGGGGCGCACTGGTCGTCTGCACAGCAACTGGCCAGCATTCTGGTAAACTGCCGGCCGTTTTCAATCGAGCAATTGCTGTGACTGCCACCTCTCTTCTGCACCGCGTGCCGGCATGAGTCATGCCGTCGCACGGCTGCGCGCCGAACGCCTGGCACGCAGCAACAAACCCTTCGTCGCACGCGGCTCACGTGCCGAGCGTTGCCCGGGCTGCCGGGTCATCGCCACGCATTGCCTGTGTGACTGGAAGCCCAGTGTCAGTGCCGAGTCGGGCATCTGCCTGTTGATGCACGATACCGAGCCGCTCAAGCCAACCAACACCGGCTGGCTCATCGCTGACCTGATCGAAGACACATCAGCCTTCGGCTGGCTGCGAACCTCGGTAAACGAAGGCTTGCTGGCATTGCTCGATGACCCGCAATGGCAGCCGTACATCGTGTTCCCGGGTGAATTCGTGGCGCCGGAGCGCGTCGTGACGGACGTGGTGCGCTCGCCTGAGAAGCGGCCATTGTTCATCCTGCTCGACGCCACCTGGACCGAGGCGCGCAAGATGTTCCGCAAAAGTCCGTACCTGGAGCGTTTTCCGGTGCTGAGCCTGCAGCCCGAGCAGATGTCGCGCTACCGCCTGCGCCGCTCGCGGCGCGATAACCACTTCTGCACGGCGGAAGTAGCCGCGATGTGCCTGGACCTGGCTGGGGACCACCTCGCCTCACAGGCACTGGATGCCTATCTGGACGTCTTCAGCTTGCACTACCTCAGTGGCAAGCGTCGCCTGCCTCTGGATGAGCAGGATGCTGTTCACCAGCGCCTGCATACCTTCCTATAGTCCAAGGGGCAGCCTACCGGCTTTGGTTCATAATGGCCGGCATGCCGCCGAGGCGGGTTGAACGACTGGCAGGCTGGCTTGACCTTTGCCGTTGCCGCTCGGCATCCTTGGCGCCGATTCCCGCCAACGTGCCCGTGTCGACGGGCCCTTGGTACAGAACAGGATCCTTAGATCGATGGCCACATATGAAATCCTGATTGCCGATGACCACCCGCTGTTTCGCGGTGCACTGCGCCAGGCCGTAACCCTGGGCATGGGCCCGGACGTGCGCCTGGTGGAAGTGGCAAGTATCGCCGAGCTGGAAAACCGCCTGAGCGAGAAGGCAGACTGGGACCTGGTGCTGCTGGACCTGAACATGCCGGGTGCCTATGGTTTTTCCGGATTGGTCCTGCTGCGCGGGCAGTACCCGCAGATACCGGTGGTGATGGTTTCGGCGCAGGAGGAGGCTGCGGTCGTGGTCAAGTCCCGCGAGTTCGGCGCCAGCGGGTTCATTCCCAAATCGAGCACCCTTGAAGTGATTCAGGATGCGGTGCGCAAAGTGCTCGATGGCGACGTGTGGTGGCCACCGCAGGCGTTCGAGAAGGTCGATGTGCCTGCCGAAGCGAAGGCTGCCAGCGAAGGCCTCGCTAGCCTCACGCCGCAGCAGTTTCGGGTGCTGACCATGGTCTGCGAGGGCTTGCTTAACAAGCAGATCGCCTACGAGCTGAGTGTGTCCGAAGCTACCATCAAGGCCCATGTGACGGCCATTTTCCGCAAACTGGGCGTGCGCACGCGCACCCAGGCCGCTTTGTTGCTGCAACAACTTGAATCGGTTGCCAGCACCTGACTGTACGTGGCTTCACGCTTTTTTGACCCTTGCCAGCCTAGTCTGCCGGCCTTTTTGTAGCTAAGCGAACCTCATGACGCCATCACCTTTCAAGGGCCAGACTGGCCTGAAACGAATCCTCAACGCCGCAGGCTATTCCCTGGACGGGCTGCGCGCCGCCTTCAAGGGCGAGGCTGCGTTCCGCCAGCTGGTGCTGCTCAACGTCGTGCTGGTGCCTGTTGCATTCTGGTTGCCGGTAAGCCGTGCGGAGCGGGCGATCATGATCGCGGTGTGCCTGCTTGGACTGATCGTCGAGCTGTTCAATTCGGCGGTGGAGGCGGCGATCGATCGCATTTCTCTCGAACGCCACCCGTTGTCGAAAAACGCCAAGGACATGGGCAGCGCTGCCCAGCTGGTGTCGTTGTGCATGGTGGCGATCGTGTGGGGCGTGATCCTGCTGTAGAGCGCCTGGACGGCTCAGGCGATGGGCGGCAGCACGATCTCGTCGCTGCGCGTGACGCCAGCTGTGAAGTGGCGACAGAGTTCCAGAAACTCGCGCATCGCCGAGGTCTGGTATTTCTGCTTGTGCCAGATGAAGTAGAACTGGCGCATCAAGTCCACCTCGGGTGTTTCCACTGCCACCAGGCTGCCTCGGCGAAAGGCATCGCGCAGGGCGAGGCGTGAAATGCATCCGATGCCCAGGCCCGATTCCACGGCGCGCTTGATGGCCTCGGTGTGCTCCAGTTCCAGGCGGATGTCCAGCTGTGCGCGGTGGTGCCGCATGGCCTGGTCGAACGTCAGGCGCGTGCCCGAGCCTTGCTCGCGCAGGATCCAGGCCTCACGGGCCAGCGTGGCGATGTCGGCGCGGCCCTGCCTGGCCAATGGATGTTGAGGGGCGCAGAACACCACCAGTTCATCCGCCACCCAAGGCTGCACCTCAAGGTCCGGATGATTGCAATCACCTTCGATCAGACCCAGGTCAATTTCGTGGTGGGCAACTTGCTGCACGATATGCACGGTATTTTGTACGTGCAGCTTCACCTGGCTTTCGGGGTGTCGCTGCATGAAGCTGCCGATCAGCAGGGTTGCCAAGTAGTTGCCAATGGTGAGCGTAGCGCCCACGGCGAGGGAGCCGAAGCCTGACTTGCCGTTGAGCAGGTCCTCGATCTCCTTGGCCTGGTCCAGTAACGCCACAGCTTGTGGCAGCAACTGGTGACCCAAGGCATTGAGGCTCAGGCGCTTGCCCGCGCGGTCGAACAGCTGGCAACTGCTCTGGCGCTCAAGCTCGGTGATGGAGGTGCTGGCAGCCGACTGCGACAGCGCGAGCACGCTGGCAGCGCGTGAAACGCTCTGGTGCTGGGCGACGGCCACGAAGACCTGCAGTTGACGTAGTGTGAATCGCATATCGATATAACCGATAACACATATCTTGATAATCCAGTTAACAGATATTGTCGCTGCCCCTAAACTATCGCGCAACTCTGCGCCTCGTGCGCGCTGCGACTTTTTTCAGGAGCCCCATTAGATGAGCAACATGAACCACGAACGTGTCCTCAGTGTGCACCACTGGAACGACACGCTGTTCAGCTTCAAGTGCACCCGTGATCCGGGGCTGCGCTTCGAGAACGGTCAGTTCGTGATGATCGGCCTGCAGCAGGACTCCGGCCGTCCGCTCATGCGCGCCTACTCCATCGCCTCGCCGAACTGGGAGGAGCACCTGGAGTTCTTCAGCATCAAGGTGCCCGACGGCCCGCTGACCTCGCAGCTGCAGCACCTGAAGGAAGGCGATGAGATCATCATCAGCAAGAAGCCTACCGGTACGCTGGTGCTCGACGACCTCAACCCTGGCAAGCACTTGTACCTGCTCAGCACCGGCACTGGCCTGGCGCCGTTCATGAGCGTGATCCAGGACCCTGAAACCTACGAGCGTTTCGAGAAGGTGATCCTGGTCCACGGCGTGCGCTACGTGAACGAAGTGGCCTACCGTGAGTTCATCACCGAGCACTTGCCGCAGAACGAATTCTTCGGCGATGCCGTACGCGAAAAGCTGATCTATTACCCGACCGTTACCCGCGAGCCTTTCGAGAATCAGGGCCGTCTGACCGACCTGATGCGCAGCGGCAAGTTGTTCAGCGACATCGGCCTGCCGCCGATCAACCCGCAGGATGACCGCGCGATGATTTGCGGCAGCCCGAGCATGCTCGATGAGACCAGCGAAGTGCTGGACAGCTTCGGCCTGAAAATCTCCCCACGCATGCGCGAGCCGGGCGATTACCTGATCGAGCGAGCGTTCGTCGAGAAGTAAGGCGCGCTCAGCATGACCAGACGGTCCGTTGACCCCGCGTCAACGGACCGTTTTTTTGCCTGCTTCATCACTCAGGCCGCTATTCGACCCGCGTCTGGCCGCTGTAGACCAGCAGCTGCCTGCAACGTTTGCACAGGTACCGACGGCCTTGCCCTACCAGCGCGTGCCGCTGCGCCGTGAACGCAAACTCGCTTTGCGGGCAGGGGCAGGGGCAGCGGTAGAGGTAGCGGGTCACCACGCGGCGCTTGACGGCGTAGTTGTGACAGCGCGCGGGCGGTAGTTCGTAGACGCCGCGCATGATCAACTGCCACTCCTGCCCGTGGGCCTGGATACCTTCGCCGAAGACCTGGTGTGCGACCAAGTGGGCGACCTCGTGCGCCACGGTCTGGCGCAGGAAGTCTTCGTGGTTCTCGCGGTAGAGCTGCAGGTTGAAACGCAGCTTGTTTTCGTGCAGGTGAGCGACCCCGGCTTTTTGCCCGCGCAGCTTGAAACTGATCTGCGGGCGGGGGAAGGCGCGATCGAAAAACCGTTCAGCTTGCTGATAGCAGGTTTCAACGCGTTGGATGAGCAGTTCGGGCATGGGGCAATGAATCCTCTGGCGACCATTATGCCGCAGCGGCAGTGCGCTCACCCAGCCATTGGTCACACGGCGGGTTATTCGAGCGTGATCGCCCTGAAGTCTTTGTCGGAATGCCTACAGCCCAGCTGGAATTGTGCGTAAAATAGCCGGCTTTTGTCACACCTCGCGGATTCAAGCGCTATGGGCACCCTTTCGGTCAACCAGAACAAATTGCAAAAACGTCTGCGTCGTCTCGCCGGCGAAGCCATCACCGACTACAACATGATCGAGGATGGCGACAAGGTCATGGTCTGCCTGTCCGGCGGCAAGGACAGCTACACCATGCTCGATGTTCTGTTGCACCTGCAGAAGGTGGCGCCGATCTCGTTCCAGATCGTGGCGGTGAACATGGACCAGAAGCAGCCGGGCTTCCCCGAGCACGTGCTGCCGGCCTACCTCAAGGAACTGGGCGTCGAGTACCACATCGTCGAGAAGGACACTTACTCGGTGGTCAAGGAGCTGGTCCCGGAAGGCAAGACCACCTGCTCGCTCTGCTCACGCCTGCGCCGCGGTACCTTGTACACCTTCGCCGATGAAATTGGTGCCACTAAGATGGCGCTAGGCCATCATCGTGACGACATCGTCGAAACATTTTTCCTCAACATGTTCTTCAACGGTGCCCTCAAAGGCATGCCGCCAAAACTGCGTGCCGACGACGGCCGTAACGTGGTGATCCGTCCGCTGGCCTATTGCAGCGAGAAAGATATCCAGGCGTACTCGGACATGAAGGCGTTCCCGATCATCCCCTGCAACCTGTGCGGCTCGCAGGAGAACCTGCAGCGTCAGGTGGTCAAGGACATGCTGGTCGAATGGGAGCGCAAGCACCCAGGTCGTACCGAAAGCATCTTCCGCGCCCTGCAGAATGTTGCGCCGTCGCAGTTGGCCGACCGTAATCTCTTCGATTTCACCAGCCTGACGATCGATGAAAACGCCACCCCGCGTTTTCTTGACGTGGTGAACATCTGACTCATGCGTGATTATCAGTGGTTGCACGAGTTCTGCCTGAACCGCTTCGGCTCTGCCCGCGCCTTGGAGGCGGCCTTGCCGCACCCCCGTAGCCCGGAGCAGCTAAGGGCGACCAGCGCTGATCGCTACTTGTCGACCCTTGCCCTGCGTGTATTTCGCGCCGGGCTCAAGCACAGCCTGGTGGACGCCAAGTGGCCGGCCTTCGAGCAGGTGTTCTTCGGCTTCGACCCGGAAAAGGTCGTGCTGATGAGTGCCGAGCACCTTGAGCGGCTGATGCAGGACACCCGCATCATCCGGCACCTGGGCAAGCTCAAGAGCGTGCCGCGCAACGCCCAGATGGTGCTGGACATCGAAAAACAGTGGGGCAGCTTCGGCGACTTCATCGCCGATTGGCCAGTCACCGATATCGTGGGTTTGTGGAAATACCTGACCAAGCACGGCAACCAGTTGGGCGGTTTGTCCGCGCCACGTTTCCTGCGCATGGTCGGCAAGGACACCTTCGTGCCTACCGACGATATGTCGGCAGCGCTGATCGCTCAGAAGGTCATCGATAAGAAGCCCACCAGCCAGCGCGACCTGGCCCTGGTGCAGGACGCCTTCAACCAGTGGCAAGAACAAAGCGGCCGGCCGTTGTGCCAGCTGTCGGTGATGCTGGCCCACACCGTCAATCACTGAGCCGACGGGGCGGGCCCGCCCCCATCAGTTGCCTTCGCCGGCCAGGCGCCTTTGGTACTGGAACTTCCAGCGCACATACAGCAGCGCAGCCGTGAACAGCCCCAGGCTGAGCAACAGCTCAAGCCAGCCAGACAGCGCCCGGGCAGGATCGAACGCTGCCACCACCCCCTTGATGAAGTAGATGTTGACCACGAAACAGGCCCAGGCATGAGCCCGGGCGCTGGCGCTTAACATGCCTGGCAATACCAGCAGCAGTGGCAGCAGTTCGATGGCCAGGATCACGCTCACCCGCGCGCCATGCAGGTTGGCGAACCACAGGTTGTTAACCACCAGCAGCGCGATCAACCCCAGCACGAAGGCCAAGCTCAGCGCCCGCGTCACCCGCACCCGGGGTGCCAGCCATGCTTGCGCAGGCAGCGGTTTTCGCGCCTTAGCCACGCGTGGTCTCCAAAGCTTTGGCCGTGGTCGCCAGGCGTTGCCCCAAGGCGCGGCACAAGGCGATTTCGTGCTCATCGAGGTCACGCTTGCCGTCGGCGCCGGCGTGGTGGCTTGCCCCGTAAGGTGTGCCGCCGCCACGGGTCTCGATCAGGGCTGACTCGCTGTAGGGCAGGCCCAGTACCAACATGCCGTGGTGCAGCAAGGGCAGCATCATCGACAGCAGGGTGCTCTCCTGGCCACCGTGCAAGCTCGCGGTGGAGGTGAACACACCGGCGGGCTTGCCCACCAGCTCGCCGCCCAGCCACAAGGGGCTGGTACCGTCCAGAAAGTATTTGAGCGCAGCGGCCATGTTGCCGAAGCGGGTAGGGCTGCCCAGGGCCAGCCCCGAGCAGTGGCGCAGGTCGTCGAGGGTGGCGTAGGGTGCGCCACTGGTCGGCACGTCGGGCGCGACCGCCTCGCATTCGCTGGACACTGCCGGTACGGTGCGCAGGCGTGCTTCCATGCCGCCCAGCTCGATGCCACGGGCGATGTGCCGGGCCATCTCGCTGGTCGAGCCATGGCGGCTGTAGTAAAGCACCAGGATGTAAGGTTCGCTCACGGCAGGATCTCCAGGATTTTTTCGGGTGGGCGGCCGATCACGGCCTTGTCGCCGGCTACCAGAATTGGCCGCTCGATCAGCTTGGGATGGGTCGCCATGGCGTCGATCAGCTGGGCGTCGCTGAGTGTCGGGTCGGCCAGGTTCAGTTGAGCGTAGTCGTCCTCGCCCGTACGCAGCAGTTGACGGGGCGGCATGCCCAGCTTGTCCAACAGCGCCTTGAGCGTGGCCACATCGGGGGGTGTTTCCAGGTAGCGCACCACGGTAGGCGCCAGGCCGCGGGCCTCGAGCAGATCCAGCGCGCCGCGGGATTTGGAGCAGCGCGGGTTATGATAGAGCGTCAGGTCAGTCATGTGGGGTCGCATCCGGCAAGGTGTGACCGGTATTCTAACCGCAGCGACTGTCCCATTTGCTCTAAAACTCGAGAAGGATTGACCCATGGCAAGGCGTCTGGCAGCAGTAATGGCCATCACCGCGAGCCTGTTGCTTGGTGGCTGCGGTGCCGATTATGGCGTGGACCAGCATGGCAACACGGTAAAGGCCGAACACCTGGATGGGCACTGGCTGGTGCTCAACTACTGGGCGGAGTGGTGCGGGCCCTGCCGCACCGAAATTCCCGAGCTCAATGCCGCTGCCAAGCGATGGGCCGCTGACGGCATCAAGGTGGTGGGGGTGAATTTCGATGGCCTGCAAGGCGCGGACCTCAAGCAGGCGGCCGACACGCTGGGCATCGGTTTCACCGTGCTGGCCCAGGACCCCGCCGAGCGCTACGACCTGCCCCGCAGCGAAGCGCTGCCGGTGACCTACATCATCGATGACAAGGGCAAGGTGCGTGAGCAGTTGCTCGGTGAGCAGACGCTCGAAGGCTTGAAGGCCAAAATCAAGGCCCTGAAACAGGGCTGACACTGGCACGGGCGGTGCGAACGGGGCGCTGACCTGTCACGCCAGGCCAGGCCCCGTGGGTAACGGGCCGCCTGATCAGCCCTCTTCAGGCCACAGGCGCAGCGGCTTGCCGTCGGTTGGCCACAAGCGCAGTTGCTGATCGGGCGCCAAGTCCCAGCGCGTCACCTTGCCAAGGGCCTGCAGGAAGCGTTTTTCCTGTTCCATCAAGGCCGGTGCACACAGCTTGCGGGTGCTGCCGACGCTGCCAAAACTCAAGCGCCCGCCGTCGAGGGTGTAGGCCGCGAACCAGTGATTGCAGCCTGCATTGCCGTAGGCGCGCCCGTCGCTGCCCAGGGTCATGCTCAAGTGGCTGTCGTCGAGCAGGGGGCGCTCCCCGATCCACTCCAGTACGTAGCTGCGGTCTTGCTGCAGGTCCGAAGGGGCTGTCGCGCAGCCAAGCAGGCCGGTGACGATCAGTGCGCTGGTGAGCAGGTGTTTCATTGTGCAGGCTCCTGGCAACGGGGGCAGAGGTGCCGGGCGTCCTGGCTTGCCCAGCCCAGTTCGGCGATGCGGGCGTTGGCTGCAGGCTGACGCGCTGCTTTGCCCAGCTTGGCATCGACCGCAAATTCGAAATCCAGTACCGCATCGCAGCTGTCGCACGCCACTTGCCAGGCCAGAATCTCCAGTTCGTGGAAGACCGGCCCGTTGGCCACGGCAACCCACTGTCCACGCGGGTTGATCAGGTGCCGGACGCTGTCCACGGTCAGGCGCATGGTCAAGTCCTTGCTGCCCTTGAGGGTGACCAGCAGGGTATCGCCCTTGTGCATCGAGCCGCCGTTGCCTGTGACCTGGTAGCGACCAGGCACCAGGGCGCGGCACTCGATCAGCGTGTGCTGCGGGTTGAAGAGGGTGTAACGAAAATCGTGTTCGACCATGGGTCCTCCCTAAATGCCGCGTATCCTAGCATTAACCGGTCACCAGGTTCTGCGCCCTGCCTGCCGCCCAGCTGGCAATGTTCTCGAGGGTCGTCTGGGCAATGGCCTGCAAGGCCTCGTGGGTGAGGAAGGCTTGATGGGCAGTCACGATCACATTGGGGAATGTCAGCAGGCGCGCCAGCACATCGTCCTGCAGGGGCAGGTCCGAACGGTCTTCGAAGAACACTTTGGCTTCTTCTTCGTAGACGTCAAGGCCCAGGTAGCCCAGCTGGCCGCTCTTGAGCGCATCGAGCAATGCCGGCGTATCGACCAGCGCCCCGCGCCCGGTATTGATGAGCATGGCGCCAGGTTGCAGGTGCGCCAGGCTCTGCGCGTTGATCAGGTGCCGGGTGCCTGGCGTCAACGGGCAGTGCAGGCTGATGATGCGTGCCTGGCCCAGCAACGCTGGCAAACTCATGTAGCGCACGCCCAAGGCCTCAAGCTGCGGGTCGGGGCAGGGGTCGTAAGCCAGCAGTTGGCAGCCGAAGCCAGCCATGATGCGCGCGAAGGCCGCGCCGATCTGGCCGGTGCCGACCACCCCGACGGTCTTGCCATGCAAGTCGAAACCGGTCAGGCCGTGCAAGGTGAAGTCGCCTTCCCGTGTGCGGTTGTAGGCCCGATGCAAGCGCCGATTGAGCGCCAGTATCAGCGCCACGGCGTGCTCGGCCACGGCTTGGGGCGAGTAGGCCGGCACGCGCACCACGTCTATCCCCAGTCGCTTGGCCGCAGCCAGGTCGACATGGTTGTACCCCGCCGAACGCAACGCCACCAGGCGCGTACCACCGCGCGCCAGGCATTGCAGCACCGTCGCGTCGAGCTCGTCGTTGATGAAGGGGCAGACCACATCAAAGCCCTGGGCCAGCGGCGCGGTATCGGCCGTAAGTCGGGCGGACTGAAAGTGCAGTGCCACGCCGCCGCCTAGGGCGGCCTGGGTGAAACTCTCCTGGTCATAGTGCTGACTGCTGAAGAGCAGGGCGCGCATGGTGGCTCCTTGTGCATGGGCACTGGTCGGTGGAAAGGGCGGGTGCCTTCAAATACTCAGCCTGGCCTCGGCTGCCAGCCGGCTGATCGCGTTGTCCAGTTCATCGAGCGCCTCCCCAGCCAAGGGGCTGTCCTGTTTGAGCAGGGTTTCGCTGCGTTGGCAGGCGGCACGTAGTTGAGGTACACCGCAGTAGCGAGAAGCGCCGTTGAGCCGGTGCACCTGCTCGATGAGCGTATGACGGTCACGCGCTTCACGCGCACCCAGAATGGCGGCGCGGTCATCTTCCAGCGAGGCCAGCAGCATGCTCAGCATGTCGGCGGCCAGATCGGCTTTGCCTGCCGCCAGGCGCAGGCCTTCGTCATGGTCAAGCACCTTCAACTCGTCAGGCCCGGTGGGCAGGCCCGACGGCATCTGCGGCGAAGGGCCAAGGCTCAGGCCGGTCCACTTCATCACCACCTGTGCCAGCTGCCGCTCGCTGATCGGCTTGGTCAGGTAGTCGTCCATGCCGCCATGGAGCAAGGCGCGTTTTTCATTGGCCATTGCGTGGGCGGTCAGCGCAACGATCGGCAACGGGTTGCCGCTCTGGGTGTTTTCCCAGAGGCGAATCTGTTCGGTACAGGCGCGTCCGTCCATGCCAGGCATCTGCACGTCCATCAGTACCAGGTCGAACGGTTCGCTCTGCACGGCCTGTACCGCCGCGTAACCATTGTCGACAGCCGTCACCCGGGCGCCCAGGTCTTCCAGCAAGGTCTGCACCAGCAAGAGATTGGCCGCATTGTCATCCACGCACAGCACCTTTGGCTGGCGCTGCTGGCCCGCCATGGCGCTGACCTCGCCCTGCAACCGGCGGGGCTGGACCATTTCCAGCAGCAGGCGGCGCAGCTTGCGTGTGCAGGATGGCTTGGACAACAGCTGACCGTGGCCATTGGACAGGTAAGGGTGATAGAGCGCCTGTTCGGTGGTGGGGCACAGCACCACGCACTGGCAATGATGCCGCTCCAGGTGCTGGTAGTACTGGCCCAGTTGTTCGGGCGCCAGGGAGCCCACGTTGGCGCCCAGCACGGCGAAGTCGAACGGCTGCCCCGCCTGGCTGGCAGCTTGCACCGCCTGCACCAGTTGCTCGTAGGAGGTAAAGACACAGACGCTCAGGCCGCAGTCCTGCAATTGGTGCTCCAGAGCCTGTCGCGCCAGTTCGTGGCCATCGACGATGGCGGCGCGACGCCCGAGCAAGGGCTGCAAAGGGAGCTCCTCGGCATCGTCGTGCGCCTTGGGCAGGTTCAAGCTGATCCAGAATTGCGAGCCCTCGCCAGGGGTACTGTCGACGCCGATCTCGCCACCCATCTGCTCGATCAGGCGCTTGGAGATCACCAGCCCCAGGCCAGTACCACCTGGCTGGCGGGCCAGGGAGTTGTCAGCTTGGCTGAAGGCCTGGAACAGCGTACGTACGTCTTGAGGCGACAGGCCGATGCCGGTGTCCTGGACACTGATGCGCAACTGGGCGCTGTCCTCGTGCTCGTCCTCGAGCATGGCACGCACGACGATGGTGCCTTCGCGGGTGAACTTGATCGCGTTGCTGACCAGGTTGGTGAGGATCTGCTTGAGCCGCAGCGGGTCACCGATCAGCGAGGAGGGCGTATCGCGGTAGATCAGGCACAGCAGCTCAAGCTGCTTGGCATGGGCCGCCGGCGCCAGGATGGTCAAGGTGTCCTGGATCAGGTCGCGCAGGTTGAAGGGGATGCTGTCGAGCACCAGCTTGCCCGCCTCGATCTTGGAGAAATCGAGAATCTCGTTGATGATCCCGAGCAAGTTGTCAGCTGACTTCTCGATGGTGTTCAGGTAGTCCACCTGGCGTGGCATCAGCTCGCTTTTCTGCAGCAGGTGGGTAAAGCCCAGAATGCCGTTGAGCGGCGTGCGGATTTCATGGCTCATGTTGGCCAGAAATTCCGACTTGATCCGACTGGCTTCCAGGGCCTCCTTGCGGGCCATGTCCAGCTCGATGTTCTGGATCTCGATGGTTTCAAGGTTTTGCCGGACGTCTTCGGTGGCCTGGTCGATGCTGTGCTGCAGCTCTTCGTGGGCACTGTGCAGGGTCTCGGCCATGCGGTTGATGCCGTGGGCCAGTTCGTCCAGCTCGTGACTGCCCATGGCCGGCAGGCGTTCCTCCAGGTGGCCGTCCTTGAGCTGGTTGACGGCATGCTTGATGCGCTCGATCGGGGTGTTGATGGCACGGCTCATGCGCAGGGCCAGCAGCCCGCTGACCACCAAACAGGCCAGGATCAGGAGCAGCGTGGTGAAGAGGTTGCGGTAGCCGCGCAGCAAGGTGCCGTCATGGGACAGTTCGATTTCCACCCAGCCCAGCAAGCGTTCGGCTTCGGCAGGCACGGCGTCGGTGGCCAGGTCGCGGTGGTGGCCGAACACCGGCATCAGGTAGCGAGTGGCATCGTTGCCACTGCGTTGTAGCAACTGGGTGCCGCTGCCGCCGCTGGGCGGTTGGTTGAGCATGCTCGGGCCGGCATGGGCCAGCCGACTACGGTCCGGTGTCAGGAAGGCGACGGCGCGTACGTCGGCCTGTTCGAGGGTCTGCGCGGCAATGCGCTCCAGTTGTGCAGGCGCCTTGCGGGCCATGGCCGGGGCTGCCAGCGGCGCCAGCTGCTCGGCCAGCATCTTGCCCCGTTGCAGCAATTGCGTGCGCAGGTCGCTCTGTTGCAGCCAGGTGAAATAGCTGCCCAGTACCAAGGCCATCAATCCGGCTGGCAGCAGCGCCAGCAACAGCACACGGCTGCGAATTCCCAAACGGTCGAGCACACTCGCCTCCTGTCAATGTGCCTGGATGCCGCCTTGCAAGGCGGCCAAGCGGGGACGTTACTCCGCCTCGCCAGCCATTGCACGAGTTAACTCCGTGCGCATGGGCAGCCTGCGCATTGGCATGGGTCCACAGGGCCTGCGCAGTGCGTGGGCAAGGCATTGCACAGGCTTTATAGCTTGCAGCTATATGCACCTCAGATTGCGTGATATGGCGAAGCAGGGTTTGCCGGTATGATGGTCGCCCCTGCCGTCCGGATTGTGAAAGACACCATGACCTTGCAGTATCCAACCATCGCCGATTGCGTCGGCAATACGCCCCTGGTTCGCCTGCAGCGCCTGGCTGGCCAGACCAGCAATACCTTGCTGCTCAAGCTCGAGGGCAACAATCCTGCCGGCTCGGTCAAGGATCGCCCCGCGCTGTCGATGATCGCCCGTGCAGAATCGCGCGGTCAGATCAAACCCGGCGATACGCTGATCGAAGCCACTTCCGGCAACACCGGCATCGCCTTGGCCATGGCGGCGGCAATCAAGGGTTACAAGATGATCCTGATCATGCCCGACAACTCCACGGCCGAACGCAAGGCGGCGATGGCAGCCTACGGCGCCGAGCTGATCCTGGTGACCAAGGAAGAGGGCATGGAAGGGGCCCGCGACCTGGCCCAGCAGCTGGAAGCCGATGGCCGTGGCGTGGTGCTCGACCAGTTCGCCAACGGTGACAACCCGATTGCGCACTACACCAGTACCGGCCCGGAAATCTGGCAGCAGACCCAGGGGCGCGTTACCCACTTCATCAGTTCGATGGGCACTACCGGGACCATCATGGGGTGCTCGCAGTACCTCAAGGAGCAGAACCCTGCGGTGCAGATCGTCGGCTTGCAGCCGATGGAAGGCGCGGCCATTCCGGGTATTCGCCGCTGGCCCCAGGAATACCTGCCAAAAATCTTCGACGCAGCCCGGGTCGATCGCATCGTCGACATGTCCCAGGACGAGGCCGAGCAGACCATGCGCAGGCTTGCTCGTGAAGAGGGCATTTTCTGCGGCGTGTCTTCCGGTGGTGCAGTCGCCGCCATGCTGCGCCTGTCCCGGGAGGTGGAAAATGCCACGTTGGTGGCCATCATCTGCGACCGCGGCGACCGTTACCTGTCCACTGGCCTGTTCGATCCGAGCTAAATGTCCAAGAAGAAAACCAACAGCGGCCTGCGCTTTCAGCCAGCCGGTGGCAATCGTAGTCCCCAGGTTCCCGTGGGCAAGAAGCAACGGCTGGTCGTCGAGCGCCTGTCAGGGGACGGTCGCGGTATTGCCTTCCATGAAGGGCGCACCTGGTTCGTCACCGGCGCCCTGGCAGGCGAGGAGGTCGAGTCGAGGGTGCTCAATGCCCGTGGCAAAGTGGTCGAGGCGCGGCTGGAGCGGGTGCTCCAGGCCAGTCCCGAGCGCCGCGATGCCCCGTGCAAGTACTACGGCCAGTGCGGGGGGTGCAACCTTCAGCACCTGCCCCACGAGGCCCAGCTAGCGCTCAAACAGCGCACCCTGGCCGAGCAACTGCAACGGGTGGCCGGTGTGCAGCCCGAGCAGTGGGCCGCGCCCTTGACCGGGGCCGCTTTCGGCTACCGTCGTCGCGCCCGTGTGGCCGTGCGCTGGGACCCCAAGACCCGCCAGTTGGCCGTCGGCTTCAGGGCGCAGGCCAGTCAGGACATCGTTGCCATCGATGATTGCCTGGTGCTGGTACAGCCCTTGCAGTCGATCCTGCGTCACTTGCCTACGGTGCTGCGCTCGTTGGTCAAGCCCCAGGCCCTGGGCCATGTGGAACTGTTCAGCGGCACGGCCGAGGCGGTGCTGGTGCGTCATGTCGCGCCGTTGCCGCCCGACGATGTAGCGCGCTTGCAGGCGTTCTGCGCCGAGGCCAACGCGCAGCTGTGGTTGCAGGGTGAAGGCGAGCCGCAGCCGGTGGATGCCACTGGGCCGTTGGGTTTCGTCCTGGCGCCTTGGCAGCTGCAGCTGGACTGGCGCCCCGGCGACTTCGTGCAGGTCAATGCCCAGGTCAATACCGCCATGATCGAGCAGGCCCTGGCCTGGCTCGCTCCGCAGCCCGAAGAGCGGGTACTGGACTTGTTCTGCGGCCTGGGCAATTTTGCCTTGCCGCTGGCACGGAACGCTCGTGAGGTGGTGGCGGTAGAGGGCGTGCAGGCCATGGTCGATCGCGCGGCGGCTAACGCCCGCGGCAACGATGTGCATAACGCGCAGTTTTTTCAGGCCGATTTATCGCAGCCGTTGACGGGCATGGAATGGGCCGCCGAGGGCTTTTCTGCGGTACTCTTGGACCCACCGCGCGACGGTGCATGGGAGGTGGTGCAAGGCATCGCCCGTCTTGGGGCCAAGCGGCTGGTCTATGTATCGTGCAACCCGGCCACACTGGCGCGAGACGCCCAAGTGCTGGTCGGGCAGGGGTACCGGTTAACAAGGGCCGGGATTCTCGACATGTTTCCTCAAACGGCGCATGTCGAAGCCATGGCGTTATTCGAAGTGGGCTAGCCAGCTGGCCCCTTGGTGCGGCTTCCAGGGAATGGCAGCCGTGCGGTGATTGCCAGTGCACCCGCAGGGTGCGCTGTATGGAAAGGTAAAACAAAGATGGTACAGGTGAGAGTGCACCAGCCGGTCAATACCGACGGCAGTATCAATCTCGAAGCGTGGTTGGACCATGTGGTCAGCGTCGATTCGGCGCTCGACCGCGCAGCGCTCAAAGAGGCCTGCGAGTTTGCCCAGGAAGTCGAGAAGAAGGGCAACCCGGCCAAGCATTCCTGGGCCGATGGTACGTCGAGCTATCAGGCAGGTCTTGAGATCGCCGAGATCCTCGCGGACCTCAAGCTTGACCAGGACTCCCTGGTAGCGGCGGTCATCTACCGCGCTGTGCGAGAAGGCAAGGTCACCCTGGCCGAAGTCAGCCAGCGCTTCGGGCCGGTCGTGTCCAAGCTGATCGATGGCGTGCTGCGCATGGCTGCGATCAGTGCCAGCCTCAGCCCCCGCCAGTCGCTGGTGCTCGGCTCCCAGGCGCAGGTCGAGAACCTGCGCAAGATGCTGGTGGCGATGGTCGACGACGTTCGCGTGGCGTTGATCAAGCTGGCCGAACGCACCTGTGCCATTCGGGCGGTCAAGTCCGCTGACGACGAGAAGCGCCTGCGGGTGGCGCGGGAAGTGTTCGACATCTACGCCCCCCTGGCCCACCGTCTGGGTATCGGGCATATCAAGTGGGAACTGGAAGACCTGTCGTTCCGCTACCTCGAGCCCGAGCAGTACAAGCAGATCGCCAAGCTGTTGCACGAGCGCCGCCTGGACCGTGAACGCTTCATCAGCGATGTCATGAACCAGTTGCAGAACGAACTGCTGGCCACCGGGGTGAAGGCGGACATCAGTGGCCGCGCCAAGCACATCTACTCGATCTGGCGCAAGATGCAGCGCAAGGGCCTGGAATTCAGCCAGATCTACGACGTGCGCGCCGTGCGGGTGCTGGTCCCCGAGATACGCGACTGCTACACCGCCCTGGGTATCGTGCACACCTTGTGGCGTCACATCCCCAAGGAATTCGACGACTACATCGCCAACCCCAAGGAAAACGGCTACCGCTCCCTGCACACGGCTGTGATCGGCCCGGAAGGCAAGGTGCTGGAAGTGCAGATCCGCACCCACGGCATGCACGAAGAAGCGGAGCTTGGCGTCTGTGCCCACTGGCGATACAAGGGCACCGACGTCAAGCCCAGCTCAAACCACTACGAAGAAAAGATTTCCTGGCTGCGCCAGGTACTGGAGTGGCATGAAGAACTGGGCGACATCGGGGGGCTGGCCGAGCAACTGCGGGTCGACATCGAGCCCGACCGGGTGTACGTATTCACCCCGGACGGTCACGCCATCGACCTGCCAAAAGGGGCGACGCCCCTGGACTTCGCCTACCGGGTACACACCGAGATCGGCCACAACTGCCGGGGTGCCAAGATCAACGGGCGCATCGTGCCGCTCAACTACAGCCTGCAGACTGGCGAGCAGGTCGAAATCATCACCAGCAAGCATGGCAACCCGAGCCGTGACTGGCTGAACTCGAACCTGGGCTATGTCACCACCTCGCGCGCGCGGGCCAAGATCGTGCACTGGTTCAAGCTGCAGGCGCGCGACCAGAACGTTGCCGCCGGCAAGACGCTGCTCGAACGCGAGCTCAGCCGGTTGGGCCTGCCGCAGGTCGACTTCGAGCGCCTGGCCGAGAAGACCAACGTCAAGACGGCCGAGGACATGTTTGCGTCCCTGGGGGCTGGGGACCTGCGCCTGGCGCACCTGGTCAACGCGGCGCAACAGCTGCTGGAGCCTGAGCGCATCGAGCAGATCGAACTGGTGCCGCGCAAGCCCAGTGGGCCGCGTGGGGGTAAGCGTGGCGACATCCAGATCCAGGGCGTGGGCAACCTGCTGACGCAGATGGCCGGTTGCTGCCAGCCCTTGCCTGGCGATGCCATCGTCGGCTACATCACTCAGGGGCGCGGGGTGAGCATCCACCGCCAGGATTGCGCCTCGGTGTTGCAGCTGGCCGGCAAAGAGCCAGAGCGCATGATCCAGGTCAGCTGGGGGCCGATACCGGTACAGACCTATCCGGTCGATATCGTCATCCGTGCCTATGACCGCCCCGGTTTGCTGCGCGATGTTTCCCAGGTGCTGCTCAACGAGAAGATCAACGTGCTGGCGGTCAACACCCGCTCGAACAAGGAAGACAACACGGCGCTGATGTCGCTGACCATCGAGATTCCCGGTTTGGACGCCCTTGGGCGCTTGCTGGGGCGTATCTCGCAGTTGCCGAACATCATCGAGACACGGCGTAATCGTACGCCCTGAACCACGTGTGCACGATTTGCGGGTAGACCGCCTCACCTGTGGGGCCGGTTTGCCCGCCAAGCCCGACCGTCAAGGACTTGCCTGAATGACCTACACCCTCCAGGACCTGCTTCACCTCATGGCTCGCTTGCGCGACCCGCACTACGGCTGCCCCTGGGACCTGAAGCAGGACTATGCCAGCATCGTCCCGCACACCCTCGAAGAAGCTTACGAGGTGGCGGACACCATCGAACGCGGCGATTTCGAGGACTTGCAAGGCGAGTTGGGTGATCTGCTGTTCCAGGTGGTCTACTACAGCCAGCTTGCTCGGGAGGAGGGCCGTTTCGCGTTCGACGGCGTGGTGGATGGCATCACCCGCAAGCTCATTCGTCGCCACCCGCATGTCTTTCCGACCGGGGACCTGTATGCGCCGCTGGAGACGCCCAGCCTGAGCGATGCGCAGGTCAAGTCACGCTGGGAAGAAATCAAGGCGCAGGAGCGGGCGCAAAAAAGCCGACCAGAGCAGCTGTCGTTGCTCGACGATGTGCCGACGGCATTGCCTGCCTTGTCCCGGGCGGCCAAACTGCAAAAACGTGCGGCCACCGTCGGTTTCGACTGGCCCGAGGCCTTGCCGGTTGTGGACAAGGTGCGTGAGGAACTCGGCGAAGTGTTGCAGGCCATGGCCGACGGGGACAACGATGCGCTGGAAGACGAAGTAGGCGATTTGCTGTTCGCGGTGGTCAACCTGGCGCGTCACTTGAAACATGACCCTGAAAACGCCTTGCGCCGAGCCAATCGCAAGTTCGAGCGACGTTTTCGCTTTATCGAGCAGGCGTTGCGTGACAGCGGCACTGCCATTGAAGATTGTAACCTTGATGCGCTGGACACCCTTTGGGGTGAAGCCAAGCGTCAGGAAAAGAACCTGCCCAGCTGCGGCTGAGCTGTTGCATAAGTGAGTGAACATTCATGAGCCTTTCCCTTCGCGACCAATTGCTCAAAGCCGGGCTGGTCAACCAGAAACAGGTTTCTCAGGCCAACAAGGCTGAAAAGAAACAGAAGCGCCTGGAGCACAAAGGCCAGGTCGACGTGGACGATACCCAGCAGCGGCTGGCCAAGGAAGCCATGGCTGAAAAGGCCAAGCGTGATCAGGCGCTCAACCGTGAACAGCAGGAAAAAGCCGAAAAGAAGGCACGCGCCGCGCAGATCAAGCAACTGATCGAAGCGACCCGCCTGCCCAAGCTCACGACCGAGGATTACTACAACTTCGTCGACGACAAAAAGGTCAAACGTATCGCGGTCAACGCCCTGATGCGCAGCAAGTTGAGCAATGGTGCGCTGGCGGTGGTGTCCTACGGGGGCGGCTATGAGGTCATTCCCCGCGAGGCTGCCGTCAAGATTCAGGAACGCGACCCGGGCCGGGTATTACTGCTCAATACCCATGTCGAGGAAGCCGATGACGACGATCCGTATGCGGCGTACAAGATCCCTGACGATCTGATGTGGTAACGCTGCAAGGCCCTGTCTGATCGTGAATCGGTTAGGCAGGGCCGCATTGTGTGCGCTGGGCCGCGAGGCGGCCCCTGGCACCACGACGACTATTCACATCATGGTTTTTCTGAAGATCGCTGTCACTGCGTCGTGCGCTGCTTTTCCAGGTCTTCCAGTTCGACACGGTACTGTTGCGCCTCGTGCTCGTTGTGGAACATCCCGACCAACTGGCCCTGCTGGTGCACATCCCAGATCCGCACGCCTGCGGCCAGGCCTTCGTGGGACATTTTCGATTCGTCGCGTTCGGTCACTTGAACTGTCATCGTTAAACTCCACTTTTTCGGGTTGGGTGCGACAGTCTGTCGCACGCCTTATTTATAGAGTTTGTTAGCAGCCTAAGTAAATAAAACGGTCATGAAACAAGTTTCATGTAGCCATGGCATGCCCTGGCGCGACTGCCTTATGCCCGGCCAAAGAAAAGCCCCGCACAGGGCGGGGCTTTGCGTTGATTACGGCTAAACGCCGACAACCTCGAACGTTAGTTACCTTTGACCGACTTGCCATCGACCGTGCCGTCCTGCAGGACGATCACGTATTCCTTGCCATCGGTTTCCACTTGGCGCAATTGCACCAGCAGGTAGTCCCAGTTCTTGGCAAACCATAGCTCGGTGATGCGCTTGCTCTGGCTTGGATCACGCACACGTTCGACCTTGACGGCATCCACCTGGCCGGTCTTGGTGGTGACTTTTTCGGTGCCCAGCACGCGGAAGTCATAGGTATCGATCTCGTCACCATCGACCACCTGATAAGTCATGCTCTTCTTGCCTGCGGCGACATCGTGCTGCAGCGCCAGTTGATAGGACGACTTGTCGAGCACCCCACGGTTGAGCGGCAGGGTGATGGCATCGCCACGATCGCTACCGGTCACTTTCTTGGCAGCCCAATCGAAGTTCAAGTCGACCTTCTTGGCCTTGCCAAGACCGCCGCGCTCGAAGTGGTAACGCTGCGGCAGCAAGGTATCGTTTTCCAGGCGCAACGAGCTTTGCTCGGTCAGGCTGGCGATCATCATTGACGCCTTGAAGTTCAGGTCCCAAGTGCCATCGGCATTCTTGACCAGGCTACGTTCGGCGGTGCCGCTCATGGGCAGTTGCTTCCAGTCGGCGGTGTAGCTGGCCGAGAACGGCTTCAGGTCTGCTGCCTGGAGGGGCAGGGCAAGCACGGCAAGAGCCAAGAGCAGGGCGCGACGCATAGTATCTCCTAGGATCGAATCAAATGACCGCTGGCCGACAGGGGCTGGCCATCCAGTAATGCACCTTGTTCGCCAAGACGCAAGCGGCCGTTGGCGAACCAGTGAACAGCCATTGGGTAGATGACGTGTTCCTGTGCGTGAACCCGCTGAGCCAGGCTTTGGACCGTGTCATCGGGTGCCACCGGCACGACAGCCTGTACGACCAACGGGCCCCCATCGAGTTCCTCGGTGACGAAATGGACACTGCACCCATGCTCGGCATCCCCTGCTTCCAGGGCGCGTCGATGGGTGTGCAACCCTTTGTAGCGAGGCAGCAGCGAAGGATGGATGTTGAGCAGGCGACCCTGGTAGTGGCGCACGAAGCCGCCACTGAGGATACGCATGAAACCCGCCAGCACCACCAGGTCCGGGGCGAACCCATCGATACACGCCACCAGGGCCGCATCGAAGGCTTCGCGGCCTTCGAATTCGGTATGGTCGAGTACTGCGGTTTCGATACCGGCAGCGGCTGCGCGCTGCAGGCCGTAGGCATCGGCGCGGTTGGAGATGACCGCGCCGATGCGCACGGCGCTGTCCGGGATGGCGCTGCTGTCGATCAGCGCTTGCAGGTTGCTGCCGGAACCCGACAGCAGTACCACGACATTGCAGGGCTTGCTCGGCATCAGTGTGCCTTGAGGTTCTGCAACTCGACCTGAGCAGCGCCCTCTGCGGCCTCGGTGATATGGCCGATGACCCAAGGCTGTTCGCCGGCGTTGCGCAGTTCGCTCAGGGCAGTTTCGACCTGGTCCTGGCCTACGCAGATCACCATGCCCACGCCGCAGTTGAGTACGCGGTGCATTTCATGCTCGTCGACGTTGCCCTTTTCCTGCAGGAAATCGAAGACGGCTGGGCGCTGCCAGCTGGCCACGTCGATGACCGCCTGGGCATTGGCCGGCAATACGCGCGGGATGTTGTCCAGCAGGCCGCCACCGGTGATGTGGGCCATGGCCTTGACTGCGCCAGTGTTCTTGATCAGTTGCAGCAGCGGCTTGACGTAGATGCGCGTTGGCGCCATCAGCAGGTCGGTCAGTGGCTGGCCGTCGAGCTGGGTGCTTTCGACGTCGGTGCCCGAGACTTCGAGGATCTTGCGGATCAACGAGTAACCGTTGGAGTGCGGGCCCGAGGATGGCAGAGCGATGAGCGCATCACCGGTGGCCACGCGCGAGCCGTCGATGATCTCGGCCTTTTCCACTACACCTACGCAGAAGCCCGCCAGGTCGTAGTCCTCACCTTCGTACATGCCCGGCATCTCGGCGGTTTCGCCGCCGACCAGCGAGCAGCCCGCCAGTTCGCAACCTGCGCCGATACCGGTGACCACGGTAGCCGCCACGTCCACGTTCAGCTTGCCAGTGGCGTAGTAATCCAGGAAGAACAGCGGTTCGGCGCCGCAAACTACCAGGTCGTTCACGCACATGGCGACCAGGTCCTGGCCGATGCTGTCGTGCTTGTTCAGGTTCAGCGCCAGGCGCAGCTTGGTGCCCACGCCGTCGGTGCCGGAGACCAGCACCGGCTGCTTGTAGCCGGCCGGGATCTCGCAAAGGGCGCCAAAGCCGCCCAGGCCACCCATGACTTCAGGGCGTGCGGTGCGTTTTGCCACGCCCTTGATGCGTTCGACCAGTGCTTCGCCGGCGTCGATGTCTACACCGGCGTCCTTGTAGCTCAGGGAGGGTTGCTTGCTCATTGATCCAGGCCTTTAGGAGGGAGGGATTCGTAAAAACGACCCTGACGGCAAGGGCCGGCAGCCATGCAGCGGCTAACCGTGACATCAGTGGTCTGTGAAGGCGCGCGATTTTATCAGGGTTGCCGGGCAGCGGCCATCCTCCGGCCGACGGGCAGGTGAATTTAGGGCCCTTGCCCCTGCAAGATCGCCAGAAGCCTGGCCTTGCCGGTGCTACCTTTAACCGTGCCGCTTGAGGTGTGAGCGCTGAAGCTTGAAACTCGCCGTTCCAGATCACAAGGACACAACGATGCGCTTCTTCACTACTTGGGTCATGGGATGTCTGGCGTTGATCGCAGGCGCGGCCCAGGCCGAAAACGTCTCCGGCCTCTATCAGGTACGCGAGCCAGTGGCCGGGCAGGGCGCCGAGGCGCGTGCGGCGGCGACCAGCCAGGCCTTCGACACCTTGGTGCTGCGCCTGACCGGCGACTCCAAGGCCGTGCAGAGCCCGGCGCTGGCCGCACTGCGCAAGGACCCGCAACCGATCGTCAACCAGGTGGGCAGCGACGCTGGCCCGCCCGAAACCGTGCGGGTCGAGTTCGACCCCGGTAGCACCGAACGTGCCCTGCGCAAGGCGGGCCTTAGTCTGTGGGGCAGCAATCGCCCGTCGATTCTGGGTTGGTGGCTCGTCGAGAGCGTTGACGGCACCAGCTTGGTAGGGGACGGCCAGCCCAGCGCCCAGCCGTTGCGGCGCGCGGCCCGTCACCGGGGCTTGCCGCTGCGCCTGCCTCTGGCCGATCTGCAAGAGCAATTGGTGGCCGATGCCAAGCATATCGACGCCAAGGACCCGGGGCCGCTGCGTGAAGTCTCCCAGCGCTACGGCGCCGATGCTCTGCTGGCTGTGCACGCCCAGCAGGTCGACGGCAAATGGCAAGGTAAATGGCAATTGTGGCTGGGCGGTGAGCGCGAGCAGGGCAGCGCCGAAGGAGCGGACCCGGCAGCGCTTGCCGACGCCGTGATGCTTGCGGTGAGTACGCGGCTGGCACCGCGTTACGTGACGCGACCCGGGGCCGGTGGCCAAGTGCAGATGCAGGTCCAGGGCATGAACCTGCCGCGCTACGCTGAGCTGGCCCGGGTTCTGGAGTCCTACGGCGCGCAGTTGAAGCGGGTCGACGGCGACGTGCTGACCTATTCGGTCACCGCCAGCCGCGAACAACTACGGGCTCAGCTGGCATTGGCCAAGCTCAGGGAAGTCCCGGCCGAGCAGATACCTGCGCCGCAGGTGACCCCTGGGCCAGTGGGTACGTCCCCAGACGAGCCACCAGTGTCGCCTGCGGCTGGTGCCGAAACGTTCGATGGCTTGCGCTTTGGTTGGTAAGAGGGTCGTTCATGACTGACATGCGTCGTTGGATCTGGCTGGGCGTGGCATTGATCGTCATTGCCCTGCTTTATAGCCTGCACAACATTCTCACACCTTTTCTGGTCGGCATTCTGCTGGCGTATCTGGCCGACCCGCTGGTCGATCGCCTGGAGCGCCTGGGGTTGTCACGGACCTGGGGCGTAGTGGTGGTGTTCGGGCTGTTCACGTTGCTGATGCTTGCACTGTTGCTCGTGCTCATCCCCATGCTGGCCAAGCAGTTGGTGCGCCTGTATGCGCTGGCGCCGCAAGTGCTTGACTGGCTCGAGCACGTCGCCTTGCCTTGGGTGCAGGGGCGCCTGGGCCTTGCCGACGGGTTCTGGAAATTCGACAAGATCAAGGCGGCCATCGGCGCTCACATGGGGCAGACCACCGATATCGTCAGCATGCTCTTGTCCCAGGCAACGGCCTCCAGCCTGGCGTTGATGGCCTGGGTGGCCAACATGGTGCTGATTCCCGTGGTGGGGTTCTACCTGTTGCGTGACTGGGACTTGATGATGGCCAAGTTGCGCAGCTTATTGCCGCGGCAGAGCGAGCCGAAAGTCGTCGAGCTGGCCAGCGAGTGCCACGAGGTGCTGGGTGCGTTCGTGCGTGGGCAACTGCTGGTGATGGTCGCGTTGGGCATCATCTACTCGGCAGGCTTGATGCTGGTCGGGCTTGAACTGGGGTTGTTGATCGGCATGCTGGCCGGTCTGGCGGCCATCGTCCCCTACATGGGCTTCATCATTGGCATCGGCGCGGCGCTGGTGGCAGGACTGTTTCAGTTCGGTGGCGATCTGTATCCCATGCTCGGCATCGTTGCGGTCTTCATGGTCGGTCAGGCACTCGAGGGCATGGTGCTGACACCGCTACTGGTAGGCGACCGGATCGGTTTGCACCCTGTGGCGGTGATCTTCGCCATCCTGGCCGGCGGTGAGCTGTTCGGTTTCACGGGCGTGCTGCTCGCGTTGCCGGTGGCGGCGGTCATCATGGTGCTGCTGCGCCACGTGCACGGCTTGTACAAGGAGTCGGACATGTATGCAGGGGATGCTCAAGTCCCAGTCCCCCTCGATCCCCCCGCACCCGATCAGCCGTGACAGGGCGGCAGGTGAGTCTCGGGTTAGCGCTGGGAGAGTGCAACCCATTGATTTTGCTTGGACTCTGCAGCGGCGTCATTGTGCACCCCGCTTGGCAGGTATAGACTTTGCAGATTGTCCACAAAAGGCCCCCTGCGGTCCTGTCGACCGCCCGCGAGCATGAAACCACCGATCCAGTTGCCCCTGGGTGTGCGCCTGCGCGACGACGCCACCTTCATCAACTACTATCCGGGCGCCAATGCCGCTGCGTTGGGGTATGTCGAGCGGCTTTGCGAAGCCGACGCCGGCTGGACCGAGAGCCTCATCTACCTGTGGGGCAAACAAGGCGTGGGCCGCACGCATCTGCTGCAAGCAGCCACCCATCGTTTCCAGCAACGGGGCGAGCCTGCCGTCTACCTGCCCTTGGCGCAGCTGCTCGAACGCGGTACCGGTCTTCTGGACTACCTGGCCCAGTACGAACTGGTGTGCATCGATGACCTGCACGTCATCGCCGGCAAGCCGGACTGGGAGGAGGCCATGTTCCACCTGTTCAATCGCTTGCGCGACAGTGGCCGTCGGCTGCTGCTGGCAGCATCCGCTTCCCCGCGGGAATTGCCGGTGAAGCTGCCTGACCTGAAATCCCGCCTCACCCTTGCCCTGGTGTTCCAGATGCGCGGGCTGTCCGACGAAGACAAGCTACGTGCCTTGCAATTGCGGGCATCCAGGCGCGGCCTGCACCTGACCGACGAAGTGGGTCACTTCATCCTTACCCGCGGCGCGCGCAGCATGAGTGCGCTGTTCGATCTGCTGGAACGGCTCGATCAGGCATCTCTGCAAGCCCAGCGCAAACTCACCATTCCTTTCCTCAAGGAAACCCTGGGCTGGTGACCCCCTGAAAACACGGGGCCAGAGCCATCCCACGGAAAAGTCACATCTTTTTCGATAAAATTTGCAAATGGAACTTATAGTGGGCATAGTTCCACCCCACTAAAGGATTACAGACACGGTTGTGCCCATGCTCAAGCGCTTCGCACCCCTCGTGCCACTCGCACTCGTGACCCTGCTTTTTGGCTGCGCGGCCCAAGGCCCGGTATCCCAGCCTCAGGATCACACCCCGGTCGCCGTACAGCCGGCGATCAAGGCCAAGGCCTCGTCTTCGCCAGTGTTTGGCGAACCCCAGGAAGTGGCTACTGACGATGAACTGGAGGTCTTCTCCAGCAGCAAGCCCTATCAGCTGCCAGTGCTGGCCGACAGCATTCTGGAGCGCGGCATGTCGTTGATCGGCACCCGCTATCGCTTCGGTGGTACCTCGGAGCAGTCCGGCTTCGATTGCAGCGGCTTCATCGGCTACCTGTTCCGCGAAGAGGCAGGCATGACCTTGCCGCGCTCTACCCGCGAGATGATCAACGTCGATGCGCCGAAGGTGGCACGCAACAAACTCAAGCCTGGCGATCTGCTGTTCTTCAGCACCAACGGCCGTGGTCGTGTCAGTCATGCTGGCATCTACCTGGGCGACAACCAGTTCATTCACTCCAGCAGCCGCCGTAGCGGGGGCGTGCGCATCGATAGCCTCGGTGACCGTTACTGGAGCAAGACCTTCCTCGAGGCCAAACGTGCCTTGGCCATGGCGCCGACGCATATCGCGCGCAACTAATGGCAATCTGATGTGTCCTAACCACGGCGTCGCTGCTTTGCAAAAAAGCTCGACGCCGTGCGTATTTACAGAAAGCGTCTAATCTAATTTCTCAACTCTATCCCGCTGCGGCCCAGCGTTCCCATACAGGATGTTTTGGCCATGACAACGATGGCGCGCTTCGCTTTCATTTCCCTGGCAGCCTTATTGGCGGCCTGCTCCAGCCAACCTCAGGCGCCTGCCCCTGTGCGGGTTGTGCAGCCTCAGGTTACCTACAGCCAACCCAGCTTCTCGCCCACTGCCGATGACGTACTGATTCGCGCCATTGGCCTGGTTGGGACGCCCTACCGCTGGGGCGGCAATACGCCCGATTCGGGTTTCGACTGCAGTGGTCTGATCAAGTACGTCTACCGCGATGCCGCCGGCATCAGCCTGCCGCGCTCCACGCGGGAGATGATCGGCATGCGTGCGCCTACCGTGGATGTGAAATCCTTGCAGTCGGGTGATCTGGTGTTTTTCGCGACCAGTGGCGGCTCGCAGGTGAGCCATGCCGGCATTTATGTAGGGGACGGGCGCTTCGTGCATGCGCCTCGCACTGGCGGTACGGTGCGTTTGGACTATTTGTCCAACAGCTACTGGGCCAAGGCCTACCTGCAGGCCAAGCGGGTCATCCCTCAGGGGCACCTGGCACAGAACCCCTGAGACGGGTTACCGAGCTTTGCTGACGCGCCAGATGGCATTGCCCACATCGTCCGCGACCAGCACGGCCCCGCGACCCTCCAGGGCAACCCCCACCGGGCGGCCCATGGCTTGGCCGCCTTCATCCAGAAAACCGTCGAGCACGTCCATGGGCCGGCCCGACGGTTTGCCTGAGGCGTCGAAGGGTACGAATATCACCTTGTAGCCGCTGTGGGGCTTGCGGTTCCAGGACCCATGCTGGCCAATCAATGCGCCTGCTCCAAAACGAGCAGGTAGCACATCCGGCCCGACGAAGGCCAATCCCAGTGAAGCAGTATGCGGTCCAACGGCATAGTCGGGTACCTGTGCTCGGGCGACCTTGGCGGGGTCCTGGGGCTGCACGCGCTCATCCACGTGCTGGCCGTAGTAGCTGTAGGGCCACCCATAGAATCCACCCGCGTGTACCGAGGTGATGTAGTCCGGTACCAGATCGCTGCCGATTTCGTCACGCTCGTTGACCGCCGTCCACAGTGCGCCACTGTTAGGCTCCCAGGCGAGCCCGTTAGGGTTGCGCAGGCCGGTGGCGAACAGGCGGTGCTTGCCGGTGCTGGGGTCGATCTCCCAGATTGCGGCGCGACCCTGCTCCTGGTCGAGTCCGTTTTCACCCACGTTGCTGTTTGAGCCCACGGTGACGTAGAGGCGCTGCCCATCAGGGCTTGCGATGACATTCTTGGTCCAGTGGTGATTCAACGGGCCGGCTGGCAGCAGGGTAACTACTTCTGCCGGGCCGGTTACCTGGCGTGCCCCGGGCTGGTAGTGAAAACGCAGCAGCTTGTCCGTATCGGCTATGTAAAAATCATTGCCCACCAGCGCCATCCCAAAGGGCGAGTTCAGCCCGTCGGCAAAGGTATGGCGGATTTCCGCAACGCCATCCTGGTCGGCGTCGCGCAACAGGGTAATGCGATCAGGGCTGGGCACGGCAGCCCCCGCGCGTGCCATGACCCGCTTCATGGCCCATCCGCGGATACCCTTGGCGTCTTCGGGCTTGGCAGGTGCGTTGGTTTCTGCCACCAGCACGTCGCCATTGGGTAGCACGTACAGCCAGCGCGGATGGTCGAGGTCACCGGCAAAGCGCGACACCTGTAACCCGGGTGCAGCCTGAGGCATGCGCCCGGCGGGCCAGCCGACGGCTGGCGCGATGTTCACGGTGGGGAGCAGGGTCTTGGCGGGGGAGGGCAACTGCGGCGCAGGGCCGGTGCCGTCGGCCACTGTCAGGCGCGCCGTTTCGCCGCAGCCACCCAAGCCCAGGCTTACAAGAAGTGCAACAGGCAGTGCCACGCGGTTCATGGTCGACGTCCTCGGCAGGTTCTATTGATTCAGAGGCTGTGGAACGCGGCGGGTTCAGTCGCACAGGCGGCGGAGCTGACGCGGGTGGCTCGGCCATCCCTCCTGCGCCGCCAGGCGAGCCGCGTCGATTGACGCTCCGGGTGCAACCCTCTAACCTTCGCGCGTGTTTCAGGTGCCCCGCCAGCAACGTCTGGCCAGGGTGAAACTGGGAAGTCGGTGAGTGCCCACAGGGTGCGATTCCGGCGCTGCCCCCGCAACGGTAAGTGAGTGACGGCCGCGCAGGGCCACTGGGTGACCATACCCGGGAAGGCGCGCAGGTCAGGGCCAGCGGCCCGCTCACGAGCCCGGAGACCGGCCTGATACTGCCAACGGCATCACGGAGGGTGATGCGCGGTGACCACTGGCCTTGGCCAATGCCCCTGCGCGCGCTCCGTTTGCCTGCCCATTCCCTGACACGGCGCTCGATCGTGGTGTCAGCCAGCGGAGAACCTCCCATGAGCGACGCCACCGAGCGCGACGAACGCCATCTGGCACGGATGCAGCGCAAGAAAGCGGTCATCGACGAACGCATTGCCAATTCCCCCAACGAATGCGGCCTGCTGCTGGTGCTCACCGGCAATGGCAAAGGCAAGAGCAGCTCGGCCTTCGGCATGCTTGCCCGGGCCCTGGGCCACGGCATGCAGTGCGGGGTGGTGCAGTTCATCAAGGGCCGCAACAGTACCGGCGAAGAGCTGTTCTTCAGGCGCTTTCCCGAACAGGTGCGCTATCACGTGATGGGCGAGGGTTTCACCTGGGAAACTCAGGACCGCCAGCGTGACATTGCGGCGGCAGAAGCGGCATGGGCCGTCTCCAGGCAACTGCTGCAGGATCCTGCGGTGCAGTTCGTGGTGCTCGACGAGCTCAACATTGCGCTCAAGCACGGCTACCTTGATCTGGACCAGGTGCTATCGGACATCCAGGCTCGCCCCCCCATGCAGCACGTCATCGTCACCGGTCGCGCGGCCAAGCCGGAAATGGTCGAGCTGGCCGACACCGTGACCGAAATGGGCATGCTCAAGCACGCCTTCCAGGCCGGTATCCGTGCCCAGAAGGGCGTCGAGCTGTGAGCCAGGCCCGCCATTGCCCCGCCGTCCTGATTGCCGCGCCGGCTTCTGGCCAAGGCAAGACCACGGTCACTGCCGCGCTGGCGCGCCTGCACCGCAATCTGGGCCGCAAGGTGCGGGTGTTCAAATGCGGGCCTGACTTTCTCGACCCCATGATTCTCGAACGCGCCAGCGGTGCCCCCGTCTGCCAGTTGGACCTGTGGATGATCGGTGCCGAGGAAAGCCGCCGGCTGCTCTGGGAGGCGGCAGGTGAAGCCGACCTGATCCTCATCGAAGGGGTGATGGGGCTGTTCGACGGCACCCCTTCGAGCGCCGACCTGGCACGTCACTTCGGCGTGCCGGTGCTGGCGGTTATCGACGGTACGGCCATGGCCCAGACCTTTGGCGCGCTGGCCCTGGGCCTGGCGCGTTATCAGCCGGATCTGCCGTTCGCCGGGGTGCTGGCCAACCGGGTGGGCAGCCTGCGTCATGCGCAACTGCTCGAAGGCAGCCTCACCGAGGGCCTGCGTTGGTATGGCGGCTTGTCCCGCGAGCGCGGCATCGAACTGCCCAGCCGTCACCTGGGGTTGGTGCAGGCCAGCGAGTTGAACGACCTGGACGCACGCCTGGACGCTGCCGCCCAGGCATTGGGCGCCAGTTGCGATGCCGCCTTGCCACCGGCGGTCACCTTCGAACCGGCCGATCCGTTACCCGCCCAGGCCACCTTGGCGGGCGTACGTATCGGTGTGGCCCGCGACGAAGCCTTTGCCTTCCTCTATGGCGCTAACCTGGACCTGTTGCGCCGTCTAGGCGCACAGGTGCAGTTCTTCTCCCCCCTGCATGACGTCGAATTGCCCCCAGTGGACAGCCTGTACCTGCCCGGCGGTTACCCCGAGCTGCACCATCATGCCTTGGCGCGCAACACCTCGATGTGCCAGGCCATCCGCGCCCATCATGCCCAGGGCAAGCCGTTGCTCGCCGAATGCGGCGGCATGCTGTATCTGCTCGACGCACTGACCGACGTGGCCGGGGACAGGGTCGAGTTGCTTGGGTTGCTGCCGGGGGAGGCGACCATGCAAAAGCGCCTGGCGGCCCTGGCTCTGCAGGCGGTCGAACTGCCCGAGGGCATGCTGCGCGGCCATACCTACCACCACTCCTTGACCAGCACCGCGCTCGAGCCGCTGGCACGTGGGTTGAGCCCCAACGGTGGGCGCGGCAACGAAGCGGTCTATCGCCTGGGCCGCCTGACCGCGTCCTACGTGCACTTCTACTTCCCCTCCAACCCGGAGGCAGCCGCAGCGCTGCTCTGCCCATGAACGAACATGCGTTCAGCGACCAGGAGCGTGCCGCGGTCTATCGCGCCATCGGCGAGCGGCGCGACATGCGCCATTTCGCCCAAGGCGAGGTGGCGCCGCAGGTCATGACACGGTTACTCAGCGCAGCCCACCAGGCACCGAGCGTGGGCTTGATGCAGCCATGGCGGTTCATCCGCATCACCGAGCGGGCCCTGCGTGGGCGCATCCAGGCCCTGGTGGAGGCCGAACGGGCGTTGACTGCACAAGCGCTGGGCGAGCGCTCGGACGAATTCATGAAGCTCAAGGTAGAGGGCATCAACGAGTGCGCCGAACTATGGGTCGCCGCCTTGATGGACAACCGTGAGCCTCACATTTTCGGGCGCCGCACCCTGCCTGAAATGGACCTGGCCTCGCTCGCCTGCGCGATCCAGAACCTGTGGCTGGCCGCCCGTGCCGAA
This sequence comes from Pseudomonas sp. FBCC-B35, assembly GCF_059133755.1. Lineage (NCBI taxonomy): Bacteria > Pseudomonadati > Pseudomonadota > Gammaproteobacteria > Pseudomonadales > Pseudomonadaceae > Pseudomonas > Pseudomonas sp. FBCC-B35. The sequence continues at coordinate 3,565,322 of NZ_CP101439.1, read as the reverse complement.
GGGCTGGGCATGGGCTGGGTATCGCTGTTCGATCCCCAGGCGCTGGCAGCGTTGCTTGGCATGCCCAGCGGCGCCAAACCCGTGGCCGTGCTGTGCCTGGGGCCGGTGGCGGCATTCTATCCTGCGCCCATGCTGGTCATGCAGAGCTGGGCCGAAGAACGACCGTTGCACGAGATGCTGTTTGAAAACCGGTGGGGAGAAGGCGCATGAGCGTGGCGTTGCTGAGCGTGGCCGGTGTGGCCCTGGATGCGTTGCTCGGTGAGCCGCGGCGGCGCCACCCGCTGGTTGCTTTCGGCAACATGGCCAGCAGCCTGGAGCGGCGCTTCAATGCCGGCGGGCGCGGTTGGCGCAGTCATGGCGTGAGCGCCTGGTTCCTGGCCGTGGTGCCGCTGACCTTGCTGGCCCTCATGCTCTCCTGGCTGCCGGTGATCGGCTGGCTGGTCGATGTGCTGGCGCTGTACTGCGCCCTGGGGCTGCGTAGCCTGGGCGAACATGTGCTGCCGGTGGCCACGGCCTTGCGCCAGGGCGATCTGGAAGAAGCACGGCGGCGAGTGGGGTATCTGGTCAGCCGTGAAACCCGTGAGCTGGACGAGACGGCGGTGGCGCGGGCGGCCACCGAGTCGGTGCTGGAAAACGGCAGCGATGCCGTGTTCGCCGCCTTGTTCTGGTTTGCCGTGGCCGGGGCGCCAGGGGTGGTGCTTTATCGACTGAGCAACACCCTCGATGCCATGTGGGGCTATCGAAACGAACGCTTCGAGCGCTTCGGCTGGTGCGCGGCGCGCATCGATGACGTACTTAACTATGTGCCGGCGCGCCTTGTCGCACTCACCTACGCAGTGCTGGGCAAAACCCGCCTGGCGCTGGCCTGCTGGCGCCGCCAGGGGCCGCTATGGGACAGCCCCAATGCTGGCCCGGTCATGGCGGCCGGGGCAGGGGCGCTGGGTGTCGAGTTGGGCGGGCCGGCGGTGTACCACGGCCAACTGCACGACCGCCCGCGCCTGGGCGACGGCCCTGCGGCCAGCCCCGATGCCATCGAGGGCGGCTGGACACTGGTGCAGCGTGGGGTATGGCTGTGGCTGTTGGTGTTGTGTCTGGGAGCTTACCTGAATGCTTGAACATGGAGGTCGGCTGCTGCGTGCGGTTCGGCAATATGGCATCGCCCGCGAGCAGTGGCTGGACCTGTCCAGTGGCATTGCGCCCTGGTCCTTCCCGATACCGCCGATCCCTATCGAAGCCTGGGCACGCCTGCCGGAAACAGACGATGGCCTTGAGCAGGCGGCGTGCAGCTACTACGGCGCCACGCGACTGCTGCCCGTGGCGGGCTCACAGGCTGCCATCCAGGCCCTGCCCCTGTTACGCAGCCCGAGCCGAGTCGGAGTGCTGACACCCTGTTATGCCGAGCACCCCTATGCCTGGCAGCGGACTGGGCACACGTTGCTTGAGCTGGATGAGCACCAGGTCGACGACGCGATCGACAATCTCGACGTGCTGGTCTTGGTCAATCCGAACAACCCCACCGGCCGCGTCGTGCCTGCGCCCACACTGCTGGGGTGGCATCAGCGCCTGGCAGCACGCGGCGGCTGGCTGGTGGTCGATGAAGCCTTCATGGACAACAGCCCCGCAAACACTGTGATCAAACGTGCCGAATGCCCGGGTTTGATAGTGCTGCGCTCGTTCGGCAAGTTCTTCGGCCTGGCCGGTGTGCGCCTGGGCTTCGTGGCCGCAGAGCACAGCGTGCTGCAGCGCCTGGCCGAATTGCTCGGCCCGTGGACCATCAACGGCCCCAGCCGGGTGCTGGCCCAGGCCAGCCTGACCGACCTGGCCACGCAGCAGCTGCAGCGCCAGCGCTGTGCAGGCGCCAGCGAACGCCTGGCGGCTTTGCTGTCCCATGCAGGGCTGGCGCCCGCCGGCGGCTGTGACCTGTTCCAGTACGTGCGGTGCGAGCATGCCGCCCGGTTGCACGATCACCTCGCACGACACGGGGTGCTGGTGCGCCTGTTCGAGCAGCCGGCGGCCCTGCGTTTCGGGTTACCGCCCAGCCAGGCGGACGAACGACGATTGGCCCAAGCCCTCAGTGCCTACCGCAAGGACCTTACATGACGACCCTGATGGTACAAGGCACCACCTCCGACGCCGGCAAGAGCACCCTGGTGACTGCCCTGTGCCGCTGGCTGCTGCGCCAGGGCATCGGCGTGGTGCCGTTCAAGCCGCAGAACATGGCCCTCAACAGCGCCGTGACCGCCGACGGCGGCGAGATCGGCCGGGCCCAGGCGGTGCAGGCCCAAGCCTGTCGCCTGGCGCCGCACACCGACATGAACCCGGTGCTGCTCAAACCCAACAGCGACACCGGCGCCCAGGTGATCATCCATGGCCGTGCGGTGACCAGCATGAACGCGGTTGCCTACCATGATTACAAGGCCATTGCCATGCAGGCCGTGCTGGCCTCGCACCAGCGCCTGAGCCAGGGCTGGCCGGTGGTCATGGTGGAGGGCGCAGGGTCGCCGGCCGAGATCAACCTGCGGGCTGGCGACATTGCCAACATGGGGTTTGCCGAGGCCGTGGACTGCCCGGTGATTCTAGTCGCCGACATCAACCGCGGGGGTGTGTTCGCCCACCTGGTCGGTACCCTCGAACTGCTGTCGCCCAGCGAGCAGGCGCGCGTCAAAGGGTTCGTCATCAACCGCTTCAGGGGCGACATCGCCCTGTTGCAACCCGGGCTCGACTGGCTGGAGCAGCGCACCGGCAAACCCGTGCTCGGCGTGCTGCCGTACGTCACCGACCTGCACCTTGAAGCCGAGGACGGCATCGACCGGCGCCAGGGCGAAAAGCAGCAGCGTGTGCTCAAGGTGATCGTGCCTGTGCTGCCACGTATCAGCAACCACACCGACTTCGACCCGCTGCGCCTGCATCCGCAGGTCGACCTGCAGTTCATCGGCCCCGGTCAACCGGTGCCGCCAGCGGACCTGATCATCCTGCCAGGCTCCAAGAGTGTCCGTGGCGACCTGGCGCAATTGCGTGCGCGCGGCTGGGACAAGGCCATCGAACGCCATCTGCGCTATGGCGGCAAGGTGATCGGTATCTGCGGCGGCCTGCAGATGCTTGGGCGCGAGGTGCACGATCCGCTGGGCCTGGAAGGCGCTGCAGGCTCCAGCCCCGGGCTCGGCCTGCTGGACTACGCCACGGTGCTGGAAGCCGACAAGCAGTTGCGCAACGTCGCCGGGACCTTGCACCTGGATGCATCGCCTGTGACCGGTTACGAGATCCATGCCGGTGTCACCACTGGCCCTGCGCTGGCGCAACCAGCGATTCGCCTGGCCGACGGTCGCTGCGAGGGTGCCATCAGCACGGACGGCCAGGTGTTGGCCACTTACCTGCACGGGTTGTTCGAGGGCAGCGCCTCCTGCGCGGCCCTGCTGCGCTGGGCTGGGCTTGAAGACGTGCAACTGATCGACTACGAGGCGTTGCGCGAGCGCGACATCGAACGCCTGGCTGACCTGGTGGACAAGCACCTGGACACCCAGCGCCTGCGCCAATTGTGTGGAGTACCTTGACGTGCGTACGTTCGTGATCGGCGGAGCCCGGTCTGGCAAGAGCCGCCTCGCTGAGCAGCGGGCAGCCGCCTGCGGCCTGCCCGTGACCTATATCGCCACCAGTCAGCCGCTGGACGGCGAACTCGATGAGCGGGTGCAGCTGCACCGCCAGCGCCGGCCAGTGGAATGGGGATTGATTGAAGAACCCTTGGCCCTGGCCGCCGTACTGAAGGCCGAAGCGGCCGTTGACCGCTGCCTGCTGGTGGACTGCCTGACGCTATGGCTGACCAACCTGCTCATGCTGGACGACCCGCGCCGGCTGGCCGAGGAGCGTGATGCCTTGTTGGGCTGCCTTGAGCACCTGCCCGGCCACATCATCCTGGTCAGTAACGAGACCGGCCTGGGCGTGGTGCCCATGGGCGAGCTGACGCGACGTTACGTCGACTTGTCCGGTGTCGTGCATCAGGCGGTGGCCGAACGCTGCCAGCAGGTGATCCTCACGGTCGCCGGCCTCCCACTCACGCTCAAAGGACCTGCATCATGAACCCTGTCTGGTGGCAGATGCCCTGCCAGCCCCTTGACGAGGCGGCCATGGCCGCAGCACGCGAGCGGCAGCAACAATTGACCAAGCCTGCCGGTTCGCTCGGCCAGCTCGAAGCGCTCGCCATTCAGTTGGCAGGCCTGCAGGGCTGCGAACGGCCGTCGCTGGAGCACGTCGCCATCAGCCTGTTCGCGGGCGACCACGGCGTGGTCGAGGAGGGCGTTTCGGCGTACCCTCAGGCCGTGACGGGCCAGATGTTGCGCAATTTCGTCGGCGGGGGTGCAGCCATCAGCGTACTGGCGCGCCAACTGCACGCCACCCTGGAGGTGGTCGACCTCGGCACTGTCGACCCGACGCTCGCATTGCCGGGCGTTCGCCACCTGCACCTTGGCCCCGGTACGGCCAATTTTGCCCAACAGCCCGCCCTGAGCGAGGCACAACTGCAAGCCGCCCTGCAGGCAGGTCGTGACAGCGCGCTGCGGGCGGCGGCCCACGGTGCACAGCTGTTCATCGGCGGCGAAATGGGCATCGGTAACACCACCGCAGCGGCGGCGCTGGCCAGCGTACTGCTCGCCTGTCCGCCAGCCACATTGAGCGGGCCAGGCACCGGGTTGGACAGCGCCGGCGTGCAGCACAAGGCGTACGTCATCGAGCGAGCCCTGGCCTTGCACCGCCTGGCGGCCGATGAGCCGCTGCGTGCGCTGGGCTGTGTGGGGGGCTTCGAGCTGGCGGCGCTGGTCGGCGCTTATCTCGCATGCGCCCAGGCGGGTGTGGCTGTGCTGGTGGACGGGTTCATCTGCACCGTGGCGGCCTTGGTGGCCGTGCGCCTCAACCCGCAGTGCCGCGCTTGGCTGTTGTTCGCCCACCAAGGTGCGGAGCCTGGTCACCAGGCGGTGCTGAGCGCTTTGCAGGCCGAGCCTCTGTTGGCCCTGGGGCTGCGCCTGGGTGAGGGCAGCGGTGCCGCGCTGGCCGTGCCCTTGCTGCGGCTGGCCTGCGCGCTACACGCGCAGATGGCGACCTTTGCCGAGGCTGCCGTGGAGGACCGCCCGGCATGAGGCTCGACCTGCTGCGCCACGGGGAAACCGAGCAAGGTGGCCTGCGTGGCAGCCTCGATGACGCCCTGACCGAAAAGGGCTGGGCCCAAATGCGCGCTGCCGTGGCCGACGCAGGGCCTTGGCAGGCATTGGTCAGTTCGCCGTTGCAGCGCTGTGGCCGATTCGCCGATGAATTGGGCGCCAGGCTGGGCCTGCCCGTGCAGCGCGAGCCTGCATTGCAAGAGCTGCATTTCGGCGATTGGGAAGGGCGTACGGCGTTGCAGATCATGGAACACGACGCACAGGCGCTTGGGCAGTTCTGGGCTGACCCCTATGGCTATACGCCGCCCAATGGCGAGCCGGTCCAGGCGTTTGCGCAGCGCGTCCTGACAGCCATCGAGGGGTTGTACCGCCAGCATGGCGGCAAGCGCGTACTGCTGGTCACCCATGGGGGTGTCATGCGCCTGCTGCTGGCCCGCGCCCGGGGCCTGCCCAGGGCGCAGCTGTTGCAGGTGGAAGTCGGCCATGGCGCACGGGTGTGCTTGCAAGTCGGCGAGGATGGCCAGCTGGTTGAGGAGGGTTAGCATGCAGCCATTCTGGATTGCCCTGCAGTTTCTAAGCAGCCTGCCTGTCACCTTGCCTGGCATGCCAACGCCACGCCAAGTGGGCCGCTCGTTGTTGTACTACCCCTTGGTCGGGCTGCTGTTCGGTCTGGTGCTGTGGCTGGCCAGTCACTGGCTCGAAGGCGTTCCGGCGGCGCTGCATGCTGCCTTGCTATTGACCCTCTGGGTGCTGCTCAGTGGCGCGCTGCACCTGGACGGCCTGGCAGACAGCGCAGATGCCTGGCTAGGTGGGTTTGGTGATCGTGAACGCACGCTGCAGATCATGAAGGACCCGCGCAGCGGGCCGGCAGCGGTGGTGACGCTGGTTTTGGTGCTGCTGCTCAAGTTCTGCGCCTTGTGGGCACTGATCGAGCAGGGGGCTGGCCTGCAACTGATGCTTGCACCGGTCATTGGTCGAGCAGCGATGCTGGGGTTGTTCCTGTGTACTCCCTATGTGCGCCCTGGCGGGTTAGGCCAGGCACTGGCCGATCACATGCCCCGCCGCGCAGCGGGATGGGTACTGTTGACCTGTGCTGGCCTGGGCCTGGCTTTGACCGGCTGGGCAATGGTGCTGACGGCGGTCGTGTTCGTGGCATTGCGCAGGGTGATGTGCAATCGTCTGGGCGGCACCACGGGCGACACCGCAGGTGCACTGCTGGAACTGCTTGAGCTCACCGTCCTGCTGGGCCTTGTCGTGATCCGCTGAGCAAATCGCGGCAGCGCGGTCTTCCGGCCAGCCTCAGCAAGGGGACGGCCAGCGCGTGGCGCAGTACCTGCAGGCCCCGCTGAACAGGGCCGAAGCCACGAACGTGCCCCGTTCGCGCCTGGTGGTGGGCGAGTTCGGCTGCACGCGCCGCCTGTCAGGCTGTCGGCAGTACCTGGAGGACGTACTGGGCGTGCTCGATCAGCACCGCGTGCACTGGGCGTTCTACAGTTTGCGCGAAGACAGCTGGGACGGGATGGATTACGAATTGGGTACCGCCAAAGTGCCCTGGCGTTACTGGCAGGCGATCGACCAGGGGTTGCCCGACCCGCTGCCACGGCAGGCGACGCCGGCGTTCGAACCGATACGCAAACGACTGGCCATAGACCAATGGCGACGTCTGCTGATGTCCTGCTTGCTGTCAGTCGGCTCCAGCGTTCATGCTGTAACCAAATGCTTCCTTGATGACTCGACGTACAGGGCGGTCACCGTCCCTGGAATATCAGGTTTTATCAGCGGCAGCACCTGACGACCTTGCGATGGGCTGGAGACAATAACAATGACGTCTGTATGGCGAACCAGTGGATGGGTGTTGGCTGGGGCGGCGCTGATCCTCGCGCTGTCACTGGGCGTCAGGCACGGCTTTGGCCTGTTCCTGGCGCCGATGAGCGCCGATTTCGGCTGGGGTCGAGGGGTCTTTGCCTTCGCCATCGCCTTGCAGAACCTGATCTGGGGCCTGGCCCAGCCGTTCGCCGGGGCGTTGGCCGATCGTCTTGGCGCCTCGCGGGTGGTCATGGTGGGCGGCGTGCTGTATGCGGTGGGCCTGGCGATGATGGGGATGGCCGATTCTGCCTGGTCGTTGTCACTGAGCGCTGGTCTGTTGATCGGCATCGGCCTGTCGGGTACGTCCTTTTCGGTCATCCTGAGCGTCGTCGGCCGGGCCGTGCCGCCTGAAAAGCGCAGCATGGCCATGGGCATTGCCAGTGCCGCCGGTTCGTTCGGTCAGTTCGCCATGCTGCCCGGCACCCTCGGCCTGATCCAATGGCTGGGCTGGTCGGCCGCCTTGCTGGTACTGGGCCTGCTGGTCGCCTTCATCGTGCCGTTGGTAGGCCTGTTGCGCGACCGGCCCTTGCCCGCGTACGGCAACGAGCAGACCCTGGGCGAGGCGCTGCGTGAGGCCTGTGGGCATGCCGGCTTCTGGTTGCTGGCGCTAGGTTTTTTCGTGTGTGGCTTCCAGGTGGTGTTCATCGGGGTGCACCTGCCGGCGTACCTGGTAGACCAGCATCTGCCAGCCACCACGGGCACGACCGTGCTGGCCCTGGTGGGCCTGTTCAATATCGTGGGCACGTTCACGGCCGGTTGGCTGGGCGGGCGCCTGTCCAAGCCACGGTTGCTGACCGGGCTCTACCTGCTGCGTGCAGTCGTCATCGTGCTGTTTCTCTGGGCGCCGGTGAGTGCCTTCAGCGCGTACCTGTTCGGTATTGCGATGGGCCTGTTGTGGCTGTCCACCGTACCGCTCACCAACGGTACCGTCGCGACGGTCTTTGGCGTGCGCAACTTGTCGATGCTTGGCGGTATCGTCTTCCTGTTTCACCAGCTTGGGGCGTTTCTGGGCGGTTGGCTGGGAGGCGTGGTGTATGACCGTACTGGCAGTTATGACCTGGTCTGGCAGATCGCGATCCTGCTGAGTGTCTTGGCTGCGGCGCTCAACTGGCCGGTTCGTGAACGGCCTGTGGCACGCTTGCAGGCAACAGCGGCATGAGCCCTGGACTGATCCGTATCGCCCTCGCGGTGGCGGCGCTTTTGGTGCTGACGCTGGTCTGGTGGGGGTGGCACGAGGGCGGCATGGCGCTCATGCAATTGGGCATGGGCGCCTGTTAGGCACTACGCTGCCAGTTCAAGGTTGATCGAGCAGGAGCGAGATGTCATGAGCGTGAAGTGGATGGTGGTGCCGGTATTGGCGTTGATGGCCAGCGCGTCCAGCTGGGCGACCGAATGCCCGGCCGTGTTGCAGGGTTCGTTGCCGGAGTTGCGGGGCAAGGGTGAGGTCGCTTTGTGCGAGCGGTTTGCCGGCAAGCCCTTGGTGGTGATCAACACGGCGAGCTATTGCGGGTTTGCGCCGCAGTTCGAGGGGCTTGAGGCGGTGTACAAGCAGTACCATGGCCGTGGGTTGGAGATGCTGGGTGTGCCTTCGAACGACTTCAAGCAGGAGGATGCGGACAGCGAGAAGACGGCGAAGGTGTGTTATGCGAATTATGGTGTGACGTTCACCATGACCAAGGAGCAGGCGGTACGGGGCAAGGATGCGATTCCGATGTTCGCTGAATTGGCCAGGCAGAGCAGTGCGCCCAAGTGGAACTTCTACAAGTATGTAATTGATCGCCAGGGCAAGGTGATTGGTAGTTTTTCGAGTTTGACGAAACCGGATGACGTCGAGTTTAGAGCAGCGATTGAGAAGGCTATCGCCTCGCAGCCCTGATCTTTTTGGTTTGATCAAGTAGCGATCCCTGTTAGAGCATGGGGGCTTCCAGTGATGGAGCTGTATAGGTGATCTGTGGCAAGTATATATAAGGTGCTTAAGTGTACTTAGCCAATTACCCACAGTAGCTTGTAGGGGCGGCCTTCCTGGGGTACCGGGCCGACCGCTCCTACAGGGGTGATGTGTAATCCAGAAAGTTGGGCAGCTGCTCAACTATCAAGTTCAGAGAAATGCGCTGTTTTGGCTCTTGCTCTTGCTAATGCTTTTGCTCTTGCTTCTAAGCGCGCGGTAGCCCAGGCAACACAGCTCGCGACTTCAGGAGGCCGAGCGCAGGGCTTGCGGAGGGAGGTGACAGGCATGGATGCCTGTCAAGCGCTGGGCCCCAGGATGGGGCCTGCAGCGCGGTCCTCCCGGGAGCAAGCCCGGAGCGAGGGAACCCCGGAGCGCAGCGTAGGGGCCGGATGATAGGAGCAGGCGGTTTTTGCTTACTTTTTGACAAGACAAAAAGTGAGCCGCCGTAAGGGCGGAAGGGTGACTGTGCGCCACCCGCGCCAATGAATACCAACTCGATATATGTGCCAACGCTTTGAAGTTTGAAGTTTGAAGTTTGAAGTTTGATTGGGTTGGTGTGGGTATTGAAAGAGAGCATAGTCCATTTGCGATGGGGACGCTTAATCACCTTTTCGCCCTTACGGCGAGTTACTTTTTGTCAAACGCCACAAAAAGTAACCAAAAAAGGCTGCGCTCCATTCATACGGCCCCTACGCTGCGCTTCGGGGTTCCCTCACTCCGGTCTTGCTCCCGGGTGGACCGCGCTGTAGGCCCCATCCTGGGGCCCAGCGCTTGACAGGCATCCATGCCTGTCACCTCCCTCCGCAAGACCTGCGTTCGGCCTTCTGAAGTCGCGGAGATCAAAAGCAAGAGCAAGAGCAAGAGCAAGAGCAAGAGCAAGAGCAAGATCAAGATCAAGATCAAGATCAAGATCAAGATCAACAGCCAAACCGATAGCAGTGACCGTTATTTACAGGTAGGGGGTTAGTGAAGAGGGTACCCTGCATAGCGATTGCTGATGATTAATCTACCTATCCACGATAGCAGCTGCACGGCCATTCAAGCCGTATGCACGGTCATCGCAACCAGCCTTCCCACAATCGGCCTTACAATCAACACGCACACAAAAGCTACCGGCATCGCCAATCGATAAGCTTTCAGTACGTTGCTCATATAATCCTGATCGATTCCGGCGTTGGCTGCCGTGATCACGAAACACATCAGCAATGCCATGATGGCCGACATGTAAAAGGCAAACACATACGGCGTGGCATTCACATGCAACCTGCGACGACGGCTTTGAGTGACATTAGTCATGCGACCTCCTGGAGTCCGATTGAGGCCTTACCCTATCAACCCACTGCGCTTCACCAGTAGACCGCTCCGCCTAACTCCTTTATAAAGCAAAACTTACGAATCCCAAGGGCACAGCATGGACCTGCTCAACGCCATCCGCAGCTTCATCAAGGTCGTCGAAGCCGGAAGTATCGCAGCAGGTGCCCGCAGCCTGGGCATTACCCCAGCAGCTGTGAGCCAGAACCTGGCCCGGCTTGAAGGGCATTTGCAGGTCCGTTTGCTGACCCGCACAACGCGGCGTATGACGCTGACTCCCGCCGGCACCCAGTACTACAAGCATGTCAGGCTGATAGAGCGTGACTTGGCGCGCGCTGAACAAGCGGTGATGACCCCCGAAAGCGAACCTCAAGGTCGCCTGTGCATCGCGTCGACCTCTGCGTTCGGTCGTCACGTCCTGGCGCCCCTGATACCCGCGTTCAGCGTGCTGTACCCGCGCATTTCGATAGAACTGGTCATGAGCGACAGAAAGGTTGACCACGCACGTGAAGGTATCGATGTCAGCCTGCGCATCACGCCCCAGTTGGACGAGCACCTGATAGCCAAGCACATCGCCCGCATTCCTTTCGTCTGCTGTGCCGCACCAGGGTACCTGGCCAGTGCCGGCGTACCACAGACGCCGGAGGCGCTGCGCAATCACCGCTGTCTGGTGTTTCGCTACCCGGTCGATGGCCGTCTGTTGCGTTGGGGATTCATGCGTGATGGGCAGCGCCTGGAGCCCGAATTTGGCGACGTGCTCATCTGCGACGACATCGATGCGCTAACGCAGATGGCGGTGCATGACGGCGGCATCACGCGCCTGGCAGCGTTCATTGCCCGGCCGCACCTGGCTTGCGGTGCCCTGGTGCCGCTGTTCGAACATGGCCCTGACGGGCAGGCGTACGCGCAGACAGCACCCATGGACGTTTATCTCTGCGTGGCCGACCGCTTCGCACTCACGAGCAAGGTACACGCTTTCATGCACTACCTGCGCGACCACCTGGGCGACGAGTGGCAAGTGCCAACATGAAAAAACCGCCACAAGGGCGGTTTTTCAAGGTAACGGTAACGATCAGAAGCGGTAAGTGAGCGATGCCCCTACACCGTGCGCGCTGTTCTCGTACTTGGCACGGTAGGCGCCCTTGGTGGCGCTGACCTGATTGACCTTGGTGTCTTCTTCCCACAGGTAGGAATACGCCACGTCGATGGTCATGTCCTCGCTCGGGCTCCAGCCGGCGCCCAGGCTGAAGATCTTGCGATCGCCCGTGGGGATGCGCGGCGAACGGTCCTGGTTGTTGGTCGGCGATTGGTCGACCGTGAAGCCGGTGCGCAGCACCCACTCCTTGTTGACCTTGTACGACGCACCCACGGCGTGGGCCCAGGTGTCATGCCAGTTCTGTTCTTCCGAAATGGTCTGGAAGGCAGAGCCGATCAATGGGCGCGGGACATCGTTCTGTACAGTGATGTCCTTCAGGCGGCTCCAGCGCGTCCAGGTGCTGCCAGCGTACAGCGTCCATTGGTCGTCGAGTTCATGCGTGACCGACAGGTCAACCGACTCCGGCGTCTTGATCTTGAGCGAGGCATCGAACTTGCTGCCGTTGAATGGCCCGATCAGCGGGGTGTTGACCTTGGTCTTGCCCTCGAGCTTGTAGTCGACCATGGAGTGATAGGTCAGGCCGATGCGCGTGCGGTCGGTGGCTTGCACCATCAGGCCGATGTTGTAGCCGACTGCCGTGTCGTCACCCTTGATCTTGACTTCACCGTCGTTGCGCCCAGGGGTGGCCGGGTTGATCAGGTTGGAACCCAGTTCGCCTTTGATCCGGTTGAAGGTCGGGCCGAAGCCGATCGATACCTTGTCATTGAAGGCATAGCTGACGGTAGGCTGGAACGTCACCACTTCCACGTGACTTTTCTTGCCCCAATAGCGCGCCGCGTCGTCACTGCCGTAATCGGTCACCAGACCGAAGGGCACGTAGACACCGAAGCCGACGGTCCAGTGGTCGTCGATGGGCTTGACGTAGTAACCCATGGGTACGCCGACGACCGGTACCATGTCACCGTCAGTTTCCCCCCCAAGGTTGCTGCCAGGCCCCGAGATATCGGTTTTGGCGATGACCGCTGCGCCACCGACGGTGACCTGCTGGCGCTTGAGGCGGGACATGCCGGCCGGGTTGCCGTATACGGTGCTGGCATCCTCGGCAGAAGAGGAACGTCCCGCGAAACCTGTCCCCATGCTGCTGACGCTTTGTTCGTTCAACGCGAAGCCGCTGGCGAACAGTTGGCTCGATGCGAGCGCAACAGCAACGCCAAGGGAGGTTTTGAGCATTACTTTTTTCATTATTAGAACTCCTTGGGATCTCCGAGGCGAAAAGCTACCAACAAATCACGCGTCGCGCTATAGGCGCAATCGCAGGAGATAGAGCGGTTTTGTAGGACAATCCGACTAAAATTCCTTTTCTCAGTTGAGTCTGTAAGAACCGTCTCAAGAAGCTACTGGCAGTTTCTGATCAATGCAGGCTTGCCAGGCTTCGGTGAAGTCTCGCAAGCGACCCTGAGGGTTGAAAAATCTGCCGCCAGATACGCGCCTGGCCCATCCGGTCGTCCACGGCAGGCAAGCTCACCACCTGGGCCTCCACAAGCAGCCAGGCAATGGCAGTGGCGTAGCGCAGGTTGACGGTGAGTTCCAGGTCGGGTCCGCCCAGGAAGGCATGTTGGCTGGCCAGGCCGCGTACACGGCTGGCCAAGTCTGGATCGCGTGCCAGGTAGTCGTCCCAGAGCGCCCGATGACGCTGATCATCTATGCGAAAGAGGCCATGCCCGCGTCTGCCGTGCAGCGCCGATCCCAAAGCCGACTGGCAGGCAGCGATGCCGAGCAACAACACTTCGGCGCTGGCGCAGTGACGGTCAAGGTAGATCAGTGTGGGCCTGATGACATGCTGACATAGTTCTTTGGCCGCAATACCCATGGTGCCCCCGAGCAGTAAGGGACCGGCGGGCGCAGGCGCTTGGCAGCTGTGTGAACGGTCAGGCCCGCCGGAAGCGGCGTGCACCGCTCGAGTTGAAGTGTAGTGTGATAAGGGTGACGTAAAAGGCTGTTTTTAAATCGATTGCTGCCTGACAAGCCGAGCGATATACCCGAAGGCAATTACGCTGGATTTGTGCAGGCAAGCTGGGAGGGGGTGTATCTGATGGGTGAATGCCGCAGCATTCACCGCTCACGCGGTGAGTGACTGGCGGGTACGGGCGATGACGGCCTGCAGCGGTTCGCTGCGGCTGTACTGCTCGTGGTACAGGCGTTCGGTATGGCAGGCGATACCGTGTTCGTCCACCAGCGTAAAGCTGAAGCTGCCTTTGCGGGGTGCGACGAGCAAGCATTTCAACGGCGAGAACGCCTGGGAAAGGGTACCGATTGCAGCCTGGATTTGATGTTGAGTTTGCATATTATTGGAGGTTCCTGCATTAAACACGGGGAGTAGATCCGTGCATCATAGAAACGTTCCAGTGACGTCTTTATTAAGGGACGAGAGAACCTGCTGGAACAAAGCAGCCAGAGGGAGCGCAATCAATGGTGGGCGCTTGGGCTGACTGGTAGGTACTTCAGAGGGCAGGCAGCACGCGGAGCCAAGGTTCTAGGCCTTCGCGCGGGATCCTGATCAATTGGACTCGTGATGGATGTCGCGGCAGCGTATCGGCTGCGGGCGAATCATCGAAAGGGCCGGTCCTGCTTTCAGCAGCGCGCTATTGGGAGAGCGAGTCTGCAAGGACACTGTGGGCCAGAATTGACTTTCAGCTTGGTACTAACGAGGCGTATCCTACCTGAGCCTTTCGGTGAAGGCAAGCCCTGATTGTGCGTGGGTAGCCGAGCAGTATGGCGCTTAATGCCGGCGGTGGGAAGGGGCCGAGCGTGCTCGAAGGGTGTCCTGGCCGCCTTGCTCACACACGAACGGATGCGCGGTTGATGTTTGTTCACACCGAAAGGAGGACGTGTATCAAACCTGTCCCACCTTTCGCTCCAGTCGCCAATGACTTGACTAGCCAGTTAAGTCAATGAAAAAAAACACTATTTTTCGTTGGTGAAAAAATCGTCAGTTTGACAGCAGCCCCCGTAATTCGGGGCTTGGCGGGGGGGAATAGGGTGTTGTCCACCGACTTATCCACAGGAACTGTGGATTGTCGCCGCCGCTTGCTCTAGTGCGGGGTTGGCGCCAAGCTGCCTCGGGTCTCGCCAAGAATCAGACCAGTTCGAATGACCATCCATCGTCTCGCAAACGTCAAGAAACAATCACATGAAATTTTTATAAAAAAAATCCTCAGGGTTAGGCCCGCACGTCGAAAACCGGTAGAGTGGCGCGCTTTTCGATTTGCCTGACCTGCCGCTCATGAAGTCTCGCAGTAAACAACTTGCCAGCCCCATGCCCTCGTCTGCAGAGCGTTCCGGACGGTTCACCCTAAAGGTTGCCCTGTGGCTACTCGACAATTCGCGTCTGGGTGACAAGCCTCAGGTCAAGCACTTGGCTGGGCGGTTGCTCAAGCGCCCAGCCCGCGAGGGTGTGGTGGTGGCTCAAAGCCGCCTGGGGCAGATGCTTTGCCGCGATTGTGGCAGCGCCCGTGATCGGCGTATCGGCCATGACCTGCTACGCCAGGCCGCACGCGCTGGCGATTGTCGTGCCCAGGTGGAGTATGCACGGGCGTGCCGGGCGTCTGCGCCCGAACAGGCCCGCAGCTGGCTGGAGTTGGCGGCCGGGAAGGGGTCCCATGAGGCCCGTCGATTGCTGCGTCAGTGGTTTGGGCACTGACAACCCCTGCAGGTGACGGCGGCACGGGCAACCTGCCGGTCAGGCTGTTAAGCTTCAGCGAATTTGCCAACAGTGACCGGGGTAGGCATGACAGTGGATCTGGCCAGCATTCTGCTGGGCTTGGTGGCGGGCGCGGTGCCGTGCCTGGTGTGGGTCATGCAGCTTCAGCGTCGGCATGCAGCACGGCATGGCGAGCGTGCTTTGCTTGAAGAGCGTCTGAACGCAGCGCAGCTGGCCCAGGCCGGTTTGCAGGCGCAGCTCGAGGCCAGCCGTGATGAAGTCAGTGACCTCAGCGAAGCCAATACCCTCAAGCAGACGCAGCTGGCAGCCCAGGGGCGAGAGCTGGAGTTGCTGCAGATCGAGCGGGACAACGCCCGTGATGCGGCCCATGCCTGGAACCTGGAACGCGCGACTCGCGAGGCCGAGCAGCGTCGTCTGGAGTCCCAGGCCGCACGCCTCGAAGCCGAGCTGCGTGAACAGCAGGAAAGCCACCAGCAGCGTCTCGAAGACCTGCAGGAGGCCCGCGATACGCTGCGCGCCCAGTTTGCCGACATGGCCACCAAGATCTTCGATGAGCGTGAGCAGCGCTTTGCTCAAACCAGCCAGCAGCACCTTGGCCAACTGCTCGACCCATTGAAGGAGCGTATCCAGGCGTTCGAAAAGCGTGTCGAGGAAAGTTACCAGCAGGAGGCCCGTGAGCGTTTTTCGCTGGGCAAGGAGCTCGAGCGCCTGCAGCAACTCAACCTGCGTCTGTCCGATGAAGCGACCAACCTCACCCAGGCGCTCAAGGGGCAGAAAACCCAGGGTAATTGGGGCGAGCTGATCCTGGAGCGCGTGCTCGAACACGCAGGGCTGGAGAAGGGTAGGGAGTACCAGACGCAGGTGAGCCTCAAGAGCGCTGACGGTGAGCGCTTCCAGCCAGATGTGCTGATCATGTTGCCGGGCAACAAGCAGGTGGTGGTCGATGCCAAGGTCAGCCTGACGGCGTATCAGCAGTTCGTGTCAGGCAACGACGACGCGGCGCTCAAGCAGCACGTCCAGTCGCTGCGCAGTCACGTCAAGGGCCTGTCGAGCAAGGACTACAGCCGCCTCGAAGGCCTGCACAGCCTGGATTTCGTACTGTTGTTCGTGCCCATCGAGGCCGCGTTCTCGGCGGCACTGCAGGCCGAGCCCAACCTGTTCCAGGAAGCCTTCGACCGGCAAATCGTCATCGTCAGCCCCACCACCTTGCTGGCCACCTTGCGGGTGATAGACAGCTTGTGGAAGCAGGAACGCCAAGGCCAGAACGCCCGGGAAATCGCCGAACGTGCCGGGTGGCTGTACGACAAGTTCGTGTTGTTCATCCAGGACCTGGATGAGCTGGGCAGCCGCCTGCAACAGGTGGACAAGGCCTATGCGGCAGCACGTAACAAACTGTGCGAAGGGCGCGGCAATCTCGTCAGTCGCAGCGAGCAGCTCAAGCTGCTCGGCGCCCGGGCCAGCAAAAGCCTG
This sequence comes from Pseudomonas sp. FBCC-B35, assembly GCF_059133755.1. Classification (NCBI taxonomy): domain Bacteria; kingdom Pseudomonadati; phylum Pseudomonadota; class Gammaproteobacteria; order Pseudomonadales; family Pseudomonadaceae; genus Pseudomonas; species Pseudomonas sp. FBCC-B35. Next base: position 3,548,763 of record NZ_CP101439.1, on the reverse strand, counting down.
TCGCCCGACTTGCTCGAACGCGCCTTCGCCGATGAAGTGCCCGACCAGGCAGTTACTGCACCAGGCTCAGATGACGGTTGAGCAGGGCCCGCAATGCAGCCGGCTTGACCGGCTTGGGCAAATAGTCCAGGCCTGCGGCATGCACCAGGGCGATGGTTTCCTTGCTGCCGTCGGCGCTGATGACCACCCCGGGCACCGGTTCGCCCAATCGGGTGCGTAGCCAGCCCATCAGGCGCGTGCCGGTGTCGCCTTCATCCAGGTGATAGTCCACCAAGGCCAGGTGTGGGCGCATGCCCTCGGCCAGCAGGGCCTCGCACTCGCTGCGGCTGCGTGCGGTCCACACCTGACAGCCCCAGCGGCTGAGCAGGCTGTTCATGCCAATCAGGATGCTGTCTTCGTTGTCCACGCACAACACCTGCAGCCCGGCCAGCGGCTCGCTGCGCTGCTCCACCGCCGAAGTGACAGGGGCTGGTTGTAGAGAGATCGGCACGCTCACACGGAACACGGTGCCCTTGCCTGGCCAGGAACGTACCTCCAGTGTGTGACCCAGGACTCGGCACAGTCCGTCCGCGATCGCCAGGCCCAGGCCCAGGCCTTTTTCGGCGCGGGTCTGATGGCTGTCCAGGCGTTTGAACTCCTGGAAGATCACGTGCAGCTTGTCGTCGGCGATGCCAGGGCCCCTGTCCCAGACTTCCAGCCACAGGCGCTCGCCCTGGCGGCGGGCACCCAGCAGGATCGGGCTCTTGCCATAGCGCAGGGCGTTGGTCAGGAAGTTTTGCAGCACGCGGCGCAGCAGCTTCATGTCACTGTTGACCCGCAGGCGGCTGCCGCGCAGGCGGAACGCCAGGCCTTTCTCTGCCGCCAGTACCTTGAATTCCGCCCCAAGGGTGTCGAACAGATCGTTCAAGGCAAATGGCTTGGCGTCGGGGGTGATCTTGCCGTTTTCCAGGCGCGAGATGTCCAGCAGGTCGCTGATCAGTTCTTCGGCCGAACGCAGTGAAGTGTCCATGTGCTGAACCAGTTGCCGGGCTTCCTCGGTCATGCCTTCGGCTTGCTGCGACAAGGCCGCGGAAAACAACCTGGCGGCGTTCAGAGGCTGCATCAGGTCGTGGCTGACCGCAGCCAAAAAGCGAGTCTTGGACTGGCTGACCGCTTCGGCATGGCTCTTGGCTTCGGTCAGCGCCTGGTTCAGTTGCGACAGCTCGTAGGTGCGCTCTGCCACGCGTTGCTCAAGGCTTTCGTTGGCGTGGCGCAGCGCTTGCTCGGCTTCGCGGAACGGCGTGATGTCGGTAAAGCTCATCACGAAACCGCCACCGGGCATCGGGTTGCCGATCAACTCGATCACGCGCCCATTGGGGAACAGCCGCTCGGACGAGTGGGCCCGGCCCTGGCGCATCCAGTGCAGACGCCGGGCTACGTGCACCTGGGCCTCCCCTGGGCCGCACAGGCCGCGCTCGGCGTTGTAGCGAATGATGTCGGCAATGGGCCGTCCCACGCTGATCAGCCCGTCCGGGTAATTGAACAGCTCAAGGTAACGCCGGTTCCAGGCCACCAGATGCAGGTTCTGGTCGACCACGCTGATGCCCTGGTTGATGTTTTCGATGGCGCCCTGCAGCAGTGCCCGGTTGAACTGCAGCACTTCGCTCGCTTCATCGGCGATGCGCACCACGTCTTCGAGCTGCATGTCGCGGCCTTCGATCGCTGCCTTGACCACTGCACGGGTAGACGAACTGCCCAGGACACCGGCCAACAACCGCTCGGTGTGCTCGATCCAGTCACCGTCGGCGTTCTGGTTGGGGTTGAAGCCTTTGCCCTGGCGGTAGGCGAAACGGATGAAGCTCTGGCGCGCGCGCTCCTCACCCACGAAACGCGATGCCAAGGTCAGCAGGTCGTCTATCTGCACCGCCAGCAAGGGCTTGCTGCTGGGGCGGGCGCTGGTCTGCTGGCCAATGAAGCGGCCCGCTTGCCAGTGCTCGGACACGCGGGTACGCGACAGCAGCGAGACCCAGGCAAACAGGGTGAAGTTGCCGGCAAGCGACAGCACCACGCCTTGGGTCAGCGGGCTGATCGGCAGATTCAGGGGGTTGCCGTGCAACCACGCCAACCCTGGGAATACCTGCAACGACCAGCCCAGGCTGTGGGCGGCGATGGGCAGCACCAGGGTGTAGAACCACAGGAAGATGCCCGCCGCCAGACCTGCGAATACACCCCGGCGGTTGGCCTGTTTCCAGTACAGCGCCCCGAGCATGGCTGGCGTCAGTTGGGTCACGGCAGCAAACGCGATCTGGCCGATGGTCGCCAGGCTGGCCGTAGAACCCAGCAGGCGGTAACTGACGTACGCCAGCAGCAGGATGACCACGATGGTGACCCGCCGGACCGAAAGCATCCAGTGCCGGAACACCTCGAACGGTCGCTCGGCGTTGTTGCGACGCAGCAACCAGGGCAGCAGCATGTCGTTGGAAACCATGGTCGACAACGCGACCGCTTCTACGATGACCATGCCGGTAGCCGCTGACGCGCCACCGATGAATGCCAGCAGCGCCAGGCTGGGGTGTGCCTCGGCCAGGGGAAGGCTGATCACGAACGAGTCCGACATCACCGTCCCTGGCAGCAACATCTGCCCCGCCAGGGCGATGGGCACCACGAACAGTGCGGCCAGGGCCAGGTACATCGGGAACACCCAGCGTGCCAGGCGCATGTCCTGTGGCTCGATGTTTTCCACCACGGTCACGTGGAACTGCCGAGGCAGGCAGATGATGGCCATCATGGCGACAGCCGTCTGGACCACCATCGACGGCCAGTTGATGGTCTCTGTCCAGTAATCGTGCAGCTCGATGGACTGGCGCGCCTGGGTGAACAGGTCATCGAACCCATCGTACAGGTTGAAGACGACGAAGATCCCCACGGCCAGAAACGCCAACAGCTTGATCAACGACTCGAACGCGATCGCCAGCACCATGCCCCGGTGGTGCTCGGTGACGTCCAGGCTGCGCGTGCCGAATACGATGGCGAACAGCGCCAGCACCAGCGACACCACCAGCGCAGTGTCCTGTACGCGCGTGCCGGTGGCGTCTGCACTGGCGCCGATCAACAGATTGACGCCCAGCACGATGCCTTTGAGCTGCAGGGCAATGTAGGGCAGCACGCCCACCAGGCAGATCAGTGCCACGACCACGGCCAGCGTCTGGGATTTGCCGTAACGGGCAGCGATGAAGTCGGCAATGGACGTGATGTTCTGCTGTTTGCTGATCAGCACCATCTTCTGCACCACCCAGGGTGCGAAGACCAGAAGCAATACCGGCCCCAGGTAGATCGGCAGGAATGCCCACAGCTGCTCGGCCGCTTGTCCGACCGCGCCGAAGAACGTCCAGCTGGTGCAATACACCGCCAGCGACAGGCTGTACACCCAGGCACGCAATTTGGGCGGCAAAGGGGTGCTGCGCCGGTCGCCATAGAAGGCGATGGCGAACATGACGGCCATATAGGCCAGGGCGACCGCGGCGATCAGCCCGCTGGACAACGACATGGTGACTCCGAAGCTAAATGGATAACGAGGCCCGGTCAGCCAGTCTGGCACGACAGGTGGCGCGCCGTCAGCGCAGACGATGGTCGCAGTGGCAGGTGGTCGCAGCGTGACGCACTCAAATTGCGGGCTCGTGTGGGGCCCAGCAGACGGGTGGAGGATTGACAGGCGATGCCGGGAAGCAAATACTCTCGAAAAATTCATATAGATGTCTATATAACAAGACGAGAATACAGCCATGCTTCCACTCGCCAGCGACACACGACTGCCACGCTATCAACAGCTACGCGACCATCTGGTAGCGCAGATCGCTAACAACCGCTGGCACCCGGGTGAGGCGATCCCCACCGAGGCTGCACTGGCGAGTGAATTCGACCTGTCGGTGGGCACGGTGCGCAAGGCCATCGATGCGCTGGTCGCCGAAGGCGTGCTTGAGCGCCAGCAGGGGCGAGGTACCTTCATCCGCCGTCCACAGTTCCAATCCTCGCTGTTTCGCTTCTTCCGCTTCGAAGCTGTCAACGGCGAGCGCGTCGTGCCGATGAGTCGCATCCTGAGCATGAACGCCGTGGCGGCACCGTCTGCCGTGGCTCAGGCCTTGGGGCTCGTACCCGGGGCCGATGTGATCCATCTGCAGCGGCTTCGTCTGCTCGATGCCCAGCCCGTGCTGGCCGAGGACATCTGGCTGCCCCGCCAGCCGTTCCAGTTGCTGCTGGAGACTGATCTGGATAACAAGGGCCCATTGCTCTACCCGATCTACGAACAGCTGTGTGGGCAAGTGGTCGCAGCCGCCGAAGAAGCCCTGACTGCCGAGGCCGTGGATGAAGTGCATGGGCGCCTTCTGCAGGTACCGGCCGGCAGCCCTATTGTGGTGATCGAACGGCTGGCCCGTGACTACGCCGGCAAACCCCTGGAGTGGCGCCGGTCGCGGGGACACGCGCAGCACTTCCGCTACCGCATCGATATTCGCTGACCGCGCCGTTTCAACCTTCTTTATCTGCCTGCGCCCCGTCACCAGGGCGCAGTGGCTTCGCCTGCTCGGTTGTCTGCGTTGAGGGCAACCCAGCGTACCCTTCACCCTTAAAAGGATAAGAATCATGTTCAGCTGGTACCGCCAAATTACATCGCGCGAACGCAAGACCTTCTGGGCCTGTTTTGGGGGCTGGTCGCTCGATGCGCTGGAAGTGCAGATGTTCGGCCTGGCCATTCCCGCGCTGATCGCGGCTTTCTCGCTGTCCAAAGGCGATGCGGGCCTGATCAGTGGCCTTACCCTGGTGACCTCGGCGATCGGCGGCTGGCTTGGCGGAACCCTGTCGGATCGGTACGGCCGCGTGCGCACCTTGCAGTGGATGATCCTGTGGTTCTCCTGCTTCACATTCCTCTCGGCTTTCGTCACAGGCTTCTATCCACTGCTGTTCGTCAAGGCCATGCAAGGCTTTGGCATTGGTGGGGAGTGGGCGGCCGGGGCCGTGCTGATGGCCGAGACCATCAACCCCAAGTACCGCGGCAAGGTCATGGGTACGGTGCAAAGCGCCTGGGCGGTAGGGTGGGGCCTGGCGGTAGCGTTGTTCACCTTGATCTATTCGCTGGTGCCGCAGGAATTCGCCTGGCGCGTGATGTTCTTCGTGGGCCTGTTGCCGTCGCTGCTGATCATCTGGGTGCGTCGCAACGTTCCAGAACCGGACAGCTTTCAACGCCTGCAGAAACAGAACGCCATTCCCCAGGGTTTCTTCGCCTCGATGGCGGGGATCTTTCGCCCTGAATTGCTGCGCGTCACGTTGCTGGGCGGCTTGCTGGGCCTGGGGGCGCATGGTGGCTACCACGCGGTGATGACCTGGCTGCCGACTTTCCTTAAGACCGAACGCAACTTGTCGGTGCTCAATTCCGGTGGCTACCTGGCGGTGATCATCTTTGCGTTCTGGTGTGGCTGCGTGGTCAGCGGGTTGTTGATCGATCGCATCGGCAGGCGTCGCAACATCCTGCTGTTTGCGCTGTGCTGCGTGCTGACGGTTCAGGCCTATGTCTTCTTCCCGTTGAGCAATACGCAGATGCTGTTCCTGGGTTTCCCGCTGGGCTTCTTCGCAGCCGGCATTCCAGCAAGCCTCGGCGCCTTCTTCAACGAGCTGTATCCTGCCGATGTGCGGGGAGCGGGGGTTGGCTTCTGCTACAACTTTGGCCGTGTGCTCTCGGCGGTCTTCCCCTTCCTGGTCGGGCACATGAGCGAATCCATGTCGCTGGGTACCGCCATCGGCATTGATGCCGGCATCGCCTACGGCGTGGCGGTGATCGCTGCACTGTGCCTGCCTGAAACGCGCGGCCGCAACCTCGAGCCTGCCCCGCAAGCGCCCGGTGTGGCCGCCCAGTAACCTGACCGAAAGATCAAAGACATGCCTCACAACCCTGCTTCATCCATGATTGCCATCGACAGCCATGCCCACGTGTTCAGTCAAGGGCTGACATTGGCGCGCGAGCGCCGTTATGCCCCCGCGTACGATGCACCGTTGGCGGATTACCTCAGCCAGTTGCAGGCGCACGGTTTCAGTCACGGCGTTCTGGTGCAGCCCAGTTTCCTGGGGACCGACAATGGCTATCTGCTGGGTGCCCTGCAAGCCGCTCAGGGGCGCCTGCGGGGGGTGGTGATGCTTGAGCCGGACGTTGCGCGCCAAACCCTCATACAGATGGACCAGCTTGGGGTCAGAGGCGTGCGCCTGAACCTGATGGGGCAACCACTGCCGGACCTTGCGGCCCCGCAGTGGCGCCATCGCTTCGCGTGCATGGCCGAACTGGGCTGGCACGTCGAGCTGCATCGACAACTGGCGGACATTCCCACCCTGGTGCGGGCGCTGCAACCGTACGGGCTGGATATCGTCATCGACCATCTGGGAAGGCCCGATGCGCGCAGCGGGCTGGGGCAGGGAGGCTTCGCCGACCTATTGACCCTGGGCGGGCAGGGCAATGTCTGGGTGAAGGTTTCCGGTATCTACCGCCTGGAAGGCTCGCCCGAGCAGAACGAGCTGTTCGCCCGCCAGGCGCTGGGCGCGCTGGAAGCGCACTATGGGGCCGAGCGCCTGATGTGGGGCAGCGATTGGCCGCATACGCAGCACGAACGCACGATGAGTTATGGCCAGGCGCTCGAGCAATTGCAGGCCCTAGGCTGCTCCAGCGAGTTGCGCAAGGCGCTGTTGCTGGAGACGGCCAAGGACTTGTACCGTTTCAATTGAGCCAAAGAATGGGTACGCAAGGCTTCGGTCAACCTATAGCGATCCTGTAGCGGGGTCGTCGGGGCAAGCAGTCACGGCAGGCGTTCGAATGTGGCTGTTTTGACGTGGTGCGAGTCCAGTCCGACCATCACTTCGAAGTCACCGGGCTCGGTCACCCATTGCAGGTTACGGTCCACGAATGCTAGCGCGGTGGGTGCAATCTCCAGCGTCAGGTCTCTGGCAGCACCAGGCTCCAGGAAGATGTTCTGGAAGCCTTTGAGTTCTTTGACGGGCCGACTGACAGAGGCGCTCAGGTCCCGAAGATAGAGTTGCACGGTTGTTTCGCCCGCCAACGGTCCCTGATTGGTAACAGTGACTCGAACCTTCAAGCGCTCACCCGGACGCAGACGGTCGGTGGACAAGCGTGGGGCTGAGACATCGAACTGGGTGTAGCTCAGCCCGAAGCCAAAAGGAAAAAGAGGGGTGTCATCGACGTCGAAGTGGCGCGACCGGTAAGGTGCGGGGTTGATGGCGTCGAACGGCCTGCCGGTGTTCAGATGGTTGTAATACAGGGGGATCTGGCCGACGTTGCGCACGAACGTCACTGGGAGTTTCCCGGAGGGGTTGTAGTCGCCAAACAGCACATCAGCGATGGCATTACCCCCCTCGCTCCCGCTATACCAGGTTTCCAGTACGGCATCGGCCCACTTGGTTTCGTCGTCGAGGGCAAGCGGGCGGCCATTCATCAAAACCAGTACCACTGGAATGCCGGTATCGCTCAATGCCTTGAGCAGCGCACGTTGTCCGCCGGGTAGACCCAGCTCGGTCCTGCTCGCACCCTCATGGGACATGCCGCGCGCCTCGCCAAGCACCGCGACGATTACATCGGCTTGCCGAGCCACCGCCAGGGCCTGCTTGAGCATCGCTGCGGGAGGGCTTGGATCGATGTCGACGTGTTTGTCCGCAAGAAGCATCAGGGCCGATGGATCGTCAATGATGTTGGCCCCTTTGGCATAGCGCAATCGACCCTTGCCCGCCTGAGCCTGATGCATGCCGGAGCGAAGCGTGACCACCTCCTCGGGTCTGCCATTGGCATACCAACTGCCAAGCATGTCTGCCGCGTTATCGGCCAATGGGCCGATCAAGGCGATGTTCATGCTTTTATGCAGCGGCAGCGTGCGGTTTCGGTTTTTCAGCAGCACCAAGGAGCGGCGCGCCATATCCCGCGCTTGGGCACGATGCTGTCCGATCTGCTCGCTAGCGGCGTCGGCACCCAGGCGCTGATAAGGGGCATCAAACAGGCCCAATTCGTACTTGGTTGTGAGCACCTGGCGAACCGCGCCGTCCAGCTCGGCTTCGCTGACCTGTCCTTGCTTGATCAAGCCAGCCAGCTGGTCACGGTAATGACGGTCGCTCATGCTCATTTGTGTGCCAGCGGTCAGCGCTGCCTTGGCCGCCTGGGTGCCATCACGGGCCACGCCATGGTCTATCAGCTCTGCCACTGCGCCGTGGTCGCTGATGACTAAGCCTTTGAACTGCCACTGTGTGCGAAGCAGGTCTTTCAAGAGCCAGCCGTTGGCCGTTGCAGGGATGCCATTAAGGCTGGACAGTGCAGTCATCACGGCACCGGCCTTGGCCTCGATGGCAGCCTTGAAGGGGGGCAGGTAATCCTGATGAAGGCGTTGTTCGCTCATGTCAGCCGTGTTGTAGTCGCGCCCTCCCTCAACCGCTCCATAACCGGCAAAATGCTTGATACAAACCATCAGGCTGTCCGGTGCTGCCAGATGCGGTCGTTGCAAACCGCGGATGGCAGCCTCACCCATGCGCGAGGCCAGGTGCGTGTCTTCGCCGTAGCCTTCGGAGATGCGTCCCCACCGCGGGTCGCGACTGACATCCAAGACGGGAGCGAAGGTCATGTCCAAGCCATCGTTGGTCGCCTCGATTGCTGCAACGCGTGCACTTTTTTCCACCGCGCGCAGGTCCCAGCTGGACGCCTGACCCAAGTTGATGGGAAAGATGGTGCGACGTCCATGGATTACATCACCTGCAAAGAACAGCGGGATACCCAGCCGGCTACGCTCGACCGCCATGGCCTGCAGCCTGCGCAAATCCGTACTGTTGGCAGCCGGGTGGGTGAACATCGCCCCCACATCCCCGGCTGCGATGGCTGTGTTCATGTCTTGAGGCGCATCACCTTGAGCGGCATATTCCATTCGCAACTGTCCGATCTTTTCCTGCAAGGTCATCTGCGAGAGCAAATTGTCGATGAACGTCTTTTGCTGCGCGTCAGGCTTGTTAGCCAGGGCGGTGACAGGCCCTATCGCTGCGCAAAGCATCAACATGGCCGTGAGTGCAGGTGAGCGGGTTGCTCGCTTGCGAGGAGGCGTCATTCCATTGACTTCCTGGGCGAATTTCCCTGACATTGCCACCTGAGTGATCAAGCTCGCTACTCGCAGATCTACCAGTTGCCTATCCCCGATATCTGTGCAATCCCCACGACCTTCCTTCACCCGTGCCCTCGCGGCTTCACCCAGGACCAAGGACGATGAGTCATTCCTCGCAATTCACCTTGCTCGGCAAGCGGCGCTTCCTGCCTTTTTTCATTACTCAGTCGCTCGGTGCGTTCAACGACAACCTGTTCAAGCAGTCGCTGATCCTGGCCATCCTGTTCAAGCTGAGCCTTGGGGACGGTGACCGATCCATCTGGGTCAATCTGTGTGCCTTGCTGTTCATCCTGCCGTTCTTTCTTTTTTCGGCGCTGGGTGGACAGTTCGGGGAGAAATTTCCCAAGGACGCGCTCATTCGTGTGATCAAGCTGGCGGAGATCGGCATCATGTCGATCGGCGCGCTGGGGTTTGCGACCAATCACCTGGCCCTCATGCTGGTGGCCTTGTTCGGCATGGGTACCCATTCGGCGCTGTTCGGGCCGGTGAAGTACTCGATCCTGCCCCAAGCGCTGCGTGAGCAAGAGCTGGTAGGCGGCAATGGGCTGGTGGAGACGGGCACCTTCCTGGCTATCCTCGCCGGCACCATCGGCGCCGGGGTGATGATGTCGACCGAACGCTATGCCGCGGTGGTAGCCGGTGGCGTAGTGGGCACTGCCGTACTGGGCTACCTGGCCAGCCGCTGGATTCCCCGTGCCGCCGCTGCCTCACCCCACATGAAGCTGGACTGGAACATCTTCAGGCAGTCGTGGACTATCCTGCGCATGGGCCTTGCCCAGCCGCCTGCGGTATCGCGCTCGATCGTCGGCAACTCCTGGTTCTGGTTCGTCGGCGCCATCTACCTGACCCAGATCCCGGCCTATGCCAAGGACTGGCTGCACGGCGATGGCACCGTGGTCACCCTGGTGCTGACGCTGTTCTCGGTGGGCATCGCCCTGGGTTCCTTGTTGTGTGAGCGTCTGAGCGGGCGCAAGGTGGAGATCGGGCTGGTGCCGTTCGGCTCCTTTGGCCTGACCGTGTTCGGCCTGCTGTGGTGGTGGCATTCCGGGGATGTGCCCAGCGCTGCCAGCGCCCATGACTGGCTCGACCTGCTGGGCCTGAGCCAGGCGTGGTGGATTCTGCTGTCCATCGTCGGGCTCGGGGTGTTTGGCGGTTTCTATATCGTGCCGCTGTACGCATTGATTCAGGCACGCACCGCCGTAGACGAGCGCGCGCGGGTGATCGCTGCCAACAACATCCTCAATGCGTTGTTCATGGTGGTATCGGCCCTGTTGACCATGGTGCTGCTGGGCGTGGCTGGGCTGGACATCCCGCAGCTGTTTTTGGTCGTCTCGCTGCTGAACATCGCCGTCAACGCCTACATTTTCAGCATCGTGCCTGAATTCACCATGCGGTTTCTCATCTGGCTGCTCAGTCACTCGATGTACCGCGTCAAGCACCAGGGGCTGCAGCACATTCCCGACGAAGGCGCGGCATTGCTGGTGTGCAACCACGTGTCGTTCGTCGATGCCTTGTTGCTCGCTGGCGCGATACGCCGTCCCATTCGTTTCGTCATGTACTACAAGATCTACAACCTGCCCGTGCTCAACTTCGTGTTTCGCACCGCAGGCGCCATTCCGATTGCCGGACGCAGCGAGGACCTGGCGACGTACGAGCGCGCCTTCACCCGCATTGCCCGTTACCTGGCTGACGGCGAGCTTGTGTGCATCTTTCCCGAGGGCAAGCTGACAGGGGACGGTGAGGTCGACGTGTTCAAGGGCGGCTTGAGCCATATCCTTGAACAGACGCCGGTGCCGGTGATTCCCCTGGCGCTGCAAGGGCTGTGGGGCAGTTTCTTCAGTCGCGACCCGGCCAAAGGGTTTTTCAGAAGAATGTGGTCCCGTGTGACCGTCGTGGCAGGCAGCGCCATCCCTGCACAGGAGGCGCTACCAGAGCGGCTGCGCGAGCAGGTCATTGGCCTGCGCGCAGGCATTCGCTGAGCAAACCTGGCCAGCTGACCGGTATCAGCTGGCGCTGACCTTGAGGCCGATCAGGCCGCATACGATCAGTGCCACGCTGACCAGTCGAACCAACGCCATGGACTCACCGAACAGGATGATGCCGGCGATCACGGTGCCCACCGCGCCGACGCCGGTCCAAATGGCATAGGCCGTCCCCAGCGGCAGCTCTTTCATCGCCAGGCCCAGCAGGCCGAGACTGACGGCCATGGCGGCAACCGTCAGCGCGGTGGGCAGTGGCTTGCTGAAGCCGTCGGTATACTTGAGGCCAACGGCCCAGCCGACCTCGAACAGGCCGGCGAAGAACAGGATGATCCAGGACATGATGCGTCTCCATCGTTGCAAGTGATGGGGCCGTCCCCTGGATGATCACGCTGGGCGTCGTGAGGTCGTCCTCACCGTGAGCCCATGGTGCACATCTACGGTCTGCCGGGCAAGCCTGCGGGCCAATCGCCTGTCAGCGTCTGACACGTTTTGCGCCCTCGACGTCGGAGGAGGTGTCCTCCAGCCGCCGGAACCAGGTGGAAAGCAGCGCCCCGGAAATATTGTGCCACACGCTGAACAGCGCACTGGGCACGGCCGCCAGGGGCGAGAAGTGCGCAGCGGCAAGGGCTGCTCCTAGCCCGGAGTTCTGCATGCCGACCTCCAGCGCCAGCGACTTGCGCTGGGCCAAGGGCAGTTTGCACAGCTTGCCGGTGATGTACCCCAGCAAATAACCGAAGCTGTTGTGCAACATGACCACCGCCATGATCAACAGCCCCGACTCGGCGATTTTCGCCTGGCTGGCGGCCACCACGGCGCATACGATCAGTACGATGCTCACCACCGATACCAGTGGCAAAACCTGAACTGCGGTCTGCACGCGCTCACCCAGCAGGCGTTGGGCCAGCACGCCGAGTACGATCGGGAGCATGACCAGCTGCAGGATCGACCAGAACATATCCATGAAGGACACCGGAAGCCAGGCCGACGCCAGGAACCAGATCAGCGCAGGGGTCAGCAGTGGCGCCAGCAGCGTGGTGACGCCTGCGATGGCTACGGCCAGCGCGAGGTCGCCGCGCGACAGCCACACCATCACGTTCGAGGCCGTACCGCTCGGGCAGCAGCCGACCAGGATCACGCCCACGGCGATCTGCGGCGGTAGCTCGAAGAGCTGGCACAGCAGCCAGGCCATGCCCGGCATGATCACGAAATGCGCGACCACCCCCAGCATGACCCGCCAGGGTTGGCGGGCCAGGGCAGCGAAGTCGTCGAGCTTGAGGGTAAGGCCCATTCCGAACATCACCAGCCCCAGCAAGGGCACGATGGCCACCTTCAACCCAATGAACCATTGCGGTTGCAGGAAGGCCAGCACGGCGAACACCAATACCCACAAGGCAAAGGTGTTGCCGACGAATCGACTCAAGGCGGCGAGGGCGCGCATGGGGTTATCTCCAGTTCGACTGCATGCCCGGGCATTGTCGCTGCAGGCAGGGGGTCAAGTGCGGCAACGGTGCCGCACTCAAGTGTCGTGGGTACTGCCAACCCGCAGCGGGCTCACACCCCTTGCGGGATTTCTTCGCCGCCCAAAGCTTCGAAGAGCACGGGCAGGAACTCTGCAAATGTCATCATCATCAGCTGGAAGCTGGCGTCGAACTGCTGCGCGGCCTCGTCACCGCCATCCTGCTCGGCCTGCTCCTGCAGCAGTTCCTCGAATTTCAGGCGCTTGATGACCATCTTGTCGTCCAGCACGAACGACAGTTTGTCCTGCCAGGCCAGGGCGAGTTGGGTCACGACCTTGCCGGTACTCAGGTGCAGCTGGATTTCCTCGCCAGTCAGGTCCTGGCGCTTGCAGCGCACGATGCCGCCATCTTCGGCCGTGTCGCGCAGCTCGCATTCGTCCAGCACATAGAAGCCTTCGGCGGCATTCTGGGATTTGACCCAGTCGGTCATGGTGGCCACCGGGGCGATCTTGACGGTGGCCGGCCGCACGGGCAGCGAGCCCATCACTTCGCGCAGCGTGGACAGCAGGTCTTCGGCGCGTTTGGCGCTGGCCGAGTTGACCAGAATCACCCCCAGGCGCGGGGCGATGGCAGCGAAGATCATCGAGCGGCGAATGAAGGCGCGAGGCAGGAAGGCCTGAATGATCTCGTCCTTGATCTGGTCACGCTCCTTCTTGTAGACCTTGCGCATCTGTTCGGTCTCGATCTCTTCGACCTTTTCCTTGACCGCGTCATTGACCACGCTGCTGGGCAGAATACGTTCTTCCTTGCGTGCAGCGATCAGCAGGTAATCGCCACTGACGTGCACCAGCGGGGCATCTTCGCCCTTGCCGAACGGGGCGACGAAACCGTAGGTGGCCAGCTCCTGGCTGGCGCACGGACGGGCTGGCTTGCTGGCCAGGGCAGCCTCCAGGGCTTCAGGCTCGAAGGGCACGTCCTGGGTCAGGCGGTAGGTCAGCAGGTTCTTGAACCACATCGGGGAAGTCTCTCATTAATGCATAAGGCGGGCATTATTCTCCTACCAGCCCCGGAAGGCCAACCCTGTCAGAGGGCCAGCAGTGCACAAACCGGACGAAATCGGGCCGTTACGCTAGGTCGTTGAAAGATCTGTACTTTTTTCGAAATAAAGTGAAAGAAAGTGCTTGCCAGGGGGCAGGGCCGTCCGTAGAATGCGCCCCACACCGAGACGAAGGGTGATTAGCTCAGCCGGGAGAGCATCTGCCTTACAAGCAGAGGGTCGGCGGTTCGATCCCGTCATCACCCACCACTCGATGTATAGCGCAGCGGTAGTTCAGTCGGTTAGAATACCGGCCTGTCACGCCGGGGGTCGCGGGTTCGAGTCCCGTCCGCTGCGCCATATTCAGCTTCAAGGGCCCACTGAACACCCTGAAGCAAACAGAAAGCGACCTTAGGGTCGCTTTTTTTATGCCTTGAATTTCATGCGAACGTGCAGGGTATAAAAAAAAGCCATAAGTGCTTGCCAGCATTGAAAGTTGTCCGTAGAATGCGCGCCACACCGAGAGACATGGGTGATTAGCTCAGCCGGGAGAGCATCTGCCTTACAAGCAGAGGGTCGGCGGTTCGATCCCGTCATCACCCACCACTCGATGTATAGCGCAGCGGTAGTTCAGTCGGTTAGAATACCGGCCTGTCACGCCGGGGGTCGCGGGTTCGAGTCCCGTCCGCTGCGCCATATTCAGCTTCAAGGGCCCACTGAACACCCTGAAGCAATAAGAAAGCGACCCTAGGGTCGCTTTTTTTATGCCTGCATTTCAGTTTTATAGTCGTCTTTCAGGCCCGGGCCGCCTGGCCATTGAGGCCTGGGCGCTCCTCGGCCCGCAGGGTCAGTACCTCGAACCCTTCGTCCGTCACGGCCACCGTGTGCTCCCATTGCGCTGACAGGCTGCCGTCACGTGTCACCACGCTCCAGCCATCCTTGAGCGTGCGGGTGCCGCGCCCGCCCTGGTTGATCATGGGCTCGATGGTGAACACCATGCCTGGCTTGAGCTTCATGCCCATGCCGCGCTGACCGACATGCAGCACCTCTGGCGCTTCATGCATCTGCTGGCCAATGCCATGCCCACAATACTCTCGGACCACGCTGTAGCCTGCGGCCTCGGCATGCGCCTGCACGGCATGGCCAATGTCACCCAGGGTGGCCCCAGGTCGTACTTGCTCGATGCCTTTCCACAGCGCCGCATAGGTGGTGTCGATCAGGCGCCGGGCTTCATCATCGATCTGCCCGATGGCGTACATTTTAGAAGAGTCAGCAATGTAACCGCCTTGTTCCAGCGTGATGTCGACGTTGACGATCGAACCTTCTTTGAGTACTTCATCGGCGTCAGGCATGCCATGGCACACCACATGATCGACCGAGGTATTGAGCGCATAGGGAAAGCCGTACTGGCCTTTGCTGGCCGGTCTTGCCCGAAGGGCCTGGACGATGAAGTCTTCTGCGTGGTCATTGATCTGCAGGGTGGTGATGCCTGGACGGATGAAACTGTCGAGTTCGGCGAACACCTGTGCCAGCAGTTGGCCTGCGCGGCGCATCAGGTCGAGCTCGGCGGGGGATTTGATGATGACCTTGGACATAAACGCGAATAATCACTCCAGCTAGAATGCCTCAAAGCATAGACCCACGGCATACCCACATGCCACCGTCGAGCACCGATGCGTCACTTGATCGTGGATGATTTCTTTGTCGGTACCTGCTGTTTTAAATATGACTTTAGCGCTGGCGCGGGGGATCTGTCAGGTCATGGCATGAAGCTGTTACCTGGTTGATGAATAACGATTCACTTGCTGAACTTACTTACTCAAACCCGCTCCTATGCCGGTAGCCATTGGTGAGGGCCGCCTGCTAAGCTCGCGGCCTCTACCCTGATTGCCCTTATGGCGCATGAACAAGGAATTAGCATGAAACAGCATCGTTTGGCGGCTGCGGTTGCCCTGGTAGGCCTGGTACTGGCTGGTTGTGATCAGCAGGCCAGCAGCCCCGAACTGAAGACGCCTGCGCAGAAAGCTTCCTACGGCATTGGCCTGAACATGGGCAAGAGCCTGGCGCAGGAAGGCATGGACGACCTCGATTCCAAGGCGGTAGCGCTGGGTATCGAGGACGCCGTTGGCAAGAAAGAGCAGCGCCTGAAGGACGAAGAACTGGTAGAAGCCTTCACTGCCTTGCAGAAGCGTTCCGAAGAACGCCTGGCCAAGGCCAGCGAAGAGGCGGCCACTGCGGGCAAGAAGTTCCTTGAAGAAAACGGCAAGAAGCAAGGCGTGGTGACCACCGCATCGGGTCTGCAGTACGAAGTTGTCAAGAAGGCCGATGGTCCGCAGCCCAAGCCAACCGACGTGGTGACCGTTCACTATGAAGGCAAGTTGATCGACGGCAAGGTCTTCGACAGCTCCGTCGAGCGCGGCAGCCCGATCGACCTGCCGGTCAGCGGCGTGATCCCAGGTTGGGTCGAAGCGTTGCAATTGATGCACGTTGGCGAGAAGTACAAGTTGTTCATCCCTGCTGACCTGGCCTACGGCGCCCAGAGCCCGAGCCCGTTGATCCCGGCCAATTCGGTTCTGGTGTTCGACCTGGAACTGATCGCGATCAAGGACCCAGCGCAGCTGCAAGGTGGTGAGCCTGAGGCCGAAGCGCCTGCCGACGCACCGGCTGAAGCACCTGCCAAGTAAGGCGTGTTTCGATTGAAACGAGCGCGCTGTCATCACGGAGCGTTCGGTTCACTTGATACCATTGGGGCCGCTATGCGGCCCTAATAGTATCTGCGGCAAAGCTAAATCCTGGGGAGGCTGCGCGGCCGATCCGCAGCCCCGGCAAGGCCGTAACTGCGCGGGTACAGCGTACTCCGCCTACACGGGTATCTGATGACATTCAGAGCCGTGCTGAACCTGTGGCGGAGCTGCCTTACAGGACGTTCGCATTTGGGCATCCCGTTCGAACCTGCTCTGGCGCCCATGGTCCGAACAAGGACAGGCGCTGGGTGTAAGCTGCGTCTGAAATAACTGTCCTAGGGCGGGCCCGCGCAGTGCTCTGTAACCGCTGTGTAAAAAATGCCCGATCTTGTCCGGTGCCCTGTTTATGGGCCAGCGGGCTCGGAAACGTCCCCCTGTTCACAAGGTTATCCACAATAAATGTGGATAACCTTTTCCGTCTGGAGGCACCATGAAGGCACCTTGGAATTTCACGCGCTTCCTGCCCCTGGCAGAGCGCCTGCTCAGCCGTGGGCGCTTGCCGGCGCTGCTGTTCGCGGTGGCCCGCAAAGGGCCACGCTTGGGCCAACTGCGCGAAGACGTGAAGTTGATGCAGGCCCTGTGCCTGGCATGGTGGCGAGGCGAGTACCGGGCGATCAACCGCAAGGCCTTGATTACGATCGTTGCCGGTCTGCTTTATTTCGTAAGCCCCATCGACGCCATCCCGGACTGGTTGCTGGGCGTAGGTTTTCTGGATGACATCGCCGTGCTGGGGTGGGTGCTCAAGACCGTTTCCGATGAACTGGAGCGCTTCAAGGCCTGGCGGGACACCCAGTCGCCAGAACGGCTGCAGGTAGTTGAGCGTCTTCCAGCCACCCCCGAAGACCTGCGTCTGGAGCGTGAAATCCCTTGAGGCGTCAGTGACACGGTAGAACCCTGACAGCGCTCGACTGCAAAGATCCTGAACTTGGTCATATAATTGGCACATGAAACACGCCAATGGATTACCTTCAGTAGTCCTCTCGAAGGGATTTTTGCAATGGATATTCAGGTCATCAGCCGCGACGGTCAACCCGAGTATGCCGTCGTACCGTGGGAAGACTACCAGGCGCTGCTCAAGGCAGCAGGGCAGGCCCCAGCGAATACCCCAGTACAGTCACCTGTCGAAGAAGCCGCCTCACATGCCGCTTTGCCCGCATTTAGCGAAGTAGGTGCCATACGCCGGGACAAAGGCATCGCCGCCGAGCACCTGGCCCGCAATGTGGGGGTGAGCCCGGCTTACCTGGCGATGATCGAGTCGGGCGAGCGGGAGCCCGATGCCGCCATTCGCCGTGCCCTGGCCTGGCACCTGGGTGTGCCTGGCTGGAGCGAGGCTTCATGAGTCAGGTCAGGATCAGCCGCCAGCACTGGGACAACCTGCTGGGCGAGCTGGATCTGGCCCGACGGCAACGTCATTTGCTGACCTACCGAGCGCTCATCGAGCGCCTGCAACTGCCAAGTCCTGCCATGCAGACACTGACCGCAGCGCTTGAGTACCTGGCAGTGCTGGATGCGCGTGCCGAACAACCCCTGCGCAGTTCATTGGTGATCAGCCAGGGTGCCAGCCGCTTGCCGCGCACAGGCTTCTTTGAGTGCGTCGAGCGGTTAGGGCGCTTCACAGGGCCTGTCGATGGCATGGAGGCCGCTTCCTGGCATGCCTCTGAAGTCGCACGCGTATTCGAATACACGTATCCCGATCCCGCCTGATCAGACCCAGCAACGCTGAGCCCTCCAACCCTTCTCCAGGCGCTCCTACCAATGACCCAAAAAGAAAGCCGGGCATCAATGAGCCCGGCTTTTCTTTACACATCAGGGGAGGGTGGCGAATGGATCGTCCCTCCCCAGGGTCTGCCGCTTACTTCTTAGCCACCTTGGTGCTGGCGCTGAGGTAATCGATCAGGATGCGCCCGGTTTCCGACAGGTAGGCGTCGTCTTCCGGCTTGGTGTCTTCATCCTCGGCCGGCAGTGCATCCTCATCTTCTTTCTTCAGCTCCTTGAGCGGTTCCTCGCCCTTGGCCTTGCGACGGATGTTTTCCAGAGCCAGTTGCTTGGCCTCGACTTCATCGTGACGCGCCCGACGCTCTTGCTCATTGAGGCTGACGGTCTTTTCGGTCATCAGTTTCTGGGTCAATGCCAGGCGGTCGCGGATGTAGATGAACTCGGCATCCTTGTCGCTGCGTGCCTGGTGCTGAGCCTTGAGCTGGGCCAGGTAAGGCTTGAAGGGGTCTACCGCAGGCTTGACGACAGGACGGATGGTGTCCCATGGCATCGCCTCGGGCAGGGCGCTTTCGCCGATTTCCTTGGTGTCGATGATCGACGGGTAGTCGATGTCCGGCAATACGCCCTGGTGCTGGGTGCTCTGCCCGGAAACCCGGTAGAACTTGGCCAGGGTCAGCTTGAGCTCGCCATGGTTAAGTGGCTGAATGGTCTGCACGGTGCCCTTGCCGAAGGTCTGGCCACCAATGATCAACGCGCGGTGATAATCCTGCATGGCGCCAGCGAAAATCTCCGATGCCGAGGCGGACAGGCGGTTGACTAGCAAGGCCAGCGGCCCCTTGTAGAAGGCACCTGGGTTTTCATCTTCAAGCACATCCACACGGCCATCGCTATTGCGCACCAGCACAGTAGGGCCTTTTTCGATGAACAGGCTGGTCAGCTCGGTCGCTTCCTGCAGCGAACCACCGCCATTGTTGCGCAAGTCGATGACCACGCCGTCGACTTTCTCTTTCTGCAGCTCGGTCAGCAGCTTCTTCACGTCACGCGTGGTGCTCTTGTACTCCGGATCACCTGCGCGGTAGGCCTTGAAGTCCAGGTAGAACGCCGGGATCTCGATAATGCCGAGTTTGTAGTCACGCCCGTCCTGCTTGAGTTTGAGCACGGACTTCTTGGCCGCCTGCTCTTCGAGCTTGACCGCTTCACGCGTGATCGACACGATCTTGCTGGTCTGATCGCTGGGGGCGTTACTCGCCGGGATGATTTCCAGGCGTACCACCGAGCCCTTGGGGCCGCGAATCAGCTTGACCACTTCGTCCAGGCGCCAGCCGACGACGTCGACCATTTCCTTGTTGCCCTGAGCAACGCCTATGATCTTGTCGGCCGGTGCGACCTGCTTGGTCTTGGCCGCAGGCCCCGCCGGTACCAGGCGCACGATCTTGACCTGATCGTTGTCGCTTTGCAGCACCGCGCCAATCCCTTCGAGCGACAGGCTCATGTTGATGTCGAAGTTTTCGGCGTTGTCCGGCGACAGGTAGTTGGTGTGCGGGTCGTAGGACTGGGCAAACGTATTGATGTACGCCTGGAAAATGTCTTCGGCGCGGGTCTGATCCAGGCGTGCCAGCTGGTTCTTGTAGCGCTTGATCAGGGTTTCCTGAATCTGCTTGGGCTCTTTGCCAGCAATCTTCTGGCGCAGCACCTCGTCCTTGACGCGTTTACGCCACAGGTCGTCCAGGGCAGCCTGGTCCTTGAGCCAAGGCGCGTCCTTGCGGTCGATCAGCAAGGTCTCGTTGACCGTGAAGTCGATCTTGTCCACGCCCTTGTTGAGCTCGGCCAAGGCGAAGTCCAGGCGCTGCTTGACCCGGTCCAGGTAGCGCTTGTAGATGGTGAAGCCAGGGTCGAGGTTGCCGCTTTTGAGGAAGTCGTCGAACTGCGTCTTCCACTTGTCGAATTCGGCGATGTCGGCGGCGGTGAAATAGCTGCGCGCCGGGTCCAACAGCTTGATGTAGCCGTCGTAGATGATGACCGAACGGGCGTCATCCAAGGGCGGCTTGCTGTAGTGATGGCGTTTGAGCAGCTCCACCACGTTGAGGCTGGCGACGATTTCGTCGCGGTCCGGTTGCAGGCTGTCCCATTTGTTGGCGGCCGCCGCATTGCCGCCGAGCGTAAGGCTGCCAAGGCCGATCATCAGTGCCAGGGCGGTGCTGGGTAGGAAATGCTTCATGCTGATTCGACGTGGGGGCAATTGATCACGCATAGTAGGCCGTCTTTTCCGTTCGCCGGTTCCATAAAAACCGGGCGCATACTGCAAAAAGCCTGGGCACGGGTGGCCCAGGCTCGGTCATATGATTCAACTATGGAGGCACTGTGAAGGCATTGCAAGGCGTTGACGGACATGTCACCTGGGTCGAAGCCGAACGTCCGGCGTGTGACGCAGGACAAGTACGCATCCGGGTCGCGGCTGCGGGGTTGAACCGTGCCGATTTGCTGCAGATGAAAGGGCTCTATCCGCCGCCGCCCGGCGCCAGCCCCTACATGGGCCTGGAATGTGCCGGCGTGATCGCAGAAGTGGGGGCCGGGGCAGCCTGGCGGGTGGGCGACAGGGTGTGCGCACTGCTGGCCAGCGGTGCCATGGCCGAGGAAGTGATCGTCGATGCGCGGCACGTGCTGCCTGTGCCCGAAGGGCTTAGCCTGCATGAAGCGGCAGCCCTGCCGGAGGTCTACGCGACGGCGTGGCTGAACATCTTCCAGCTGGGCGGCGTCAAAGCCGGCGAGAAGGTGCTGGTGCACGCCGGTGCCAGCGGCGTGGGGTCGGCTGCCATTCAACTGTGCAAGGCGTTCGGCAACAGCGTCTGGGTCAGCGTCGGCTCGGCCGAGCGACTGGCGTATTGCCAGGCCCTGGGCGCGGCAGGTGGCGTGGTGCGCAACCAGAACCTCGATGACCTGGAAGCCATCGGCCCATTCGATGTGATTCTCGACCCGGTCGGCGCCAGCTATGGCGAGCTGAACCTCAAGCTGCTGGCCCGCGACGGGCGCTGGGTGATCATCGGCGTGATGGGTGGACGCACGTTCGAACTGGACTTGGCCCAGGTCATGGGCAAGCGGGCGCAGATCACGGGCTCGACCTTGCGCAACCGTGACGATGCGTTCAAGGCCGAACTGTTGAGTGACTTGCACCAGCAAGTCTGGCCGCTGTTTACCGAGGGGCGGTTGTCACCGCAGTTGGTTGATACCTACCCGGTGGAGTTCGCCCAGGCAGCCTACGCCGAACTCGAGACCAACCAGGTGTCCGGCAAGCTGGTCATGATCATCGACCCGAGCCTGGCCTAGTGTCGGGCCCGCTTGCCTGCTCGGGTACTGGCCTCATGGCGCCCTCATAGTCCCTGCGGGCCTGCGTGAACGCAGGCCCACGGGGGCAGGGCAAGCCTTGGCACTGAACAGCGAACGCGGGTTCAGTGCCAGCTCAAGATCGGCCAACCGTGGGCTTGCGCATGCTCGCGCAACACAGGGTCCGGGTTCACGGCACAAGGGTGATCCACCTTCAGCAACAAGGGCAGGTCATTGCGCGAGTCGGAATAGAAGCTCGCGCCCTCCAGGTTTTCCTGCTCCTGGTCCAGCCAGGCCATCAAGCGGGTGATCTTGCCTTCCTGGTAGGTGAGTACGCCATGGGTAGCCCCGGTATAGACGCCATTGCGGGCCTCCAAGTCGATTGCCAGGTATTCGTCCACGCCCAGGCGTGCAGCAATCGGTCCAACCAGGTGTACCCCTGACGCAGAAATGATCAGCACCCGGTCCCCGCGCTTGCGATGTTCGGCGATGCAGCGGCAGGCATCGCCTAAAATGATCGGTTCGATGACATCTTCCACCCACGGCTCGACCAAGTGTGCGACCTCTTCCAGGGTCCGCCCGGCAATCGGCTCCAGGCTGAACGCCATGTAATCTTCCATCGCCAGCTCGCCTTTGCTGTAGGCCTCCATGAGCGCGCGGTCACGGCGCAAGAACGTGTCACCATCCACCCACCCCAGCCGGGCCATGTGTTCGCTCCACAGTGACGCGCAGTCGCCGTGAATCAGGGTTTCGTCCAGATCGAAAATGGCTAGCGCCATACATGCATCTCCTTAAGCCACTTCCCGTAGCGCACTGGGGTCTATCGACACGCTGACCCGCTGACCGTCGGCATGCAGGTCGGCGGGTGAGCGGTTGAGCACATCCACCACCAGCTCTACCTCGCGTACCTGCACCCGATAACGTATCACGTTGCCCAGCAGGCTGTGACTGCGCACCTGGGCGTCGAGTTCGCCGTGCAGACCCAGTGTGATGGATTCTGGGCGTATGGCCAGGCGCCCGGTGACAGGCCGCTGCAGCAGGCGGCTGGCACTGTCGGCGTCCAGCAGGTTGTAATTGCCGATGAAACCGGCGGCAAACAGGTCCACCGGGGCCGTGTAGAGAGTCTCTGCATCACCGCTTTGCACGATACGGCCCTGATTCATCAGGAAGATGCGGTCTGACAGCGTCAAGGCCTCTTCCTGGTCATGGGTAACGAAGATCGTGGTCAAACCCAGTTCCCTCTGGATGGCGCGGATCTGTTCACGCAGGTGTTTGCGAATACGCGCATCGAGCGCCGAAAGCGGCTCGTCCAGCAACAGCAGTCGGGGGCGGGTGACCAGGGAGCGGGCCAGGGCGACGCGCTGGCATTGCCCGCCAGACAACTGGTGAGGGTAACGTGCGGCGAAGTCATTCAATTCCACCAGCTGCAATGCCTCGCGCACCCGTGCCTGGCTTTCATCACCCCTGACCTTCTGCATGCGCAGCCCGAATGCGACATTCTGCTCCACCGTCATGTTGGGAAACAGCGCGTAGCTCTGGAAGACCATGCCGATACCGCGCTTCTGCGGGCTCTGCGGCACGATGTCGATGCCGTCGAGCAGGATCTGCCCGCTGTCAACGGGCGTGAGCCCGGCGATGCAGCGCAGCAGCGTGGACTTGCCGCACCCTGAGGGGCCGAGCAGGGTGATGAACTCGCCCCGTTCGATCTGGCAATCGATCTGGCTGAATACCGGGCTACCGGCGTAGCTTTTTTGCAGGTTGCGTACGCTGACGTAGCTCATGTCAGGTCTTGTCCTTGTTCAAGCGGTTGGCGACCCACGTCAGGATCAGCACGAAGGCGAAATAGGAGATCACCAGCGCACTGTTGAAGTGGCCGCTGCTGTTGCGCATGTTGTTGAGGTACACCTGCAGGGTCTCGTAGCGCGTGCCCACCAGCAGGTTGGCGAACACGAATTCCCCGAACAGGAACGAGAACGACAGCAGCAGGGCCACCATCAGGCCCTTGCGCAGGTTGGGGAGTACCACCAGCAAAGCCGCCTGCCAGGTGCTGGCGCCCAGCAACTGCGCCGCGTCCATCAGGTCGCGCAGATTGATGGCCTGCAGGTTGTTGGTGATGGCCCGGTACATGAAGGGCAGGGCGATGGTGAAGTAGCAGCCGATCAGAATCCACGGTGTCCCCACCATGGCCATCGGCCCACTGCCATACAGTTGCAGCAACCCCACCGACGACACCACAGGTGGTACGGCAAACGGCAGCAGGATCAGGACATTCATCAACGCGTCGAGCCGGGGGAAGTGATAGTGCACCACGAACAGCAGTGGCAGGATCAGCACGACCGACAGCAGCAGCGCGCCGACGCACACCAGCAGCGACTGGCCGAATGCCGCCAGAAAGCGCGGCTCGCTCCACAACGCCACGTACCACTTCAGGGTCAGGCCGCTGGGAAGCAGGGTGGCCGACCAACTGGTGGCCAGGGAGTAGAGCAGGGTGCCGGCCAGTGGCATCAGCAAAATCAGAAACAGCAGGTAGACCACGGCGCGGTGGTACCAGCCGCCTCCTTTGGGGTCAGCGCGCATGGTAGCTCCTTTTCAACAACCATTGATGCACCACGGTAACCACCGTCATCAGCCCTACCAGCACCATTGCCAGGGCACTGGCAAGGTTCGGATCGAGGCTGATGTCGCCGGCCACCAGGCCCGCGATGCGTATGGGCAGTACGTTGAAGTTACCGGTGGTCAGGGCATAGACCGTGGCGTAGGCGCCCAGGGCATTGGCCAGCAGGATGACGAAGGTGCCCAGCAGCGCCGGGGCCAGCACCGGCAGCCCGATGTGCCGCCAGAACTGCCAGTGATTGGCGCCCAGCAGCGCAGCCGACTCGCGCCAGTCTTCGCGCAGCGCGTCGAAGGCCGGGTACAGCAGCAGGACACCCAAGGGGATCTGGAAATAGGTGTACACCAGGATCAGCCCGCTCTTGGAGTAGATGCTGAAGTCTTCCAGCAGGCCCATCTGCTTGAGCAACAAGGTCAATGCGCCGTTGAAGCCGAGCAGGATGATGAACGCGAACGCCAGCGGCACGCCGGCAAAATTGCTGGTCATGTTGGCAAAGGCACTGACGAAGTCGCGCAGCCGCGAGTCCACCTGACGCAGCGAATAGGCGCCCAGGGTCGCGATGATGATGCCGAACAGGCTGGACCAGAAGCTGATCTCCAGGCTGCGTTGCAGGGCTTGCAGGTAGAACTTGGAGGCGAACACCTTGCTGAAGTTGTCCATGCCCCAACCCGCCTCCGACTGCAGGCTGCTCAGCGCCACCCAGGCCAGCGGGGCGATCTGGAAGATCACGAAAACGGCAGCGAAGGGCACCAGGCACAGCAACGCCAGGTAACGGCCACGAGGCGATTGGCTCATTTGAGCAACTCCCGGCAGACCGATTTGTCGTGAGCGGCGCCAAGCAACTCACAGATGGTCCCGCACAGGTCGGTCTGCAGTGGCTTGGCCGATGGGTCGAGGCTGAAGGCTGCGCCGACCACGAACAGGGGTACTTCGCGCTCTTCGGCCAGCAGCCCGTTGTGCGAGCGATCGTTGTTCATGCCATGGTCGGCGGTCACCAGCACTTGATAGCCCTCGTCGAGCCACCTGGGCAGGTAATCGGCCAGCAGGATGTCCGCGCTGCGGGCAGCATTGCGGTATTGGCTGCTGTCCAGCCCATGGTGGTGGCCCACATCGTCGATGCTCATCGGGTGCACCAGCAGGAAGTTGGGCGCATGGCGCCGGCGCAGGTATTCGCCGTCCGCCAGCAGGTGTGAATCGGGGTAGCGATCGTCCCAGTAGAACAACCCGTGCTGGATGGGCAACTTGGGGGCGTGGGTATGCCGGTCACGCTGGGGGTCGAACGGGGAGCGGTTGTAGAGCTCGCTCATCCAGTGATAGGCCGCCGCTGCCGTGCCCAGGTTGGCCTCGCGGGCGTAGTGGAACACGCTGCGCTGGTTGGAAAGCCGGTTGACGTTGTTGTGCACGATGCCGCTGTCGATAGGGGGCACACCCGTGAGAATGCACTCGTACAGCGGACGGGACAGCGACGGCAACTCGCACTCCATGCGGTAAAGCGCGGCGCGGTCGGCCTCGACATAGGCGTGCAAGTGGCCCATGGCGTGGTGGGCAACCTGATAGTTCAGCCCGTCCAACAGCACCAGGATGACGTTGTGGCTCATTGATGACTCCGCAAAAAACCATCGGGGAAGGGGGCGCTCGCATTGCGCGGCGCCGCGCCGGGGAGTTACTGCTGGCGCGACGCCGGCTCGCTGGGGCTGCCATACAGGCGGGACGGCCAGCGTGGCAGCTGGCAGGCCCGTCTGCATGCCTCATTCCATCTCGATGATCACCTGCTCCTGCCACATCTGCGGCAGCTTCTTGGAGGTCGCTTCCCACACCTCGGCGTTCTTGATCGGCTGCGCAGGCGCATATTGCTCGTTGGGCAGCAATTTGGCCTGCACATCTTCCGGCAACTTCAGGTGCTCGGCGCGGATCGGGCGTGCATGCCCCTTGGCCAGGTTGATCTGCCCGGCATCGCTGAAGATGTATTCACGCGTCAGCTTCGCGGCATTGGGGTGTTTTGCGTACATGTTGATGATGGTGGTGTAGCCCGAGGTGATCGAGCCGTCCGATGGGATCAGCACTTCGAAGCGCTTGGGGTCGATCTGATCGCGGTAGCTCAAGCCATTGAAGTCCCAGACCACGCCCACTTCCACCTCGCCCTTTTCCAGGGTCTGGATGGTCGGGTTAGCCAGAGAAAGGCGCTTTTGCTGGGCCAGCTTGGTGAACAGTTGCAGGCCTGGGGCCACGTTGCTCTCATCGCCCTTGTAGGCGATGGCGGCGGCCAGCACACCATTGGCGGCCTGGGCGGCGGTGCCGACATCACCGATGGCCACCTTGTACGTGCCGCGCTCCAGGTCGTGCCAGGTCTTGGGCCGCTCTGACTCCTTGACCAGGTCCTTGTTGATGATGAACGCGATGGTGCCGGTGTAGGCCAGCGCCCAATGGCCGTCCTTGTCCTTGGCCCACTCTGGCACCTGGTCCCAGGTGCTTGGCTTGTACGGCTGGCTTACGCCCTTGGCGATGGCGATGGGTCCGAACGCTGCGCCCACATCGCCGATGTCGGCACTGGCGTTGTCTTTCTCCGCCTCGAACTTGGCGATTTCCTGCGCCGAACTCATGTCGGTGTCGCTGTGCTTGAGCCCGTACTTGCTGGCCAGGTCCTGCCAGGTGTCCTTCCAGTTGGCCCAGGCGTCGGGCATGCCCACGCTGTTGACCATGCCTTCCTTGCGGGCGGCATCCTCCAGTGCCTTGAGGTCATCTGCGGCCATGGCCGACGTGCAGAACGCGATTGCCGAACCGAGCAGTGACGCCATGAACAACTTTTTCATCCGTAGCTCCTTGGGTGGGTGCATCGACCGAACGCTGTTGTGTATGAAGCCGTTGTCTGCAGCCTTGGTCTAGGTCAGCAAACCTTGAGCCAAGGTAGGCCGGTAGCGTGACAATTTGATGTAGCCCCAGGTCCAGCTGCCTGATCGCGGCCTCTGGCAATACAGCGTAGACCACCTGCGAGCGGGGCTTCACAAGGCCTGGCCCGTTTCTGGCAGCACCAGCCGGGCAGTCTTGTCACGGGATGTTCATCAGCCCTGCCTAGGCTTGTATCCAGTGCCCCGTGCCCTGTAGTGGGGCTGGCCTAGTCCAGATAGGTAACCTTTGATGCAGCCGATGCCACCGCGCGCGGTAACAGCCATCTGTAACGCCCTTGAGGAGCAGATCGGACACGGCCTTTTGGCGCCTGGCGGCAAGCTGCCTGCCGAACGCCGGCTCAGCGAACTCTTCGCCACCACGCGCATCACCCTGCGCGAAGCGTTGGTGCAGTTGGAGGCAAGGGGGTTGATCTATCGCGAGGAGCGGCGGGGCTGGTTCGTCGCCCCCGAACGCTTGAGCTATGACCTCATCGCGCGCAGCCACTTTCATGCAATGGTGCGTGAGCAGGGGCGGGCCGCCAGTACCGAGTTGCTGTCGGCTCGGCTGCAGCCCGCGTCGGCAGCCATTTGCGCGCGGTTGCAACTGCCGGCGTTGTCCAGTGTGGTGCGCATCTGCAGGCTCAGGCGCATCGACGGCAGGGCGGTGCTGTACGCCGAGCACTACCTCAACCCGCGTTACTTTCCGGCCATCCTCGAGCAAGACCTGGCCCAGTCATTGACCGAAATCTACGCGCGCCAGTACGGTCTGCACTACGGGCAGGTGTGCTTCGAGATCCTGCCCACCGCATTGCCCGTGCAGGCGGCCGGTGCGTTGAAGGTGTCAGCAGGCAGCCCTGGGCTGCAAATCACCCGGGTCAACAGCGACCAGCAGGGGCAACTGATCGACTGCGACCTTGAATACTGGCGCCATGACGCCATCTGCATCAGGGCACAGGCAGGCTAGCCGGGCGGCCTCTTGAGGGCGCCAGCGAGGACGCGATCCATGGCCAACCGGCTTCAACCGGACGGCTCGGTTTGTGTCATGGCGCCTGCGCCGGCCGTTACCACCTGCACCGACAACCTGGGCGTTGCCAAGTCCAACCCGGCTTCGTCGAGCTGGCGCTTGAGTGCCAGGTTGAAGGCCCGCGACACCTCCCACTGCTTGATCGGCGCCGTCTTGAAGCGTGCCCGCAACACCGCTGAACCCGACTCGAAGCTCTCCACCCCTTGCAGTTCCAGCGGCGACCAGATGTTGCGGCGCATCAGCGGATCGCTGCGCAGCTTCTGACCGACCTCGCGCACCAGTGTGATCGCCTGGTCGATGTTCATGTTGTAGGGGATCGCCACGCGGAAGATCGCATAGCCGAATTCGCGGGAGTAGTTCTTGATGCTCTTGATTTCGCTGAAAGGAATGGTGTGCACGATGCCATCGATGTCCCGCAGACGCACGGTGCGGATGGTCAGGCCTTCCACCGTACCCAGGTGGCCGCCGACATCCACGTAGTCGTCGATGGCCAGGGAGTCCTCGATGATGATGAACAGCCCGGTGATCAGGTCGGCCACCAGCGACTGGGCGCCGAAGCCGATCGCCAGGCCGATGACACCGGCACCGGCCAGCAGCGGCGTCACGTTCATGCCCATGTTGGCCAGGGCGACGATCACCGCGATGATGAAGATGAACACGAACATCACGTTGCGGATCAACGGCATCATGGTCTGCGCCCGGGCGTTGGCCATGCCGCGGCGCGAGCGGACCAGCGCATGGTGTACCGCTGTGTCCGCCAGGATCCACACCAGCCACGCGACAATCAGCGTCCCTGCCAGGCCCATCAGGCGCAGGCTGATGTCATGCCCATCGCCTTCGGCGAAGCTGATCATCGACAGCCCCCATACCCGAAGACCCAGTTCGATGAACACCAGCCAGATGAACAGGTGGACCAACAAGTAGCCAAAGTTGCGCAGCCGCTCGGCATACACCGCATGGCGCTTGCCGGCGCGCTTGGGGTTGGCAGCGTGGCGGCGCACCAGGCCATTGAGCACCATGCACACCACCACCAGCACCGTGCACATCAGTGACTGGCGAAGCGCCGTGCTGGTATCACCGGCCGAAACGAAAGTGGCGAACAGCGAGATGGCTACCAGAATCAGCGCCGGAATGAACCAGAAACTGCCCAGGATCTCGATGGTATCGCTCAGGGTTCGTCGCGTCAGGCGGCGCGACAAGGGTTGGTTGCGGATCAGGTGGGCAATGGGCCGGCGAAAACGCAGGATGAACAGGCCGGTGCACACCGCGGCGACGACGTTGGCCAGGGTTGCCACCCCATGAGCCAGGTGTATGCCCAGCGCAGCGGTGAGGCGCGGGTCGCTCATGGCCTCGCCGAAGGCGGCAAAGCTGCCGATCAGCCACAAGGGTCGGAATGCACGGTGGCGCAGGATGTGCAATGCCCGGTGGCGGTGCGGGCCGTCCAGCAGGGAAAACGCGATCACGCAGATGGCCGAGAAGCAGGTGCCGACCACCAGGGCATACGCCAGCACCATGGCCAGCGATTTACCCAGCGACGGGGGCAGTACGAAGCTCAGGTACACCGTGAACACCAGCGCGACCAACCAGGGGCCCAGCTTGCGCAGGGCGAAGCGGACCAGGTCCCAGGTGCGAGGATGCTGGGGCAGTTCTTCGCTCAGGCCGAATCGCAGGCGGACCCGATGGCCCACCCAGTTGAACGCGAACGCCAGTACGCTCCACACCGCGATAACCGCAGCAAAGCCGAACAGGATCGCGGGCCATTGGTGAACAGGCACCATCAAGGCCGCCAGTTCTTCCTGGGCCTGGTCGATTTCCATGCCCCAGCGCTGGAACGGGTTGGCTTCCCCGGTGAACTGCTTTTCGAAATCGTGCAGGGCGCCACCGATCAAGCCGAGCACGCCTTGCTCAACGCTCGGTTGCGACTTTTGCGTGGCGTCGCGCAGCTTTTTCAGGTCGGCCAGGAGTTTGGCACGCTGCTGGTCGTTCTCCAGGCTCTTGATCACCTCGTCGAGAGATTTGCCCAGCGGCTCGGAAGCCTCGGGCTGGGCGGGGGCACTGGAACCCAGAAGGCCGGGCAGGCCTGCTGCGTGTGCAGAACCTATGAACAGCAACAGCACAACAAACAGGTAACGCAGAAGGGCAGGCACGGGCAGATCTACCTCAGGTCAAACGATTGCCCGAGTGTAGAGGTTTATGACGGCAGTTTCTCCAGGATCTTCCAGCAGGTCAGGCCGAAGATGCCCAGGGTGCCCACCCACATCATCAGCACGCCAACATCGCGCTCGCGCAGGCCGAACCCGAGGGTCAGCAACAACAGCGATGCGCAGACGGGAATCAGCAGGGCCAGGAAGGGTGACATGGCGACAGTCCTTTGCAGTGAGACATGCCTTTAGCATAGTCGCTAACCCCCGACCTGGCCTGCTGGAAGCGGACTCGTCGGCCATGTGCAGCAGCGCGGCCTGTTGGCGCCGGGTGTGTAGCACCCCGGCGCCCCGCGTGGCTCACGGCAAGTCGTGGCTGCGGTAGAACGCTGTCAGGACCTTCACCAAGTGCGCCAGGTCATGGCTGCCGCACAGCTCGCGGATGGAGTGCATGGCGAAGGTCGGCAGCCCGATGTCGACCGTCCGCACGCCAAGGTGACTGGCCGCAATGGGCCCTATGGTCGAGCCACAGCCCATGTCGCTGCGTACCACGAAGCTCTGCACCGGTACTTCTTCGGCCATGCACAAGTGGCGGAAGAAGCCGGCGGTTTCGCTGTTGGTGGCGTAGCGCTGGTTGTTGTTCACCTTGATCACCGGCCCTGCGTTGAGTTTCGGGCCGTGGTTGCCGTCGTGCTTGTCGGCGTAGTTCGGATGCACGCCATGGGCATTGTCGGCCGAGACCATCAACGAGCGCTGGATGGTGCGCACGTAGGCGTCACCGTCGGGCAACAGGCGCTGCAACGTCTGCTCGAGCATCGGCCCGTCGGCGCCGCAGGCCGAGCTGCTGCCGACTTCCTCGTGGTCATTGCACACCAGGATGCAGGTTTCATCGCTGTCAGCGGCCAGCAGGGCCTGCAGCCCGGCATAGCACGACAGCAGGTTGTCCAGGCGGGCGCCGGCAATGAAGTCGCCATTGAGCCCGATCTGCGCGGCGTCCTGGGTATCGTAGAAACTCAGCTCGTAGTCCAGTACCACGTCGGCGTTGAGTTGGTGCTCGCGTGCCAGTTGCTCGGTCAGCAGGGCGCGAAAGTCGATGCGCTCGTCACCGGCCACCTGGGCCAGGATCGGTGGCAGTTCGGTCTGCGGGTTGATATGCCAGCCATCGTTGGCGGTACGGTTGAGGTGGATGGCCAGGTTGGGGATGACGGCGATCGGCAACTTGAAGTCGATCAGCTGGCTTTCCACCTTGCCGTCACGGCGGTAGGTGACCCGCCCCGCCAGCGACAGGTCGCGGTCGAACCACGGCGCCAGCAGGGCACCGCCATACACTTCCACGCCCAGTTGCAAGAAGCCCTGGCGCTGCAGTTCCGGCTGCGGCTTGACCCGCAGGCAGGGGCTATCGGTGTGGGCGCCGACCATGCGGATGCCGTTGAGCAGCGGCGCCTGCCTGCCCATCTTGATCGCGATGATCGAGGAATCGTTGCGGGTGACGTAATAGCGCCCGCCCGACACGACGGACCAGCTCTCGCGTTCGTCCAGGCGCTGGTAACCAGCGGCCTCCAGGCGCAGGGCCAGGCTGGCAGTAGCGTGGAAGGGAGTAGGGGAGGCCTTCAGAAAATCGATCAGGCCTGCATTGAGTACATCGCGCATAGTTCACTCCAGACAGCAGTGGCGCGAGTTTAGCGTATTGAGTCGCCGAGCGGTGTCGGGCTGTGGGTTGTGCGGTTGGCCAGGCGACAGTTGTTGCGAAGGTATAGCGCAGGCTCCAGGCCGCACTGCGGCCCCAGCGCTTCGGCCTGCATTGCAGCTCGTCAGGACAGGCCCAGCAGCGCTCGTGGACTGCTAGCCACAGCACACCCCATCAAAACGGTGCCGGGCACTCGAATCTGAGGCGTTCACCGGACACCGGGTGGGTAAAGCTGAGCATCGATGCATGCAGGCAAAGCCGCTCGTGGGCGGCCAAGGCCTGGGGGTTGGCATACAGCCGATCACCCAGCAGCGGGTGGCCGATCGATAGCATGTGCACACGCAGTTGGTGCGAGCGCCCTGTGATCGGCGTCAGCTCCACACGGCAATACTCGCCGCAACGTTCCACCACCCGCCAGAACGTCAGCGCATGCTTGCCTTGTTCATGATCCACGACGTGGCGTGGCTTGGTAGGTGGGTCATACCGCAGTGGCAGGTCGATGCTGCCGCTGTCCAGGGCCGGCTGCCCCCAACACAGGGCGGTGTAGGCCTTTTCGGTTTCCCTGTCATGGAACTGGCGCGACAGCTCGCGGTGGCTGTCGGCATCGCGGGCCAGCAGGATGATGCCCGAGGTTTCCCAGTCCAGGCGATGCACGATCAGCGCATCGGGATAGCCGTTTTCCTGAAGGCGGGTGATCAGGCAATCCTTGTTGTCGTCAGCTCTGCCCGGGACCGACAGCAGCA
This sequence comes from Pseudomonas sp. FBCC-B35, assembly GCF_059133755.1. Lineage (NCBI taxonomy): Bacteria > Pseudomonadati > Pseudomonadota > Gammaproteobacteria > Pseudomonadales > Pseudomonadaceae > Pseudomonas > Pseudomonas sp. FBCC-B35. The sequence continues at coordinate 3,516,252 of NZ_CP101439.1, read as the reverse complement.
GCGTCGGCTTGTTGATCACCAGGATGGCGGCGTCTTCGTGAAGGATCTGGAGGGTGGACAGCGGCATTGCGTGGTCTCTGTTGAATCGGGAGAAAAAAGCGGGGCTGTGCTGCAACCCATACGCGGCAAGGCCGCTCCGACAGTGGAACGCGATCCCTTGTCGGAGCGGCCTCGTGCCGCGAATGGGCTACAGCGCAGCCCCGGCTCTTGGCCGGATCAGCGATCCGGCAGGGTGATGTTCAGCTCCAGAATGGAGCAGCTGCCCTGGTTTTCCAGCTCGATATGCACATCGTCATTGCCGATGTTCACATACTTGCGAATCACTTCCAGCAGTTCCTTCTGCAACTCGGGCAGATAGTCCGGTTCGCTGCGTTGTCCGCGCTCGTGCGCCACGATGATCTGTAGACGCTCTTTCGCCACCGACGCGCTGGTCTGTTTCTGTCTGCCACGAAAGAAGTCAAAAAGGTTCATGGTTTATTTGCTCCCGAAAATGCGCTCGAAGAATCCCTTCTTCTGTACATCGATGAAGCGCATCGGCTTCTCTTTGCCCAGCAGGCGGTCGACTGCGTCACTGTACGCCTGGCCGGCATCGCTCTGGTCATCGAGAATGACCGGGATACCCTGGTTGGATGCCTTGAGCACCGCCTGCGATTCGGGAATCACGCCCTTGAGCTTGATCGAGAGAATCTCTTCCACGTCGGCCACGCTCAGCATTTCGCCCTTGACGACGCGCTCGGGGTGGTAGCGAGTGATCAACAGGTGCTCCTTGATCGGCTCCTCGCCGTTTTCCGAGCGGCGCGACTTGCTCGACAGGATGCCCAGCATGCGGTCGGAGTCACGGACCGAAGACACTTCGGGGTTGGTGACCACGATGGCCTCGTCGGCGAAATACATGGCCAGGTGGGCACCTTTCTCGATACCGGCCGGCGAGTCGCAGATCACGTACTCGAACTGCTCCTTGAGGTCCATCAGGACTTTCTCGACGCCTTCCTGAGTAAGCGCGTCCTTGTCACGGGTCTGGCTGGCAGCCAGCACGTACAGGTTTTCCAGGCGCTTGTCCTTGATCAGGGCTTGTTGCAGGTTGGCTTCGCCATTGACCACGTTGACGAAGTCGTACACCACGCGGCGTTCGCAGCCCATGATCAGGTCGAGGTTACGCAGGCCCACGTCGAAGTCGACGATAACCGTCTTGTGGCCACGCAGTGCGAGGCCGGTACCGATGGCGGCGCTGGTGGTGGTCTTGCCCACACCCCCTTTGCCGGAAGTAACCACGAGAATCTTGGCCAAGGTGTTTCACCCCTAAAATGATCGGGACGCAAGTCCCTGCAAATAACTGAAATAACGGCAACGATAAAAAAGTTGCTCTAAAAATGCTGGCAAGTATCCGTTAAAGACGGGTGATGTTCAACACGTCGCCAGACAGGCTGACTTGTACGCCCGCCCCCCACAAAGGATCGCGGCGCAAGTCTTCGCACACTTTGTACTGGCCGGCAATGGAGACCATTTCGGCGGTCATCTGCTGGCAGAAGATACGCGCCTTGGTATTGCCCTTGATACCTGCCAGGGCACGGCCACGCATGGCGCCGTACACATGGATGTTGCCATCGGCAAGAAGTTCCGCACCCGGGCTGACCGAGGCGGTGACCACCAGGTCCCCCCCTTGGGCATAGATCTGCTGGCCGCCACGTACCGGAGCGGTGATGATGCGCGTGGGGCGCACCTCAGGTTCGAGTACCGGTGGCGGGGCAGGGGCCGGCTCGGGTTTCTTGGCCTCGGGCTCGGGTTCCAGTGGCCGCTCGCGGGCGCCGGACGGGGGCAGCACTGGCAGATCGATGGCGATGGCCGCGGCAATGTCCTCGATGCGGTTGGCGCGGATGGCCAGGGTCCGCAGGCCATGGTGGCGGCAAATCCGCATCAAACCAGGCAAGTCGACCGCGCCTTCGCCGGCCGGCAGCTTGTCCAGCGCCAGCACCAACGGCGTGTTACTGAAGAAGTTCGGCGCCTGCGCCACTTTGGCCGCCAACTGGCGATCGAGGGCTTCAAGGTCGTTGCGCGCCAGTTCCAGAACGGTAATGGCAAGCATGCTGCCCTTGAGCTGGAACACGGAGGGGGTGTCGGGGGTGTGGTTTGGGCTCATGGTCTGCATAGACGGCTTGTTGCGGAAAAAGTGCCCTGACTTATAACGATAAGACCGGTTGCCCGCAACATGAGCCGATCCGTTGTAGAATGCGCGGCCCATGTCTTGCTGGAAGCTTCAATGGATCGCCCGCGTTTTCGTCCCTATTTCCTTCATCCCAAGTTCTGGGGCCTGTGGCTGGGCCTGGGGCTGCTGTGGCTGGTGGTGCAGTTGCCGTACCGGGCATTGCTCAAGCTGGGTGCGGCGTTAGGCGCGATCATGTACCGCTTTGCCGGTGAACGCAGGCGTATCGCCGCGCGCAACCTGGAACTGTGCTTCCCCGAGCTGTCGGCGGACGAACGGCAACGGCTGCTCAAAGCCAATTTTGCCTCGACCGGCATCGCCTTCTTCGAAATGGCCATGAGCTGGTGGTGGCCCAAGACGCGGTTGGCGCGCCTGGCCCATGTCGAGGGGCTTGAGCACTTGCAGGCCGCCCAGCAGGCGGGGCAGGGCGCAATCCTGATGGCGGTGCACTTCACTACCCTGGAAATCGGTGCGGCCTTGCTCGGCCAGCGTCACACCATCGATGGCATGTACCGCGAACATGGCAATGCCCTGTTCGATTTCATCCAGCGCAGCGGACGCGAACGGCACAACCTGGACTCACTGGCCGTCGAACGCGAGGATGTCAGGGGCATGCTCAAGCTGCTGCGGGCCGGCCGCGCAATCTGGTACGCACCCGACCAGGACTACGGCGCCAAGCAAAGCCTGTTCGTGCCCTTGTTCGGGATCCCGGCAGCCACGGTCACGGCCACCACCAAGTTTGCGCGCCTGGGCCGCGCCCAGGTCATTCCCTTCACGCAGAAGCGACTCGAAGACGGCAGCGGTTATCGGTTGGTGATTCATCCCCCACTGAGCGATTTCCCCGGTGAGAGCGAAGAGGCTGATTGCCTGCGAATCAATCAATGGGTCGAGCAGGTACTGCGCGAATGCCCCGAGCAGTACTTGTGGGCACACCGCCGGTTCAAGTCCCGACCGGACGGGGCCCCAAGGCTGTACGAAAAGAAAGGGCGTTGAAAGCGAGTGCGCCGCTGCCGTAATGGCAGTGGCGCTGCCGGCTCACTCGGCGATCTGCAGCTTGCGCGACTGGGTGTAGACGTAGCGCACCTTTTCATACTCGAACGGTGAGTTCATCTGCCCGTAGCGGAAGTTGGTGGTGTAGCGCTTGTCGATGACCCGCAGGCCGAAGAACTCCGGGTGCTCGCGGCTGACTTTGGCCATGTCCAGGTAATTGATCGCCTGCTCGCCGGAATAATCCACCACCAGCCCGGTGGTGTCGCGCAGGTTCGAAGGGCCCAACAGCGGCAGCATCAGGTACGGGCCTGCCGGTACGCCATAGAAGCCCAAGGTCTGGCCGAAATCCTCGCTCTGGCGCGGCAGGCCCATCTTGGTCGCCGGGTCCCACAAACCGCCTACCCCGATGATCGTGTTGAACATCAGCCGCGCTGTGATCTCGGCCGAGCGTTTGGCCTTGAGCTGCAGCACGCTGTTGAACAGGTTGGGCACGTCCCCCAGGTTGTTGAAGAAGTTGGTCACGCCACTGCGCAGAAAACGCGGGGTGACGTACTGGTAGCCATTGACCAGCGGCAGCAGCACCCATTGGTCCAGGCGGTAGTTGAAGTGATAGATGCGGCGGTTCATCGACTCGAGCGGGTCGTAGACGTTCAGCGCTTCGAGGGTCGAGCGCTCGAACTCACGCTGGTCCAGGCCCGGGTTGAATTTCAACTCGCGCAGCGGGTCGAGGAAGCCATCGGCTTCCGGTGCCAGCGGGGCGGTACCGATCACCTGCGGATCAGCCTCGATGACGCTGGCTCGGGGAGCGGTCTCGGCGGCCAGGGTATGGCCTGCGGCAAGCAGGGCCGTGGCAAAGAGCAGTTTGTTAACCACGGAAGAACTCCAGCATGGCGTCACTGTTGACGCGGTAGTTGATGTTGCCGCAATGGCCACCATGGGGATAAAGGGTCAGGCGATCACCGAACACCTTGCGCAGGAACCCGATATCGCCAGGGCCGAGAATGACATCGTCGGCATTGTGCATCACGGCGATCTTGGGGCTGTTTTGCAGGTAATCGGCCAGGGCGTACAGGCTGACCTGGTTGGTCAGCTCCAGGATGGTGCCCCCGCCAGTGCGGGCACGCCACATCGGGATTACCTGTTCGCTCATGTAACAGTCGAAATCGCACTGCAAGGCACGCTTGAAGTAGGGCGTCAGGCTCGTGCCTTCGGTGATCTTGACCTTCGGCGGGATGATCAGGCCGCGGCGGTTGATCAGGTCGGAGGTGAAGGCGATATCGGCGGCCGAGAAGCGGAACGAGGTGCCGATGAGCATGGCCATCTGCTCGTTGGACAGGTGCTGGCGCGACTGCTGGAAGTCGTACAAGAGCGCTTCGTTGAGGTCGATGAACCCCTTTTCCTGGAAGTAGCGCGTGAGTTTTTCCAGCATCAGCTCATAGAACGTGGTGCTGCGGTCGATCCCCTTGACTTGGGTCTGCACCAGCTTGTCCAGGTTGTTGATCGAGGTGTAGAGGTTCACGGGTGGGTTGAGCAGCAGCACACGCTTGAAGTTGAAGCTGCGCCGGGTTTCGTCCAGGTGGCTGACGAAGGCCGCATCGAGCGCGCCCAGGCTGTAGCCGGTCAGGTAGAACTCGGTCACCGGCAGGCGAGGGTGCTGGGCGCGGACCGATTGCATCACCCGGTACATGTCCTCGGCGTCATCCTGGCTGATGCCGGGCGTGGCGAAGCGAGACGCGGCGCTGATGAAATCGTAGCTGGTGGGCGAGGACAGCTGCACCACGTGGAAGCCGGCCTTGTAGTACAGCTTTTTCAGGTATTCGTTGATGCTGCTGCTGTAGGACGCACCGGTGCCGGCAATGATGAAGATCAAGGGGGCAGCGTGGTCCTGCTGGGCCATGCGGTACTTGAGTTTCTTGACCGCCCAGAAGTTGTCCGGCAGCGTGAATTCACGCTCCGGGCGCAAGGTGAGGCTGTAGTCGGACTGGTCGATCTCGTCATCGCTGGGCAGCATCGGGCGCTGGTCCGGCGGCGTCGTGGCGATGGTCGCCTCGAACGGGTTGGTCAGGGGGTAGCCATAGCTCGCGGCATCGATATCCCGCGCAGAAGCGGCCACAGCCATGAGCAGGCTGCCGAGAACGGCAGCGAGGCGCAAAGAACGAAGCATGTAATCCCCCAAAAGAACGCAAGGTAGCGCGTGTGCAAGCTAAGACCACATGGGCCGTGGCAAAGTTGCCGGGCGTGATGGCCTTTGGTGTGCCAGTTATCTGAACCGTGTTGCAGGCAGGTATTTTGCCTTAGACCGTGATGTAAGCGATCATTGATTTTTTGATCAATCAAGTGGGAAAAGTCAATGAGTCGCAGGCTGCCTGGCGCACTACTGCTGATGTTCGTCGGGCTCTGGCTCGCTGCCAGCTACGGCGTGCGCTATGGACTGATGGAGGACGGCCAGTGGGTGGGGTTGTGCACGGAGCCAGCCGCCTATTGGCAGTGCAAGATGCGGGCAGTGCTGGGGTTGGGCATTCACCACCAGGTCCTGGCCTGGACCGGGCTGGCCCTGGCAGCGCTTGGCTGGCTGCTACAGGGGCGGACCGGTACATGGCTGGCCGGCATTGCCCTGCTGTTCGCAGTGCCAGCATTGGTGCTGTATACCGCGAGCATCGCCGTATTCGCATTGGTCCTGGCGGGGTTGCGCCTGGTCAGGTAAACGTGCGCCCGCCAGGGGGCGCTCCGTGACGCTGACAAATAGAGGTATCAGGCGCGGCCGAGTCTCTGGCTGCGCCACAGGGCGGCGGTCATCAGCGCGCTCACTGCTGCCCAGCGCCACGCCTGCCCGCTGTTCATCCCCTCGATGAGTAGCTGGGGCAGTATGCCAAGCCCGATGATACTTGCCAGAAAGGTGGCCTCCCGTCGCCGCACTGGCACGGGCCACAGGATGAACACCAGGGCTGGCAAGGCCAGCGCGGCACTGGGGAAACTGCGGTAGCGGGGGTCGAACACCATCGCCAACGTGCTTACGGCGGCAGCAAAGCCGCCCAGCAGCAGCAACCCGCCAGCTCGCCTTTGCAGCCAGGCAGACCAGCGCCCGCGCACGCCTTGCGGCTGGGACAGGTGCAGCAGTGCCCGGGCCAGTACCAGCACGTTCAACCCCGCCAACAGCCCTGCCCACATCCATTCGGGGGCGAAACGGGCGTGGCTGCGCATCAGCTCGCCCCACAGGCCCAGGCACGCCGCACCGAACATGGCCAGTATTGGCATGGCCCACGCGCCACGGCGTGTGCGTGGCCGCCCGGCCATGCACAGCATCAGCCCCGCCAGCGCCGCGCATGCCAGCCACCATGTGGGCCAGTCGGGCAAGTTGCTGACGGGCCCTTCAAGGATGCCCTTGTCCTGCCGGTCGGCATCGTAGAGGCCCCAATACCCGCCCACGGCACCTTCGTTGGCGCGTTTCCAGGGCTGGTCGAAGGCTTCGATCAGGTTGTAGCGCCAGCCGTTGTGCTCGGCCATGGCGACGAAGCCGCGAATGAAGCGCGCTTCGTTGACCCGGCTGGGCAGGGCGGTTTCACGCTGCCTGCCTTCGCTGGGCCAGCCGGTTTCACCGATCAGGATGTCCTTGGGCGCGAAGCGCTGGCCGAATTGTCGGCGTATGTCGGCGACATGGGCCAACGCATCGTCGATGCCCCGTGGCTCGTCTTCCCAATACGGCAGCAAGTGAATGGTGAGAAAGTCTACTTCAGGCGCGATCTCGGGGTGCTGCAACCAGAACTCCCACACATCGGCGTAGGTGACCGGCACGCTTACCTGGCGCTTGACCCGCGCGATCAACTCGGCCAGTCGTTTGCCGGTGACTTCCTTGCGCAGCAAGGTCTCGTTACCCACGATGACGGCGCGGACCACATCGGGGTTGGCATTGGCGGCGGCGATCAGCAGCGCGACTTCCCGGTCGGTGTCGGCCGGGTGAGCATTGACCCAGGCCCCGAGCATCACCTTCAGTCCATGCTTGCGCGCCAGCGCTGGGATAGCCTCAAGACCGCTCATCGAATAGGTGCGGATGCACTGGAATCGCTCAGCGAGCAGGGCCAAGTCGGCATCCATGCGCGCCGGGCGCAGTTGCATGGGTTGATCGTAGGGCGACTGGTCCTTGTCGAACGGGGTATAGGATGCGCACTGCAGCTTGTGCGTGGCATTGGCGGCGTCGGGCAGGTGCACCGGTCTGCCCAGCCCGTGCCAGAGCACGCCGAGCCCGAGCAGACCGATCAGGCAAGCAAGGGTGTACAGAAGTGTCAGCAGGCGGGTGGAACTGGGCATCGGGCGGTCCATCATCGGGGGCAAAAGGGTCAATAGTAGCCCGGCGCCAAACCTTTGGCATGCAAGGATCGCGCAGGCAGGTTCATGCCGCTGCCGCTAATGGCACAGTGCTGTCGCGTATGAGCGCCTGGGCGTCGTACTTGGATCAGGTCTGGCTTGGTTGCAGGCAGATGATGGAATCTCCGAGACCTGACGAGGGAATGCTTTGATGGCTACTTCAACAAAAATGCGTCGTTTCCTGGGCGTAGGTACCGCCCTGGCACTGGCCTTGAGCGGCGCACAGGCCATGGCCAAAGAAGTCAGCATTGGTTACGTGGATGGGTGGGCAGACAGTGTGGCGACCACCAACGTGGCCGCCGAGGTGATCAAGCAGAAGCTTGGCTACGATGTGAAGCTGCAAGCCGTGGCCACGGGCATCATGTGGCAGGGCGTGGCCACCGGTAAGCTCGATGCCATGCTGTCGGCATGGCTGCCGGTGACCCACGGTGAGTACTGGACCAAGAACAAGGACAACGTGGTCGACTACGGCGCGAACTTCAAGGATGCCAAGATTGGCCTGATCGTGCCTGAGTACGTCAAGGCGGTGAGCATCGCTGACCTGAAGACCGATTCCTCGTTCAAGCAGAAAATCGTCGGCATCGATGCTGGCTCGGGTGTAATGATCAAGACCGATCAGGCGATCAAGGACTACGACCTGACCGGCTACAAGCTGCAGGCAAGTTCCGGTGCTGCAATGACCGCCGAGCTGGGCCGTGCCTACGCCAAGCAGCAATCCATCGCCGTGACCGGATGGGTACCGCACTGGATGTTCGCCAAATGGAAACTCAAGTTCCTCGAGGACCCCAAAGGCGTGTATGGCGCTGCTGAAACCGTCAATAGCATCGGCAGCAAGGAGCTGGCCACCAAGGCCCCGGAAGTGGCCGAGTTCCTGAAGAAGTTCAGCTGGCAGTCCAAGGATGAGATCGGCGAGGTGATGCTGGCTATCCAGGAAGGCGCCAAGCCCGAAGCGGCTGCCAAGGACTGGGTGGCCAAGCACCCTGAGCGCGTGAAGGACTGGACGGGCAAGTAGAACGCTGTGCGCTGATGCCCTGAAATGAAGCCGTTCGAGCCTCAAGCGTTCGAGCGGTTTCGTTGGCGTGGGAACGACCCCATTGCGCTGCGTTACGAGGCTGTCCAGTGCTCCGTGGAGCAGCCTTGGCGGGGCGCGGATCGGCCGCGATGGGCGCAAATCGGCCCAGGCGACCTCAGCCAGTCGCACATCGCCTGCTCTCACCCACATCACCGTCCATCATCCCTGCACCCCCCAGCTACACCCCCGCCGAGAGAAACTGAACCCTCACACCGACCCGCTAGCCCAACCGCTCAAGCACCCCCAGCACGCACTAACCAAATCTGCGACAATCACACCTCTTTCGAATGCCGATCACACCGCAGGCCCACCTGCATCACCGAAAAGCCCAATGACTGACCACGCCATCGACAAACTGCTGCAAAACCTCGACCACGCCATGATCGCCGACCGCCACCGCCTGCGGCGCCAGTTGCACGAACTGCGCAAGCGCCCCGACGAGGCGAAGCTGGCGCAGTGGGCTGAGCGGGTGCAGGCGTCCTGCGCCCAGGTCACCGCCCGCCAGCAGAGCGTGCCATTGGTGCGCTACGACGACAGCCTGCCCATCGCCGCCAAGCGCGACGAGATCAAAAAGGCCCTGGCCGAACACCAGGTGCTGGTCATCGCTGGCGAAACCGGCTCGGGCAAGACCACCCAGCTGCCCAAGATCTGCCTGGAACTGGGCCGTGGCAGCCATGGCCTGATCGCCCACACCCAGCCACGCCGGATCGCCGCGCGCAGTGTCGCTGCCCGGGTGGCCGAGGAGTTGGGCACGCCGTTGGGCGGCCTGGTGGGGTACCAGGTGCGCTTCGAAGACCAGAGCGGTGCCAACACACTGGTCAAACTCATGACCGACGGCATCCTGCTGGCCGAAACCCAGCACGACCGCTTCCTGGAACGCTACGACACCATCATCGTCGACGAAGCCCACGAACGCAGCCTGAACATCGACTTCCTGCTCGGCTACCTCAAAACCCTCCTGCACCGGCGGCCCGAACTCAAGCTCATCATCACCTCGGCCACCATCGACCTGGAGCGGTTCTCCAAGCATTTCGACAACGCGCCCATCATCGAGGTGTCCGGCCGTACCTTCCCGGTGGAAACCTGGTACCGCCCGCTGACCAGCGAACAGGACGAGGAGGGCAACCCGATCGAGGACGACCTCACCGTCGACCAGGCTATCCTCGCCACCCTCGACGAACTGGCCCAGCACGAGCGCGGCCAGGGCAAGGGCCCGGGGGATGTGCTGATCTTCCTGCCCGGTGAGCGCGAAATCCGCGACGCCGCCGAGATTCTGCGCAAGGCGCAGCTGCGCCATACCGAAATCCTGCCCCTGTACGCGCGCCTGTCGCCAGCCGAGCAGCAACGGATCTTCCAGCCCCATGCCGGGCGGCGTGTGGTGCTGGCCACTAACGTGGCCGAAACATCGCTGACGGTGCCCGGCATCCGTTATGTGATCGATACCGGTACGGCCCGCATCAGCCGCTACAGCTACCGCGCCAAGGTGCAGCGCCTGCCCATCGAAGCCGTGTCCCAGGCCAGCGCCAACCAGCGCAAGGGCCGTTGTGGACGGGTGGAGCCGGGTATCTGCGTGCGCCTGTACAGCGAAGAAGACTTCAACAGCCGGCCGGCTTTCACCGACCCCGAGATCCTGCGCACCAACCTGGCGGCCGTCATCCTGCAGATGCTGCACCTGCGCCTGGGCGCCATCGACGCGTTTCCCTTCATCGAGCCGCCAGACGGCAAGGCGATCAGCGACGGTTTCAACCTGCTGCAAGAGCTCTCGGCGGTCAACCGTGAAAACCAACTGACGCCGGTCGGGCGTCAGCTGGCGCGGCTGCCCATCGACCCGCGCCTGGGCCGTATGCTGCTCGAAGGCGCGCGCCTGGGCAGCCTGCAGGAAGTGCTGATCGTCACCAGCGCCCTGTCGGTGCAGGACCCACGCGAACGCCCCCCTGAGCGCCAGCAGGCCGCCGACCAGGCCCACGCACAATGGAAGGACGTGGATTCGGACTTCGCCGCACTGGTCAACCTGTGGCGGGGCTTCGAGGAGCAGCGCCAGGCGCTGACGGCCAACCCCTTGCGCAACTGGTGCCGCAAGCAGTTCCTCAATTACCTGCGCCTGCGCGAGTGGCGCGACGCCCATCGCCAGCTGGCGCTGATCTGCCGCGAGCTGCAACTGACGGTCAACAAGGAACCGTGCGACTACCCCAAGCTGCACAAAGCCGTACTCAGCGGCCTGCTCAGCCAGATAGGCCACAAGACCGAAGACGGTGACTACCAAGGCGCGCGGCAGCGCAGGTTCTGGGTGCACCCGTCATCGGGTATCGGGCGCAAGCGTCCGCAGTGGGTCATGGCGGCCGAACTGGTGGAAACCACCAAGCTTTATGCCCGCGTGGTCGCGCGCATCGAGCCGGACTGGATCGAGCCGCTGGCCGGCCATCTGATCAAGAAGAACCACTTCGAGCCCCATTGGGAGAAGAAGCGCGGACAGGTCGTGGCCTATGAGCAGATCACCCTGTATGGGTTGATCCTGGTCGGCCGCAGGCCGGTACACTTTGGCCCCATCGACCCGGCCACCTCCCGCGAGCTGTTCATTCGTGAAGCCCTGGTGGGCGGTGAGATCCAGTCGCGGGCCAAGTGCCTGGCGGCCAACAAGCGCCTGCTCGAAACGCTCGACGCCCTCGAGGCCAAGGCCCGCCGTCGCGATATTCTGGCCGACGAAGAAACGCTCTATGCCTTCTACGAAGCGCGTCTGCCGGCCGAGATCCACCAGACGGCCACCTTCGACAGCTGGTACCGCATGGGCAGCCAGAAAGATCCCAACCTGCTGATCATGCGCGAGGAAGACGTGCTGGCGCGCGAGGCCAGTGAGGTGACCGCCGCGCAGTACCCCGACAGCTTGCAGGTCGGCCAACTGCGCTTGCCGTTGACCTACCACTTCGAGCCCAATCACCCCCGTGACGGCGTGACCGTGCGGGTGCCGGCACCCCTGTTGCCGAGCCTGCCGGGCGAGCGCCTGGAGTGGCTGGTGCCGGGCCTGCTCGAGGCCAAGTGCGTGGCGCTGATTCGCAACTTGCCCAAGGCCCTGCGCAAGAACTTCGTGCCGGTGCCGGACTTCGTCAAGGCCGCCTTGGCCCGCATGACGTTTGGCCAAGGCGCGTTGCCCCAGGCCTTGGGCCATGAACTGCTGCGCATGACCGGTGCGCGCGTGCCCGATGACGCCTGGGACGAGTCGGTCAGCCTGGTTGAAGGTCACCTGCGCATGAACATCGAGGTGGTCGACGGGCAGGGCAAGTTCCTGGGTGAAGGGCGTGACCTGGCTGAGCTTACGGCGCGGTTCGCCGCTGCCAGCCAGGCAGCCCTGGCGGTGCCAGGCGATGCCAAGAGCGAGCAGCCGGTGCAGGCCAAGGCCTTCAGCGAAGTGAAGCCCACGGCGCAGCAAAAGATCGCAGGGCTGTCGATGACGGTTTACCCGGCACTGGTCGAGGATAACGGCACGGTGCGTGAAGGCCGCTTCTCGACCCAGGCCGAGGCCGACTTCCAGCACCGCCGCGCCTTGCAGCGCCTGCTGTTGCAACAGCTGGCCGAGCCGGCCAAGTTCCTGCGTGGCAAACTGCCTGGCCTGACTGAACTGGGGCTGTTGTACCGCGACATGGGCCGGGTCGACGCGCTGGTCGAGGACATTCTGCTGGCAAGCCTGGACAGTTGCATCCTCGACGGTGAGCCGGTATTGCCCCGTGAAGGTGCCGCGCTGGCGGCGCTGGCCGAACGCAAGCGGGGCAGCTGGGCCGAACATGCCGAGCGCCTGGCGCGGCAAACCCTCGAGGTGCTGAAGCTGTGGCACGGGTTGCAGAAACGCTTCAAGGGCAAGATCGACCTGAGCCAGGCCGTGGCCCTGAACGATATCAAGCAGCAGTTGGGCAACCTTGTGTACCCCGGCTTTGTGCGCGAAACGCCGGCGGTATGGTTCAAGGAACTGCCACGCTACCTCAGGGCCATCGAGCTGCGCCTGGAGAAGTTGGGTTCTCAGGTGCAGAAGGACCGGGTATGGAGTGGCGAACTGGCCAATCTGTGGGCGCAGTACAAGGCCCGTGCCGACAAACATGCTCAGGAAGGCAAGCGCGACGAGCAACTGGCCCTGTACCGCTGGTGGCTGGAAGAATACCGCGTGTCGCTGTTCGCCCAGCAGTTGGGCACAAAAGTGCCGATTTCAGACAAGCGATTGAGCAAGCAGTGGAGCCTGGTGGAAGGCTAAACTCACACAGTTGTGGCACTATTGAGACAATTTCAGGCCGCTTGGCGGCCCAGTGCGGGCAGCCCTGCTTCGCTTGTCCATTCACCGTTCGCGGGGTGATGGCTTAAGTGAGACGGGCTACTGTCAAACGAGGGCTTGGCCCTCGTCGTGAAGTTAGTACTAAAGTGCCACTAATCCAGTGTATTTCCAGCCAGCGCCGGGTGGCGATGGCCCACGAACAGAGGAACGACCGTGCATAATGTCGTGATCAGCGGCACCGGCCTGTACACCCCGGCCCAGAGCATCTCCAACGAAGAACTGGTAGCGTCCTTCAACACCTGGTCGCAGCAATTCAATCAGGACAACGCCCAGGCCATCGAGCGTGGCGAGGTCGAAGCCGCACCGCTGTCCGATGCGGCGTTCATCGAAAAGGCCTCCGGTATCAAGAGCCGCTTCGTCATGGACAAGGCCGGCATCCTCGACCCGCAGCGCATGAAACCGCGCCTGCCAGAGCGCGCCAACGACGAACCCTCCGTGCTGTGCGAAATGGCCGTGGCAGCGGCACGTCAGGCGCTGGAGCGCGCTGGCCGCAGCGCGGCCGATGTGGACGGGGTCATCGTCGCCTGCTCCAACTTGCAGCGCCCGTACCCGGCCATTGCCATCGAAGTGCAGCAGGCGCTGGGCATCCAGGGGTTTGCGTTCGACATGAACGTGGCCTGTTCGTCAGCCACCTTCGGCATCCAGACCGCCGCCAACAGCGTGGCGCTGGGGCAGGCGCGGGCCGTGCTCATGGTCAACCCCGAAGTGTGCACCGGCCACCTTAACTTCCGCGACCGTGACAGCCACTTCATCTTTGGCGATGCGGCGACTGCGGTGCTGCTCGAACGCGCCGATCGAGCCACATCGGTGCACCAGTTCGACGTGGTCAGCAGCAAGCTGTGGACGGAGTTTTCCAACAACATCCGCAACAACTTCGGTTTCCTCAACCGCGCAGCGGAGGAGGGCGAGGGCGCCGCAGACAAGCTGTTCATCCAGGAAGGCCGCAAGGTGTTCCGCGAGGTGTGCCCGAAAGTGGCGGAGCTGGTAGGCGAGCATTTGCAGGAAAACGGCCTTCAGCCCAGCGACGTGGCGCGCTTCTGGCTGCACCAGGCCAACCTCAGCATGAACCACCTGATCGTCAAGAAGCTGCTGGGGCGCGAAGTGAGTGAACAGGAAGCACCGGTGATCCTGGACCGCTACGCCAACACCAGTTCGGCAGGGTCGGTCATTGCCTTCCACTTGTATCAAGATGACTTGCCGCAAGGTGCGTTGGGGGTGCTTAGCTCGTTCGGGGCGGGGTATTCGATTGGCAGCGTGATCTTGCGCAAACGCTAAGCCGGCAAGGCGGGCGATGCCCGCATAAACGCGCAAACGGCCGGATGGGGGCGGCCGTTTGCAGCTTGGCGATGCTTAGAACTTGGCTTCCAGGTCCACCTGCAGCGTATCCACATCGGCGTTGCTGTTGGGCAGGTTGGAGTAGTCGGTTTTGGCCATCATGTAGGCCGCACCGAGTGCGAAGTTCTTGTCGATCTCGTAGCCAACCTTGAACTTGTGGCCGCGCGAACCGGTGAAGCCGTTGCCGAAGTCCGAGTCTGTGAACAGGCTCACGACGCCATTGCGCTGCACGTCGCGGTAGTTGTAGTCCAGGCTCCATGCCCCGATCTTGCTCTTCAGACCCGCCAGCCAGGCCTTGTCCTGACCATCGGTGCTCTCGGTGTTCTTCACGAATTGGCCATAGGCCGACAGCGGGATGGCGAAGCCGGTGAAGTCCACCTGGCCAAAACCTTCGACCAGGTTGAATTCGTCGGTGGTGTTGCCCAGCGAGCGCAGGGCCGCAGATGACTTGTCGTTGTCGTAGCCGTACACGCTGCCGCCCACCGTGACCTTGACGGTATCGGCTGCGTTGAACTTGGTCCCAAGCTGCGCGGCGTAGAGCTGTGCATCGTGCTTGAACTGCACGCCGTCGCCGTCGACGTTGTCCTTGAGGTTGTAGTGGCCAATGCTGCCGAACACTTCGGCAGGGCCCAGGTTGGTCTTGTAGGTGGCGGCTACGCCTTCAGGGTTGATGTCGCTGTCCCAGATGATGTCGCCCATGCTCACCCAGGGCTGCATCATCTTGCCGCCGATCAGGTGCAGGTTCGGCACGGCAGTGGGGTGCCAGTCGAGGTAGGCCAGGTCGACCCACAGCGATTTCTTCTCGAAGTAGTTGTCCAGGCTCTGGTTGGTCGAACGTGCATCGGCGCTGCTGCCGGTGGCTACCCGTACCCCGGCGTCTACTTGCGGGTTGATTTCGCTGTAGAAACCGACGCGGGCACGCACACGTTCCCGGTCCTGGTTGCCACTGCGGGAAATCGGGTTGTCCACGTTGACGTCTTCATACCGCAGGCGCACGTCGCCTTTGATCTGAGTCTTCGCTGCCCAGGCTACTTTCTGCTCGAACGAACTCATGCGCTCGGACTGGGCTTTCTGAGCGGCCTTTTCCTTGGTTTCCTGGGCCAGGTCAGCCTGCAGCTCGCTGTATTGCGCCTGATTGATCGAGCCATTGGCGCGGAGCATTTCGAGCAGCTTGGCGTCAACGGCCGCACTGGCCGGAGTGGTGCTCATGGCCAGCACCATGCCGGTCAGGCTTGCTCCGGTAAGTGTAGAAACAAGACGCATACGGTTCTCCCTACTGAATAAGATGGGGGACGCCGAGCGCCCGCCCCTGTGTTGGCACGTCTCCGAAAGGGCCTGAATAGACAGGTTCTGTGGTTCCGGAAAACAGGCGCAAGTATTGCGGGGGCGAGTGACAGATTAATGTCGGAATAGTGGCACTGTTGTGAAGTGAAGGCCGCCAGGCGATCGTCATTTGAGTCCGGCGCCCGGCTTGGTAATACTGGGGGCCTTGATGCCGCGAGCCGACCCTGTGACCAGTCTGTATAGCCTTGCTCATTTACGTGATATGCCAGCCGCCACCTGGGACGCCTTGGTCCCTGCGGGCCAGCCGTTTCTCAGCCATGCCTTTCTCAGTGCGATGGAAGACAGTGGCAGTGTCGCGCGCACCACCGGATGGGCGGCCGAACACCTGGTGCTTGAGCATGAGGGCAAGGTGCAAGCGCTGCTGCCGGGTTACCGCAAGTGGCATTCGTACGGTGAGTACGTGTTCGATCATGGTTGGGCGGACGCCTGCGAACGGGCGGGCATCGCGTACTATCCCAAATGGCTGGGGGCCGTGCCGTTCAGCCCGGTCAGTGGCCCGCGCTTGCTGACGGCCGATCCGGCAGCCGGGCACTTGTTACTGCAAGCCTTGCCCGAGTACCTGAGCAAAGCCGCCCTGTCCGGCGCCCACATCAACTTCACCGAGCCTGCGTTGGATGTACAGATGGCGCGTCTGCCGGGCTGGATGGAGCGCCTGGGTTGCCAGTTTCACTGGCAGAACCGCGGCTATCGCGATTTTCAGGATTTTCTCGACACCCTCAGTTCGCGCAAGCGCAAGCAGATGCGCAAGGAGCGTGAGCAGGTGGCGGGGCAGGGCATCGATTTTCGCTGGTATCGCGGTGACGAACTGGACGAAGCCCAATGGGATTTCGTCTACCTGTGCTACGCCAACACCTACGCCGTGCGCGGCCGGGCGCCTTACCTGACCCGCGAGTTCTTTAGCCTGCTGGCCGAGCGCATGCCCCACGCCCTGCGCGTGGTAATGGCCCGCCAGGCCGGGCGAGACGTGGCAATGGCACTGAGCCTGGTAGGTGGCGACAGCTTCTTTGGCCGTTACTGGGGCTGCCTGGCCGAATTCGATCGCCTGCATTTCGAGACGTGCTTCTACCAAGGTATGGACTTCGCCATTGCCCATGGGCTGCAACGTTTCGATGCTGGCGCCCAGGGTGAGCACAAGCTGATCCGCGGGTTCGAGCCGGTGATCACCCGGTCGTGGCATTACCTGCTGCATCCCGGGTTGCGTACGGCGGTGGCCGATTTTCTGCTCCAGGAGCGTGAAGGGGTGATGGCGTATGCTGCGCAGGCACGGGAGATGTTGCCTTATCGCCGGAACGAGGGGCATTGAGCCAGACACAGTCCCAGTGTGGGTAATCGCTCACTCGCGTTACCAGGCCAGCGCGGATCGGGTTGGCAATGATGTAGCGAGCGAGGCTGCGCATTTGTTCGTCACGGCGCAGGGCGCGGTCATGGAAGCCAGGCTGCCAGATCCGCTGGTGCTCGGCGCCTTGCCTGTAAAGCGCGCAACTGCTGCGTGATTTGAACTCACGCATCAGTTCGCCGAGGCTGCAGTGGCCGAGCGTGATTAGCCAGTGCAGGTGATCGGGCATCAGTACCCAGGCGAGGCTTTGACACTGACGGTGCGTAGCGGTGAGTCGCAATTGTTGGATCACGGCCCTGGCGTAGCACAAGTGTTTGAAGAGTGGGGTACGGTTTCGGGTGACGGTGGTCAGCAGGTATAAACGCCCAGGTTCGGAGAACCTGCCCAGACGTAAGCGATGAGAACCTCGGCCTATCATGGCTACCCCCTTGCGTAGTCATTTCAAGGGTAGCTGGCCATTGAAGTGGGCAGAGTGAGACAGTTTTACAGCTTATGACTTGGGGCCGCTTTGCGGCCCATCGCGGCGCAAGGCCGCTCCTACCCGGAAGTTCGCTAGCTTCTAAGTCGGCGCAGGCAGTTGCTCTTTGAAGAGTTGCTCAGCTACATGACACCTGAAGGCCAGCACTATCAGAGTGGGGCCGCTTTGCGGCCCATCGCGGCCGGTCCGGCGCCCCGGCAAGGCCGCTCCTACCCGGAAGTTTGCTAGCTTCCAAGTCGGCGCAAGCAGTTGCTCTTTGAAGAATTGCTCACCTTCATGACACCCGAAGGCCAGCGCTATCAGGGGTGGGACCGGCCGCGATGGGCCGCGCAGCGGCCCTGGGTTTTGAGCAGGCGCGAGGTTTCATCTCCCTCCTCAAGCCTGAAACCTCAAAGCCGGGGCCTCACCTAATCAACCCCCACAAACCCACCTGTCTGATGCTGCCAAAGCCGCGCATACAACCCCCGCTGCTCCAGCAACTCGGCATGGCTGCCCACTTCCACGATGCGACCTTTGTCCAGCACTACCAGCCGGTCCATGCGGGCAATGGTGGAAAGCCGGTGGGCGATGGCGATCACGGTCTTGCCCTGCATCAGCGTTTCCAGGCTCTCCTGAATCGCCGCTTCCACCTCCGAATCCAGCGCCGATGTGGCCTCATCCATGATCAGAATCGGCGCGTTCTTCAGCAGCACCCGGGCAATCGCGATGCGCTGGCGCTGGCCGCCGGACAATTTCACCCCACGCTCACCCACATGCGCATCTAGGCCGGTACGGCCCTGGGCGTCCGACAAGTGAGGGATGAACTCATCGGCGCGGGCGCGGCGCACCGCTTCCTGCAACTGGGCGTCAGTCGCATCCGGACGGCCGTACAGCAGGTTCTCGCGGATCGAACGGTGCAGCAACGATGTGTCCTGGGTAATCATGCCGATCTGCGCACGCAGGCTTGCCTGGCTCACCTGCGCAATGTCCTGGTCATCGATCAGAATCTGCCCACCCTGCACGTCGTACAGACGCAACAGCAAATTCACCAGGGTCGATTTCCCGGCACCCGACGGCCCAATCAACCCGATCTTTTCCCCGGGCCTGATCGCCAAGTTCAGCCCCTCGATCACATTCCTCGCCTCCCCATAATGAAAGCGCACGTTCTCGAACCGCACGGCGCCCTGGGTGACCTTCAAGGCCGGGGCAGCAGGGCGGTCGGTGACGGTGACGGGCTGGGCGATGGTCTGCAGGCCATCCTGCACCATGCCAATGTTCTCGAAAATGCCGTTGACCACCCACATGATCCACCCCGACATGTTCACGATGCGGATGACCAAACCCGTCGCCAAGGCAATGGCCCCCACCGTGATCAGCGACTGGCTCCACAGCCACAGGGCGAGCCCGGTAGTGCCGACGACCAGCAAGCCGTTCAACGTTGTGATGACCACGTCCATGCTGGTGATCACCCGCGAAGCCAACTGGGTTTTCTCGGTCTGCTCGCTGATGGCCTCGCGGGCGTACTGCTGTTCGTGATCGGTATGGGCGAAGAGCTTGAGCGTGGCAATGTTGGTATAGCCATCGACGATGCGGCCCATCAACTTGGAGCGGGCCTCGGACGACACCACCGAGCGCGCTTTGACGCGTGGCACGAAATACGCCAAGGCAGCAATGAAACACACGATCCAGATCACCAAGGGCAACATCAACCGCCAATCAGCCTCGGCAAACAACACCAGCGACGTGATGGCATAGATCAGCACATGCCATAACGCATCCACCGCCTGCACCGCCGAGTCGCGCAGCGAGTTGCCGGTCTGCATGATGCGCTGGGCGATGCGCCCGGCGAAGTCGCTCTGGAAGAAGTTCAGGCTCTGTTTGAGCACGTAGCTGTGGTTCTGCCAGCGGATCATGCTGGTCATGCCCGGGTTGATGGCCTGGTGTACCAGCAGGTCATGCAACCCGAAGAACAACGGACGCAGCAACAGCACCACCACCAGCATCCAGATCAACTCGGCGCTGTGCTCGCTGAAAATACGGGCGTTGGGCGCGCCCTGGGCCAGGTCGATGATGCGGCTCAGGAAGCTGAACATGGCCACTTCGATCAACGAAGCGATCAGCCCAACCACCAGCAAGGCCAGAAAGCTCGGCCATACCTGGCGCAGATAATAGATATAGAACGCCCATACGCCGCTGGGCGGCGCTTCACTGGGGGCGTCGCGGAAGATGTCGATCAGTTGCTCGAAACGACGGTACAGCATCAGCGTTGAAACTCCTGTTCAACCGACCGGTAATCGGGTCACGTCCCTGTGAGACCCGTGATCAATCGATGCGTTTAGCCGACTTGATGAACACCGGGTCGGCAGGCACGTCACGCATGCCTTTCTTGACGGTGGTGGGCGAATTGACGATCTGGTCGACCACTTCCATGCCCTTGGTTACCTTGCCGAACACGGCATAACCCGCGTCCCGGCCTGGGTTGAGGAAATCGTTGTCGGCCACGTTGATGAAGAACTGGCTGGTGGCCGAGTTCGGGTTCGAGGTGCGGGCCATGGCCAGGGTGCCGCGGGTGTTTTGCAGGCCATTGCTGGCTTCGTTGGGGATCGGGTCCTTGGTGCCCTTTTGCACCATCTGTTCAGTGAAACCGCCGCCTTGCACCATGAAGCCCGGAATTACCCGGTGGAAGAGGGTGTTGTTGTAGAAGCCGCTGTCCACGTACTGCAGGAAGTTCTTGGTGCTGACAGGTGCCTTCTCTGCATTGAGCTCGATTTCCACCTGGCCGAAGCTGGTGTCCAGCACAACGTGCGGTGTCTTGTCGGAAGCCATGACACTGGTGGCGAACGCGACGGAACAGGCGGTAAGCAGCAGTTTTTTCAGCATGGGCGCAAAGGTCCTTCAAAGTGGAGGCGGCGGCTTTCGAGGGCCGCCGGTACGGTGGATACATCGCAATGAACAAGGGCAATAGCGTGCCGTGAATCTTCGACGTCTGCCAGTGCTGGTTGCGGGCCGAGCACAAGCGCAGCGTTTGAACGTGTGTCAGGGCCTGGTCGCAAGGTGTTGCACCCCGCTCAGACAGCCAGCCGGTGCCGGCGTTCGCAGCCGGCCCTGGCCATCACCCTCACGCCTGGGCCGGGGCTGCGAAGGGCACATCCAACGGCGCCGTGTCAAAGTTGCGCAGCAGGTCGATCAGGATCTGCGTGGCCGGGCCCAAGGACTTCTCCTTGCTCGCGTAAAGATAGAACAGCGGATGGCGGCTACCGCCCTGGTCCAGCGGCAGCGGTTTGAGCACACCGTCACGCAGCTCGCGCTCGATCATATGCCGCGGCAACCACGCAAAGCCCAGCCCGCTGCTGACGAAGGTGGCAGCCGTACCCAGGCTGCCGACCGTCCAGCGCTGTTCGGCGCCAAGCCAGCCCACATCGCGTGGCTGAGCGCGGCCCGAATCTCGAATCACCACCTGCAATTGGCTTTCAAGGTCCTGGAACGTCAACTCGCGTCCCAGCCGGTGCAGGCTGTGGTCTGGATGAGCCACGGCCACGAACTCCACCGCGCTCAACTCCGCGCCTAGGTAGCCGCCAATGCTGTAGCTGCTGATGGCAAGATCGGCGATGCCTTCGAGCATCACCTCCTCGACCCCGGACAGCACCTCCTCGCGCAGGCGCACGCGACAGCCGCGGCTTTGCGGCATGAAGGCGGCCAGGGCACGTACCAAGCGCGCGCTGGGGTAGGCCGCATCGACTACAAGGCGCACCTCGGCTTCCCAACCCTGTTCCATGTGGTGCGCCAGGTCTTCCAATTGGCTGGCCTGCTTGACCAGATGCCGCGAGCGGCGCAGCAGCACGCTGCCTGCCTCGGTCAGCACCGCCTTGCGGCCGTCGATGCGCAGCAACGGCACACCCAACTGTTCCTGCATGCGCGCCACGGTATAACTGACCGATGACTGTGATCGGTGCAGCACCTCGGCAGCCTGGGCAAAGCCGCCGTGATCGACTACAGCTTGCAAGGTCCGCCATTGATCCAGCGTCACGCGCGGCGCTTTCATGTCCTGCTCCTGTTGGCCTAAGCTGCGCTCTACACAAGGAGAACGCCCATGAAGAACTATTGTGCGGCATTGTTGCTATGCCTGCCGGTGACCGCTTTTGCCTATCCCATCGACATGGAAAAACACATGGACGGGGTAAAGGTCGACGCCACTGCCTACGACACGGCCTATGACCTGGGCGCCATTACCTTGGAGAACTACGGCCAGGTGCCCGCCGCCTGCAAGGTGACCTTTCGCAACGGTCCTGAAGCCCCGCGGGTGCGCCGGATAAATGTGCCGGCCGGCAAACGCGCCGACGTCACCGCCAAGTTCACCCGTCAGATCATCAAGCTGCGCGTCACCGTGAACTGCGCGGCTGAATAAACTAATTAATCGATAAATCGTACCGACTATTTACGCTTTTTCATCGATAGGTCAAGCGCTAACCTTCCTCCATCGCATTTATCCCAGCCCAATGGAGGCCGTCATGTCCCACGTTCTGATCGTCGAAAGCAGTGCACGCCAGCAGGATTCGATTTCCCGCCAATTGACCCGGGACTTCACCGCCCAGTGGCGTGCCGCTCACCCGACCGACCAGATTACCGTGCGTGACGTGGCGGCCAACCCGGTGCCGCACCCGGACGCCGACCTGCTCGGCGGCTGGATGAACCCGCAAGACCAGCGCAGTGCAACACAGCTCCAAGCCCTGGAGCGCTCCAACCAGCTGACCGACGAATTGCTGGCAGCCGATGTGCTGGTGCTGGCGGCGCCCATGTATAACTTCACCATACCCAGCACCCTCAAGGCCTGGCTGGACCATGTGCTGCGCGCCGGGATCACCTTCAAGTACACGCCCACCGGCCCTCAGGGCCTGTTGAATGGCAAGCGCGCCATCGTACTGACAGCGCGCGGCGGCATCCATGCAGGGGCTGGTAGCGACCACCAGGAGCCCTACCTGCGGCAGGTGCTGGGCTTCATTGGCATTCACGACGTGACATTCATTCATGCCGAGGGCCTGAACATGAGCGGGGATTTCCATGAAAAGGGCCTGAACCAGGCCAGGGCAACCCTGGCTTCGGTAGCCTGACTGCAGCGAATCTCACCCCGGGCACCTGTATCAGCGCTTGTGGGTGACCGCTTCATTCGAGCTTCGCAGCGCGTTCAACTCAATACATACCCCACCGGCAACAGCGCTGGCGGCAGCGGCGTCTGCCCCAGTGCGGCCAATACATCACGCTCCACCGTTCGCACCATGGCATCGGTAGGCAGGTCGTTCTCGTCGCGGCCGAACGGGTCTTCCAACTCGTTGCCAATGGCATCGAGCCCAAAGAAGGTGTACCCCACGATGGTCGTGAACAGCGGTGCCAGCCAGCCTAGCGGTTCGGCCAGGGCGAACGGCAGCAACAGGCAGAAGATGTAGATGGTGCGGTGCAGCAGCAAGGTATAGGGGAAGGGCAACGGCGTGCCCTTGATCCGCTCGCAGGTGGCCTGAACCTCCCCAAGGCCCGCCAACCGCTGCGCCAGGAGGTTGTAGCGCCACTCGGACAAGCCCTGCTGCTCGGTCAGCCGCGAACACTGCTCGCCCAGTTGCAGGACGATGCCGTTACACACGTTGTGAGGGCTGACCGCCTCGGCATTCCCCAGCCAGGGCCGCGCGGCAGCCAGGTCGTCTTCGTCTCGCAGCCTGGCATTGAGCGCCTGTGCGAACCCGCACAGGCTGCGCAGCATCTCGGCGCGTAGCGCGGCATCGGCGATCACCACGCTTTCGCGAGTGAACGACCGAATCTCGACGATCAACTTGCCCCAGGCCTTGCGGCCCTCCCACCAACGGTCGTAACACGCGTTGTTGCGAAAGCTCATGAAAATCGACAGCGACAAGCCGAGCAAGGTGAACGGCGTAGCGCTGACCGGATAGAAGAACGCTGGGTAATGCCGTTCGACCAGGACGATGACCGCCGCCAGCAGTGTGACCATCAGGCAGCGCAGGGCGATCTGTTTGATGATCGACCCTTTGAGGGTGAACAGCACTCGCAGCACACCCTGGGTGGGATGAACGATCATGGCAATCCAGAGACGGCGGGTCAGCCGCCGGTCATGTTCATGAAGCGCAGGATTTGAACGTCGCCGCCCACCTCGAAGTGATGGCGATACGGCTTGAGGTGCAACGAGTCACGAATGGCTTTTTCCAGCCGTTCAGCGTTGCCGGGGTGGGCACGCAGCACGTGCTTGAGGTCGACCGAGTGCTCATTGCCCAGGCACAACAACAAGCGCCCCTCTACGGTGAGACGTACGCGGTTGCAGGTGGCGCAGAAATTGTGGCTGTGGGGCGAAATGAACCCCACCCGGGTTTGCGGGGCATCGGCCAGGCGCCAGTACCGCGCAGGGCCCTGCGAAGATTCGGTCGACTCCACCAGGCTGAACTGCTCGGCCAGCGTCGCGCGTACCTCATCGCTTGAGAAAAACGACTCTTCACGGGCGTGCTCGCTGATCTGTCCCAGCGGCATCTCCTCGATGAAGGTGATGTCCAGTTCGCGATCGATCGCAAAGCGCACCAGGTCGACGAGTTCGTCGTCATTGCGCCCTTTGAGTACCACGCAGTTGAGTTTGGTCCGGCGAAAGCCGGCTTTACGTGCAGCATCGATGCCGGCGATCACCTGGTGCAGGTCGCCGGTGCGGGTCAGTTGCTTGAACCGGTCGGCATCCAGGCTGTCGAGGCTGATGTTCAGCCGCGTCACCCCCGCATCGAAGAGCGGTTGCGCCAGGCGCCCCAGCTGCGAGCCGTTGCTGGTCAGGCACAGCTCGCGCAGCCCCGGCAGGGCAGCGATGCGCCCGCACAGGTCGACGATGCCTTGGCGTACCAGCGGCTCGCCCCCGGTCAGACGAATCTTGCGGGTGCCCAGCGCCACGAAACGCTCGGCTACCTGGAACAGTTCTTCAAGGCTCAGGATCTGCTGGCGGGGCAGAAACTGCATGTCCTCGGCCATGCAGTACACGCAACGGAAGTCGCAGCGGTCTGTGACCGACATCCGCAGGTAGTCGATTTTCCGGTTGAAGCCGTCGATCAGTGCCCGGCTGCTCTGTTCCACGTACGCGCTCGAATCAGGGAGGTTGGCCTCCAAGCTAGCGCCTGGTGGGGCGGGCCGTCAAATGGCTTTGACCGACCGACCGATAAATGCTCTCTATCACCGTTCAGCCCCCGCGTTTACGGGGGTCATCGAAGGCGCTTATCACCTCGTAGGATCTTTCGATTGGACGGCTCTACGCCAGGCTTCATAGGCTGGACAAAAGCCATAGCAGGGCGAGGACTTCACCCATGAGCCAGGACCCACACATCCGCGACTACAAAGGCGCCGCTGCCGGCTGGGGCGCGCTCAAGAGCGTGACCAAAAGCTGGCTGGGCAGTGACAACGCCTTCAAGAATTTGCGAGCCATGCTCAAGACCAACCAGAATGGCGGCTTCGACTGCCCTGGTTGCGCCTGGGGCGAGTCGCCGGAAAACGACACGGTAAAGTTTTGCGAGAACGGTGCCAAGGCCGTCAACTGGGAGGCCACTGGGCGCTCGGTCGATCCGGCCTTCTTTGCCCGCTACAGCGTCAGCGCCCTGGCCGATCAGACCGATTACTGGCTGGAGTACCAGGGTCGCCTGACCCATCCCATGCGCTACGATGCAGCCACCGACCACTATGTCGAAACGAGCTGGGTAGAGGCCTTCGCGCTGATCGCCAAGCACCTGCACGCCCTGGAATCACCCGATCAGGCCGAGTTCTATACCTCGGGCCGGGCCAGCAACGAAGCAGCCTTTCTTTATCAGTTGTTCGTGCGCGCCTACGGGACCAACAACTTCCCGGATTGCTCGAACATGTGCCACGAGGCCAGCGGCGTCGGCATGGCGCAGACCTTGGGCGTGGGCAAGGGCACCGTGGTCTTTCACGACCTGGAACTGGCAGACGCCATCTTCGTCATTGGCCAGAACCCTGGCACCAACCACCCGCGCATGCTCGAACCGCTGCGCGAAGCCGTGAAGCGCGGTGCCCAGGTGGTGTGCTTCAACCCGCTCAAGGAGCGGGGTCTGGAGCGCTTCCAGCACCCGCAGCACCCGCTGGAAATGCTCAGCAATGGCTCCGAGCCTACCAATACCGCCTACTTCCGCCCGGCACTGGGCGGAGACATGGCGGTGATGCGCGGCATTGCCAAGTACCTGCTGCAATGGGAGCGCGAAGCCAAGGCCAAGGGTGAACCGGCGGTGTTCGACCATGCTTTCATTGCCGAGCACACCAGCGGCATCGAGGCCTACCTGCAGACCTTGGATGCTACACCCTGGCCTGCCCTCGTGGCGCAGTCCGGGCTGACCCAGGCCGAGATCGAGCAGGCCGCGCGCATGTACCGCAAGGCCGAACGCGTGATCATGTGCTGGGCCATGGGCGTTACCCAGCATCGTCATTCGGTGGCCATCGTGCAGGAAATCGTCAACCTGCAATTGCTGCGTGGCAATGTCGGCAAACCCGGCGCAGGGCTTTCGCCAGTGCGCGGTCACAGCAACGTGCAGGGTGATCGGACCATGGGCATCGACGAGAAGCCCAAGGCCGCCTTGCTCGATGCCTTGCAAGCTCGTTTTGAGTTTCAGGTGCCGCGCACCCATGGGCACAATGCCGTACTGGCGATCAAGGCCATGGAAGAAGGCCGGGCGAAGGTGTTCATCGGCCTTGGGGGTAATTTTGCCCAGGCCACCCCTGACACCGCGCGCACCCATGCCGCCCTGCGCAACTGCGCGCTGACCGTGCAGATTTCCACCAAGCTCAACCGCTCGCACCTGGTGACCGGTGGCGATGCGTTGATCCTGCCCTGCCTGGGCCGCACCGAAATCGACCTGCAGGCCAGCGGCCCGCAAGGCGTGACGGTCGAAGACACCTTCAGCATGGTGCACATCTCCCACGGCCAGTTGCGGCCACGTTCGCCCCACATGCGCTCCGAGCCCTGGATCATTGCCGGCATGGCCCAGGCCACCTTGGGCAAGCACCCCATCGACTGGGAACACGCAGTGGCCGATTACGCCCATATCCGTAGCTTGATTGCCGATGTGATTCCAGGCTTCGAAAACTTCAACGAACGCCTGCAGCAACCTGGGGGCTTTCACCTAGGCAACCACGCCGCCGACCGTATCTGGCGCACCGCCACCGGCAAGGCACAATTCAGCCCCAATGCGCTCCCCGCAGAACTGGTCAACGCCCAGGTGCTGGCGCGTGGCGACAAGCCAGACTTGATCTTGCAGACCTTGCGCTCCCACGACCAGTACAACACCACCCTCTACGGTCTGGATGACCGTTACCGCGGTGTGTTCGGGCTGCGCGAAGTGGTGTTCGTCAACGAGGCCGACATTCGGCGCATGGGGCTCGAGCCGGGTGAGCGCGTCGATCTGGTGTCGTTGTGGGACGACGGCGTCGAGCGTCGGGTGTCGGGTTTTCGTCTGGTGGCCTATGACGTACCGCCGGGGCAGGCTGCCGCCTATTACCCGGAAACCAACCCCCTGGTGCCGCTGGAGAGTTATGGTGAAGGGACCTATACCCCGACCTCCAAGTTCGTGGCGATCAAGGTCGAGAAGGCCAAGGCGGATAATCGCATTGCAGCGGCACTGGCGACCGACTGAGTCTGATCAGGCGACAGGGTCACCTCTGCAACCCCGCGTCAACCGCGATTCACTGGAAAAGCCGTGGTGTATTTCATCTGCTCCATGGCAAAGCTCGAGGTAATGTTCGACAACCCATCAGTACTAGTGATCAGCTTCTTGTAGAACCGGTCATACGCTGCGATATCACCCACTACCACCCGCAGCATGTAGTCCCAGTCGCCGGACATGCGGTAGCACTCCATCACCTCCTCGAACGCCGTGACCGTGGCGGCAAACTGCTCCAGCCATGCACTGTCATGACGCTGGGTCTTGACCTGCACGAACACGGTCAGGCCCAGCCCCAGCAGGTCAGGATCCAGCAGGGCCACACGACCAACGATGTAGCCTTCGTCTTCCAGGCGCTTGACCCGCTTCCAGCACGGGGTGGTGGACAGGTTGACGGCCTCGGCCAAGGCCTTGAGCGAGAGCGCGGCATCGCGCTGCAACAGGGTCAGGATGTGTCGGTCGAAGCTGTCCATAGGGGGCATGGGCCGTGGCGAAGAAGTTTTCACAGGGTACTCCAAGGTCAGGGCTTTTGCGTTGTGCGATAGTGGCAACCTTACCTCTGCCAACGAGCCCGACCATGTCCGACAAGCCGCGCCATTTCGCCACCCGAACCATTCATGCCGGCGAGCAGTTCGAAGTCGCCGACAATGCCATTTTCCCGGCCATCGTCACGGCCAGTTCGTTCATCAAGCGCGGCCTGGACGATACGCCGGACTACTCCTACAGCCGCGTAGGCAACCCCACCCGCCACGCCTACGAGACCTGTGTTGCAGCCCTGGAAGAAGGCGTCGGGGCGGTGGCCTGTGCGTCAGGCGTGAATGCCACCGCCACCGTGCTGGAACTGCTGCCCAAGGATGCCCACGTGGTGGTGATGAACGGCGTATACGGCGGCACCTTCCGTATCATGGAGGACTACCGCAGCCGTACTTCCGGCCTGACCACCACGTACGTCGATCTCAATGACCTGGAAGCCGTGGCTGCTGCCATCAAGCCCGAAACCCGGCTGATCTGGATTGAGTCACCGACCAACCCATTGTTGCACCTGGTCGATATCAAGGCCGTGTGCGACCTTGCCCGTACCCGGGGCATCCTGACCTGCATCGACAACACCTTCTGCTCACCGTGGAACCAGCGCCCGATCACCCTGGGCGTAGACCTGGTCATGCACTCGGCCAGCAAGTACATCGGTGGCCATTCCGACCTCACCGGTGGCGTGGTGGTGGCGGCCAGCGAAGACCTGCACCGGCAACTGCGCCGCATCAGCATGGCCATCGGCGCGGTGCAAGGGCCGTTCGATTGCTACCTGGCGTTGCGCGGCCTCAAGACCCTGGACGTGCGCATGGAACGCCAGTGTGCCAACGCGCTGGAAGTGGCCCGCAGGCTCGAAGGCCACCCGCAGGTCGAGCAGGTGTACTACCCAGGGCTGCAAAGCCACCCGCAGCATGACCTGTGCAAGCGCCAGATGCGCAGCGGCGGGGCCGTGGTCGCCATCAAGGTCAAGGGCGATCGGGCAGCGCTAAACCGTCTGGTCGAAGCGCTGCAGATTTTCGTACTGGCCGATTCGCTGGGCGGGGTCGAAAGCATGATCAACCATTCCTGGAGCATGTCCCACTGCTCCATGAGCCCCGAGCAGAAAGGGGCGATGGGCATCAGCGAAAACCTGTTGCGCCTGTCAGTGGGCATCGAGGCGGTTGCCGACCTGATCGATGACCTGGAAACGGCGCTGGGCGCTTTGGCCGGATAACAAGGGCAAGGCTGTACTGGCGAGGGGTTCAGCGCCAACCCGTCATGCGACCGATGATGGGCTGGCGCCAGCAAAGAGGCCGGTGATTACTTGGGCGGGTGGATGATGCGCTCGATCTTGTCCTTGATCAGCAGCCGCTCGCGGCGCAAGCGCGTGACGGCGTCGTCGTTGGTGCCGTTTTTCTCGGCGGCGACCACTTCCTTGTCCTTGGCGTTGTACTCCTTGTGCAAGCCATGCAGCGTCTGGTCCTTGTCAATGAGCGCCTGGAATGCGTCAGCGGTAACGTGCAAGTCAGCGAGCAGATCGTGCGGAACAGGCATTTCTTCACCTCTGTCAGGGGGATTGGTTAAGGTCCTGACCTCTGAGGATAGCCGCGTTTGCCTCGACGGGGGAGGCCGCGAATCCTGAACCCCTGCTGAACGACTGACAGGTCCTCATCGAAATCAGCGCTTTCACTAAATTGTTACGTTATTTTTCACAGAAAATTGATGGCCCGGTTTCTAGAGTTCGCCCTGCTTGCTCCCAGTGCCATCCGGCGCTGGTGGTCACTTCTCTTGGTTGCGAACCTGAATGCTCAACATCAAACCCCTGCGCACCGAATGGGTCACGCTGCTGGCCAGCCTGTACCTGTTGATCGGCATGAATGTTTTCCTGTGGCAGCACCTGGAGCAAGTCGTGCCCCCCGGCTTGCCCGGCCTGTGGCTGACCCTCGCGTTTGCGGTGCTGATGTTGTTCGCCTTCAACCTCATCCTTACCCTCATTGCCTTCCGCTATGTGCTCAAGCCCTTGCTGGTGCTGCTGTTCGTCAGTGGCGCGGCGGTGGCGTACTTCATGAATCGCTACGGCGTGCTGATCGACGCGGGCATGTTCGCCAACATCGCCGAAACCAACGTGGCAGAAGTGCGCGACCTGCTGTCGCTGAAGTTCGCCTTGTACATCCTTGGCCTTGGGGTGTTGCCCTCGGTGCTGCTATGGCGAGCACCGGTGGTGTACCGGCCGTGGCAGCGCGAGCTGTTCGGCAAGCTGGTGGTCACGGCGGCCTGCGTGGTAGGCCTGGGCTCGGTGGGGTTGGCCAATTATCAGGGCCTGTCGTCGCTGTTTCGCAATCATCATGAACTGCGCCTGATGCTGACCCCCAGCAATATCGTCGGTGCCTCCGTGGCGTACGTGAGCGAGCGCGTGGTCACCAGTGCACGCCCCTTTGCGCACTATGGTGAAGACGCCGCCCGCACCCCGGACTGGCAGCATCACCAGCGCAAATCCCTGACGGTGCTGGTCGTGGGTGAAAGCGCGCGCGCCGATCACTTCGGCGTGCTGGGCTACAACCGCGATACCACCCCCAGGCTTGCCGCCGAGCAGGGGTTGCTGGCGTTCTCGGACGTTCATTCCTGCGGCACTGAAACGGCTGTGTCGGTACCCTGCATGTTCTCCGGCATGCCCCGCAAAGCCTACGATGCCCGCGTTGCCAAGAACCGTGAAGGGTTGCTCGATATCCTCGAACGGGCAGGCCTGGACGTGCAGTGGCGCGACAACCAGTCCGGGTGCAAGGGCACCTGCGACCGCGTGCAGTTCATCAACATGAGCAAGCTCAAGGACCCGCAGTTCTGCGCCGAAGGCGAGTGCCACGACGAAATCCTGCTGCAGGGCCTGGGCGAGCTGATCGACCATTTGGACAAGGACACCGTGCTGGTGCTGCACCAGATGGGCAGCCACGGGCCCGACTACTTCAAACGCTACCCCAAGGCCGAGCAGCGCTTTGCCCCGGTGTGCCAGAGCAACGCCTTGGACCAGTGCAGCCAAGCGCAGATCATCAATGGCTACGACAACACCCTGGCCTACACCGACCGGGTCCTGGCCAGCCTGATCGACACCCTGCGCAGCCGGCAGGACAAGGTCGATACGGCCATGATCTACCTGTCAGACCATGGCGAATCGCTGGGCGAGTACAACCTGTTCCTGCACGGGACACCGTACGCCATCGCTCCGGAACAGCAAAAGCATGTACCGCTGCTGGCCTGGTTCTCCGACAGCTATCAACAGGACTTCGGTGTCGATACCGGTTGCCTGGCCAAGTTGAACGACGCGCCCTTGTCCCAGGACAACCTGTTCCACTCGATGCTGGGGTTGCTGCAAGTTCACACCCAGGTGTACGAGCGTTCCCTGGACCTGTTCGCCAGCTGCCGGCCCTGGCTCACCGCCAAGCGTTGAGCAGGCCGCCGGCCGGGTTGCACAGTCCATGAAATTGCACCATTGATCGACATCAAGGATGGCCCGGGTTTCACCAGCAGTGCCCGCGCCGTATATACTGCGCGCCAATGTTAGTGGGAGAGCCTTGTGGCCATCGAAATTCACTGGATCCGTGACGACCTGAGCCTGGCCGAACACTGCCGCGAATGGCGCCAATTGCCCTTTGTCGCGGTCGATACCGAATTCATGCGCGTCGACACCTTCTACCCCAAGGCAGGGCTGATCCAGATTGGCGATGGCAAGTGCGCGTTCCTGATCGACCCGCTGTTGATCGGCAACTGGCAGCCGCTGGCCGAGCTGATCGAAGACCGTAACGTGGTCAAGGTGCTGCATGCCTGCAGCGAGGACCTGGAGGTGTTGCTGCGCCTGACCGGCAAGCTGCCCCAGCCGCTGTTCGACACCCAGCTGGCCGCCGGCTACCTCAACCTGGGCTTCTCCATGGGCTATTCGCGGTTGGTGCAGGAGGTGCTGGGCATCGACCTGCCCAAAGGCGAAACCCGCTCCGACTGGCTGCAACGCCCGCTGTCCGAGACCCAGGTCAGCTATGCTGCCGAGGACGCCGTGCACCTGGCCGAGCTGTTCAGCGCCTTGCGTGCGCGCCTGTCCGACGACAAGTATGCCTGGGTGTTGGAAGACGGTGCTGAACTGGTGGCCCAGTTGCGCCGCGAGGTACAGCCCGACAGCCTGTACCGCGAGGTCAAGCTGGCGTGGAAACTGTCGCCCCAGCAATTGGCGGTGCTGCGCGCCCTGTGCGCCTGGCGCGAGCGCGAGGCCCGCCTGCGTGATGTTCCGCGCAACCGCATCCTCAAGGAGCATGCGCTGTGGCCCATTGCCAAGAGCCAGCCGACCAACCTGGCGGCCTTGGCCCGCATCGACGACATGCACCCGCGCACCTTGCGCCAGGATGGCGAAACCTTGCTGCAACTGATCAAGCACGCCGCCAGCCTGCCGGCCGAACAATGGCCCGAGCCACTGCCTGAGCCGCTGCCGATCGAAGCCTCGGGCATTCTCAAGCAACTGCGCGCCGTCGGCCAGGCCGAAGGGCAGCGGCTGGGCATCGCGCCCGAGCTGATGCTGCGCAAGAAAACCCTCGAGGCCCTGCTTAAAAGCGGTTACCCCGACGGCCCTTACACCTTGCCCGATTCGCTGCGCGGCTGGCGCCGTGAGCGGATGGGCCAGGCACTGCTGGACAGCCTGGCCGGTGCCGGAGACCCTCAATGAAACGCATCTGCTCGATCTACAAGAGCCCCCGCAAGAACGAAATGTACCTGTACGTGCTCAAGGCCGATGGCCTGCAACGCGTCCCCGAAGGCTTGCTGCCGTTCTTCGGCACGCCCCAGCACGCCTTCGACCTGGTGCTCAGCCCCGAACGCAAGCTGGCCCGCGAAGACATCACCAAGGTGCTGGAAAACCTCGACAACCAGGGGTATCACCTGCAGATGCCGCCGCCGGATGACGAGTACATCGAGCACCTGCCCGACGAGTTGCTGCACCGTAACGATCCCGCCTGATCATGCGCGTACTGATTGCCGAGCATGACCACGTCCGCTACGCCGACCTGTTGCACCAGGCGGCACCGCACCTTGACGTCCTGACCAGCGACGACTCCGCGCAACTGGCCCGGCTGGCGCCGCAGTGCCCGGTGTGGCTCGGTCAGCCCGACCTGCTGGCGAGCCTGTTGCGCCAGGGGCATCGGCCTCACTGGATGCAGTCGACCTGGGCCGGCGTGACGCCGCTGCTGGCGGCGGGACTGCCCCGCGAGTATCGCCTGACCCGCGCCGTGGGCATTTTCGGTCAGGTCATGGCCGAATACATGCTCACCTACATGCTGGGCCATGAACGGCACGTCCTGTCGCGCCTGGTCAGCCAGGTGGAGCGGCGCTGGGATGACCGCCCCGGTTGCTCGCTGCAGGGCCGCAAGGTGTTGATCGTTGGCACCGGCGACATCGGTCAGGCGGTGGCCGAGTTCCTGCGTCCGTTCGGGGTGGTGCTGTACGGTGTGGCCAGTGAGGCCCGTGAACAGCCGCCATTCGTCGAGGTAGCCGCCCTGGACGATCTCGCGCGCCTGGTGGGCCAGGTCGATTATGTGCTGAACCTGCTGCCCGACACGCCGGCCACGCACGATATCTTTGACGCGGCGATGTTCCGGCGTTTTCAGCCGACTGCTTTGTTCATCAATGCCGGACGCGGTGTGGCAGTCGTCGACGCGGACCTGGTGGATGCGCTGAAGGAGGGTCACCTGGCCGGGGCGGTGATCGATGTATGCCGCCAGGAACCGCTGCCCAGGCAGCATCCGTTCTGGACCGCCTGGGGCCTGTTGCTCACCGGACACAGCGCCGCGCCCACCACGCCTGCGGCCATGGTGCGGTTGTTTCTCGACAACCTGCAGGCGTTCGAAGCCGACCAGGCGCTGCGCGGCGAAGTGGACTTCGACCGCGGGTATTGATCGTTCGGCCTGGGCCAGAGCGCGTTGCCTGCGGGTAGCGCCTCATGGCGGCCCTTCACGCGTACCGATCTACCACGCGCCTGTGCGCGAGCATGGCTGACAAGCGGTCTGGTATTGCTGCATGCCAGGCCCTAGACTGGCGCCGCCACGGCCAGCAGCTTCATGCTGCACGCCTTAACGAACCGTTTCAGGCGCTGTCTGCTTCGGGCCCGATGCCGGACACGCGCTGCTGATCCCTTGCAGGAATTCGCGTCATGATCGCTGACAACGCCCCCTTCTGGCGGCGCAAAACCCTCGAGCAACTCAACCCGCAGGAATGGGAATCGCTGTGCGACGGTTGCGGGCTGTGCTGCCTGCAAAAGCTCGAGGACGAGGACGACAACAGTGTTTATTACACCCGCATCGCCTGCACGTTGCTCGACCTCGACACCTGCCAGTGCAGCGACTACCCCAATCGCTTTGCCCAAGTGCCCGACTGCATTCAGCTCACCCCGGGCAAGGCTGACCAGTTTCGGTGGTTGCCAGCGACCTGCGGTTACCGCCTGGTCAGCGAAGGCAAGGACCTGCCGGCCTGGCACCACCTGGTATGCGGTGACCGCCAGCAAGTGCATGAACAGCGCATATCCCAGGCCGGGCGCATGCTCAGCGAGCGTGACGTGCATGAGGACGACTGGGAAGATCACCTGATCTTTCGCGCCAGCTAAGCAGGCGCTTTACCCACTGGTGAACAAGGAGTGTCGGTATGCGTTGCCGTTTGAGTGTGCTGGTGGCCATGTTGGGATTGCTGGCGGTGGCACCGGCCTGGGCGAAAAAAGTCGATCTTGACTATCAGGTCCGGTTGTTGCCCGCGACCGGGCAAGCCGAAGTGCGCCTCACGCTTGCCGATGGCAGCGCCGTGCGCAGCCTGGACTTCGACCTGGGCAAGGCGGGGGCCTACAGCGGCTTCCAGGCAGATGGCCACTGGCAGCTTCGCGGCCAGCGCGGGGTATGGCAGCCAGCGGCTGGCAAGACCAGCCTGAGCTATCGCGTGCAGTTGAACCAGCTCCACGGTCCTGGGGTGTACAACACCCGTATGACGGCGCACTGGGCGCTGTTCCTGGGCGACCAACTGGTCCCACCCGGTCGGCTGGACCAGCAGGACGGCACGGAGTTGGTCGCCCGCCTGGCATTCGATTTGCCCGAAGGCTGGAACAGCGTCGAGACCGCCTGGCCACGTATTGGCAAGGACAAGTTCCGCATCGACAACGTCTCGCGGCTGTTTGATCGACCCACGGGCTGGATGCTGGCTGGCAACCTGGGTAGCCGCCGTGCGCGCCTGGGCGAAACCGACGTGACGGTGGCAGCGCCGGTCGGGGAAGGGATGCGCCGCCTGGACAACCTGACCTTGCTGACCTACATCTGGCCGCAACTGCAGGCCACCTTCCCAAGAAACCCGCCCAAACTGCTGGTGGTGGGCGCACGCGATCACATGTGGCGCGGGGCGATGGCAGCTCACGGCTCGCTCTACCTGCACAGTGGCCAGGCCATGGTCAGCGAGAGCGGTAGCAGCCCACTGCTGCGCGAAGTGGTCCAGTTGTTCACGCAGCTGCGTGGGCGTGAGGGCAATGACTGGTTGATCGAGAGCTTGACCGACTATTACGCCACCGAGCTCCTGCGCCGATCAGGCGGCCTGAGTGATGATCGTTACCAGGCCTGGCAGGCGCGCCTGAGCAAGCAGGGCGCAAGTGTCAAGCACCTCAAGGGGCAGCAGGCAACGCCTGCCCAAGTGGCGCGAGGGGTGATGCTGTTGCAGGCGCTGGACAAGGAGATCCGTATTCACACCCAGGCCCGGCAATCACTCGACGACGTGGCGCGAGGGCTGATGCGGCTACCGAGCGTCAGCCTCGAGGACTTCGTGCAGATCAGTGAAAACGTACTTGGGCGTCGGTCGGAGGCGTTGCAGAGCAAAGTGCTGCGTTGACGCGCTACGCAATGCCTGATGGGAGCCACGCGTTGCACAACCTTTGAAGGCCATCGGGTCCGTAAAGCGGTTCCAGCAGTACGGAATCTGAGATTCCGGAGCTGCTGCGCAGCCCGTCGCGGCCGGTCCGGCGCCCCGGCCGCCCTCAAGTCGAACGTGTGACGACTACCAATCAAACCGCAAGACGTCATGGTTACGCCTTGCCGCAGCGCCGCCACGGCAAGGCCAAAACACTGGCCAGGGCATCACACTCCAGCGACAGGGTCCTTGCCAGTCACCGTCACGCCTTCGGTGGCCGCTTTAGCACTGTCCTTCAGTGCAGTCAGCTCGTCCCCAGTACGCTTGAGGTCCGATTTCAGCTGATCGTACTGATCGCGGTGGTGCTGCAACCACGCCTTGGTAGCGCAATGCCCGGTAAAGCCGCGCACCAGCGCCAGGCCACCGACGGCCACTTTGAACAGCCCTACGATACCGCCCTGGCTCAGCCCTTTGCCCACCAGCAAAGCACCACCGGCCAACGACGTGGCGCGTTCGATGCCATGGACGTTCTTTTCCTGCAACGGTGCATCAGCGTGATTATCAAGCATTGGTAAGCCCTCTTCGTGATGTGTAAGCAGCTGACCTGCCGGCGGCGGGCGGCGTTCACTCCATGTGCCAGGCGAGCCTCCTGGCGGTCATGACAGCGCACGCATCACTTGAATTTCGGGCCTGAGCGGGTGTTCAGGCCCTTGGCCAGGCGGTCGTACAGCACCACGTTCACCGTCGCCGCTAGGTTCATGCAACCGGTAGTGGGGATGTAGATGGTTTCC
The DNA here is from genome assembly GCF_059133755.1 of Pseudomonas sp. FBCC-B35. NCBI lineage: Bacteria > Pseudomonadati > Pseudomonadota > Gammaproteobacteria > Pseudomonadales > Pseudomonadaceae > Pseudomonas > Pseudomonas sp. FBCC-B35. Next base: position 3,479,943 of record NZ_CP101439.1, on the reverse strand, counting down.
TCGCACCAGGCCCTGACGTCGGGGCTAAGGCTGCCGTCTTCGGGGCCGAAGATGTAGATGGCCCGGTCCGGGTGGGTATAGTCGGGCAGGGGGCGGGCGCCTTCGACCAGCTCCACCGCCACCGGGGTGCAGCCCAGCGGGATGATGCGTTGCAGGTCATCGATGCCGATCAGCGGAATGTCGTAGTGCACGCGCTTGGTGTCGGTCACGAAGTCCCGCGCGCGTTCGTACCGCTTGCCGGTATAGAACACCGAGTTTACCCCGTAGCAGCCGGCCGCACGCATCACCGAGCCTACGTTTTCGGCCGACTTGGGGTTGAACAGGCCGATGCAACTGTATCGTTTGTTAGCCACGAACCGGGGCCCTTCGCAAAAAAGACGCGATTATACGGGTTGCCCGGTCATAGCGGGGGCTACCGGTCAGTCCTTCTTCAGCATGCCTGCCAGCGCCGCGAACGGGTTGTGGGTGGCCTTGGCAATGCTAGGGGTGCTGGTAGAGCCTTCGCTGAAGTATTGCTGATCGGTGTAGCGCGAGTGTTCGTTGTCGTGGCAGTAGAGGCACAGCAGCTCCCAGTTGGAGCCGTCCTGCGGGTTGTTGTCGTGGTTGTGGTCGCGGTGATGCACGGTCAGCTCGCTCAGGCGCTTGCCGGCGAACTCGCGTGCGCAGCGCCCGCATACATGCGGGTACATCCTCAGGGCCTTGTCGCGGTAGCCCATTTCCTTGTCGCGCTTGGCATCGGCGAGAATGCGGTCCAGGCGCGCAGTGGCGGCGGAAGTAGAGGAGGTCATGGTGTTTCCTTCGTTCTGATCAGGCAAATGACGGTTATGCCGTCGAGTCTAGCGCGGCTGCATGATCGGCGCACAGGCGAAAAATGTCATATGGGCGTAGCCTGTAGGAAGGTTCTGAACAGGAGGTTGCCGATGCTTGCTGCGATTCTCGCCGTTGTCCTGGCGGCAGGCGTGCCTGCGGCTCACGCTGCCAGCACGCCACCCCGGTTGACCACACCTGTACCCGGCGCGCCGGGCACGCCTACACCCACGCCGTATCCGCAGATCACCCCAAGCAGCCCGCCCAAGGCCACCGGCACCTCCCAAGGGGCACCTTTGCTACCGCCAATGCCAGTGCCTGGCCCGCCAAAGGACCAGCCTTTACCAGGGTTGCGGCAGGATGCAGAGAAACCGGTGCGGGACACGGAGTGAGCGAAGGCGGCTGTCCTAGCGTTGCCGATAGCGCCACAACCGAACACGAACGCCAAGGCCGCTGGGGCCGCCTCACACACACAAACAGCTCGAAACCTCAGGCAACCCCCAGCTCACCCAGCACAAACCCGTACTCCAGGGCTACATCCTTCAACCCCTGGTAACGCCCGCTCATACCCCCGTGTCCGGCACCCATTTCGGTCTTGAGCAGCAGCAAGTTGTCATCGGTCTTGCGCGTACGCAGGCGGGCGACCCACTTGGCCGCTTCCCAGTACTGCACCCGGCTGTCGTTGTAGCCGGCCACCACCAACATCGCCGGGTAAGGCTGGGCTTTCACGTTCTCATACGGCGCATAGGCCTTGATGCGCTCATACACCTCAGGTACCTCGGGATTGCCCCATTCGTCATACTCGGTCACCGTCAACGGCAGCTCAGGGTCGAGCATGGTGTTGAGGACATCCACGAACGGCACCTCGGCGATGGCACAGCGAAACAGCTCGGGACGCAGGTTCAACACGGCGCCGATCAGCAGCCCGCCAGCGCTGCCCCCGCTGATGGCCAGGGTGGCGGGGGACGTCACGCCCTCGTTGATCAGGTGTTCGGCGCATGCGATGAAGTCGCTGAAGGTATTGCACTTGTGCTCCTGCTTGCCGGCACGGTACCAGGCCTCGCCCAGCTCGCCGCCGCCGCGCACATGGGCAATGGCAAACGCCACGCCACGTTCCAGCAGGCTCAGCCGCGCATGGGAGAACCACGGGTCCAGGCTCTCGCCATAAGCGCCGTATCCGTACAGGTAGAGCGGTGTCGTGCGGCCCCCATCCTGACGCCGTCGCACCAGGCTGATCGGTACCTGGGTGCCATCTGCGGCGGTGGCCCACAGGCGTTCGCTGACATAAGCGTCGGCATCGAAGGGCCCCAGCACCGGCGTCTGCTTGAGCACTTCCTGCGCGCCAGTGGCCAGCGCCAGCTGCCGCACCTGGGCCGGCCGGTTCAGCGCCTCGTAGCGCAAGCGTATCCGAGGACTGTCGAATTCCAGGCTGTCCTGCACGTACAGGCTATAGGCGGCGTCGGGTAAAGCCACCCGGTAGGGCGCCAGCCCCTGTGGGCGCACTTCGATGATCGGCAGCCCGCCGTCACGCAGACTCAGGGTCAACGCGCTGGCATTGAGGCTCAGCCCTTCGAGCATGATGTCATCGCGATGGCCTACCAACAGCTGCCACTGGGCGTGGCTAGGCACGGGGTCGACTGGGGCGTGATACAAGGCGAAGTTGATGCCGTCCTGGTTGGTGCGGATGAACCATCGCCACTGCCCATCGAGCAGGCCATGATCGGGGAAGTATTCATGGCTTTCCACGCGCGGTGCCAGGCAGGTGAACGGCGCTTGCGGCGTGGCCGCGTCCAGCACCCAGGCTTCGCTAGTGGTCTTGCTGTTGAGCAGCAGCACCAATTGGCGTTCGGAACTGGTGCGGTAACAGTGCAGGAAGAACCGGCCATCGGGCTCCTCGAACACCCGCTGGGCACCGTCCTGACCCAACGTATGCCGGTACAGCCGCCAAGGGCGATGGGTATCGTCGAGTTCGGCGAAGAACAGCGTGCGGCTGTCATTGGCCCAGGTCAGACTGCCATCGCAGCCGTCGAAGGGCAGGGTGGTTACATCGCCTGTGGCCAGATCCTTGACGTACAAGGTGTAGATTTCGTCCCCGCTGGTGTCCAGGCTATAGGCCAACAGGCGATGGTCGGGACTAACGTTGAACGCCCCCAGCGAAAGAAAGCCGCCGCCTGCCAGGGCGTTGGGGTCCAGCAACAGTTGCTCCTGGCCTTCATCGACCGTGTTGGAATCATCGCCAGGGCGTGGGCAGCGGTAATGGCGGGGGTATTCATCGCCAGCGGTGGTACGGGTGTAGTACAGGTAGGGCCCCCATGGCGAAGGCAGGGACAGATCGGTTTCCTGGATGCGGCCCTTGATCTCCTCGAACAACTGCTCGCGCAACGGGGCCTGATGAGCCAGACAGGCTTGCTGGTAGGCGTTTTCCGCTTCGAGGTAGGCCAGTACCTGGGGCTCGTCACGCTGTTGCAGCCACGCATAGGGGTCGGTCGCGTCGTCGGCTCTGGCCAGGGGCGGCAAGTGGGTGCTTGGCATCGAATTTCTCTCGGTTCTTGAAGGGCGCTGCCGGCAGCTTCGTTGGCGTGCCGGTACAGGCAAACACTGTTTGCGCCAGGAAATGTGTTTATCATAGGCACCTCTTTGCCTGGCTTGCACGATTACCATGATCGAGAACGACTACACCCTGGCCTGGGGCCTCTACGCCGTGGCCGCCTTGGGCTGCCTTCTGGTGGGCTTCAAGCTCACCGGCTGGATGTGGCGCTGGCTGCGCGAACCACTGCGCGTCGTGCTGGCGGTGCTGCTGCTTACGCCGACCGTGGTCGACCCAGTCAAGGACAGCTTCGCTCCGGCCATTGCCATCACGGTGCTGGACGTCGCCTTCAAAGTGGGCAACAACGCCTGGCGCGCAGTATCGGACTTTGCCATGTACGGCATGATCGCCTTCGTGCTGTATTTCCTGTTCGTGCTGGTGCGCTGGCCGCTGGAGAAACGCGCCCGCGAGCGCCGCCTGCGTGCCCAAGCCGCCGCCCAGCGCGAGGCCGCCGAAGCGCAGGCGCTGGCGCCTGGGGAGGCCTTGGCCGCGGAACGCAGCGATCGTTACCGTGACGACCCGCCTGCGCTGCCTGCCGGCGCTGGCCGGGTCGAGCCCCGCCTGTAAACGGAGACACCGCCATGTGCGAACTGCTGGGCATGAGTGCTAACGTCCCCACCGACATCGTCTTCAGCTTCACCGGCCTGATCCAACGCGGCGGGCGCACCGGCCCGCACCGTGACGGCTGGGGCATCGGCTTTTACGAAGGGCGCGGCCTGCGCCTGTTCCAGGACCCTGCCGCCAGCAGCGAGTCCGAAGTGGCCAACCTGGTAAGACGCTACCCGATCAAGAGCGAAGTGGTGATCGGGCACATCCGCCAGGCCAATGTCGGCAAGGTCTGCCTGGCCAACACCCACCCCTTCATGCGCGAGATGTGGGGGCGCAACTGGTGCTTTGCCCACAACGGCCAACTGGGTGATTTCACCGGTTCCACAAGCTTTTACCAGCCCATTGGCGATACCGACAGCGAGGCGGCGTTTTGTGACCTGCTCAATCGCATCCGCGGCGCCTTCCCGGAGCCGGTGCCGGTGGAACAGCTACTGCCGGTGCTGGTCGAAGCCTGTGCCGGTTATCGCGCCCGCGGCGTGTTCAACTGCATGCTCAGCGATGGCGACTGGCTGTTCTGCTTCTGTTCGACGAAACTGGTCCACATTACCCGCCGCGCGCCGTTTGGCGCGGCACGGCTGAAGGATGTAGACCTGATCGTCGATTTCCATACCCAAACCACCCCCAACGACGTGGTCACGGTGATCGCCACCGAGGCCTTGACCGAGAACGAAACCTGGAACCGCTACGCGCCAGGTCAGTGGGCCCTGTGGCGGCACGGCGAGTGCACCGCGCACGGACAAAGCTAAGGATGCTGCATGTTCAGAAGTTACCTGCGGTTGCTGCTGTTCACCCTCGGGCTGTTGGCCGGCATCCAGGTCCCGGGGCTGGTCAAGGACTATAGCCAGCGCGTGGAGGCCCACCTATTCGAATCTCGCGAGGCGCTGGACGGTTTTCGCCAGACGGCTGAGCGTTTTTTCAACGGCGACCTGCAAGCCTTGTTGCGACACTACCGCAGCAGTGACGACCCCGTTTTTCTCAGTGATGCCAACAGCATCGAAAGCCTGATGATTCGCAACCAGATGCTCGAAGACGAGTGGCAGGCGCTGCAAGGTTCATGGGCGCAGCGTACCTGGCATGTCCTGACGCAAGCCGACCCGCGGCTGCGAGAAGAAACGCTCAACGGCTACAGCTACCAGGTCTTGCTGGTTCCGCAGGCCATCGGCTGGGGCGTCGGCGCCGGGTTCGTGCTGGCATTCGTGGTAGAAAGCCTGTTGCTGGGGATAGGTCGGTTGATACTGGGTGGGCGACGTGGTGCGGTTAAGGAGAGTTGGCGTTAGGCTAGGGGCTGACACGTTGGCCTAGCCATTTGCGCGGTTACCCCAAATCGAGTCAAAACCCTTACTACATCCCCCCCGGCACCAGCACGATCCGTTGCCCGCCCACGTCCTGCGCATAGCGCTCCAGCACCTGCCGACAGACACCAACCACTTCATCCACCAATGCCACCCCGGTCTGCCAGGCCACTACCAGCTCCAGGCTTGGCGGAGGCTGAAGCCCAGCCAGCAGCACCAGGTCACCCTGGTTCAGTTCGGCCTCCACTAGGGCAGGTGGCAAGGCCCCGATGCCAAAACCGTCGCGCAACAAGCGGGTAATGGCCGCTACCGAATTGACGCAGTTCAGCCGCGGCGTTTGCACCCCGGCCCCTTGCAGCAACGCCAGTACTTCCTGGTGGGGCCGGGAATTCTTCGAGAAAGTAATGATGCGCTCGCGCCCCAGCTCGGCCAGTGACGCGTAGTCCCTGTGCAGGTGCGACCCGGCAGCGACCACCCAGCCCATCGGATAGCGCGCCAGATCCAGGCTGCGGATCGAAGGCTCGCGCAGCAAGTCTGTTTGCACGATCACGTCCAGAAAGCCTTTGTGCAGTTGCTCGCGCAAATTCAGCGCCGTGTCGGCGACCAGTTCGATCTCTACCTGCCGATAACGCTCGGTCAATTCGGCCACCAGCGCGCTCATCCAGGTATGAATGACCGTGTCCATTACCCCGAGACGAATACGCCCGACCTTGGCCCGGTCGCTGTCCAGCGACTGTTTGAGCGCCTTGGCGGTTTCCAGCATGCGCTCGGCATGTTCCAGCACCTTGCTGCCTTCCGGGGTCAGGCTGACCCCGCGCGAGTCGCGCAACAGCAGCTTAACGCCCAGGTCGGCTTCGAGCGCCGCGATACGGCTGGACACCGACGCCTGGGTAGTGAACAGCTTCTGCGCGGTCAGGCGGAAGCTCTTGAGGCGAGCGACCCAGACGAACGTTTCGAGAAAGCGAAGGTTCATGATCAGTTTTTCTTGTTCCAGACCCGGGGTTTTTCTCGTTGGACGCCAGCGCCGCGTGCTCTGAACATGAAGCCCAGGCCGCGACCTTTGCTGTCGCCCCATAAAACAATACCAACAAGCCGAGGCATCCATGAACCCCACCGGCACGCAGCAGCAGATCAGTTCCCCATCCTCCTCCGGGCCTTTTGCCTGGTACCGCGACATCGATCAACAACAGCGACGTACATTCTGGAGCTGCAAGATCGGCTATGGCCTGGACGGCATGGACACGCAGATGCTCAGCTTCGTCATCCCCACGTTGATCATGTTGTGGGGCATCACCACCACCGAGGCTGGGCTGATCCACACCAGTACCCTGGTCGCTTCGGCCATCGGTGGCTGGGTGGCCGGCATTCTCTCAGACCGCATCGGCCGGGTCCGCACCCTGCAACTGACAGTGCTGTGGTTCGCCTTCTTCACCTTCCTCTGCGGCTTTGCCCAGAACTACGAGCAACTGCTGGTCGCCAGGACCCTGATGGGTTTTGGCTTCGGTGGTGAGTGGACGGCAGGCGCGGTGCTCATCGGCGAGGTCATTCGTGCCCAGGACCGCGGCAAGGCGGTGGGCATGGTGCAGTCGGGCTGGGCCATCGGCTGGGGGCTGACGGCCATCCTGTACGCGCTGCTGTTCACCTGGTTGCCGCCGGAGCAGGCCTGGCGGGCGCTGTTCTTGCTCGGGCTGGTGCCGGCCGTGTTCGTGATCTTCGTTCGGCGGCTGGTCAAGGATCCGGAGGTCTACCGCCAGGCCAAGGCAACCGAAGCCACTGCGGCGCCCTCGCATTTCTATGAAATCTTTGCCCCCGGCATGCTCTGGACCACCGTGCGTGCCTCGCTGCTGACCACCGGCGCCCTGGGCGGCTACTACGCAATCACCGCCTGGCTGCCCACGTTTCTGAAGAACGAGCGTGGGCTGAGCGTGCTGGGTACCGGCGGCTACCTGGCAATGGTGATCGTAGGCTCCTATGTGGGCTATGTGATCAGCGCCTACCTGTCCGACCTGCTTGGGCGCAAGAAAAATTTCATCCTGTTCGCCGTAGGCTCGTTCGTCATCGTGCTGCTGTACACGCAAATGCCCGTCAGTGATGGGGTGATGCTGTGGTTGGGTTTCCCGCTGGGTTTTTTCGCCTCGGGCATCTTCAGCGGCATGGGGGCCTTTCTGACCGAGCTGTTTCCCACGCGCGTTCGCGGCTCGGGGCAAGGTTTTTGCTACAACGTCGGCAAGATCGTCGCGGCGCTGTTCCCGCTGCTGATCGGCATGCTGGGGCAGCAGGTGCCGCTGGGCCTGGGCATTGGCCTGTTCTCGGCGGTGTCTTATGGCGTGGTGATCGTAGCAGCGCTGAGCCTGCCAGAAACACGCGGCAAACAATTGCAGGCGCGCTAAGGTAGGCACATGGATAACGACAAGGGGTACACCGTGGTGCAACGCCTGCTACTCAATTGCGACATGGGCGAAAGCTTCGGCAGCTGGCGCATGGGCCTGGATGCCGAGGTCATGCCTTACATCGACTGTGCCAATATCGCCTGCGGCTATCATGCCGGCGACCCCGGCATCATGCGCCGCACCGTGACGTTGGCCCTGGCTCACGACGTCACCGTGGGCGCGCACCCGGCCTACCCGGATTTGGTCGGCTTCGGCCGGCGCAGCCTGGCGTGCAGTGCCGAAGAAATCCGTGACTTGCTGCACTACCAGATCGGCGCGCTCGATGGCATCTGCAAGGCGCTGGGCACACGCGTCGCCTACGTGAAACCCCACGGTGCGTTGTACAACGACATGATGGCCGACCCGCTGATCCTGCGCACGGTGCTGGAGGCCGTGGCGGCCTATGACAGTGGCCTGCCGCTGATGCTCATGGCCACGGCCGACGATGCGGCCGCCCAGGCGCTGGGCGCTGAAATCGGCGTACCGCTCTGGTTCGAGGCGTTCGCCGATCGCGCCTACACCGCCAGCGGCCACCTTGTGTCGCGACGCCTGCCGGGCGCCGTGCACCACGACCCGGCCCAGGTGGTGGAGCAAGCCGTGAAGCTGGCCCACGGTCACGCATTGCTGGCCAGCGATGGCACTGCGTTGCTGCTCAAGGCCCATACGCTCTGCGTGCATGGGGACAACGACAGCTCGGTGGCGGCAGTTCGGCAGATTCGCCAGGCGCTTGATGGGATCGTATCAGCATGACCCTGCGCATCGAAGTGGTCGGTATCGATTGTCTGATGGTGCGCCTGTTCGAGCGCATCGAGGAAGCCAACATGCCCTGGGTGCTTGCCGCCAGCCAGCGCTTGCAAGCAGCGTTCGGTGCGCACTTGCGCGACCTGGTGCCGTCCTACACCACCCTGATGGTGCATTTCGACCTGGCGCCGGCCGATGCGCGCTGCCTGATCAGGCAAGCCCTTGAAGGGCTACAGCCTGGCACTGACAGCAGCGGCTGTCGGCACGAGATACCGGTGTGGTACCACGCCAGCGTCGGTCCGGAGTTGCCCGTGCTAGCGCGTCAGGCAGGCCTGAGCGAAGCTGAGGTCGTGCGCTTGCACAGCGAACGTGACTACCCGGTGTTCGCCCTAGGGTTCGCGCCAGGTTTCGCGTTCATGGGGCTGGTGGACGAACGGCTGGCCACCCCGAGGCTAAGCACCCCGCGCAAGCAGGTGGCAGCGGGCAGTGTCGGGATTGCCGAGCGCCAGACCGCCGCCTACCCGGCCGTTTCACCCGGTGGTTGGAACCTGATCGGACGGACGCCGGTACGGTTGTTCGACCGTGAGCGCGACGGCTACAGCCTGCTGCAACCGGGTGACCGCGTCCGTTTCGTAGCGGTGACGCGGCAGGAATTTCTGGCGTTGGGCGGTGATGAAGAGGCACAGGCATGAAGCACTTGCTAGTCGAGGCCAGCACACCGCTGTGTGCATTACAGGATGCGGGTCGCTTTGGCGTGAGGCACCTTGGGGTCACCCAGGGCGGTGCTCTGGATTGGGTCGCGATGCACTGGGCCAACTGGTTGCTGGGCAATGCCCTGCAGGCTCCCGTCGTAGAGGTTGCCTTGGGTGGGTTCAGCGTGGTGGCGCAGCATGATTGCGTGCTGGCGCTGGCCGGGGCCGACTTGGACGCGCACATCGACGATCAATACCTGGCCCCTTGGCGCAGCTTCACCCTGACCAAGGGGCAGCGCCTTACTCTCCGGCAACCCCGGCGGGGCGTACGCGCTTACCTGGCTGCACCGGGCGGTTTCGATGCCGAGCCTGTGATGGGCAGTTGTGCCACGGTCGTGCGTGAGGGGCTGGGCGGAGTCGATGGCCAGGGGAGTGTGTTGCGTGAAGGTCAATGCTTGAGTTTTGCCGGTGCAGCGAAACCGATCGGCGAAGTGCCTGATCGGGCGCGCCCTGAATATGTTGCCAAGCCCACCTTGGACCTGGTGATCGGCGCGCAGATCGGCGACTTTGCCGGCCTCAGCCTGTTCGATGCCTTCAACCGCGACTGGACACTGGATACCCGTGCCGACCGCATGGGTATACGCCTGCTTGGCCCACCTCTGGTTTACCAAGGCCCGGCCATGATCTCCGAGGGCATTCCCCTTGGCGCCGTCCAGGTCCCGCCCGACGGGCAGCCGATCGTGTTGCTCAATGACCGCCAGACCATCGGCGGTTATCCCCGCCTGGGGGCGCTGACGCCGCTGGCACTGGCACAACTGGCACAGTGCATGCCAGGCGCGACGGTGCGGTTCCGACCGGTAGTGCAGGAGCAGGCATGGCGGGAGCAGCAGGGGTACTTGGAACGCTGGCGAGCATAGAAGGGCGCTTATCCTGGCTGCCTCACTTCGACAAATACCGCATCCCATCCTCCAACCCCTGCAAGGTCAGCGGATACATCCGGTCCTCGATCAGTTCACGCACCAGATGGGTTGAGGCGGTGTAGTCCCAGGCCTGGCGGGGGTATGGGTTGATCCAGATGACCTTGCGGAACTTGGCCATGATGCGCTGCATCCAGACATACCCGGCCTCCTCGTTCCAATGCTCCACGCTGCCGCCCGGCTGGGTGATTTCGTAAGGGGCCATGGCAGCGTCCCCGACGAACACCACCTTGTAGTCGTCGCCGTACTTGTGCAGCAGGTCGAAGGTGGAATAACGCTCCGACGTCCGGCGCAAGTTGTTCTTCCACACCGTCTCATACACACAGTTGTGAAAGTAGTAGTACTCCAGGTGCTTGAATTCGGTCCTGCATGCCGAGAACAGCTCCTCGCAGACCCTGACATGGGCATCCATCGAGCCACCGATGTCGAACAGCAGCAGCAATTTCACCGTGTTGCGCCGCTCCGGGCGCATCTGGATGTTCAGCAGCCCCGCATCGCGCGCGGTATGGTCGATGGTGCCATCGATGTCCAGCTCTTCGGCAGCGCCTTGGCGAGCGAACTTGCGCAGGCGTCGCAGGGCCAGCTTGATGTTGCGTGTACCCAGCTCCACCTGATCGTCCAGGTTCTTGTACTCGCGCTGGTCCCAGACCTTCACCGCCTTGCCCTGGCGCTCGCCAGCGTCGCCCACGCGGATCCCTTCGGGGTTGAACCCACCCGAGCCGAACGGGCTGGTGCCTCCGGTGCCAATCCACTTGTTGCCGCCTGCGTGGCGCTCCTTTTGCTCCTGCAGGCGCTGCTTGAACGCCTCGATCAGCTTGTCCAGCCCGCCCAGGGACTGGATCTGCGCGCGCTCCTCGGCGGTCAGAGAGCGCTCGAATTCCTTGCGCAGCCAGTCCTCGGGGATCAACGCCTCGATGTGACGATCCAGGTTCACCAGGCCCTTGAAGTAAGCGGCGAAGGCTCGGTCGAACTTGTCGAAATGGCGTTCGTCCTTCACCAAGATGGCGCGGGCCAGGTAGTAGAATTCGTCCATGTCGGCGAACACCACGTGCCGTTGCAAGGCATGGTGCAAGTCGAGCAGTTCGCGCACCGACACCGGCACCTTCGCCGCGCGCATTTCGTTGAACAGGTTGAGCAACATGGCCCAGGCTCCCTCAGCGGTTGCCGCGCCGGCTCATGAAGGCCAGGCGCTCGAGCAGTTGCACATCCTGCTCATTTTTCACCAGCGCCCCGGCCAGCGGAGGGATGGCCTTGGTTGGGTCGCGCTCGCGCAGTACCGCTTCGCCAATGTTGTCGGCCATCAACAGCTTCAACCAGTCGACCAGTTCGGACGTCGAAGGCTTTTTCTTCAGGCCCGGTACCTTGCGCACGTCGAAGAACACATCCAGCGCCTCGCTGACCAGCGACTGGCTGATGTTGGGGTAGTGCACGTCCACGATGCGCTGCAGCGTGGCCCGGTCGGGGAAGGCGATGTAGTGGAAGAAGCAGCGGCGCAGGAAAGCGTCCGGCAGCTCCTTTTCGTTGTTGGACGTGATGATGATGATCGGGCGCTGCGTGGCCTTGATGGTCTCGTCGATTTCGTAGACGTAGAACTCCATCTTGTCGAGTTCCTGCAACAGGTCGTTGGGGAATTCGATATCGGCCTTGTCGATCTCGTCGATCAGCAGGATCACCCGTTCCTGGGCCTCGAAGGCTTCCCACAGCTTGCCTTTCTTGAGGTAGTTGCGTACGTCGTGCACCTTGTCCACACCCAGCTGGGAGTCGCGCAGGCGGCTCACGGCATCGTATTCGTACAAGCCCTGGTGAGCCTTGGTGGTGGACTTGATGTGCCAGGTAATCAGGCGCGCCCCGAACGAAGCTGCCAGCTGCTCGGCCAGCATGGTCTTGCCAGTACCGGGCTCACCTTTGACCAATAGCGGGCGCTCAAGGGTGATGGCCGCATTGACGGCCAGTTTCAGGTCGTCCGTGGCGACATAGTCACCCGTGCCTTCGAACTTCATTGGGTCTTTCCTCTGCTTGGGCTTGCGGGCCACGCGCAGCCGGCCTGCTAGGCCAGACCTTGGTGGGGTGGGCGACAGGCTGGTGCTCAAGTGGCCAACACAGGGTGTGTGATGGTGGCCCGACTATAACGCGGGGGTACGACGACTGAAAACGCAGACCGAGTATTCAGTCCCCGAATGCCTCGTCACCGCGCCTTAGTCGGAATCCGGCGCGCTGCGCTCGTAGCGCGCACTGAACGCCTGCACGAAACCATTGCGCAGGATCTGCAGGAATGCCTCGAATGCGCTGATGTTCTGCCTGCGCACGCTGCCACTGAGCTCAACGCGCGTGGCGAACTGGTTTTTCGGCTGGTTCTTGAGCACGGTTTCGGTGGCACCCACCAGCGCCTCCCACACCGAGCGGAACAGGCCCTTGTCCTTGTCCTCCACGTCCTGTTGCCAGTCGAACACCTCGACGTCGCGCAGCAGGGGCTTGATGTAGCCGTTCAGGCGGCCGTTGGTCGCCTCGGCCTCGATGACCACATCGCCATGACCCGCCTTGAAGTCGAACTTGCCATAGGCGCTGGCAAAGTCGTTGAGTCGGCGCAGCTCGATACCGGTGGCACGCAGGCGGAACTCGAAGTCGTCGAAGTCGCTGAACGGATCGAAGGTGGCACGGCTCTCGACCTTGGCATCGCCTGCGACCAGGGCACGGGCTTCGAAGCTGGCGTCGCGCCGGCCGGCTTCGTCACGGATGTTTGTGAGGTTGCGAACGCTGGCCTGCAACTGCGTCGCCTTGAGCGTGACCGGGGGCTTGGAGTTGAAGTTGCGGAAGGTCAGCACCCCGTCGTCGATTACCACTTCGTTGAGCGTGATGGGCAGCAACTTGTCCAGTTGCTGACGCCAGTCAGTGCCCTGGCCGGTCTGGGAGTTCTGCTTGTCGCCGCCATCGACGAAGTTCAGCTCCGGGCGCAGGAACGCCACTTCGGCCACCACGGCGCGGTCGTACCACAGCGAATGCCAGCTGACCGAGATGTCGATCACCGGGGCGTCGAGGAAGGGCACTGGCACCTTGCCTGTGGTCTTGACGATCTTCAGCCCGTTGACGGTATAGGCGCCGCGCCACCAGGCCAAGTCCACATCGCTGACCTGCCCACGGTAGTCGCCCATGTCGGCCAGCTTTTCATTGAGGTAGTCGCGCACCAGGTAGGGCAGGGCAAGCTGCAAGGCCACCAGCAGCACGATGAGGCTGCCCAGGGCGATCAGCGGCCAGCGATAGCGGGCTCTCATGGCAGTTCTCCAAGGCAAGGTGTGTGGTTGACCGCAGGGGCTGCGCCGGAGTTCGAACAGGCTTTACGGGCCTTGGGGCCGGGGCTTACCCTTGGGCCTTTCCGAGTTCTTCATCATGCCAAGGACCCTGCCATGAGCCGTATATACGCAGACAATGCCCACTCCATCGGCAACACGCCCCTGGTGCAGATCAACCGCCTCGCGCCGCGCGGCGTGACCATCCTGGCCAAGATCGAAGGGCGCAACCCAGGGTATTCGGTCAAATGCCGCATCGGCGCGAACATGGTCTGGGACGCCGAGAGCAGCGGCAAGCTCAAGCCCGGCATGACCATCGTCGAACCCACCTCGGGCAACACCGGCATCGGCCTTGCCTTCGTCGCTGCCGCCCGCGGTTACAAGCTCATGCTGACCATGCCGGCCTCCATGAGCCTGGAGCGGCGCAAGGTGCTCAAGGCCCTTGGCGCCGAACTGGTGCTCACCGAACCTGCCAAGGGCATGAAGGGCGCCATCGAGAAAGCCAACGAAATCGTCGCCTCCAACCCCGAGCAGTACTTCATGCCCGGGCAGTTCGAAAACCCTGCCAACCCGGCCATCCATGAAAAGACCACGGGCCCTGAGATCTGGAACGATACCGATGGCGCCGTGGATGTGATCGTTGCTGGTGTCGGCACCGGCGGCACCATCACCGGTATCGCGCGCTACATCAAGCACACCCAGGGCAAGGCGATCACCTCGGTGGCGGTCGAGCCCATCGCCTCGCCGCTGATCACCCAGACCCTGGCAGGCGAGGCGCTCACGCCCACGCCGCACAAGATCCAGGGCATCGGCGCGGGCTTCGTGCCGAAGAACCTCGACCTGTCGATCGTCGATCAGGTCATGACGGTGGGCGATGACGAAGCCAAGTCCATGGCGATCCGCCTGATGCAGGAAGAAGGCATCCTGTGTGGTATTTCCTGCGGTGCCGCCATGGCCGCTGCCGTGCGCCTTGCAGAAAAGCCGGAAATGCAGGGCAAGACCCTCGTGGTGATTCTGCCCGACTCAGGCGAGCGGTACCTGTCCAGCATGCTGTTCAGCGACCTGTTCAGCGAGCAGGAAACCCAGCAATAACCTGCCTTGGCGGTGACCCGAAGCAATACCTGGCGGCGGGGTTCATTGCACAATCTTCATCCGTCTCGTTGCGCCCAGGTGGTTTGTGCCTGGGCGCGATAGGTTTATGATGCCCGGATGATTTTCCCCGGATCAGGCAGCGCTGGCCTGTGTCCCGCCCTAGGAGTGTTGCATGACCGTTTCCTTCCTCGCCAAGGCAGGTGTGCTGCTGGTGTTCTTCGGCAGCGTGCTGTTCGTCCACCTGCGCGGCAAGGCCCGCCTGCCCGTGTTGCGCCAGTTCGTCAACCATTCGGCGCTGTTCGCCCCCTACAATGCGTTGATGTACCTGTTCTCGGGCGTGCCGTCCAAGCCGTACCTGGACCGCCAACGCTTCCCGGAGCTGGACGTGCTCAAGGACAACTGGCAGGAAATTCGCGAGGAGGCCATGCGCCTGTTCGACGAGGGTTATATCCGGGCAGCCGAAAAGGACAACGATGCCGGTTTCGGTTCGTTCTTCAAGAAAGGCTGGAAGCGCTTCTACCTGAAGTGGTACGACAAACCCCTGCCGTCTGCCGAAGCGCTGTGCCCGCGAACCGTCGAGCTGGTCAGCAGCATCCCCAACGTCAAGGGCGCGATGTTCGCCCTGTTGCCCGGCGGCAGCCACCTGAACCCGCACCGTGATCCGTTTGCAGGTTCCCTGCGTTATCACCTGGGCCTCTCGACCCCCAACTCCGATGCCTGCCGCATTTATGTGGACGGCCAGCCCTATGCCTGGCGCGATGGCCAGGACGTGATGTTCGACGAAACCTACGTGCACTGGGTCAAGAATGAGACCGAGGTCACCCGTGTGATCCTGTTCTGCGACGTGGAGCGTCCTTTGAACAGCCCAATCATGACCCGCCTCAACCGCAAGGTCAGCGCATTTCTGGGCCGCGCCACCGCGCCACAGAATACCGACGATGAACGCGTGGGCGGGATCAACCAGGCTTATGCCTGGAGCAAGCGGTTCAGCAACAAGCTGAGCACGCGCGTCAAGCAGTTCAAGCGTGCCAACCCCAAGGCATACCGCGTGTTGCGACCGATTCTGGCCGTCGTCGTAGCCTATCTGCTGTACCGCTGGTTGTTCTGACGACGCCCTCGACCGGGAGGGGCGCCTGCAAGGCAGTCGCCTTTATCCCTGGCGAAACTCGTGGGCAACGCAGTGGCGCAGTACGCCTTCCTCGAAGTCCAGAAAACCCGCTTCACGCTGGGTGATCAGGTAATACAGCAGGGTGTCGAGCGTTCGTGCCGGTGGGATGGCGATCGCCAGCATCTTCACCGCAGGTTCGCTTTCACAGGTGCACCCGAATTCCACCAAGGCTTCGCTGACCTGCTCCAGTGTCTCGGGCGGCTTGACCCGAACCCGGAACACCGAGCTGCCACTGCTGCGCAGCAAACGGGCGAACCAGTGCTGGCCAGCCTCTTCATGGGTGCAGATCACGTCACCTGGGGCGATGCCGTAGACATGAAACGGGATGTTGTCGATCACGTAACCGTCTTCGACGGCCTTGGCCCATAGCCCTTCCACCGATGCCGGCGGATAGCCATTGGCGTCCTGCTGCAGCGGGAACAGCACTTTTTTGTAGACGCTGTTCATGCAGCGCCCCGGCGCCGTGCCGGGCGCAGGACCAGCCACAAAGCCACGCCGATCAGCAGGCCGCCGTACAGGTGGGCCATCGACAACGGCTCATTCAGCAGCCAGGCTCCCCACAGCACGCCGAACACGGGGATCATGAAGGTCACGGTACTGGCTTTGACCGGGCCGATTTCGGCCAGCAGGCGGAAGTACAGGATGTAGGCGAACGCCGTGCACAACAGGCCAAGCCCCACCAGCGAGCCCCAGACCGGCCAGCCGCCCCAGCTGGCCGGTGGCTGGGTAAGCACGCTCCAGGCGAACAACGGGGTAAGCAGCAGGGTCGCACCGAGCATGCTGCCCAGGGCCGACAGGCGGCTGTCCAGGCCGCTGACCCAGCGGCGGGCCAGGTAGCCGGCAAACCCATAGCAGGTCGTGGCCGCCAGGCACGCCAGGGCGCCTTGCAAGAGGGCTGCATCCAGGGCAACAGGCCCCGCGCCGCTCAGGATACCCACGCCGAACAGGCCCAGGAAAATGCCGCTCAACTTGGCCAACGTCATGGGTTCCTTGAAGAACAACACGCCGATCAGCACGCCCATCAAAGGGGTCGTGGCATTGAAGATGGCCGAATAACCGGCCGGCAGCACCTGGGCTGCCACCGAGTAGAAGGTGGCCGGAATGCCCGAGTTGATCATGCCCAGCACCAGGCAGGCGCCTAACTTACCCTGGAAATCCCAGCGTACGCGCGCTGCGCCCAGCAGCGCGATCAAGCCCAGGCAGGCGATGGAGACACGGAAGAAGGCCGTTGGCACGGTGCCCAGTACAGGGGCGATGATGCGCATGAACAGAAAGCTCGCGCCCCATACGGCAGCAAGGGTCAGCAGGCGGGCTAGGGCGGTGGGGCTCACGACGGTCTCCGGGGGCTTGGCAGGGGCGCGAGTGTACGTCAGCAGGCCGGCGGATTCTTGCGCTTTCTTGCCCAGCGAAGTTCAGCCAGTGTCCTGCCATAGCCTGTTCAAGCGCCGCGCAGGCACTTCAAGACGCTGAAGTCGCTGCGCACCTTGGTCAGCCGATCCAGCAGCACCTGGCGCTGGGCGGGAGTGCTCTGCTGCATCAGGTCCACCACCAGGCTGCGTGCTTGCTGCTCGGTGTTCTGGAAGGCCCGGCGATAGTCGGCCGTCCATAGGCTTTCCTTGTTCTGCAGCAAGGTCGCGACCCGTGCCGGGAAGCCTGACTCGTGCCGTTGTTCCACCGCCAACAGCAGTTGCTGCTGCCAATGGGCCCGGTTGCGTATCCACTCGCTGTTCTGGTCACCCAACGCGCGGGACCAGGCGCCAACCCGTTGCCGCTGTGTCTCGGTCAGCTCGCCGAACCAAGGCTTGAGGCGTTTTTCCATGCGCTCGGCGCGCTCGCTGATCTGGCGGGGCAGGGGCGTATCGACATATTCCTTGCGCCGCTCGGCAATATCGTCACGAAACGCATCGCGCATCTCCGCCACCTGCGCATCGCTCATGCCTTGCAGCAACTCGGTGGCCGACGGCGTGATTTCGGCCGCGACCCGGCCAATCGCCTCGCGGGCCTCCTCGGTGCGCTGCTGCAGCGCCTGGTCGGTGACTTGGTTATCGGCCACCATGGTGCGCAGGCGGTCCAGCCAGTCGAGGTAGCCGGGCAGTTGCGTCTGGCAGTGCCACGCCAGGTGCTGCCTGAGGCGATCATCGAGCAGGGTTTTCTGCTCGCGGTTCATGTCCAGGTAGTCGCCCAGCGACCAGGGCACCAGGCGATCGAGGTTGCGATAGGCCAGGTCGATGCGGCTGCAGGCGCCCAGCATCAGGGCGAAACCCAGGCAGATCGACAGGACTTTGAGCAGGCGTGCAGGCATGTGCGGGTCCTTGCAGTGGCAGCCAAGGGGTAGACGCAGCACGAGACCTGCGGTTCCACCGGATGGCACGTGGAAGCGTGAGCGGCGATGAACCGACCGCAGGCTTTGACACCAGGGCGGGTCTATCCGGAAAATAGCCGCCTTGACTTGAGGATGTTCGAAAATGGCTCTGCTTGGGCGTTACAACAGTTTGCAAATTGTTAAGCACGTGGACTTCGGCCTATACCTGGACGGCGGTGCCGACGGGGAAATCCTGCTGCCGTCCCGTTACATTCCCAAGGGTGCCGAGACCGAAGTCGATGACTGGCTGAACGTGTTCATCTACCTCGATAGCGAAGACCAGCTGATTGCCACCACCGAGAAGCCCAAGGTGCAGGTGGGCGAGTTCGCCAGCCTCAAGGTCAAGGACATCAACGGTGCGGGTATCTTCCTGGACTGGGGCCTGTCCAAGGACCTGCTGATGCCCTATTCCGAAGAAGCACGGCCGCTGAAGATCGGTGACTATTGCGTGGTGCACGTGTACCTGGACAAGCGCACCCGCCGCATCACCGCCACCTCGCGCCTGGACCGTTACCTCGACACCACGCCTGCAGACTACAAACCTGGTCAGCCGGTTGAGCTGCTGGTGGCCGGCGAAACGCCGATGGGGTTCAAGGCCATCATCAACAACCGTCACTGGGGCTTGATTCACAAGAACGAGGTGTTCAAGTTCCTGCGCTCAGGCATGCACGAGCAGGGTTACATCAAGGAAGTGCGGGCCGACGGCAAGGTTTCGCTCAGCTTGCAGCCGGTGGGCGCTGCGCTGTCCGGCAGCTTGCAGGAGCAGATCATGGCGCGCCTGGACGCCGAGGGTGGGGTGTTGCCGGTTTCGGACAAGAGCGACCCTGCCTTGATCAGCAAGCTGTTCAATGTCAGCAAGGGCAATTTCAAGAAGGCCATTGGCGGGCTGTTCAAGCAGGGCCGCATCGTCATCCATGACGACCGGATCGAGAAAGCCTGATCAGCCCTGCACGAAGGTGTTGAAGTCCAGCTGATCGCCACCGGGGCGCGTGTCGCGCAGCAACGAGTCGCGGTCAGCGCTCAGGGCCAGGCTGATGGTGGAGCGACGCTTGCCAGGGTTGCGCACTTCCATCTGCTCTTGGTGGGCCCGCAGGAAGTTGATCGGCACCTTCAGGTGCTGAAGTTCATCGGTCAGCGGGGTATGCAGCAGCAGGTTGACCCAGTCGGGCTGGCCTTTGCGAAGCAAGGCCACCGGGACCTCGAACCACCACAGGTTGCGCTTGGGGTCGAGAATGGCGAACAGCGTATTGGCACTGGTCAGCACCGGGCGCGCCAGTGCGCTGTTGCGTCGGGCGATGGCAGCGGGTTTGTCGAGTTTCATGCAGGTTCCTGCGGGTCGAAGCCTTCAAAGGCCGCATTGTGAGGGGTGGCACCTTGGCGGGCAAGGTTTCAGGCCCTGATCCCCGCATTTACGCCTACGCCTTTCAACCGTTTGGCTTGTTGACGCAAATTTCTTGAAACTCCTGTGCAAGCGGCTGGGTCAACCTTCTGTCGGCACGATACGCGTGCTACATCACAGGAGTTTTGCCATGAGCGGTACTGGAGACAAAATTAAAGGTATGGCCAACGAGGCAATGGGCAACATCAAGCAAGGTGTTGGCAACCTCACTGACAACGAAAAACTCAAAGGCGAAGGCAAGGCCCAGGAAATCAAGGGCGAAGGCCAGCAGGTCAAAGGCGACGTGAAAAACAAGGTCGACGACCTGACCAAGTAATGATTCACGCCTGCCGAGCCGTCCTCTGCGCTTCGAAGCAGGGGACGGTAACCGGCAGAAATATTCAAAGCCGTTGCATGACTACCGGGAGCAGCACCCCAAGCGCAGGGTCTATTAGACTGAACGTCAGATCGATCAAGCGGCGAAAGGAGACGCTATGATTTTTTCCGCCTTGCAGGGCTTACCCTTGCACCGCGTATTGGTGCGCACCGTCAACGAATTCCTCGATGACGAGATGTCTACTTATGCTTCGGCATTGGCCTACCAGGCCCTTTTCTCGTTATTCCCCTTCCTGTTGTTTCTCATTGCCCTGATCGGTTTCCTGCACCTGCCAGACTTCTTTTCCTGGCTGCGCTTGCAGTCAGAACTGGTCTTGCCGCCCCAGGCCCTTGAGCAGGTCAACCCTGTCATCGACCAATTGCAGCAGTCCAAGGGTGGCTTGCTGTCGGTGGGTATCGTCATTGCCCTGTGGACGGCCTCGGCCGGCGTGCGCCTGATGATGAGCGCCATGAACGCGGCCTATGATGTACCAGAAGGGCGCCCGGTCTGGAAACGCATCCCGCTGTCGGTGCTGTACACCATCGGGTTGGCAGGCATGCTGCTGGCGGCCGCTGCGCTGATGGTGCTGGGCCCGCAGGTCATGGAGTGGATCGCGGCGCAGATTGGCATGGAAGAGTTCATCGTCACCCTGTGGACCATTCTTCGCTGGCCGGTGATCGTGATTCTGCTGATGGTCGCGGTCGCGGTGATCTACTACGTCATGCCCGATGTGGAGCAGAAATTTCGCTTCATCACCCCGGGCTCGGTGCTGGCGGTCGTGGTGTGGATCATCGCGTCGCTGGGCTTTGCCTACTACGTGAAGACGTTCGCAGACTACAACGCCATGTACGGCAGCATCGGGGCGATCATCGTACTGCTGCTGTACTTCTACATCTCGGCTGCCGTGCTGTTGCTGGGCGCAGAGATGAACGCGGTGATCGAGCATATGTCGGCCGAGGGCAAGGACCCAGGCGAAAAAGACTTCGATGGCACCCGCGACGACGAGAAGCCCAAGGTATTGGGCAAGGAACGCCCCGGTGCTGATGAAGCGGCGGGCGTTGAACCTACCCCGCGCTGACCTGCCCCGGTTGGGCGGTGCGCTCCAGCGCTATCAAGGCCTTGCTGCGTTGATAGCGCTGGAACTTGTCATGCAGCGACCGGGGTAGCGCTCCAGCCGGCGCGAACCCCTGGCGTCCGTAATAGAGGGCGAGCGATGGATGGCAAAACAACCATGTGCTGGCGCAGGCGTTCTCCAGGGCCGCTGCGACCAATTGCTCACCCACGCCTTCCGAGCGCCGATCAGGCGCCACGAACAGCCCCGTCAACCACTGACCACCGTCCACCTCGCTGAGGGACAACCCAGCAATGATGCCCGGCGACTTGGCCACCCAAAACGTGCCCTGCGCAGGGGCGCGCATGCGCGAGCCCTGTTGGCGATAGAAGTGGTCGAGCAGCCGCCGTTCCGGGGCTGAAAGCCGGGTGCAGTGCACTGGCGGCCATGACTGCACGACGGTGCTCAGCTGGCCACGAAGTTCGGCGGGGAAACCAGTTCGACGGTTTGCTGCTTGCGCGGTGCCAGGATCTCGGCTTCACCCTCGACGACCAGTTCGTTGTGCTGGTTGTACACGTTGGTGGCGATACGCACTTTGAACTTGGGCAGTTTTTCCAGGATTTCCAGGCGCACCGTCAGGGTGTCGCCGATCTTGACCGGCTTCTGGAAGCTCATCTGCTGGCCCAGGTAGATGGTACCAGGGCCTGGTAACGTGCAGGCCACCGCCGCACTGATCAACGCGCCGCTGAACATGCCATGGGCAATGCGCTCGCGGAACATGCTCTTGGCCGCGAACTCGGCATCCAGGTGCACCGGGTTGTGATCGCCGGACATGGCGGCGAACAGCTGGATGTCGCGCTCCTCGACCAACTTCGTGTATTCGGCTTTCTGGCCGACTTCAAGGGCTTCGTAGGGCGTGTTGCTGAGCTGGGACATCAGGGCTTCCTTAAGCAGTACAGGTCGGATGCCGGTCGCACGCAGGGCGTCGGCCAGACGGGTGAGACGCTTGCCGGGGTCGCCCGGATCACATTTTGCGCCCACGTCAGTGTACCCACAGTCGAGCAAATTGCAGGAAGGGCACAAATAAGATTCACAATGTTAATGGCAGGCGCTGACGGCTGGGCCGTGCCTGGCTTACCTGCTAACGTCGAATCAACGCCTGTGCATCGCCTGCGCGCAGGCACTCGGACTAATCAGGACGCAGTGCAGGTCCCGGCAGAGGAACAACAATAAATGCAAGCCGACTTCTGGAATGACAAGCGCCCGGCGGGCGTGCCGTCCACCTTGGACATGCAAGCCTACGCGTCTGTGGTCGAGGTGTTCGAACGCTCCTGCAAGCGCTTTGCCGATCGCCCGGCCTTCAGCAACCTGGGCGTGACCTTGACCTACGCCGACCTCGATCGCCTGTCGGCTGCCTTCGCCAGCTGGCTGCAGCAACATACCGACCTCAAGCCGGGCGACCGCATCGCGGTGCAGATGCCCAACGTGCTCCAGTACCCCATCGCGGTGTTCGGCGCCATGCGCGCAGGGCTGATCGTGGTCAACACCAATCCGCTGTACACCGAGCGCGAAATGCGGCACCAGTTCAAGGACAGTGGTACCCGGGCCCTGGTGTACATGAACCTGTTCGGCAAGCGTGTGCAGACGGTCCTGCCCGATACCGGTATTGAGTACCTGATCGAAGCGAAGATGGGCGACATGCTGCCCACGCTCAAGGGCTGGCTGGTCAACACCGTGGTCGACAAGTTCAAGAAGATGGTGCCGGCCTATGCGCTGCCCCAGGCTGTGTCGTTCAAGCAGGTGCTGCGCCAGGGCCGCGGTGGCGTGCCCCAGCCTGTGCCCTTGGGGCTGGGTGACATCGCCGTGCTGCAGTACACCGGCGGCACGACAGGGCTGGCCAAGGGCGCAATGCTCACCCACGGCAACCTGGTGGCGAACATGCTGCAGGTGCTGGCGTGCTTCTCCCAACATGGGCCGGACGGGCAGAAGCTGCTCAAGGACGGCGAAGAGGTGATGATCGCGCCGTTACCGCTCTACCACATCTATGCTTTCACTGCGAACTGCATGTGCATGATGGTCACCGGCAACCACAACGTATTGATCACCAACCCGCGGGACATACCTGGCTTCATCAAGGAGCTGGGCAAGTGGCGGTTTTCTGCGTTGCTGGGCCTCAACACCCTGTTCGTCGCGCTGATGGACCACCCCGGCTTCCGCCAGCTCGATTTCTCCGCACTCAAGGTCACCAATTCCGGCGGCACCGCCCTGGTCAAGGCCACGGCAGAGCGCTGGGAACAGCTGACAGGCTGCCGCATCGTCGAAGGGTACGGCCTGACCGAAACGTCCCCCGTGGCCAGCACCAACCCCTATGGCACGCTGGCGCGGCTGGGTACGGTGGGCATCCCGGTGGTGGGCACGGCCTTCAAGGTGATCGACGCCGACGGTAACGAGCTGGCGTTGGGGGAACCCGGCGAGCTGTGCATCAAAGGCCCGCAGGTCATGAAGGGCTACTGGCAGCAACCCGAGGCCACGGCCGAGGCACTGGACGCCGAAGGCTGGTTCAAGACCGGTGACATTGCCGTGATCGACCCGGACGGCTTTACCCGCATCGTCGACCGCAAGAAGGACATGATCATCGTGTCTGGCTTCAACGTATACCCCAACGAAGTCGAAGAGGTGGTGATGGGCCATCCCAAGGTGGCCAACTGTGCCGCCATCGGCGTGCCGGACGAACGTTCCGGCGAAGCGGTGAAGCTGTTCGTGGTGCCGCGCGAGGGTGGTGTGGATGTCGAGGAGCTCAAGGCCTACTGCAAGGCCAACCTCACCGGCTACAAGGTGCCCAAGCACATCGTGCTGCGCGAGGCGCTGCCGATGACGCCCGTGGGCAAGATCCTGCGGCGCGAACTGCGCGACGCCAGCTAGATCGGTAGCCTGCGGTAAGAACGTGGTGCCGTGCGCCAGGGCCTCTGGCACGGCACATCCTGCTGGATGCCCAGGCTAATTAAGTCAAATACTCTAAACGTGACCCAAAGCATTCTTTGAGTCACTTTTGTGACTGTCAAGCCCGCTTTGGGCTCTAGTAGACCCTCGGCAAAGCTGCTACTCTCGGCCCGCTTTCAGATGATCTGGTTTGCATCAGGCCGTCATCTCATATCAATAATAAACGCCTCGACGCGTGAAACGAACTTCGCTGTTGCTGAAGGAGTGGGCTTGCATGATCGACCATTTTTGGAAGGACAAGTATCCGGCCGGTATCGCGGCGCAGATCGATCCCGACGAATTCCCCAACATCCAGGCGGTACTCAAGCAATCCTGCCAGCGCTTCGCCGACAAACCGGCCTTCAGCAACCTGGGCAAGACCCTCACTTACGGTGAGTTGTATACCCTGTCCGGTGCCTTTGCCGCCTGGTTGCAGCAGCATACCGACCTAAAGCCCGGTGACCGTATCGCGGTGCAGTTGCCTAATGTGCTGCAGTACCCAGTGGCGGTGTTCGGTGCCATGCGCGCCGGCTTGATCGTCGTGAACACCAACCCGCTGTACACCGCCCGGGAAATGGAGCACCAGTTCAAGGACTCCGGCGCCAAGGCGTTGGTGTGTCTGGCGAACATGGCGCACCTGGCCGAGAAGGTGGTGCCCAAGACCCAGGTCAAGCACATCATCGTCACCGAGGTGGCAGACCTGCTGCCCCCGCTCAAGCGGCTGCTGATCAACAGCGTGATCAAGTACGTCAAGAAGATGGTGCCGGCCTATCACCTGCCCAGCGCCGTGCGCTTCAACGATGCCCTGGCCCTGGGCAAGGGCCAGCCGGTGACCGAGGCCAACCCGCAGGCCGATGACGTGGCCGTGTTGCAATACACCGGCGGTACCACCGGTGTGGCCAAAGGCGCCATGCTGACTCACCGCAACCTGGTGGCCAACATGCTGCAGTGCCGGGCGCTGATGGGCTCGAACCTGCAGGAAGGGTGCGAGATCCTCATCACCCCGCTGCCGCTATACCACATCTACGCCTTCACCTTCCATTGCATGGCCATGATGCTGATCGGCAACCACAACGTGCTGATCAGCAACCCCCGCGACCTGTCCGCCATGGTCAAGGAGCTGGGCAAGTGGAAGTTCACGGGCTTCGTGGGTCTCAATACGCTGTTCGTGGCGCTGTGCAACAGCGATGCGTTCCGCGCCCTGGACTTCTCGGCCTTGAAGATCACCCTGTCCGGCGGCATGGCGCTGCAACTGAGCGTTGCCGAGCGTTGGCGTACGGTGACCGGTTGCGCCATCTGCGAAGGATACGGCATGACCGAAACCAGCCCGGTGGCCGCCGTGAACCCGGCGCAGGCCAACCAGGTGGGCACCATTGGCATTCCGGTGCCGTCCACGCTGTGCAAGATCGTCGACGACGCCGGCAACGAGCTGCCCTTGGGCGAAGTGGGCGAACTCTGCGTCAAGGGCCCTCAGGTGATGAAAGGCTACTGGCAGCGCGAGGAGGCCACCGCCGAGATTCTCGACAGCGACGGCTGGCTCAAGACCGGCGACATCGCCCTGATCCAGCCCGACGGCTACATGCGTATCGTCGACCGCAAGAAGGACATGATTCTGGTGTCCGGCTTCAACGTCTACCCCAATGAACTCGAAGACGTGCTGGCGGCGGTGCCCGGCGTGTCGCAGTGTGCGGCCATCGGCATTCCGGATGAGAAATCCGGCGAGCTCATCAAGGTCTTCGTCGTGGTCAAACCCGGTATGACCGTGACCAAGGAGCAGGTGATGGAGCACATGCGTGCCAACCTCACCGGTTACAAGGTGCCGCGTCAGGTCGAGTTTCGCGACACCTTGCCGACCACCAATGTCGGCAAGATCCTGCGCCGCGAACTGCGTGACGAAGAGCTCAAGAAGCTCAACCTCAAGAAAAGCGCCTGACCTGGCGTGCACCGCCCGCAATCGCCTTGCAGCCCTTTTGATGAGGCCGCGCAGGGCGATTGACGGGCCTGGGCTTCAGCGCAGTTTTTCCAGCATCTGGTAGTACCACATGCCCGCCGCCAAGAGCGGGTTGCCCAACACGTCCCCCATCGGCACACGCACATGCTTGCACTGGGCGAAGGTGTCGAATTTCTCCAGCGTGCCCGTCAGGGCTTGCGCCATGATTTCGCCCATGATGTGACTGGTGGCGATGCCGTGCCCGGAATACCCTTGGCAGTACCAGACATGGTCCGAAAGCTTGCCCACTTGGGGAATCCGGTTGACCACGATGCCCATGGCGCAGCTCCACTGGAACGCGATGGGCACGCCCTTCAAGGCTGGGAAGGTGCGCTCGATGCAGGGGCGCAGTTCAGCTTCGATATCCCGCGAGTCGCGCCCTGAGTAGTTGGCGCCGCCGCCGAACAGCAGGCGCTTGTCGGCCGTCAGGCGGTAGTAGTCCAGCACGAACCGGCAATCGTAGACGGCCAGGTCATGCGGGTTGATCTGCGCTGCCAGCTCGCCCAGTGGCGCCGTGGTGACGATGCCGCCCATGGCCGGGAATATCTTGCCCTTGAGCTGGCGCTTTTCCAGCTTGTGGTAGACATCGCCCGCCAGCATGACTTGGCGCGCGTCTACACGCCCATGGGCCGTCACCACGGCAGGGCGGGCGCCGTGGATGATTTCCAGCACTTCGGTCTGCTCGAAGATCAGCGCGCCCAGGCCGTGGGCGGCGCGGGCTTCGCCCAGGCACAGGTTCAGCGGGTGCAGGTGCAGGTTGCGACGGTTCTTGAGGGCGCCCAGATACAGGGGGCTTTGCAGGTGCTCGGCCATCGCCTGGCGGTCGAGCAGTTCGACCTGATCCCCCATGCCATAGCGCTGTGCCTGGGCCTCGAAAGCCCGTAGCTCGTCCAGGTGCGAGGGCTTCATGGCCGCGTGCAGGTGACCGTGCTTGAGGTCGCAGTCGATGCCATAGCGGGCCACCCGTTGCTCGATGATCTGGTGGCCCCGCCAGCGCAGGTGCCAGATGAAATCGTCCACGTCGCTGCCCAGCCGCTTGCGCATCTGTGCACGCATGGCCTCGTCCCCCGACAGGCTGCCGGTCACTTGCCCGCCATTGCGCCCGCTGGCGCCCCAGCCCACCCGGTTGGCCTCGACCACCGCGACCTTCAGGCCGCGTTCGGCCAGCTCCACAGCCGTTGCCAAGCCGGTGAAGCCCGCGCCGATGATTGCCACGTCCACCTGTACGGTGCCCTTGAGCTGGGGGTAGGTGGTGGGGTCGTTGAGGGTGGCGGTGTAGTAGGACGGTGCACGTTGCGCCGGGTCTTTGTTGACTGCTGCGTTCATGGGTAATCCTTGTTCTGTATGGGGCTCAGGCCTGGTGCAGGTACCAGCGCCAGTCCTGTTCGCTGACTTCGGCCATGAATTGACGGTACTCGGCGCGCTTGACCTTCAGGTACACGCCAAGAAACGCATCGCCCAATGCATCGCGGGCCCAAGTGGACTGCTCCAGGGCCTGCAGCGCGGTGAGCCAGTCAGTTGGCAGGTGTTCGGTCGCCTGGGCATAACCGTTGCCCTGAATCGGCGCGCCTGGGTCGAGCTGATCACGTATGCCGGCGTGACTGGCGGCCAAAATGGCGGCGGCAGCCAGATACGGGTTGGCGTCGGCCCCGCAGATACGGTGCTCTACATGCCGGCTGTTGGCCGGTCCGCCCGGCACCCGCAGGCTGACTGTGCGGTTGTCCACGCCCCAGGTGGGCGACAGGGGCGCGTAGCTGTTGGCCTGGAAGCGGCGGAAGGAGTTGGCGTTGGGGCAAAACAGCAGCAGCGACTCGTGCAGGTGCTGCAACATGCCGGCCACTGCCTGGCGCAGCAGCGGTGTGCCGGCCGGGTCTTTGCTGGCGAACAGGTTACGGCCGGCGCTGTTGGCCAGGCTCAGGTGCATGTGCATGCCAGTGCCGGCCAGGTGGCCGAACGGCTTGGCCATGAAGCAGGCCTGCATGCCGTGGGCGTGGGCGACGCCTTTGACCAAGCGCTTGTAGCGTACCGCCTGATCCATCGCCTGCAGCGCATCACCGTGTTCGAGGGTGATTTCCACCTGGCCTGGGGCGTATTCCGAAATGGCCGTGCGCGCCGGTATGCCTTGCGCCTTGCAGGCTGCGTACAGGTCTGCCAGGAACGGCTCGATCTGCTCCAGCTCCCGCAGCCCATACACCTGAGTGCTGCGAGGGCGTCCGCCGTCCCGGTCGAGCGCCGGCTGTGGATGGCCGTGGGCATCGCGCTGCTGGTCGAGCAGGTAGAACTCCAGTTCGCAGGCCATCACGGGGTGATAACCATCGGCCTTCAGGGCGTCGACGGTGCGCAACAGTACATGACGAGGGTCGGCCACGCTGGCAGGCAGGCCTTGGCGCGGGTGCATGCTCACTTGCAGCGCTGCGGTCGGCACCCGGCGCCAGGGCAGGCGAACCAGGCTGCCATCGAGTGGGTAGGCGCGGCAATCGATGTCGCCGACATCCCAGACCAGGCCCGAATCTTCCACGTCGTCGCCGTTTACGGTAAGGCCGAGAATGGTGCTGGGTAATGGCCGACCGGTCTGGTATACGGCCAGCAGTTCATCACGGTGCAGCAGCTTGCCGCGTGGCACGCCGTTGGCGTCGAGGATGAACAGTTCGAACAGATCGATATCGGGGTTGGCGGCCAGGAACTGGCTGGCCTGATCCACATGTGCAAAGTGCATAATCATTCGCTCGCGAACGCTCAGGCCTCTGCCTGTGCAGGCGGCCTGGCTGGGTCAAACGGTCCTAAACAGGCCGGGTGAGGTCATGCAGGCATGAGCGAGGTGTCGGGCGGGCGGGCGTGACGGCAGTGCCACAATGCCCAGAAGGCGAGGATGACATGCACCAGCGGATTCTCGCCGCACAGCGTCTGGGGCTTCGACGGCGAAGGGCGATTGGACGATGGTGGGCTGGGCAGGGCGGGAATCATGCATTCGATACTCACATGTCGGTTGTGGAGAATTAAAGTAGTGAATGGCAACCTTTGCATCGGGATTGGCTAAACATTTGCCTGGGGCGCAAATGGTTAGGGTCCAGTGCTCAGTGGTCGAGCTCGCTATCTGCGCACCCACGAACCTTGCCGTATCATTGCCGTTGCCGTTGCCGTTGCCGTTGCCGTTGCCGTTGCCGTTGCCGTTGCCGTTGCCGTTGCCGTTGCCGTTGCCGTTGCCGTTGCCGTTGCTTTGGTTTTTGCTTTTGCTTCTAAGCGCGCGGTAGTCCAGGCAACACAGATCGCGACTTCAGGAGGCCGAGCGCAGGGCTTGCGGAGGGAGGTGACGGGCATGGATGCCCGTCAAGCGCTGGGCCCCAGGATGGGGCCTGCAGCGCGGTCCTCCCGGGAGCAAGCCCGGAGCGAGGGGACCCCGGAGCGTAGCGTAGGGGCCGGATGATAGGAGCAGGCGGTTTTTGCTTACTTTTTGACAAGACAAAAAGTGAGCCGCCGTAAGGGCGGAAAGGTGACTGTGCGCCACCCGCGCCAATGAATACCAACTTGCTGTATGCGCCCACGCTTTGAAGTTTGAAGTTTGAAGTTTGATTGCATTGGTGTGGGTGTTGATATTGAGCATAGTCCATTTGCGATGGCGACGCTGAATCACCTTTTCGCCCTTACGGCGAGTTACTTTTTGTCAAACGCCACAAAAAGTAACCAAAAAAGGCTGCGCTCCATTCATACGGCCCCTACGCTGCGCTTCGGGGTTCCCTCACTCCGGTCTTGCTCCCGGGAGGACCGCGCTGCAGGCCCCATCCTGGGGCCCAGCGCTTGACAGGCATCCATGCCTGTCACCTCCCTCCGCAAGCCCTGCGTTCGGCCTTCTGAAGTCGCGAAGATCAAGATCAAGATCAAGATCAAGATCAAGATCAACAGCAACAGCAACAGCAACAGCAACAGCAACAGCAACAGCAACAGCAACAGCAACAGCAACAGCAGAGTAGGGTGGAGTGAGTGGCTTGGCAAGATCTTTGGAAGTTACCAAGGTTGCCAGGTTGCACTCATTCAATATTGAAAATGATTGATTGAAACACTGGGCGCAGTATTAAACCCTGTAGCAGATTACTGGAAATCCACCGATGCCCACACCCGTCGCACGCGTACAACCCCCGGGTATATGTAGTCTGAAGTCCGATTCACCGATTGCTCGGTACGCGATGTGCTGAGCTCTGAGGGAGGGCCACCTCTGTCTGCACACGATCAGGCAGAAACTCCCCTCGAACCCCACCTCCGTCATCCGCTTTGTTGCGCAATCGGTAAAACACCGTTGCATCTAAGACTAAGGTCGTCTGGTTGCCGTCCAACAGCCGCATAAAGTAAGGACGTGGGTTACATTCCCTCTCTGTGCTGCTAGGACAAAAACAATGAACGACAGCATTTACCTCTCGATACAAAACAGCCCCCGTTTCAAGGAGCTGGTCAGCAAGCGCGAACGGTTCGCCTGGATACTCTCGGCGATCATGCTCGGCCTGTACTGCGCTTTCATCCTTCTGATCGCCTACGGTCCCCAGATACTGGGCGCCAAGATCAGCCCTGAGTCATCGATCACCTGGGGCATTCCCCTGGGCGTCGGGCTGATCATCTCGGCATTTGTCCTGACCGCCATCTACGTGCGCCGAGCCAACGGCGAATTCGATGAGCTGAACAAGGCCATCCTGAAGGAGGCGCAACAATGATTCGTCATGCCAAGACACTGGCCGTTCTGGCCTGCGGCGTCTTCGCACCCGCCGTGTGGGCTGCCGATGCCCTGACCGGCGAGGTGCAGAAACAACCGCTGAACGTTTCTGCCATCGCCATGTTCGTGGCGTTCGTGGCTTTCACCCTGGGCATCACCTACTGGGCCTCCAAGCGCAACAAATCCGCCTCGGACTACTACGCTGCCGGTGGTCGCATCACCGGGTTCCAGAACGGCTTGGCCATCGCCGGGGACTACATGTCGGCAGCCTCGTTCCTGGGTATTTCCGCACTGGTGTTCACCTCCGGCTACGATGGCCTCATCTACTCCATCGGCTTCCTGGTAGGCTGGCCGATCATCCTCTTCCTGATCGCCGAACGCCTGCGCAACCTGGGCAAGTACACCTTCGCCGATGTGGCCTCCTATCGCCTGGGGCAAAAGCAGATCCGCACCCTGTCGGCCTCAGGCTCGCTGGTGGTGGTGGCCTTCTACCTGATTGCGCAGATGGTCGGTGCAGGCAAGTTGATCGAACTGCTGTTCGGCCTGGACTACCACGTGGCCGTGATCCTGGTCGGTATCCTGATGTGCCTGTACGTGCTGTTCGGCGGCATGCTGGCCACCACCTGGGTACAGATCATCAAGGCGGTGCTGTTGCTGTCGGGTGCAAGCTTCATGGCGCTGATGGTGATGAAGCACGTGGGCTTTGACTTCAACACCCTGTTCTCCGAAGCCATCAAGGTGCATGCCAAGGGCGAGGCCATCATGAGCCCCGGCGGTCTGGTCAAAGACCCCATCTCGGCCTTCTCGCTGGGCCTGGCCTTGATGTTCGGTACGGCTGGCCTGCCACACATCCTGATGCGCTTCTTCACCGTCAGCGATGCCAAGGAAGCCCGCAAGAGCGTGCTCTATGCCACAGGTTTCATCGGTTACTTCTACATCCTGACCTTCATCATCGGCTTCGGCGCCATCCTGTTGGTCAGCACCAACCCGGACTTCAAGGACGCCGCCGGCGCCTTGCTGGGCGGTAACAACATGGCCGCCGTGCACTTGGCCAATGCCGTAGGCGGAAGTGTGTTCCTGGGCTTCATCTCGGCCGTGGCCTTCGCCACCATCCTGGCGGTTGTGGCAGGCTTGACCCTGGCGGGTGCCTCGGCGGTGTCCCATGACCTGTACGCCAGCGTGTGGCGCAAGGGCAAGGCCAACGACAAGGACGAAATCCGCGTCTCGAAGATCACCACCGTTGCACTGGGCGTCCTGGCCATTGGCCTGGGCATCCTGTTCGAGAAACAGAACATCGCCTTCATGGTGGGCCTGGCCTTCTCCATTGCGGCCAGCTGCAACTTCCCCGTACTGCTGCTCTCGATGTACTGGAAGAAGTTGACCACCCGTGGCGCCATGATTGGCGGCTGGCTTGGCCTGATCAGCGCGGTGACGCTGATGGTGCTCGGCCCGACCATCTGGGTGCAGATCCTTGGTCACGAGAAAGCGATCTACCCTTACGAGTACCCGGCCTTGTTCTCGATGCTGATTGCCTTCGTGGGTATCTGGTTCTTCTCGATCACCGACAAGTCCACGGCTGCCGAAAACGAGCGGGCGCTGTTCTTCCCGCAGTTCGTACGCTCGCAGACTGGCCTGGGCGCTTCAGGGGCGGTATCGCACTGATTCGCAGGCATGAAAAAACCGCGCCTCGGCGCGGTTTTTTTTGCTGCACTAAATCATGCCGAGTAACAGCAACACCAACAAGATCACCAGCACCACACCGACGATGCCGGACGGGCCATAACCCCAGCTGCGCGAGTGCGGGAACACTGG
Source organism: Pseudomonas sp. FBCC-B35 (assembly GCF_059133755.1). Classification (NCBI taxonomy): domain Bacteria; kingdom Pseudomonadati; phylum Pseudomonadota; class Gammaproteobacteria; order Pseudomonadales; family Pseudomonadaceae; genus Pseudomonas; species Pseudomonas sp. FBCC-B35. Next base: position 3,447,618 of record NZ_CP101439.1, on the reverse strand, counting down.
CAAGCCGCCAATCAACAGGAGGATCAGGATGATGATGAGAATCGTGGTCATGGAGGAGTCCTTGCATGGTTGAGGGTCAAGGGCCCAGGTTGCCGGCCTCTTGTAACTAATGACCGGCGCCGCTTGTGAAAGATTCCATCGGCGTGTTGGTCATCGCCCCGTCTTTGTGCGCAGCGGGCGGTTCATGGCCGCTCATTCACTTGCCTGATAAGCACCCGCTCTGGGCATAGGCTTGATTAGACTGGGGCCACAACCTCTGAAAAAGGCAGTCGCCATGCACAAGCGCATCATGATCACGGGCGCAGGCTCCGGGCTGGGCCGCGAAATTGCCCTGCGTTGGGCGCGCGAAGGCTGGCGCCTGGCGTTGGCCGACATCAGTGAGGCTGGGCTGCGTCAGACGCTGGAAATGGTGCGTGCCGCAGGCAGCGACGGGTTCGTACAACGGTGCGATGTACGTGACTACAGCCAGCTCACCGCGCTGGCCCAGGCCTGCGAGGAGCACTTCGGCGGCATCGATCTCATCGTCAATAACGCCGGCGTGGCATCAGGCGGGTTCTTCGCCGAGTTGTCGCTCGAAGACTGGGACTGGCAGATTTCGGTAAACCTCATGGGCGTGGTCAAAGGCTGCAAGGCTTTTCTGCCGCTGCTTGAGCGTAGCAAAGGGCGCATCGTCAACATCGCCTCCATGGCAGCGCTCATGCAGGGCCCCGGCATGAGCAACTACAACGTCGCCAAGGCGGGGGTGCTGGCGCTCTCGGAAAGCCTGCTGGTGGAGCTGCGCCAACTGGGGGTGGGTGTGCACGTGGTCTGCCCGTCATTTTTCCAGACCAATCTGCTGGACTCCTTCCGTGGGCCGGACCCGGCCATGAAAGCGCAGGTCGGCAAGCTGCTGGAAGGCTCGCCCATCAGTGCCAGCGATATCGCCGACTGCATCTACCGCCAGGTGGCTGACGGGCAGTTCCTGATCCTGCCCCACGAAGCGGGCCGTCAGGCCTGGGCGTTGAAATGCCAGGCACCTGAGCGGCTGTACGATGAAATGGCCGACATGGCAGTGAAGATGCGTGCGAAGGCCCGAGCCCGTTAAGGCGTAGGGTGGATCCGTAAGAAAGGTTACCTAGGCGCGTCGGGTCTTTCTGAATGAGGGTGGAAGTATTGAGTAGCCAAATGGCTACACTGCACGCTCCGGTTTTCCCTTTCGCTGGAGGACCGGAACATGTTGGTAATAGGACGCGAAGTGGGCGAGGTCATCGTGATCGGCGATGACATCCGAATCATGGTGGTAGAGACCCGGGACGGGGTGGTGCGCTTCGGTGTCGATGCACCCAGGGAAGTGCCGGTGCACCGCGCCGAGGTCTACAGGCGCATCAAGGAAACGCAATGTGCCAGGGCGCGCAGGGCGAACAAGGCTTCATGAGGCCGACTGGCGTCGACGCGCACGGGCATCATTCCAGCAGTTCGCGGGGCACGTCGTGCTTGGCCAGCAGCTGGCACTGCTGGCTTTCCGGATCGAACAGGATGAACGCCTGCCCCTTGGATAGCGCTTGGCGAACCCTCAGCACACGGGTTTCCAGCGGTGTGTCATCGCCATTGTCGGTGCCGTCGCGGGTGACGAAGTCCTCGATCAGGCGGGTGAGGGTGTCGGCTTGCAGGTGTTCGTAGGGTATCAGCATGGGTAACGTGTCTGAATGAGTTGTAGGCATCCTACGCGATTTCGATGGAGCAGGGACCGCCCGCCAGGCGGTCCCGCGCGTTCCGTCAGGTCTTCTGACCGACCAGGCTGTCCACCGCCGGCACGCGAGTGTCGCTCTCCATCTGCGCATCGTGCTCGAGCTGGTGACTGAAGCGCTCCAGGGACGCATTGGCCGGCTGCGAGTCGCTGGCGAACACGGGCGGGCTCAACAGGTAAGCCGACAACAGCTGGCTCAACGCGGCCAGGCTGTCGATGTGCGTGCGCTCATAGCCATGGGTGGCATCGCAGCCGAAGGCGACCAGCGCCGTGCGGATGTCGTGGCCTGCGGTCACCGCAGAGTGGGCATCGCTGAAGTAGTAGCGGAACAGGTCGCGGCGTACCGGCAATTCCTGTTCGCCTGCAAGTTTGAGCAAGTGCCGGGACAAGTGGTAGTCGTACGGCCCGGACGAATCCTGCATGGCCACGCTGACGGCGTGCTCACTGGAGGCTTGGCCGGGGGCGACCGGGGCGATATCGATCCCGACGAACTCGCTGACATCCCAGGGCAGGGCGCCGGCGGCACCCGAGCCGGTTTCTTCGGTGATGGTGAACAGCGGGTGGCAATCGATCAGCGGCTGACGGCCGCTTTCCACCACGGCTTTCAAGGCCGCCAGCAAGGCGGCGACCCCGGCCTTGTCATCCAGATGACGGGCGCTGATGTGACCGCTGTCGGTGAACTCGGGCAGCGGATCGAAGGCCACGAAGTCGCCAATCCCCACGCCCAACGCCTCGCAATCGGCACGGGTGGCGCAGTAAGCGTCCAGGCGCACTTCCACATGGTCCCAACTGATGGGCATCTGGTCGATGGCGGTATTGAAGGCATGCCCACTGGCCATCAGCGGCAGTACGCTGCCACGAAATACGCCCGTATCGGTGAACACGCTGACGCGGCTGCCTTCGGCGAAGCGGCTGGACCAGCAGCCCACCGGCGCCAGGGCCAGGCGACCGTTGTCCTGCACCTGGCGCACGCTGGCGCCAATGGTGTCCAAGTGCGCGGAGACGGCGCGGTCCGGGGAGCTTTGACGCCCTTTGAGGGTGGCGCGAATAGTGCCGCGTCGAGTCAGCTCGTAGGGAATGCCCAGCTCGTCCAGGCGCTCGGCCACGTAGCGCACGATGGTGTCGGTGAAGCCTGTAGGGCTGGGGATGGCGAGCATCTCCAGCAAGACACGCTTGAGGTACTCGAGATCGGGTTCGGGATGTCGTTCGGACATGTCCAGGCCTCCGGTCGGTTGAAAAATCGTTGGATGATCCGGTCGTAACAGTCGAGCGGGAGCGGCGCTGGCGCCGGGCTCCCGTCGAAGCGGAGCATGGGTGTATCAGGCCAGCGGCCTGCTATGGGGGAACAACAAGTCGATGAAGCGCTCTGCCGTGGGTTGTGGCTCGTGATTGGCCAGGCCTGCGCGCTCGTTGGCTTCGATGATGACGTAGTCGGGTTCGCTGGCATCCTTGACCATGAAATCAAGGCCCACCACGGGTATCTCCAGTGCCCGCGCTGCACGAATGGCCGCATCGGCGAGTGTAGGGTGAAGGCGTGCCGTGACATCCTCGAGCGTGCCGCCGGTGTGCAGGTTGGCGGTGCGCCGCACGGCCAGCTGGTGACCTGCGGGCAACACATCCTCGAACCCAAAGCCGGCCGCGGCCAGCGTGCGCTCGGTTTCATCGTCCACGGGGATCTTGCTTTCGCCCCCGGTGGCCGCTTGACGGCGCCGGCTTTGTGCGTCGATCAGTTCGCGGATGCTGTGCGTACCATCGCCCATCACCTGCGCCGGGTGGCGAATCGCGGCCGCGACCACTTCATAGCCGATGACCACGATGCGCAAGTCATGCCCGGCATGGAAGCTTTCCAACAGCACGCGGCTGTCGAACTGACGGGCGTGTTCGACCGCACGCGTGACGTCTTCGAGGGTAGTGAGGTTGACCGCTACGCCCTGGCCCTGTTCGCCATCCACGGGTTTGACCACGACCGCGCCGTGGTCCTCGAGGAACGCCAGGTTGTCATCGGCGTTACCGGCCAATTGCTGTGCCGGCACAAGCAGACCTGCGGTGTGCAGGGCGTGTTGGGTCAGGCGCTTGTCCTGGCACAAGGTCATGGTCACGGCGCTGGTCAGGTCGCTGAGCGACTCCCGGCAGCGTACACGGCGACCGCCCAGGCTCAGGGTGAAGAGCCCGGCAGCCGCGTCGCACACCTGCACCTCGATACCCCGGCGCAGGGCCTCATCGACGATGATCCGCGCATAGGGGTTGAGGTCAGCCTGTGGCCCAGGGCCCAGGAACAGGCGTTCGTTGATGACGTTCTTGCGCTTGACGGCGAACGTGGGCAGGTTGCGAAAGCCCAGTTTTTCGTACAGGCGCTTGGCCTGGCGGTTGTCATGCAACACCGACAGGTCCAGATAGGCAAGGCCGCGGCTCATGAAGTGCTCGATCAGATGACGCACCAGTACTTCACCCACCCCGGGGCGGGTGCAGTGCGGATCGACGGCCAGGCACCACAGGCTGCTACCGTGTTCCGGGTCGTCGAAGGCCTTGGCGTGGTTCAAGCCCATGACACTGCCGATGATCGCGCCACTGTCTTCGTCCTCGGCCAGCCAGTACACCGGCCCACCCAGGTGGCGCGGGGTGAGCAGCTCCGGGTCGACGGGCAGCATGCCGCGTGCCTGGTAGAGCGTGTTGATGGCTTGCCAGTCACTGGGGTTTTGCGCACGGCGCACGCGAAACCCGCGAAATACCCGTTGCGCCGGGCGATAGTCGGTGAACCACAGGCGCAGGGTGTCCGAGGGGTCCAGGAACAGTTGCTGCGGCGCGTGTGCCAGCACCTGCTGGGGCGCTGCCACGTACAGGGCGATGTCGCGTTCGCCGCGGCATTCGCCCAACAGGTCTTCGGCTAGCTTGGCCGGGTCGGCATAGGTATGCCCGATCAGTAGTCGTCCCCAGCCACAGTGCAGGGCACGTGGCTGATCGTGAGGCTCGCTGCCATCGCCCGCAAGGCGTGCCTGCAGGCGCTCGTAAGAGGGCGCCTGGCCGCGCAGCAGGCGCTGGCCATAGGCCGTTTCGTGGGCTTTCATGGGTTCAAAGTCCTTGTTCGGTCAGCCACAGGTTCAGCGCCGCCAACTGCCACAGTTTGGAACCGCGCAGGGGGGTGAGCTGGCCGTGCGGGTTGCTTAGCAGACGGTCGATCATGGCCGGATTGAACAGGCCGCGGTCCTGGCTGGGGTCGGTCAGCAGGTCGCGGACCCAACCCAGGGTGGCGCCTTCGAGGTGCTTGAGGCCAGGCACCGGGAAGTAACCCTTCTTGCGGTCGATGACCTCGTGCGGAATCACTCGGCGCGCCGCCTCCTTGAGCACCTGCTTGCCGCCGTCGGGCAGCTTGAAGCGTGCCGGAATGCGGGCCGACAGTTCTGCCAGGCGGTAGTCCAGGAACGGCGTACGGGCTTCCAGCCCCCAGGCCATGGTCATGTTGTCCACGCGCTTGACCGGGTCGTCCACCAGCATCACCGTGCTGTCCAGGCGCAGGGCCTTGTCCACGGCGGCGTCGGCGCCAGGGCGGGCGAAGTGTTCACGGACGAAGTCGCCGGCGGCATCGTTCTCCAGCTGCCAGGCCGGCTGCACGGTGTCACGGTATTCGGCATGGCTGCGGTCGAAGAACGCTTCGCGGTACGCCGCGAATGCATCGTTGGCGCCATCGACCTGCGGGTACCAGTGGTAGCCGGCAAACAGCTCGTCGGCTCCCTGGCCGCTCTGCACGCCCTTGCAGTGCTTGGCCACTTCCCGCGACAGCAGGTAGAAGGCGATGCAGTCGTGGCTGACCATCGGCTCGCTCATGGCACGGAACGCCGCGGGCAGTTGGTCGATGATCTCGTGCTCGGCAATGCGCAGTTGATGGTGGCGGGTACCGTAGTGCTTGGCGATCAGGTCCGAGTACTGGAATTCGTCTCCGCGCTCGCCGCCTGCATCCTCGAAACCGATGGAGAAGGTCGACAGGTCATCCACACCCACTTCGCGCAGCAGGCCGACCAGCAGGCTGGAATCGACACCGCCGGAGAGCAGCACGCCCACGTCGACGGCGGCGCGCTGGCGGATGGCAACTGCATCGCGGGTGGCGTCCAGTACGCGTGTGGTCCAATCCTCGAGGGTCAGGTCACGCTCATCCGGGTTGGGGCCGTACTGGAGTTGCCACCAGGTGCTGCGCTCGACTTCGCCGTGGCGGTCGATGCGCATCCAGGTCCCGGGTTCGAGCTTTTGCACGTTGGCCAACAGCGTGCGCGGTGCCGGGACCACGGCATGGAAATTCAGGTAATGGTTCAGCGCCACCGGGTCGAGCATCGGGTCGATGTCGCCCCCTTTGAGCAGCGCCGGCAAGGTGGAGGCAAAGCGCAGGCGCTCGCCGTTGCGCGAGAGGTACAGGGGCTTTACGCCCAGGCGGTCGCGGGCCAGGAACAGGCGCTGACTGTCGCGCTCCCAGATAGCCAGGGCAAACATGCCATTGAGCTTGGGCAGCAAGGCCTCGCCCCAGGCGTGGTACCCCTTGAGCAGCACTTCCGTGTCACCGTCGGACCAGAAGGTATAGCCCAGGTCCAGCAGTTCCTGGCGCAGTTCAGGGAAGTTGTAGATGGCGCCGTTGAAGGCCAGTGACAGGCCTAACGTGCTGTCCTGCATGGGCTGGGCGGAGCCGTCGGACAGGTCCATGATTTTCAGGCGACGGTGGCCGAGGGCGATCGGCCCCTGGCTGTGAAAGCCCCACGCATCCGGGCCACGTGGCGCCAGGTGATGAGTGATTCGCTCAACGGCAGCCAGGTCGGCTGGGCGAGGGGCTTGACCGAGGGGGGTGAAACGCAATTCTCCAGCTAGTCCGCACATGTAACGTAAACCCTTTGAGTTTCGGCACTCATGGCGTCACTGGCTTTTCACTCGTACCCCATTTGTACCGCCTCCAAACGCCAGGGCTGATCAAGCCCCGCCCAATCGTGAGGGGGTGATCCACCTGGCGCATGCAGAGCAGCACCTGCACGCTGTGCCCGAGTTGCGCGGCGATGAATGCCGGGTTCATGCCGGCCACCAGGCACATGGTCGCGTACGTGTGGCGCGTGTCGTACAGCCTGCGTTACCTGATACCAAGCGTACGCAAAGCTGCCAGCCAGTAACGTTGTTGACTCGCTTCGGGGCGTATGAACAGCGCCGAACGGTCGTCTGTCCCACTGGGCGCGAACACGTCATCTGAACGCGCCTCGGTGAGCGGTCTGGGTTTTTCGAGGGCGTGCAAGGCCCGATCGTTCAATAAAACTTTACGTGGGCGCCTGGTTTTGGTGCGAATTTCGGTGATTCCTCGTGGCTGAAGTCCGCCTCTGTGGGTCGACGTCCAGCATCGATCCATCGCGTTCAAACCCAGTGCTACGCCTACCTGAGCGCGCCTTCGCACGCTCGGATGAAGCCCGCCAGGCGGGGGGCGTTAATCTTCGCAATGCCGTTCGTCGACGCTTGGCGGCGGCTCATCATCCACACGGGATGTTGACCCAGGACGATTTTGGTGGTCATCTGCGCGCCTGTTTCAGGTGCCCCCTGCCGCCGTGCATGGGGTGAAACGGGAAGCCGGTTCGTCGCCCCAGGGTGATCAGTCCGGCGCTGCCCCCGCAACGGTATGCGAGCGATGCTTTCGACAGACCACTGTGCCACAGGCATGGGAAGGTGACGGCATCATGACCCTCGCGAGCCCGGAGACCGGCCTGAAGCCTTGTTTGGCAAACCCGCGGTGGGCGGGCGCAGGCCGGTTTCCGTGGGCGCGTGCGCCTGCGCGTTCCCCATGCGTTGTTCCCTCCGGGATTCTTTCATTCCTGCTGCAAAAGGAAAGATATGTCCCGCTTTAGTGTTTTTCATACCCCTCAAGGGGCGTTGCTGGGTGCGAGCCTGGTGCCCTGTGTGTGCATGGCCGTACCGATTCAGGCAGCCGAAGACGGCCTTGCACTGGCATTGCCCGCCACGGCCATCACCGGCACTGCCGAGCAGAACCCTCCCATGGACTTGCACACCCCTGGCACCAGCGGTTCGCGCCTGCACCTCACGCCCTTGGAAACGCCAGCCAGCGTCACCAGCATCAGCGCCGAGCACATCAGTGGACGCAACAACGCCACGGTGCAGGAAGCAGTGACCCGCACCCCCGGCATCACCTTCATCGGCACGCCTGGCAACGGTGGCACTGCGCTTTCGGCCCGTGGCTTCACCGGGCACAGTTCGACCATGCAGCTGTATGACGGCACCCGCCTGTACGTGGGTGCTGGCACCGTCACGTTTCCCGTGGACACCTGGGCCGTGGACCGCATCGACGTACTGCGCGGCCCGGCTTCGGTGTTGTACGGGGAGGGCGCCACCGGTGCGGTGATCAACGTGGTGCCCAAGAAGCCCTTCGACGGCGAGGTTCGCAATCATGTCCGCCTGGGCTACGGTTCCCATGATCGCCGGCAGTTGGCGTTGGACAGCGGCGGTTCGCTGACCGATACCCTGAGCTATCGCTTGAACCTCAATAAACTGGACAGCAATGGCTGGGTCGACCGTGGTGAGTCAGCCAGCGTTGCTGTCAGCGGTTCATTGCGCTGGCAGCCGAACGACGATTTCAGCATCACCCTCAGCCATGACTACGGTGACCAGGATCCGCAGCAGTATTTCGGTACGCCGCTGGTCAATGGGCATTACCGTGAGTCGCTGCGTGACCACAACTACAACGTGGCCAATGCCGAGGTGCATTACAACGATCAGTCCACTCGCCTGGTCACGGACTGGGTGATCACCGACAACCTGACCGCCAGCAATCAGCTGTACTTCCTCAAGGCCCAGCGCCGGTGGCGAAATGCCGAAAGCTACACCTGGCTGCCTGGCGACCAGGTGCAGCGCAGCAGTTTCATCAGCATCAAGCAGACCCAGGAGCAGATCGGGGATCGCCAGTCGTTCACCCTGCAGCACGCGTTGTTCGGCCTGGACAGCCAGACCGTTGTTGGCGCCGACTACAATGCGATCCGCTTCGTGCGCAAACATGATTTTGGCAATACCTTTACCGACACCGTGCCACTGTCGGGCTCGGGCGGCGGAGACTACATCAGCACCGACCCCTATCGCTCGCGCGAAGCCAACCAGGCACGGCAATTCTCGCTGTTCGCCGAAAACCGCACGCAACTCACCGAGCGCCTGTCGCTGATCACCGGTGTGCGGCGTGATCAGGTGCATCTGAACCGTGACGATCTGGACACCGATACCCGCTCGGACCGCAGCCTGAGTGGCGACAACTGGCGGGCAGGCCTGGTGTTCGCGCTGACCGAGGACCTCTCGGTCTATGGTCAGTACGCCACCAGCACCGAGGGCGTGAGCAACCTGCTGACGCTCAGTACAGCGCAACAAAGCTGGGACCTGAGTACCGCCAAACAGACCGAAGTCGGTGTCAAACAGATGCTCCCTGATGGCCGTGGCGAGTGGACGCTTGCGGCCTACCACATCGTCAAGAAAAAGCTCTTGAGCAGCGACCCGCTCAACCCTGTCCTTCAGCAACAGGTCGGCCAGCAATCCTCGGACGGCATCGAGGCCAACTTGGCGTTGCGCCTGCCCTACGATGTGCAGCTTTCGGCCAACGCCGCCTGGGTGCGCGCGGAGTACGACGAGTTTGCCAGTGGCACCAGCAACTACAACGGCAATCGGCCGGTCGATGTGCCCCGGCGATCGGCCAACCTGTGGTTGAGCAAGGACTTTGGTCGGTTGCTCAGTGCCGGGGCGGGTGCGCGGTATGTCGACAGCCGCTATGGGGACAATGCCAACACCGTGCAGGTGCCGAGCTACACCGTGGTCGACGCCAACGTTGACTGGCACGTGCAGCCGGACCTGACCTTGGGCTTGCAGCTCAACAACCTGTTCGATCGCCAGTACGCGACCACCACCGGCAACAATGGGCGCCAGTGGTACCTGGGCGAGCCAAGGTCATTTTTCGTCACGGCGGATTACCGCTTCTGACCTGTTGCACCGGCCTTCGGGCTGGTGCTTGCTGGAGTGAATCCGATGACTCGACTGAGTATCGAGGGCCTGCATTGGGCAGTGCCCGAGGCGGGGCGCAGGGTGCGCCAGATCCTGCAAGGCGTGGACCTGCATGTGGACGACGGTGAGTGCGTAGGGCTTATCGGCCCTAACGGCAGTGGCAAGACCAGCCTGCTACGTTGCGCCTATCGCGCCACGCTACCCACCGCAGGCAGCGTCAGCTTGAGCGGTGCCGATATCTGGCAACGCAGCCCGCGCTGGTGTGCCCAGCGTATCGCGGTGGTGCTTCAGGAGTTTCCTGGCGAGTTTGGATTGAGTGTTGCCGAAGTGGTGGCCATGGGGCGCACGCCGCACAAGGCCCTGTTTGACGGCGACTCGCCCGAGGACCGGCAAAGGGTTGCTCACACGCTCGTGCTGGTTGGGCTGGCAGGTTATGACGGGCGCACGTTCGCTTCGCTATCCGGGGGCGAGAAGCAGCGCGTGCTACTGGCCCGGGCACTGGTCCAGGCCCCTGAACTGCTGATTCTCGACGAGCCAACCAACCACCTCGACCCGCGTTACCAGCTTGGGCTTTTGCGGCATTTGCGCAGCCTGGGGCTGAGCACCCTGGCCAGCTTCCACGACCTCAACCTGGCGGCGGCATTCTGCGACCGCCTGTACGTCATCGACGCTGGCCGAATCCGTGTCAGTGGCACGCCCCAGCAGGTGCTGACCGGCGAACTGATCCAGGAGGTGTTTGGTGTCCAGGCGCTGGTCGACCTTCATCCGCTGCACCCTTACCCCCGCATTACCTGGATAACCCGACCATGAACGCTCGCTTTCTGATTGCCCTGATAACGCTCTTGTTTGCGCTGCCTGCCGTGGCCAGCGAGTACCCGCTGAACGTGCGCAGTTGTGAGCGCCTGGTGACGTTCAACAAGGCTCCCCAGCGGGTGGTGGTGCACGATGTGAACATGACCGCCATGCTGCTGCACCTGGGGCTGCGAGACAGCATCATCGGCTACACAGGGTTCACCCGAAGTAAACACCGTGACCCATGGATTGACGCTGCGCTGGAGGGCATACCGCAACTGGCCAGTCGGTATCCTTCCATTGAAACGCTGCTAGCAGTCGATACCGACCTGTTTTTCGCCGGCTGGAACTATGGCATGCACGTAGGAGGGCCGGTCACCCCCGCGACGCTGGCACCCTTTGGGGTCCCGGTCTACGAGTTGAGCGAGTCCTGCTCTTGGGTCATGTCTGGCCAACGTGCGAGTTTCGATGACGTTTACCGCGATCTGGACAACCTGGGGCGCATGTTCGATCACCCGCGCCAGGCGCAAGCGCTGATCCACCAGATGCGCCAGCGAATCGCCACGGTGCAAGCGCGGGTAGGGCAGGCGCAACACCGACCACGGGTCTTTTTGTACGACAGCGGCGAAGATCGTCCGATGACATCGGGGCGTCTGGGCATGCCGCAGGCACTGATCGACGCAGCCGGTGGCGTGAACGTGATGGACGAGGTGGCCGCCAGTTGGACCCAGGTCAATTGGGAAAGCGTGGTAGAGCGCGACCCTGACGTGATCCTGATTGTCGACTACGGGCCAAGGACCTGGCAGCAGAAACGTGATTTTCTGATGCAGCAGCCTGCGTTGAAAGAGGTACGGGCCATTCGCGAGCAGCGCTTCTTACCCCTGACCTACCTGCAGGTCACCCCCTCGGTGGAGAACGTCGAGGCGGTGGAGAACATTGCCCGCGCCCTGCACCCCGAGCTGTTCGCAGCGGGGGCACCGTGACCTTGGCGCGCAGCCCGGTGCATTATGGTTGGCTGATCGTGATGCTGGTCATCCTGCTGGTGTCGTCATCGGTCGTGTCGCTGGCATTTGGCCCGGCATCGGTGCCCTTGACCCACGTCATCGGGATCGTCGCGCAGCAATTGGGCATCGACTGGGGGCCTGCGCTCAGCAAGAGCCAGGTGCACATCGTCTGGCTCATCCGTGCCCCGCGTGTGCTGTTGGGCGCACTGGTCGGGGCAGGGCTTGCCTTGGTGGGCACAGCCCTGCAGTCCGTCACCCGAAACCCCCTGGCAGATCCGCATTTGCTGGGCGTCAGCGCCGGCGCGGCGTTGGGCGCGGTGCTGGTGATGCTCTATGTCGGGGACTTTGTCGGTGTACTCAGCCTGCCGCTGGCTGCGTTCGCGGGGGCAATAGGGAGCATGCTGCTGGTGATCGGCGTGGCGCGTCGCAGTGGGCGCCTGGAAAGCGATCGCCTGCTGTTGGCGGGGGTCGCGGTGTCCTTCGTACTCATGGCCGTGGTCAACGTGCTGCTCTATACCGGTGACCAGCACGCTGCGGCGTCGGTGGTGTTCTGGATGCTGGGTGGGCTGGGGGCTGCCCGTTGGGAGGTCATCTGGCTGCCGGCACTGTGCGTGCTGCTTGGGCTGTGTGCCCTACAGGTGATGGGGCGCGGCCTGAATGCACTGATGAGTGGAGAGCAGACCGCGATCAGCCTGGGCGTCTGCGGCCGGCGCCTGCGCCTTCAGGTGTTCATCTGCACGTCCTTGTTGACCGGGGTGCTGGTCTCGCTGTCGGGCGCCATCGGTTTCGTTGGCCTGATGGTGCCCCACGTAGCGCGCCTGCTGGTGGGGGCGGACAATCGGCGGCTAATGCCGGTCAGTGCGCTACTGGGTGGGGTGTTTCTGGTGTGGGTGGATGTGGCTGCCCGTACCCTGATCGCACCGCAGGACCTGCCGATCGGCATTGCGACCGCAGCACTGGGCGGGGTGTTCTTCATGCTGTTGCTCAAGCGGTGACGCCACGGCAAGCCACGCTGGAGGGCTTGCCGTGGCCTGCATCAGAAGTCCAGGGTGAGCCCTGCATACAGCGCACGGCCGTCGCCCGGGGAGTGCAGTGACGCATCTGCCCCATCCGGGTCGTACCAGACGTACTCGAAGTAGCGGTTGGTCAGGTTCTTCAACTGCAAGTCCACGCTCATGGTTTCGCTGAGCTTGTAGGTTGCACCGAGGTTCATCAGTACGTAGCCGCCATACGTACCTTGGGTGTTCTCCCGCTCCAGGTAGTAGTGGGTCTGCCCGTTCGCCCAGGCAGTCAGCTGCAGTGCGGGCGTGGCCTGGTAGCTGATGCCGGTGTTCCACAGATGGTGGGGCACGTGATCGATTTCCTGGCCTTTGCTGCCTGGTAACGCGCTGCTGGGCTCAAGGATCTTGGAGTACTGCCACGAGTACGACATCCATACCTCGGTGCGCTCGTCCGGGTGCAGGTTGACCTGCAGGTCGTAGCCCCAACGGCGTGTCTCCCCGACATTGTCTGACTCCCCGCTGGGGTCGTTCAGGCGCCGGCTCACTTCGCCAGAGGCATCCTGACGCCAGTAGGCCACGCGGCCATCGACCCAGCTGGCCGGGGTGAACTTGATGCCGGTTTCCCAGCCTTCGTTGATCGAAGGGGCCAGGTCCTCGTTGCGCGGCGGCACCTTGTACGCTGCGGCGCCGGTCCCGACCTGGAAGGTGCGGCCCCAGTTGGCATAAACGCTGGCGAACTTCCATGGCGAATAGACAATGCTGAGCTTGGGCTGTTTGATCAGCCCGTAGTCGTTGATGTCGTAGCCCTGCCCGGTCATCTTGTTGGTGAAGTCACCACTGATCTTGTCCACCCGGTAGGCCGGCACGATCTTCAACGATTCGAACGGCTCGATCTGCGCCTGCACGTAGGCACCGACCGTGTTGAAGTCGAAGTCCTGGTCGCGTGTCTGCGCCTGGCGTACACGCTCCACGGTGCGGTAGCGCTCGCTGCGGTTCTGTTGCTTCTGCACATCGCTGCCACCTTCCAGCGCAAAGGCGTGCAGCCAGTCCACCTGGGGTCGCCAGGTCAGCGAGGTGATGGCGCCGTACTGGTCCTCGTAGGTGTCGCGCTCCTGCTGTGAACTCGTGCGCCAGTACTGGGTCCAGCGACGGTCGTCATAGGTATTGAAGTAGGTCTTGGCCGACCAGGACAGGGTCTCGGCCAGGTCGGCGTCCAGGTGCACACTGACCTGATTCATTCGCCGCGTGCCTTTGTCCGTGGCGTTGTAGTCATTACTCATGCGCGGATGATGGCGGGCGTCATCCTCGGTCAGGTAGCCGGCCTCCTGAGCTTCTGACTCGTAGTGGCGGGCGATCAGGCCAAGGCGATAGCTGCCATCGTCAGGGGTATAGAACCACTTGCCGCCAAAACTGTAGCGTTCGGTGTCGGCATGATCGCGGTAACCGTCGACCTGCTGGCGGGCGAAGAAGTAGTTCTGCGTCCAGTTGCTGGTCTCGATGCCTTTGGCCAGTTGCACCTCGCGGGTGTTGAAACTGCCGTAGCGCAGGCGCGCCTTGTTGTAGTTGCCGCCAGTGCGGGTGTTGATGTTGACGTTTCCGGCGATGTTGTTCAGGCCATAGCGCGGGTCGCTGGTGCCGCGCACCACGTCGATGCTGTCGATGTCCATGGGGAACACCGCGTCGATGAAGGGCATGTTGCCGTCATTGGTGTTGCTGGGGATCCCATCGATCAGCAACTTGACCGCATTCACTTCGCCTTCGCCATTGAAGCCGCGAAACGACAGCTTGCCCGAGGTAGTGCCTTGGTTGAACTCGGTGAGCATCACCCCCGGTGCCCGGCGCAACAGCTCCCAGCTGTAGGCCACTGGCATTTTTTCGAGGATGTCACCGCCTAGAATATCCACCGAACTGAGCACGCTGCGGGTGGCCAGCGGGCCGCTTTCGGTACTGGTCACGCTGACCGCACCGAGGGTCATTATCGAGTTCTCGGCAGAGCGTGTTTCGGCAACGGCCGATGACAAGGGGCTAAGGCTGTAAACAGCGAGCACGGGCAGGACGGCGCGTGCGGTATGACGAAACGCAGACATGAAGTGTTTCCTGGAGACAGTCGAGCAGCGCTGCGCGCCGCATGGTGCGGGGCAGCATTGGGTAAGCGGCGACGGGTCAGGCCAGGGGGGAGGCGCGGGGGTTGAGCTTGGGCCACTGCTCACGCGGCAACGGCAGCTTGTGGCTGTCGCCGATCAGCAGTGCGTCGGGCCAGTAGCGGGGGAACAGGTGGCGATAGTAATTGCTGGCCATCAAGGCATGCCCGGCATGGCCACAGCAGCAGTCACCGACCTGGTGTTTCATTTCTGGCTGATCGTCAAGCTGCGGCAGTTCGGCCTTGAGCTGGGCCAGCAGTGACTTGGGCAGGCTTTGCGCACCGTGCAGGCTGCAGAAGCTGCCCAGGATCAGCGATTGGCTGTCGATGCTGGGGGATTGCAAGGCGCGGTCGAGCGGCATCGCCAGCAGGTTGAACAGCACGGCAATGGCTGCAAGCAAACACACAAGTGAGCGTGCACGTACGGTCATCCGACCCCCAGGCGAACAAGGCCCGTATTAAGCCTTATTCGCGCTCGGGGATGAAAGGTCGCAGCTGCGCCCTATTGTCGCAGGGCGCCTGCCTGGACGAGGCACCTGCTATCTGCCCCGAACCAGCCGGCGCAGTGCAAAGCGGTTGGGGTGGCAGGCTTCGGCGACCGTTCGCGGTACCGGCAGCGGCTCGCCGCTGACCCAGGCCGCCACCAGCTCACCGCTGAGCGGCGCGGTGATCAAACCCCGTGAGCCGTGGCCGCTGTTGACGTACAGGCCCTCGAGCCAAGGGCATGCCACCTGCGGCACTTGTCGTGCGTCCCGGGCAAGGGCTGCATAGGCCTGGGCGAAGGCAGGGTCGTCGGCCAACGGCCCAACAATAGGCAGGTAGTCCGGGCTGGTGCACCGGAAAGCGGCGCGGCCTTCAAGCGCCTGCACATTGAACCCCGTTGCGCCAAGGCGGCGGGACAGGTCAGGAGAAATTTCGTCCAGCAGCGCCAGGTTGCCCTCATGCTCGGCCGCCGTGGGGGTCAGGTCAGTGCTGTGGAAATCGAAGCTGGCGCCCAGGGTGTGTTCGCCGCATCGCGCAGGCGCTACATAGCCTTGCGCGCAGACAACGGTGCCCAGCCCTTGGCTCTGGGGTGTTGCGGGCAGCCGGGTGATCTGCCCACGGATGCGCTTGAGCGGCAAGCCGGCACAAGGCTCGAGCCGTTTGACCTCGGCAGCACTGGCCAGGACCATCACTGGCGCGTCGGCCAGCAACTGATCACCGGCCCAGGCCTGCCACCGCCCAGCGACCTTGTGCAGCGACAGAACCTCTTGGTGCGGGACCAGGCGGATGTTCGGATGCTCAAGCTGTTGGCGGCACAGCGCTGGTGGATGCACCCAGCCGCCTTCGGGATAGAACAGCCCACCTGCCGGTAAGGTGATGCCGGCAGCGGCCTGGGCCTGGTCCTTGGTCAATGCGTGTACCAGCCCGGGCTCGAAGGCCTGCACCAGCTTGTCCTGGCGCGCCGCCTCCTTGTCGTCGAAGGCCAGTTGCAGGACGCCGCAGGCGTCCCAGTCCTCGCCGCGCTGAAGGTGCTCAAGCTGACGGCGGGTGTAGCCGAAACCGGCGAGAATCATTCGGGACAAGGCCGTGCCGTGCGCCGATAGCTTGAGGTACAGCACCCCCTGCGGGTTGCCGGACGCTTCCTGCGCCGCTGCCGCATGCCGCTCCAGTACCGTGACCTGCCAGCCTCGACGGGCCAGGCTTGCCGCCGTGCAGCTGCCGGCCAGCCCTGCACCCACCACCACGGCCTGACGCGGCCCATCACCTGAAGGCGGTCGGGCGTACCAAGGTGCTGTCGGGGCAGGGGGTGGGCCCACATACGCCCCGCTCATTACTTCCCACTTCTTGCCGATGCCAGGCACCTTCTTCATGGCAAAACCCGCCTCCACGAGGCTGCGGCGTACCCAGCCGGTGGTGGTGAACGTACCCAGCACGGTACCGGGGTGGGACAGCCGCGCCAGTTGCGCGAACAGTGCCGGGGTCCACATGTCGGGGTTCTTGGCAGGGGCAAAGCCATCGAGGAACCAGACATCGACCTGGGCGTCGAGCTCTGGCAATTGCTCGAGCACATCACCAATCAGCAGGGTGAGGGTGACGCGCCCACCTTCGAAGGTGAATTGCTGATACCCCGGGTGCACTGCCACGTATTGCGCCAGCAAAGGCTGGCTGTAAGCGGCAAGCTCTGGCCACAGGCTGATGGCACGGGCCAGGTCATCGCGGTCCAGGGGGAATTTCTCGACGCTGACGAAATGAAGCCGGGCGTCTGCGTGGGCATGTTGCGCGAACAGTTGCCAGGCGCAGTAGAAATTCATGCCGGTGCCAAAGCCCGTCTCGCCGATGACCACGCAGGCATGGGGCGCCATTGCAGTGAAACGTTCCGCCAGGCGGGTCTGTCCGAGAAACACATGGCGGGTTTCATCGATGCCTTCGTTGACGGCGAAGTACACGTCATCGTAATGCCGCGAATGAGGGCGGCCCTGTTCGTCCCAGTCGATCTGGGCGTGCTGGAGAGGGGGAGATACGGTCATGGCGGGTGCGCAGCGACAAGCGACTGAAGAAGTGGCGATAGTCGCATGGCTGGGGCTTTCTTGCAGCCCAAACCCCCGCCCCAGGTGTGCTTTTGCGCTAGTCTTGTTTATCCATTGAAGGAGCCCGTGCATGTTCGAATCTGCCGAGATTGGTCACAGCATCGACAAGCAAACCTACGACGCCGAGGTTCCAGCCCTGCGTCAAGCACTGCTCGAGGCCCAGTATGAGCTCAAGCAGCAAGCGCGTTTTCCGGTCATCGTGCTGATCAATGGCGTGGAGGGGGCCGGCAAGGGCGAGACGGTCAAGCTGCTCAACGAGTGGATGGACCCGCGCATGATCGATGTGCTCACCTTCGATCAGCAGACCGACGAGGAACTGGCGCGGCCACCGGCCTGGCGTTACTGGCGCGCCTTGCCGCCCAAGGGGCGCATGGGGGTGTTTTTTGGCAACTGGTACAGCCAGATGCTGCAAGGGCGCGTGCATGGAGTGTTGAAGGATGCGGTGCTGGACCAGGCCATCAACGGCGCCGAACGCCTGGAGCAGATGCTGTGCGATGAAGGCGCGTTGATCATCAAGTTCTGGTTTCATCTTTCCAAGAAGCAGATGAAGGCGCGGCTCAAATCCCTCAAGGACGACCCCTTGCACAGCTGGAAGATCAGCCCGCTGGATTGGCAGCAGTCGCACACCTACGACCGCTTCGTGCGCTTCGGGGAACGTGTGCTGCGCCGCACCAGCCGCGATTACGCGCCCTGGCATATCGTCGAGGGGGTTGATCCCAATTACCGCAGCCTGGCCGTCGGGCGTATCCTGCTCGACAGCTTGCAGGCGGCCCTGGCCAACAATCCCAAGGGCAAGCACGTGGGCAATGTCGCGCCGCTTGGGCGCAGCATTGATCAGCGCAGCCTGCTCGGTGCCTTGGACCTGACAGTGCGTCTGGACAAGGCCGACTATCAAGAGCAACTGGTCACCGAGCAGGCGCGCCTGGCCGGTTTGCTGCGTCACAAGCACATGCGCCGTCATGCCCTGGTAGCGGCCTTCGAAGGCAATGATGCGGCGGGCAAAGGCGGTGCGATCCGGCGCGTGGCCGCTGCCCTGGACCCCCGTCAGTACCGGATCGTGCCCATTGCCGCGCCGACCGAAGAAGAACGCGCGCAGCCTTACCTGTGGCGTTTTTGGCGGCACATTCCCGCGCGTGGCAAGTTCACCATCTTCGACCGCTCCTGGTATGGCCGGGTGCTGGTGGAGCGGGTCGAGGGGTTCTGCAGCCCTGCCGACTGGATGCGCGCCTATGGCGAAATCAACGACTTCGAAGAGCAACTGGTGAACGCGGGCGTGGTAGTGGTCAAGTTCTGGCTGGCCATCGACCAGCAGACCCAGCTCGAACGCTTCGAGGAGCGTGAGCAAACCCCATTCAAGCGCTACAAGATCACCGAGGACGACTGGCGCAACCGCGACAAGTGGGACGACTACAGCCAGGCCGTAGGCGATATGGTCGACCGCACCAGCAGCGAGATTGCGCCCTGGACGTTGGTCGAAGCCAACGACAAGCGCTGGGCGCGGGTCAAGGTCCTGCGCACTATCAACGAGGCGCTGGAAGCGGCGTTCGCCAAGCACAAGAAGTAGGCGGGGCGCGTACCCCTGACAGGCAGGTGGGCATGTGCAACGCGGCTGCGCTCCGGTGTGTTGCCCGCATCATGCCCCCATAGAATGACGTGATGAATTCTTTTCCCGGCATGCCTGCGCTGGTTACCTGCGCAACCCCGTAGAATTCAGCCACCCCCACCACGGATCTGATCGAGGACACCATGCATACCACCTCCGGCCGTTGGGTTCACGGCCTGCTGCTTGCCCTGTTGACTGCATTGCTATGGGGCATCCTGCCGATCAAGCTCAAGCAGGTGTTGCAGGTGATGGACCCGTTGACGGTGACCTGGTATCGCCTGCTGGTGTCCGGTGGGCTGCTGTGCGCCTGGCTGACGGCCAACCGTCGCCTGCCGTCTTTGGGCAGGCTCACGCGCAAGGGCAGGGGCCTGGTGGGGGTGGCGGTGCTGGGGCTGATGGGCAATTACGTGCTGTACCTGATCGGCTTGAAGCTGCTGAGCCCTGGTACGGCGCAGCTGGTGGTGCAGCTGGGGCCGGTGCTGTTGCTGGTGGCCAGCGTATTCGTGTTTCGCGAGCGATTCAGCGTAGGGCAGGGGGTGGGGCTGTTGATCCTGCTGGCAGGTTTCGGGCTGTTCTTCAACCAGCGCCTGGAAGAACTGTTGACTTCGCTTGGCGCCTATACCACGGGTGTGCTCACCATTGTGCTGGCCACCAGTATCTGGGTGTTCTACGCCTTGAGCCAGAAGCAGTTGCTGACGGTGTGGAACTCGCAGCAGGTGATGATGATGATCTACCTGTGCTGCGCGGCGCTGCTGACGCCTTGGGTGCAGCCGCTGGAAGTCTTGCAACTGAGCCCCGTACAGAGCTGGCTGCTGCTGGCGTGCTGCCTGAACACGCTGGTGGCCTATGGCGCCTTTGCCGAAGCCCTGGCGCATTGGGAGGCTTCCCGGGTCAGTGCGACGTTGGCATTGACGCCCTTGGTGACGTTCGTGGCGGTGGCACTGGCTGCGCTGGTGTGGCCTGAGTATGTGCAGGCGGAGCAGATCAACATGCTCGGGTATGTAGGGGCTGTGGTCGTGGTGGCAGGCTCGGCGCTGGTTGCGCTCGGGCCTTCACTGGTGGCGGGATGGCGGGCACGTCGCGCGCGGCTTGCGCAGGTGTCCTAGGTGTTGGGGGCGGGTGGCGCCTCTGATCAGACGCCGGTTGGGCAGCAGGAGCAGCAGGAATGGTTGCGGCCGCTCGGCAGCCTATCCCTGCCGCTCACACGGGGACTCGCTGGCCCGGATGCGGTGCAAGGCAGTTGCTCCCACACCCAATGCGCGAGCCTTTTTGGCGTTGCCGAATAAAAGGGGGCAACGCAAGCCGCCCCCACAGACTTCAACCCTTGCCACCCGGCGCCAGCATGTTCTCCGGCCTTACCCACTCATCGAACTGCTCGTTGGTGAGGTAGTCCAGCTCAAGCGCCGCCTCACGCAGGGTCTTGCCCTCGCCATAGGCTTTCTTGGCGATCTCTGCGGCCTTGTCGTACCCGATATGCGGGTTGAGTGCCGTTACCAGCATCAGCCCTCGCTCCAGGTGTGCGGCCATCTGCTCGGTATCTGGCTCGATGCCCGCCACGCAATGCTGCTGGAAGTTGCGGCAACCGTCTGCCAACAGCTCGATGGACTGCAGCAGGTTGTGGATGATCACCGGCTTGAACACGTTCAACTGCAGATGCCCCTGGCTGGCGGCAAAACCGATGGTGGTATCGTTGCCAAGCACCTGGCAGGCCAGCATCGACAGCGCCTCGCACTGTGTCGGGTTGACCTTGCCCGGCATGATCGAACTGCCGGGCTCGTTGGCGGGCAAGCGCACCTCGGCCAACCCCGCACGGGGCCCTGATCCGAGCAGGCGCAGGTCGTTGGCGATCTTCATCAAGGCCACCGCCAAGGTTTTCAGCCCCCCAGCCAGGCTGGTCAGCGGCTCGTGCCCGGCCAGCGCTGCAAACTTGTTGGGTGCGGTCACGAAGGGCAGCCCGGACAGAGCGGCCAGCTCGGCAGCAATGGCTTCGGCGAACCCCTGGGGCGCATTGAGGCCCGTGCCCACCGCCGTGCCGCCCTGGGCCAGCTCATACACCGCCGGCAGGCTGGCGCGGATGGCGCGCTGGGCATAATCGAGTTGCGCCACGAACGCCGAGACTTCCTGGCCGAAGGTAATCGGCGTGGCATCCATCATGTGGGTGCGTCCGGTTTTGACCAGGCGATGGTGCCGTGCCGACAGCTCGGCCAGGCCCGAGGACAGCTCGGCGATGGCCGGCAGCAGTTGCGCGTGCACGGCCTGGGCGGCTGCGATGTGCATGGCGGTGGGGAAGCAGTCGTTGGAGCTCTGGGAGCGGTTGACGTGATCGTTGGGGTGCACCGGCGACTTGCCGCCGCGCACCTGGCCGGCCAGTTCGTTGGCGCGACCTGCGATCACCTCGTTGACATTCATGTTGCTCTGCGTGCCACTGCCGGTCTGCCAGACCACCAGCGGGAACTGATCGTCGTGCTTGCCGTCCAGGACCTCATCGGCGGCCTGCTCAATCAGCCGGGCAATGTCGGCGGGCAGTGCACCGTTGCGGTCGTTGACGCGGGCAGCGGCCTTCTTGATCAGCGCCAGGGCATGCAGGACGGCGAGCGGCATGCGTTGCTGGCCGATGGCGAAGTTGATCAACGAGCGCTGAGTCTGCGCGCCCCAGTAGGCGTGCTCAGGAACTTCAACCGGCCCAAGGCTGTCTGTTTCGATACGGCTCATGCTGCATTCACTCCCTGTCAGTCAGAATCAGCAGTTTAGGCCCTCATGCGACCTGGCGGTTCAATCGCCTGTCGTGCCACTTGAGCAGCTCGCCCTGGCGGGCGCAGAATGCTCGCTCTGAGGTACCGCCTCCCCCTCCTGAAGGAAATGCAATGACCCGTCTTCGTGTCCTCTGTGCTGCTGTCGCCCTGGCTTGCGCCAGTGGCCAGGTCCTGGCCGCCACCCCCAGCCACAACGCCGCTGCCGAGAAATTCCTGACCTTGGCCAATGCCGACAAACTGGGCACGCCGGTGTACATGCAAGTGCAGCAGATGTTCGCCCAGCGCTTTGCCCAGACCAAGGCGCCTGCCTCCAAGCAGCCTGTGCTGGAAAGCTACCAGGCCAAGGCCAACGCCGCGCTGGACAACGCCATCGGCTGGAAGAAGCTCAAGCCCAAGATGGTCGACCTCTACACCCAGACCTTTACCGAGCAAGAGCTCAAGGACCTGGTCAAGTTCTACGAGTCGCCCCTTGGCCGCAAGGTGCTGCGCGAGATGCCCAAGGTCACCCAGCAATCGGCTCAGCTGACCCAGCAGACCCTCGAACCGGCGGTGCCGGTGGTCAACAAGCTGCTTGAAGACATGACCAAGGAGCTGGACCCTAACTACGGCAAGGCAGCCGCGCCAGCCAAGAAGTGAGCACGGCCATGAACATGCAACAGCGTATCGAACAGCAACTGGCGAGCCTGGCGCCTCAGCACCTGCAGGTGCTCGATGAAAGCCACATGCACAGCCGTGGTCAGCAGACCCACTACAAGGCCGTGATCGTGAGCGAGGTGTTCGAAGGCTTGAACAGCGTCAAGCGGCACCAGAAGGTGTATGCGACCATGGGCGAGCTGATGGGCCAGATTCATGCGCTGGCGATTCACACCTATACCGGCGATGAATGGGCACAGGTCGGCAGCGCGCCGGCATCGCCTGTCTGCGCCGGCGGCGGGCACTGAAAGCTTGCTGTTGTTCTGGTAGAATCCGCTTCATCCCAAAAAGGGGCTGCTGCACAGCCCATCGCTGGTACGCCAGCTGCTTCAGGTAACCCCACTGCGTTGACGCACCGGGCACCTGAAGCGGCATGTGTGCCTGCGATGGGCGTGCGGCGGCCCTTTGTTCATTGTGTAACCCGGTCCGCCCCTTACGAGGGCAGCCACCTGGAGAACCTGATTCATGTCACACCCCATCGTCGTCGCGGCGCTGTACAAGTTCGTCACCTTGCAAGACTACGTCGAGCTACGCGAGCCGCTGCTCAAGGCCATGCTCGACAACCATGTCAAAGGCACCTTGCTGTTGGCCCATGAGGGCATCAACGGCACCGTGTCGGCCACCCGCGAAGGCATCGACGGCCTGCTGGCCTGGCTGCGCAGCGACCCGCGCCTGGTGGACATCGACCACAAGGAGTCGTACTGCGACGAGCAGCCCTTCTACCGTACCAAGGTCAAGCTCAAGAAAGAGATCGTCACCCTGGGCGTGCCTGGGGTCGACCCCAATCAGGCGGTGGGCACCTACGTCGAGCCCAAGGACTGGAACGCGCTGATCAGCGACCCCGAGGTGCTGCTGGTCGACACGCGCAACGACTACGAAGTGGCCATCGGCACGTTCAAGGGGGCCATCGACCCCAAGACCGAAACGTTCCGCGAATTTCCCGACTACATCAAGGCCAACTTCGACCCGGCCCGCCACAAGAAGGTCGCCATGTTCTGCACTGGCGGCATCCGTTGCGAAAAAGCGTCCAGCTATATGCTCGGTGAAGGCTTCGAGGAGGTCTATCATCTGAAAGGTGGCATCCTGAAGTACTTCGAGGAAGTGCCACAGGAACAAAGCCTGTGGGAGGGCGACTGCTTCGTGTTCGATAACCGCGTCACGGTTCGCCATGACCTGAGCGAGGGTGAATATGACCAGTGCCACGCCTGCCGTCACCCGATCAATGCCCAGGAGCGTGCCTCGGAGCACTACTCGCCAGGTGTAAGCTGCCCGCACTGCTGGGATTCGCTGAGCGAAAAGACCCGCCGCAGCGCCATCGACCGGCAGAAGCAGATCGAGCTGGCCAAGGCCCGCAACCTGCCACATCCGATTGGCCACAACTACAAAGCCGAGGCCTGAGTGATGTCTGCGCGCCTGATCTACGTGATGGACCCGATGTGTTCCTGGTGCTGGGGCTTCGCACCGGTGGCCAGTGCGCTGATCGATCAGGCCAGTCAGGCGGGCGTGCCTACCCATCTGGTGGTCGGCGGGCTGCGCAGCGGCAGTGCCGCGCTGGACGGCGCCACCCGCAAGTACATTCTCGAGCATTGGCAGGCCGTGGCCCAGACAACGGGGCAGCCTTTCAATTTCGAGGGCGCCATGCCCGACGGCTTTGTCTACGACACCGAACCGGCCTGCCGAGCACTGGTTGCTGCCCGCGAGTTGGATGGCGAGCGCCTCTGGCCTCTGCTGGCAGCCATACAGTCTGCGTTCTATGAAGGGGCTCATGACGTGACCACCGCCCCGCACCTGGTGGAGCTGGCCGAGCAGGCGGGTTTTGAGCGCGGGCCGTTCGCCGAGGCGTTCACCCGCGCCGAAACCCGCGCTGCCACCGCCGCGGATTTCGCCTGGGCGCAAGGCTTGGGCATCGCGGGCTTCCCGACCTTGCTCGCTGAGCGCAACGGCCAACTGGCCTTGCTGACCAACGGTTATCAGCCGCTTGAGCGTCTGCAACCGTTGCTTGGCCGCTGGCTGCAGCAGGCTGCCAATGCTTGATGTGCCCGGGTCGCCCGACCCGGCGCCGTCCAAGCCGGCGGGCTCGGCCGACCGGTTGAGCTGGTCGGAAATCCGCCGGCTTGCCCTGCACCACAAAAAGCAGCTGTGGACGGCGAACCTGATTGCCGTGCTGGCAGCCTGCTGCAGTGTCCCGATCCCATTATTGCTGCCGCTGCTGGTGGATGAAGTGCTGCTCGGGCACGGCGATGCCGCGCTCAAGTGGATGAACCAGCTGCTGCCGTCTGGCTGGCAGGTCGCAGCAGGCTATATCGGCCTGATGTTGTGCCTGACCTTGTGCCTGCGCCTGGCGGCACTGGCGTTCAACGTCATCCAGGCCAGGCTGTTCGCCGGATTGGCCAAGGACATCGTCTACCGGCTACGCATTCGCCTGATCGAACGGCTCAAGCGTATTTCCCTGAAAGAGTACGAGAACCTGGGCAGCGGCACGGTCACCACGCACCTGGTCACGGACCTGGACACCCTCGACAAGTTCGTGGGCGAGACCCTCAGCCGCTTTCTGGTCGCCATGCTCACCCTCACCGGCACGGCCGCCATCCTGCTGTGGATGCACTGGCAACTGGCGCTGCTGATCCTGCTGTTCAACCCGCTGGTCATCTACTTCACGGTGCAGTTGGGCAAGCGGGTCAAGCACCTGAAAAAGCTCGAGAACGACAGCACGGCCCGCTTCACCCAGGCGTTAGCCGAAACGCTCGATGCCATCCAGGAGGTCCGCGCCAGTAACCGCCAGGGCTATTTCCTCGGTCGATTGGGCGTCAAGGCTCGCGAGGTGCGCGACTACGCCGTGGAATCGCAGTGGAAGAGCGACGCCAGCGGCCGCGCCAGCGGACTGTTGTTCCAGTTCGGCATCGACATCTTCCGCGCAGCGGCCATGTTGACGGTGTTGTTCTCGGACTTGTCGATCGGCCAGATGCTTGCCGTCTTCAGCTACCTCTGGTTCATGATCGGCCCGGTCGAGCAGTTGCTGAACCTGCAATATGCCTACTATGCCGCTGGCGGTGCGCTCAACCGCCTCAATGAGCTGCTGGCACGCGCCGACGAGCCCCAGTACCCGGCAGCCAGTGACCCTTTCGCCGGGCACGCAACGGTGGGCATCGAGGTACGGGACCTGTCCTTTGCCTACGCCGACGAGCCGGTGCTGGATAACCTGAACCTGGCCATCGCACCCGGTGAGAAGGTTGCCATTGTCGGCGCCAGCGGGGGTGGCAAGAGCACGCTCGTGCAGCTGCTGCTCGGGCTGTACAGCGCGGATGCAGGCACCATTCGCTTCGGCGGTGCCACCCTGCAGGAAATCGGCCTGGAAACCCTGCGTGAGCAGGTGGCCGTGGTCTTGCAGCACCCGTCGCTGTTCAACGACAGTGTGCGGGCCAACCTGACCATGGGCCGGGACTGCACCGATGATGCCTGCTGGCAGGCACTGCGGATCGCTCAGCTCGACGGCACCATCGCCGCGCTGCCTCACGGCCTGGACAGCGTGGTGGGACGTTCGGGTGTTCGCTTGTCCGGCGGTCAGCGTCAACGGTTGGCCATTGCACGCATGGTACTGGCCGAACCCAAGGTGGTCATTCTGGACGAAGCCACCTCGGCGCTGGACGCTGCCACCGAATACAACCTGCATCAGGCGCTGGCGCGTTTTCTCAAGGGCCGCACCACGCTGATCATTGCCCACCGCTTGTCGGCGGTGAAACAGGCGGACCGGGTGCTGGTGTTCGACGGCGGTCATGTGGCCGAGGACGGCGACCATCAGCAGTTGATTGCCGAGGGCGGGTTGTACGCCAAACTGTACGGGCACCTGCAGCAGCTCTGAGCGCTGTGTGAAGTGCCTTGGGGCGACGGTCAGACGGGGCTGCTTGCAACACAGTCTCACCGCGTATTCGAGCGTTTCACACCCAGGCTAGGGCCTGAGCAATCGCAGGAATTCGACACCGGCCGGCGCCATCACCTGTTCGGCCCGCGTGATCACGCCGATCTCGCGTACCACTCCCGGATGATCCACCGCCACCTTGCTCACTTCGTGACGGCCCTCGTCGGCCGACTCGGGCAACAACGCCACGCCCTGGCCCTGACGCACCAGTGCCAGCACCGTCGACATGTAGTTGGCTTCAAGCCCTGCCGCTAGGGGCAAGCGCGCGTCGGCGAACAGCCGCTCGACCAGGTTGCGCACGCTGCTGTCCCGTCCGGTCAGCAGCATGGGGTATGCCGCCGCTTCGGCCAGCGTCACCGCCGTATGCCTGGCCAAGGGGTGGTCGTGCGGTACGTACAGGCACAGGCGATCTTCGAGCACGGCCTTGAACGCCAGCCCTTGGGTAGGCCGTGCCTGCACACCCAGGCCGAAATCCACTTCCTGCTCCAGAACTAGCGTATCGATGCGCTGGGCTACCACGTCACGCAGCCTGACCTCGATGCCGGGGAAGCGTTCGCGAAAGCGCTGCACCACGCCTGGCAGCAACCCCGAGCACAGCGAGGGTAGGGCCGCGATGGTCAGTACGCCACGGCGGGAGGTGGCATGGTCACGGGCCGCCTCGACGATGTTGTCCAGATCGAGCAGCAACTTTTCCATCGGCAACAACGCATGCTGACCGGCAGCGGTGAGGCCTACGTGACGCGGGCTGCGTTCGAGCAAGGTCACCCCAAGCCAGTCTTCGAGTTGGCGAATCTGCACGGTGAGCGCCGAGGGCGACAGGTTCAGGGTCAGGGCGGCCTTGGAAAAGTTACCGGTTCGCGCCACCGCCAGGAACGCGCGGATGAGCTGTATCGCATTCTTCATTTTGTTTTTCCGAACGTGGCTTGCCGAATATTTCAATTCACAGAGCCTAACGCCGTTGTTATTACTCTTGCAAAACAACAACAGGGCCTTCTCTCGCAACCGCGGACCTGAGCCCGAAGAGGAAACCCCATGCTCGCCACCCTCGGTGTCGCTACTGTCCTGTGCATGCTCGTGAGCATCATGAGCAAACGCATCTCCCCCCTGGTCGCCCTGATCGCCCTGCCCATCATCGCGGCGTTGCTCGGTGGCTTCGGCCTGCAAACCAGCGGCTTCATCATCACCGGCATCAAGAACGTCGCCCCGGTCGTGGGCATGTTCGTTTTTGCCATCCTGTTCTTCGGCATCATGACCGACGCCGGCATGCTCGACCCGATCATCGACCGCATCCTCAAGCGCGTCGGCACACGCCCGACGCGCATCGTCATGGGCACGGCCCTGCTGGCCCTGCTGGTGCACCTGGACGGTTCGGGCGCAGTGACCTTCCTGGTGACCATCCCCGCGATGCTGCCGCTGTACACCCGCCTGGGCATGGACAAGCGCATCCTGGCCTGCGTCACGGCCATGGCGGCCGGGGTCAACTTCCTGCCCTGGACCGGCCCGGTGCTGCGGTCATCGGCAGCGCTGCACGTGCCGGTGGCTGACCTGTTTCAGCCGCTGATTCCGGTGCAGATCGTCGGGCTGATCTTCGTCTTCGCCTGTGCCTACTGGCTTGGGCGACGCGAAGAACGGCGCCTGGGTCTGGGCCGGGACGCGCTCGACGTCACCCCTCACCAGCGTGTGCTGACTGACGCCGAACGCGAGCTGCGCAAGCCGCGCATGTTCTGGCCCAATTTGCTGCTGACCCTGGTGGTGATGGGCGTAATGATCGCAGGGGTGGTGGACCCGGTGGTGATGTTCATGGTCGGTACCGTGCTCGCCTTGTGCCTGAACTACCCCAACGTGGACGCGCAGCGGGCGCGCATCGACGCCCATGCCAAGACCGCGCTGACCATGGCCAGCATTCTTCTGGCCGCGGGCGTCTTCACCGGTATCATGCAAGGCACCGGCATGCTCAAAGCGATGGCCGAGGTGGCGGTGGGGCAGATTCCTGCAGGGCATGGCCAACTGATTCCTGCGGTAGTCGGTTTTCTTTCCATGCCCCTGAGCCTGCTGTTCGACCCGGATTCGTTCTACTTCGGCATCATGCCGGTGGTCGCCGAGGTTGGCAGAGCCCTGGGCGTGGACCCGATGCAAGTAGCCCAGGCTTCGCTTCTGGGCGTGCACACCACGGGTTTTCCGGTCAGTCCACTGACCCCCGCGACCTTCCTGCTGGTTGGCCTGTGCAAGATCGAACTGGCCGATCACCAGCGCTTCACCATCCCTTTCCTGTTCGCGGCCTCGGTTCTGATGACCTTGACCGCCCTGGTCATTGGAGTTTTCTAGATGAAGACCATACGCATCGGCGCTGGCGCCGGTTATTCGGGCGACCGCATCGAGCCGGCCATCGAGTTGGCGCAACAGGGTGAACTGGACTACCTGGTGTTCGAATGCCTGGCCGAGCGCACCATCGCCCTGGCGCAGCAAGCGCGGTTGCTGGACCCGCACGGTGGTTTCGACCCCTTGCTGGGCGAGCGCATGCGCCGCGTGCTGCCTTACGTAGGTCCAGGGGCCGACGGCACGCGGCGGCGCCTGCGCATCATCACCAACATGGGTGCGGCCAACCCACTGGGCGCGGCCTCTGAAATCCGCCGCATCGCGGCTGAGCTGGGCTTGCCTGGTATCAAAGTGGCGGCGCTGACCGGCGACGATGTGCTCGCCACCTTGCAGCAATGGCCCGAGCAGACCCTCGACAACGGTGCCACCCTCTCTGAACTGGGCGATCGATTGATTTCAGCCAACGCTTATGTGGGCGCAGAGGGTATCGTGCAGGCCTTGCAGGCCGATGCAGATATCGTGGTCACCGGCCGTGTGGCCGATCCGTCGCTGTTTCTTGCACCGCAGCTGTTCGAGTTCGGCTGGCGCGTCGACGACTGGACGCTACTGGGGCGCGGCACCCTGGTCGGGCACCTGCTCGAATGCGCAGGGCAAATCAGCGGCGGCTACTTCGCCGACCCCGGGGTGAAGGAAGTGCCCGAACTCGACCGCCTTGGCTTCCCGCTGGCCGAAATCGATGCCATGGGCCATGCGGTGATCAGCAAGGTGGCCGGTTCCGGCGGGCGCATCGATACCGCTACCTGCACCGAGCAACTGTTGTACGAAGTGCATGATCCGGCCGCTTACCTTACGCCCGATGTGACGGCTGATTTCAGTCAGGTGACGTTTCAGGCCCTGGATCAAGATGAGGTCCAGGTGCGAGGCGCCAGTGGGCGCGCGCGCCCGGAGGCGTTGAAGGTGTCGGTGGGTTTTCTCGACGGTTGGATCGGCGAAGGGCAGATGTCCTATGGCGGCCCTGGTGCGGTGGCCCGCGGGCGCCTGGCCGAAGCGATCGTACGCAAGCGCCTGCAACTGACCGGTGTGGCCTGCGACGATATACGCAGCGAGCTGATAGGCGTCAGCGCCTTGCACGGTGACGACCTGGCCCAGCGCGCCCAGGGCGAGCCCTGGGAGGTGCGGCTGCGTGTGGCGGCGCGCTGCGCCACCAAAAATGATGCGGTGCGCATCGGCAACGAGGTGGAAACCCTCTACACCAACGGCCCCTATGGCGGCGGTGGAGCGAGCAAGTCGGTGCGTCAGGTGGTGGCGGTGGCTTCGCTGTTGCTGCCCAGGGACGCGGTCGCCTTGCAGGTGCATCTGGAGGAGGTGGCATGAGTACCCACACGAAATTGCGCGATATAGCCCACAGCCGTACTGGCGACAAGGGCGACACGTCGAACATCTCGGTAATCGCCTTTGATTCGGCTGACTACCCGCGCCTGGCCCAGTGGCTGACGGTAGAGCGCGTCACGGCCCACTTTGCCGAGCTGCTGGACCCGGCAGGCCCCCCCGTTCGCCGGTACGAGCTGGCGCAGCTCGGGGCGTTGAACTTCGTGCTGCCCGGCATCCTGCGTGGCGGTGTGACCCGATCGCTGGCCTTGGATGCCCATGGCAAGACGCTGGGGGCGGCGCTGCTGGATCTCGAACTCTGACAAGCGGTCGGCCCGCGCCGTGCACACGGGTCAAGCCCGGCCCCTGCGGTGCGCACTTGAGTGGGCCAAAAACCAGGCTGGCATGACGTGATTGACGGGGTCCGTGCGGTGTCTGCGACAATGGGTCCAGCACCGCGCCACGCTCAAACCGGCGAACCAGACGCTGCGCCCTGCAGGCAGCAGGCGCGGCGGCTATCATTGACTGAAATCGGGCCCCTAAATTTTCATCGCGTTAATGGCAGATGGCCTACGCTGTGCTTTGTCTGGGTTGATTCGCGCCTTATCTGCTCTGTGACAGGGACTCCATGAAGGGACATCGCACTCAAGAAGCGCCCAAGCTCCTCGGGCTCACCTGGCCATTCATCGCCGTGGTGGTTTTCCAGGTCGCCCTTGGCAGCCTCAGCCTCTACACGCTTTCTGCCGTGCGTGCCTACGTGGCGGGCGAAAGCTTGTGGTCAAAGGCGCAAAAAGACGCCATCTACTACCTCAACCTGTACGCCACCACGCGCGACGAAGCCACCTATGGCCGCTACCAGCAGGCCATCGTGGTGCCCCAGGGCGATCACCGCGCGCGCAAGCTCATGGATCAGTCGAATCTGGACCTGGAGGCGGTGCGCCAGGCCGTCCTGCAAGGTGGCAACCACCCCGACGACGTGCAACGCATCATCTGGTTCTACCGCCACTTTCGTACTGTCAGCTACCTGCAGACAGCCATCAATTACTGGGACATCGGCGACGATTACCTGGCCAAGCTGAACGTGCTGGCAGGCGAGATGCACCAGCGCTTCGCCAGCGGGCCGGTCGATGAGCAGGTGATTCGTGCCTGGAAAAGCCGCATTGCCACCATCAACGAGGGGGTGACGCCGGCTGCCAAGGCGTTCAGCGATGCCCTGGGCGAGGGGTCGCGCGTCCTGCTGCGGGTGCTGCTGATCACCAACCTGCTGACTGCGATGATCCTGATCACCATCGCCTGGCGGCGCTCCAGCAAACTGCTGGCCCAGCGCCAGGCGTTTGCCAACGCGCTGGAGGAAGAAAAGGAGCGTGCGCAGATCACTTTGCAGGCTATCGGTGACGCGGTAATCACCACGGATGTGGAGGGCTTGATCGGCTACATGAACCCGGCGGCCGAGCAGCTGACCCACTGGAAGGCCGCCCAGGCCCTGGGCCTGCCGTTGTCGGCCCTGTTCACCCTGGTGGACGAGCACGACGTGGACGAGGGCCGCAGCCTAGTGGAGCAGGTGCTCAGTGGCAGTTTGAAAGGGGGCGCCGAACATGCCCGCCTGATTCAGCGCCTGGACGGCAGCACGGTGTCGATCAACCTGGTGGGCTCGTCCATTGTCAATGACGGACAGGTCAATGGCATCGTGCTGGTGCTGCACGACATGACCCAGGAGCGCCAGTACATCGCCAACCTCTCCTGGCAGGCCACGCACGATGCGCTGACAGGCCTGGCCAACCGTCGCGAGTTCGAATACCGGCTGGAGCAGGCGCTCAATGCGCTGGCGCGCCAGCCTGGGCGGCATTCACTGATGTTCCTGGACCTGGATCAGTTCAAGCTGGTCAACGATACGTGCGGCCATGCCGCCGGGGACGAGTTGCTTCGGCACATCTGCGCCGTGCTGCAATCGGGCCTGCGAGAAGGTGACACGCTGGCGCGGCTGGGGGGCGATGAGTTTGGCGTGTTGCTGGAGAATTGCCCGTCCGAGCAGGCCGAGCGGATTGCCGAGCAGTTACGCCAGACCGTCCAGAGCCTGCACTTCGTGTGGAAAGGCCGGCCGTTCGTGACCACGGTCAGCATCGGGCTGGTGCATATCGCTCAGACCCCCGGCACCCTCGAGGCATCACTGCGGGCTGCTGACATGGCCTGCTACATGGCCAAGGAAAAGGGGCGCAACCGGGTTCAGGTGTACCACGCCGATGACAGCGAGCTGTCCATTCGGTTTGGCGAGATGGCCTGGATTCAGCGCTTGCACGTGGCCCTGGAAGAGAACCGGTTCTGCCTGTACGCCCAGGAGATCGCGCCGTTGAAGGCTTTCGAGGGGCCCGGCCACATCGAAATCCTGTTGCGCCTGCACGATGAAAGCGGGCGCACCATACTCCCCAACAGCTTCATCCCGGCTGCCGAGCGCTACGGGCTGATTACCGCGCTCGATCGCTGGGTAGTGCGCAACGTCTTCATCATCATCCGCCAATGCCTGGATGCAGGCCACCAGGGGCCGCTGTCGACCTGCGCCATCAACCTGTCCGGTGCAAGCATCGGCGATGACAAGTTCCTCGAATACCTGCAGCGCCTGTTCGCCGAATATGCCATTCCTCCGCGCATGATCTGCTTCGAGATCACCGAAACCAGCGCCATTGCCAACCTGGGCAGCGCCATTCGCTTCATCAACGAGCTAAAAGGCCTGGGTTGTCGTTTTTCACTGGATGATTTCTGTGCAGGCATGTCATCGTTCGCCTACCTCAAGCATCTGCCCGTCGACTTCCTCAAGATCGACGGCAGCTTCGTCAAGGACATGCTGGACGATCCGGTCAACCGGGCCATGGTGGAGGTCATCAACCATATTGGCCATGTCATGGGCAAGCGCACCATTGCAGAATTCGTGGAAACACCCATGATCGAACAAGCGCTACAGGAAATTGGTGTCGATTACGCCCAGGGCTATCTGATCGAGCGGCCCCAGGTATTCACATGTGACAGTCTGCATCGCCAACGGATTGCCGCCCGGCCTCTGTTGCAGCGGGCGCCTGGCACCTTTCGTTAGCTGGAAATCACAAGGAACAAGGAGTAGACAGTGATTGATGCATTCGTTCGTATCGGGCCATTGATGGACCCGGCCAGTTACCCCAAATGGGCCCAGCAACTGCTTGCCGATTGCCATGAGAGCAAGCAGCGAGTGGTTGACCATGAGGTGTATCGACGTCTGCGTGACGGCAAATTGAAGCAAGCGACCATTCGCCAGTACCTGATCGGCGGCTGGCCGGTGGTCGAGCAGTTCTCGTTGTACATGGCCCATAACCTCACCAAGACCCGTTATGGCCGGCACCCAGGCGAGGACATGGCGCGGCGCTGGTTGATGCGTAATATCCGCGTGGAGCTTAACCATGCCGATTACTGGGTGAACTGGGCCCACGCCCACGGCATTCACCTGCACGACCTGCAGGCTCAGGATGTGCCGCCTGAGCTCAATGGCCTCAACGATTGGTGCTGGCGTGTGTGTGCCACGGAAAACCTGGCCATTGCCATGGCCGCCACCAACTATGCCATCGAAGGGGCCACCGGGGAGTGGTCGGCGGTGGTGTGTTCCACCGACACCTACGCGATGGGCTTCCCGGAAGAGCAGCGCAAGCGGGCCATGAAGTGGCTCAAGATGCACGCGCAGTATGACGACACCCACCCGTGGGAGGCGCTGGAGATCATCTGTACGCTGGTAGGCGAGAACCCGAGCACGGCCTTGCGCACCGAATTGCGCCGGGCCATCTGCAAGAGCTATGACTGCATGTACCTGTTCCTGGAGCGGTGCATGCAACTTGAAGCCACCCAGCACGAGCGGGCGAGCCCGGCGTTGGCGGCGGGGTGATTGCGCGCCTGTCGTGACGCAGGCTCAGCCCATCGCCGATACGCCGGCGATGGGCTGCGAAACGGCCGAGAACGCGCAAGGCGGCCTCAGGTAGACGAGCCGCTCACTGGGCGTTGAATGCCTGCCCGTTCACATCCTTGCTGTCAGGCCCCATCAGATAGAGGTAGACCGGCATGATTTGCTCGGGCAGCGGGTTGTCCTGGGGGTTCTCGCTCGGGTAGGCCTGCGCGCGCATGGCCGTACGCGTCGCGCCCGGGTTGATGCTGTTGGAGCGCACCGGCGCCACCCCTTCGAGTTCGTCGGCCAGGGTCTGCATCATGCCTTCGGTGGCGAACTTGGAGATGCCGTAGGCGCCCCAATAGGCGCGGCCCTTGCGCCCGACACTGCTGCTGGTGAACACCACCGAAGCGTCTTCGGACTGCTTGAGCAGCGGCAGCAGGGTGCTGGTGAGCATGAAGGTGGCATTGACGTTGATGTGCATGACGCGCATGAAGTTGTCGCCCGACAACTGTTCCAGGGGCGTGCGTGGACCGATGATCGAGGCGTTGTTGAGCAACCCGTCCAGGCGCCCGAACTGTTCCTCGATCATGACCGCCAGCTCGTCGTACTGATGGGCCAGGGCGGTTTCCAGGTTGAACGGGATCACCACAGGCTGGGGATGCCCGGCCGCTTCGATCTCGTCATAGAGCGCATTGAGGTTCGCTTCGGTCTTGCCGAGCAACAGCACCGTGGCGCCCAGGGCGGCGTAGGCTTTGGCCGCGGCAGCACCGATGCCGCGCCCGGCACCGGTGACCAGGATGACCCGGCCTTTGAGCAGGTCGGGGCGGGCAGTGTATTCGAACATGTCAGATCCTTTGGCGTTAGCGGTGATCAGCAACCACACAGGGCGCTGTCGATGACTTTACGCAGCTCCTGCGGGCTGTCCACCACCACGTCGGCACCCCAGTTGTTGGGGTTGTCCTCAGGATGGATGTAGCCGAAGCGTACCGCGGCGGTGCGGGTGCCAGCATCTCGGCCGGATTCGATATCGCGCAGGTCGTCACCGACGAACAGCACACTGGCAGGGTCCAGCGCCAGGGTCTTGCAGGCCAGGATGAGCGGCTCCGGGTCGGGTTTGCTGTTCTTTACATGATCCGGGCAGATCAGCAAGGCCGAACGCTCGGCCAGGCCCAGGCGCTGCATGATCGGCTCGGCGAAGCGCACCGGCTTGTTGGTGACCACGCCCCACAGCAGCTTGCCTCGCTCGATGTCCTCCAGCAGCTCGCTCATGCCATCGAACAGGCGGGTATGCACGGCGCAGTCGCGCTGGTAGCGCTCCAGGAACTCCAGGCGCAGGGCTTCGAAACCCTCGGCCTGCGGGTCCATGGCGAAGGTGGCGGCCACCATGGCGCGAGCACCACCGGAGATCACACCCCGGATCAGCTCGTCGTCGACGGCCGGCAGGCCTCGATCGGCGAGCATGGCCTGGCAGATGGCGATGAAATCGGGCGCCGTGTCCAGCAAGGTGCCGTCCATGTCGAAGAGTACCGCTCGCAGGCGCATGCTCATTCCTCGCGCAGGGTCTGGATCATGTAGTTGACATCCACGTCGCTGCTGAGCTTGTAGTGCTTGGTCAGCGGGTTGTAGGTCAGGCCGATGATATCCTTGACCTCAAGGCCGGCGACGCGGCTCCAGGCACCCAGCTCGGAAGGGCGGATGAACTTCTTGAAGTCATGGGTCCCGCGCGGCAGCATCTTGAGGATGTACTCGGCGCCGACGATGGCCAGCAGGTAGGCCTTGGGGTTGCGGTTGATGGTGGAGAAGAACACCTGGCCGCCTGGCTTGACCATGCGGTAGCAAGCGCGGATTACCGATGACGGGTCAGGTACGTGCTCGAGCATCTCAAGGCAGGTGACCACGTCGAAGGCACCGGGCATTTCTTCGGCCAGGGCCTCGGCCGTGACCTGACGGTATTCGACCTCCACGCCCGACTCCAGTTGATGCAGGCGGGCGACGGCCAGGGGCGCCTCGCCCATGTCGATGCCGGTCACCGAGGCGCCGCGCAGGGCCATGGCTTCGCTGAGGATGCCGCCGCCGCAACCCACGTCCAGCACTTTCTTGCCAGCCAGGTGGGCGCGCTCGTCGATCCAGTTGACGCGCAGCGGGTTGATATCGTGCAGCGGCTTGAACTCGCTCTCGCGGTCCCACCAGCGGTGGGCCAGCGCTTCGAATTTGGCGATTTCAGCGCGGTCGACGTTGCTCATTGAACAGTCCTCAGAAACGTGGGAATCAGCTTCACGTGGCAAGCTGCAAGGTACATGACATACAGACGGTGGCGTTGGCCCAAGCGTTCGCACGGCGTTCAGGCCGGGCTCGTGCACACCCCGTGGGCCTTTTGCCTGTCGGGCAGTGCGGTGGCTTTCTGTGCGTGGCCGTAAAGGCCCATGCCAGAGGGCGGGCGGCGATGGCGCCTCGGCCAGCGACGCTGTGCCCAACCTTGCTTGTGCTGCCGGATGTCTGCGGCGCGCAGCTTGCGCTGGAAAAGGCCGAAGTATACCCGAGCGCTCGGGGCGCCGGGTCGCTATAATCGCCGGCTTTTGATACGCGAACGACGGGGAGAGGTGATGCGCGAGCAACTTTTGGCGGCCGAGAAGGTGACCGGAATCCGCTGGCAGGGCGGCGTTCTGCATCTGCTCGACCAGCGCCTGCTGCCGTCCCAGGAACACTGGCTGGCCTGCGACACTGTCGCCCAGGTGGCCACCGCCATTCGCGACATGGCCGTGCGCGGCGCATCGGCCATCGGTATCGTGGCCGCGTATGGGCTGGTACTGGCCGCCGAGGAGCGTCTGGCAGAAGGTGGCGACTGGGAGATGGACCTCGAAGAGGATTTCATGCTCCTGGCCGAGGCGCGCCCTACCGCAGCCAACCTGTTCTGGGCCTTGAACCGGATGCGCGAGCGCCTGCAACGCCTGCGTCCCGACGAGAACGTGCTGGGCGCACTGGAAGCCGAGGCGCTGGCCATTCACGAAAGCGATCGCGAGGCCAACCTGACCATGGCCCAGCACGGCACCGAACTGATCCGCCGACACCAGGGCAATGCCCAGACGCTGCTGACCTACGGCAATGCCGGCGCCTTGGCCAGCGGCGGTTTCGGAACCGCGCTGGGGGTGATTCGCGCAGGCTTTCTGGAAGGCATGGTGGAGCGGGTGTACGCCGGGGAAACTCGCCCGTGGCTCCAGGGATCGCGGCTCACGGCCTGGGAGCTGGCCAACGAAGGCCTGCCGGTCACCCTGTGCGCCGATTCGGCCCTGGCGCACTTGATGAAGACCAAGGGCATCACCTGGGTCGTGGTCGGCGCTGATTGCATCGCTGCCAATGGGGATGTGGCCAGCAAGATCGGCACTTATCAACTGGCGGTCAGCGCCATGCACCATGGTGTGCGCTTCATGGTGGTAGCCCCGAGCAGCAGTATCGACCTGAACCTGGAGACGGGGGACGACATCCCGCTTGAAGAGCGCGAGCCGGATGAACTGCTCGACTATGCCGGCACGCGGGTGGCACCGGAGGTGGAGGTATTCAATCCGGTCTTCGACGTGACCCCGGCGGACCTGATTGATGTGATCGTGACCGAGCGCGGCATCATCGAACGCCCGGATACCGCCAAGCTGGCGCAGATGATGTGCCGCAAGCGCCTTCACTGAAGGGCGGCGCAGCAGACCCTTCGTGCGCCATAGCCTGCTGCCGACCTAGCAGGTGTTTACACGCGCCCAGGCGCACCTGCCCGGCGCGCTGTCGAGCGCGGGCCTGTGGGGCTCGCGGCTACCGTTCACCCCGGCGTGCACCGCTCGGCCAGGGCATGAATTCGCGGCCCGGCTGGCCACTTGCCGCATCTCCCACTACCCCTGCCGTTGTGGTAATATCCGGCAGTTTCCAAGACCCCGCTGTGCGGCGGTCTTCATTGCGCAGATCCATGGCACAACTCATTGATTTGTCGTAAGTCGTCACAGGCGAGTGCACTGCGGCGGCGAGCTTCGTTCGGCCCTTGATGGCGCTGCGAAGTTTCACCAGAAAAAGGAATCAGGCTTCTCATGGGCGAACTGGCCAAAGAAATCCTCCCGGTCAATATCGAAGACGAACTGAGACAGTCTTACCTCGACTACGCGATGAGCGTGATTGTCGGGCGAGCGCTGCCCGATGCGCGTGACGGCTTGAAGCCCGTGCATCGCCGCGTTCTCTTTGCGATGAGCGAACTGGGCAACGACTGGAACAAGCCGTACAAGAAATCCGCCCGTGTGGTCGGTGACGTGATCGGTAAGTACCACCCGCACGGCGACACTGCGGTCTACGACACCATCGTGCGTATGGCCCAGCCTTTCTCGCTGCGCTACCTGCTGGTCGACGGCCAGGGCAACTTCGGTTCGGTGGACGGCGACAACGCCGCGGCCATGCGATACACCGAAGTGCGCATGGCCAAGCTGGCTCATGAGCTGCTGGCCGACCTGCACAAGGAAACCGTCGACTGGGTGCCCAACTACGACGGCACCGAGCAGATCCCGGCGGTCATGCCGACGCGTATTCCCAACCTGCTGGTCAACGGTTCCAGCGGCATCGCCGTGGGCATGGCCACCAACATTCCGCCGCACAACCTGGGCGAAGTGATCGATGGCTGCCTGGCGCTGATCGACAACCCGGACGTCACCATCGATGAGCTGATGCAGCACATCCCCGGTCCCGATTTCCCTACCGCAGGCCTGATCAACGGCCGCCAGGGCATCATCGAGGCCTACCGCACCGGCCGTGGCCGCATCTACATGCGGGCCCGCTCCCAGATCGAAGACATCGACAAGGTGGGCGGTCGTCAGCAGATCGTGGTGACCGAGCTGCCGTACCAGTTGAACAAGGCGCGCCTGATCGAGAAGATCGCCGAGCTGGTCAAAGAGAAGAAGATCGAGGGCATCACCGAGCTGCGCGACGAGTCCGACAAGGACGGCATGCGCATCGTCATCGAGCTGCGTCGCGGCGAGGTGCCGGAGGTGGTGCTCAACAACCTGTACTCGCAGACCCAGCTGCAAAGCGTGTTCGGCATCAACGTCGTGGCCCTGGTCGATGGCCGTCCGCGCCTGCTCAACCTCAAGGACTTGCTCGAAGCCTTCGTGCGCCACCGCCGCGAAGTGGTCACCCGGCGCACCGTGTTCGAACTGCGCAAGGCGCGTGAGCGCGGCCACATCCTCGAAGGCCAGGCGGTTGCGCTGTCCAACATCGACCCGGTCATCGCGATGATCAAGGCCTCGCCCACCCCGTCGGAGGCCAAGGAAGCCCTGGTGTCCACCGCCTGGGAATCGAGTGCCGTGCAGGTCATGGTCGAACGTGCCGGTGCCGATTCGTGCCGCCCGGCCGACCTGCCTGAACAATACGGCCTGCGCGACGGCAAGTACTACCTGTCGCCGGAACAGGCCCAGGCGATCCTTGATCTGCGCCTGCACCGCCTGACTGGCCTGGAGCACGAGAAGCTGCTGGCCGAGTACCAGGAAATCCTGGAGCAGATCGGTGAGCTGATCCGCATTCTCAACAGCGCCGAGCGCCTGATGGAAGTGATCCGCGAAGAGCTCGAGGCGATTCGCGCCGAGTACGGCGATGCCCGCCGCACCGAGATCCTCAATGCCAGCCACGACCTCAACTACGGCGACATGATCCCCGAAGAAGAGCGCGTGGTGACCATTTCCCATGGTGGGTATGCCAAGACCCAACCATTGTCCGCCTACCAGGCCCAGCGCCGTGGCGGCAAGGGCAAGTCGGCCACCGGCGTGAAGGACGAGGACTACATCGAGCACCTGTTGGTCGCCAACAGTCACGCCACCCTGCTGCTGTTTTCCAGCAAGGGCAAGGTGTACTGGAAAAAGACCTACGAAATCCCCGAGGCATCTCGCGCTGCCCGTGGTCGCCCGCTGGTCAACCTGCTGCCGCTGGAAGAGG
Organism: Pseudomonas sp. FBCC-B35; assembly: GCF_059133755.1. Lineage (NCBI taxonomy): Bacteria > Pseudomonadati > Pseudomonadota > Gammaproteobacteria > Pseudomonadales > Pseudomonadaceae > Pseudomonas > Pseudomonas sp. FBCC-B35. Next base: position 3,407,876 of record NZ_CP101439.1, on the reverse strand, counting down.
GTGAGCGCATCACCGCCATGCTGCAGGTCGATCTTGAGGCCTTGCAGCAGAACGCCGACCTTGAAGAAGAACTCGAAGACGCCGATGACGCCGTGCTCGAAGGCGAGCTGGTCGAAGTCGAGGAAGTGGACGAGGAAGAAGGCGACACCCCCGAGTGGGCGGCAGAGCCTACTGGCGCCTACATCTTCATGGCCACCGCTTCCGGCACTGTCAAGAAGACGCCGTTGGTCCAGTTTGCCCGTCCTCGCTCCAACGGCCTGATCGCCCTGAAGCTCAAGGAAGGTGACACCCTGATCGCTGCGGCCATCACCGATGGTGCCAAGGAAGTGATGATGTTCTCCGACGCCGGCAAAGTCATCCGCTTTGCCGAAAGCGTGGTGCGCGAAATGGGCCGTACCGCCCGCGGCGTGCGCGGCATGAAGCTGGGCAAGGGGCAGCAGATCATCTCGATGCTGATCCCGGAGTCCGGTGCGCAGATCCTCACCGCGTCCGAGCGTGGCTATGGCAAGCGTACCCCGCTGTCCAAGTTCCCTCGTCGCGGCCGTGGCGGCCAGGGCGTGATCGCCATGGGTACCAAGGGGCGCAATGGGTTGCTGATCGGCGCCATCCAGGTGCAGGAAGGTGAGGAAATCATGCTGATTTCCGATCAGGGCACACTGGTACGTACCCGGGTCGGCGAGGTGTCCAGCCTGAGCCGTAACACCCAGGGCGTGACGCTGATCAAGCTGGCCTCCGACGAGACGCTGGTGGGCCTTGAGCGCATCCAGGAGCCGTCCGAGGAAGAGCTCGATGCGCTCATCGAGCTTGACGAGGAGGGCGTGGAGGCCCAGGCCCCTGACGAGCAAGATGCAGCGGGCGCCGAAGAAGCCCCGCAAGAGTAAGTGCGCTGAATCCGAACGGGGCGACCAAGGTCGCCCCGTTTGACTGATCAAGCCAGGCATTTGGCCTGCAAGGGCCCCAGGCAGGCCTGGGCCACCGAATTACGATGTTGTTCTATTTGGCAGAGCGAGAGTGGATGTGAGCAAACGAGCCTTTAACTTCTGCGCAGGCCCTGCCGCGCTTCCTGATGCCGTGCTGCAGCGCGCCCAGGCCGAGATGCTGGACTGGCACGGCAAGGGCCTGTCGGTCATGGAGATGAGCCATCGCAGCGACGACTACGTGGCCATCGCCGAGAAGGCCGAGCAGGACTTGCGTGACCTGCTGTCCATCCCCTCCAATTACAAGGTGCTGTTCCTGCAGGGCGGCGCCAGCCAGCAATTTGCCGAAATCCCGCTCAACCTGTTGCCTGAAGACGGCACCGCCGACTACATCGAGACCGGTATCTGGTCGAAGAAAGCCATCGAGGAAGCGCGCCGCTTCGGCAACGTCAACGTGGCTGCCAGCGCCAAGCCCTACGACTACCTGGCCATCCCTGGTCAGAACGAATGGAACCTGACCGCCAACGCAGCCTACGTGCACTATGCCTCCAACGAGACCATCGGTGGCCTGCAGTTCGACTGGGTGCCACAGACCGGCGATGTGCCGCTGGTGGTCGACATGTCCTCCGACATTCTCTCGCGCCCCATCGACGTGTCGCAGTTCGGCCTGATCTACGCAGGTGCCCAGAAGAACATCGGCCCCAGCGGGCTGGTGGTGGTCATCGTGCGTGAAGACCTGCTGGGCCATGCCCGCAGCAGCTGCCCGACCATGCTCGACTACAAGGTTTCGGCAGACAATGGCTCGATGTACAACACGCCTGCGACTTATGCCTGGTACCTCTCGGGCCTGGTCTTCGAGTGGTTGAAGGAGCAGGGCGGCGTGGACGCCATGGAGCAGCGCAACCGTGCCAAGAAAGACCTGCTGTACGGGTTCATCGATGCCAGCGCGTTCTACAGCAACCCGATCAGCGTCAATGCCCGGTCGTGGATGAACGTGCCGTTCCGCCTGGCCGACGAGCGTCTGGACAAGGCCTTCCTGGCCGGTGCCGACGCCCGTGGCCTGCTCAACCTCAAGGGACACCGGTCAGTCGGAGGCATGCGTGCATCCATCTACAATGCCTTGGGTCTGGATGCGGTCGAAGCCTTGGTGGCCTACATGGCTGAATTCGAGAAGGAGCACGGTTGATGTCCGAGCATGAACTGCAGGCACTGCGTGTGCGCATCGACAGCCTCGACGAAAAGATTCTCGAGCTGATCAGCGAGCGTGCCCGCTGCGCCCAGGAAGTGGCCAAGGTCAAGACGGCGTCGTTGGCCGAGGGCGAGGAGCCGGTGTTCTATCGTCCCGAGCGCGAGGCTGCCGTGCTCAAGCGCGTGATGGAGCGCAACAAGGGCCCGCTGGACAACGAGGAGATGGCGCGGCTGTTCCGCGAGATCATGTCCTCGTGCCTGGCATTGGAAGAGCCGCTCAAGATCGCCTACCTGGGCCCTGAAGGCACCTTTACCCAGGCCGCCGCCATGAAGCATTTCGGTCATGCGGTAGTCAGCCGCCCGATGGCGGCCATCGACGAGGTGTTCCGCGAAGTGGCGGCCGGGGCCGTGAACTTCGGCGTGGTGCCGGTGGAAAACTCCACCGAAGGCGCAGTGAGCCACACCCTGGACAGCTTCCTCGAGCACGACATGGTGATCTGTGGCGAAGTGGAGCTGCGTATTCACCACCATCTGCTGGTGGGCGAGAACACCAAGACCGACAGTATCAGCCGCATCTACTCCCATGCCCAGTCATTGGCCCAGTGCCGTAAGTGGCTCGATGCCCACTACCCCAATGTCGAGCGGGTAGCGGTGTCGAGCAACGCCGAGGCTGCCAAGCGGGTCAAGGGTGAGTGGAACTCGGCGGCCATCGCCGGCGACATGGCGGCCAACCTGTACGGGCTGACCCGCCTTGCGGAGAAAATCGAGGACCGCCCGGACAACGCCACGCGGTTCCTGATGATTGGCAGCCAGGAAGTGCCACCCACTGGGGACGACAAGACCTCGATCATCGTCTCGATGAGCAACAAGCCCGGTGCCCTGCACGAGCTGTTGGTGCCGTTCCACCAGAACGGCATCGACCTGACCCGCATCGAGACCCGGCCTTCGCGCAGTGGCAAGTGGACGTATGTCTTCTTCATCGACTTCGTCGGTCATCACCGCGATCCGTTGATCAAGGCAGTGCTCGAACAGATCAGCCAGGAGGCGGTGGCGCTGAAAGTGCTGGGGTCTTATCCGAAGGCGGTGCTTTGAAGCGCAACCTTCCGGGCCGATGCATGGCCCCGTAAGCCCTCAAGGACTGCCTCGATTTTCGTACAGGGTTCATACCAGTGGTAAAAGCAGCAAAAACCAAACCCGTCCCGATCATCGACCGCCTGGTGGTGGTCGGTCTCGGTCTGATCGGTGGCTCGTTCGCCAAAGGCCTGCGTGAAAGTGGCCTATGCCGCGAAGTGGTCGGCGTCGACCTCGATGCGCCTTCGCGCAAGCAGGCCGTTGCCCTGGGCGTGGTCGACCGCTGCGAAGAGGATCTAGCCACGGCCTGCCTTGGCGCCGACGTGATCCAGCTGGCCGTGCCGATCCTGGCCATGGAGAAAGTCCTGGCGCGCCTGGCCCGGCTCGATCTGGGTGAGGCCGTGATCACTGACGTCGGCAGCGCCAAGGGTAACGTCGTGCGCGAAGCGCGTTCGGTCCTTGGCGAGCGCTTGTCGCGCTTCGTGCCTGGCCACCCCATCGCCGGCTCCGAGCAGAGCGGGGTGGAGGCGTCCAACGCCAGCCTGTTCCGTCGGCATAAGGTCATCCTCACGCCGCTGGCCGAAACCGACCCTGCTGCGTTGGCCCTGGTCGATCGCCTGTGGCGTACGCTGGAGGCTGACGTTGAGCATATGCCCGTCGAGCGCCACGACGAAGTGCTGGCTGCGACCAGCCACTTGCCACACCTGCTGGCCTTCGGGCTGGTCGATTCGCTGGCCAAGCGCAATGAAAACCTGGACATCTTCCGGTACGCTGCGGGAGGCTTTCGCGATTTCACGAGAATCGCCGGTAGCGACCCGACCATGTGGCATGACATCTTTCTCGCCAACCGCGACGCTGTCCTGCGCACACTCGATACATATCGCAGTGATCTCGACGCCTTGCGCGACGCGATCGCTGAAGGGGACGGGCACCAGCTGCTGGGTGTTTTCACCCGCGCTCGGTTTGCCCGCGAGCATTTCAGTAAAATCCTGGCCCGCCGGGCCTATGTGGACGCTATGAACGCCAACGATCTGATTTTCCTGGCCCAACCCGGTGGCCGCCTGAACGGGCGAATCCGCGTACCGGGCGACAAGTCGATTTCCCATCGCTCGATCATGCTCGGCTCGCTGGCCGAAGGCACCACCGAGGTCGAGGGTTTCCTCGAAGGTGAAGATGCCCTGGCGACCTTGCAGGCATTTCGCGACATGGGCGTCGTCATCGAAGGCCCCCATCAGGGCCGCGTGACCATCCATGGTGTCGGCCTGCACGGCCTGAAGCCGCCGCCGGGTCCACTGTACGTGGGTAACTCCGGCACCTCGATGCGCCTGCTGTCGGGCCTGCTGGCCGGCCAGTCGTTCGACGTCACCATGACCGGCGACGCCTCGCTTTCCAAGCGCCCGATGAACCGGGTGGCCAACCCGCTGCGCGAAATGGGCGCCGTGGTCGAGACCGGCCCCGAAGGCCGTCCGCCGCTGACCATTCGCGGCGGCAAGCCGCTCAAGGGCCTGACCTACACGCTGCCGATGGCCAGCGCCCAGGTCAAATCCTGCCTGCTGCTGGCCGGCCTGTACGCCGAGGGGCGCACCACCGTCACCGAGCCGGCGCCAACGCGCGACCACACTGAGCGCATGCTGCGCGGTTTCGGATACCACGTGCAGTCCGATGGCCCGGTCGCCTCGTTGCAGTCCGGCGGCAAACTCACCGCCACCCGCATCGAGGTGCCGGCCGATATCTCGTCTGCAGCGTTCTTCCTGGTGGCGGCATCCATTGCCGAGGGGTCGGAACTGGTGCTCGAACATGTCGGCATCAACCCGACCCGCACCGGCGTCATCGACATCCTGCGCCTGATGGGCGGCGACATCACCCTGGAGAACCAGCGTGAGGTGGGCGGTGAGCCGGTGGCGGACCTGCGTGTGCGCGGTGCCAAGCTCAAGGGTATCGAGATCCCGGAGGCGCTCGTGCCACTGGCCATCGACGAATTCCCCGTGCTGTTCGTCGCCGCTGCCTGCGCCGAAGGGCGTACCGTGCTGCGCGGTGCCGAAGAACTGCGCGTGAAAGAGTCCGACCGCATCCAGGTGATGGCCGATGGCCTGCTCACTTTGGGCATCCAGTGTGAGCCCACCCCCGATGGCATCATCATCGACGGCGGGCAACTGGGCGGCGGTGAAGTGCACGGGCACGGTGACCACCGCATCGCGATGGCCTTCAGCGTCGCATCGCTGCGCGCCAGCGCGCCGATTCGTATCCATGACTGCGCCAACGTCGCCACTTCGTTCCCCAACTTCCTGTCGCTGTGCGCTGAGGTTGGCATCCGCGTGGCCGAAGAGGGCAAGTCGTGAGCGCCTTGACGCCAGTCATTACTATCGACGGGCCCAGTGGTTCCGGCAAGGGGACCGTGGCCGGTCTGATGGCGCGCGAGCTGGGCTGGCGGCTGCTGGATTCGGGCGCGCTGTACCGTCTGCTGGCCTTCAATGCCAGCAACCATGGCGTGGACCTGACCAACGAGGAGTTGCTGACTCAGCTTGCCGCCCATCTGGATGTGCAATTCATTGCCGCCGAGCCCGGTAAACTGCAGCAGATCATTCTCGAGGGTGAGGATGTCAGCAACGTGATTCGCACCGAGACCGTCGGTGCCGGTGCTTCCATGGTTGCTTCGCTGCCTGCGGTGCGCGATGCGCTGCTGGTGCGCCAGCGCGCCTTTCGCGAGGCCCCAGGCCTGATTGCCGATGGCCGTGACATGGGCACGGTGGTGTTTCCGGACGCGCCGCTGAAGGTATTTCTGACCGCCAGTGCCGAGGAACGTGCCCGCCGCCGTTACCTTCAGTTGAAGGGCAAGGGTGAAGATGTTAGTCTGTCGAGTCTGCTGGATGAGATTCGTGCGCGTGACGAGCGCGACACCCAACGTGCAGTGGCCCCGCTCAAACCAGCGGCTGATGCCATTCAGTTGGACTCAACCGAGTTGTCCATCGAGCAGGTGTTGCAACGTATCAGGAGCGAGCTCGCCTTGCGCGATCTCCTCTGATAACCAGGAAGGCAGGCAGGGGCACCAGTCAACGTCCTGCCCGCTTTCCTTTATCTAAACGAAACCCACATTGTCTGGAATGTGGCGATGGGCGTCTGTTTCGCCCGAATCTACAGGAATTAAAATGAGCGAAAGCTTTGCAGAACTCTTTGAAGAAAGCCTGAAAACCCTCAATCTTCAGCCGGGTGCGATCATCACCGGTATCGTTGTCGACATCGACGGCGACTGGGTTACCGTACACGCTGGCCTGAAGTCCGAGGGCGTCATCCCGCTCGAGCAGTTCTACAACGAAGCTGGCGAGCTGACCATCAAGGTCGGTGACGAAGTGCACGTTGCGCTGGACGCGGTCGAAGACGGCTTTGGCGAAACCAAGCTGTCCCGTGAAAAAGCCAAGCGCGCCGAGTGCTGGATTGTTCTGGAAGCAGCTTTCGCCGCCGAAGAAGTGGTCAAGGGCGTTATCAACGGTAAGGTTAAGGGCGGCTTCACTGTCGACGTTAACGGCATCCGTGCGTTCCTGCCGGGCTCCCTGGTTGATGTCCGCCCAGTGCGCGACACCACCCACCTGGAAGGCAAAGAGCTGGAATTCAAGGTCATCAAGCTCGACCAGAAGCGCAACAACGTTGTCGTTTCCCGTCGCAGCGTGCTGGAAGCCGAGAACTCCGCCGAGCGCGAAGCCCTGCTGGAAACCCTGCAGGAAGGCCAGCAAGTCAAAGGTATCGTCAAGAACCTCACCGACTACGGCGCATTCGTGGACCTGGGCGGTATCGACGGCCTGCTGCACATCACCGACATGGCTTGGAAGCGTATCAAGCACCCATCGGAAATCGTTAACGTTGGCGACGAAGTCGACGTACGCGTTCTGAAGTTCGACCGCGAGCGCAACCGCGTTTCGCTGGGTCTGAAGCAGATGGGCGAAGATCCGTGGGTAGCTATCACTGCCCGTTACCCAGAAGGTACTCGCGTACAGGCTCGCGTAACCAACCTGACCGACTACGGCTGCTTCGCTGAGCTGGAAGAAGGCGTTGAAGGTCTGGTACACGTTTCCGAAATGGACTGGACCAACAAGAACATCCACCCGTCGAAAGTCGTTCAGGTTGGCGACGAAGTGGAAGTCATGGTTCTGGACATCGACGAAGAGCGTCGTCGTATCTCCCTGGGCATCAAGCAGTGCAAGTCCAACCCATGGGAAGACTTCTCCGGCCAGTTCAACAAGGGTGACAAGATCACCGGTACCATCAAGTCGATCACCGACTTCGGTATCTTCATTGGTCTGGACGGCGGCATCGACGGCCTGGTTCACCTGTCCGACATCTCCTGGAACGAAACCGGCGAAGAAGCCGTACGTCGTTTCAAGAAGGGCGACGAGCTGGAAACCGTCATCCTGTCGGTCGATCCAGAGCGCGAGCGCATCTCCCTGGGCATCAAGCAGCTGGAAGACGATCCGTTCTCCAACTTCGTTGCTGTCAATGACAAGGGCGCTATCGTCAAGGGCATCGTGAAAGAAGTTGACGCCAAAGGTGCCATCGTCACCCTGGCCGACGACATCGAAGCCACTCTGAAAGCTTCCGAAATCAGCCGTGACCGCGTTGAAGACGCGCGTAACGTTCTGAAGGAAGGCGAAGAGATCGAAGCCAAGATCATCAGCGTTGACCGCAAATCGCGTGTCATCAGCCTGTCGATCAAGTCCAAAGACGACGCTGAAGAGCGTGAAGCCATCCAGAGTCTGAAAAACGCTCCGGAAGCGGCTGCCGATACCACCATGGCTGCGCTGCTGCGCGAAGCAATGGCCAAGCAGAACTGAGTTCTGTTTGATCGGTAAAAAGGGCGACCCTCGGGTCGCCCTTTTTTATGGGCGTTATCTTCGCCTCGTTTAGGGCGTGTCCCTACGTTTTTCGTGGTTGAACTCGCTTGCCTCAACCCGCTAAGGTCCCGACCTTGATTTTCGAGAGACAACCATGGGCTATCTGATCATCGTTGCGCTTATCCAGGCGTTCTCTTTCAGCTTGATAGGCGAGTACCTGGCCGGCCACGTCGACAGCTATTTTGCCGTGCTTGCACGCGTGGTGCTGGCGGGCCTGGTCTTTCTGCCGTTGACCCGATGGCGGCAGGTAGAACCGCGCTTTGTCCGCTCGATGCTGCTGATAGGTGCCTTGCAGTACGGCATCACCTACGTGTGCCTTTACTTGAGCTTTCGCGTGCTCAGCGTACCTGAGGTATTGCTGTTCACCATTCTTACGCCGTTGCACGTGACCCTGATCGAAGATGCCATGAACCGGCGGTTCAACCCATGGGCGCTGCTGGCAGCGCTGGTGGCCGTAGCCGGCGCGGCGGTGATTCGCTTCGACAGCATCAGTGGCGAATTCTTTATGGGTTTCCTGTTGCTGCAGCTGGCCAACTTCACGTATGCCGCGGGCCAAGTGTTGTATCGGCATCTGGTTGCCCGTTTTCCCAGTGACCTGCCGCACTATGCGCGGTTCGGCTATTTCTACCTGGGGGCACTGTTGGTGGTCCTACCTGCGTTTGTGTTGTTCGGCAACAGCGCACACCTGCCCAGCACGTCGGTGCAGTGGGGCGTGTTGGTGTTTCTGGGGCTGTGCCCCACGGCGCTGGGCCTGTACTGGTGGAATAAGGGTGCTTGCCTGGTATCGGGTGGCACGCTCGCCGTGATGAACAACCTGCACGTGCCGGTGGGGCTGCTGCTCAACCTGCTGATCTGGAACCAGCATGAACCGCTTGGGCGGCTTCTGGCAGGCGGAGCCATCATTCTGGGATCAGTATGGTTGAGTCGTTTCAGTGCACGGGCACAGGCCCCAATGCCCGGCAAAGCCTGACATGCACACCGTTTTCGTGATTGTCGCACCGATCTTCGCCTTGATCATCGTCGGCTACCTGTGCCGCCGTACCCATAAACTGGGCGACAAGGCAGCGGCCGAAATCAACAAGATGGTGGTCTGGCTGTGCCTGCCGGCCTTGCTGTTCAAGGTCACCGCCACGGCCACCTGGGCTGAAATCTGGCACCCTGGTTTCATCGCCGCATTTGGCGCCGGGGCCCTGGCGATGTTTGCGATAACCCTGCTATGGCGGCTGCGCGGCGGCCATGGATTAGTGGCGTCGAGCATCGATGGGCTGAGTGCCGGCTACGCCAACACCGGCTACATCGGCATTCCCTTGTGCTTGCTGCTGTTCGGTCAGCCTGGCTTGCAACCAGCGCTGATTTCATCGCTGATTGTGGTCTGCCTGGTATTTGCCCTGTCGCTGATGCTGATCGAAATCGGCTTGCAGGATGAGCCCGAAGTGGGCCGCGCCGTGGGTCTGGTGCTCAAGGCGTTGGCCAAAAACCCGCTGGTCGTCGCGCCGCTGGCAGGCGCAGCGTGGGCCATGACCGGGCTGGGGCTGGCCGAACCGGTGATGCACTTGCTCGACATGCTCGCATTGGCCACCACGCCCTGTGCATTGGTGTCGCTCGGAGCCTTTCTGGCAGAGAAACAGCCGCGCGCACAGGCCAGCCCCTGGCCGCTGGTGGCGTTGAAATTGATCGGCCAGCCGGCGCTGACCTGGGTGCTGGCGTACAAGGTGTTTCACCTGCCCGACATGTGGGCCGCCTCGGCCGTGCTGCTGGCTGCACTGCCCACCGGTACTGGGCCGTTCATGCTGGCGGAGTACTACAACCGGGATGCGGGCTTGATCTCCAGGACCATTCTCTGGTCAACGGTGGTCTCACTGCTGACCTTGACGGCGCTGCTTTACCTTTTGGGGTATGCGCAGTGAATGAGCGGTTCGAACGCTCAGAGATTCCGATCGCGTTCAGCGACATGCTGGCCGGGACCTGAACACTGAGGGTGAGGCGCTGGTCCAGAACGCCTCACCGACACGGCTGCTTGACCGCCGGGTAGGTCGCTAGCGCACCAGCAGCCAGATCAAGGCCACCACGAATACCACGCCAGCCACGATCATCCAGCGCGGCCGGCTGTTTTGCTGTGGCTGCGCCTGGGCGTGGGGCCGGGTGTGCGTCTGCTCCTCGTCAGGTTCAGCGGGTCGCGCCTGCGGGGCAGGGGCGTGCGGCGCCGCAAGCGGCACCTCCTCCCCGCGCAACAATCGCACCAGTCGCGGCCAGCCTGCCTGCTCGGCCAGTTGCAACGGCGTTTGACCCAGCGGGTTGAGCGCCGAGGTGTCGGCCCCGTGCTCAAGCAGAGCGCTCACCACCGGGTAGTTGCCCGCCAGCGTTTCGCGGTGCAGCAGCAACCAACCGCCCTCATCGGAGTCGGTCACCATGGCAGGATGTTGCACCAGTGCATCGTGCACCTGCGCCACCATGCTCACGGCCATGGGATGGTCAGCCTCTTCCAGCCGCTTGAGCGCTTCGGCGTCAGCGGGAGTATCCAGGGCCCGCGAGAGCAATACCTGAGGTTGCCCTTTGGGTGCCGGTACGAGCGCCACGAACCCGGGCTCACCAAATTCCAGGCCCCACGCCGCATCGTGTTCTGCACGTTCGGTTGCGGGCATCTCGCTGCGCATTGCATCGATGGTGAAGCCTCCATAGACCTCACCGGCAGACACGTACATCCAGTCAGTGAGCGCCGAAAACGGCAGCGTCACACGCTGCGCTGCATCGAAGCCCGTAGCCCATTCCGGTTCGTTGAGCAGTACGCCGCTGATCGAGACGCCGTCGAACGCCACTTCGCTGAGCCACATGTTCTCGACGGTTGGCAGTTCCGGGTCGTCGCCCTGGACCGGGAAAGCCATCTTCACGGCGGCCATTTCCAGGCCCTTGATGATCCGGCGCGCCTCCCAGGAGAGCTCGCGCCAGAAGAACTTGAACGTGGCCTGTGCATTGGCGATGGCGGCTTGAAGGGCAGGGCTGTTGTCGTCGGCCGGGTAGATGATTTGCTCGGTCATGGGGTACATCCGTGTGAGTGCGCGTTGATGACGAAGAGTATCAAGGTCATCTGACCGAAGAGCAGGGAGCTGGTTCGAGAGGCTGGCGAGCCTTGAACACAGCCATAGTCTTTCGTAACGTTCTTCTGGGGTTGGGAGGCAGGAATTGGCTTTCTCGGAAGCTCGTACAGAGTCTAGGCATGCCGGATTCAACGTTTATAAGGTAAGGCACTAAAGCTTGATTCACCTCAGTTCAGACGCCGGTGCAATACTAGACCGCATAGGCGTGGGTCCATAGAATCCATAGAGACACTACACTCCTTTCATGCGATTTTGTTGGTAGCGCTTGACTGCGACTGCATAGCTCCGCTAGTTATGGAGTCTCCATAGCCAGAGTGGAAGCAGCCCTGATCGCGTCCACATATTCAGCGAAGGACCTGCTCCTGGTAGCACTACGGCTACCTATTAATGAGGAGGCATCTAATTGGATAAGACATACGCCTATGTGGACGAGTCAGGTAATTCTGATCTGGGCATATCCAAGGCCGGGAGCTCTCGTTTCTTCGTCATTTGTTCCATTCTTGTTGCTGAGAAAAATCTGCAGGATGCCTACCACTGTGCCGAGGCGCTCCGGCGGAAGCACTTCCAAACGGGCGAAATCAAGTCCAGTAAGGTGCGGGCGAAGGATGCTGAGCGACGTGTTCGTATTCTGACCGACCTGGCGAACCTTCCGATCAAGCTCTATTTCGTGGCGGTGGAGAAGGAGCGCATCTACAAAGATGGGGGGCTGCAATTCAAGACCTCGTTCGTGAAGCATATCAACGGATTGCTTTACAACCGACTTTTCACGAACTGCCACAGTCTGCAGATGATGGTAGATGAGCATGGCGGAGCTGAGTTTCAGGAAAGCCTTAAGGCCTACGTTGAGGATCGCTATATGGGAGACCTCTTCGGGGACGATCATGCATTCCAGACAAAATCCAGCAAGGATGATGTGTTGATTCAGGTCGCTGATTTCTTTGCGGGGTCCGTGGCCCAGCTCTATGAGCAAAAAGCTGTCGGCATTATTACTGAGGTCTATAAAAAGATCCTACGTGAGCAGACGCTCGGCATTCTCGAATGGCCACCCAAGTTCAATTCGCTGGTTGCTCCCTCGATGGATGATTCCAGCTACGCGGACTGGCATGTGCATCAGGAGGCTCTGCGTCAGGCGGATATTTTCATCGATAAAGCCGGCCTTTATCCGGACGAGGACGAGCGTTTGCAGCTCAGTATTCTGGATTACCTCAGATTCCAGAGTGAGTTTGTGACCAAGGACTACATTCCAATAGCCGACATCCTTGCTCATCTGGAGGAGAGGGGCTTTGGTGATCTGTCCAAGCAGCGTGTGAGGTCGAGCGGCATTGCAAAGTTACGAGATGCTGATGTCATCATCACGAGTACATCCAAGGGATATAAGATTCCCCAAACAAGAGCTGACATCAATGACTTTCTCGAGATGGCATCAGGTGTGGTCGTGCCGTTGCTTGAGCGTGTCAAAAAAGCCCGAGAGGTTTACATGCTCAGTAGTCGAGGTGAGTACGACATCATCAAGGCTTCAAGGCTCGTGGACCTACAGAAACTACTATCCTCACTTGATGACCTGATCACAGAGAGATGATGGGTAGCTTTCGGTACAGGCCGAGGGATGATTGAAGCGTTCTTTCGCCGAAAGAGGGTGACTCACCAAAGGCGGCGGGACGGACAAAGTGATTTCACCGCTCGCGGTTTCGTATGAGGCTCGCGTCGACAGCGTAACGATCATAGCCCGTCGTCTGGCTGGCGAAATGGTCTGCCGCGCTTGTTTCTTGCAATGTCCGTCAGCGCTTACTCCGTCCAGTGCATAGCGGCAGAAATCAGACTATACATCTTCCCTGTAGGGCATTTCCCAAAGATACTCTCACCCATTGCAGTGTTCCAGGTTGGCCCCTAATCTCAGCCAGTCGTTGCGACTCAACGACCGGCTTTGACAGGCCGACTCAAATTGCAATCCATAGCTTGGCCTTCAATGGCGGCTGTACATGGGGCGCCTTCGGGTGCGCCGGGTTTCTCAATTTGACCGGTCTGTCAACCTGTGTACAGCTGCCACCCTTTGTTTGACAGCAGATGGTGGTAGTACCCAATCTCAAATTGAGGGTCATACCATGCTGAAAATAGTGCCGGATCCCCCTTCCTTCTCTCCACTTCAGGTACTGCTTTTCGATTTCAGGACGCTGTTCGTACTGTGCGAGGCTGGCAGTTAGCGGCACGCAGGCATGCAGCCTAGATTTCCCATCTCACAATGTCGGTGGCTGCACTCACCAAGACACTCGCAGTACTTTTTGAGTCAGTGCAGGAATTGGTTCAACTCGCAGACGCGAACGTACTCCACGAATCGTTCGTTGGGCTGTTCTGGGCTGACGGAGCTGTGTGCGAGAAGGGTCAACTAACTTACTTAAGGGTGATCAGTCGATGGCAAATGAAGAAACTCCGTTAACCGTAGGCAAAACCACGTTTTATCAGGGTCAAAATCAAACCCATCCTTTGTTTCGTATCGAACCTGGTATTCCCTGCGATTACGCGCGCGAGCAAGCTTCAGAGTTGATGGGGTACGCACGGGATTTGTCTCTCGACGGTCTTCTGGAAGACAAGCCACAGTTACTATGGGCTTCGCAGTACCTATGTGCGATGGCTAAGGCCTTACTCGATGACGCAGAGCTTGGAATGATGAGTGCCCCCTAGAGCTTCTGTACTACTGGACAGGGCAAGAGGGCTGCGCAGCAGCCCCCCTCCCTCTCAAGCCTCGCTCATTTCCTCAATCCGCCGCGGCATCGGCTCCTGCACGGGCGCATTGTGCCCGGCCAGGCCTACGCGCATGTCATTGCCACTGGGCTGCTGATACAAGCTCAACCCGAACTCCGGCAGCACCGCCAACAGGTAATCGAAGATGTCCCCTTGGATGCGCTCGTACTCGGCCCACACCGTGGTGGTGGTGAAGCAGTAGATTTCCAGCGGCACGCCTTCTGCCGTGGTCTGCATCTGGCGGACCATGCAGGTCATGTTCGCGTGCACGTCGGGATGGTTTCTCAGGTAGGCCAGAGCGAAGGCGCGGAAGGTGCCGATGTTGGTCAGCTTGCGGCGGTTGGCCGAGAGTTCCGCCACCGGCCCCAAGGCTTCGTTCCAGCTTTGCAGCTCCTGACGCTTGCCGGCCAGGTAGTCACCCAGCAGGCGCACCTGGCCCAGGCGCTGTTCCTCTTCTCGGGTCAGAAAACGGACCCCGGCGGCATCGATGAACAGGCTGCGCTTGATGCGCCGGCCGCCTGACTGCTGCATGCCACGGTAGTTGCGGAACGATTCGCTCATCAGGCGCCAGGTGGGGATGGAAACGATGGTCTTGTCGAAGTTCTGTACCTTGACCGTGTGCAGGGTAATGTCCACCACATCGCCATCGGCGCCGACCTGCGGCATTTCGATCCAGTCGCCGACGTGCAACATGTCGTTGCTGGTCAGCTGCACGCTGGCCACGAACGACAAGAGCGTGTCCTTGTACACCAACAGCAGCACGGCCGACATCGCGCCCAGGCCAGACAGCAGCAGCAACGGCGAACGGTCGATCAGGGTAGCGACGATGACGATGGCCGCGAAGATCCACAGCATCATCTTGGCCAGTTGCACATAGCCCTTGATGGAGCGAGTGCGGGCGTGCTCGGTGCGGGCATAGATGTCGAGCAGGGCATCGAGCAGGCACGACAGGGCCATGGTCATGAACAGCAACGTGAAGGCCAACGCCAGGTTGCCCAGAAAGTGCTGGGCGGTGTCGGACAGCTCCGGCACCAGCTTGAGCCCGAACTGCAGCACCAGCGACGGTGTGGTCTGCGCCAGGCGGTGGAAGACCTTGTTGTGACGCAAGTCGTCGAGCCATTTCAGGGCTGGCTGGCGTGCCAGCAGGCGGGCGCCGTGCAGCACCAGAAAGCGCGCCAGGCGCCCTAGAATCAGCGATATCACCAGCAATACGGCCAGGCCGATGGCGGCGTGCAGCATGGGGTGTTGGTCGAGTGTGCCCCACAGGTCGAGGGAGTCGCGCCAGAAGCGTTGGATGTCCATGGGCTTGCTTACAGTCTTGTTGCCAAACGAAGCGTTATTAGAACGCGGATGGGCAGGCCCATGCCAAAAGAAATTCGGCTAAATCGCTAGAAAACGTTACCCTATGCAGCTGATTTCCGTACTTGCCTGAGGTTACCTCCGTGTTCTCCCAATTCGCCTTGCACGAACGCCTGCTCAAAGCCGTGGCCGAGCTTAAATTCGTCGAGCCTACCCCGGTGCAGGCCGCCGCCATTCCCCTGGCGCTGCAAGGGCGGGACCTGCGTGTCACCGCGCAGACCGGCAGTGGCAAGACGGCAGCGTTCGTTCTGCCGCTGCTCAATCGTCTGGTCGATCTGCGCGAGCGTCGTGTGGAGATTCGCGCGCTGATCCTGCTGCCTACCCGTGAGCTGGCACAGCAGACCCTCAAGCAGGTGCAGCTGTTCTCGCAGTTCACCTACATCAAGTCGGGCCTGGTGACCGGGGGCGAAGACTTCAAGGAACAGGCCGCCATGCTGCGCAAGGTGCCGGACGTGCTGATCGGCACACCGGGCCGTTTGCTTGAGCAGCTCAACGCCGGCAACCTCGACCTGTCCCACGTCCAGGTGCTGATCCTGGACGAGGCCGACCGCATGCTCGACATGGGCTTCGCCGAGGACATGGAGCGCCTGTGCAAGGAATGCGAAAACCGCGAGCAGACCCTGCTGTTCTCGGCCACTACCGGCGGCGCGGCCTTGCGCGACATGATCGGCAAGGTCCTGAAGGACCCTGAGCACCTGATGCTCAACAGCGTGTCACAATTGGCCGAGGGCACTCGCCAACAGATCATCACCGCCGACCATGACCAGCACAAAGAGCAGATCGTGCAATGGCTGCTGGCCAACGAAACCTTCGACAAGGCGATCATCTTCTCCAATACCCGCGCCATGGCCGACCGTATCTACGGTCACCTGGTCGCCAAGGACGTCAAGGCGTTCGTGCTGCATGGCGAGAAGGACCAGAAAGACCGCAAGCTGGCCATCGAGCGCTTCAAGCAGGGCAGCTCCAAGGTGTTGGTCGCCACCGACGTGGCCGCGCGGGGCCTGGACATCGATGGGCTGGACCTGGTCATCAACTTCGACATGCCACGCAGCGGCGATGAATACGTGCACCGGGTGGGCCGTACCGGGCGCGCCGGCGGCGAAGGCTTGGCGATCTCGCTGATCACCCATAACGACTGGAACCTGATGTCCAGCATCGAGCGCTACCTCAAGCAGCAGTTCGAGCGCCGGGTCATCAAGGAAGTCAAGGGCACCTATAGCGGGCCCAAGAAGGTCAAGGCGTCTGGCAAGGCTGCCAGTACCAAAAAGAAGAAGACGGACAAGAAAGGTGGTGACAAGAAGGCCACTGCCAAGCGCAAGCCTACGGCCAAGCCCAAGGCCAACGCACCGTTGACCAGCTCTGATGGGCTCGCACCGTTGAAGAAGCGCAAGCCCTCAGCCGAGTAATACCAGGGGCCTGGGCCAGGGCAGCGCTCAGCGCTGCTCTGGCCTAACGTCCCTGTATCATCCTGCCTTTTTCTCGGCCGCTTTCAATTCCTTGATACGCGTGTCGATCAACTGACACTTGTCCGGCAAGTCCTTGCTGGCGGTTCCCAGCTGCATGCCTTGCAGTTCCTCGTTGATTTCCTTGGCCTTCGCCGGGTTCTGTTCGGTCAGTTGAGCCACCAGCCCAGCCAGTTCCTCGCGCTTTTGCGTCGCTTCTTCCGGCGTGCATGCCCAGGCGGGCAACGCGCTGCACAAGGTAACCAGGCAAGTGATACGCAGCAGTGGTTTCATCCTTTAGCCCTCCGGCGTTGTTGATGGACGGTTGAGGTGCAGCAAACCGATTGGTTCACAGCCTTGGATGAATGGGCAGAAGCTGGCGTGGTTTCTTGCAGCTAATGCACGCGACCTTCAGGCCATTTGCGTGGAACGTGCGAAGATTCGGAAGGTCCCAAGCCTGTGTACATCCTCGACGCACACCAGGAGGTAATCGCATGCGTACTGTCTATAACTGGGACCTGATCGAACGCTTGTTGCATGAAGTACAAAACGGTAGCGGGCAAAACTTCACGCCCCGCCCTTATGCCGAAGCGCATGCCGCTGACCTGGCGGCCAAGGGGGAGCCGGTCGGTGACCTGGATCGCCTCAAAACCCAGGCCTGCGACTATGAGAAGCTGCTTCTGGAGCGAGGCTATATTCAAAGCCGCCCGGAAGAGGAGGGTGGTAACGGCGAAAACTTCGTACTGACCGAGCGAGGGTCGCGCCTGATGAGCCTGATCGACAGCAGCATTCCAGGCTTTGAACACCCGCGGCAAGTGCTGGACGATCAGGAAGATGCGTTGGATGAAAGCACCTTCGAGCACGTCTCGTCCAAGGCGCAGATTGCCGGTGGTGCCATTTAAGGCTGGCCAGTGAGGCATGCGTGAATCGATAATCTCCTGTCCCTCTCTTCAGGTGAATCACTGCGCATGCCTTTGTACCGTCTCGAGGTCCGCCGATGAGCGTGGCCCGCAAGAACCCCGATGCCTTCGCGTTCCAGGTCATGGTGGTGCTCTGCCTGATCTGGGGCAGCCAGCAGGTGCTGATAAAAACGGCCGCCGTGGACATTGCCCCGGTGATGCAGGCAACCCTGCGCAATTGCATCGCTGCGGTGCTGGTCGGGTTGATGGTGCTTTGGCGCGGCGACTGGAAGCAGATGGGGGTGACCTGGCGCGCGGGTGTACTGGCGGGTGGGTTGTTCGGGCTTGAGTTTCTGTTCATTGCCGAAGGGCTCAAGCTGACCACGGCCGCGCACATGTCAGTATTCCTGTACACAGCGCCAATCTTCACTGCCCTTGGCCTGCATTTCATGCTGCCCAGCGAACGGCTGAGGTTGTTGCAGTGGCTGGGTATACTGCTGGCGTTCGTGGGCATTGCAATGGCCTTTGCGGGTGGGACGTCATGGGCCAACATGGACGGGCGCACCTTGCTGGGAGATGCCTTCGGGGTACTGGCCGGCTTGGCGTGGGGCGCGACCACGGTCGTGGTCAGGGGGTCGCGGCTTTCCGAGGCGCCGGCAACCCTTACCCTGTTCTATCAGCTAGCCGTAGGTTTCGTCGGTTTACTGCTCATTGGGCTGATCACGGGGCAGGCCGGCGATGTGGTCATGACGCCGCTGGCGGTTGGGAGCGTGTTGTTTCAGGGCGTAATCGTCTCGTTCATCAGCTACCTGACCTGGTTCTGGCTGTTGCGCAAATACCTGGCATCGAATCTGGCTGTGTTTTCATTCATCACGCCCCTGTTCGGCGTCACCTTCGGGGTGTTGATCCTGGGCGAGCCGCTGACCGTGAATTTCGTGCTTGGCGCTGTGCTGGTGCTCTTGGGGGTGGTTCTGGTAAGTGCCGAGCCCTGGGTACGGCAGCAATTGCGCAAATGGGTCGGATGAGGGGGCAAGCAGTAACATAGGGAAACGATTGGCGGTGCCAGGAAATCCCCCAAACGGCTTGATCGGCGTCACAATCACCCCCATCTGTAAGATCAGATATAGGCGTCAGCCGATACATGCGGCTATGATCTGTGTAAGGCAGCGCCGAACTGATTCGCCGTTAGGCTTACCCGTAAAGGGGGCATTATGAATAAAGCACTGTACAACTGGCTCCACGACCTTGGGGTTGCCTTGGGTTTGATTCCGCCGCCCTTGCAGCCGGTTCCCATACCGACTGACGAAAAGCAGCGCCCTCGCCAGCCACGACGCCGCTGAGCGAGCGAAGCCCGTTCTCCCGTTTTGGGTAGAGCGGCTTTTTTGTTCCGATCAGCGTTTCTGCTCCCGGCACGTCCGCTGCCAGGTTCCGTCTGTTCAGGCGGCTTAATGCCGCCTGATGCAACCCCGCTCCGCCCCCCTGTCATGCCTCCCGCTTCATGCGCTCATCCCCGTTCATTGCGACCTGTTTCAGCCAGCTGCGACATTGGGTTAAACATTGCGTTGATGTATTTCGTCAGGATGCAATAATTTCCTGCGGCTACGGCCTCCTATTTGAAAGCGCTCTGCTACATATCAACCTTGCGCCTATTTTTCTCACATTTTCATCCTGCAAGGATCGCCGAAGATGCGCACGAACCTGCCCGTCACCGAGCACGAAAGAACCTTCCCCGGCGATCAGCGCCTGATCTCGACCACCGATCTGGATAGCCGAATCACCTACTGCAACGAAGCGTTCGTGGCCATCAGTGGCTTCACCTATGACGAGTTGGTGGGTCAGCCCCACAATTTGGTACGTCACCCGGATATGCCCGCCGCGGTGTTTGGCCATATGTGGGACACCATCAAGCAGGGCAAGCCCTGGATGGGAATCGTCAAAAACCGGGCAAAGAACGGTGACTATTACTGGGTCAGTGCCTATGTCACGCCCATCTACGAACAAGGCCGCGTCAGTGGTTACGAGTCAGTGCGTTCAGTGCCCAGCCGCGCGCAGATCGCACGTGCCGAGCGCCTGTACGCACGCCTGCGCAGTGACCGCGCACCGTTGCCTTGGGTGGCACGTGTGCGTCAGCGCCTGGGGACTGGCTGGCCGCTTGCCGCCGCCGGGGTGATATCGGCGCTGGCCTATGCCAGCCTGCCGGCCTACGCTGCGCTGGCGGTACTGATGACCAGTCTGCTGCTGGCCTGGTACGTCATCGAACGCCAGCACAGCCAAGCCATCCAGCGCACGCTGGCCGCACACCCCAAGGCTTTCACCAGCCCGCTGGTGGCGCTGACCTATAGCGCCAGCCCCGGGCTGCATGGGCAAATGGACCTGGCCATCCTGAGTGAAGAAGCACGCCTGCAAACGGCCCTGACCCGGCTTGAGGATGCAGGCGTGGGGGTCAAGGACCGGGCGTCACAATCCTCGAAATTGTCAGACACCCAGGCCGCGATGCTTGACCGTCAGCGCAGTGAAACGGATCAATCGGCCACTGCCATCGCCGAGATGGCAGCCACCATCCAGCAGGTCACGCAGAACGTTCAGAACACGGCCCATGCTGCCGGTGACGCCGATCAGCTCGCTCAGCGCGGCAGCGAGCTGGCCCAGCAGAGCCTGCACGCCATGGACAGCATGAGCGAGGCGGTCAGTGACATTGGCCAGGCCGTCAATGCGCTCGCTCAGCAGACCCAGTCCATCGGCAGCGTGGTCGATGTGATCACTGCCATTGCCGAGCAGACCAACCTGCTGGCACTCAACGCTGCTATCGAAGCAGCCCGTGCGGGAGAGCAAGGGCGGGGGTTTGCCGTGGTGGCCGACGAGGTCCGTTCGCTGGCCCAGCGTACCCGCACCTCGACCGAGGAAATTCACCAGATCATCGCCACCCTGCGCGCCGGTGCCGAGCGGGCGGTGAGTTCCGCCGGCCACGGTGAACGCATCGCGCGCGACAGCAGGCAAAGCGTCGAGGCCGTGCAGAACGCGCTGGTCGGCATCGCCCAGGCGGTCAGCAGGATCACAGGCATGAGCCAGCAGATGGCTGCCGCTTCCGAACAGCAAAGCCATGTGGCCGAGGACATCAACCAGCAGATCACGCGCATTGCCCAGTTGTGCGATCAAAGCGCCGGGCAGGCACGGCAAGGCGCGCAAATCAGCCAGGACCTCGAACGCATGGCCGACTACCTCTATGGCTTGGCCGAGCGCTTCAATCGCTGATCGCCAATGCCTGCGTTGGGCGCGCTTTGGCCTGAAGGCGTGCCAGTTGATCTGCGATTGTGTGGCACACTGCGCGGCCAAGGAGATCCCATGTCCAGACCCCGCTGCGAGCGCTGCCTGCGCCCCCTCGACCATTGCCTCTGCGCCTTGATACCTGCGATCAGCAGCAGGACCCGCGTGTTGCTGCTGCAGCACCCAAGCGAGGCGTCTCATGCGCTGAACACGGCTCGCCTGGCAGCGCTTGGCCTGGTCAATGCCCAGTTGCACGTAGGTGAGGTATTCAAGGACCTGGATCAATGGCTGGCAATGCCAGGTTATCGGCCAGTGGTGTTGTTCCCGGGCGCGGACTCACAAGCGCTCGGGCCTTACACGCAGACTGACGGCATGCCGTTGTTGCTGGTTGTCCCGGACGGCACCTGGCGCAAGGCGCGCAAGTTGATGTACCTCAACCCACTGCTGGCGGCTCTGCCGAAAGTAACCCTAGGGAATGTGACGCCGTCACGCTACCGACTGCGCAAGGCCCCGGAGGCAGGCGCGCTATCGACCATCGAGGCGGTGGTGCAGGCCTTGAACGTGCTCGAGCAACCGGTCAGCTTCGACGCCGTGCTGGCGCCGTTCGAAGGCCTGATCGAAGGGCAGATCCAAGCCATGGGGGCAGGCACCTACCAGCGTAATCATCGCAAGGACACAGGGGCGCCCTGAACGGCGCCCCGGTGCAATCAGCGCATCTCGGGCAGATGGGCTTCGGTGCGCACTTCGGTGGCAGCATAGGCGTCAGGCGGCAGCGAGATGCGCTGCTTGCTCAACAGCTCGCCCATGGTGGCCAGTACCCGGTAGCGGGAATAGGCTTCGGTGTAGCGTACCTCGGTGTAACGACGGTCGGCGTTGTACAGTTCGTTCTCACTGTCGAGCACGTCCAGCAGGGTGCGCTGGCCAAGGCCAAACTGGTCCTGGTAGGCAGCACGCACCCGTTTGGTGGTGTCGGCGTATTCGCGCGCGGTAGGCAACTGCTTGCTGGCGTTGTTCAAGGCGTTCCAGGCCAGGCTCAGGTTTTCGGTCAGCTCGCGCAGTGCATTGTTGCGAATGTCCATAGCCTGGTTGATCTTGTGCGCATCGGAGTTCAGGCGTGCCTTGTCGCTGCCACCGCGGAACAGGTTGTAGTTCATCTCTACGCCTGCCTGCCAGTCGTTGTTGCTGTGGCCTTTTTCACCGCCGGTGTTGTTGTTGGCACCGGTGGCCAGAATGGCATCAAAGCGCGGGTAGAAGGTCGACTTGGCAACCTTGTACTGCTCTTCGGCAGCGTTAACGTCTGCCTGGGCCGACTTGATGTAGGGGTTGTTCTGGCGCATGCCTTCGCGTGCTTCTTCCAGCGTTGCAGGCATCTGCACGGCAACCGCTTGCGGGTCTTCCAGCTCATCCGGCACACGGCCTACGACGCTGAAGAAGTTGGCCTCGGCATCGGCCAGGTCGACCTCTGCGGTATCCAGGTTGTTTTCCGCCAGGGCGCGACGGGCACGGGACTGGTCCAGGTCAGCCGTGCTGCCTACGCCCCGTTCGTTGCGCAGGCCGATCTGGTCGTTCACTCGCAGGTGGGCTTGCAGGTTGTTCTTGGCAAGGCTCACCAGTTCGCGGCGCTTGAGCACTTCCAGGTAGACCTCGATGGCGCGCAAGGCAACGTCCTGAGCCACCGCCTGGGTGTAGTACGCACGGGAAGTGGAGACCGCTTGGGTGCGGCCCACTTCGCTGGAGGTGTTGAACCCATCGAAGATCATCTGCCGCAGGCGCAGGTCGGCCTGGGAGTAGTTGAGGGTTTCCTTTCCACGTCGCCCGTCAGTACCACGCGTGTTGGCATTATCCGAGCGCTGGCGGCCGTACCCCGCCACCAAGTCGACGGACGGGTAGTAGCCGCCACGGGCGAACTTCACATCTTCATCAGCAGACAACTTGCTGTTGCGGTTCGAGCTGACCTGGGGGTGGTAGTCCACGGCGCTTTGGACAGCTTCGGTGATCGACATCGCCTGCACGTGGGCACTTGCCAGAGCCAACAGCAACGCGCTGGTGATGGGGTTCAAAAGACGCATGGGTACCTCTCCCTGATCCTGGTTTTTCCTGCAGATCGCCAAAAAAATGACTATATTTCGATGCCGTATAGTGTTGCAGGTTTTTAAGCCCACAGCTAAGTACATTCACTGGAATGAGTAAGAAGATTTATTCATATCAACGTGCCATGTTCGACATTAATTGTCTAACGATTAGTAGGGTGGCTGCTGAATCAGGCGCCACTCGGCGCCGTCCAGATGGCGCTGGACGAGGGCTACAGGCAGTTCCAGAACGGATTTAGATAAAAAGCCAGTACCGTAGGCCAAATTGATATTTGGCGACAAATTATTGTCACTTAGGTGGTGTATAGGGTTTCTGCCGAAGAATGTAGACAGTGACGGCCACCGCACTGGCCAGCATGAACAGCCGTGCCCAAGGAAACGCAATTAGGTAGCAGGAAACGGCGATGCTCAACCACATCAGGCCTAGGGCATAAGCCTTGGCTTTGAGCGGCATCCCCTCGCCCCCGAGATAGCCCCTGATCCAGGGCCCCAGGCGAGGGTGGTTGACCAACCAGTTGTGAAAGCGCGGCGAGCTGCGGGCAAAACACGCCGCTGCCAGCAGGAGAAACGGCGTGGTCGGCAGTACCGGCAGGAAGACGCCGACCACGCCCAGCGCCACGCTCAGCCAGCCGATGGCCAGCAACAGGTAGCGCATGCCGGCTTAGTGGTGACGGGGCTTGAGCAGTGCCGGTTTCTCTTCCGGAGCATGCAGCAGCAGGAACAGCGCGGTCAGGGCCTCGGGAATCTGCACGATCATGTCGTCCTGGAGGCTGGCATTACTGGCGATGTCGGCAAATTCAGGCTGCTCGTCGAACAGGCCAGAACCGACCATGATCGGTAGCAGCATCTCGCTCACTTCTTCCTCGGCGTTCTCGAACCAGGCTTCCTCACGCAGGAAAACCCCTTCCATGAAGCCGATGCACCAGCCGCGCAGGTCGGAGTCGTCTGGGTCATCGCCCAGATCCAGGTCGCACGGCAGTTCGAACTCGTCATCGCTGGCCAACTGGCGCGCGATATGGCCTTTGAGGGCAACCAGGGTGGCTTCGATCTCCTCGCGCTGGGCCTCGCTGGCGTAGTGCGGTTCTTCGGCGAACAAGGCGTCGATCCATTCGCGCTCGGGCACCTCCTCGGCGTTGATCGACAAGGCAGTGAGGTAGCCGTGGGCGGCGACATAGTCCAGCGCTTCTTCGTGCAGCTCATCGGCGTCGAGGAAGGCTTGCAGGCGGGTCAGTTGCTCGGCGAAGGACATTACGGGGCTACCTTGGGAATAAACGATACCGAATTCTAGCACCTTGCAGCGTCAGCGGGGCAAAGACACGCCCATCGCAACGGTGCCAGTGCAGGGGGTGGGTGCGGTATACTTGGCGGTTTCCAGCCAAAGGCCCACCGTTGTCGGGCCCTTGGCAAAAACCGCTTACGCATTCGGCGTGTGCGGCGCGGGTTTTTCGTCCAGCCTGTAGCGGGGTGGTACGGCGTTTTTGGAGTTGCACATGCTCGAACAGGCTCAGCGCGTTCTCAAGGACATCTTCGGTTACGACAGCTTCCGAGGGCGCCAGGCAGCGATCATCGAATGCGTAGCCAATGGTGGCGATGCCCTGGTGCTGATGCCCACAGGTGGCGGCAAGTCGCTGTGTTTCCAGGTGCCGGGGTTGCTGCGCCCAGGCTTGACCGTGGTGGTGTCGCCGTTGATCGCACTGATGGACGATCAGGTCGCCACGCTCGATGAACTGGGGGTGTCGGCCGCTGCGCTGAACTCCACGCTCAACGCCGAGCAGCAACGTGAGCTGGCCGGGCGCCTGCGCCGCGGCGAGGTGAAGATGCTCTACCTGGCGCCAGAGCGCCTGGTGCAACCGCGCATGCTCGATTTTCTGCGCGACCTGGACATTTCGCTGTTCGCCATCGACGAAGCCCACTGCGTATCCCAGTGGGGCCACGATTTTCGCCCCGAATACTTGCAACTGGGCCAACTGGCCGAGCTGTTCCCCCATGTACCCCGCATCGCGCTCACCGCCACAGCGGACATGCGTACCCGGGAAGAAATCGTCCAGCGTCTGCACCTGCAGGGGGCCGAGCGCTTCCTGTCGAGCTTCGACCGGCCGAACATCTTCTACCGCATCGTCCCCAAGGAAGCGCCCCGCAAGCAGCTCATGGCATTTCTCGGCGAACGCCGTGGAAACGCAGGTATCGTCTATTGCCTGTCGCGCAAGAAAGTCGACGAAACCGCTGCCTTCCTCTGCGACCAAGGCTTCCCGGCGCTGCCATACCACGCCGGTCTGCCGGCTGAAACGCGCTCGGCCAACCAGCATCGGTTCCTCAACGAAGAAGGGCTGATCATGGTCGCGACCATCGCCTTTGGCATGGGCATCGACAAGCCCAACGTGCGTTTCGTCGCGCACTTGGACCTGCCAAAGTCGCTGGAAGCCTACTACCAGGAAACCGGTCGCGCCGGTCGTGACGGCCTGCCTTCGGACGCCTGGATGGCGTACGGCTTGCAGGACATGGTCATGCTCAAGCAAATGCTGCAGAACTCCGAAGGTGACGAGCGCCACAAGCGCATCGAGCAGCACAAACTCGACGCGATGCTTGCCTTGTGCGAGGAGACACGTTGCCGACGCCAGACCTTGCTGGCGTACTTCGATGAGACGCTTGAACAGCCCTGCGGGCACTGCGACAACTGTGTCGACAATGTGCAGACGTGGGATGCCACCGAGCCTGCCCGTCAGGCGTTGTCAGCGGTATTTCGTACCGGCCAGCGTTATGGCGTGGGGCATTTGGTGGACGTGCTGCTGGGCAAGCAGACCGAGAAAGTGACCAATTTCGGACATGACAAACTGTCGGTGTTCGGCGTCGGCAAGGCGCTGGCCGAGGCCGATTGGCGCTCCCTGTTCCGCCAACTGGTGGCCCGTGGCCTGGTGGATATCGACCTGGAAGGCTACGGCGGCCTGCGCCTATCGGACAGCTGCCGGCCGCTGTTGCGGGGCGAGGTCACGTTGCAACTGCGCCGTGACCTGAAGCCGCAGACCGTGGCCAAGGCATCGTCTTCTGGCGGCGGCAGCCCGGCCAGCCAGTTGGTGCGCGCAGAAGAACGCGAATTGTGGGAAGCGCTGCGCACCTTGCGCCGCAAGCTTGCCGAAGAGCACCGCGTCCCGCCTTACGTCATCTTCCCGGACTCCACCTTGCTCGAGATGCTGCGCAGCCAGCCGGTGACCCTGAGCGACATGGCGCAGGTCAGCGGTGTTGGCGCCCGCAAGCTGGAACGCTACGGGCAGGCTTTCCTGGAAGTGCTCAATGGCAGTGGCGGTACCCCTGAGGCGCCGAAGGTGGTACTGGACTTGCGTCATGAGTTGGTCAGCTTGGCCCGCGCCGGCATGACGCCGGCGCAGATCGCCGGCCAGCTCGACTGCACGGAAAAGAATGTCTACAGCCTGCTGGCCGAGGCGTTGGGGCGTCAGGAGCTTAACCTCGAACAGGCGCTGGACCTGCCGGAAGATCTTCTGTCGGAGATCCAGGATGCCTTCCTCGACGGCGAAGGCGAATTGCCACCCGTTTCCACCATTGCGCCGTTGTTCGGATCACGTGTGCCAGACGGCGTCTTGCACTGCGTGCGCGCCGCCTTGGCGGCAGAGTTCGAGCTGTAACGATGCACGCTGCCTTGCCCCAAGCGGTTTGCTGATCCGTGTCATGCCAGCGCATGTTTCCCCTGCAGCAGCGCGACCGGACGGCTTGCCTCGTCGCGCCGCGCATGATTAGCTGCCTAACAATTAGAACTGTTCAACGAGTCGCTTTATGCCCCTGACCGACAATCAACACCGCTTCGGCATGCAGCTTGCCCAGATGTCCCGTGGTTGGCGTGCCGAGCTTGATCGCCGCCTGGCCGGCCTCAATCTGTCGCAGGCGCGGTGGCTGGTGCTGCTGCACCTGGCGCGGTTCGAGGAGGCGCCCACCCAGCGCGAACTGGCCCAGAGCGTCGGCGTCGAGGGCCCGACCCTGGCGCGGTTGCTCGACAGCCTCGAAGGGCAGGGGCTGGTGCGCCGCCAGGCCGTTGTCGAAGACCGGCGGGCCAAGAAGATTGTGCTGTGCCCCCCGGCCAAGCCCCTGATCGAGCAGATCGAGACCATCGCCAATCAGCTACGCATCGAGCTTTTCACAGGTGTCGACGAAGCAGACCTTGAGGTCTGCATGCGGGTCCATGCCAAGATTCTGGGCAACCTTGAAAAGCCCTGATCCATCGATTGCGAGGGGTATCACATGACCGAGCCAAAGCCTGAAATCATCATCACCTATTGCACCCAGTGCCAGTGGCTGTTGCGTGCCGGCTGGCTGGCCCAGGAGCTACTCAGTACGTTTGGCCAGGACCTGGGGCAGGTGGCCTTGCAGCCGGGCAGCGGCGGCGTCTTTCGCATCACGTGCGATGGCGTGCAGGTGTGGGAGCGCAAGGCCGATGGCGGCTTCCCCGAAGCGAAGGTGCTCAAGCAGCGCATACGCGATCAGATCGATCCACAGCGCGACCTGGGTCACAACGATCGCTGACCGCCCTGGCCGTGTCGATACCGCGGGCAGTCTGGCCCTTTGGCGTCAGAGGCGCACCTTGCCCAGTAGCACGTCCCTGAACATCGCAAAATCCCCCAGCAGGCTGTAGAAGGGATAGGTGAAGGTCGCTGGCCGATTCTTCTCGAAAAAGAAATGACCTGCCCAGGCCAGGCCGTAGCCGACCACGGGCACGGCGAGCAGCAGCATCCACTTGCCGCTACCAATGGCATAGGCCAGCAGGGCAATGACCAGGCTGGTGCCCACGAAGTGCAGACGGCGGCACGTGGGGTTGCTGTGCTCACTGAGGTAGTAGGGATAGAACTCGGCGAAGGTTCGGAATTGCGCTGTGCGGTCCATGACACTGCTCCGGAAGGTTGACTGGCGAATGATAGAGACGGCGTGGAGCCTGATTCGAGTCTAGAGTCACTGACGAGGCGTACCAGTGACAATAGGCGCCAATTGAGTATCCTTGGGGTTCACCGCAGGAGCGGTCAGCATAAGAAGCGTGCCATGAGCGAAAGAACCACCTCCGCCAGCTGGGCATCTGGGATCGTCAAGGCGCTGGAGCTCGAAGGGCTCGATTGCCAGGCCATGTTCAAGCAGCTGGGGCTGGACTTCGCTGCTCTCGATGATCCGGATGCGCGCTTCCCGCAGGACGCCATGACCCGGCTCTGGCAACTGGCGGTGGAGCTGTCGGGCAATGAAGCAATCGGCCTGAACATGGCGCGCGTGGTCAGGCCTGCATCCTTTCATGTGGTGGGCTACGCGCTGATGTCCAGCCGTACCCTGGCCGAAGGCTTCGCACGGCTGGTGCGCTATCAGCGCATCATTGCCGAAAGTTCTGACTTGAGCTTCATCCTCACCCCTGAAGGCTATTCGCTGATCCTGACCGTGCACGGCGACCACTTGCCGCCCACCCGGCACAGTGCCGAGGCGTCGCTGGCCTGTGCGCTGTCCTTGTGTAAATGGCTTAGCGGCCGGCCAGTGCAGCCGCGGCGGGTACTGATACAGGGGCCACCGCCCAAGCACCTGGAACCCTACAAGGTAGCCTTTCATTCCCCGTTGATCTTCAATGCCCCCCACGATGCTCTGGTGTTCGAGCGGGCTGACATGGAGGCACCCCTGCCCACGGCCAACGAAGCCATGGCCGTGTTGCACGATCGGTTCGCCGGTGAGTACCTGGCACGTTTCTCGGAGAGCCGGGTGACCCATCGGGTGCGTCAGGTGCTGTGCCGCATCCTGCCCCAGGGCGAGCCCAAGCGTGAAACCCTGGCACAGGCACTGCACCTGTCCCAGCGCACCTTGCAGCGCCGGCTGCAAGACGAGGGCACCAGCTTCCAGGCGTTACTTGACGATACCCGGCGCGAATTGGCCGAACAGTACCTGGCCCAGCCCACCATGACCTTGCTGGAAACTGCCTACCTGCTTGGCTTCGCCGACCCTAGCAACTTCTATCGGGCCTTTCGCCGTTGGTTTGGCGTCACGCCCAGCGAGTACCGGGCACGCCTGGGCACCGATCTCGACGCCGTCAGTGACGCCAGAAAGCCGGCATGCACAACACCAGCACGGTGATGATTTCCAGCCGGCCCAGCAGCATGCCGCCGGCCAGGATCCACTTTGCAGCGTCGGGCAGTTTGGCGTAGTTGCCGGACGGCCCGATCACTTCGCCAAGGCCGGGGCCCACACCGGACACCGTCCCGGCCGCGCCGGTCAGGGCGGTCATCCAGTCGACCCCCAGCAATGACAGCAGCAATGCCATCACGCAGATGGTGATGGCGAAGAAGAAGGAAAACGTGAGGATGGAGCGTACGATTTCTTCGTCGAGGCGATGCCCGTTGTACTTCTGCTTGATCACCGCCCGGGGGTGGATCAACTGGTTGAGGTTGGCCTTGAGCAGGATGTAGGCCACCTGGAACCGGAATATCTTGATGCCGCCGGCCGTCGAGCCGGAGCACCCGCCCACGAATCCCAGATAGAAGAACAGCATCAACGAAAAATTGCCCCACAGGCTGTAGTCACCCAACGCAAACCCTGTGGTGGTCACCACCGAGGTCACGTTCAGTGCGACGTGACGCAAGGCATCGAGCCAGTGCAGGTTGGTGGTGTACCAGTACCAGGTGCCCAGTATCACCCAGGTCGCGACCAGCATGCCCAGCAAGCCTTGCACCTGTTGATCACGTATCAGGGCCCCGCGGTTGCCGCGCAACGTGGCCACGTACAAGGTGAACGGCAGGCTGCCGAGGATCATCACCACCACGGCCACCCAGTGCACGGCGGGCATGTCCCATTTGGCCAGGGACTGGTCGGACGTTGAAAAACCGCCGGTGGAGATCGCCGACATGGCGTGGTTGATCGCATCGAACGGGCTCATGCCGGCCCACCAGAACGCCAGGGCACCGAAAATGGAAAACCCGACATAGACCCCGACGATGGACTTGGCGACCATGTGCGAGCGCGGCATCACCTTCTCGGAGCGGTCCGAGGATTCGGTCTGGAACAGCCTCATGCCGCCAATGCGCAACAGGGGAAGAATGGCCACCGCCATGGCGATGAAGCCGATGCCGCCCAGCCAGTGCAGCATCGAGCGCCACATCAGGATGCCGGGCGACATGCTGTCCAGGCCGCTGAGTACGGTAGCGCCAGTGGCGGTGATGCCCGACATGCTTTCGAAAAACGCATCGGTGTAGCTGATGTGCTGCGTAAGCAGAAAGGGCAGGGCAGCGAATACGCACACCACCACCCAGGAACACACCGTCAGCAGGTACATGTCACGCGGACGCAAATGCACGTGCTCCGGCCTGCCGGGCACTACCAGCAGCAGGCCCGCCACGAAGGTGATCAGGCTCGACCAGAGAAAGGACGGCAGGTCGCTGGTGCGTTCGAAAATCACCAAGGTAGCCATGGGGACAGCCATGCCCACGGCGAGGGTGATGAGGAAGATGCCGATGATGAAACCAATGATCCTTAAGGTCGGCAACGCCATGTGTTCTGCTCGGGCTCGAAACGGAAGGGCGCCATTCTACCTGTGGGGCGCAAAGGCTCAAGGCCAAGCTGCATCTTCATGCTGCAGGTCTCGGACGAGGTCGGGCTTGCAGCCTGGGGCCGGGCCCTTGAGAATGGCCGCACATTCATGTTCCAGGAGGGTAGCCGATGGAGGCTCTCGACGCATTGCTCAACCGGGTTTCGGTCCCGCGCCTGACCGACCCTGCGCCCAACGATGCCCAGCGTGAGGCCTTGTTTCAGGCTGCGCTGCGGGCCCCGGACCACGGTCAGCTACGCCCGTGGCGCTTTCTGACCATCGAAGGCCAAGCACGCGAGCGGTTGGGTGAACTGTTCGCCAGCGCGGTTCAGAAGCGCGGTGATGCCAGTGAGGCGGCATTGAGCAAGGCCCGCGCCATGCCGCTACGCGCGCCCTTGCTGATCGTGGTCATTGCCCATTTGCACAAGCAGCACCCCAAGGTCCCAGTGCTCGAGCAGCAACTGGCAGCAGGGTGCGCCGCCCACGGCATACTGATTGCCGCGCACGCCCAGGGCGTGGGTGCCGTATGGCGTACCGGAGACCTGGCCTTCGATGCCCATGTTCATGAAGGCCTGGGCTTGGCAGAAAACGAGGAGCTGCTTGGCTTCCTGTATGTGGGTACGCCCATGACCGAGCCTCGCACGGCGCCTGTGCTCGCCACTGCCGACTTCGTCAGCGCCTGGGGCGACTGACCGCCCAGCCCGCCGCGTTTGACCCAAGCCGCTGGCCTTGGCGCAGACCTGCGTGGTGGCGCTAGCTGCCAGGTGCTTCTGCCACCGGCAGCGCCAGGGTTGCGACAAAACCGCCTTGTGGATGGTTGGCCAGTATCAGTCGGCCGCCGTGGCGCTCTGCCGCCTTGCGTGCAATCGCCAGCCCAAGGCCGTGTCCAGGGGCTTTTTGCCCCGGCGCCCGGAAAAACGGCTCGCCCAGCTGGGCCAGGTGCTCAGCTGCCACGCCGGGGCCTCGGTCACGTACGCAGACCCTGAGCACGTCGTCCTCGCGCCAGGCGCTCAGCTCCACGGGTTGACCCGCGGGGGTAAAGCGCAGTGCATTGCGCAGCAGGTTGTCCACCGCACGCTCGATCAGGGTCGGCCAACCTTGCAAGGTCAACCCGGGTTGCGCTTCGAGGCGCACGTCATGCTCGGGTGCCGTCAGTTGCGCGTCCTTGCGCACGCTGCCCAGTAGCGCGTTGAGATCGACCGTTTCGGCATGGGCCTGGTCGGCATCCACGCGCGCCAGGGTCAAAATCTCACTGATCAGGTCTTCCAGCCGATCGCATTCGCGGGTCAGGCGCGGCCACAAGGCCTGGCGTTGCTGCGGCTCGGCACGTTCGGCCAGGGCCAGGGCGATGCGCAGACGGGCCAGCGGAGAGCGCAGCTCGTGGGACACATCGCGCAGCAACTGGCGCTGGCTGGCGATGGTGCTCTGCAAGCGAGCACCCATCTTGTTGAAATCCTTGGCCAGGACGCCGAATTCGTCGCGCCTGCCGGCCAGTTGCGCCAGGCTGTTCTGCTGGTAGGTACTCTGCCCCAGGTCGTGCACCGCGCCACGCAAGCGGCTCAGGGGGCGGGTAATGGACAGTGTGACGAACAGGCTGAACAGGGTCAGCACCACCAGGGCGATGCCCAGTGCGCTCAGCGGCCAGAGCAGGCTCTCGCGGTGCCAGGCATCGAGGGCAGGGTGAGGGATGCGGTAGATCAGCAGGTAGGACGCCTTGCTCTCGGGGCTGGTGTATTCCTCGGTCAGGCGGCGCCACGGCAGGCGCCGC
This sequence comes from Pseudomonas sp. FBCC-B35, assembly GCF_059133755.1. NCBI lineage: Bacteria > Pseudomonadati > Pseudomonadota > Gammaproteobacteria > Pseudomonadales > Pseudomonadaceae > Pseudomonas > Pseudomonas sp. FBCC-B35. The sequence goes on along the minus strand of NZ_CP101439.1, from coordinate 3,375,612 downwards.
TCATCGTTGTGCTGCCTGGCTTCGAGTGCAGCCGCGCGCCGGGGAAAGGTGCCTGGCACCACAGCGTCGCCGCTGTCGTCCAGTACTTGCACGTCGATCTTGTAGCGCGCCTTGCGCCTTTCGAGAAAATGCTGCGCTGCGTCCGGGCCTTCCTGTTCGTAGTGCCTGGCCCATTGGCTGGCCAACGTGTTCAGCCCCGGGTGACGGCTTAGAATCCAGGCGTCCTGGTTGAGCGTGTGCGCCAGCAATATCGACAGCCCAGCTACCAGGGCGATGGCGAGCCAGAAGCTGGCCAGGATGCGCCAGAACAGTGAACGCACGTAGACCTCCCCAAACGATGAAAGCCCGCCGTGCACCAGGCGAACCTGGCGCACAGCGGGCGCTGACAGTGGAGCTTACTGGGACTTGCCGGCTTTTTCAGCTTTCCAGGCCTGGAACTCCTGCCACTCCGCTTTCTTGGCGGCGCGTTCCTTTTGCAGTTCGTCGAACTTCTTCTGCTGGTCTGGCTTGAGCAGGTTGCGTACCGCAGCGTCGGTCTTGTCGCGGCTGGCCTGCATCTCTTCTTTCATGGCTTTCTGATCGGCCGCCGGCAGCTTGCCAAGGTAACGCTCGGTGATGTCGTGGCGCTGTTTCATCTGATCGCCCATCAGCTTGCCGATCTGGTCGCGCTGTTCGCGGCTCAGGTCCAGTTCGTGGAAGGCCGGGCCGCCGCGATGATGCGGGCCATCATGGCGCGGGCCGCCGTCGGGCATGGCCATGGCAACGGTGGGCAGTGCGGCGGCGAACAGCAGGGCGGTAAGGGTCTTGCGCATGGTGTCTCTCCTGTCATGGGCCGGCGATCACCGGATGAGCACAGTCTAGGGAGATGATCGTCAAGCGCGGTCAGGGCACGGTAAAGGGAACGTAAAGGCCAGTTCCCTTTCCTGGCATCAGACTGACGAAAGTACTACAGGCAGTAGTAGTAGCCGCGGCTGCGCAAGGCGATGATGCGGGGGCGGCCGTCGGCGTGCGGGCCGATCTTCTTGCGCAGGTTGCTCACGTGCATGTCCAGGCTGCGGTCGTAGAGCGTCAGCCGGCGACCAAGGCCGATCTGCGCCAGCGCCTGTTTGTCCAGAGGCTCGCCCGGTTGGCGCAGCAATGCTTCAAGAATGCGGCTCTCGGACAGGGTCAGGGTCAGCTCGCGACCGTCGATGCTGGCCACCCCGCGGGCAGGGCTGTAGACCAGGTCGCCCAATTCCAGCTGGCTGGTGGCCGGGGCTGGATGGCTGCGGCGCAACACGGCGCGCAGCCGCGCAGTCAGCTCGCGTGGGTCGCACGGCTTTGCCAGGTAGTCGTCGGCGCCCAGTTCAAGGCCCAGGATGCGGTCCAGCGGCTCGCCGCGGGCCGACAGCATCACCACGGGCAGGTCGGCATGCTCGCTGCGCAGGCGCTTGAGCAGTTCAAGACCGCTACCGTCGGGCAGCATCACATCCAGTACCACGGCCGCTGGCGCACGTTCGGCCAACGCCTGGCGTGCAGCCTGGCCATCGTGGCAGGCCCGCACAGTGAACCCTTCCTGGGTCAGCCAGCTGCTGAGCAGCTCGCACAGCTCCTGGTCGTCATCAATCAGTAACAGCTCGCTCATGACTCACTCAATTCAACCATTGACGGCGACGCGTTGGTCCGCCAGCCGGAAAGATACCCCAGTCTTGAGGTCAGCTGCCAACTGGCGATGCCAAGCACGCCTTCTAGGCGAGGTGTTTCAAGGCAGCACTTGCTTGAAGGGCTTGACCACGACCTGGTCGTAGACGCCGGCAGCGATGTAGGGATCGGCATCGGCCCAGGCTTGGGCGGCGGTCAGGGAATCGAACTCGGCCACGATCAGGCTGCCGCTGAAGCCTGCCTCGCCTGGGTCGTTGCTGTCGATGGCCGGGTGCGGGCCGGCCAGTACCACCCGGCCTTCTGCCTTGAGCTGCTGAAGGCGCTCGATGTGGGCCGGGCGCGCAGCCAGGCGTTTTTCCAGGGAGTTAGCGACGTCGCTGGCAATGATGGCGTAGAGCATGTCAGTCCTTGGGTTTGGAGGCAGAGGAGGTATCTTGCAGGTGGCGCGACAGGTACAGCCCTTGTGCCACCAGGAACAGCACGGTCATGCCCAGGCTGCCGAACACCTTGAAGTCGACCCAGAACGCTGGGAAGGTGAAGGCGACGAACAGGTTGGCGGCGCCGCAGAACAGAAAGAACGCGATCCAGGCGAGGTTCAGGCGGGCCCAGATGGCATCGGGCAAGGTCAGCGCATGGCCCATGATGCGCTTGATCAGTACCCGGTCGCCGATGAAGTGGCTACCGGCGAAGGCCAGGGCGAACAGCCAGTTCACCACCGGCGCCTTCCACTTGAGGAAGGTTTCGCTGTGAAAGGCCAGGGTCAGGCCGCCAAACACCAGGCAGGCGACCAGCGTCAGCCACTGGCCTTTCTCGAGCTTGCGCTGGCGCAGGAACAACGCGCCGTACACCACCAGCGAGCTGATGATCAGCATGGCAGTGGCACTGTAGATACCACCGAATTCGAAGCTGTGCCCGGCCAGCTCGACGGGCCGTGGGTCCAGTTTGTAGACGATGAAGAACAGCAGCAGCGGGATGAAATCGATGAATTGTTTCACAATGGCAGCCAGAACCGGGATGTGACGGCATAATAACAAACATCGAATCCAGCGAAAGCGCTACTCCATGAATGTTGATCTGCACTGTCACAGCACGGCCTCCGACGGCGCCCTGTCGCCTTCGGCCCTGGTCGCCCGGGCCTTCGAGCATGGGGTGCGTACGCTGGCGCTCACCGACCACGATACCCTCGAAGGCCTGGCCGAAGCCCGCCAGGCCTGCCGCGAGCACGGCATGCAATGGGTCAGCGGCGTCGAGCTGTCCTGTACCTGGGGCGGCGCAACCATCCACATACTCGGTTACAACTTCCCCGTAGATGCACCGCCCTTGCTGGCGGCGATCGAGGCCCTGCACCGTGGCCGCTGGTTGCGTGCCGAGGAAATCGACAAGCGCCTGGCAGCCAAGGGCATGCCAGGGACGCTGGCAGGTGCCCGGCAAATCCAGCAGGCGCTCGGTGACAGTGGCAATGCCCCGGCCCGGCCACATTTTGCCGACTACCTGGTGCATGCCGGCCACGTCAAAGACCGGGGCGAGGCCTTCCGCAAATGGCTCGGTGCCGGCAAGCTCGGTGACGTCAAGCAACATTGGCCATCGTTGGAGGAAACCGTTGCCACCCTGCGCCAGTCCAACGCATGGGTGAGCCTGGCGCATCCCATGCATTACGAGCTGACGCGCAGCAAGCGCAGGCGGCTGATTGCCGACTATATTCAGGCAGGCGGGCAGGCGCTTGAAGTGGTCAATGGGATGATGCCGGCCGAGCAGGTGGGCACCCTGTCCATCATCACCCGTGAGTTCGGGCTGCTGGCAAGTGCTGGCAGTGACTTCCACGGCCCCGGCACCTGGGGCGAAATCGGTGCCTATCGGCCTTTGCCCGAGGACCTGCCACCTGTGTGGCACCGTTTCAGCCATGAACAGCCATTGCCGGTTTGAACAGGACGACGACGTGAGCCAATTTTTCCAGATTCACCCGGAAAACCCACAGCCGCGACTGATACGCCAGGCGGTCGAGATCATCCGCAAGGGTGGGGTAGTGGTCTACCCCACCGACTCGGCCTATGCGCTGGGTTGCCAGATCGGTGACAAGTCGGCCATCGAGCGGGTGCGCCGTTTGCGCGGGCTGGACAAGACCCACAATTTCACCCTGATGTGCTGCGACATGTCCCAGTTGGGCTTGTACGCCAAGGTCGATACGGGCACCTTCCGCCTGCTCAAGGCCCATGTGCCGGGGCCCTACACCTTCATTCTCAACGGCACGCGCGAAGTGCCGCGCCTGTTGTTGCATGAAAAACGCCGCACCATCGGCCTGCGCGTGCCGGACCATGCCATTACCCTGGCACTGCTTGCCGAGCTGGGTGAGCCCTTGATGAGCGTGAGCCTGATCCTGCCCGGCGACGCCGAACCCATGACCGACCCCTACGAAATTCGCCAGCGTCTGGAGCACCATGTCGACCTGGTCATCGATGGCGGCTACGGTGACCTCAAGGCGTCGACCATCATCGACCTGTCAGGCGATGAACCCGAACTGATTCGCGAAGGCTGCGGCGACCCTACTCCGTTCATGGTCAACGCGTGACCGCCGAGCCGTTCGCCCAGGCAGCGGCCGAGCCGGCCGAGCTGCCAGGCCAGTTGCAGCTCGCGCTGGTCTACGGCGAGGCCGTGACCGAGCTGCCGCTGGACTTGTACATACCCCCCGATGCCCTGGAGGTCATTCTCGAAGCGTTCGAAGGGCCTTTGGACCTGCTGCTGTACCTGATTCGCAAGCAGAACATCGATATCCTCGATATCCCGGTGGCAGAAATCACTCGCCAGTACATGGGCTACGTCGAGTTGATGAAAACCGTGCGCCTTGAGCTGGCTGCCGAATACTTGGTGATGGCCGCCATGCTGGCCGAAATCAAGTCGCGCATGTTGCTGCCGCGCAGCGTCACGGTCGAGGAGGAGGAGGGCGACCCACGCGCCGAGCTGATCCGACGTCTGCAGGAGTACGAACGTTTCAAGGCGGCCGCCGAAGGCCTGGACGGGTTGCCCAGGGTCGGTCGTGACCTGGTCGTGCCGTGCCTGGAGGCGCCCCAGGCAAAGGTACGCAAGCTGTTGCCGCAGGTCAGCCTGCCGGAGCTGCTGGCGTCCATGGCCGAAGTGATGCGCCGCAACGACCTGTTCGAAAGCCACCAGATCAGCCGAGAGACCCTGTCGACCCGGGAACGCATGGGGCAGGTGCTGGAACGCTTGAAAGACGGTGGTTTCGTGCCCTTCATCGATCTGTTCGCGCCCGATGAAGGCAAGCTGGGGGTGGTGGTCACGTTCATGGCTGTGTTGGAGCTGGTGAAGGAAACCCTCGTCGAACTGGTGCAAAATGAAGCCTTTGCCGCCATCCATGTGCGGTTACGCCCTGCTCCTGCCGAAGACGCCCATGAACCTGAATGACCCCCGCGACCTGGCCCCGTTGATCGAAGCCTTCCTGCTGGCCTCTGGCAAGCCTCAATCGCTTGAGCGCTTGTACGAGCTGTTCGAGGAGCCCGAGCGGCCCGAGCCGAAGACGTTCAAGCGAGCACTCGAAGTGCTAGGCAAATCGTGCGCCGGTCGGGCGTTCGAGCTCAAGGAGGTGGCCAACGGTTATCGGCTGCAGATTCGCGAGGATTACGCGCCTTGGGTCGGCCGGCTGTGGGAAGAGCGCCCGCAGCGCTATTCTCGGGCGCTGCTCGAGACCCTGGCGCTGATTGCCTACCGCCAGCCCATCACCCGTGGCGAAATCGAGGACGTGCGTGGCGTCGCGGTCAATAGCAACATCGTCAAGACGTTGGTCGAGCGCGAGTGGATCCGTGTAGTGGGCCACCGGGAAGTGCCCGGACGGCCGGCTCTGTTTGCCACGACCAAGGCATTCCTGGACCATTTCAACCTTCGCAGCCTGGATGAGCTGCCAGCGCTGGCCGAATTGCGCGAGATGGAGCCCGAGCCCTTGCTCGACCCGGACGATGCCCCGGTACCGGCGCACCTGCAGGCCCTGGCCGACGCCAGCCTGGGCGAGGACGAGGAGGCTGAGCCGGTCAAGGACGAGACCAGCTTTCGCAGCCTGCTCGTGGAGCTCGACGCCATGGAGCAGGGCCTCAAGACCGATTTCGACGATGTGCTCCAGCACGACCCTGATGCCGAAACGCCGTTGGAGGGGGAGCCGAGCGAGCAGGCCTGATCGCCTCAACTCGATCTGCTGTGGCCATGGGCCAGGCCGTCGAGCAGGGCCCGCCTGGCAGAAAGTCGTGGCAGAGGGTGGAAAAGCTTCTACCCTCCCATGCATTCAGGCGGCGAACCACGTATGATGCGCGGCCTTTTGGCGCGTTCGTTGCCAGAAACCTGTTTTCATTCCTACACCGGGAGGTGCCCAGATGAGTGAGCAAGACCTGCAAGATACCCAGATCACCCCACCTGTTGGCGAGAAGCTGCAGAAAGTCCTCGCGCGTATTGGCGTGGGCTCGCGCCGTGACGTCGAGGCCTGGATCAGCCAGGGCCGCATCAAGGTCAACGGCGTTGCAGCCACCCTTGGCCAGCGAGTCGACCTGCATGACGCCATTGCCGTCGACGGCAAGCTGATCAAGCGTGAAGAAGCGGCCGAGGCGACGCGCCGGGTGATCATGTACAACAAGCCCGATGGCGAGATCTGCACCCGCGATGACCCGGAAGGTCGCCCGACCGTGTTCGATCGCCTGCCGCGTCCCAAGGAAGGTCGCTGGATCAACATCGGCCGTCTGGACATCAACACCACCGGCTTGCTGCTGTTCACCACCGACGGTGAGCTGGCCAACCGCCTGATGCACCCGTCCTACGAAATGGACCGCGAATATGCCGTGCGCGTACGTGGGGAAGTGGATGACGAGATGCTCGAGCGCCTGAAGGCGGGTGTCATGCTCGAAGACGGCCCCGCCAAGTTCACCGACATCCAGAAGGCACCAGGCGGCGAAGGCTTCAACCACTGGTACCACTGCGTGGTGATGGAAGGCCGCAACCGTGAGGTCCGTCGCCTGTGGGAGTCGCAGGGCATGGTGGTCAGCCGCCTGAAGCGTGTGCGCTTTGGCCCGGTGTTCCTCAACTCGGATTTGCCCATGGGCCGCTGGCGGGAAATGACCCAGGGTGAAATCGACATCCTGGCGGCCGAGGTGGGCTTGCAGCCCGTGGCGTTGCCGGCCTTGAAGCTCAAGGCCAAGGACAAGATGGAGCGTCTGCAGCGCAAATCGTCCCGCCCCCTGGGTCGTGGTGAGCGCGTGCGCAGCCTGCGCCCGGCCCAGGACGGCGCAGCGGCCGGCGAGCGTCCAGCACGCCCGGCGCGCGAAGAATCGCCGCGCAAAGGCAACCGTGGCAGCGCAGTGGCCGAGCGCCCGAGCGAAATGCGCAAGCGCCCGGCCAAGCCCGAGGGTGACAAGCCTGCAGGCCGTGGTCGCGGCAAGCCACGCGGCTGAGGCATTCGGAGCCATTGTTGGCCCTTGCTTAATTACCGACGCTGAACACATTGGGGCTGCTACGCAGCCCATTGCCCGCAAGCCGGCTTCTGCAAAAGGCGAATATCTCGCGCTGAGCAGGAGCCAGTGGCCAACGATGGGGCGCGAAGCGGCCCCAATGTGCAGCCCGCTAAATGATGCATGCCTTGCCAGATGCACCCTGCCAGAGGGTGCGAGTGTGCTGATCTGACTCAACTCATGGTCGGCCGTAACCCATTGGGCGCAAAGTCATTTCGTTAGTCTGGCAACTTATATTTCCAGCTTGTAAGGTTTTGTTTACAAGCCTTGGCTGATTCTCGCAGCAAATCAGAAAAAGTCCCCGTCCGTAAAGAAAGCTTGCCGAAGCTTCTGTCTCCGGTTGCGTCCTCAGCCCTTCACCTCCCTTGCCTAAACCCCCGCTCCACGGTGTTATAGCCCTCATTGCCCCGTGCAACAGCCCGCCGCAGAGCCGGTTGATAAAACAACAAATGGAGGCGCCATGTACGCCGATCAACTCGCCCACAAAGGCCATTACCCCAGGAACGCTGCGTTTTTTCCGCCGGAAACCACGCAACGCGTTGACGCCTGCGCGCTTGCAGGGTTATACAGTGCGCCGCGTTTTACCTGTGACCCCCTTGCGTACCGCGCACTCCTGACCCCGCCCGGTTGACTCGACCGCGCAGCTGTACCTTCAGGAAACAAGGTGACCACCTTGCCCATTCCGCTGCGCCACGAGCGCGGTGGGTCCGATTCCGTCACAGATAAAAACAATGCAGGTGACTTCGTTCATGAGTGGACACGACAAGCATTCAGGCGAGCTCAAGCGGGGCCTGAAGAACCGCCATATTCAGTTGATCGCCCTGGGAGGCGCCATCGGTACCGGCCTGTTCCTGGGTTCGGCGGGCGTGATGAAATCCGCCGGCCCGTCGATGATCCTGGGCTACGCGATCTGTGGTTTCATCGCTTTCATGATCATGCGCCAGCTCGGCGAAATGATCGTCGAGGAGCCCGTGGCCGGCTCGTTCAGCCATTTCGCCCATACCTACTGGGGTGGCTTCCCCGGCTTCCTGTCGGGCTGGAACTGCTGGGTGCTGTACATCCTGGTGGGCATGTCCGAATTGTCCGCCGTGGGCAAGTACGTGCACTACTGGTGGCCGGAAATCCCTACCTGGGTAACAGCCGCTGCGTTCTTCGTGCTGATCAACGCCATCAACCTGATGAACGTGAAGTTCTTCGGCGAAGCTGAGTTCTGGTTTGCCATCATCAAGGTGGTGGCCATTGTCAGCATGATTGGCCTGGGTGCCTACCTGCTGACCAGCGGCAGTGGCGGGCCTGACGCGACCGTGGCCAACCTGTGGTCGCACGGTGGCTTCTTCCCCCATGGGGTCAGTGGCCTGGTGACGGCCCTGGCGTTCATCATGTTCTCGTTCGGGGGGCTGGAGATGCTCGGCTTTACGGCCGCAGAGGCCGACAAGCCCAAGACCGTGATCCCCAAGGCCATCAACCAGGTCATCTACCGCATCCTGATCTTCTACGTCGGTGCCTTGGTGATCCTGCTGTCGCTCACGCCGTGGGACACCTTGGTCGCCAGCATCGATGCCTCCGGCGGCAGCTACGGCAGCAGCCCGTTCGTGCAGGTGTTCTCGTTGCTGGGCAGCGATGTGGCCGCCAACCTGCTGAACTTCGTGGTCCTGACCGCGGCCTTGTCGGTGTACAACAGCGGTACCTATTGCAATGCCCGCATGCTGCTGGGCATGGCCGAGCAGGGCGATGCGCCGGCTGCCTTGGCCAAGGTCGACAAGCGTGGCGTACCGGTGCGTTCGATTCTTGTGTCCGCGGCCGTGACCCTGATCGCCGTGCTGCTCAACTACCTGATGCCTTCCAGCGCGCTGGAGCTGCTGATGTCGCTGGTCGTGGCTACCCTGGTGATCAACTGGGCCATGATCAGCTACTCGCACCTCAAGTTCCGTCAGCACCTCAACCGCACGGGTCAGAAACCCCTGTTCAAGGCGCTGTGGTACCCCTACGGCAACTACGTGGTGCTGGCCTTCGTGGTCTTGATCCTGGGCATCATGCTGCAGATTCCGGGTATCCAGGTGTCCGTCTACGCCATCCCGGTCTGGTTGCTCTGCATGTTCGTAGCTTATGTCATCAAGTCACGGCGTAAGGGCGTCATCACTGAAGCCGTTGGCAGCGCCGCCAAATAAGCGTCGTACAGTCGCCTGTAAAACCCGAAGCGTCGACCGCTTCGGGTTTTCTTTTCTGCGCGTCAGATCTGTTCCAGCAGCCACGCCCTGAATGCCCGTAGCGAAGGTAGCGCTTCGTTGCGCGGCGGATAGATCAGGTAATAGCTGCGTTGACTGGCGAATGCCAGGCCTGGGCTGTACAGCGCCCCTTTGGCCAGCTCGTCTTCCACGAGCACGCGGGGCACCAGGCCCACACCAATACCCGCCTGCACGGCCTGAATCAAGTGCGAGGTCAACTCGAAGCTTGGCCCCAGGCGCATGCTTCGGTGGGGCAGGCCATGGTGCGAGAACCATTCACCCCAGGCATGGGGGTTGTTGGCCACGTTCAACAGTAACTGCTCGCTGATGCGGGTGGGGCTCCAGTGCGGTTGTTCGTTTGCGGCCTGGGCCGGAAGGATCACCAGCAGTTCCTCGGCATGCAGGCGGTGGCTGATCAGCCCTGGCAGGTCACCGCTGGCCACGCCAATGGCTGCATCGATCTCGCTGGTGTCGAAGTCGATGGCTTCGATACGCGAATGCAAGTGCACAAGCATGCCAGGGTGCGCCTTGTAGAAGTCGTTCAGGCGCGGCAACAGCCATTTGGAGCCAAAGGTGGGCAAGGTGGCCAGGCGCAAAGTGCCGACCCCGGACTGATAGGCCAGCGCCTGTAGGGTCGCGCCCCGAATGCGGCCCAGTGCTTCGCTGAGCTCGCGTTGGTACAGGCGGCCGACGTCCGTCAACCGTACCTGGCGACCCTCGCGGCGAAACAGGGTCAGACCCAACTGCTGTTCCAGCGCCTGAACTTGCCGGCTGACCGCGCTCTGGGTCAGCGACAGTTCAGTGGCCGCGCGGGTGTAGCTCTGGTGCCGGGCGGCCGCCTCGAAGGCCAGCAGCAGAGACATGGACGGGGTTAGGTGGCGGTAATTCATTCATGAAAGTCATCGATAGCGGCAGGATTATCCGTTTGCCCCTGGCGCAAAACTACAGGAACATTGCCACATTCGTCACTGTTGCCGGCGCCACCCATGCCGCCACGACATCTTTTCCGTGAACCAGCCCTATTCCGAGGCCGTCCTTCGATGATCGCCCAGCTGCCTACCGTTGCACCTGACGCCGACTACCCGGCATTCCTCAAAGCCCTGCATGACAGTGGCTTTCGTGGCCAGATCAGCGCCGACTACGGTACCCGAACCGTCCTGGCCACCGACAATTCCATCTACCAGTGTCTGCCGCAGGCTGCGGTGTTCCCACTGGACGCCGATGATGTGGCGCGCGTCGCCACGCTGATGGGCGAGTCGCGCTTCCAGGCGATCAAGCTGACCCCGCGCGGTGGCGGCACAGGCACCAATGGCCAGTCGTTGACCGATGGCGTGGTCGTGGATTTGTCGCGGCACATGAACGGCATCCTCGAAATCAATGCCGAGCAGCGTTGGGTGCGGGTGCAGGCCGGTGTGGTCAAGGATCAGCTCAACGCCGCCCTCAAGCCCCATGGCTTGTTCTTCGCGCCTGAACTGTCCACTTCGAACCGCGCGACCGTGGGTGGCATGATCAACACCGACGCCAGCGGGCAGGGCAGTTGCACCTATGGCAAAACGCGCGACCATGTGCTTGAGCTGCACAGCATCCTGCTCGGGGGTGAGCGCCTGCACAGCCTGCCGCTTGACGAAGACGCGTTGCAGGCAGCGTGTACGGCGCCCGGTCGCGTGGGTCAGGTATACCGCACGGCCCTGGATATCTGGGACACCCAGGCTGAACTCATCCGCACCACCTTTCCCCCGCTCAATCGCTGCCTGACCGGCTACGACCTGGCGCACCTGCGAGACGAGCAAGGCCGCTTCAACCTCAACAGCGTACTGTGCGGCGCCGAAGGGTCGCTGGGGTATGTGGTCGAGGCCAAGCTCAACGTGCTGCCGATTCCCAAGTATGCTGCCCTGGTGAACGTACGGTACGCCAGCTTCATGGATGCGCTGCGCGATGCCAATGCCTTGATGGCGCAGCGGCCATTGTCCATCGAGACCGTCGATTCCAAAGTGCTTGGGCTGGCGATGAAGGACATTGTCTGGCACAGCGTCGCCGAGTATTTCCCGGCCGACCCCGAGCGCCCCACGCTGGGCATCAACCTGGTCGAGTTCTGCGGTGATGACCCCGTCGAGGTCAACGCAAAGGTCCAGGCCTTCATCGATCACCTGCGTGTCGACACCAGCGTCGAGCGCCTTGGCCATACGCTGGCCGAGGGGGCTGAGGCGGTGACCCGCGTCTACGCCATGCGCAAGCGCTCGGTTGGCCTGCTGGGCAACGTCGAAGGCGAAGTGCGGCCGCAGCCGTTCGTCGAGGACACGGCGGTGCCACCGGAAAAACTTGCCGACTACATCGCCGAGTTCCGTGCCTTGCTCGACGGCTACGGGTTGGCGTACGGCATGTTCGGGCACGTCGATGCCGGGGTTCTGCATGTGCGCCCTGCGCTGGACATGAAGGACCCGGCCCAGGCGGCATTGGTCAAGCCTGTCTCCGATGCAGTAGCTGCCTTGACCCGTCGCTACGGCGGTCTGTTGTGGGGCGAGCACGGCAAGGGCCTGCGCTCGGAGTACGTGCCCGAGTACTTTGGCGAGCTTTACCCGGCACTGCAGCGCCTCAAAGGCGCGTTCGATCCGCACAACCAGCTCAACCCCGGCAAGATCTGCACGCCGCTCGGGGCCAGCGAGGGCCTGACCAAGGTCGATGGCGTGACCTTGCGCGGCGAGCTGGATCGCACCATCGATGAGCGGGTCTGGCAGGCCTATGGCAGCGCCGTGCATTGCAACGGCAACGGTGCCTGCTACAATTACGACCCGAACGACGCCATGTGCCCGTCGTGGAAGGCGATCCGTGAACGTCGGCACTCGCCCAAGGGGCGGGCTTCGCTCATGCGCGAATGGTTGCGTCTGCAAGGCGAGGCGGGGGTCGATGTACTGGAGGTGGCGCGCAAGCCGGTGTCCTGGGTCAAAGGGCTGCCAGCGCGGTTGCGCAACGAGCGGACGCGGCGCCAGGGGCAGGAAGATTTTTCCCATGAAGTCTATGACGCCATGGCTGGCTGCCTGGCGTGCAAATCCTGCGCAGGACAATGCCCGATCAAAGTCAACGTACCTGACTTCCGCTCGCGCTTTCTCGAGCTGTACCACACCCGTTACCAGCGCCCCTTGCGCGACTACCTGATCGGGTCGTTGGAATTCACCATCCCGTACCTGGCCCATGCGCCTGGTCTGTACAACGCGGTGATGGGCTCGAAATGGGTCAGCCGTCTGCTGGCCGAGCAGGTGGGCATGGTCGATAGCCCGTTGATCAGCCGGTTCAACTTCCAGGCGACCCTGACGCGCTGTGGCGTGGGCGTGGCCACTGTGCCGGCGCTACGCGAACTGACACCCGCCCAGCGCGAGCGCAGCATCGTGCTGGTGCAGGATGCATTCACCCGCTACTTTGAGACGCCGTTGCTGTCGGCATTCATCGACCTGGCGCATCGCCTGGGCCACAAGGTTTTCCTGGCACCGTACAGTGCCAATGGCAAGCCGCTGCATGTTCAGGGCTTTCTGGGTGCCTTCGCCAAGGCCGCCGTGCGCAACGCCACCCAGCTCAAGGCGCTGGCCGACTGCGGGGTGCCGTTGGTCGGGCTGGATCCGGCCATGACCCTCGTCTATCGCCAGGAATACCCGAAAGTGCCTGGGCTCGAAGGGTGCCCCACCGTGCTGTTGCCTCAGGAGTGGCTGCTGAGCGCGTTGCCCGAGCAAGCGGCAGGGAGCACGTCCACCTTCCGCCTGTTGGCCCATTGCACCGAGAAGACCAACGCCCCTGCCAGCACCCGGCAGTGGGAGCAGGTGTTCGAACGCATGGGGCTCAAGCTGATCACCGAGGCCACCGGGTGCTGCGGCATGTCGGGTACCTATGGGCACGAGGCGCGCAATCAGCAGACCTCGAAGGACATCTTCGAGCAGTCGTGGGCGCTGAAACTGGATAAGGAAGGGGAGCCTTTGGCGACCGGCTATTCCTGCCGCAGTCAGGTCAAGCGCATGGCCGGGCGGCCGATGCGTCATCCATTGGAAGTGGTGTTGCAGTTCGCCAGGCGCTGAAGGGAGACTTGCTCGACCGAGCGGTGTGAAAACGTGCTGAAGCGCCAGGTGTCGATCAGCCGTTTTCACACAGCCAGTGCGCGCGGTCTAGTCCTGATCGGCGCTGGTCTGATCGTCACCTTCCTGCTCGCGGGCAGGTGCCGAGTCGGCATGGGCGGTAACGGTGGGCTCTTCTGGGTTCAGGCTTGGGAAGGGAAGATTCGGGATCTCGTGCATCTCGTCGTTCCTCGCAAGTGTGAGTGAAAAGGCTGCGCCAGGCGCGTGTGAAGCTTCAAGAAGCTGGGGCAGGATACACAAGTCTGGATGACAGTTTGGCTTTTTTCCTACGCCCGGCCCCCGCAGCGGGTCGATCAAGGCGGCTCGTGCCGCAGGCTCAAGGCTGCTCTGGCGGCATAAAAAAGGCGTGACCGGCGGCCACGCCCGTGTGAGCCCCGAGACTGAAGCCTTGGGCAGTTTACTTGCGCCCTTCGGCCGTCTCGGCCACTTTGTCGGTGCGTGCGCACATGATGAAGTCGTTACGGTGCAGGCCTTTGATCGAGTGGCTCCACCAGGTAACGGTCACCTTGCCCCACTCGGTCAGCAGCCCTGGGTGATGGCCTTCGGCCTCGGCAATTTCCCCGACGGCATTGGTGAACGCCAGGGCATGCTTGAAATTCTTGAACAAAAATACGCGCTCAAGCTCCATGTGCCCGTCACGCACTTCGATGTTCCAGTCCGGTATTTCGCGAATCAGCTCGGCAAGCTCCTGCTCGCTGACTTTCGGTGCATCGGCGCGGCAGGCTTCGCAGTGGGCTTGGTTCAAGGCATTCATACGTTCTTATCCATGTGGCGTTGTGAGTGGCAAGCAGCGGTCAAGCGGCAACCTTGGGTGGAAACTTCGGCGCGTGCAACCCCAGCTGTTGGGCTTGCGCGACCATGCCCATGATGTCTTCATGAGCCAGGTCGAACAGGCGCTTGAGCTCTGGCAGTATGAAGTACACCGGCTGCAGGATGTCGATCCGGTAAGGGGTGCGCATGGCCTCGATGGGGTCGAAGGCCTGGTGCTCCGGTTCGCCGGACAGGCTGTAGACCGTCTCTTTGGGCGAGGACAAAATGCCGCCGCCGTAGATCTTGCGGCCGTTGGGTGTGTCCATCAGGCCGAATTCGATGGTCATCCAGTACAGGCGCGCCAGGTAAACACGCTGTTCTTTCGTGGCGGCCAAGCCCAGCTTGCCGTAGGTATGGGTGAATTCGGCGAACCAGGGGTTGGTCAGCAGCGGGCAGTGGCCGAAGATTTCGTGGAAGATGTCTGGTTCCTGGAGGTAGTCCAGTTCTTCGGGTGTGCGAATGAATGTCGCCACCGGGAAGCGCTTGCTGGCGAGCAGCTCGAAGAACGTCTGGAACGGAATCAATGCCGGAACCCGAGCGACCTGCCAGCCGGTGGTTGCCCCCAGCACCTTGTTGATCTCGCCCAGCTGCGGAATGCGGTCATGAGGGAGCTTCAACTGCTCGATACCGTCGAGGTATTCCTGACAGGCACGCCCTTCGATCACCTTCAGTTGGCGGGTGATCAACGTGTTCCACACGCCATGCTCCTGCTGCGGGTAATCGATGAAGCCCTGGGCATCCGGCTCGCGGGCCACGTACTGGGTGTGCTTCATGAAGGTCTCCTGGTCGGCTCTTGTCGTTATGTACAGGTAGGCATCAGAAATAACCCTTTATTGCTCGGTGCACACCTACTTATGCAAGGGCTAGAGCCCAGGCAAACACGCTATCTTGTAAGGATAATTTTACAAATCCGCTATTTTGTCCCAACATCAAGCGTCTGCGATGAACGTTAGCGGTCATTTCGTCAGCATTTCTTTACAAGTTTTCCGCTCAGACGGGAAGTTTTTGCCAGGCGTACTCTATGCGTATCAAAGTGCACTGCCAGAACCGTATCGGTATTCTGCGCGACATCCTCAACCTGCTGGTCGAATACGGCATCAACGTATTGCGGGGCGAAGTGGGTGGGGACCATGGCAACGCCATCTACCTGCACTGCCCGAACCTCATCAACCTTCAGTTCCAGGCCCTGCGCCCCAAGTTCGAGGCCATTACGGGCGTGTTCGGCGTCAAACGCGTGGGGCTGATGCCCAGCGAGCGCCGGCACATGGAGCTCAATGCCCTGTTAGGGGCGCTGGAGTTTCCCGTGCTCTCGATCGACATGGGCGGCAGCATCGTGGCGGCGAACCGATCGGCGGCCCAATTGCTGGGGGTGCGAGTCGACGAAGTGCCCGGCCTGCCTCTGGCTCGCTACGTGGACGACTTCGACCTGCCGGAACTGGTGCGTAGCAACAAGTCGCGTATCAACGGCCTGCGGGTACAGGTCAGGGGCCATGTGTTCCTGGCCGACATCGCGCCGCTGCAATCGGAGCATGACGACAGCGAAGCGTTGGCTGGGGCCGTGCTCACCTTGCACCGTGCCGATCGCATCGGTGAGCGTATCTACAATGTGCGCAAGCAGGAGTTGCGGGGGTTCGACAGCATTTTCCAGAGTTCACGTCTGATGGCTGCCGTTGTCCGTGAAGCCAGGCGAATGGCGCCGCTGGATGCACCGCTGTTGATCGAGGGGGAGACCGGCACCGGCAAGGAGCTTCTGGCCAGGGCGTGCCATCTGGCCAGCCCGCGTGGACAATCACCGCTGATGGCGCTCAACTGCGCCGGCTTGCCTGAGTCGATGGCCGAGACAGAGCTGTTTGGCTACGGGCCGGGCGCCTTCGAGGGCGCCCGCGCCGAAGGCAAGCTGGGGCTGCTGGAGCTGACGGCCGGCGGCACGCTGTTTCTCGATGGCGTGGCTGAAATGAGCCCGCGGCTTCAGGTGAAGTTGCTGCGGTTCTTGCAAGACGGATGTTTTCGGCGTGTGGGCAGCGACGAGGAGGTCTATCTGGATGTGCGGGTGATCTGCGCCACGCAGGTGGACCTGTCCGAGCTCTGTGCCCGGGGCGAGTTCCGGCAGGACCTGTACCACCGGCTCAATGTGCTGTCATTGCACATTCCGCCCTTGCGCGAGTGCATGGATGGGCTTGATGGGCTGGTGCAGTATTTTCTCGATCAGGCCAGTCGGCAGATCGGATGCGCCATGCCTCGCCTGGCGCCGGGGGCGATGCAAAAGTTGGCCAGCTATGAGTGGCCGGGTAACGTTCGACAGTTGGAAAACGTGGTGTTCCAGGCTGTGTCGTTATGTGAAAACGGTGTGGTCAAGACTGAACATGTGCGATTGCCCGATTATGGCGTGCGACAGCCTTTGGGTGATTTTTCACTGGACGGTGCATTGTCCGATATTGTCGGGCGTTTTGAAAAAGCCGTATTGGAAAGTTTGCTCAAGGAGTTTCCAAGCAGCCGAGCATTGGGCAAGCGCCTGGGTGTATCGCACACGACCATTGCCAATAAGTTGAAAGATTATTCACTGGGCAAATCGGCAGGGCACTGAGTGGGCGGTGATAAGTGTAGGGGCCTGTTGCTTCTAACTTTTGAGTGTTACTTGTGTGCAGACGGCCGCGAAGGGGGTCATTCGGCCCCCTTGGTCGCCGCGCTGTCAGCCGTTTGAGCAGCCATTGCCCATCACGCGGTATTCCAGCACGTGGGTATGGCCTTGCGAGTCGGCGTAGGTCATGCGAGCAGGCACTACGCCGCAGACATTGGGGATTTCACTCATGGAAATGACGTGGTCGATGTCCAGGTGTTGCGAGTAACTGTACTGTTCAACCGGTGCCTGTTCGGCGGCCTGGGCTTCGTCGGCCATGGCCGTCCCGCACAGACTGCCCAGCAGTACTACCATTAAAGCTTTCATGTTTAATCTGCCTGTTTAAAGTCGTCAGGGTGCGCGCAGTGCGTCAGGCACTACGACAACCGTTAAGGTATTGATTACGTTTGCAGAAAATTGACAGTTGCCTTCGTGGGGGCGGTTACAGGTTGTCAATCTTCTTGCCGTTGCTGGCGAGATCAATTCTAGAACTGTGGCCCAGGCTGAAACAGTGGGGCTTTTGATAAAGTCTGTTGGTGAAATTGGTAACAATCTGCGAGGCCTTTAACCTGGCAGGCAGCAAAATGCCCGCGCCTGAGCGGTTGCGACCTGATCGACTGGCAAATTACTACCAACGTCGAATGGCGGTTATCGCTCTGGTACAGTTACATCGGTCCCATACAAAAACAACTATTACACCGAGGTAAACACGATGAGTGCGGCTCCACTGTATCCCGTTCGTCCCGAGATCGCGGCCACTACCCTGACAGACGAGGCCACCTACAAGGCCATGTACCAGCAGTCGGTGATCAACCCGGACGGCTTCTGGCGTGAGCAGGCCCAGCGCATTGACTGGATCAAGCCCTTCACCAAGGTCAAGCAGACCTCATTCGATGACCACCATGTGGACATTAAATGGTTTGCCGACGGCACTCTGAACGTTTCCTCCAACTGCCTGGACCGCCATCTGGAAGAGCGTGGCGATCAACTGGCCATCATTTGGGAAGGCGACGACCCCTCCGAACACCGCAACATCACCTACCGCGAACTGCATGAGCAGGTGTGCAAGTTCGCCAACGCCTTGCGTGGGCAGGACGTGCACCGCGGCGATGTGGTCACCATCTACATGCCGATGATCCCAGAGGCTGTGGTCGCCATGCTGGCCTGCGCCCGTATCGGTGCAATCCATTCAGTCGTATTCGGTGGGTTCTCGCCCGAGGCCCTGGCAGGGCGCATCATCGATTGCAAGTCCAAGGTGGTGATCACGGCGGACGAAGGCGTGCGCGGCGGTCGCCGTACACCGCTCAAGGCCAACGTCGACCTGGCGCTGACCAACCCTGAAACCAGCAGCGTGCAGAAGATCATCGTCTGCAAGCGCACCGGCGGCGACATCGCCTGGCACCAGCACCGCGACATCTGGTACGAAGACCTGATGAAAGTGGCCTCCAGCCACTGCGCGCCGAAGGAAATGGGGGCTGAGGAAGCCCTGTTCATCCTCTATACCTCCGGCTCGACCGGCAAGCCCAAGGGCGTGCTGCACACCACCGGTGGCTACCTGGTATACGCGGCGCTGACCCATGAGCGCGTGTTCGACTACCGCCCGGGCGAGGTGTACTGGTGCACCGCCGACGTCGGTTGGGTCACGGGCCACAGCTACATCGTCTACGGCCCGCTCGCCAACGGTGCCACCACCGTGTTGTTCGAAGGTGTGCCGAACTACCCGGACATCACCCGCGTGTCCAAGATCGTCGACAAGCACAAAGTCAACATCCTCTACACCGCACCCACCGCCATCCGCGCCATGATGGCCGAAGGGCAGGCGGCGGTGGACGGTGCCGACGGTTCCAGCCTGCGCCTGCTGGGCTCTGTGGGCGAGCCGATCAACCCCGAAGCCTGGAACTGGTACTACAAGACCGTGGGCAAGGAGCGTTGCCCGGTCGTCGACACCTGGTGGCAGACCGAAACCGGCGGCATCCTCATCAGCCCGTTGCCAGGGGCGACGGCGCTCAAGCCAGGCTCGGCCACGCGCCCGTTCTTTGGCGTGGTGCCGGCCCTGGTGGACAACCTGGGCAACCTGATCGAAGGCGCGACCGAGGGCAACCTGGTGATCCTCGATTCATGGCCAGGCCAGTCGCGCTCGCTGTACGGTGACCACGACCGGTTCGTCGATACCTACTTCAAGACCTTCCGGGGCATGTACTTCACCGGTGACGGCGCGCGCCGCGACGAGGACGGCTACTACTGGATCACCGGTCGCGTGGATGACGTGCTGAACGTCTCGGGCCACCGCATGGGCACCGCCGAGATCGAAAGTGCCATGGTGGCGCATGCGAAGGTGGCCGAGGCCGCGGTGGTGGGCGTGCCGCACGACATCAAGGGCCAGGGTATCTACGTCTACGTCACCCTCAATGCCGGCGTCGAGCCAAGCGAGCAACTGCGCCTTGAACTGAAGAACTGGGTGCGCAAGGAAATCGGCCCGATCGCTTCGCCGGATGTGATCCAGTGGGCGCCAGGGTTGCCAAAGACCCGTTCGGGCAAGATCATGCGCCGCATCCTGCGCAAGATCGCAACCGCCGAGTATGACGCACTGGGGGATATCTCGACCTTGGCAGACCCAGGTGTCGTGCAGCACCTGATCGACACGCACAAGGCCATGAGCTTGGCCACGGCTTGACGGCACCGCGCGCGGCCCGAGATCCAAGCTTGATGGCAAGGTAATTTGGGTCGCGCCGGCAGTACGCCAGCGTCCAATATCGGCCCCGCCGGGTGAACCGGCGGGGTTTTTGCTTTAAGAGACGGCTGAATCTGCTACCCGACAGTGATCGGTTACTTTTCTGTCACCGGCAATGCGCTATAGCGGGGCGCCTGGAAACACTTCGCGCTGTTTGAGGGCATTTGGGCTGTCATGTGTGTCGGTCTATCACGCTACACTTGCCGTCCCACAAGGGTTTGCCAATAATAGGCCCAGGATTTGCTAGATTCATGGGTTCAATTTCTTGCGCTTTTGCATATTCTGCATTGGCTGTCAACATCGCCCGTAGCGGTTTCAAGCGCTTCTGTAAGTAGTTGTCGCTTTGAAGAAATTTCGACTACCGGGCTGTCGTTAAAATGCCATTCACTCGCTCGTGGTCTGCGACCTTGGTCGAACCCTGCGCGGCTCGCGTTGTAACCATTCGCATATCGGGCAGCTGTTACCTGCCTTGTATTGCCCCGTACCGATGGAGTTACCTGATGAAGAAGCTCGCACTGCTTGGCGCCCTGGCGCTGTCCGTGTTTTCCCTGGTATCGCAGGCCGATGAAAAACCGCTGAAAATCGGTATCGAAGCGGCTTACCCTCCCTTCGCTTTCAAGCAGCCCGATGGCAGCATCGCCGGCTTCGACTACGACATCGGCAATGCCCTGTGCGAAGAGATGAAAGCCAAGTGCACCTGGGTCGAGCAGGAGTTCGACGGCCTGATTCCTGCGCTCAAGGTGCGCAAGATCGACGCCATCCTGTCTTCGATGTCCATCACCGAGGACCGCAAGAAGTCGGTGGACTTCACCAAGCGTTACTACCTCACCCCGGCGCGTCTGGTCATGAAGGAGGGTACCGCGGTTACCGACAGCCTCGATGAGCTCAAGGGCAAGAAGATTGGCGTGCAGCGTGGCTCGATCCACGATCGCTTCGCCAAGGAAGTGCTCGCGCCCAAAGGGGCCACCGTGGTGCCTTACGGCACCCAGAACGAAATCTACCTCGACGTGGCGGCTGGCCGCCTGGACGGCACCGTGGCCGATGCCACCCTGTTGGAAGATGGCTTCCTCAAGACCGATGCCGGCAAGGGCTTCGCGTTCGTCGGTCCGGCCTTCACCGACGTGAAGTACTTCGGTGACGGCGTCGGCATTGCCGTGCGCAAGGGTGACAAGGCCAACGTCGATCGTATCAATGCGGCCATCGATGCCATCCGTGCCAACGGCAAGTACAAAGAGATCGAGAAGAAATACTTCAACTTCGACATCTACGGCCCAGACGCGAACTGAGTCAGCCGTCAACCGCTGTGCAATGGTGCAAACAGCAGGAGCGCTGAGGTTTGCACCATTTTTCATTCTCTAGGTCGAGGACCTCAACATGTTGAAAGGCTACGGGGCAGTCATCCTCGATGGGGCGTGGCTGACGCTACAGCTCGCCCTTTCGTCGATGGCCCTAGCCATCGTGCTCGGCCTGATCGGCGTGGCACTGCGCTTGTCGCCGGTGCGCTGGCTGGCCTGGCTGGGCGACCTGTATTCCACGGTCATTCGCGGCATACCGGATCTGGTACTGATCCTGCTGATCTTCTATGGGGGGCAGGACATCATCAATCGCGTGGCGCCGCTGGTGGGCTACGACGACTACATCGACCTGAACCCGCTGCTGGCAGGTATCGGGACGCTGGGCTTCATTTTCGGCGCCTACCTCTCGGAAACGTTCCGGGGTGCATTCCTGGGCATTCCAAAAGGCCAGGCCGAGGCGGGTGTCGCCTACGGCATGAATGCCCGGCAGGTGTTCTTCCGCATCCAGGTGCCGCAAATGATTCGCCTGGCGATTCCAGGTTTTACCAACAACTGGCTGGTGCTGACCAAGGCCACGGCGTTGATTTCGGTGGTCGGCCTGCAGGACATGATGTTCAAGGCCAAGCAGGCGGCCGATGCCACCCGTGAACCCTTCACCTTCTTCCTGGCAGTGGCCGCCTTGTACCTGGTGCTGACCAGTGTCTCGCTGCTGGCGCTGAAGTATCTGGAGCGCCGCTACTCGGTGGGTGTCAAGGTGACCGAACTATGATCTTCGACTACAACGTGGTCTGGGAAGCGTTGCCGATGTATTTCGACGGCCTGCTCACCACCCTCAAGCTGCTGGCGGTCTCGTTGTTCTTCGGCTTGCTGGCGGCCATTCCGCTGGGCTTGATGCGCGTGTCAAAGCGCCCGTGGGTCAACCTGCCGGCCTGGCTGTACACCTACGTCATTCGTGGCACGCCCATGCTGGTGCAGCTGTTCCTGATCTACTACGGCCTGGCCCAGTTCGAAGCCGTGCGGGCCAGCGTGTTCTGGCCCTTGCTGTCCAGCGCGACCTTCTGCGCGTGCCTGGCCTTCGCCATCAACACCAGTGCCTACACCGCCGAGATCGTTGCCGGCAGCCTCAAGGCCACGCCCCACGGCGAGATCGAGGCGGCCAAGGCCATGGGCATGTCGCGCATGAAGATGTACCGACGCATCCTGCTGCCGTCTGCGCTGCGCCGTGCGCTGCCGCAATACAGCAATGAAGTGATCATGATGCTGCAAACCACCAGCCTGGCATCGATCGTGACCCTGATCGACATCACAGGTGCCGCACGCACGGTCAATGCTCAGTACTACCTGCCTTTCGAGGCCTACATCACGGCGGGCGTGTTCTACCTGTGCCTGACCTTCATCCTGGTGCGCCTGTTCAAGATGGCCGAACGCCGCTGGCTCGGCTACCTGGCGCCGCGCAAGCACTGACCGCTCTGTGAGAATCGACAGCATGTACAAACTCCAAGTCCAAGACCTGCACAAGCGCTACGGCAGCCACGAGGTCCTCAAGGGTGTTTCTCTGGCGGCCAAGGCAGGCGATGTCATCAGCATCATCGGCTCCAGTGGCTCGGGCAAGTCCACCTTCCTGCGCTGCATCAATCTGCTGGAGCAGCCCCATGCGGGCAAGATACTGCTCAACAACGAAGAGCTGAAACTGACCCCCGGCAAGGATGGCGCACTCAAGGCAGCCGATGCGCGCCAACTGCAACGCATGCGCTCGCGCCTGGCGATGGTGTTCCAGCATTTCAACCTGTGGTCGCACATGACGGCGCTGGAGAACATCATCGAAGCGCCGGTGCATGTGCTGGGGGTCAGCCGCAAGGAGGCGCTTGAGAAGGCCGAGCACTACCTTGAGAAGGTCGGGGTCGCCCACCGCAAGGATGCCTTCCCAGGCCACATGTCCGGTGGCGAACAGCAGCGGGTGGCCATTGCACGGGCGCTGGCCGTTGAACCTGAGGTCATGCTGTTCGACGAACCGACCTCGGCCCTGGACCCTGAGCTGGTCGGCGATGTGCTCAAGGTGATGCAGGCATTGGCCCAGGAAGGCCGGACCATGGTGGTGGTAACCCACGAAATGGGCTTTGCCCGCGAGGTGTCGAACCAGTTGGTGTTCCTGCACAAGGGCCTGGTCGAGGAGACCGGCTGCCCACGCGAGGTGCTGGCCAACCCGCGTTCGGAACGCCTGAAGCAGTTCCTGTCCGGCAGCCTGAAGTAAAAGCTGCTTTTCTGCACCACGATAGGGCATGCTGCGTGTCACGCGCAGCCTGACCCGGCGCATCGAATCGAACGATCTCAGGTTTCGGACCTTACCCTATGACCACCCAGCGAATCGGTTTTCTCATCTGGCCCAGCACCCGGCCACTGACCCTGGCGCTGGCCGAAGAAGTCCTGCAGGTGGCGCAGCGGGTCCATCCCGATGTGGTGTACGAAACACTGTTCCTGCAGGCCGAAGCCCCGGTCGAAGGCAGCTGGCGCATGCCGGGCGAGCCCTGGAACGGGCGCCTGGAAGGGTGCCACAAGCTGTTTCTGATGGCCGATGAAGCGCCGGGCAACATCGGGGCTGGCCTGTCGACAGCGCTCAAGCAATTGGCCCGAAGCGGCTGCATGATTGGCGGGTTGTCTGCCGGGGTCTATCCACTGGCCATGCTCGGCCTGCTCGATGGCTATCGCGCGGCCGTGCATTGGCGCTGGCAGGACGATTTTGCCGAACGGTTCCCCAAGGTCATCGCCACCAGCCACCTGTTCGATTGGGACCGCGATCGCCTGACGGCCTGCGGCGGCATGGCGGTAACCGACCTGTTGCTGGCAGTGCTGGCCCGGGACCATGGCGCTGAGCTGGCAGGCGCGGTGTCCGAGGAACTGGTGGTCGAGCGTATTCGCGAGGGCGGTGAGCGCCAGCGCATTCCGCTGCAGAACCGGCTGGGCTCGAGCCACCCCAAGCTCACTCAGGCGGTGCTGTTGATGGAAGCCAACATCGAGGAGCCGCTGACCACCGATGAAATTGCCCAGCATGTCTGCGTGTCACGGCGACAGCTCGAGCGCATCTTCAAACAGTACCTGAGCCGGGTTCCGAGCCAGTATTACCTGGAGCTGCGCCTGAACAAGGCACGGCAGATGCTGATGCAGACCAGCAAGTCCATCATCCAGATAGGCCTGTCGTGCGGCTTCTCCTCCGGCCCGCATTTCTCTAGCGCCTACCGCAACTTCTTTGGCGCCACGCCCCGTGAAGACCGCAATCAGCGACGCAACAGCAGCCCGTTCGAACTGAGTTCCGCGCCGGCTGAAAAAGGCTAGTCGACGTGTCAGCGCGGCCGGGCTGCACAACTAGGTGAACACCCGTTCACCCAGCTTCTTCTCTGCCGTACACTGCGCGATTGCGACAGTGTTTGTCGCATTGCCGAAAGCCCGCCCGAATGCCGGTTTTGCGCTGTAACAAGTTGTCGCTTGGCCGCAAGGCCACGCGGTCTTCGTTCCTTACAATCCCCCCATCGCTCGCCACTTTCAGGTCAGCGATCCTCTTCAGGAGACTCAGATGTCCGTTGAGCAAGCCCCGGTGCTACGTGCCGATTTCGATCAGGTCATGGTCCCCAACTATTCCCCGGCGGCCTTCATTCCTGTGCGAGGCGAGGGCTCCCGTGTCTGGGACCAGACTGGCCGCGAATTGATCGACTTTGCCGGTGGCATCGCCGTCAATGCACTGGGTCATTGCCATCCGGCCTTGGTCAAGGCACTGACCGATCAGGCCAATACCCTGTGGCATGTATCCAACGTCTTCACCAACGAGCCGGCCCTGCGCCTGGCTCACAAACTGGTAGAGGCCACGTTTGCCGATCGCGCGTTCTTCTGCAATTCCGGCGCCGAATCCAACGAGGCGGCGTTCAAGTTGGCCCGTCGGGTAGCCCATGATCGCTTCGGCCCTGAAAAGCACGAGATCATCGCAACGCTCAACAGCTTCCACGGCCGCACGTTGTTTACCGTGAGCGTGGGTGGTCAGCCAAAGTATTCCGATGGTTTCGGGCCCAAAATCACCGGGATCAGCCACGTGCCCTACAACGACCTGGAAGCGTTGAAAGCGCAGATTTCCGACAAGACCTGCGCTGTCGTGATCGAGCCGATCCAGGGTGAAAGCGGTGTGGTCCCGGCTGACAAGGCCTATCTGGAAGGCGCGCGCGCCTTGTGCGACCAGCACAATGCCTTGCTGATATTCGATGAAGTACAGACCGGTGTCGGTCGTACCGGGTCGCTGTACGCCTACCAGCACTACGGCGTGACGCCCGACATCCTGACCAGCGCCAAGAGCCTGGGCGGCGGCTTCCCGATTGGCGCCATGCTCACTACCAATGACCTGGCCAAGCACCTGGCTGTCGGCACCCACGGTACGACTTACGGGGGCAACCCGCTGGGCTGCGCGGTGGCCTGCGCCGTGCTGGATGTGATCAACACCCCGCAGACCCTGGCGGGCATCAAGGCCAAGCACGAGCGATTCAAGGCCCGTCTGGAGCAGATCGGTCGTGACAATGGGCTGTTCAGTCATGTCCGCGGCGTGGGCCTGCTGATCGGTTGTGTGCTTTCCGAGGCCTGGCAGGGCAAGGCCAAGGACGTGCTCAATGCCGCCGAGAAAGAAGGCGTCATGGTGTTGCAGGCAGGGCCTGACGTGGTGCGCTTTGCCCCTAGCCTGGTTGTCGAAGATGCCGACATCGACGAAGGCCTGCAGCGCTTCGAACGTGCCGTGGTCACCTTGACCCAAGGCTGAGCCGGCTCGCAGGGTTGGCGCCGCGCCGGTTGCAACACCGGCCGGTGAGCCCGGATTCCAACGCAGGCGCCTGGCGCCTGCCTTTTTCACGCGCCGCCATTGGCAGCGCGTTTTCCAAGGAGTGACACCATGCTGGTGATGCGCCCGGCGCAAATGGCTGATCTGAACGAAGTGCAGCGAATGGCTGCGGACAGCCCCATTGGTGTCACCTCGTTGCCGGACGACAGCGCTCGGCTGGGCGACAAGATCGCCGCCTCCGAAACTTCCTTCGCCGCCGAGGTGAGCTTCAACGGCGAGGAACGCTACTTCTTCGTACTCGAAGACAGTGAGACCGGCAAGCTGGCTGGCTGCTCGGCCATCGTTGCCTCGGCAGGCTATTCCGAGCCTTTCTACAGTTTTCGTAACGAAACCTTCGTTCACGCCTCGCGGGAACTGAAGATCCACAACAAGATTCACGTCCTGTCGCTGTGTCACGATTTGACCGGCAATAGTTTGCTGACCAGCTTCTACGTGCTGCCCGAGCTTGTGGGCAGTGGGTGGGCCGAACTCAATTCCCGGGGTCGCCTGTTGTTCATGGCATCGCACCCCGAGCGGTTCGCCGAGTCGGTTGTGACGGAAATCGTAGGCTTCAGCGACGAGCAGGGCGAGTCGCCTTTCTGGGACGCCATCGGGCGCAACTTCTTCGACTTGAGCTACGCCGATGCCGAGCGCCTGTGCGGCCTCAAAAGCCGCACGTTCCTGGCTGAACTGATGCCCCATTACCCTATCTACGTGCCGTTGCTGCCTGACGCTGCGCAGGAAGCCATGGGCCAGGTGCACCCGCGGGCGCAGATCACCTTCGACATCCTCATGCGCGAAGGCTTCGAAACCGAGCACTACATCGACATCTTCGATGGCGGCCCGACCCTGCATGCCCGTACCTCCGGTATTCGTTCGATTGCACAAAGCCGCGTGGCGCCCGTGAAAGTCGAGCCGGTGGCGGCCCGCGGCACGCGGCCGTACCTGGTCTGCAATGGCCAGCTGCAAGATTACCGTGCAGTGCTGGTGGAGTTGGACTGGGTACCTGGCAAGCCCGTCAGCCTGAGCCAGGAGGTGGCCGACGCCCTGGGCGTGGGCGAGGGTGCCAGTGTGCGGCTGGTCGCGGCCTGAGCGCCGACCGTCATCTTGCAGGATTAGCAGAGTTTCGCGCCGGTTGATGCCGCCGCACAAGGAGATAGCATGATCGTTCGTCCTGTACGCAGCAGCGACCTGCCTGCGTTGATCGAATTGGCACGCAGCACCGGCACCACGGGGCTGACCACGCTGCCTGCCAACGAGGAACGCCTGGAGCATCGCGTAGGGTGGGCGGAAAAGAGCTTTCGCGGTGAAGCCGAGCGCGGTGATACCGACTACCTCTTCGTGCTGGAAAACGACGAAGGGCTGGTCGTGGGCATCAGTGCAATCGCTGGCGCCGTAGGCTTGCGCGAGCCTTGGTACAACTACCGCGTCGGGCTCACCGTCAGTGCGTCCCAGGAATTGAAGATCTACCGCGAGATACCCACGCTGTTCCTGGCCAACGACCTGACCGGCAATTCCGAGCTGTGCTCGCTGTTCCTGCGCCATGACTACCGCTCAGGGCTCAATGGTCGGCTGTTGTCCCGGGCGCGCATGCTGTTCATCGCCGAGTTTCCCGAGCTGTTCGGTCAGAAGATCATGGCGGAGATGCGTGGCATGTCCGATGCCCAGGGGCGCTCGCCGTTCTGGGAAAGCCTGGGGCGCCACTTCTTCAAGATGGAGTTCAGCCAGGCCGACTACCTGACGGGTGTGGGCAACAAGTCTTTCATCGCCGAGCTGATGCCCAGGTTCCCGCTTTACACCTGCTTCCTGTCCGAAGCGGCGCGCAGCGTGATCGGCCGGGTGCATGCCGACACCGAGCCAGCATTGGCCATGCTCAAGCAGGAAGGCTTCACCTATCAGGGGTACGTGGACATTTTCGACGCAGGGCCTGCCATCGAATGCGACACGGCCCGCATCCGCGCGGTACGCGACAGCCAGACACTGGTACTGGCCATCGGTACGCCTGGTGAGGATGCCACGCCCTTCATCATCCACAACCGTAAGCGCGACGACTGCCGCATCACGGCCGCCCCGGCTCGGCTGGCGGCGGGCACCTTGGTGGTCGACCCGCTGACGGCCAAGCGCCTGCGCATGGGTGCAGGCGACAACGTGCGGGCCGTGCCCCTGTCGGCCGCCCGGGAGGGCCAGTAAATGACCACGCATTACATCGGCGGTAACTGGGTAGCAGGGCGCGGCGAGCACCTGGCATCGCTCAACCCGGTGAGCCAGGCGACCGTCTGGCAAGGTCAAGGGGCTGATGCAGGCCAGGTGCGGACTGCCGTACAGGCCGCGCGCCAGGCGTTCCCCGCCTGGGCGCACATGAGCCTGCAGGGGCGCATCGAGGTGCTGGAACAGTTTGCCGCGCAGCTAAAACAGCATGCCGACGCGCTGGCCTATTGCATTGGTGAGGAAACCGGCAAGCCCTTGTGGGAATCGGCTACCGAAGTCACCAGCATGATCAACAAGGTGGCGATCTCGGTGCAGAGCTACCGTGAACGCACCGGCGAGAAGAGCGGCCCACTGGCTGACGCCACTGCAGTGCTGCGGCACAAGCCACATGGCGTGGTGGCGGTATTCGGGCCTTACAACTTCCCCGGTCATTTGCCGAACGGGCATATCGTCCCGGCGCTGCTGGCTGGCAACTGCGTAGTGTTCAAGCCCAGTGAGCTGACGCCCAAGGTGGCCGAGCTGACCGTCAATTGCTGGATTGCCGCCGGCCTGCCTACCGGGGTGTTGAACCTGGTGCAAGGGGGGCGTGACACGGGTGTGGCCTTGGCCGCCGACCCTGGCATCGATGGCTTGTTCTTCACGGGCTCCAGTGGTACTGGCCATCTGCTGCACCAGCAGTTCGCCGGCCGCCCCGACAAGATTCTGGCCCTGGAGATGGGCGGGAACAATGCGCTGGTGGTGGACGAGGTCCAGGACCTCGACGCTGCGGTCTACACCATCGTTCAGTCGGCGTTCATTTCGGCCGGCCAGCGCTGCACCTGCGCGCGCCGACTGCTGGTGCCGCAGGGCCCATGGGGCGATCAGTTGCTGGCGCGGCTGGTTCAGGTGAGCCGCACCCTGGCCGTGGGCGCTTTCGATCAGCAACCAGCCCCATTCATGGGCTCAGTGATTTCCCTGCAGGCGGCGCACGCGCTGCTGGCCGCCCAGGCCGAGCTGATCACCGGGGGCGGCGTCAGCTTGCTGGAGATGACGCAGCCGCAGCATGACGCCGCCTTGCTGACCCCGGGTATCGTCGATGTCACGGACGTGGCACCGCGCAAGGACGAGGAGTTTTTCGGGCCGCTGTTGCAGGTGCTGCGCTACCCCGATTTCGAGGCGGCCATTGCCGAAGCCAACAACACCCGCTATGGCCTGGCTGCCGGGTTGCTCAGCGACTCCCAGGCTCGCTACGAGCATTTCTGGCTCCATAGCCGCGCAGGCATCGTCAACTGGAACCGCCAGCTTACCGGCGCTGCCAGCAGCGCGCCGTTCGGTGGGGTGGGCGCCAGTGGCAATCACCGGGCAAGCGCCTACTACGCAGCCGACTACTGCGCCTACCCCGTCGCGTCGCTGGAGGCCACCGGCCTGACCTTGCCGGCAACCCTGGCGCCGGGCGTCACACTATAACGATGGTCGGAGCCTTGCCGATGAAAGCATACGAAGTGAATTTTGACGGCCTGGTGGGGCCCACCCACAACTACGGTGGCCTGTCCTACGGCAACGTGGCCTCTCAAAGTAACAGCCACCAGGGGTCCAACCCGCGCGAAGCGGCGCGCCAGGGGCTGGCGAAGATGAAGGCGCTGGCCGACCTTGGCTTCCAGCAAGGGGTGCTGGCGCCTCAGGAGCGCCCCGATGTGGCCGCACTGCGCCAGCTTGGCTTCGCCGGCACCGATGCCCAGGTGATCCAGCGCGCCGCACGGGAGGCCATGCCGTTGCTGGTGGCCAGTTGCTCAGCGTCGAGCATGTGGGTGGCCAACGCCGCGACAGTCAGCCCCAGCGCCGACACGGCCGATGGTCGGGTGCACTTCACTGCCGCCAACCTCAACTGCAAATACCATCGCAGTATCGAGCACCCCACCACCAGCCGCGTGCTGGCAGCGATGTTCAGGGACGAGGCGCATTTCAGCCACCATCCCGCCTTGCCGGGCGTCGCCCAATTCGGCGATGAGGGCGCCGCGAACCACACGCGGTTCTGCCACGATTATGGGCAGGCTGGGGTCGAATTTTTCGTCTATGGCCGCAGTGCCTTCGACAACCGTTACCCCGCTCCGCAGAAGTACCCAGCCCGCCAGACCCTCGAGGCGTCCCAGGCCGTGGCCCGCCTGCACGGGCTCAGCGCCGACGCGGTGGTCTATGCTCAGCAGAACCCCGCTGTGATCGATCAAGGTGTGTTTCACAACGATGTGATCGCGGTCGGTAATGGGGAGGTGCTGTTCTACCATGAGGATGCGTTTCTCGACACCGAGGCCGTGCTCACCGAGCTTCGCATCAAGCTGGCCGCCAAGGGCGGTGAGTTGCAGGCCATTTGCGTGCCGCGTGCCACCGTATCGGTAGAAGATGCCGTGCGCTCCTACCTGTTCAATAGCCAGTTGCTCAGCCGCGACGATGGGTCGATGCTGCTGGTGGTGCCGGAAGAGTGCCGCAACAATGAGCGGGTCTGGGCGTATCTGCAGCAGCTTACCCGCCTGGGCACGGCGGTGCGGGAGGTGCAGGTGTTCGACCTCAAGCAGAGCATGCAAAACGGCGGCGGGCCGGCTTGCCTGCGCCTTCGCGTGGCCTTGAACGAAACGGAACTGGCGGCGGTGAACCAAGGCGTTATCATGAGCGCCCCGTTGTACGAGACACTGCTGCAGTGGGTCGATCGGCACTACCGCGACCGTCTGGTCGACGCTGACCTGGCCGATCCTCTGTTGTTGCAGGAGTGCCGTACGGCACTGGACGAATTGACCCAGATACTCAAGTTGGGCTCGGTATACCCGTTCCAACGCCAACCTTGAAGAGAGAATTGCAATGACCGACGCCCTGCGCCTGATCCTGGAAGATGAAGACGGCACTCAGCTGGAAACTTCGTGCACGCGCTTTGCCGTGATGTGGCAAGGCAAGGAAGTATGGATCCAGCAGGACGGCCGTGGCCAACTGCTGATCGGGGTGGATGTGGAGGAGGGCGATGCCGAGTATGCCAACCTGCTGCTGCGCCCCCTGGCGACCAACCTGGTCAGCCTGCAACTGGAAATGGAGCCGGCCGACGTGGGCGAAGACGACGACCACGTTCACGGCCCGGACTGCGGCCACCATCACTGAGGACGCCCGCCATGCTCGCCCTTGGCAAACTGCTTGAGCTGACCCTCACCGGCCATGAACCGGCCGAGAAGACCCAAGTGACGTCCAGGGGCGTGCGCCTTCGCTGGCTGGGGCAGGGTGCCCTGGAAGTGAGCCCCAGCGCCGCTGACGACTGCGGCCTGGACCTGTTGCTGTCTGCAGGTATCCACGGCAACGAGACGGCCCCGATCGAGTTGCTCGAACGTTTGCTGCATGGCGTTGCGCGCGGGGATATCGTGCCCAGGGCGCGCGTGCTGTTCCTGTTCGGCAACCCGGCGGCCATCATCAAGGGTGAGCGGTTCATCGAACAGGACATCAACCGCCTGTTCAATGGCCGCCACGAGCAGTCCAGCGGGCCGGAGGCGTTGCGCGCTGCGGAGCTCGAACAGTTCGCACGGGTCTTCTTCAGCAAGCCTGGGCGTAGTCGCCTGCACTACGACCTGCACACGGCCATTCGAGGCTCCAGGATCGAGCAGTTCGCGCTGTATCCCTTCAAGCAAGGACGTGCGCATTCCCGGCGCGAACTGGCCCGCCTGGCAGCAGCGGGCATGGAGGCGGTACTGCTGCAGTGCAAGCCTTCAATCACGTTCAGTGCGTTTACCTACGAGCAGCTCGACGCCGAGGCCTTTACCCTTGAGCTGGGCAAGGCCCGCCCCTTTGGCCAGAACGACGCGGTGAATCTCGACAAGCTCGAAGCCCGGCTAGTGCGCATCCTTCAAGCCACCGAGCCCGATGACGACGTGTCGCTTGAGGGGTTGCAGTTGTTCAGCGTGGCGCGTGAGGTCATCAAGCACAGCGATGGTTTCCGCTTGCACCTGCCAGCAGACATCCAGAATTTCTCCCCGCTGAACAAGGGCTACCTGCTGGCCGATGACCTTGCCGGCGTGCGCTGGGTGATCGAAGAGGAGGGCGCACGGATCATCTTCCCCAACCCCAAGGTTCGCAATGGCCTCAGGGCGGGCATCATCGTAGTACCTGATGACGGTGAAAGCCTGGCCTGAGCCCTAGATGTCGATATCCAGAGCCGGTACCAGTACGCTTGGGGTCAAGGCTTCGTATGCGTCCTGCAGCAGCCTGGCAAGTGCAGTCAGGCCGTCCAGGCCCTTGGCTTGGTAAGGGTCGTACAGTACAGCGGTGTAAGCACCGGGTAGCAAATGGGCGTATCTGGCTGGGATGACGCGGCTCAGGTCGAAGCCTGGTCCCTGCTGCGCCGGGCCTGCATGGCATTGCATGAGCACGATGTCGGGCACATCGGCATAGCCCTGGCGGGCAGCATCCAATGCCCTCTTCAACTCTGGGTAACCCGACAGCAGTGCGAGCTGCTCATACACCCGGTTCTGGAACTGCGGTGTGCCGTAGATGAACAGGTGGTCGATGGCAGTGGTTTCGAACCGCGCATCAGCGCTGGCATTGGCATCCACGCGCAGTGTGCCGTCGGCATTATCGGCCAGCCCCACTGGAATCTCCTGGCCACTGAACAGCAGATGCACACGCTGATCGGGTGTGGACCTGTTCAGTCTCAGCGGCACGCCGTCTATTTCCAGATCCAGGCCGCATTCCTGGTTCAGGCTAACATTCACCGTATCGAGCCAGACCTGGATTTCATCGACGGTGCCTACCTTCACGTTGTCGTCGAATGCCTCGATCACCCTTCGTTGGATGTTGAGCTGGCCAGCCGAATAGAGTTTGTACAGCTCGTAATCAAAATAGACGCGAGACCCCAGACGTTCTTCGCCGTCTGTAGTGTCGTAGGCTAACGCTTCGTCCAGTTCCCCGAAGCTCAAGCGCTCACTATTGTCGCCGCCGTCGATATTGACGGTTTGGGTTACTGCAGTCATGGGCATGATCTCCTGTTCAAGAGCATTCACGCTAAGGCTGCCGGGCTTGCTGGGTGCGGTAGTTATTTAGGCTTGGCCGACGCTGTATTCAATGAGCCGGTGATGCGCAGGGGTGCGTGGCTAATTCTGCCAGGACGCTGATTCCCGGGGCTCAGGCCGCCTGTCGGGGATACCGGTTGCAGGCAACGGTTTCAGGAGTTGCCAGTTGGGAAGCCGGGGATTTAGCATCAGGCGTGATGAATGATTGATGCGTTTGACGCTGCCAATAGCCGATTCGGCCATTTCAATAGCACAAACTCACTGCACCAAGCCTGCAGGCCCGATATAATGCGGCCCTTTGCCGTCGTTTCGTCGACGCTTTGCCCTGATGGGCCGCCGTTTCCGTGGAAGATCCTATGAAAAGCGCAGAAATCCGTGAAGCCTTCCTTCGCTTCTTCGAAGAACAGGGGCATACCCGAGTCGCGTCCAGTTCGCTGATTCCGAACAACGACCCGACCCTGTTGTTCACCAATGCCGGCATGAACCAGTTCAAGGACTGTTTCCTCGGAGCGGAGAAGCGCGCCTATACCCGTGCTGTCAGCAGCCAGAAGTGCGTGCGCGCCGGTGGCAAGCACAATGACCTGGAAAACGTCGGTTACACCGCACGTCACCATACCTTCTTCGAAATGCTGGGCAACTTCAGCTTCGGTGATTATTTCAAGCGCGACGCCATCACCTTCGCCTGGACCTTTCTGACGTCGGAGAAGTGGCTGAACCTGCCCAAGGACAAGCTCTGGGTCACGGTCTATGCCACCGACGACGAAGCCTACGATATCTGGACCAAGGAAGTGGGCGTGCCGGCCGAGCGCATGGTCCGCATCGGCGACAACAAGGGCGCACCCTACGCGTCGGACAACTTCTGGACCATGGGCGACACAGGCCCATGCGGGCCGTGCACCGAGATCTTCTATGACCACGGCGCAGACATCTGGGGTGGCCCGCCCGGGTCGCCCGAAGAAGACGGCGACCGTTACATCGAGATCTGGAACAACGTGTTCATGCAGTTCAACCGTACCGCCGACGGCGTGCTGCACCCGCTGCCGGCGCCGTCGGTCGATACCGGCATGGGCCTGGAGCGCATCAGCGCCGTGCTGCAGCACGTGCATTCGAACTACGAGATCGACCTGTTCCAGAACCTGCTGTCAGCGGCGGCCACGGCCATCGGTTGCACCAACGAGGGGCAGGCCTCGCTGAAAGTGGTGGCCGACCACATCCGCTCCTGCGGCTTCCTGATTGCCGACGGCGTGTTGCCTTCGAACGAAGGCCGTGGCTATGTGCTGCGCCGCATCATTCGTCGTGCTTGCCGTCACGGCAACAAGCTGGGCGCCAAGGGCAGCTTCTTCTACCAGATCGTCGCCGCGCTGGTCGCCGAGATGGGTGAAGCGTTCCCGGAGTTGGGTAGCCAGCAGGCGCACATCGAACGTGTGCTCAAGGCCGAAGAAGAACAGTTCGCCAAGACACTTGAGCAGGGTCTGCGGATCCTCGAGCAGGACCTGGCCCAGTTGCAGGGCAGCGTGGTGCCGGGCGATGTGGTGTTCAAGCTCTATGACACCTACGGCTTCCCCATGGACCTGACGGCCGACATCGCCCGTGAGCGCGAGCTCACCATCGACGAGGCCGGTTTCGAGCGTGAAATGGAAGCCCAGCGCGAACGTGCACGCTCTGCCAGCGCGTTCGGCATGGACTACAACAGCCTGGTCAAGGTCGACAGTGCGACCGAGTTCCTGGGTTATGAGGCCACCGAAGCCTCGGCCAGGATCATCGCGCTGTACCACGATGGCCAGCCTGTGGACCAACTGGGCGAAGGCCAGGAAGGTGTGATCGTGCTCGATCGCACCCCGTTCTACGCCGAGTCCGGTGGCCAGGTGGGCGACTCCGGTTACATCCAGGCAGGTTCGGCGCGCTTCGACGTGCGGGACACCACCAAGACCGGTGGCGCCTTTCTGCATCACGGTGTGGTCGCCACCGGTGCGCTGGTCGTAGGCTCTCCGGTACAGACCAAGGTCGATGCCGACGTGCAGCACGCCACCGCCCTGAATCACTCGGCGACCCACCTGCTGCATGAAGCCTTGCGCCAGGTGCTGGGCGAGCATGTGCAGCAGAAAGGCTCGCTGGTGGACAGCCAACGCCTGCGCTTCGACTTCAGCCACTTCGAAGCGGTGAAGCCTGAGCAACTGAAGGCGCTGGAAGACATCGTCAACCGCGAAGTGCGCCGCAACACGCCTGTGCAAACCGAGTTGACCGACATCGAGACGGCCAAAGCCAAGGGTGCCATGGCCCTGTTCGGCGAGAAATACGGCGATACGGTGCGCGTGCTGACCATGGGTGGCGACTTTTCGGTGGAGCTGTGCGGGGGCATTCATGCCAAGCGCACAGGCGACATCAGTGTCTTCAAGATCATCAGCGAAGGCGGCGTGGCGTCGGGCGTGCGTCGTATCGAGGCCGTGACCGGTGCCGCTGCGCTGGCATATTTGAACGCTGCCGAGGAGCAGGTCAAGGAAGCTGCGCAGCTGGTCAAAGGTAACCGCGACAACCTGATCGACAAGCTGTCGGCTGTGCTCGAGCGCAACCGCCAGCTGGAGAAGCAGCTCGAGCAGCTGCAGGCCAAGGCCGCCAGTGCCGCCGGGGATGATCTCTCCAACGCGGCTGTGGCGGTCAAGGGTGCCAAGGTGCTTGCCGCCCGTGTAGACGGGCAGGATGGCAAGGCCTTGCTCGCCCTGGTCGATCAGCTTAAGAACAAGCTCGGCCATGCAGTGATCCTGCTGGGCAGCGAGCATGAGGGCAAGGTCGTGCTGGTGGCCGGCGTGACCAAAGACCTCTCCAGCCAACTCAAGGCTGGCGATCTGATGAAGCAAGCCGCTGCGGCAGTGGGTGGCAAGGGCGGCGGGCGTCCGGACATGGCGCAGGGGGGCGGCGTCGACGTCGCGGCCCTGGATCAGGCCCTGGCGCTTGCCGTGCCGTTCGCAGAGCAGGGACTTTGAGATGAAGGGCAGGGTGGCTTGAGCGCGATTGGCGTTCATGGCCCTGCTGGGGTGAGTTTTCCTGCCCTTCAGGTTGGATTGTTTTTTGGGGCCCTGTATGGGCTGAGGCACCATTGAAATGGCGTTGATCGTACAGAAATTTGGCGGCACCTCTGTCGGTTCCATCGAGCGGATCGAGCAGGTAGCCGACAAGGTCAAGAAGCACCGTGAGGCAGGCGACGACCTGGTGGTCGTGCTGTCTGCCATGAGCGGCGAAACCAATAGACTGATCGACCTGGCCAAGCAGATCAGCGAGCATCCGGTTCCGCGCGAACTGGATGTGATCGTGTCCACGGGCGAGCAGGTCACCATCGCGCTGTTGGCCATGGCATTGACCAAGCGCGGTGTACCTGCCGTGTCGTACACCGGCAACCAGGTGCGCATCCTGACCGACAGTGCGCACAACAAGGCGCGCATCCTGCAAATTGATGACCAGAAAATCCGCGCTGACCTCAAGGCCGGGCGCGTGGTAGTGGTGGCGGGCTTTCAGGGTGTGGATGAGCACGGCAATATCACCACCCTTGGCCGAGGTGGCTCCGACACTACGGGTGTTGCCCTGGCCGCTGCGCTCAAGGCGCAGGAATGCCAGATCTACACCGATGTCGATGGCGTCTATACCACTGACCCTCGCGTCGTGCCGCTGGCACGACGCCTGGAGAAGATCACCTTCGAAGAGATGCTGGAAATGGCCAGCCTCGGTTCCAAGGTGCTGCAGATCCGCTCGGTGGAATTCGCCGGCAAGTACAACGTCCCGCTGCGCGTGCTGCACAGCTTCAAGGAGGGTCCGGGTACCCTCATTACCATCGATGAAGAGGAATCCATGGAACAGCCGATCATTTCCGGTATCGCCTTCAACCGTGATGAAGCCAAGCTGACCATCCGCGGCGTACCGGACAATCCGGGCGTGGCGTTCAAGATTCTCGGCCCGATCAGTGCATCGAACATCGAAGTGGACATGATCGTGCAGAACGTGGCGCACGATAACACCACCGATTTCACCTTCACCGTACAGCACAACGAATACGAGAAGGCCCAGAGCGTGCTGCAGAACACCGCGCGCGAGATCGGTGCCCGCGAAGTGATCGGTGATACCAAGATCGCCAAGGTTTCCATCGTCGGTGTGGGCATGCGTTCGCACGCCGGCGTTGCAAGCCGCATGTTCGAAGCGCTGGCCAAAGAGAGCATCAACATCCAGATGATCTCCACCTCTGAGATCAAGGTATCGGTCGTGATCGAGGAGAAGTACCTGGAACTGGCGGTGCGCGCCCTGCACACCGCCTTCGAGCTCGACGCCCCGGCTCGACAGAGCGAGTAAGGCCCTGCCTGGGAGGGCGCGGCTTGCCGCGCCCTTCGCGTTTCTGCTCGTTGCGCAGGCTCCGTCCAGGCCTGTGTATTAAGCATTACAGCCCATGTCGGCGTCCACGACTGGGCTGAAAACCCAAAAGACTGTTACCCCTGAATGTTTTGCGTAAGGAGAAAGCTATGTTGATTCTGACTCGTCGCTGTGCGGAGAGCCTGATCATTGGCGATGGCGAGATCACCGTGACGGTGCTCGGCGTCAAAGGCAACCAGGTACGTATCGGCGTCAGCGCGCCAAAAGAAGTGGCTGTTCACCGCGAGGAAATCTACCTGCGGATCAAGAACGAGAAGGACGAGGAGCCAAGCCTTTAATTCTTTTGAAGTTTTTTTCAAAAAAAGGGTTGCAGACGAGGAAGAACCTGTTTAATATTCGCCTCGTGTTGCGGTGAGGTGGCCGAGTGGCCGAAGGCGCTCCCCTGCTAAGGGAGTATACCTCATAAGGGTATCGGGGGTTCGAATCCCCCCTTCACCGCCATTATTCGCTTAGGTTGCTGTAAGTTGTAAGAACGCTAAGTAGTTGATTTTAAACGAAAAAGTTCTTGCAAAAATGTTTCAGCAACCTATAATGCGCGGCAAGACACGGACTCATAGCTCAGCTGGATAGAGTACTCGGCTACGAACCGAGCGGTCGCAGGTTCGAATCCTGCTGAGTCCGCCACTTTTGAAGTGGCTTTGTTATCAAGGCTGTTTCAAGAAACCAGTGGTAACCTGGTCTAAAACTACCAAACGGACTCATAGCTCAGCTGGATAGAGTACTCGGCTACGAACCGAGCGGTCGCAGGTTCGAATCCTGCTGAGTCCGCCACTTTCGAAGTGGTTTTGTTATCAAGGCTGCTTCAAAAACCAGTGGTAATCTGGTCTAAAACTACCAAACGGACTCATAGCTCAGCTGGATAGAGTACTCGGCTACGAACCGAGCGGTCGCAGGTTCGAATCCTGCTGAGTCCGCCATACCCAAACAGGAAGCCCGCTCATTGAGCGGGCTTTTTGTTTTTCCAGGGTTTGTACTCCCAATCGCTTATACGCCCTACGCCCTACGCCCTACGCCCTACGCCCTACGCCCTACGTTTTACATACGGCTAAGGCGCTCTGTGCCTGCATGCCAAGCCCTTGGCAGGGCGCACACCCAGCTCGCGCAATGCCATTGCACCGATGGTTTCATGCGTTGTCAGAGCAATGACGCGCAAACGATTGTTATAGCCAAAAATTTAAGCGATCTGTCAGCTTGAGCAGTGTATGATTGCGCCCGTCAGCCCCGCCGGGGCTTGTGGATTACCACCATGGACTTACCCAGTAGTTACTCCCCAAACCGTTTCGTACAGATAGATCTAATCGATTGATTCCCCCGGCGTGCTCCGCGGCTGGGAGTGGAGTTCGCCTATGACTGAAGTAGAAGTAAAGAAAGCGCAAGAAAGCCTTCAGGACCGCCTGTCCCAGGTCGTTGACCTGCTTCAGCGCCAGCGCCTGGTCGAAGATGTCACCCACCGCCAGGAGGGTGCGCACAACGACCTGGTAGAAAACCTCGTCCACCGGCAGAATCTCGTCGAGTTGCAGCGCAAGCTCGATGACCTGCACCCCGCCGATATCGCCTACATCCTCGAAGCCTTGCCCCTCGAAGACCGCCTGACGGTCTGGCAGCTGGTGCGCTCGGATCGTGACGGCGACATTCTGCTTGAAGTGTCAGACGCCGTGCGCCAGTCGTTGATCGCCGACATGGACGATCACGAGCTGCTGGCTGCCGCCAAGGAAATGGACGCCGACGAGCTGGCCGACCTGGCACCTGAGTTGCCACGGGATGTGGTCCACGAGCTGATGGAAACCCTCGATGCCCAGCAACGCGAGCGCGTACGCTCTGCGCTGAGCTATGACGAGGAACAAGTCGGCGCGCTGATGGACTTCGAGATGGTGACCATCCGTGAAGACGTCAGCTTGGAAGTGGTATTGCGTTACCTGCGCCGTCTCAAGGAATTGCCCAACCACACCGACAAGCTGTTCGTGGTCGATCACGATGGCATTCTCAAGGGTGTGTTGCCGATCAAGCGCCTGCTGGTCAACGACCCAGACAAGCAAGTGGCCGACGTGATGGCCACCGATCCTGTGTCCTTCCACCCCGATGAAGACGCCTACGACGCAGCCCAGGCCTTCGAGCGCTATGACCTCGTATCGGCACCGGTCGTGGACAAGAGCGATCGGCTCATCGGTCGTCTGACCATCGACGAAATGGTCGACCTGATTCGCGAAGAGAGTGAGAGCGAAGTGCTAAACATGGCCGGTCTGCGCGAAGAAGAGGACATCTTCGCGTCGGTTTGGCGTTCGCTGCGCAACCGTTGGGCGTGGCTGGCCGTGAACCTGATCACCGCTTTCGTCGCATCCCGGGTGATCGGCTTGTTCGAAGGGTCCATCGAGAAGCTGGTTGCCCTGGCTGCGCTGATGCCGATCGTGGCGGGCATCGGTGGCAACTCCGGCAACCAGACCATCACCATGATTGTGCGCGCCATGGCCCTTGACCAGGTATCTCCCGGTAATACCTCGCGCCTGATGCGCAAAGAGCTGGCGGTGTCCTTG
This sequence comes from Pseudomonas sp. FBCC-B35, assembly GCF_059133755.1. Classification (NCBI taxonomy): domain Bacteria; kingdom Pseudomonadati; phylum Pseudomonadota; class Gammaproteobacteria; order Pseudomonadales; family Pseudomonadaceae; genus Pseudomonas; species Pseudomonas sp. FBCC-B35. Next base: position 3,335,664 of record NZ_CP101439.1, on the reverse strand, counting down.
ATCAACGGATTGATATGGGGTGGCGTCATCGGTGCCGTGGCCTTCTGGCTCTATGGCAGCTGGTCGCTGGGCCTGGTAATGACAGCCGCGATGACCTTGAACCTGCTGCTCGCGGCCCTGATGGGCGTGTTGATACCGATGACCTTGACGCGGCTGGGGCGCGACCCGGCAATGGGGTCGAGCGTGATGATCACCGCAGTCACCGACAGCGGCGGCTTCTTTATCTTCCTGGGGCTCGCCACGGTGTTCCTGCTCTAACGGCTCGGGGCGTTACGCCTTGCGTAACGCCTGGCCTGCCTGGGTGATAGATGGCAGGTAAGCGGCTACCCCTTAAAACAAAAAAGCCAGCATCAGCTGGCTTTTTTGTGGGTGACAGCAAAGGTTTGCGTCAGGAAGCGTCGGCGGCCATTTCCACGTCATGGGCAATCAGGGCAACCAGCGCATTCTGCTGGCGATGGGAGAGCTGGCGGAAGCGTTGCAGCAGTTCGCGTTCGTGCAACGACAGTTCAGGGCTGTCCAGGCGCATGCTCAATTCCTCACCCAGGGCACCTTCCTGGATAAGGCTCTGCTCCAGGCGTGCAATGATCTCCGAGTTCATGCTGCGGTGGTGGTTGCGTGCTACCTCGGCGATGCGCTCACGCATCCCGTCTGGCAGGCGAACGACGAACTTGTCAGCAGTGCGGCTCGAATAAATAGCCTGTTTCATTGGGCGCATATAAATTGACCAGATTTTGGTTCAGGGGAAGCGGTTCTCAAATTGGCCGCGCGGGGTGGAAATACGACCGCCTTATCGCCAAAATGTTCAACCGGTTGTGCAGATGGACGCTCATCTTGCCTCAATGCTGCCGTTTCCTTGGCGTCAATTCTGTGACAAATAGTGATCTTCATAAAGGCTTTATGCCAGTACCAATTATCAGAAATGAGCACTGGTTAAAATTTTCCCATGTCCAATAGCGGCCTCACGTCAGACGTATCCCCGCGAATCCTGCAAAAAACCTGAAACCTGCGCCGAAAGTAGCGTCAAACGCACAGGTTCTTAACCAGAGAGCATAGTGGCAATGCACCATGATGCAAGCTGCGTTTCGCCGCCTAGAGGCAAGCTGATTCTGTTGATCGGACCGTCTGGCGCGGGCAAAGACTCATTGATCGACGCTGCCCGACCGCAGCTGGCGGCAGCGCGTGTCGAAATCGCCCGTCGAGTCATCACACGCTCGCCTGAGGCCAAAGGGGAGGCCGCAGTAGGCGTCGATGCCGAGCAGTTCGAACGGATGAAGCTGCAAGGCGCATTCGCCATGCATTGGCAGGCCAATGGGTTGCAGTACGGTATCCCCCGGCAGATAGACGAGTGGCTAGCGCAGGGCAGGTCGGTGCTGGTAAACGGCTCGCGCGGTCACCTGGCTCAGGCGCGTATCCGCTACCCTGACTTGCTGGCCATCCGTGTGGACGTCAGTCTCGATATCCTGCGTCAACGCCTGCAGGCCCGCGGCCGGGAGACTCAAGCCGAGATCGACCAGCGCCTGGCTCGGCATGTCAGCTTGAGTGATGCGGCCGACGATGGCGTACGAACGGTGGACAACTCGACTACGCTGTCCACGGCAGTGGAGGCCTTGCTGGGCGTGTTGCGAGAAGAGGGCGTTATCCAGGCTAACTAGGGCTGCGGAAAAGGATTACGCTCAAATGGCACTCCAACACATGACAAACGGCGACACGCTGGTTAACATGCACGCCGTCCCGCTGAGCAGCGCCTGCTGCCAGTTGTTGTGTCTCAGTAGCTCAATTGGATAGAGCATCCCCCTCCTAAGGGGAAGGTTGCAGGTTCAATTCCTGCCTGGGACGCCACCAAAATCAAGGCGTTAAGCCATTTTTCTGAGCATCATTATTACTGTATGGGTGCATTATGGGTGCAGCTGTCCGTGCAGCTACCATTCACAGCGCTGATTTTCTCGTCGGAAAGCCTGTGTAAATTACGGAAAAAGGCGGTCAAAGCTTGTTGACGTATTGACCGAGTGCTTCATAATTGCAGGCCTTACGCCATCAGGTTGCCATGGATGACCACGAACGTTATTTGCCGGACCCAAAAAATTCTCGCCAGCGACTCTCGTTGGTCGACAGATCCTTTGGCCGACTATCCGGACTGCATAGCGTTCATCGATGACACGGGCTTCGACAAGCTCGCCGTCTCCAAGCTTTATGCGCTGGTCTTCGCTGGTGACGGCGAGTTGATCGCTCGCTGGAAATCTTGGTTCTTGGCGCCTACATTGAATTTCTTCAATGCTCCACCGGTACATCGCCTTATCCCAGATACCAACAGGCTCCATTCTATTGTCATCAGTCTGGTCAAGAATTCGACGGCTGAGGTGGTGTTTTCGTCGGGGAACTTCATGGCTCACCGTGAAAATGCTCGGTTTGCCGGAAGTGGCGCGCAGTTTGCAAGAGACTGCTACGCCGTCAATTCTTGTGCCAAAAAAGCTGTGGTAACAGCCGGAGGCTCCGATCCTGCGACGGGTGGAGAAACAAAATTTGTGGAACTGGACACTGGAAGAAACAATCTCAGTGTCATGCAGACTACACTCTTCGATATGAAAAACGCTCTTGAGCAGCGGGGGTACATCATGGAAATAGGGACTAAGAAGGTCACACCGATCAACGAATGGCAGCCAAATGCCGGCGGAGTACGCCAGGCCATTGCGAACGCCGTTGCGTCCGTTTCCGCCCCAACCGGTCTACCTACTCGCTGCTGGACCGAGCAAGAACAGAGCGAACTGATGCGGGCTCTTCAGCAAGTAGCTATCGAGGAAGGTCGCACTGCCTAGCGTCTACTTGTGAAAAAAGCCCGGCCTGCGCCGGGCTTTTTTCATTCTGCGTTCATCACGGTTTTTACATCCCTAATGCGTAAAACGGTGGTGGTAGAGCAGTTAGCGTATCGCGCCGTTGCTCTAATGCCTAATCCGGCACCTAGTAGCTCTTTGACCCTCTTGTGTAGCTCCTCGTCAACCGGCCGGCCCTGGTACTTGCCTGCCGCTTTCGCCTTCTGGATGCCCTGAGCCTGGCGCTCACGACGCTGCTCGTAATCCTTCCTGGCGATCGCCGCCATCATCTCCACCAGCATCGAGTTGATCGCGGCCAGCATCCGGCCGGTGAACTCGTCGCCTTGCGTGTCAAGCATACCCTGATGGCTGGTGGGCAGATCGAGCGCGACGATGCGCAGGCCCTTGGCGTCGATTGCACCCTTGAGCTTGGCCCAGTCGTCGGCGGGAAGGCGGGAGAGGCGGTCGATTGATTCGACCAAGAGCACGTCACCCTTGCGGGCATCCTTCAGCAGGCGCAGCAGCTCTGGCCGATCGGCAGCGGCGCCGCTGGCGTTCTCCAGGTACTTGCAGGCGACGACCTTGTTGTGGTCGCTGGCGAACTTTTCCAGGGACGCCCAGGCGCGACCAGCGTCTTGCTCGTCGGTGGATGCTCGGAGGTAGGCGCGGATGAACATAGTGCAACCTGTATCAGTTAGGGTGTTGTCCTAACACTGTTGCATTTTGGGTGGTACTTATCAAGCGAAAAGACTGATAACGGCTCGATTTGCCCGTATCAGCCTATGCATACATCGCGTAACATTCTCTGTTTCACCTATCGACATGATGAAGAGAAGGCTATGGCTATTAGGGATGAAGGAGAGGCGCGTGAGCAGCAGCGCCAAGAGCGAATTAGTCTCGCGAACAGGGAAAAGGAAATTGATAGCCTTCGTAAGCAACTCTCGGAGCGCGAGGCTTACATTGAGAAACACCTCCAGAACGAAAAGAAGCTCTTGGAAAGTCGAGAAAAGGAGCTCTTTACATCCCTTGAAAAACGAAATCAAGTGCTCTCTCATCATGAGCAATCCATCGTTCACCGCCAAGAATTAGCTGAGCGCGAGATTGCCGAGCAGCGTGCTAACCTTGCCGAAGAACGTAAGATAAGCGCTGCTCAACGGTATGAAATCGAAGAAATGCGCCGGGAATTATCAGTTGAGAAGCAGAGGCTTACCGATGCAAGTCAGGAAGCCCTGCAGGATAACTCGAAGCGATTTGTAGGTTCGGCGCTTTCACTACTCAGCAAAAAAGAGAGTCGATTTCATCTCATTTCTGGCATCTGGGCCGTCCTAGGAGCCGCATCTCTTCTGGGGGGCGTTGTCATTGCCATAGTGACGATGATCATTAGCTCCGATGGTTACCATCAGGCAGCCGGCGCTGGGCTGGGATATTATTTTTTCCACTTATTCCGCGGTTTGGTAGTCGTAGGTCTTTGCGGTGTCCTATCCAGATATTCCTTCGTTTTCAGCAAGTCCTACATGGATGAATCTTTGAAGATTGGAGAGAGGGCACACGCTATTCGTTTCGGGGAATTCTACCTCGATACATACGGGGCAAACGCTCAATGGAACGAGGTCAAGGAAGCGTTTGCTCACTGGAACATTGGCGGGCAGAGCCCCTTCTCTGGAGCCAATTCTGGGAATTTTGATCCTGCCGTTGCTGGCACTGCCACTAGGCTGGTCGAAAAGGCCATGGATACTACAGCCAACTTGGTGAAATCCCATAGCCACACTTGACGCTCTACGCCTTGTCTTGCGCCTCAATCGAGGCAGAGATGATCGCCCCGCCCCAGCGTCGCTCGCCAATGCAGATGGGAACGGGGTTGCCGCTGGCCGTTGTGTTCTTGGCACTGCCGAACGCGTACGACGGCAAGTTTTCAGGGGCGCCGCTTTGTGACAGCCCGTGTGCCTGGGGGCTTAGCATCTGCATCACGCCACCAGCAACGTTAGCCGCGCCGGCAGCGTACATAGCGCTAACAGCCGGCCCTGAGAAGTACCCAAGGGGATTGAAGTACGCTATGGCTATCAGGACTGCTCCGAGCACGGTCTGCAAAGTGCCACCGCGTTTGTTACCGCCAACGACGGGCACGATCCGAATCTCTCTGGCTCCGCCACGCTCGAAATCATCTTCGCCAACGTTCTTTCTGTTTCGGAAGATCGCAAACCGCATACCCAGGGCTTCCAGGCGCTTGATCTCCTGCTCAAAGCCTTCCAGCGTTGCTTTGAGGGCTCTGAAAACCTCCCAGGTGTTTTGGCTGTCCAGTAGATAATCCTTCTTGCGGAAGAACTTACGGATCAGCGGGCCGGAGAGGTAAACGGTGGTCCAAGCTTCGTTGTTTCGAACATGAGCAGCCATCATGGATTCTCCTTTGGGATTGGAAGGTGGACGCCAAGCCGGCGCGCCAGCATTTCGCGACTCTGCAGACCTTGGATGCGAATAGACCTCTCACGGTCGGGGTCGGGGTTCCAGGCCGCGCAGTGGCAGGCCGATGCTGCCTTTACGCCACGATAAGATCCACGCAGCAGGTCGGCCGATATGCGGGCCTCTTCCTCAGTGAAGAATGGGCCGTCTATCTCGACGTGCCGGCCTCGCTGCACACACTGCACACGCCACACGTCATAGCCGCTCACGGCTATCGGATTGACGGCGAAGTCGCCGACTTTGCAGGCTTCGGTGAATCGCTCCTGATAGCCGTTCATGCGTCAGCCCCCGCCTGCTGCTGCTTCGCACGTGCTTCCATTTCGGGCGTCACGCGCTGGGCTCCAGAAATCTCCAAAGGGATGGGCTTGAGCCAGGCAAACAGGGATTCCAAAGTGGCCAGTGGCTTGTTCCAAGACTCTGTTTCGCTGTCCAAGGATTCAATGCCTACTGCCGCCCGGATAACGTCTTTACCCAGTCGCATAGCGAGCAGTTGCACCTCTCTGATACCGATTGCCAGCCTGGCCAGCGTTAACACCGCCTCCTCATGTGCCACTGCGATGCCGGCGGCCGCGAGACTCTGCAGCTGCCCATTTTTCAGTCCACTGATTCTCGCGGGCCCGCGCAGAATCGCAGCGGCGATACGCGGCTCATTACCCAGGCGAATCTCGCCAATCAGTTCGGATTGCTCCGTCACATTCAGGCTGCGGACATACGCGCGGCACTCTGCGTCTAGACCTGCCTGAACCGTATCACCAACCGGCAGCGCTTGAACCGCTGTCAGCTTCTCTGAGGCAAATGTGTAAAAGTTTTCAGCAGTCTTGCTTAGTTCCGGCAATGCTGATCGAGCGCCCTCCGCGAAGTTGTTGAAGATCTCGCGCGAGCGACGAGCTTTGGCCTCTCGAGTCAGGTCGATGTTCTCCCGGACTTTCTCGGCGGCTTTCAAGGCCTCCGCGTGAAGGTCAAGAAGAGTCGTTTGAGAGCGCTGGAGGGCGACTACGTTTTGCCAAAGGCCCCAGTTTGTGCCGGGCATGTTTTTGTCACGGTACTGGGCGAAGTCGTTGACGATCGCGCTAGCGTAGCCAACGGACTGCGAGGTACCGACTGCGAAATTGAATCTCATTGATTTGCTCCTGTGTGGTGACAGTCAGCCGGCGCTTCCGCGAACAGCTGGGATAGGGTTTGCTGGCTTGCGTGTTCACCGCCGGAGGAGGCGGCACTCAACTCGTCCATGATCTTGCTGATGGCCATGACGGTTTGATCCTCGGTCATGTCGTCTACCTGCCTACGCAGGCCTTCAATGCGATTGCGTGCGCTCATTCCGGGCCTCCAAAGCGCGCTCATACAGGGATGCGGCGTGAGCCTCGATCGACGCGCCAGGAGGCGGCAGGCAGACGCGGATAGAGCAGGGGTGGGGGAAAGTCATGTCGAGGATGCCAGCCTGGCGCACGCGCCTCACACGCTCGGCCTGGCAGGTGTGCCGGATGATGGCCTCGGCGATTTCCACCGCCTGGTCGCTGGTCATTTCAGAAAAAGGGAAGAAGAAGGATTCAGGCATGTTCTCCAGTCGGTAGCTGAAGACGTGACCTGTGGTATCGGGCAGGTCCATTTCGCCGTCGGCGTGCACAGTGCTCAGCACGATCAGAGTGGCCGGCGGTTCCTCACCCCCGACACGGATGGTCAGCCGCTTGATCTCGGCGCGCAGTGCCTTGGCGCTCACGATTGCATCTCCTCAATGCGCTGGCGTAACTCTTCTACAGCTTTCTCCAGCTCTTCCACCTCAATGACTTTGGAGACGGCGCCCAGGGCAATGATCAAGTGGCGTCCTTGATCGGGCGGTAGATCCCCTGAGGCGATTGCTTTGAGGATGGAACGGGCAGCGCTGGGCAGATCGGTATCGTCCAGCTCGAATTGAACCGGTTCAGCGGTAGCCTTCACTGGCGGCACCAAGCGCTCTAGGATCAGCCGGCAGGCCTGCATATCACCCTTACGAGCGGCAGCCAGCACTTTCTTGGTGACCGCTTCGGCGCCCTCGGCCAGCTTCGCTCGGATGGCCTGCGTCTGCCCTGAGCGGCCGCCAGGGTTCCCCGAGTGTCCTTTCATGAATGTTCCGCGCGCGCTGCGTGCTGGCTGCTCATACGGCTCTTGCAAAGCCAGACTCCAAAGCGATGGCAGGCTTGTTCTCAGCCAGGGCAATCAGCAGGGCATTGGCTTCGATATGCCCCTGCTCAGCAGCAGCGCGCAGCCGCCCCCACGCCGCGGAGATCTCCGCTTTGGTGGGCTTGACCTGGTGTCCTCGGGGTTTGTTGGGCGTGGCCATAACTGGTCCTCTGTATGCGTCTCAGAGGTCACATTAGGGCTGATGTGAATACATATCCAGTGTTTTATGGGTGCACCTCAGGTGCTACACATAACGGGACACAACGGGACGAATGAGCCTGATTTCCGGTACTGTGAAAGCGGCGTTTTCGTTACACTATGTTAGTGACACCCTAAGTGATACGATTCGCCCAGTTACGCAGTTTTCGAGCTATACCCGGATTCGCACCGTTGGTGGAAACCTCGCGCCACGAAATTTCGAAGTTCAGTTTTGTGGCGCGCTCGTAACAGCCCGGATTCTCGGTAGCTAAATCCCCCGATTCTAGGGTATTTGCCGTCTGCTCAGCTTTGAGGACACCCTTGGCCACCACGTGAACGAATCGTTCACCCCTCCCAACTTTCCCCATTGGGGGATGTTCCCCCGGCGGGGGAGCACCCAGGCGGCTCGTGGAGTTCGATTTGAACTCTGACCCACACCCCACTGGGGGCTGGGCTTGATGCCGGAAGAAAATCCGGTATCTAGTGCCCCATCCGGCCTGGCTGCAGCGAAATGGGATTTCCTCACATCGAAGAAAAGGCAGGGGGTCGCACTTTGCTTGCCCTCTTAAGGCTCAAAGTGAGCCACGATCACTATGACCTGCTCCGGCCTGCTGTCAGGTCCAAGCGAGTCGAGACGCGCGAACAGAGCCGAATCGGATGATATGGTCTGTCTCGGCTGGCGATCTGGGCCGGAATCTCGGCTCAGCCCAACACAGGCAATCCCACCCAGGCCTTTTACGAGCTCGTCGCGAAAGGGCATCGGCTGGAGTCTCAGCCGATCTCCAGTGTGTCGATTCCCACGCGCTGGATCATGTCGAGTCGACTGATTTTGGTAGTTTCGGCGCGGTTGATCTCCCGAGGAATTGGGGCATCTCGATGCACTCAAATCTGAGCACCGCAGTCCTGGCGATGCCCTCAATCCTGAGGAGATCTGAGCAGCTTTGCTCACATCTTGCCGGACCGCTCCCAGAGATTCGTCCAGTTTTGGACGCATTGCCCGGTCCATCCACGCTTGTATACATCCTCAATCTGAGGAAGTGTGAGGGTGCCAGGCCTGAGGAAATAGGCCTGGCTGACGTTTTCAGCCACGGGCATCTCGCCCAGGCTCGTCCTCCGCTACCCGGGAGCCTACTGGTGGGCGAGCAGGAAGCGCTGCACGTCGTCGATCATGCCTCTCACCTGGTCAGCCGTGAACTCGTCAGGCTTGCCGTGAGCGGCGCTGTTGCGAATCGCAGCGAGGGAGGTGATTTGCTTTTTCTGGTTGGCGTTGTAAACGCCGGCTTTGGCGAGGTCGTCGTTCATTTTGTTGAGACTGCCGAGTCCAATTTCGTGCGTGGTGCATAGGTCTCGCAGTGCTGTCTCGAGAACCACGCCTGCAATCACCGCCGCCGCGGTGCGATAGCCGTTATTTAGTAGCTCCTCAGCCTGCTCGAGCTCGTTGGAGAACACCTCCGCCTGAACAATATTTCGGAAGGAAGCTAGGTAGCCGCCTTCGAAGTCTTCTTTTGTCGCAAGAAAAACAGCTGTCATGCGTCTCAGGCGACTGCCGGCAGATTCCATCATTATCGGCTTTTCCGCATCGATGAACATCTGCAGATGGCTAGATGCTTGTGTCCCAAGCCGCTCAAAAAGCGATTTGACTTTCACGCCCCAGCTAAGGAGCGCATCAGGATCGAGGACCTCTACTTTGCCGCCTCCATAAGGGTTATCTCGAATCACAATGGACGTTTGTAACTGCTCCAATTGATCGGTCAGTTCTAGAAACCTTTTTTTGAACAGTGCTGTCATGGGGCGCCCTTCCTTGAGTGAGGCTGGATGTTCGCTCGGATTAACCGGTGCGGCAAGGCACCAAGCAATTAATCAATCTTGCGGGGCCGCAATTTTTTTTCACCCTGCCACTTGCGTTTGTACTAACGGTGATCCATTATGGCTTATCGTTAGTACAAACGGAGGTGAAGATGACTAGGGAAAATCAGCCAGCAGCACCGAAGACGAGCACAGAGCGCCAGAAGGAGTACAAGGCCCGCAAGCTCGCAGACGGCTTCAAGCACACCAGCATATGGATTCACACTGAAACGGAGCAGGAAGGGCGCCAGGCGGCGCTGGACGGCAAGCCACTGAAACCCCAAAGGAGCAAAGACCCCATAAGCTGGGCGATCGGGTGGTTGAACGAGAAGGGTAAGCAGTAAAGGGTCGGATTTCCCGACATTTTGAAGGTGGCCAACCCGGTGCGCTAACACCGGGAGGGCCTATCACACGACGACCGTTGAGGGACACGTCATGCAACCTATGCAAGATACCAGCACAACGCAACAACACCAAGCGTCCGCATCATCGGCGGGTTCGATTGAGCGCCGGAAGGCCTATGCAACCCACCTGGTCAAGACGGCCCTGCGCTATGCCGATGACGCCGAGATGTGCCAGATCATCAGTGCAGTGGAGCACCAGGTGGCCGCGATGCTTGCCAGTCGGTTCAATCCCGGCCTGAACGACGCGAGCTATGAGGTCTATCGCAAGTTCTGGTTGAAAGGGGGTGCGAAATGAACCGCCTACTCCAGCCGGCAGTGATTGAGGGCGAAGTCTTGGGCCAAGCGGTCCTGGATGCGCGTGATATGGCCTACATGAACTTTGCCAGGCAGGAGCACGCCAAGCTGGCCAAGATTCTCCTCAAGTTCGTGATCCCTGCTATGGGTGGATACGAAAATGAGATGGCCAGCGACATAGCGCGGCACCTCGAGCAGATCCAGACCTTTAGCGGCAATTACTGCTGGACGCATCGCCACCTGGGTGCATCGCACGGCGTAGTTGGTGAATCTGCTGCGGACGGGGGTGTGGTATGAGCATCCTGCGAATTACTCGGAAGCAGTATCGCCAGCTCGCTGAGCTGGCCAAGCAGAATGGCGTCGGATTGTCCTTGGACACTTTCACTAACATGGGGCAGAGCTGGGGGCTGTACAACAGTTTTGCGCAGTCGATCGTCCGCGATGCCGCAACTGATCAGCAATGCTACGACGAGCGTATCGTCATCAAGCTGGCAACCAGCATAAATGCTGCCTCACTGCGCTCAGCCACACGGCCGGAGCTGGACTGGGCGGCACTTGAAGACGACGAGATCTATTCGTTCATCCTTCAACATGAGATCGGACACCATGTGGATAATTTTCGAGGGTGGGACCTCTTCGAGATTTCCGATCTGGAAGTGCGCGACCAGTGTCATCGCGTGCTCAGCCGCGTGAATGAGATGCTGGCCGACCGCTACGCGTGGGCTCAGATCAGGCCAGGAGAGTCAGTGCCACTAGGAGAGGCAGGGAAGCGTATGGAGGAGGTAATGCACGCTGACCTGGCGCTTCTCAGTAAACATATGCCGCGTATCCGTCGCAAACCTCGGGTTCTGCCAGGTGGGCAGTACACGTCGATCCCTGCATCCATGCTGTCTAGCGCCGACTTGGCAGCATTCGTCGGCCCGGGCGTGTCACCGGCACTTATCGAGCGGCAACGCATTCGCCGGCGAGACAGTCGCGGTCGCGCAAGATAGACCGGAGAGCTGAAACTCAGCTCAGTACTAAGCGTCGCTGTGGGCACTACCCTGATCCGGGGTGGTGCCCTTTTTGTTGAGTGCCAGATGGTCCAGAGCTGGTCCATCGCGTCGCCGCTCTAACCCTGCGGTGCGCGTATTTGATACCCCTGGGGGTGGTAAATTATAAAGACTGGGAGTTTTTCCGTTCACAGACTCCCAGCAAACTCAGTAAACGCGGCAGACGACTAGGAAAAAATCCCAGTCGCTTGCAAGGCGCGCAACAAAACCGGACGCAACCGGAAAGTGGTATGGGAAAAAATCCCAGTCGATGGCGGAAAAAATCCCACCGAAAAAATCGAAATCAGGTGAACTTGAATGGCGCCGGGCCTGGGGATACTTCGAGGTTTTTACCGGGGCATTCGTCAATGTATGCCCAGGCGAGCGCATACAGCGCGCACTGAGCCATACCAGGCTCCCTACCACCCTTCCTGTAGGTGCGAGTTCGGATAATCAGACCTGCGTCGATCAGCTCCTGCAGTGCTGATGCTAGCGTTTTGGCATCCATCTTACGCCCCTCGGCCATCATCTCGACAGTGCACGCCAGATCGCCATTGTTGCGCCCGTTGTAGTGCCGCCCAAGCTTGATCAGGACGGTAACCGCCTTGGGGCTTAGGTTGTCGAATGCTGGGTGCATGAGCAGTCGATGGGGCAGGGCGAACACCCGCCCCCCAAAGTCGACCTTGTACTGTTTCTTTCTTGCCATTCGGCGGCTCACACCAAGAAGCCGGAGGCACGATGGAGTTCGCGCCTCCAGCCGCTGCCTCAGTCGATTTCCTTGTTCAGGATGTACAGCCCTACCCTGTGAGGGCGCCGGCCCGGCGCTGCCGCCTGGTAGCACCACCGGGTCAAGATGCCCCAGCCCTGGCGCCTAAGGTGCCGGATCGTGGAGGGTGGGTGGACGATATCCAGCGCCTGCGCCGCCTGGATGGACGACACAGGGCCCTTGCGCAGTGCGGCGATCATCCGCAAGGCTTGAGCATTCGTGGAGTGGTTGTCAGGCAGATCAGCATCTGCGATAGTTTCGGCCGTCATACAGGCTCCTTTCGGTTGGGGTCGGGCCCAGGTGGTGGTGGTGCACTGCCTGGGCAATTTCTCTCCTCGTCTCCATTCCTTCGCTATGCCTTGCGGCCATCAGTCGCTGCAACCCCCTCAAGCAGACGCCCAAGGTAGTGCTGACTTGTGGCGGCAGCCTTTGCCGTTGAGCTGGCTAACTTCCTGACTTCCTGCGCGCTGCCATAGCCGCCGGCGATCATCCGCATACCCGAAGCCAAGAGGCTGAGCATTGCGTGGGCTTCGTCCAAGGCTTCTCGCAAGTCGTCATAGGTGGGCCGGTAAGGGGTAGCGCCCGATGCGGGCGAATGGATAGAATCGAGGCGCTGCGGGCTATCTCCAGATTGTTTTGCGGCACGCTGGGCCAGTGCCTCTAACACTGGCTCGGCACCACCCTTCACCAACGTCAGCTCTGGCGTTCGCTTGTCGCGAGCCATCAGCGCCCACCAGCCTTTGCCGCGCGCTCAATGAACGCTTTTAGCTCCGTCATCAGTGCCAGGCGGCGGCGCCCGATCTTGAATGTTTTCAACTCGCCGGAAGCGATGAACTCATACGTGGCTGACCGGGAAATGCCCAAGATCCGACCAGCTTCCTCAACGCCCACCGAGAGCGGGACAACCTGTTGTGCTTGTTCCATATCTGTCTCCAAGGTGCCAACTGGCAGCTGCCAGGCATTGCTAGGCTACCTCGCTCATTTCTAACGTGCAAGCAAATGCTAAACAATTGAAGATTTGCTTGGATTGACATGGAATTTCGCGTCGCGCAAGCTGTAGCCATCTGGTCAGATGATCTGATCTAAATCGGCAAGGTTCAGGTGACGGATGGCAACCAAGACAAGCAAGCGGACAGGTGAAACCAGTACGACAGTTAGCGTTGGGGTTCGAATTGACCCGAAAATCAAGTTTTCTCTCGATGTAATGGGTCGAATCCAGAAGCGCTCTCTTACAGCGGTCATAGAGTGGGCCATATCGAATGCAATAGCGCAGCAATCCATAAAGCCTAATGGGCCAAGCGTGGCAGATATAGTAGAAGATGTTTGGTCAACTGATGAGTCTCTGAGGTTTATAAATCTTTGCTTCTCAGCGCCAGAGGTTTTGACTTATGACGAAATGCGGATTTGGGATACGATAAAATTTACCGGTTTTTTCTGGATAAAAGAAAATTGCCCAATTTTAAAGAATTACTTTGTTTTCGACGCTTTCATGAGAAACTGGGAAGACCTCAGAAAGCATGTAGATAAGCATAAAAATTCGGCAACCATCGTGCCTTATGACCCATTTGACGTCGATATGGATTTCTAAATTAGCTCCACTGCCGCCGCTTTGCTGTCTGGCGCAAGGTGGGCATAGCGCAACGTCATCTTGATGTCCGAGTGTCCCAACAGGTCGCGCACCGTGTTGAGCGGCACACCGGCCATCACTAGGCGCGATGCGAAGTCGTGCCGCATATCGTGCCAGCGGAAGCCGGTTATCCCTGCACGTTCCAGCAGTCCGAGCCACGCGCTTTTGACGTCCTCGAGCCGTCCTCCATCAGATGACGGGAATACGAATCCCGACTTCTTTCGGCATTCCCCCTGCCAAACCTGAAGAGTTTCGAGAGCCTCCTTGTTCAAGGGAATGTGGCGAGTCTCATTGGTCTTGGTTGTATCGCCGATAATAGTAAGTGTCTTGGTCGCAAAGTTCACTCTTGGCCATTCGAGGTTGAATAGCTCGCCGCGGCGGATACCGGTGTTAAGTGATACAAGTACCATTGGCTTTAGATGGTCAGTGAATACCCGGCCTGCAAATGAGGGGAGCAGCTTCCGGCCCCTAGCATTTCGCCACGTATTGGCGCTCTCGCGATCTGCCCGGGCTTCATCTTGACGATCGTCCAGGGCCTTGCGCAGTTGTTGGTTCTCATCAGCGCTCAGGTAGCGCACCACCCCCTTGCTGTCGACCTTCAGCTGCTTGAGTTTGGCCATGGGGTGGGTGATGATGATTTCCCATTCCACCGCTCGACTGAATACACCGCTGATGCTGCCCATCTTCCGATTTACTGTCGCCGGCTTGTTGCCGGACTGCAGCCAAGCCGTGCGGATCTGCTCGAGATCGCGGCCGGTGATGGCGTCGATGCGCTGGGGCATGATTGTTTCGAAGTTGTTGGCCAGCGTGTGGGCGGTCTTCTCGTAGCCCCGGTGATGCGCCTTGAACCAAGGCAGATAGGTGTCGGTGATGAAGTCGCGCAGAGAGGGCAGGGCGGCTCCTCGACGCCCCTGCGAGACGGCGGTGGGCTCGCCGTGCTTACGGGCCTCAGCAAGGTACTGAGTCGCTTCCTGACGGGCCTGCTCGATGGTGAGGATACCCACCCGGCCCAGGGTTTTCTTGCGGCCCCTGGCCCAAGTCACTACATAGGACCTCGCCCCCGCGGCGGTCACGCGCACGAAAAGCCCGGTGATGATAGTGTCGTGCACTTCGTACTCGCGACCTGTGACCTGCAGGCCGGCCAGCAGCTTGGCGGTGAGCTTTTCTTTCACTTCGTCCCCATGGGTGCATTGTGGGTGCAGAAATGAATATACGGTGGCGTCTGGTCGGACGCAACTGGACGAAAAGCCAAGCAAATAAGGGCTTAGTCCAGTTGCTGTGGTGGTCGCAATGGCCCTCCTAAGGGGAAGGTTGCAGGTTCAAATCCTGCCTGGGACGCCATTTCTCCCCAGTGCCTCCAGCACTCCGTTCTCCTGCGCCAATCGCCCGTTACAAATCTACGCCTTAAGACGTATTTCAGCCCTACGCCCGTACCCCTATGCTTGCCCCGTCAAAGGCCACCCTCACTGGGCGCGCGCCGTCTCTGTCCACCTTCAGCAGCCCTTGGACTGGGGCGCAGTTGCTGGTTATCCAGGAGTTTGCATGAACCAGCACGTCACCCCCGTGCCCACGGGCTTTACCCAGGAGCAGCTGCACACGCTCTATGACCTGATCAGCGACGGTATTTGGGACTGGGATGCCAACACGGGTTATGTCTATCGCAATCCTGGCTGGTACCTCATGCTTGGCTATGGGCCTCACTCGCAGGAAAACTCGGTATTGACCTGGGAGCGGTTGATCCACCCCGACGATTTCCAGCGTGTCATGGCCCACTTCGATGCCTACATCCATCAGCGCAACGAGCGTTACCTGGTCGAGTACCGGTGCCGCTGCGCCGACGGCAGCTACCTGTGGGTCGAGGACAGTGGGTACGTCATTGCACGCAATCCGGACGGCTCGGTGGCACGCATGCTGGGTGCCCATCGCAACATCGACAGCGGCAAGCGGCAACTGGCGCAGCTTGAGCGGCGCAACCAATCGCTGGAATGCCTGGTCGCCGAGCGCACGCGCGAATTGTCCTGGGTGAACGAGCAGCTCCAGCGCCAACTGGACGAAAACCGCGAGCTTGCCGAGCGTGATTCCCTGACGCGCATCGCCAACCGCTATCGGTTGGAGAATGTGCTCAAGCAGGAGTGCGAGCGGGCTCAGCGCTTTCGCCAGCCGCTGTCGATCATCGCCATGGACATGGATGACTTCAAGCCTATCAACGACCAATACGGCCATGCGCAGGGGGACGCCGCCTTGGTTCGCGTAGCCGAGGCATTGCGCTCACGCCAGCGCACTACCGACTTGCTGGCGCGTTGGGGGGGTGATGAATTTGTCCTGGTCCTGGCCCAGACGAGCCTGGAGCAAGCCTGCGCCTGCGCCGAACAACTGCGCGAGGTGGTAGCGCAGTTGGAGCCCATTGGCGAGTGTCGATTGACCTTGAGCTACGGCGTGGTGCAGTGGCGCGAAGACGACGACCCGCACAGTCTGCTGGCGCGCGCCGATCAGGCGCTTTACCGGGCAAAGGGCGCAGGCAAGAACGCCGTCGCCCAATGACCTGGCTGACCCAGGCTGCGGCAAGGGTCAGATGTGCAGTGCGTGGCCCAGCGCGCGCAGGGCGGCCTCCTGGACCGCCTCGCCCAGGGTTGGGTGGGCATGAATCGTGCCTGCCACATCTTCCAGCCGCGCGCCCATTTCCAATGACTGGGCAAAGGCAGTGGACAGTTCGGAGACAGCCACGCCTACCGCTTGCCAACCCAGCACGAGGTGGTTGTCGCGGCGTGCCACCACCCGCACAAACCCCGTCTTGGACTCCAGGCTCATGGCCCGCCCGTTGGCGGCAAAGGGGAATTGCGCCACGATGCAGTCCAGCCCTTGCGCCACCGCCTGATCAGGGGTCAGGCCAGCGACGACCACTTCCGGGTCGGTGAAGCACACCGCAGCGATCGCAGCCGGCTCGAAGCGACGTGGCTTGCCAGCGATGCGTTCGGCGACCATTTCGCCTTGGGCCATCGCCCGGTGCGCCAGCATCGGCTCGCCCGCCACGTCACCAATGGCCCACACGTTGCGCATGCTGGTCTGGCACTGCGCGTCGATGGCAATCGCCGCGCCATTCATGCGCAGGTCCAGGCATTCGAGGTTAAAACCTTGGGTGCGCGGGCGCCTGCCGGCCGCTACCAGTACCCTGTCGGCATCAAGGCGCAGGGGCGAGCCTTCGCTATTGCGGGCCACCAGCGTGCCTTGCTCATAGCCTTCCACCTTGTGGTCGAGGTAAACGGCGATGCCGAGCTTTTTCAGCGACTCGGCCACGGGGGCGGTGAGCTCGGCGTCGTAGGTGGGCAACACCCGTTCGCGGGCCTCCACCACACTCACCTGCGCACCCAGCTTGCGGTACGCAGTGCCCAGTTCCAAACCGATGTATCCGCCACCGACCACCACCAAATGGCGCGGCACCGTAGTGGGCGTCAGTGCCTCGGTCGATGAAATGACGGCGTCCCCCAGCGGCAGCATGGGCAGCTCAATGCTGCTCGAGCCCGTGGCCAGCAACAGGTGCTCGCAGCGGATGCGCTGGTCGTCGACCTCCACGTGCTTGCCGTCGAGCAACTTCGCCCAGCCCTGGATGACCTTGACCCCGTGCTTTTTCAGCAGGGCGGCTACACCGGTGGTCAGCCGGTCGACGATACCGTCTTTCCATGCAACGCTCTGATGAATGTCCAGCTCGGGGGAGGCTACGCGGATGCCAAGTTGGGAGCCCTCGGCAAACCGGGTGACTTGATGGAACTGCTCGGCTACATGAATCAAGGCTTTTGACGGAATGCAGCCGATGTTCAGGCACGTTCCGCCCAGCGCTTGCCCTTCGACCAGGACCGTAGGTATGCCCAGCTGGCTGGCGCGGATGGCGGCCACATAGCCGCCGGGGCCGCCGCCGATGATCAGCAGCGTGGTTTCGATGATCGGTTGCATGCTCACTCCACAAACAGGCAGGCGGGTTGTTCCAGCAGGCTTCGCACGGCCTGGATGAACAGCGCGGCGTCCATGCCATCGACCACACGGTGGTCGAACGAGCTGGACAGGTTCATCATCTTGCGCACCACGATCTGGCCGTCGATGACCACGGGCCGCTCGACCATGCGGTTGACGCCCACGATGGCCACTTCCGGGGTGTTGACCACTGGCGTGCTGACGATGCCGCCCAGTGCGCCGAGGCTGGTCAGGGTGATGGTCGAACCCGACAGTTCTTCGCGGCTGGCCTTGTTGGTGCGAGCGGCATTGGCCACACGGGCGATTTCCGCTGCATTGGCCCACAGGTTGCCTGCCTCGGCATGGCGCAGCACCGGCACCATCAGGCCGTTGTCCCCTTGGGTCGCGATGCCGACGTGCACCGCGCCATGGCGGGTGATGACCTGTGCTTCGTCATCGTACGTAGCGTTGATCTGTGGAAAATCACGCAGTGCCACGACCAGCGCACGGACCAGGAACGGCAGCAGGGTGAGCTTGCCGCGGTCTTGGCCGTGCTTGCCGTTGAGCTGCTGGCGCAGCGCTTCGAGAGCAGTGACGTCGATTTCTTCGACGTAGCTGAAGTGGGCCACGCGCCGTTTGGCGTCCTGCATGCGCTGGGCGATCTTGCGCCGCAAGCCGATTACCGGGACTTGCTCGCTGTCGGTGCGCTTGCCGTAGCCGCTTGGCGCTTGCTCACCGGTGCGTTGGGGCTGGCTGAGGAAGGCATCGAGGTCTTCATGCAGGATGCGCCCGGCAGGGCCGCTCCCATGCACATAACGCAGCTCGATGCCGGCATCCAGCGCGCGTTTGCGCACCGCGGGCGAGGCGAGGGGTTTGTCGCTGGCCTGGCGGGGCGCCAGCGGTGCGGCCGGGCGGTTGGCCGGGGGCGTCAGCGTGGCCTGCGCGGGTTGTTCCTGTGCAGCCTGCTTGGGGGCTTCGCTGGCAGGTGGTGTTTCGGCGGCCTTGGCCTGCGGGGCGTCCACATGGTTGCCGTTGCCCTCGACCTCGATGCGGATCAGCTCGCTGCCAACCGACATCACTTCACCAGGCTGGCCGCCCAGGGCCATAACCTTGCCACTGACCGGGGAGGGGATCTCCACCGTGGCCTTGTCGGTCATGACATCGGCCACGACCTGATCCTCGGCGATCAGGTCGCCCACCTTGACGAACCACTCGACCAACTCAACCTGCGCGATGCCTTCGCCAATGTCCGGCATCTTGATGACATGCGTGCCCATTCAGACCTCCATGACCTTTTTCAATGCCGCACCCACCCGCGATGGCCCTGGGAAATACGCCCACTCCTGTGCATGGGGGTAGGGCGTGTCCCAACCGGTTACGCGCTCGATGGGCGCCTCCAGGTGATGGAAGCAGTGCTCTTGCACCAGCGCGACCAGTTCGGCGCCGAACCCGCAGGTTCGCGTGGCCTCATGTACCACCACGCAGCGGCCGGTCTTCTGCACCGAGGCGACGATGGTTTCCAGGTCCAGCGGCCACAGGCTGCGCAGGTCGATCACCTCGGCATCGACGCCTGTCTCTTCGGCCGCGACCTGGGCGACATAGACCGTCGTGCCATAGGTGAGGACCGTGACGTCGTTGCCGGGCCGGGTTACCACTGCCTTGTCCAGGGGCACGGTGTAGTAACCGTCGGGCACGGCGCTTTGGGGATGCTTGGACCATGGCGTCACAGGACGGTCGTGGTGGCCATCGAAGGGGCCGTTGTACAGGCGCTTGGGCTCAAGGAAGATGACCGGGTCATCGCACTCGATCGAGGCAATGAGCAGCCCCTTGGCGTCATAGGGGTTGGACGGCATGACGGTGCGCAGCCCGCACACCTGGGTGAACATCGCTTCCGGGCTCTGGCTGTGGGTCTGGCCACCATAAATGCCCCCGCCACATGGCATGCGCAGGGTCAGCGGCGAGATGAACTCGCCAGCAGAGCGGTAACGCAGCCGCGCCATTTCCGACACGATCTGGTCCGAGGCTGGATAGAAATAATCGGCGAACTGAATCTCCACCACCGGCCGCAAGCCGTAGGCACCCATGCCCACCGCCGTGCCGACGATGCCGCTTTCGGAAATCGGGGCATCGAACACCCGCGATTTGCCGTACTTGTTCTGCAGGCCCTCGGTGCATCGGAAGACGCCGCCGAAGTAACCGACGTCCTGGCCATACACGACCACGTTATCGTCGCGCTCGAGCATGATGTCCATGGCCGAGCGCAGGGCCTGGATCATGGTCATGGTGGTGGTGGCCATGGCGGTTTCCGGGTTGATGCTGTTGTTATGATCGTTCATTTCAGACCCCCAGTTCCTGACGTTGGCGACGCAGGTGGTCCGGCATTTCCTTGTACACGTCCTCGAACATCGAAGCGGCACTGGGGATGTGTCCGTTGGCAAGGGTGCCGTACTGCTCGGCTTCCTTCTGCGCGGCGATCACGGCAGCCTCGAATTCGGCCGTGGTCGCCTGATGTTCTTCTTCGGACCAGTGGCCGATCTTGACCAGGTGCTGCTTCAGGCGAGCGATCGGATCGCCCAGCGGGAAGTGGCTCCAATCGTCCGCAGGGCGGTACTTGGACGGATCATCGGACGTGGAATGCGGGCCAGCACGGTAGGTGACCCACTCGATCAGGCTGGGGCCGAGGCCGCGGCGTGCGCGTTCGGCTGCCCAGCGCGAGGCCGCGTAGACGGCCACGAAGTCGTTGCCGTCCACGCGCAACGAGGCGATGCCACAGCCCACGCCGCGGCCGGCGAAGGTGGTGGACTCGCCGCCAGCGATGGCCTGGAACGTGGAAATCGCCCACTGGTTGTTGACCACGTTGAGGATGACTGGGGCGCGGTAGACGTGGGCGAAGGTAAGGGCGGTGTGGAAGTCCGATTCGGCGGTGGCACCATCGCCGATCCAGGCCGAGGCGATCTTGGTATCGCCCTTGATGGCCGAGGCCATGGCCCAGCCCACCGCTTGCACGAATTGGGTCGCCAGGTTGCCGCTGATGGTGAAAAAGCCAGCCTCGCGTACCGAATACATGATTGGCAACTGGCGGCCCTTGAGCGGATCACGCTCGTTGGAGAGCAGTTGGCAGATCATGTCCACCAGCGAAACGTCACGGGCGATCAGGATGCTTTGCTGGCGATAGGTCGGAAAGCACATGTCGGTGCGGTTCAGCGCCAGTGCCTGGGCACTGCCGATGGCTTCTTCGCCCAGGCTCTGCATGTAGAAGGACATCTTCTTCTGGCGCTGGGCGACGACCATGCGGCTGTCGAAGATCCGGGTCTTGAGCATGGCGCGCATGCCCTGACGCAGTACCTGGGGGTCAATGTCCTCGGCCCAGGGGCCTTGGGCATTGCCCTGTTCATCCAGCACGCGCACCAGGCTGCCGGACAAGTCGGCGGTATCGGCGGCTTCTACGTCGATGGGCGGTTTACGGACCTGGCCGGCGTCATTCAGGCGCAGGTAGGAAAAATCGGTCTGGCAGCCTGGCCGGCCGGTAGGCTCGGGCACATGCAGGCGCAGGGGGGCGTACTCGTTCATGCTGTTTACGCTCGCTCGGGTATTTGTTTTTGTGAGCTTTGAAGCGGTCGCTGCTGAGTGCCGGCTCGTGACCAGCAGGTCAGCGTTAACTACATGTTAGTTGCCTCGGCGCAGAATATTTCTCTCTAGTTGATTGCCTTTGGCGAGCAGGCCAGATAAACATTTCGCATAAACACAAAAAACCGGTGATTTTGTCTCATGCGCAAACTCGATCGTACCGATATCGGCATTCTCAACAGCCTTCAGGAAAACGCCCGCATTACCAACGCCGAGCTGGCACGTTCGGTCAACCTGTCGCCTACGCCCTGTTTCAATCGGGTGCGGGCCATGGAGGAGCTTGGCGTCATTCGCCAGCAGGTCACGCTGTTGTCGCCCGAGGTGCTGGGGCTGGATGTGAATGTATTCATTCATGTGAGCCTGGAAAAACAGATAGAGCAGGCATTGCACCGCTTCGAGGAAGAGATCGCCGAACGGCCCGAGGTCATGGAGTGCTACCTGATGACTGGCGACCCGGACTACCTGCTGCGTGTGCTACTGCCCAGCATTCAGGCACTGGAGCGGTTTCTGGATTACCTGACCCGCCTGCCGGGCGTTGCCAACATTCGTTCCAGCTTCGCGCTCAAGCAGGTGCGCTACAAGACAGCCCTGCCGTTACCGGCAAACGGTATGACCTTGCGCGAATGACTGCTGTCCAAGTTCGTCGGTGCCCTGTGGCGTGGCCTGACCCGTCTATCACCTGGCCACGGACGAGGGACTATTCGATTTTGCAGCACGGGGCCTGCAACGCCTGTCGTAAGCCTTTATTCTGCACGTACCACTGCCAGCTCAACCCGGGAGCCGAAGGGATTTATGCGCACTATCTGGAAGCCGTTTCAGTCGTTGTATTTCGCTGCATTGATGATGTTGATCGGCTCGGGCCTGCTCAGTACCTACCTGGCGCTGCGCCTGGCTGCCGACAACGTCGATAGCCTGTGGGTCGGTGCCTTGATGGCGGCCAACTACTTCGGCCTTGCCGTGGGCGGCAAGGTCGGCCACCGGCTCATCGGCCGAGTAGGGCATATACGCGCCTATGCCACCTGCGCCGGGATCGTCGGCGCCGCCGTGCTTGGGCATGGCCTGACCAACTGGCTGCCGGCCTGGGTCGGGCTGCGGATGATCGTGGGCCTGGGCATGATGTGTCAGTACATGGTCATCGAAAGCTGGCTCAACGAGCAGGCGGACGTGAAGTACCGGGGCGCGGTATTCAGTGGGTACATGATCGCGTCCTACCTGGGCCTGGTGTTGGGTCAGCTGATACTGGTGGTGCACCCTGAGCTGGGGCTTGAGCTGCTGATGCTGGTCGCGATGTGCTTCGCCTTGTGCCTGGTGCCAGTGGCCATGACCCGCCGCATCCACCCTGCGCCGCTGCGTCCGGCCCCCATGGAGCCGAAGTTCTTCATCAAGCGCGTACCGCAGTCGCTCAGTACCGTACTGGGTTCGGGTTTGATCGTCGGGTCGTTCTACGGCCTTGCTCCGCTGTATGCCGCCAGCCAGGGCCTGAGCACCGAGCAGATCGGTCTGTTCATGGGCTGCTGCATCTTCGCAGGGCTGGTGGTTCAGTGGCCGCTGGGCTGGTTGTCGGACCGTTACGACCGTGCGGTACTGATTCGCAGTGTCGCAGTGGGGCTGGCTGTGACCGCCGCGCCGCTGGCGATCCTGCCCGCCGTGCCGCTGGAGTTGCTGTTCGCCATGGGCTTTGTGGTGTCGCTGTTGCAGTTCAGCCTGTACCCGCTGGCCGTGGCTTTTTCCAACGACCACGTGGAGAGCGAGCGCCGCGTTTCGCTGACTGCCATGTTGTTGGTGACTTACGGCGTGGGGGCGTGCATCGGCCCACTGGCTGCTGGCGTGCTGATGAAAGTGCTGGGGGTGCAGATGTTGTACGCCTTCTTCGTATTCTTTGCCCTGGTGCTGGTCTGGCGCATCCGTCCAAAAGCCGTTACTGGCCTGCACCAGGTCCAGGATGCCCCTCTGGGCCACGTCGCCATGCCCGCCGCCGGCTCGCCTCTGTCGGCAGCGCTGGACCCACGTGTGGATGAGCAGACCGTGCAGGATGTGATGCAGACACCGGTAGCGGCCGAGGATACGGAGGAGACCGAGAAAGACAGCGAGTCGCCGCAGGAGGAGCTTCAGGGGGACAAGCCGGTTTGAATGTGGGGGAAGTTTGGGACAGCTGCTTGAGCATGAAATCAGAGACATGCGCTGTTGCTGTTGCTGTTGCTGCTTCTAAGCGCGCGGTAGCCCAGGCGCCGCAGATCGCGACTTCAGGAGGCCGAGCGCAGGGCTTGCGCAGGGAGGTGACAGGCATGGATGCCTGTCAAGCGCTGGGCCCCAGGATGGGGCCTGCAGCGCGGTCCTCCCGGAGCAAGCCCGGAGCGAGGGAACCCCGGAGCGCAGCGCAGGGGCCGTATGATAGGAGCAGGCGGTTTTTGCTTACTTTTTGACAAGACAAAAAGTGAGCCGCCGTAAGGGCGGAAGGGTGACTGCGCGCCACCCTCGCCAATGAATACCTACACTGTTTTAAGCGCCCATACCCACGCTTTAAAACTCAGTGATAGCACCCAAACTGCTGAAAGGCCGCGGGGGCCAAACCGCCAGCTGCAAATCAATAATCGTCCTTATCAAACCGCCGCGCCTCACGCTGCAGCTGATAGACAAAACTCTCCACCTTGCGCTGGGCAGGCCCACTGAGGTTATGAAAACGAACCCCAGCAAACGTGGTATTGATGCGCTCTTCATAATGCAGATGGCGCAGCTCGACCATGGTATCCACCAACCCAAGCGGTGCGCCGGCCTTGAAGCGTTCATAGACCTGACCCAGCTGCAGGCGATCCTCGACATTACCGTCAAAGCGCAGCTTGCACCCGGTAGCTGACACATCCAGCAACTTGCCACGCAAGGCACCATTGCCCTTGAGGTGCGTGCCATCAAGCATGATGTCCACCAGCTGCGACAGCTTCAGCGCGGCACGAAATGCGTTGCGGCGCTGGTGGTAGGTCATCTCCAGTGGCAGGCCGCCGCGATAGCAGCGATGGCCGTCCACTTCGCTGATGCGCAAGCCGTGGGTGCATTCCCAGGCGATGCGCACACCATCATGAAAGCCTTCCACCCGGAAATGCTCGCCGTTTTCGATGAATTTCTCACCGTCGCGGGGGATCAGCTCGTCAAGCGCCAGCACATTGTTTTCCCGATCGACGTCCACCACGTAACTCTGGAAGCGATGGCCTCGGTCATGGAAGGTGATGATCAGGGGGTCGTGACTTTCCTGGAGCTGCCGTAAATTGGCCGCAATTTCCAAGGGTGTGCTCAGCACCTTGGGCGGTTGCGGGGCATCGGATTCATTGAACACGGCTTGACGTTCTCCAGGCAAAAGCGACACAGGCAATTAACAGCATTTTGCCAGTATGTGCCGTGCCTTGATAGGGAAATCACACTTGGCTGAGGGCGCGCGGCTTGGTCAGGGGCGAGGTGCTGCCGCGGCTGTTGTAGAGCGAGGGTGAGTCACCGCCCATGAGAATGCGTACCTGGTTGTTGGTGACCTGTTGCTGAACCTGAATGATACGGCCGTTGGTCAAGTTGACCTGCTGACATTCATCCATCAACTGCGCCAGCGTATCGAGTCGCTCCAGCATCACGTCACCGTGCGGCGATTGCGCCGCCACCGCCTGTACGCCGGCGCGGTCTGCGCTCAGGCCCAGGTCGGTCAGCAACTGGCCACGGCGCTGGCCGTGTTGTTCGAGCAGGATGATCAGTGACTGTTTGCGCGCCAGGATCTGCTCGAGCAACTGCATGTCGCGACCGTGCAGCGCGACGGCCTCGTTCTGCAGCAGCTCGAGCAGCTCCTGCATGGGGGCGATGTCTTGTTCGATCAGTTGCAGCAGCGTGGTGTCATGCATGGCTAACTCCCGGTTTTCAAGCGTCCATTGAAGTCAGCGCACCCGACGGTCAACGCTGTGCTTCGAAATCAAGCAGCTTGCTGGCGACCCGGCCGGCATCAACCTGGTAGCTGCCGTCGGCAATGGCCTGTTTGAGCTGGGCTACCTTGGCGCTGTTGACGACGGGTTCATCGCGCAGCTTGTCGCTGATCTTTTGCAACTGCTGGGCCTCTGGGCTCAGGTGTACGGCTTCTCCGCTTGCACCCGCGCCCTTTACTGTTTCCTGGCTGGCGGCCGGCTTTTCAGTGCTGCCAGGGGCATTGCTGCCGCGTACGCCGCCGGTGACGGCCGGGGAATTATTCAAACGACTGAAGTCGATGACCATGATCAGAAAACCTCTGGGTTTATGGACGCTTGCCTTGTTTTCGGCCAACTCACGATAAACTTTAGGCACAAATGCGTGGCTGTCTTGAGCGACAGCCTGTTACCCGTTTTCTGACACAGTCTAAAAAAAGCCGTTCCCGTGCGCCAGCGGCTTTCGCCCACTGGCTTACATGCTCACCTCGACCTGGCCCGGGCCTGTCACCATGGCCTTGACCACGCGTTTGGAATTGAGGTTGCGCACCCGAATCTGCTCGCTGATGCCGCCTTTGCTCAGCGCCTCGCCAGGCATGCGTACGCTCAACGTGCCGCTGCGGGCAACGATCACCACATGATCGCCTTTGCGCACCACCTCCGCCTGCTCCAGGTGCTGAGGCGTCAGCACCTGATCCATCACCGTCGGGCGCAGCATCTTCATGCCGACCGCCTGGCCCATATCGGTCAGAAACCCTTGGCCCAGCGTGCCGACGTCCCGTTCGCGCAGGGCCACATCACCTTCGCTCACCACGTTGTCCCGTCGCAGCGGGCGGGTGACCACGACCACCTCGCGGAACAAGCGAACAGTGGCGGGCACGAACACGGTCCAAGGCGCCGCGCCGTCGCAGCGCACACGCACCGTCACCCGCCCCAGCGGCACGCTCGGGCTTTCCAACGAGGCGTCGAGCGCCTGGCTGCACAGGGGCATGCGCAACCGTGGGTCCAACGGGTTGACCTGGATCTCGTAGCGGCCGGCCGTTTGGGTCGTGGCGAGATAATCTTCGACGGTGAACTCAAGAAACCCCTGGGTGACACCGATAAGCTGTTCAGGCATGGTGAACGCGTCCGCCCAGGTGCGAACCGGTACCAGCAGGCACAGTGCGGCCAGCAAGCCAGCCAGCAGGCGCGTCAATCGTCGGGAAACTGTCGTTTTCATGTACATGGCGCTCAAAAAAGCAAAGCCCGTGCCGACTTCTTGAGTGAGTGGCAACGAATGGCTGACAGGTAAGGAGTTCGGCATGGCGGGGGTTATGGATTCGGTCAACCAGCGCACACAGCTGGTAGGGCAGAATCGCCTGGAACTGCTGCTGTTCCGCCTCAACGGCGAACAGCTTTATGGCATCAACGTTTTCAAGGTCAGGGAAGTGCTGCAATGCCCTGCGCTGACCATTCTGCCCAAGGCGCACCCGGTAGTGCGCGGCGTCGCCAACATTCGCGGCGCGACGATCCCGATCCTTGACCTGTCGATGGCCACCGGCCTGCGCCCGTTGCAGGAGGACACGCGCAGCAGTTTCGTGATCATTACCGAGTACAACACCAAGACCCAGGGCTTCCTGGTGCACTCGGTCGAGCGCATCGTCAACATGAACTGGGAAGAAATCCATCCGCCACCCAAGGGGACCGGCCGCGATCACTACCTGACGGCAGTCACTCGGGTGGACAACCGCATGGTCGAGATCATCGACGTGGAGAAGGTGCTGGCCGAGGTCGCGCCGTCTTCGGAGTCGGTGTCGGCGGGTGTGGTGGACGCCGAGGTGCAGGACAAGGCCGTGATGCTGCGGGTGTTGACCGTCGACGATTCGTCGGTGGCACGCAAGCAGGTCAGCCGCTGCCTGCAGACCGTCGGCGTCGAGGTGGTGGCGCTCAATGACGGTCGCCAGGCCTTGAACTACCTGCGCCAGTTGGTGGACGAAGGCAAGAAGCCCGAAGAAGAGTTTCTGATGATGATTTCCGACATTGAGATGCCGGAAATGGACGGCTATACCCTGACAGCGGAAATTCGCAGCGACCCGCGCATGCAAAAGCTGCACATCTGCCTGCATACTTCCCTGTCCGGGGTGTTCAACCAGGCGATGGTCAAGAAAGTGGGCGCCGATGACTTCCTGGCCAAGTTCCGGCCGGATGATCTGGCCCAGCGCGTGGTTGACCGGATCAAGGCAGCGCATTGAAAGGCGCCGGGGTTCGCCCCGGCCACAGTGATTGAAAAGAGGCGGCAGCAGTGTCTACGGGTAATTTGGATTTCGAACAGTTCCGGGTATTTCTGGAAAAAGCCTGTGGCATCTTGCTGGGCGAGAATAAGCAGTACCTGGTGTCCAGCCGCCTCAACAAGTTGATGGAGCAGCAGGGCATCAAGAGCCTGGGCGAGCTGGTGCAGCGCATTCAGGCGCAGCCGCGTGGCGGCCTGCGCGAGCAGGTGGTCGACGCCATGACCACCAACGAAACCCTGTGGTTTCGCGATACCTACCCGTTCGAGGTGCTCAAGAACAAGGTCATCCCCGAGTTCATCCGCAACAACCCCGGCCAGCGCCTGCGCATGTGGTCGGCGGCGTGCTCGTCGGGCCAGGAGCCGTACTCCATCTCCATGGCCATCGACGAGTTCGAACGCAGCAACCTGGGCCAGCTGAAAATGGGCGCGCAGATCGTTGCGACCGACCTGTCGGGCACCATGCTCAACAACTGCAAGACTGGCGAATACGACAGCCTGGCGATAGCCCGCGGCTTGTCGGCCGAGCGCCTGCAGCGCTACTTCGACCCCAAGGGGCCGGGGCGCTGGGCCATCAAGCCGGCGATTCGCAACCGGGTGGAGTTCCGCTCGTTCAACCTGCTCGACAGCTATGCGAGCCTGGGCAAATTCGACATCGTGTTCTGCCGCAACGTGTTGATCTACTTCTCGGCCCAGGTCAAGAAAGACATCCTGCTGCGCATCCACAGCACGCTCAAGCCGGGCGGGTATCTGTTCCTGGGCGCATCCGAAGCCCTCAACGGCCTGCCGGATCATTACCAGATGGTGCAATGCAGCCCGGGGATCATCTACCAGGCCAAGTAGGCCTGAGTCGTATATGGCGCTGACAAGACGTCTTGTCAGCGGCCTTCACTGAGTCGGCCCTGCCGCTGACGTCAAATTTTTGTTTTGCCGCTCAAGTGCGCTTCTTTTTGCCGCTTGTGGCCATTCGGCCACGTGCGGTTTGCCGCTTTTCTGGCATCGCGCCCCTGCGAGCAGGGCTGCAAGGCCTTGAATCCGGGCTTTGCAGATGTTGGCACAAGCCTTGCTAAAACCTTCGGCAACGACACTCTGGTCAACCGCTGAAGGTTTCCCCGACATGAGCATCAGCTTCGACAAGGCGCTTGGTATCCATGAAAAGGCCCTGGGCTTTCGTGCGCAACGCGCCGAAGTGCTGGCCAACAACATCGCCAACGCCGACACCCCCAACTACAAGGCCCGTGACCTGGACTTCGCCTCTGTGCTGGCCGCCGAAAGCGACAAGCAGCAGAACGGCGGCCGCTTCGGTCTGGAGCGCACCAACAGCCGGCACATCGAGGCCGACGGCGTGGCGCTGAGCGACGAAGCCCTCAAGTACCGCACGCCGATGCAGCCCTCGATCGACCAGAACACCGTGGACGCGCAGATCGAGCAGTCCAACTACACCGAAAATGCCATCGGCTTCCAGGCCAGCTTCACGTTGCTCAACAGTAAATTCAAAGGGCTGGTGTCAGCCCTGCGGGGAGAATGACCATGTCCCTTTCCAGTGTCTTCAACATTGCCGGTTCCGGCATGAGCGCGCAGAACACGCGCCTGAACACCGTCGCCTCCAACATCGCCAACGCCGAGACGGTCTCGTCGAGCATCGACCAGACCTACCGCGCTCGCCACCCTGTGTTCGCCACCACGTTCCAGAACACCCAGGCCGGCACCAGCCAGTCGCTGTTCGAGGACCAGGGCGAGGCAGGGCAGGGCGTGCAGGTAACCGGCATCGTCGAGGACCAGAGCAACCTGGAGGCCCGCTACGAGCCCAGCCACCCGGCGGCTAACAAGGACGGCTACGTGTATTACCCCAACGTCAACGTGGTCGAGGAAATGGCTGACATGATCTCGGCCAGCCGCGCGTTCCAGACCAATGCCGAGTTGATGAACACGGCCAAGAGCATGATGCAGAAGGTACTGACCCTGGGTCAGTGATAGGACGCCGACATGACCACCACCAATGCCACAGGCGACGTCGGTAGTAGCTACCTGAACTCGCTGCAACGCAAAGAAAGCAAGAACGACGATAAGACCGGCGCCGCCGGCAGTGCGCTGGGCAAAGATGCCTTCCTGCAGCTGCTGGTCACCCAGATGAAGAACCAGAACCCCCTCGACCCGCAGCAGAACGGCGAGTTCGTGGCGCAGTTGGCGCAGTTCAGCAGCTTGGAAGGTATCCAGACCCTGAACAGCTCGGTCAATTACATCGCCGGTGCGTTTCAGTCTTCCCAGGCCTTGCAGGCATCGTCGCTGGTCGGGCGCAACGTGATCGTGCAGACCGACAAGGCCATGGTCGACACCAGCAAGGACATGAAGGGCTCGGTGAACCTGACCGGCTCGAGTACCGCCACCTCGGTGGGGGTGTACGACAAGGACGGCAAGCTGGTGCGCACCCTCGATCTGGGTTCCCAGGCTGGCGGCAAGGTGGACTTCACCTGGGATGGCAAGGATGACGCCGGTGAGGCCCTGCCGGCCGGCACCTACAGCTTCAAGGCCACCGCCTCGATCAACGGCACGGCCACGGCCATGACCACCAACCTGCCGGCCACCGTCACCAGCGTGACCATGGGCACCAACGGCGGCGAAATGTCGCTGAACCTGGCAGGGCTGGGCAGCGTTCCACTTTCCACCATTCAAAGCATCGGCATCTAGGGCCTAGGGCACATCTTCAGGAGTTAGCGTATGTCTTACAACATTGGCTTAAGTGGCCTCAATGCAGCCAACAAGGCCCTGAACGTAACCGGCAACAACATTGCCAACGTCGCCACCACCGGCTTCAAGGCCTCGCGCGCCGAATTCGCCGACCAGTACTCAAGCTCCATTCGCGGCACCAGCGCCGGCCGCACCACCATTGGTACCGGTGTAAGAACCGCCGCCATTTCCCAGCAGTTCAGCTCCGGTAACATCAACGGCACCGGCCAGGCACTGGACATGGCCATCGACGGCAACGGCTTCTTCGCGCTCAACGACAACGGCTCGAAGATCTATACTCGGGCCGGGGCCTTCTACAGTGACAAGCAGGGCTTCGTCGTCAATGCCGGCGGCGCCAACCTGCAAGGTTATGGCGTCGATGAGAATGGCCAGGTGGTCCAGGGGGTATTGACCAACCTTCAGATCGACACGGCCAATCTCACCCCCAAGGCCACGTCCAAGATCGACCAGACGGTCAACCTCAAGTCCAGCGATGGCGCGCCTACGGTCACCCCGTTCGACCCAGCCGACGTCAAGAGCTACAACTTCACGTTCTCAAGCGACGTGTACGACAGCCAGGGCAATGCGCACCAGTTGAACCAGTACTTCATCAAGGATGACACGTCCAATTCCTGGAAGATGTACAGCACCATCGACGGTCGCAACCCACAGGACCCGACCTCCACGCAGCCGCTGATCAATGACCTGCCGTTCAAGTCCGACGGCACGCTCAACGCCGATGCCCTCACGGCCGGGCCGGTAGCCGGTGGCCTGTCCATCAATGCCAACAAGACCTTCAACCTGGACAACTGGATCCCCGCGCAGAAGAACGCTGCCGGCCAGTGGTCGGCCAACGGCGCCAACGCCAACCCCGGCGGCGTCAGCCTCGACATGCTGGGCATGACCCAGTACAACGCTGCTTCTGCCGTGACCGCCAAGGATCAGGACGGGTTCGCTACCGGTGAACTGACCGGTCTTTCGGTCGACAAGGGCGGCTTCCTGTTCGCCAACTTCACCAATGGCCAGAACAAGGTCATCGGCCAGGTCGCCATCGCCAGCTTCTCCAACATGCAAGGCCTGACGCCGATTGGCGGGACCAACTGGCAGGAGTCGTTTTCGTCGGGTGTCCCGGTGATCGGCGCGCCGGACACCGGCACCCTGGGCCAGATTGCAGGTTCCTCGCTGGAAGATTCCAACGTCGACCTGACCGGCGAGCTGGTGAATCTGATCAAGGCGCAGAGTAACTACCAGGCCAACGCCAAGACCATTTCCACCGAAAGCACCATCATGCAGACCATCATTCAGATGAGCTGAGGACGTGCTCAGGCGTGATACGTGGGGTTCAAGGGCAAGGTCGGTGAAGCATGCCGGTTTGTTGTCCTTGCTCCTGGTGATAGGGGGCGGCAGTGCCCAATGGGCAGAGGCCGCCCCGAGGCCTTTCTTCCTGTGGCAAAGCCTGGTCACCGGGCGATACATCTGCGTCCAAGGCAACCCGGGTTCAGGCTGGACCCGGTTTGCCGGCCCCTATAAAAACGGCGCCTGCCGCGATCACTGATCCAGGCGTGCTGATCCGATGCCAACAAACTGACACCGACGCTAAAGCCGTCGCGCTGAAGTGCCTGATTCACCGGGGTGCAAAGCTGGTTCGATTATTGCTTGACCCTGCCTGATGACAGCGCGGTACTGGCGCGCGGAGGAGATGCTGTGGACAAATTGCTTTACGTGGCCATGACCGGCGCCAGCCAGAACGCGCTGGCCCAGAAGGCCCACGCCAACAATCTGGCGAACGTTTCCACCAACGGCTTCCAGCGTGACCTGGAGCAGGCCCGCTCGATGCCGGTCTTTGGCGACAGCTTCCCGGCGCGGGCCTTTGCCCTGACCGAGCGCCCGGCCACCGACTTCAGCGAAGGGCCGATGATCGAAACCGGTCGCGACTTGGACGTGGCGGTGAGCGGGCATGGCTTTATCGCCGTGCAGGCGCCTGACGGCAGCGAAGCCTACGTGCGCACCGGCAGCCTGAACATCGACGCCCTGGGCGTGTTGCGTGCCGGTAACGGCATGCCGGTGATCGGCAACGGCGGCCCGATTGCCATTCCACCTGAACAGAAGGTGGAAGTGGGTGCCGACGGCACCATCAGCATTCGTTCCATGGGCGAAGACCCACGGGTGATGGCCGAGGTCGACCGCATCAAGCTGGTCAACCCGGACACCAAGGGCCTGAACAAGGGCGCAGACGGCCTGATCCACACGGCCAGCGGCCAGCCGGCCGATGCCGACGTCAATGTTCGCGTGGTGTCGGGCTTTCTTGAAGGCAGCAACGTCAACGCAGTCGAGGAGATGACTTCGGTGCTGGCGTTGTCCCGCCAGTTCGAGCTGCACGTGAAGATGATGAGCGCGGCCAAGGAAGGCGATGAAGCCATGGCGCGGGTTTTGCAAATCGGCTAATGACATTTGAACGGGTGCCGTAAAACAGGCGCGCGAGGAGAACTTACATGCTTCCAGCTCTATGGGTCGCCAAAACCGGCCTGTCCGCCCAGGACACCAACCTGACGGTGATTTCCAACAACCTGGCCAACGTGTCGACCACCGGCTTCAAACGTGATCGCGCCGAGTTCCAGGACTTGCTGTACCAGATCCGTCGCCAGCCAGGCGCCCAGTCCACCCAGGACAGCCAGCTGCCCTCGGGCTTGCAGGTGGGTACTGGCGTGCGCATCGTCGGCACCCAGAAAAGCTTCGTGGCTGGCAGCCTGCAGACCACCGAGAACCCGCTGGACATGGCGGTCAATGGTCGCGGTTTCTTCCAGATACTGCAGCCAGATGGCACGGTTTCGTACACCCGTGACGGCACCTTCCACCTCAACTCCGATGGCCAGATCGTCACCGCCAACGGCTACGCTCTGGAGCCTGCCATCGTCGTGCCCAACGACGCGCAGACCTTCACCGTTGGCCAGGACGGTACCGTGTCCATCACCACCGCCGGTAACCCGGCCGCCCAGGTGATCGGCAAC
The DNA here is from genome assembly GCF_059133755.1 of Pseudomonas sp. FBCC-B35. NCBI lineage: Bacteria > Pseudomonadati > Pseudomonadota > Gammaproteobacteria > Pseudomonadales > Pseudomonadaceae > Pseudomonas > Pseudomonas sp. FBCC-B35. The sequence goes on along the minus strand of NZ_CP101439.1, from coordinate 3,302,576 downwards.
ATCCAGACCGCCGATTTCATCAACCCGGCGGGCTTGCAGGCCATTGGTGGCAACCTGTTCCTGGAAACGGCCGCCAGCGGCGCCCCCCAGGTCGGCACCCCAGGCCTGAACGGCTTCGGTACCACCTTGCAGCAAACCCTGGAGAACTCCAACGTCAGCACCGTGGAAGAGCTGGTGAACATGATCACCACCCAGCGCGCCTACGAGATGAACTCCAAGGTCATTTCTGCCGCCAACTCGATGCTGCAGACCGTTACCCAGCAGCTGTGATCCCAGCAACTTCCGTAGCACCCGCGAGGTATGCATCATGAATCGTCTGTTGTCCGTTTTCGCCCTGGGCGGTGCGGTGTTGCTTGCAGGCTGCGTCGCCCCGGCGGCCAAGCCCAACGACCCGTACTATGCGCCGGTGCTCCCGCGCACCCCTTTGCCGGCAGCGGCCAATAACGGTTCGATCTACCAGGCCGGGTTCGAGCAGAACCTGTACGGCGACCGCAAGGCGTTCCGTGTGGGTGACATCATCACCATCACGCTGAACGAGCGCACGTCGGCCAGCAAGAACGCAGGCTCCCAGATTCAGAAGAACAGCAAGGCCAGCCTTGGCCTGTCGTCGCTGTTCGGGGCCAAGCCGAACACCAACAACCCGTTCGGCGGCGGCGACCTGTCGCTCGATGCCGGCTACAGCGGTGATCGCACCACCAAGGGCGACAGCAAGGCCACCCAGGGCAACACCCTGACCGGCTCGGTGACCGTCACCGTGGCCGAAGTGCTGCCCAATGGCATCATCGCCGTGCGCGGCGAGAAGTGGCTGACCCTGAATACCGGTGAAGAACTGGTGCGCATCGCCGGGCTCATTCGCGCCGACGACATCGCCACCGACAACACCGTGCCGTCCACGCGGGTGGCCGATGCGCGCATTACCTATTCCGGTACCGGCTCGTTTGCCGATGCCAGCCAGCCCGGGTGGCTGGACCGCTTCTTCATGAGCCCGCTTTGGCCCTTCTGAGTACCCTGACCATGCTCAACCTGAGGCAACTGCTCACCGCCACCTTGCTGCTGACCTGCGCCTGCGCGGCGCAAGCCGAGCGCCTGAAGGACATCGCCAGCATCTCGGGCGTACGCTCCAACCAGTTGATCGGCTACGGCCTGGTCGTCGGCCTCAACGGTACCGGCGACCAGACCACGCAAACGCCTTTCACCCTGCAGACGTTCAACAACATGCTCTCGCAGTTCGGCATCAAGGTGCCGCCTGGATCGGGCAACGTGCAGTTGAAGAACGTCGCCGCGGTGTCGGTGCATGCCGACTTGCCGGCTTTCGCCAAGCCAGGGCAGGTGGTGGACATCACCGTATCGTCGATCGGTAACTCCAAGAGCCTGCGCGGGGGCAGCCTGTTGATGACCCCGCTCAAGGGCATCGACGGCAACGTCTACGCCATCGCCCAAGGCAACCTGGTGGTAGGCGGCTTCGATGCCGAAGGCCGCGACGGCTCGCGGATCACCGTCAACGTACCGTCTGCCGGCCGTATCCCGGGCGGCGCCAGCGTTGAGCGGGCAGTGCCAAGCGGTTTCAACCAGGGCAACACCCTGACCCTGAACCTCAACCGCCCCGACTTCACCACCGCCAAGCACATCGTCGACAAGGTCAATGACCTGCTCGGCCCTGGCGTGGCCCAGGCCGTGGACGGTGGTTCGGTGCGCGTGAGCGCGCCGATGGACCCCAGCCAGCGGGTGGACTACCTGTCGATCCTGGAAAACCTGGAAATCGACCCAGGCCAGGCAGTGGCCAAGGTGATCATCAACTCGCGTACCGGCACCATCGTCATCGGCCAGAACGTCAAGGTGTCGCCAGCGGCGGTGACCCACGGCAGCTTGACCGTGACCATCACCGAAGACCCCATCGTCAGCCAGCCGGGCCCGCTCTCCAACGGCCAGACCGCCGTGGTCCCGCGCTCGCGGGTCAATGCCGAGCAGGAAGCCAAGCCGATGTTCAAGTTCGGCCCGGGTACCACGCTGGATGAAATCGTCCGGGCGGTGAACCAGGTGGGCGCCGCGCCCGGTGACCTGATGGCCATTCTCGAAGCCCTGAAACAGGCCGGCGCCTTGCAGGCCGACCTGATCGTGATCTGAGGACGGCGTCGATGAACAGCAAGAGCCTGGTTTCCGGCAGTGTCGACAGCGGTGCCTTCACCGACCTCAACCGCCTCAATGCCCTCAAGCACGGTGACCGCGACAGCGAAGCCAACGTGCGCAAGGTGGCCCAGGAGTTCGAGTCGATGTTCATCAGCGAGATGCTCAAGGCCTCGCGCAAGGCCAGCGATGTCCTGGCCGACGACAACCCGATGAACACCGAGACGGTCAAGCAGTACCGGGACATGTACGACCAACAGTTGTCGGTGAGCATGTCCCGCGAGGGTGGCGGTATCGGCCTGCAGGATGTGCTGGTACGTCAGCTGACCAAAAGCCGCAGTGCCGCCGCCAATACCAGCCCGTTCCCGCGAGGGCAGGCCGGCCCGGTGCTGTGGGGCAGCAAGGTCGCAGACCCGGTTCACGCCACGCAAGCGGCCAGCACCCGCAACGACGTCGCCGCGCTCAATGCGCGGCGCCTGGCGCTGCCCAGCCGTCTTACCGACCGCCTGCTGGCGGGCATCGTGCCTACTGCGGCCACCGCCCCTGTCGGCGCGGCCCCCGCTGCCCCCGTGCGCGACGGCCAGCAACCGGCCAAGGTTTTTGCCGTGCCCGAGAACGGGCTGCGCATCACCGGCCGCGCCATCGCCCAGCCGCCGCTGGCGCCGAAAAAGGCGTTCACCGATAGCGATTCGTTCATTGCCACCATGCTGCCGATGGCCGAACAGGCTGCCAAGCGCATCGGCATCGACCCGCGCTACCTGGTCGCCCAGGCTGCGCTGGAAACCGGTTGGGGCAAGTCGGTCATGCGCAACAGCGACGGCAGCAGCAGCCACAACCTGTTCGGCATCAAGGCCACCGGCAACTGGCAGGGCGAACAGGCCAGGGCCATCACCAGCGAATTCCGCGACGGCCAGTTCGTCAAGGAAACCGCCCAGTTCCGCAGCTACGACTCCTACCAGGACAGCTTCCACGACCTGGTGAGCCTGTTGCAGAACAATTCGCGCTATCAAGAAGCGGTCAAGTCGGCCGATAACCCTGAGCAGTTTGCACGCGAGTTGCAAAAGGCCGGTTACGCGACCGACCCGGGCTATGCGAAGAAAATCATCAGCATCGCCCAGCAAATGCAGAAGACACCGCAATACGCCATGGCTGGCAGCACCACGAACCTTTAAAAGGACTACATCATGTCGAGCCTGATTTCGATCGGCCTGAGTGGCTTGAGTGCCAGCCAGGCGCACCTGTCGGTCACCAGTAACAACATCGCCAACGCCGCCACCAGCGGCTATTCGCGCCAGCAGGCCATGCAAGTGGCCGGTGCTTCGCAGTACATGGGCGCAGGTTTTCTGGGCAGTGGGACCACGCTGGCAGACGTGCGCCGTATCTACAGTGCCTACCTCGACAATCAGTTGCAGACGGCGACATCCCTCCAAGCCGATTCCACGGCATTCCGGGACCAGGTGACCGGTGTCGACAAACTGCTGGCGGATCGCGATACCGGCATCAGCTCGGTACTGACTGCGTTTTTCTCGGCCATGCAAACCGCAGCGGCCAAGCCCGGGGATGTGGCCTCGCGGCAACTGTTGCTGACCCAGGCGCAGACCTTGAGCAACCGTTTCAACGCCGTCAGCACCCAACTGAACCAGCAGAACGATGTGATCAACTCCCAGCTCGATACCTTGGCGGGGCAGGTCAACAAGCTCACTAGCAGCATCGCCGAATACAACAAGCAGATCGTGGCCGCCAGCGGCACAGGCAGCACGCCCAACAACCTGCTCGACGCCCGCAGCGAGGCCGTTCGCCAGTTGAACGAACTGGTGGGCGTGACCGTTCAGGAGCGTGAAGGCAACTACGATGTGATCCTGGGTAGCGGCCAGTCGCTGGTGACCGGGAGCAGGGCCAACCCGCTGTCGGTTCAGCCGGGGGTGGCTGACAAGAGCCAGGCGACCTTGCGCATCAACTACGAGTCGTTCAGCTCGGACGTAACCTCGGTGGCCACCGGCGGCACCATCGGTGGCCTGTTGCGCTACCGTCAGGACGTGTTGACGCCGTCGATGAACGAGCTGGGCCGCGTGGCGCTGGTCGTCGCCGACAGCATCAACAGCCAGCTGGGCCAGGGCCTGGACGCCAATGGCCAGTTCGGCAGCTCGCTGTTCTCCAGCATCAACAGCGCCAGTGCCATCGCCCAGCGCAGCCTGGCCTCGTCGAACAACAGCGCAGGTTCGGGCAACCTCGATGTCACCATTGCCAACAGCGGCGCCCTGAGCACCTACGACTACGAAGTGAAGTTCACCAGCGGCAATCAGTACAGCGTGCGCCGTTCCGACGGCACCGACATGGGCTCGTTCGACCTCAATGCCGACCCTGCGCCCGTCATCGATGGCTTCAGCCTGTCCCTCAAGGGCGGTGCGCTGGCCGCCGGCGACAGCTTCAAAGTAATTCCTACCCGTTCAGCCGCCACCGGTATTGCCACGGTGCTCACCGATGCCAACAAGCTGGCGTTCGCCGGCCCTGTTAGCGCTGCTGTTGGCAGCGGCAACAGCGGCACCGGCACCATCACCCAACCCAACCTTGGGCAAGCGCTGGATATCTACGGCGGTGCCGACACAGCGCTGACGCAGCAGGCGATCAAGGACGCCATGCCGGTGCGCGTGGTGTTCGACGCAGCCAGCGGTGGGTCCCAGGGCTACAAGCTGTTCGATGCCAAGGGCGCACAGATCGGCACCGGGACCGTGGTGCCGGGCCAGGACAACAAGCTCTCGCTGTCCATACCGATGCGTGATGCATCGGGCAACCCGATTCTCGACCCCAGCGGCAATCCGCGCACCTTTGCGCTGGAGACCACTGTGGGTGGCAGCCCGGCAGCCAATGACAGCTTTACCTTGTCGTTCAATGTCGATGGCAAGGCGGATAACCGCAATGCCAATGCCCTGTTGAGCCTGCAGACCAAATCGACCGTGGGGACCAATTCCGGTGGCGGCACCAGTTTCACTTCCGCCTATGCCGCCTTGGTAGAGCGGGTGGGTGCCAAGGCCAGTCAAGCGTCCATCGATACTACTGCAACGGCCGCGGTACTCAAGTCGGCAAGTGAAAGCCGCAGCGCCGTCTCTGGGGTGAACCTCGACGACGAAGCCGCCAACCTGGTCAAGTTCCAGCATTACTACACTGCGTCGTCCCAGATCATCAAGGCGGCGCAAGAAACGTTCTCGACGTTGATCAACGCGCTATAAGGAGGCTGATCGTGCGAATTTCAACTGCCCAGTTTTACGAAACCAGCTCCAACACCTATTCCAAGAATTACTCGGATTTGGCCAAGATCACGGCCCAGGTGACCTCCAAATCGCGCATTCAGACCGCAGGCGATGATCCGGTGGGCGCTGCGCGCTTGCTGTTGTTGCAACAGCAGAGCGCGTTGCTCGATCAGTACAGTGGCAACATGACCACCGTCAAGAACACCCTGCTGCAGCAAGAAAGCGTGTTGTCTACCATCAACGATGCGCTGCAGCGGGCAAGCGAGCTGTCGATTCAGGCGGGTAACGGTGGTCTGAGCGACGCCGATCGCACCTCCATCGCCAGCGAAATCAAGGAAATCGAGGCCAACGTGTTCGGCCTGCTCAATTCCCGTGACGCCAACGGGGACTACATGTTTGGAGGGTCCAAGAATGCGACCCCGCCCTATGTTCGCAATGCCGACGGCTCCTACAGCTATCAGGGCGACCAGACCCAGATGAGTCTGCAGGTGTCCGACACCTTGCACCTGGCCATCAACGACAGTGGCTTCAGCGTCTTTGACCAAGCCACCAACAACAGTCGCACGCAATCGACCTTGCAGGCGCCGACGCCCAACGATGGCAAGGTGCTGCTTTCGGGTGGGTTGTTGACATCGGCCAATACCTACAGCGACAAGTTCGCCGCGGGCCAGCCTTATACGGTTACCTTTACCAGCGCCACTGAATACAGCATCAAGGACGCCGCCGGTAACGACATCACCAACGAAACCGCTGGCAAGGGCAAGTTCGATGTCAATACCGAAGGCGGCAAGATGATCTCGTTGCGGGGTGTGGATTTCGAGGTCAACCTGAACCTTGCCGAGGGTGACGATCCTGATGCCGTGGTGGCAGGGCATGTCTTCACCCTTGAAGCCAAACCAGACACCCTGACCGCTACCCGCAGTGCAGGCAACCCATCGACCTCTCAGGTCGTGGGCTCAAGTGTTACGGACCCCGATGCCTACCGCAGTACCTTCCCCAGCAACGGTGCAGTGCTCAGGTTCACCAGCGACACCGAGTATCAGCTGTTTGCACAGCCCTACGATGCCCAGAGCAAACCGATAGCGTCGGGCACCGTGGGGGCGGGTAATGCCGTGACGGTAGCGGGTGTGACCTATCAGTTCGACGGGGCGCCGGCTCAAGGCGATCAGTTCTCCATCAATGCCAATACCCACCGCACGCAGAACCCTCTGGACACCCTGGGGCAGTTGCGAAGCGTGTTGGAAAAACCCCTTGATACCCCTGAAGCGCAGGCTGCTCTGAAAGCTGCAACGGACTCGGCGATTTCCAACCTGGCCAGTGCGCGTGATCGCATCGACATTACCCGAGGCTCGATCGGTGCCCGGGCCAATTCCCTTGAGATCCAGGCTCAGGAAAACGAAAGCCTTGGTCTGGCCAACAAGAGCACGCAAAGCGCTATTGGCGACACCGACATGGCGACCGCCACGATCCAGCTGACCCTGCAACAGGCGATGCTCGAAGCCTCGCAGCTGGCATTTGCACGCATATCGCAGTTGAGCTTGTTCGATAAGCTCTAAGTGGATCAGGGGGCGCGAAGCCAGGCTTTGCGCTCTGCTTCGCCGCAACCGATCAGGGCTGTGATTTTGCGACTTCGCTGCGTTAGCGCGCTCATCTGATGGCGCCCGCAGCGAAGGGTGCGTCAACGGCGAGCTCGATTGAAACTCGCGGTCTTGACACTCAATGACGGGACATCCCGACGCACGACACGTGCACAATTCCACGTGGCATGACCCCTGATACCTGCCTTTCATTGCATTTCAATGTGACCAATGAGTCAAAACGGTCATCTTCCCTGTATTCTATGCAGCAGCTGTTGCAGCATTTTGTTACCGGTGCGCAGGCAGGCGCTGCTTTATCCCCTCCCCAGGCGGTGACGCTCCGGTTTTTGGCGCCCTCAATTGATCGAGTGGTGGTCTTTGGCTGTTTTCATTGGGAAGCCAGAATGATTGGCATCAAGAGTATCGCGAGTTACGTGCCCACCGCTGGCCTGGACAACTACGTCCAGGGTGCGAAGTTCGGCAAGGACGAAGAATTCATGTTCGGCAAGATCGGTGCGTCCTTCCTGCCACGCAAGGCCCCGGAGCAGGAAACCTCCGACCTGTGCGTGGAGGCCGCCCGGGCACTGTTCGCCAACAACCCCGACCTCGATCCGCAGTCGATCGACGCGTTGATCGTGGTGACCCAGAACGGCGATGAAGAGGGCCTGCCGCACACCGCCGCTATCGTCCAGAGCAAGCTCGGGTTGTCTACCCGCGTGGCAGCGTTCGATATCTCCTTGGGCTGCTCGGGGTATGTGTATGGGCTGTACGCGATCAAGGGCTTCATGGAGGCGGCGGGCCTGAAGAACGGGCTGCTGATCACCGCCGACCCGTACTCGAAGATCGTTGACCCGGAAGATCGCAACACCACCATGCTTTTCGGCGACGCGGCCACCGCCACCTGGATGGCCGATGGCGCCATCTGGAAGCTGGGCGAGGCGCGTTTTGGCACCGACGGTTCGGGCGCCGAGCACCTGAAGGTGTCCGATGGCACGTTCTTCATGAATGGCCGGCAGGTCTTCAACTTCGCCTTGGTCAAGGTACCGGCTCACTTGCACGAGCTGCTCGATGCCAGTGGGTTGCAGTCGTCGGACATCGACGCGTTCTGCATCCACCAGGGCAGTGCGGCGATTGTCGATGCGGTAGCTCGCCGGTTCGAAGAACATCATCCGGAGAAATTCGTGAAAGACATGCTGGAGACGGGCAATACCGTGTCGTCCAGCGTACCGTTGCTGCTGCAGAAGCACATGCTCGACGGTAGCTGGAAGCGGGTGGCGGTGAGTGGGTTCGGGGTAGGGCTGTCCTGGGCTTCGGCGATTCTTTATCGCGATTGATGTGTTCGCGGTGGGGTAGGGGCGTTCTGCCTTTGTTCGGGCTGGTCCCTGTGCTTAATCGGTTGAGCCCAACTTCCAGGGCTGCTTAAAGGCCCATCGCGGACGGTGCCAAGATCAGCTGCTAAGCGCAAACCTGGGGCCGCTGCGCAGCCCATCGCGGCCGGTCCGGCGCCCCGGCGAGGCCGCTCCCACCCCAACCGCGTGACGCCTGAATTCGCGGGTTCGCACTTTGTGGGAGCGGCCTCGCGCCGCGATGGGCCGCGCAGCGGCCCCGACATTTCCTGACGCCAAGCTGCATACCTTGAACCTTCGCCACCTCCTCTTCAGCCCCCAGTTCGCCAGGCCATCCCTCGACTCGCTCCAGACGCCGTCATCCCCCTCATACCTACCCACCCCGCTTTTTGACGCCAAAATTCCGCGCTTAACCCCTTGATTTTCCAGGGCTGGCCGCATGCCAGCATTTTTTTTTGCAAAAACCCCTCAAGCAACCGGGCCATCCGACGATAACCATTACGAAGGTTCTCTAGGCCATACCCGGCTGTCGCCAGGGCCGGAAGCCGCAGTATCCATACCACGAGGAATTCGTCATGGCTTTGACCGTCAACACCAACATCACCTCCTTGGGCGTTCAGAAGAACCTGAACCGCGCTTCCGAAGCGCTGGGTACTTCGATGTCCCGCCTGTCCTCTGGCCTGAAAATCAACAGCGCCAAAGACGACGCCGCTGGCCTGCAGATCGCCAACCGTCTGACCAGCCAGATCAAAGGTCTGAGCGTGGCAATGAAGAACGCCAACGACGGTATCTCGATCGCCCAGACCGCTGAAGGCGCCATGCAGGAATCGACCAGCATCCTGCAGCGTATGCGCGAACTGTCCCTGCAGTCTGCCAACGGCTCGAACAGCGATGACGACCGTACTTCCCTGCAGCAAGAATTCACCGCACTGACCGGCGAACTGACCCGTATCGCCAACACTACTACCTTCGGTGGTCGTAACATTCTGGACGGCTCGTTCCAGAACGTCGGCTTCCAGATCGGCTCCAGCGCCAACGAAACCATTTCGTTCGGCATGACCGATATCAGCGCGACTGGCCTGAAAGGTTCGTTCAGCGAAGCTAAGACTGATGGCGCGGCTACCGATTTGTCGGCGGTCGTTACCGGTGCGGTGGCGCCAGCAGGTGCAACTACTTACTCCGCAGCGGCTGTTACCTTCACACCGCCAGCTGCTGGTGAAACTGTTGACCTCACTTTGAACGGCGCAGCTACGCCGATCTCAATCACCGAAACTGATGACACCGATTCGGTAGTAGCGAAAATCAACGCAGCCAATACCGGCGCGAACGCTACTGGTGTTAGCGCTACGAAAGATGCCGCTGGCGCCATCGTAATGTCGTCCTCGGCAACCTTCACCGCCACTGCATCGAACGCCACTACCCCTGCAAACCTGTCTGGCTTCGCAGCCACTGCGACCGTGACGCCGACCACTGGCTTCACCAGCGATATCTCCTTCAACATCAACGGCACCACCGTCGGCGCTACTGCTGGCCAAGATATGGATGATGTCCTCGCCGCCATCAACGCCGAAACCACCAACACCGGCGTTGCAGCCACCCTCAAGGATGGTCGTCTGACTCTGACTTCCACCGACGGCAAAGCCATCAACCTCACCAACGGCACAGGTGCTGCCGGTCAAGGTGCTCTGGCCAAAGTTGGTCTGTCCGCAGGCACTACCGAAGCCAAACTGGTCGCTGATACCTCGATCTCGCTGAACGGCACCGAAGTCAAGTTCAAGAAAGGCGACACCCTGGACTCGATCATCACGTCCATCAACACCGCCAGCACCGGCGTGACTGCCAGCAAAAACGCTGACAACACCCTGAACCTGTTCTCGGCCAAGAACATCACCATCGCCGACGGCAGCCAAGGGACGGGCTTGGCTGCGCTGGGCCTGACCGCAGGTAGCACCACTGCCATCACCCAGGAAGCCACCGTTTCGAGCCTGAGCATCACCACCGCTGCCGATTCGCAAAAATCGATCCAGGCCCTGGACGCTGCCATCGCTCAGATCGACAGCCAGCGCGCTCAGCTCGGTGCCGTGCAAAACCGCTTCGACAGCACCGTTGCCAACCTGAACAGCATCTCGGAAAACTCCACCGCTGCCCGCAGCCGTGTACAGGACGCCGACTTCGCTTCGGAAACCGCCGAGCTGACCAAGCAGCAAACCCTGCAGCAGGCATCCACCGCGATCCTGTCCCAGGCCAACCAGCTGCCGTCTTCGGTACTGAAACTGCTGGGCTAATTGCCAAAGCAGGCTAAGTTTGACGAAGGGTACGTTCACGTACCCTTTCGTCTTTTCGTCACTTGAGGGTGTAAGTCGTGGATATAAGCATGAAGCTGGGCCTGTCCCATCCCGCTGCCATCACGCCGGAAGCGCCATCCAGCGCACGGCCACCCAGCGAGCCGGTCAAGGCCGAGCCCGCCGACAAGGTTTCCAAGCCCGTAGCCCGGCCTGACCTGGAAAGCGCCGTCAGTGCCATCCAGGATTTCGTCAAGGCTTCGGAGCGACAACTGGATTTTTCCATCGACGACTCCACCGGCCAGGTGGTGGTCAAGGTCATCGCTCGCCAAAGCGGTGAAGTCATTCGCCAGCTGCCTTCTGAAGCTGCGCTCAAGCTGGCGGAAAACCTCAAAGATGCCAACAGCCTGTTGTTCAGCACCCAGGTTTAAGTTGGCACGGCTTTTGTTTACCAGCGCACGGATGCTTTTTCGTCGGGATACCGGCGGTTACGATAAAGGAGATGTGATATGGCAAGCTCGACCATCAATGGGCTTGGCTCTGGCCTGGACATCAGCGGCATTGTGAAGGCCCTGGCTAGTGCCGAAAAGGCGCCTAAGCAAACCCAGATCAACAACCAGACCACCACCGCCACCACCTCGCTTTCGGCCATCGGCTCCGTCAAGAGCGCGCTCGAAACGTTCCGTGCCGCAGTCGCCAAGCTCAACACCGCTTCAAGCTTCTCTGGCCTGGCTTCTTCGTCCTCGGACGAGGCCATCGCCAAGATCAAGCTGGGCGACGGCGCTTCTTCGGGCAACTACGCGCTTGAAGTCACCCAGCTGGCGACCGCCTCGAAAATCTCCACCCAGATTTATGAAAAGACCTCGACGATCGTCAACGACTCGGGTGAATCCCAGACCCTGACCATCAACCAGGGCAATGCGACCCACAGCGTAAACATTGCCGCGGGCGCCACTCTTCAGCAGGCGCGTGACACGATCAATGACCAGCTGCAGTCCAAGGGCATCACGGCCAACATCGTGACCGATGCCAGTGGGTCGCGGCTCATTTTCTCATCGACCAAGATGGGCGAAGGTACCGAGTTGACGCTGGGTGGCGATGCCAGCATGGCGCAGGGTGTGTCTACCGTTGCCACGCCGCAGAACGCCAAATACACCCTCGATGGGCTGGCGCTGGAGTCTGCTTCCAACACTGTGACTGGCGCGATCAGCGGTGTGGACATAACCCTGGTCAAGGAAGGCAAGTCCAACCTGGCCGTCACCAGCAACAGCGACACGCTCAAGACGTCGGTCAAGTCTTTCGTCACTGCCTACAACGCGCTGATGACCACCATCAACACCCAGACCAAGGTCACTACCGGGGCCGATGGCGCAGCCACAGGTTCGGCCGCGTTGACCGGCGATGCCACCATGCGCTCGCTGGTCAATTCCGTGCGCAACGAGATCAGTCATAGCGTCGGTGCAACGGGTCTGCGCACCTTGTCGCAGCTCGGAATCAACACAGTACAGAAAACCGGCCTGCTGGAGTTCAACGACACCAAGTGGGATGCGGCGGTCAAAACCTATGGTGCCGACATCAACAACCTGTTTACAGGCAAGGATGGGCTGTTGACGCGCATGACCAACGTCACCGAGGAGTACACCAAAGCCGGTGGCATCCTAGCCTCGCGCCAGACCAGCCTTACCAATCAGCTCAAGGAGCTCGAGGAGTCGCAGCAGGCATTGGATCGGCGCATCGATTCACTGACGGACACCTTGACCAAGAAGTACAACGCGATGGACACCATGGTTGCGCAGCTCAAGGCGACCAGCGACAGCGTCATGACCACGCTCAACGCGTTGAATAAAGCCAAGAGCGACAGCTGACAGCGCTAAAGAAAACGCGCGGGGCGCCGATAAACAGGTTATACGGCCCCCGTCCAGCCTTGTTCACTGAGGATTCACCATGCACCCGATGAGAGCCCTTCGCCAATACCAGAAGGTCAATTCCCACGCCCAGATCTCCGAGGCCACGCCCCATCGTCTGGTGCAGTTGCTCATGGAAGGCGCGTTGGATCGCATGGCTCAAGCCAAAGGCGCCATCTCTCGCGGTGACGTGGCACAAAAAGGTGTCATGTTGGGCAAGGCCGTCGACATCATCGGCGGCTTGCGCGAAGGGCTGGACAAGGACAAGGCTGCCGACCCGGATGAACTTGATCGCCTGGACAGTCTGTACGAGTACATGGCACGCCGGCTGACCCAGGCCAACCTACACAGTGATCCCGAAATGATCGATGAGGTCGCACGACTCATGATCACCGTCAAGAGCGGCTGGGATGCTATCGCGACTGCCGAGTAACAACCTCTCTGCAAGGAGTCACCTATGAGCGCATTGCATCAGATTGCCCACACCTGTCACGCATTGAACGAAGCGCTGGAAGCTCGCGATTGGGTGACCATTGGTCAATTGGACTTGGGCTGCCGTGCGCTCGTCGATGAGGCGCTGGTAGCCGACCAGGAAGATGCGACCGCGCTCAAGGCGAACCTGGAGGCACTCATGGCCGTGTATCGTCAGCTAATCGACGTTGCAAGTGATGAGCGTCAATCTCTGGTCGCAGAAATGTCGAATATCAATCAAGCCAAACAGGCCACAAAGGTATACCATCTGTTCAGCTGAGATTGCGTGAGGCCGGATGCAGCCCGCACTTCTACGGCGCCATATATTTGACTGCTCGGACGTTTTTGACTTTACTAGTGCCTGTTCTCGTATTCCAGACGTCGAAACACTGACCATTCAGTCGGAATGATGTCGAGCACGCCCTCGGGCGCCGATATGACTAGGGAAGTTGCTATTGCATGTGGCGTGAAACCAAGATTCTCCTGATCGATGACGACAGCACCCGCCGCCGCGATCTGGCGGTGGTGCTCAACTTCCTGGGCGAAGAAAACCTGTCCTGCGCCAGCCATGAGTGGCAGCAGGTGGTCGAGCCCTTGTCTTCGAGCCGCGAGGTGTTGTGCGTGCTGGTCGGAACCGTCAACACGCCCGGCACACTGCTCGGGCTCCTTAAGACAGTGCTTTCATGGGATGAGTTCCTTCCTGTTCTATTTTTAGGTGATATTTCTTCGAGCGAGTTGCCTGAAGAGCTGCGCCGCCGCGTGCTGTCGAACCTGGAAATGCCGCCCAGCTACAGCCAATTGCTCGATTCGCTGCACCGAGCGCAGGTTTACCGCGAGATGTACGATCAGGCACGTGAGCGCGGTCGTCAGCGCGAGCCGAACCTGTTCCGCAGCCTGGTGGGCACCAGCCGCGCCATTCAACACGTACGCCAGATGATGCAGCAGGTGGCCGATACCGACGCCAGTGTGCTGATCCTGGGCGAGTCGGGCACGGGCAAGGAGGTGGTGGCGCGCAATCTGCACTACCACTCCAAACGCCGCGAAGCGCCGTTCGTGCCTGTCAACTGTGGCGCGATCCCGGCTGAGTTGCTGGAAAGCGAACTGTTTGGCCATGAAAAAGGTGCGTTTACCGGCGCCATCACCAGCCGTGCTGGTCGCTTCGAACTGGCCAACGGCGGCACGTTGTTCCTGGATGAGATTGGCGACATGCCGCTGCCCATGCAGGTCAAGTTGTTGCGCGTGCTGCAGGAGCGTACGTTCGAGCGGGTGGGCAGCAACAAGACACAGAGCATCGATGTGCGCATCATTGCCGCGACCCATAAAAATCTCGAGAACATGATCGAGGCCGGCACCTTCCGCGAAGACCTGTATTACCGGCTTAACGTCTTCCCTATCGAAATGGCGCCCCTGCGCGAGCGCGTCGAAGACATCCCGCTGCTGATGAACGAGCTGATCTCGCGGATGGAGCACGAAAAACGTGGCTCCATCCGCTTCAACTCGGCGTCGATCATGTCCCTGTGCCGCCACGGATGGCCGGGCAATGTCCGCGAGCTGGCCAACCTGGTCGAGCGCATGGCCATCATGCATCCGTACGGGGTGATCGGTGTGTCGGAACTGCCGAAGAAATTCCGCTACATCGATGACGAAGACGAGCAGATGGTCGATAACCTGCGCAGCGACCTGGAAGAGCGCATTGCCATCAACGGGCACGCGCCCAGCTTTAGCAACCCTGCCATGTTGCCGCCTGAAGGCCTGGACCTGAAGGACTACCTGGGCAGCCTGGAGCAGGGGCTGATCCAGCAAGCACTGGACGACGCCAACGGCATCGTCGCGCGCGCTGCCGAGCGCTTGCGCATTCGCCGCACCACGCTGGTCGAGAAAATGCGTAAGTATGGGATGAGCCGGCAGGGTGGTGAAGACCAGGCAGAGGAGTGATCGTGGTCGATAGGCGGTAGATTCTCTGCCGGAGTGCAAAGTCTCCGGCAAATGTCGTAAGCCCTTATCTGCGGCACGGGTATTGCTACGCACTGGCCACCACACCGTTTTTATGACGGTCAGCCACGCGAGAGAGCACGATGCCCCAGGCCGCCCATGTATCCCGAGCCCTTTCCCCCCAGGCGCAGTCACTGGTCGAGCAGGAAAGCCGCCAGGGTGTCGAGCAGGCGTTCGCTTTGTTCGACCAGGTCTCCAGCCAGCTCAGCCAGTCCTACAGCCTGCTCGAAGCCCGGGTCAGTGAGCTCAAGGGCGAGCTGGCGGTGGTCAGCGCCCAGCGCATCGAGGAGTTGAACGAGAAAGAACGCCTGGCCAACCGCTTGCAGCATTTGCTGGACCTGCTGCCGGGCGGGGTGATCGTCATCGACGGGCAGGGTAGCGTTCGCGAAGCCAATCCGGCCGCCTGCGAGTTGTTGGGCAAGCCATTGATCGGCCAGCTGTGGCGTGAAGTCATTGCCCGCAGTTTTGCCCCGCGCCTGGACGACGGCCATGAAGTGTCCCTGCGCGACGGCCGTCGCCTGTCCATTGCCACGCGCTCGCTGGATGCCGAGCCGGGGCAGCTGGTGCTGCTCAACGACCTGACGGAAACCCGTCGCCTGCAAGACCAGTTGGCACGCCACGAGCGATTGTCCTCGCTCGGGCGCATGGTCGCCTCGCTGGCGCATCAGATTCGCACGCCGCTCTCTGCTGCCATGCTCTACGCCAGCCACCTGGCCGACCCTGAACAGGCGTTGACCACTCAGACCCGGCAGCGCTTCGCTGGCAGTCTCAAGGAGCGTCTGCATGAGCTGGAACAACAGGTCCGCGACATGCTGGTGTTCGCCCGTGGCGAGTTGCCACTCACGGATCGAATTTCTCCGAAAGCCTTGTTCCAGGCGTTGCAGCAGGCTGCGCAGACGCATGTTCACGGGCACGCGGTGCGCTGGCAGTGTGACAGCCGCCTGGGTGAGCTGCTGTGCAACCGCGACACGCTGGTGGGTGCACTGCTGAACGTGATCGAAAACGCCACCCAGGCCAGCCAGGGCGCTGCGCGGCTCAAGGTGCACCTATGGCGTCGCCAGCAGACCCTGCACCTGTGCATCAGTGACGCTGGCACTGGCATTGCACCTGATCTGCTCGCCCGTCTTGGCGAGCCCTTCCTGACCACCAAGTCGACCGGTACGGGGCTCGGGCTAGCGGTGGTCAAGGCGGTGGCCAAGGCCCACCACGGCAGCGTGCAGGTGCGTTCGAAGGTGGGGCGCGGCACCTGCGTGCGGGTGGAGTTGCCCTTGATCGATGGGTCGTTGGCGGAGAGCCGGTGATGACGGTGAATGTGTTGCTGGTCGAGGATGACCGTGTGCTGCGCGAGGCACTGGCCGATACCCTCGACCTGGGTGGTTTCGCCTACAAAGCAGTGGACAGCGCAGAGCAGGCCCTGAAAGTGGTGCACGAAGAACCCTTCAACCTGGTCATCAGCGACGTGAACATGCCGGGCATGGACGGCCACCAGTTGCTGGCCCAGCTGCGCCGCCAGCAGCCGCAATTGCCGGTATTGCTGATGACCGCTCACGCGGCCGTGGAACGGGCGGTGGAAGCCATTCGCCAAGGTGCGGTGGATTACCTGGTCAAACCCTTTGAACCCAAGGCGCTGCTCAACCTTGTGCAGCGGCATGCCGCCGGGCGTATGACGGACGAGGAGGGCCCTGTTGCACGCGAGCCCTCCAGCCGGCAGTTGCTGGAGCTGGCCGCACGCGTGGCGCGCAGTGGCTCGACCGTGTTGATTTCCGGTGAGTCGGGCACGGGCAAGGAAGTGCTGGCGCGCTACATCCACCAGCAGTCCCCCCGTGCCAGCCAGCCGTTCGTTGCGATCAACTGTGCCGCCATTCCGGACAACATGCTTGAGGCCACGCTGTTCGGCCATGAGAAGGGTGCCTTTACCGGGGCGATCGCTGCCCAGCCCGGGAAGTTCGAGCAGGCCAAAGGGGGTACCTTGCTGCTGGACGAGATCTCGGAAATGCCCCTGGCCTTGCAGGCCAAGTTGCTGCGGGTGCTGCAGGAACGTGAGGTCGAGCGGGTAGGGGGGCGCAAGCCCATCGCGCTGGATATCCGCGTGGTGGCCACCACCAACCGGGACCTGGCGGGCGAGGTGGCTGCCGGTCGTTTTCGCGAGGACCTGTTCTACCGGTTGTCCGTGTTCCCGCTGGCCTGGCGCCCCCTGCGCGAGCGGCCCGGCGACATCGTTCAACTGGCCGAGCGCTTGCTGGCTCGTCACATTGCAAAAATGCAGCATGCCCCCGTGCGCCTGTCCGCCGACGCGCAGGCCTGCCTGCAAGCCTGGACCTGGCCTGGCAACGTGCGTGAGCTGGATAATGCATTGCAGCGCGCCTTGATCCTGCAGCAAGGCGGGGTGATCGAGGCGGCGGATTTTTGTCTTGATGGCGCCATTCCCTTGTCAGGTGGCACTGTGCCACTATCTGGGCAAGGTGGACTTGCAGCCGAGCAGGGCGACGACAAGCGGCGTCACGAGTACCAGCAGATCATCGATACCCTGCGGGCCGAGCGAGGTCGGCGCAAGGAAGCGGCCGAGCGCCTGGGGATCAGCCCGCGCACGCTGCGCTATAAGCTTGCGCAGATGCGCGACGCCGGTTTCGACGTCGAGGCCAGTCTGTTTGGCGAGTAAGACAGTCGCGTTTACCCTGCAGACGTCATCTCTAGCGCGGGTAATCCAGCGCTCTTTTAGGCATCGCCCGCCAAGCGTGCGTGATCTTCACGGTGCTTCGTAGCCTGATACGCCCGTTTTTTCCTAGACGTATTCACCCTTTCATAAGGCTGGCACCTTTGTTGCTTTACGAAGGCTATCCGCCGCATGACTGTCAAAAATATGCGGCCGCCGGAGAGAGAAGCTCATGACCCAAGGTGTTGAATTCAATCGTCTGATGCTGGACATGCGGGCCATGCAGGCCGATGCCATGTCGCTGCCGAAAGTATCAGCCGCCCCTGAGCTGGCCCCAGGGCAAAGTACCTTTGCCGACATGCTGGGCCAGGCCATCGGCAAGGTGAATGACACCCAGCAGGCCTCTTCGCAGCTGGCGAACGCGTTCGAAATCGGCAAGACCGGGGTCGACCTCACCGACGTGATGATTGCCTCGCAGAAAGCCAGCGTTTCGATGCAGGCCTTGACCCAGGTACGCAACAAGCTCGTCCAGGCGTACCAGGACATCATGCAAATGCCGGTTTGAGGGCAGACGTAGACCATGGCTGAAGCAGTCGTCGACAACGCGCCCGCCAAGGGCGGCGCGCCAGCGCCCAAGGCACCCCTGGTGCGCCTGGCGTTCCTGGAAAACATTGCGCAGATGCCCATGCTGCGTCAGATCGGCCTGATGGTCGGCCTGGCTGCCAGCGTGGCGATCGGCTTTGCCGTGGTGCTGTGGTCGCAGCAGCCGGACTACCGTCCGCTGTACCCCAGCCTGTCGGGCATGGACACCAAGCAGGTCATGGACACCCTGGCGGCGGCCGACATTGCCTACAACGTGGAACCCAATTCCGGGGCCCTGCTGGTCAAGGCCGACGACATCTCCCGTGCGCGCCTGAAGCTGGCAGCTGCGGGCGTGGCGCCTACCGACGGCAACGTCGGCTTCGAGCTGCTCGACAAGGAGCAGGGCCTTGGCACCAGCCAGTTCATGGAGGCCACGCGTTACCGCCGCAGCCTGGAAGGCGAATTGGCGCGCACCGTGTCGAGCCTGAACAACGTCAAGGGTGCCCGCGTGCACCTGGCCATTCCCAAGAGCTCGGTGTTCGTGCGCGATGAGCGTCGGCCCAGTGCATCGGTACTGGTCGAGCTCTATCCAGGTCGTGCACTTGAGCCCGGCCAGGTAATGGCCATCGTCAACCTGGTGGCCACCAGCGTGCCTGAGCTGGACAAGTCCCAGGTCACCGTGGTCGACCAGAAAGGCAACCTGCTGTCCGAACAGATCCAGGATTCTGCCCTGACCCAGGCCGGTAAGCAGTTCGACTACAGCCGCCGAATGGAAGGCATGCTGACCCAGCGTGTGCACAACATCCTGCAACCGGTGCTGGGCAACGACCGCTACAAGGCCGAAGTGTCTGCCGACCTGGACTTCAGTGCGGTCGAGTCCACCTCCGAGCAGTTCAATCCGGACCAACCGGCGCTGCGCAGTGAGCAGTCGGTCGACGAGCAGCGCGCTAGCAGCCAGGGCCCACAAGGTGTGCCGGGCGCGTTGAGCAACCAGCCACCGGGTGCCGCTTCGGCGCCACAGACCACTGGCGGTACCGCAGGTGCAGCGGGCGCCATCCAGCCTGGCCAGCCGTTGGTCGATGCCAATGGCCAGCAGATCATGGACCCGGCCACCGGCCAGCCGATGCTCGCGCCTTATCCGTCCGACAAGCGCCAACAGAGCACCAAGAACTTCGAGCTCGACCGCTCCATCAGCCATACCCGCCAGCAACAGGGGCGCATGACGCGCCTGTCCGTGGCGGTTGTGGTGGACGATCAGGTCAAGGTGGACGCCGCCACCGGGGAGACCACCCATGTGCCGTGGGCTGCCGAGGACCTGACGCGCTTCACCCGGCTGGTCCAGGATGCCGTTGGCTTCGACGCCAGCCGGGGCGACAGCGTGACCGTGATCAACGTGCCGTTCGCGCCAGACCGTGGCGAAGAGATTGCCGATATCGCGTTCTACCAGCAGCCCTGGTTCTGGGATATCGTCAAGCAAGTGCTGGGCGTGCTGTTCATCCTGGTGCTGGTGTTCGGCGTATTGCGGCCTGTGCTCAACAACCTGACAGGGGGTGGCAAGCAGCCTGCCCTTGAAAATGACATGGAGCTGGGCGGCATGATCGGTCTAGATGGCGAACTGGCCAACGACCGCGTCAGCCTGGGTGGCCCGACAAGCATTCTGCTGCCTAGCCCCACCGAGGGTTACGAGGCACAGCTCAACGCAATCAAAGGCCTTGTGGCCGAAGACCCGGGCCGCGTAGCCCAGGTCGTCAAAGACTGGATCAACGCCGATGAGTGATAACCGAGCCGTTACCGCCAAGCTGAGCCGCGTCGACAAGGCAGCCATCCTGCTGCTCTCGCTGGGTGAAACCGACGCCGCGCAGGTACTGCGCCACATGGGGCCCAAGGAAGTGCAGCGCGTGGGCGTGGCCATGGCGCAGATGGGCAACGTGCACCGTGACCAGGTCGAACAGGTGATGAGCGAGTTCGTCGAAGTGGTCGGCGATCAGACCAGCCTGGGCGTGGGCTCCGATGCGTACATTCGCAAGATGCTCAACCAGGCACTGGGCGAGGACAAGGCCAACGGCCTGGTCGACCGCATCCTGCTCGGTGGCAACACCAGCGGCCTGGACAGCCTCAAGTGGATGGAACCACGCGCCGTGGCCGACGTGATCCGCTACGAGCACCCGCAGATCCAGGCCATTGTCGTGGCTTACCTGGACCCTGACCAGGCCGGTGAGGTGCTGAGCAACTTTGACCACAAGGTCCGGCTGGACATCGTATTGCGCGTCTCGTCGCTCAATACCGTGCAACCTGCTGCCCTGAAGGAGCTGAACCAGATTCTGGAGAAACAGTTCTCCGGCAATTCCAACGCCGCGCGCACCACCCTGGGTGGCATCAAGCGTGCCGCCGACATCATGAACTTCCTCGACAGCTCCGTGGAAGGCGCCCTGATGGATTCGATCCGCGAAATCGACAGCGACCTGTCCGAGCAGATCGAAGACCTGATGTTCGTCTTCAACAACCTGGCCGATGTGGATGACCGCGGTATCCAGGCGCTGCTGCGCGAGGTGTCTTCCGACGTGCTGGTGGTGTCGCTCAAGGGCGCGGACGAGCGGGTCAAGGACAAGGTGTTCAAGAACATGTCCAAGCGTGCTTCGGAACTGCTGCGTGATGACCTCGAGGCCAAGGGTCCGGTTCGTGTCAGCGATGTTGAAACGGCCCAGAAGGAAATCCTCACCATCGCCCGTCGCATGGCCGAAGCCGGCGAAATCGTGCTCGGTGGCAAAGGTGCCGAGGAAATGATCTAAGCGGCGAGCCGCCATGGGTCAGCGCAAGGCGATTGCGTCACGCACGCAATCTGCCTTAGCGTGCAGTCTTCGGCAGGCGGTATGGCGCCTGGCACCCTGATAGACAGGTTTTTGAATGTCGACCAAAGAACATCACCCCAGTGACCTGATCCGGGCCCGCGACCTCGAGGGCGTAGACGTCTGGACGTTGCCCAGCTTCGACCCCCAGCCCGCGCACGAGCCTGAGCCCGAACCGGTCGAGGTGGAGGAAGAAGTCGAGGAAGTGCCGCTGGAGGACGTTCAGCCGCTAACCCTCGAAGAGCTCGAAGCTATTCGCCAGGAAGCCTACAACGAAGGCTTCGCAACCGGTGAGCGTGATGGGTTTCACAGCACCCAGCTCAAGGTGCGCCAAGAGGCCGACGAGGCCCTGAAGGCGAAGCTGGCCAGCCTGGAAAAGCTAATGACCCATTTGATGGAGCCCATCGCCGAGCAGGACACCCAGATCGAAAGGACCCTGGTGCACCTGGTGTCGCACATGGCGCGCCAGGTGATCGGCCGTGAACTCACGAGCGATTCCAGCCAGATTACCCAGGTGCTGCGCGAAGCCCTCAAGCGCCTGCCCATGGGTGCCGACAATATCCGTATTCACCTGAACCCGCAGGATTTCGAACTGGCCAAGGCCTTGCGCGAGCGCCACGAAGAGCAGTGGCGCCTGCTCGAAGACAGCACCCTGCTTCCCGGTGGCTGCCGTATCGAGACTGCCCACAGCCGTATCGATGCGACCATGGAAACCCGCATCGAGAAGACCGTCGCGCAGTTGTTCGATCAGATGCATGACCATGCGCTGCACCCGGCAGCGCCTGATGTGAGCGTTGACCTGGACGCGCCGGTGGAGGACGCCGATGCGCCTTGACCGTACTAGCTTCGCCAAGCGCCTGGGCAGTTATGCCGAGGCCATCGAGGTGCCGGCGCAACCGGTGGTCGAGGGGCGACTGCTGCGCATGGTAGGCCTGACCCTGGAAGCCGAAGGGCTCAGGGCAGCCGTGGGTAGCCGCTGCCTGGTGGTCAACGACGACAGCTACCACCCGGTGCAGGTCGAAGCGGAAGTCATGGGGTTCTCTGGGTCGAAGGTGTTCCTCATGCCGGTTGGCAGCATTGTCGGCATCGCCCCGGGTGCCCGCGTGGTGCCGCTCGACGACGGTGGCCGGCTGCCCATGGGCATGAGCATGCTGGGCCGGGTACTGGACGGCGCGGGCCGCGCGCTGGACGGTAAAGGCGGCATGAAGGCCGAGGACTGGGTGCCGATGGACGGGCCGGTGATCAACCCGCTCAACCGCGACCCCATCAGCAAGCCGCTGGACGTGGGCATCCGCAGTATCAACGGCCTGCTCACCGTCGGGCGCGGCCAGCGCCTGGGCTTGTTCGCCGGTACCGGTGTGGGCAAGTCGGTCTTGCTGGGCATGATGACCCGCTTCACCGAAGCCGAAATCATCGTGGTCGGCCTGATTGGCGAGCGGGGCCGCGAAGTGAAGGAATTCATCGAACACATTCTTGGCGAGGAGGGGCTCAAACGCTCCGTGGTGGTGGCTTCGCCCGCTGACGATGCGCCCCTGATGCGCTTGCGGGCGGCCATGTACTGCACCCGTATCGCCGAGTATTTTCGCGACAAGGGCAAGAACGTGCTGCTGTTGATGGATTCGCTGACCCGCTTTGCCCAGGCGCAGCGGGAAATCGCACTGGCCATCGGGGAGCCGCCCGCCACGCGTGGCTATCCGCCTTCGGTGTTCGCCAAACTGCCCAAGCTGGTCGAGCGAGCGGGCAATGGTGAGCCGGGTGGCGGCTCGATCACGGCGTTCTACACGGTGCTGTCCGAGGGCGACGATCAGCAAGATCCGATCGCAGATTCGGCCCGGGGGGTGCTGGACGGCCACTTCGTACTGTCGCGACGGCTGGCCGAGGAGGGTCACTACCCTGCAATCGACATCGAAGCGTCCATCAGCCGGGTGATGCCCCAGGTGGTCGATGCCGACCACCTTCGCCAGGCGCAGAAATTCAAGCAGCTCTGGTCTCGGTTGTCGCAGAGCCGCGACCTGATCAGCGTGGGTGCCTACGTGGCGGGCGGGGACCCCGAGACTGACCTTGCCATCGCGCTGCAGGCCAGGCTGGTGGAATTTCTGCGGCAAGGGCTGCGTGAGAACGTGGGCATGGCGCAAAGCCGCGATCAACTGGGGGCGATCTTCACGCCCCCGGCGGGCTGATAGGCCATGGCATTGCCCGGACGTGCGGCGCGCCTGGCCCCCGTGGTGGACATGGCCGAGGAAGCCGAGCGCAAGGCGGCCCAGCGCCTGGGCCATTTCCAGCAGCAGGTGGCCACGGCCCAGGCCAAGCTAACGGAGCTGGAGCGCTTTGGCGAGGATTATCAACAGCAGTGGCTCAACCGGGGCGGCCAGGGTGTAGACGGAAACTGGCTGGTCAACTACCAGCGCTTTCTCGGCCAGCTGGAAACGGCCATGACCCAACAGCGCCAGAGCCTCACCTGGCACCAGAACAACCTCGCCAATGCCCGCGGCACCTGGCAGCAGGCGTATGCGCGGGTAGAGGGCTTGCGCAAGCTGGTGCAACGCTATATGGACGAGGCGCGGCGCGCCGAGGACAAGCGCGAGCAGCGCTTGCTCGACGAGTTGTCCCAGCGGCTGCCGCGGCAGGGGCCGCTGTAGCTGGGGGAGCTTGATCTAGCCCCAGGTCTCTGCCCACCGGCCAATACAGCTCCCATCCCCGCTTGCCCCCTCGCCCCATCACTGCTACACCTTCATGGAGCCGCATCCGCCATCATCGAAGGAATCGCTAGCATGGCAGTGGAAACCGATGTCTCGCAGGACGGTAAAAAGCTGACGATCAAAATCAAGGGACGTTTCGATTTCGGCAAGCACCAGGCCTTTCGTGAGGCCTACGAACGCCAGCCACGCCGCCCTGACGCGGTCATCGTCGACTTGCAGGAAGTGACCTACCTGGACAGCTCTGCATTGGGCATGCTTCTGCTGCTGCGCGATCACGCCGGCGGGGACGAGGCGGATGTGCGGGTCGTCCATGCCAATTGCGACGTACGCAAGATTCTCGCCATCTCCAATTTCGACAAGCTTTTCGACATCAGTTGAATGCGCCGATGGCTGATGAACTTGGGTTGACCGTGCTGGTGGCTGAAGATGGCGCGGCCGATCGTCTGCTATTGGCGCAGATCGTCAGGCGCCAAGGACACGACGTGTTCACTGCCGAAAATGGCCAGCAAGCCGTGGACGTGTTCAAGGCTCGACGCCCGCAGCTGGTGCTACTCGATGCGTTGATGCCGGTCATGGACGGTTTCGAGGCGGCGCGGCAGATCAAGGCCCTGGCTGGCGAAACCCTGGTGCCCATCATCTTTCTCACGGCACTCAACGAAGAACAGGCCCTGGTGCGTTGCCTGGAAGCCGGTGGGGATGATTTTCTGGCCAAGCCCTACAGCGCAGTCATTCTGGCAGCCAAGATTCGGGCCATGGACCGGCTGCGACGGCTTCAGGCCACGGTGCTGGATCAGCGCGATCAGATTGCGCGGCACCACCACCATTTACTCAACGAACAGCGGGTGGCCAAAGCCGTATTCGACAAGGTGGCCCATTCTGGCTGTCTGGACGCACCGAACATCCGCTTTTTGCAATCGCCGTACGCGCTGTTCAACGGCGACCTGATGCTGGCCGCGCTCACGCCGTCCGGGGACATGCGCGTGCTGCTGGGGGACTTCACCGGGCACGGGCTGCCGGCTGCCGTGGGGGCCATGCCGCTGGCCGAAGTGTTCTACGGTATGACGGCCAAGGGCTACGGCATGGCGCAGGTATTGCGAGAGATGAATGCCAAGCTCAAGCGCATCCTGCCTGGCGACATGTTCTGCTGCGCACTACTGGTCAACCTGAGCATGCAGCGCGGCGCAGTGGAGGTATGGAATGGCGGCATGCCTGACGGCTTCCTGCTGTCTTCGGAAGGCCGGGTGTTGTCTGCGTTGGTTTCCAGGCACTTGCCGCTGGGTGTTCTGAGTGCAGAGCAGTTTGACGACCAGACCGAGGTTTGGCCGCTGGCGCCGGGCGAGCGGCTGCTGCTGATGTCCGATGGGGTGCTCGAAACCGCCGACGATCAGGAACGTCTGTTCGGTGAGCAACGCCTGCGGGCGGTATTGGCCGACAACCGCAATCCCGCGCTGTTGTTCGATGAGCTGCTCGACGCGCTGCAACGCTTCGGTGGGCGGGCGCGCGACGATGTCAGCTTGTGTGACATACGCATGCTGGGTGCGCAATTGCCGCAGCCCATGGCGATGTTGCCTCAGGACCTGGGCCGCTGTAGCGCCATGGACTGGTCGCTGAGTTTCGATGTGAGAGGAGAAAGCCTGCGCCGTTTCAACCCGGTACCCTACCTGGTGCAATTGTTGCAGGAAATACATGGCCTGCGTTCATCGGCCGGCACCCTCTACAGTGTGCTGAGCGAACTGTACTCTAATGCGCTTGAACATGGCGTGCTGGGGCTGGATTCTCGGCTCAAATGCGATGCGCCAGGCTTTGCCGATTATTATCAGGAGCGTGCCAGGCGCTTGCAGGTGATCGAAGAAGGCTACGTGCGCATCAATCTTGCAGTTGAACCGCTCGCCGCTGGTGGGCGTCTGAAAGTGGAGGTCAGGGACAGCGGCGAAGGGTTCGACGTGCAGCAGGTGCTTGCGCAGCCATTGCCAGAGCAAGGCCTCAGTGGCCGGGGAATGGCACTGGTCAGGCGCCTGTCCACTGTGGCGCGCTGGACAGAGGGCGGGCGCTGTGCGCACGTCGAGTTCATCTGGTGAGTCCGCGTCGGGCTCTGCCATAATCTGACTTGATCAAGGAGCGAACAAGTGGCTGACATGCATATCGACCACAAGGTACTCAGTGACCTGCGTGAAATCATGGAAGACGGCTATCTGCAGCTGGTGCAGACCTTTCTGGACGATTCCGAACGGCGTCTTGGCCAACTTCACGCTGCCCGCAGCGCAGTGGAACTCGGCGCCGCCGCCCACAGTTTCAAGGGCAGCAGCAGCAACATGGGCGCCGTTGCGCTGGCAACTCTGTGCCAGGAACTCGAGGACAAGGCCCGCCATCCCCCGCTGCTGGGCATCGAAGACCTTATCAACCGGATTGATCTGGAGTTTGCCGAGGTGCAGCGCTTCTACCGTGCCGAACATCATCGGATATCGGCGGGTTAGCCCACGCGCTTGCCGCCCCCGTATGAGTTGGCGCGAGTTTTGCTGGGTAATGCCCGTGATCATTTTGTTTATGGCGCGGAGACTGCTCAATGCCTGTTGCATCCAACCCTTTGCTGCAAGCCAACATCAAGGCTGACGCAGCCCGTTCTGCTAGCGCCACCGCCGCCAAACCCCAGCAGACGCTGGGCGAGCAGGGTGATGGCTTCGGTCAGATGATGGCCAGGCAGGGGCGTGACAAGGTTGCCGGCGCTGCAGACAAGAACGCTTCGAGCAAGGCCGCTGAAAAGGCTGAAGCGGCCTCAAGCGGCAAAGGCAAGCCTGCCGACAAGCGCAGCGTTGCCGATGACGGCAATGCCTCGCCCACCGAGCACGCCACCCAGGCCGACACTGGCATGCGCGATGCCAGCCTGGTTGCCGGTCAAGTCACTGACGCGCAGCCTGGCGCCCAGTTGATCCAGGCCCAGGCCGAGGCGGTAGCCCCTGTTTTGCAGGCTGCCAATGATCAGCCGCCGTCCGAAGAGGCGCCAGATTTCGACCCTGCTGCCGATGCCCTGGCGAACTTGCCTACCCTGCGCCTGGCCCTGGAGCACAGTGCCCAAGCCAAGGGGGCCACCTCGGCCCATGCCGCAGACCCTGGTCAGCAACAGGCGCAGGCTGCGTCCGTCAATACCTTGGCGCAGGCGGGGCAAGGGGCCGAAGAAGCTTCCACCGACACCGGTGACAAGGCATTTGGCGCATTGCTCGAAGAAGGGTTGAAAGACACCAAGGGCGCCAACAGCGATACCCGAATCGATGACTTCGCCAGCCGCCTGGCCAACCTCACCCAGGCGGCAACGGCCAAGACGGCCAACGCCGTGCCGGTGAACCCCAACCCGTTGCAGCAGCCGCTGTCGATGAACCAGAACGCCTGGACCGAGGGGCTGGTGAACCGAGTCATGTACTTGTCCAGCCAGAACCTCAAGTCGGCTGATATCCAGCTTGAGCCTGCCGAGCTGGGGCGCTTGAACATCCGCGTCAATGTCGCCGCCGACCAGGCTACCCAGGTGACCTTCATCAGCGGCCACGTCGGTGTACGCGATACGCTGGACAGCCAGGTGCACCGGCTGCGCGAACTCTTTGCCCAGCAGGGGCTGGCCCAGCCGGATGTCAACGTGGCCGATCAGTCGCGAGGTCAGCAGCAACAAGGGCAGGCGGCGCAGGGGCAGGGGGGGAATGGTCTGTCCGGGGTGGCTGCGCGTGCAGGGGAGGGCTCGGTCGACGCAGCCGAGCGCGAACGGCCTGTGGAGCAGCAGGTCGTGATTGGGGACAGCGCTGTGGATTATTACGCCTGAGGCGGCTGAAGATAGGGTGACCGCCCGGCTGCCAATGCTGTTCATGTAAGACCGCTGGGGCCGTGTAATGGCCCCAGCCTGGACGCTCGCCTATTTGGCATAACACTTGCTCACCCCAAGCCATCTTCCCAGTTACTCCCGATGGACGACGGAATATTGGCATGGCGAATACCGAAGCAGTCAAAGACCCTGCCCCAAAAGGCAAACTCAAACTGATCCTCCTGGCCGTGGGTGGCCTGCTGGTGGCCGTGGGCATTTCCGTGGGCGCCACATGGTTCATCATGCACAAGAGCGAGCCTGCGCCTGCTGAGCAGGAAGGCGCCAGCACCACGAAGCCAGCGGCCATCTACGAAGCGCTCACACCCGCGTTCGTGGTGAACTTCAACCAGAATGGTCGCCAGCGCTACATGCAGGTCAGCATCACCTTGCAGGGGCGCAATCAGGCTGACCTCGATGCCCTTAAAGTGCACATGCCGGTCATCCGTAACAACCTGGTGATGATGTTCTCCGGGGTCGGCTTCGATACCCTGGCCAGCAGTTCGGTCGGCCAGGAAATGCTGCGCCAGAAAGCGACCGTCGTGGTGCAGGAAGTGGCCCAGAAAGAAGTCGGCAAGCCCGTGATCGACCAGTTGCTGTTCACCAATTTCGTATTGCAGTAGGAGCACGCAATGGCCGTACAGGACCTGCTGTCCCAGGATGAGATCGATGCCCTGCTGCACGGCGTCGACGATGGCCTGGTGCAGACTGAAAGTGCATCCGAGCCTGGCAGTATCAAAAGCTATGACCTGACCAGTCAGGACCGTATCGTCCGGGGCCGCATGCCGACCTTGGAGATGATCAACGAGCGATTTGCCCGTTATACCCGCATCAGCATGTTCAACCTGCTGCGCCGCTCGGCCGATGTGGCCGTGGGCGGCGTGCAGGTGATGAAGTTCGGGGAATACGTGCATTCGCTGTACGTGCCCACCAGCCTCAACCTGGTCAAGATCAAGCCGCTGCGCGGCACCTCGCTGTTCATCCTCGACGCCAAGCTGGTGTTCAAGCTGGTGGACAACTTCTTCGGCGGGGACGGCCGGCACGCCAAGATCGAAGGCCGCGAGTTCACCCCGACCGAGTTGCGCGTGGTACGCATGGTGCTGGACCAGTGCTTCATCGACCTCAAGGAAGCCTGGCAGGCGATCATGGAGGTGAACTTCGAGTACATGAACTCCGAGGTCAACCCGGCCATGGCCAACATTGTCGGCCCCAGCGAGGCGGTCGTGGTGTCCACGTTCCATATCGAGCTCGACGGCGGCGGGGGCGACCTGCACGTGACCATGCCGTACTCGATGATCGAGCCGGTGCGTGAAATGCTCGATGCCGGGTTCCAGTCCGATCTGGACGACCAGGACGAACGCTGGGTCAAAGCGCTGCGTGAGGACGTGCTTGATGTCGCCGTTCCGGTAACGGCCACGGTAGCCAGGCGTCAGCTCAAATTGCGGGACATCCTGCACATGCAGCCCGGGGATGTCATCCCGGTCGAGCTGCCCGAGCACCTTGTGCTGCGCGCCAACGGCGTGCCGGCCTTCAAGGCGCGCCTGGGCTCGCACAAGGGCAACCTGGCGCTGCAGATCATCGACCCGATCGAACGCCGCTGACGGCGGCCGCTCCCAACGAACTGAATGCCTGTCGAGGAAATCATGGCTAACGAAAACGAGATCACCTCCCCGGAAGACCAGGCGCTCGCCGATGAGTGGGCTGCTGCGCTGGAAGAAACCGGTGCGGCCGGCCAGGCCGACATCGATGCACTGCTGGGTGATACCAGCCAGAATCAGGGGCCCGGCCGCCTGCCGATGGAGGAGTTCGCCAGCTCGCCCAAGCCCAATGCCAACGTCAGCCTCGAAGGCCCGAACCTGGATGTGATTCTCGACATCCCGGTGAGCATCTCGATGGAAGTAGGTAGTACCGAAATCAACATCCGCAATCTGCTCCAACTCAACCAGGGTTCGGTGATTGAGCTCGACCGCCTGGCAGGCGAGCCCTTGGATGTGCTGGTCAATGGCACGCTGATCGCCCATGGCGAAGTGGTAGTGGTCAACGAGAAGTTCGGCATCCGCCTGACGGACGTGATCAGCCCCAGTGAACGCATCAAGAAGCTGCGTTGATGAAGGCCAGGGTGCGCGTCATCGCGGCGGTTGCTGCGGCACTGGCCAGCCAGGTGTGTCTGGCCGCCGCTACGCCTGCGGCGACGCCGGTCAACCCTCCAGGAAGCCTGGGCGGGCAGCTGGCACAAATGGTCTTTGGCCTGTTGCTGGTGGTCGGGCTGATCTTTCTGCTCGCTTGGCTGCTGCGCCGGATGCAAGGTTCGGCGGTCAAGGGCGGGCACGTGATCGACATCATCGGCAGCCGCGCCATCGGCCCGCGTGATCGGCTGCTGCTGGTGCAGGTGGGCAAGGAGCAGATCCTCATCGGTCATACACCTGGCAACATCGAAGCGTTGCACGTGCTGGCCGAGCCAGTGGATGTACCCCAGGGTGCCCGCCAGGTGACGCCTGAGTTCGCCCAGCGGCTGATGGAACTGATGGGCAAGGACCCTAAGGACAAGACCCGATGAGCGCAGCGCTGCGACTGTTGTTCACCTTGGCGCTGCTGTTGGCGGCGCCGTTGGCACTGGCGGCCGACCCGCTGTCAATCCCGGCCATCACCCTGTCCAACGGTACCGATGGGCAGCAGGAGTACTCGGTCAGCCTGCAGATCCTGTTGATCATGACGGCGCTGAGCTTCATTCCAGCGTTCGTCATCCTGATGACCAGCTTCACCCGGATCATCATCGTCTTTTCCATCCTGCGCCAGGCGCTGGGGCTGCAACAGACGCCTTCGAACCAGATACTGACCGGCATGGCGCTGTTCCTGACCCTGTTCATCATGGCGCCGGTGTTCGACCGCATCAACCAGACGGCCCTGCAGCCTTACCTGAACGAGCAGTTGACCGCCCAACAGGCCATCGACCGAGCGCAGGGCCCGCTCAAGGACTTCATGCTGGCCCAGACCCGGCAGAGCGATCTGGACTTGTTCATGCGCCTGTCCAAGCGCACCGACATCGCCAGCCCCGATCAGGTGCCGTTGAGTATCCTGGTGCCGTCCTTCGTCACCTCGGAACTCAAGACGGCCTTCCAGATCGGCTTCATGATCTTCATTCCGTTTCTGATCATCGACATGGTGGTGGCCAGCGTGCTCATGGCCATGGGCATGATGATGCTGTCGCCGCTGATCATCTCCTTGCCATTCAAGATCATGCTGTTCGTGCTGGTCGATGGCTGGGCCCTGATCATGGGCACGCTGGCCAGCAGTTTCGGTGGTGTGTGACTTTGCCTGGGAGGGCCGTGCATGACGCCTGAAGTAGCCGTCGACCTGTTCCGCGACGCCTTGTGGCTGACCACGTTGATGGTTGCCGTGCTGGTGGTTCCCAGCCTGCTGGTGGGTTTGATCGTGGCCATGTTTCAGGCCGCCACCCAGATCAACGAGCAGACCTTGAGCTTTCTGCCGCGCCTGCTGGTGATGTTGATCACACTGATCGTGGCCGGTCCGTGGTTGGTGCAGAAGTTCATGGAGTACATCACGACCCTGTACACCAACATCCCCCAGCTCATCGGTTGATGCGCGAATGCTTGAGCTGACCGACACGCAAATCGGCACCTGGGTGGCCACCTTCATCCTGCCGCTGTTCAGGGTGACGGCGGTGCTGATGACCATGCCCATCTTCGGCACGCGCATGTTGCCGGCGCGGGTGCGCTTGTACGTTGCCGTGGCGATTACCGTGGTCATCGTGCCGGCGCTCCCGCCCCTGCCGCCGTTCGATCCGTTGAGCCTCAAAGGGGCGCTGCTGTGCGCCGAGCAGATCATCGTCGGTACCATGTTCGGCTTGGGGTTGCAGTTGCTTTTCCAGGCCTTCGTGATCGCCGGGCAGATCGTGGCAGTACAGATGGGGATGGCCTTTGCATCTATGGTCGATCCTGGCAACGGGGTCAACGTCACTGTGATCAGTCAATTCATGACCATGCTGGTGAGCGTGCTGTTTCTGCTGATGAACGGTCACTTGGTGGTATTCGAGGTGTTGACCGAGAGCTTCACCACGCTACCGGTTGGCAATGCCCTGGTGGTCACGCATTTTTGGGAGTTGGTCGGGCGCATGGCGTGGGTGTTCGGCGCTGGGCTGATATTGATCCTGCCGGTGATCGCAGCGCTGCTGGTCGTCAACGTCGCCTTTGGCGTGATGACCCGTGCGGCCCCGCAACTGAATATTTTTTCCATTGGTTTCCCACTGACCTTGGTCATGGGCATGCTCATTTTCTGGATCGGCCTTGCCGATATACTGTCTCATTACCAGGCGTTGGCCAGCGAAACGTTGCTGTGGCTGCGGGATTTGGCGAGGGCCGGTTGAATGGCAGAAAGCGAGAGCGGTCAGGACAAGACAGAGGAACCCACCGAAAAGCGCAAGCGCGACGCACGGGAAAAAGGCGAAATCGCGCGTTCCAAGGAGCTCAACACGGTGGCGGTCACCCTGGCAGGTGCCGGGGGCATATTGGCTTTTGGCGGGTATCTGGCCGAGACTCTGCTGGAAATGATGCGCATGAACTTCAGCCTGACCCGAGAGATCATCGTCGATGAGCGATCCATGGGGGCGTTCTTGCTCACGTCCGGCAAAATGGCCATCTGGGCCGTGCAGCCGATTCTGATCCTGCTATTCGTGATTTCCTTCGTTGCGCCGATCGTACTGGGTGGGTTCGTATTCTCCGGCAGCTTGCTGCAACCCAAATTCAGCCGCATGAACCCACTTTCGGGCATCAAGCGCATGTTCTCCATGAATGCCTTGACCGAATTGCTCAAGGCGCTGGCCAAGTTCTTCGTGATCCTGGTAGTGGCGGTGGCGGTGCTGGCCAGCGACCGTCAAGCTCTGCTGTCGATCGCCAACGAGCCGCTGGAGCAGGCAATCATTCACAGCTTGCAGGTGGTGGGGTGGAGTGCACTGTGGATGTCGGCCGGGCTATTGCTGATCGCGGCCGCCGACGCCCCGTTCCAGCTGTGGCAGACGCACAAGAAAATGAAGATGACCAAGCAGGAAGTGCGCGACGAGTACAAGGACAGCGAGGGCAAGCCGGAGGTCAAGCAGCGTATCCGCCAGTTGCAACGCGAGGTGTCGCAACGGCGAATGATGGCGGCGGTGCCCCAGGCCGATGTGATCATCACCAACCCGACCCATTACGCCGTCGCGCTGCAGTACGATCCGGAAAACGGGAATTCGGCCCCCTTGCTGCTGGCCAAGGGCAGCGACTTCATGGCCTTGAAGATTCGCGAGATCGGCGCTGAGCACAAGATCCAGATTCTCGAATCCGCCGCCTTGGCTCGGGCGATCTACTACTCCACCGAGGTGGAGCATGAAATTCCTGCCGGCCTGTACTTGGCGGTGGCTCAGGTGTTGGCGTATGTCTTCCAGATCCGTCAGTACCACGCAGGCAAGGGTAAGCGGCCAGATCCGCTGAAGACCGA
Organism: Pseudomonas sp. FBCC-B35; assembly: GCF_059133755.1. NCBI lineage: Bacteria > Pseudomonadati > Pseudomonadota > Gammaproteobacteria > Pseudomonadales > Pseudomonadaceae > Pseudomonas > Pseudomonas sp. FBCC-B35. The sequence goes on along the minus strand of NZ_CP101439.1, from coordinate 3,269,521 downwards.
CTTGCCCATTCCGCCCGATCTGCGACGCGACAGTTGACCTTGCGCCGGGGATGGCTGAAATGGCCGCCATAGGGCCAGCACAGGCAATATAAATTCTCCACCCGACAAAGTTGGAAAGCTTCTTGCAATGGCAGCGCCAGTCGCCTGACAGGCGTCAAAGTTTTGCAAGAAGAGGACTCGCGGTGGATCGCACTCAGTTAATCAGCAACGCTCGCCATAACCTGGCCGGTCTCGGGCGGGGCAACCTCGGCGTGCCGCTGTTGCTGTTGGTGATGCTGGCAATGATGATGTTGCCAATACCACCGTTTTTGCTCGACGTGTTCTTCACCTTCAACATCGCCTTGTCCATCGTGGTGCTGCTGGTCAGCGTGTACGCGCTGCGCCCGCTGGACTTCGCCGCTTTCCCCACCATCCTGCTGGTGGCGACCCTGCTGCGACTGGCCCTGAACGTGGCTTCCACCCGCGTGGTCATGCTGCACGGCCAGGAAGGGCACGGCGCCGCGGGCATGGTGATCCAGGCCTTCGGCGATGTGGTCATCGGCGGCAACTACGTGGTCGGTGCGGTGGTCTTCGCCATCCTCATGATCATCAACTTCGTGGTAGTGACCAAGGGTGCGGGGCGTATCTCGGAGGTCAGCGCACGCTTCACCCTCGATGCGATGCCGGGCAAGCAGATGGCCATCGACGCCGACCTGAACGCCGGCCTGATCGACCAGGCGCAGGCCAAGGCGCGCCGCAGCGAAGTCGCCCAGGAGGCTGAGTTCTACGGTTCGATGGACGGTGCCAGCAAGTTCGTGCGCGGTGACGCCATCGCTGGCCTGCTGATCCTGTTCATCAACCTGATCGGTGGCATGCTGATCGGCATGTTGCAGCATGGCATGAGCTTCGGTGATGCCGGCAAGGTGTATGCCCTGCTGACCATCGGTGACGGCCTGGTGGCGCAGCTGCCTTCGCTGCTGCTCTCCACCGCCGCAGCCATCATGGTCACCCGTGCCTCGGGCTCGGAGGACATGGGCAAGCTGATCAACCGCCAGATGTTCGACTCGCCCCGGGCCCTGGCTGTGTCCGGCGCCATCATGATCGTCATGGGCCTTGTGCCGGGCATGCCGCACCTGGCGTTCCTGAGCCTGGGCCTGATGGCGGGCGGCGGTGCCTACCTGGTGTGGAAAAAACAGCATAAGACCAAGGTGCTGGCCCAGCAGGAAGCGCAGCGCCAGCAAGAGCTGCTGCCGTCCCCGCAGAGGGCGGCCGAAACCAAGGAGCTGGGCTGGGACGACGTCACCCCGATCGACATGATCGGCCTCGAGGTGGGTTATCGCTTGATTCCGTTGGTCGACCGCAACCAGGGCGGGCAGCTGCTGGCGCGGATCAAGGGGGTGCGCAAGAAGCTGTCTCAGGACTTGGGCTTTCTCATGCCTACCGTGCACATCCGCGACAACCTGGACCTGCAACCCAGTGCCTATCGCCTGACGTTGATGGGGGTAATCCTGGCCGAAGCAGAGATCTACCCGGACCGCGAGCTTGCCATCAACCCAGGGCAGGTGTTCGGCAGCCTCAACGGCATTGCGGCTCGCGATCCTGCTTTTGGCCTGGAGGCGGTGTGGATCGACGTCGGTCAGCGCTCCCAGGCTCAGTCGCTTGGCTACACCGTCGTAGACGCCAGCACGGTGGTGGCCACTCACCTCAACCAGATATTGCAGAAGCATTGCCACGAGCTGATCGGTCACGAAGAAGTGCAGCAACTGTTGCAAGTCTTGTCCAAGGCGTCGCCCAAGCTGGCGGAAGAGTTGGTGCCGGGTGTCATTTCGCTGTCTGGTCTTCTCAAAGTCCTACAGGCTTTGTTGTCAGAACAGGTGCCAGTGCGCGATATTCGTAGCATTGCCGAATCCATCGCCAACAACGCGGCAAAGAGTCAAGATACCGCCGCTTTGGTCGCGGCCGTGCGCGTCGGATTGTGTCGCGCCATCGTGCAAAGCATTGTTGGCGTTGAGTCCGAGCTGCCTGTGATCACTTTGGAGCCCAGGTTGGAACAGATCTTGCTCAATAGTCTGCAGAGGGCCGGGCAAGGTCAGGAAGACGGAGTGCTTCTTGAGCCGAGCATGGCCGAAAAGCTGCAGCGTTCGCTGATCGAAGCCGCACAGCGTCAGGAGATGCAAGGCCAGCCGGCCATCCTCCTGGTTGCTGGCCCGATCCGCGCCATGCTGTCGCGTTTCGGTCGGCTGGCCGTACCGAATTTGCATGTGCTGGCGTATCAGGAAATACCGGACAACAAGCAAGTCACCATCGTTGCCACCGTGGGCCCTAATGGCTGAGGTAGTGGATAATGCAAGTTAAGCGATTCTTCGCCGCTGATATGCGTCAGGCCATGAAGCTGGTGCGCGATGAGCTGGGCGCTGATGCGGCCATCATCGGCAATCGCCGTATCGCAGGCGGGGTCGAACTGACCGCCGCGCTGGACTACAAGCTGTCCGCCCTGGCACCTCGGGTACCGAACGTCGAACTCGAAGAAGAGCTTCGCAAGACGCACACGCGCATCGCCACGGCCAAGGCCGAGCTCGATCAGCGCCCGGACAGCAGCGACAGCAATCGCCAACTGTTCGCCGGTCAATCGCTCACGGCGGCCGAGCCCTTGGTCGAGCCGCATGTCGATACCCCGCAGCCGGCCGCCACCGCAAGCAGCCAGGCCTCGGTGGACCCGCGCCTGTTCGATGCCATGCGCTCGGAGCTGTCCGGCTTGCGCGAACTGCTGGAAGTGCAGCTGGGGTCGCTGGCCTGGACCCAGCTGCAAGGTAGCAAGCCGCAGCAGGCCACGTTGTGGCGCCGGCTGCAGCGCATCGGCCTGTCTGGCCCCATTGCCCGCGAATTGCTCGAGCTGACCAAGGACATCGAGGAGCCTCGCCACGCCTGGCGTATGCTGCTGGCGCACCTGGCGCGCATGATCCGTACGCCTGACGTCGAACCGATCGAGGACGGCGGCGTGATTGCCGTCGTCGGCCCAGCCGGCATGGGCAAGACCACCACCCTGGCCAAGCTCGCGGCGCGTTATGTGCTCAAGTACGGCGCCCACAACCTGGCGCTGGTGAGCATGGACAGTTTTCGCATCGGCGCCCAGGAACAGCTCAAGACCCTGGGCCGGATCCTGAATGTGCCGGTCACCTATGTCGACCCCGGTCAGTCGTTGGCGGCGGCGCTCGAGCCGCTGCTGCGCAAACGCGTGGTGCTGATCGATACGGCCGGCCTGCAAGCCAGCGACCCGGCCTTGCGCATGCAGCTCGATACCCTGGCCGGTCGCGGTATCGCTGCGAAGAATTACCTGGTCCTGGCCACCACCAGCCAGAAGCAGGTGCTGACCGCGGCCTACCACAGCTACAAGCGCTGCGGGCTGGCCGGCTGCATCCTGACCAAACTCGACGAGTCGGCAAGCCTGGGCGATGTCCTGAGCCTTGCCATCAGTTTCCGACTGCCCGTGGCCTACCTTACCGATGGGCCGCGTATCCCGGACGATCTGCACTTGCCCCGTGGGCACCAGCTGGTCACCCGCGCGGTCAATGTGCAGCAGCAGGACGAGCCCAGCGAGGAGGCCATGGCCGACATGTTCGCTGATCTCTACCACAACCCACGGCGAGCGGGTTGAAAATGAAATGTGTGCAAGGTAGCTATGCCAAGGGGTACGCAGCATTGCCCTTCGTGTGGCATGAGTCCCAGCGAGACAAGGTAAAGAACAGACATGGGTAGCATGCATCCCGTACAGGTGATCGCCGTGACCGGTGGCAAAGGTGGCGTCGGCAAGACAAATGTTTCAGTGAATCTGTCTCTGGCGTTGGCCGAGCTGGGCCGCAGGGTCATGCTGCTCGACGCCGACCTGGGCCTGGCCAATGTCGATGTGTTGCTGGGCCTTGCGCCCAAGCGCACGCTGGCCGATGTCATCGAGGGGCGTTGCGAACTGCGCGATGTGATGCTGCAGGGCCCGGGCGGTGTGCGCATCGTCCCGGCCGCTTCGGGCACCCAGAGCATGGTGCACCTTGCGCCTGCCCAGCATGCGGGTCTGATCCAGGCGTTCAGCGAAGTCGGCGACAACCTCGATGTGCTGGTGATTGATACTGCGGCCGGCATCGGCGATTCGGTGGTCAGCTTCGTGCGCGCGGCTCAGGAAGTGCTGCTGGTGGTGTGCGATGAGCCGACCTCGATCACCGATGCCTACGCGCTGATCAAGCTGCTCAACCGCGATTACGGCATGAATCGCTTCCGGGTGCTGGCCAATATGGCCCAGAGCCCCCAGGAAGGGCGCAACCTGTTTGCCAAGCTGACCAAGGTCACCGACCGCTTCCTGGATGTGGCGCTTCAGTACGTGGGCGCCGTGCCTTACGACGAATGCGTGCGCAAGGCGGTGCAGAAACAGCGTGCCGTGTACGAGGCGTTCCCGCGCTCCAAATGCGCCTTGGCCTTCAAGGCCATTGCGCAGAAGGTCGACAGCTGGCCGCTGCCTGCCAACCCCCGTGGCCACCTGGAGTTCTTCGTCGAACGCCTGGTGCAGCCGACCAGTGCAGGTTCGATGTCATGAGCGCCAGCGGCTTCAAGATGTACAGCCGCGCCTCGAAGGACGCGCAATATGAGCTGATCGAGCGCTATGCCCCGCTGGTCAAGCGCATCGCCTATCACCTGCTTGCGCGACTGCCTGCCAACGTGCAGGTCGAGGACCTGATCCAGGCGGGCATGATCGGTCTGCTCGAGGTCGCCAACAAGTATGACGCCAGCAAGGGCGCCAGCTTCGAGACCTATGCCGGCATCCGCATTCGCGGCGCCATGCTCGACGAGGTGCGCAAAGGCGACTGGGCGCCGCGTTCGGTGCACCGCAACACCCGCATGGTCAGCGACGCCATGCGCGCGGTAGAAGCCAAAACCGGCCGCGACGCTAAAGATCATGAAGTTGCTGCCGAACTCAAGTTGAGCCTCGATGATTATTACGGGATTCTCAACGACACACTGGGCAGCCGCCTGTTCAGCTTCGACGACCTGTTGCAGGACGGCGAGCACGAAGGCTTGCATGAGGACGGCGTTAGCGGCCAGGCCGAGCCTGCCCGTGGGTTGGAGGAAGAGCGGTTCCAGGTCGCGTTGACCGAGGCCATCGCCAACCTGCCGGAGCGTGAGCGCCTGGTGCTGGCGCTGTACTACGACGAGGAACTGAACCTGAAGGAGATCGGTGAGGTCTTGGGGGTCAGCGAGTCGCGGGTCAGCCAGTTGCACAGCCAATGCGCCGCGCGCCTGCGCAGCCGCCTGGGGGAATGGCGGGCCCGTTGAGCCCGCCGCCGTCGTTGCCGTTTTCCACGTTGTACCGAATCGATTGAGTGCGCGCTCGGGGCCGAGCGCGTTTGAGACTGCTTGGAGGTCTAATTGGACAAAAACATGAAAATCCTCATCGTCGACGACTTTTCGACGATGCGGCGCATCATCAAGAACCTGCTGCGTGACCTGGGCTTCACCAACACCAGCGAAGCCGATGACGGCATGACGGCGCTGCCCATGCTCGAAAATGGCCATTACGATTTTCTGGTAACTGACTGGAACATGCCGGGCATGTCCGGTATCGACCTGCTGCGCAAAGTGCGCGCCAGCGACAAGCTCAAGAGCTTGCCGGTGTTGATGGTGACCGCGGAAGCCAAGCGCGACCAGATCATCGAGGCCGCCCAGGCAGGCGTGAATGGCTATGTGGTCAAGCCGTTCACCGCCCAGGTGCTCAAAGAAAAGATCGAGAAGATCTTCGAACGCGTCAACGGCTGAGTCACGTCAGGGGGCGCGCCATGAGTTCATCACACACGTCATTGGGCGAGTTCGAATCGACCCTCAAAAAGCATGCCCAGGAGTTGGTCGAAAGCCTGGAGCGCGGACGGTTCGGCGAGGCGGTGCAACTCATTCACGAGTTGAACCAGACCCGCGATCGGGGGCTGTACCAGGAAGTGGGCAAGCTGACCCGCGAACTGCACAGCGCCATCGTCAGTTTCCAGATCGACCCGACCATACCCCAGGCCGAAGAGGTGTCGCAGATTACCGACGCCACCGAACGCCTGTCCTATGTGGTCAAGCTCACCGAAGGGGCGGCAAACCGCACCATGGACCTGGTCGAGGAAAGCACGCCTGTGCTCAACGACCTGGCCAGCGAAGCCAAAGCGCTGAGTGCCGATTGGCAGCGCTTCATGCGCCGGGAAGTGAACGCCACGGAGTTTCGCGACCTGGCCAAGCGCGTCGACGGTTTCTTGGCGCACAGCGCCGAAGGTAACCGCAAGGTGGCTGGCCATCTCAACGACATCCTGCTGGCCCAGGATTACCAGGACCTGACCGGGCAGGTGATCAAGCGCGTCACGGCGTTGGTGACCGAAGTGGAAAGCAACCTGCTGAAACTGGTGATGATGGCCAGCCAGGTCGACCGCTTTGCAGGCATCCAGCATGACCAGGATCAGTTGCGCGCAGAAAAAGATCGAGAAAAACATCCGACTCGGGGTGAAGGTCCGCAGATTCATGCCGATAAGCGTGAAGACGTCGTGTCCGGTCAGGACGATGTCGATGATCTGCTATCCAGCCTGGGTTTTTAAGGAGCACCTTTGATGAGCTTCGGCGCCGATGAAGAAATCCTTCAGGATTTCCTGGTAGAAGCCGGTGAAATACTTGAGCAATTGTCCGAGCAGCTGGTCGAGCTTGAAAGCCGCCCTGACGATGCCGACTTGCTCAATGCAATTTTTCGCGGTTTCCACACTGTAAAAGGGGGCGCCGGCTTCCTCCAGCTCAATGAGCTGGTGGAGTGCTGCCATATCGCCGAGAACGTGTTCGACGTGCTGCGCAAAGGTGAGCGCCGGGTCGATGCAGAACTGATGGATGTGGTGCTCGAAGCACTGGATGCCGTCAACGGCATGTTCGCCCAGGTGCGTGAGCGCAGCGAGGTCACACCGGCCACGCCCGAACTGCTGGCAGCCCTGGCGCGTCTGGCAGAGCCCGGCAGCGCCGAAGCGGCCCCGGCACCGGCTGTGCCCGTGCCGGTTGAACCTGCGCCCGTGCAGCAGGCTGCGCAAGCTACCGAAGCTGACATCACCGACAGCGAGTTCGAGCAACTGCTCGATTCGCTCGACGCAGTCAAAGCCCAGGCGGCGGCCGAGCAGATGCCTGCCGAGCCGGTCAGCGGCCAGGGTGACGACATCACCGATGCCGAATTCGAGTCGCTGCTCGACCAGTTGCATGGCAAGGGCCAGTTCAGTGCCGAAGTGACGGCCCAGCCGGTGGCTGCCGCTGCCGAGCCGGCCAGCGATGAAATTACCGACGCCGAGTTCGAGTCGCTGCTGGATCAGTTGCATGGTAAAGGCACGTTCCAGGCCGATGCCTTGCCCGCAGCCAAGGCGGCGGCGCCTGTCGAGCAAACATCTGCCATCCCTGGCGACGACATCAGTGAGCACGAGTTCGAGGCGTTGCTGGACCAGCTGCATGGCAAGGGCAAGTTCAATGGCGACGTGGCTGCCGTCGATGCACCTGCCAGTGTTCAGGCCGCAGCCCCAGCCAGGGCCGAGGCGCCGGCGATCGCCCGTCCTGCTGGCGCGGCGGCACCGGTTGCAGCGCCCAAGCCTGCCGCAGCCCCGCGGGCGCCAGCGGCGAGTGCCGACAAGCACGCGGTCAGCGAAGCGGAAACGACCGTCAGGGTCGATACCGCGCGCCTGGACGAGATCATGAACATGGTCGGCGAACTGGTGCTGGTGCGTAACCGTCTGGTACGCCTGGGCCTGAACAGCGGCGATGAAGCCATGTCCAAGGCCGTGTCGAACCTCGACGTGGTCACCGCCGACTTGCAGACGGCGGTGATGAAGACGCGCATGCAGCCGATCAAGAAAGTGTTCGGCCGCTTCCCGCGCCTGGTGCGTGACCTGGCGCGGCAGTTGAAGAAAGAGATCAACCTTGAACTGGTGGGCGAAGAAACCGACCTGGACAAGAACTTGGTCGAGGCGCTGGCCGACCCGCTGGTGCACTTGGTGCGCAACGCCGTGGACCATGGGGTGGAAATGCCCGATGAGCGCGAGGCCGCGGGCAAGGCGCGCACGGGGCGCGTCGTATTGTCTGCCGAGCAGGAAGGCGACCATATCCTGCTGTCGATTTCCGACGACGGCAAAGGCATGGACCCGAACGTACTGCGTGCCAAGGCCGTGGAAAAGGGCCTGATGGACAAGGACGCCGCCGACCGCCTGAGTGAGTCGGACTGCTACAACCTGATCTTCGCCCCGGGCTTTTCCACCAAGACCGAGATTTCCGACGTCTCCGGGCGGGGCGTGGGCATGGACGTGGTCAAGACCAAGATCTCCCAGCTCAACGGCTCGATCAACATCTACTCGGCCAAGGGGCAGGGCTCGAAGATCGTCATCAAGGTCCCGTTGACCCTGGCGATCATGCCCACCCTGATGGTGATGCTGGGCAACCAGGCGTTCGCCTTCCCGCTGGTCAACGTCAACGAGATCTTCCACCTGGACCTGTCGCGCACCAACGTGGTCGATGGCCAGGAAGTGGTGATCGTGCGGGACAAGGCGTTACCGCTGTTCTACCTCAAGCGCTGGCTGGTCCAGGGCCAGGTGCATGAAGAACAACACGAAGGTCACGTGGTGATCCTGTCGGTCGGCACCCAGCGCATCGGCTTTGTCGTCGATCAACTGGTGGGCCAGGAAGAAGTGGTAATCAAGCCTCTGGGCAAGATGTTGCAAGGCACTCCGGGGATGTCCGGGGCCACCATCACCGGCGACGGTCGCATTGCGCTGATTCTCGACGTCCCGAGCATGCTCAAGCGTTACGCCGCGCGGCGTATTTGATCTCGGTGGCGCCCCCTTGGCCGGGGGCGCCGCCTAACGGAGTGTTTATGGCAGTCAAGGTCCTGGTGGTGGATGATTCCGGTTTCTTCCGCCGCCGTGTCTCGGAAATCCTCTCGGGGGACTCGACGATCCAGGTAGTGGGCACTGCAACCAACGGCAAGGAAGCGATCGACCAGGCGCTTGCGCTCAAGCCCGATGTGATCACCATGGACTACGAGATGCCCATGATGGATGGCATCACGGCGGTGCGGCACATCATGCAAAGGTGCCCGACACCTGTGCTGATGTTCTCATCGCTCACTCATGAAGGCGCTCGGGTCACGCTCGATGCGCTCGATGCCGGGGCGGTGGACTACCTGCCGAAGAATTTCGAAGACATCTCGCGCAACCCCGAGAAGGTCAAGCAGATGCTGTGCGAGAAGGTGCATACCCTGTCGCGAAGCAATCGCCGCATGGCCAGTTACGTCCGCCCGGCGGTCGCGCCCGCTGCCGCCCCCGCGCCGACGCCCACAACAGCAACCAGCGCTGCAGCGCCGGCACCGGTGCGCAGCACCGCTGCCCCCGTCAGGCCGGCGGCTGCCCATTCGCCTGCGCCCAAGCGCAAGCCTTACAAGCTCGTTGCTATCGGCACCTCGACCGGGGGACCGGTGGCCTTGCAGCGCGTGCTCACGCAATTGCCAGGCAATTTCCCGGCGCCGATCGTGCTCATCCAGCACATGCCGGCAGCCTTCACCAAGGCCTTTGCAGAGCGCCTGGACAAGCTGTGCCGGATCAGCGTCAAGGAAGCCGAAGATGGCGACATCCTGCGCCCCGGGCTGGCGCTGTTGGCCCCCGGTGGCAAACAGATGATGATCGATGGCCGTGGAACCGTGAAGATTCTGCCCGGTGACGAGCGGCTCAACTACAAGCCCTGCGTGGACATTACCTTTGGCTCGGCAGCCAAGTCCTATGGCGACAAGGTGTTGTCCGTGGTACTGACGGGCATGGGCGCGGACGGCCGGGAAGGGGCGCGCCTGCTCAAGCAGGGTGGCAGCACGGTGTGGGCACAGGATGAAGCCAGCTGCGTGATTTATGGCATGCCCATGGCGATCGTCAAGGCCAACCTGGCCGATGCGGTGTACAGCCTCGACGATATTGGCCGGCACCTGGTGGAGGCGTGCGTCTGATGGACGTGCTCAGCCTGATTGGCCTGATCCTGGCTTTTGTCGCCATCGTGGGCGGTAACTTCCTCGAAGGCGGCCATGTGGGCGCCCTGATCAATGGGCCGGCAGCGCTGATCGTATTGGGCGGTACCCTGGCGGCAGCCTTGCTGCAATCGCCGCTCTCCTCGTTCAAGCGGGCCTTGCAGATCCTGCGCTGGATCCTGTTTCCACCGCGCGTCGATCTGCCGGGTGGGGTCGATCGCGTGGTGAACTGGAGCCTCACGGCGCGCAAGGAAGGCCTGCTCGGGCTGGAAGGGGTAGCCGATGGCGAGCCTGACCCTTACGCGCGCAAGGGCTTGCAGTTGCTGGTCGACGGCGCCGAGCCCGAAGCCATTCGCAGTATCCTCGAAGTGGATTTCCTGACCCAGGAGGGCCGTGACCTGCAGGCTGCCAAAGTCTTCGAGAGCATGGGCGGGTACGCTCCGACCATCGGAATCATCGGCGCGGTGATGGGGCTGATTCACGTCATGGGCAACCTGGCCGACCCGGCGCAACTGGGCAACGGCATCGCCGTTGCCTTCGTGGCGACCATCTACGGGGTCGCCAGCGCCAACCTGATCCTGTTACCCATCGCCAACAAGCTCAAGGCGCTGGTGCTGCGCCAGTCGCGTTACCGGGAAATGCTCCTCGAAGGCCTGCTGTCCATTGCCGAAGGCGAGAACCCGCGCTCGATCGAGCTGAAGCTGCAAGGCTTCATGGAGTAGCCCATGCGTCGTCGCCGTCATGCCGAGGAGCCGGAAAACCACGAACGCTGGCTGGTATCCTACGCCGACTTCATCACCTTGCTGTTCGCCTTTTTCGTGGTGATGTATTCGATTTCCTCGGTCAACGAGGGCAAGTACAAGGTGGTGTCCCAAGCCTTGTTGGGCGTGTTCAACGACCCTGAGCGCAGCATGAGGCCCATTCCCATCGGGGATGAGCGCCCGCTGACCGTGCGACCTGCCCAGCCCTTGGTCAAGGACAGCGAGCAGTCTGACGCTGGCCTGACGGCCGCCAGCAACGACCCGCTCAAGACCATCGCCGATGAAGTGCGCGACGCCTTTGGTGACCTCATCAAGGGTGATCAGATGACGATCCGGGGTAACGAGCTGTGGATCGAGATCGAGCTCAATTCCTCGTTGCTGTTCGGCAGTGGCGATGCCATGCCCAGTGACAATGCATTCGCCATCATCGACAAGGTGGCGGCCATTCTCAAGCCTTTCGCCAACCCGGTTCACGTCGAAGGCTTCACCGATAACCAGCCTATCCGTACGGCGCAATACCCGACCAATTGGGAGCTTTCCTCGGCCCGTGCCGCCAGTATCGTCAGGCTGTTGGCCATGGGCGGCGTGAACCCTGGGCGTATGGCCTCGGTGGGCTACGGCGAGTATCAGCCCGTGACGGGCAATGATACCCCCGAGGGCCGGGCCCGTAACCGGCGCGTGGTACTGGTGATATCCCGCAACCTTGAGGTGCGCCGCAGCCTGACCAGTACCGGTGCTGCCAATGCCACGCCTGATGCTGCACTGCGCCGGGCTGGCACACAAAGTGCACCGGCAAGCTCAGCAGCGGTGGCAGGCCAGTGACTCGTCAATTCTCTGTCGCCCCATTGGCGGATGTCCATGCACGGCGCCTGACCGACAGCCATCCACGCCTTTCATTTTCCAGCAAGGCAGCGGGCACACCACGCGCCCTGCCTCACCCACGGACAGAGTTTGCCTGATGAGAGTCTGGGCAGTAGCCAATCAAAAAGGTGGCGTCGGCAAGACCACCACCACCATCGCCCTGGCTGGCCTTCTGGCCGACGCCGGCAAGCGTGTAATCGTCGTCGATCTTGATCCGCATGGGTCGATGACCAGCTATTTCGGGCATAATCCCGATGCGCTGGAGCACAGCAGCTACGACCTGTTCCTGCACAAGGGCAGCGTTCCGGACGGGCTGCCGGGGCAGTTGCTGTTGCCAACCAGTGACGAGCGCATTTCATTGCTTCCCTCTAGCACTGCCCTTGCTGTGCTGGAGCGTCAATCGCCCGGTCAGAACGGTTTGGGGCTGGTCATCGCCAAGAGTCTGGCGCAGTTGTGGCAAGACTTCGACTTCGCATTGATCGACAGCCCCCCTTTGCTAGGGGTGTTGATGGTCAATGCGCTGGCGGCCAGCCAGCAACTGGTCATCCCGGTGCAGACCGAGTTCCTGGCCGTCAAGGGACTTGAGCGCATGGTTGGCACCCTTGCCATGATCAACCGCTCCCGGCGCCAGGCGCTGCCTTACCAGATCGTGCCGACGTTGTTCGACCGACGTACCCAGGCGTCCCTGGGAACGCTCAAGTTGCTGCGCGATGCCTACGGCGAACAGGTATGGCAGGGCTACATTCCCGTGGACACGCGGCTGCGCGATGCTAGCCGCAAGGGCGTCACGCCGTCGCAATTCGACAACAAGAGCCGAGGGCTGGTGGCCTATCGGGCGCTGCTCAAGCACTTGTTGACCTACAAGCCCGCGGCGCAGGTGGCCTGATGACACAAACACGGCAAGTGAGCAGCAAGCCCCAGTTGGCCCTGCAGTCCTATCTTGACGGTCTGCTCCAGGAAGCCACCGAGCCCTTGGAGACGCCGCCACCGCCAGGCGCGGCAGATGACTTCGCCCTGGCGGTGCGCCAGGAGCAGGCCCGCGATGCGCGTCAGCCTGGCCAGGCCACGCAGGCACAACCGGCGCCGCCCGCACCTGAGCGGCCGTTCGCCGAGCCCAGGCTTGCGGTGTTGCCTAGCGTCATACCTGTGCAGCCGCCCGTGGTGGCGGTGGTGGAACAGGCAGTGGTGGCCGAGGCCAGCATCCCGGTCTTGACTGATACCCCGGCTGTGGAGCCGGCAATGCCCCTGGTGGACGTCCACCTGCCTGCACCGGACGTGCCCGTACCGCCGGCCACCGTCGATGGGCGCCCGGCCTGGGCTGCCGAGCCGTTCGAGTGCCTGCTGTTCGATGTGGCCGGCCTGACCCTGGCCGTGCCGCTGGTGTGCCTGGGTTCGATCTACACCTTGGCCGACCGCGAGCTGACGCCGCTGTTCGGGCAGCCCGAGTGGTTCCTGGGCATCCTCACCTGCCAGGCTGGCAACCTCAAGGTGCTCGACACCGCGCGCTGGGTCATGCCTGACCGCTACCGCGATGATTTCCGCCAAGGCCTGCAATACGTCATTTCTGTCCAGGGCTACGAGTGGGGGCTGGCTGTGCATCAGGTCAGCCGCTCGCTGCGCCTGGACCCGTCCGAGATCAAGTGGCGTAGCCAGCGGGGCCAGCGGCCGTGGCTGGCCGGCACGGTCATTGAACACATGTGTGCACTGCTGGACGTGGCGGAGCTGGCCGAGTTGATCGCCAGCGGCGCCGTCAAGCAGTTGCACGCCAAACAGCACATCACACCGAACACACCGCCAAAGGCGGATTTCAAGGGGTAGGGGAATGAAAAAGTCGTCCGCACAAGGTTCTGAAGATCCGATCCTGCAGTGGGTTACCTTCCGTCTGGACAACGAGTCCTACGGCATCAACGTGATGCAGGTACAAGAAGTGCTGCGCTACACGGAAATCGCCCCGGTGCCGGGTGCGCCCAGCTATGTGCTGGGTATCATCAACCTGCGCGGCAACGTGGTGACCGTGATCGACACGCGCCAGCGCTTCGGGCTGATGCCAACCGAGGTCACCGACAACACTCGCATCGTCATCATCGAAGCTGACAAGCAAGTGGTCGGCATTCTGGTCGATAGCGTCGCCGAGGTGGTGTACCTGCGCCAGTCCGAGATCGAAACCGCGCCCAACGTCGGCAACGAAGAATCGGCCAAGTTCATCCAGGGCGTGTGCAACAAGAATGGCGAATTGCTGATTCTGGTCGAGCTGGACAAGATGATGACCGAGGAAGAGTGGTCGGAACTGGAGAACATCTGACTTGATTTTCGAGGTCGGCGTCATCTTACTGGCCCTGCTGTGGGCCTTGAGCCTGTGGTTCTTCCTGAACTACACCAAGCGTCAGCGCGAGCTGGCTGCGCAGCAGGCCATTGGCGATGCCTTGCGCGACCAGCGTATCAAGGACCTCGGCAAGCGGCTCGATGACTACCAGAACGTCACCGTGCGCATGGGCGACGCCATCCATGAGCTGCGCGGTGCGGTGGCCACGCTGCCCGACCGGCTGGAACGGCTGGAGCAGCGTGACCCGAGCAGCGTCACCTTCACCCAGGCTGCACGGCTGGTCGGCATGGGCGCTAGCGTGTCGGAACTCACCGAAACCTGCGGCCTGACCCAGGCCGAGGCCGAGCTGATGAGCAAGCTGCATCGCAACGACTGAACATCAGGGCGGCGCAAGTCGCCCTGTGCGTTTCAAGGTTTGCCCCACGAATGGTAGTTGCCCACTTGTGCAACATTGCCCAGTGCCAAGTCGTGGGTAATCGCCGCCTTTACCGCCTGCGTCTTGCCAATGGTCAGAAACAGCGGTTTGGTCTGTGGCAATGTGTGCAGGTTGGTGAGTTGGCGCAAGCGGTAGAGCCGGGGTAAGTGCTGATCGATCACATCATTGAGCACTGCGGGGCCCGTCAAGTGATTCAGGCGTCTGGCATACGCCTTGAAACCGGCAGTGCCGGTGATGGGCCTGTGCTGATAAAAGTCTGGCATGGCCTGGTAGCGTTCGCGCATGAGATCGCTGATCGCCTGCAGGTTGGGGTTTGAAGGATGAGTGCCAATCATGTTGGTGTTGTAGTGGCAGTGCATGCCGAGCGTATCGTTGTTTGTAGGGTCACCCAGGATGAAACCGTCCTGTGTCGTGGCCAGTTCGACGGTTTCAATAGCAGCGCGAGTAGGGTCCTGCGGTGCCTCGGGATGGGGTAGCAGCGAATCGTCGACATCCATGTAGATGCCCCCCAAACTGTCGAGCATTGAATAGCGCAAGATGTCCGATGCCGAAGCGTAATTGGCCCCAGGATCGCTGGTGGCATGCTGGTATTGCTCGAAGTTCACGCTTTCAGTGAAGTGCGCATAGAACGGCTGCTCCTCCAAAGGCAGCACTTCAAGCCTGGGCGCGCGTTCATTGAGCAGTTGCCGATTGGCTTCAAAGGCCTGGGGTTCTGCCTTGGACAAGTACAGGCGGTAAGTGTAATTGCTGTTGCTCAGGCGCTCTGCGTTGGCGGCCAAGTTGTCTACAAGCTCAGGCGCGATGATCTTGTTGCCTACCCATAGGCTGGAAATGGTTTTGGGAATAGGCTGAGCCGCCGAGTGGTCGACGGCAGGGATATCGAGCGGTAATGGCAGATCAATACCAAGGCCCCTGAGCGTTGCCGAGCGCATTTCGTCGGTAACCGGGCGCGTCGTGATATCCACTGGGGTAAGGCCACGACGGCCCGGGGTCACCTGGTAATAGGTTGGGTCCACATCGTTGACTGCATCATCGACGATGAAAGCATCGTGTTCACTGTCGTACAGCACGTTTGCGTTGTAACCGCCGATTTCCCCTTGCAGCTGCGCGGGTCCCTGCTCACTGACAGGTATTCGGATGATGGAGCGCGCGACCGGGCTATCGTCAGCCGGCACGGGCTGCAGCGCATCGCCGAAGAAATCACCGATCTCCGGCTCGGAAAAATGCGGTGGGTTTATCGGGCTCAGCGGGTAGCCCAATTGGTCGTTCAAACGGATGGGCGTGAAGAAGCGCGAGCGTTGTGCGCAGAACACTTCTGTTGCGCGCGTCGTGGCCTCGCCAACCAGGGGGAGGGCGTTGAACAGTCCGTAAACCGTGTTGCTGACGCCCTGCGCTTTGTCCTCCAGTGTCTTGCCATTGATGGCCTGATCCAGGCCCAAGCCAAACTGAGCGGCGCCTGCCAACGCAAGCATAGGTGCCAGGGCAGGAATCACGATCGCCAGTGGTGCCAGTAAATTGATCGAGGTGAGCACATAGCCTCGCCATTTTGCCTTGGTCACGGCTTGGTCACTGGTGATGATGAAGTCCGCATCGGCGTAACTGCGCACGCGCTGACGCTCAGTAAGCACGGCAAACAAGTCATCCTTGATCGACGGGCTGTACTGTTTGGTCTTGTAGTAGACGTATTGCCGCGGCGGCCACTGACCATCGGTTGTGAAACCGGAACGATTGGGCGATCGATGATAAACGGCAGGATAGGCGCCTAACCCCTCGAGCGCCGTATCCAAGCCGCTGAAGTCCAGCCCGTCTGGCGTATCGGCTAGCCGGAAATATCGGCGCAGTGCCTCACGCTTCTCTGCAACGCGGCACTGGTCACCAAACCAGTCTTTCATGCTGTCCAGGCTTGCGAACTCATGGAAAGGCGAGGCATTACCTGGAAGGTACAGCACCACCCCGCGCCTGTGCTGGTCAGCGATTGCGATCAGGTCGGTGGCTGTGTAGCCATAGACATTGAGCGCCCGGATTCTGAGACTGGTAGCGCGAGGCGCCAGGCCTGCTGCTTCCCAGAGCATCTGGCGCGCCGTGTCGCTGAGCGAGCCCTCTTGCACTTGCTTGTTGCAAGCCGCTACGAAGCCGATTTGCAGGCATTGCTGGTGGCTGTCACGGGCGTTGTGCCAGTAATCGTCGAGCATGGCGACGAAACGGGTGTGAAAATCCAGCTCCCAGATGGCGTGCTGCATGGCTTCGACGTCGATGGGCAGGTGGGTCGAGCTGTCGTAGCGTGCGGGTTGGGTTCTGCGGAACAGCCCATTGAAGACCGAATAGGCAGGTCTGTTGTCCAGCACGCTATTCTCGGGCAGGCGGTTGACGATTTTGAACGGGCGCGATGGCATGTGACCTGCCCACTCGCCAGGAAGCAGCTGCCCCAACAGATTCTTGCAGGTTTCCCCCTGCCAGTTCGACAGCACTGCCTGGGTCAGCGAAAGCCGTTGCATCACGACGGCCTCATCGCCCCGGTAGTGCAAGGTGACGACATCCGTCTGATCCGGATCCAGGTCATGGCCTTGCCGCTGAGCCCACTCGCGTATAGCAGCGGCGGCCTGGCGATCTGGGCGCGGTATGTTGCGCAGGTGATTACGCACGTACCGTTGGCCGACTGAGTTGACGAAGGTAGTAGCCATGGTTATCGACTCATGTAGTGGATAGAGCCGATACAGTGTCGATGCGCCTGCAGTTTTGGGTCGTAGCCAACTACTACCCTTCAGGCAAACGCAAGTGCGCCGGGGTAATGTCCCTCGGCTCAGCCGGGGTGTCCTCGAAGCCCGGTGGTACTTTGCCGCGCAGCTGCCAGGCGAAAGCGATGACTTCGGCGATGGTCAGATACAGCGCCTCAGGGATCTGTTCGCCCAGTTCAAGACGCGCCAGTAAACGAACCAGCTCAGGGTTTTCATAAATGGGCACTTCATGTTCGCGGGCCAGGGCCAGGATGGCGTCTGCCAACTCATCGTCACCTTTGGCGCTCAGTGTCGGCGCCTGCTGCCCGTCGTAGCTCAGCGCCACGGCCTGACGCGGGTTAGGGTTACTCATGCGTTTTCATCCACCCAACGTTGTTCGACCCTGGTACGTGAGCCTTGTGCAGGCCTGCCGGGGTAGCAGTGCAGATCATCGACCAGCAGACCGCGGGCCAGCAGGCGCTCACGCAGCGCGCCAAGCTGCCCTTCGATCAGGCGGGCGGTCTGTTCGCGCTCGGCCCACAGCTGGCCGTTCAGACGGCCCTGTGTCAGCTGGGCCTGGACTTGAAGCGGCCCGAGCGGCGGCAGATCGAAAGCCAGCTCGATACGCCACAACGGTTGCAGCGTTTCAGGCGCCTCACGCTCGCGGTCGGCTTGCTGCTGAGGTGTCTCTTCGCGCTGAAGCTTGATTTGCAAGGGCACGAAATCCTGTCCATGGCGAATGGGCACTTCGGTCTGCCAAGTGGTCTGCAGGTTGCCGTTTTCCAGCGTGCCGCTTTGCTGCAGGCTGCTCATGGCGTGGCTTTGCAGGCGAGAGACGGCGGCTGCTGCCAGGCGCAGCAGCTGTTCCAGGTCCCCTTCTTCTTCCATCGCCTGCAATAACCTGGAGGGGAGGGGGAACGCGCCGGGCTGGGGTTTGGGGCTTACCCGCTCCAGCATGCCCAGGGCGTTTCGGACCAGGGCGGGCATGGCCGCGGCCACGCTCGCCGCTGGTGTGCCGAGGGCGCTACTGGCACTGATCTGGTTGATCAATTGCAGCATGTTTGCCTTGAGGTCAGTGGCCAGCGTGGCTGTCGCCCCTGTCATCAACTTGGCCTCGAGAAAGGCGCCGCTGTTGAGCAACGCCTGAGCAACGGCTTTGGCATCCCCCAGTTGCTGGACTGTCGGCAGCGCGCCAAGCAATCGTTCGACGGTCGTGCGCAGCGCGCTGTCAGTCCCGGCGTCGCGTGCCAACTGTTGCAAACCGGCCAGCAGGCCCGGCAGCGACGCCTGACGGTTCTGCTGGCTGCCAAGGTGCTGGGCGATGCCCAATTGATCCTGCCTGCCGGCCAGGGGGACGAACTGCAGCGACTGGTCGCCCTGTACCCGTGCGCTGAGCAGGCTGCCGATTGCCAATGGTCGGGGGCTGTCCACGGCCAGCACGGCACCGGCTTGGGCGGTATTGAGAAGGCTCACCAGCGCCCGGTAGCTTGCAGGCTGACCCGGTACTTCAGGGAGTAGTTGGTTGGTCATGACCTTACCCTGCACCAGGGTACCGACCGGTACCTGCGTAGTATCCAGGCGGGTGAGGGTTGCGATTTGGCTAGCGCTGGCCTGCTGCAGCAAAATGGCCAGACGCCCGGCTTCGGGTTGGCTGACGGTCACTTGGCTGCCCTGGGGCAAAGGCTGGCTGGCGCTGGCTTGCAGTTGAGTCTGCAGACCGTTGGCTTGCAGCAAGCGCAACACCAACTGGAACTCCTGGCCAGTCTGGCGCATGGCAACCACCTCGGCCTGCGCCGTCTCCCCAGGGCTCAGCAAACCCGGTTGAGCCTGGGTGAGGCGCAGCAATTCGCCGGTCATGGCAGCCTTGATCGCTTGGGCTCCATTGACGGTTTGCGGGCCGAGACTATTGATTTCAGTCATGATTGTATACAACCTTAGGCGCTCAGCCTCTTGGCAGCAGGGCTGTGCATGTAATAATGCCGCCCGCCCGTAGTTGCCACTGTAACGGCAGCGCATCGGGCGACTTGAGTGGCAGGGCTCCGGGCTCCGGGCACCGTCACCCGAACCCTAGAACGATAAGGCGAAACCGTGACCCTTCATCTTCAAGCCGTGGGCCTGGCCTGCGAGCGCGACTGGCGTCTGCTGTTCGAGCACCTTGCCTTCGAGCTGCGGCCCGGCGACATGCTACAGATCAGCGGCCCCAACGGCAGCGGCAAGACCAGCCTGCTGCGCCTGCTGGCTGGCCTGATGCAGCCGACCGCCGGTCAGATCCTGCTCGGTGGCCGTCCGCTGGATGAACAGCGGCATGCGTTGGCCAGCATCCTTGTGTGGATTGGCCATGCTGCGGGCATCAAGGAACTGCTCACGGCCGAAGAGAACCTGACCTGGCTGTGCGCGCTGCACCGTCCAGCCAGCCGCGAACAGATCTGGCAGGCCCTGGCTGCCGTTGGGCTGCGTGGTTTCGAGGACGTGCCCTGCCATACTTTGTCGGCAGGGCAGCAACGCCGCGTGGCCCTGGCGCGCCTGCACTTGGCAGCTGCGCCGTTGTGGATCCTGGACGAACCGTTCACTGCCCTGGACAAACAGGGCGTCGCGGACCTGGAGGCCCACTTGGCCGGCCATTGCGAACACGGTGGCACCGTGGTGCTGACCACCCACCACACCTTGTCCCACACGCCTGCGGGCTACCGAGAACTCAACCTGGGGCAATGGGCAGCATGAGCGTCTTCACCCTGTTGTTGCGGCGCGAGGCGCGGTTGCTGTTCCGCCGTCCTGCGGAGCTTGCCAACCCGCTGGTGTTCTTCGCCATCGTGGTGGCCTTGTTCCCCTTGGCGGTTGGCGCGCAGACCCAGATGTTGCAGAACCTGTCCCCGGGGCTGGTGTGGGTGGCCGCATTGCTGGCGGTGTTGTTATCGCTCGATGGCCTGTTTCGCAGCGATTTCGAGGACGGTTCACTGGAGCAGTGGGTACTCTCGCCGCATCCGCTGGCACTGATGGTGTTGGCCAAGGTGCTGGCGCACTGGTTGTTCTCCGGGCTTGCGCTGGTGTTGCTGGCACCTTTGCTGGCGCTGATGCTCGGCTTGCCAGGGCACTGCCTGCCGGTACTGCTGGGCTCGCTGCTGCTGGGTACGCCGGTATTGAGCCTGTTGGGCGCAGTGGGCGCCGCGCTGACGGTCGGCCTCAAGCGCGGCGGTTTGTTGCTGGCGTTGCTGATCCTGCCGTTGTATATCCCTGTATTGATCCTGGGCAGTGGTGCCTTGCAGGCGGCGTTGCAGAATATGCCCGCCGCTGGCCACCTGCTCTGGCTCGCCAGCCTGACGGCCCTGGCCGTGACCCTGGCACCCTTTGCGATCGCCGCCGGCCTGAAAATCAGCGTCGGCGAATAACGAGCCTGGGCTTTGAAGCCTGGCCAATACCCTGGATGCACCCTGATGAAAATGAGCTGGACGTGGTTTCACAAGCTGGGCTCTCCGAAATGGTTCTACGCCATTAGCGGGCGCATGTTGCCCTGGCTGTCCATCGCTGCCGTTGTATTGCTAGTGGTTGGCACGGTCTGGGGGCTGGTCTTTGCGCCCCAGGACTACCAGCAGGGCAACAGCTTTCGCATCATCTATATCCATGTCCCGGCAGCGATGCTGGCGCAGTCCTGTTATGTCCTGCTGGCGGTGGCCGGTGTGGTGGGGCTGGTGTGGAAGATGAAGCTGGCCGATGTCGCCCTGCAATGCGCCGCCCCCATCGGCGCCTGGATGACCGCCGTGGCGCTGGTGACCGGGGCCATCTGGGGCAAGCCAACCTGGGGCAGCTGGTGGGTGTGGGATGCGCGCCTTACCTCGATGCTCATCCTCTTGTTCCTGTACTTCGGCATCATTGCGCTGGGCCAGGCAATCAGTAATCGTGACAGCTCGGCGAAAGCCTGCGCCGTGCTGGCCATCGTTGGGGTGGTGAACATCCCCATCATCAAGTATTCGGTCCAGTGGTGGAACACGCTGCATCAGGGCGCCACTTTCACCCTGACCGAAAAGCCCGCGATGCCCGCCGACATGTGGTTGCCGCTGTTGTGTACGGCGCTGGGCTTCTACTGCTTTTTCGGCGCGGTGCTTCTGATGCGCATGCGCCTTGAGGTGCTCAAGCGCGAGGCGCGTGCCAGTTGGGTGAAGGAAGAGGTATCGAACAGCCTGGATGGGAGGGCCGTGCCATGAGTTTCGCCAGTTTCGGCGACTTTATCGCCATGGGTCATCACGGCCTTTATGTGTGGTCGGCCTACGGCATCTGCGCCGCTGTGCTGGCGCTCAACGTCGCCGTACCGGTGCTGGCCCGGCGCCGTTACCTGCAAGAAGAGGCGCGCCGCTTGCGCCGGGAGAAAACGCAGTGAATCCGCAGCGCAAGAACCGCCTGTTGCTCATCATCGGTCTGCTGGTCGGCGTGGGGGTTGCCGTGGGCTTTGCCCTCACTGCCTTGCAACAGAACATCAACCTGTTCTACACCCCCACCCAGATCGCCAATGGCGAGGCTCCGCTGGACACGCGTATCCGCGCTGGCGGCATGGTCGAACAGGGCTCGGTGCAACGTTCCTCCGACTCGCTGGACGTGCGTTTCGTGGTCACCGATTTCAACAAGTCCGTGCCCATCACGTACCGCGGCATCCTTCCGGACCTGTTCCGTGAAGGGCAGGGCATCGTGGCCTTGGGCAAGCTCAACGGCGACGGCGTGGTGGTGGCCGACGAAGTGCTGGCCAAGCATGACGAAAAGTACATGCCTCCTGAAGTCAGCAAGGCGCTGAAGGAAAGCGGCCAGGCGGCAGCCCAGACGGGGGAGCGGCCATGAACGCAGCGTTGGTGATACCTGAACTCGGTCAACTGTCGATGATTCTGGCCATCTGTTTCGCTGCCGTGCAGGCCAGCCTGCCGCTGCTCGGGGCGTGGCGTGGTGACAGCTTGTGGATGAGCCTGGCGCGGCCCGCAGCCTGGGGGCAGTTCGCCTTCCTGACGTTCGCGTTCGCGTGCCTGACCCACGCCTTCATGACCGACAACTTTTCGGTTGCCTACGTGGCCAGCAACTCGAACAGCGCATTACCCTGGTACTACAAGTTCAGCGCGGTCTGGGGGGCGCATGAAGGCTCCCTGCTGCTCTGGGCGCTGATTCTGGGGGGCTGGACCTTTGCCGTGTCGGTGTTCTCGCGGCAATTGCCCCAGGTGATGCTCGCCCGGGTGCTGGCGGTCATGGGCATGATCAGCGTGGGCTTTCTGAGCTTTTTGATCATCACCTCCAACCCGTTCCAGCGCCTGCTGCCTCAGGTGCCTGTCGATGGCCGTGACCTCAACCCGCTGCTGCAGGACATTGGCCTGATCGTGCATCCGCCAATGCTGTACATGGGCTATGTCGGCTTTTCGGTCGCCTTCGCCTTTGCCATCGCCGCCTTGCTCGGCGGGCGTCTGGATGCCGCCTGGGCCCGGTGGTCGCGGCCCTGGACCCTGGTAGCCTGGGCCTTCCTGGGCGTGGGTATCACCCTGGGTTCCTGGTGGGCGTACTACGAACTGGGCTGGGGTGGCTGGTGGTTCTGGGACCCGGTGGAAAACGCATCGTTCATGCCCTGGCTGGTAGGGACGGCGCTGATCCACTCCCTGGCGGTGACAGAGAAGCGCGGGGTGTTCAAAAGCTGGACCGTTCTGTTGGCCATCGCTGCGTTCTCACTGAGCCTGCTAGGGACGTTCCTGGTGCGTTCCGGGGTGCTCACCTCTGTGCATGCCTTTGCCGCCGACCCCTCGCGCGGCATTTTCATTCTGTTCTTCCTGCTGTTCGTGGTCGGCGGCTCGCTGACCCTGTTCGCCCTGCGTGCGCCGGTGGTCAAGAGCCAGGTGGGGTTCGCCCTGTGGTCGCGCGAAACCCTGCTGCTGGCGAACAATCTGGTTCTGGTGGTTGCAGCGTCGATGATCCTGCTAGGCACCTTGTACCCGCTGGTGCTCGACGCCCTGACCGGCGCCAAGCTTTCGGTAGGCCCGCCTTATTTCGATGCCCTGTTCCTGCCGCTGATGGCACTGTTGATGCTGGTGCTGGGGGTAGGGGTAGTGGTGCGGTGGAAGGATACGCCTGGCAAGTGGCTGCTGGGCATGATGACGCCGGTCCTCGTCGGCAGCGCCGTGCTGGCCCCGGTGGCGGGTCTGATCGTCGACGATTTCGACTGGCAGGTACTGACCACGTTCGCTCTGGCTGCCTGGGTGGTGCTCGGAGGGCTGCGCGATGTGTTCGACAAGACGCGCCACAAAGGGCTGCTCAAGGGGCTGCCTGGGCTGGGGCGCAGTTACTGGGGGATGCAGGTCGCTCACCTGGGGCTTGCGGTGTGTGCCCTCGGGGTGGTGCTGTCGAGCAACAATAGCGCCGAGCGTGATCTGCGAATGGCCCCGGGCGAAAGCGTGGAGCTGGGCGGTTATCAATTCCTGTTCCAGGGCGCCAGGCACTTCGAAGGGCCCAACTTCATTTCCGACAAGGGCACAGTGGTGGTCAGCCGCGAGGGTCGTCCTGTGGCCACCCTGCACCCGGAGAAACGCTTGTATACCGTGCAGCAGTCGATGATGACCGAGGCCGGGATCGACGCAGGCTTTACCCGCGACCTGTACGTGGCCCTCGGGGAGCCTTTGGAAAACGGTGCCTGGGCGGTGCGTGTGCATATCAAGCCCTTTGTTCGCTGGATCTGGCTGGGCGGTCTGTTGACGGGCCTGGGCGGATTGCTGGCGGCCCTCGACCGGCGCTACCGCGTCAAGGTCAAGTCCCGGGTGCGTGAGGCCCTGGGCGTGTCTGGAGCAGTTGCATGAAACGTTGGTTGATGGTGGTGCCCCTGGCGGTGTTCCTGCTGGTGGCGGTGTTCCTGTACAAGGGTTTGTTTCTCAAGCCCGATGAATTGCCCTCGGCAATGATCGGCAAACCGTTCCCGGTCTTTTCGCTGGCTTCCACCCAGGGCGACCGTACGCTTACCCAGGCAGACCTGCAGGGCCGGCCTGCGCTGGTCAACGTCTGGGCCACCTGGTGTGCGTCGTGCAAAGTCGAGCATCCTTATCTCAACCAGCTGGCTTCCCAGGGTGTGGTCATCTACGGGGTCAACTACAAGGACGACAACGCCGCAGCGCAGAAGTGGCTGACCGAGTTCCACAACCCCTACCTGCTCGACATCAGCGACGAGCAGGGCAGCCTAGGTCTGGACCTGGGTGTGTACGGTGCGCCGGAGACGTTCCTGATCGATGGCGATGGCGTGATTCGGTACAAGCATGTGGGCGTGGTCGATGCCAGCGTTTGGCGAGAACAGTTGGCGCCACGCTACCAGGCGCTGCTCGACGAGGCGACACCATGAAGCGCTGGTTCGCAGCCCTGGCCTTGAGCCTGTGCGTGGGTGGGGTAGCCAAGGCCGCCATCGATACCTACCAGTTTCGTGACCAGGCCGAGCGTGAGCGCTACCAGCAACTGACCAAGGAATTGCGCTGCCCCAAGTGTCAGAACCAGGATATCGCCGACTCCAACGCACCCATTGCGGCTGACCTGCGCCGGGAAATATTCCGCATGCTGGGGGAGGGCAAGAGCAACCAGCAAATCGTCGACTTCATGGTGGACCGTTATGGCGACTTCGTGCGCTACAAGCCGGCGCTGAGCGGCCGGACCTGGTTGCTCTGGTTCGGCCCGGGCATTCTGCTGGCCGGCGGGTTTGCCGTATTGGCGGTGATTGTACGGCGTCGTCGCCTGGCGTCCGTGCAAGGCACTGATGAATTGTCAGCCGAGGAGCGCGCACGGCTGGCCAACCTGCTGGAAAAAGAACGTACCCATGACTGAATTCTGGCTTAGCGCGGGCTTGTTGCTGCTCGCGGCCCTCAGCTTTCTGCTGATCCCGATCCTGCGTGGCCATCGCCGCCAGCAGGAGCAAGACCGAACAGCGCTCAACGTGGCGCTCTATCAGGAACGCATCGACGCGCTGGCCGCGCAGCAAGCATCGGGTGTGCTCGATGACCTGCAATTGAGTCAGGGCCGCGATGAAGCCGCCCGGGAGTTGCTGGCCGACACCGAGGGCGCCGAACCCGCCAGGCAGCGTCAATTGGGCAAGGCCTTGCCGTTGCTGGCAGCCGTCCTGGTGCCGCTGCTGGCGTTGGGGCTGTACCTGCACTTCGGTGCGGCGGACAAAGTGGCCCTGACCCAGGAATTTGCCCAGGCACCGAAGTCGATGGAAGAGATGACGGCACGTCTGGAGCGAGTGGTCCAGGCACAACCTGATTCAGCCGAGGCCGTGTACTTCCTGGGCCGTGCCTACATGGCCGAACAACGCCCTGCCGAGGCGGCCCGCACGTTCGAGCGCGCAGTGGCCATGGCCGGTCGCCAGCCCGAGTTACTGGGCCAGTGGGCCCAGGCCCTGTATTTCGCGGCCGACAAGCGCTGGAGTGCGCAACTGCAGGCATTGACTGACGAAGCGCTCAAAGCCGACCCCAACGAGGTCACCAGCCTGGGCCTGCGTGGAATTGCGGCATTTGAAGGTGAGCGCTATCAGGAGGCTATCGCGTACTGGAAGCGGTTGTTGGCGCAGTTGCCGCAAGGAGATGCTTCGCGCGCTGCATTGCAGGGTGGCATTGACCGTGCGGCCGAGCGGTTGGGCACTCAGACCGCTCAGGTGCCGGCACCTGCTGCGGTGCGTTTGAAGGTGCGGGTGGAATTGGCGCCGGCTTTGCGGGACAAGGTAAAGGCACAGGACACCGTCTTCATTTTCGCCCGCGCCAGCAGTGGCCCGCCCATGCCGCTTGCCGCCAAGCGGGTGACGGTGGCGCAATTGCCGATCGAGGTCGAGCTTTCAGATGCGGATGCGATGATGGCGCAGATGAAACTGTCCGATTTCGCCGAAGTCCAACTGGTTGCGCGTGTTTCCAAGGATGGGCAGCCGACCCGTGGTGAGTGGGTTGGCCAGAGCGCGCCTTTGCCCAATACGACCCAGGCCCAGCAGCGCCTGATCATCGACAGCCCTGATTCGTAAGAGAGTTTCCTATGCACGCGACGGTACGCCTCACCCTGATCACCCTGGCGCTGGGTTTGTCGGCCTGTACGGTGCATGGGCCTTCTTCGCAGCCTGAGCCTGAACCACCGATCGAACGGCTGCCGCCCAAGGGCCCGGTGGTCACGCCGCTGCCGGGTGGGCAGCCTGCAGGGCCTGGGAGCAAGCCTGCACCGCCAGCCAAGCCAGTGCCGCGCACCTCGGCAAGCTTTGCGCCGCCGCCGGGCGGGGCGAGCCATTGGGACCCCAAGTTGGGCGTGTATGTGTTGGACAAGAAGCCCAATACCTTCTATCGCCAGCGAACGTATTACCGGTTCGACAATGGCTGGAGCTGGTCGGTGAGCCCGGATGGACCGTGGCAGCAGACCGACAGCAGTGGTGTGCCTGGGGGGCTGGGGCGGGCTTTTGGGCAGTAGTTTTTTTCGACACCCGGCCGGCCGCAACGCGACGCACAGCAGCCTTAGTTATATAGGCGTTCTAACCGACAACCTGGGGCCGCTGCGCGGCCCATCGCGGCACAAGACCGCTCCTACATTAAATGGGATTGCCTTGTAATATTGTGCAAAGCAGTTGCACCGCAATGAGCAAAATGAATGCTTGACCCAAGACACTTCATCCCAAAGAGCGCCAGTCCATTTAAATAGCCGCTCTTGATCTTGATCTTGATCTTGCTTCTAAGCGCGCGGTAGTTCAGACCCCGCAGATCGCGACTTCAGGAGGCCGAGCGCAGGGCTTGCGGAGGGAGGTGACAGGCATGGATGCCTGTCAAGCGCTGGGCCCCAGGATGGGGCCTGCAGCGCGCTCCTCCCGGGAGCAAGCCCGGAGCGAGGGAACCCCGGAGCGCAGCGTAGGGGCCGGATGATAGGAGCAGGCGGTTTTTGCTTACTTTTTGACAAGACAAAAAGTGAGCCGCCGTAAGGGCGGAAGGGTGACTGTGCGCCACCCTAGCCAATGAATACCTACTCAATATAAATGCCCATGCTAACAATCCAACTCCAGCCTCAAAGACCTGAGCCCCAAGTCCCAGGTTCAAAGTCCCAAGTCCAAAGTCCAAAGTTCAAAGTCCAAAAGCCGCAGAGTCCAATTCAAGATCAAGCTAATTACAAAGCGCCCGCCCCCAAATCCCACTCCCGCCTCCCATACAGCCCCCACCCATAATACCCATTGACTCCACCACCCACCCCCTCCGCATAATCCCCAACCCACCCGGAGGCATCATGCACAAGACAATCCTGGTCCTGGTCGAAACCGTAGACACCTACCTCCCCCTGCTGACAAACGCCGGCTACCACCTCATCCTCGCCCAGACCCCCGACCTGCGCACCCAGGCCATCGAGCAAAACGGCCCCCGCATCGACGCCGTCCTCACCCGCGGCCCCCTCGGCCTGACAGCCAAGGAAATCGACGCACTGCCCAACCTGCAGATCATCTGCGTCATCGGCGCCGGCTATGAGCAGGTCGACCTGCAAGCCGCCCGTGCCCGCCACATCACCGTCACCAACGGCGCCGGCGCCAACGCCGACGCCGTGGCCGATCACGCCATGGCCATGCTCCTGGCACTGCTGCGCAACATCCCGCAAGCCGACGCCAGTACCCGCGCTGGCCAATGGCAGCGCGTGATCAGCCCATCGGTCACAGGTAAACGCCTGGGCATTCTGGGCATGGGCGCCGTTGGCCAGGCCATTGCCAAGCGCGCACACCAGGGGTTCGACATGCCCGTGAGCTACTACAACCGAACACCACGACCGGCGTTGCCCTACACCGGCCATGACAGCGTCCCGGCCCTGGCCGAGGCAGTCGATATTCTCGTGGTCGCCACACCCGGCGGCGCCGACACTCGCCACCTGGTGAATGCACAGGTGCTGAAGGCGCTCGGCCCCCAGGGCTACCTGGTCAACATCGCTCGGGCCAGCGTCGTCGATACCCAGGCCCTGACCCAGGCACTGCAGAGCGGTCAATTGGCCGGTGCGGCCCTGGACGTGTTCGACGAGGAACCTGATGTTCCCGACACCCTCAAGTCGCTTCCGAACACGGTATTGACGCCCCATGTCGCCGGGCAATCGCCAGAGGCGGCAGAAGCCACGGTGACGTTGGTCCTGCGTAACCTCGATGCCTTTTTCGCCGGCAAGCCCGTGCTGACACCGGTGCTTCATTAGGCCCCACACCGCCAATAGCCTGCACAAGGGCAGGCAACAAGGAGCGTATTGATGCAACTCGAAATCTTCCAGGTCGACGCCTTCAGTGCCGAACCCTTCGGCGGTAATCCGGCCGCGGTCATCCCGCTCGATCAGTGGCTGCCCGATGCCGTGCTGCAGCGCATCGCCGAGGAAAACAACCTTTCGGAAACGGCGTATTTCGTGCGCAACGGCGATGTGTTCGACCTGCGCTGGTTCACGCCCACCGTGGAAGTGGACTTGTGCGGTCACGCCACCCTGGCCTCGGCCTACGTGCTGTTCGAACACCTCAAAGAACCGGCGCAGGTGCTGCGCTTCAATACCCGCAGCGGTGAACTGCGGGTAACACGGCAAGCGGACGGCCTGTTGGCCATGGATTTCCCTGCCCGCCAACCTGAGGCCCAGCCAGTGCCAGCCGGTCTGCTGCAAGCATTGGGCCTGCGCCAGGCGCAGGCGGTGTATCGCAGCGATGACTACGTGGTGGTGGTCGATGACCCTGAGTTGCTCGATACCCTCACGCCAGATTTCGTCGAGCTGGCTGGCTTTGACGTGCGCGGCATCGCCGTAACGGCGCCGGGGCGTGGGTTCGACTTCGTGACGCGCTGGTTCGGGCCACGCGTGGGGGTCAATGAAGACCCGGTGACCGGTTCGGCCCATACCTCGCTCGCACCGATCTGGGCACAACGGCTAGGCAAGCAGTCGCTTGAATGCGAGCAAGGCGGTGCGCGCAAGGGCCAGCTGCGCTGCGTGCTCCCGGGCAATGGCCGGGTGATCATCAGTGGGCGGGCGGCGTTGTTCATGCGCGGTACCGTCTACCTGTAAGACGACCCTGTCGTCACCGACGATGCGCAGGCCGACACCAAGGCTTGCCAAATCCGGGCAATGCTGCGAAAAGAACGGCATTTTCGTAGCGGCTGGAGCCTGCGCATGAACCAAGAACTGCAAATCATCGACCTGGTCGAGGGTGACGGCAAGGCGGCCGTCAAAGGTGCGCTGATCACAACCCAATACACCGGGTGGCTGGCCGATGGCACCGAGTTCGACTCCTCCTGGTCACGCGGCAAGCCGTTTCAATGCGTGATCGGTACCGGGCGAGTAATCAAGGGGTGGGACCAGGGCATCATGGGCATGCGCGTTGGCGGCAAGCGCAAGCTGTTGGTGCCGGCGCACCTGGGTTATGGCGCGCGTAGCGTTGGTTCTATCCCACCTGATTCGGACCTAGCGTTCGAAATCGAGCTGCTCGAAGTGCTGACGCGCGATGACTGACACGATAGCCCCGTAATGCCTGTGCCAGACGCCTGGCACCCTGGCAGCGGGGAACAAAACGGGCTATTGGCACTCTGAACCGAACCCGTCGTCAAGGAAGGCACTCACTGCAAAAGGCGCCCTGTGCCCGTCCAGGCGATGCGCGGGTGACCCGTTTGTCACACGAGCCTGCATTGATGAAGTTGATTCCACACCTGCATCGTCGCCGTCATTGGTTGCTGGGCCTGGCCCTGACCGCCGTAGGCGTACCGCTGGCGCTGGACGCCGTCGAGAGCCGCGCGCAACCGGTGGATGGCACCCAGACCCTGGTGTTTCTGCGCCATGCCGAAAAACCCGGTGAAGGCCTGGGCCAGCTGAACTGCCAGGGCCTGAACCGCGCGCTGGACCTGGCCACGGTTTTACCCGAACGTTTCGGCAAGGCCGATTACGTGTTTGCTGCCAACCCGTCCCGGCACGTGGAGGAGGGCGCTGATGACCAAAGCTACAGCTACCTGCGTCCGCTCATGACCATAAGCCCCAGTGCCATTCGCCTCGGCCTGCCGGTCAACATCGACTACAGCGCCAACGACACCGATGACCTGGCCGACGAACTGCTCAGCGACAAGTACCGTAACGCGACCATCTATACGGCATGGTCTCACGGCTACCTGCCGGACCTGATCAATACCGTCGCCCAGAAGGCTGTCGGCAAGGAGCATGTCATCACCGAAGATTGGCAGGATGGGGACTTCGACACCCTCTATGTCCTGACCCTGGACTGGCACGATGGCAAGGCCAGCCTGCGCAGCCGCAACGTGCGTCAGGGGCTCGATGACGGTGAGCATAGCTGCCCGACCTGATCCGCTGGTACTGTTGAGCCAGGATGCTGAACAGGGATGAACGATGAAGCGGCAGGTGACGGTGATCGGGGGCGGCGTGATCGGGCTGGCGACGGCCTATGCGCTGGTGCAGGAAGGCCATTGCGTTGAATTGATCGAGGCCCACGACACCTTGGGGGCGGCCACCAGCTTTGCCAACGGTGGTCAATTGTCCTACCGCTACGTCGCGCCACTGGCGGATGCGGGCGTGCCGTGGCAGGCGCTGGGGTGGTTGTTGCAGGGCGACTCCCCGCTGCGCCTGCGCTTGCGTCTAGACCCGGCGCAGTGGCGCTGGTTACTGGCCTTCACACTGGCGTGCCGACGCAGCGTCAATCAGCGCAACGCCGCCGTATTGCTTGACCTTGCTCTGCAAAGCCAGGCCGTGTTGGCCCAGTGGCGCCAAGCCCAGGCAATCGGTGATTTTGCCTGGCGCCGCAACGGCAAGCTCGTAGCGTTTCGCAGCGAAGCCCAGTTCAGGCGCAGCCGTCTGCAACTGACGGACCCTGATCGCCAGCAGGTACTCGGCGCCGCTGAGCTGCGGGCGCTGGAACCGGCGCTGCAGGCGTCGCCATTCGTGGGCGGCGTCTTCACCCCGGACGAAGAAGTGGGCGACTGCCACGCCTTCTGCCTGCGCTTGGCCGCCGCCCTGCAAGCCTGCGGCCAATGCCAGTTCCGGCTCGGTCAGCCGGTGACGCAACTGCTTCACCGTGAGCATCAGGTGGTGGCGCTGCGCCTTGGCCATGAAGAACTGCCAATCGACCAATTGGTGCTGTGCGCAGGTTACCGCAGCGCGGCGCTGAAGGTGCCAGGGGTGAACATTCCGATCTATCCACTCAAAGGGTACAGCCTGACTGCGCCCCTGGTGTCGGGGCAGGGGGCGCTTGAGATCAGCCTGACGGACTACGAGCGCAAGATCGTCTATGCCCGGCTGGATCGACAGTTGCGCGTCGCGGCCATGGTGGACATCGTGGGGCAGGACGAGGCGCTGGACAAACGCCGCTTGCAGAGCATGCGCCGCCTGGCACTGGAGACGCTGCCCCACGCCGCCGATTATGCCCACGCAGTGGAATGGGCCGGTATGCGACCGGCGACGCCCACCGGTGTACCCATAATAGGCGCAACGCCTTACCGTAACCTTTGGCTCAACCTTGGCCATGGCGCGCTGGGCTTCACGCTGGCCTGCGGCAGTGGCCAGCGGCTGGCCAGAATGATCGGTTGAGCAGTGCCTACGCAGGATCGATTGCCGATCCCGCGCAGGTTGCGCCCTGGTGCCCTAGCGGCCGACGCGCATTGGCCAGCCTATGACCTTCTTCGCCCGAGGGGTGGCATAGGTGCGCACCTTGGACGTACTCAGGCCCAGGCGCACCAACGACTCGGCGATGGTCACCGCCGCGCTGACCCCATCGACCACCGGTACCCCGGTGCGTT
This sequence comes from Pseudomonas sp. FBCC-B35, assembly GCF_059133755.1. Lineage (NCBI taxonomy): Bacteria > Pseudomonadati > Pseudomonadota > Gammaproteobacteria > Pseudomonadales > Pseudomonadaceae > Pseudomonas > Pseudomonas sp. FBCC-B35. The sequence continues at coordinate 3,237,670 of NZ_CP101439.1, read as the reverse complement.
GGCGGATCTGCTCGTCCAGCCCGGCCATGCCTCCGCATCCCAGGCAGATGACCTCGGCCTTGTCATCACGTACGGCCCGTTCGGCTTGTTCGACGATGGCCTCGACAGCGCGCTGCGGATCGGCTTCGAGTTCCAGCACCGCCAGGCCGCTGGCGCGTACCGATGCGCAGCGGTCGTACAGCCCGGAAAGCCTGAGGCGGTCCTCGATCAAGGGGACGGTACGGTCCAGCGTGGTGACCACCGAGTAAGCGTGGCCCAGGTACATGGCGGTGCTGGCGGCGGCATCGGTGATGTCCACCACCGGCACGTTCAGCAGCTCCTGCAGGCCTTCACGGCCGTGCTCGCCATAACCGGCCTGGATCACTGCATCATAGGGGCCCTCATAGGCCAGTACCCGATCCATCACGGCAATGGCGGCCAGGTAACTCTCGAAATTGCCCTCCACCGATTCTGCGCCGAACCACGGCGTAAGGCCGATGACTTCTGTGCCCGGCGCCGCCACGGCGCGGGCCTGCTCGGCGATGGCCTCGGTGATGGCTTCGGTGGTGTTGACGTTGGCAATCAGGATTCGCATGGGCAGTCCTCCTTGTTCAGTGGCTGCTGTGGTCGACGGCGATGCATTCGCCGCTGACGTCGTGGTAATGACGGTTGCGCGGCGCGATCAACAGGTACAGGGCGGCGGCGATGCCAGCCCCGATCAGCCACGAGAAGGGCGCGACGCTGTGGAAGTTGGGTACCAGGGCCAGCACGATGGCCAACAGGGCCGCCGGCACGAACGCCGCGACCGCGCGCAGGTTGATGCCCTTGGTGTAGTGATACGCGCCGGCGGGGTCTTCGCTGTAGAGCTGCGGGACGTTGATGCAGCCTTTGCGCAGCAGCCAGTAGTCGGACATGATCACCCCGTACAGCGGGCCCAGCAATGCACCCAGGCCGGACAGGAAGTAGACGATCACCAAGGGGCTGTTGTACAGGTTCCACGGCAGGATGAGCACCGCCAGCGTGGCGCTGATCAGCCCCGCGCGACGGAAATTGAGGTGACGCGGTGCCAGGTTGCTGAGCACGAAGGCCGGTGCCACGAAGTTGGCCATGATATTGACCGCCACCGTGACGATGAGGAACGACAGGCAGCCCAGCACCAGGAAGGTGGTGTTTGGAATGGCTGCGACGATCTGCGTTGGGCTGTCGATCATCTGGCCGTTGATCTTGAACTGAGCGCCGCACAGCACGACGGTGATCACGGCAAACACCAGGATGTTCACCGGCAGGCCCCAGAAATTGCCAACGCGAATGGTCTTGCGGCACGGCGAGGAACGGGCGAAATCACAGAAATTGAGCACCAGCGTGCCATAGATGGCCAGCCACAAGGCACCGCCGGCAAAGATGTTGCGCCACATCTCGTAACCGCTCAGGGGTTCTGCCACCGACCAGGCGATGCGTGTGTCGGCCTTGAAGTACATGAACACCGCCAGCGCTGCAACCGTTACCAGAATGACAGGGCCTGCGAAAGCTTCGTAGCGACGGACCATCTCCATGCCGTAGGCGAGAATCACCAACTGCACCAGCCAGATGGCCACGAAACAGGCCCAGCCCAGGCTGGACAGGCCAAGGATGCTGTCGTGGTCGTAGGCTGCCATCTGCGGCCAGACGGCGCTGAGCAGCACGCGCAGGACCACCGAGGCCAGGTAGGTCTGGATACCGAACCAGGCGATGGCGATGACTGCGCGGATCAGCGCCGGGATCTGCGCGCCGTGGATGCCGAAGGCGATGCGGCTGATGACCGGGAAGGGGACGCCGGTCTTCTGCCCCATGTAGCCCGACAGGTTCATGAAGAAGTACACCAGGGCGGCACCAATGGCCAGCGACAGCAATATCTGCCAGCCGCCCAGGCCCAGGGCGAACAGGCCCATGGCGAATGAATAGTTGGCGATGTTGTGCACATCGTTGGTCCACAGGGCGAAGATGCTGTAACGGCCCCAGCGGCGCCCGGCGATGCGGGTGGGGGCCAGGTCCCGGTTGTGCAGGCGGGGGCTCAGTGCCATGTCCGGCACCGTGTCGGCCGGGGTTGGTTGGGTCTGGGTGCTGGCAACGGATAGTTCAGGGGCAAGGTTGAGGCTGCTACTCATTCCGGCGGGCTCCTGATGCACGTTGACTGCGATGAGCGGGCAGCGCACGGGCTCGCCATCTCGTCGGTGCAGCGTTGGCATCTCGGGGTTCTGGGCGCGGCGGCCGACGGTCAATCGGCGTCGCGGGTTCTTGTGTATTTATGTTCGGTGAAACTTGTATACAAAACACAAGCACAGGGAAGCCAGTTCCATGCCAGCTTCAGCAGGCGATCGCCACAGTGACCACTCAGGAAGCGTGCAGATTTCAGTAACAAGCTGAAAAATCAGCGTTTTAAGCTGACCATTGAGTCAATAATTGTTTGAATTCATGGGCTTAGTTGATCAGATGGTCAGCATTAAGTGAGCGCTTCATGTAACACATCGGGGCATGGGCGGTGCAAGTGCACACAAAAATGGCACTTAAGGTGACATTAGTGTGTACAAAAAATAGACAATTCAAGGTGGCGCACCTGGGCGGCCTTGCCATGTAAAATACGCCTCCGCTTACCGATGTGACCTGACATGACCTCTCCGATTGCCGCCCTCGAGCAGCATCTGCTTGCCGCCCTGAACCCCGCCCCTGCAGAAACCCGTCGCCTTTTCCACGGCCGAGGACGTTGCTGGCCCGGCCTTGAGCAGATCACGGTGGACTGGCTTCAGGGCGTGTTGTCGGTCGCCTTGTTCCGTGAGCCCCCCGAGGGGCAATTGGCAGAGCTTGAGGCGATGCTGTTGCGGCTGTCGCACCTTGAGCAGTGGACGGGCCAGGCGATCCTGCTGCAACACCGTTACCTGCCCGACAGCCCCGGTCAGTGGCTGGTGGGCGAGCCGTGTCAGCAACGTGAGGTGATCGAGGACGGGCTGACCTACCTGCTGGACCTGGGAGTACGTCAGAACAATGGCCTGTTCCTGGACATGCGTCATGGTCGCCAGTGGGTGCGCGCCCAGGCCAAGGGGCAGCGCGTGCTGAACCTGTTTGCCTACACCTGCGGTTTTTCGGTGGCGGCGATTGCAGGTGGGGCCGAGCAGGTGGTGAACCTGGACATGGCGAAATCGGCACTGTCCCGAGGGCGCGACAACCATCGCCTCAACCAGCATGACCCGTCCCGTGTGGCCTACCTGGGTCATGAGCTGTTCAAGTCATGGGGCAAGGTGCGCAAATACGGGCCTTACGATCTGATCATCATCGATCCGCCCACCTTCCAGCGCGGTAGCTTCGTGTTGACCCAGGACTACGCGAAGATCCTGCGCCGCTTGCCTGAGCTGTTGAATGAAGGTGGGACGGTTCTGGCCTGCGTGAATGACCCCGGCATAGGGCCTGAGTTCTTGATCGAGGGCATGGCCGAGCACGCGCCCGGCCTCGCCTTCGTGGAACGGCTGCAGAACCCGCCGGAGTTCCCGGATGTGGATCCGGCTGGGGGGTTGAAGGCGTTGGTGTTTCGGTTAGGTTGATCGGGGCAGGCCGTCATTCAGGGGACCACAGCCGCGTCCGGCTTTCATGGGTGTTGCGAAGCTCAAGCCCCGGACCGCTGTACTGCCGGCCTAGCCCCATCAGCTTCACTGACCGGTATAGATCTGGTCGAACACGCCCCCATCGTTGAAATGCGTTTTCTGCACGGTACGCCAGTCACCAAAGGTCTTCTCGACCGAGAGGAATTCGACCTTGGGGAAACGGTCGGTGTACTTGGCCAACACGGTCGCATCGCGTGGACGCAAGTAGTTCTGGGCGGCGAGTTCCTGGGCGGCCGGTGACCACAGGTACTTCAAGTATTCCTCGGCCACGGCTTGGGTGCCTTTACGGGCCACCACTTTATCGACCACGCTCACCGGCGGCTCGGCTTCGGCTGAAACGCTTGGATAGACCACCTCGAACTGATCGCGACCGAATTCGCGCGCAATCATTTCCGCTTCGTTCTCGAACGTCACCAGCACATCGCCAATCTGGTTGGTCATGAACGTGGTAGTGGCGGCGCGACCACCGGTGTCCAGCACTGGCGCCTGCTTGAACAGCTTGCCGACGAACGCACGCGCCTTGGTCTCGTCACCGCCTTGCTTGAGCACATAGCCCCACGCCGACAGGTAGGTGTAGCGGCCGTTACCCGAGGTCTTGGGGTTGGGTACGATGACCTGTACGCCGTCCTTGAGCAGATCCGGCCAGTCCTTCAATGCCTTGGGGTTGCCCTTGCGCACGATGAACACCGTGGCAGAGGTGAACGGCGCACTGTTGTTCGGCAGGCGCGTGACCCAGTTGTCAGGGATCAATTTGCCGTTGTCGACCAAGGCATTGATGTCGGTGGCCATGTTCATGGTGATCACGTCGGCCGGCAGGCCATCGATCACCGCGCGCGCCTGTTTGCTGGAGCCACCGAAGGACATCTGCACAGTGACCTTCTCGTTATGCTCGGCCTCCCAGTGCTTCTGGAAGGCCGGGTTGTAGTCCTTGTAGAAATCACGCATCACGTCGTAGGAAACGTTCAGCAGGGTCGGGGCAGCGTGGGCCAGGGTGCCGAAGGCCAGGCTGGCAGCGGCCAGCGAGACGGTGAAAAACTTTTTCACGACGCATTCCTTATAGGTATGAATGTTGGGGCAATGTGCCAGCGACTATAGCGTCTTGTTCTTCAGGTATTAAAGAATCAATGCGTCTTTGCTTATACGTGCTGGCCGATGGGCGGTGTTGGCAGTTGTCCACGGGCTTTGCCCACTCAATGACTCCCTCACCCTCCAAGGTGCGGGAGCCCTCCGGATCTCGTCATGAGCGCCTCGCTCAACCGGATTTGGGGAACAACGCATTTCCACACCGGGCACAAAACGCCGCTCCACTTTCATGGGATTTCTTGCTGCAGGTCGGGCAGGGGTGTTGCAGTTGCTCGCCACGCATGGCATTAGCGAGCTCGGCGGTAAAGATCCCGGTTGGCACCGCGATGATCGAGTAGCCGATGATCATCACCAGCGAAGACAGCACCTGGCCCAAAGGTGTTCGGGGCACGATGTCGCCGAACCCGACCGTGGTCAGCGTGACGATGGCCCAGTAGATCCCCTTGGGAATGCTCGTGAAGCCATGCTCCGGGCCCTCGATCACGTACATGAGGGTGCCGAATACGGTGACCAGCGTCGATACGCTGACCAGGAACACGATGATCTTCTGCTTGCTGCCGCGCAGGGCATCGAGCAGGTAATTGGCCTGCTTGAGGTACGGGCTGAGCTTGAGTACACGGAAGATCCGCAACATGCGGATGACCCTCACGATCAGCAGGTACTGCGCGTCACTGTAGTACAGCGCGATGATGCCCGGCACGATCGCCAGCAAGTCGACCAGGCCGTAGAAGCTGAAGGCGTAGCGCAGGGGCCGGGGCGAGCAGTACAGCCGCGTGATGTATTCGCACAGGAAGATGGCGGTGAAGCCCCACTCGATCGCGGCCAGCAGGCCTCCGTAGCCGCGATGCACCTCATCGATGCTGTCCAGGATGACCGTGACCAGGCTCGCCAGGATGATCAGCAACAGGGTTTTGTCGAAGCGTCTTCCGGCCACGGTGTCGCTCTGGAAGACGATCACGTAAAGCCGCTCGCGCAGGCTTGCAGGTTTGTTCATTGGCTCTGTCCATCGTGAAGTCGGCTGAGCCTATGGGGTGCCTTTCAGCTATGCAAGCGCCCCGGTGTCTGGCGTTTGCCAAGCTTCAGGTGACTGCCCAAGTGGATGAGCCAGCAGGCGGCGACGAAAGGCGCCGTGAGCGCCGGGAACGGCAGCCTGCTCAACAGCGGGTGTAACGCCAGTGCCAGGCCGATGGCCAACAACGTGACCCAGGGTTTTTCCCCCTGACGGCTGAAGGCTAGGGCTGCCAGGGCCGCGTTGAAACCATAAAGCCCCATCCATGCCGACGGCGTATCACCCACGAGCAGTGCCAGGCCTGCACCTGCGGCAGAGCCTATGACCGCCCAGAAGCAGGCATACGGGTTGGCGATCAATAGGCCGACGATGATCAGCAGCCCAGCCAGGGGTTGATCGAGCAGGAAGATCTGCCCGACCCCTCTTGCCAGGGCACTCGCCAGGTCGGCCTCGACCACCGCGGGTACGGTGACCGTCTGTACGAACAGCAACGTGCCCCAGCCCAGGAGCACGAACGGCGCCGTGTAGGCAGTCAGCAGCTTGCCGCCGCGTTTGCGCCACTGGTGGGTGATGATGCTGGACAGCCCGCCGGCAGCGAGGATCAGCGGCGGCAGAATGGCGGACCAGGGCAGCACGGCGCTGATCAGCAGGCCTATGAGTACGCTGTTGTAGCAGTACAGCCCGGCCTGGCGGTCAGCACGGTCGTAGCCGCGACGCTGCGCGGTGAGCAGGCCGGCCAAGGCGCCGAGCAGGGCGCCACCGACCAGGTTGGGCGCGGTCAGCAGGATGGCCAGCAGGCAGCACAGGCCGCACAGGGGGTTGCGCAGCAGTAGCACCTGGCTGAAACCGTTGAGTATCGCCGTCGCCCAGTCGGGGCAAGGGTTTACGAAATTTTTGGTGTACATGGGGCAGTCAGTGAGGTGGATGGGAGGGCGGTGGGCCTCTTTGGGCCTCGATTTACCGCAGGTCCGGTACATCGGTGTTCGGGGAGGGCTGCGCCCTCCATTCGCGGGTCAAGCCCGCTCCTACAAGCTCTGCGCTGTGCCATGGAGCGGCGCGCCTCCTGTGGGAGCGGGCTTGACCCGCGACGGGGGCGCATAGCGCCCCCGGGAATCTCAGTTCAACGTCTCGATCCGCAGCGTGTTGGTCGACCCTGGCTTGCCGAAAGGCACACCGGCAGTGATCAGAAGCGTGTCGCCACGGCTGGCCATGCCTTGGGCCTGGGCAATTTCCAGCGCAGTGGAAACCACTTCGTCTACCTGGCGTAGGCGGTCATTCACTACCGAATGCACGCCCCAGGCCACGCTCAGGCGGCGAGCGGTGTTCGGGTTCGGCGTCAGGTTGAGGATCGGTGCCCGTGGCCGCTCGCGCGAAGCACGCAAGGTCGAGGCGCCTGACTCGCTGTAGTTGACCAGCACCGCCACCGGCAGGATGCCGCTGATGCGGCGGATGGCGCAGCTGATGGCGTCCGATACGGTGGCCTCTGCCTTCGGCCGGCCGACGTCGAGCTGGGCCTGGTAGTCCGGGCCGTTCTCCACCTGGCGGATGATCTTGCTCATCATCTGCACGGCTTCGAGCGGGTAATCGCCCGAGGCCGTCTCCGCCGACAACATCACAGCGTCCGCGCCTTCCGCCACGGCATTGGCCACGTCGGTGACTTCGGCACGAGTCGGAGCAGGGGAGAAGCGCATGGATTCGAGCATCTGCGTGGCCACTACCACGGGCTTGCCCAGCTGCCGGCAGGTGCCGATGATGCGCTTCTGGATCTGCGGCACGCTCTCGGCAGGCACTTCCACACCCAGGTCGCCCCGGGCCACCATGATCGCGTCGGCCTGCTCGGCGATCGCTTGCAGCTGCTCCACCGCCGACGGTTTCTCGATCTTGGCCATCAAGTAGGCGCGGTCGCCGATCAGCTGGCGTGCCTCGGCAATGTCCTCGGGGCGTTGCACGAACGACAGCGCCACCCAGTCCACGCCAAGCTCCAGGCCGAACGCCAGGTCGCGGCGGTCCTTCTCGGTCAGGGGCGACAAGTCCAGAACCGCCTGAGGCACATTCACCCCCTTGCGGTCGGACAGCTCCCCACCTGCCAGCACCTCGGTGACGATGGCGTCACGGTGTTTGGCCGTCACGCGCAGCCGCAACTTGCCGTCGTCCAGCAGCAGGTCCATGCCAGGTTCCAGCGCAGCGATGATCTCCGGGTGAGGCAGGTTGACCCTGCTGCTGTCGCCTGGCGTCTTGTCCAGGTCCAGGCGCAAGGCTTGACCACGTTGCAGGTGCACCTTGCCTTCGGCAAAACGACCCACCCGCAGTTTTGGCCCTTGAAGGTCCATGAGGATGCCCAATGGGTAGTTGAGCTGCTGCTCCACCTCGCGGATCCATTGATAGCGCAGCGCATGGTCGGCGTGCTCGCCATGGCTGAAGTTCAGGCGAAAGATATTCACGCCTGCTTCCACCAGTTGCCGTACAGCGTCGATGCCACCGGTAGCCGGGCCCAGGGTGGCGAGGATTTTCACTTTCTTGTCAGGCGTCATGAGGGGTCGGTCTCGAGAATCAGGATGGCGCGAAAGTCGTTGACGTTGGTGCGCGTGGGTTCAGTGACGATCAGCGCATCGAGCGCGGCGAAGTAGCCGTAGCCGTTGTTGTCGTCCAGCTCGTCGCTGGCAGAAAGGCCCAGGGCTTGGGCGCGTGCGTAGCTGCTGGGGGTCATCACAGCGCCGGCGTTTTCTTCCGAGCCGTCGATGCCGTCGGTATCGCCTGCCAGTGCGTAGACGCCCGGCAGGCCCTTGAGGCTTTCGGTGAGGCTAAGCAGAAATTCCGCGTTGCGCCCGCCGCGCCCATTACCGCGCACGGTGACCGTGGTCTCACCGCCGGACAGAATCACGCAGGGGGCCTTGAGCGGCTGGCCATGCTGGACGATTTGCCGGGCAATGCCTGCGTGCACCTTGGCCACTTCCCGTGACTCACCCTCCAGGTCGCCCAATATCAACGGACTGAAGCCTGCCTGGCGCGCCTTGACTGCCGCAGCTTCCAGCGATTGCTGAGGCTTGGCGATCAGCTGGAAATGGCTGCGGGCCAGGGCTGGGTCGCCCGCCTTGAGGGTTTCGGAGGCCGGGTCGTTGAGCCAGTCGATGACGGCCTGTGGGGCATCGATGGCGTAGCGTTTGAGGATCGCCAGTGCCTGGGCCGAGGTGCTCGGATCGGCCACGGTGGGGCCAGATGCGATGACCGTGGCCAGGTCGCCCGGCACGTCCGAGATCGCATAGGTGTAGACCGTGGCCGGCCAGCAGGCCTTGGCCAGGCGCCCACCCTTGATCGCCGAGAGGTGCTTGCGCACGCAGTTCATCTCGCCGATGGTGGCGCCGGATTTGAGCAGGGCCTTGTTGATGTGCTGCTTGTCCGCCAGGGTCAGGTCGGCGGCGGGCAGCGCCAGCAAGGCAGAGCCACCGCCGGACAGCAGGAATATCACCCGATCCTGCTCGCTGAGGTTGCCGACCAGCTCCAGCACGCGCCTGGCAACCGCCAGGCCGGCTGCATCCGGCACCGGGTGGGCGGCTTCGACCACTTCGATGTGTTGGCAGTTGGCACCGTGGCCGTAGCGGGTCACGACCAGGCCGCTGACCTCGCCTTGCCAGTGCTTTTCGACCACCTCAGCCATGGCGGCGGCGGCCTTGCCTGCGCCGATGACGATCACCCGGCCACTGCGGTCAGCGGGCAGGTAGGGTTCGAGCACGTGGCTGGGGTGGGCAGCGGCAATGGCTGTGTCGAATAGCTCACGCAGCAGTTTCTGTGGATCGACCGACATGGCAGGCTCCCTTTATTGTTGTTCTGCACAATCGAGAACGCCCCTGGAACAGCCTCCGTGCAGGCCGAACCAGGGGCGGTGTTGCTCGGGGTCACCCCTGGCTGTGTTCAGTCAAGAGGCGTAACAGGCGTGCCGGTTTACCGGCAGCAGGGCTGCAAGGCAGGACCGGCGCTCGGATCAGCGGTCGTCGCGGATCGAGAAGTTGGCCATGTGCTCCAGGCCCTTGATCAGCGCCGAGTGGTCCCAGTTGCTGCCGCCCAGGGCCGCGCAGGTGTTGAACACCTGCTGCGCGTTGGACGTGTTGGGCAAGTTGATGCCCAGCTCACGGGCACCCTGCAGGGCCAGGTTGAGGTCCTTCTGGTGCAGGCTGATGCGAAAACCTGGGTCGAAGGTGCCTTTGATCATGCGCTCGGCGTGCACTTCCAGAATTTTCGACGAGGCGAAACCGCCCATCAGTGCTTCGCGCACCTTGGCCGGGTCTGCGCCGTTCTTGGCGGCAAACAGCAGCGCCTCGCTGACGGCCTGGATGTTCAGGGCGACGATGATCTGGTTGGCCACTTTCGCCGTCTGACCGTCACCATTACCGCCTACCAGGGTGATGTTCTTGCCCATGCTCTGGAACAGTGGCAGGGCGCGCTCGAAGGCGTTCGGGCAGCCGCCGACCATGATGCTCAGGGTCGCGGCCTTGGCACCCACTTCACCTCCGGATACCGGAGCGTCCAGGTAGGTAGCGCCGGTGGCGTTGATCTTCTGCGCAAAGGCTTTGGTGGCGGTCGGGGAAATCGAACTCATGTCGATCACCACCTTGTTCGGTCCCACGCCCTGGGCGACACCGTTTTCCCCGAACAGCACACTGTCGACTTGTGGGGTGTCCGGGACCATGACGATGATGAACTCGGCTTCCTGGGCTACTTCCTTGGGGTTGGCCAGGGCCACGGCGCCGTCGGCGATCAGGTCGGCTGGAGCCGCATCGTGGTGGGTGGAGACGAACAGGCTGTGCCCTGCTTTTTGCAGGTTCTGGGCCATGGGCTTGCCCATGATGCCGGTGCCGATGAAACCGATTTTAGCCATGAGAAATTACCTCTTTTATCGTTGTTCGCGTTCCCGGTGGGGCTCAGATCGCGTTGTGTGATTTCAGCCAGCCGAGGCCTGCTTCGGTGGTGGTCAGTGGCTTGTACTCAGCCCCCACCCAGCCCTGGTAGCCGATGCGGTCCAGGTGCTCGAACAGGAAGCGGTAGTTGATCTCGCCCGTGCCCGGTTCATGGCGGCCAGGGTTGTCGGCCAGCTGCACGTGGTTGATCAGCGTGAGGTTGGCTTCCAGCGTGCGCGCCAGGTCACCTTCCATGATCTGCATGTGGTAGATGTCGTACTGCAGGAACAGGTTGTCGCTGCCCACCTCGGCCTGGATGGCCAGCGCCTGCTCGGTGGTGGTGAGGTAGAAGCCTGGGATGTCGCGGGTATTGATCATTTCTATGACCAGACGAATACCGGCGGCCTGCAGCTTGTCGGCGGCATAGCGCAGGTTTTCCACGAAGGTCTTGCGCACGGTGGCGCAGTCCGGGCCGTCTGGACGAATCCCAGCCAGGGCGTTGACCTGGGTGTTGCCCAGTACCTTGGCGTACTCGATGGCCTTGTCGACACCTGCACGGAATTCTTCGACGCGGTCGGGGTGGCAGGTGATGCCACGCTCACCCTTGGACCAGTCACCTGCGGGAAGATTGAACAGCACCTGGGTCAGGCCATGGGCCTTGAGCTGCGCCTGGATTTCGTCAGCGCTGAAATCGTAGGGGAACAGGTATTCGACACCACTGAAACCGGCGTCGGCGGCGGCCTTGAAGCGGGCCAGGAAGTCCTGCTCGGTGAACAGCATGGACAGGTTGGCAGCGAAGCGAGGCATGGTTGTCTCCTTGCGTTGAGAGCCCCGGACCAGCCGGGGCGTCAGGCGATCAGTCCAGCAGCGAGATGGCGGTCGGCGCGTCGTTGCCGACCAGGGCGAGGTCTTCGAATTCGTTGACCGCGTTGATCTCGGTGCCCATGGAAATGTTGGTGACGCGTTCAAGAATGATCTCGACCACGACCGGCACGCGGAACTGCTCGGCCATTTGCCGTGCCTTGAGCAGGGCAGGGGCGATGTCGGCCGGCTCGAATACCCGCAGGGCCTTGCAGCCCAAGCCTTCGACCACGGCTACGTGATCGACGCCATAGCTGGCAGCGTCGGTGGCGTTGATGTTCTCGAATGCCAGTTGTACACAGTAGTCCATGTCGAAACCACGCTGAGCCTGGCGAATCAGCCCCAGATAGGCGTTGTTCACCAGCACGTGGACGTAGGGCAGGTTGAACTGCGCCCCGACGGCCAGCTCCTCGATCATGAACTGGAAGTCGTAGTCGCCAGACAAGGCCACGACCTGGCGCTTGGGGTCGGCCTTGACCACGCCCAGTGCTGCAGGAATGGTCCAGCCGAGCGGGCCGGCCTGGCCGCAGTTGATCCAGTGCCGTGGCTTGTACACGTGCAGGAACTGCGCACCGGCGATCTGCGACAGCCCGATGGTGCTGACATAGCAGGTGTCCTTGCCGAACACCTGGTTCATCTCCTGGTACACACGCTGAGGCTTGACCGGTACGTTGTCGAAATGGGTCTTGCGCTGCAGGCTGGCCTTGCGCTGCTGGCAGTCTTCAAGCCAGGCCTGCCGGCACTTGAGTTTCCCGGCGGCTTGCCATTCCCTGGCGACTTCCAGGAACACATCCAGGGCTTTGCCGGCATCGGACACGATGCCCAGGTCCGGGGTGAACACGCGGCCAATCTGGGTCGGCTCGATGTCCACATGCACGAATTTGCGGCCTTCGGTGTACACGTCTACGGAACCTGTGTGGCGGTTGGCCCAGCGGTTGCCGATGCCCAGCACCAGGTCGGACTTGAGCAGGGTGGCGTTGCCATAGCGATGAGAGGTTTGCAGGCCGACCATCCCGACCATCAGCGGGTGGTCATCGGGGATGGTGCCCCAACCCATTAGGGTCGGGATCACCGGCACACCGGTCAGTTCGGCGAATTCGACCAGTTTGTCGCTGGCGTCGGCGTTGATGATGCCGCCGCCTGCAACGAGCAAGGGCCGCTCGGCTTCGTTGAGCATGGCCAGGGCTTTTTCGGCCTGGACGCGCGTGGCCGACGGCTTGTGCACGGGCAATGGCTCGTAGGCATCAATGTCGAATTCGATTTCAGCCATCTGCACGTCGAATGGCAGGTCGATCAGTACCGGGCCGGGGCGGCCGCTGCGCATCTCGAAGAACGCTTTCTGGAACGCGTACGGCACCTGGCCAGGCTCCAGCACGGTGGTTGCCCACTTGGTGACGGGCTTGACGATGCTGGTGATGTCCACGGCCTGGAAGTCTTCCTTGTGCAGGCGGGCGCGCGGCGCCTGGCCAGTGATGCACAGGATCGGGATGGAGTCGGCGCTGGCGCTGTAAAGGCCGGTGACCATGTCCGTGCCAGCTGGGCCGGAGGTGCCAATGCAAACGCCGATGTTGCCCGGGTTGGCACGGGTATAGCCCTCTGCCATGTGCGAGGCGCCTTCGACGTGGCGAGCGAGGACGTGATCGATGCCACCCACTTTCTTCAGGGCCGAGTACAACGGGTTGATGGCAGCCCCTGGGATGCCGAACGCAGTCACGACGCCTTCACGGCGCATGACCAGTACGGCTGCATCGATTGCTCTCATTTTGCTCATGATTTGTGCCTCATCGATTTTGTAATTGTATACAACCTGTGTTGCGATTCAGTGTATTCACGGTCAGGTGATCAGGTCAATGGGTTTTGATCGGGTAAGTCGATGCGGCCGTGAAATGGGGTGATTGCGCTATCGAATACGATTGGATCTAAATATTGTATACAAAAATATTTTCGGTTGTGTTCTATTGCTGTATCGGTTTTCAACTGCCCTCAGGGCTTCTCACAATAAAAAGAGGACCTTCCCATGAATGCTTTGAACCTGAACCTGGCGCTGAGCCTGGTAAACGCCGCATTGGCTGCTGGGCGGACCATCCAGGCGGCGCCGCTGACGGTGGCGGTGCTCGATGCCGGTGGGCACTTGCTTGCCTTGCAGCGTGAAGACGGCGCGAGCCTTATCCGACCCGAGGTCGCAACGGGCAAGGCCTGGGGGGCGATAGCGCTGGGCAAGGGCTCGCGTCTGCTGGCGCTGGATGCGCAGCAACGGCCGGCTTTCTTCGCCGCGCTCAACGGATTGGGCGAACGTCCGGTCGTGCCGGCGCCAGGCGGCGTGCTGGTGCGTGATCAGGATGGGCGGGTGCTAGGTGCGGTGGGGATCAGCGGGGATACATCGGATATCGACGAGCAGTGCGCGATCAGTGCCATCGAGGCGCTGGGGCTGCGCGCCGATGCGGGCGCGGTGGCCTGACCCGCATCAACTGTCTTTGCTCAATGCCCCAACCTGCGGCGCAGGTGGGCACATTCAGGGCGAACGGCAAGGTGGTGCTGCTCAGGCCGGCTCGGGTTCGCAGCCTTTGAGCACCATGCGGATGATGGTTTCGGCCGCAGCGTCGTAGTCGCTGTCGGCCAGCTTGGCCTTGCCGGTCACCGCCGAGATCTGCCAGTCGAAATCGGCGTATGTCTGGGTCGCCGCCCAGATGCTGAACATCAGGTGATGCGCATCGACGTGGGCAATCTGGCCGCGGTCTATCCACTGCTGGATGCACTCGATGTTGTGCCGCGCCTGTTCGTTGAGTTGTTCAACCTGGCTGGGCGACAAGTGCGGTGCGCCGTGCATGATTTCGCTGGCAAATACTTTCGAAGCATGGGGCAGATCGCGGGAGATCCGGATCTTGGAGCGAATGTACGCGCTCAGTACTTCGCGAGGATCGCCATCGGCGTTGAATGGGGTGGAGGCCTGCATGATCGGCGCGATGATGCTTTCCAGCACCTCGCGGTACAGGTTGTCCTTGGATTTGAAGTAGTAGTAGACGTTGGGCTTGGGCAGGCCGGCCTTGGCGGCGATATCGCTGGTTTTGGTGGCTGCGAAGCCCTTGTCGGCGAATTCCTCGCTGGCCGCGCGCAGGATCAATTCCTTGTTGCGCTCGCGAATGGTGCTCATGGTCAGGGATCTTCCTCGTGTCAGGCCACCTCTAGGAGGCAGCCGGCATGGTAGCACCGTGCCCAATGGCGGCTCAAGGCAGCGGCTTTGGGCAGGGCCTTTGCATCCAGTCGCGCGCATAGGCGCTAGCGCAGCAGGTTGGTCTTCGCCAGGTCCAGCACCTCGTCGCCCCGCCCGCTCATCACGGCCTTGAGCATGTACAGGCTAAAGCCCTTGGCCTGCTCCAGCTTGATCGCTGGCGGCATGACCAGTTCTTGGGTGGCGGTGACCACGTCGACCAGTACGGGGCCGTCGTGGGCCAGCGCACGGCGCAGGGCCTGCTCCAGGTCTTCGGAGCGCTCGACGCGAATCCCCAGGATGCCCATGGCATTGGACATGGCGGCAAAATCGGGGTTGTGCAGGTCGGTGCCGGTATCGAGGTAGCCGGCAGCCTTCATTTCCATGGCGACGAAGCCCAGTGACGCGTTATTGAACACCACCACCTTCACGGGCAGTTTGAGCTGCGCGAGCGAGATGAAGTCCCCCATCAGCATGCTGAACCCACCATCGCCACTCATCGAGATCACCTGGCGCCCCGGGAAGGCCGCCTGTGCGCCCATGGCCTGGGGCATGGCGTTGGCCATCGAGCCGTGGTTGAACGAGCCGACCAGGCGACGCTGGCCATTCATCTTCAGGTAACGCGCCGCCCAGACCGTGGGCGAACCGACGTCGGCGGTGAAGATCGCGTCTTCGGTGGCCAGTTCGCTGAGCAGGCGTGTGACATATTGCGGATGGATCGGCCGGTCACCCTTGGAGGGTACCGCCAGATCGTCCAGCCCCTGGCGCGCCTTGTCATAGGCTTTGAGTGCATCATCCAGGAAGCGCCGATCAGTCTTGCGCGTCAGGCGTGGCAGCAGGGCGGTGAGGGTTTCGCCGACATCGGCAGCGATACCCAGCGATAACGTGGCGCGTCGCCCCAGCGCTTGCGGGTCACGGTCGACCTGCACGATCTTGGCGTCGCTCGGGAAAAACTGCCGGTAGGGAAAGTCGGTGCCCAGCATCACCAGCGTGTCGCAGCCGAGCATGGCGTGGTAACCGGAACTGAAGCCGATCAAGCCCGTCATGCCGACGTCGAAGGGGTTGTCCCATTCCACATGCTCCTTGCCGCGCAGCGCATGGACCACTGGTGCGCCGAGTGCATCGGCCAGGGCCACGACCTGGTCGTGCGCACCTGCGCAGCCGCTGCCGCACAGCAGGGTCACCTTGTGGCTGTCTTGCAACAATTCGGTCAGGCGCTGCAGATCGACGTCCGTGGGCAAAATGCGTGGCTGCTGCAGGGTAGGCCAGGCCGCCGGTTTCTGCTCGACCTCCAGCAGCGAGACGTCACCGGGGATCACCACCACCGCCACACCGCGATTGAGGATGGCCGAACGCATGGCCCGGTGCAGCACCTGCGGCATTTGCGCAGGGTTGCTGACCAGTTCGATGAAATGGCTGCATTCCTTGAACAGTTCCTGCGGGTGGGTTTCCTGGAAGTAGTTCAGGCCAATCTCCGAGGAGGGGATCTGCGCGGCGATGGCCAGCACGGGCACCCGGTTGCGGTGGCAGTCGAACAGGCCATTGATCAAATGCAGGTTGCCCGGCCCGCAACTACCAGCGCACACCGTCAGCTCACCGGTTACCGCCGCCTCGGCACCGGCGGCAAAGGCCGCAACTTCCTCATGGCGCACGTGCATCCACTCGATGCTGTCCATGCTACGCAGGGCGTCGGTCAGGCCATTGAGGCTGTCGCCGGTCAGGCCCCAGATCCGCTTGATACCGGCTTGTTCGAGTGTCGAGGCCAACTGCTGGGCCATGTTGAGCTTTGCCATGGGTACTCCTGGTGCGAATGGAAGAATGTGATCGATGGGATAGAGACAGGCGCTTGGTCACGGCTGTTCGTTTGCGTCCATGAACGAATCGTCATGCGCGCTGCCCCGTGCCTGACGCTGCCCTGAAACCCATGTGTGCGTCCTGGGTCATCTGCTGCCGGCAGGCCACGGCACGCGCGCGCCCGGCAGAACTGTTCCGCCACCGGCCGGTCTGTATGCCATCGTGATTGCCCTGGGAGCACGCCTGGCTATTCAGGCGCTTCAGGATGATGAAATCGCACGCGTCTACTAAGGATGAATGGAATGGCTGGCAGCAGTTTTTTTGCGTTGTTGGATGACATCGCGGCCCTGTTGGATGACATCTCGTTGATGACCAAGGTCGCGGCCAAGAAGTCGGCCAGCGTACTGAGCGATGACTTGGCCGTTAACGCCGAGCAAGTAACAGGCATGAAGGCCGATCGCGAACTGCCGGTGGTATGGGCCGTATTCAAAGGCTCTCTGAAGAACAAGGCCATCCTGGTGCCGTGCGCCCTGATCCTCAGTGCGGTGCTGCCGGCGGCGGTCAAATGGCTGCTCATGGCCGGCGGCCTGTACCTGTGCTACGAGGGCTTCGAGGCGATCAAGGACAAGTTTTCCCGCAGCGAGCATGGCGCGAAGGGGCAAGGGAAAAAGGCGCTTCCCAAGACCCCCGAGGAACTGGCCGCGTATGAAAAACGCAAGGTCAAAGGGGCGATCAAGACCGACTTCATCCTGAGCGCGGAAATCATCGTCATTACCCTCAACGTGGTGGCTGAGGCCCCGCTGTACCAGCAGATTCTGACCTTGGTCTTGATCGCCTTGGTGATGACGATTGGCGTGTACGGGCTGGTCGCTGGCATTGTGCGGCTGGACGACGCAGGGTTCGCCCTGGCGAAATCCAAAGCCCAGGGTATGTGGGGTCGCGCGGTCAGAAAGCTGGGTGAAGTGCTGGTGTCGGCCGCGCCTTTCCTGATGAAGGCGCTGTCCTGGATCGGCACGGTCGCGATGTTTCTGGTCGGCGGTACATTCATTGCTGAAGGCATTGCGCCACTTGAGCACGTCATCGAAGGCTGGGTCGCGCACAGCGGAGGCTGGGAAGCAGTGGCCAAGCTCGTCGTGTTCGGAGTTGTCGGGGCTGTCGCTGGCGGCCTGACGGCGCTGGTGGTCGGCGGATTCTCTTGGGTTCGCGCACGCGCTACCGGCTAAGTGACAACGCTTGGGCAAAGGGGCCGCCAAGCGGCCCCGTCATTATGCCGTGATCAGAACAGCACCTTGACCAGGAAGCTCATGGTGTTCTGGTCAGTGGTGAAGGCGCCGGAATCCTTGATGCCGTACTTGTTCTTCCAGTAGTCGTATTCCACACCCACGTACAGCTGCTTCTCGCCCAGGTGCATGGCTTTGCCCAGGTCATACTTGATCTGCGGGTTGAAGTGCAGGTTGGCGTGGTAGGTGCCACGGCGGTTTTCATCGTTGTCCACCACCCAGTCCATGAAGCCATCGATCAACACGTCGGAGGCGCCGACCGGAATGGTGTAGGCCCACACCGGGGTGATCTGCCAGACATTGTCGCCAGGGCGGCTGCCGTCGGTGGTGCGCTGGTAGAAGTTCAGCTGGAAGTAGTCGAAGCCTGGGATGTCCAGGTCGAAGCCGGGGCCGATCAGGTAGGCTTCCGTGTCGCCCTCGCCAAACTCGTAGGTCATGGCCAGCAGCACGTCCTTGACCGGACCGAAGGACAGCTTCTGATCGAAGATCTTGTTGAACGACAGCCGCGGGCTGATCTCGCCGTAGTAGGTGTTGGGGCCGTTGCCCGCGTCCTTCTGGCCTTGGTAGAAGATCTTGTCGACGAACAGGAAGTTATCGCCGTACTTCCAGCCGTCGGCGTGCTCGAAGGTCAGGGTCTGTTGGGTCGACGGATTGACCTTGAAGTTCTTGCCCCACAGGTAGGTCAAGCTGTTGCTCTGCCACTGCAGCAGGTCGCCGGCTAAGGTGGTGCCACAGGCCAGCAGGCCGCCGGCGAGGATCAGGCTGTTGATGGTACGCATTGCGGATGTCGCTCCCTTGGTTGATCTGTTGTCAGCGCTCGGTGTTGGCGCTTTTTCTGTCTTTGTAGTCAGCTTTTTTCGATGGGCCACAGCTGTCTGGCAAGGGTTGAGCCAACTTCTTCCCGGTTGGCGAAACCGTCCTGCTCGACGTCGTTCTGAACGGATGAAAAGGGTCTTTCAGGCTGGCAACACGTTGGCCAACCGCCCGAATTCATTGACTGAGCGGTCAGTAAACGCAGGCAGAATCCGTCCTGCCCTGATCGAGGGGGCGCGCAGATTACTGGCTTGCGCGCCTGGCCTCAAGTGCTCCGTCATGGAGCACGGTGGAGCAAACCTGTGCATGTGGTCAGGTTGTCAGAAGTGTACCTTGATCAAGGCACTGGCCACGCTCTGATTGCTGTCCAGGGCGCCCCGGCTGTCGATGCCGTATTTGTCTTTCCAGTAGCTGTACTCCAAGCCCACGTACAGCTGCTTGTCGCCCAGGCTCAGCGCCTTGCCCAGGTCGTATTTCACCTGCGGGTTGAAGTGCAGGTTGGCGTGATAGGTGCCCCGTCGGTTCTGGTCGTTGTCGGTCACCCAGTCCATGTAGCCGTCTATCAGAATGTCGGATTTGCCCAGTGGCACGGTGTAGGACCAGGCGGGCGTGATTTGCCATACGTTGTCGCCGGGGCGGCTGCCCTCGGTATTGCGCACGTAGAAATTGAGCACGAAGTAATTGAAACCTGGCACGTCCAGGTCGAAGCCTGGGCCGATCAGGTAGGCTTCATTGTCACCTTCGCCACGCTCGTAGGTCATGGCCAGCAGCACGTCCTTGACCGGACCGAAGGCGAGCTTGCGGTCGAGGATCTTGCCCAGCGAGAAGCGAGGGCTGAACTCGCCGTAGTAGGTGGTCACCCCTTTGCCGGGGTCGGCCTTGCCGTTGTAGAAAATCTTGTCGACGAACAGGAACGTGTCGCCGTATTTCCACTTGTTGGCGTGCTCGAAGGTAAGCGTCTGCTGGATGCCAGGGTTGATCTTGAAATCCTTGCCGTACAGGTAGGTCAGGCTCTCGCCGTGCCATTGCAGCCATTGGCCGGCCTGGCTCGGTACGCTGGCAAGCAGGCTGGTGCCCAGCAACAAGGCGGTGGGGATGTGGTTCATGTGACAGCTCCCGGATGTTGTTCTTGTGGGTTGTCAGGCGCGTGCGCGCCCCGGGCGGCCCACGCGCAGTGGGCCGACGGCACAGCAGTGATTCAGGCGTGAAGCATGGGCGGCCAGGGCGCCGCCCGTTGGCTCAGTGGGGGTGGCAGGGCGCGTTGTGCGCTGCGCGGTCCGCGCCGCCGAGGATGTTGAACAGCACGTTGAGCACCAGCGCACTGACCGTGGCCATGGCGATGCCGCTGTGGGTGATGGGCTCCATCCACTGGGGCATCTGGGCGAAGAACTCCGGCCGTACCACCGGGATCAGACCGAAACCGACGCTGACCGCAACCAGCAACTGATTACGCCGATCGCCGATGTCCGCTTCCTGGAGGATCTTGATGCCCGTGGCAGTGACCATGCCGAACATGGCAATGGACGCGCCGCCCAGCACCGCTGGCGGGATCGAGGCGATCAGGTAGGCCGCCTTGGGCAGCAAGCTGAGCACCACCAGCAAGCCGCCGGCCACCACCGTGACGAAACGGCAGCGTACGCCGGTCATCTGCACCAGGCCGATGTTCTGGGCGAACGAGGAATGGGTGAAGGTGTTGAAAAAGCCTGCGATGAAAGAGGCGCCTGCGTCGCACAGCAGCCCCCGGCGCAGCATGCCTGGGGTGACTTCACGGTCGGTGACCTTGCCCAGGGCCAGGAACATGCCGGTGGACTCGACGAAGATGATCACCACCACCAGGCACATCGACAGGATCGGGGCCAGGCTGAAGGTGGGCATGCCAAAGTGCAGCGGCGTGACCACCTGCAGCCAGGGGGTGGCCCCCAGGCCCGAGAGGTCGACCATGCCGATCGACCCCGCCAGCAGGTAACCCAGGCCCATCCCCACCAGCACCGACACGTTGACCCAGAAGCCCCGCATGAAACGATTGATCAGCAGAATCACTGCCAGCACCAGGCCGGCGACCAGCAGATAGATCGGTGAGCCGAAGGTGGTCGCTTGCTGGCCGCCTCCGGCCCAGTTCACCGCTACGGGGAACAGCGACAGGCCAATGGACGTGATCACCGTGCCGGTCACCAGCGGCGGGAAGAACCTCACCACCTTGGACATGAAGGGCGCGACCAGCATGCCGAAGAAGCCTGCGGCAATGGTGGCCCCGAAGATGCCCTGCAGGCCCACGCCGGGCATGCCGGCCATGGCCACCATGCTACCGACGGCGGCAAAGCTGGCCCCCATCATCACGGGCATGCGAATACCCACAGGGCCGATGCCCAGCGACTGCACCAGGGTGGCGACGCCGGCGACCAGCAGGTCGGCGTTGATCAGAAAGGCAACTTCTTCACGGGACAGGCCTGCAGCCTGACCGATGATCAGCGGTACCGCGATGGCGCCGCCATACATCAGAAGCACATGTTGCAGGCCAACCAGAAAGAGCTGGAACAGGGGCAGGGGCTGTCGCGGCGGCGCTACCGGAATAGACGCCTTGGATGACTCGGACATGCAGCACCTCGAGTTTTGTTTTTATTCTCGGATCCAAGCGGCGGGCGAGCCCAGGCTTCAAATGGCGGTCTTCAACCTGAAGATCGCCTTGTTTGAAGCCTGTGCCAGCGCCTGCGCTCGATGCTTGCGTACGACGTTATGCGGTGTAGCCAATTACGCTCAGTTGACCGGCGCGCCCTTGGCGATCCAGTCGCCTACCAGCTTGCGCTCCTCGGTGGTCATCTGCGTGATGTTGCCCAGCGGCATGATCTGGCTGGCAACCGCTTGCGCCTGGATGCGCGCGGCCTGGGCCTGGATCTGTTGCGGTGTGTCGAACATCACGCCACCTGGAGCGGCGCTGAACAGTGGGCTGGTCGGTTTCGAGGAGTGGCACACGGTGCAGCGTTCCTGGATCACGTGATGGATCTTCTCGAAGCTGTCACCGCCGGCCTGCGCCGTCGCCTCGGCCGGCACCGCCGGTTCGGCGGGCTTGGCCGCGTCTTCGGCGCGGCGCTCGGCGGCCGTTTTGCCGCCCACGGCTGTGGCTGGCAACGGCTGGTATTCGATCTTGGCAGCGGCCTGTTCCGGGCTGACCGGCATTGGCTTGGGACCGGTGACATAGGCCAGGCAGATCATGGCCAGGGCACCGACCGGCAGCGTCCAGGCATACTTGTTGCTGTCGTGACGGGTGTTGAAGTAGTGACGGATCAACACCGCCGCCACTGCGATCCCCGCCAGGATCAGCCAGTTGTACTGGCTGCCGTAGGTGCTGGGGAAGTGGTTGCTGATCATGATGAACAGCACCGGCAGCGTGAAGTAGTTGTTGTGGCGTGACCGCAGCAGGCCCTTGGCCGGCAAGACCGGGTCCGGGGTCTGGTTGTTCTCGATGGCAGCCACCAGCTGGCGCTGGGCCGGCATGATGATACGGAACACGTTGCCGACCATGATGGTGCCGATGATCGCGCCCGTGTGCAGGTAGGCGCCGCGGCCACTGAACACCAGGCTGAAGCCCCAGCAGGCGGCAATGATCAGCACGAACAGCACCGCACCGAGCAGGGCAGGGCGCTTGCCCAGGGGCGAGTCACACAGGAAGTCGTAGACGAACCAGCCCACGACCAGCGACCCAATACCGATCGCCACGCCCTCGGCGCCACTGAGGGTGCTACCCGGTGCCAGCAGGTACAAGGTGGGGTTCCAGTAGAACACCACGCACAGCAGGGCAATACCGGACATCCAGGTGAAGTAGGCTTCCCATTTGAACCAGTGCAGGTTCTCGGGCATTTTCGGCGGGGCGAGCTTGTATTTTTCCAGGTGGTAGATACCACCGCCATGGATGGCCCAGAGGTCACCTGACAACCCATCGCGCGGGTTGCTTCGATTCAGGTGGTTCTCCAGCCAGACAAAGTAGAACGATGCACCGATCCAGGCCACGCCGGTGATCATGTGAACCCAGCGAATGCTCAGGTTCAGCCACTCGTGAAGGTGTGCTTCCACAGTATGTACCTCTTGCCGGTCACAGGCGCGGGCAGTGCCCTGGCATGACCGACCTTTTCTTATTGGTGGGGGTTGAGGATCAGCATCTGTTCCTCGCTGAAGTAATGCTCATCGCAGTTGTTGCCAGAACCACTGCGATCAACCACCAGGAAGTCATCCCGCTTTTCGATCGTCAGCACCGGGTGGTGCCAGACGCCGCGATGGTAATTGACGCCCTGCCTGCCGTTGCTGCGGAAGGCGCGGACCAAGCCTGATACAGGTGCATCGCCAAGTGGCGCGACCACGATCAGAAAGGGGTTGCCGAGCAGCGGAATGAAAGCCTGGCTGCCCAGCGGATGGCGTTCGAGCATGCGCACGGTCAGCGGCATTTCCAGCGCGTCGGCGCGGAAAATACTGATGATCGCCTTGTCTTCAGGCTCGGCGGTCTCGACCGTGGCGAGCTTGTGAAAGCGCATGGTCGAGCCGTTGTTGATCATGAAGTGGTCGCTGCCATCGGTTTCGATCACGTCACCGAAAGGGGCGAAGGCTTCTTTGGTCAGGGGCTCGATCATCAGGGTGCGCATGCGGTTATCTCTTCTATTGTGCGTTGTTCTGTAAAGAATCGTCGGTCGCTTACAGCTGTTGCAGGCGGAACAGGGCGATCTGGTTGATCTGCTTGAGCGCCTCGGCGAACTCGGCCTTCGCATCGTTGTGGATGCGCTGTTCGAACGAGGCCAGGATCTGGTGCCGGTCGCTGCCCTTGACGGCCATGATGAACGGGAACTGGAACTTGGCCTTGTACGCCTCGTTGAGCGAGGTGAAGCGCGCGAATTCCTCGGCGGTGCATTGGTGAATACCGGCCCCGGCCTGTTCGTTGGTGCTCGAGGCGGTCAGTTCACCCTGGACGGCAGCCTTGCCGGCCAGGTCCGGGTGGGCGTTGATCAAGGCCAGTTGGTCGGCGTGAGGTGCGCTCAGCAGGATGTCGCTCATGCGCTGGTGCAGCGCGTGCACGTTGTCCAGTTCGTCCAATTGGCCGAGGTCGTAGGCCTTCTCGGCAACCCAGGGCGAGTGCTCGTAGATGTCGGCGAAGGCGTGAACGAACGCGTCACGGTCAAGGGTGGACGGCTTGAGGGTCTTGAAGGTGGTCATCAGACGGTCTCTTTCTGGTACGGGTGGGTGGCTTGCCAGTGGCGGGCAATGTCGACACGGCGGGCGAACCATACCTGCTCGTGGCTTTTGGCGTAGTCGACGAAACGCTTGAGCGCTGCCAGGCGTGCCGGCCGGCCGACCAGGCGGCAGTGCAGGCCGATGGAGAGCATCTTCGGCGCCTCGGCGCCTTCGGCGTACAGTACGTCGAAGGCGTCCTTGAGGTACTGGTAGAACTGCTCGCCACAGTTGAAGCCCTGGACCTGGGTGAAGCGCATGTCATTGGTGTCCAGGGTGTAAGGGATGACCAGGTGCGGCTTGCCGGTGGGATTGTTCGGCTCCCAGTAGGGCAAGTCGTCGTCATAGGTGTCGCTGTCGTAGAGAAAGCCGCCTTCTTCCATGACTAGCCGACGGGTGTTGGGGCCGGTGCGGCCGGTGTACCAGCCCAGCGGGCGTTCGCCAGTGATTTCGGTCAGGATGCGGATGGCTTCGAGCATGTGCTCGCGCTCCTGGGCCTCGTCCATGTACTGGTAGTCGATCCAGCGGTAGCCGTGGCTGCAGATTTCATGACCAGCCTGGACCATGGCGCGGATGACGTCGGGGTGGCGCTGGGCGGCCATGGCCACGGCGAAGATGGTCAAGGGGATCCCGCTGTCCTTGAACAGCTTGAGCAGGCGCCATACGCCTGCGCGGCTACCGTATTCATAGAGCGACTCCATGCTCTGGTTGCGCACGCCCTGCAACGGCTGGGCCGCGACCATCTCGGAGAGGAAGGCTTCGGATTCCTTGTCACCATGCAGGATGTTGCGCTCGCCGCCTTCTTCGTAGTTGAGCACGAACGACAGCGCAATGCGGGCGTTGCCTGGCCAGTGCGGGTGAGGAGGGTTATTGCCGTAACCGATCATGTCGCGAGGGTAGTCAGCGCTCACTGCAGTCTTCCTTCTTGTACGTGTGGGCAGGGTGGCGGGCCGCGTCGCTGTGTCGCACCACCGGATGCAATGATTGT
The DNA here is from genome assembly GCF_059133755.1 of Pseudomonas sp. FBCC-B35. Lineage (NCBI taxonomy): Bacteria > Pseudomonadati > Pseudomonadota > Gammaproteobacteria > Pseudomonadales > Pseudomonadaceae > Pseudomonas > Pseudomonas sp. FBCC-B35. The sequence continues at coordinate 3,212,920 of NZ_CP101439.1, read as the reverse complement.
ATACAACTTATGAATTCTTTTGTAAGTCCGAATTTCCGTATTTATGACCAGGTGTCGCGTCTGGATACCTTGCAAGAAACCTGCCCACTTGGTCAGCTAAGCAAGGCGAAGACGCAGTGTCCCGCTTAATTCACGCTGGTGCCATGGCCCACAAGGGCATCGGCTTGGAAAGCAAAAAAATTGTGTACAATTTACGTTGCGAATGTCTTAATTGCGTTCATCCAAGGCGCACGCTGCCCCGATTCGGGTCACTGCCGTGCGTACTTGCCCCTGGCAAACACGAGGCGACAAGCAGATGGGACGTTTGACCACTCACGTACTGGACGCAGCCCATGGCTGCCCAGGCAGCGCAATCAACGTGGAGTTGTACCGTGTCGAAGGCAGCCAGCTGACGCTGGTCACCACGGCGCTCACTAACAGCGATGGCCGCGTCGATTCGCCATTGTTGCAAGGCGATGACTACCGTTCCGGTGTTTACCAGCTGCAGTTCAGTGCCGGTGACTACTACCGCGGGCGTGGCGTGGCGCTGCCTGAACAGCCGTTCCTGGATGTGGTGGTATTGCGCTTTGGCATCGATGCGCAGCAGGAGCACTACCATGTGCCGCTGCTGATCTCGCCTTACAGTTATTCGACCTATCGTGGAAGCTAGTTGGTCGCTAGAAGAATCTTCGTAGGTCCTTGCCCGCTCTCACACTGGCGGGCTTTTTTTTGCGTTGGGTACGCGTCAGATTCTCAATCTATCCAGACCTGCACCGCGCCAGTAGGCAAGCGCATCTCAAGCAGGTGCGGCCTTGCACTGCGATGAGCTCCAAATACGGTGCACGGTTGTTGCGCTCACCCCGCAGAGAGGTGGCCTTGAGGTACTGGCCGGCGGTTTACACCGATAAGGCATGCGCCCCAGTGCTGAGCGTTCGCATTGCTTATGCGCCTGGATAAACGGCAGTGTGCGAAGGTTGTACAAAGCGGTATTTCTCGTACCAGGGTCATGAGTTACATTCCGCCTCTGCGGACTTAGGCGCTTAGGCGCCTTTGTCCGCAGAGGATCGGGTCAAAGAAATATGAACTTGGCAATGAAGATCGCGCACAGTACCCACAAGCTGGCGGAGATCTCCTTGTACTTACCCGTACCGGCCTTCAATGCCACGTAGCTGATGAAGCCCAGCGCAATGCCATCGGCCACCGAGAACGTCAGTGGCATCATGATCACGGTGACGATCGCCGGAATGCTGTCGGTCGCCTCGTCCCAATTGATGTGCGCCATGCTGCCCATCATCAGCATCGCGACATAGATCAAGGCACCTGCGGTGGCATAGGCCGGGATCATGCCGGCCAGCGGTGCGAAGAACATGGCGGCGATGAACAGCACGCCCACTACCACCGCCGTCAGGCCGGTGCGACCCCCGGCGGCCACCCCCGCTGCGCTTTCCACATAGCTGGTGACCGGCGGCACGCCGACCACGGCGCCAAACACGCTCGACGCACTGTCGGCCTTGAGGGCCCTGGACAGGTTCTCGATACGGCCGTCGGGGGCCACCAGGTTCGCCCGCTGTGCCACGCCCATCAGCGTGCCGGCGGTGTCGAACATGTGCACGAACAGAAACGCCAGGACCACGCTGATCATGCTCACGTTGAACACGCCCGCCACGTCCATGGCCATCCAGGTCGGTGCCAGGCTGGGCGGCATCGACACCACGCCACCGAACTTCACCAGCCCCAGGCCCCAGCCCGCCAGCGTCACGCCGATGATGCTGATCAGGATCGCCCCGAATACCCGCTTGTAGCTGAGGATGGCGATCAGCAGGAAGCACACCGCCGCCAACAGCGGGCCTGGTTCATGCAGCGAACCGAGCTTGATCAGGGTGGCGGGGCTGTCGACGATGATGCCTGCTGTCTTCAGGCCGATCAGGCCGAGGAACAGGCCCACACCGGCGCCCATGGCATGGCGCAGGCTGACGGGGATGCTGTTGAGCAGCCACTCGCGCACCTTGGACAGCGTCAGGAACATGAACAGCACGCCGGAGATGAAGACCGCGCCCAGCGCCGTTTCCCAGTTGTAGCCCATGGTGCCGACCACGGTGTAGGTGAAGAACGCATTGAGGCCCATGCCGGGGGCCAGGCCCACCGGCCAGTTGGCATACAACCCCATGAGCAGACAGCCGAGGGCGGCGGCGATGCAGGTCGCCACGAAGGCGGCGCCATGATCGATGCCGGCATCGGCCATGATGTTGGGGTTGACGAAAATGATGTAGGCCATGGTGATGAAGGTGGTCACCCCGGCGATCAGCTCGGTCTTGACGGTACTGCCGTGTTGCCTGAGTTTGAAAATGCGCTCCAGCCAACCCGTGGCGGGCGGTGAGGCGATGTCCAGCGTAGGGACTTCGGTTTTGCGGCTTTCCACAGCGAGTACTCCTCAAGTCTTTCTTGTTGTTATGGAGCCCGTGGTCCTGAGCAATGCACTTGGCGGCTCCGCGAGGGCGGCAACTGTCCAGCGGCTTGCAATGTCGCTGGATATTGTTGACCGTAAGGTCAGGAAGTTGCCTGAGCGATTATGCTTTTGTGTACAAAGAAAGCAAATACTGTTTTATGTTTTGTATGCCGGGTGTGGTGAACAATCGCTATATGCGTTAAAGCGCGCCTGCAGAAACGGCTCAGCCTGTGTACAATGACGCCATACTTTCCTTCGTGCCTCGAGAGCCCATGAACGAACAGCTGCAACCCCTGAAAAAACCCGCGCGTACCGGCAAGGCCGGCCGCAGTGGTACCCAGGACGACATTGTCTATGCGCACATCTTCGAGGCCATCCTGGAGCAACGTCTGGCGCCGGGCACCAAGCTCAGCGAAGAGGCGCTGGGCGAGATTTTCGGCGTCAGCCGCACCATCATTCGTCGGGCCCTGTCACGGCTGGCTCATGAGAGCGTGGTGCTGCTGCGGCCCAACCGAGGTGCCGTGGTCGCCAGCCCAACCGTGGAGGAGGCGCGCCAGGTGTTCTTCTCGCGGCGCATGGTCGAGCGCGCCATCACCGAGCTTGCCGTGGAGCACGCCACGGCCGAGCAGTTGGCCGAGCTTAGGCAGATGGTCCGCGAAGAGCGCGACAGCTTTTCTCGAGGGGATCGCGGTGCCGGTATCCGGTTGTCCGGCGAGTTTCACCTCAAGCTCGCCGAAGCGGCCGGTAATGCGCCGTTGGTCAGCTTCCAGCGCAGCCTGGTATCGCAGACGTCGCTGATCATCGCCCAGTACGAAAGCGGCAACCGTTCCCATTGCTCGTACGACGAACACCTGCAACTGATCGATGCTATCGAAGCGCGTGACGCCGCCCAGGCCGTCAGCCTGATGATGCATCACATGGACCACATCGACAGCAAGCTGAACCTGGATGAGGAGAGTGCCTCGGACGATCTGCACGCGGTGTTCTCCCATCTGTTGAAAAAGCCCAAGGTCGCGGTCAAGAACTGACCGCTCGCCTGGGCTCGCATCAAGCGCGAACCTTATCCTTCGCGCTGATGCACGCAACGGCCGGCCGCATAGGTTTCACGAACCGTGCGGTCGTCGCCCAGGGTGGTCAACACGAACAACGTCTCCTCGATGCTTCTGGACTGCTGCAGGCGATAGTCCAGCAAAGGCGTTGCCTTGTAGTCCAGCACCACGAAGTCCGCGTCATTGCCCGGGCGCAGGCTGCCAATCCGGTCATCCAGGCGCAGCGCACGCGCACCGCCCAGGGTCGCCAGGTAGAGCGACTTGTAGGGGTGCAGGCGTGCACCTTGCAGTTGCATCACCTTGTACGCCTCATTGAGCGTGTTGAGCAGCGAGAAGCTGGTGCCGGCGCCTACGTCGGTGCCCAGGCCGACATTGACCTTGAAACGCTCCGCCTGGGGCAGGTTGAACAGCCCGCTGCCCAGGAACAGGTTGGAGGTGGGGCAGAACGCGATCGCCGAGCCCGTTTCTGCCAAGCGCTGGCATTCTTCGTCGCACAGGTGCACGCCATGGGCGAATACCGAGCGCTCGCCCAGCAGTTCGAAGTGGTCGTACACATCCAGGTAGCCTTTCTGTTCGGGGAACAGCGACTTGACCCAGTCGATTTCCTGAAGGTTCTCCGACAGGTGCGTGTGCAGGTAGACGCCTGGGTGTTCCTTGAGCAGTTGGCCGGCCCGTGCCAACTGCTCAGGCGTGCTAGTCGGTGCGAAACGCGGGGTGACGGCATAATGCAGACGACCCTTGCCATGCCAGCGCTCGATCAGCGCCTTGCTCTGAGCGTAACCGGACTCGGCGGTGTCGGTCAGGTAATCGGGGGCATTGCGGTCCATCATCACCTTGCCGGCGATCAGGCGCAGGTCCAGGCGCTCGGCTTCCTCGAACAAGGCATTGACCGATTCGGGGTGCACACTGCCGAACACCAGTGCGGTAGTGGTGCCGTTACGCAGCAGCTCCTTGAGAAAGATCTGCGCCACCTGGTCAGCGTGGTCCTTATCGGCGAATTGCTTCTCGCAAGGGAAGGTGTAGGTGTTCAACCAGTCCAGCAACTGCTCACCGTAGGAGCCGATCATGCCGGTCTGCGGGAAGTGGATGTGGGTGTCGATGAAACCTGGGGTGATCAATGCGTCCTGGTAGTGCTCTACCGGTATGTCGGCGTCCAGGGTCGGCAACAGGTCACTGGCATGGCCCACGGCCTGGATGCGTCCGCCGTCGATCACCAGCAGGCCGTCTTCGAAATACTCATGGGAAGCGTCCAGGCCGACCTCGGCCGGGTCGGCGATGCTGTGCAGGATGGCGGCTCGGTAGGCTTTGCGGGTAACGGTCATATCTCACTCGTCAAATGGCTTGGCTGCGCCGTGAAGGCGGCAGCAACTGGGCAATGGGGCCGGCGTTGGCGGCAGCATCGTGCTGGCCGAAGCGGGCGTTGTAGGTGGCGATGATTTCGCCGGCGATGGACACGGCGATTTCGATGGGCAGCTTGCCCTTGACCTCGGTCAGGCCCATCGGGCACCGCATGCGGGCCACCACGGCGGCATCGAACCCGCGCTCGCGCAGGCGATGCTCGAACTTGACCCGCTTGGTCTTCGAGCCGATCAGGCCGAACCAGGTGAAATCGTTGCGCTTGAGGATGGCAGCGGTCAGCTCCAGGTCGAGCTGATGGTTATGGGTCATGACGATGCAGTAGCAGCCCGGCGGCAGGTCTGCCACTTCGTCGACCGGCTCCTCGCTCACCACGCGCGTCACGCCAGCAGGGATCTGGGCAGGAAATTCCTGCTCGCGCGAATCGATCCAGCGCACCCGGCAGGGCAGCGCGGCGAGCAAGGGTACCAGAGCCCGGCCTACATGGCCCGCGCCGAATACCGCGATCTGCGCTTGCACGGCGGCCATGGGTTCGAACAACAGCACCGTCACGCCCCCGCAGCACTGGCCGAGGCTGGCGCCCAGGCTGAAGCGTTCCAGATGGGGGGTGCCGCGCTGCTCAAGGAGCATCTGCCGGGCGATATGCAGCGCCTTGTATTCCAGATGGCCGCCGCCGATGGTGTCGTATGAACCGCACGCGCTGACCACCATCTTCGAACCGGCATTGCGCGGGGTGGAGCCGCGCTCCTCGATGATGGTCACCAGTACGCAGGCCTCACCGCGGGCTTGATGTTCGGCCAGGGCGTTGATCCATTGGTGCATATGCAAGATCCTCCTGTGGATGCCAGTTCAGGCCTTCCTGCCGACTTGCCGGCAATGGGGCCCGAACAGGCAACGCACCTTCAATTGTTCACTGCGTCCAGTTCCTGCACCGCAGGTTGCACGGCAGCCGCCTTGCGCATTTGCTCGCAGCCCCACAACACCCGTTCTGGCGTGGCAGGGGCGTCTATGTTCGGCTGCACGCGGTAGTCGGCCAGGCTGGCCACCGCATCCTTGATCGCGCACCAGGCGGCAATTCCGAGCATGAACGGCGGCTCGCCCACCGCCTTGGAATGGAACACCGTGTCCTCTGGGTTCTTGCGGTTCTCCACCAGCTTGACCCGCATGTCCAGCGGCATGTCGGCCACCGCTGGGATCTTGTAGCTGGCCGGCCCATTGGTCACGAGTTTGCCCTTGGCGTTCCACACCAGCTCCTCGGTGGTGAGCCAGCCCATGCCCTGGATGAATCCGCCCTCGACTTGCCCGATGTCGATGGCCGGGTTCAGCGAGTCGCCCACATCGTGCAGGATGTCGGCACGCAACATCTTGTACTCGCCGGTCAGGGTGTCGACGATCACTTCCACGCAGGCCGCGCCGAAGGCGTAGTAGTAGAAGGGGCGGCCCCGTGCCTGGCTGCGGTCATAGAAGATCTTTGGTGTGCGGTAGAACCCGGTGCTCGACAGCGACACCTGACCGAAATAAGCCTGCTGCACCAACTGCTCGAAACTGACGATCTGGTCGCGCACACGCACGTGGCCATTACGGAACTCGACGTCTTCCTCGGTGACCTGGTAATGCCTGGCGGCAAACTCGGTCAAACGCTTCTTGAGAATCTCGGCGGCATGCTGGGCGGCCTTGCCGTTCAAGTCGGCCCCACTGGAAGCAGCGGTGGGGGAGGTGTTGGGTACCTTGTCGGTGTTGGTGGCGGTGATCTGGATCCGGTCGATATCCACCTGGAAGACCTGGGCTACCACCTGCGCCACCTTGGTGTTCAGGCCCTGGCCCATCTCAGTGCCACCGTGGTTCAGGTGAATACTGCCATCGGTGTAGATGTGGATCAGCGCCCCTGCCTGGTTGAGGAAGGTGGCGGTGAAGGAGATGCCGAACTTGACCGGGGTCAGCGCCAGGCCTTTTTTCAGGATCGGGCTGCCGGCATTGAAGCGACCGATGGCCGCTCGCCGTTCGGCGTAATCACTGCTGGCTTCAAGCTCGGCGGTCATTTCCTCGAGCATGTTGTGCTCGACGGTCTGGTAATAATGGGTAACGTTGCGCTCGTCCTTGCCGTAATAGTTGGCCTTGCGCACAGCCAGCGGGTCGCGGCCAAGGTATCGGGCGATATGGTCCATCACCTGCTCGATGGCGACCATGCCCTGCGGCCCGCCAAAGCCTCGGTAGGCCGTGTTCGACGCGGTGTTGGTCTTGCAGCGATGCCCGTGGACGGTGGCATCGCCCAGGTAGTAGGCGTTGTCGGAATGGAACATGGCGCGGTCGACGATCGAGCCGGACAGGTCTGGGGAATAGCCACAGTTGCCGGCCAGGTCCAGGTTGATGCCGTGCAGGCGACCCTGGTCGTCGAAGCCCACGTCGTACTCGACGTAGAAGGGGTGTCGCTTGCCGGTCATGGTCATGTCTTCGACCCGCGGCAAGCGCATCTTCGTCGGTTGCCCGGTCAGGCGGGCGATGACGGCGCACAGGCAGGCCGGGCTCGCGGCCTGGGTTTCCTTGCCGCCAAAGCCGCCGCCCATGCGGCGCATGTCCAGCACCACTTTGTTCATGGGCACATCAAGCACTTCGGCCACCAGTTTCTGCACCTCGGTGGGGTTCTGGGTGGAGCAGTAGACGATCATGCCGCCGTCCTCGGTGGGCATCACCGAGGAAATCTGTGTCTCCAGGTAGAAGTGTTCCTGGCCACCGATGTGCAGGGTACCTTGCAGGCGATGCGGCGCGCTGGCCAGGGCCGCGGCGCTGTCACCGCGCTGGTGGGTGTGGCTGTCGAGCACGAAGTGCCGCTTGCGCAGCGCCTCGACCACATCGAGCACCGGTTCGAGGTCCTCGTATTCGATGATGGCTGCCATGGCGGCGCGGCGTGCGGTGTCCAGGTCACGTGCGGCCACGGCCAGGACCGGCTGGCCAAAGAACTCGACCTTGTCGATGGCCAGCAAGGGGTCGCCTGCCACCACCGGTCCAATGTCCTTGAGCCCGGGGATGTCCTCATGGGTAATCGCGATGCGTACCCCTTCGAAGGCATAGCAGGGCGTGGTGTCGATGCGCAGGATGCGCGCGTGGGCACGGTCTGCGGTGCGTGCGTAGACGTGCAACTGGTTGGGGAATTCCAGTCGGTCATCGATGTACAGCGCTTCGCCGGACACGTGCTTGTCGGCGCTGTCGTGCTTGACGCTGCGCCCGACCCCGGTGGTCAGGTCCTGGCGGAACAGGTCGGCCATTTCGGCCTGGCTTTTTGCCACATGATGATTAGACATAAGCGGTCACCCGGGTTTCGATGTGCGGCGTTTGCTGTTCGATGAAGTACTTGCGCAGCAGGTTCTGCGCGGTCAGCAGGCGGTACTGCTGGCTGGCGCGGAAGTCGCTGAGCGGGGTGAAGTCTTCGGCCAATGCCTGGCAGGCGCGCTCCACGCTGGCCTTGTTCCAGGGCTGGCCCAGTAACGCCGCCTCGCATGCACGGGCGCGCTTGGGGATGGCGGCCATGCCGCCAAAGGCGATGCGTGCCCCGTTGACCACACCGTGCTCGATGCTCAGATTGAAGGCTGCGCACACCGCCGAAATATCATCGTCCAGGCGCTTGGAAACCTTGTAGGCGCGGAACGTCCAGTCGTGCCGGGCGAGGGGTATCAGGATCTTCTCGATGAACTCGCTGTCTTGCCGGGCGGTGATGCGGTAGTCGATGAAATAGGCTTCCAGCGGCATCGTGCGCTGGCGCTCGCCCTGGCGCAGGACCACTTGGGCATCCAGTGCGATCAACAAGGGCGGTGAGTCGCCGATGGGCGAAGCGTTGCCGATGTTGCCGCCCAGGGTGCCCTGGTTGCGGATTTGCAACGAAGCGAAGCGATGCAGCAGCGCGCCGAAGTCCGGGTACTGCGCATTCAACGCCTGGTAGCAGTCGGTCAGTGGGGTGGCAGCACCGATTTCTAGGTGGGTGGCGGTCTGCTCGATCCGCTTGAGCTCGGCCACATGCCCCACGTAGATCATCACCGGCAGGGTCTTGTGCATTTGCGTGACTTCCAGCGCCAGGTCGGTACCACCAGCCAGCAGCCTGGCTTCGGGGTGCGAGCTGTACAGCTCGGCCAGGTCGGCGACGGTCAGCGGGACCAGGCAACGTTTGTCGCCACTGTTCAGCTCGCCGGTCTGCGACGGTGCAATGGCCTTGAGGCGGGCGATGGTCTGCGCTTGCTGGGCATCGAACTGATCGTGGCAGGGCTGCCGGCAGCTCTGCCGGGCCGCGTCCAGGATGGGCCGGTAGCCCGTGCAGCGGCACAGGTTGCCCGCCAGTGCTTCCTGGGCCTGATGCTCGTCGGCACCCTGACTGTTCTTTTGCAGGGCGAACAACGACATGACGAAACCTGGCGTGCAGAAACCGCATTGCGATCCATGGCAGTCCGCCATGGCTTGTTGCACGCTGTGCAGCTGGCCTTGGTGCTTGAGGCCTTCGACGCTGATCAGTTGCTTGCCGTGCAGGCTGGACACGAACGTCAGGCAGGAATTGAGGCTGCGATAGCGCAAGGCATCGTTGCCGGCGTCGTCCTGAGTCAGTTCACCGATCACCACGGTGCAGGCGCCACAGTCACCGCTGGCGCAGCCCTCTTTGGTGCCGGGTTTGCCCAACTGTTCGCGCAGGTACTGCAGCACGGTCATGTTCGGGTCCAGGGCGTGCTCGCTGCGCAGCTCCTGGTTGACGAGAAACTGGATCACGGGGATGGCCTCGCAATGGTTTTATTGTTGTTGGGCCGACTCTAAGCAACACCTGTCACGCGGGTCAATGTTTTTCTGACTCAAAGGTCAGGAAATTGCTCGGCGGCCGGCCCACCCTGGTTGATGGTGCTTACACCAAGCATAGATCGCGCCGACCCGGCAGCTGTCCGGGCGGTCAAATAAACCGCGATACACCGCTGCGCTTCCCAGGGGCAAGTAGGCTACAATCCGCCCCCTTGTGCCCCGTTCAGTGATTTGAAGGAAAACCATGACGTTCAAGGCCCCGGACAGCCTCGCCGAGCAGATCGCCGATTACCTGGCCGAGCGCATCATCCGCGGCGAACTGGCGCCTGCAGAGCGTATCCAGGAACAGAAGGTGACCCAGGCGCTCAACGTCAGTCGGGGTTCGGTGCGTGAAGCGCTGCTGATCCTCGAGCGCCGCCACCTGGTGGCGATATTGCCGCGCCGTGGCGCCCACGTCACCGAGCTGGACGAGCGCAGTGTGCGCAGCCTGTGCACGCTCATGAGCGAGTTCTACATCCTGCTGGGCAACGCGGTTGCACAACGCTGGCGCAACGAAGACGAACTGCGCCCGTTTCTGGACATTCAGCAGCGTCTTCAGGTGGCTCACGCCGCGCGTGACATCGAGGCGTTCGTGGCCGAGAGCTTCGAGGTAATGCGTGCCGCCTATCCCTTCGCCGACAATCCGTTCCTCCAGGAAACCGTCGAGAACCTGCAACCCGCCATGAGCCGCGCCTACTACCTGTCCCTGGACCAGCGTCAAGCGAACATGGTCGATTACCTGGGCCTGTTCAGTCACTTGCTCGAGGCGGTGGTGCTGCGTGACTTGCCGCGCATTCGTGAAGTACTCACCGCCTATGGCCAGCGCAGTTGCGAACTGGTACTGGCGGCGCTGGCCCGGCCCTGATCGATGCGCCTCAAATGCATCCGCCTGGCGGGGTTCAAGTCATTCGTCGACCCCACCACCGTCAACTTCCCGAGCAATATGGCGGCGGTCGTGGGCCCCAATGGCTGTGGCAAGTCCAACATCATCGACGCCGTGCGCTGGGTGATGGGCGAAAGTTCGGCAAAGAACCTGCGCGGCGAGTCGATGACCGACGTCATCTTCAACGGCTCCAGCGGCCGCAAGCCAGTCAGCCAGGCCAGCATCGAACTGGTGTTCGACAACAGCGAAACCACGCTCGTGGGCGAGTATGCCGCCTACGCCGAGATCTCGATTCGGCGCAAGGTGACCCGCGATAGCCAGAACAGCTACTACCTCAACGGCACCAAGTGCAGGCGCCGGGACATCACCGATATTTTCCTGGGCACCGGCCTTGGGCCACGCAGCTACTCGATCATCGAACAGGGCATGATCTCCAAGCTGATCGAAGCCAAGCCCGAGGAACTGCGTAATTTCATCGAGGAAGCGGCCGGTATCTCCAAATACAAGGAGCGTCGCCGCGAAACCGAAAACCGCATCCGCCGGACCCAGGAGAACCTGGCGCGCCTGACCGACCTTCGCGAGGAGCTGGAACGCCAGCTCGAACGCCTGCACCGCCAGGCCCAGGCGGCCGAGAAGTACCGTGAATACAAGGCGCAGGAACGCCAGCTCAAGGCACGCCTGGCGGCGCTGCGCTGGCGCGAGCTGGATGAACGGGTTCGTCAGCGCCAGTCGGTGATCGGTAACCAGGATGTGTCCTTCGAGGCACTGGTGGCCGAGCAGCGCAATGCCGATGCCAGTATCGAGCGGCTGCGTGACGGTCATCATGAGCTGTCCGAGCGCTTCAACCAGGTGCAGGCCCGGTTCTACTCGGTGGCCGGCGACATCGCCCGGGTCGAGCAGAGCATTCAGCACGGCCAACAACGCCTGCGCCAGTTGCAGGACGATTTCAAGGAAGCCGAGCGCACGCGCCAGGAAACCGAATCGCACCTGGGGCATGACCGTACGCTGCTGGCAACCCTGGGCGAAGAACTGGCCATGCTTGAGCCCGAGCAGGCGCTGACCCTGGAGGCTGCCGAAGAAAGCGCTGCCGTGCTGGAAGAGGCCGAGTCAGGCATGCACGGGTGGCAGGAGCAATGGGACACCTTCAACAGTCGCTCGGCTGAACCGCGTCGCCAGGCCGAGGTGCAGCAGGCGCGCTTGCAGCAGTTGGAAAGCGGCCTGGAGCGACTGGCCGAGCGTCAGCGCAAACTCACCGACGAGCAGGCGCAGTTGGGCGAAGACCCGCAAGACGCAGCCATGCTGGAGCAGGTTGAACAGTTGGCCAGCAGCGAGTTGTCGCTCGAAGCACTGCAACAGGAGGAAGAGCAGGTTATCGAGCGCCTGGAAACGGTGCGCCAGGCGCTGCAGGAGGCTGGGCTGGCTCAGCAGCAGGCCCAGGGCGATATGCAACGCCTGGGCGGGCGCCTGGCATCGCTGGAAGCCCTGCAACAGGCAGCCCTGGACCCAGGCGCTGGTGTGGGCGAGTGGTTGCAGGGGCAGGGGTTGGCAGACTGCCCCCGCCTGGCACAAGCGCTGCGCGTGGAGCCCGGGTGGGAGCTTGCGGTGGAAACCGTGCTGGGCGCCGATTTGCAAGCGGTGCTGGTGGACGACTTTGCACCGTTGGACCTGGCAGGCTTGCAGCAGGGCGATGTAAGCCTGCTGCTCGCGGCTTGCGCCAGCCAGGCAGCGACTTCCGGCAGCCTGCTAGACAGGGTGCAGGGTCCTGTTGACCTGGCGCCATGGCTGGGCCAGGTCAGGCCCGTGGAAGACCTGGCCGAGGCCCTGGCCTTGCGTGCCGGGTTGGGCGAAGGGCAGAGCCTGGTCAGCCGCGATGGCTACTGGGTCTCTCGAAACAGCCTGCGTGTGCGCCGCGGGGGTAGCGGTGAGAGCGGCGTGCTGGCGCGCGGTCAGGAAATCGAACGGCTCGAGCACAGTCAGCGCGAGCAGCACATCGCCTTGCAGCAGCTTGAACAGCAGTTGCAGACTTTGCGTGAACAGCAGCAGCACCTGGAAGCGCAGCGCGAGCAGGTACGCCGTCGCGCCCAGGAAGAAAACCGCTTGCAGGCCGAGCTCAAGGCCAGCTTGTCAGCCAACCGTGCCCGCGCCGAACAGGTCGCGCTGCGCCGCCGCCGTCTGGAAGAGGAGCTGGCGGAGCTCGACGAGCAGCGCGCCCTTGAGCATGAGCAGCTGGGCGAAGCCCGCTTGCTGTTGCAGGATGCCCTCGAACTGATGGCCCAGGACACCGACCAGCGCGAAGTGCTGCTGGCCCAGCGCGACCGGCTGCGTGAGGGCCTGGACCGTATTCGCCAGGAAGCCAGGCAGCACAAGGATCATGCGCACCAACTGGCGGTGCGCCTGGGGTCGTTGCGCGCCCAGCATGACTCCACGCGTCAGGCTCTGGAACGCCTGGAACTGCAGGCGGCCCGTCTGAGCGAGCGACAGGAGCAGTTGAGCCTGAACCTGGAGGAGGGGGAGGCGCCGTTGGAGGAACTGCGGCTCAAGCTCGAAGAGCTGCTGGAACGGCGCATGGGTGTCGACGAAGAAATGCGCCAGGCACGCTTGCAGATGGACGAGGCCGACCGCGAACTGCGCGATGCCGAAAAGCGCCGCACCCAGGCCGAGCAGCAGGCCCAGTTGCTGCGCGGTCAACTTGAACAACTGCGTCTGGAATGTCAGGGCCTGGAAGTGCGGCGTACCACGTTGCAGGAGCAGTTGCTTGCCGACGGTTACGACTTGCAGGGTGTTCTCGCCACGGTCGAGCCCGACGTTACCGAGGCCGGCACCGAGCAGGCGTTGGAGCAACTGGAGGCCCGTATCCAGCGGCTGGGCGCGATCAACCTGGCCGCCATCGAGGAATACGAACAGCAGTCCGAGCGCAAGCGCTACCTCGATGCCCAGGATGCTGACCTGGTCGAAGCGTTGGACACACTCGAAAATGTCATTCGCAAGATCGACAAGGAAACCCGCCACCGCTTCAAAGATACCTTTGATCAGATAAATGCCGGATTGCAGGCACTTTTCCCAAAAGTTTTCGGCGGTGGCAGCGCTTATCTGGAACTGACGGGCGAAGATCTACTCGATACAGGGGTGACGATCATGGCGCGACCACCGGGCAAGAAGAACAGCACCATTCATCTGCTGTCCGGTGGCGAAAAAGCACTGACCGCCTTGGCGCTGGTGTTTGCCATCTTCAAGTTGAACCCCGCACCGTTCTGCATGCTCGATGAAGTCGACGCACCGCTGGACGATGCCAACGTCGGGCGGTATGCCCGGCTGGTGAAGGAAATGAGTGAGAGCGTGCAGTTCATCTACATCACGCACAACAAGATCGCCATGGAAATGGCCGACCAGTTGATGGGTGTCACGATGCACGAGCCAGGCTGTTCGCGCCTGGTGGCCGTGGACGTGGAGGCGGCAATGGCGATGGTCGATGCGTGAAACCTGTAGTCAAACGGCACAATCTTCATTGAAATGCCCCTGTCATGTGAGACAGACGGTGTAAAGTTGTCTTTGGTCGTGCTAGCTTTATGTCACTCGTTTTCTGCGTGGGTAAAACGCCTGTCAGAACATAGGCTTGGCGCCACGTGTTAAAGGCCTTTGAAGCCTTTGTTTTCAGCATATTTATTAGAGGCACGGGATTACATGGAAATCGGTCTGCGCGAGTGGCTGATCCTTATCGGCATCATTGTCATTGCCGGCATTCTTTTCGACGGCTGGCGCCGTATGCGCGGCGGCAAGGGCAAGTTGAAATTCCGTCTGGACCGCAGTTATGCCAATGCGGCGGACGATGAAGGCGGTGGCGCCGAAGTACTTGGCCCACCCCGCGTGCTCGACACCCACAGGGAGCCTGAGCTGGACGAAAGTGATCTGCCGTCGCTCAGTGCCTCGGATCGCGACCGTGAGCGTGAGCCCAAGCCCGCCAAGGTCAGCAAGTGGCCAAAACGCCCGACGGCTGCAGAAGCGCCACGCGTTGACGCAGGCTTCAGCGCGCCTTCCCGCGAAGCGGATATCGTGATCGACGAGGAAGACGACTTCGCCGCGGACAATGGCCGTAGCCCATCCCCAGCAACGGCCAACAACAGCGTCAAGGAGCTGCCACCGGCCGAGGAAGTGCTGGTGATCAGCGTCATTTCCCGGGACGAGGGCGGGTTCAAAGGCCCGGCGTTGCTGCAGAACATTCTGGAGAGCGGCCTGCGGTTCGGCGAGATGGACATCTTCCACCGTCACGAGAGCATGGCCGGTCACGGCGAAGTGCTGTTCTCCATGGCCAATGCCGTCAAGCCGGGCATCTTCGACCTGGATGACATCGACCATTTCAGCACGCGTGCGGTGAGCTTCTTCCTCGGCCTGCCAGGCCCACGCCATCCGAAGCAGGCCTTCGACGTGATGGTGGCGGCCGCTCGCAAGCTGGCCCATGAGCTCAACGGTGAACTCAAGGATGATCAGCGCAGCGTGTTGACGGCGCAGACCATCGAGCACTACCGCCAGCGCATCGTGGAATTCGAGCGCCGCGCCCTGACCCAGAAGCGCTGATAAATCCAGACGAAGAGCAGCCTCGGGGCGTGCTGGTCGGCTCAGGCCTTTTGCTCATCGAATCGGCTTTCGGCAAGCGAGCCCGCTTCACAGGTTCACCACAGTCTTTCGAGTCTGTGTCGAACCTGTGAAGCGGGCTCGCTGCCTAAGGCAGAAGGCGATGACCAGGCTTGGCCCTCCAGACGCTGCCAGGCTGCTCTTTCGTTTTGCAAGAGAAGCTGAAAAATGACCGCTGAAACCCGCATCCACGAACTGCGTGCCGAACTCGACCAGCACAACTACCGCTACTATGTGCTGGACGAACCCAGCGTGCCCGACGCCGAGTACGACCGGCTGTTCAACGAACTCAAGGCGCTGGAGGCCGAGCACCCCCACTTGGTCACGCCCGATTCGCCCACCCAGCGGGTAGGTGGTGCGGCCCTTGCTGCATTCAGCCAGGTTCGTCATGAGGTTCCCATGCTCAGCCTGGGCAATGCCTTCGAAGAAGCCGACCTGCGCGAGTTCGGTCGCCGCGTGACGGAGGGGCTGGACCAGCCAGACGCGGTGGATTTCAGCTGCGAGCCCAAGCTCGATGGCCTGGCGGTCAGCCTGCTCTACCGTGACGGTCATCTGGTGCAGGGTGCCACGCGAGGCGACGGCACCACCGGCGAGGACATCAGCGCCAACGTGCGCACCGTGCGCAACATTCCCTTGAAGCTGCACGGCCAAGGCTGGCCTGCGGTGCTGGAAGTGCGGGGCGAGGTGTTCATGAGCAAGGCCGGCTTCGACCGGCTCAATGCGTCCCAGGCCGACATTGGCGGCAAGACGTTCGCCAACCCGCGCAATGCTGCGGCAGGCAGCCTGCGTCAGCTGGACTCCAAGATCACTGCCAGTCGCCCGCTGGAATTCTGCTGCTACGGTGTCGGTCAGGTGTCCGCGCCTGTGGCCGACAGCCATATCGCCACGCTGGAGCAACTCAAGGCATGGGGATTGCCGATCAGTCGTGAGCTCAAGCACGCGGCCGGCATCGAGCAATGCCTGGACTATTACCGCGACATCGGTGAACGGCGTAACAGCCTGCCTTACGAGATCGACGGCGTGGTGTTCAAGGTCAACAGCCTGGCCGCACAACGTGAGCTGGGTTTCCGTGCCCGGGAGCCGCGCTGGGCCATCGCCCATAAGTTCCCGGCGATGGAGGAGCTCACCGAGGTGCTGGACGTGGAGTTCCAGGTGGGGCGCACGGGCGCGGTTACCCCGGTCGCCCGTCTGAAGCCGGTAAAGGTCGCCGGTGTCACGGTGTCCAATGCCACGTTGCACAACATGGACGAAATCGCACGCCTGGGCCTGCGCATCGGCGATACGGTCATCATCCGCCGCGCAGGTGATGTGATTCCGCAGGTGATGCAGGTGGTGCTGGAGCGTCGCCCGGAAGGGGCGCGTGAAGTGCAGGTGCCCAGCCAATGCCCTGTGTGCGGCTCCCACGTGGAGCGCACCCAGCTGGTCAAGCGCAGCAAGGGCAGGGAAGTGACCAGCGAAGGGGCCGTGTACCGCTGCGTCGGCCGCCTGGCCTGTGGGGCGCAGCTCAAGCAGGCGATCATTCACTATGTGTCGCGCCGGGCGATGGACATCGACGGGCTGGGTGAGAAAAGCGTGGAGCAGTTGGTGGACGAGGGCCTGATTGCCTCACCAGCCGACCTTTACACGCTCGCGTTCGACCAAATCGTAGGCCTCGAGGGTTTTGCCGAAGTGTCGAGCCGCAAGCTGCTCGAAGCCATCGCCGCCAGCAAGCAGCCGACCCTTGCCCGCTTCATCTATGCCCTGGGCATTCCCGATGTCGGTGAAGAAACCGCCAAGGTGCTGGCCCGCTCACTGGGCAGCCTGTCACGCGTGCAACAGGCATTGCCGCAGGTGCTCACCTACCTGCCGGACATCGGCCTGGAAGTGGCCCATGAGATTCACAACTTCTTTGAAGACGAACACAACCAGAAGGTCATCCGCCAGTTGCTGGACAGCGGCATGCAGTTGCAGGACGAAGGCGAGCTGGCAGCCGAATTCGCCGCCAGTACCACCCTGGCCGACCTGCTCGCCAAGCTCGACATCCCCTCGGTAGGGCCGACTGGCGCGCAGAAGCTGGTGGCGCGCCTGGACAGCCTGGACAAGATCATCGCCGCGGATGGCATCGACCTGCGCCAGGCGCTCAATACGCGCCAGGCAGAGGCTGTACGCGCGTTCTTCAGGGATGAAGCCAACCAGCAACTGGCCCACGCCATCGAAGCGCAGTTGCTGGCCTTCGGCATGCACTGGCGTAGCGAGAAGAAGGTGGCCGAGGGGCTGCCTCTGGCGGGCCAGACCTGGGTGCTCACCGGCTCCCTGGAACGCATGAGCCGCGACATCGCCAAGGAAAAGCTCGAAGGCCTGGGTGCGAAAGTGGCGGGGTCGGTTTCTGGCAAGACCCACTGCGTGGTGGCAGGGCCGGGTGCCGGGTCGAAGCTGGCCAAGGCCAGCGAGCTGGGCGTTAAGGTGCTCGACGAAGAGGCGTTCGTGGCGTTTCTTGCCCAGCAGGGCATCGAGGTCTGATCACCCTGGGGCCATGTTGACCCGTTGCGTGAGTGCCGGCACTTGTCCATCTAGGCGGCCGGGGTCGCTGGCGGGTTAGGGTGTTTGACCGTGTGGCGCGCGCTAGCCAGACAAGTCATTGAGAAATGATGACTTTTTCTGCCGCAGAGGTTGTATCTGGGCTCAGGACCGGTACAATGGCGCCACTCGCTGTTCAGCGAGACATGTAGTGGTGGCCCTGTCGGTCCTCCCGCATTGATTACCCGTTAACCTGGTCAGGCCCGGAAGGGAGCAGCCATAGCGGGAACATCGAGTGCCGGGGTGTGGCTGGCGGGGCCGCCTCCATTTCAGGCCCTGAATTCTACAAGGCCAAGCGCTCAGTCACCTAAACTGTGCCGTTTTTTCGTAAGTGCCCGCACTGCGAACACTGGCTATAACGCTGCGCACACTACCGCATACGCAGCATCAGGCGCTGGGGTTACTGTGATTTTGCCAACGTGCACTTCTGCAGATGGGCCTGGCCCACGCTTTCAGGCACAACCTCCAACTTCGCACCGCCTACGAAAACGCCAACTTTGATCGATTGGCGGATGTAGTAATTCTTCCCGCCCACCGCCATCAAATCGATGACATTGTCACTGAATTCGGACTCAGTGCCGATCTTGTGCGGGCCAGGGGTAACCAGGCGGTAGAAGTAGACCCGGTTTGCAGTTTGTCCCACGATCTTGCCATCGACAGTGACGATTTTCTTCAGGGCTTTACCGACGAAGTTGTCACGGTAGATATAGAGGCCGGCCTGGTCGGCGGGCGGTGCTGCAAAAGTCTTTAGCGCGGCGTCTGCTTCTGGGCTCTCCATGGGTACGGAGGCGCAGCCCGTTAAGATAGCCAGACTGATGACAGTAGCGAACAGCTTGATGCGAGACAGCATCGAGATTTCCTTGTCGATAATGAATGTTGAATGATCAGCGCTTCGCTCTATCATTAATATCATTATGCCATGCTGCCTCGCGGTGCATCGAGACGTGAGTACAAACGCCTTGAGCGTTGCACTCATGGGCATGCAGGTGAATCCGATTCTGGATGTCGTTAGCCCTATTCAGTGCCTAGGTTTACCTGCCGAAGGGGTCGCCCTTTTCAAACGGCGCACTACATTCGGATGTGCTGATCGTGCTGAGGCCACTGCCATCAACCGGCGAAACCGCGGGCAGGCCAGGTGATCGGCCGCAGGGCACTCAGCCGCATGGCGTAAGCCCTTGCTCATGGCCTGCAATGTCTTGATCTGGCTGTCGAGCTCATCAGCCTTGGCCAGCAGCTGCGCCCGGTCGACCTTCAGGTCCACCAGCAGGGTGCTGATCTCGTCCAGCGAAAAACCGGCGGCCTGGCCCAGCGCTATCAATGCGAGCCTTTCAGCCACGTCGGCCGAGAACTGCCGGCGTTGGCCTGGCTCGCCACGCGCCGTGAGCAGGCCTTTCTTCTGGTAGTAACGCAGCGTGGAAGACGGCACGCCCGTGCGTCTCGCCACATCGGCAATGTCCATGTACAAGCCCTTGACTTGAAGTTGACTTCAACTTACATGCTGCCCGGCGTATTCAACAACGTCAAATGAGAGGAAGCGTCATGGTCAACAGCGAACAGTGGATTGCAGCAATGGGCATCGGCGTCGGCGCCACACTGGTCATGGACGGCTGGTCTGCGGTCTCCAGGCGCCTGGGCGCCACCACGCTCGATTACGCCTTGGTAGGTCGCTGGGCCGGGCATGCACTGCAAGGGCACTGGCGCCATCAGGCGATCCGGCAGGCCCCGCCCATCAAGCACGAGCGGGTGTGGGGCTGGGCGCTGCACTACGCCATTGGCGTGGCGTTCGCGATGCTGCTGGTCACTACGGCGGGCGTCGCGTGGCTGAGCGCGCCGACCCTGTGGCCGGCATTGGCCGTGGGCGCAGGTACGGTATTGGCGCCCATGTGCCTGATGCAGCCTGCCATGGGCATGGGTTTTTTTGCTTCACGCACGCCCAGCCCCTGGCGTGCGCGCTTCAAGAGCTTGGTGAACCACATGGTATTCGGTATCGGGTTGTACGTGACGGCCTTGGCGCTATAGGGGTCAGGTGCCCGTCCCGGTGGGTGGGGGCTCTTCGGTGCTGCCGTAGCGTTGCAGCAAGCGCTCCATCTCCCCACTCTGCTTGATGCGCACCAATGCGCGCAGCAGCGCTTGGGCGGGGATGTCAGGGTCGTTGCGGACCAGGCAGCCCAGGTCCTGCTCGTCCAGCACCGCCAGTGGCTGCAATTGCGCATGGCGCTGGTGGTTGAACCACCGCAGTGACAGTTGGTTGCTGACGGCATACCGGTACCGTCCCGCTTGCAACTTCTGCAAGGCCAGCTCCTGGCTGCGGCTGTCTTCCCGGTAAAGCCGGTGTGCCGCCAGCAAGGGTTCAAGCGTGGTGTAGGTGTAGCCCAGAACGGTGCCGATGGGCTGGGGTGACAGCCGTTGTGGCGAAATCGGGCCGCCTTCGCCCAGGCGGCCTACCAGCACATCGCGCTGGTGAATCAGCGGCACGCTCCAGATGAAGTCCTTCGGCCGCGCCATCAACCACTGGTCGCTGACGTAGCAACGTACATCGATATCACCCTGGTTCATCGCCTCCTCGAGGCGCATTCGAGCCATCACATGATATTCGGGTCGGGCACCGGCTTGTTTGGCAGCTGCCTCCATGACATCGAACAGCAGGCCTTCGACCGGCTGGCCGTTCTCGATGCGAATCAGCGGCATGCTCCAGCTCTCGGCCACCGAAAAGCGCAGTACCGGCTGTTCAGCCAGGCTGTGAGCCGACCAGAAAAGAAACAAAGCCAGCAGGGTCCGCACCGCAGGTTCTCCATGATCCGCTGTCCATCGTCGCGCACGGCCAGTCAGGCAGTGCAATTTTGCCCCCGCTCCGCTAGCATTAGCGATCTTCCGCTCGATCAGGCTACGATGGTTTTTCGATGAGTTATCAGGTTCTTGCACGTAAATGGCGTCCGCGCTCGTTTCGCGAAATGGTCGGCCAGGCCCATGTGCTCAAGGCCTTGATCAACGCGCTGGACAACCAGCGCCTGCACCATGCCTACCTGTTCACCGGCACGCGCGGTGTAGGCAAGACTACCATCGCGCGCATCATCGCCAAATGCCTGAACTGCGAAACCGGTATCACCTCCACGCCCTGCGGGACCTGCTCGGTCTGCCGCGAAATCGATGAAGGGCGTTTCGTCGACCTGATCGAGATCGACGCCGCCAGCCGCACCAAGGTCGAGGATACCCGCGAGCTGCTGGACAATGTCCAGTACGCGCCGAGCCGTGGGCGCTTCAAGGTCTACCTGATCGACGAAGTGCACATGCTCTCGACCCACTCCTTCAACGCGTTGCTCAAGACGCTGGAAGAGCCACCGCCCTACGTCAAGTTCATCCTGGCCACCACCGACCCGCAGAAACTGCCGGCGACCATCCTTTCGCGCTGCCTTCAGTTCTCGTTGAAGAACATGAGCCCGGAGCGGGTGGTCGAGCACCTGAGCCACGTGCTCGAGGCCGAAAACGTGCCGTTCGAGGCCGATGCGCTGTGGTTGCTCGGCCGCGCGGCCGACGGCTCGATGCGCGATGCCATGAGCTTGACCGACCAGGCCATCGCCTTCGGTGAAGGCAAGGTGCTGGCCGCCGATGTGCGCGCCATGCTCGGCAGCCTGGACCATGGCCAGGTGTACGGGGTGCTGCAGGCATTGCTCGAAGGGGATGCACGCGCCCTGCTCGAAGCCGTGCGCAACCTGGCCGAGCAGGGCCCGGACTGGGCCGGGGTGCTGGCCGAAATGCTCAACGTGCTGCACCGTGTGGCCATTGCCCAGGCCTTGCCCGAGGCCGTGGACAACGGCCAGGGTGACCGGGAGCGCGTGCTCGCCCTGGCCGCTGCATTGCCGGCCGAGGACGTGCAGTTCTATTACCAGATGGGCCTGATAGGGCGGCGTGACTTGCCTTTGGCGCCCGACCCGCGTGGTGGTTTCGAGATGGTACTGCTGCGCATGCTGGCGTTCCGCCCGGCCGATGCCGATGGAGCCCCGAGGCCGGTGCTAAAGCCAGTGGGGATCAGCCAGGCCACAGCTGATTCCGTCGAACCGGTGGCGCCCCCGGCAGCGGTTGCCCAACCGGTAAGCGAGCCGGCTGCGTCGGCGCCGTCAACGCCTGCGCCTGTGATCGAGGTGCCTGCGCCGGCAACGGCAGACCATGAACCCGAAGCTGAGCGTGACCGCGAACTCGAGGCGGAGATTACGGCCATCTCGGTGCCTGAGCCAGTCGCGCCGGTAATCGATCTGCCGTGGGAAGCGCCTGCTGCACCGGCCATGCAGGAGCCCCAGCCGGCTCCAGCCCCCGTTGCTGCAAACCCTGCTCCTGCCCAACAGGCCGCTGCAACCCACGATGATGTACCTCCGTTCGATCCGGGTGCGTATGCATCGGTGGGCATGGACCGCGACGACGAGCCGCCGCTCGACGAAGACTACTACGCTGGCGAAAGCGATCCGGTGGGCTTCAGCTACCTCGACGAGCTGGCCGAACACGTCCAGGAGCAGCCCCAGGCCGCCGCCGAGCCGCTGCCCGCTGCCAAGCCGGCGACCGGGCTGGCCTTGCAATGGCTGGAATTGTTCCCGCAGTTGCCTGTCTCTGGTATGACGGGCAACATCGCGGCCAACTGCACGTTGATCGCCGCCGACGGTGATGACTGGCTCCTGCACCTGGACCCGGGGCAAGGCGCGTTGTTCAACGCCACCCAGCAAAGACGCCTGAACGAGGCGCTCAACCAGCACCTGGGGCGTACCTTGAACCTGCGCATCGAGCTGATCCGGCCCGAACAGGAAACGCCAGCTCAGGCGGCAGCCCGCAAGCGCCTGGAGCGCCAGCATGAAGCCGAGGCGTCGATCGAGCACGACCCGCTGATCCAGCAGATGATCAAGCTGTTTGGCGCCAAGGTGCGGCACGATACTATTGAGCCTGTAGAGGCCCTGGCCAGTCAGGGCCAATAACGAATAACCATGCGGCCAGCCCCGTGCCCGGCCGCATCACATGACCCAATCGAGGTATTCCCCATGATGAAAGGTGGCATGGCCGGCCTGATGAAGCAGGCCCAGCAGATGCAGGAAAAGATGCAGAAAATGCAGGAAGAGCTGGCCAACGCAGAAGTCACCGGCCAGTCCGGCGGTGGTCTGGTCAGCGTGGTGATGACCGGTCGCCACGACGTCAAGCGCGTGAGCATCGACCAGAGCCTGATGTCGACCGAAGAAGACGACAAGGAAGTGCTCGAAGACCTGATCGCTGCAGCCCTGAACGATGCCGTGCGCAAGATCGAACAGAGCAGCCAGGAAAAGATGGGCGGCATGACGGCTGGCATGCAATTGCCGCCAGGCTTCAAGATGCCGTTCTGAGCCCCTGCGCGCCCACGAACCGTCGCTGGTAACAGCGGCGGTTTTTTTATGGCCGCCGTGCCGATTTGACGCCACACCCCATGGTGGGTATAAACCGCCTCTTAATGACTTGTCAGGCGTTTCCCATGAGCTTCAGTCCTCTCATCCGCCAGCTGATCGACGGCTTGCGCATCTTGCCCGGCGTTGGCCAGAAAACGGCACAGCGCATGGCCCTGCAATTGCTGGAGCGTGACCGCAGCGGGGGGCTGCGGCTCGCCCAGGCGCTGACTCAGGCCATGGAAGGGGTAGGACATTGCCGCCAATGCCGCACCCTGACCGAACAGGACCTGTGCCCGCAGTGCGCCGACCCACGGCGTGACGACACGCAACTGTGCGTGGTCGAGGGCCCGACGGATGTCTATGCCGTCGAGCAGGCCGGGTATCGCGGCCGCTACTTCGTGCTCAAGGGGCATCTGTCGCCGCTCGACGGACTGGGCCCGGAGGCGATCGGCATTCCACAGTTGATGGCACGCATCCAGGAGCAGGGCACCTTCACCGAAGTCATTCTTGCCACCAACCCCACGGTGGAAGGTGAAGCCACGGCGCACTACATTGCGCAGTTGCTGGCTGAGAAGGGTCTAGTCGCCTCGCGTATCGCCCATGGCGTGCCCCTGGGCGGCGAGCTGGAGTTGGTAGATGGCGGCACGCTGGCCCATGCCTTTGCAGGGCGTCGCCCTATCTCGCTCTGAGGCAGTGATAGGGTACGACCTGCGGTGCAGTGACCTCGGGATTTCCGCCGCGAAGCTGATCCTGGTGTCGCCGCACCCCATCGCCGCCCAGGCGTCACCCCTCAACGCTCGCTGAGGGAAAACTCGGTCAGGCAGAAGGTCGGTACGCCCGCCGCTTGCAAACGGCGCGAGCCGTCCAGCTCGGGCAGGTCGATGATGGCTGCCGCCTCGAACACCTGCGCACCCGTACGGCGCACCAGGTTGGCGGCGGCCAGAAGCGTACCGCCGGTGGCGATCAGGTCGTCGAAGATCAGTACCGAGTCGCCCTCGCACAGGCTGTCGGCGTGCACTTCAAGGAAGGCTTCACCGTACTCGGTCTGGTACCCCTCGCTGAGCACGTCAGCGGGCAGCTTGCCTTGCTTGCGGAACAGGATCAGGGGCTTGTTCAGCTGATGGGCGATGATCGAACCGATCAGAAAACCACGCGCGTCCATGGCGCCGATGTGGCTGAATTCGGCCTCCACATAACGCTCGATGAACTGATCGGCCACATAGCGCAGCCCGCGCGGCGACTGGAACAGTGGGGTGATGTCGCGGAAGATCACACCCGGCTTGGGAAAGTCCACTACCGGGCGGATCAGGGCTTTGAGGTCGAAGGCGTCGCTGTGCATTGTTGCAGGTATCCTGGGAAAACGAACGGCCCAGTATACCTGCTAAAGCCGCCCTCAGGCCTCCATTGCGCCACCGGCCAGCGCGCAAAGCTGGATCGGGTCGAGGATATGCACCTCCTTGCCTTCGGCGCGCAGCAGGCCATTCTGCTGGAAGCGGGTGAACACGCGCGACACGGTTTCCACCGCCAGCCCCAGGTAGTTGCCCATCTCGTTGCGCGACATGCTCAGGCGGAACTGGTTGGCCGAATAGCCACGGGCGCGGAAGCGCGCCGACAGGTTGACCAGGAACGTCGCGATGCGCTCATCGGCGGTTTTCTTCGAGAGCAGCAGCATCATCTGCTGATCGTCGCGAATTTCGCGGCTCATCACGCGCATCAACTGGCGACGCAGCTGCGGCAATTGCACCGACAGTTCATCCAGGCGCTCGAACGGAATTTCGCAGACCGACGTGGTTTCCTGGGCCTGGGCCGACACCGGGTAGGCCTCGGTGTCCATGCCGGAGAGGCCCACCAGTTCGCTGGGCAGGTGGAAACCGGTGATCTGCTCTTCACCGCTGTCGCTCAGGCTGAACGTCTTCAGAGCGCCGGAGCGTACGGCATAGACCGAGCCAAAATTATCCCCCTGGCGGAACAGGAACTCGCCTTTCTTGAGAGGGCGACCTCGCTTGACGATTTCGTCCAGTGCGTCCATGTCTTCCAGGTTGAGTGAAAGGGGCAGGCACAGGGGGGCCAGGCTGCAATCCTTGCAATGGGCCTGGCTGTGTGGGCGCAGTTTGACTGGCTCGGACATTTGACTCGATCCTTGTGGGAAAGCACACATAAGTCGTAAGGGTAACCCACGACATAGGGTGTAGGCCAGTGGCCGCGACCAGTAGGCTGGCTTGCCACGCCCGGCTGCGCATCACCCGATGGCCTGTGTGCCAGCAGCCGCATGGCCAGGACGCATGGAGTGCGGCCAAATGCCTCGCTCAGATCACACGGGAGAACCGTTGGCGATTGTGCAGGGCCAGGTAGGCATCGAAGACCATGCACACCGAACGGGCCAGCAGTCGCCCGGCCGGTAGAATCCGAATGCCCTTGTCGTCCAGGCGAATCAGGCCATCGCGCTGCAAGGTCAAGAGCTCCGGCCACAGGTCATTGAAATAGCCACGAAAATCGATGGCGAATGCCTGTTCGATCGACTCGAAGTCCAGCTCGAAATGGCAGATCAGCTGTTGGATGACCGCCCGGCGCAGACGGTCGTCGGGGGTGCACAGCAGGCCGCGCTGGGTGGCGAGCTGGGCGTTGGACAGGCTGTCCTGGTAGGTGGTGAGGTCGCTGCTGTTCTGGCAGTACAAATCGCCGATTTGGCTGATCGCCGACACGCCCAGGCCGATCAGGTCGCAGTGCCCATGAGTGGTGTAGCCCTGGAAGTTACGCTGGAGCGTGCCTTCCTCCTGGGCAATGGCCAGTTCGTCATCGGGCAAGGCAAAGTGGTCCATGCCGATGTAGCGGTAGCCGGCAGCGGTCAATTGCTCGATGGTGGCGTGCAACATGTCCAGTTTGGCCGCTGCACTGGGCAGCTCCCCGGCTTCGATGCGCCGTTGCGGCATGAACCGTTCGGGCAGGTGGGCGTAGTTGAAGACTGACAGGCGATCGGGCTGCAGGCGGATCACTTCTTCAACGGTGCGTGCGAACCCTTCGGGCGTCTGGCGCGG
The DNA here is from genome assembly GCF_059133755.1 of Pseudomonas sp. FBCC-B35. Classification (NCBI taxonomy): domain Bacteria; kingdom Pseudomonadati; phylum Pseudomonadota; class Gammaproteobacteria; order Pseudomonadales; family Pseudomonadaceae; genus Pseudomonas; species Pseudomonas sp. FBCC-B35. The sequence continues at coordinate 3,186,782 of NZ_CP101439.1, read as the reverse complement.
CAGCCCGTAGATCAGGTCCAGGTTCACCGAGCGAAACTGCAGGGTGCGAGCCGCCTCGATCAAGGTGCGCGTCTGCTCCAGGCTCTGCAGACGGTTGACGGCACGCTGCACGGCCGGGTCCAGGTCCTGCACGCCGAGGCTGACGCGGTTGAAGCCCAGCTCACGCAGCAGGCCCATGGTCGACCAGTCCGCCTCGCGCGGGTCGATTTCGATGCCGTAATCGCCCGAATCGTCATCGAGCAGGCTGAAGTGCTGGCGCAGCGTGGCCATCAGCTGACGCAGCTCTACATGGCTCAGGAAGGTCGGGGTGCCGCCGCCGAAGTGCAGCTGCTCCACACGTTGCCTGCTGTCCATGTGGCAGGCCACCAGCTGGATTTCCTGTTCCAGGCGTTGCAGGTAGGGGGCAGCGCGTGCCCGGTCCTTGGTGATGACCTTGTTGCATGCGCAGTAGTAGCAGATGTTGGCGCAGAACGGCACATGCACGTACAGCGACAGCGGGCGCACGGCCCGCCGGCTTTCGCGCAGGGCGTGCAGCAGGTCGAACGAGCCCACTTCGCTGTGCAGTTGCACGGCGGTTGGGTAGGAGGTGTAGCGTGGCCCGGCCAGATCGTAGCGGCGGATCAGGTCGGTGTCCCAACGTAGGTCGTCGAGCATGAGGGTGGTCCCCGGAAAGAGCAGCAATGTTCCGGAGTCTAGGGATGTCTGTAGGAATCTGTGTTGATTTGTATCAAGCGCTAAACGGCCTGAGGGCGCTAGGTCTAGCTCAAGCGATGCGCGGTGGGTACGGCCGGTTACTGGCCATAAGCCATACGCTGCGCCGCCTGGCTCGCCTCAGTGGCCCATCAGCCAGTGTTGATGAGGGCCGGGCAGTGTCCATACGCCGAACAGCACCACGAGCATGCCGCCGGCCACCCGCACGCTGCGTTGTCTCAACAACCTGTTTACCCGCTCGGCCGCCAACCCGGTGGCCAGCAGCACGGGCCAGGTCCCGAGCCCGAATGCCGCCATCAGGGCTGCACTGTGCAATGCATTGCCTTGGCTGGCGGCCCACAGCAAGGTGCTGTACACCAATCCGCACGGCAGCCAGCCCCACAAGGCGCCCAGCAGCAGTGCCCGAGGCAGGCTCGAGACCGGAAGCAGGCGTGACGCCACCGGCTGGATGTGCCGCCACAGCCCGCGACCCATGGCTTCGATGCGGGTCAGTCCGCTCCACCAACCGGCCAGGTACAGGCCCATGGCGATCAGCAGCAAGGCGGCCATGATGCGCAAAACAAGCACGGCAGGGCTGTTGGCCACCGCCCAGCCCGCCATGCCGAGCATCAGGCCCGCGGCCGTGTAGCTGAGCACACGCCCGACGTTGTAAGCCACCAGCAGCCGCAATCGACGGCCGCGCTGCGCCGGGGGTATGGCCAGAGTCAGGGCGCCCATCAGGCCGCCGCACATGCCCATGCAGTGACCGCCTCCGAGCAGGCCGAGCACCAGCGCGGAGCCCAGTAGGGGTAGCAAGTCAGCCACGATCCGGGGGCTCGGAAGGGTTATCAGGCGTTTGTTCGGGCGTGACGGCGGCTTGGTGACGGGGATCCTGATCGTCGAAGAGAATGCTGTGAGCGGGGCTTTCCAGGTCGTCGTACTGGCCGCTGTCCACCGCCCAGAAGAAGATGTAGACGGCCACGCCGACCAGCAGCAGCGCTGCGGGAATCATCACATAGAGGGCGGGCATGGCAGGTTCCTCGCAGGGGTAGGTGCTGACGCGGCCAGGGCAGGCGCCGCAGCAGGCATTCGGGTCAGGCGCAGGGCGTTGAGCACTACCACCAGTGAACTGACCGACATGCCGACCGCTGCCCACACCGGGGTGATCCAGCCAAGGGCCGCGAACGGTAACATGAGGCCATTGTACAGGCTGGCCCACAGCAGGTTCTCGATGATGATGCGCCGCGTGCGCCGCGCCAGCGAGGCCGTCTGCACCAGCGCCTGAAGCCGGTTGGAAAGCAGCACCGCGTCGGCGCAGGTCTTGGCCAGGTCAGTGGCACTGCCCATGGCGATGCTGATGTCTGCCGCCGCCAGCACCGGCACGTCATTGACCCCGTCCCCCAGCATCAGCACCTTGTGCCCGGCCTCTTGCAGGGCCTTGAGCCGCGCTAGCTTGTCATCGGGCCTAAGGCCGCCGGCGGCCTCGTCGATGCCCAGTTGCGCGGCCACCTCGCCGACCATCGGCGAGCTGTCTCCGGACAACAGCAGCGTACGCCAGCCAAACGCCTTGCAGGCCGCGAGCAGGGCAGGGGCGTCTTCACGCAGGCGATCGTCCAGCCCGAACCAGGCCAGCGGCCCGCGGCGGTCGCCCAGCAGCAGCCACTGTCCCCGTGGCTCGGGTATCGCCGGCGGCGGGGTGCCGCTCAAGGCGCAGACGAAGCTTGCCTGGCCGATGCGCAGGCGTTGGCCTTCAACCTCACCCTCAAGGCCCAGCCCGGGCACGGCCAGCACACCATCGGCCGGCGTGGCCACTTGGCCGAAGGCCCGTGCGATGGGATGCTCGGAGCGGTTTTCCAGGGCCGCGGCCCAGGCCAGGCAAGTGTCGGCCGTCGCATGGCCCAGCGGCCTGATGCTGCGCAAGGTCAGGCGCCCTTCGGTCAGCGTGCCGGTCTTGTCGAAAATCACCGTGTCGATCTGATTCAGGCCCTCCAGCACATGACCGCGTGTAACCAGCAGGCCCAGCTTGTGCAACGTGCCTGTCGCCGCCGTCAACGCGGTCGGGGTGGCCAGCGACAGCGCGCAGGGGCAAGTCGCAACCAGCATGGCGAGCACAATCCAGAACGCCCGTTGCGGCTCCATCTGCCACCACCACACGCCAATCGCGGCGGCCGCGAGCAGTGAGCACAACAGGAACACCTGGGAGGCGCGGTCGGCAATCTGGGCCAGGCGTGGCTTTTCGGTCTGGGCACGTTCGAGCAAGCGGACGATGGCAGACAACCGCGAATCCTGGCCCAGGGCTTGCACCTGCACCTGCAGGGCGCTTTCCACGTTCAGCGTGCCACCTGTGACCCGATCACCCTCCTGGCGAGGTTGGGGCAGGTATTCGCCGGTCAGCAGCGACTCATCGACACTCGAGCGCCCTTGCACGATGCGACCGTCAGCCGGGATCACCGACCCCGGCAGCACCTGCACGCTGTCCCCGCAACGCAGTTCACTGAGCAGGATGCGCTCGCTGCGGCCCTGGGCATCGACACGCAGACAGGATGCCGGCAACAGGTTGACCAGTTGCGCAGTCGCGGCGGCCGTGCGTTCGCGGGCGCGCCGTTCCAGGTAGCGCCCGGTCAGGAGGAACAGGGCGAACATGCCGACAGTGTCGAAATACAGCTCGCCGCTACCGGTGACAGCCGTCCAGATCCCGGCACCGAACGCCAGGGCGATGGCCAGCGAGACGGACAGGTCCATGGTCAGGTGGCGGGTGCGCAGGTCACGCGCTGCGCCCTTGAAAAAGGGCGCGCAGCTGTAGAAGACGATGGGAATGGTGAGGAACAGGGCCACCCAGCGCAGGATAGTGTGCAGCTCGGCGGACAGGTCCATGTTGAATTCCGGCCAGGTGGCCATGGTTGCCATCATCGCCTGGAACCACAGCAATCCTGCGACCCCCAGCCTGCGCAACGCACTGCGGTTTTCCCGGTTCAACTGCTCGGCCGCCTGGTCCGGCTGATAGGGGTGGGCGGCGTAGCCAATCCGGCGCAGCGCCGCCAGCACCTGCGACAGCGGCAATTGCCGATCATCCCAGCTCAGCAGCAGCCGATGATTGGACAGGTTCAAGCGCGCCTCGGCCACCCCCGGCAGGTTGCGCAGGTGCTTGTCGATCAGCCAGCCGCAGGCGGCGCAACTGACGCCCTCGACCAGCAGCGTGGTTTCGGCCAGTTCGCCCTCGTGCCGCACGAATCGCTGCTGCACATCGCTGCGGTCGTACAGCGCCAACTCGTCTTGCAACTGCCGGGGCAGGGCTTGCGGGTTGGCGCTGTTGTCGCTGCGGTGCTGGTAGTAGTGCTCGAGGCCCCCGGCCACGATCGACTCGGCCACAGCCTGGCAGCCTGGGCAGCAGAAGGCTCGGGGCTGCCCCAGGACCACGGCGGTGAACCCGCGACTGGCGGGAACGGGCAGTGCGCAGTGGTAGCAGAGGATGGGTTGGGTCATCGCATCATTGCCTTGCACAAGTCGATCGCGAGCGCGATCAAAGGTGTTGAGCGCCTTGTAGCGCCTCGTCACCCAACTCCAGGGTCACGCCATGCTCGACCTTCTCTTCTTCGAACAGGCGCCACACCTGATCGCCTTCGCTGCCCAGCAGCTCGACGAAGCGCCGGCCATTGACCTTGTCTTCCAGCTGGCCGACATAGCGCCCCTGCTCGACACGGCTCAGCAGCACCCGGCGGTCCATGGCCGGCTGGGTAGGGGAGATAAGGTTCAGCTCCAGCGTCTGCGGGTCACTGCTACCGGTCAGGCGCACATCTACCTCACCGGTCAGGTCGTCCAGGTGGACGCTGGCCTTGAGCGCCAGTTGCTGAGCCAGCAGCTCCCTGTCCAGGGAGCGGTTGATGCCCTTGCCGGCCTCGTAGTAGTTGTCGTTCACCAGATTGTCCGGGTTGCGCACGGCGATGCTGACCATGGTCAGGCTCAGGCACACCGAGGTGGTCAGGATGCCGATGATGATCCAGGGCCAGAGGTGCTTGTACCAGGGGCTGGCGGCGGTGGCAGGCATGGTGTTCATCCTTCTTAGCGAATCTGCGGGCCGATGAAACGGCTCTTGGCTTCAACCTGGGCGTCGCTGTCATCGGCGCTCTTGAGGATGAAGGTGATTTCGTTGGTGGTCGAGGGCAGTTTTTCCGGGGCCACCGACAGTTGCACGGGCAGGCTGACGATGTCGCCGGCGGCCACGCGGATTTCCCGTTGGCCATCGAGCATCAGGTCGGGCAGGCCGGTGGCATCGAGCACGTAGACGTGGTCGCGCTGGTCCTTGTTCATGACCTTGAGGCTATACACGTTTTCGATGCGCCCCTGCGCATTCTCCCGGTACAGGACGCGGTCCTTGCTCACGTCCAGGCCTACCAGCGAGCGGGTGGCAAAGGCGCTGGCCAGGGCGATGATCATGACCAGCAGCACCACGGCGTAGCCGATCAGGCGAGGGCGCAGCAGGTGGGTCTTCTGCCCGGACAGGTTGTGCTCGGTGGTATAGCTGATCAGCCCTCTGGGGTAGTGCATCTTGTCCATGATGCTGTCGCAGGCGTCGATGCACGCGGCGCAGCCGATGCACTCGATCTGCAGACCATCGCGGATGTCGATGCCCGTGGGGCACACCTGCACGCACAGGGTGCAGTCGACGCAATCGCCCAGGCCCTTGGCCTTGTAGTCCACGTCTTTTTTACGCGGCCCACGGGTCTCGCCACGGCGCGGGTCGTAGGACACGATCAGTGTGTCCTTGTCGAACATCACGCTCTGGAAGCGCGCGTAGGGGCACATGTACACGCACACCTGCTCGCGCAACCAGCCGGCGTTGCCATAGGTGGCCAGGGTGAAGAAACCGACCCAGAAGTAGGCCCAGCCGTCTGCCTGGCCCGTGAAGAACTCGACCACCAGCTCGCGGATGGGGGCGAAATAGCCGACGAAGGTCATGCCGGTGACGAAGCCGATCAGCAGCCACAGGCTGTGCTTGGCGAACTTGCGGGCGAACTTGTTGGCGCTCATGGGCGCCTTGTCCAACTTCATTCGCTGATTGCGATCACCTTCGGTGACCTTCTCGCACCACATGTAGATCCACGTCCACACGCTTTGCGGGCAGGTATAGCCGCACCAGACCCGGCCTGCGAACACGGTGATGAAGAACAGGCCGAAGGCCGCCACGATCAGAATGCCCGACAGCAGGATGAAGTCCTGGGGCCAGATGGTCGCGCCGAAGATGTAGAACTTGCGCTCTGGCAGGTTCCACCACACGGCCTGGTGCCCGCCCCAGTTCAGCCAGACGGTACCGAAGTACAGCAAGAACAAGACCGCACCACCTACCATGCGCAAGCGCCTGAACAGGCCGGTGAAGGCACGTGTGTAGATTTTTTCGCGCGAGGCGTAGAGGTCGACGGAATCCTTTCCTGTCTTGGCAGGCGGGGTTACATCATGTACCGGTATATGCTTGCTCATCATCATGTCCCACGGCAGTGGAGAAATGCCGCGGCCAGTGCATGCCGGCCGCAGTCTCGCGCAATCTGCTAGGCCCTGTGTGAAAAGCCTTGATACTCGGTGATGCTGCGTTGAAAACAGCCTGGATCGCCAGCCCGGTCGGAATGCTCATTTACAACATGTAAACTCCGCTTCCTCGGCTGTTTTCGCCTTGCCTGACCTTCGTCTCAAGACTCTTCACACAGAGCCTAGCGCTGCGCGGCCATGATACGCCCCTGGCAGACGTTCAGACCGAGGTGCGACCTTTGGCCGCATTGGGTTGATCTTGTGAAACGTGATATGGGAAGTGTCAATTGATCCAGGTCAGCCGGTGACGCATTTGTTGCCCGCCTGTTGGAACAACCCGGTTGCGCAGCGGGTCAGCGCAACCGGGTTACGCACCCGGTTGCTGGGCTTACGTCTGGCCTGGCTGCCAGCAGCCCACCCCCAAACTTCCTCACTCGGCTTTCTCGCCTGCCTCCGGCGAGTGCGAAAGGCTGTACACATAAGCAGCCAGCAAATGCACCCGGTCGTTGCCCTGCAACTGTGCCTGGGCCGGCATCTGCCCCTGGCGGCCGTAGCGGATGGTCTGCTGCAACTGTGCAAAGCTCGACCCATAGATGAACGCCTGGGGGTGCGTGAGATTCGGAGCGCCCATGGCCGGGGTGCCCTTACCCTCCGGCCCGTGGCAGGCCACGCAGCTGCTGGCGAAGATCACCTTGCCCTTGGCCGGATCGGCATTGATGCCCTCCGGCAGACGGCGACCGTCCAGGTTGGTGAGCACGAAGGCGGCCACATCGGCCACGCCCTGTTCGCCCAGCACCTCTGCCCACGCCGGCATGACCCCGTGGCGCCCGTTCATGATCGAGGCTTTTATGGTTTCCGGCTCGCCGCCCCAGCGCCAGTCGTTGTCGGTCAGGTTGGGGAAACCGTAGGCACCCTTGGCATCGGAACCGTGACATACCGAGCAGTTGGAGGCGAACAGGCGACCGCCCATCTTCAGCGCTTGTGGGTCCTTGGCCACCTCTTCGATGGGCATGGCCGCGAACTTGGCGAAGATCGGCCCGAACCGGGCGTCGGCCTTGGCCATTTCCTTCTCCCATTCGTGTACACCGCTCCAGCCGGCCTGGCCGTCCGAGAACTCGGCCTGCTTGTCGTTATCCAGGTAAGCGTAGCCGGGCAGGATGCCTTTCCAGTTGCCCAGGCCCGGGTACAGGGCCAGGTAGCCCAGGGCGAAGACAATGGTGCCGACGAACAGCCAGAACCACCACTTGGGCAGCGGGTTGTCGTACTCCTCGATACCGTCGAACGCATGGCCGACGGTTTCGCTGGTGGTCTCCTCGCGTTGACCCTTGCGGGTAGACAGCAGCAGCCAGGTCAGGGCGAGGATGGTGCCCAGGGTCAGAACGGTGACGTACACACTCCAGAACGTTGTCATTGTTTTTTGCTCCCGGATGCCTTTTCTTGTGCGTGCTCGACGTGTTGGCGGGCCTGGGGGTCATCGGCAAAGGGGAGTTGGGTCGCTTCGTCGAAGTCTTTCTTGCGCCGCGGGCTGAACACCCACAGCGCCAGGCCGATGAAGGCCACCAGCACCACCACGGTGCCCAGGCCGCGAATCATTCCGATATCCATCGCCGTCACCGTTTGCTCTTGATGAGGGTGCCAAGGCCTTGCAGGTACGCCACCAGGGCGTCCATTTCGGTCTTGCCCTTGACCGCATCCCGAGCGCCGGCGATGTCGGCATCGGTGTAGGGCACCCCGAGGGTGCGCAGCACCTGGAGCTTGCGGGCGGTGTCCTTGCCATCGAGGGTGTTTTCCACCAGCCATGGGTAGGCCGGCATCTTCGATTCCGGCACCACGTTGCGCGGGTTGTACAGGTGGGCGCGGTGCCAGTCATCGGAATAGCGCCCACCGACCCGGGCCAGGTCCGGGCCGGTGCGCTTCGAACCCCACAGGAACGGGTGGTCCCAGACGCTTTCGCCGGCGACCGAGTAATGGCCGTAGCGCTCGGTCTCTGCCCGGAATGGGCGGATCATCTGCGAATGACAACCCACGCACCCTTCGCGGATGTAGATGTCCCGGCCTTCCAACTCCAGTGCGGTGCGCGGTTTCATGCCTTCGACCGGCTGATTGGTCACGTCCTGGAAGAACAACGGGACGATCTGGGTGAGCCCGCCGATGCTGACGGCGATCACCATGAAGAAGGCCAGCAGGCCGATGTTCTTCTCTACGGCTTCGTGCTTCATCAGTGCGCTCCCACGACAGCGATCTTGGCGGCTTCTTCAGCCTCCACCGGGTTGGCCGCGCGCACGGTGCGCAACACGTTATAGGCCATCAGCAACATGCCGCTGGCGAAGAACGCGCCGCCCAGCGCGCGAACGATGTAGCCCGGATGGCTGGCCTGCAGGGCTTCGACGAACGAGTAGGTAAGGGTGCCGTCGTCGTTGACGGCGCGCCACATCAGGCCTTGGGTGATGCCGTTGACCCACATCGAGGCGATGTACAACACGGTGCCGATGGTCGCCAGCCAGAAGTGGGCATTGATCAGGCCGATGCTGTGCATCTGCTCACGCCCGTACAGGCGCGGGATCATGTGGTACACGGCGCCGATGGAGATCATCGCGACCCAGCCCAGGGCCCCGGCATGCACATGGCCGATGGTCCAGTCGGTGTAGTGCGACAGCGAGTTCACCGTCTTGATGGCCATCATCGGCCCTTCGAAGGTGGACATGCCGTAGAAGGCCAGCGACACCACCAGAAAGCGCAAGATCGGGTCGGTGCGCAGTTTGTGCCAGGCACCGGAGAGGGTCATCATGCCGTTGATCATGCCACCCCAGCTTGGGGCCAGCAGGATGATCGACATCACCATGCCCAGCGACTGCGCCCAGTCGGGGAGGGCGGTGTAGTGCAGGTGGTGCGGGCCGGCCCAGATGTACAGGGTGATCAGCGCCCAGAAATGCACGATGGACAGGCGGTACGAATAGATCGGCCGCTCGGCCTGCTTGGGCACGAAGTAGTACATCATGCCCAGGAAGCCCGTGGTCAGGAAGAAACCGACGGCGTTGTGGCCGTACCACCACTGGATCATGGCATCGGTCGCGCCCGAATAGGCCGAGTACGACTTGAACAGGCTGACCGGCAACGAAATGTGGTTGACGATGTGCAGCATCGCAGTGACCACGATGAAAGCCCCATAGAACCAGTTGCCGACATAGATGTGCTTGGTCTTGCGCTTGACGATGGTGCCGAAGAACACCGCGCCGTAGGCGACCCAGACAATGGTCAGCAGAATTGCCAACGGCCATTCCAGTTCGGCGTATTCCTTGGTGGTGGTGTAGCCCATGGGCAACGTGACCAGGGCGCCGACGATCACGGCCTGCCAACCCCAGAAGGTGAAGGCCGCCAGGCGATCGGAGATCAGCCTGGCCTGGCAGGTGCGCTGCACCACGTAGTAGCTGGTGCCGAACAGTGCACAGCCGCCAAAGGCGAAGATCACCAGGTTGGTGTGCAGTGGGCGCAGGCGGCCGAAGCTGGTCCAGGGCAGGTCCAGGTTGAGCTCAGGCCACACGAGCTGCGAGGCGATGAAGACGCCCAGGCCCATGCCGATGATCCCCCAGACCACCGTCATGATGGCGAACTGGCGGACGACCTTGTAGTTATAAGCAGTCGAACTGATTGCAGTGCTCATTCTCAGGTTCCACGGTTTTATGTTCTTGTTGGTCGAAATCGGCATCAGTATCGGAAACCCCCTGGGTTACCGCAACGCAACTTTGGTACGCCGACCCGTGTCCAGCCCTGTTCGACAGTGGCACGCAGTGAACGGGGGATGTCATGGATTGTACACAAATAAATATTTGTAATGTGTACCGTTTCTCGGTTTTTTCTGATCGAACGGTCAGGCTTTTTCGGACGGTCAGAAAGTGGGCCTCAAGGCATCGCGAGAACGTGCATTGAGGGGGCGTGGGATGCGCAAGCGGCTGGGGTGCTGGACGCTCACAAATGAAAAGCGCCGCTAGAGCGGCGCTGTGGGGCGGGGAAGAAGACGAAGAGCGGGTTACTTGACCGTCACGCCTTGGGCTGCGTCGCCCTGGGAGAGGCTGTAGACGTAGGCCGCCAGCAAGTGCACTTTGTCATTGCCCTGGATCTCAGCCTGCGCGGGCATCTGGCCCTGGCGACCATAACGAATGGTCTGTTGCAACTGGGCGAAGCTCGATCCATAGATGAACGCCTGCGGATGGGTCAGGTCCGGCGCACCCATGGCAGGGGTGCCCTTGCCCTCAGGCCCGTGGCAGGCCACGCAGTTGCTCGCGAACAGCGCTTTGCCCTTGACCGGGTCGGCCTTGACGCCTTCGGGCAGCTTGCGCCCATCGAGGTTGGTCAGCACGAACGCCGCCACATCCGATACGCCCTGTTCACCGATCACCTCGGCCCAGGCCGGCATCACGCCGTGACGGCCGTTCATGATCGACGCCTTGATCGTTTCAGGCTCACCGCCCCAGCGCCAGTCGTGGTCGGTCAGGTTGGGAAAGCCATAGGCGCCCTTGGCATCGGAACCATGGCAAACCGAGCAGTTGGAGGCAAACAGGCGGCTGCCCATCTTCAGTGCTTGCGGATCCTTGGCTACTTCTTCCACCGGCATGGCGGCGTACTTGGCGAAGATCGGGCCGAACTTGGCATCGGCCTTGTCCATCTCCTTCTGCCATTCATTGACACCGGTCCAGCCATCTTCATAACCGGGCAGGATGCCTTTCCAGTTACCGAGGCCCGGATACAGCACAAGGTAGCCAGCGCTGAAGACCAAGGTGCCGACGAACAACCAGAACCACCACTTGGGCAGCGGGTTGTCGTATTCCTCGATGCCATCGAAGCTGTGCCCCATGGTCTGGTCGGTCGTGCTGTTGCTCTGCCCTTTGCGGGTGCCGAGCAACAGCCAGGTCAGGCCGATCAGGCTGCCGATGGTCAGTACGCTGATGTAGGTACTCCAGAAGGCGGTCATTGTGCTTTGCTCCTCGCAGCTGCACGGGTTTCAGGTGCCTGCTCGACAGGAGGCAGGCGGTCGTCGACGAAGGGCAGCAGGCGCGCTTCGGCGAAGTCCTGGTCGCGGCGCCGGTTGAATACCCACAGGCTCAGGCCGATGAAGGCGATCAACACCACCAGGGTGCCCAGGCCGCGGATCATGCCGATGTCCATTTCCATCGCATTCACCTCTTGTTCTTGATCGAGGTGCCCAGCACCTGCAGGTAGGCGACCAGGGCGTCCATTTCGGTTTTGTTCTTCACCGCCTCGCGCGCGCCGGCAATGTCTTCGTCGGTGTAAGGCACGCCCAGGGTGCGCAGCACGCGCATCTTGGTGTCGGTGTGGCTGTTGTCGACCTGGTCGGCCACCAGCCACGGATACGACGGCATCTTCGACTCCGGCACCACGTTGCGCGGGTTATACAGGTGCGCGCGGTGCCAGTCGTCCGAGTAGCGCCCGCCGACTCGGGCCAGGTCTGGCCCGGTGCGCTTGGAGCCCCACAGGAACGGGTGGTCCCACACGCTTTCGCCGGCAACCGAATAATGACCGTAGCGCTCGGTTTCGGCGCGGAACGGGCGGATCATCTGCGAGTGGCAGCCTACGCAGCCTTCGCGGATGTAGATGTCACGGCCTTCGAGTTGCAGCGCGGTGTAGGGCTTCATGCCCTCGACCGGCGTATTGGTCACGTCCTGGAAGAACAACGGGACGATCTGGGTAAGGCCGCCGATGCTGACGGCGAAGACCATCAGCAAGGCCAGCAGGCCGACGTTTTTCTCGATGACTTCATGTTTCATCAGGCAGGTCTCCTCAAGCCAGCTGGGCGTTCGCAGGGACGGTATCCAGCGCTGGCGAACGTACGGTGCGCCAGGTGTTCCAAGCCATCAGGAACATGCCGCTGAGGAAGATCGCGCCACCGACGAAGCGCACGACGAAGCCTGGGTGGCTGGCCACCAGGGTTTCGACGAACGAGTAGGTGAGCGTGCCGTCGCTGTTGACTGCGCGCCACATCAGGCCCTGGGCGATACCGTTGACCCACATTGAGGCGATGTAGAGCACGGTGCCGATGGTGGCCAGCCAGAAATGCGCGTTGATCAGCCCGATGCTGTACATGCGCTCCTTGCCGAAGACCTTGGGGATGGTGTGGTACAGGGCGCCGATGGAGATCATCGCTACCCAGCCCAGGGCGCCGGCATGCACGTGGCCAATGGTCCAGTCGGTATAGTGGGACAAGGCGTTGACGGTCTTGATGGCCATCATCGGGCCTTCGAAGGTGGACATCCCGTAGAACGCCAGGGAGACCACCAAGAAGCGCAGGATGGGATCGCTGCGCAGTTTGTGCCAGGCGCCGGACAGGGTCATCATGCCGTTGATCATGCCGCCCCAGCTCGGTGCCAGCAGCACCAGCGACATCACCATGCCCAGCGATTGGGCCCAGTCGGGCAGGGCGGTGTAGTGCAGGTGGTGAGGGCCTGCCCAGATGTACAAAGTGATCAGTGCCCAGAAGTGCACGATCGACAAGCGATAGGAATACACCGGGCGTTCGGCTTGTTTGGGCACGTAGTAGTACATCATGCCCAGGAAGCCTGCGGTCAGGAAGAAGCCCACGGCGTTATGGCCATACCACCACTGCACCATGGCATCGGTGGCCCCGGCGTAGACCGAGTAGGACTTGGTCAGGCTGACAGGCAGTTCCAGGTTGTTGACGATGTGCAGCATCGCCACGGTCAGGATGAAACCGCCGAAGAACCAGTTGCCCACATAGATGTGCTTGGTATTGCGTTTGATCAGAGTGCCGAAGAACACCACGGCATACGCCACCCACACGATGGTGATCAGGATGTCGATCGGCCATTCCAGTTCGGCGTATTCCTTGGAGCTGGTGTAACCCAGCGGCAGGCTGATGGCAGCCAGCAGAATCACCAGTTGCCAGCCCCAGAAGGTGAACGCGGCCAGGCGTGGCGCGAACAGGGTGGTCTGGCAGGTGCGTTGCACCGAATAATAGGAGGTGGCGAACAGCGCACAGCCGCCAAATGCGAAAATCACCGCATTGGTATGCAGTGGGCGCAGGCGGCCGAAGCTGGTCCAGGGGAGATCGAGGTTCAGGAAAGGCCAGGCAAGCTGGGCGGCGATGAAGACGCCGAGCCCCATCCCGACGATTCCCCACACCACCGTCATGATGGCGAATTGGCGGACCACCTTGTAGTTATAGGCGGTACTGCTGGTTGTGTTCATGTATGGGTTCCCATCCACGGTTATTGGCAGGCTATAGAGCGAGGCAAGCATGAGTAATGGGCAAAATGCCTGCATTGACGGGGATCAATGGGCCAAGGTCGGAAATGTCCCAGGCTTGCGCTGCACACCTGAACACTGGGTGTACGGTGAGCCGTATCGGACCTGCCTGATCCTTGCCCATGGCGCCGGGGCGCCGATGGACAGCGAGTTCATGGAGCAGATGGCGCAAAGGCTTGCAGCACGTGGGGTAGCCGTGGTGCGCTTTGAGTTCCCGTACATGGCCCAGCGTCGGCAAGGCGGCAGCAGAAGGCCACCCAATCCGCAGCCGGCCTTGCTGCAATGCTGGCGCGAGGTGTACCAACACGTGCGACCTTTGGTCGCGGGTAAATTGGCGATTGGGGGCAAGTCGATGGGCGGGCGCATGGCCAGCCTGGTAGCGGACGAGTTGGGGGCCGATGCGCTAGTGTGCCTGGGCTATCCGTTCTATGCAGCAGGCAAGCCGGAAAAGCCACGGGTCGAACACCTGGCCGGGTTGCAGACCCCGACCCTGATCGTTCAGGGTGAGCGCGATGCCTTGGGCAATCGGGAGGCGGTTGAGCGGTACGCCTTGTCACCTGCAATCGAGGTGCAGTGGCTGGCGACGGGCGATCATGACCTAAAGCCCCTGAGGGCTTCCGGGTTCAGTCATGAACAGCACTTGCAGGCAGCGGCCGACAAGGTGGCGCGCTTTCTGGATGGGCAATGACGATGCGCGGTGGCAAACCCCGGGTTCATCAAGGGCATGCGGCCGAGTGAGGCACTCGGCCTGGGGCAGGCTTAGTCGCGGTACTCGCACAGGTAAGCCGTATCGACCTTGACTTGCAACTGGAACTTGCTGTCGGCCGGCACGTTGAACTGGGTGCCAGTCGCGAAGGTTTCCCAAGCATCGCTGCCCGGCAGCTTCACGGCCAGCTCGCCCGAGACCACGTGCATGATTTCACGCTTGGCCGTGCCGAACTCGTATTCACCAGGGGCCATCACACCGACGGTGGCCGGGCCTTCTTCGCCAGTGAAAGCGATCGACTTGACGGTGCCGTTGAAGTACTCGTTGACCTTGAACATGGGCGACTCCAGTAACAGAAGAGGGCAAAAAGGCTGGCCAGTATGCCCAAGGCCACTGGCGCCGTCATCCGCTTTGACAGGCGCCGCCCATCAACCGCTTGGCAGGCTCAACGGCAGCAGGCGCGCGGTGTTGCGCGCGTCTTCCAAGGCCCTGTGCTGTTGGCCGCAAAAGTGCATGCCGGCCATGTGCAGGGCACTGTTGAGCCCCGTCGGACGCTGCAGGTGGCGGGCCTTGGCAAAACGCTGCTTGAGGTTGATGTGCGGCAGTGCCCGCAGCGCGCTGTCCAGGCCATGTTGCCGCCATTCCTGGAGCAATTGCACACGGTCGTAGTCGCCCCAACTCACCCAGGCCTGCAACTGCGCCTGATGGTGCGCCAGCCACCGTTCGAAACTGGGCCACACCTCGGTGAAGGGGGCCGCCGAGTCCACGTTCGCCTGGCTGATGTGGGTCAGCTCGCGGCAGAATGGCGTCAACTGAGGCCGCCTGCGTGGCCGCACGAAGCGCTGGAAATGATCGACCTCGCGGCCTTGGCCAGTTACCAGGCTCGCGCCGATTTCAATCACTTCCATGTCTGCGACCGGCCATCCGCCGTCGTCTGTCGTCGCTTCCAGGTCGATCACCAACCAATGGCCCATATCAGGCTCCCTTCCAGGTCATGCTAGAGCGTAGCCAAAGTCCCGCCTCCCGACACCCCCTGGCATTTTGCCGCCTGCTTTGGCATAAAGGGCGCGACCCGGTGGTTGTGCCGGGTCCGGAAAGCGCCTAGCGTAAGCGGATCCCGTTCTTGCATGTGATGAGTGTTCGTTTTGACCCTAGCGCCCGGCCTCAAGGTCCTGTCCGCACTGTTTATTTCTGCCGCCTGTTGGTTGGCGCCGTCGGCACGGGCGGTCGAGCGGGTGGAAGTCAGGGTCGGGGCTGCTCACTTCCCGCCGTACACCGTGCGTCCCGAGCAAGGTGCGGGCACCGGTCTGCTGACGCAGTTGATCGACGCGTTGAACCTGTCGCAACCCCGTTATCGCTTCGTGCTGGTGCCCACCTCGGTGCAACGACGCTTTGGCGATCTGCTGCAAGGCCGTACCGACATGGCAGTGTTCGAGAACCCGCAATGGGGTTGGGCGCACGTGCCGCACGAGGCGGTGGACATGGGCCTTGAAGACGCCGAAGTGTTCGTAGGGCGTACCAGCAGCCTGGCCGACCCGCACTATGTCGATGACCTGCAGGGCAAGCGCCTGGCCATGTTCAACGGCTACCACTATGCCTTCGCAGGGTTCAACCCCGACCCCACCTACCTGCGCAAGGCCTTCAACGCCACCTTGACCTATTCCCACGACAGCAACCTGCTCATGGTGCAGGCCGGTCGCGCCGACATCGCACTGGTGACCCGCTCGTACCTCACCGATTTTCTGGCCCGTAACCCCTCCAGCCAGGGCCGGCTGGCGGCATCGGGGCGTATCGATCAGGTCTACCATCACTATGCCGTGCTGCGCGCAGGTGGGCCGTTGTCAGCCACCGCGTTTGCCGGGTTGCTGCAGGCGCTGCGCGAGAAGGGCGAGCTGGCGCGCATCTTCGAACCCTACGGGATCACGGTCACTGCCGGGCGCCCGTAATCCCCCCTCAAGGGCAGCAGCTAAATCCGGGGGAGGTGGCATCGTCTTGCAGAGTGAGCCTTTCTTTCACGTCACCGAGTATCGCCCATGCCCTCAGATGCCGCTTTGCCGACACCCTACACACCACGCTGGCGCAGCCTGAGCGCCGAGCAGCGCGACGGTTTTCTGTGCCTGTCGCTCGAAGCTCGACCCTTGATCGCCCTGCGGGTGCACACCCAAGGCACTCCAGTCGTGCAGGTGGAATGGGTCTGCTCGCAGCGACCCTACCAGGCGCTGTGGGCGGCGTGCTATTGGCTGTTGTCCCAGGACCTCACCTGCCAGACGTTGACTTGGCAGCTGCATGAAGTGCCCGCCCAAGCGCTGGCCTCTGGCTTGCTGGTGAGCAGCGAGCAACCGGGGCAGTACCTGTGCCAGCGGGCATTGTTCTGGCAGTTGCCTCAGCCGTGGCTGGGTGAAGTGCAGGCCGCGGTGTATCCGCAACAGATGCGCATCAGCGCGGGCAAACGCCACCCGTTGCGAGCGCCCAAGCCGCGAGGCGAAGTGTACCGGCGCTTCGATGCGCGGCTGGGCAGCTGGGTATCGCTGCGCACCCTGGAAATCGAGCACGATCTTGAGCGCTTCAACCGCTGGCAGAACGAGCCGCGGGTAGAGGCGTTCTGGCAGGAAGGGGGTAGCCTGGCGCAGCACCGCGAGTACCTGGCCAAGCTAGAAGCGGCCCCTCATACCCTCACGCTGATCGGTTGCTTCGATGATCAGCCGTTTGCCTACTTCGAAGCCTATTGGGCCAAGGAAGACCGCATCGCCCCGTTCTATCAGGCCGACGATTATGACCGTGGCATCCACATGCTGGTAGGCGAACAGCAACACCGCGGCCCCCACAAGGTCGCCAGCTGGCTCTGCGCGCTGGTGCACTACCTGTTCCTGGATGACCCGCGCACCCAGCGCGTTGTCGCCGAGCCACGTGCCGACAATGCGCGGATGATCGGCTACATGCAGGATCAGTGCTTTCACTGCGACAAAGTGTTCGACTTCCCGCACAAGCGGGCTGCGCTGATGATTCTGGGGCGGGAGCGTTTTTTCGATCGGTGCACGCTGGTTTAAGGAGGGTATTGACGGAGGTTCGACAACTACCCGGTATCGCACTTCAAACCAGTGATTTTGCGGATGCGCACCGGCTGGGTAGGCGCGGCCTTGCCGGTCCGGCGCCCCGGCCAGGCCGCTCTACACGGGTCATCCGTCCCCCTTCGCGCCGTGCCTAGCGCGTCATCTTCCGGCAATGCACCATCGCATCGCGAATCATGAAGTTGACCAGGGTAGGGGAGACGCCCAGTTCCTTGGCGATGTCTTTCTGCGGCACACCATGCAGGCGGTACATTTCGAACGCATACCGCGTGCGTGGCGGCAGGTCGTTCAGTGCGCGGGCGATGTCGTCGAGGGCCGCAAGGTTGATGTGGGTAGCTTCGGGCGAGGCGTTCTGCAGGACGACGTTCAGCCCTTCTTCCTCGCTGCCGGAGTATTTCAACTCCATCGCCTGCTTGCGGTAGTGGTCGATGGCCAGGTTGCGCACGATCTGGAACAGGTAGCTCAGCTGCGCCTTGAACGAAGAGGTGATCTGCGGGGCGCTGCCGAGCCTGAAGAAGGCGTCCTGCACCACATCTTCGGCCCGCGAGCGGCAGCCGGTGATGCGGGCGGCAATCTTGAGCAAGATGCTGCGGTTTTCTACGAACGCTTGGAGCAGTGGTGAATCGCACTTACTTGTGGACAGTTGTTCCGCCATGGAAATCACCTGGAAGCATAGGGTAAAGAGCGCGTTGATTTGTAGGACGCGTCCTGGGACGAGCGACAAGCTATTCAGAATGATAATGATTGTCAAATACGAAACTAAATTAGTATCTGTATCTTTCAGTTCTAAGTCGCGCCCGACTCGCGTGCGTACCCGCCGCATGGCGCCACGCATCACGCGGCGCCTGGTTAACGCGTACGCCCGTCTTTTCTCCCACAGGCCCGCGCTTCGTTAATTTCTGCCCCCCGCCATCCGTTCCCCTCTGTACATCCCCGGCCGCTGATGCTGTCCGCCCCTGCAGGTGGCCACACCGGCCCGCCCACCTCGACACCGGCAGGAACACCCATGACGCATGCCTTCGAACTCCCGACTTCGCTGGTCCAGGCCCTGATGCAACGCGCCGCACAGAGCCCGGACAAGATCGCCTTGCGCTTTCTGGCCGATGCGCCCGGCGAACAGGCCGTGCTCACCTACCAGGCGCTCGACCAGCGCGCGCGCGCCATCGCGGCTGCGCTCCAGGCACGGGCCGCATTCGGGGACCGTGCCGTACTGTTGTTCCCTAGCGGGCCGGACTACGTGGCGGCCTTCTTCGGCTGCCTGTACGCCGGCGTCATCGCGGTGCCGGCCTACCCACCGGAGTCCGCACGCCAGCACCACCAGGAGCGCCTGCTTTCGATCATCGACGACGCCGAGCCGCGCCTGCTGCTGACCGTCGCGGCATTGCAAAAAAGTCTCCAGGGCCTGGAGGCGCTGCAAGCCGCGCAGGCCCCGGAGCTGCTGGCCGTTGACCAGCTCGATCCGACACAGGCGGCGGCTTGGCGCGAGCCTGCATTGCAGCCCCATGACATCGCGTTCCTGCAATACACATCCGGTTCCACGGCCTTGCCAAAGGGCGTGCAGGTCACCCACGGCAACCTGGTGGCGAACGAACAGCTGATCCGCCACGGCTTCGGTATCGATCTGAACCCAGACGACGTGATCGTCAGCTGGCTCCCGCTCTACCACGACATGGGGCTGATCGGCGGGCTGCTGCAGCCGATCTTCAGCGGCGTACCCTGCGTACTGATGTCGCCTGGCTATTTCCTGGCACGGCCGCTGCGTTGGTTGCAGGCCATCAGTGAGTACGGCGGCACCATCAGCGGCGGCCCCGACTTTGCGTACCGGCTGTGTAGCGAGCGGATCAGCAAGGCTTCCTTGGCAGGGCTCGACCTGAGCCGCTGGCGAGTGGCGTACTCGGGTTCCGAGCCGATTCGCCAGGACAGCCTGGCCACCTTCGCCGACACCTTCCAGGTCTGCGGCTTCAACCCACAAAGCTTCTTCGCCAGCTACGGGTTGGCAGAGGCCACGCTGTTCGTCAGCGGCAGCCGCCGCGGTGAGGGCATCGGCGCCTTGGCGCTCGATGCCCAGGCCTTCGCCGAAAACCGTGCCGAGCCCGGTGAGGGCAGTGTGGTGATGAGTTGCGGCTGGCCACAGCCCGGCCATGCGGTACGCATCGTCGAACCCCGGCAGCGCCAGGTGCTGGCGGACAATGAGGTAGGGGAAATCTGGGCTGCCGGGCCAAGCATCGCCCACGGGTACTGGCGCAATGTCCAGGCCAGCGCTCAGACGTTCGTCGAGATGGATGGCCAGCGCTGGCTGCGCACAGGCGACCTGGGTTTCATGCGCGGCGGCGAGGTGTTCGTCACCGGTCGCCTGAAAGACATGCTCATCGTGCGCGGGCAGAACCTCTACCCGCAGGACCTGGAAAAGACCCTTGAGCGTGAGGTCCCTACGCTGCGCAAGGGGAGGGTGGCCGTGTTTGCCGTCGAGCACGAGGGTGAGCAAGCCATTGGCGTGGCCGTGGAAATCAGCCGCAACGTGCAGAAGACGACCGCCCCCGATGCACTGATCAAAACGCTTCGTCATGTTGTCGCCGATGCGTGCCGCCAGGCCCCGGCCGTGGTCCTGTTACTCAACCCAGGTGCCTTGCCCAAGACCTCCAGCGGCAAACTCCAGCGCTCGGCCTGTCGTCTGCGCATGGACGATGGCACCCTCGATTGCTACGCGCGCTTTCCACAACCCGCTTTGCCGGCCACCGAGACCGTGACCGGTGAAGGGTTGCAGGCGCAAATCGCGCGTCTTTGGTGCGACATTCTCAAGGTCGAGGCGGTGGCGGCGGACGATCATTTCATGCTGCTGGGCGGCAACTCCATTGCCGCCACCCAGGTCACGGCAGCGCTGGCCGACGCCTTGGGCATCGAGTTGAGCCTGCGCACCCTCTTCGAGGCCCCAGTGCTGGCCGACTACACCCAGGCGGTTGCTGCAAGCCTTGCCCAAGGCCAGCAAGCGGGGGCCATCGACCTGTTGCCCCGCGACAGGCCACTGCCCCAGTCGCTGGCGCAGAACCGCCTGTGGCTGCTTTGGCAACTGCAGCCGCAATCGGCTGCCTACAACATTCCTGCTGGCCTGCAACTGCGCGGGGCCCTGGATGAACCTGCTCTGGAAGCCGCCCTGCAGGCGCTGGTAGAGCGCCACGAAGCCTTGCGTACGGTGTTCAGCGAAGCCGACGGCCAGCCATGGCAACGCGTCCTGGCTCACCTGCCGGTGAACCTTCAGCGGCTTGACTTGCAGGGGCAAGCGCCCGAGCAGGTCGACAGCCAGCGAGAGGCCGAGGCCTGCCTGCCTTTCGATCTGCAGAGAGGGCCGCTGCTGCGCCTGACGCTGGTCCATCTGGACGAGGAGCATCACCAGCTTTGGGTAACCCTGCACCACATTGTTGCCGATGGCTGGTCGCTCACCTTGCTCATGGACGAGCTGGCGCGTCTTTATGCGGCTTATTGCCAGGGCCTGGAACCCAAGCTGGCACCGCTCGGGCTGGGCTACGCCGACTACGGTAACTGGCAGCGCACCTGGTTGGCAGAGGGTGCAGCCGAGCGTCAGCTCGCCTACTGGCGCGATCAGCTGGGCGATGCGGCGCCGGTTCTGGACCTGTGCACCGACCACCCCCGCGCCAGCCAGCGTGGCAACCACGCCGCACGCCTGAACGTGAAGGTGCCTGCGCACTTGTCCCAGGCCCTCAACGCCTTGGCACATCAACACCAATGCAGCTTGTTCATGGTGCTGCTGGCGGGTTGGCAGGCGCTGCTGCACCGTTATACCGGCCAGGCCGACATCCGGGTCGGTGTGCCCAATGCCAACCGCTCGCGCCTTCAAAGCCAAGGGCTGGTCGGTTTCTTCATCAACACCCAGGTGCTGCGCGCTCAGGTACACGGCCGACTGCCGTTCGCCGAATTGCTCGGCCAGGTGCGCCAGGCCACCCTTGACGCACAGGCCAACCAGGACCTGCCGTTCGAGCAGTTGGTCGAGGCGCTGCCCCAGGCCCGTGAACAAGGCCTGTTCCAGGTCATGTTCAACCACCAGCAACGCGATCTGTCGGCGCTGCGGCGCCTGCCGGGTCTGCTGGCCGAAGAGCTGCCCTGGCACAGCCGGGAAGCCAAGTTCGACCTGCAACTGCACAGCGAGCAAGATCACCAGGGCCGTGTGCGCCTGGCGTTCGACTACGCCAGCGAACTGTTCGAGCAGGACACGGTGGCGCGGCTTGCTCAGCACCTGTTGAGCCTGTTCGAGCACGTCTGCGAAACGCCGCAGCTGCCCATCGGCGAAGTCCCCCTGCTGGATGAGGCGAGCCGTGCACGCTTGCTGGACTGGGGGCAAGCGCCGGCTGCGCAGCCGCCACAGCTGCTGGTCGAGCAGCTCAATGAGCAGGCTCGCCTGCACCCGCAGCGCACGGCACTGGCCTGGGAGGGCGGCAGCCTCGGTTACGCCGAACTGCATCAGCAGGCCAATCGCCTGGCCCATTACCTGCGCGACAAGGGCGTGGGCCCCGATACCTGCGTGGCCATCGCCATTGAGCGCTCGCCCCAGCTGCTGGTAGGCCTGCTGGCCATCCTCAAGGCCGGCGGCGCCTATGTGCCGCTGGACGTGGATTACCCGGCCGAGCGTCTGGCCTTCATGCTGGCCGACTGCAATGCCGGCCTGCTGCTCAGCCACAGCAGCCAATTGGCCACGCTGCCGCACGTGCAGGGTGTTGGCGTGATCGCGCTGGACCAACTGCACCTGGACAACTGGCCGAGCCAACCGCCCCGGCTCCACCTGGACGCCGACAACCTGGCCTACGTGATCTATACCTCCGGCTCCACTGGCCAGCCCAAGGGCGTAGGCAACACCCACGGGGCGCTCGCCGAGCGGCTGCAGTGGATGCAGGCGACCTACGCACTTGGCGCGGACGACGTGTTGATGCAGAAGGCACCGATCAGTTTCGATGTTTCGGTGTGGGAATGCTTCTGGCCGCTGATCACCGGCTGCAAGCTGGTACTTGCCGGTGCCGGTGAGCACCGCGATCCGCAGCGCATCGCAGCGCTGGTGCAGGCCCATGGCGTGACCACCCTGCATTTCGTGCCATCTTTGTTGCAGGTATTCGTCCAGGAGCCCCAGGCTGCGGGCTGCAGCAGCCTGCGCCGCCTGTTCTCCGGCGGCGAGGCGTTGTCGGCTGCCTTGCGCGACCGGGTCTTGCAGGTGCTGCCACAGGTGCAGCTGCACAACCGTTACGGCCCGACCGAAACCGCCATCAACGTCACCCACTGGCATTGCACCGCCAGCGACGGTGGGCATTCGCCCATGGGCCGCCCGTTGGGCAATGTGCTGTGTCAGGTGCTGGACGATGAGCTGCACCTGAGTGCACCTGGGGTGCCGGGCGAGCTGTACCTGGGTGGCACGGGCTTGGCCCGTGGCTACCTGGGCCGCCCTGGCCTGACGGCCGAGCGCTTCGTGCCCCAGCCTGGCGGCAATGGCCAGCGCCTGTACCGAAGCGGCGACCGAGTGCGCTGGTTGGTGCAGTACCCGGCGCTTGAGTACCTGGGCCGCCTCGACCACCAGGTGAAAGTACGTGGCTTCCGCGTGGAGCCCGAAGAAGTGCAGGCCTGCCTGCTGGCCCAGGCCGGCGTCGAGCAGGCGGTGGTGCGGGTTCATCAGGACACCGTCGGCGCACAACTGGTGGGTTACTACAGCGGCACTGCCGAATCGGGCCCCTTGCTCGCGGCGCTTGCCGAGCAACTTCCGGCCTACATGGTGCCCGCACAGCTGATGTGGCTGGCGCAGATGCCGCTCGGCCCGAGCGGCAAGGTCGATCGCAAGGCATTACCGGCGCCTGTGTGGCAGCAGCGTGAGCACATCGAGCCACACAGCCCCTTGCAACGGCAGGTCGCGGCCATCTGGTGCGAGGTGTTGGGCCTGCCCCAGGTCGGCTTGCAGGACGATTTCTTCGCCCTAGGCGGGCACTCCTTGCTGGCGACGCAAATCGTCTCGCGCACGCGACAGGCCTGCGACGTCGAGCTACCGTTGAAAGCCCTGTTCGACGCCAGCGAGCTGGGCGCCTTCTGCGCTGAAGTCGCACGCATCCAGGCCAGCGGTGAACGCAATGCGCAAGGCGACATCCCGCGCGTGGATCGCCGTCAGGCGGTACCGCTTTCCTATTCGCAACAGCGCATGTGGTTCCTTTGGCAAATGGAGCCCAACAGCCCGGCCTACAACGTCGGCGGCATGGCGCGCCTGCGCGGCACCCTGCATGTAGATGCCTTCGAGCGGGCGTTGCACGCGCTGGTCGTGCGTCACGAAACCCTGCGCACCACCTTCCCCAGCATCGAGGGCGTGCCTTATCAATGCGTGGCCGACGACAGCAACCTGCAGCTGGCCTGGCAAGATTTCAGTGCACTGCCCGACGCTGCCCGCCAGCAGCGCCTGCAACAGCTGGCCGACCAGCAGGCACACCAGGCGTTCGACCTGGAGAGTGGCCCCTTGCTGCGTGCCTGCCTGGTCAAGCTGCAGGAGCGCGAACACGTCTTCGTGCTCACCTTGCACCACATCGTCACCGAAGGCTGGGCCATGGATATCTTTGCCCGCGAACTGGGCGAGCTGTACGAAGCCTTTGTTGACGACCGTGAGTCGCCGCTGACGCCCTTGCCCGTCCAGTACCTGGACTACAGCGTATGGCAACGGCAATGGCTGGACAGCGGAGAGGGCGCTCGCCAGCTGGCTTACTGGAAACAGCGGCTGGGACAAGAGCACCCGGTACTGGCGCTGCCCACCGACCGCCCTCGACCTGCCGTGCAAAGCCACAAGGGCGAGCTCTACAGGTTCGAGCTGGACCCTGCGCTGGTGCAGCGCGTGCACACCTTCAACAGCCAGCGTGGCCTGACCTTGTTCATGACCATGACCGCCACCCTGGCGGTGCTGTTGCACCGCTACAGTGGTCAGCGCGACCTGCGTATCGGCGCCCCGGTGGCTAACCGCATCCGCCCCGAGAGCGAAGGGCTGATCGGTGCCTTCCTCAACACCCAGGTGCTGCGCTGCGAGCTGGACGGCCAGATGACCGCTGCCGAGGTGCTCGAGCAGGTGCGCCAGGCCGCCATCGAGGGGCAGTCCCACCAGGACTTGCCGTTCGAACAACTGGTCGAGGCCTTGCACCCGCCGCGCAGCAGCGCCTACAACCCGCTGTTCCAGGTGATGTGCAACGTGCAGCGCTGGGCCTTCCAGCAAAGCCGTACGCTGGCCGGCATGCAGGTGGACTACCTGGTCAACGACGCAGCCGCCACCAAGTTCGACCTCTACCTGGAGGTCACGGACCTTGATGGCCGTCTGGGCTGCTGCCTGACCTACAGCCAGGACCTGTTCGACGCGCCACGCATTGCCCGCATGGCCGCGCATTGGCAGCAGTTGCTGATCGGGCTGCTGGACCAGCCGCAGCAACGCCTGTGCGAACTGCCGATGCTCAGCAGCGCCGAACAGCAGGGGCTGGTCGCGCAACTGCGCGGCGAGCCGGTCAGCACGGCGCGGCATACACTGCATGGGCTGTTCGCGGCCCAGGCGGCCGAAGACCCGCAAGCACGGGCCCTGACGTTCGCCGGCCAGCACCTGAGCTACGCCGAGCTCGATCAGCAGGCCAACCGCCTGGCCCGCGCCTTGCGCGAGCGCGGTGTCGGCCCGCAGGTGCGGGTGGGCGTGGCGCTCGAACGCTCGCTGGAAATGGTCGTCGGCCTGCTGGCAGTACTGAAGGCCGGTGGCGCCTATGTACCGCTTGACCCGGAGTACCCGCTGGACCGCTTGCGCTACATGATCGAGGACAGCCAGGTCGCCGTACTGCTCAGCCAACGCCGCTTGCTGCAAGACCTCGGGCCGCTGCCGGAGCACCTGGCCTGCTGGAGCCTGGAAGACGACCAGCCTACGCTGGGCGCCTATAGCGAGGCGCCGCTGGACGATGTCAGCCTGGCGCAGCACCCGGCTTATCTGATCTACACCTCCGGGTCCACCGGCAAACCCAAAGGTGTGGTGGTCAGCCATGGCGAGTTCGCCATGCACTGCCAGGCAGTGATCCAGGCGTTTGGCATGCGCAGTGACGATTGCGAGCTGCATTTCTATTCCATCAACTTCGACGCGGCCAGCGAACGGCTGTGGGTGCCGCTGCTGTGTGGCGCACGTGTGGTCATCCGCGCCCAAGGGCAGTGGGGCGCCGACGAGATCTGCCAGCTGGTGCGAGAGCAACACGTCAGCGTGCTGGGCTTCACGCCCAGCTACGGCAGCCAGTTGGCTCAGCATCTGGCCGTGCAGGGCGAGTGCCTGCCGATGCGCCTGGTGATCACCGGGGGCGAGGCGTTGACCGGCGAGCACCTGCAGCGCATCCGCCAGGCCTTCACCCCTGATCAGCTGTTCAACGCCTACGGCCCCACCGAAACCGTGGTCATGCCGCTGGCCGCCCTGGCCCCGCAATCGCTGGCGGCCGACCTGGGCAGCGTGCCCATCGGGCGGGTGATCGGCCAACGCACGGCCTACATCCTCGATGATGACCTGGCCCTGTTGCCCCAGGGGGGCATCGGTGAGCTGTATGTGGGCGGCGCCGGCCTGGCCCAGGGCTACCACGACCGTCCTGGGCTGACCGCCGAACGCTTCGTCGCCGACCCCTTCAGCCACACCGGCGGGCGCCTGTACCGCACCGGCGACCTGGTGCGCCTGGGTCAGGATGGCCTGGTGGAGTACATCGGGCGCGCCGATCAGCAGGTGAAGATTCGCGGCTTCCGCATCGAGCTGGGTGAAATCGAAAGCCGCTTGCAGGCCCATGCCGATGTGGATGAAGCGGTGGTCATCGCCGTTGACATGCAGGGCGTGCGGCAACTGGTCGGCTACCTCGTAAGCCAGCACGCCGCTGGCGACCCGCATGCCCAGCAACAGCTGCGCGAAGCCGTCAAAGCCCATGCCCATCAGCATCTGCCGGACTACATGGTGCCGGCGCACCTGGTGCTGCTCGATTCCCTGCCGCTGATGGGCAATGGCAAGCTGGACCGCCGGGCCTTGCCGCTGCCCGACCTCGACCAGGCTCGCCAGCATTACCAAGCACCGACCAATGATGTGCAAGCGCAATTGGCGCAGGTCTGGGGTGAGGTGCTCAACGTCGATCAGGTCGGTGTTCAGGACAATTTCTTCGAACTGGGCGGTGACTCGATCCTGTCGATCCAAGTGGTCAGCCGCGCGCGGCAGGTAGGCCTGCAATTCTCCCCGCGTGACCTGTTCCAGCACCAGACCATCCAGGCCCTGGCGGCCATCGTGCAGCCGGTGCAGGTCACCGACAGCATCGAGCAAGGCCTACGCCAGGGCAGCGCACAGTTGACCCCGATCCAGCACTGGTTCTTCGACAGCGCGTTGGCGCAGCCGCAGCACTGGAACCAGGCCGTGCTGTTGCAATGCCGCGTGCCGCTGGATCAGACCCGGCTGCACACCGCGCTGGCCGCCCTGGTGGAGCACCACGACAGCTTGCGCCTGCGTTTCAGCGATGCTGCTGGCCATTGGCAGGCCGAGTACGCCCAGCCTGATGATCAACAGCTGCTGTGGTCGGCCACGGTCGCCGACCTGGACGATTGCCAGGCGCTGTACACCGACCTGCAACGCAGCCTCGACCTGCAGCGCGGTCCCTTGCTCCGTGCCTTGCTGGTGAGTGACGGGGAGGGCGAACAACGCCTGGCATTGACCATCCATCACTTGGTGGTCGACGGCGTTTCCTGGCGCATCCTGCTCGAAGACTTGCAGGCGCTGTACCGAGGCCAGGCCCTGCCGGCCAAGACCCATGCCCCAGGTGACTGGGCGGCGCGGCTGGCAGCCTATGCCAGCAGCGATTCGCTGCGTGACGAGCTGGGCCAGTGGCAGGCCCAGGTGGGTGAGGTACGCCATGAGCTACCCTGCGATCATCCCCAGGGCGGCAACGTGCAGCGTCATGCCCGGACCGTGACCATCGGCCTGGATGCCCAGCAGACCCGCCAGTTGCTGCAGCAGGCGCCTGCGGCCTACCACACCCAGGTCAATGACCTGCTGCTGACGGCACTGGCCCGCACCCTGTGCCAGTGGACGGGCCAGCCGCAGGCGCTGGTGCAGTTGGAGGGCCATGGCCGGGACGGGTTGTTCGAGGACATGGACCTGACCCGCAGCGTCGGCTGGTTCACCAACGCTTATCCGTTGAGCCTGTCCCCCCTGGCAGGGGATGATGACCAGGCACGGGCGGCGTCCATCAAGCGCATCAAGGAGCAGTTGCGCCAGGTGCCGCACAAGGGCCTTGGCTACGGTGTGCTGCGCTACCTGGCGGACCCGGCAGCGCGCGAGCAAATGGCGGCCCTGGCCCAAGCGCGCATCACCTTCAACTACCTGGGGCAGTTCGACCAGCAGTTCGACGACGGCGCGCTGTTCACGCCGGTGGACGCGCCGGTGGGCCTGGCCCATGACCCGGATGCGGCGCTGCCCAACTGGCTGAGTGTCGATGGCCAGGTCTACGGCGGTGCGTTGCAACTGCGCTGGACATTCAGCCGCGAACGCTATGAGCCGCACACCATCGCCACGCTGGCGAATGCCTATCGCCAGGAACTGGTGGCGCTGATCGACCATTGCCTGGCAGACGGGCAGGGCAGCTACACCCCCTCGGACTTCCCCCTGGCGCACCTTACCCAGGCGCAGATCGACGCGTTGCCCGTGCCGGCCAACCTGATCGAGGACGTCTACCCCCTGACCCCAATGCAGGAAGGCATGCTGCTGCACACCCTGCTCGAACCCGGCACGGGCCTGTACTACATGCAGGACCGCTACCGCATCAGCAGCGCAGTCGACCCGCAGCGCTTCGCCCAGGCCTGGCAACAGGTGGTGGCGCGGCATGAGGCCTTGCGCGCCTCGTTCAGCTGGAACAGTGGCGAGGCCATGCTGCAGATCATCCACAAGCCCGGGCAATTGGCCATGGATTACCAGGACTGGCGCGACCTGGACGACGCCGACCAGGAGGCTCGCCTGCAAGCCCTGCACAAGCAGGAGCGCGAAGCCGGCTTCGACGTGTTGCACACGCCGCCGTTCCACCTGCGCTTGGTGCGAGTGGCCGATGCGCGCTACTGGTTCATGATGAGCAACCACCACATCCTCATCGATGCCTGGTGCCGCTCGCTGCTGATGAACGACTTCTTCGAAATCTATCAGGCGCTGGGCGAGGACCGACAGGCGCAACTGCCGGTGCCGCCGCGCTACCGTGACTACATTGGCTGGCTGCAGCGCCAGGGGTTGGACGACGCGCGTGCCTGGTGGCAGGCCAACCTGGCCGGCTTCGAGCGCGCCACGGCGCTGCCAAGCGATCGTCCGTTGCGCCATGAGCATGCGGGCAGCGGCATGGTCGTCGGTGATTGCTACACGCGCCTGGCGGTCAGTGAGGGCACTCGCCTGCGCGAGCTGGCCCAGGCTCACCAGTTGACCGTCAACACCTTCGCCCAGGCGGCCTGGGCCCTGGTGCTGGCGCGCTACAGCGGCGAGCGCGACGTGGCCTTCGGCGTGACCGTGGCGGGTCGGCCGGTGAGCATGCCGCAGATGCAACGCACCGTCGGCCTGTTCATCAACAGCGTGGTGCTGCGTGTGCAGCTGCCAGCGGCTGGCCAAGGGTGCACTGTGCGCCAGTGGTTACAGGGTTTGCTGGAGCGCAACATGGAATTGCGCGAGTACGAATACCTGCCGCTGGTGGACATCCAGGCGTGCAGCGAACTGCCCAAGGGCCAGCCGTTGTTCGACAGCCTGTTCGTGTTCGAGAACGCCCCGGTGGAAACCGCCGTGCTCGACCACGCCAAGCACCTGGATGCTACCTCCGACTCAGGTCGCACCCACACCAATTTCCCGCTCACCGCGGTCTGTTACCCAGGTGATGACCTGGGCCTGCACCTCTCGTTCGACCAGCGCTACTTCGACTACCCGACCGTCGAGCGCTTGCTGGCCGAATTCAAGCGCCTGCTCCTGGCGCTGGTCCAGGGGTTCGACGAACAGGTGCAAGCCTTGCCGCTGGTGGGCGCCGAGGAACAGCGTTTCTTGCTCCAGGCATGCAACGACACTCAGCGGGCTTAC
Organism: Pseudomonas sp. FBCC-B35; assembly: GCF_059133755.1. Classification (NCBI taxonomy): domain Bacteria; kingdom Pseudomonadati; phylum Pseudomonadota; class Gammaproteobacteria; order Pseudomonadales; family Pseudomonadaceae; genus Pseudomonas; species Pseudomonas sp. FBCC-B35. Next base: position 3,157,420 of record NZ_CP101439.1, on the reverse strand, counting down.
CCCCTGGAGCAGAGTTATGTCGCGCAGTTCGAGGCGCGCGTGGCCGCCCATCCCCAGCGTACCGTGGCCCGGTGCCTGGACGCCGAGTACGACTATGCCAGGCTGAACCTGGCGGCCAACCGCCTGGGCCATGCATTGATCGGGGCTGGTGTACGGCTGGATCAGCCGGTGGCCCTGCTGGCCGATCGCGGCCTGCCGCTGCTGGGCATGATCGTTGGCAGCTTCAAGGCCGGTGCTGGTTACCTGCCGCTGGACCCAGGCCTGCCACCTGCGCGCCTGCAAAGCATCCTTGAGCTCAGCCGGGCGCCGGTGCTGGTGTGCAGCGCGGCCTGTGCCGAGCAGGGGCAGGCCTTGCTGCAAGCCCTGAACCCTGGCGTACGGCCCCAGTTGTTAGTGTGGGAAACCGTCCAGACCTGCACCATGGACAGCCACAACCCTGGGGTCCACAGCGGCCCGGACAACCTCGCTTACGTGATCTACACCTCAGGCTCCACCGGCTTGCCCAAGGGCGTGATGGTGGAGCAGCGCGGCATGCTCAACAACCAGCTGAGCAAGGTGCCCTACCTGGCGCTGACCGAGCACGATGTCATTGCGCAGACGGCGTCGCAGAGCTTCGACATTTCGGTGTGGCAGTTCCTGGCCGCGCCGCTGTTCGGCGCCCAGGTTGAAATCGTGCCCAACGCCATTGCCCACGATCCCCAGGGCCTGCTCACCCATGTCCAGGCCACCGGCATCACCGTTCTTGAGAGCGTGCCATCGCTGATCCAGGGCATGCTTGCCAGCGAACACCAGGCGCTGGACGGCCTGCGCTGGATGCTGCCTACCGGCGAAGCCATGCCACCGGAGTTGGCGGCGCAATGGCTGCAACGTTACCCACGGATCGGCCTGGTCAACGCCTACGGGCCAGCGGAATGTTCGGATGACGTGGCGTTCTTCCGTGTCGATGCCGACTCTACCCAAGGCAGCTACCTGCCCATCGGCACCCCGACCGACAATAACCGGCTGTACCTGCTGGGCGATGAACAGCAACTGGTGCCCTTGGGGGCCGTGGGCGAGTTGTGCGTGGCGGGTACGGGTGTGGGCCGTGGCTACGTGGGCGACCCGGCACGCACGGCGCTGGCGTTCATTCCCCACCCTTACGGTGCAGCAGGCGAGCGTCTGTACCGCACCGGCGACCTGGCCCGCCAGCGGCCTGACGGTGTGCTCGAGTACGTAGGCCGGATTGATCACCAGGTGAAGATTCGCGGTTACCGTATCGAACTGGGAGAAATCGAGGCCCGGCTGCATGAGCAGCCGCAGGTCCGCGATGCAGCGGTCGCTGTGCAGGAAGGTGTCAACGGCAAGCACTTGGTGGGTTACCTGGTGCCTCACCACGGGGTCACGGGCGACGACACGGTGCTCGCTCAGCTCAAGGCACGCCTGCGCGCCGAGCTGCCCGAGTACATGGTGCCCCTGCATTGGGCCTGGCTTGAGGCCTTGCCTCACAATGCCAACGGCAAGCTCGACCGCAAGGCCCTGCCCGCCATCGACATCGGCAGCCAGCACAGCCAGGCCTATCAGGCACCGCGCAGCGAGCTCGAGGGCCTGCTGGCCGGTATCTGGGCCGAGGTGCTCAAGGCCGACCGGGTCGGTGTGCACGACAACTTCTTCGAACTGGGCGGCCACTCGCTACTGGCCACCCAGATTGCCTCGCGGGTGCAGAAGCAACTGCAACTGAACGTGCCACTGCGGGCGATGTTCGAGTGCAGCACGGTGGCGGAACTGGCCGTGTTCGTGGAAGGGCTGCAGGGCAGTGCGCTCAATGAAGACAAGGTGGATCGATTGAGTGACTTGATGGCGGAGTTGGAGGGGTTGTGAGGGGCGGCGGGCGACGAGCAATCGTTCGTCCGTTCAAGGGCTAACGAAGTCGCAGGGGCTGCGGGGCTGAAATCCTGATGCTGCGGTGCGGCCTCTCGCGGCCGGTCCAGCGCCCCGGTGAGGCCGCTCCCAGGAATGAGTGGCTTTTGGATTCAGTGCGAAGCATCACGGGCAAATACCCGGGCTGTTTGCACTGCACCTTGAGACTCTAATTCCCAGGGACTTCAGCGCGTATTCCCGTTATTCACCGCTTACCCAAAATCGTCCCCAACATCTCAGGCCGCGGTGCCCCTTGCTGGCTGTGCACCTTGCCTTCACTGTCCTGGTAGAAGATCGCAGGAGTGGCCTGCAGGCCCATCTCCTGCATCAGGGCCATGTTGGAGGCGAGCTTTTGCTGCACCTCGGCCGGCACCTTGTCCAGGGCCTTGAGGGTGCTGGCCTTGCCGGCTTTCTCGTGCTGCTGCAGCGCCTTGGCAGGGTCCTTGGCGGCGAGCAGTGCTGCCGACTTGCCTGGGCTGTCTTCACGGATGATACCCACCATGATGTGGCGCAGCTGCACCTTGCCCGATTCCACCCAGGGGCGGGCCTGTTCCCAGAACATGTTGCAATACGGGCAGTTGGGGTCGCTGAACAGGTAGATCTTGCGCGGTGCATCGGCCTTGCCGTCGGCGATCCAGGCGGACTTCTCCATCTTTTGCCAGAACGCCTGGGTCATGGGGCCGTAGACCAGCTTCTCAAGCGGGGCGGCGCTTAGGTCCTTTCCCTGCTCGTCGAACAGGTTGCCCACCAGCACGTGCTTGCCGTCAGGGGTCAGGTACAGGGCCAGGGGGTTGTTCTGGTACTCGGCGGCATAGCCGCGCAGGCCGTCGGGCGCATCGAAGCTGCCCTTGATCACGGCGCCCTTGCTTTGCAACTGCTGGACCGCCTTGGGCAGGTCTTCGGCATACAGGGCGGGGCTGGCAAGCAAGCAAGCGGTGAGCGGGAAGAGTGCAGGCAATCGCATGGTCAATGTCCTTGTGCGGCAGGTTCGGGCGTGGCGGCCCGTTGGTAGGATTCCAGGGCGTGACGCAGGCTGGCGCGCGACAGCTCGCCCAGATGGCTGCCAAGCAGGCGGCCGCCCTCGTCGTAGAACAGGGTGGTAGGCAGGGCCATGGAGCCGACGCGCTGGGCCAGCAGGCCAGTGCCGTCGAACAGCACGTGGGTCAGGCTCAAGCCGGTGGTGGCCAGGAAAGTGCTGACGTTTTCAGGTGTCTCGCCTTGGTTGACGAACAGGAACGTCACATGGGGGTACTCGCCTTGCGCTTGTTGCAGTACAGGCATTTCCCGACGGCAGGGCGGGCACCAGGTCGCCCAGATGTTGATCACCAGCGGCTTACCCCGGTAGCGCTGCAACGCCACCGACTCGCCTGCGGCATCGCGCAGGGTGATGGCAGGCAATTCGGTCCCCTTGCTGTACAGGTGGCTACCCAAGCTGGCCAACCCCCAGAACAAGGCGCCGCTGAACAGCGCCCAGCTCAATGGCCGGCGCAGGCCAGGGCGACGCCAGCCTTGCCACACAGCAGCCAGGCTGATGCCCACAAGCCCTGGCCATAGCAGGAAACCGCCGTCGCGGATGTCGATGATCTGGAGCAGATCGCCCCGGTACATCGACCAGTAGGCCGCGACAAATCCGATCCGCGCGCACAACAGGCCGATCAGGAACAGATTGAACAGCGCGGACTCGGGGCTCTCGCCGCCACGCCGTGCCACCCACCAGCCGACCACGCTGGCAATGCCCAGGGCACAAAGCAGCACCAGATGGTTCAGGGCCATGGTCAGTGGCCCCAGGGTCACGGTCAGCATCAGCCCTGGCTCCGGGTGAGGGCCCACTGTTGCACGAAGGTGGCGGCATCCACTTCTCCGGTGATGCGCCTTGCCCGGCGCTCCTGGCCTTCTGGGCCGAGCCAGATCAGGGTAGGTGGGCCAGGCACCTGGTAACGCTGCAACAGCGCCTTGCTGGCGGGCGTATCGGTGGTGACGTCCAGGCGCAGCAGGTGCACGCCGGCCAGTTCGGCCTGGACGTCGCTGCGGCTGAACACCTGCTTTTCCATAACCTTGCAGGCCACGCACCAGTCGGCGTAGTAATCGAGCAGTACCCACTGGTTGCGGCCTTTGGCCGCGTCCAGCTCCTGTTGCAGTGCCTCGGGCGTACTCACGGTGACGAAGGCGTCGTGGGCAGGCGAGTCGGTGGCGGCCACCGTCCCACCCGTGAATGGGCGCAGCGGTTGCCACAGGTCATCGCCGCCGGCAGCGGCGCCGACCAGCAGCAAGCCGCCCCACATGGCTGCCAGCAACGGTGCAATGCGCAGCGCCGGAAGGCGCTGTAGCGCAGGCCAGGCGGTCCAGCCCAGTGCGATCAGCCAGGCCCCGCTCAAGGCCAACAGCAAGCTGGCCGGGAGCAGGCTGCGCACCGTGTACAGCGCCATGGCCAGGAACACGAAGCCGAAGATGCCTTTGACCAGGTTCATCCAGGCGCCAGGGCGTGGCAGGAAGCGGTTGCCCAGGGTCACGATCAGCAGCAGCGGTACCCCCATGCCCAGGCCCAGGCTGAACAGCACCAGCGCCCCTTGAAGCACGTCGCCGCTCTGGGCGATGTACAACAGCGCCCCGGCCAGCGGCGCGGTCATGCAGGGCCCCAGCAGCAGCCCGGACAACACGCCCAGCAGCGCAGCACCATACAGGTTGCCACCGCGCGTGCCCTGTCCGGCGCGGTCCAGGCGGTCGCGCAGGGCAGCGGGCAATTGCAGTTCGAAGGCGCCGAACATGGGCAGGGCCAACAACACGAACAAAGCGGCCAGGCTGCCCAGTAACCAGGGTTGTTGCAGCCAGGCCTGCAAGCTGGCGCCCAGTAGCGCAGCCACCACACCCAAGGCGGCATACACCAGGGCCATGCTCAGCACGTAGGTGCCAGCCAGCATCCAGCCACGCCGTGCACTGGCACCATTGCCCAGCACCAGCCCGGCGAGAATCGGCAGCATCGGCAACGAACAGGGCGTAAAGGCCAGCAGCAGGCCCAGGCCGAAGAAGGCCAGCAGGCCCCAGGCCAGGTTGCCCTGCTGCAGGCCGCTGGCCAACGCCTGATCGCTGGCCTGCTCAGCTTCCAGGGTGGCGACCGAGGCTTCGCCTCCCAGGTCGACCAGCGTCGTCTGCGGGGGGTAGCACAGGCCCGCATCGGCGCAGCCTTGCCAGCCAAGACGCAACTGCCCCTGGGCGCCGGGGGGCACCGTCAACTCAAGCTGTTCGCGGTAGACGGTGCTGTCGCCGAAAAACTCATCGTGGTGATTGATGCCCGCAGGCAAGGGCGGATGCTGGGCCGTGGGCAGCCCGTCGAACTTCAGGCGTTTCTGGTACAGGTAATAGCCCGGCTGAATCTGAAAATACAGGCGGGTAGAGCCGTCGGCCTGACGGTCGTGGGTTAGCACGAAAGCCTGTTCGACGGGTAGAAAGTCAGGCTTGGTGGCGAATGGGTTGGCCTGCGCTGGGCCAGCCAGCAGCACCATCAATAACAGCAGAAAAACGCGCATGAGTTTGCCTTGGCAGATCGTTGAATGGGGCCATGCTGGCGAGGATCGATTAACCCACTGTTAACGCGGGAATAGGGTTGAAGCAAGTCGGCTGACCTCCGGGTTCGACGAAATACCGCGACACAATGTCAGCTTGACTTTGCTTGTGATGGCGTCAATGCGGTAAAGTTGACAATCAAGTCAGTTTTTCCTGACCTGCACGACAGGGTTTCGACCCCCTCGACCCCTGCACAAGAATTAAGAACACATGGGCAGCACCCCCTGCTGCCCAGAGGATCAAGCATGTCCAACCGTGATATTTCCCGGCGCGCCTTTCTGCAAGGCGGCCTGATCGCTGGCGTCGGCGTGACCCTGGCGCCGCTTGGCAGCCAGGCGTTCGCCGCGCTGATGGAGGACCGGGTTACCGCCTCGCCGCTCAAATGGATGAACCATGACGGCAAGGCGCGCTTTCGTAACGACGCGTTGTCGAAAGTCTGTGGCAACAAGGTCTTCGCCCGTGACATTCGTGCCAAGGACATGCCCGGCTGGCCTGCGCAGCAAGGCCACGCTCTGTTGCTCAAGGCCACCAAGGCCGACCGCCTCTATGAAGGCCACGACCTCAGTGTGCTGGGTGCCGAGTTGCAACCGGACCGCATCGTCACCGCTGCCGACCTGGAGCGCGACGGCATCGCCTGGCCCGAGGCGCACTCGCCAGACCCGCTCTTGCCCCCTGGCAAGGTCCCGATGTTCATCGGCCACCCGGTGGCGCTGCTGATCTGGCACGACTTCGAGCGCTTTCGTCAGGCCAAGCGCCTGCTGCAATTCAACGACCAGGTGATTCGCTACGGCGCCCAGGCGCCGTTGTACCAGCGTGACCCCTACGGCAGTTTCCGCTTCGTGCGGGTGGGTGGCGCCACCCCGTTCGACGAAGACGAATTCTCCAGCCTGAAGGATTCGCCGCTGTTTCCCACCATCCTCAACCGCAAGCCGGTGTGGTCCAAGTCGCCCAACCAACATGGCGACCTGACCGAGCAGGGCCTGTTCTACGCCAACCGCATGGCCGAACAGCTGGCCAACCCGCCCGAGCACTGGCTGGTCTTCGACGAGCGCTTCAAGACCCCCTCCATCGAGCCGGCGGCCTTGGAGCCGGACAACGGCAACGGTTGGTTCGACGTGGCCAGCGGCACCCTGCATTTCGTCGTGGCGACCCAGTGCCCGTTCGAGGCCGCGCAGGAATGCGTGCACATGATCAAGCCGTCACGCTTTGGCCTCAAGCACTTGAACATGCACCCAGGCTACACCGTTGGCTACGGCTCCAAGGATAACAACATCTTCGTCTTCTACGCTGCCGTGGCAGCGCTGTATGGCGAGGGCGTGCCGGTGCGCCTGGCCAACGACCGCTACGAGCAATTCCAGAGCGGCATCAAGCGCCACGCCTTCGACATCCGTTACCAGCTGGCGGTGGACAAGAAGGACAACAGCTTCAAGATCTTCCGTGCCGACATGAGCTGTGACGGCGGTGGTCGCATTAACTACAGCCCCTCCGTTGCAGCCGTAGGCGCTACCGCTGCCCAGTCGATCTACTACATGCCGCAGAACGATCTGGCAGTCACTGCCTATCATTCGCGGGCAGTGGAAGCCGGCTCCATGCGCGGTTACGGCACCCTGCAAAGCATGGCCGCCACCGAGATGATGGTGGACGAAGTGGCCGGCCGCCTGGGCGTCGATGCCATTGACCTGCGGCGCAACAATGCCCTGAAGTCGGGCATGAAGAATACCCAGGGCGCGGTGCCAGCCGGTGCATTGCGCCTGCACGAGATCCTCGACAAGGCGGCTCAGCACGAAGGCTGGCGTAACCGTGATGCACGCAAGCAACGGCGCGAGGCCAGCGACCCGGATCATTGGTACGGCACTGGCTTTGCCATCTGCCAGAAAGACTTCGGCACCGGCGCCGAAGCACCCATGGCCAGCATCGAGTTCAGCCGCGACGGGCGCATCAGCCTGCGCCACATCGGCACCGAGCTTGGCACCGGCATGTCCACCTCCCAGGCACTGGTGGTCAGCGATTTCCTGGGCCGTTCGGCCGACGAAGTGCTCACTGCCGTCACCGAGTGGCCCGAGCTTCAACTGTCCACCAGCGGCAACCCGTACCTGATCAGCCAGGCCGAACAGGACGCCGCCCTGCGCAACCCGCGCTGGGTCGGCAAGCTGGCCTCACCCTCGTCGGCGACCAACTCGGCGTTCTATTTCAGCCATGCCACACGCGAGGCGGCTCGCGCGTTGTTCAATCACGGCCTATGGCCTGCTGCCATGGCCATCTGGACCCAGGGCCCGCACGGCGGCCAGGCCAACCCGCTGGTGGTGCGTCGGGAAAACGCAGTGTGGGTCAACGGTGAGCTGACCGGCAACGGCCTGGCGCCTATTCCTTTTGCGCAACTGGCCGAGAAGGCCCATGCCATGGGCCTGGTAACAGGCGTGAGCGTCCACGGTTTCAACCGCTGGAGCTGGGCTGAGTCCGACTTCGTCATCGACGGCGTGCGCGAGCGTTTCCCGCTCGACGCGTTGGCCGTGAAGTACGGCGACGGCGCCGCCAATGCCAAGAAGGCGCAGATGACCAGCAGCGGCTACCACCTGCTCGACCGTCAGAACCCTGCCTACCCCGATACACAGTTGAACAACGCCATGGTCACCTATTACAGCCCGGTCGCCACCCTGGTGGAGGTGAAGGTGAACAAAGGCACGCACCAGGTGCAGGTCCTCGATCACCACAGCTGGGTCGAATGCGGCCGCGTGCTGGTGCCTGAACTGGTCAAGGGCCAGCTCGAAGGCGGCATCGCCATGGGCATTGGCCATGCACTGACCGAGGAAATGCCGTTGTACGAAGGCGGGCCGGGGGAGGGCGACTGGAACTTCAACCGGTACCGCCTGCCGCACGCGCGTGATGTGGCGGTATGGACGCAAAGCAGCGAGATTCTTCCGCCGCTTTCACCCACCGACCCGTCCAAAGGCATCGCCGAGGTGGTGATGATCCCGATCGTCGGTGCCATCGGCAATGCCGTGGCCCATGCCATCGGCAAGCGCGTACGCGATCTTCCCATTACCCCAGCCCGTATCCAGGAGGCCCTCAATGGCTAACCGTCCACTGCAACTGACCCTCAACGGTCAACCGGTCGGCCCGGTCCAGGTCCCTGACGACCTGGCGATGATCGACTACCTGCACGAGCACCAGAACCTCACCGGCTCGCGCCTTGGCTGCGGGCAGGGCATCTGCCACGCCTGCGTGGTGATCGTCGACAACCCCGACGGCACCAGCGAAGAAGTGCGCACCTGCATCACCGGCGCCCATTACTTCGAAGGCAAGAAGGTCCGTACCATCGAAGGCCACGCCCAGCAGGACGAGGCTGGCAACCTTACGTTGAACCCGATCCAACAGAAGTTCGTCGACCTGTTCGCGTTCCAGTGCAGCTACTGCGCACCAGGCTTCGTCAACGCCGCCACAGTCCTGGTGGAAACCGCACAGCGCCAGCCGCTGAAAAAGAGCGAGGTGCAAGCACGTATCGAAGCCAGCCTTGGTCACCACATCTGCCGTTGCACCGGCTATGTGCGCTACTACCAGGCCACGCGCACGGTGCTCGATGACCTCGGCCTGGTAAAGGAGGGTTGAGCATGGGCTTTTTCCGTAGCGCCCTGGCGCTGGCGTTTGGCCTTGCCGCAACGTGCTCGGCGCTGGCCAGTGATGACGGCCAGATCAAGCGCGGCCAGTACCTGGCCCGTGCTGCCGACTGCATGGCGTGCCACACGGCCGAGGGCGGAGCGCCGTTCGCCGGTGGCCTGCCGATCCATTCGCCGTTTGGCACCATCTACGGCACCAACATCACGCCCGACAAGCAGTACGGCATCGGCAACTACAACGCCGACGAGTTCTTCGCGGCCGTCACCCAAGGCAAGCGCAAGGACGGCGCCAACCTGTATCCGGCCATGCCCTATACCTCGTATCACCTGATGCGGCGTGAAGACTCGGATGCGATCTTCGCCTACCTCAAGACCATCGCCCCGGTCCATCGCCCGGCACCCCAGACGGCCCTGCGTTTTCCGTTCAACGTGCGCCTTGGCCTGAGCGGCTGGAACATGCTGTACGGCAAGAGCGTGCAGGCCCAGCCTGTCGAAGGCAGCAGCCCTGCCTGGCAGCGTGGCCAGTACCTGGTCGAGGTCATGGGGCACTGCGGCGAGTGCCACACCCCGCGCAACGCGGTCGGCGCCTTGCAGCAGGACCTGCGTCTGAGCGGTGGGCTGCTCAACGGATACCTGGCCCCGAGCCTGCTGGCCACCGACCTGGCCGAGCGCGGCTGGTCGCAACCGGATCTGACCGCGTTCCTCAAGCACGGGATCAGCGCCCAGGGCAGTATGTTCAACGAAATGTTTCCGGTGGTGCACCTGAGCACTCAGCACCTGGAAGACGCCGACCTTGCCGCCATGGCCACTTACCTGCTCGGCGACAACCCGCCGGTGGCCAAGGCGATCGCGCCCGTGCCGCTGGCGCAGATGAGCGAAAGTGCCCAGCGCGGTCGCCAGCAATACCTGAACGTATGCGCCGGTTGCCACGGCGTGGAGGGGCAGGGCAAGCCGCACATCGCCGTGGCGATGCAAGGCAATACGGTGCTGCGCCAGGCCGATTCGCGCAACCTGGCCAAGGTGATACTCGACGGGATCCGCGAGCAGCAGTTCACCGGCTTTGAGCGCATGCAGCCGATGCCAGGGTTCGCTGATAAGCTCGATGAACGCCAGGTGACCGACATGGTCAACTACCTGCGTCAGGCATGGGGCGGGCTGCCCGGTGATTTCAGTGAACAACAGCTGGCCGAGCTGAAAGCGGAGTAAAGCGTGCAGCATCTCGATCTACAGGTGATTCGCCAGGCGTTGCAGTGGTCTAGCACAGGTCAAGCGGTGTGGTTGTGCACCGTGCTCGCCACTTACGGCTCGGCGCCCCGCGCGCCGGGCTCGTTGCTGGCAGTCAACGACAAGGGCCAGTGGCTGGGGTCGTTGTCCGGCGGTTGCGTCGAAGACGATTTTCTTGAACGCGTGGCCCTGGGCGAGTTCGTGCAACCGGCGGCCATCGTGCGCTACGGCGATGGCAGCGACCCGCGCTCGCGGGTCAGCTTGCCCTGTGGCGGCGTGCTGGACGTGCTGGTGGAACGCCTGCCGTCCACGTGCGAGGTGCAAGACCACCTGCGCCAGCTGGAAAGCGCGTTGCAGGGTCAGCGGCGGGTACTGCGCCAGGTCAAGGTGCCCAGCGGCATCCAGGGTCTGACAGACGCAGCCGGTCAAGGGCCGCGCGTGCACCGCGACGGTGACTGCGTGCATCTGCGCGTGGGTGCCGCCCAGCGGCTGCTGCTGGCGGGGTATTCCAGTGTTGCCCAGTACTGCGCCGAATTCGCCAAGGCCATGGGGTTCGAAGTGGTCCTGTGCGAGCCACGTGAGGAGGTGCTCGAAGGGGTGCAGATCGACGGTATCGAGGTACGCCGCGAGCTGCCCTCGGAATTCATCTTCAATGGCGGTTGTCATGCCGACACCGCCGTGGTGGCGCTCACCCACGATCCCAAGATCGACGATCTGGCCATGCTCGAGGCCGTGCGTACCGAGGCGTTCTATATCGGCGTGATGGGTTCGCGCGCCACCTCCGATAAACGCCGCGAGCGGCTGCACCGCATCGGCGGCCTGGATACCGATGCGCTGGATCGCATCCATGCGCCCATCGGCCTCAACCTGGGCAGCAAGACGCCGGCCGAGATCGCATTGGCGGTGTTGGCAGATGTACTGCGGGTGCGCAACGGGCTTGACCGGGCCGCCTTGTGAAGGTGGCGGCGCTGGTCCTGGCCGCTGGGCGCAGCAGGCGCTTCGGTGCCGACAAGCGCCGGGCCCTGCTGCCCGACGGGCGCAGCCTGTTGGCCCAATGTGTACAACGGGCCGAGGCGGTGTTCGAGGATGTGCGCGTCGTGTTACGCGAGGACGAGGGCCGCGAGGACTTCGACCTGGGCACCGCCTGTGGCTGGGTCGTCAGTGCCCAGGCAGCTTCGGGCATGGGGCACAGCCTGGCAGCAGGCGTTGCCGCCCTGGCTGACAGCGATGCGCAGGCGGTGGCTATCTTGCTGGGGGACATGCCGTGGATAGAGGCCGCGACCCTCAGGCACCTGGCCGAGATCGCCCAGGCTTCGACCATTGTGCTGCCGCGTCATGCTGGGCAGCAGGGGCATCCGGTGATCTTCGGGCGCGCGTTCTGGCCGGCGCTGTTGGGGCTGACCGGTGACGAAGGCGCCAGAGCGGTGGTGCATGCCAACCGCGCCTCGTGCACGGTGATCGAAGTGTCGGATGCGGGGGTGTTGATGGATGTGGATACCCCCGAGGCGCTGGGCGTTTTAGGGCGTTGAGCAGGGCGGGGCACGTGGTGCTGCGCTGTATCTGGAAGATAGCGATCTCTATAAAAGGGCCTGGCTGGATCAGTCAGGGGGGTGCGCTGTTTTGAGGTTTCAGCTTCGCAGCTGATAGTGCCGGGGCCGCTGCGCGGCCCATCGCGGCACAAGGGCCGCTCCCACACGGGAAACCGATAGACTCCAGATGTGGTGCATGACAGTTGACCCCCAAAGTTAAGCACCGCATGGTCCGGCGCTCCGGCAAGACCGCTCGTTGACTGTCAGACAATCCGCACGTTTCGCCGCCCAATCCTTCTCCCCAAACCCTGTGCCTGCGTCCATAATTCCCCCTTAATCCATTCACGCTGCAATGTCGGCCACACCATTGCGGGAGCCCCACCCATGCACGTTCTGCTTTGCGAGGACGACGACCTCATCGCTGCTGGCATCTGTGCAGGCCTTGCCGCACAGGGCTTGACCGTCGACCGGGTGGGCAATGCCGCCGCCGCCCGGGCCATGCTCCAGGCTGCGCAGTTCGACGTGATGATCCTCGACCTTGGCCTGCCCGACGAGGACGGCCTGAAGCTGCTGCGCCGCCTGCGTCAGCAAGGTGAGACGTTGCCAGTGCTGGTGCTCACCGCCCGTGATGCGGTCACTGATCGGGTCCACGGCCTGCAGGCCGGGGCCGACGACTATCTGCTCAAGCCGTTCGACCTGCGCGAGCTGGCCGCGCGCCTGCACACCCTGCTGCGCCGAGTCGCCGGCCGTGCGGTGAACGTGATCGAGCATGGCCCGCTGCGTTACGACCCCAGCAGCTGCGAGGCTACGCTTGCCGGCAAACCCGTGGACCTGTCTCGTCGTGAGCAAGCCTTGCTCCAGGCCCTGTTGCAGAACGCCGGGCGCGTGCTGTCCAGCGAGCAATTAAAGGACTGCGTGTACGGGTTCAACGACGAAGTGGAAAGCAATGCGCTGAACGTGCATATCCATCACCTGCGCCGCAAGCTGGGCAATGGCATCGTCGAGACCGTGCGCGGGCTAGGCTATCGCCTGGGCCCAGCCAATGCACCCACCGAGACGCCATCATGAGCCTGCGTGTGCGCCTGAGCCTTATCCTGGGCAGTGCCTTCGTGATCATCTGGGCGCTGGCCGCCGCCTGGATGTTGCGCGACCTGCGCCAGCAGATGATGTTCTCCCTCGACCAGCGCCTGGTGGCATCTGCACGCATGGTTGCCGGCCTGATCGACCAGCTGCCCCAGCCGCTCAGCGTCAAGGGCGAAGGTACTCACTATGCGGCTGACCAGTTGAGCGTACCGGACGGCATGGCCTGCCAGGTCAGCTCGCTGCGTGGGGAAATCCTGGCCAGCAACCACAAGCACGATGGCGTCATGGATGACGGGCGCAGTGGTTTTCGCGACCAGACCATCGACGATGCCTCATGGCGCACCTTCACCTACAACCATGGCGATGTACGCATCACCACAGCCGACCGGCACATGGAGCGCGAAGCCCTGAACCAGTCCATCCTGCTCGCTGCCTCGGCGCCGGTGCTGATGGCCTTGCTGGGCAGCCTGGGCTTGCTCTGGGTCGGGCTGGGCAAAGGCCTGGAGCCGCTCAATCGCATGCGCGATGCCCTGCGGCGCAGGCGCCCAGACAGTGTCGAGCCGTTGCAGGTGGCCGGCATGCCCAGTGAGCTCCAGCCGTTGCTGGAGACCCAGAACCAGCTGTTCGTGCGCATCGCCCAGACCATCGAGCGCGAGCGGCGCCTGACCGACGATGCCGCCCATGAGCTGCGCAGCCCGCTGACAGCCATCAAGACCCACCTGCAGGTTGCTCGCATGACCGAGGGCACGGTGCGCGAACAAGCGCTCGAGCATGCCGAACAGGGCGCCGATCGCATGCACCGGACCCTGGAGCAATTGCTCATGCTGGCACGGGTGGAGGGTAGCTTGTCGTTCGACGACGGTGTGCAGTGCAGTGCCGAGCAAGTCGCGCGTCAGGCGGTGCAGGACGCCGGGGGTGGTGACAACCGCAGGATCGTCCTGAACTTGCCGCCCGAGGCGGCCCAGGTCTACCTGAGCATGCCCGCACCGCTCGCGGTGGCGGCGCTGCGCAACCTGCTGGACAACGCCTTGCGCCATGGCGGTGACGATGCGGTGGAGCTGGAGGTACAGGCCGTGGAGGGGCAGGTGGGGTTCATGGTGCGCGATCACGGGCCAGGCATTGCCGAGGCAGACCTCGGGCACCTGACCGAGCGTTTCTGGCGTCATGGCCAGAGCAGCGGATGCGGACTTGGCTTGGCCATCGTTCAGGCAATTGTGCAGCGCTGTGCGGGTAGCCTGAAATTCGATAGCCGAAGTGATGGGTTGAGGGTGGTATTGCAGGTGCCGGCGCGGCCTGCGGGGTGATCCTGGGCGTTGTCTGAACATTCTGGGGCCCAAAGCACGCCGTGTAAGAGGTGGTTGAGCAAGCTAGTTCTTTTATAGTCGGTGAAGATGTCTACTGCTACCTATTCTGGTAGACTTCTCGATCTATAATCATTGCAGTTGCAGTTGCAGTTGCAGTTGCAGTTGCAGTTGCAGTTGCAGTTGCAGTTGCAGTTGCTCTTGCTCTTGCTCTTGCTTCTAAGCGCGCGGTAGTTCAGGCGCCGCAGATCGCGACTTCAGGAGGCCGAGCGCAGGGCTTGCGGAGGGAGGTGACGGGCATGGATGCCCGTCAAGCGCTGGGCCCCAGGATGGGGCCTGCAGCGCGGTCCTCCCGGGAGCAAGCCCGGAGCGAGGGAACCCCGGAGCGTAGCGTAGGGGCCGGATGATAGGAGCAGGCGGTTTTTGCTTACTTTTTGACAAGACAAAAAGTGAGCCGCCGTAAGGGCGGAAGGGTGACTGTGCGCCACCCGCGCCAATGAATACCAACTCGATATATGTGCCAACGCTTTGAAGTTTGAAGTTTGAAGTTTGATTGGGTTGGTGTGGGTATTGAAAGAGAGCATAGTCCATTTGCGATGGCGACGCTTAATCACCTTTTCGCCCTTACGGCGAGTTACTTTTTGTCAAACGCCACAAAAAGTAACCAAAAAAGGCTGCGCTCCATTCATACGGCCCCTACGCTGCGCTTCGGGGTTCCCTCACTCCGGTCTTGCTCCCGGGAGGACCGCGCTGTAGGCCCCATCCTGGGGCCCAGCGCTTGACAGGCATCCATGCCTGTCACCTCCCTCCGCAAGACCTGCGTTCGGCCTTCTGAAGTCGCGAAGATCAAGATCAAGATCAAGATCAAGATCAAGATCAAGATCAAGATCAAGATCAAGATCAAGATCAAGATCAAGATCAAGAGCCAGAGCCAGAGCCAGAGCCAGAGCAAGAGCAAGAGCAAGAGCAAGAGCAAGAGCAAGAGCAAGAGCAAGAGCAAGAGCAAGAGCAAGAGCAAGAGCAAGAGCAAGAGCAAGAGCAAGAGCAAGAGCAAGAGCAAGCCCCCCCTAAATCCTCCCCCCGGCCAAGCGTCTCTCAAGCGACTACCGCCCATTCGCTTGCTTGCGAGGATTCACCATGTCCACCGCTACCAGCCTTGCTCAGATCCCACCGGCCACCACCCCGCATCCCCTGTACGAATTCACCGACTCCCCGCTGCTGCACCGCCAGCAGCAACAGGAGTCCAATGCCCGTAGCTACCCCCGCCGTATCCCGCTGGCCCTCAAACGAGCCCGTGGCATCTATGTCGAGGACGTCGAAGGCCGCCAGTTCATCGACTGCCTGGCCGGGGCCGGTACGCTGGCGCTGGGCCATAACCATCCCGTGGTGGTCGAAGCCATCCAGCGCGTGCTGGCCGATGAACTCCCCCTGCACACCCTGGACCTGACCACCCCGGTCAAGGACCGCTTCGTCCAGGACCTGTTCGCCGTACTGCCCGAAGCACTGCGCCGTGAAGCCAAGGTGCAGTTCTGTGGCCCGACCGGTACCGATGCGGTGGAAGCGGCGCTCAAGCTGGTGCGCAGCGCCACCGGACGCAGCACGGTCCTGACCTTCCAGGGCGCCTACCACGGCATGAGCCAAGGGGCACTCAGCCTGATGGGGAGCCTGGGTCCCAAGCAACCCCTG
This sequence comes from Pseudomonas sp. FBCC-B35, assembly GCF_059133755.1. Taxonomy (NCBI): domain Bacteria; kingdom Pseudomonadati; phylum Pseudomonadota; class Gammaproteobacteria; order Pseudomonadales; family Pseudomonadaceae; genus Pseudomonas; species Pseudomonas sp. FBCC-B35. The sequence goes on along the minus strand of NZ_CP101439.1, from coordinate 3,141,526 downwards.
GGCGCATTGCTGGGCAGCGGCGTGCAGTTCATGCCGTACCCCTACGACTATCGCTGCCCATTCGGCCTGGGCGGCGAGGCGGGCGTTAAGGCCAACCTGCACTACCTGGAAAACCTGCTGCTCGACCCCGAAAGCGGGGTGCCGCTGCCAGCAGCGGTGATTCTGGAAGTGGTGCAGGGCGAAGGCGGCGTGATACCCGCCGACATCGAGTGGCTCAAGGGCGTAAGGCGCATCACCGAGCAGGCGGGCGTCGCGCTGATCGTCGATGAAATCCAGAGCGGCTTCGCCCGTACCGGGCGCATGTTCGCCTTCGAACACGCCGGTATCGTCCCAGACGTAGTCACCTTGTCCAAAGCCATCGGTGGCAGCCTGCCCCTGGCCGTGGTGGTGTACCGCGACTGGCTCGACACCTGGAAGCCGGGCGCCCATGCCGGCACCTTCCGCGGCAACCAGATGGCCATGGCCGCAGGGTCTGCCGTGCTCGAATACCTGGTCGAGCACCACCTGGCGGACCATGCCGAGGCCATGGGGCAGCGCCTGCGCGGGCACTTGCAACGCCTGCAGGCGGACTATCCGCAGTTGGGGGATATCCGTGGCCGGGGGTTGATGCTGGGCGTGGAACTGGTCGATCCGCACGGCACGGCGGACGCCCAGGGGCACCCGCCGGCCAACCGCGAACTGGCCCCGCGCGTACAGCGCGAGTGCCTCAAGCGAGGCCTGATCCTGGAACTCGGTGGCCGCCACGGGGCCGTGGTGCGTTTCCTGCCGCCTTTGATCATCAGCGACGAACAGGTCGACGAGGTCGCGCAGCGTTTCGCTGCTGCCGTGGCCGCGGCGGTCTGAGCCCAGCCGGGGGCCGCTTGCCCCCGGCTATACCCCTTCAGTCCAAAGTTCTGCCTGCACGCCAGTAGCCCATCAGGGTCAGCCATTGGCGCGGTAACCCGCGCTCCTTGATCAAATGACGACGGATGGCCATGACCGTGGCCGACTCGCCCGCCACCCAGGCGTGGAACGCGCTGCAGGCGGTACTGGCCTGCTCCCATAGGATGCGCTTGTCGATATCGATATCCTCCAGCCTGGCCCTGGGCACGGCATGCCCCTGGGGCAGGCGGGCCAGTTCATGCACGGCATGCAGCATGGCCTGGCCGTGCTCGCAGTTCAGCAGATCGCGTGGCAGCCAGTGCAACTCGACGCCGCTGCCATGCCGCACATCCAGGCAATCGGCCTGCAATGGCACCTCGATGAACGCCTGCACCGCTAGGTCCGGTTGCGTCACGGCCAAGGCTTCGAGGATGCCGGCAATCGCTGGCAGCGCCGTTTCATCTCCGACCAGCAGCACGTTACGTACCCCTTGCGGCGGCTTCCACTCGTACCCACCAGGGTCTCCCGTATAGGCCAGATTAGGTGCCAGCATCTGCAGGCGATCACCCGGCTGCGCCTGGGTAGCCCAGGCTGAGGCAGGGCCGTTGACGCCGTGCAGGACGAAATCCACGTCCACCTCCAAGGCCTCTGGGCGCAGTGCGCGCAGGGTGTAGGTACGCATGGGTGGGCGCTGCTCGGCAGCGAGCGCGCTGTGGGCGGCCTTCCAGTGCTGGTCGGCAGGCAGTTGCGCAACGGAGCCATCGGGCGCGGGGAAGAACAGCTTCACCCGCTGGTCTGGGGCCAGGGTCGTCATCTGCGCCACGTCCGGGCCGGTGAACACCAGCCGGGTGAGCGAAGGGGTAAGGGTCAGGCGACGGCTGAGCACCAGGTCGAACAGGCGGTAGGGCTGGGCCTGGCGTGTGGCGCCGCCAATCAGACGGCGCAGGCCTTGCTGGAGGGTTTGGGTCATGCGGGCGGGGCTGGGCATGGGGCGTTCTCGTGCAGACGTCTTTGCTGAGAAACGAGCTGACGCCCAGGCAAATTAAACGCACATCACCAACCGCGACCGGCGTTCACCCAGAAGTTGACCGACAGCGACGTGGACACCGACTCCACCTGGTGGAACCAACCCTCGGGCAAAAACAGCAGGTCGCCGGCTTGCAGCACCACGCGCAGGAACGGCACATCGCGGGCGGCCGGGAAACGCTGGTAGTCGGCGGCATCGGGGTTGAAGTCGCAGCCGTCCAGGCCACCCTTGGGGCTGGTCGACCAGGTGCCCAGCGCCGGGCGGTGATGCGGGGCAGCAAGAATGAACGACTTCTGCCCCCAGACTTGAGCGAACAGGTTGTCGGTGTCGTCCCGGTGCAAGGGTGTGAGCGTCCCTTTGGGCCCGATCCAGATGCGTGGCGCGATGTAGCGCGAGCGTTCGAAATAGTCGGGGAAGCGGATCAGCGCCAGGAGCTTTTCCGGGACGATGTTGTTGCCCATGTAGGGCGGGGTTTCACCCGGTTTGGCCGGGGTATCGAGCGAGGCAATGAAGTCGGCCATGGAGGTAGCGCGAAAGTCGCGGTCGGTGGAGAAGGTTTTTTTCACGTAATCGCCGTGGCGGGTGATGCCTTGCAGCTCGGCAAAGTGCGCGAGGGATGCCTCACGCCCCATGCTGAACAGCGGCCAGTCGTGCAGGGCATCGCTCATCACCACCGGCATGCCCTGGGGCAGGAACTCCCGGGCAAAACGCTCGGCTGACAGGTGCGCCCGTGGCAGGCGGGGCACCTCACGCAGCACAGGCTGCGCTGCCGATATCCGTTCGCTGATGCGCGCGGGCGTGGGGTAGCGTTGGTTCATGGCCACCTTGCTGGCCGACGTGCCTTGCCGCGCGCTGTTGATGATCTGCGGCAGCAGCGTGGCCAGGCCCATGTTGCCGGTGATCTTCAGCCGCGCACTGGCGAACAGTTCCTCGACATTGGCCGTGCCGCCCATGATCCCGAGAAAGTCGCGCTCGGCCACTTCGATGGTGACGTCCGGCGCTGCGTGGCGACCCGCACCGGTGCGGCTCTGCTCGCGCACCTCTGACCAGAATGCCCGGTCATGGGCGAAGACGAACTGGTAGACGCCCTCGATGCCCACGCCATGGGCATTGGCGAACAGCCTGCTGAGAATGCTCTGAAGGTCCACGGTCAACCCCTGTCGATCTTTCGTTGTGCAGGGTTAACGAGCGATACGCGCACCGATTTAACCGGCGCCTTACCGGCATGCGTGGCGCCAGCGCCTAAGCTGCGCGGCTAATTTTCTTGCGTCGTCCTACGTCCCGTAGGGATAGCCGAGCCAACGCTCGATACCCAACTGTATGGAAGGTCGCAGATGAATGCCGATAAGTCCCTCAAGCTTGCCCGCCGTTTCATAGAGCTGCCAGTGGACAAGCGTCATCTGTTTCTGGATGGCCTGCGCGCCGAAGGCATCGACTTTTCCCAATTCCCCATCGCCGCCGACGTGCAGGTCCCGGACCGTGATGCACTGTCCTATGCCCAGCAGCGCATGTGGTTTCTCTGGCAGCTGGACCCGCGCAGCGGTGCCTATAACCTGCCCAGCGCCGTGCGCTTGAGCGGGCCTCTGGACGAGGCGGCGCTGGAGCAGGCCTTTGCTTGCCTGGTAGCACGCCACCAGACCCTGCGCACGGTATTCGCCGAAGGCGAAGACGGCCAGGCTCGGCAGGTAGCGGCCAAGTACCCGATGCACGTGGCCAAGCACAGCCTGGTTGACCTGGACGCCGATGCCCAAGCGCGCGGTGTGCGCGAGCTGGCCGAACACGAGGCGCAGCAACCCTTCGATCTGGCCGTCGGCCCCTTGATGCGCGTCACCTTGCTGCGGCTTGGGGCGCAGGAGCACGTGCTGCTGCTGACCCTGCACCACATCGTGTCCGACGGCTGGTCGATGAACGTGCTCATCGACGAGTTCGTCCAGGCTTACCAGGCCTTTGCCGCAGGCCTTGAACCAGCGCTACCGGCCTTGCCTGTCCAGTACATGGACTATGCGCTGTGGCAACGCAAGTGGCTGGAAGCCGGTGAGCAGGCGCGGCAGTTGGGCTACTGGCGCGAGCAGTTGGGCGATGAGCAGCCGTTGCTGGAGCTGGCCACCGATTTTCCACGCCCGGCGGTGGCCAGCCAGCGCGGCCAACGTCACGAGCTGGTCATCGACCCGGCCCTGGCTGATCAACTGCGGGCCTTGGCGCGCCAGCACAACGTGACCTTGTTCATGGTTCTGCTGGCGGCATTCAATGTGCTGCTGTACCGCCACACCGGCCAGACCGATCTGCGCATCGGCGTGCCCGTGGCCAACCGCAACCGGGCCGAGGTCGAAGGCTTGATCGGTTTGTTCGTCAACACCCAAGTGCTGCGCACCTGCCTGCACGGGCATCAGTCGGTCGCCAGCCTGCTGGCCGCCGTAAAACAGACCACCGCCGGTGCCCAGGCGCACCAGGACCTGCCCTTCGAACAGCTGGTCGAGGCCCTGGACCTTGACCGCAGCCTCAGCCATAACCCGCTGTTCCAGGTGATGTACAACCACTTGCCCAACGTTGCCGATATCGAGGTAATGACGGTGCGCGAGGGGTTGGAGCTGCGCCCACTGGAGGCGAGCAGCCGCCCCACGCCCTTCGACCTGACCCTGACCACCTTCGAGCGCGGCGGTCGTCTGCATGCCTCGCTGACCTATGCCAGCGAGCTGTTCGAACCGGCCACCATCGCCCGCATGGCCGGGCACTGGCTGCAACTGCTGCAAGCGATGAGCGAGGATGCCGACCAGCAACTGGACCAACTGCCTTTGCTCGATGCGCACCAGACGGCATTTTTGCAACAGCAGGCCACGGGCCCACAGGCACCAGCAGCGCCGTCGGCACTGGAGATGTTCGAGGCCCAGGTGCAGCGCGTTCCCGATGCCTTGGCGCTGACATTCGCCGGCCAATGCCTGAGTTACGCCGAGCTGGACGCCCGCGCCAACGCGCTGGCCCTGCAACTGGTCGAGCTGGGCGTCGGTGCTCAGGTGTGCGTTGGCCTGGCCGCCGGGCGCTCGTTGGAAATGGTGATCGGCCTGCTGGCCGTGTGGAAGGCCGGGGCAGCTTATGTACCGCTGGACCCGGCATTCCCTGCCCAGCGGCTGGCCTACATGATCGAAGACAGCCGGGTCGGTGTGCTGCTGACCCAGCAGGCGTTGCAAGCCAGCCTGCCGCACATCGCCGGGGTGACGACCCTGCTGCTCGACCCCGCCCGCCCTGAAATGAGTGCGCAGGGCCCGCAGCGCCCCGTCCACGCTGGCGAGCTGGCCTACGTCATCTACACCTCCGGTTCCACCGGCACCGCCAAGGGTGTGGCCGTCAGCCACGGCGCCCTGGGCAACTACCTGCAAGGCATTTTCCAGACCTTGCCGCTGCAGGGCGCAAGCAACATGGCGGTGGTCTCCACCCTGGCTGCGGACCTGGGGCATACCGTGCTGTTCGGCGCATTGTGCTCCGGGCGGTCGCTGCACATCATCGAGCAGGACGTGGCCCTCGACCCGCAGCGCTTCGGCGCCTACATGCAAGGCCATGGCATCGACGTGCTGAAAATCGTGCCGTCGCACCTGGAGGCGCTGCTGGGCGCCGATCAACCGCAACAGGTGCTGCCTGCTCGCTGCCTGGTGCTCGGTGGCGAGGCCTGTTCGCCTGCACTGATCGAACGCCTGCGCGCCTTGGGCCGCTGCGACATCATCAACCACTACGGCCCGACCGAAACCACCGTCGGCGTACTGACCCAGAACCTCAGCGCGGCAGACAGCCCCATCGTGCTGGGCCGGCCATTGCCCAACACCCGCACCCAGCTGCTCGATGCCGGCCTGCAACTGCAGGCGCCGGGCAGCCACGGTGAGTTGTACATCGGTGGCGCTGGCCTTGCCCGTGGGTACCAGAACCGTCCAGGCATGACCGCCGAGCGCTTCGTGCCTGACCCCTTCGGTGCACCGGGTGCGCGCCTGTATCGCACAGGTGACCGGGTGCGTCGCCTGCCCTCGGGCGAGCTGGCGTTCCTTGGCCGTGTCGATCGCCAAGTCAAGCTGCGCGGCTACCGCATCGACCTGGATGAAGTGCTGCTGGCCCTGCGTGCAGCGCCCCAGGTGCGCGACGCGGCCGTGCTGCTGGTGGGCGAAGCCGCCCATGCGCAACTGGTGGCCTATGTGGTCTACGCGGACACTGACGCGCAAGCGCAGCTGGAGGCGTGGCTGCAAGCGCGTCTGCCTGACTACATGCTGCCCAGCACCTATCAGGCCCTGGCCGTCATGCCCCTGACCGCCAACGGCAAGCTCGACGCCCGCGCGCTGCCTCAGCCGACCCAGGCGCGTGCCGCCGATGCCCATGTGCCGCCGGTAACTGAGCGCCAACGTGCCCTGGCGGGCATCTGGGAACAGGTGCTCAAAGTGCCGGCAGTCGGCCTTGGCGACAATTTCTTCAGCCTGGGCGGCCACTCGTTACTGGCCGTGCAGATCGTCTCGCGTGTGCGCCGCCAACTGGGGCTCGACCTGCCGCTGCGGGCCATGTTCGACACGGCCAACCTGGGTGAACTGGCCCAGGCGCTGGAGCACTGCGAGCGCTACCGCGAACAGGCGGCCATTGCGGCACTGCCGCGCAGCGAGCGCCTGCCGGCGTCGTTCGCCCAGCAGCGCCAATGGCTGTACTGGACCTTGCAGCCCCAGAGCACCGCCTATCACACCCCGCTGGCCGTGCGGCTGCAGGGTCAGCTTGATCGCCAGGCCTTGCAGCGGGCGATGGACACCTTGCTGGCACGGCACGAAGCCTTGCGCACCACGTTCGTCCAGGAGGATGGCCAGCTTTACCAGCAGGTGCAGCCGGCCGGGGCGGTGGACCTGCAATGGATGGCCTTGCCCGATGCCAGCCAACCCCAGCTGGAGCTTGCGGTGCGCGCCGAAATCACGCGCCTGTTCGACCTGCACCAAGGCCCCCTGATGCGGGTGAAGGTGATCGAGCGCGCGATTGATGAATGGGTGCTGGTGCTCACGCTGCACCACATCACCTCCGACGGCTGGTCCATGAGCCTGTTGGTGCACGAATTCGTCGACCTCTACAGCGCCTTCAGTGCCGGCCATACGTCCGCTCTGCAACCGCTGGTGGTGCAGTACGCCGACTACGCCCACTGGCAGCGCCAGTGGCTGGACCAAGGCGAGATGCAGCGCCAGCAGGCCTATTGGGTCGAACGCCTGGGTGGTGAACCGGTGGTGCTGTCGCTGCCGACCGATCACCCGCGCACGGCGCAGCTCAGCGACCGTGGCGGGCGCCTTGACCTGCGCCTGCCGCAGGACCTGGAGCGTCAAGTACGCGAGTTGGCCCAGGCCCAGGGCGTCACCTTGTTCCAACTGTTCCTGGGTACCTTCGCCTTGCTGTTGCAACGCTACAGCGGCCAGCCGGACGTGCGCATCGGGGTGCCAGTGAACAACCGCAACAGCCAGGAGCTGGAGGCGGTGGTGGGCTTTTTCGTCAACACCCTGGTCATGCGCTTGTGCCCGCAGCCTGAGCAATCGGCGGGCCATTGGCTGCAGACGGTCAAGGAGGTGACGTTGTCGGCCCAGGCCAACCAGGACCTGCCCTTCGACCGCCTGGTGGAAGTGCTCAACCCCCAGCGTGCGCTGAATCACAACCCGCTGTTCCAGGTGATGTACAACCACCTCAGCACTGTCGGCGCCACCGCGACCGGCACCAGCCTGCCAGGTTTGCAGGCTCGCGAACTGCTGCTCGATGGCGGCGCCGCGCAGTTCGAGTTGTCCCTTGAAACCTTGGAAACGCCGCAGGGCATTTCCGTGGCCCTGGTGTACGCCGCCGACCTGTTCGAAGCCGCCACCCTCGAGCGTATGGCCGGTCACTGGCAGACCCTGCTGCGCGGCATGGTTGCCTGCCCTGCACAGGCCATTGGCGAGCTGCCGATGCTCGCTGCCAGTGAACAGCACGGCCTGCGCACTTGGAACCAGACCGCTCAGCGTTACCCCGAGCAATACTGCGTCCACCGCCTGATCGAGCAGCAGGCCCAGCGCAGCCCCGAGGCGACCGCCGTGGTGTTCGGCGCACGTCAACTCACCTATCGCCAACTCAACAACGCCGCCAATGGCCTGGCCCGGCAACTGATCGATCGCGGCGTTGGCCCGGACGTGCTGGTAGGCATCGCCGCCGAGCGTTCGCTGGAGCTGGTCATCGGCCTGCTGGCCATCCTCAAGGCCGGTGGCGCCTACCTGCCGCTGGACCCGGACTACCCCGAGGAACGCCTGGCCTACATGATCGAGGACAGCCGCATGGCCTTGCTGCTGCATGCACCAGGCTTGCGCCTGCCGGTGCCCGAAGGGCTGGCGACGCTCGAGCTGCTGGCCCCGCAGGCGGACCCGGTTGACGTACCGAACCCGCAGGTCGACCTGGCGCCGGAGCACCTGGCCTACGTGATCTACACCTCCGGCTCCACTGGCAAGCCCAAGGGTGCCGGCAACCGCCACGTCGCCCTGGCCAACCGCCTGTACTGGATGCAACAGGCCTATGAACTGACCGCCGCCGACCGGGTGCTGCAGAAGACGCCGTTCAGCTTCGACGTGTCGGTGTGGGAGTTCTTCTGGCCGTTGATGACCGGCGCCCAACTGGTGGTGGCCGAACCCGGCGCGCACCGCGACCCGGCGCAACTGGTGGCCCTGATCGAGCAGCATGGCATCAGCACGTTGCACTTCGTGCCGTCGATGCTACAGGTGTTCCTGCAATCGCCGGACCTGGACGGGTGCCACAGCCTGCGGCGCATTCTCTGCAGCGGCGAAGCACTGGCGCTCGATGCCCAGGCCCAGGTGTTCGCACGCCTGCCCAAGGCCGGCCTGTACAACTTGTACGGCCCGACCGAAGCCGCCATCGACGTCACCCACTGGACTTGCGTGGAGGAGGGCAGCGACAGCGTGCCCATCGGGCGCCCCATTGCCAACCTGCACACTTATGTACTGGACGCGGCCCTGCAGCCGGTCGTGCCGGGGGTGGCTGGTGAGCTGTACCTGGGCGGCGTGGGCCTGGCCCGTGGGTATCACCGCCGCCCGGCGCTGACCGCCGAGCGCTTCGTGGCAAGTCCTGTGGGTAATGGCGAGCGCTTGTACCGCACGGGCGACCTGGTGCGTTACCGCGCCGACGGCGTGCTGGAATACCTCGGTCGCCTGGACCACCAGGTGAAGATCCGTGGCCAGCGCATCGAGCTGGGTGAGATCGAGGCGCGCCTGCTGGAAGTGGCCGGTGCGGGTGAAACCGTGGTCGTGGCCCGAGAGGATGCCCAAGGTCAGCACCTGGTCGGCTACGTGGCCGACCCATACCCGCCTGCTGATCTAGCAGCCTGGCAAGCCCAGCTCAAGGCCCGATTGGCCGAGGCCTTGCCGGCCTACATGGTGCCTTCGCACCTGGTCTGGCTGGCGGCGATGCCCTTGAGCCCCAACGGCAAGCTGGACCGCAAGGCCTTGCCTGCGCCTGATCTGGAACAAGCCCGGCAGGCCTTCCAGGCACCGAGCACTGAGCTCGAGTGCACCGTTGCAGCCATCTGGAGCCAGGTGTTGCACCTGGACCAGGTAGGCATGGCCGATCACTTCTTCGACTTGGGCGGGCACTCGCTGCTCGCCACCCAGGTGATTTCGCGCGTTGCCCAGGAACTGGACCTGGAGGTGCCGCTGGCGCTGCTGTTCGAACACAGCACCCTGCACGCCTTTACCCAGGCCGTGAGCGCTCTGCAAGGCCACCGCGCCGCACCGATCGCCCCCGTGGACCGCAACCAGCCGCTGCAGCTGTCGTTCGCCCAGGAGCGGCAGTGGTTCCTGTGGCAGCTGGAGCCGCACAGCAGCGCCTATCACATCCCCATGGCCCTGCGCCTGCGTGGCGAGCTGGACCTGCAAGCGCTGGAAGACAGCTTCAACCTGCTGGTGCAGCGCCACGAAAGCCTGCGCACCACCTTCATCCAGGAGCAGGCCCAGGTTCGTCCGGTCATCCACGCCCACTGGCGTTTGCCTGTGCCGGTGCAATCCGTTGCGGGCGAAGACGAGGAGGGCACACTGATCCAGGCCTTTATCCAGGCCCAGACCGCCCAGCCTTTCGACTTGGTCAATGGGCCGTTGCTGCGCATCGGTGTGCTGAAACTGGGGGCACAGGACCACGTGCTGACCTTGGTTCAGCACCACATCGTTTCCGATGGCTGGTCGATGCAGGTGATGGTCGATGAATGGATGCAGAGCTATGCCAGCCTGACAAGCGGCGCGCAGCCGAACCTTGCGCCGCTGCCCGTCCAGTACCTGGACTACGCCCACTGGCAGCGCGACTGGCTGGCAGCCGGTGAACGCGAGCGTCAGCTGATGTACTGGCGTGAGCAACTGGGCGATGAGCCGGTGGTGCTGGAGTTGCCCACCGATCACCCGCGTCCTGCCGTGCAGAGCTACCGCGGTGCCCGCCTGGGGCTGACCTTGGACACGCAGCTGACCACGGGCCTGCAACAGCTGGCGCAGCAGCACAACGTCACGCTGTTCATGCTGCTGCTGGCCTCGTTCCAAGCACTGTTGCAGCGCTACAGCGGCCAGGACGACATCCGTGTCGGCGTGCCCGTCGCTAACCGCCATCGCCTGGAGACCGAGCGTCTGATCGGCTTCTTCGTCAATACCCAGGTCTTGCGTGGGCGCTTCGATGGGCAGCTGACCGTAGAGGCGCTGTTGGAACAAGTGCGCCAGGCCGCGCTGGGCGCCCAGCAGCATCAGGACCTGCCGTTCGAGCAGCTGGTCGAAGCCCTGCAGCCGGCACGCAGCCTGAGCCACAATCCGCTGTTCCAGGTGATGTTCACCCACCGCAACCTGCTCGACCAGCAGCTGGGTGACGGCTTCAAGGTGCCGCAGCTCGATGTCCAGACCCTGAGCGGCGAACACCACAGTGCCCAGTTCGACCTGGCCCTGGACACCTTCGAGACACCCGACGGCCTGGGGGCGACCTGGACCTTTGCCACCGACCTGTTCGAAACCAGCACGCTTGAGCGCATGGCCAGCCATTGGCAAACCCTGCTGCGCGGCATGCTTGCCAGCCCTGGGGCACGAGTGGCCGAGCTGCCCCTGATGGACGCACGGCAGCTGGACACTGCGCGCACCTGGAACCAGACCGCTCAGCGTTACCCCGATGAGCACTGCGTCCACCGCCTGATCGAGCAGCAAGCCCAGCGCAGCCCCGAGGCGGCCGCCGTGGTGTTCGGCGCGCGTCAACTCACCTATCGCCAACTCAACAACGCCGCCAATGGCCTGGCCTGGCAGTTGATCGATCGCGGCGTTGGCCCGGACGTGCTGGTAGGCATCGCCGCCGAGCGTTCGCTGGAGCTGGTCATCGGCCTGCTGGCCATCCTCAAGGCCGGTGGCGCCTACCTGCCGCTGGACCCGGACTACCCCGAGGAACGCCTGGCCTACATGATCGAGGACAGCCGCATGGCCTTGCTGCTGCATGCACCAGGCTTGCGCCTGCCGGTGCCCGAAGGGCTGGCGACGCTCGAACTGCTGGCCCCGCAGGCGGACCCGGTTGACGTACCGAACCCGCAGGTCGACCTGGCGCCGGAGCACCTGGCCTACGTGATCTACACCTCCGGCTCCACTGGCAAGCCCAAGGGTGCCGGCAACCGCCACGTCGCCCTGGCCAACCGCCTGTACTGGATGCAACAGGCCTATGAACTGACCGCCGCCGACCGGGTGCTGCAGAAGACGCCGTTCAGCTTCGACGTGTCGGTGTGGGAGTTCTTCTGGCCGTTGATGACCGGCGCCCAACTGGTGGTGGCCGAACCCGGCGCGCACCGCGACCCGGCGCAACTGGTGGCCCTGATCGAGCAGCATGGCATCAGCACGTTGCACTTCGTGCCGTCGATGCTGCAGGTGTTCCTGCAATCGCCGGACCTGGACGGGTGCCACAGCCTGCGGCGCATTCTCTGCAGCGGCGAGGCACTGGCGCTCGATGCCCAGAGCCAGGTGTTCGCACGCCTGCCCAAGGCCGGCCTGTACAACCTGTACGGCCCGACCGAAGCCGCCATCGACGTCACCCACTGGACTTGCGTGGAGGAGGGCAGCGACAGCGTGCCCATCGGGCGCCCCATTGCCAACCTGCACACTTACGTACTGGACGCGGCCCTGCAGCCGGTCGTGCCGGGGGTGGCCGGTGAGTTGTACCTGGGCGGCGTGGGCCTGGCCCGTGGGTATCACCGCCGCCCGGCGCTGACCGCCGAGCGCTTCGTGGCAAGTCCTGTGGGTAATGGCGAGCGTTTGTACCGCACGGGCGACCTGGTGCGTTACCGCGCCGACGGCGTGCTGGAATACCTCGGTCGCCTGGACCACCAGGTGAAGATCCGTGGCCAGCGCATCGAGCTGGGTGAGATCGAGGCGCGCCTGCTGGAGGTGGCCGAAGTCCGTGAAGCGGTCGTGCTGGCTCAGCCTGGCGCCGCCGGTGCGCAACTGGTCGGCTACGTGCTGGTCGCCGGCGCTGACCTGGAGGCCACGCGCCAGGCGCTGCTGCGCGAGCGCCTCAAGGCTCACCTCAAGGCCAACTTGCCCGGCTACATGGTGCCCGGCCAATGGCTGCTGCTGGAACAGTGGCCGCTCAGCCCCAATGGCAAGCTGGACCGCAGGGCCTTGCCGCTGCCCCAGGCCGCGCCACAACAACAGGGCTACGAAGCCCCGCAACGCCCGGTCGAGTGCCAACTGGCAGCGATCTGGCAGGACCTGCTCCAGCTCGACAAGGTCGGCTTGAACGACCATTTCTTCGACCTGGGCGGTCACTCTCTTCTCGTCGTGAGCCTGGTCTCACGCATTCAACTCGAGCTTGGTATGAAGGCAACTGCGCAATTGATTTTCCAATACCCCACCCTGGGCGAGCTGGCCCGCCAACTGGAGCGCGAAGGCGGGGCGGTGGATGCCTCCACCCTTGACCAGCTCGAAAGCTTGCTCGACGAAATGGAGGCGGTGTAATGGATCACGCCAGCGCCCTGCGCATTGCCCAACGCTTCATCGCCTTGCCCGTGGACAAGCGCCGTCAGTACCTGGCCAAGATGGCCGAACAAAAGGTCTCGCCCAGCAACCTGCCGATTCCGGTCATCCGCGAGCAGTTGGACAGCTTGCCGCTGTCCTTCGCCCAGGAGCGCCAGTGGTTCCTCTGGCAGCTGGAGCCAGGCAGCAGCGCCTCTCACATCCCTACCGCCCTGCGCCTGCGCGGCCAACTCGACACCCAGGCCTTGCAGCAGGCGTTCGATGCCCTGGTGGCACGCCACGAGACCCTGCGCACCACCTTCGTGGTGGAGGAGGAGCGGCCCTGCCAGCGCGTGCATGGCGCCCTGCCGATCGCGATCGAGCCGTTGCACCTGCCGGCCACCCTGGCACCCGAGCACCAAGACGCCCAGGTACAGGCGTTGATCGAGCAGCAGATCGCCAGGCCCTTCGACCTCGAACACGGTCCGCTGGTACGGCTGGGGCTGCTGACGGTGGCTGACGATGAACATGTGCTGGTGATGGTGCAGCACCACATCGTCTCCGATGGCTGGTCGATGCAGGTCATGGTCGATGAGCTGATGCAGCTGTACTTGGGCTTCGTCCACGGGCGGGCGGTCGAGCTGCCCGCGCTGCCCATTCAATACGCCGACTACGCCATCTGGCAGCGTCGCTGGATGGAAGCCGGCGGCAGCGAGCAGCAACTGGCCTACTGGCGTGAGCAACTGGGCGCGCATCAACCTGTGCTGGAGTTGCCCACCGACCGTCCGCGTGCGGCCCAGCCAAGCCTGCGCGGCGCGCGTGTCGACCTGCCCATCGACAGCGCCCTGAGCGAAGCCTTGCAAGGCCTGGCGCAGCAGCAACAGGTCACGCTGTTCATGCTGTTGCTGGCGTCGTTCCAGGTGCTGCTGCACCGCTACACCGGCCAGACCGATATTCGCGTCGGGGTGCCCAACGCCAACCGCAACCGGGTCGAGACCGATCGCCTGCTGGGCTTCTTCGTCAACACGCAGGTGCTGCGCGCCGATGTGCAGGGGGCCTTGGCCTTCCCGGCGTTGCTGCAACAGGTCAAGCAGACGGTGCTCGGTGCCCAGGCGCATCAGGACCTGCCGTTCGAACAACTGGTCGAAGCTTTGCAGCCAGACCGCAGCCTGAGCCACAACCCGTTGTTCCAGGTGATGTACAACCACCAGCGCCAAGGCCGCGACCAACGCACCCGGCAGGTGCCTGGGCTCGATATCGAAGGGCTGTTCTGGGAAAGCCACAGCGCCTCGTTCGACCTGACGCTGGACACCGTGGAGGGCGAAGACGGCCTGTGGGCGTCGCTGACCTATGCGTGCGACCTGTTCGATGCCGCCACCATCGAGCGCCTGGGGCGGCATTGGCTGACCCTGCTGCGCAGCCTCGTCGCCGACCCGTCGCGCTGCATTGCTGCGCTGCCGATGCTGGCCGTCGATGAGCATGAGCACCTGCACGCTGTGCGCAACGCCCCGGACCTGCGTCACGCCGACGGCCCGCTGGTGCACGAGCGCATTGCCCAGTGGGCTGCGCAAACCCCGCAGGCCATCGCCTTGTTGTTTGGCGAGCAGCGCATGAGCTTTGCCCAGCTTGACCAGCAGGCCAACCGCCTGGCCCATGCCCTGGTCACAGCCGGGGTCGGGCCGGAAGTGCTGGTCGGTATCGCCCTGGAGCGTGGCCTTGAGATGGTCGTGAGCCTGTTGGCGGTGCTCAAGGCCGGCGGTGCCTATACGCCGCTCGATCCGCAATACCCCCGCGAACGCCTGGCCTACCTGATGCAGGACAGTGGCATGGCCCTGCTGCTCAGCGACAGCGCGCTCATGCAGCGCCTGCCGGTCCCTGAGGGGTTGGCAACCCTGGCCCTGGACCACATGGACCTGGCCTCGCAACCCTGCCACGCGCCGGCGAACGCCGCCCAGGCCGATAACCTGGCCTACGTCATCTACACCTCGGGTTCCACCGGCCTGCCCAAAGGGGTGGCGGTAGCCCATGGCCCCATCGCCATGCACTGCCGGGCGATTGGCGAGCGCTACGAAATGACGCCAGCCGACTGCGAACTGCACTTCATGTCGTTCGCCTTCGACGGTGCCCACGAGCGCTGGCTCACGCCCCTGACCCACGGCGCTTCGCTGCTGATCCGCGACCCGCAGCTGTGGACGCCGGAGCAAACCTATGCCGCCATGCATGAGCATGGGGTGACGGTCGCGGCGTTTCCACCGGTCTACCTTCAGCAACTGGCCGAGCACGCCGAGCGCGACGGCAACCCACCGCCGATGCGGGTGTACTGCTTCGGCGGCGATGCGGTGTCCGAGGCCAGCTACGCCATGGCCCGGCGCGCACTGCGCCCGACCTACATCATCAATGGCTACGGCCCTACCGAAACCGTGGTCACCCCCCTGATCTGGAAAGCCGGCGAACAGGACCGCTGCGGCGCAGCCTATGCGCCCATTGGTGATCGCGTCGGTGAACGGCGCGCGTATGTGCTCGATGCCGACCTGAACCTGTTGCCCCTGGCCATCCCGGGAGAGTTGTACCTGGGCGGGCAGGGTTTGGCCCGTGGCTACCTCAAGCGCCCGGCGCTCACTGCCGAAAGGTTCGTACCGGACCCGTTCGGCAACGGTGCCCGGCTGTACCGCAGCGGTGATCGGGTAAGCCTGCGCAGCAGCGGCATCATCGATTACCTCGGGCGCATCGACCGCCAGGTCAAGGTGCGAGGTTTTCGTATCGAGTTGGGCGAGGTGGAAGCTCGCCTGCTGGCGGTGCCGGGTGTGCGCGAAGCGGTGGTGGTGGCCCAGGCCGGCCCGAGCGGCCAGCAACTGGTCGGCTACGTGGTGAGCGACGACGCGCCGCAACTGGCGTCCGATCATCAGGCCCAGGCTGAGCGCCGCGAATCGATCAAGCGCCGTTTGAAGGTGGACCTGCCTGACTACATGGTGCCCACGCACGTGCAGTTGCTCGAACGCATGCCCCTGACCCCCAACGGCAAGATCGACCGCCAGGCCCTGCCGGCAGTCGACCTGACCCAGCTGCAAGGCCAGCATGTGGCCGCCAGCAGCCCGCTCGAGCAGGCGTTGGTGCAGATTTGGCAGGCGGTGCTGAAGGTCCCTCAGGTTGGGGTGACCGACAATTTCTTCGAATTGGGCGGCGATTCGATCATCTCGATCCAGGTGGTCAGCCGGGCCCGTCAGGCCGGCATCGTGCTCAGCCCCAAAGACCTGTTCCTGCACCAGACCGTGCAGGCCCTGGCCGGTGTGGCCCGTTTTGGCGAGGTCGCCCGCATCGATCAGGGCCCGGTCGCTGGCAGCCTGCCGCTGCTGGCCATCCAGCGCTGGTTCTTCGCCCAAGGCATTGCCGATGCGCATCACTGGAACCAGTCCGTGCTGCTGGCGCCGACACAGGCGTTACAGCCACGGGTGCTGGAGGCGGCGTTGCAGGCGCTGGTGCTGCACCATGATGCCTTGCGCCTGCGCTTCGATGCCCAAGCCGGGCTCGCCTGGCACCGGGCTGCGGCCCAGCAACAGGGCGCCGAGGAGCAGGCGCCGCTGCTGTGGCATGCCACGGTCGTGCGCGGCCAGGCCCTGACCGCGTTGTGCGAGCAGGCCCAGCGCAGCCTCGACCTGCACCAAGGGCCGCTGCTGCGGGCTGTGCTGGCGGAGCTGGACGATGGCAGTCAGCGGCTGTTGCTGGTGGTTCATCACCTGGTCGTGGACGGTGTGTCCTGGCGCATTCTGTTCGACGATCTGCAGCAGGCTTACTCGCAGTGCCTGGCAGGCCAGGCGCTGTCGCTGCCGGCCAAGACCACGGCCTACAAGCATTGGGCAGAACGCCTGCAGGCACTGACCCAAACCCCGGCCCTGGCCGAGCAGCTGCCGTACTGGCAGGCGCAGGTCGCAGGCGCCGTCGACGACCTGCCAGGCGCGCGTCCTCACGCCAGCCTTGAAAAGCGCCATGCCTGTACGGTACACACGCGCCTGGACGACACGCTGACCCGGCAACTGCTGCAACAAGCCCCGGCGGCCTACCGCACCCAAGTCAACGACCTGCTGCTGACCGCGCTGACCCGCGTGATCTGCCGCTGGACCGGGCAGGCTTCGGCGCTGATCCAGCTTGAAGGGCACGGCCGTGAAGACCTGTTCGACGATGTCGACCTGACCCGCACGGTGGGCTGGTTCACCAGCGCCTTCCCGGTGCGCCTGGACAGTGCAGGTGACGTGACCGACACGATCAAGACCGTCAAGCAGCAACTGCGCGCGATTCCCGACAAGGGCATCGGCTACGGCGCCTTGCGCTACATGGGCAGCGCCCAGTCGCAGGCAGCCTTGAACGGCCTGGCCGAGCCGCGCATCACCTTCAACTACCTGGGCCAGTTCGACGGCAGCTTTGCCAGCGATCAAGGCGCCCTGTTCGTGCCAGCCAGCGAGGACGCCGGCGCCGAACAGGGCGCCGAGGCGCCGCTGGGCAACTGGCTGAGCATCAACGGCCAGGTGTACGCAGGCCAATTGCGCTTGGGCTGGACCTTCAGCGAAGCGATGTTCGAGCGCACCGACATCGAACGCCTGGCGCAGGATTACGCACGCGAGCTGAACCAGCTGGTCGCCCACTGTCTGCTACCGGACAGTGCCGGGGTGACGCCTTCGGACTTCCCGCTGGCCATGCTCGACCCGTCACAACTGGACGCCCTTGGCCTGCCCTGGGCGGACGTTCAGGACCTGTACCCGCTCTCGCCCATGCAGCAGGGCATGCTGTTCCACAGCTTGCTGGAGCAGCAAGGGGGCGACTATATCAACCAGCTGTCGGTCAGCGTCCAGGGGCTGGCGCCTGAGCGTTTCCGGGAGGCCTGGCAGGCGGTGGTGCAGCGACATGACATATTGCGCAGCGGGTTCCTCTGGCAAGGCGGGCTGGTCCAGCCGCTTCAGTGGGTGCGCAAGCAGGTGCAGTTGCCATGCCGTGAAATTGACCTACGTGGCCATGCAGATCTCGACGCTGCACTGACGCGCCTGGCCGATGCCGAACGCGAGCAAGGCTTCGACCTGGCCCAGGCGCCACTGCTGCGTCTGACGCTGGCCCGCACGGGGGATGATCGTTATCAACTGATCTATACCAGCCATCACATCCTGCTCGACGGCTGGAGTAATTCGCAGTTGCTCGGCGAGGTGTTGCAGCACTACGCAGGCCAGGCGGTACACAGCCTCAATGGGCGCTACAGCGACTATATCGGCTGGCTGCAACGCCAGGACAAACGGGTCAGCGAGGCCTTCTGGCGCACGCAGTTCGCCACCCTTGACGAGCCGACCTGGCTCAGCCGTGCGCTCAAGTGCGCCGCCACCGGCCAGAGTGGGCAAGGCGAATTCAAATGGCGCCTGGACGCTGCGATGACCGAACAGTTGCACGGCTTTGCCCGTCAGCAGAAAGTCACCCTCAACACGCTCGTGCAGGCCGCCTGGCTGTTGCTGTTGCAGCGCTACACCGGTCACGACAGCGTGACATTCGGGGCTACGGTGGCGGGCCGGCCTACGCAATTGCAGGGCATCGAGCAGCAGATCGGCTTGTTCATCAATACCTTGCCCGTGGTCGCGCGGCCTGAACCGCAACAAGCGCTGGCGGGTTGGTTACAGACCGTACAGGGCATCAACCTGGCACTCCGGGACCACGAACACAGCGCGCTGAGTGATGTGCAGCGCTGGGCCGGGCAGGGCGGCGATGGATTGTTCGATACCTTGCTGGTCTTCGAAAACTACCCCGTGTCCGAGGCGCTGCAGCAGGGCGGCGTCAGTGACCTGCACTTTGGCGACGTGCACAGCCATGAGCAGAACAACTACCCGCTGACGCTGAGCGTCAGCACCGGGGCCGACCTGTTGTTGCATTACAGCTATGACGCTGCGCGGTTCAGTGCCGAGTGCATTGCCCAGGTTGCAAGCCAACTGGCCCATCTCCTGGCGCAGATGGCCGACGGCTCGCCCCAGCGTTGCCTGGGCGAGCTGAAGCTGTTCGAAGAGGGGCGTCAGCGCGCCCCGGTGCAGGACTGGGGCATGGCCGCCGGTGAGTACCCAAGCCTGGCGCCTGCCCATGTGCTGTTCGAGCAGCAGGCCCGGCGCGTTCCAAACCACACTGCGCTGATCACTGAAACCACCGAGCTGACCTACGCCCAGCTCAACGCAGCGGCCAACCGCCTGGCGCACCGCTTGATCGCCCAAGGCGTGGGCCCCGACGTGCTGGTCGGCATCGCCGTCGAGCGCGATGCGCCGATGGTCGTTGCCCTGCTGGCCGTGCTCAAGGCAGGCGGCGGCTATGTACCGCTCGACCCGAAATTCCCCCAAGAGCGCCTGCAGCAGATGGTCGAGGACAGCCGCGTCGCGTTGCTGTTGACCCAGTCGCACTTGCGCGAAACGCTGGCACTGGACGCGCAGGTGCAGTGCCTGCTGCTGGATACGCCTGACGACGGCAACGGCTCCGACAGCGATCCGCTCAACCGCGTGCACGCCGACAACCTGGCCTACGTGATCTTCACCTCCGGCTCGACGGGCCGGCCGAAGGGCGTGGCCATCAGCCATGGTGCCTTGACCCGCCACGCCTTCGTGGCCCAGTGGTATTCCGATATCCACGCGTCCGATTGCGTGCTGCAATTTGCCACGTTCAACTTCGATGCCTTCGTCGAGCAGCTGTACGCCCCGCTGGTCTGCGGTGCCACCGTGATGCTGCGCGGCAATGAAATCTGGGACAGCGAGACGTTCTACCAACGGGTGCTGGCCCACGGCATCAGCGTGGCCGACTTGCCGACCGCGTACTGGAACCTGCTGGCAACCCAGTTTGCCAGCGTAGGGCCACGCGACTACGGGCAACTGCGCCAGATTCATGCGGGCGGCGAAGCCATGCCCCCTGAAGGCATGGCCGCCTGGCACAAGGCCGGCCTGGGCCATGTGCGGCTGCTCAACACCTACGGCCCGACGGAAACCACGGTCACCTCCACCACGCTCGACTGCACTCCATACGTGCTGGGTGAACAACCCGTACCTCACACCTTGCCGATCGGCACGGCCTTGCCTGGTCGGGAGATCTACCTGCTGGACGATGCCGGGCAGCCGGTACCGACCGGTGTCGTGGGTGAGCTGGTGATCGGCGGCGAGTTGCTGGCCCGTGGCTACTTCGGCCGCAGCGCGCTGACCGCCGAGCGCTTCCTGCCCGACCCGTTCGCCGGCAACGGCGGGCGCTTGTACCGCACGGGCGACCTGGCGCGTTACCGCGCCGATGGCGTGATCGACTACGTCGGCCGGGTGGACCATCAGGTGAAGATCCGTGGCTTCCGCATCGAGCTGGGCGAGATCGAGACTTGCCTGCTGGCCCAGGTCGGTGTCAGCGAGGCATTGGTCGTGGCACAGCCTGGTCCGAACGGGCCGCAACTGGTTGCTTACCTGGTTGCAGATGCAGACGTGCAGGCGTTGCGCGAAGCGCTCAAGGCGAGCCTGCCGGACTACATGGTTCCTGCCCATGTCATGCTGCTCGATCACATGCCGCTGAGCCCGAGCGGCAAGATCGACCGCAAAGCGCTGCCGCTGCCCGAGGCCTCCAGCAACCAGGCGTTCATCGCCCCCCAGACCCCGCTCGAACAGCAACTGGCGCGTATCTGGCAAGACGTGCTGAAGCTTGAGCGGGTCGGGGTGGACGACAACTTCTTCGAGCTGGGCGGTGACTCGATCATCTCCATTCAGGTGGTCAGCCGGGCCCGTCAGCAGGGGCTGCACTTCACGCCCAAGGAGCTGTTCCAGCACCAGACCCTGCGCGCCCTGGCCAAGGTCGTGCGCAATGCCGACAGCGCGGTGCAGATCGACCAAGGCACCGTCCTCGGCGGCATGCCGCTGCTGCCGGTGCAGCACAGCTTCTTCAGCGAGGTCATTGCCCAGCGTCACCACTGGAACCAGTCGGTGCTGCTGGTACCACGCACAGCACTTCAGGGCGTTGCACTGGAGCAGGCGTTGCAGGCGCTTGTGCAACATCACGATGCGCTGCGCCTTACCTTCAGCGAAGGTGAGCAAGGCTGGCTGGCCGAACATGGCGAGCCGGTGATGGCGCTGCTGTGGCAACGCCAGGTGGCCGATGCCCAGGCGCTGACCGCCCTGTGCGACGATGCCCAGCGCAGCCTGGACCTGGCCGACGGCCCGCTGCTGCGCGCCGTGCTGGCCACGCTGGCCGACGGCAGCCAGCGCTTGCTGCTGGTGATCCATCACCTGGTGGTCGATGGCGTGTCGTGGCGCATCCTCTTCGAGGACCTGCAACAGGCCTACGCGCAATGCCTGGCCGGGCAGCCCGTGAAACTGCCGAGCAAGACCACGGCTTACAAGGCCTGGGCGCAGAAACTGGAGGCGCATGCCCACAGCCCGGCGCTGCAGGGGCAGAAGGACTACTGGATGGCACAACTGCGCGGGCAGCGCGCAGACCTGCCGGGCGTCAAGGTCGATGCAGGCATGCAGGGGCACCACGCCCAGACTGTGCAGACCCGCCTGGACGCCCAGCAAACCCGTCGCCTGTTGCAGCAGGCGCCTGCAGCCTACCGCACCCAGGTCAACGACTTGCTGCTGACCGCCCTGGCGCGTGTGATCTGCCAGTGGACAGGCGAACAGGCCGCGCTGATCCAGTTGGAAGGCCATGGCCGCGAGGAGCTGTTCGACGACGTCGACCTCACCCGTACCGTGGGTTGGTTCACCAGCGTGTTCCCGGTGAAGTTGCCCGTGTCCAGCGACCTTGGCGACACGCTTCGCCAGGTCAAGGAGCACCTGCGCGGCATTCCCGACAAGGGTGTCGGCTACGGTGTCCTGCGTTACCTGGGGGACGCTGCCACACGCGAGGCCTTGGCGGCGCTGGCGACACCGCGTATCACCTTCAACTACCTGGGCCAGTTCGACGGCAGTTTTGCTGGCGACGATGACGCCTTGTTCACCCCCGCCACAGAAAAGCGCGGCCGTGAGCAAAGCCCGGACGCACCCCTGGACAACTGGCTGGTGCTCAACGGGCGCGTATACGACGGTTGCCTGAGCCTGGACTGGACGTTCAGCCGCGAGCAGTTCGATGTGCAGGCCATCGAGGCTTTGGCCGATGCCTACGGCGCACAACTGCAGGCGCTGATCGAACACTGCCTGGCCCCTGATGCAGGTGGCGTGACGCCCTCCGACTTCCCCCTGGCCGGTCTGGACCAGGCGCAGCTGGACCAGCTTGCGGTGTCGGCGGCCAACCTCGAGGACATCTATCCACTGTCCCCGATGCAGCAAGGCATGTTGTTCCATAGCCTGTACGAGCAGGGCAGCGGCGATTACCTGAATCAGATGCGCCTGGACATCGGCGGGCTCGACCCGCAGCGTTTTCGCAGCGCCTGGCAGGCCACCCTCGACGCCCACGCCATCCTGCGCACCGGGTTCAACTGGCAGTTCGAGCAGGCCGTGCAGATGGTCCTGAGCCGGGTCGAGCTGCCGTTCCGCCTGCTGGACCTGCGCGACGACCCCGCTGCAAAAGCCACCCTCGACGCCGTGGCGCAAAGCGAACTGCAACAAGGCTTCGAGCTTCACACCGCGCCGCTGCTCAGGCTGGTACTTGCACAGACCAACGCGCAGGACTATCACCTGATCTACACCAGCCACCATATCCTGATGGACGGCTGGAGCACCTCGCAGCTTCTGGGCGAAGTGCTCCAGCGCTATGCTGGCCAGCCGGTGACCCATGGGCCTACGCAGTACCGCGACTACATCGGTTGGTTGCTGCGCCAGGACCGTCAGGCCAGCGAAGTGTTCTGGCGCGATCAACTGGCCTGCCTGCCGGCGCCGACCCTGCTTGCACAAGCCTTGAAGCCGGCAACGCGCAGCACAGGTCAACATGATCATTACCACCGGCTGGACGAACATCACACCCAGCGCCTGAATGCCTTTGCGCGCCGTCATAAAGTCACCCTCAACACCGTCATCCAGGCGGCCTGGCTGTTGTTGCTCCAACGCTACACCGGGCACAACGGCGTCGTGTTCGGGGCCACCGTCGCCGGACGCCCGGCGGCGATCAGCGGCGTGGAGCAACAGATCGGCCTGTTCATCAACACCTTGCCGGTGGTGGCCAGCCCCCAGGCAGATCAGCCGCTGCAAGCGTGGCTGCACGCGCTTGTGCAACTCAACCTGGCGCTGCGCGAGCAGGAGCACACCCCGCTCTTCGATATCCAGCGCTGGGCCGGGCAGGGCGGTGAAGCACTGTTCGACAACATCCTGGTGTTCGAGAACTATCCGGTTTCCGAGGCGCTGCAAGCAGCGCCCGTGGACCTGCGCTTTGGCAGCATCGATAACCATGAGCAGAGCAACTACCCGCTGACCGTCAGCGTAAACGCCGGGTCCACCGTGCTGCTGCACTTCACCTATGCGGGCGAGGCGTTCGATGCCCCGGGTATCGCGAGCATCGGTGACAACCTGGCCCACTTGCTCCTGCAAATGGTCGAGGGGGCCGACGGGCTTTGCCTGGGCGATCTGACCCTGCTGGACGACGGGCGTCAGCGCGCCCCGGTGCAGGACTGGGGCATGGCCGCCGGTGAATACCCAAGCCTGGCGCCTGCCCATGTGCTGTTCGAGCAGCAGGCCCGGCGCGTTCCGAACCACACTGCGCTGATCACTGAAACCACCGAGCTGACCTACGCCCAGCTCAACGCAGCGGCCAACCGCCTGGCGCACCGCTTGATCGCCCAAGGCGTGGGCCCCGACGTGCTGGTCGGCATCGCCGTCGAGCGCGATGCGCCGATGGTCGTTGCCCTGCTGGCCGTGCTCAAGGCAGGCGGCGGCTATGTACCGCTCGACCCGAAATTCCCCCAAGAGCGCCTGCAGCAGATGGTCGAGGACAGCCGCGTCGCGTTGCTGTTGACCCAGTCGCACTTGCGCGAAACGCTGGCACTGGACGCGCAGGTGCAGTGCCTGCTGCTAGATACGCCTGACGACGGCAACGGCTCCGGCAGCGACCCGCTCAACCGCGTGCACGCCGACAACCTGGCCTACGTGATCTTCACCTCCGGCTCGACGGGCCGGCCGAAGGGCGTGGCCATCAGCCATGGTGCCTTGACCCGCCACGCCTTCGTGGCCCAGTGGTATTCCGATATCCACGCGTCCGATTGCGTGCTGCAATTTGCCACGTTCAACTTCGATGCCTTCGTCGAGCAGCTGTACGCCCCGCTGGTCTGCGGTGCCACCGTGATGCTGCGCGGCAATGAAATCTGGGACAGCGAGACGTTCTACCAGCGGGTGCTGGCCCACGGCATCAGCGTGGCCGACCTGCCGACCGCGTACTGGAACCTGCTGGCAACCCAGTTTGCCAGCGTAGGGCCACGCGACTACGGGCAACTGCGTCAGATTCATGCGGGCGGCGAAGCCATGCCCCCTGAAGGCATGGCCGCCTGGCTCAAGGCCGGCCTGGGCCATGTGCGCCTGCTCAACACCTACGGCCCGACGGAAACCACGGTCACCTCCACCACGCTCGACTGCACCCCGTACGTGCTGGGCGAACAACCCGTACCTCACACCTTGCCGATCGGCACGGCCTTGCCTGGTCGGGAGATCTACCTGCTGGACGATGCCGGGCAACCGGTACCGACCGGTGTCGTGGGTGAGCTGGTGATCGGGGGCGAGTTGCTGGCCCGTGGCTACTTCGGCCGCAGCGCGCTGACCGCCGAGCGCTTCCTGCCCGACCCGTTCGCCGGCAACGGCGGGCGCTTGTACCGCACGGGCGACCTGGCGCGCTACCGCGCCGATGGCGTGATCGACTACGTTGGCCGGGTGGACCATCAGGTGAAGATCCGTGGCTTCCGCATCGAGCTGGGCGAGATCGAGACTTGCCTGCTGGCCCAGGCCGGTGTCAGCGAGGCGCTGGTCATGGCGCAGCCTGGCCCCAGTGGGCCGCAACTGGTGGGCTATGTGGTCACGCAGGTGGACGTGGCCACGCTGCGCGAAGCGCTCAAGGCGAGCCTGCCGGACTATATGGTGCCGGCTCACCTGATGGTGCTCGACGGCCTGCCATTGAGCCCGAGCGGCAAGATCGACCGCAAGGCGCTGCCCCAGCCCGAGGCTGCCAGCAGCCATGCTTTCGTCGCCCCGCAGACAGCGCTCGAACAGCAGTTGGCCACAGTCTGGCAAGATGTGCTGAAGCTTGAGCGGGTCGGGGTGGACGACAACTTCTTCGAGCTGGGCGGTGACTCGATCATCTCTATCCAGGTGGTCAGCCGAGCGCGGCAGCTGGGGCTGCACCTGACCCCGAAAGCGTTGTTCCAGCACCAGACCCTCCGGGCCTTGGCCCAGGTCGTTGGCACGGCAGGCACAGCCTTGCAGATCGATCAGGGTGCGGTCACCGGCACCACGCCGTTGTTGCCGGTGCAGCACAGCTTCTTCAGCGAAGCCATCGCCCAGCGTCACCACTGGAACCAGTCGGTGCTGCTGGTGCCGAGCGCGCCGCTTCACGGGGCTGCGCTCGAGCAAGCGTTGCAGGCGTTGGTGCACCATCACGATGCCCTGCGCCTGCGCTTCAGTGAAGGCGATCAGGGTTGGCAGGCCTGCCACGGCGACAACGCCCAGCCGCTGCTGTGGCAACGCGAGGTGACCGATGTCCAGGCACTCACTGCCCTGTGCGACGATGCCCAGCGCAGCCTGGACCTGGCCGAGGGCCCGCTGCTGCGCGCGGTGCTGGCCACCTTGGCCGACGGCAGCCAGCGCTTGCTGCTGGTGATCCATCACCTGGTGGTCGATGGCGTGTCGTGGCGCATTCTGTTCGAGGACCTGCAGCAGGCTTACCAGCAGTGCCTGACCGGGCAGCCGCTCAGCCTGCCGGCCAAGACCAGCGCCTACAAGGCCTGGGCCGAACGCCTGCAAGCCCACGCCCAAAGCGAAACCCTGCGCCAGCAACTGGGCTATTGGCAGGCCCAACTGCAGGGCTTTGCCCAGACGCTGCCTGGCGAAGATGCCCAAGGCAGCCAGCAGGTGGGCGACGCCCAGACCGTGCAGGTTGAACTGGATGCAGCGTTGACTCGGCAACTGCTTCAGCAGGCCCCGGCCGCTTACCGCACCCAGGTCAACGACCTGCTGCTGACCGCCCTGGCGCGGGTGATCTGCCACTGGACGGGCGAGCACGCGGCATTGATCGAGCTGGAAGGCCACGGCCGCGAGGCGCTGTTCGACGACGTCGACCTCACCCGTACCGTAGGCTGGTTCACCAGCCTGTTCCCGGTGAGACTGCCGGTGGCGGGGCCAGTGGGGGACACCATCAAGCAGGTCAAGGAACACCTGCGCGCCATCCCGGACAAAGGCATTGGCTTTGGTGTGCTGCGTTATCTGGGCGATGCGGCTACCCGCCAGGCATTGACCGGTCTGTCGCAGCCACGCATCACCTTCAACTACCTGGGCCAGTTCAGCGCCAGCGCCGCCGGTGAGGACGATGCGCTGTTCGCCCCGGCCGCGGAAAGCGGCGGGCGCCAGGTCAGTGATCAGGCGCCGCTGGGCAATGCCCTGACCATCAACGGGCAGGTGTTCGACGGCGCCCTGAAGCTAGACTTCACCTTCAGCCGCCAGCGGTTCGCCGCGGGCATCATCGAGCACCTGGCGCATGCCTACGTGAGCGAGCTGCGTACGGTCGTTGAGCACTGCCTGGCCTTGGAACACCTCTGCCTGACCCCGTCCGACTTCCCGCTCGCGGGGCTGAGCCAAGCACAGCTGGACCGTTTGCCGGTACCGGCCGAGGCTGTCGAAGACCTGTACCCGCTGTCGCCGATGCAGCAGGGCATCCTGTTCCACACCCTCGAAGCCGCCCAGCAGGGGCTGTACGTCAGCCAAACCAGCGTGCAGGTACAAGGGTTGGATAACGCCCGCTTCCTCGCGGCCTGGCAGCACATGGTCGATCGCCATGAAATTCTGCGCACCGGGTTCTGGACCGAAAGCCACCTCAACGAGCCATTGCAATGGGTGGCCAAGCGTGCCGACCTGCGTGTGCGCGAGCTCGACTGGCGGGGCCGCCCGGTCAGCGCCGCCGACCTGCAAGGCCTCGCCGAGCAGGACTACGCCCGCGGCTTCGATCTGCTGCAGCCGCCCTTGATGGGCCTGACCCTGGTGCGCCTGGATGAGGGGCGCCAGCAACTGATCTGGAGCAGCCACCACATCCTCATGGACGGCTGGAGCCACTCACGCCTGCTGGGTGAGGTGTTCGCCGTGTACGGTGGACAAGCACTGCCCGGCAAACGCGGCAGCTACCGCGACTACATCGCCTGGCTGGCCGCCCAGCCCCAGGCGCAGATGGAACACTTCTGGAAAGACAAGCTGGCCGGGCTCGAAGGGCCCACCCTGCTGGCCACCGGGTTGCATCCAGCGCCCGTCGCCGAGGCCGACGGCTACGACGCGCTGTACTTGAACTGGGACGCCGCGCAAACCCGGCAACTGCGTGATCAGGCCCAGCGCCTGCGGGTCACACCCAACACGCTGATCCAGGCAGCCTGGCTGCTGCTGCTGCAACGCTACACCGGGCAAGCGCGCGTGTGCTTCGGCGCAACCGTCGCCGGTCGTCCGGCAAACCTGCCGGGTGCTGAAGACATGCTGGGCTTGTTCATCAACACGCTGCCGATCATCCAGGCGCCTCTGCCCGAACAGCCGGTGGGGCAGTGGTTGCAGACCCTGCAGGACTACAACGTGCAGGTGCGCGACTACGAGCACGTGTCTTTGGCCGATGTACAGCGTTGGTCCGGGCAAAGCGGACAGGCGTTATTCGACAGCATCGTGGTGTTCGAGAACTATCCCCTGGACGAGCGCCTGCAAGACGCCGGCGAAGACGGCTTGCGCTTCGGCGCCAGCGAAGGCCGCGACGTGACCAACTATGCCATGGACCTTGCCGTGCACCTGGATGACACCTTGAGCATCGAGTTCCTGTACTGGCGCAGCCGCTTCAGCCACGCTGCCTGCCAGGGCATTAGGCGCAGCTTCGAGCGCTTGCTCCAAGCGCTGCTGGGCGACCCACTGGCCGCCATCGGCAGCCTGCCCATGCTCGATGCCGACGCTGAGCGGCAGCAGGCCGAGGCCAACCGGCTGGTCGCCAACCCGACCCGCACGCCGCTGCTGCAGCGCATCGCCGGGCATGTACAGGCCCGTGGTCAGCAGGTAGCGGTCAGCTGCGCCGGGCAGTCCCTGACGTATGCCGAGCTTGAAGCGCGCGCCAACCGCCTGGCCGTGGCCCTGATCGACGCCGGTGCTGCCCCGGAGGTACGTGTCGGGGTGGCGCTGGAGCGCTCGGTAGACATGATCGTGGCCTTCTATGCGGTGCTCAAGACCGGCGCTGCGTATGTGCCTGTCGACATCGATTACCCGCGCGAGCGGGTGCAGTGGATCATCGAGGACTCAGCCATGCGGCTGCTCATCAGCCAGGCCAGCGTCAGCGAACGTTTGCCAAGCGCCGAAGGTGTCGACACGCTGCTGCTCGAATCGCTCGCGCCGGTGCAGGCGCAGGTCGCCCTGCCGGCGGTGGTGATCGACGAAGACAACCTGGCGTACCTGATCTACACCTCCGGTTCGTTGGGCAAGCCCAAGGGCGTTGCGGTCGCCCGCGGGCCGCTGGCCATGCACTGCCAGGCCATCATCGAGCGCTATGGGATGAGCGAGGCGACCCGCGAGTTGCTGTTCATGTCGTTCGCCTTCGATGGCGCCCAGGAGCGGTGGCTGTCCACCCTGGCGGCCGGTGGTCAGCTGGTGGTGCGCGACAACCGTCTGTGGACGCCCGAGGAAACCTGGCAGGTGCTGCATGAGCAGGCCATCACCATCGCCTGTTTCCCGCCTGCGTACCTGCAACAGTTGGCCGAATACGGCCAGGCCTTCGATAACCCGCCACCGGTGCAGATCTACTGCTTTGGCGGCGACGCCGTGGCCGATGCCAACTTCGAATTGGTCAAGCGCACCCTGCGTCCAAGGCTGCTGACCAATGGCTACGGCCCCACCGAGACGGTGGTCACACCGTTGCTGTGGGTGGTCGATACCGACCAGCGCTGCGAGGCGGCCTATGCGCCGATTGGCACACGGGTGGGTGAGCGTACCCTGCACATTCTCGATGCCTGCCTGAACCCATTGCCGGACGGCGTGCCAGGTGAGTTGTACATCGGCGGGCAAGGGCTTGCGCGGGGCTACCATGCTCGACCAGGCCTGACGGCCGAGCGATTCGTGGCCGACCCCAGTGGCAAGGGTGCGCGCCTGTACCGCACCGGCGACCTGGTGCGCCGCCGGGCAGACGGGGTGATCGACTTCCTTGGCCGCCTGGATCATCAGGTCAAGATCCGGGGCTTTCGTATCGAGCTGGGCGAAATCGAGGCCCGCTTGCGCAGCCAACCCCAGGTGCGCGATGCGGTCGTCGTGGCCCGTGACACCGAAGGCGGCAAGCAACTGATCGGTTATGTGGCCACCAGCAGCCCGGCACTACAAGGCGAGGCGCTGCGCATGGCATTGCAACAGGGCTTGCCTGACTACATGGTGCCCAGCCAGATCCTGGTGCTGGAGCACCTGCCGCTGAGCCCCAACGGCAAGGTTGACCGCAAGGCGCTGCCAGACCCGTCCTTCAAGGGTCGCGAGTACGTGGCGCCGCGCAACGCCCTCGAAGCCGGCCTTGCCGCGATCTGGCAAGAGGTGCTGGAGCTGGAGCAGGTTGGGGTGACGGACAACTTCTTCGAGCTGGGCGGCGATTCCTTGCGCACCCTGAAGGTGCTGTCCAAGGTGCGCAATCAACCGGCGTTGGGCGTTGAGCTGAAGCTGCGCGACATGATGAGCAAACCCACCATCGCCGAGTTGTCCGGTTACGTGGACGACGCCGTGGCAGTGCTTTCACCGCTGCTGCCGCTCAATGGTCCGGTCGCGCAGTGCGAGCCCCTGTTCTGTCTTCACGCAGGGTTCGGCACCGTGTTCGACTATGAGCCTCTGGCGCGACGGCTGGACGGGGTGCGCCAGGTCATCGGCGTGCAGTGCAGGATGCTGCTGGACAAGCACTGGCAGGACAGCTCGCTGGAAGCCATGGCCCAGGACTACGCAGGGTTCATCCGCGAACAGCAACCACAAGGGCCGTACCACTTGCTGGGCTGGTCGCTGGGCGGGCCGTTGGCGCTGCTGGTGGCCCGTGTGCTGGAAGGGCAGGGCCAGTGCGTGCACTTCGTTGGGCTGGTGGACAGCTTCGTGCCCGGTGACCACGGGCCGGAAGACGACCTGACTGAAGAGCTGCGCAACTTCTTGTCCATCATCCTCGACCAGCCGCCCGAAAGCCTGCCGGCGTTCGACCTGTCTGACGACGGCTCCCACCCGGCCCTTGAAGCGCTGGTAGCGCAAGTGCAGGCCCACGTGCTGGGCAGCGGTGATTCACCGCGCTTCGCTGCCGAGGAACTGGTGCATGCCTTTACGGTGGCGCTGCGCCTGAAGGCGCTGTCGCGACGCCTTGCGCCGCTGCCCGCCATCGAGTGCCCGGCCAGCTTCTGGTGGGCAGAGGACGGGTACCGCGCACCGGCTCAAGCTTATCAACGGCGGTTCAGCCAGGACGATGCAACGCTCATCCACGCGTCGCACTTCGAGATCCTCAAGCAGCCCCAGCTGCTGCGCGAGGTGTGCGAGTGCCTGGACACGACCACCGAAACCCAAGGGCGCGCGTGACGCGCCCTGTCACTGATTTTCAAGTAAGGATCGAACATGGCATTGCACCCTGACCTGGCAGCGTTTCTGGAACTGGTCGAATTCGGCAGGCTGACCGGCAAGAGCCAGCCCATGCACGCGATGGACGTGGCCCAGGCCCGCGCCGAATTCGCCGCCAGCTCGCAAGTGCTCGACCCCAGCCCGCCCGGTGACCTGAGTGTCAGCGAACTGAGCATCCCGACCCGCGACGGCGCCCAGCTGCCCGCTCGGCTCTACCGCAACGGGCAGCCTGCAGCTGCACCGCAACCGGTGATCCTCTACCTGCACGGCGGCGGCTATGTGGTCGGCAGCCTCGACTCGCACGACTCGGTGTGCCGGCGCCTGGCGAGCATGGGCGACTTCGCAGTGCTCGCCCCGGATTACCGACTGGCGCCGGAGCACCGTTTTCCGGTCCCTGTGAACGACGCGCTCGATGCCGCCAACTGGCTGGCCGAGCACGCCCTGGCCCTTGGGCTGGACAACCGCCGGGTGGTGTTTGCCGGCGACAGCGTCGGCGCAAGCCTTGCGACCGTCCTGGCCATCACTGCGGTCAAGGCCCCTGAAACGCTGGCGATCAAGCCGTTGGCGCAGTTACTGTTCTACCCGGTCACCGACCTGTCGTGCCTGCGCGACTCCCACCGCCAGCATGCCGAAGGCTATTTGCTGGAGACCGAGACGCTGGCGTGGTTCTACCAGCATTACGCACCGCTGCCCGAACAACGCCTGGACTGGCGCGCTTCACCGCTGCTGGCCCAAGTGGACACGCCGCTGGCGCCGGCCTACCTGTGGGTAGCGGAGTACGACCCATTGCACGATGAAGGCCTAGCGTATCGCGACAGGTTGCAGGCAAGCGGGACGCCGGTGACCTTTGTGCGGGCGCAGGGGCTTAGCCATGACTTTTTGCGGATGTCGGGGTTGGTGGGGCAGGTCGGGGGGATTTATCGGGATGTGGGGGCGTGGTTGAGCGCGGTTGGGGGACGAGCGTAATAGTCCTCGCGTGCCGTTACCGTAACAGAGCACACACATCCAGGCCTATGTAGTGCGACCAACTTGGAGAGTAGGTGTGTGCTTTTTCTGATTCTTAACTAAGGCTTGCGCGCGGGTGATCTTGATGAAATCCCGCAATGCCAGGTAGGCATACAAGCCGCCACAGGGAGTGGTGACTGCAGCCAACCACATAAACCGAGCAGGAAAGCCCTAGGGCCGGTCGAAATCAAGGGTGAAGCTGCGAGCAATGAGGCGATGAAGTAGATCAGTAGCCACCAGACCTTGAACCCACGCTCGATGACCAGTGAATGCAGTTTTTCGGCATCACCGATCTTATACGTGGGGAGGTGACGGGATGCTTGATAGCGTTCGAGTCGCGCTGCCTCCCTGCACTTCGCAGGCAAGCCGGCTCAGTCGCCGAGCCGGCTTGTCGTCACAGACAGGGGCTTTAGAAGCTGTACCGGGTGGTGAACATCACGTTGCGGGGCTCACCGTAGTAACCGGTGAAGAACGTGGGGTCCAATGCGCTGAAGTACTTCTTGTCGAACACGTTGTTCACGTTGACGGTGGCGCTCAGTTCCTTGGTGATGTCG
Organism: Pseudomonas sp. FBCC-B35; assembly: GCF_059133755.1. Classification (NCBI taxonomy): domain Bacteria; kingdom Pseudomonadati; phylum Pseudomonadota; class Gammaproteobacteria; order Pseudomonadales; family Pseudomonadaceae; genus Pseudomonas; species Pseudomonas sp. FBCC-B35. The sequence goes on along the minus strand of NZ_CP101439.1, from coordinate 3,109,368 downwards.
TAGCGTGCCATCAGGTCGAACACAGCGTATTGCTGCTGGGTCGCCTTGCCCTGGCTGGTGGTCAGGCTCAGGCCGCTCTGCCAGTTCATGCCGCCGCCCACGGTCAGCTGGTTGAGATCGCCGGGCAGGCGGTATGTGGTCCAGAGCTTGACCAGGTTGGCAGGCGCTTCGGTCATGATGCGCTCGCGGTCCGAGTCCTTGGTCAGGCTGTGGCTGTAGCTGGCGCTGACGTTCCAGTCGGGCATGACTTCGCCGTAGATTTCCATGTCGATGCCGCGGGTCTTGGCGCCGGACACCGCGCGGTACGCCGACTCACGAATGGTCCCTTCGACGGTTTCGCCGGTGGCCACGCCCAGGTTGTCCTGCTTGATTTCGTAAAGGGCGACGGCGGTGTTGACCCGCCCATCCAGAAATTCGCTTTTCAGGCCAATTTCGTAGTTGTCACCTTCGCGCGATTCCAGGGTCTTGCCTGCCTGATCGCGGATCGACTGCGGCTTGTAGATCTTGGTGTAGCTCGCGTAAAGCGAGTGGATGTCGGTAAGGTCGTACACCACCCCTGCATAAGGGGTGACGAAACCGCTCTCGCGGGTGGAGGCGCGGCTGTTCAGGCCCGGATAGGACGGGTTGGCCACGGTTTTTTTCTTGTAGCTGTAGTCGCCCACCCGTGCGCCCAGGATCAGCGACAGGTCATCGGTGGGTTTGAAACGCGCCACCATGTACGCGGCGTTCTGACGCACGGTGGTGTCGTCGTTCATCAGCTTGCCCACGGAAAGGGGGCGCTCGGTGTCGTTGTCCCAGGTGTAGATGTTGGCCGGACGGCCTTCCAGGTCGTCGTCGGCCGGGTCGCTGTAGTCGTGGAATTCCGAACCGCTCAAGCCGATCACCAGCTCATGCTCGCGGCCCAACAGCTGGAAGGGGCCCTGGACCAAGGCGTCGATGCCCAGTTGGCGCTGCGAGCCTGAGCCGTCGCCGCCGTACAGGTAGGCCCCTTCGCCGGTTTGCTTGTCGGGGAAGTCGCCGCTGAGCGAGGCCAGGGAATAGTCGCGCGAACTGTACATGTTGTTGACCGCCACCTTGAGCTTCCAGTCGTTGACCAGGCTCTGCTCAAGGTTGGCGAAGGTGGTAAGGGTGTTCTGCTTACGGTAGCTCCAGCGCGAACCTGCGTTGATCGAACGGGAAAAGTCGGTCTGTTCGCCATTGCTGTAGAACAGCGGGAAGCTGGCGAACGATACGCCACGCGGGTTGTTCTTCTGGTAGTCCACGCCCACGCTCAACAGGGTGCTGTCGGTGAGGTCGGCTTCGAGGATGCCGTAGTAGGTCTGTTTTTCCTGCTGGTAGTGGTCGATGTAGCTGTTGCCCTGCTTGTACGCCACGACCGTGCGACCGCGCAGGCGGGCATCGTCGGTCAGGGGGCCGGACACGTCCACCTCGGTGCGGTAGGTGTCCCAGGAACCCGCCCCGGCGGTGATCGAGCCCTGGAAGGTGGAGGTCGGGCGCTTGCGGACCAGGTTGATGCTGCCCGAGGGGTCACCGGCGCCTGTCATCAGGCCGGTAGCGCCGCGCACGATTTCGACGCGATCATAAATCGAGGTGTCGATCAGGCTTTGTGGGCTGGCACTGGTCTGCACGATCAGGGTCGTGGGGATACCGTCGAACTGGTAGCTGTCGATCGAATAGCCGCGCGAATAGATGTTCACCCGCTCACTGTCGATGTTCTGCACCGACAGGCCCGGCGCCTGCTTGAGCACGTCACTCAGGGTGGTCAGCTGTTGGTCTTGCAGGCGTTGACGGGTCATGACGCTGACCGACTGGGGGGTTTCGCGCAGGGACATGGGCAGCTTGGTGGACGCACTGCTGCTGTTGACGGTGTACGAACGGCTGGCTTCGCTCGAACCGTCCAGGTTGCTTTGCACGGTGGTGGCGTCCAGCTGCAGCGAGCTGGTGTCGTTGCCACGACGGTGAATGGTCACGCTGTTGCCCTGGATGTCGTACGCAAGCCCCGTGCCTGCCAGCAAGGTTGCCAGGGCCTGCTGCGCGGTGAGGTGGCCCTTGACGGCTCGACCGTTGAGCCCTTGCACATCATCGGGGCTGAACAGCACCTGCTGGTCGGCCTGGCGACCGAACGCCTGCAGCGAAGCGGAGAGCGGCATGGCGGCAATGTCCACGTCCACTTCCTGGGCCATCACCTGGGCCGACAGCGGCAGGCACAGCGCCATGCCCAGGCTCGAGCCGAGCAGCGTCGTCTGGAAGACACGGTGAAGCCTGAAGGCTTGGGTGATCGGGTTGAGCGTGCTAAGGGCTGGCATTACATCCTCTCTGGTGGAGATTTAAATGATAATGATTTGTATTAGTTGCTCAGTGAGACGCACCAGCACAGGAAAACCGGAAAGAAAAATTTCAGTCCGGTTACAACGCTTCAGGCGGGATGGAGTGCTGGCGCGATCTTGCCGCGGTGCAGGCGCACCAAGTGGTCGGCCATATCGAAGTAGCGATCGTCGTGGGAGATCACGATGATGGTCTTGCCCAGCCGCTTCAGGTCCGGCAGCAGCTCGGTGTAGAAGATCCGCCTGAAGGTCGGATCCTGGTCGGCGGCCCATTCATCGAACACCAATACGGGACGCTCCTCCAGCCAGGCGCTGACCAGCGCCAGGCGCTTGCGCTGGCCGGTGGACAGGTCGGTGGTGCTGAACACCCCGTCGCGGATGCTCACCTTGTGGTCGATCTCCAGGCGCCTGAGGTAGCGCCCGGCGTCATCGGGTAGCGGTTGATCGCCTTGGATCACGTCGTCGAACAGGTAGTAGTCAGCGAAGATGGTGGTAAACAGCTGGCGGTAGTCATCACGGGTCTGGGCCGTCACGGGCTGGCCGTTGAGCACGATGCTCCCGGCTTGCGGGGCATACAGGCCCAGCAGCAGCTTGATCAGGGTGGTCTTGCCGCAGCCGTTTTCACCGACGATGAACACGATGTCGCCTTGCTGGACCTGCAGGCTCACCGGCCCGAACTGGAAGGGCTCGGCGCCCTCCACGGCAGGGAAGGTGTAGCGAACGTCCTTGAGTTCTAGCAAGTTCATGGCCATGGCTGGTTTGCGTGCGTCGTCCAGCAGCAGGTGTGGTTCGGGCGAGGAGAACTGCGTCGACAGCGCAGCAATACGGCGAAAGGCGATCTGGGCCTTGCCGATGATTGGCAGGGTGCTGATCAGGTGCTCCAGCGGGCCTTTCATGTACAGCAGCACCAGCACGAAACCGCTGGTAACGCTCTTGTCCGCCGAGGGCCAGTACGATTGCAGGGCCAGCGCCACCGCAATCACCACGAAGAACAACATCGAGCCCAGGGTCTTGGCGATCACGAAGGTGTTGATCGAGCGGACCTGGGTGGCGCAGATCCGATTGGCCGTGTCGCGGATGCCGTGGCTGAACATCCGTTGGCGGCGCGGCCGGTGAATGCGCAGTTCCTTGGCCCCTTCGGCGATGGCACTGTAGTGTTTTTGCAAGTCGTCCTCGGCTTCCCGCGCGGCTTCGAAGCCCCGCATGCCTTTGGCCTGGGCGATGAACTGCAGCACGGTGCCCACACCGATGGCCACCAGGATCACCAGGAACATCTGCCAGGACAGGTGCGCCAGGTAGCCCAGGCACCCCAGCGTCACGGTGAGCGAGATGGCCAGCGGGGCGAAGACGTAGGCGAAGTCGCTGATGGTGTCCACGTCATGGGTCAGTACCGGGATCAGCCGATGGCTGCGGTAGCGCTCGATCTGGTCGATGGGCGCGGCCAGCACCTTCTCACCCAGCTGACGACGCAAGGTGGCGATGACGTGTTGGCCTACGTAGTTGGTGCCCATGTCGGACAGAATCGAGCTGAGCAGGGCCAGCAGGCACAGGCCAGCGAAGCCCAGTACCACGCCCTGTGTCAGGCCGGCGTCGCTGTGCAAGCTGCTGTTGATGGTGGCCAGCAAAGCGGTGACGCTCAGGCCACCGATCATGCCCAGGACGATGCAAACCGTGACCAGAGGCCAGAACGGCTTGAGCAGGCCGAACAGTTCCCTGACGGCGCCACGAGGTTGATGGGTCATGTGTTTCTCCTCAATCGCGTGGGGCTGTCAGAGTTCGCGGACGACTCGGAAACCAAGGAAATCGCCGCGAACCTCGGGCGAGCGGTTGTTGCGGTTGCCCGAGCGCGAGAACACCGGGGCCTCGCCCCAGTCGTTGCCGCGCATGACGCGTTTCTCGCAGTTGCCGGTTTTCCAGGCGCTGCCATCGGCAGGCGCACCTTCGTAGTCTGGGTTCAGGCAGTCGGCCGTCCACTCGTAGACATTGCCGTGCATGTCGTACACGCCAAAGGCGTTGGCCGGGTAGCTGCCCACGGGCGCGGTGTAGGAGTAGCCATCGGCAGGGCCATAGGTATTGGCGTGCTGGCTGATGCTGTAGGCCTTCTCGTCGTTGTTGTCGAAGGGGAACGGGAAAGAGCCAGTGGAGCCGGCCCGGGCGGCGTATTCGCGCTGCGCCTCGCTGATCAGGCGGTAAGTGTGCCCGGTTTTTTTCGTCAGCCATTGAGCATACGCATCGGCGTCGAACCAGCTGATGCACACCGCCGGCTGGCGAGGGCCCTGCTTGTAGGTGGGTTTGCTGGCCTTGCAGAAGCGGCCAGGACGGGTGTCGCCATCGGCGATCTTGACCCCGGTTTCACGGATGTACGCATCCAGCTCGCCTGCGGTGACCGGGAAGCGGCCCACCGCGAACGGTTTGGCGAAGGTCACGGTATGCTGCGGGCCCTCATCGTATTCGCGACCCACTTCATCCTCCGGGGTACCCATCAGGTAACTGCCGGCGGGCAGCACTACCATTTCCGGGCAATGTGGGCAGTCCTTGAAAACGCTACCGGGTTTGATCGCTTCGCCCGCGTGTACGGCAGGGCTGGCCAGCAGGCCGAGCAGCACGGCAGTGCCGAGCCTGTACAGGGTGCTGGACAATGGCTTGAATGAAACGCAAGGCAGGTTGGGCATGGTGAAAAGTCCGTGATCGATGGTCTGCATGAGGGGTTCAGCGGCGCAAGCGTGGAGTGAGCACAGCGATCAGCCGGTCGATTTCGGCTTCGGTGTTGAGCAGGCCCGGTGCAGTGCGTACCACCGGACCCACGTCGCGCGACACCGCATCGACGACGATGCGCTGGCTGTTGAGGTAGGCGGCGACCTCGTCGGCATCCTGGTCGGCTACCCGAAAGAAGGTGAAACCTGCCGATTGGCGAGTGCTGCGCGGCGTGACCAGTTGCACGCCCGGCATCGTTTCGAGCCGCTGTTTGAGGTAGTCGTTGAGGCCGTGAATGCGTGCCTGTATGGCGGCCTTGCCGTGCCGCAGGTGCAAGTCGAAGGCTGCGCCCAGCGCCCATCGGTGCTCGAAGGCGTGATAGCCGCCTGGGGTGAAGGTGGTGGCGAAATCCTCATCTTCGGAAAAAGTCGCGATGAGGGGGTTCAGGTTGTCGAGTGCGGTGCTGGCCGCGCAGATGATCCCTGTGCCGCGCGGGCCGAACATCCACTTGTGCGTGCCGGCAATGAAGTAGTCGCAGTTGAGCTCGGCAAAGTGCATGTCCTCTACACCAAAGCCATGCACGCCGTCGACGACGTACAGGATGCGCTCATGCTCGGCGCGGTCCCGGTTGGCCTCGCGCACCAGTTCGCCGATGGCGCCCACCGGCAGCTTCACGCCACTGCCCGAGTGCACCCAGGTCATGCCCAGCACGCGGGTCTTGGGGTTGATGGCCGCCTTGATGGTGCTCAGCACTTGGTCGGTGGACAGGTTCCACGGCTCGTCGAACAGGCGCAGCCGGCGTACCGGGGTGCCATCGCGGGCGGTGCGAAAGTCCAACGTGTGGCGCGCTGCCGAGTGCTCGTGCACCGTCGTCAGGATCTCTTGCCCGGGTGCTATCTTGAGCCCGCCGTAGATTAGGCCCAAGCCCTCTGTCGTGCTGCCGGTCAGGGCAATTTGCCGTGGTGCGACTTGCAGGTAACGGGCCGCCGCTTCGCGGACCTGCGCTTCGTGCTTCCATTCCGACTGGCTATCCCAGTCCACCAGCCGGGCCGGGTGCCGATCGAATTGCGCGCGCAGAGCCTCGATGGCGTCGCGTACCGGTTTTGGGTGCGAGGTGATCAGAAAGTTGGCGAAGTGGGCGTAGGCTGGGTCGAGGTCGAACAAGCTGCGAAAGCCCGCCCAGGCGTCAGAGCCTGCGGCCCGTGTGGGCGCTGCCTGGGCGGCGGGTATCAAATGGCTTGCCAGTGGCAGGCTGGCAGCGAGCAGGCTGGCCTGCTTGAGAAAGGCGCGACGGTCGTTCATCTGAGGGCTCGCATCATCATCGTGAGGGGGTGGCGCCAGGGGCCGCTGCCGCCTGCACCTGCTGCCAGACACGCAGGAAATTGCCGCCCCACAGCTTGCTGATGTCAGCTTCGGAGTAACCTCGTGTAATCAGTTCGGCCGTGACGTTGCGGGCCTCGCTGGCGTCCTGCCAGCCGTCAATGCCACCGCCTTCGTTGAAGTCCGAACTCAGGCCTACATGGTCGATGCCGACCTTGCGCACCGCGTAGTCGATGGCGTCGCCGTAGTCCTTGAGCGTGGCTGGCGGTTCTTCGTCGAGAATGGCGTACAACGCATTGGCGTACTGGCCCACTTTCTGTTCCGGCCAGCCCGCGATTACGGGGTCGCCCGGCATGAGGGCGTAGTTCAGGTCAGCCAGGGGCGGCAGGGCATAGTCGCTGCGCAGCGCGTTGAGGCGCTCCTGGGTTTTGTTGCTCAAGGGCTTGAGGTAGGTGGAGAAGGCGACGATCTGGATGACACCGCCGCTGTCCTTGATCAGTTGCATTTCCTTGTCCGACAGGTTGCGGCGGATGTCGACCATCGCCCGGGGCGCCGAATGCGACGCCACCACCGGTGCCCGGCTGAGCGCCACGACCTGGGCCAGGGCCTGGCTGGACATCTGCGACACGTCGATGATCACCCCCAGATCGTTCAGGCGCTGTACTGCCTGCTTGCCGATGGATGACAGGCCTTCGAGTGCATCGACGGTGTCATTGAAAAAGGGCAGCGGGCGCGAGGAGTCGGCCCAGCTGTTGTTGCCCACGTAGCTGAAGCCGAACAGGCGCACGCCGCGCGCAGCCCAACGGTCCAGCTGGTCCAGGTCGTCGCCCAGTGCGTAGGCATTGAGCATGCTGAGCAACACCGCAAACTTGCCTTCGCCGTGCAACCTGCGCATGTCCTGCGGGGTATAGGCAACGCCCACCCGTTCGGGGAAGTCGCGGACCATGCCCATGATGGCGTTGTAGCGCACCTCTTGCGTGTGGCGGGCGGCCTCGACGAAGCCGGGGGTAGGGCGGTGTGGGCCATCGTCGCCGGTCCAGGATTCGGGCCAGGCGAAAATGGTCAGGGCAGCGGCAGACAGGCGCCCGCGCGCCGCTTTGTTCAGGTCGAAGCGACCAGCACCGTCTTGGTCGGCTTCGCTGCCTTCGGTGCCGAAGGTCAGCGGCAGTGTGATGTGGCTGTCGAACGAAAGCAGGCGTTCCTGCAGGTCATTGGCCTGGCGCATGACGTCCCTGGGGTAGCCTGACGGCGTGTCGAGATAGTCCCAGGCCGCCCACCCGGCACCGGCGGTCACGGCCGCGGCCAGGCTGATATACAAGGCTTTTTTCCAGCGTGGTGTCGTCATCTTGGTCTCAGTAGGTTCACCGTCGAGGGATGGGCTTGGATGCCGCCGCTACCTGGAGGGAACGAGCTGCGATAGCGGAAATTTAAGCGCCCGCCCGTTGACTGAAGACAGGTGCCAGGGCGCACTGCAGCGCTAAATTTCGCCCGCCGAGCCACGTCCTAGCCTTGGATGGGCCGTGCTCCATGGCCGAAGTGAAAGCACAGGTAGGGCAATGACGATTTCTCGACGCGGGTTCATCGCCGGTGTGGCATTGACGGGTATGGCAGTGCCAGGCACGCGGTACCTGCAGCGGCGGCGAGCCAGTGAAGAGCAATACCCTGAGACCCCCGGCGAGGCGGTGGTGGAACTTGCCGATACGCCTGTCAGGCAGCTGGGCGACACCTTGCGCGGTATCTGGCGCTGGACACCTCAAGGCCGCGAGGCCGGGCTCGCCGGTATGCCGTCAGGGGAGCTTGAGCTTTTCCTGGATGTGGCCTCGAGCGGGCGGGGGTTGCGCGGCTACCTCGACACCCCTGAACGTTTGCGCAGCACCCTGGAGCCACGCTATCGGGTGGTGGCTGACTTGTTGCTCGACCGACCAGGGACACTGCGCTGGCGGCTGTTGGCCACGGACGCCAACCCCCTGGGGGCACGCTACGAGTGCCAGGTTGTGCTTGACGAGGTCTGGGGGGCGTACGGCAACGCAGGGCCTGCGACCTTGAGCGGGCACGTGGCGGCGCTTGAGCGGCCACTGGCGCTGCCCGTGCAGGACAACCGTTTCCTGGCGCTGAAAAGAACGTTCCCCGAAGCGCGGGAGCGCACGCCATTGTCGGCGCCGTTGCTGGCGAAGCTGATCGCGCCGGAACACCGGCTGTTTCACCAGCTCTGGCATGCGTCGCGGGACAAGTGGCACAAGCTCGATGACGAAAAGCGCGGTGCGTTGCGCGGGCTTGGCTGGCAGCCAGGGCCGAGGGCGCGCGAGCGTGATGCACGGGGCCGGCACAAGGACCGCAACGGCTCCGGCGAGGACTTTCTGTTCATGCATCGGCACATGCTGGGCAACGCCAGGGCCATTGAGCCGTTACCGTCGTGGCCGCGTTTTCCTTTGCCCCAGCCAGCGCTCGAGCGCGACCGCGTAGGGTTCGCAGCCTACTTCGACAACCATGACGGCAACGCCTTGCCGCCGACATGGCTGGCCGATGATGACGAGGAGTACACCCAGTGGGTGCGTGACATCAAGAGCCCGGACACGTTCTACGGCAACTTCCAGGTCTGGGAGTCGCGCTACAGCGATCCGCATTACCTCAGTACCTTGACCTTGGGGCAGTTTGGCTCAGAGCTGGAGCTGGGCTTGCATGACTGGCTGCACATGCGCTGGGCCTCGGTGCCGCGCGATCCGGCCAACGGCATGCCGGTGCCGATGGCGCGCACGCCCGACGACTATGCCCAACGCTGGTATGGCGCCGAGAACGATTTTCTCGGCGACCCTTTTTCATCCCATGTGAACCCGGTGTTCTGGCGCTTTCATGGCTGGATCGACGACCGCATCGAGGACTGGTTCCAGGCCCATGAACGGCTTCATCCTGGTGAAGTGCGGCGCCTGGACGTCAACGGCGTGCCCTGGTTCGCGCCGGGGCGATGGGTGGAAGTTGCCGACCCCTGGCTGGGGCCTGATACCCATGGATGCTCCACAGTGCCTGGGCTGCGCCCAGGGCGGAGTGTGGAGATGGACCCGGAGACCATGAAGCTGGCCCTGCGCATCATCTATGCCGAGGATGATCGTTTGGCCGCGTTACGGCCCAAGGTGCCGCAGCGGCCATGGTATGCCCGGCATATCAAGGTGACGCGGCCATTGCGGTGAGGGTTCATGGAGATTCATGCCGCGATAGGCCGCGCAGCGGCCTCGGCGACCCTGGCGTTTTTCCAGCCCAGCGTTGCGCCTAAGGGGCATCACCGCCCACCTGCCACCCACCACCGAGCGCCTTGTAAAGCGCCACGCTCGCTTGCAAGCGGGCCAGGCGAAGCGTTGCCTGCTGATCCTGGGCTACATACAGCGTGCGCTGGGTTTCCAGCACGGTCAGTACGGTCTCGGCGCCTGCCCCATAGCGCTGTTCGGCCAGGTCAAAGGCCAGTTGAGCTTGTCGCACTTCTTCGTCCTGCCAGTGGCGTTGGCGGTCGACACCGTCCAGGGCATTGAGCGCCTTCTCCACATCGCTCAGGCCAGCGAGAATGCTGCTGCGATACTGCTCCAGCAGTTCGGCCTGCTCGGCCTCGGCCAGATCGCGGGAAGCCCTGAGCCTGCCGTTGTCGAAAATCGGCGCAAGCAGACCAGAGGTCAGGGTGTAATAGGGGCTTTCCAGCGTCTGGGCGAAGGTGCGCGCGCCGCTGCCCAGGGTGGCGCCAAGGGTTACCTTGGGCAGCATGGCCGCCCGGGCCACCTGCACGTTGGCGTTGGCCGCTGCCAGGCGGGCCTCGGCGGCGGCGATATCGGGGCGACGGGTCAGCAGGTCGCTGGGCAGGCCGCTGTCAACCGTCGGCCAGGCCACGCTGGCGAACGGCTGGCGGCTGGTCGGCAGTTGCTGTACTGGGTCGCCGAGCAATGTTGCAAGGGTGATGCGGGTATCTTGCACGCGTTGCGCCATCAGGGGGACCTGACGCTCCTGGGCCGCGACCAGGCTGCGCTGCTGGGCAAGCTCCAGGCGTGTTGCCGAGCCTGCGCGCTGGCGTGCCTGGACCAGGCGCAAAATGCCCCGTGCATTGTCCAGGTTCAGTTGGGCGATGCGCAGTTGTTCGGCTAAGGCCAGGCCCTGCAGATACGTGTCGGCGATGTCGCTGAGCAGGGTCAACTGCACCGTCTGCCGGTCGAAGCGGCTGGCTTGCAATGTGCGCAGGGCGTTGTCGCGGCTAGCCCGCAGGCCGCCCCAGAAATCGATTTCATAGCTGGCACTGAGCTGGGTATCGAACGCGGTACTGGTGCGCTCGCTACGGGTGGCATCGAGGTCGTTATAACCCTCACCCTTGAGCAGCCGCTGGCGGCTGGCATCCACGCCCAGCTCGACCGCTGGCAGCAGGGGTGCGTTGGCGATGGCGGCTCGCGCTCTGGCCTGCCGGATGCGTGCGGTGGCGGCCGCCAGATCGTGGCTGTTAAGCAGGGTGCGTTGCACCAGGCTGTCCAGCTCGGGGCTGTTGAAGGACTGCCACCACTGACGCGCCGGTCGGTTGGCCTCACCGAAAGCGTGTGTCGGGCCCTGCCAGGTACGCGGCATATCGACCGCTGCCTGGGGCAGGGTGGGTGGGCTGCACCCGGCGAACGCCAGGCAAAGGGTCAACAGGCTGATGCGGCTTGGCAAGGGCATGGCTTATTCGCTGGTAAGGGCTTTGACCGGGTCGAGTCGGGCGGCTTTGCGTGCGGGCATGAAGCCGAACACGATGCCGGTGATCACAGCGCAGGTAAAAGCGCCAAGCATGGCTGGCAGCGCGAAGGCCACCGCGATATCGGCCAGCATCAAGCCGGCGCCGACGACCAAGGCCAGGACGATGCCACTGAGCCCGCCCACCATCGAGAGCATGACCGCCTCACTGAGGAACTGGCGCATGATGTCGCGCTGGCGGGCTCCGGTGGCCATGCGGATACCAATTTCGCGGGTACGCTCGCGCACGGTCATCAGCATGATGTTCATCACCCCAATGCCGCCCACCAGTAGCGAGATGGCCGCGATGGCGCCTAGCATCAGCGATAGGCTGCTCTGGGTGCGTGCCTCGGCCTGGATCAACGCCGCATCGTTGGTCAGTTCGAAATCGTGGCGGCCCTGGTGGCGTTGGCGCAACAGGTGATCGATGGCCGCCTCGGTCGCGTTGACCTGGGTCGAATCGCGCGCCGCAATGGTGATGTAGTCGGGGTCGCGATGACCGAACAGGCGGATGGCGGCGGCCGAGTACGGCACCACGATACGCCCGTCGCTGTCCTGGTCGCCGGAGCTGGCGCCTTTTCCCGCCAGTATGCCGATCACCTGGAATGGCACGTTGCCGATCAGCAGGTATTGACCGATCGGGTTGGCATGGTCGCCCAGCATCTTTTCCCGCACTTTCTGGCCAATCACGGCGACCGCCGCCGCGGCGGCTTCGTCGGCCTGGCTGAAGAATGAGCCTTCCACCACGGGCCAGTTGAAAATGTCCTCGAACCAAGTGTTGTTGCCGCCCACGTAAAACACCTGGCTGGTGTTGTTCTGGCGCACCATGAGCTTTTCCCCGATCACGGGCATGACGTGCTTGACCTGCGGCAATTCGCCGATGGCCGCGACATCGTCCAGGGTGACGGTGCCTGCCGGCTCGCCGAGTGTCGCCGGCTTGCCGTTGAGATAAAGGATGTTCGAGCCGAACGCGGCCATCTGCGCCATCACCTGGCGCTTGCTGCCTTCGCCCACGGCCAGCATGACCACAACCGAGGCTACCCCGATGACGATACCCAGCAAGGTGAGCGCCGTGCGAAAGCGATTGATCCACATGATGCGCCAGGCTGCCTGGAGTGCTTCGACCAGCTCGCCTTTCCAGGCGCCGCGCAACTGCGCCCCCTGGTCCAGGCGCTGACGCAGAGCATCGGCCTGCAGGCCTGGGTGGCGGGCTGTGCCGTCGCGCTCATCGGCCGAGTCGCTGATCATGAGGCCGTCGCGGATCTCGATGACCCGGTGCGCGCGGGCCGCGACATCTCGGTCGTGGGTGATCAGGATGATCACATGACCTTGGCTGGCCAATTCGTCCAGCAACGCCATGACTTCCTTGCCGCTGTGGCTGTCCAGGGCGCCGGTAGGCTCGTCGGCGAGGATGATGTGGCCACCGTTCATCAAGGCGCGGGCAATCGACACCCGCTGCTGCTGACCGCCCGACAGTTGATGCGGGCGGTTGGCGGTGCGGCTTGCCAAGCCTAGCCGCTCCAGCAGGGCCGCGGCGCGGGCGTGGCGCTCCTGGGCCGGGATGCCGGCATAGATGGCCGGCATCTCTACGTTTTCCAGCGCAGAGCCGGAGGGGATCAGGTGATAACCTTGAAAGACGAATCCGAACGCCTCACGGCGCAGCCAAGCCAGCTCATCGTTGCCCAGCTCGGCCACGTCCATCCCCGCGAAGTGATAGCTGCCGCTGGTGGGGCGGTCCAGGCAACCGAGGATGTTCATCAGGGTGGATTTTCCGGAGCCCGAAGCGCCAACGATCGCAACGAACTCACCGGGATGAATGCGCAGGCTGATACCTCGCAGCACGTCCACCTTGGGGGTGCCGAAGCCGCCGTAAGCCTTGCAGATGTCGCGCAGTTCGATCAGGGGCGTGGTCATTCAGCCTCCACTGCCTTGGCCGATCAGCAACCGCTCACCTTCGCCCAGGCCATCGAGCACCTGCACACGCAGGCGATCGCTCAGCCCTGTTCGTACCTGACGCGGTCGCACCTGGCCATCGGGGGCGAGCACCTGTGCAATGTGCACGCCATCCTGTTCGTCCAGCGCAGCCAGGGGTACGGTCAGTACACCGCTGGCCTGCCCGGCGACGAAGAACACTTGCGTGGTCATTTCGGCCATCAGCGCACCGTCAGGGTTCTCCACATCCAGCAAGACGGTGTACTGCACCACCTGAGTACCGGTGGCGCCATTGGTCGCGCTCGCCGGGCTGCCGCCACCGCTGCTGGTTTGCTCCAGCGGTTTGGGTGGAATCGGCAGGATCTGCCTGACGCGGCTGCTCCAGCGGCGCTTGCCGCCGGCCAGTGTCGTGAAATAGGCCGTCATGCCGGGCTTGACCTTGCCGATATCGGCCTCCGACACCTGCGCCCACACCGTCATCGGCGAGAGCTTGGCGATGCGCAGAATCAATGGGGTTTGTTGCTGGGCATTGAGGGTCTGGCCTTCACGGGCATCCACCGCCACCACGGTGCCATCCATCGGGGCGTAGATACGGGTATAGCCCAATTCGGCCTCGTCACTGCGCAGGCTCGCCTGGGCCTGGCGGATTTGCGCTTGGTACATGTCGATACGCGCCTGGGTGACGCTGAGCTGCGCATCGGCCGCCTGCACATCCTCTTCGCGGGTGGCGCCGGCATCGGCTAGGCTGCGCTGGCGGGCGAGCTGCTGCCTGGCCAGTTTGAACTGGGCGCGCTGCTCGGCGAGCTGCGCCTTGAGGTTGTCGATGGAGAAGCGCCCGGCATCCACGCGCGCCTGCTGTGTGGACGGGTCAATCTCCACCAGCAGTTGTCCCTTGCGCACGGTATCGCCGGCTTCGACATGGAGCGTGCGAATCTGCCCGGACGCTTGTGCGCCAACATCCACATAGCGCCTGGGTTGCAGCGTGCCCAGCGCGGTGACGCTGCTTTCGATGTCTGCACGCGTCACGCTGACGGTGTTGGTCGGTACCGCGCCCAAGGGTAGGGTACGCCAGGCCAGAAGACTGCCCAGGCTCAGCAGGGCTAAGCCGCCCAGAAGCAGGCGGTGGCGAATAGCGGGTGCACGTCTCATGGGGACTTCCAGCCGAATTGGGCCTGAACGCAGGCGGTGCCTGTGCGCAGGCAGGTCCCCGTTAAACGAAGGTCATGGCGGCTAATTTAGGTTTGCCAGGCGACCGACGTTGGTTGCTGCGGGTAATGATAATTTGTAAGATTCCAATTTGATATCACCTGCGCCCGTCTGGGCTGCGCGGGGCCGTCATCGGGCGATTCAGGGTGCCGCCGTGGAACACTATTATCGCGAGTTGGTCAATTTCCTGAGCGCACGCCTCGGTAGCCGCCAGGCTGCTGAAGATGTGGCCCATGACGCCTACGTTCGGGTGCTGGAGCGTGTCGATGCGCAAGTGATCGAGCACCCCCGCGCGTTTCTTTATCGCACTGCGCTCAACCTGGTGGTGGATCGACACCGGCGTCACTTGATTCGCCAGACCGAACCGCTGGAAGTGCTCGATGAGGGCGTTCAGTGGCAGCACACGCTCTGGTCCCAGGACATGCACCACGCCCAGCGCCTGGACCTGCTCAAGCGTGCCTTGGACGAACTGCCCAAGCCATGCAGTGACAGCTTTCTGCTGCGCAAGCTCGAAGGCTTGTCCCATCCGCAGATTGCCGAACGGCTGGGCTTGTCGCGCAGCCTGGTGGAAAAGCACATCGTCAATGCCATGAAGCACTGCCGGCAACGCATGCGCCAGTGGGAGTCCTGACGGCACGCCGCGCAAACTGCACATTCTGTCGGGCCACCGCTTGCTTTTCGAGGGTTTCCCGGCTTGTATCTAGGGGTATCAATGCTGGACTTGGCCAGGGCTTGACGGGCTCGACCAAGTCTTGGCGGCCCCTCCACTGTCCAGGTTCGACCATGGCCAACAAGTCCTTGCGTATCCTGATTGCCGATGCTCACCCGCACCAACGCCTGCAACTGGAGCGTATGCTCAATGGCCTGGGGTATTACCGTATTGCCCCCGTCGACAGTTTCGAGGAGCTACAGCGGCTGGTGCTGGGTGCCCTCCAGCCCTTCCACCTGCTGTTGGGCAATATCGAGTTGGCCAGCCACGCAGGCGTGGACCTGGCCCGGTTTTGCCGGGTCAGCACGCAGATCCAGCATGCCCTGCTTTACCATTGCGCCCAACTGAAGGTGCCTGCGGTACCCCAGGCCGAGCGCCAGGCGGTCAGCCTGAGCCTGCCGCACGTGCCTGACGATGCCGCCCTGGCGTCCTTCATGTCGATCGTCGACGCACCCCTGGTGGTGGGCACCCTACGGATGCCGGACGGGTTGCGCAGGGTAGGCCCCAGAGCACCCGGCAACTTGGCCCAGACGGTCTTTCATCGCTGATCCAGGCAGGGTAGAGGGCAATCAGGTCGCTATTTGCTATCCTCCGGCCTTTGACCATTGCTGCGAAACCTGCCATGACTGCCACCGATACCGCTCGTCCACCCCGGTTCACCCGCCGTGACCACCGGACGCTGGGCCTGGCTGCGCTGGGCGGCGCGCTGGAAATCTACGATTTCATCATCTTCGTCTTCTTCGCCCTGACCCTCAGCCAGCTGTTCTTCCCGCCTGAGATGCCTCAATGGCTACGGCTGCTGCAAAGCTTCGGCATCTTCGTCACCGGTTACCTGGCCCGACCACTGGGTGGCATCCTGATGGCGCATTTCGCTGATCACCTGGGCCGCAAGCGCGTATTCAGCCTGAGCATTTTGATGATGGCGCTGCCGTGCCTGCTCATCGGCGTCATGCCGACGTATGCCGACATTGGGTACGCGGCGCCGTTGTTGTTGCTGGCGCTGCGCATCCTGCAAGGGGCCGCGGTCGGTGGTGAAGTGCCCAGTGCCTGGACCTTCGTTGCCGAACATGCGCCGCCCGGGCGACGCGGCTATGCCTTGGGCTTTCTGCAGGCCGGGCTCACGTTCGGCTATCTGCTGGGCGCACTGACGGCAACCTTGCTGGCCCATGTGTTCTCGCCCGAGGAAATACTCAGCTACGCCTGGCGTTATCCGTTCCTGCTGGGGGGCGTGTTCGGGGTCATCGGCGTGTGGTTGCGCCGCTGGCTGAGTGAAACACCGGTTTTCCTGGCGTTGCGTAGTCAACAGGCGCCGGTGAAGTTTCCTTTGCGACAGGTGCTTGGCGAACATAAACGCGCTTTGGCACCCGCGGCGCTGCTGACCTGCGTGCTGACCTCGGCGGTGGTGGTGCTGGTGGTGATCACCCCGACGGTCATGCAGCAGCGCTTTGGCATGAGCGCGGGAGATACCTTTGCCCTGAGCAGCGTGGGCATCGTGTTTCTGAACCTGGGCTGTGTGCTTGCCGGGTTGCTGGTCGACCGCGTGGGCGCGTGGCGGGCGCTGCTGTTGTACAGCGTGCTGCTACCCCTCGGGGTCGGCGTGCTCTATGCCAGCCTGATCGGGCACTGGGGCATGACCTGGGTGGCCTATGCCCTGGCGGGCTTGTCGTGCGGTGTGGTGGGCGTGGTGCCATCGGTCATGGTCGGGCTGTTCCCTGCGCAGATTCGCGTATCGGGCATTTCGTTCACCTACAACGTGGCCTATGCGCTGTGGGCCAGTATCACGCCCTTGGCGCTTATCGCACTGATGCCATGGAGCCCTTGGGTGTGTGTCGGGTTCTGTCTGGTGATGGGCGGGGTAGGGGTAATGACCTCGGTGTACTTCGGGCGACGAGAGCCCATGGCGGCGGGTGAAGCGGGGCTTGAGCTCCCGCGCACGGCCTGACACTCACAATCACACCGTTTCGGAGCACACCCTGCAAAAAAGCCCCCGGTTCTTTCGAACCGGGGGCTTTTTGTATCGTGCAGAGCGAGGTGACTACATGTTCGGGTAGTTGGGCCCGCCAGCGCCTTCAGGCGTGACCCAAGTGATGTTCTGGGCCGGGTCCTTGATGTCGCACGTCTTGCAGTGCACGCAGTTCTGCGCGTTGATCTGGAAGCGCTTGCTGCCATCTTCCTGGGTGACCACTTCGTAGACGCCTGCCGGGCAATAGCGCTGGGCAGGTTCGTCATAAAGCGGCAGGTTGCTGGCGATCGGAATGCTCGGGTCGGCCAGCTTCAGGTGGCAGGGTTGCTCTTCTTCATGGTTGGTGCTGGACAGGAAGACCGAGCTGAGCTTGTCGAAGCTGAGCTTGCCGTCGGGCTTGGGGTACTCGATCTTTTGCGAGTCCGCGGCCAGCTTCAGGCAGGCATAGTCGGGCTTGGTGTCGCGCAGCGTGAAGGGCAGCTTGCCGGCGAACCAGTTCTGGTCGATGTAGTTGAACGCAGCACCGAGCAACGGGCCGAACTTGTGCATGGCCGGGCCGAAGTTGCGGCTGGCGAACAGCTCCTCATGCAGCCAGCTGGCCTTGAAGGCACTGACATAGCTGTCGAGCTGGTCACCGCCCTCACTGCCGGCGATCAGGGCGTCAGCGACGGCCTCTGCGGCGAGCATGCCCGACTTCATGGCCGTATGGCTGCCCTTGATCTTGGCCACGTTCATGGTACCCAGGTCGCAACCGATCAGGGCGCCACCCTTGAACACCATCTTGGGCAGCGAGTTGATGCCGCCCTTGGCCAGGGCGCGGGCACCGTAGCTGATGCGTTTGCCGCCTTCGAGGTACTGGCTGATCACCGGGTGGTGTTTCAGGCGCTGGAACTCGTCGAAGGGCGACAGGTAGGGGTTGGCGTAGGACAGGTCGACGATCAGCCCGACCACCACCTGGTTGTTCTCCAGGTGGTAAAGGAACGAGCCACCGGTGTTGTCTTTGGCCATGACGTCCAGCGGCCAGCCGGCGGTGTGCACCACCAAGCCTTGCTGGTGCTTGGCTGGGTCGATTTCCCACAGCTCTTTGAGCCCGATGCCGTAGTGCTGTACGTCCGAATCGCTATCAAGCTTGAAGCGCTTGATCAGTTGCTTGCCGATATGGCCACGGCAGCCTTCGGCGAACAAGGTGTATTTGGCGCGCAGTTCCATGCCCGGCGTGTACAAACCGTCTTTGGGCTGGCCTTCGCGATCGACACCCAAGTCGCCTGTGACGATGCCGCGTACGACGCCGTCCTCGTCAAACAGCGCTTCCTGGGCTGCGAAGCCTGGGTAGATCTCGACACCCAGGTTCTCGGCCTGCTGGGCCAGCCAGCGGCACAGGTTGCCCAGCGAGATGATGTAGTTGCCCTGGTTGTGCATGGTCTTGGGCACGAACAGGTCAGGCACCTTGGTGGCGCTGCCGGCATCCTTGAGCACGTAGATGTCGTCACGCTTGACCTCGGTGTTCAGCGGCGCGCCCAGCGCCTTCCAGTCCGGGAACAGCTCGTTCAGGGCGCGTGGCTCGAACACGGCGCCGGAGAGAATATGGGCACCGACTTCGGAGCCTTTTTCCACCACGCAGACGCTGATTTCGCTACCGGCTTCGGCGGCCTTCTGCTTCAGGCGGCAGGCGGCGGACAGACCCGCCGGGCCGGCGCCGACGATGACCACGTCGAATTCCATGTATTCGCGTTCCACAGGTTCTCTCCTACTCATCAAGGCTCATAGCTGTTGCTTTGTCTTATGGGTGCGCGGGCATTCGCAGCGGTGGCGAGGCCACCAGGTTGTAGCTGGGCAAATGACGAACTACACCGTTTTGTCTTGGACGCGCATTATATCTACACCACTTGACCGGTCCAATACAAACGTTTGTTTGAATTTGCCGCAGCCCAGTAAAATCAAAGGTACGCGGCTGGAAGGTGACCGATTTGCCGTATTGACCGGATGGGGTGATACGGTCAAGATACGAGCGGTTTTACGTTCGCCGTAGGCATGCAGCCGGGCGCAGGTACACCTCTAAAGACCAGGTGTGGAGCAGGGTTTTCAAGCGTTCAAGCGGTTTGTAGTGAAGTCTACACGCCACGACAGCAAATGGCCCGCGTGCATTTTTGCCCCAGGCATGTGCACAGGACTGATGGGTCGGGGCGCGCTTGGTTGCGGTCACCATGAAAACTTCGTCTGCGGCTCGTTTCCAGAGGTGCCCTTGTACCCACGCGTATCGCAGGGCCTAGTCCCAGGCGACTATCTATTCACCGGAGAGTAACGAGGAATCCATGAAGGTTCTTGTAGCTGTCAAACGAGTGGTCGACTACAACGTCAAGGTTCGCGTCAAGGCGGACAACTCCGGCGTCGACCTTGCTAACGTCAAGATGTCCATGAACCCCTTCTGCGAAATTGCCGTGGAAGAGGCCGTTCGCCTGAAGGAAAAAGGCGTTGCGACCGAGATCGTGGTCGTATCCGTCGGCCCGACTACCGCCCAGGAGCAGTTGCGTACCGCCCTGGCGCTGGGTGCCGACCGCGCCATCCTGGTCGAAGCAGCCGACGAGCTGAACTCCCTGGCAGTGGCCAAGGCGCTCAAGGCCGTGGTCGACAAGGAGCAGCCGCAGCTGGTCATTCTCGGCAAGCAGGCCATCGACAGTGACAACAACCAGACCGGCCAGATGCTCGCCGCACTGACCGGTTACGCCCAGGGCACCTTCGCGTCCAAGGTCGAAGTCGCTGGCGACAAGCTCAACGTCACCCGTGAAATCGACGGCGGCCTGCAAACCGTCGCGCTCAACCTGCCGGCCATCGTCACCACCGACCTGCGCCTGAACGAGCCGCGCTACGCGTCGTTGCCCAACATCATGAAGGCCAAGAAGAAGCCGCTCGAGACCCTGACGCCAGATGCGCTGGGCGTTTCCCTGGTCTCTACCAACAAGACCCTGAAAGTCGAAGCACCCGCTGCCCGTGGCGCTGGCATCAAGGTCAAATCGGTGGCCGAACTGGTCGAGAAGCTGAAGAACGAAGCGAAGGTAATCTAAATGACTATCCTGGTTGTCGCTGAATACGAGAACGGTGCCGTAGCACCGTCCACCCTCAATACCGTTGCTGCCGCCGCCAAGATCGGTGGTGACGTGCACGTACTGGTCGCCGGTCAGAACGTAGGTGCCATTGGCGAATCCGCCGCCAAGATCGCTGGCGTGGCCAAGGTGCTGGTCGCCGATAATGCCGCCTACGCCCATGCGCTGCCCGAAAACGTTGCGCCGTTGATCGTCGAGCTTGCCCAGGGCTACAGCCACGTGCTGGCCCCGGCCACTACCAATGGCAAGAACACCCTGCCGCGCGTTGCAGCGCTGCTGGACGTCGATCAGATCTCCGAAATCATCTCGGTCGAATCTGCCGACACCTTCAAGCGCCCGATCTACGCGGGTAACGCCATCGCTACCGTGCAATCGAGCGCCAGCGTGAAGGTCATCACCGTGCGCACCACCGGTTTCGATGCCGTGGCCGCCGAAGGTGGCACTGCCGCTGTCGAGGCGGTGGGTGCTGCCCACGATGCTGGCATTTCGGCGTTCGTTTCCGAAGAGCTGGCCAAGTCCGATCGTCCTGAGCTGACCGCTGCCAAAATCGTCGTTTCCGGCGGTCGCGGCATGGGTAACGGCGATAACTTCAGCCACCTGTATAGCTTGGCCGACAAGCTTGGCGCCGCTGTTGGCGCATCCCGTGCGGCCGTCGATGCGGGCTTTGTGCCCAACGACATGCAGGTCGGCCAGACCGGCAAGATCGTCGCCCCGCAGTTGTACATCGCCGTGGGTATCTCGGGCGCCATCCAGCACCTGGCCGGGATGAAGGATTCCAAGGTGATCGTGGCGATCAACAAGGACGAAGAGGCACCGATTTTCCAGGTGGCCGACTACGGCCTGGTTGCCGACCTGTTCGAAGCCGTGCCGGAGCTGGAAAAGCTGGTCTGATCCGCTGGCTTCACTTATAAAGAACCCGGCCCTCTCGTTGAGGGCCGGGTTTTTTTATGGTCGAGGAGTGTGGGATGAGGTTGCGTGCAATGGGCAGGGTGCTGGCCTGCATGACAGTTCTGGTATCGCCGCTGGCGATGGCGGCAGGCAAGTGCGAACGCCTGGTGGCCACCGGCAGCCCCGACGCGCCGCCTTACTCGTGGCAGGACCCCAAAGACCCCAAGCACTTGATTGGCGCCAACGTCGACCTGCTGCGCCACGTGGCGAGCGAGCTGGGAATCAAGGTGGAAGTGCTCAACGCGGGTAGGCGCGACCAGGCCCTTGAGGAAGTGCGCAGCGGTCGCATGGACCTGCTGCTCGATGCGCCGCTGCAAGTGGAGCAATTGACGTCACTGGACTACATCCACCCGCCGCTGCAGCTCAACGAGTACCTGGTATGGACGCGGCACGATGCCGAGTTGACCTTCGATGGCCCAGCTGACCTTGCGCGTTATCGGGGCAGTCTGTCGGAACGGGCGCGCTTGACCCCTGCCTTTACCGCGTTCGCCAAAGACCAGTTGAAACCGGTGATGGCGCAGAACCTGACCCAGGCCTTTCAAAAGTTGGTACTCGGCCAGGTGGACTATGTGCTGGCCGGTCGCTATTCGGGCATGGCCATGGTCCAGAGCCTGGGCATGAACGATGCCCTGATTGCCCGCGGCCTACCCGTGGACCGACCTGGGCTGTACTTGGCGCTGTCCCATGACTCGGCGTGCAATGACAGTTGGCTGCGTGGGCATTTGGCGAAAAAGCTGACAGAATTGCCCATCTCCGGTACGTCCGATGCTGTGCTGCAGGCCAATCTCGAGCGCTGGAAGGCTCAATTGCAGGTGCAGGGCGACGCCCCCAAACACTAGGAAGATCGCGTGAAAACCCAACCTTTGATCCTTGCCATGGCCATGTTTGCCCTGGCTGGCTGCGCCAATGACCCTGCCCCGGATGAGCAGATGCGCCTTTCCGAGCAGGCCCTGGAACAAGCGAAAGCGGTTGGTGCTACCGACCAGGTCGAAGCGTTCAAGCTGGCCGAAGACAAACTGGGACGTGCTCGTGCAAACATGCTCACACAAGACTTTCGCGACGCTCGCATGCGCGCCGAACAGGCTGAGCTCGATGCTCGGCTGGCCGAGGCCCAGGTGTTGAACCAAAAGAGTGATGAGCAGTTGCAATTGCTGCAATCGAGGATCAAGCGCTTGCGCAAGCAGCTGGAGGTGCAGCCATGATGGCGCGTGGTTCTATCACGGCACTGACAGTGCTGGCCCTTGCAGCAGGCCTGACCGGTTGCGCCAGCCAGCGCAGCACGGCCGCGCTGGATCAAGCCGCTGCCAGCTTCCAGAAGGTCAAGGATGACTCGGATGTGCTGCGCAGCGCGCCGCGTGATGTGATTCGCGCCGGCGAGTCGCTGTCCCGTGCAGAGCGTTTGTCCAGCTACATGGGTACCGGTGCCGATGTACGCCATTACGCCTACCTCAGTCAACGCTACAGCGAAATCGCCAGTGAGCACGCCAAGCTTGCGCTGAATCAGGAGCGCCAGGCCAAGCTCGACCTGGAACGCCAACGGCTGCAACTGGCGCTGCGCGAGGCCAAGCTGGCCAGCGTGCAGCAGCAGGGCAAATGGGTCGAGTCGCAGATCGTCGCCCTGGCGTCTGAGCAGCCCGACCGTGGTCTGGTCATGACGCTGGGTGATGTATTGTTCGATACCGGCAGCGCCGATCTCAAGAACTCGGCCAGCCGGACGGTGCTCAAGCTCGTGCAGTTCCTTCAGCTCAACCCCCGCCGGATAGTGCGCATCGAAGGCTATACCGACAGCACGGGGACGCCCGAAGAGAATCTCAAGCTGTCCCGCGACCGGGCGCAGGCCGTGGCCGATATGCTGGCCGACTTGGGCATCGATGAAAAGCGAATGCAGGTGGAGGGCTACGGTGACCAGTACCCGGTTGAAGTCAACGCCTCGGAGCGGGGCAGGGCGCAAAATCGACGGGTCGAGATCGTGTTTTCCGACGACAAGGGCAAGCTTGCGCCGGCACGCTGACGGCTGATAGCAGGCTCGGGCAGTGGCCCATGCTGGCCGTCGAAACGGGCGGTGCATGGCAGCTGCTGCCTCTGCGCCTGAGTGACTCATGGGCACTCGCCACCTGTTGGGTAGGTTCAAGATCAGCCTACCTGTGCACCGCACGCACGCGGGCGCTGCAAATCGCTTCCAAGCAAGTGTACCGTTGACTATCCTGTCATCTGTCCCAGTACACTTTGCAACTGTTCCGGTATCCTGAGCCGCAGTGAGCGACACAAGAATAATGAGCCTGTCCGCGCGTCGAGATCCAGCCATGACCAATCTGCTGTTGTACCAGCGTATCGCCCAGCAACTGGCCGAAGACATCCGGCGCGGTGTCTACCAGCCCGGGGAACGGGTGCCTTCGGTGCGCAAGATGAGTGCCCAGCTCAATGTCAGCCATGCCACCGTCCTGCAAGCGTATGCCAACCTGGAAGACCAGGGGTTGATTCGAGCGCGTCCCCAGTCTGGCTACTATGTGCACCAGACTCCGGCGCTCACGGCGCCCACGCCGGACATCGCGCGCGTGGAGCGTCCCGGTCTGGTGACCCGGGCCAGCATCATCCAGCAGGTACTGACCGAAGCGCGCCGCGATGGCGTATTCGCCTTCGGCGCGGCCGTACCGCACGTCGACTATCTGCCGGTGCGTGCCCTGCACCAGCAACTGGCCAAAGTGACGCGCTTTCACAGCCCGCGTGCTTTCAGCTACATGTTCAGCCCAGGCTTCGAACCTCTGCGTCGGCAGATCGCCATTCGCATGCGCGACGCTGGTGTGCTGGTCGACCCGCAGGAGGTAATCGTCACCCATGGCTGTGTCGATGCCTTGCAAATGTCGCTGCGCGTGCTCACCAAGCCCGGCGACCTGATTGCGGCCGAGTCGCCGACCTACTACGGTCTGTTGCAGCTGGCGGACTTGCTCGGATTGAAAGTGATCGAGATCCCCAGCGACCCCTCGACCGGCATCAGCCTCGAGGCCTTGCAACTGGCCGCCAATCAATGGTCCATCAAGGCATTGGTGTTGACCGCACGGTTGAGCAACCCGCTAGGGGGTACCATTCCCGAGGAGCGGCAAAAGCAGTTGCTGCGCCTGGCATCGGACTACGACATCCAGATCGTCGAAGATGACATCTATGGCGAGTTGATGTTCGAGCAGGGCAAGACCAAGGCCTTGAAGGCCTTCGACCGGCTGGACAGGGTCATCTACTGCTCAAGCTTCTCCAAGACGCTGTCGCCAGGCGTGCGTGTGGGTTGGATGATTGCTGGCCGTTACCAGGACGAGATCCAGCGCTTGCAGACCTTCACCACCCACTCGGCGTGCAGCGTGACCCAGATGGCGGTGGCGGCATACCTGGAAAACGGGGGTTATGATCGCCACCTTCGCTTCATTCGCCAGGAATACCGCAAGAACCTCAGCGCTTATCAGTTGGCCGTGCAGCAGCACTTTCCAGAGGGCACTCAGATGACTCGCCCAACGGGCGGCTTCATTCTCTGGGTGAGCTTGCCTGGCCGGGTCAATACCCAGGAGCTGCACGTGCGAGCGCTCGAACAGGGGATCAGCATCGCGCCGGGGCTGATTTTCAGCAATACCGAACAGTTCAACCACTGTATCCGCCTGAACTGCGGGATTCCATGGAACAAGGAGGCCGAGCGCGCAGTCATCACCTTGGGACTACTGGCACAACAATTGTGCAGGGAGCCTGCCATCCCACTTTTGTGAGGCTTGCCAGGCGGCTGCGGAACAGGGAGCATACGCATTTTCCATGGGGTTCTGTCCATTTGCCATGAACGCACTGCGCCGGTATCTGTTGGTCTTGTGTCTGCTGCCTGTGGCTTTGCCGGGCAGCCCAGCTCAGGCTGCCCAGCCAGCAAGCCAGGCACAGTCCGCTTCAGGTAAAGCGCAAGTCAAGCCGAAGGCACAGCAAAGTGCTCGCAAAGCAGCCAGCAAGCGTGCCAAGTCGACGCACAAAAAGGTCAGCAAGCAAGTGGCCAAGCCGTTGCCGAAAACCAACCTCGACCTGAGCTTGCCCACCGAGCTGGTCGATAACCTGCAGCCGAACGTTGGTGAACCCTCGCCCATCAGGAAGCGCAAACCGTTGCTACCGCCGCTGTTCGTCGAAAAGTCCGAAGCCGACAGCCCGTTTCAACTCAATGGCCGCTTGATCAGCAACGAAATGCAACTGCAGCTTCGCAATGACAGCCGCCGGGATGTCGAAGGCGCCGCCATCGATTTCGAGTACCGTCAGTAGATGGGAGCTGACCGGCCGGTCAGTGGATTTTCATCAGGGCGGCAATTTCAAACGTCTGTTTGAGCGGTTACTATCCGTGTGTGCCGCCCTATCCCGTACTCTGGAGTCCTGATTCACTTGAATGCCATGAAATGCCGCGAAGGCTGCGGCGCCTGTTGCATCGCGCCATCCATTACTTCAGCCATGCCGCTGATGCCCGAGGGCAAGCCGGCAGGTGTGAGGTGCCTGCACCTGACGCCTGCGAATCTGTGCGACCTGTTCGGCAAACCCGAGCGGCCGGCGGTCTGTGGTGGGTTCAAGGCCGATCCCGAGGTGTGCGGTGCTGACAATGAAGAGGCGATCAGGATTCTTGGCTGGTGGGAGCGGGTAACGGCGGCGTGACAGGCTGGATCTTCGACAACAAGGATAAACATGATGAGATCGTTCAAGCGTATAGCGCTGCTGTGTAGCGTCAGTGTTCTGTTTGCACCTGTTGCCTTGGCTGAAAACTGGCAGGTGGCCAAGGACGAGGAGGGCATCAAGGTGTCCCTCAGTGAAGTGCCGGGCTCCAAATACAAGGCGTACCGAGGCGTGACCGTCATCAAGGCGCCGTTGGCCAAAGTCCAGGCGTTGCAGGAGGATGTGGCCGGGGCTTGTGCCTGGATTCACGAGTGCAAGTTGCAGAAACTGCTCAAGCATGAGGGTGATCAGAGCTGGACCTATACCCAGTTCAATACGCCCTGGCCTGTAACGCCGCGCGACTCCGTGCTGCGTGTCACCACGGTCAAGGGTGCCGATGGCAGCCTTACACGTAACCTCGTCGAAGAGCCTGCCTACGTGCCCGAAGAGAAGGGCTTTGTTCGAGTGGCTATGGTAGACGGTTTCTGGAAGCTGGTGCCCAAGGGTGACAGCACGGAGGTGACGTACCAAGTGCATACCGAGCCAGGCGGGAGTGTGCCGGCGATGATTGCCAACAAGTTCGTCGTGGAAGCCCCGTTCAATACGCTCAAGGCGCTTCGCGCGCGCGCCGAGAAAAACTGAGGTTTTTCTGCTGCATTGGTGAAGGCCGCCTGACTTGAGAGGCGGTCAGCACAGGACCTACGAAAAAGGCTGCCCTAGGGCAGCCTTTTGGCATTTGACGGTGAACGCTTACTTGCGGTCGGTCAGTGCCACGATATCGCGCTTCGCCTCGCCGGTGTACAGCTGGCGCGGGCGGCCGATCTTGTACGGGCTGGAGAGCATTTCCTTCCAGTGCGAGATCCAGCCGACGGTGCGCGCCAGGGCAAAGATCACGGTGAACATGCTGGTTGGAATGCCGATGGCCTTCAGGATGATGCCCGAGTAGAAGTCGACGTTCGGGTACAGCGAGCGCTCGATGAAGTAAGGATCGGTGAGGGCGATCTCTTCCAGGCGCATGGCCAGCTCGAGCTGTGGATCGTTCTTGATGCCCAGTTCGCGCAGAACTTCGTCGCAGGTCTGCTTCATCACAGTGGCGCGCGGGTCGCGGTTCTTGTAGACGCGATGACCGAAGCCCATGAGCTTGAACGGATCGTTCTTGTCCTTGGCCTTGGCGATGAAGGTGTCGATGTTGGACACATCGCCAATCTCATCGAGCATGGTCAGTACCGCTTCGTTGGCGCCGCCGTGGGCCGGGCCCCAGAGTGCCGCGATGCCGGCAGCGATGCAGGCGAACGGGTTGGCACCCGACGAGCCTGCCAGGCGCACGGTGGAGGTGGAGGCGTTCTGCTCGTGGTCGGCGTGGAGGATGAAGATCCGGTCCATCGCCTTTGCCAGCACCGGGCTGATCGGTTTGATCTCGCACGGGGTGTTGAACATCATGTGCAGGAAGTTTTCCGCATATGACAGGTCGTTGCGCGGGTACATCATGGGCTGGCCCATAGAGTACTTGTACACCATCGCGGCCAGGGTCGGCATCTTGGCGACCAGGCGCACCGCGGAGATTTCGCGGTGTTGCGGGTTATTGATGTCCAGGGAGTCGTGGTAGAAGGCCGACAGGGCGCCGACCACACCGCACATCACCGCCATCGGGTGAGCGTCGCGGCGGAAGCCGTTGAAGAACGTCTTGAGCTGTTCGTGAACCATCGTGTGGTTCTTGACGGTGCTGACGAACTGGGCTTTCTGCTCGGCATTGGGCAGTTCGCCGTTGAGCAGCAGGTAGCAGGTCTCGAGGTAGTCGGACTGCTCGGCCAGTTGCTCGATGGGGTAGCCGCGGTGCAGCAAGATACCCTTGTCGCCGTCGATGTAGGTGATCTTCGACTCGCACGAGGCCGTTGCCATGAAACCAGGGTCGAAGGTGAAGTGACCAGTGGCCCCCAACCCGCGGACGTCGATTACATCAGGACCAACCGTGCCGGTTAAAATGGGCAGCTCGACGGGGGCAGTGCCCTCGATGACCAACTGCGCTTTTTTGTCAGCCATGTGGCCTCCTATTAATGCTTGAAATCATCAGACAGACCCCCCACGCAGGGCCCGCACCACTATAGAGGGATAAATTCAGATGTCAATTTGCCTAAAGGCTTGTTGAATCAGCTGTTCAAGCCTGATTTTTCCCGAAATTCTCGCCCGTTTACGCCTTTTGCTCGTTAAAGGCAATGCGCTATTCGGGCTACCCCCTCACGTTGTCATGAGCAGCCTAACTGTCTATACTCGGCACCCGACCGCCAGGGGCTTGCAAGCCCGACCTGCTGGGGGTCGCCGTTCCCTGGGTGGTGGGTACCTGACCAGTACACTTACCAACAACTTTGCCCTGATTCGCTAGGGGCTCTTCAGTGTGAAAAAAGCCGTGAAAAGCCAACGACCTGTAAACCTAGACCTAAGGACCATCAAGCTTCCTGTCACTGCGTACACGTCCATCCTGCACCGTATCTCCGGCGTCATCCTGTTCATCGGCCTTGCCATCATGCTGTATGCACTGGGCAAGTCGCTGGGTTCCGAGGAAGGTTTCGGTGAAGTGAAGGCGTGTCTGACCAGCCCGCTGGCCAAGTTCGTGACCTGGGGCCTGTTGTCCGCCCTGCTTTATCACCTCGTGGCAGGTGTTCGTCACCTGATCATGGACATGGGTGTCGGCGAGACGCTGGAAGGCGGCAAGCTGGGCTCGAAAATCGTGATCGTCATCTCCGTGGTGCTGATCGTTCTGGTGGGAGTTTGGGTATGGTAACCAACGTCACGAACCTGTCGCGTTCGGGCCTCTATGACTGGATGGCGCAGCGCGTCTCGGCGGTCGTTCTCGCGGCTTACTTCATCTTCCTGATCGGCTACGTGGTCGCCCACCCAGGCATCGACTATGCCCAGTGGCATGCCCTGTTCTCCAACAACGCGATGCGGATCTTCAGTCTGCTGGCCCTCGTTGCCCTCGGCGCTCACGCCTGGGTCGGCATGTGGACCATTGCTACCGACTACCTGACGCCTATGTCGTTCGGCAAGTCGGCAACTGCGATTCGTTTCCTGTTCCAGGCGGTATGCGGCGTTGCGATGTTCGCTTACTTCGTCTGGGGTGTGCAGATTCTCTGGGGTATCTGATCCATGGCTAGCATTCCAACCATTTCCTTCGACGCCATCATCATCGGTGGCGGCGGCGCCGGCATGCGCGCAGCGCTGCAACTGGCCCAGGGCGGTCACAAGACTGCCGTGGTCACCAAGGTCTTCCCGACCCGTTCGCACACCGTGTCCGCCCAGGGCGGCATCACCTGCGCCATCGCTTCGGCCGACCCGAACGACGACTGGCGCTGGCACATGTACGATACCGTCAAGGGCTCGGACTACATCGGTGACCAGGACGCTATCGAATACATGTGCCAGGAAGGCCCGGCTGCGGTCTTCGAGCTGGACCACATGGGCCTGCCGTTCTCACGCACCGAAACCGGCCGTATCTACCAGCGTCCGTTCGGTGGCCAGTCCAAGGACTTCGGCAAGGGTGGCCAGGCTGCCCGTACCTGTGCCGCTTCCGACCGTACCGGTCACGCGCTGCTGCACACTCTGTACCAGGGCAACCTGAAAGCCGGTACCACCTTCCTCAACGAGTACTATGCCGTTGACCTGGTGAAGAACCAGGAAGGCGCCTTCGTCGGCGTGATCGCGATCTGCATCGAAACCGGCGAAACCATGTACATCAAGTCCAAGGCCACCGTTCTGGCCACTGGCGGTGCTGGCCGAATCTACGCCTCCACCACCAACGCCCTGATCAATACCGGTGACGGCATCGGCATGGCGCTGCGCGCTGGTGTTCCGGTACAGGACATCGAGATGTGGCAGTTCCACCCGACCGGTATCGCCGGTGCCGGCGTACTGGTTACCGAGGGTTGCCGCGGTGAGGGTGGTTACCTGATCAACGCCCATGGCGAGCGCTTCATGGAGCGCTACGCGCCGAACGCCAAAGACTTGGCCGGCCGCGACGTGGTTGCCCGTTCCATGGTCAAGGAAATCATCGCCGGCAACGGCGTGGGCCCGAACAAGGACCACGTGCTGCTGAAGCTGGACCACCTGGGCGAGGAGGTGCTGCACAGTCGCCTGCCAGGCATCTGCGAACTGTCCAAGACCTTCGCCCATGTCGATCCGGTCGTCGCGCCAGTGCCGGTCGTTCCAACCTGCCACTACATGATGGGCGGCGTTGCCACCAACATTCATGGCCAAGCCATCACCATGGACGAAGAAGGCAAGGATCACATCATCCCTGGCCTGTTCGCCGTAGGTGAAGTGGCGTGCGTATCGGTTCACGGTGCCAACCGCCTGGGTGGCAACTCCCTGCTCGACCTGGTGGTGTTCGGCCGTGCTGCCGGCCTGCACCTGGAGAAGGCACTGAGCGACGGCATCGAGCACCTCGACGCCAGCGACACCGACATCGACGTTGCCCTCAATCGCCTGAACAAGCTCAACGAGCGCTCCACCGGCGAAGACGTTGCCAGCCTCAAGCGCGAATTGCAGAGCTGCATGCAGAACTACTTCGGCGTATTCCGTACCGGCGAGTACATGCTCAAGGGTATCGAGCAGCTGGCTGGCCTGCGTGAGCGTATCGCCAACGTCAAGATCAACGACAAGTCCCAGGCCTTC
Organism: Pseudomonas sp. FBCC-B35; assembly: GCF_059133755.1. Lineage (NCBI taxonomy): Bacteria > Pseudomonadati > Pseudomonadota > Gammaproteobacteria > Pseudomonadales > Pseudomonadaceae > Pseudomonas > Pseudomonas sp. FBCC-B35. The sequence goes on along the minus strand of NZ_CP101439.1, from coordinate 3,079,116 downwards.
AACACCGCGCGTATCGAAGCGCTGGAGCTGCAGAACCTGCTGGAAGTTGCCGAAGCTACCGCCATCGCGGCCGAAGCCCGTAAAGAGTCGCGCGGCGCTCACGCCCGTGAAGACTTCGAAGACCGTGACGACGAGAACTGGCTGTGCCACACCCTGTACTACCCGGGTGTCAAGCGCGTTGCCAAGCGTGGCGTCAACTTTGCGCCGAAGACCGTGCCGGCCTTCGAACCAAAAATCCGGACCTACTAAGGGTGGCTGCTATGTTGAAAGTCGAAGTTTATCGCTACAACCCCGACACCGACGCGGCCCCCAAGATGGAGTCGTTCGACGTCGATACCGGCGGCAAGGACCTGATGGTTCTGGATGTATTGGCGCTGATCAAGGAAAAGGACGAGGGCTTCTCGTACCGTCGCTCCTGCCGTGAAGGCGTGTGCGGCTCCGATGGCATGAACATGAACGGCAAGAACGGCCTGGCCTGCATCACTCCGTTGTCGGGCGTGGTCAAGGGCAACAAGCTGGTACTGCGTCCGTTGCCTGGTCTGCCGGTCATTCGTGACCTGGTCGTGGACATGAGCATCTTCTACAAGCAGTACGAGAAGGTGAAGCCGTTCCTGCAGAACGATACGCCGCCTCCGGCCATCGAACGTCTGCAGTCGCCGGAAGACCGTGACAAGCTGGACGGCCTGTACGAGTGCATCCTGTGCGCGTGCTGCTCCACGTCCTGCCCGTCGTTCTGGTGGAACCCGGACAAGTTCCTGGGCCCCGCCGCGCTGTTGCAAGCCTACCGCTTCCTGGCCGACAGCCGTGACACCAAGACCCAGGAGCGCCTGGCGTCCCTGGATGACCCGTTCAGCGTATTCCGCTGCCGCGGGATCATGAACTGCGTCAACGTTTGCCCTAAAGGTCTCAATCCGACCAAGGCAATCGGCCACGTACGTAACATGCTGCTGCAAAGCGGCACCTGATAGACGTTGTACCTGCAGTACGCCGACGCGCGGGTGTAACGCCCGCGCCGAGGTAAAACCCGAACGGGGCTCACAAAGCCCCTGTTCATTACCTATGAAGATGAGACCAGCAGGGGCTTTCCGGGCTGGTACCCGGAAAATCAGCAGGATCCAGGTGGCGTGGTTCAGTCGCTGTTTTCGGACCGTTCCAGGTTTCATGGCTCTCGCCGATCAGTCCCCTAATCGAGGGTGACCAAGCATGCAAGAAAGCGTGATGCAGCGCATGTGGGAAAGCGCCCACCTTTCAGGTGGTAACGCTGCATATGTGGAAGAGCTCTACGAACTCTACCTGCACGACCCTAACGCTGTGCCAGAAGAGTGGCGCACCTACTTCCAGAAGTTGCCCGCCGACGGCAGCACCGCTACCGACGTATCGCACTCCACGATCCGCGATCATTTCGTACTGCTGGCAAAGAACCAGCGCCGCGCCCAGCCGGTATCTGCCGGGAGCGTGAGCAGTGAACACGAGAAGAAGCAGGTTGAAGTGCTGCGACTGATCCAGGCCTATCGTATGCGCGGCCATCAGGCTGCCAAGCTTGACCCCTTGGGGTTGTGGCAGCGCCCTGCGCCCGTAGACCTGTCGATCAACCACTACGGCTTGACCAATGCCGATCTTGATACGACCTTCCGTGCCGGCGACCTGTTCATCGGCAAAGAGGAGGCGAGCCTACGCGACATCCTCGATGCGCTCCAGAAGACATATTGTCGCACCATTGGCGCCGAGTTCACCCACATCGTCGATTCCGAGCAGCGCAGCTGGTTCCAGCAGCGCCTGGAAAGCGTGCGTGGCCGTCCTGAATTCTCCGCCGACGTGCAGTCCCACCTGCTCGAGCGCGTCACCGCAGGCGAAGGTCTGGAGAAATACCTGGGCACCAAGTACCCAGGCACCAAGCGTTTCGGCCTGGAAGGTGGCGAAAGCCTGATCCCGATGCTGGACGAGATGATTCAGCGCTCCGGCTCCTACGGCACCAAGGAAGTCGTCATCGGGATGGCCCACCGTGGTCGCCTGAACGTGCTGGTCAATACCTTCGGCAAGAACCCGCGCGAGCTGTTCGACGAGTTCGAAGGCAAGAAGATGAACGAGCTGGGCTCCGGTGACGTGAAGTATCACCAGGGCTTCTCTTCGAACGTGATGACCCCGGGTGGCGAAGTCCACCTGGCCATGGCGTTCAACCCGTCCCACCTTGAAATCGTGTCGCCTGTGGTCGAAGGCTCGGTGCGCGCCCGTCAGGACCGCCGCAACGACAGCGTCGGCGACAAGGTGCTGCCTATCTCCATCCACGGCGATGCGGCCTTCGCAGGCCAGGGCGTGGTGATGGAAACCTTCCAGATGTCGCAGACCCGCGGTTTCAAGACCGGCGGTACCGTGCACATCGTGATCAACAACCAGGTCGGCTTCACCATCAGTAACCCGCTCGATGCGCGCTCGACCGAGTACGCCACCGACGTGGCCAAGATGATTCAGGCGCCGATCCTGCACGTCAATGGCGACGACCCGGAAGCCGTGTTGTTCGTCACCCAGCTGGCCGTCGACTACCGCATGCAGTTCAAGCGTGACGTGGTCATCGACCTGGTCTGCTACCGTCGCCGCGGTCACAACGAGGCCGACGAGCCCAACGGCACCCAGCCGCTGATGTACCAGCAGATCACCAAGCAGCGCACCACCCGCGAGCTGTACGCAGAAGCCTTGATCCAGGCAGGCCGCATCGATGCCGAGCGCGCCCAGTCCAAGATCGACGACTATCGCAGCGCGCTGGACAACGGTCTGCATGTGGTCAAGAGCCTGGTCAAGGAGCCGAACCGCGAGCTGTTCGTGGACTGGCGCCCCTACCTGGGTCACGCCTGGACGGCTCGCCACGACACCCGCTTCGACCTCAAGACCCTGCAGGAGCTGTCGGCCAAACTGCTGGAGCTGCCCGAAGGTTTCGTGGTCCAGCGTCAGGTCGCCAAGATCTACGAAGATCGCCAGAAGATGCAAGCCGGTGGCCTGCCGATCAACTGGGGCTACGCCGAGACCATGGCTTACGCCACGCTGCAGTTCGAAGGGCACCCGATCCGCATGACCGGCCAGGACATCGGCCGCGGTACCTTCTCCCACCGTCACGCGGTGCTGCACAACCAGAAGGACGCCAGCACCTACGTACCGCTGATGAACCTGTACCCGGGCCAGCCACGCTTCGAACTGTACGACTCCTTCCTGTCCGAAGAAGCGGTACTGGCATTCGAGTACGGCTACTCCACCACCACGCCCAACGCGTTGGTGATCTGGGAAGCCCAGTTCGGCGACTTCGCCAACGGTGCGCAAGTGGTCATCGACCAGTTCATCACCAGTGGCGAGCACAAGTGGGGCCGTTTGTGCGGCCTGACCATGCTGTTGCCTCACGGTTATGAAGGGCAGGGCCCCGAGCACTCCTCGGCACGCCTGGAGCGTTACCTGCAGCTGTGTGCAGAGCAGAACATTCAGGTGTGCGTGCCGACCACGCCGGCGCAGATCTACCACCTGCTGCGTCGTCAGGTCATTCGCCCGCTGCGCAAGCCGCTGATCGTGCTCACGCCCAAGTCGCTGCTGCGTCACAAGCTGGCCGTCTCGACGCTGGAAGATCTGGCGGAAGGTTCGTTCCAGACCGTCATTCCGGAGATCGACACCCTCGATCCAGCCAAGGTCGAGCGCCTGGTGCTGTGCGGTGGCAAGGTCTACTACGACCTGCTGGAAAAACGTCGTGCCGAAGGCCGCGAAGACATTGCGATCGTGCGTATCGAGCAGTTGTATCCGTTCCCGGAAGACGACCTGGTCGAAATCCTGGCACCGTACACCAACCTCAAGCATGCGGTCTGGTGTCAGGAAGAGCCAATGAACCAGGGTGCCTGGTACAGCAGCCAGCACCACATGCGCCGTATCCTGGGCCGCCACAACAAGGCGCTGAACCTGGAATACGCCGGTCGCGAGGCTTCTGCCGCGCCAGCCTGTGGTTACGCTTCCAAGCACGCCGAGCAGCAGGAACGACTGCTGCAAGACGCGTTCACCGTTTAACGCCTTCGCGCATCTGAAACCGAATTTAAGGAAACACTGATAATGGCTATCGAGATCAAAGCCCCAACCTTCCCGGAATCGGTTGCCGACGGCACCGTTGCCACCTGGCACAAGCAGCCAGGCGACGCCGTCAAGCGGGACGAGCTGATCGTCGACATCGAGACCGACAAGGTCGTCCTGGAAGTGCTGGCCACTGCCGACGGCGTGTTGGGTGACATCGTCAAGGGCGAGGGCGACACCGTCCTGTCCGACGAAGTGCTGGGTTCGATCGTGGAAGGCGGCGCTGCTGCCGCTGCACCGGCTGCTGCGCCTGCCCAGGCCGCCGCACCGGCTGCCGCTGCTGCCGACGCCGGTGAAGACGACCCGGTCGCTGCCCCTGCTGCCCGCAAGCTGGCAGAAGAAAATGGCATTGACCTGGCCAGCGTCTCGGGTACCGGTAAAGGCGGTCGCGTGACCAAGGAAGATGTGGTCGCTGCCGTTGCCAACAAGAAGTCGGCGCCTGCCCCGGCGGCCAAGCCTGCCGCAGCTGCAGCGGCACCGGTCGTGACCGCCGCTGGCGATCGTACCGAGAAACGTGTGCCGATGACCCGTCTGCGCGCCAAGATCGCCGAGCGCCTGGTCGAAGCCCAGTCCAACATGGCCATGCTGACCACCTTCAACGAAGTCGACATGACCGAAGTCATGGCCCTGCGTTCGAAGTACAAGGACCTGTTCGAGAAGACCCACAACGGCGTGCGCCTGGGCTTCATGTCGTTCTTCGTCAAGGCTGCGACCGAAGCGCTCAAGCGCTTCCCTGCAGTCAATGCCTCGATCGACGGCAACGACATCGTCTACCATGGTTACGCGGACGTCGGTGTGGCTGTCTCCAGCGACCGTGGTCTGGTGGTTCCGGTACTGCGCAACGCCGAGTCCATGAGCCTGGCCGAAATCGAGAACGGCATCGCCACCTTCGGCAAGAAAGCCCGTGACGGCAAGCTGGCCATCGAAGAAATGACCGGCGGCACCTTCACCATCACCAACGGTGGTACCTTCGGTTCGATGATGTCGACGCCGATCGTCAACCCACCGCAAGCCGCGATCCTGGGCATGCACAACATCATCCAGCGCCCAATGGCCATCAATGGCCAAGTGGTGATTCGCCCGATGATGTACCTGGCACTGTCCTACGATCACCGCCTGATCGACGGCAAGGAAGCGGTAACCTTCCTGGTGACCATCAAGAACCTGCTGGAAGATCCGTCCCGCCTGCTGCTGGACATCTAATCGCGCGGCTGTAAGCTGCGAGCGACAGGCTTCAGATCGAAGCCTGTCTGTCTTGCGGCTTGCAGCGGCCGCTTGAGCTAACAAGGAATCTTTTATGACCCAGAAATTCGACGTGGTAGTGATTGGTGCCGGTCCTGGCGGCTATGTAGCTGCTATCAAGGCCGCCCAACTCGGTCTGAAGACTGCCTGTATCGAGAAGTACACCGACGCCGAGGGCAAGCTGGCCCTGGGCGGCACTTGCCTCAACGTAGGCTGCATTCCTTCCAAGGCGCTGCTGGACAGCTCCTGGAAATACAAGGAAGCCAAAGAGAGCTTCAATGTCCACGGTATCTCCACTGGCGAAGTGAAGATGGACGTACCGGCGATGGTTGGCCGCAAGGCAGGCATCGTCAAGAACCTGACCGGCGGTGTCGCTACCCTGTTCAAGGCCAACGGCGTGACCTCCATCCAGGGCCACGGCAAGCTGCTGGCGGGCAAGAAGGTCGAAGTGACCAAGGCCGACGGCACCAGCGAAGTCATCGAAGCGGATAACGTCATCCTGGCTTCCGGCTCGCGCCCGATCGACATTCCGCCGGCTCCGGTCGACCAGAACGTGATCGTAGACTCCACCGGCGCCCTGGAATTCCAAGCCGTGCCCAAGCGCCTTGGCGTGATCGGCGCTGGCGTGATCGGCCTGGAACTGGGTTCGGTATGGGCGCGTCTGGGCGCGGAAGTGACCGTGCTCGAAGCCCTGGACACCTTCCTGATGGCTGCCGACAGCGCCGTCTCCAAGGAAGCCCAGAAGGTCCTGACCAAGCAGGGCCTGGACATCAAGCTGGGTGCGCGCGTCACCGGTTCCAAGGTGAACGGCGACGAAGTCGAGGTGACCTACACCAACGCCGAAGGCGAGCAGAAGATCACCTTCGACAAGCTGATCGTTGCCGTGGGCCGTCGTCCAGTGACCACCGACCTGCTGGCTGCCGACAGCGGTGTGAACATTGACGAGCGTGGCTACATCTACGTCGATGACCAGTGCGCAACCAGCGTGCCGGGCGTCTACGCCATCGGTGACGTGGTGCGTGGCCTGATGCTGGCGCACAAGGCCTCGGAAGAGGGCATCATGGTCGTCGAGCGCATCAAGGGTCACAAGGCCCAGATGAACTACGATCTGATCCCATCGGTCATCTACACCCACCCGGAAATCGCGTGGGTTGGCAAGACCGAACAGTCCTTGAAGGCCGAGGGTGTTGAGGTTAACGTGGGCACCTTCCCGTTCGCGGCCAGCGGCCGTGCGATGGCAGCCAACGACACCGGTGGTTTCGTCAAGGTCATCGCCGATGCCAAGACCGACCGCGTACTGGGTGTGCACGTGATTGGCCCATCGGCTGCCGAACTGGTACAGCAAGGCGCAATCGCAATGGAATTCGGCACCAGTGCCGAGGACCTGGGCATGATGGTCTTCAGCCATCCAACCCTGTCCGAAGCGTTGCATGAAGCAGCGCTGGCGGTGAATGGCGGTGCCATTCACGTCGCCAACCGTAAGAAGCGTTAATCATAAGAAACCACGGCGGGCTGCCCGTCGTGAGTCTTGCGTGCATGACTCACCGCGGAAAGTCCGCCGGACCGGATCACATGGGATAACCCGGGGTCAACGGTCACAGGTGGTGCGGCGCCAGTGATGGCGCAGCGCCGAAGCGCAGTACCTAACGAAGACGGTAAAAAGCATGAATCTTCACGAGTATCAGGGTAAGCAGCTGTTCGCTGAGTACGGCCTGCCAGTTTCCAAGGGTTTCGCGGTCGACACCCCTGAAGAAGCGGCAGAAGCCTGCGACAAGATCGGCGGGAACGAGTGGGTCGTCAAAGCCCAGGTTCACGCTGGCGGTCGCGGTAAAGCGGGCGGCGTCAAGCTGGTTCGCAGCAAGGAAGACGCCAAGGCGTTCGCTGCACAGTGGTTGGGCAAGAATCTGGTCACCTACCAGACCGATGCCAACGGTCAGCCCGTCTCCAAGATTCTGGTCGAATCCTGCACCGACATCGCCAAAGAGCTGTACCTGGGCGCTGTGGTCGATCGTTCGAGCCGCCGCATCGTGTTCATGGCCTCCACCGAAGGTGGTGTGGACATCGAGAAAGTCGCGCACGACACGCCTGAAAAAATCCTCAAGGCCACTATCGATCCACTGGTCGGCGCTCAGCCGTTCCAAGGTCGTGAGCTGGCGTTCCAGCTGGGTCTGGAAGGCAAGCAAGTTCAACAGTTCGCCAAGATCTTCGTGGGCTTGGCCAAGCTGTTCAAGGATCACGACCTGGCCCTGCTGGAAGTGAACCCGCTGGTGATCAAGGCCGACGGCGACCTGCACTGCCTCGATGCCAAGATCAACATCGATGCCAACGCCATGTACCGTCAGCCGAAGCTGAAAACCTTCCACGACCCGTCCCAGGACGATGCCCGTGAAGCCCACGCTGCCAAGTTCGAACTGAACTACGTTGCCCTGGAAGGCAACATCGGCTGCATGGTCAACGGTGCTGGCCTGGCCATGGGTACCATGGACATCGTCAACCTGCATGGCGGCAAGCCAGCCAACTTCCTCGACGTGGGCGGCGGTGCTACCAAGGAGCGCGTTACCGAAGCGTTCAAGATCATTCTGTCCGACAGCAATGTCGCGGCCGTTCTGGTCAACATCTTCGGCGGCATCGTTCGCTGCGACATGATTGCCGAAGGCATCATCGGTGCGGTGAAGGAAGTCGGCGTCAAGGTTCCGGTCGTCGTTCGCCTTGAAGGCAACAATGCCGAACTGGGCGCTAAAGTACTGGCAGAAAGCGGTTTGAACATCATTGCTGCAACCAGCCTGACCGACGCTGCTCAACAAGTTGTCAAAGCTGCGGAGGGCAAGTAATGAGCGTCCTGATCAATAAAGACACCAAAGTCATCTGCCAGGGCTTCACCGGCTCGCAAGGTACTTTCCACTCCGAACAAGCCATCGCCTACGGCACCAAGATGGTCGGTGGCGTCACCCCAGGCAAGGGTGGCACCACCCACCTGGGCCTGCCGGTGTTCAACACCGTCAAGGAAGCCGTCGAGGCGACCGGCGCCGATGCTTCGGTCATCTACGTACCAGCGCCATTCTGCAAGGACTCCATCCTTGAAGCGGCGTTCGGCGGCATCAAGCTGATCGTGTGCATCACCGAAGGCATCCCGACCCTGGACATGCTGGACGCCAAGGTCAAGTGCGACGAGCTGGGCGTGACCCTGATCGGCCCTAACTGCCCAGGCGTCATCACGCCAGGCGAATGCAAGATCGGCATCATGCCTGGCCACATTCACTTGCCAGGCAAGGTCGGTATCGTGTCGCGCTCCGGCACCCTGACCTACGAAGCTGTCAAGCAGACCACCGACGCCGGCTTCGGTCAGTCGACCTGTGTCGGCATCGGCGGTGACCCGATCCCGGGCTCCAACTTCATCGACATCCTGAAGCTGTTCCAGGAAGACCCGAAGACCGAAGCGATCGTCATGATCGGTGAGATCGGCGGTTCGGCTGAAGAAGAGGCCGCAGCCTACATCAAGGCCAACGTCACCAAGCCTGTCGTTTCCTACATCGCCGGTGTTACCGCACCTGCGGGCAAGCGCATGGGCCACGCTGGCGCCATCATTTCCGGCGGCAAGGGCACTGCAGACGAGAAGTTCGCAGCCCTGCAGGACGCAGGTGTCAAAACCGTGCGTTCGCTGGCCGACATCGGCAAGGCCTTGGCCGAGCTGACCGGTTGGGAAGTGAAGAAGTAATACCGCTGCACCCCCCACGCGCACAAAGGCCACCTTCGGGTGGCCTTTGTCGTATCAGGGGGCTGCTTCATCTGACGAAGATTTGCGCGGCAGGGTAGGGGTAAAGCGATTAGGTTTTTTCGATGGCTGTGATAGGAATTTTCGTACATACGCCGTGTTCAGCCAGCGGATAATACCGATCGTTCCGTTCACGCAGACGACAATGGCGTACGCACATCGGACAACACGCACTGTGCCAGTGCGTTTGAAGGGTAAACCGGTTAATCTACGCGACTATTTTGTGCCCGTGCCCCAAAAGGGAACGACACGCTAAACGGGTCTGGCCTACCAAGCCGGGCAGCATTTCCCTCACCCATGGGGAAATCCCCTCACGAATCCCGATTTCAGCAGTGTGGTACTACCTCAAATGAAAGTTCTTAAAGGCCAGGATATCCTGGCGCTTGGCTTTATGACGTTCGCGCTTTTCGTAGGCGCTGGCAACATCATCTTCCCGCCCATCGTCGGCCTGCAATCCGGCCCGCATGTATGGATGGCTGCGCTGGGCTTTTTGGTCACGGCGGTAGGGCTGCCTGTGATCACCGTGGTCGCCCTGGCCAAGGTAGGCGGCGGCATGGATGCGCTGAGCAGCCCGATTGGCAAGTTCTTCGGTGGCCTGCTGGCAGCCGTTTGCTACCTGTCGGTCGGCCCCTTGTTCGCAACACCGCGTACCGCGACGGTATCGTTTGAAGTGGGTGTGGCGCCGTTGACGGGTGAAAGCCCGCTGGCGTTGTTCATCTACAGCCTGGTCTACTTCATCGTGGTGCTGGCGGTGTCGATGTACCCTGGCAAGCTGCTGGACACCGTGGGTCGGTTCCTGGCACCGCTCAAAATCATCGCGCTGGCCGTGCTTGGCATCGCGGCATTCGCATTGCCAGCGGGCACCATTGGCGAGGCGCAGCCTGCCTATGCTGCTGCTGCGTTCTCCAAGGGCTTCTCCGACGGCTACCTGACCATGGATACGCTCGGGGCGCTGGTATTTGGCATCGTCATCGTCAACGCCATCCGCTCGCGCGGCGTTGAGTCGCCCAAGTTGATCACCCGCTATGCCATCATTGCCGGGCTGATTGCCGGTGTTGGTCTGGCGCTGGTGTACATCAGCCTGTTCCGCCTGGGCGCCGGTAGTCACGAAATCGCGGCAGGGGCCAGCAACGGTGCGGCCGTGCTGCACGCCTATGTGCAACATACCTTCGGCTCGCTGGGCAGCGGCTTCCTGGCCGTGTTGATCGCGCTGGCCTGCCTGGTGACTGCCGTGGGCCTGACCTGCGCGTGTGCCGAGTACTTCAGCCAGATCCTGCCGTTGTCCTACCGCGCACTGGTCGTGATCCTGGCGGGCTTCTCGCTTCTGGTGTCCAACCTGGGGCTTACCAAGCTGATCATGTTCTCGATCCCTGTGCTTACCGCCATCTACCCGCCGTGCATCGTCGTGGTGGGGTTGAGCTTCGTGAACGACCTGTGGAACTCGCCAACGCGCATCCTTGGCCCGGTAATGCTGGTTTCGTTGCTGTTCGGCATGGTCGATGCCGTTAAAGGCAGCAGCATTGCCCACGTGCTCCCGGACTTCATGGCGCACTTGCCGTTGAGCGATCAGGGCCTTGCCTGGCTGGTGCCGTCGGTGGTGACCTTGGTGGGTGCAGTGGTATGCGATCGCATGCTCGGCAAGCCCCGTCAGGCCATGGCATGAGTCGCTAAGCACAAGGTCCGGCATTGGCCACAAGCCATGGGATGCTGGACCCACCGCTTGGCAGCGCAAGCCCCGCATTCGCAAGGATGCGGGGCTTTTGTTCGCATGCACCCTGCCAAACGCCGCAAGCGAACCGCCCTGGAAATTATTCTTCGGAGTTTGCGTGCCTTTTGCGGCTTGCCAGCGACGAAAGACGGTCTTTATGCTTTCGGCACATGGCACCTACGGATCTCTGCATGAACTTCATCCTGAGTAATCTCAATAACCTCATAGCGGCATGCTGGTTCGTGCTGTGCTGGGGCGGTTATACGCGCTATGCCATCTGGAAGGGGCGGGACACTGCATGCCTGGCCAGCGTGCTGCATTTGTATCGCGAGGACTGGATGCGCAGGATGCTGCTGCGTGACAACCGCATTGCCGATGCCAGCGTGATCGGCAACCTGGAACGCAACGCCTCGTTTTTTGCCTCCAGCACCCTGATCATTCTCGCCGGTATCCTGACGGTGCTGGGAGCTTCCGACCGCGCGTTGTCGTTGCTGGCCGACCTGCCGTTGGTACAGCAGGCCTCCCAAGGGATGTCGGAGATCAAGTTGCTGTGCCTGGCCACGGTGTTCGTGTATGCCTTCTTCACGTTCAGCTGGTGTATGCGTCAATACAACTTCGCTGCTGTCTTGGTGGGCTCGGCGCCCATGATCGGCGAGCGCCAGGTCAGCGAACTAGAACGCAAGGCCTTTGCCTTGAGGGCGGCCAGGGTGTTGTCGTTGGCTGCCAACCAATTCAACTTCGGGCTGCGCGCCTATTACTTCGGCATGGCCATGTTGAGCTGGTTTATCAACCCCTGGTTGTTCATGGCGGTAAGTGTAGGGGTCGTGCTGATTCTTTATCGCCGCGAGTTCCACTCGGACGTGCTTGACGTCATGGTATTCACCCCCACCGAAAGTTCGACAGGTGAGGTGCATGCCTCCCAGTCCACTGTGCCTAACTGAAACGATTAGTCCATGAATGACAGGCATAAAAAAACCCGACATTGTCGGGTTTTTTGATCGGTTCGATTACTGCTTGGCAGGATCGGCCGGAGTCGTGGTGGTTGCTGGAGTGGCTGGGGAAGCCTCTTCGGCAGCCTTACGATTGGCTTCGGCCTGGTCTTGGGCAGCTTCGGCGTTTTCCTTGGCAGCGTCGTTCATCTTGTCCTGTGCGTCACCCATCTTCTCCTGGGCTTCTTCACGGTGTTCTTGTGCGTCTTGGGCTTTGTCTTCGCTCGCTTTATCGCAAGCAGCCAGGCCCATGGCAGCAGCCAGCATCAGAGCAAAAGCAAATGGTTTACGCATGAGGGTGTCTCTCCTTGGTGGAATAAGTTGACTTGATGCTTCGAGTCGGGGCCTGCTGGATTAGTTCCACCGTCAGTACACAGATATTAAATATCTTGAAACTGAACTTCCGGCCCTGGCGAGTGTTTCGCACTAAGGCGGGTTGTCCGTTGCGGGCAACTGCCACTTAGCCGGTATCACAATGTACGCGAGGTACGAACATGCATGGCTCTTTGCTGTGTCTGTATCGACGCCCGTCCTAACCCGGAAACGTTACACCGCCCGCGGCAAGCAGGGCGGCACAGCGGCTCGCCATGACCCGCTCGGATTTGAAGATCGAACCATGCAGGCCCTTGAAATCGATTTGGCAGCCCCCATCTGCATGACATCCGCCGCCAACGCAGCCATTGTGCCGCTTGGCGACCACTGTCATCTGATCGGAGTTTGAAGAACATGAGCGTGGAGACTCAAAAAGAAACGCTGGGCTTCCAGACCGAGGTAAAGCAACTGCTGCACCTCATGATCCATTCCTTGTACTCGAACAAGGAGATCTTCCTGCGCGAACTGATCTCCAACGCCTCCGACGCCTCCGATAAGCTGCGCTTCGAGGCGCTGGCTAAGCCTGAACTGCTCGAAGGCGATGCCGACCTGAAGATTCGCCTGAGCTTCGACAAGGAGGCCGGTACGGTCACCCTCGAGGATAACGGCATCGGTATGACCCGCGATGACGTCATCGCTCACTTGGGCACCATTGCCAAATCCGGCACTGCCGACTTCATGAAGAACCTCACCGGCGATCAGAAGAAAGACTCGCACCTGATCGGTCAGTTCGGCGTGGGCTTCTACTCGGCATTCATCGTGGCCGATCAGGTCGATGTCTACAGCCGTCGTGCAGGCCAGCCTGCCAGCGAAGGCGTGCACTGGTCGTCCAAGGGCGAGGGCGAGTTCGAAGTTGCGACCGTCGACAAGCCTGAGCGCGGTACCCGCATTGTCCTGCACCTGAAAAAAGACGAGCTGGAATTCGCCGATGGCTGGCGCCTGCGCAACGTGGTCAAAAAGTATTCCGATCACATTGCCCTGCCAATCCAGTTGCCCAAGGAGCAGGCAGCCGCCGAAGGCGAAGAGCAGCCAGCCGAAGAGTGGGAAACCGTCAACCGTGCAAGCGCCCTGTGGACCCGTCCGCGTACCGAGATCAAGGACGAGGAATACCAGGAGTTCTACAAGCACATCGGCCATGACTTCGAAAACCCGTTGGCCTGGAGCCATAACAAGGTCGAAGGCAAGCTCGAATACAACTCGCTGCTGTACGTGCCTGCCCGTGCACCGTTCGACCTGTACCAGCGCGAAGCCCCGCGCGGCTTGAAGCTGTACGTGCAGCGCGTGTTCATCATGGATCAGGCCGAGTCGTTCCTGCCGCTTTACCTGCGCTTCATCAAGGGTGTCGTGGACTCCAACGACCTGTCGCTGAACGTGTCGCGGGAAATCCTGCAGAAAGACCCGATCATCGATTCGATGAAGACCGCGTTGACCAAGCGCGTGCTGGACATGCTCGAAAAACTGTCCAAGAACGAGCCCGAGCAGTACAAGAGTTTCTGGAAAAACTTCGGTCAGGTATTGAAAGAGGGCCCGGCCGAAGACTTTGCCAACAAGGAAAAGATCGCTGGCCTGTTGCGCTTCGCGTCCACCCAGGACGAAAGCGGCGAGCAGAGTGTGTCGCTGGCTGACTACCTGGCCCGCGCCAAGGAAGGGCAGGACAAGATCTACTACCTCACCGGCGAGTCCTACGCGCAGGTCAAGAACAGCCCGCACCTCGAAGTCTTCCGCAAGAAAGGCATCGAAGTGTTGCTGCTGACCGACCGCATCGACGAGTGGCTGATGAGCTACCTGAACGAATTTGACGGCAAGGCGTTCGTGGATGTTGCCCGTGGCGACCTGGATCTGGGCAAACTTGATAGCGAAGAAGACAAGAAGGCCCAGGAAGAAGTCGCCAAGGATAAGGAAGGCTTGGTCGAGCGCCTGAAAACCGCACTGGGCGAAAACGTTGCCGAAGTGCGTGTCTCCCATCGCCTGACTGATTCGCCAGCCATCCTGGCCATCGGCGAGCAGGACCTGGGGTTGCAAATGCGCCAGATTCTGGAAGCCAGCGGCCAGAAAGTGCCCGATTCCAAGCCTATCTTCGAGTTCAACCCAACCCACCCGCTGATCGAGAAGCTCGATCACGAACAGAGTGAGGACCGCTTCGCCGAGCTGTCGCACATCCTGTTCGACCAGGCCGCGCTGGCAGCCGGTGATAGCCTGAAGGATCCCGCAGCCTATGTGCGGCGCCTGAACAAGCTGTTGGTCGAGTTGTCTGCTTGAATTGACGTATGGCTAAAGCCCGCTTCGGCGGGCTTTTTTCATGGTGCAGCCTGAGGAGTACAGCATGAGTAAGGTAGTCGTCGAATCTTTGATCCACCACCTGTCCGGCAAGACCTTCGAAAGCCGTTTGGCCTATGAGCCCGGCGCCCTGGGTCGACCTGGCCTGGTGATGGCGCCCAACTGGATGGGCGTGACCGAAGGGGCCGAGCGCATCGCCAAGGAGGTGGCAGCGCAAGGTTATGTGGTGCTGCTCGTCGATCTCTATGGGCAGACCGTTCGCCCGGCGAATGCCGATGAAGCGGGCGCAGCAATGATGCCGCTCAAAAACGACCGCGGCGAGTTGCGCAGGCGCATGGAAGGTGCCCTTGCCCAGTTGCTCGGTCAGTCCAAGGCGCCACTGAGCCCAGGCAAGGTGGCTACCTTCGGGTTCTGCTTTGGGGGCTGCTGCGCGCTCGAATTGGCGCGTGCGGGGGCTGATCTTCGTGCAGCGATCTCCTTCCATGGCACGCTGGACACGCCTGACCCCGAGGATGCCAAACGCATCAAGGGCTCGGTCCTGGTGCTGCATGGCGCATCCGATCCCTTGGTGCCCAAAGAGCAGCTACCGGCATTCGAAGACGAAATGAACGCCGCCAAGGTCGATTGGCAACTGGTCAGCTATGGCGGGGCGGTGCATTCGTTCACCGACCCGGATGCCAACGTGCCCGGCAAGACGCAGTATGACCGGCGCACGTCCGAGCGCGCCTTCCGCGCGATGCACAACCTGCTGGCCGAGGTATTCCAGCGCTAGCGCGCAGGTGGCCGCAGCGATTGCCAGCCCTGCTTTGATGGCAAGGCTGGCGAACCGCACGCTGCGCGTGCAGGTCTAGTAGGTTTGCCCCCTTACAAGGAAGCCCACCATGATCGCCAGAGCACTGGCCTGCGTAGCGTTGACCGCCTGGCTGGGTCCAGGGGCCGAGGCCCGTGAATACCGTTACAGCGATGCTCACCTGCATTACGTGGATTTCTTCCAGGAATCCGAAGGTATGCCGGCGCTGCTCAAGGCCATGGACGCTGCAGGCATCGATCAGTCGATGATTTCGGGCATTCCCGTTGCCAAGAAATGGCATGAAGACGAGCCCAAGCGTCCCCGCTATTACGCCGGCGACGATGCGGACGCCTATTGGTACAGCGCCACCGATACCTATGTAGCAGCGGCGCTGCAGCCATTGTCGGACGAACAACGCAAGCGATTCCATCCCTTCCTGACCGGCTTCAATCCAGTCGACAAGAATGCCGTGAGCCATATCGAACGCATGCTCGACCTTTACCCAGGCCTCTGGCAGGGTATTGGCGAGGTATTCACCCGTCACGATGACCTGACGGCGTTGACCAGCGGCGAAACCCCGCGTGCCAACAACGAAGCCATGACACGGGTCTATCACCTGGCCGCCGAGCGCGACCTGCCGGTGCTGTTGCATTCCAACATCACTTCCAAGCGCGAGCGTAACCCGTTGTACCTGGCCGAGATCGAAGAGCCCCTGCGCAATCATCCGCATACGCGTTTCATCTGGGCACACGCCGGCAGCAGCATGGAAATTCACCGGCATCAGACACAGATGGATTTTCTACTGCCGGTGCTGACGCGATTAATCGAGGACTACCCGAACCTGTACGTGGACCTGTCGTGGAGTGTGCTCAAGCCCTACCTGCTCGATGAACAGGACGTCCCACGCAAAGCCTGGCTGGCGCTCGTTGAACGCTACCCAACGCGGTTCATGCTGGGCTCGGATGTGGTCGGCCGCTTCGATAGCCTGGGAGAGGAGATGGACAGTTTCAGGCCATTTCTGGATGCCTTGCCCGAGGATGTAGCCAGACGCGTGGCCAAGGACAACTTTCTGGCTGTGCTGCCCAAGGGTAAATGACAGCGTAGGTCGCGTCGGGCCCAATGGATCTGTTTTCCAGCGTAAATGAAAACGCCCCGAACCAGTCGGGGCGTTCTCTATTGGCGCGTCAGCGAATCACTTGCCTTCCCAGCGCTTGAGCACCAGGGTGGCATTGGTGCCGCCGAAACCGAAGCTGTTGCTCATGACCGTATCGATCTTGGCATTTTCTTCGGTCTTGCGCAGGATCGGCAGGTCAGCGACCGCCGGGTCCAGTTCGTCGATGTTGGCCGAGCCAGCGATGAAGTTGTTTTCCATCATCAGCAAGCAGTAGATCGCCTCGTGTACACCGGCAGCCCCCAGCGAGTGGCCGGACAGGCTCTTGGTTGAGCTGATCTTCGGTGCATTTTCGCCGAACACTTCGCGCACACCCTTCATTTCGGCAACGTCGCCCACTGGGGTAGAGGTGCCGTGGGTGTTCAGGTAGTCGATCGGCGTGTCGACGGTCGACAGCGCCTGCTGCATGCAGCGGATGGCGCCTTCGCCGCTTGGGGCGACCATGTCGTAGCCGTCGGAGGTGGCGCCATAGCCGATGATCTCGGCGTAGATCTTGGCGCCACGGGCCAGAGCGTGTTCCAGCTCTTCGACCACCACCATGCCACCGCCGCCGGCGATGACGAAGCCATCACGGTCCGCGTCATAGGCACGCGAGGCCAGTTCCGGGGTTTCGTTGCGCTTGGTCGACAGGGCGCCCATGGCATCGAACAGGAACGACTGGCTCCAGTGCTCTTCTTCACCGCCGCCGGCGAACACGATGTCCTGCTTGCCCCACTGGATCTGCTCCAGTGCGGTGCCGATGCAGTGAGCCGATGTAGCGCAGGCGGAAGAGATCGAGTAGTTGATGCCCTTGATCTTGAACGGCGTCGCCAGGCACGCCGAAACGGTGCTGCCCATGGTGCGAGTGACCCGGTAAGGGCCTACACGCTTGACGCCTTTTTCGCGCAGAGTATCCAGCGCTTCCATCTGATTCAGGGTCGATGCACCGCCGGAGCCGGCCACCAGGCCGGTACGTGGGCTGGAGACCTGCTCATCGGTCAGGCCCGAGTCCTTGATGGCGTCCTGCATCGCCAGGTAGGCGTAGGCAGCCGCATGCCCGACGAAACGGAAGACCTTGCGGTCGATCAGCTCTTCGAGGTTGAGGTCGATGGAGCCGGAAACCTGGCTACGCAGCCCCATTTCCTTGTATTCCGGGTTGTAACGGATACCCGGACGGCTGTTGCGCAGGTTTTCGGTGACGGTAGCTTTGTCATTGCCCAGGCACGACACGATGCCCAGACCAGTGATAACGACGCGGCGCATGCGAATAACCCTTAGAAGTTGTCAGTGGAGGTGAACACGCCGACCCGCAGGCCTTCGGCGGTGTAGATCTCGCGGCCGTCGACGCTGACCGAACCATCGGCGATGGCCATGTTCAGCTTGCCTTTGAGCACGCGCTTGATGTGAATGTTGTAGGTGACGTTCTTGGCGGTAGGCAGCACCTGGCCGAAGAACTTCACTTCACCGGAGCCCAGTGCACGACCGCGGCCCGGCAGGCCTTGCCAGCCCAGGAAAAAGCCGACCAGCTGCCACATGGCATCGAGGCCCAGGCAGCCTGGCATCACTGGGTCGCCTTCGAAATGGCAGGCAAAAAACCAAAGATCAGGATTGATGTCCAGCTCGGCGACCAATTCACCTTTGCCGTACTTGCCGCCTTCTTCACTGATGTGGGTGATGCGATCGACCATCAGCATGTTCGGCGCGGGCAGTTGCGCATTACCTGGGCCGAACAGCTCACCGCGACTGCAGCGCAGCAGGTCTTCCCGAGTAAAGGCGTGTTGTTTGGTCATGCGAGCTCCTCAATAACCCCCTGCGGCAGGGGATGAATCTTCCCGGCCAGCCCGTCACGCATCGCGAACGGGGCGGCAGCCTACAGGTAGACTATTGCGTTGTAGTGAAAGTCACAGCGCACCTGTCGAAAGAAGTACAGGTGTGCACTGAAACGTCTATTTTCAGGTCCGAAAGGAGTCCTGTCCAGTGTTTAAGACTGCCGCACTTTAGCATTTATCGCCAGTCGCGGTTGCCTGTCCTGGCAGCCAGCGCACCAGCACCTGCTGCAATTCACTGCGGCGCAGGGGTTTGCTCAGATAGTCATCCATTCCTGCGGCAAGGCATCGTTCGCGATCACCCTGCAATGCATTGGCAGTCAGGGCGATGATCGGTACGTGTGCACCGTGGGTCAGCAGGCGCATCTGGCGCGTGGCCTCGTAACCATCCATGTAGGGCAGGCCACAGTCCATGAAAACGGCGGCGAAACGTTGCAGCCTGACCAGCTCCACGGCCTGCTGGCCGTCGTCGGCCGTGCTCACCTCAACGCCCAGGCTGCACAACATGGCCTCGGTGACGCTCTGGTTGACAGCATTGTCTTCGACCAGCAGTACCCTGGTGGGTTCGGTCCAGGCAAGCTGGCCGGGCGGCGCAGCGCGGCGGATCTGGCGCGCCGATGCTGGCAGTGCCAGTGGCATCTCCAGCGTGAAGGTCGAGCCATGGCCTTCAAGGCTCTGACCGTGCAGGTGCCCGCCCATGCGCTCGGCCAGGGTGCGCGCGATGGACAGGCCCAGGCCGGTGCCGCCGTAGCGGCGAGAAATCGAGCTGTCGGCCTGCTGGAAAGCGACGAACATCATCTCCAGACGATCATTGTCAATGCCGATGCCCGTGTCCTGCACGCTGCATGTCAGCCAGATGCGCTGCTCATCCATCAACTGCCAACGGGCTTCGACCCGCACCTGCCCCTGCTCGGTGAACTTCAGGGCATTACCGATCAGGTTCAGGAGAATCTGCCGGATCCGGGTAGGATCGCCGTTCACCTGCAACTGGGCGGTGTCCTCGGCCAGGCTCAAGTCGAGCGCCAGACCTTGTTGCTGTGCAGCATGCTGGAACGACTGGACGCAGTGGGTGATGAGCTCGCCGAGGTTGAAATCGATGTGTTCGAGCTGCAAGGCCGCCCGTTCGATCCGCGAAAAATCGAGGATGTCATTGATGACCCGCAGCAGATGCCCCGTCGACTCGCTCGCCACCGCGGTGTAGTCGGCCTGCTCGCTGCTCATCGAGGTGGTTTCGAGCAATTGCAGCATGCCCAATACGCCGTTTAGCGGTGTGCGCAGCTCGTGGCTCATCATGGCCAGGAAATCAGACTTGGCGCGGTTGGCCTGCTCGGCTTCCTCACGTGCCTGGATCAGCTCGGCGATGGCTTTTTTCTGCTCGGTGCTGGCCTGCTCGAGCGCATGCGCCAGGTTATTGATGTGCCGGGCCAGATGCCCTAGCTCGCTGTCGTCCACCACCGGAACCGGCGTGTCGTAGTGACCCTGCTGGATGGCCTTGACGGCATGGCCCATGTCGCTGATGGGCTTGGCCAGGCTCATGGCCAGACGGCGAGCCAGCAAAAATGTGAACAGCAGTGCGAACAACGCCAGCACTGCGGCCTTGATCACGATCTCCTGCTGACGCTGGCTGAATGCATCGTCCGACATGCCGACGATGACCCGGCCCAGGTAGTCATCGCCGATGGCCGGGGCAGCCGCCAGGCCTTCCTGCAAAAAGTCGCTTTCGAGTCGTATCTGCTGCAGACGAATCGGCGCTTGAAACACTTCCACCTGCTGGGCACGGTTGGTGCTTTCGTCAGACTGCTCGACGTACACCAGAATGTGATTGCGACTGTCCTGTACCTCCAGGAACCGCACGTGGGGAATGCTCAGCGTGGCGCGCATCAGGCCTTCGAGCACTTCGTTGTTGCCTGAGATGACCCCGTATTCGGACGCGGGCGCGAGCTGGTTGGCGATCAATTGGCCGGTGTGGTTGAGCTCCTGACGCAAATCCTGGATGCGCACGAACGTGAAGAAGCTGATCAATAGCAGCGTCAGCAGCAGCGCCGGGCCTAGGCTGATGATCTGCGTGCGCGTATGAATGTCCCAGTTCAGGCCCTTGGTCATGGGGTGCGCTCTCCATCAGCCAAGGCTTGGGCGGCGGTGTCGGGATCAATGGGCTCCAGGCCCAGCGCCCGTGCCACCTGCTGATTGCCGCTGACCCCGAAATGGGCTGGGTAGAGGCTGCGGGGCCAGCGCGCAGGTGATTGCCCGAGCAGGCTGTCGAGCACGCTTAACCAATCTTGCTGATCGCTGTAGGTGCTGGCCAGCGCGCCGGCACGGACGAATCCGGCATTGGGGCCAATCAGGGCCATTTGACGGCCGTAACTGCTGAGCAACAGGTTTTTCGCTGTCTTGGAATTGTACAGGTCCGGATCATCAAGCCCGAGCAGCACGTCACTGCTGCCCAGCAGGTGTTGCAGGGGGCGGCTGTCACGTGGGTCGGGCCAAGCCTGTGCCACGATCTCGAGGCCAAGCGGTTGCGCGGCACGGCGCAGCTCATCAAGCAAAAACCCACTGTGTTCACCGTAGAGCACCCCGATGCGCCTGGCTTGCGGCAACAGGTAGCGGGTCAGGCGCAATTGCCGATCCAGTGGCGGGTCGCTCCACAACAAGGTGAGAAACCCGGGGCGTGACTTTCCCAGGCGCTGTTCCACCTGCACCCGGCTGACCCTCATGGCCAGTGCCGGTGGGCCGGCGGTTTGCGACAGGCGCCACTGTAATGCCTCGTCGTCCAGCAACACCAGGCGCAGGTCCAGGTCGAGCCGGCTCGGCGCAGGCAGCTCGCTGGCAGCCTGAAAATGCACGTGGTCGTTGGGGCGTCGACTTTCCAGGGCAGCGATGAAGCTGCGGATGCCTGGCTGGTCCTGGGCGCCGACCAGCAAGATCTCGCTGGCGGACAACTGCCCCAATGGCCACAGCCATAGCACCAACAGGCGCAGCAAGCGAACCATCAGAACTCCAGCTCCGCGCTCAGGCTCAGCCGCTGCCGGCTGTCATAGCGGTTCTGCACGGCGGTGGTGGGCTCATCATCCAGGCGTTGCTGCCACAGGGCTGCCAGTTCCAGATTGCTCCCGTACACGCGCCAGCGCTTGGCCACGCGCAGGTCCAGGCGCTCGTAGCGGTACTGATTGAGGGCATCGTCACCGTAGTAGAAAGCGCCACTGGACCAGCCGTGGCCCCAGTCCCTCATCCAGCCGGCAGAGCCGCTGTTGCTGGCGCTGAGGTTGCGGTCGGCAGGATTGCTGGCCCAGGCGTCGACATGGGCGAAGGTCAAGCGCAGCCGGTCGCGCAGGGTAGGGCGCCAATCGAACTGGGCCTCGCTGCCGCTGAAGCGCGCCCGGTTCGCATTGCTGGCAATGTACTGGTTGTTCTTGAGCGGCTCGCTGATCATGCCAGTGATTTCGTCGTAGAACACCTTCAGGTCCATGCTCAGGTCCAGGTCGCTGAAATAACCGTTGTAGCCCAGCTCACGCGAGCGCATGTGCTCCTGCTCCAGGTCACCAGGGCCGCGGGTCTTGACGAAGTATTCGCCATGCTGCTGGCCAAAGGCGTAGGGCATCAGGTTCTTGACGGTGTAGCTCCAGTTGACGTTGTTTTCGAACATGTCAGGCGAACGTACCGCCTCGGAATAGACGGCGCGCAGGCCATGGCGCGGGGTGATCAGGTAATTGACCGCCAACCGTGGGGTAAGCGAGCTGCCAGAGAGCCGCGAATCCTCGAACATGGCGCCGCCCTGCACGATCCAGTGCTCGTCGGCTCGCCATTCCAGTTGCCCGAAAAGCCGCCAGGTCTGGTCGTCGACGCTGCCATTGAAGTAGGTCTGCGAGTCGGCACGATCATAGCGATAGTTCATGCCGCTGAGCAGGCGCAGGCTGTCGGTCAGGCTGTAGGTGTCCTGTATTTCCAGGTCATAGCGGGTTTCGCGCGTGCTCTGGTCGACATCGCCGCACACCACGTCACTGCCGCCCTGACTGTTCCACTGTGCCTTGATCGCATCGACCAGGGCCTGCTCCTGGGGGTTGCTGCTAGGTGGCGGGTTGTTCGCGCCACGGGCTACCCGCTCGGCGTAATTGGGGTTCATCTGCCAGAGGCGGGTGAGTTCGGGGCTGAAGGACAGCGCCGCGTCGCAGGCTCGCCACACCTGCTGGCGGTCGAAATGCTGCGCCGAGCCCTGGACATACAGGCTGTGTTCAGCGGCAAAGTCGATGTTCCAACGCACCGAGCCTGCATAGTCCATGGCCTTGACGTCGGCATCCTTGCCGCGCTGGGTCACGAACGGGAATACCGGCTGGTAGGTATAAGGCCGCTGGTTGGTGCCTTCCTTGGCGGCCAGTTGCCATTCCAGTGTCTGGTCCACCGTCAGGGTATGGCTGGCGCTCAGGTTCAAACGTGTGGCGCGGCGGCTGTCACGGTAGTCCTGGCCGAACTGGTCATGGTCGAACCCGTCATCCTGCTGGCCCGACAGCGATAGACGCATATCGCCGTTGTCCCAGCCAAAGCCCTGGCTGGCATAGAAGTCGTCGATGCCGTTCTGCCCGCGTGTGACTTTCAGACGCGTGCCGTGGCTGTCGGCAGGATTGCGAGTGAGAATGTTCACCACGGCCATCAGGGCATTGGCGCCATAGCTGACCGTGTTCGGCCCCCTGAACACCTCGATCCGGTCGATGTCCTCCAGCGCCAGCGGGATATCGCTCCAGTCCACCGTCGCCAGCCCTGCCCGGTACACCGAGCGGCCGTCGATCAGCACCTGCATGCGACGTGCTTCGTTGACGTTGCTGCCGTGGTAATTGACGGTCGGTTGATTGCCCGCCCCGTAGCCCACCATCATGCCCGGCACGAGCCTCAGCAGTTCGGGAATGTCACGCGCGCCGCTGGCCCGGATCAACGCGCTGTCGAGCACGGTCATGCTCCCTGGCACCGCAGCCGGGGATTGTTTGAGGCGTGTTGCAGTCAAAACCTGTGGCAGGTCACTGTTGTCGATGAACAAGTCATCTGCCAGGGCAGGTGCACCGAGCAGGGCGGTCAACAGCAACAGCCGCGGGTAGGGAGGCGAGCCAGGGAGCACGGAGCGGCCTTGTATCGTGGGTAAACCGGCATGGTAAATGAACTTTGCCGTTTTGCCAGTGATCTGCGGCGGTATTGATGCTCGCCGACTGGTGGGTACATACCTGGCCTGGATGAGCGATGCCCGACCGGCCTTGGCGCGGGGCAGGCGACCCGTATAATGCGCCGGTCGCCATTTATTTTAGGTGTTAACGGATTGGATATGACTGATCAGCAACCTGTTGCAGTTCTGGGCGGCGGCAGCTTTGGCACGGCCGTGGCCAACCTGCTGGCACAGAACGGTGTGCCAGTGCGCCAATGGATGCGCGACCCGGCACAGGCCCAGGCGATGCGCGAGCATCGCGAGAACCCGCGTTACCTCAAGGGCATCGGGCTGCACGAAGGGGTGGAGCCGGTCAGTGACCTGCTGGCCACGCTTAAGGCCTGCGACCTGATTTTCGTGGCCTTGCCCTCCAGCGCCTTGCGCAGCGTATTGGCGCCACATGCCGACCTGTTGCGTGGCAAGGGGCTGGTCAGCCTCACCAAAGGGATCGAGGCCCAGACGTTCAAACTGATGAGCCAGATCGTCGAGGAGATCGCCCCGCAGGCGCGCATAGGTGTGCTTTCCGGGCCCAACCTTGCCCGGGAAATTGCCGAGCACGCCCTGACTGCCACCGTGGTGGCCAGTGAAGACGAGCTTTTGTGCCAGCAGGTGCAGGCTGTGCTGCATGGCAAGACTTTCCGCGTGTATGCCAGCAGTGACCGTTTTGGCGTGGAACTCGGCGGCGCCTTGAAGAACGTCTACGCCATCATCGCTGGCATGGCCGTGGCGCTGGGCATGGGCGAGAACACCAAGAGCATGCTGATCACCCGGGCACTGGCCGAGATGACCCGCTTTGCGGTCAGCCAGGGTGCCAACCCCATGACTTTCCTGGGCCTGGCCGGCGTGGGCGACCTGATCGTCACCTGTTCCTCGCCCAAGAGCCGCAACTACCAGGTGGGCTACGCGCTCGGCCAGGGGCTGAGCCTGGATGAGGCCGTGAGTCGGCTGGGGGAAGTGGCAGAGGGCGTCAATACCCTCAAGGTGCTCAAGGCCAAGGCCCAGCAGGCGCAGGTGTACATGCCCCTGGTCGCTGGCCTGCATGCCATCCTGTTCGAGGGCCGCACGTTGAACCAGGTGATCGAGCACCTGATGAGCGCCGAGCCGAAGACCGATGTCGATTTCATTTCCACCAGCGGCTTCAACTGAGCCCGGATAACCCTGGCAAAACGGCAAGGAGCGACACATGAACGATACCCCTGAACACGCCCAGCGCGAGTCCCTCATCCTGCGTGTGGTCTGGATGCTGGTTTTCCTGGTGGTCTGGCAATTGGCCGAGTTGGTGCTCGCAGGCCTGGTGGTGATCCAGTTGATCTATCGGCTGATCTACGGCGCCCCCAGCGCCAGCGTGATGGACCTTGGCGATAGCCTGAGCCAGTACTTGGCACAGATCGGACGTTTCGGCACCTTCCACACGGATCAGAAACCCTGGCCGTTTGCCGATTGGCCAGCACCACGCCCGGCCGACGGCGAGGCGCCCCACGTGGCGCGCGCGCCTGAGCCTGCCCAACCTGACCAAGAGCCCAAGCTGTGAACCTGTGGGTGTTGCGCCACGGCGAAGCCGAGCCGCGAGCCACCCGCGATGCCGAGCGGCGCTTGACCGCGCATGGTCGCGAGCAGGTGCTGCACAGCGCCGCACACCTGGCAGGCAAGCCCTTGCAGGCGATCATTGCCAGCCCTTATGTCCGGGCGCAGCAGACCGCTGCCTTGGTTCATGAGGCATTGGGGTTGAGCGAGCCGGTAAGCACGGTGCCGTGGCTGACCCCCGAGAGCGATGTGCAATATGCGATCGGCCAGATCGAGCGCCTTGGCCTTGATCACGTGCTGTTGGTCAGCCACCAGCCACTGGTCGGGCACCTGGTCGGGCTGCTCGAACACGGTCACCTGCAGCGGCCAGCCGCCATGGGCACTGCCAGCCTGGCGGAACTTGAGGGTGATTGGCCCCTGGCAGGCCTGATGACGCTACGGGCCTTGCACACGTCCCGCTGATTGCCTGCCGTGGCTTTGCCAAGCGGGTTTGCAAGGGAGGCAACTGGCATTTTTGTCAGTTGTTTCAATCGATTGCGGTTTGCTAGCTTTGCCACAAAGGACATGTACAAGGTTGGGTCGATGACGGGCGAAATGTGGAAATTGTTGTGCTCGCTGGACCTGCAAACCACCACTGAGAAGGTCGAGCAAGGCATCGCCCTGGATCACGCCCAGCACAGCTTGCTGCGGGAGGTCGCCGACGCCAAGTTCTACCATCTGATGCGCAAGATCCAGACGGACACGGCGCTTGAGAAAAATCGACGTCAGCAGGCCGAGCAGGAGCTGCTCGCCTTGCAGCAAGCCTGCACCCGCGTGGCCCATCTGATGCAAACCAGCTGCCTGGCATTGCGCAGGCTGGAGCTGGACGCTGATGACCAGCGTCTGGCCCGTGAGGCGCTGGAAAGCCATCAAGTCTTCATCAAGGCGTGCCTGCGACGCTCGCTGGGCAGCTTTGATCGATCGGCATGACCTGATCGCCCTTGCCGATGACCTTTCCGAACGTTGCCTGAGCCCTGGTGGACACCCACAATGGGCCATTCTCTGCGCCCGGAAGCCCGCCATGCCGCAACCGATATTCTTTGCCCATGCCAATGGGTTTCCGTCGGCCACCTACGGCAAGCTGTTCGCCGCCCTGGCGCCGGACTACCACGTGCAGAGCCTGCCCCAGCACGGCCATGACCCGCGGTTTCCGGTGGACGCCAACTGGCAGAGCCTGGTGGACGAGCTGTTGTACCATCTTGAGCAGCAGCCCGACCCCGTTTGGGGCGTGGGGCATTCGCTGGGGGGTGTTCTGCATTTGCATGCCGCCCTGCGCCGACCAGAACTTTACCGGGGCGTGGTCATGCTCGACTCGCCCGTGCTGACCCGCGCAGACCAGTTGCTGCTGCGCGCCGCCAAGCACCTGGGCTTGATCGACCGCATTACCCCAGCCGGTCGGACGCTAGGGCGGCGCGCCGAATTCGAAGATCGGCTCAGTGCCCGCGCGTATTTCGCCAGCCGATCACTGTTCCGCCACTTCGACCCCGACTGCCTGGATGCCTACGTCGAACATGGCTTGCACGAGCAGCAGCACACGCTGTCCCTGCGCTTCGATCCTGCTACCGAAATCAGCATCTATCGCAACGTACCCCACCTGAACCCTGCGCCTGTCCGGCAGTTGCGCCTGCCGCTGGCCATGGTCCGTGGCCAGGCCAGTACCGTAGTGCGCCGCCATCATGCCTTGGCGGTGCGGGGCATACCGAAGGGGGAATACCACAGCGTTCCGGGTGGCCACATGTTCCCGCTGGAGCACCCGGAAGATACCGCCAGCCTGATCAAGGGCCTGTTCGATAGGTGGGGGCAGGCATGAACGTGCAGGTCGAAGACATACGCTTGAATCTTGGCCATATCGAACTGGCCGGCCACGTGTTCGGCCCCGAGGACGGCCTGCCGGTCATTGCGTTGCACGGCTGGCTGGACAACGCCAACAGCTTCGCGCGTCTCGCGCCTCGCCTTCAGGGCCTGCGCATAGTGGCCTTGGACATGGCCGGTCATGGCCATTCGCAGCATCGCCCGCCGGGTGCCGGCTACGCGCTGGCCGACTACGCCTACGACATCGTGCGCGCAGCCGAGCAACTGGGCTGGGAGCAGTTCGCGCTGCTGGGCCATTCGCTTGGCGCCATCATCAGCGTGCAACTGGCCGCCGCACTGCCCGAGCGCGTCAGCCACCTGGCACTTATCGATGGCCTCATCCCGCCCACCGGCGAAGAGCAGGACGCCCCCGAGCGCCTGGGGATGGCGCTGCGTGCACAGATGCGCCTCGATACCAAGCGCAAGTCGGTGTACAGCACGCAGGACCAAGGCGTGGAGGCACGCATGAAGGGCATGGTGGCGGTGAGCCGCGAAGCGGCCGAGCTGCTGGCCCAGCGTGGGCTGATGCCCGTGGCCGGGGGGTACAGCTGGCGCAGCGACAGCCGCTTGACTTTGCCCTCGCCAGTGCGCCTGACGCAAGGCCAGGCAATGGCCTACGTGCGACAAGTCAAGTGCCCCGGCTGCCTGGTGGTGGCAGCGCAGGGCATGCTGGCACGTCGCGAAGGGCTGCTTGAGCAGCTACCCTTTGAACAGGTGACCTTGCCCGGTGGCCATCACCTGCACCTGAACGATGAGCAGGGCGCAACGCTTGTAGCAGACTGTTTCAATCGCTTCTTTGGCTTTGCTTGACTTGCACCGGACAAGTGTCGAGGCTTGGCGGGTTGATCAGGGAGACAACCATGCAATTGCCAGACATGTACATGCTTCACCTTGACGCCGGGCGCCGCGTGGTTTGCCTATGACTGCGCCTGTCGCCTGGCGTTGCCTGCTGGCCGCCGGTACGCTGCTCGCCAGCTCTACGCTCTGGGCCGGCGGCCTGCCCGTGCCAGTGGACGCCAAGATTGTCGACCAGCGCCCGGCCGTGGAGCAGGAGCGCGTCTACCCATTGGGGCCACTGCGCAAGATCAGCGGCCGCCTGCGGGTGGAGGATAAAGTCGAGAGCCGTGGCCAGGTCAGCTCCACGACCTATGAACTGCCGGTTGAGCGCTCTGCGCGGGAGGCGTTCACGCGCGCGCGCGAGAGCTTGCAGCAAGAAGGCGGGTACCCGTTGTTCTGGTGCCAAGGCCGCGATTGTGGCGAGGCCAGCCTGTGGGCCAACGAAGTCTTTGCCAATGCTCGGCTCAATGGTGGCGATGAGCGCCAGGCGTTCATCCTGCTACGCCGCTCTGCCGACCAGGCTGATACGTTGGTCGCACTCTACAGCGTGACCCGTGGCAACCGGCGGGCCTACCTGCATGTGGAGGAGTTCGTCGCAGCCCACCCGTTGGGTGAGCTGCTGCCCACGGCTGCAACCGTGCTGCGTGAGATGCGTGACACCGGCAAGCTTGATTATCCTGATTTGAGCGACCCGCAGCCGGCCTGGGCAACCCTGCTTGCACGCAGCCTCAACCTGGACAGCACCTTGCGCGCCACCCTCAGCGGCGCCCAGGCCGAGGCCTGGCGTGAAGCGCTGATAAAGGCCGGTGTACGCAGCGCTCGCCTGGAAGTCGGCGACTCGCCCACCGATGGCCTGCACCTCGAACTGATTCGTTGACGGGCAAGACCATGGTTGAAAATGACCGCCTGCTGATCCAGATCCTGTTGCTGGCATTGCTGGGCGCCGGCCTGTGGGTCATGGCCCCCTTCATTTCGGCGCTGCTGTGGGGGGCCATCCTCGCATTCGCCAGCTGGCCCCTGATGCGTTTTCTCACCCGCGTGCTGGGTGGACGCGAAACCCTCGCCGCCGGTCTGTTGACCAGCGCCTGGATCCTCATCGTGGCGCTGCCTTTGGTCTGGCTGGGCTTCAACCTGGCTGACCACATTCGTGATGCGACCTTGTTCGTGCGTGATGTGCAGGTTGATGGCCTGCCGGATGCGCCCGTGTGGCTGATCGACATCCCGTTGGTAGGCGAACGCATGGCCAGCTGGTGGTCGTCGCTAGACCAGCAGGGCGCTGCGCTGTTGGCGTCGGTCAAACCCTACCTGGGGCAAGTGGGTAACTGGTTGCTGGCCCGCAGCGCGCAGATCGGCAGTGGCGTGCTGGAGCTCACCCTGAGCCTGGTCTTCGTGTTCTTCTTCTATCGCGACGGGCCGCGGCTCTCGGCGTTCGTGCTGCGGCTGCTGCACCGGCTGACTGGCGAGCGTGCCGAGTATTACCTGAACCTGGTAGCCGGCACGGTGCAACGGGTGGTCAACGGTGTGATCGGTACGGCGGCGGCGCAAGCCCTGCTCGCCTTGATCGGCTTTCTCATCGCAGGCGTGCCGGGTGCCATCGTGCTTGGGTTGGTCACCTTCATGCTCAGCCTGATCCCCATGGGCCCGCCGCTGGCCTGGCTGCCGGTGACCGGCTGGCTGGTATGGAAGGGTGAGTACGGCATGGCGATCTTCATGGGCATCTGGGGCACCTTCGTCATCAGTGGCGTGGACAACGTGCTCAAGCCCTACCTGATCAGCCGTGGCGGAGACCTACCGCTGGTGATCGTGTTGCTCGGCGTGTTCGGCGGCCTGATTGCCTTCGGCTTCATCGGCCTGTTCATTGGCCCGACGTTATTGGCCATAGGCTACAGCCTGCTGCTGGACTGGAGTCGCAACGTGCAGCCCACCCCGACTGCCTAGCCCTGCTGCCTGGCCGAACACCTTTCTTTACGTGTTCTTTATGCCAGGCCTGCCGCTTCGATCTCGAGCCTTTACGCTGGCCTGACCGAAAATCCCCGTAAAGCGGCCACTGCCGCATCAACGGGGAATCATTCATGAACGTGCTCGAAGGGATGTCACTGCTGATCGCGGTGGCCATGGCGGTGTACCTGCTGACGGCGCTATTGCGCGCCGATCGCAGTTAAGGGGTCGCCCATGCATGCCTACGATATCGCCTTGCTGCTGGCCTTCTTCGCCATAGTCCTGCTACCGGCCCCTTGGCTGGGAAGGTTCTACTTCAATGTCATGGAGGGCCGGCGCACGTGGCTTACGCCATTACTGGGACCGATCGAAAATGCCTGCTACCGGCTGGCTGGGATTTGCCCATCGCAGCAACAGGGCTGGCGCCACTATGCCCTGGCGCTGCTGATCTTCAATTTGGTTGGGTTCCTCCTGCTGTTCGGCGCGCTGTTGGGCCAAGGCCTTCTGCCGTTGAATCCGCAGCGCTTACCCGGTCTTGAGTGGTCGCTGGCCTTCAACACCGCGGTCAGTTTCGTGACCAACACCAACTGGCAGGCCTACAGTGGCGAGGCCTCCATCAGCTACCTGAACCAGATGCTCGGCCTGACCGTGCAGAACTTTGTCAGTGCTGCCACGGGCCTGGCCGTGCTGGTAGCCCTGTGCCGTGGTATCGCCCGTCGCAGCAGTGCGGCCCTGGGCAATTTCTGGGTGGACATGACCCGGGCCACGCTTTATGGGCTTTTGCCCATGTCCTTGCTGCTGGCGCTGCTGTTGGTCTGGCAGGGCGTGCCACAGACCTTCAGCGACTATGCCCATGCCCTGACGTTGC
The DNA here is from genome assembly GCF_059133755.1 of Pseudomonas sp. FBCC-B35. Classification (NCBI taxonomy): domain Bacteria; kingdom Pseudomonadati; phylum Pseudomonadota; class Gammaproteobacteria; order Pseudomonadales; family Pseudomonadaceae; genus Pseudomonas; species Pseudomonas sp. FBCC-B35. The sequence continues at coordinate 3,048,653 of NZ_CP101439.1, read as the reverse complement.
AAGGGGCCGAGCAGTTGATCCCGCTCGGCCCGGCAGCCAGCCAGATTGCGATCAAGCAGCTGGGTACCAACGGCGGCGGCTTCTTCGGCGTCAATTCGGCGCATCCGTTTGAAAACCCGACAGCGTGGAGCAACCTGTTCGAGGTATCGGCGATCATCCTGATTCCCGTGGCTCTGGTGTTCATGTTCGGCCATTACGTGAAAGACCTGCGCCAGAGCCGCGCCATTGTGGCCTGCATGCTTGCACTGTTTCTGGTCGGCGGCGCCTCGGCCTTGTGGTCCGAACATCAGCCCAACCCAGCGCTGCACGCCAGCGAGGTAGAGCAGGCAGCCCCTCTGGAAGGCAAGGAAAGTCGCTTTGGCACCACCGGATCGGTGTTGTGGACGGTCACCACCACGGCCGCTTCCAACGGTTCGGTCAATGCCATGCACGACAGCCTCAACCCACTGACCGGCATGGTGGCCATGGTCAACATGATGGTCGGCGAAGTCATCTTCGGCGGCGTCGGGGCGGGCCTGTACGGCATGTTGCTGTTCGTGCTGATCGCGGTGTTTCTCTGCGGGCTGATGATCGGCCGCACGCCGGAATACCTGGGCAAGAAGCTTCAAGCCCGTGAGGTGCAACTGTTGGTGGCGACCTTGTTGGTGATGCCGGTCGGCGTGCTGGTACTGGCCGCCGTCGCTGCCAGCCTTCCAGGGCCGGCCACAGCGGTCAGCAACCCCGGCGCCCATGGTTTCAGCCAGTTGCTGTATGCCTATACCTCCGGGGCCGCCAACAATGGGTCAGCCTTCGCAGGCTTTGGCGCCAACACGGTGTTTCACAACCTCATGATCGGTCTGGCGATGCTGATCGGGCGTTTTGGTTACATCCTGCCAATCCTGGCGCTGGCAGGGAGCCTGGCAGCCAAGCCACAGGCACCTCAAGGCCCCAACAGCTTCCCCACCCATGGGCCACTGTTCACCTTCCTGCTGCTGCTGACCCTCCTGCTGGTAGGCGGGCTGACCTTCCTCCCGACCTTGGCCTTGGGACCGATTGCCGACCATTTGAGCCAGGCCTATTGAGAGATGACCATGAACATGCCCATTCCAGAGATCAAGGCCCAACCAGACGCAGCAGCCCAGACGCGGCTGGCCGCGCTGTGGCGGCCGGCATTGCTGCAGGCGTTCCTCAAGCTCGATCCGCGTCAGCTCAAGCGCTCACCTGTCATGCTGGTGGTGGCCATCACGGCCGTACTGACCACCGTGCTGTGCCTGACCCCAGCCAATGGCGTCACCCCAGGCGTTGCGGTGCAGATCGCCGCCTGGCTATGGTTCACCGTGCTGTTTGCCAACTTCGCCGAGGCCCTTGCCGAAGGCCGGGGTAAAGCCCGTGCCGACAGCCTCAAAGCCGGCAGCCAGGGGCTCTCGGCCAGGCGGCGCAACCCGGATGGCAGCTTCGACAACGTCCCGGCCGCGTCCCTGCGCAAGGGTGATGTCGTCCGGGTCGAGGCTGGGGAGATGATCCCCGCCGACGCCGAGGTGATAGAAGGCATCGCTGCCGTCAACGAGGCAGCCATCACCGGGGAATCCGCGCCCGTCATTCGCGAGTCAGGCGGCGATCGTTCGGCGGTGACCGGCAATACCCGTCTGGTGTCGGACTGGCTGCTGATCCGCATCGCCAGCAACCCCGGTGATTCCACCCTGGACCGCATGATCGCCCTGGTCGAGGGCGCGCGCCGGCAAAAAACGCCCAACGAGATCGCCCTGGACATGCTGTTGATCGGCCTGACCCTGGTGTTTCTGATCGTGGTGGTGACCCTGCAACCCTTTGCTCACTTCGCTGGGGGCAGCTTGCCGCTGATCTTCCTGGCCGCGTTGCTCGTCACACTCATTCCCACCACCATCGGCGGCCTGCTCTCGGCCATCGGCATCGCCGGCATGGACCGCCTTGTGCGCCTCAATGTCATCGCCCGTTCAGGGCGCGCCGTGGAAGCCGCAGGCGATGTGCACACCTTGATGCTGGACAAGACCGGTACCATCACTTTCGGTAACCGCCGCTGCAGCGCACTGTACGCTGCGCCCGGGGTGACGGCCCGTGAGCTGGGGGAGGGGGCTTTGCTGGCTTCGCTGGCCGACGACACGGCAGAGGGCAAGTCGATCGTCGAGTACCTGCATCAGCTTCATGATTTCGTCGAACCGCCGGCCGGGCACTACCAACCGGTGGCCTTCACTGCCCAGACACGCCTGTCTGGTATCGACCTGGGGGCACATCGTTATCGAAAAGGCGCCGTCGATGCGCTCCTTGCCTTCGTCGATATGCCGCGCGCGGATATGCCGCCAGCCCTTGCCCGTGAGGTAGAGCGCATCGCCCAGTCAGGCGGTACGCCGCTGCTGGTCTGCGTCGACAAGCGCCTGTTGGGCGTGATTCACCTCAAGGATGTGGTCAAGCCTGGCATTCGCGAACGCTTTGCCGAACTGCGCAAACTGGGCATCAGGACCGTGATGGTCACTGGCGACAACCCGCTCACGGCAGCCGCGATCGCGGCCGAAGCAGGCGTGGACGATGTGCTGGCCGAGGCTACACCGGAGAAAAAACTGGCGCGCATTCGCCAGGAGCAGCAAGACGGGCGCCTGGTGGCCATGTGCGGCGATGGTGCCAACGACGCGCCAGCCCTGGCCCAGGCGGATGTGGGCATGGCCATGAACGATGGTACCCAGGCTGCCCGTGAGGCGGCCAACATGGTCGATCTGGACAGTGATCCGACCAAGCTGCTGGACGTGGTGCACGTTGGCAAGGCGCTGCTCGTCACCCGTGGGGCGCTGACCACCTTTTCCATCGCCAACGACGTGGCCAAGTATTTCGCCATATTGCCAGCCTTGTTTGCGGTGATTTACCCGCAGCTGGGCGTGCTCAACATCATGCAGCTGGCAAGCCCGCAGAGCGCCATCCTGTCTGCCATCGTGTTCAACGCACTGATCATCGTCGTGCTCATTCCGTTGGCCCTGCGTGGGGTGCAGATCAAGGCTGCCAGCGCTGCGCAGCTGCTCAGGCGCAACCTGCTGATCTACGGACTGGGCGGCATCATCGTACCGTTTGCCGGCATCAAGGTCATCGACCTGTTGCTCAACGCCTTGCACCTGGTCTGAGGAGGCCATCATGACTGCATACCTACGCCCGGCCCTGAGTCTGCTCCTGTCGATGACCTTTCTGACAGGTGCGCTGTACCCCTTGGCAGTCACGGGTATTGCCCAGGTGGCGTTCCCCTACCAGGCCAATGGCAGCCTGGTGCAAGACGAGCAGGGGCGTGTGCGCGGCTCTGCCTTGATCGCCCAGCGCTTCGAGGGTGACGGTTGGTTTCATTCCCGTCCTTCGGCAGGTGATTTCGCGACCGTGGCCAGCAGCGCGAGCAACCTTGCCCCTGGCAATCCCGCGTTGATGCAGCGTGTCCAGGCACAGGCGGGTGCGTTGTACCGGCCAGGGCAGGGGCCGGTCCCCTTGGCCTTGGTCACGACCTCGGGCAGTGGGCTGGACCCCCACCTGCCGCCGCAGGCCGTGGCGTATCAATTGCCACGGGTAGCTGCCGCCCGGCATCTACCCGTCGAACGCTTGCAGAGTCTGCTCGAAGCCGCCACGCTGCGCCCATTGGTGGGCCCTGCGGTGGTCAACGTCCTGGCCCTTAACCAGGCGCTGGAAAAGACGAGCCGTTCGGGCCAGGGCCTGTGACCCTTGCTGTGAAGGAAATCCCATGAGTGACTCCGACCGCGCCGATGCGCTGCTGGCGAATTTCCCCCAGCCAGGGCGAGGCCGGCTGAAGGTGTTTCTTGGCGCCGCGCCCGGTGTCGGCAAGACCTTTGCCATGCTCACCCACGCCCATGCCCAGCAGCGCATGGGCCGCCCGGTACTGGTAGGCGTGGTCGAAACCCATGGCCGTGCCGAAACCGAGGCCCTGTTGGCGGGCTTGCGCCAGCAACCGATGCTACGCACCCGTTACCGGGGCGTGACCTTGCACGAAATGGACCTGGATGGGGTGCTCGGTACCCCGGGCAGCCTGGTGCTGGTGGACGAGTTGGCCCACAGCAACGCACCGGGCAGCCGCCACGCCAAGCGCTGGCAGGATGTGCAGGAACTGCTGGCCGCCGGCATCGACGTCTACACCACGGTCAATGTCCAGCACCTGGAGAGCCTCAACGACAAGGTGCGCGATATCACCGGTGTCCTGGTGCGTGAAACGGTGCCGGACTGGGTGGTGCACGAAGCGTTCGACCTGTTGCTGGTGGACTTGCCGCCGCGCGACCTGCTCGAACGCTTGCGCGAAGGCAAGGTGTATGTGCCTGAGCAAGCGCGCGCGGCCATCGACGCATTCTTTTCCCAGCGCAACCTCAGCGCGCTGCGCGAACTGGCCATGCAGGCCGCTGCCGCCCAGGTCGATGCCGATGCGGCCCAGGGCTATCGCCAAGGCGGCGCTGCAGCGCCAGCGCTGCGTGGGCGCTTGCTGGTCGGTGTGGATGGCGATGACCAGGCCGAGCGCTTGGTGCGTCATGCCAGCCGCGTGGCGCAGCGCCGGCACCTACCCTGGAGCCTGGTCCACGTGGACAACGGTCGCCTGCGCGACGAGAGCGGGCGCCAGCGGTTACAGGCCGCCCAGCAACTGGCCGAGCGCCTGGGTGGGGACGTGGTCGTGCTGCGCGCCGCGGAGGTGGCCCGTACACTGATCGAGCATGCCCGAGAGCGGCGTGCCAGCGTGGTACTGGTCGGACAGTCCCGAGACCGGTGGCGCCGCCGCCTGTTCGGCGCTGGTGTCGCTGCACGGCTGTTGCGGGCCAGTCAGGGTCTGGAGGTCAATGTGCTCGATCGCGACGTCCTGCGCTCGGCACCCAAGCCAACGGCCCGGTATGCGTGGGTGTGGCGACATTACCTGCTGGCGCTGGCAGCGACCGCTCTGGCGGCGGGCCTGGCCTGGGCAGTGGCCAGCGTGCTGGCATTGCCCAACATTTCCCTGGTGTTTCTGGCAGCGGTCCTGCTGGTGGCGGTGCGCACCAGCCTTGGCCCCGCCCTGGCCTGTGCGCTGCTTTCATTCCTGGCGTACGATTTTCTGTTCATTCCGCCCAACTTTTCCCTGAGTATCCAGCGCGAAGAGGACGTGCTGACCCTGGTGTTCTTCCTGCTGATGGCCGCGCTCACGGGTAACCTGGCCGCGCGCCAGCGCAGCCAGTTGCAGGCCCTGCGTGAAACCCAGGCGCAAACCATCCAGTTGTTGGACCTGTCTCGACGCCTGACCGGGGCCACGGACCGTCAGGCGGTGCTGGAGGTTGCGCACCAGCACCTCGATGGTCGGCTTGGTTGGCAGGTCTGCATCCTGCAGCGCGACGAGCATGGCCAACTGCACATAGCCAGCGGCGGTCCCATTGCTTTCACCGATAACGAGCGCGCCGCGGCCCAGTGGGCCTGGCAGCACGACCAGGCGGCCGGGCGCAGCAGCGACACCCTGCCCGAAGGGCGTTGGTGGTGGTGGCCCTTGACCGTGGACAGCCAGCCTCTGGCCTTGATGGGTGTGTCTGAGCGCCCAGGCCAGGCACTCAGTGGCCCCGACCGGCGATTGCTTCGTGGCTTGGCGCAGCCTGTGGCCCAGGCCCTGGCGCGGGCGCAGTTGTCCGAGCAGTTGGAGGCGGCGCGTCTGCACGGTGAGACCGAACAACTGCGCAGTGCGTTGCTGGCCTCCGTATCCCACGACTTGCGCACGCCGCTGACGTCCATGCGCGGCAGCATCGACAGTTTGCTGGCGTTGGGCGAGGCCCTTGCCGAGTCGGACCGGCGTGAGCTGCTCGAAGGCACCCGCGACGAAGCCGAGCGGCTGGACCGCTATATTCAGAACCTGCTGGACATGACCCGCCTGGGGCACGGCAGTCTCAAGCTGGCACGGGACTGGGTAGCGCCTGCCGACATCGTGGGCAGCGCGTTGCATCGACTGCGCGCCGTGCTGGCACCCCTGAACCTGGAAACTCAGGTGCCGGCCAACTTGCCGCTGCTGTTCGTGCATGCCGCGTTGATCGAGCAGGCCCTGGTCAACGTGCTCGAGAATGCCGCGCGGTTTTCGCCTGCTCAGGGGCGGCTGCGCGTCGAGGTGACGGCGCGCGACCAGCAACTGCACATCGCCGTCAGCGATGAAGGCCCTGGCATTGCCCTGGCAGATCGGGACAAGGTCTTCGACATGTTCTACACCGCTGCCCGCGGTGATCGCGGTGGTCAGGGCACCGGCCTGGGCTTGGCGATCTGCCAGGGGATGATCGGGGCACATGGCGGTCAGGTCAGGGTTGGCGAGGGCATCGATGGCGTTGGCACCTGCATGACTTTATGCTTGCCGCTGCCTACCCAACCGGATACCGGAAGCGACCTGCCATGAGCCAGACCGCCACTTTGCTGGTCATCGATGATGAGCCCCAGATCCGCAAATTCCTGCGCATCAGCCTGGCTTCCCAGGGTTATAAAGTCCTAGAAGCGGAGAACGGCACCCAGGGGCTGGCGCAGGCGGCCTTGGGTAAGCCTGACCTGGTGGTCCTGGACCTGGGCCTGCCGGACATGGACGGGCAGCAGGTGCTGCGCGAACTGCGCCAGTGGAGCACGGTGCCGGTGGTGGTCTTGTCGGTACGCGCCAGCGAAGCGCAGAAGGTCGACGCCTTGGACAGCGGCGCCAACGACTATGTGACCAAGCCGTTTGGCATTCAGGAGTTTCTCGCACGTATTCGTGCGCTGCTCAGGCAGATACCGCAGACGGGCGGTGCCCCAGCCTGCCTCAGCATTGGGCCGCTGACCGTCGATCTTGCCTTGCGACGCGTGACCCTGGATGACGCCGAAGTGACCTTGACCCGCAAGGAATATGCACTGTTGGCGCAGCTTGCAAGCCATCCGGGGCGCGTCATCACTCAGCAGCAACTGCTCAAGGACATCTGGGGGCCAACCCATGTGGGTGACACGCATTATTTGCGCATCGTGGTCGGGCACCTGCGGCAAAAGCTTGGCGACGACCCAATGGCGCCGCGCTTCATTGCCACCGAGGCAGGGGTAGGGTACCGGTTGCTCGCCCCGGTGCAGTGACTGGCCTGGCTCAGGCTCTGGGCGGGTCCTTCTCGAACAGCGTGCGGACGCTGTCCAGGTAGTGCCGTGCGCCCAGGCCCAAGGGTCTGGATTTGATCCAGATGATGTCCACCCACAGGCGCAGGCGGCTGGCCATATTGTCCATGCGCACCTCTGCCAGTGCGCCTGACGCGATGAGCGGCTCTACCAGGGGCTGTGGCAAATAAGCCCAGCCAAGGCCTGATTGCACCAGGTCCAGTGTGGCCAGGTAGCTGTCGGTCAGCCAGATGCGTCGGGACAGCACCATGCGCGGGTCAGAGCCGGTGGGGTTGCCGGAGGCGACGATGATCTGCCGCTGTTCGGCGAAGGCTTCTTCGGGCAGGGGCATGGCACCCTGCACGCCGGCAGGGTGACGCGGGGAGGCGACGGCCACCAGTAGCTGACTGCCGGCTTCGAGAAACGACTCGCGCTCATCGATACCCGGGCGTTCGAAGACCAGTGCCAGTTGCACGGTGCCGTCGTGCAGCAAGCGGATGGCCTCGCGCTGGCTGGCCGAGCGCACCTCCACTTCCAGGCCGGGAAAGGCCTGCGCCAAGGCGTGTAGGGGTTGGCTCCAGGGCCCGGTTTGCAGTTCGGGTGCCATGGCGAGGGTCAGGCGCTTTTCCAAGCCTTGGTGCAGTTGCAGGGCCTGGGCATCGAGCAGGTTCAGCTGGCAGATCACTTGCCTGGCTTGCGGCTCCAGCGCCAGTGCTGCGCTGGTGGGCAAGGCTTTGCGGGTGGTGCGGTCGAACAGCGGCAGGTCCAGTTCTGCCTCCAGTTGCGCGATGGCCATGCTTATTGCGGATGGCACCCGGCCTAGCTTGCGCGCTGCAGCGGAAAAGGACCCGGCCTCCAGCACGGCCAGGAAGATCGTAAGGGAGTCACTGGTGAAGGCCATGCGGGTGCCTGATGCTGAGCGGGGTGGGGGTCGAGGGTAATGCTGGGGCGGGGAGATTGCTACCGCCTTACGGGTCTTCGGGGTTCATCTATAAGATTCGTCCTGAAATGGGGCTGGAGCTTTAGCCCAAGATGCCGTTGCCGTTGCCGTTGCCGTTGCCGTTGCCGTTGCCGTTGCCGTTGCCGTTGCCGTTGCCGTTGCCGTTGCCGTTGCCGTTGCCGTTGCTTTGGCTTTGGCTTTGGCTTTTGCTTCTAAGCGCGCGGTAGTCCAGGCAACACAGATCGCGACTTCAGGAGGCCGAGCGCAGGGCTTGCGGAGGGAGGTGACGGGCATGGATGCCTGTCAAGCGCTGGGCCCCAGGATGGGGCCTGCAGCGCGGTCCTCCCGGGAGCAAGCCCGGAGCGAGGGAACCCCGGAGCGTAGCGTAGGGGCCGGATGATAGGAGCAGGCGGTTTTTGCTTACTTTTTGACAAGACAAAAAGTGAGCCGCCGTAAGGGCGGAAAGGTGACTGTGCGCCACCCGCGCCAATGAATACCAACTTGCTGTATGCGCCCACGCTTTGAAGTTTGAAGTTTGAAGTTTGAAGTTTGAAGTTTGAAGTTTGAAGTTTGAAGTTTGGTTGGGTTGGTGTGGGTGTTGATAGAGAGCATAGTCCATTTGCGATGGCGACGCTTAATCACCTTTTCGCCCTTACGGCGAGTCACTTTTTGTCAAACGCGACAAAAAGTAACCAAAAAACGCTGCGCTCCATTCATACGGCCCCTACGCTGCGCTTCGGGGTTCCCTCACTCCGGTCTTGCTCCCGGGAGGACCGCGCTGTAGGCCCCATCCTGGGGCCCAGCGCTTGACAGGCATCCATGCCTGTCACCTCCCTCCGCAAGACCTGCGTTCGGCCTTCTGAAGTCGCGAAGATCAAGATCAAGATCAAGATCAAGATCAAGATCAAGATCAAGATCAAGATCAAGATCAAGATCAACAGCAACAGCAACAGCAACAGCAACAGCAACAGCAACAGCAACAGCAACAGCAACAGCAACAGCAACAGCAACAGCAACAGCAAGATGATAGTTTGGCTGATGTATGAATCTCAGTGCTGTTGATTGCTATTATTTGATTTTTAAGTATCTGCGTCTGCTATGACTGGTTTCGTTACCATAGCCTAAGAACTTTTCGTCGTGCATCACTCTCGCCCCTATATACAGCCCGTGTGGGGGCGGCCTCCCCGGGGCGCCGGACCGGCCGCTATGGGTCGCGCAGCGACACCAGTCGTCTCATAATGCTGCTCGAACACTGAAACCTCACACCCCCTGCGACAGCACCCGATCAATGCAGTCGACAAAATAATCCACACTCGCCCGCGTGGTGCACATCGGCGGTTTGATCTTCAGGATGTTCAGGTAATCGCCCGTCGGCTGCATGAAAATCCCCAGCTCGCGCAAGCGATCACACAGCACCCGGGTTTCCTCGGTCGCAGGTTCCAGCGTATCCCGGTCGCGCACCAGTTCCAGCCCCAGATAAAAGCCCGAACCATGCGCCGCGCCTGCCAATGGGTGCTTGTCGACCAGCGCTTGAAGCTGGGCCTTGAAATAGCGCCCGGTTTCGCGGGCATTGTCCCACAGGCCCTCCTGCTGCAACACATCCAGCACCGCCATGCCAATGCGGCAACTGACCGGGCTACCGCCGGCAGAGGAGAAGAAGTACCCCTCAGCCTCCAGCGCCTCGGCGATGTCGCGACGAGTGATCACTACCCCCAGCGGCTGGCCATTGCCCATACCCTTGGCCATGGTGATGATATCCGGCACCACGCCTTGCTCTTCGAAACCCCAGAAATGCTCTCCTAGACGGCCATAGCCCACCTGCACTTCGTCGGCGATGCACACCCCGCCGCGTGCACGCACCTTGGCATAGGCCGCTTGCAGGTAGCCCGGCGGTAAAGCGATGCCGCCGGCATTGCCATACACAGGCTCGCAGATGATCCCGGCCAGCTGGCGCCCGTTCGTATCGAGTTCGGCCAGGCGAGCATCGACGTCGCGCAGGTAGTCAGCGGCGCTGTCCGCGCCTCGGAAACGGCCGCGGAACGTGTTGGGGGCTTCTACCGGGTGCACCCAGGCGGGGCGAGTTTCCAGGGCCTGCGGGTTGTCGGCGATGGACGTGGAGATTGCATCCGTCGCCACTGACCAGCCATGGTAGGCCTCCAGCACGCTGAGCATGTCGCGGCCACCGCTGTAGGCCCATGCCAGGCGGATAGCCAGGTCATTGGCTTCGGTACCGCTGTTGACCATGAACACGCGGTCGAAACCGTCGGGCGCCAGGGCCAGCAGGCGTTCGGAAAATTCGGTGACGGCGGCGTAGTGAAAACGCGAATTGGTGTTGAGCAGCGACCACTGCCGGGCCGACTCGGCCGCCATGCGCGGATGACCGTGCCCCAGGACGGCCACGTTGTTGAGCATGTCCAGGTACGAGCGACCGTGCAGATCGATCAGGTAGTTGCGCCAGCCACGCTCGATCTGTGGTGGGTCGGCATAATAGTGCTTTTGCGACCGGGCAAAACTGGCCTCGCGCCGAGCCAGCAACGTGTGGGGATCTGGCAGGGCGTCGGCGTTGCAGTCCACACCCAGTAAGCCCGCAGGGGAAGGGCACAGGGCCAGCCATGCTGGCGCCTGGGAGGGCACCGCGAAGAATGGCGGTTCCAGGCTGCTGTCCAGGCACAGCTGAACGCTGAGCCTCTCGCCGCTTTTGCCCAATGCATCACCTTTTTGCAACCGTTGGCCGTCGACGGGGGCGTGGGCCAAGCCATCGATCCACAGGTTCCATGAGGGGGTGCGCAGATATCCGCTCTGTTCACCCACCGACCGCCATGTGCCGTCCTGCGGCGCCTGCACGACCGTGCCCGGTTCCAGTTTCAACTCCACGCCCAACGCACAGGTTGCCGGTTCTTCGCTACGATCGATGTGCGTCTGAGACAGGCGATACTGCCCATGCAACGTGCACGCTGGCGCTGACTGGGCTGCCAGCAGACGCTGGTCAAACCCTGGCACTTCCCAGTTGCCGGCGTCGCAGTGCACGCTCAGTACACCCAAGTCCAGGCGGGCGACAGGGCGGCCAGCCACGGTAGGGAGCAGCGGTGCGCAATCATCGAAGCTGGGTACACAAGACGCCAAGCCAGCTGCCTGCAAAATGGCGACTTCCATCAGTGCCAGCGGTGTCGCCTGCGCAGTCTCGAAAATCTGCCATTCGTGGGCGGCGTTATCGCGGATGTACTGGTTACCAGGGTCGATGGCCTGCTGTTGAGCACTACTGAGCACCAGCACAATTGCACGGTTGAGCACCAAGGGCCACAACGCGCGTAGTTCTGCCTCGGTCAGCGGATTGACCGCCTGATAGGCACTGACTGCGGCGAGCACCCTGAAGGGGTCGCCTTCGGCATGATGCAGCAGGGCTGCGCAGGTCACCGACAGGTCGGCAACGCGCCAGGTGCGAACCAAGTCGCCGAAATCGATGAGCCCCTGCAGTTGCCACTCGCGCTGCGCATCGCGAGCCCAGACGGTATTGTCATCGGTGATGTCCAGGTGCACGGCCTGGATGGGCAATTGCTCCATCAAGGGGGACAGGCGCAAGGCCGCGGCGCGTGCTGCCTCGCTCAGCCGTTCGCGTTGCCTGGGGTCGTCTACCTGTGATAGCAGGCGGTCAATCAATGCCGGGGCATGCCTGGGGTCCCACTGCAGCGTTCGCTCTAGACCCTCGTGGTCAAAATCGGCCAGGGCCCTGTCGACCTGCGCGCAGAGCGTGCCCATCGCCCTCATCACGGGGGCGGGAAGCCATCCGCATCGGGTCAGGGGTTGTCCTTGCAAGTACTCCAAAACCCGGACCCTCAGCACCTGCCCATCGATAGGCAGTGTCAGCAGGGTATCGCCATCCTTTGCGGCAAGCACCGAAGGCACCGGCAAGCCCCGGTCCCGCAGCACGCCCAGCGCAGCATGCTGGGCATGCAACTCGGGCTCGGCATAGCTGGCGTGACACGCCTTGAGCACGAACTGGGCCTGGCCAGTATCCATGAGCACATTCAGATCCTGCTGACTGCCAAGCGGCTGTATGTCACCCCGCAGGCCGTAATGCTCCCAAAGCATTGCAAGCGCCTGGGAGGGTGCCAGACAGGGCGCAGGCAGGCTCACACGTTCTGCGATGTGGCGAAGGGCGGTGGTAGCATCATGAAGGTGTGTAGGCATGGGGTCGTACCGGGTCATGAAGGGGACTGACGCCATTAATGCCCGTTCTGAGCGATGAAGAAAGACGATTGTCTTCAGTTTTTCTGACAACCCCACAAGCAGTGCGGCTACGCCGTGGAGCAACGGCCCGCGCATCGACCCTGTACACCGATAATTTCCTGTACAAGAAATACGATGCCTTAATGATGGCATCCTAGGGTGAGTCCTGGCCTCGCTCAATCACACTTATTAACCCCTTCTATAGGAACGACCACCGTATCTTCTAGTCGAAACGGCATCAGGGACGTGACGAACAGACTCCAGGCACTCCGTTGGACTGTGCCTTGGGGATGTACAAGTATTGACTGATTTGTCACACATAAGTGGTGACAAGACGCTGGTGCTGACGCACCCCACCCTCAGGTGACCCCTATGTTCAATCGGCAACTCAAAGCTACCTTGGCCGCCCGCGAAACCGAACTGGCCGCGCTTCGCCAGCGCCTCGACGTCTTGGAAAGCGGCGCATTCCTGCGCCTTGATGCACAACGTCGCGCCCTCGAATGCAGCTCGGCGTTCGCCACTGCCTTGGGCGTTTCGCCCGAAGAGGTGGTAGGGCAGCCACTCGGAAACTGGCTGGCCGCTCCGGCGCAGGAAAGCCAGGCGCTGCTGGAGGCCCTGTTGCGCTCCAGCGCCATCATCCAGTTCGACCTTGAGGGCAAGGTGGTGTCCGCCAACTCCAATTTCCTGACGGCGTTGGGTTACCGCCTGGACGAAGTGGTGGGACACCATCACCGCATGTTCTGCAGCCCTGATGAGGTCAAAGGCGAGGCCTATAGCAATTTTTGGCGCACGCTCAACGCAGGTCGCTACGTGACCGGGCGTTTCAAGCGCCTGGACCGCCACGGGCATGAGGTCTGGCTCGAGGCCAGCTATAACCCGGTCAGCGATGCCAGCGGCAAGCTGGTGAGGGTGGTCAAGTTCGCTTCCTTGGTGACCGACCAGGTGCAGCGTGAAGAGGCAGTCAAGCAAGCAGCGCAGGTGGCGCTTGAAGTGTCGCTGCAAACCGATGGCAGCGCCAGTGAAGGGGTCGTGGTCATGCAGGAAGTGGGGCAGTCCATGCAGGGGGTCGCGCGTCAACTGCAGTCGGCTGGCGATACCATCAGCGCGCTCGGCCAGCAATCGACGGTGATCAGCGCCATCGTCCAGACCATTGGCGCCATTGCATCGCAAACCAATCTGCTGGCGCTCAATGCGGCCATCGAGGCGGCGCGAGCAGGTGATCAGGGGCGTGGCTTTGCTGTGGTCGCTGACGAAGTACGCAAACTGGCCGGTCGCACCAGCGCAGCCACGGCGGAAATCGACGCGGTGGTGGCACGAAATCAGGCGTTGGTGACCCAGGCCGTGGGCGAAGTGCAAAGCAGCCGTGCTGAGGCTGCCAACGGCCTGCAGCTGGCTGACCATGCGGGGCATGTGATCAGCAGTATCCAGGAAGGTGCCAAGCGTGTGGTCGGCGCTGTCGAGCGGGTCAGCAAGGACCTGCGTTAGCATCCTGTAGGTTCGGGCGCAGGGGGCAGGCCAGGTCCAGGCGGTGCAGCAAGGATGCACGCAGTGCCTGCAGGTCGGCCATGCGCTGCTCGATGAGCGCCAGTTTATCGCGCAACAGTGCTTCAACGGCTTGTGCCGGCTCGGTTGCGCTCCACAACTGCTGCACGTTACTGCCAATTTCGCTGAGGCTGAACCCAAGGTGCTGCGCCGTACGGATGAAGGCGACCAGCTGTACGGTGTCATCGGCATAGTCCCGGTAACCGTTGGCCGAGCGCTGGGCCTTGATCAAACCCTTGGCTTCATAGAACCGCAGGGTATCGCGGCTGACCTCGCAGCAGGCGGCAAGTCGACCAATTCGCACGGCAATCTCCTTCTAAGGGTGCTTGACCCTGGAGCATACTCCAGGCTTTAGCCTGGGGCCTTCTTTACTTGAGCAAGGTGTTCGACGATGTGGAGCAAGCCCCATTACCGCAAGCTGGTGCGTATCAGTGGTTATTACGATTTGCTGATGACCATTGGTTTCGCGACCCCATGGACATTTGTCTGGTTGCACGGCTGGCTGGGTGATATGCACGCCTCCCTGGGGCTTCACGGTGAACTGCCGGTGTTCGAGCCGATGCACATGTTGATGGCCAACCTCATGGGCTCGATCGTCTGCGTGTGGGCGTGGCTGCGCATACGTCATCCTCATGTGCGGTTCGGTCGTTATGATGCGGCCGGTCGCGTGCTGTTCAGTAGCTGGCAGCTGTATGCGCTGATGCACGGCGGCTCGGCGCTGATCTGGGGCATCTTGGTGATGGAGGTAGTGTGGGCGATCCTGCAACTGATGCCCGTCACCGGGCGCCGCCAGAGGCTGTGTAGAACGCCCGCCGCCGCCTGACAGCGTGTCAACCCGATGCGCCCTGTGGATGAGCGCGTCGGGCCGGGACATGACTAACGCGCCGTGGGTGTCAGCGGCCCTCAGGCTGCAAGAACGCCGCCTCCAGCAGTTGCTGGGTGTAGGGGTGCTGCGGGTCCTGAAAGATGGCCTGAGCATCCCCTTGCTCGACCACATGACCTTGCTTGATCACCATCAGCTGATGGCTCAGGGCCTTGACCACCGCCAGGTCGTGACTGATGAACAAGTAGGTGAGGTTGTATTTTTGCTGCAGGTTGCGCAGCAGCTCAACCACCTGGCGCTGCACCGTCCGGTCCAGCGCGGAGGTGGGTTCGTCCAGCAGGATCAGCGCCGGCTTGAGCACCAGGGCCCTGGCGATCGCGATGCGCTGGCGCTGCCCGCCTGAGAACTCATGGGGGTAGCGATGGCGCGTCTGTGGGTCCAGCCCGACCTCCTGCAGTGCTGCGATGATGGCTGCTTCCTGTTCCTGGGCAGTCCCGATACGGTGGATGCGCAGGCCTTCGCCCACGATCTCGGCCACGCTCATGCGGGGGCTGAGGCTGCCGAACGGGTCCTGGAATACCACCTGCATTTCCCGGCGCAGCGGACGCACGGCTTGCTGGTTCAGCCCTTGCAGGTCCTTGCCGTGGAAGCGGATGCCGCCTTGGCTCCCAATCAAGCGCAGAATCGCCAGGCCCAGAGTCGACTTGCCTGAGCCCGACTCGCCCACAATGCCCAAGGTCTGCCCCTGAGGCAGGCTGAAATTGATACCGTCCACGGCTTTCACGTGGTCGACGGTGCGGCGCAGCAAGCCTTTCTTGATCGGGAACCACACTTTCAGGTCGTCCACCGCCAGCAGTGGCGAGCCGGGTGTGTTGTGAGCCGGCAAACCGCTGGGCTCGGCGTTGATCAGCATCTGCGTATACGGGTGCTGTGGGGCATCGAACAGCGTGGCGCAGTCGGCTTGTTCGACGATATGCCCCTGCTGCATCACGCACACCCGGTGCGCGATTCGCCGTACCAAATTCAGGTCGTGGCTGATCAACAACAGGGCCATGCCCAGGCGCGCCTGCAGCGCCTTGAGCAGGTCGAGCACCTTGAGCTGTACGGTCACGTCCAGCGCGGTGGTCGGTTCATCTGCAATCAGCAGTTCTGGCTCGTTGGCCAACGCCATGGCGATCATCACACGTTGGCGTTGGCCGCCCGAGAGCTCGTGGGGTAGCGCCTTGAGGCGCTTGCGCGGCTCTGGGATACCCACCATCTCCAGCAACTCAAGGGTGCGAGCGGTGGCCTGCTTGCCGGTCAGCCCCTTGTGGATGAGCAGGATCTCGTTGATCTGCTTTTCGATGCAGTGCAGCGGATTGAGCGAGGTCATCGGCTCCTGGAAAATCATTGCGATGCGGTCGCCGCGAATGCGCTGCATGCTCTTTTCGTTCTGCTGCAGCAAGTCCTTGCCTTGGTAGCGGATGGTGCCACTGGGATGACGCGCCAGGGGATAGGGCAGCAAGCGCAGGATCGAGTGGGCAGTCACCGACTTGCCCGAACCGCTTTCTCCGACGAGCGCCAGCGTTTCACCCTTGCGGATGTCGAAGCTGATGCCGTCGACCACCCGATTGGTGTGCTCGCCACTCACGAATTCGACGGCCAGGTCGCGCACTTCGATCAGGTTTTCTTCGCTCATGTCACTTCCTCGGGTCAAAGGCGTCGCGGGCGGACTCGCCGATGAATACCAGCAGGCTCAGCATCACGGCCAGCACGGCAAATGCGCTGATGCCAAGCCACGGCGCCTGCAGGTTGGATTTGCCCTGCGCAACCAACTCACCGAGCGACGGGGCCCCCGGAGGCAGGCCGAAGCCGAGGAAGTCCAACGCGGTCAGCGTGCCGATCGCGCCGGTGAGAATGAACGGCATGAACGTCATGGTCGAGATCATGGCATTGGGCAGGATATGCCGGTACATGATCGCGCCGTTGCGCATGCCCAGAGCGCGCGCGGCGCGCACGTACTCAAGGTTGCGTCCGCGCAGGAATTCGGCGCGGACCACGTCCACCAGGCTCATCCAGGAAAACAACAGCATGATGCCCAGCAACCACCAGAAATTGGGCTGCACGAAGCTGGCCAGGATGATCAGCAGGTAAAGCACCGGCAGGCCGGACCAGATTTCCAGGAAGCGTTGCCCGGCCAGGTCTACCCAGCCACCATAGAAACCCTGCAAGGCACCGGCGATCACGCCGATGATCGAGCTGAGCACGGTCAGGGTCAGGGCGAACAGTACCGAAATGCGAAACCCGTAGATCACCCGTGCCAGCACGTCGCGCCCTTGATCATCGGTGCCCAGCCAGTTGTCGGATGAGGGCGGGGCGGGGGCGGGTACGCGCAGGTCGTAGTTGATGCTCTGGTAGCTGAAGGGTATGGGCGCCCACAGCACGAAGCTGTCTTTCTTGGCCAGCAGGTCACGCACGTAGGGGCTTTTGTAGTTGGCTTCCAGCGGGAACTCACCGCCAAAGGTGGTTTCCGGGTAGCGCTTGAAGGCAGGGAAGTACCACTGGCCGTCGTAATGCACGGCAATGGGCTTGTCATTGGCGATGAGCTCGGCGCCCAGGCTCAACCCGAACAGGATCAGGAACAGCCACAGCGACCACCAGCCACGGCGGTTGGCCTTGAAACGCTCGAAGCGACGACGGTTCAGGGGGGACAAGGCCATGTCAGTGCTCCCGGCTGGCAAAGTCGATACGTGGATCGACCAGGGTGTAGGTCAGGTCGCCGATCAGTTTCACCACCAGCCCCAGGAGGGTGAAGATGAACAGGGTGCCGAAGACCACCGGGTAATCGCGGTTGATGGCCGCTTCGAAACTCATCAGGCCCAGCCCGTCGAGGCTGAAGATCACCTCGATCAGCAGCGAGCCTGTGAAGAAGATGCCGATGAAGGCCGAAGGAAAGCCGGCGATCACCAGCAGCATGGCATTACGGAACACGTGGCCATACAGCACCCGCGACCGGCTCAGGCCCTTGGCCTTGGCGGTGACCACGTACTGCTTGTTGATCTCGTCGAGGAAGCTGTTCTTGGTCAGCAGCGTCATGGTGGCGAAGTTGCCGATCACCAAGGCCGTGATCGGCAACACCAGGTGCCAGAAATAATCGAGGACCTTGCCTGTGGTGCTCAGCTCATCGAAGTTGTTGGAGGTCAGGCCGCGCAGTGGGAACCAGTCGAAGTAGCTGCCGCCGGCGAACAGGACGATCAGCAAGATGGCGAACAGGAACGCCGGGATGGCATAGCCCACGATGATCGCCGAGCTGGTCCACACATCGAAGTGACTGCCGTGGCGAACCGCCTTGGCGATCCCCAGGGGGATCGAGATCAGGTACATGATCAGCGTGCTCCACAGCCCCAGTGAGATCGATACGGGCATCTTCTCCAGAATCAGGTCGATGACCTTGGCGTCACGGAAGAAACTGTCGCCAAAATCCAGCTGGGCGTAGTTCTTGATCATGATCCACAGGCGTTCGGGCGGCGATTTGTCGAAGCCGTACATGCGCTCGATCTCCGCCACCAGCGCAGGGTCCAGGCCCTGTGCACCCCGGTAGTTGGAGCCGGCCACCGACACCTCGGCACCGCCACCTGCGATCCGGCTGGTGGCGCCTTCGAAGCCTTCGAGCTTGGCGATCATCTGTTCCACCGGCCCGCCAGGTGCGGCCTGGACGATGATGAAGTTGATGATCAGGATGCCGAACAGTGTAGGGATGATCAGCAGCAGTCGCCGCAGGATATAGGCCAGCATGTCAGTTGGCCTCGCCAGCAGTGGCCTGGGTTGCCTTGGGCGTTGAGCCGGGCTTGATCCACCAGGTGTCGATGCCGATGTCGTACTTGGGCGAAACCTTGGGGTGACCGATGTGGTTCCAATAGGCCACGCGCCAGGTCTTGATGTGCCAGTTCGGGATCACGTAGTAGCCCCACAGCAATACCCGGTCCAGGGCACGGCAGTGGTCGATCAGGCTCTGACGCGACTCGGCGTTGATCAGGCCATCGACCAGTTGGTCGATGGCGGGGTCACGCAGGCCGATGAAATTGCGGCTCCCAGGGTTGTCGGCGGCCGCGCTGGACCAGAATTCCCTCTGTTCGTTGCCAGGAGAGTTGGACTGGGGGTAGCCGCCCACGATCATGTCGTAATCGCGCGAGCGCAGGCGGGTGATGTACTGGGACACATCGACCCGGCGGATGTTGAGTTCGATACCCAGGTCCGCGAGGTTGCGCTTGAACGGCAGCAAAATGCGTTCGAACTCGGTCTGGGCGAGCAGGAACTCGATGCTGACCGGCTGGCCGTTGGTGTCGACCATCTTGTCGTCGACGATTTTCCAGCCCGCCTCCTGCAGCAACTTGTAGGCTTGGCGCTGCTGCTCCCGGATCATGCCGCTGCCGTCGCTGACCGGGTTATGGAAGGCCTGGGTGAAGACCTGTTCTGGCACCTGGCTGCGCACCGGTTCGAGGATTTGAAGTTCGCCAGGGCCGGGTAGGCCGCGGGCCGCCATCTCGGAGTTCTCGAAGTAACTGCCGGTGCGTGTGTAGGCGCCGTTGAACAGCTGCTTGTTGGTCCATTCATAGTCCAGCAGCAGGCTCAGCGCCTTGCGCACGCGGATATCCTGGAATACCGGCCGGCGAATGTTGAAGATGAAGCCCTGCATGCCTGTGGGGTTGCCATTGGGCAGCTCCTCCTTGATCAGGCGGCCGTCGCGCACAGCAGGCACGTTGTAAGCCGTGGCCCAGTTCTTGGCGCTGACTTCCAGCGCATAATCGAAGGCGCCCGCCTTCAGTGCCTCCAACGCGACCGTGGTGTCGCGGTAGGCGTCGAAGGTCATGGCGTCGAAATTGTAGAAGCCACGGTTGATGGGCAAGTCCTTGGCCCAGTAGTCCTTGACCCGCTCATAACGGACCGAACGCCCGGCCTTGACCTCGGCCACCTTGTACGGGCCGCTGCCCAGTGGGATTTCCAGATTGCCGCGGTTGAAGTCGCGCTGGGCGTACCAGTGCTTGGGCAGCACGGGCAACTGGCCGAGGATCAGCGGCAGTTCACGGTTGCCCTTGTGCTTGAACTTGAACACGACCTTGAGCGGGTCTTCGGCGACCACCTCGGCCACGTCCGCATAGTATTGGCGGTACAGGGGAGCACCGTCCTTCATCAGCGCATTGAAGGTGAACACCACGTCTTCGGCACGCATGGGATGGCCATCGTGGAACCGCGCCTCGGGGCGCAGGTAGAAGCGCACCCAGCTGTTGTCAGGCGCCTTCTCGATCTGTCGAGCGACCAGGCCGTACTCGGTGAAAGGCTCGTCCAGGCTCTGGCGCATCAAGGTGTCGTAGATGATGCTGATGTTTTCGGCAGATACCCCTTTGTTGATGAAGGGGTTGAGGCTGTCGAACCCGCCAAAGCTGGACTGGCGGAAGGTGCCGCCCTTGGGGGCGTCCGGGTTCACGTAGTCGAAGTGCTTGAAATCCGCCGGGTACTTGGGCGGCTCGTCGTACAGCGTGAGTGCGTGCTGCGGCGCTGCCAGCGCGGGAAGGCTCAGGCAGGCCAGCAACAGGCTGCCAGCCAGCCGGCGCAAGGAATGCGTGGGCGTCATTGGGCTTTCTCCGAAGTCTTGATCCACCAGCTGTTCAGCCCGAGGGTATAGGGCGGCGTGGTGACGAAGCCGAACCGATTGCGGTAGGCCAGGCGGTGATTGTCGAGGTACCAGTTGGGAATCATGTAGTGCTGCCATGAGAGCACGCGGTCCAGCGCTCGCGCCGCTGCGACCTGATCATCGCGAGTGCGCGCCGCCAGCAAGGTGTCTAGCAGGTGATCGACCACGGGGTCGTCGACCCCGGCGTAGTTCTTGCTGCCCTTGATGGCCGCCTGGCTTGAATGGAAGTACAGCCATTGCTCAAGGCCCGGGCTCAGGGTCTGGTTCAGGGTCATCAGAATCATGTCGAAGTCAAACTGGTCCAGTCGCTGTTTGTACTGAGCGCGGTCCACGGTTCGCAAGCGCGCGTCTACACCGATGCTGGAGAGGTTTTCGACATACGGCTGCAGGATGCGTTCCAGGTTGGGGTTTACCAGTAGCACTTCCATGCGCAGCGGTTGGCCCTTGCTGTCGACCAGACGCTGGCCCTTGAGTGTCCACCCGGCCTCAGCCAGCAAAGCCAGGGCCTTGCGCAACGTCTGCCGGTCAATCCCGCGCCCGTCCGTACGGCTGACCTGGTAGGGTTCAGTGAACAGCTTGGCCGCGAGCTGGTCGCGAAACGGGGCCAGCAACAACCATTCCTTGCCTTGGGGCAGGCCAGCGGCCGCGAACTCGCTATTGGGGTAATAACTGGTCGAGCGCCGGTAGGCGCTGCTGAACAGGGCACGGTTGGTCCACTCGAAATCGAACATCAAGCCCAGTGCCTGGCGCACCCGTGGATCGCTGAAGGTGGCGCGACGGCTGTTCATGAACAGGCCCTGGGTCTGGGTAGGGATGCGGTGGGGGATCTGCGCCTTGATCACCTCGCCGCGTCCCACGGCGGGGAACGTGTAGCCGTTGGCCCAGTTCTTGGCCTGATGCTCGATGTAGATGTCGAACTCACCTGCCTTGAAGGCTTCGAAGGCAACGGTGGAGTCGCGGTAGAACTCGTACTCGACACGGTCGAAGTTGTACTTGCCTCGATTCACCGCCAGGTCTTTGCCCCAGTAGTTTTTGACGCGCTCGAACACCAGGCGCCGGCCTGGCTGTACCTGGGTCACCCGGTAAGGCCCACTGCCCAGCGGGGGTTCGAAGGTAGTGGCCTTGAAGTCGCGCGTACGCCAGTAATGCTGGGGCAGGACGGGCATTTCCCCAAGGCGCAGGATCAACAACGGGTTGCCGGCTCGCTTGAACACGAAGCGAATACGCAGCGGCCCGAGAATGTCCACCCGCTGCACTTCCTGCAGGTTGGTCCGGTAAAGCGGATGACCTTCCTTGAGCAGTGTGCGGAAGGAGAAGGCCACGTCTGCCGACGTGATGGGCTTGCCATCGTGCCAGCGGGCTTGCGGGCGCAGGTTGAACACTACCCAGCTGCGGTCCTGGCTGTATTCGACCGAGCGGGCAATCAACCCGTAACTGGAGGTCGGCTCATCGCCCGAGGGGTCGTACTGGCCGGTACCCACCATGAGGGTCTCGTTGAGTTCATTGACCCCATACTGTTGAAAGTTGGGCGTGCTCACCGGGCTCGTACCCTTGAAGGTATAGGGGTTGAGCGTGTCGAACGTACCGAAGGCCATCGCCCGCAACGTGCCACCTTTGGGGGCTTGCGGGTTGACCCAGTCGAAATGGGTGAACGAGGCCGGGTACTTGAGCGTGCCGAACTGCGCGTAACCGTGGCTTTCGCTCACGGTTGCGACTGCGGGAAAGCTCAAGGCCAGGCTGAGTGTAAGAAGGAGGGGACGTATCAAGTCGGCATCCGATCCAAAGGCATTGGGCTTTGATCGGGCTACAGTAACAGTTTGCACTGGCGCAGCAAGCGCCAAACGGCAAGAAAACACAGGTACGCGCACGCACAGGTGTCCGCTTGCCGCCTGGGGTCAGTGGCCGACGTAGACGGTCAGGGTCTGGCCGGGTTTGAGCGCATGGCCACTGCGCGGATTCCAGCGCTTGAGGTGGGTCATCTCGACATTGAAGCGTTTGGCCACCAGATACAGCGAATCGCCCTTGCGCACCTTGTATTGGGTTGTGCGTTTTGCCGAGCTGGCGACCCGGTTAGCGGCGCCACTGGAGGCTTTGCCGCCGCGCAAGGCTAGCACCTGGCCGGCGCGCAGGCTGCTGCCCGACAGGCGGTTCCAGCGCTTGATGTCCGCAATGGATACACGGTTGGCCTTGGCGATGGTCCCCAGATTGTCACCACGCCTGACCTTGTAGCTGCGCGCGGCCACAGGCGCCTGGGCTTCGGCCACGGCGCGAGCGAAAGCAGCCTTGGGTGGCTGCAGGGTGACCAACTGCTCGGGGTTGAGGTTGGAGAGGCTGGCAGAGAGCAACTGCGCCTTGGCCGTGGGCACCAGCAACTGCTTCGGGCCATCGACCGTCATGCGCTTCTTGAAGGCTGGGTTCAGCTGGATGAGTTCGTCTTCGTCGATGTCGGCGAAAGCGGCCACCCGCGTCAGGTCGAGCCGGTCGTTGATCGCGACGGCCTCGAAGTAGGGCTCATTGGCGATCGGCGTCAGGTTCACGCCGTAGGCTTCAGGTGTGGAGACCACCTGTGACAAGGCCAGCAGCTTGGGCACGTAGTCGCGGGTTTCCTGAGGCAGTGGCAGGTTCCAGTAGTCGGTGGGCAAGCCCAGCTTCTCGTTGCGCTCCATCGCGCGGCTGACCGTGCCTTCGCCAGCATTGTAGGCCGCCAGTGCCAGCAGCCAGTCGCCGTTGAACATGTCGTGCAGGCGGGTCAGGTAGTCGAGCGCGGCGTTGGTCGAGGCGGTGACATCCCGACGGCCGTCATAGAAGTTGGTCTGGCGCAGGTTGAAGTGTCGACCGGTGGCTGGCATGAACTGCCACATGCCGGCTGCACTGGCGCGGGAGTACGCCATGGGGTTGTAGGCGCTCTCGATCGCCGGCAGCAGGGCCAGCTCCAGCGGCATGCCGCGCTCCTCGAGGCGTTCGACGATGTAGTGCAGGTAGAGGCTGCCGCGCTCCCCGGCGCTTTCGATGAACGTGGGGTTGCTGGCAAACCACAGGCGCTGTTGATCGATGCGCGGGTTGACGTCCCGGTACTCCTGGAGCACGAAGCCCTGGCGCATGCGTTCCCAGACATCCCGAGGCGCTTGCTCGACCGGCTTGACCAGCAATGGCGCCGGCCTTGGTTTGATTCGCGCTTGCAGGCTGTGCGCACGGACGCTATCGGCTTCGTCGAGCTGATGGGTGCTCTGGCAGCCCACCAAGGTGGCGGCCAGAGCGAGCGCACTGACCTGGGCCAGGCGCGTCAGCGCGACGGAATGAGAGGTTCTGCGGCTTCGGGAAGACATCGGCGGGCACAGGTATCCGGGCAAAAAATTTCGGCGATTCTAGGAACCGCTCCGGACCGGGTCAACCTTTGACCGCCACTTGCGATATATCTTGGGGTTATCAGAAGCTGTCTTTCCAAGACCTCAAGGCAGCAAAAACAGCGACATGCGAGGTGTTGGAATGTCCCTTCCATTCGTCTGCTTTTTGTTTAACAGATGTTTCAGCGGTGCGCAGGAAGGGGTTTGTCAGCCGTTCCAGACCAATGGTGGAGGGCAGTGTGATGCAGTCTTGCGCACGCAGCCGGGAGACCGTTTCGAAGCGCTTCACTACATCTTCATTGTCAGGTTCCACGGCCTTGGCAAAACGCAAATTGCTCAAGGTGTATTCATGTGCGCAGTAGACCTGGGTCTCGGCTGGCAGGGCTGCCAGGCGGGCCAGGGCCGGTTGCATCTGCTCGGCAGTGCCCTCGAACATGCGTCCGCATCCGGCTGCGAACAGGGTATCGCCACTGAACAGTACAGGCGTGGCCGCGCCAGCGTTGAAGAACGCGATGTGCCCCAGTGTATGGCCCGGCACGGCAAGCACCTCATAGACCTCACCCAGCACTGTGACCTGGTCGCCATCGTCCAGTGCCACATCCCTGCAAGGGATATCCTCGTTGGCTGGGCCGTGTACTTGCGCGCCCGTCAACGCCTTGAGCCGCGCCACACCGCCTACATGGTCGTTGTGATGGTGAGTGATGAGCATGTCGGTAAGCTGCCAACCAGGATGCGCGGCAAGCCACCGTTCCACCGGGCCGGCATCGCCAGGGTCGACCACCGCGCAGCGGCGTTTGGCAGTATGCTGTAACAACCAGATGTAATTGTCCGAGAAAGCGGGCAACGCTTCGATCTGTATCATGGTGGGAATCCGATTCGCCTTGCTTGGCACATGAAGGCATCTTAGCCGCGATGGCGCGGTGGGAGAACCTTTCGAGGAATTGCACAATGACCGACCAAGCCTTTGCCCAGGCCGACCCGGACTGGATCAAGCTGATCAGCCTGGCCCGTGAGTGGTTTCAGGGCCCGCTCGGCCAATTGATGCTGCAAGAAGAACAGAAGCTGCTGGAGGAAGAGCTGGGTCGCTTCTTCGGTGGCTACCTGGTGCACTATGGCCCCTGCGCCGACGCCCCACCCAGTGCGCCGAAGGTCCAGCGCAACGTGCGCCTCGGCGCGCCGCTGCCGGGGGTGGAGATCGTCTGCGAGGAACAGGCCTGGCCGTTAAGCGAGCACGCGGCCGATGTGGTGGTGTTGCAACATGGGCTGGATTTCAGCCTGTCGCCCCACGGGCTGCTGCGTGAGGCCGCCAGCGCCGTGCGCCCAGGCGGTCATCTGCTGATCGTCGGGATCAATCCGTGGAGCAGTTGGGGGGTGCGTCACCTGTTTAGCCGTGGCGCTTTGCGCAAGGCCCGCTGCATCTCGCCTTCGCGACTGGGTGACTGGCTCAACCTGCTGGGCTTTGCCTTGGAGAAACGCCGCTTCGGGTGCTATCGTCCGCCGCTTGCTTCGCCTGCCTGGCAGCAGCGCCTGGAAGGGTGGGAGCGCATGGCGGGCGGGTGGCAAAGCGCTGGCGGCGGTGTCTATGTGCTGGTGGCGCGCAAGATGGTCGTGGGCCTGCGGCCGCTGCGGCCCCAGCGTCGCGAGCCGATGGGCAAGTTGCTGCCGTTGCCATTGGCCAAGGTCAACCGCACCTCGGCGACCCCCGATCCCGATAAGCAGTGAATACGAGTGGTACATGAGCGATAGCGTCGAAATGTTTACCGATGGTGCCTGCAAGGGCAATCCTGGCCCCGGCGGCTGGGGTGTGCTGATGATTTTCAAAGGCGTTGAAAAAGAGTTGTGGGGGGGCGAGCGCGAGACCACCAACAACCGCATGGAGTTAATGGCCGCCATCCAGGGGCTGATGGCGCTCAAGCGTGAATGCGAGGTCGTGCTGACGACTGACTCGCAGTACGTGATGAAAGGCATCAACGAATGGATGGTCAACTGGAAAAAGCGTGGCTGGAAAACCGCGGCCAAGGAACCTGTGAAGAATGCCGACCTGTGGCAGTTGCTTGACGAACAGGTCAACCGCCACAAGGTGACCTGGAAATGGGTCCGCGGCCACATTGGCCACCCCGGCAACGAGCGTGCGGACCAGCTGGCCAACCGTGGCGTGGACGAAGTGCGCGCCCGGGCGTGACGCGCTGAACCCGATGCCAGGTGCGAAGGGGGCTCAGCGCTCGCCCTGCTGTTATACTGCGCACCTTTGTAAACGATGCAAGTTGGAGTCCCCCAAGTGGAGCAACAGCAAGACAAGCGGTTCGTTATCCTCGATACCGAAACCACGGGTATGCCGGTCAGCGAGGGGCACCGCATCATCGAGATTGGCTGCGTCGAGGTGGTCGGCAGGCGCCTGACAGGCAGGCATTTCCACGTCTACCTGCAGCCTGACCGCGAAAGTGACGAGGGCGCGATCAACGTCCACGGCATCACTGACGCCTTCCTGGTTGGCAAGCCGCGCTTCGGCGACGTCGCCGAGGAGTTCTTCGCGTTCATCCAGGGCGCTACGCTGGTCATCCACAACGCGGCATTCGACGTCGGGTTCATCAACAACGAGTTCGCGCTGCTGGGCCAGCAGGACCGTGCTGACCTGTCCCAGCACTGCACCATTCTCGACACCTTGTTGCTGGCGCGGGCGCGTCATCCGGGGCAACGCAACAGCCTGGATGCCTTGTGCAAACGCTACGATATCGACAACTCGGGGCGCGAACTGCACGGCGCGTTGCTCGACGCCGAGCTGC
This sequence comes from Pseudomonas sp. FBCC-B35, assembly GCF_059133755.1. Classification (NCBI taxonomy): domain Bacteria; kingdom Pseudomonadati; phylum Pseudomonadota; class Gammaproteobacteria; order Pseudomonadales; family Pseudomonadaceae; genus Pseudomonas; species Pseudomonas sp. FBCC-B35. The sequence continues at coordinate 3,022,237 of NZ_CP101439.1, read as the reverse complement.
TGGCGGATGTCTACCTGGCAATGACCGGGGGGCAGACCAGCCTCTCGTTGGCAGGGCATGGCAGCGATTCGGACGAAAACGGGCAGGGTAGCGGAGGAGCTGACATTCGTCGCATCAGCGGTCGCGCGCCCGGCCGGGTCATTCTGGCCGCACCGGATGAGCTCGAAGCTCATGCCGAACGCCTTGCAGCGATTGCCAAGTCCGCTGGCGGCCCATCGCTCTGGCAGGCACTGGCTGAGCGGTCAGCGGACTAAAAAGCGACGGCCTGCAGCTGGTCAATCAAGACCGCAAGCGGTCTCACCCTCATCGAGCAGTAACAGGCCAGTGCCTCTTCGTGTCATGGGATACGGATGATTTCGACACCGGTGCGGGCAAGCTCGAATCGATTTTCACCCAGGTAGTTGACGCGATCGCCGATGGCAAGGCGGTAGGTGGTGATAGGTGCGCCGGTCGTGCTGCCGTCGTGTTGCAGGGTAGATTCCTGAAACTCGTGCACGGGATAGATACGGCCTTCGGCGTCGCGGGCATGGAATTGGCCGACCATTACTGCTGCCATTTGGGTGGAACCCTCTGAATTGCGTAGGAAATGTCTGTAGCAGTAGACCTTCCAAGGGCAGGGGAAGTTTTCGCGGCCGGGAAAAAAAACCAAAGCAGCGCAAAACGGTCATCTATAACTACATCGTCCCTGAAAACATGAAGTTGGAGATTGCCATGACCCAGGTCTATTCGGTTGCCGTCGTCGTCGGTAGCCTGCGCAAGGATTCCTATAACCGCAAGGTGGCCCGGGCGCTGTCTGAGCTGGCGCCGTCGAGCCTGGCACTGAAGATCGTCGAGATCGGCGACTTACCCCTGTACAACGAAGACTTGGAAACCGATGCCCCGCCAGCTGCCTGGACACGCTTTCGGAACGACATCAAGGGCAGCGATGCGGTGCTCTTCGTCACGCCGGAGTACAACCGGACCATGCCAGGCTGCCTGAAGAATGCCATCGATGTGGGTTCAAGGCCTTACGGGCAAAGCGCGTGGGGCGGCAAGCCGGCAGCCGTGGCGAGTGTGTCGCCAGGTGCGATCGGCGGCTTCGGTGCCAACCATTCAGTGCGCCAGTCCCTGGTGTTCCTGGACATGCCATGCATGCAGATGCCGGAGGCCTACATTGGCGGCGCTGCCAGCCTGTTCGACGAGTCAGGCAAACTCAACGACAAGACCCGGCCGTTTTTGCAAGGCTTCATCGACAAGTTCGCGTCTTGGGTGAAGCTGAATCGCTCTGTATGACCGTGGCCTGAGCGGCGCCACATTGTGCGGGCCAGTCGGCCCGCGCAATGTTTGTCAGCCAAGGGCTGCCCGATCGTGGCAGTCACCGGAATGTGTAGGACACTCCCGCATAGACCGCAGCGCCTTCGCCCGGAGTGGAGCGGGCAATGTCCCGCCCTGCGTCATTGAAGCCTGGGGTTACGGTCGCTGCGTAGCGCTTGTTGGTCAGGTTGCGTAGATCCAGCCAGGTCTGCCAGTCACGCTGCGGCGAGTCCCAACCGAGACGGGCGCCGAGGGTGGCGTAATCGTCGGCATGGTAGCTGTTGGCATAGTCCACTTGCACCTTGGACGCCATCTGCGTGTTGATCCCGGCGTAGAAGCCGCTGGGCCAGTCGAAGCGCAACTCGGCCTGATAGTAGTGCATGGGGATGCCCGGCAGGCGGTTGTCGCCGAACCTTTCGTCGTCGCGGTAATGGAAGTCACTGAAGGTGTAGGCCTGACGCAGGCTCAGGCGACCCAGGCCTGACTGCTCCCAGAGCGTGCTGTCCAGCCCGGCCTCCACGCCCTGGTGCACCGTGGCGCTGGCATTGAATTCCGAGGTGAAGTTCGGCACCACCTCGACCGCGAGCAGTTCGTGGCGTACTTGGGCGTAGTACCAGGCAAGGTCCCACCGCCCGAATGCCGACTCGCCGCGCGCACCTACTTCCAGCGTGGTGGCTGTCTGGTTCTGCATTTCGATCGGTTGAATCTGCTTGCCGCCCACGCTTGGCGAGCTCCAGATCAGCGACCATGGGTGGGGCGGTTCCACCGAGCGGCTGAGGTTGCCGTACACCTGCAGGTCCGGGCGTGCGTCGTAGCGCAGTCCGATGCGCGGCGCATAATCCCAATCATGCATCGACACCTTGCCGCCTTCGGCGGGGTAGGTCACGTCGCTCTCGCGTCGCGTATAGATAGCGGCCAGCCCGGTTGTCAGCCACAGGTTCGGTATGAGCTCCAGGTCATTACCCAGATGCAACACGGTATCGGAGCCTTGATAGGTGAAGTCACGTGTCCGAATGCCGATCACCTGGCCGTTGCGCGCAAATTGTGAGGCGCCGCTGTTGGGCAGGTGCTTGGTGGTGCGCCAGCCCACGGTCGTCTTGCTCTCACGGCCAAACACCGTGTCGCGCCGCTGATAGTTCAGCGTGCCACTGACGTCGGTGTAAGCCACCTTCAGGCGCATCGGGCCCTCGCGCAGGTCCATGGGGTAATCGTGGTAGACCAGGCCGGCTTCGACGCGGGCATCATCGTCAAGGTAGAACGTGGTCTTGCTGCCAACCCAGGTACTGCCCGGCTGCGGACGGCTGTCATCACGTGCCAGGTAGGCAGGGTTCGCCGAGGTAGGGTGATGCTTGATCTGGTCTTTGGTCAAACGTCCGGCCAGGTCGTTCTCCGTTTCCCGGTAGCGCAGGTACAGCCGTGTTTCAAGGTTGGGGTTGAAGCGATAGCCGACGTTGGCCGCGATGCCCTTGGCACTGCCGCTGCTGTGCTGCTGGTAGCCGTCGTAGTGCGCATCGGTCAGCGCAACGTAGTAGTCAAGGTTACCGAGTACCTGGCCGGAGCTGATGTGGCGGCGCTGATAGCCACGGCTGCCGACTTCATAGCGCACGTGCAGGGGCGCTGCATCGTAGCCGGTGTGGGTGACGTAATTGATGGCACCGCCCAACGCCAGCGATCCCTGATCAAACCCGTTGGCACCGCGCAGCACTTCGGCGCGGTTGAGCCACAACGGCTCGAACAGCTCGTAGGGCGTGCCCCCGGGGCCGGTCAGCGGCAGGCCGTCGAACTGCGTGTAGACCCCTGAGCCGTGCGCGCCTGGGGCCCGGTTGAGGCCGGAGCCGCGAATCGACAACTTGATGCCGTCGTTGCCCGCCGACTGGGCGAACACCCCCGGCTGGTAGGCAAGGACATCCTGGTTGCTGGCCACACGGCCTTGACCCACCTTTTGCATGTCCACCAGGTTGGTGCCACCTGGGGCACTGCGCAGGCGCTGCGCTGCGGCCTCCAGGTCCCCTTGCGCCTGGTCGGTGATCAGCACCTGGCCAAGTTCGATCGGGCTTGCTGACCAGGCAGGCGGGCTCGCAATGATGGCGCCAAGCAGGCCAAGGCGGGGGGACAGCAACAAAACGCGACGCATCGTAGGGCTCCAGACGACCAGCAGTGAGGCAACAGCGGTATGACGTACGAACCCGCGCCCAGATCACCCACAGCAGGGTAAAAATGCTGACACTGCCCCAACGCTTCCACCCACACGCCAGATCGGGCGACCGATAGGCCTGAGGGCGAGTCCAGCATTTGCCAGGCACAAACAAAAACACCCCGCGTAAGCGGGGTGTCTGGGATTGCCAGGCGGGTTAGCCGATCAGGTACAAACCTGCATGCTGCACCAGGTCCAGCAGCGGCTGCGGGTACACACCCAGTACGAAGACGAGCAGGGCGACAGCCAGCAGCATGACGCCACCGGTGCGCTGTTCCCACTTCAACGGTGCGTCGTGACGGCGCAGGTTAGGCTCGACCAGGTACAGGGTGACCATCACACGCAGGTAGTAGTACACACCGATGGCACTACCGATGACCAGCGCGCCCACCAACCACCACAGCTGCGACTCGACACCGGTGGCAATGATGTAGAACTTGCCGATGAAACCAGCGGTGAGCGGGATACCGGCCAGCGACAGCATCATCACGGTCAGCACGGCGGTCAGGTAGGGGCGACGCCAGAACAGACCGCGGTACTCGTACAGCGCGTCAGCATCGCGGCCACCGTAGGGCGAGGACATCAAGGTGATGACACCGAATGCCCCAAGGCTTGTGAGCACGTAGGTGACCAGGTAGACGCCCATGGCCTCCAGCGCCAGGCCCTTACTGGCCACCAGCGCGATCAGCAGGTAGCCGAAGTGGGCGATGGACGAGTAACCCAGCAGGCGCTTGAGGTTGCTCTGGGTCAGCGCCAGCAGGTTACCGACCAGGATCGACGCCACGGCGATGATGGCAAGCACCGTGCTCAGCACACCGCTGCTGGCGGCAGGGGAGAGCATGAACAGGCGGATGACCACCGCGAACACCGCAACCTTGCTGGCCGTGGCGAGGAACGCGGCGACCGGGGCCGGAGCACCTTCGTACACATCGGGCGTCCACAGGTGGAACGGTACCAGCGACAGTTTGAACGCCAGGCCGACCAACATCATGCCCAGACCCAGTTGAGCCAGCAGGCTCGGCATGCTGGTGGCAGCCAATGCCTTGCCCAACTGGTCGAAGGTCAAGCTGCCGGCGTCGGCGTACAGCAGCGCCATGCCGAACAGCAGGAAGGCAGAACCTGCTGCCGACAGCACCATGTACTTGATGCCGGCTTCAAGCGAGCGCTTGTTGAAGAACGCATACGCCACCAGGCCGTAGACCGGTACCGACAGCAACTCCAGGCCAATGAACAGGCCCGCCAGGTGGTTGGCGCTGACCAGCACCAGCCCGCCCAGTGCCGACATCAGCAGCAGCAGGTACAGCTCTTCGCGGTTGCCCGGGAAACCCTTGGCGCCTTCGCCCAGGTAGGCATGGGCGAGCGTTACGCATGCCAGGGTCGCGACCAACATGATTGCCATGTACAGGCAGGCGAACTTGTCGATGGTGATCAGCGACGTGACCGCCAGTGGCGCGACCTTCAATGCTGGCAGGATCGAAAGCAGGGCCAGGTTCAGCCCCACGGTGGACAGCAGGAACGTCTGCGAGTGATTGCGCTTCCAGGCGATCGCCAGCATCACCACCACCGTGGTGATGGTGGTGATCAGCATCGGCGCCAATGCGATGAAGTGTTGAGTGGTGAATTCCATAGCGCTCTTACCGGGCCGAAGCGAGTTGAGTGAAAGCGGAACCGAGCCACTGCTGCACACCACTCATGGTGGCGGCAGAGGTGTCGAGGAACGGCTGTGGATACACGCCCAGCAGCACCAGCAGTACCGCCAGGCCCAGCACCATGACCAGCTCGCGGGTGTCCATGCCGGCCAGTACGGTGTCCGATTTGCTCGGGCCGAAGTAGGCGCGGTGAATCATGATCAGCGAGTAGACCGAGCCGAATACCAGGCCGGTAGTGGCGATGACGGTGATCCAAGGCACGTGCACGAAGCTGCCGATCAGGATCAGGAACTCACCCACGAAGTTGCCGGTGCCTGGCAGCCCCAGGGAGGCGGCAGCGAAGAACAGGCTGATGGCAGGCAGGTAGGCGATGCGGTGCCACAGCCCGCCCATCTGGCGCATGTCGCGGGTGTGCAGGCGCTCGTACAACTGACCGGACAGGATGAACAGCGCGGCAGCCGACAGACCGTGAGCCAGCATCTGGATGACCGCACCTTGCAGTGCTTGCTGGCTACCGGAATAGATGCCGATCAGCACGAAGCCCATGTGAGAGACGCTGGAGAAGGCGATCAGGCGCTTGATGTCGGTCTGGGCGAAGGCCAGGAAGGCCCCGTAGAAGATGCCGATCAGGCCCAGGGTCATGGCGATGGGCGCGAACTCTGCCGAAGCATTGGGGAACAGCGGCAGGGCGAAGCGCAGCAGGCCATAAGCAGCGGTCTTGAGCAGGATACCCGCCAGGTCCACGGAACCTGCGGTCGGCGCCTGGGCGTGGGCGTCGGGCAACCAGGAGTGGAACGGCACCACCGGCAGCTTCACGGCAAAGGCAATGAAGAAGCCCAGCATCAGCAGGTACTCGGTACCGGCCGGCAGGTCGGCCTTGAGCAGGTCGCTGTAGTTGAACGTGATCACACCGGTGTTGGTGTAGTTGACCAGTACCAGGCCCAGGATCGCCACCAGCATGATCAGGCCGCTGGCCTGGGTGAAGATGAAGAACTTGGTCGCCGCGTAGATGCGCGTCTTCTTGCCGTCCGCCGAGCTATGACCCCAGAGCGCGATGAGGAAATACATCGGCACCAGCATCATTTCCCAGAAGAAGAAGAACAGGAACAGGTCCAGCGCCAGGAACACACCGACCACACCGCCCAGGATCCACATCAGGTTCAGGTGGAAGAAGCCGACGTGGCGCTGGATCTCTTTCCAGGAGCACAGCACCGACAACACGCCCAGCAGGCCTGTGAGCAGGATCATCAGCAGCGACAGGCCGTCGAGGGCCAGGTGGATGCTGATGCCGAAGCGCTGGATCCACTGGACTTTGTATTCCAGGGCCCATGCAGGCTCGGCGCCCGGAGCCGGGGCAAGGGTGTAGTCGCCGTTAGCCCACAGCCACAGGCCGATGCCGAGCAACAGGGACATGGTCAGCAGCGCGATCCAGCGCGGCAGGGTAGCGCCGAAGCGCTCGCCCAGCCAGCACAGGAAGCCGCCGATGAAGGGGATCAGGATCAGCCAAGGCAAAATCATGACGGGTTGGTTTCCTTTTGCAGGGTCGCAAGGTTCGCAAGGTTCATGGTCATACCGCGGCCACTACCACAGCGCCGAGTACCAGCACTGCGCCAATGGCGATGGAGGCGGTATACCAGCGCAGCTGGCCCGTCTCGGTCTTGGTCATGGCCACGTGGCCACCGCGAGCCAGACGAGGGATCAGGCCGATACCGCGGTCAACCGGGTCTTTGCGCAGCAGGTGGCTGATCAGCAGGTAGGGCTTGACGAACAGCTTGTCGTAGATCCAGTCGAAGCCCCAGGCCGCGAACCACCAGGCCGACAGCACGCGGCCGATGCCACTGTTGGCCACCGCGCTGACGAAGCTGCGCTTGCCCAGGAACAGCAAGGCGGCGAGCAGGATACCGGCAATGGCAATGGCGCCCGAGGTGATCTCCAGAGCATGCTTGGCCTCACCGCCGGCATGGCCTGCGCTTTGAGGCAGCACGTCAGCCAACGGCGGTGTGATCCATGCGCCGACGAAGGTCGACAGCACGATCAGCACGCCCAGTGGCAGCCAATGGCTGATGCCGTGGCCGGCGTGGGCTTCGGTCTTCGCTTCGCCGTGGAAGGCGATGAAGATCAGGCGGAAGGTGTACAGCGAGGTCATGAAGGCGCCGAGCAGGCCGGCGTACAGCAGGCCGGAGTTGCCGCTGGCAAAGGCTTCCCACAGGATCTCGTCCTTGGAGTAGAAGCCTACGGTCACGATCGGCAAGGCCGCCAGGGCAGCGCCACCGACCACGAAGCTGGCGTAGGCCAGCGGCAGTTTCTTCCACAGCCCGCCCATCTTGAAGATGTTCTGCTCGTGGTGGCAGGCCACGATGACGGCGCCCGAAGCCAGGAACAGCAGCGCCTTGAAGAAGGCGTGGGTCATCAAGTGGAAGATCGCCGCATCCCAGGCGCCGACGCCCAGTGCCAGGAACATGTAGCCGATCTGGCTCATGGTCGAGTAGGCCAGGATACGCTTGATGTCGGTTTGCACCAGTGCAGCGAAGCCCGCCAGCACCAGGGTAACGCCACCCACCACGCCCACCAGGTGCAGGATGTCCGGCGCCAGCAGGAACAGGCCATTGGTACGGGCAATCAGGTAGACACCGGCCGTTACCATCGTCGCCGCGTGGATCAGCGCCGACACCGGGGTCGGGCCGGCCATGGCGTCCGCCAACCAGGTCTGCAGCGGTAGCTGCGCGGATTTGCCCACGGCGCCGCCGAGCAGCATCAGCGTTGCCAACACCATCCAGGTATCGCCGGCCTGGAATTTCTGCGGTGCCAGCACCAGCAGTTCCTGGACGTTCAGCGTGCCCAGCTGGGCGAACAGGATGAACAGGCCGATGGCCATGAACACGTCGCCGATACGGGTGACGATGAAGGCCTTGAGCGCTGCGTTACCATTGTTGCGGTTGCTGTAGTAGAAACCGATCAACAGGTAGGAACACAGGCCTACGCCTTCCCAGCCGAAGTAGATGAACAGCAGGTTGTCGCCCAGGATCAGGAACAGCATGCTGGCGATGAACAGGTTGGTGTACGAGAAGAACCGTGAGTAGCCGGTCTCGCCACGCATGTACCAGGACGCGAACAAGTGGATCAGGAAACCCACACCTGTCACTACGCCCAGCATGGTGACCGACAGGCCATCGAGGTACAGGGTGAAGTTCGGCGCAAAACCATCCACCGACATCCACTGCCACAGCAGCTGGCTGTACGCACCGCCTTCAGGCGGGGCGACGTTGAATTGCCAGATCACGTAGGCGGCCGTGGCCGCCGACAGGCCAACCGAACCGACGCCGATCAAGGCGGACAGGTTCTCCGAGAACCTCCCGCGCGAGAACGACAGCAGCACAAAGCCCACAAGGGGGAAGACGAAAGTCAGGAAGAGAAGGTTCATCCGCGCATCTCACTGGCAGCATCGATGTCGAGGGTGTGGAAGCGGCGATACAGCTGCAGCAGGATGGCCAAGCCAATGCTGGCCTCGGCTGCTGCCAGGCTGATCACCAGAATGAACATCACCTGGCCATCGGGTTGGACCCAACGGGCACCGGCGACGACGAACGCCAGGGCAGAGGCGTTCATCATGACTTCCAGGCTCATGAGTACGAAGAGGATGTTGCGGCGGACCATCAGGCCAACCAGACCTAAGCAGAACAGGATGCCGGCGACGGCCAGGCCATGTTCGAGAGGGATAGCACCCATGATTTACTCCTTCGCCTCATTGCGGCCCAGGTGGAAGGCGGTGACCGCTGCCGCGAGCAGCAGCATCGACGCCAGTTCGACCACCAGCAGGTAGGGGCCGAACAGGCTCACACCCACTGCTTTCGGGCCCACGGTGGTACCGCTGATGGCAGCGCCGCTGGGTGCGACGAACAGCACGTACAGCAGCTCCACCAGCAACAGGGCGCCAAGGATCACCGGCCCTGCCCAGATGCCGGGCTTGAGCCAGCCGCGCTCCTGGGCAACCGAAGCCGGCCCCAGGTTGAGCATCATCACCACGAAGACGAACAGCACCATGATGGCGCCGGCATAGGCGATCACTTCCAGGGCGCCCGCGAACGGCGCACCCAGGGAAAAGAAGATCATCGCCACGGAAATCAGCGAGATGATCAGGTAGAGCAGGGCGTGCACGGGGTTTGTGCCGGTCACCACCCGAAGGGTGGACACCACGGCGATCCCGGATGCGAAGTAGAAAGCGAATTCCATCTTTCTGTCCTTATGGGAGCAAGCTCTTCACGTTGATCGGCTCGGCTTCGTTCTGCGCAGCGCCTTTCGGCTTGCCAGCGATCGCCATGCCCGCAACACGGTAGAAGTTGTAGTCAGGGTTCTTGCCGGGGCCGGAGATCAGCAGATCTTCTTTCTCGTACACCAGGTCCTGACGCTTGAACTCGGCCATTTCGAAATCCGGAGTCAGCTGGATTGCGGTGGTCGGGCACGCTTCTTCGCACAGGCCACAGAAGATGCAGCGCGAGAAGTTGATGCGGAAGAACTCCGGGTACCAACGGCCGTCGTCGGTTTCTGCCTTCTGCAGCGAGATGCAGCCCACCGGGCAGGCCACCGCGCACAGGTTGCAGGCCACGCAGCGCTCTTCGCCATCAGGGTCGCGCGTCAGGACGATGCGGCCACGGTAGCGTGGGGGCAGGTACACGGGTTCTTCGGGGTACTGCAGGGTGTCGCGCTTGCGAAACCCGTGGGAGAACACCATGGCCAGGCTGCGCAGCTGGGTGCCGGTGCCCTTAACGATGTCGCCGATATACTTGAACATGGGTCAAATCCTCACTGGGCCGCGACGGCTGGCGTGTTGTAAAGCACGATCGCAGCGGTCACCAGCAAATTGATCAGGGTCAGCGGCAGGCAGAACTTCCAGCTGAAGTCCATCACCTGGTCATAGCGTGGGCGCGGAATGGAGGCGCGCAGCAGGATGAACAGCATGATGAAGAACGCGGTCTTCAGGGCGAACCACAGGAACGACAGTTGCGGCAGGATGCCGAACGGGCCGTGCCATCCGCCGAAGAACAGGGTGACCAGCAGCGCCGAGATGAGGATGATGCCGATGTACTCACCGACGAAGAACATGCCCCATTTCATGCCGGCATACTCGATGTGGTAGCCGTCGGCCAGTTCCTGTTCCGCTTCCGGCTGGTCGAAGGGGTGACGGTGAGTCACGGCCACGCCAGCGATGAAGAAGGTGCAGAAGCCGAAGAACTGCGGAATGATGAACCACAGGTTCTGCGCCTGGTACTCGACGATGTCGCGCATGTTGAACGAACCGACCTGTACCACCACGCCCATCAGCGCCAGGCCCAGGAACACTTCGTACGACACGGTCTGGGCCGAGGCCCGCAAGCTGCCCAGCAAGGCGTACTTGTTGTTCGAGGACCAGCCGGCGAACAGGACGGCATAGACCGACAGACCTGCCATGGCGAAGAAGAACAGCAGGCCGATGTTCAGGTCGGCCACGCCCCAGGTCGGGGTGATCGGAATGACCACGAAGGCAATCAGCAGGGCGCTCATGGCCACGACGGGTGCCAGGGTAAAGATCACGCGGTCGACGAAGGGCGGGTTCCAGTCTTCCTTGAAGAACATCTTCAACATGTCGGCAGCGATCTGGAACATGCCGAACGGGCCAACGCGGTTCGGACCGTAACGGTCCTGCCACCAGCCCAGCAGGCGCCGCTCGATGAAGCTGAGCAGCGCGCCGCAGACCACCACCGCCAGCAGGACCACGATTGCCCTTAGCACGGTGAGGATCACGTCGATCACTTCGGGGGTGAACCAGCTCATTGTGCTGCCTCCTGCAGGCCTTCGACGGATGCCCCGAACACGGCAGGCGGGATGCCGGCCAAGCCCTTGGGCAGCGCGACCAGGCCAGCGCCCAGCGCTTCATTGATACGCAGCGGCAGGCGCAGCGCCACACCCGCGACGTTCAGGTCCAGCAGGGCACCTTCGTTGACGCCCAGGCGATCGGCTTCGGACTTGGCCAGGGCCACGTAGGCAGCCGGGATGCGCGTTTGCACCGGCGCGGCACGCGAGGAGCTTTCTTCGCTGCCGAACAGGTGGAAGAACGGTACCGCTGTCCAGGTGCCGCGGGCCGGGTTGAAGGCGCCAGGTACCGTGGTGAACCAGGCCAGGCCATCACCTTTGGATTCGATCAGCCGCACGCCTGGGTCGCCGGCACGCAAGTGACCACCCACCTCATCCTGAAACTTGTTCCAGGCCTGGGGCGAGTTCCAACCTGGCGACCAGGCGAACGGGACCTGCTGGCGTGGCTCGGCCGAGCCCGAATACCCTTCCATGGAGAAGGCGAACGCGGTATCGCGATCTTGCGGGGTACGCGGCTCGTGCACGCTGATGTTGGCGCGCATGGCGGTGCGCCCGGAGTAGCGCAGCGGCTCACGGGCAAGCTTCAGGCCCTTGATGCGGAAGGCGGCGCTTGGCGCGGCATCGACGATGCCAGCCAGTTGCGGGGCCGCCTGGGCGCAGGCGTGGGTAACGTGGTCCAGTTGGGTCCAGTCCACGGGCTTGGCCAGCAGGGTGGCACGCAGGGCGTGCATCCAGCGCCAGCCTTCGTGGACCTGGATGCTGCTGTCCAGGTACTGCGGGTCGAACACCTGGAAGAAGCGCTGGGCACGGCCTTCCTGGCTGACCAGGGTGCCGTCGCCTTCGGCGAAGGAGGCGGCCGGCAGTACCAGGTGAGCGCGCTCGACCGTCGGGGTTCTGGAGTGGTCGGCAACGATGACCACCTTGGCCGCTGCCAGGGCAGCATCCACCTTGGCTGCAGGGACGCGGGCGTAGAGGTCGTTTTCCAGCACCACGATGGCGTCGGCCTTGCCGTCGATGACCGCATCCAGTGCGGCGTCGACCGACTCGCCACCCAGCATGGCCAGGCCAAGGCTGTTGGCTTCAGGCACCACCAGGCTCAAGGAGCCTTGTTTGTCGCGCAGCTTCAGGGCCTTGGCGATGTTGGCGGCTGCTTCGATCAGCGAAGCATCGGCCAGCGAGGTGCCGGCAATGACCAGCGGGCGCTTGGCCGCGATCAGGGCATCGGCGATGCGCTGGGCCAGCGCCTTGGCCTCGTCGTCCAGGCCGGCGACGGCTGGCGCACTTGGGTCGATGGCATGGGCCACGGCAAAACCGAGACGGGCCAGGTCCGCCGGGGCTGCATGCACGCATTCTTCGGCCACGTCGTCGAGCTTGGTCTCGGCCAGGCTGGCGATGAACAGGGGGTACAGCGCATGCTGACCGATGTTCTTGACGGCAGCGTCGAGCCACGGCTGAACCTTCATCGCCTCGGCCATGGCCTCGGCCTTGCCCTTGGTGGCCTGGCGCACGGCCAGGGCGACGCGGGCAGCGGTCTGGGTCAGGTCTTCACCGAGCACGAATACCGCATCATGGTCTTCGATGTCGCGCAGGGTCGGAACGGGCAGGGGGCTGTTGTTCAGCACCTCTAGCGCCAGACGCACGCGCGTCAGCTCACCGGCTTCCATCCCGCAGTGGAAATACTCGGCACCGACTAGTTCGCGCAGGCCATAGTTGCTTTCGAGGCTGGCGCGTGGCGAACCGATACCGACGATGGTACGGCCGCGCAGCAGGTCGGCGGCTTTGTCCAGGGCCGCGTCCAGGCCCAACTTGGTGCCGTCGGCCAGTTGCGCCTGGCGTGGACGATCCGTGCGGTTGACGTAGCCATAGCCGAAGCGGCCTCGGTCGCACAGGAAGTACTGGTTCACCGAGCCGTTGAAACGGTTCTCGATGCGGCGCAGTTCACCGTAACGCTCGCCTGGGCTGATGTTGCAGCCACTGGAGCAACCGTGGCAGATGCTCGGGGCAAACTGCATGTCCCACTTGCGGTTGTAGCGCTCGGAGTGGGTTTTGTCGGTGAACACGCCGGTTGGGCAGACTTCGGTCAGGTTGCCCGAGAACTCGCTTTCCAGCACACCGTCTTCGACGCGCCCGAAATACACGTTGTCATGGGCGCCATAGACACCCAGGTCGGTGCCACCGGCGTAGTCCTTGTAGTAACGCACGCAGCGGTAGCAGGCGATGCAGCGGTTCATCTCATGGGCGATGAACGGGCCGAGGTCCTGGTTCTGGTGGGTGCGCTTGGTGAAGCGATAGCGGCGCTCGTTGTGGCCGGTCATCACTGTCATGTCTTGCAGGTGGCAGTGCCCGCCTTCCTCGCACACCGGGCAGTCGTGCGGGTGGTTGGTCATCAGCCATTCGACGACGCTGGCGCGAAACGCCTTGGACTCGTCATCGTCGATGGAGATCCAGGTACCGTCGGATGCAGGCGTCATGCAGGACATGACGATACGCCCGCGCGTGTCGTTCTCGTCGGTGTACTGCTTGACCGCACATTGGCGGCAGGCACCGACGCTGCCAAGCGCCGGGTGCCAGCAGAAATAAGGGATGTCGAGGCCAAGTGACAGACAGGCCTGTAACAGGTTGTCTGCACCGTTGACTTCGAGCGCTTTGCCGTCTACGTGGATAGTGGCCATTGTTCAAAGTTCTTCGTTGGCCCGCGTGAGCAGGCGTGGCTAATGGAAATCGGTAAGCCTGCGACACGCCGCGATCGGGTCGGGCCTGTCGGCAAGCTGGCGAGTGGCACGGACCACCCGCAGGAACATCGTGTTATGCGCCGACTACGGTCGGCCCGGCCTGAAGCGGTCTTGCCAGGTCAGGGCGCAACGCCTCGCCAGCGACAACCGGTGCGACACCGGCCTCGAACTCCGAGCGGAAGTACTTGATGGCACTGCCAAGCGGCTCCACCGCACCGGGTGCGTGGGCGCAGAAGGTACGGCCTGGGCCGAGGAAGTTGACCAGCCCCAGCAGGGTCTCGATGTCTTCGGCGCGGCCCTGGCGGTTCTCCAGGGCGCGCAGCATCTTCACGCTCCAGGGCAGGCCGTCACGGCACGGTGTGCACCAGCCGCACGACTCACGGGCGAAGAACTCCTCCATGTTGCGCAGCAGCGAGACCATGCTGACACTGTCGTCCACCGCCATGGCAAGGCCGGTCCCCATGCGGGTGCCGACTTTGGCGATACCGCCCGCGTACATTTGCGCGTCCAGGTGCTCGGGCAGCAGGAAACCGGTGCCGGCCCCGCCGGGCTGCCAGCACTTGAGCCGGAAGCCGTCGCGCATGCCGCCCGCGTAGTCCTCGAACAGTTCGCGTGCGGTGACGCCAAACGGCAGCTCCCACAGGCCTGGGTTCTTGACCTTGCCGGAGAAGCCCATCAGCTTGGTGCCATGGTCTTCGCTGCCTTCGCGGGCCAGCGACTTGTACCAGTCGTTGCCATTGGCGACGATGGCCGGCACGTTGCACAGGGTCTCGACGTTGTTCACGCAGGTCGGCTTGCCCCACACGCCCACGGCGGCAGGGAAGGGCGGCTTGGAGCGTGGGTTGGCGCGGCGACCTTCGAGCGAGTTGATCAGCGCGGTTTCTTCACCGCAGATATAGCGGCCTGCACCGGTGTGCACGAACAGCTCGAAATCGAAGCCGCTGCCCAGGACGTTCTTGCCCAGCAGGCCAGCGGCCTTGGCTTCATCGATGGCACGGTTGAGGTTTTTTGCCGCCGTGGTGTATTCGCCGCGCAAGAAGATGTAGCCGCGGTAGGCCTTCAGCGCGCGGGCGCTGATCAGCATGCCTTCGATCAGCAGATGGGGCTGTTGCTCCATCAGCATGCGGTCCTTCCAGGTGTTGGGCTCCATTTCATCGGCGTTACACAACAGGTAACGGATGTTCATGGACTCATCCTTGGGCATCAGGCCCCACTTCACCCCGGTGGGGAAGCCCGCGCCACCACGGCCCTTGAGGCCGGAGTCCTTGACGCTTTGCACGATCTCGTCAGCCGACATCTGCGCCAGCGCCTTGCGGGCAGCGGCGTAGCCGTTCTTCGATTCGTACTCGGCCAGCCAGACCGGCTCGCCGTCTTCACGCAGGCGCCAGGTCAGCGGATGGGTTTCAGCCGAGCGCGCGATGCGGTTGGCCGGGCCGAAGGAAGTGATGGTCATGCGTAACCCTCCAGCAGCTTGGAGACGCCAGCAGGCTGCACGTCGCCAAAGGTGTCGTCGTCGATCATCAGCGCCGGGGCCTTGTCGCAGTTGCCAAGGCAGCAGACCGGCAGCAGGGTGAAGCGGCCATCGGCAGTCGTTTGACCCAGGCCGATGCCCAGCTCGCTCTGGATCTGGCTGACCACCGACTCGTGGCCGCCGATGTAGCACACCATGCTGTCGCACACGCGGATAATGTGGCGGCCCACCGGCTGGCGGAAGATCTGGCTGTAGAAGGTGGCGACGCCTTCGACGTCGCTGGCCGGGATGCCCAGCACCTCGCCGATGGCGTGGATGGCGCCGTCCGGCACCCAGCCACGGGCTTTCTGCACGATCTTCAGGGCTTCGATGGACGCCGCACGCGGGTCCTCGTAGTGGTGCATTTCATGCTCGATGGCCGAGCGTTCGGTTTCGCTCAGGGCGAAACGGTCTGTCTGGATAAGCGTGCTGTTCATGCTTAGCGGTCCACGTCAGCCATAACGAAGTCGATACTGCCCAGGTACGCAATGAGGTCGGCGACCATGCTGCCTTTGATCACCGAGGGGATCTGCTGCAGGTGCGGGTAGCTCGGGGTGCGGATCCGGGTGCGGTAGCTCATGGTGCCGCCGTCGCTCGTCAGGTAGTAACTGTTGATGCCCTTGGTCGCCTCGATCATCTGGAACGACTCGTTGGCCGGCATGACCGGGCCCCACGACACTTGCAGGAAGTGGGTGATCAGGGTCTCGATGTGCTGCAGGGTGCGCTCTTTGGGTGGCGGCGTGGTCAGCGGATGGTCCGCCTTGTACGGGCCTTCGGGCATGTTGCGCAGGCACTGGTCGATGATGCGGATACTCTGGCGCATCTCCTCGACGCGGACCATGCAGCGATCGTAGGCATCGCCGTTGTGGGCCAGTGGTACTTCGAATTCGAAGTTTTCGTAGCCGGAGTAGGGGCGGGCCTTGCGCAGGTCGAAGTCGCAACCGGTGGAGCGCAGGCCGGCACCGGTGGTGCCCCAGGCCAGTGCCTCTTGCGTGTTGTAGGCGGCCACGCCAATGGTACGGCCCTTGAGGATGCTGTTCTGCAGCGCGGCCTTGGTGTATTCGTCCAGGCGCTTGGGCAGCCACTCGACGAAATCCTTGACCAGTTTGTCCCAGCCACGCGGCAGGTCGTGGGCGACGCCACCGATACGGTACCAGGCCGGGTGCAGACGGAAACCGGTGATCGCCTCGATCACCGTGTACGCGCGCTGGCGGTCGGTGAAGGTGAAGAACACCGGGGTCATGGCGCCCACGTCCTGGATGTAGGTGCCCAGGAACAGCAAGTGGCTGGTGATACGGAAGAATTCGGCGAGCATGATGCGAATCACGTCGACCTTTTGCGGCACCTGGATGCCGGCCAGCTTTTCCACCGCCAGAACGTACGGCAGGTTGTTCATCACACCGCCGAGGTAGTCGATACGGTCGGTGTAAGGAATGAAGCTGTGCCAGGACTGACGTTCGGCCATTTTCTCGGCACCACGGTGGTGGTAGCCGATGTCCGGTACGCAGTCGACGATTTCTTCACCGTCGAGTTGCAGGACGATACGGAAGGCACCGTGGGCAGACGGGTGGTTGGGGCCAAGGTTGAGGAACATGTAGTCCTCGTTGGCGCCCTGGCGCTTCATGCCCCAGGCTTCGGGGTTGAAGCGCGCCGACTCTTCCTCAAGCTGCTGCTTGGCCAGGGTCAGGCTGTAGGGATCGAACTCGGTGGCGCGGGCCGGATAGTCCTTGCGCAGCGGGTGACCTTCCCAGGTCGGCGGCATCATGATGCGGCTCAGGTGCGGGTGGCCAGCGAAATCGATGCCGAACATGTCCCACACTTCACGCTCGTACCAGTTGGCGTTGGGCCAGATGCTGGTCACCGACGGCAGGTTCAGGTCGCCTTCGCTGAGCGAGACCTTGATCATCACATCGCTGTTACGCTCGATCGACAGCAGGTGGTAGAACACGCTGAAGTCGGCGGCAGGCAGGCCGCGGCGCTGGGTGCGCAGGCGCTCGTCGACGCCGTGCAGGTCGTACAGCATGCTGTAGGGCTTGGCCACACCGCGCAGGAAGCTCAGCACTTCCTTGAGCTGGGCGCGCTTGACCCACAGCACGGGCATGCCGGTGCGGGTTTCCTGGGCGACGAATGCTTCGGCGCCAAAACGGTTGTGCAATTCGACGACCACATCTTGGTCGTTTGCCTTGTAGGGCGGAATGTAAATAGCGTTGTCCGCTGTCATGGTCTCGGTCGCTTTGGGTCAACGTTAAGAATGAAGCCAGGCCGCCGGCACCCTCGGGCGCCGGCGGCAGGTCGCTGGATCAGACTTCGTCGGGGCTGCGCAGGTTGGTGACGGCAATGCGCTGTTCACGACGCAGCTCCTTCTGGGCGGGCATCTCGGCACGGTAAATGCCTTGATCGCCCACGACCCAGGAAAGCGGACGTCGCTCTTGGCCGATCGACTCCTGCAGCAGCATCAAGCCTTGCAGGAAAGCCTCAGGGCGTGGCGGACAGCCGGGCACGTAGACGTCCACGGGGAGGAACTTGTCGACCCCCTGAACGACCGAGTAGATGTCGTACATGCCGCCGGAGTTGGCGCACGAACCCATGGAAATGACCCATTTGGGCTCGAGCATCTGCTCGTAGAGACGCTGGATGATCGGCGCCATCTTGATGAAGCAGGTACCGGCAATGACCATGAAGTCGGCCTGGCGCGGCGAGGCCCGGATGACTTCGGCGCCGAAGCGGGCGATGTCGTGGGGTGCCGTGAAGGCCGTGGTCATTTCCACGTAGCAGCAGGACAGGCCGAAGTTGTACGGCCACAGGGAGTTCTTGCGGCCCCAGTTGACGGCGCCACGCAGCACATCTTCGAGCTTGCCCATGAAGATGTTCTTGTGGACCTGGTCTTCGAGCAGTTGATCGGTGACGGTTTCCCGTTCACCGACCGGGTATTGCTCATTGGGTGCGTCCGGATCGATTCTGGTGAGATTGTATTGCATGCCAAAGCCTCATTGTTTCAGCTTCGCTTGCCGCTTGCGGCGACCTTCGGGAGCCCAGTCAAGGGCCCCGACGCGCCATAGGTAGACAAGACCTGCCAACAGAATTGCTATGAAAACGAGTGCTTCGACGAACCCGGTCCAGCCGCTTTCGCGGACGGACACAGACCATGCAAAGAGAAAGAGGGCTTCGATATCGAAGATCACGAAGAGCATCGCGACCAGATAGAATTTTGCCGACAGGCGCAAGCGAGCGCTGCCGGTGGGCAGCATGCCGGATTCGAAGGGTTCGTTCTTGGCGCGACCCCAAGCCTTGCTGCCGAGCAGGCTGGACAGGCCGAGCATGAAGGCACACAGGCCGACGACACCCAGAAGGAAAATGGCAAAGCCCCAGTTGTGGGCGATGAGTCCTGCCGAATCGGACATGCTTCAAATCCTTATACAGAGACCCAGCTCTGCAGTCTGAAATAAGTGTAGAGCGGCGACGTGGTGTCGCACTTGCAGTGACCAAATGTCGCAGCTGAATCAATCCTGCTGATTTTATGGGTAAACCCGGTGCAAGTAAAATTTCCGTAGCAAATTTATTCGCAGGTTCAACAACACATTCGGCTTGTAACTGGCTGAAAGCCTTGAGATTCGGGCATTGCGCGTGCTTTTGTTAATTATGTTTCTTGCGAGTGGTAACGAATTACGAATTGAGTAATGATAATTAATATCATCTAGCGCTGCGCTTCTTAGTTGGTCCGTTCTGCGCCGTGTAAAGTTCATCTGCAGATTTCCTGTGCTTGCAAATGCGAAAAGCCCGTGTTCTAGCAGTTTTCGACACGCTGGGTACCGCTCTGGATCAATACTAAAGCGTGAGCGCGTTGGTTGGGCCATGTGCCGCTGTGGTCTGTAGCATAGACCAGGGTGCTCTGATTGCCCTGACCTTGGGGCAGGCGCTAGGTGGGCGGCGCTCGCTTTCTGCGACACCGTCTACGCAAAGGAGGTGGCTCAGCGCCAGGTGCAGTTGGGCGCAAGGGCACTGGAATGTCGGATTTAACCCCTTCCCTGTAGGGCATTTCCCAAACATACTCTTGCCGCCTGTTTTCCGTTGCGGCTGCCCGGGCGGCGCTCTAGTCTCGGCCTGTCGTTGCTCATCAACGACACAGCTTTGACAGGCTGTGACGGTAAATAGTGCGCGGCTTTCCTATATGGTGGCTGTGCGTGCGGGCACGCTTGCGTGCGCCGGAACTTAGCTATTTCCGCCGGTCTGTCAACCCACGCACAGCTGCCGCCCTTCTGTTTGACAGCAGGTGGGTGGCCAGCCCTAGAAGGTAAATAGCTATGTTGAAGATAGTCCCTGATCCACCCCGCAACTCCCATTCCCTCGAAGACACCCTGACCCAGGCCACCGACCACGCACTCTGCGCAGCTACCGTGGTGCATCAGGTCTTGCTCCTACAGCCCAGGTCCCCGGCATCGATCCTGATGATGACCACGATGCATGAACTCGAAGCGCTTCGAGCTTTGCTTGAGTCGGCCTTGATCCAAGTGCAGATCCCGGCGGGTGCCAAGCCTTTGCATTGAAGCTGATCGATGTGCAGCTACAGCCGGTCTTTGGCGGTTAAGCCGCGCCTTCCCGATCACCGCAGCTCGCAAGGTTCCACATCCACGGCGGGAGCGGATCTGGCTGCGTCAGGGGCCGGCCATGCAGTAGGAAATTTCCAGGGGATTCGAAAATGACCACAGAAGACACACAGTTCACCGTCGGTCAAACCACCTTTTGCCAAGGCGAAAACGGCACCCACGCGTTGTTTCGCATCGAGCCCGGCATACCGTGTCGGGATGCTCGCGAGCAGTCGTCGGAGTTGATGGGTTACGTTCGCGAATTGACCATCATCGGCCTGACGGAAGAGAGGCCGATGATGATCTGGGCGGCCCACTACCTCAGCGCCATGGCCAAAGCGTTGATGGACGACGCCGAGCTGGGCATGGCGCAGTGATTTTCGGCCAGATGGCCTAGCCTAGCGACTTGCGTGGTCTGGCGCCGCGCAAGGCCGCTGCTACAGGGCAGGCGTACCAGTGGTAGGTCAGTGCACTCAGGTGAAGGCCCACAAGCCATGAAGCGTTGGCCCCGTCCTTGACTGCTACATCCTTATCACCGATGGCTTTCGACCGGCTACCGCGTCAGGCGTACCAGATAGATGCCGGTACGAGGATCTGTTGCAAGCTTCAGGTTACAGGCGACAAGCGGCTGGCCATTGCTTTGACAGCTGACCTCCAGGGCCGTCCCGCTCTCCCCGACAAATGCCCAGCCAGCAGTACCGAAATCATCGTCCAAGGTGCCATCACCGTTGAAGCGCAACAGGGCAAATGGGTCGCGTGCTGCTTCGTCTTCATACAGCACGCTCAGGTAAATTTTTTCGTGATCGCCTGGTTGCCCATCGAAGGCCAGGTCCAGCGCGGAAGCCATGACCAATGGGTTCTTTTGAATAATGACAGGTTGCCCTGCATTGAAATGGGTGTTGGGCGTACCGTCGCATTTGAAAGACATGAGCGCGGAACCTTCATCATAGGTATTGATGTCGGTCCGGCACGCCAGCACGAAGTCAGTGTTGGAGGTGGACTGTTCAAGACGCGCTGCAAGCAGCGTGTGCCCGGGCGTGCTCAACTGCAAATGGCCGCGCGCGGCAAACGTCTCGTCAACGTTGGCTCGGTTATCAAGGCGGGTCACGATGACGTGGCTGTGGTAATCCTCGGTAGGCATAGGCGCGTGCGCGGCATAAATACCTTGTTCATTTACCGCTATCGTGCCCAGTAGCACGGGCTGCCCCTGGTGTTCAGCGCGCCAGAAGCCGGTGCCATTGAACTCGGTAGCCAAATCCCCTTTCAGCGAAATGGCAACAATATGATCGCGCGAATGAAAGTAGAGGACGCCGTCCCGAATTCTGCCGCTGGCGCTTTGCTGGACATTGGAACTGCGGTGCTTGGAGGCGGGGGTTGACTTGATTGGCCGGTCCTGGCGCATGGAGCTGATCGACCGATAAACACGGTAGGCCTGTCCATTTTCGCCAAATTGCGTGTCGGGCTTACCATCTGGGAGCACGTGAAAGACGACGGGACAAAACGAATTCGGGGCATCGTTGTAGTCACCTACCACATAGATTCCCTCGGTTTCGTCCGCAACGATCGTGGACAGATAGACCCGTAAGGCACCGGTGTATTCAACGGTGGCGACCCCGTCGGTTCCAAACTCTCGGTCAGGCGCTCCGCCAGCTCCTAGCCGTAGCAGTTTGATGTATTGCTCAGCCCTGTGAGCCGAGGACAGGAGGATGTGTCCGGTTGATTCGAGCAAGGCCATTGGGCCAGCGTGGTTGTAGTGGTTGTGCCAAAAGCGGCCTCTTGAAGCAAACGTAGGGTCCAGCTCACCGGCTTTGGAAATCGTTGGCATGATGCGACTCCTGATTGGGCCAGTCGCAAGGTTTACAGAAGAGGCTGCTGCAAAAAACTGGTAATACTGCTAGGCGTCGATTGCAGAAAAACTCATCGCGCTTTGCGAAGCCCCTTGTTCTTTGCCAAGAAACCCCGGACCGCGTGCAGGTTTGGTGTGGCTTGATCTGGCCAACTTCAGCAAAACGAAGGCCCGGTGCCTTCACAAGCTCCGGGCCTTCGTTCAACCGCAACCCACTGGTTAGTGGAACTGCTCTTCTTCAGTCGAACCGGTCAGTGCGGTCACCGACGAAGCCCCACCCTGAATCACAGTGGTCATGTCATCGAAGTAGCCCGTACCCACTTCCTGCTGATGCGCCACGAAGGTGTAGCCCTTGCTGGCGTCGGCGAACTCCTGCTCTTGCAGCTTGACGTAGGCGGTCATGTCGTTGCGGGCGTAGTCGTGCGCCAGGTTGAACATGCCATGCCACATGTTGTGGATGCCGGCCAGGGTGATGAACTGGTGCTTGTAGCCCATGGCCGACAGCTCGCGCTGGAATTTGGCGATGGTGGCATCGTCCAGGTTCTTCTTCCAGTTGAAGGAAGGCGAGCAGTTGTACGAGAGGATCTGGTCCGGGTACTCCTTCTTGATCGCTTCGGCGAAGCGGCGGGCTTCGTCCAGGTCCGGCTTGGCGGTTTCGCACCAGATCAGGTCGGCGTAGGGGGCGTAAGCCAGGCCGCGGGCGATGGCCTGGTCGAGGCCGGCGCGTACTTTGTAGAAGCCTTCACGGGTGCGCTCGCCGATCACGAACGGCTGATCGTATGGGTCGCAGTCACTGGTCAGCAGGTCGGCGGCGTTGGCGTCGGTACGGGCCAGAATGATGGTCGGCACGCCCGAAACATCGGCTGCCAGGCGCGCGGCGACCAGCTTTTGCACGGCTTCCTGGGTAGGTACCAAAACTTTGCCGCCCATGTGGCCGCACTTTTTCACCGAGGCCAGCTGGTCTTCGAAGTGCACGCCAGCCGCGCCCGCTTCGATCATGTTCTTCATCAGCTCGTAGGCATTGAGCACGCCGCCAAAGCCTGCTTCTGCGTCAGCCACGATAGGCGCGAAGTAGTCGATGTAGCCTTCATCACCAGGGTTCTTGCCTGCCTTCCACTGGATCTGGTCGGCGCGGCGGAAGGAGTTGTTGATGCGCTTGACCACCGTCGGCACCGAGTCGACAGGGTACAGCGACTGGTCGGGGTACATGGACTCGGCAGAGTTGTTGTCGGCAGCTACCTGCCAGCCCGACAGGTAGATGGCCTGGATGCCTGCCTTGACCTGTTGCACGGCCTGGCCACCGGTGAGGGCGCCCATGCAATTGACGAAGTCTTTTTCCGGGCGGAACGATGGATGTGCACCTTGAGTGACCAGTTTCCACAGCTTTTCAGCACCCAGGCGGGCCAGGGTATGCTCCGGCTGCAGGGAGCCACGCAGGCGAACGACATCGGCGGCGGTGTAGGTACGGGTCACGCCTTTCCAGCGCGGGTTTTCGGCCCAGTCTTTCTCAAGGGCTGCAATTTGCTGTTCGCGTGTCAGTGCCATGGAAGTAAACCTCGTCGCATCGATCTTGGATTAGTTGTGCGGATGCTCGGGGCAGATCAGGGCGCTGGCGGCAGTCCTGTTCAAGCGGGTACGGCGGCAGCGGGCAAGGATGGGGTGCAAGGCGGGCAGTCATGTACATCAGTGCCCCTGCAGGTCGGCTCGTGGATGCCTCGCTGCGGAGCTATACGAATGCTGTGACGGCGGTGACGCACTTGAGTCCCTCGAAACCACTTGCTCGGTGCAGTCGCAACCTCGTCGAACGGCCTTATGGGCTGTACGGACACGGGGCGCCTCCATGGTGACGGAGGGCGCCCCAAGGCCCTTGCCAGGGCCCCTGATTAGCGGGAGCGAGGCCATCATGCCCTCGCTAAAAAGTGCCTGTCAAACGTTTTGTAGTGCTTTTTTAGGTCTACTACATCTTTGGTCTAATACGACTCATCAGTCAGTTCAGAGGCCTTTGGTCGAGGCCGCAGACTGTCTCGGATCAGTCCAAAACATCGACTTTTACCCGCACTGTCATGTTTTTTCCCCGTTCAGTGCTGTAGGTATGGCTTCCGGTACTAAAGCCGGCCTGGCTCTGCTGGTTATACCCGGCCATATCGATCCACTCACCCACCTTGCCGGTGAGGGTTGTGTCGGTGCTTTGAACATCCACTACATCTGCACGTTCGCGGCTGATGCGATCATTATTAGTGCTGATCTGCAGGCGAACGGTGTCTCCAGTGAGCGTCGGTGTTACGTAAAAGCCTTGGGTTACATTGCGGTATTGGGTATCGCTCTGCACACGCCCATATCCATCGGTACTGGAGCTGGTTACGGGGATGCTCTGGCCGACCTGAACCAGCGCTGGCTGACCTTCACTGGCCTGGATCTGCTGCACGCCGCCGTCGCGGTTGGAGGTGCCGCGGCGGATGATCTTCGCGTTGCCGCGCGTATCCTGAAATTGGCTGTCGCTGGTATCGACGCTGATCAGCAAGCGTTTGGCGGCGGTGTCCAGTTGCTTGAGTAGCTCACGCAGTTCGCCAATGCGTTGCGGGCTGGCATTGACGATGAGTTTGTTCTCGAAGGCGCTGACAGTACCGTCCTGGCCGATGAAGGCTTGCGCGGGCGGCAGCAACTCGGCGCTGCTGCGGTGCTGCAGTGGCACGACCTCAGTTTGGGCTTGTGCGGTCAGGCTGACCAGCAGTGCCAGCGAGATGAAAAGCGGGCGTGTGGACATGGGCAGGGTCTCCGTAAAAGGTGAGTGTAATCGCTGCATCGGCAGCACCCGAACTTCCTGAGCCATTTCGCAGCAATTGATGCCTGGGCCCTCAGTAGTGCCCACCTGTGGCTCGGCCTCCACAAGGAGGGTCTTGAAGGGCAGGGTAACGGCTGAACCTTGGCAGGGGCCGTGGGTCGCAATCACAGGTTATCCGAGGACGACTGTCATGAAACGCTGGTTCATCGTATGGGCGTGCTTGTGGAGCGCCGGTCTGCAGGCGGCGCCTGATACGCTGCGCATCCAGCAACTGCAACGCTGCGGTGATCGACTGAGTGCCGAGCGCCAGCAGTGGTGCCTGCGCGTGACCGGCCTAGGTGAACAGGCGCCAACACTCAAGGTTGGGGGTGTGGCGGTACCTGCTGGAGCGTTGGAGCGCCAGGGGGACACGCTCACGCTGACCCTTGAACACCCGTCTGGGCCAAGTGCGCCGTTGTGGCTGGAGGTCGACGGGCAGGCCAGCAACCCTGTGTGGTTGACCCGTCAGCGCAGCCATGTGGTCGCCGCAGGCCCCGATGAAGTGGCCAAGAACATGGACGGCCTGACCACCTACCTGAATCTGGTCAGTGTGCTGATAGAGGAAAGATACGACGGTCTGCAGGAGGCGCGGCGCATTGCCGACAAGTACGGGGCGCAGGTGGTGGGTGCCATAGCGCCACTGAACGTCTACCAATTGCGCTTGCCGGTGCACGATCTGGTGCAACGGGACGCCATGATCCTACGCATGGGCACGGAGGTCAGTGTCGATGCGGTGATCGTTGAAGAGTCGGCTCCCGAGCGGGGCGAGGAGGGGGACGGGCGCGCCGAACCGGCCATCACCCAGGCGGACGAATGGGCCGCCAACCGCTTCATGGACGCCCTGTACTACTATCAGCGCCGCATCCCTGCATCCAGAATTCCCGTCCAGCCTGTGCGCGTGGGGGTGATCGAAAGGGGTGTGGACTTCGATGCGCCTGGCTTCAAGGGTTATCGCGGCGCCTGCCAGCACGGGCAGACATGCGTGTATGCCAGGGACGTCAGCGAGCCTGCTAGCCATGGCACCCACGTGGCGGGCATTTATGCCGCCCAGGACGAGGGGTTTCTCGCTGGCCTGGGCAAGGCCAGCCCGGGGTTCGATGTGATCGTCGACCGTAATTCCGATGCCGGTATCACGGCCAATATCGCTGCATCGGTCAACCTGGTGCAAGACGGTGTGCGGGTGCTGAATTGGAGTTGGGGCATCCACCGAGTAGGTGCGCGTAACATCAAAGGGGATGAGGTCGATTCGCTGGTCCGTTCCGGGCTGGCCATGAGCGGTTACGAGGAGCTGCTCGAGGAGTTCTTCCTGTGGCTGCGGGCCAAGCATCCGGATGTCATCGTGGTGAATTCGGCGGGTAATGGGGCTTCGTGGTCGGGCACGGACGAATATCGGCTACCGTCGTCATTCGTCACCGAACAGTTGCTCGTGGTGGGCGGCCATCAGCGCAGTGAACACGCCGTCCCGGTCAATGACCCGCGCCATGTGCGCAAGCGCCACAGCTCCAACATCGACAGCCGCGTGGATGTCAGTGCCGCTGCATGCCTGCGGCCCTCCGGCGCAAAGCCCCATTGCGGCACGTCCTATGCCACGCCTTTAGTGGCGGCCACCGTGGCCGCGATGCTGGCGATCAATCCGGCGCTGACCCCAGCGCAGGTGCGCATGTTGCTACGGCGTAGTGCGCTGACCCTTGGCGAGCAGCAGGATTTCGAGGCGATGGATGCCGAGGACCTGACTGCCCCCATCTTGCCGTCGGAGCGAGGCGGGCGCCTGGATGATCCGGACCTTGGGCGGTCTGCACGGCTGGACATGCAGCGTGCCCTGGATTTGGCGGTGCAGAGTCGCGATCGGGTGCGCTGATCGGTGGCTCCTGCCTGACAAATTCCGTAACATCGCGCCTTTACTTTCGCGCTCCGTCCGTTCTGGACCGTCACCCAGGAAACCCATGAAACCCGCTCGCCTACGCGCCGACCTGCTGGCCGGCTTGACCACCTCGTTTGCTCTTGTGCCCGAATGCATTGCCTTCGCCCTGGTGGCACACCTCAATCCATTGATGGGCCTTTATGGCGCATTCGTCATTTGCACGCTGACCGCGCTGTTTGGCGGTCGACCTGGGATGATTTCCGGTGCCGCGGGCTCGATGGCCGTCGTGATCGTCGCGCTGGTGGTGCAGCACGGCGCGCAATACCTGCTGGCCACGGTGTTGCTCGGGGGCGTGGTGATGATCCTGTTCGGCGTGCTGCGCCTGGGCAAGCTGGTCAGGCTGGTGCCGTACCCGGTAATGCTCGGCTTCGTCAACGGCCTGGCGATCGTCATTGCCATGGCCCAGCTGGAGCATTTCAAGCAAGGCGAGCGCTGGCTCGACGGCGCGCCCTTGTACTTGATGGTCGGCCTGGTGGCGTTGACGATGGCGGTGGTCTACATCCTGCCCAGGCTCACCCGCGCTGTGCCACCGGCGCTGGTTGCGATCCTGGGCGTAGGTCTGTTGGTGTACCTGTTCGACCTGCCGACGCGCACCCTGGGTGACATGGCCCACATTGCCGGTGGCCTTCCGCAGCTGGCTTGGCCGGCGGTGCCCTGGACCCTTGAAACGCTGCAGATCATCGCCCCTTACGCCGTGTTGATGGCCATGGTGGGCCTGCTCGAAACGCTGCTCACCCTCAACCTGACGGACGAGATCACCGAAAGCCGCGGTTTTCCGGACCGCGAGTGCGTGGCGCTCGGGGCGGCCAACATGGTGTCGGGATTGTGTGGCGGCATGGGCGGATGCGCCATGATCGGCCAGACGGTGATCAACCTCAGTTCCGGCGGGCGAGGGCGACTGTCCGGGATGATGGCCGGGGTGATGATCCTGTTGTTCGTGCTGTTCCTTTCGCCATTGATCGAGCGCATCCCCTTGGCGGCCCTGGTAGGCGTGATGTTCGTGGTAGCGCAACAGACGTTCGCCTGGGCGTCGCTGCGGGTGCTGCACAAGGTGCCGGTGAACGACATGCTGGCGATCATCGCCGTCACCGTGGTGACGGTCTTCACCGACTTGGCCATGGCCGTGCTGTTCGGCATCGTGATCGCGGCGGTGAACTTTGCCTGGCAACATGCGCGCGAACTGTACGCCGACAGTCATGAAGACGAGCACGGGCACAAGCGTTATCAGGTGCACGGCACGTTGTTCTTTGCCTCGACCGCGCCGTTCCTGAACCAGTTCGACCCGGCCAATGATCCGGCCGAGGTGACCTTGGACTGCCAGCACTTGAGCTTTGTGGACTATTCGGCCATTGCCGCGTTGAAAACTTTGCGCGAGCGCTATGCCAAAGCCGGCAAGCACCTGCGGGTGGTGCATTTGTCCGAGCGTTGCAAGAAGCTGCTCAAGCGGGCCGGCGAACAGCACTGAAGCGCCGGCCCGCCGAGGGTACCGCAGGCCAGGGTCTCAGTCGGTCGGGGCCTGCAGGTGCCACTGTCCTTCGGCTTCACGGGCCAGCCCGCTGGCGGGCAGCAGGGCGAGCAGGCGCGGGTGCAGCGCTGCATCGGTAAAGGTCTGTACGGTGCTCAGGTCGAGCATGCCGGACAGCGTCAGATCAGCCTTGGTGTAGGACAGCCAAGCCTTTTTCAGAACTTGGGCCATGTCGCTGGCGGCGGTACTGGCGAAGCGGCGATGCCATTGCCGGCCGTCGAACGAAAACGTGTGCGCCAGGGCGTAGGCCGTCTGGTCGGCGCCTTCAAGGCAACGGTGGCAGCGGCAGGGTCCCTCGCCAAACGCATTGCGCAGGTAGCTGTTGAAATCCACGACCGGCTTGAGGGACAGGCGTTTGTCGACGTCGAACAGGTCGGCGATCAGGGGTTCTTCGGCGCTCACTCGGGATCCTCGTATGCTAGGGCGTGTATCGGCCGGCACCCTAACAGATCATGGCGAGCAGATCACCTGTGTTGGCCTGTCCCGTGCGGGCTCAGCAGGCGAACGCTAGAGACAAGGCGTGACGGCTGCCGTACTCTACGCGCCCCTATGCCAACCCACGTTTCGAGGTAGACCCGCTTGAGCAACCAGTACCCGTACATCGCCACCATCACCATCAGCGCCGAAGACCGAGGCGGCGACATCGAAGCCTCGGAAAACGCCAGCATGCGCGTGGGCCTGGAGGCGGTGACCGAGACCCTCAAGAAGGTGCATTTCGTCGGTACGCTGGCCGCGCCGGAAAAGAACGCCACGCACATCTGCGTGACCCTGGAAAACGGCCTGACCTACTATGGCCCGATCGTCAACGGCCACGCCGAGCTCGAAGGCGGCTGGATTGCCTTCGAGTCCGACATGCTTACCCCGCAAGAGCTGGGTCTTTAAGACCCGTTTCTTCTCAGTCGAGCTCTGCCAGGCACTGCTCGAGCACATCCAGGCCTTCCTCGAGCACGTGGGCCTCGATGGTCAGCGGTGCCAACAGGCGGATGATGTGCCGCGCCTTGCCGCTGGGCATCAGCAGCAGCCCCCTGGCGCGTGCCGCTTCAATCACCTTGGCCAGCTGCGCCGGTGCCGGGCTGCCGTCGGCATTGACGAACTCGATCCCGCGCATGGCACCGACGCCGGTCAGGCGGCCCAGGAACGGGCTCAGGCCCGTCGCCTTCCAGTGCGCGAAGCGGCGCACGATTGCCTGCTCCTGGCGTTCGCCCCAGCAAGCGAGGTTCTCGTCGGTCATCTGCGCCAGGCTGGCCAGGGCCGCTGCGCAGGCGATTGGGTTGCCTGAATAGGTGCCACCCAGGCCGCCCTTGGGCAGCGCTGCCATCAGTTCCTTGCGCCCGACCACCGCACCCAGCGGCATGCCGCCGGCAATGCTTTTGGCCAACAGCAGCAGGTCGGGCTCAAGCCCCAAGCGCGGGAAGGCGAAGCGCTGGCCGGTGCGGCCGAATCCAGACTGGATCTCGTCGATGATGATCAGGATGCCATGGTCGTCACAGAAGCGGCGCAGGGCCTGGGCGAAGCTTGGGTCAAGGGCGAGGAATCCGCCTTCGCCTTGCACCGGCTCGAAGATGAACGCCGCCACGTCCTCCACTGCCAGTTCGACGCTGAACAGGCGGTCCATCGCCTTGAGGGCCTGTTCGCAGGTAACCCCGTTGTCGGCGCTGGGGTAGGGCATGTGGTACACCGGCCCCGGCAGTTCGCCGACCCGCTGCTTGTAAGGGGCCACCTTGCCGTTGAGGTTCAGGGTGGCCAGTGTACGCCCGTGGAAGCCGCCGTCGAAGGCGATGATGGCGCGCTTGCCGGTCGCCGCGCGGGCGACTTTCAGGGCGTTTTCCGCCGCCTCCGCGCCGCTGTTGGTCAGCATGCCGGCCAGCGCGTAATCGACCGGGATGAATTGGCTCAGTTGCGCCATCAGCTCAAGGTAAGGGGCATGCGGCGCTGCATTGAAGGCGTAGTGAGTCAGGCGGCTGGCCTGAGCCTGTATGGCCTGAACGACCGCGGGATTGCAATGGCCCAGGTTCAGCACGCCGATGCCGCCTACGAAATCGATGTAGCGTTTACCTTGCTCGTCCCACACCTCGGCGTTGCGGCCATGTGAAAGGGTGATGGGATGAACGATGGCGATGGATTGGCTGATGCAGTCGTGGTTCATGGGGCAGGGACCTATGGGCGATGTACTGCCAATCCAAGCGCGTGTCATCAGGGGGTGCAAACGAATTATTGGATTGCTTTCATTCCTTTGATTCTTGATGTATTCGAGTCAGTCATCAACGCCCTGCGAGCGATGAACTCGGAGCCTTATGAACTGACCTTCACGACATAGGCCTGCAGGCCAGTTTAGAGAACGTGTTCCTATGTGTAAGAGCACGTGATCATTCCTTGAGGGAATCACGTAGTGATAAAACGTCGTTTGTGACGCCCCGGCCAAGCCCCAATACTGACTCGGATCAAAAAATGACCGTGCGATCCAGTCAGAGGGTTCAACATGGCTTCCACGAACAACAAGAAACAGCGTTCCTTGCAACATGGCCTGACTTCGCGCCAGGTATCGATGATTTCCATTGCCGGCATCATAGGCGCCGGGCTGTTCATTGGCTCCTCCAACGCCATCGCCACGGCAGGCCCGGCCATTCTCATTTCCTATGCCATGACCGGGCTGCTGGTGTTGCTGGTGATGCGCATGCTGGGTGAGATGGCCATTGCCAACCCTAACAGCGGCTCGTTCTCCACGTACGCCTCGCAAGCCATCGGCCCGTGGGCAGGCTTTACCATCGGCTGGCTGTACTGGTGGTTCTGGGTGTTGATCATTCCGGTCGAAGCCATTGCCGGCGCTGATATTCTGCATGCCTACTTTCCCGGGGTGCCGTCCTGGCTGTTCGCCTTCCTGATCATGCTCGTGCTATCGGGCACCAACCTGATCAGTGTCAAGAACTTCGGCGCGTTCGAATACTGGTTCGCGTTGATCAAGGTCGTGGCCATCGTTGCCTTCATCGTCGTGTGTACCTTGGCGGTGAGTGGGTTCTGGCCCTTGGCCGAGGTGTCCGGGGTCAGCCGACTCTGGGATGCTGGGGGCTTCATGCCCAATGGCTTTGGCACCGTACTGGGCGGCGTGCTGATCACCATCTTTTCGTTCTTTGGCGCGGAGATCGTCACCATCGCTGCCGACGAGACGGCCAACCCCAAGGACAAGATCCGGCGTGCCACCAACCTGGTGGTGTATCGCATCGCGATCTTCTACCTGGCTTCGATCTTTCTGGTGGTTTCGCTGGTGGCCTGGAATGATCCAGGGCTCAAGGCAGTCGGCTCGTTCCAACGCGTACTTGAAGTGCTGAACGTGCCTGGTGCCAAGCTGCTGGTGGACTTGGTGGTGTTGGTAGCCGTGACCAGTTGCATGAACTCGGGGCTGTATACCGCCTCGCGCATGCTGTATTCGCTGGGCGCTCGCGGGCAGGCCCTGCCCATGACCCGGCGTATCTCAGGCTCCGGCGTGCCCACGGTCGCGGTGATCCTCTCGACGTTGGCAGGGTTTGCCGGGTGTCTGGTCAACTACGTGTTCCCAGGCAAGGTGTTCGGCTTTCTGCTGTCCACCACCGGTGCCATTGCGCTGCTGGTGTATCTGGTCATCGCCGTGTCGCAATTGCGCATGCGCGCCCGCGCAGAGCGGGAAGGGCGCCCGCTGGAGCTCAAGATGTGGTTGTTCCCATGGCTGACTTGGCTGGTGATCGCCACCATCGTCCTGGTGCTGGGATACATGTTGGTCAGCGATGCCTACCGATACGAAACATTGATGACAGCCGGGGTCACGACGTTCATCCTTGTAGTAGCGCTGGCCAGGCGCCCCGGCAAGGCGAGCCTGCAAACCGCGTGACCTCTCTGCTTTAATGAGGGCGTAGCGCGCCCTCATTACAACAAGCACAGGAAGCGTATGAACGATCAAGCCTTGAGCCTGCAGGCAGTGGCTGCCCCGGATGGCATTTGCTATGGCTGTGGCAGCGCCCATCCGGGCGGGCTGCATGTACAAAGCCATTGGGCCGAAGACGGCATTCATCTGATCTGCCGGCACACCCCCGACGCTACCTTTACCGGCTGGCCGGGGCTGGTCTACGGCGGATTGCTCGCGATGCTGGTGGACTGCCACTCCAATTGGACGGCCATGGCCTACCACTATCGAAACGAAGGCCGGGCGCCTGGCAGCTTACCGCGTATCGACTGCGTCACTGGCCGCCTGGGGCTTGAGTACCTCAAACCAACCCCTATGGGGGTTGAGCTGCTGCTCAAGGCTCGGGTTGAGGGGGAAGTAGCACGCAAAAGCCGGGTGATCTGCGAGGTGTGGGCCGATGGGGTGCTCACTGTCAGGGCCGATTCGGTGTTCGTCCGTGTCGATACCGATAAGTTGCAGCGCCAGGCCCATGCAAGGGCGTGAGTTCCTTACGGCCAAGCCTGCCTGAGCGGGAGAACGCGTGATGCTGCAACTGACCCCTGCCACTGACAGTGACCTTGCGTTCGCCCGCGACCTGACGCGCCGTCTCATGCTGCCGTATTACCACCGCTACGACCTGCTCTGGGTGGAGCAGGCGTTCGATCAGGCCTGGCAATGGCGCGAGCAGTGGCTGGTGACCGATGCCGACGCCGTGTTGGGTTTCTGCAGCCTCAGCCAGGATAGCCAGGCGCTGTTCATCCGGGAGTTGCATTTGCTTCCCGCCCACCAAGGGCAGGGCGTTGGTAGCTGGGTGCTCGAAACGCTTGCGCATTGGGCAGCCCAACGGCGCCTGGCGTTGCTCAGGCTGATGGTGTTTCGCACCAATCCGGCGCGCAGGCTTTACCAGCGACGAGGCTTCGTCGAAATGGGTGAGGATGACTGTTTTGTGCGCATGCAGCGCACGATCGATTGCTCAGGACAATGATGCCTTGTCCCAACCGGCTGGCAGCGGCATAGTGCCCTGTGTGAGCGACGCGGAGGTAAGTGCGGACGTGGCGCTGCTCGGAGATACCCAGGGACAAGGAGACGCCCGGATGAATGGAATCGGCCCCCGGCTGCGGGAAGAACGTGAACGGCTGGGCATGACCCAGCGTGTATTCGGCGATATCGGCGGGGTAGAACCCAACGCGCAGGGCAAGTACGAGAGTGGGGAGCGCACGCCACGTGTCGATTATTTGGCCGCCGTAGCGGCCAGGGGGGTTGATGCGCTGTATGTGCTTAACGGGGTGCGTACCCCTGTACCCTTGCACGGGCTTAGTGCGCAGGAGTCGGACGTGCTCAACGCGCTTCGGCGCGTCGCTGAAGCCGACAGGGCGGCGATTTATCACCTGTTGAAACGTCTGTCCGACGACAGGCATGAGCATCCGGGGCGTATAAGTTCGGACGCCGGTCGTCAGCCGTTTCTGACGAAAGCAATGCGCTAGGCCGGTTGTGAAAAATTTTGTTAAGGTGGCGGCATCCAATCGCCCTGCTGAAGAGGTGTGTGCTTGATTAGGGTCCTAGTGGTCGACGACCACGATCTGGTACGAACCGGTATTACGCGCATGCTGGCCGACATCGACGGCTTGCAGGTGGTAGGTGAAGGGGACTCCGGCGAATCGGCGCTCAAGCTTGCGCGCGAGCTCAAGCCAGACGTTGTACTGATGGACGTCAAGATGCCTGGGATCGGCGGCCTTGAGGCCACACGCAAGTTGCTGCGCAGTCACCCTGACATAAAGGTGGTGGCGGTGACCGTGTGTGAAGAAGACCCGTTCCCCACGCGCCTGCTACAAGCAGGCGCGGCCTGCTACCTGACCAAGGGGGCAGGGCTCGATGAGATGGTTCAGGCCATTCGCCTGGCATTCGCCGGCCAACGCTACATTAGCCCGCAGATCGCCCAGCAGTTGGCGCTCAAATCGTTCCAGCCACAGGGCTCGCCGTTCGATGCGTTGTCCGAGCGTGAAATCCAGATTGCCCTGATGATCGTCGGCTGCCAGAAAGTGCAGATCATTTCCGACAAGTTGTGCCTCTCACCCAAGACCGTCAATACCTACCGGTACCGGATCTTTGAAAAACTCTCGGTCACCAGTGACGTCGAACTGACATTGCTGGCCGTTCGCCACGGTATGGTTGACGCAAGCCTGTAAACCTCATGTCTGAAGTCTTTGATGCCAGCGCATTCCTGGCGACCTGCAGTGGTCGCCCGGGTGTGTACCGAATGTTCGATGCCGATGCGCGGCTGCTCTACGTGGGCAAGGCCAAGAACCTCAAGAAGCGCCTTGCCAGCTATTTTCGCAAGTCCGGGCTGGCGCCCAAGACCGCTGCGCTGGTCAGCCGCATCGCTCAGGTGGAAACCACCATCACCGCCAACGAAACCGAGGCGCTGTTGCTGGAGCAGAACCTGATCAAGGAGTGGCGCCCGCCGTACAACATCCTGCTGCGTGACGACAAGTCCTACCCTTATGTATTCCTCTCCGACGGTCAGTTTCCACGGCTTGGCATTCATCGGGGCGCGAAGAAAGCCAAGGGGCGCTATTTCGGCCCTTACCCAAGTGCCGGGGCCATCCGCGAGAGCCTGAGCGTGCTGCAGAAGACCTTTCTGGTACGGCAATGTGAGGACAGCTACTACGCCAACCGCACCCGCCCGTGCCTGCAATACCAGATCAAGCGCTGCAAGGGGCCCTGTACCGGCCTGGTCAGCGCCGAGGAATATGCCGAAGACGTGCGCCACTCGGTGATGTTCCTGGAAGGGCGCAGCCAGCAGTTGGGCAACGAGCTCAATGCCGAGATGGAAAAGGCCGCCATGGACCTCAATTTCGAAAAGGCGGCCGAACTGCGCGACCAGATTGGCCTGCTGCGCCGGGTACAGGACCAGCAATACATCGAAGGGGGCAGCGGCGAGGTCGACGTCATCGCCGCGTTCGTCAACCCTGGTGGCGCTTGCGTCCACATGATCAGCGTCCGTGGTGGGCGTGTGCTGGGGAGCAAGAACTTCTTCCCGCAGGTCGGTATCGAGGAAGACGTCTCCGAGGTGATGGCGGCTTTCGTTTCGCAGTACTACGTCGGCAACCCGGAGCGTGAGTTGCCGGGGGAGCTGATCGTCAACGTGGTGCACGAGGACTTCGAGGCCATCACCGAAGCCCTCAACGCCCTGCGCGGCCGCGAGCTGACCATCAGTCACCGAGTGCGTGGCACCCGCGCGCGCTGGCAGCAGTTGGCAGTGACCAATGCCGAGCAGGCGCTCAACGCACGCCTGGCCAACCGCCAACACATGGCCGCACGCTTCGACGCACTGGCTCAAGTGCTGGACCTGGACGAAGTGCCGCAGCGCTTGGAGTGCTACGACATAAGCCATTCCAGTGGCGAGGCCACGGTCGCCAGCTGCGTGGTGTTCGGGCCGGAGGGGCCGATCAAGTCGGACTACCGGCGCTTCAATATCGAAGGCGTGACTGCCGGCGACGACTACGCCGCCATGCACCAGGCCCTGACCCGTCGTTACGGGCGCATCCGTGATGGCGAAGGCAAGCTGCCGGACGTACTGCTGGTGGACGGGGGCAAGGGCCAGTTGAACATGGCGCGCGATGTGATGCAGGAGCTGGGTTTCAGTGAGCTGACCCTGCTTGGCGTGGCCAAAGGCGTTACGCGCAAGGCCGGCTTCGAAACCCTTTACCTGAACGATGTGCACAACGAATTCACCCTCAAGGGCGATTCGCCGGCGCTGCACTTGATCCAACAGATCCGCGACGAGGCTCACCGCTTCGCGATCACCGGTCACCGTGCTCGTCGCGGCAAGGCCCGGCGAGTGTCGAGCCTGGAGGATGTGGCAGGCGTCGGGCCCAAGCGCCGGCGCGACTTGCTGAAACATTTCGGCGGCCTGCAAGAGCTCAACCGCGCCAGTGTCGACGAGATTGCCAAGGCACCGGGCATCAGTAAAAAGCTTGCCGAGTCGATTTATGCCAGCCTGCATAGCGAGTAGAATGCCGGGTTCAACCCGCAGCCAGTCGTACCGATGAATATTCCAAACCTGCTCACCGTTCTACGCGTTCTGCTCATCCCGATTTTCATCCTGCTGTTCTACATGCCGTTCCACTGGAGCTACATGGCCGCCAGCAGCGTATTCGCCGTCGCCGCCGCCACCGACTGGCTGGATGGTTACCTGGCGCGTCGGTTGCAGCAGAGCACCCCGTTCGGTGCGTTCCTGGACCCGGTGGCCGACAAGCTGATGGTCGCCGTTGCGCTGGTACTGCTGGTGCAAACCCACGCCAACTTCTGGCTCACATTGCCCGCTGCAGTCATCATCGGTCGCGAGATCGTGGTGTCGGCGCTGCGCGAGTGGATGGCCGAGCTGGGCGCGCGGGCCCATGTGGCCGTGTCCAACCTGGGCAAGTGGAAGACGGCTGCACAGATGCTGGCGTTGGTGATCCTGCTGGGCAATCCGCCAGCGGTGACTTTCTGGGTCATTCTGGGTTACGGGTTATTGTTAGTGGCAGCGGGTTTGACCCTCTGGTCGATGGTGCACTACCTGGTGGCCGCCTGGCCGCACCTGCGCGAAGGCTCGGAGCAGAAATAAAAGTTTTTTTGAATCAAGGGGTTGACGCGGTTTTGGATATCGCTAAAATGGCACCCATCACGACGCGGGAATAGCTCAGTTGGTAGAGCACGACCTTGCCAAGGTCGGGGTCGCGAGTTCGAGTCTCGTTTCCCGCTCCAAATATCGATCTACAGAGTTCCATGGAAGTCTGTAAGTCATTGAAAAAGGACGCTTAGGCGTCTTTTTTCGTTTCAGTCAAAGCCGCGCCGATCCATGGGCATCCGGACTTTTTTAGTCCACAAATTAGTCCATGAAATTCGGACTCTCACTGTGGCGGTTTGTGCTGGAGAGGAGCGTCGAGCGTCACGAGCATCTAGCCCTGAATTTCATGTTCAGGAGCTCGTACATCGCACTTTGAGATCCAACCTTTCGCCAAGCCAATTCCACCGGCAAGGACTACACCCTCGGAAATAGCGACGGCCTGTCACTTGGCGTGAGCGGGCTGGCGGTAAATCTTGGCACTTTCGCTATTCATGGGCTGGCAAGCAAAAACGCATGCCCCTCGGTACCTACCCCGAAGTCGGCCTGGGCAGGCACGCTCACTGCGCGACGAAGCGCGGCGGCTGATCGCCCCAGATCCCAATCCCTGTATGCACCGGCCCCACCAGCGCCGCATCCACAACCTCGCAGAGCAAAACACCTTCCAGGCGATGTACGGCTTGTGATTCAAGCACCGCAGTGGTGTGCTCAAGAAGGGCCTGCAGAGCACGGTGTAGCAGATCCAGCGCATCTTTGATAACGACGTGTTGCCTGTAGTGGGCAAATTTTCCATCTTTGCGGTCAAGCGGCATGACCTGCTGGAAGTGCTGGCCAAGATCGAGCGGCGCCGAGCTTACACCGTGGCCGAGAAGGTCCGGATGTGGTTCAAGCAGCTGTTTCGCTTCGCTTCGGTCAAAGCACGAGGGCTGGAGCAGAACCCTGCGCCGGATCTCGATGTGGTGGTCGCGCCTAAGCCGCCTGTGGTCCACAACCCCTTGCTGCGGGTGTCAGAGCTTCCTGGACTGTTTGAGGCTGTCGGGGGTACGGTGGTGCATTGCAGATCCGTCTAGGCTTGCGCCTGCTGTCACTGACGGGCGTGCGCACCAGCGAGCTGCGTCTGGCCACCCCGGATCAGTTCGACCTGCGGCGGGGGCCTATGGACGATTCCGCCCGAAGTGGTCAAACAGTTGCAGCTTGAAATGCGCAAGGAAGGCCGTCGTAACCAACAAACTGCGCCTTACTCCGTGCCACTGTCCAGGCAGGCGAAGGACGTTGTTCGGCAGTTGCTGCAGTAGATTACGGCCGCCACAGAAATACGACCCTCAAGGCACCGCCGAAAAAACCGACCCCGTGATGCGCTCACTCAGCAATTCCAACGCACGGATACCTGCCAGTGAATTGCCAGAAGCGTTGAGCGCTGGCGACCAGACGCAGATGCTGTACCGCCCGGGGACCACTGCCACGATGCCACCGCCCACGCCACTCTTGCCCGGCAGGCCCACGCGATAGGCGAAATTGCCGGCTTCGTCGTACAGGCCGCTGGTGGCCATGATCGCGTTCACCTGCTGGGCCTGACGTGCGCTGAGCACGTGTTCACCGCTGTGCGGGCAATAGCCGCTGTTGGCCAGAAACGCAAAGCCCCGGGCCACATCGACGCAGTTCATCGACAGCGCGCAGTGATGGAAGTAGCTGCTCAGCACCGCGTCCACGTCGTTATGAAAGTTGCCAAACGCAGTCATCAGCCAGGCCATCGCGGCATTGCGCGCGCGGTGCTGGTATTCGGACTCGGCCACCACCGTGTCGCTGACGATGCGCGGGTTGCCAGCCAGGCGGCGAACGAAGTCGCGCATCGACAGGGCAGGGGTGGCAAAGCGTGACTGGTTGATGTCGCAGATGACCAGTGCGCCGGCATTGATGAACGGGTTGCGCGGACGACCCTTTTCCACCTCCAGCTGCACCAGCGAGTTGAAGGCCTGGCCCGAGGGCTCGTAGCCCAAGCGCGACCAGATGTCTTCGCCGCTATGGTTGATCGCCTGGACCAGGCTGAACACCTTGGAAATGCTCTGAATAGAGAAGGGCGTGTAGGCATCGCCTGCGCAGTGCAACTGGCCATCAAGGCCCTGCACTGCGATGCCAAGCTGGTTAGGGTCGACCTGGGCCAGGGCGGGGATGTATTGCGCGACCTGACCCTGGCTTAGCAGTGGGCGCACCTGGTCGAGAATCTCTTGCAGCATGTCTTGCATCGCGACGGCCTTGGGAAGGAGGAAGGATGGGTCTCAGACGCTGCGGCACGCCGTCAGGGCACGCCTTCTACCCACATGCCCTGGCCGAGCGTCGAAGCTTAGTGAGCCGAGTGCGGCAGTGGGGTCAGGCCGCTTTTCTCGATAGCGGCGTCCGCCTGGGCAGAGGCCATGTAATCAAGCAGCGCCTGGGCCGCCGCCCGGTGCTGGCTATTGGCAACCACCGCACCCGAATACATCGTCATCTTTTGCCCCTCGGCCGGGATCAGCCCCACGATGTCGATGCCGGGCACCGGCTTGAGCTCGCTCAGCTGCTGGAGCCCGATGGCTGCCTCACCGCGTGCGACCACCTTGCCGACGGGTTCGGCAGGGATCATATGGGCTTTGTGGGCGAAGCCTTCGCCCAGGTTCATGCTCGGGAACAGGGTCTTTGACAGGTAGACCCCGCTGGCGCTGTCGGAGTAGGCGACCGAAGGGCTATCCAGCAGCACCTGACGCAACTCGCCCATCGTGCCGATAGCCGGCTTGGGCTCGCCTTTGCGCACGGCCATGGCGATGAACGACTTGCCCAGGTCGATGCGGCTTGCCTGGTCGGCCTTGCCGTCGGCAACCAGCTTGTCCAACGCCGAGCCCACCATCAGCACCATATCGGCCGGCTCGCCACGTTTCAGCCGGTTCGGGATGGCTTGCGGGGTCTGGCCCATCGATGGCGCGGCAAGCACGTTCAGCTTTACCCCGTAGGTGTGTTCATAGGCAGGTGCAACGCCGCGGATGGCACCCATGATGCCGCCGGAGCTGAGCACGGTCAGCGTGGTGGCCTGGTCATGGGTGGGTTCTGCGGCAGAGCAGGCAAAGGTGGCGACCAGCAGTGCCGTGCAGGACAGCGTTTTCAGCATGGGATACTCCAGATAAAACGGGCAGCTTATTGGCAGCCTGGCCCGGCGCTAAATTAAGCGGCGTTAAGAATGTTTCATGCTCACCGGTTCGGCCATTTCTCCAGCAGGATCGACACGAACTTCTCTGCCGCCGGCGACAGCGAGGCGCCGCGGCGGTAGACCAGACCCAAGGTGCGGGTCACCTCCGGCTCGATCAACGGCACGCTTACCAGGGTCGGGTGGTCTGCACTGGGCATGGCCAGGCTAGGCATGGCCGAGACGCCAAGGCCGGCCTCGACCATGCCCAACGACGTGGACAGGTGCTGCACTTCGTAGAACCATTTCGGCCGCAGGTTCAGCCCGGCCAGGGCGTGGTCGAGCAGCATGCGGTTGCCGCTCAATCGGCCCACGCCGATCAAACGGTAGTCGGCAAGCTCGGTCCAGGTCACCGCATCGCGGTTCGCTAGAGGGTGATCGCGCCGGCAGGCCAGCACGAAGTGCTCCTGCACCAACGACACGAACTCGATGTCCGGGTGCTGGCCGCTCATCATGTTGATGCCAAAATCGGCTTCACCCCGCAGCACGGCCTCCAGGCCATCATTGGCGCTCAGGTCCAACAGACGAATGCGGATCTTGGGGTATTGGTCGTTGTAGTCGCGGATCACCGACGGCAGGAAATAGAACGCTGCAGTCGGGATACAGGCCAGCGTCACCTGCCCGGTCTGACGCTCGGCCAACTCCCGGATACTGAGAATCGAATCCTCGAAGTCGTCCAGCAAGCGCCTGGCCTTGGGCAGAAAATCACGGCCCACGCTGGTCAGGCTGACGCGGCGCGTAGTGCGCTCCAGCAGCGACGTGCCCAGACCTTCTTCTAGCTTCTTGATCCGTCGACTCAGAGCCGGTTGGGACAGGTGTAATACCTCGGCAGCCTCGTGAAAGCTCCCAAGTTCGGCGATTTTGACGAAAGATCGTATGTCTTGAAGCTCATATTCCACCAGTCACCTCCTCACCAAAAATGCCTATTATTGTTTTGTGAAACGGAATAATCACTACGATATTTGCATTGGAATGATTTATCCATCCCTGTCACTCTTTTGCTCACGGCATCAATGATGTCCATTGATCAACAAGAGTGCGAAATCATGCAACGAATTCCTTGCGTACTCATGCGCGGCGGCACCTCCAAGGGGCCGTTTTTCCATGCGTGGGACTTGCCTGCCAATGTGGTCGAGCGCGATGAATTGCTCATCGACCTGATGGGGTCCGGTCATGAGCTGGAAATCGACGGTATCGGTGGCGGCAGCCCGCAGACCAGCAAGGTCGCGATCATCAGCCCGTCGCTGCATGCCGACGCCGA
Organism: Pseudomonas sp. FBCC-B35; assembly: GCF_059133755.1. Lineage (NCBI taxonomy): Bacteria > Pseudomonadati > Pseudomonadota > Gammaproteobacteria > Pseudomonadales > Pseudomonadaceae > Pseudomonas > Pseudomonas sp. FBCC-B35. The sequence continues at coordinate 2,981,322 of NZ_CP101439.1, read as the reverse complement.
CGTCGATTACCTGTTCGTGCAGGTGATGGTCGCCCAGCGCCGCGTGGACACTGCGCCCAACTGCGGCAACATGCTGTGCGCGGTCGGCCCCTTCGCCATCGAGCAGGGGCTGGTCAAGGGCCAGGAAGGCAAGACCTTGGTGCGCATCCGTAACCTGAACACTGGCACCTTCGTCAACTCGCTGGTGGAAACCCCAGGTGGCATCGTGCGCTATGAAGGGCGTACCGCCATCGATGGCGTGCCGGGCACCGCCGCGCCGGTGCACCTGACCTTCCTCGATGCGGTTGGCAGCAAGACCGGCAAGCTCTTTCCTACCGGGCAAGCCAAGGATGTGATCGATGGCGTGCCGATGACCTGTATCGACATGGCCATGCCCATGATGGTCATCCAGGCCAGTGACCTGGGCATGACCGGCGCCGAAACGCCCGACGAGCTCGACGCCAACGGCCCTCTGCTCAAGCGCCTTGAAGCGCTGCGGCTCAAAGCCGGCAAGGCCATGGGCCTGGGCGACGTCAGTGGCATGGTGATACCCAAGCCAGTGCTGGTGTCCAAGCCGCGCTACGACGGCACGCTCCAGGTGCGCTACTTCATGCCGCACAATTGCCACCGTGCCCTGGCGATCACGGGTGCTGTAGGGCTGGCCACTGCCTGTGTCAGCCCTGGCAGCGTCATTGTGGATCTGCTGGGTGAACACGCCCTGGAATTGAGCCAGGTTCGCCTTGAGCATCCAAGCGGTGGCATCGACGTCGCGTTGTCACGCAGCGGCGCCGATGGCAAGACCTTGCAAGCCTCGGTGGTACGTACTGCCCGGCGGCTCTTTTCAGGATTCGTCTACGCGCCTACCTTGCGCAGGTTGGCTGGCTAGCCACCTGCATGGATTGACCGCGGCACCTTGCAACAAGCGCATCCGCACAATATGAACAATGGGTGATGCCTCATGAAACTTGCCAAATCGCTGTACTTCCAGATCCTCTGCGCCGTCCTGCTGGGTGTAGTGGTCGGTCACTTCTGGGCGCAACAGGCCGTTGCGCTCAAACCTCTGGGCGATGCCTTCATCAAGCTGGTCAAGATGATGATCGCGCCCGTGGTGTTCTGCACCATCGTCACCGGTATAGCCGGCATGACCGACAAGCGCTCGCTCGGGCGCCTGATGAGCAAGACACTGCTGCTGTTCCTGGGGCTGACCATCGTCAGCCTGATCATCGGCCTGGCCGCGGTGTACCTGTTCAAGCCAGGGGTCGGCATGAACATCGACCCGGCCACCCTGAGCACCGAAGGGTTGACCCAGTTCACCGCCTCGGCCGCCAAGCTGGGCGTGGTGGACTTCTTCATGCACATCATCCCGGACACCTTCATGGGGGCGTTCAACAAGGGTGAAGTGCTGCCGGTGCTGTTCATCGCCGTGCTCAGCGGGTTCGCGCTGTCGTCCATGGGCGAGAAGGGCAAGCCGGTGCTGGATGTGCTGGAAGCGGTCTCGACCATGGTGTTCCGCATCTTCGGCTACCTCATGCGTTTCGCACCGGTCGGTGCGTTCGGGGCCCTGGCGTTCACGGTCGGGCAGTACGGCGTGACCTCGCTGGGGTCGCTCGCCAAGCTGATCGGCACGCTCTACATCGCCTGTGCGTTCTTCGTGCTGGTCGTGCTGGGCGGCATCTGCCGCGCCCATGGTTTCAGCCTGTGGAAGCTGCTGCGCTATTTCCGCGAAGAGTTCCTGGTGGTACTGGGCACTTCTTCCACGGAACCGGTGTTGCCGCGCATGCTGGAGAAGCTGGAAAAGCTTGGCTGCAAGAAGGGGGTCGTTGGCCTGGTACTGCCCACCGGCTACTCGTTCAACCTCGACGGCACGGCGATCTACTTGTCTTTGGCCGCCGTGTTCATTGCCCAGGCCTGCAACATCGACCTGAGCCTGGGCCAGGTGGTGACCATGCTGGCGATCATGCTGCTGTCGTCAAAAGGCGCAGCGGGCGTGACCGGCAGCGGCTTCGTGGCCTTGGCTTCGACCCTGACCGTTGTCCATGACATTCCGCTGGCAGGCCTGGCCCTGCTGATCGGTATCGACCGCTTCATGTCCGAAGCCCGCGCCCTCACGAGCCTTGCCAGCAATGCCGTGGCCACCGTGGTGGTGTCGATTTCCGAGAATGCGTGTGACAAGCAGGTTCTGCTCAGTCGCCTCAATGGCGAGCCTGTGGTCGAGCAGGCACCGGCCACGGTAGGCCCTGACGCCGCCTGGGTCGCCAAGCCAGGCCACCACGGCTAAGACGTCCGCTACACCCTGAACTCAAAACGCAGCAACCCGCGTGCAGGAACGCGCGCGGGTAGGGGGCTCGTCTGCGCCATCGGCGGCCCAACCCGGATAAAAACAAGAGAGAAAAGCCATGCTCGCACTCCTGGGCTTGATCATGGTGGTGACGTTCACCTACCTGATCATGAGCAAACGCCTGTCCCCGATCGTCGCCTTGACGGTCGTACCGATCGTCTTCGCGCTGGTGGGGGGCTTTGCGCCTGACCTTGGCAAGATGATGCTCGACGGGCTGAAAATGGTGGCCCCGTCGGCCGCCTTGCTGCTGTTCGCCATCCTGTTTTTCGGCTTGATGATCGATGCCGGCCTGTTCGACCCTCTGATCCGTAAGATCCTCAAGCGCGTCAACGGCGACCCCATCAAGATCGCCATTGGCACTGCATTGCTGTCGCTGCTGGTGGCACTGGACGGTGACGGTACCACCACCTACATGATCACCTGCGCCGCCATGCTGCCCTTGTACAAGCGCATCGGCATGAACCCGATGATCCTGGCAACGGTGTCGATGCTGTCGTTGAGCATCATGAGTGGCATGAGCCCCTGGGGCGGGCCTGCCACCCGTGCCATCGCAGCGCTTGGGCTCGATGCCACCGACTACTTCATTCCCATGCTGCCCACAGTGATCGGTGGGGCTGCCTGGGTGGTGTTCACCGCCTACTTGCTCGGGCGTGCCGAGCGACGCCGCATCGGCAACGTGGCCCTGGAGTCCGGCGGCGGCAATTGCTACATCAAGGAAATCCTGGGTGACACGCCCCACAAGCGTCCGCGTCTGGCCTACGTGAACCTGGTGCTGGTCATTGTGGTCATGACCGCACTGGTGCTGGGCCTGATGCACGCGGCGATCCTGTTCATGATCGGTTTCGTTGCCGCCTTGATGATCAACTACCCGCAACTGGAACTGCAGAAAGAACGCATCCTGGCCCATTCGGGCAACGCCATGACCGTGGTGCTGCTGGTGTTCGCCGCTGGTATCTTCGCCGGCATCTTCTCGGGCACCAAGATGGTCGATGCCCTGGCGCAAACCCTCGTGGACTGGATCCCGGAAGCCTGGAGCCACTGGTTCCCGCTGGTGGTGGCGCTGACCAGCATGCCGCTTACCTTCGTGCTGTCCAACGATGCGTACTATTTCGGGGTGGTGCCGATCCTGGCCAATGCTGCCGCCGCCTATGGCATCGACCCCGTTGAAATCGCCCGCGCCTCGGTGCTTGGTCAGCCGGTGCACTTGATGAGCCCGTTGGTCGCCTCGACCCTGCTGCTGGTGGGCATGGTGGACAAGGACATCGGCGACTTCCAGAAGGCCACGGTGAAGTGGGCAGTGCTCACTTCGCTGGTCATCACCGCCTTGGCGGTGTTGACCGGTGCGTTGTCGTTCTTCGTCTGAATGGTGCGGGCGCCAGGCGCCCGCCATCGCTGACACCCCAAAAACAACAATAGAGTACCGATCATGTCCTTGACCCTCGTGCGAGGGGCCACGTGTGGCCTGCTCTGCGGCTGCCTGCCTGTGGCCGGCGCTACTGGCTTCATCGATGACAGCAAGCTCAAGTTGCAAATGCGCAATGTCTATTTCAACGAAAACTTTCGCGACGAACAGGGCATGAGCCCCCGCGCCGCAGCCACCGCCAAGAGCGAGCGTACCGAGTGGGCGCAGGGCTTCTTGCTCGATTATCAGTCGGGTTACACCCCCGGTACCCTCGGCGTGGGGCTCGATGCACTGGGCTTGTTGGGCGTGCGCCTGGATTCGGGGCGTGGCCGCAGTGGCACGGGCCTGTTGCCTGTGCATGACGACGGCCGGGCCGCCGACGCGTTCGCCAGTGCGGGCGGTACCTTCAAGGCGCGTGTTGGCCAGAACGTCGTCAGGCATGGCACCTTGTTGCCCAAGACCCCAGTGCTGGTGCACAACGATGCTCGCTTGATGCCGCAAACCTACCAGGGTACGCAGGTCACCAGTGCCGCAATCGATAACCTGAACCTCACGGCAGGGCACCTGACCCGTTTCAAACAGCGCGATTCTTCGAACAGCACCGGCCTGTACCTGGACGGCTACAGTGGCGGCGAAGCCGGAGACTTCAGCTTCGCCGGCGCCGACTACACCGTCAGCAAACAGCTGCGCCTGAGCTACTATCACGGTCAGCTCGAGCATTTCTATCGTCAGGACTTCGCCGGGGTGATTCACGACCATGCGCTGGCTGGCGGTGTCCTGACCACGGACCTGCGCTATTTCAAAAGCAAAAGCACCGGTGCGGCCTACGGTGGCCCGATCGACAATGACATGCTCAGCGGGCAAATCGCCTACACGCATTCCGGCCACACGTTCGGTGCAGGTTATCAAGCGCTCAATGGCGAAGCGGGGCTGCCGTACATCAGCGGGGCGACGGTGTATTCATTCAGCAACGTGGGCATTGGCAAGTTCATCGAAGAAGATGAAAAGACCTGGATGGCGAGCTATGTCTACAATTTCGCAGCGGCCGGGGTGCCGGGGTTGACCTTCATGACCCGCTACCTGAGCGGCGATAACGGCCGTTCTGGCGCGGCGGGTCTGAGCGAGTGGGAGCGCGATGCAGAGCTTGCGTATGTCGTGCAATCAGGCCCCGCCAAAGGGCTTGGCGTTAAGCTGCGCAACTACGTGTACCGCTCGGACGTTGCGCGTGGCCGTGACAGCAATCGGCTGTACCTGACGTACGATATCGCGCTGTGGTGAGGTCGCGAGCATCAAGACGCGTGCGCTGGCAACCGTTTCACGCCCACAGCCCCAGCATGATCAATACGGCCATGCCCAGCGCGGCAGCAAAGGAGCAACCACCCAGCGCCAGGGCAGCGCGACCCTTGCGATACCAGCCATCGCGGCCCAGGGCCAGTGCAGGCTCGTACAAGCTGCGCCAGCACAGCTCGGTGGCGTGGAACGCCTGCAGGTGGTTGGGCGAGGCGTCCAGCCAGCGACGAAAGTCGATACGCTCGCATGCGGTGACGTCCGGGCTCTGCAAACGCACATACCACTGTGCTGCCTGGCGCGTCGGGGCATCGGGGCGGGGCTGGACGGCGAGCAACGCCTGCACCATGAGACGCTCGACACTGCGTAGCGGCAAGCCAAGACGTGTGGCGACCCTGGCCTGGGCCAACTGATCGAGACGGCTTAGCAGAAACACCTGGCGCGCAGCGCGTGGCAGGCGCTTGAGTGCGAGCAACAGGGCAGCATCGCTATCGGCAGCGTGCTTGGGTAAGGGCGTGGGGAGGCGCAAGAGCATGCGGGTCATGAGCAGTTCCTTGCTGAAGCGAGCATCTGGGAGAGCATCCATGACGCTGAGCTTAAGCTGAACGAGATTGATTCTCAAGTGCTGAACCGGCAAACTTTTGTAATGGCCGTTCACCCTTGGAAACACTTTTGCTACCATCGCCGCCATCACGATCTTCATTAGCCTGAAGAGCCAAAAAAAAGACCCAGCAAAAAGCTGGGTCAAAAACCGTGATTAGCCTGATGAGGAGATAATCCGAGAGCGACCTAAGCTCCGGGTTATCCAGCGGATCTCGCGATCAGCTGAGTGCAATAATAATCGTTATCATTTGCCAGTCAAATGATTTTTTATACATGACGGTAGAATACCTACCGCTGCGCTTCCTTGTCCCCCAAACCAGGGCCTTGGCTTCACACGCCATGCGCCAACTTTGACCCCTCGCATTCTCCACTACCTGCCTCAAGCGGCGGGGTCTGCCGTGCGCTGGTGTTCCAGCAGCGCGCGAGCCATGTCCATCATGTGCATCAACGCAAACATCAGTTCTCGCTGGCTACCATGCTGGTGGGTGGCGGTTTCCTGGGCGGTTGCCGCCGCACAGCGCAGCAGGGCGATGGCGTGCTCCTGGGCTTGATCGCGTGTGACGCCCTCGTGAAGCGTCCAGATCCTGTTTTCGGGCGTGGGACGCGGCGGGTTGGGGTTCAGGTAATAATCAAGCGCGCGGCGGGCGGCTTCGCTGTCGAGATCTGTTTCGTCGTTTTTCGGATGTTTCATTGCGATACCTTCCAGGTTCTCGTCAAACACAATGAACTCAGAGCATAGGTCAATTTGTATTTTCTAGCGCCAGATAAATAATTCAGATTGTGTATTGCTGCTTCCAATACAGTCCGTATTGTTGCCGCTCATGGAAAACTGGAATGCATTTCTCAAGCGCTACAAGCGCGAACACAACCTCAGCCAGTTGAAACTGGCCGAGCGCCTGGGCATGACGCAGGGTGGGGTAGGGCACTGGCTTCGCGGCACGCGCCGCCCTACGTTGGAGACCATCAACGAAAAACTGGAAAAGCTCGGGCTGGTCTTTCTGGAGGCGCAGGTCATGGTGGTCGAGCGCGACCTCGTGCGTGAATCTCCCGGCAATTACGGCGCTGAGCCGCCTGTTTCCGCACAGGCCCTGCTTTATGCGAGCTTCCGCTTTCCAGTGCTCAAGTGGGCGGACTTGCAGGGCCCCTTGCCTGAAACCAGTGAGGTACATGAGCAGACCGACTACATGCCTGCGGGCAATGCATTCTGGCTTGCCGTGGAAAACGACTCGATGAACGCCGCCAGCGGCAAGAGCGTGCCGGAAGGCATGCGTGTGCTGGTCGACACCGGCTTGCCAGCCGAGCCCGGCCGGTTGGTGATTGCCCGCCAGCCTGGCAAAGCGCCTGTGCTACGCCAGTTGGTCGAAGAAGGCGGTGACAAGATGCTCAAGCCGTTGAACACCCGTTACCCCACGGTGCTGTGCGAAACCGGCTGCGAGTTCCTGGGGGTGGTGGTGCGGGTACACGGCGCGTTCTGAGGCCACATGGCCCGAGCGGTGAGGCAAGGGCCGCAGGCCGTCGGGCACCGCGACCCCGAGGCGCTCAAGATTCCAGCTCGACCAATGCTGCCCCTTCGCTGACCATGTCGCCTTCCTGGCACAACAAGGCTTTGACCGTGGTGGCCTTGGGGGCCCGAATGCTGTGCTCCATTTTCATGGCTTCCAGCACCACCAGCGGCGCACCCGCTTCTACCGCCTGGCCTACCTCTACCAAGACTCGCACGATGCTGCCGTTCATGGGAGCGGTCAGGCCGCCTTGGTGGGCAAGGTCGATGGCCGCTTCGGTAACCGGGTCGAATGCCTCGAAGGTGTGGAGCTCTCCGTCCCAGTGCAGATACAGGCTGGCGCCTCTGCGAATGGCCAGGTGGCGAGTGCGCAGGCCTGACTGCTCTCGCATCAGCCAATCGCCTTGCAGGGCCCACAGGCCTTGGGACGTCTGGTTGAGCGTAATGACCTGATCATGGCCGTTGCGGGCCAGATGCACAGTCGTCGAGGTGCCCGCCCCCAGGCGCAGCCCGTCTCGTTGGGCCCATGGGGAGTGGGGGTCATCCAAACGTGTGCGGGGCGGTTCGCTTTGCAACCACGCCTGGGCTGCAGCCTCCCAGCCCTCATCCGACAAGGCCTGCGCGGTGGGCAACAGCACATCCTGATGACGCGGGATGAAGCCGGTATCCAGCTCGGCTGCTGCGAATGCAGGATGGGCCAGGATGCGTCGAAGGAAGGCGATGTTGGTTTTGACACCGCCTACCGCGAACTCATCCAGCATGGCTAGCAAACGCAGGCGAGCCTGTTCCCGGTCTTCGCCCCAGGCGATCAGTTTGCCCAGCATCGGGTCGTAGAAGGGCGACACCGTATCGCCTTCGCTCACACCGCTGTCCACGCGCCGGCCTGCACCGCAAGCCGGTTCCCGGTACAGCGTCAGGGTGCCAGTGGCCGGCAAGAAGTCATTGGCAGGGTCTTCGGCGTACAGCCGCACTTCGATGGCATGACCGTTGAGCGGGACCTGGTCCTGAGTGATGGGCAGGGGCTCACCGCAGGCCACACGAATCTGCCAGGCCACCAGGTCCAGGCCGGTGATGGCCTCGGTGACGGGATGCTCCACTTGCAGCCGCGTGTTCATTTCCATGAAAAAGAACTCGCCACGGGCGTCGAGCAAGAACTCCACGGTGCCGGCCCCAACATAGCCAATCGCTTGGGCCGCCCGTACTGCCGCCTCGCCCATGGCGCGGCGCAGATTTGCCGAAAGGCCTGGGGCAGGGGCTTCCTCGACCACCTTCTGATGACGGCGCTGGATCGAGCAGTCGCGCTCGTTGAGGTACAGACAGTGACCGTGGCGATCGGCGAAAATCTGGATCTCCACATGGCGCGGCTTCAAGACGTACTTTTCCACCAGCATCCGCGCATCGCCAAATGATGACAGGGCTTCGCGTTGCGCCGACGCCAGGGCGTCGGCCAATTGGCTTTCGTCCTCGACCACCTTCATGCCCTTGCCACCACCACCGGCGCTGGCCTTGAGCAAGACCGGGTAGCCCACGTGCCGGGCGGCTTGCTTGAAGGTCTCCAGGTCCTGTGCCTGGCCGTGATAGCCCGGCACCAGCGGCACGCCTGCGGCCTCCATCAAGGCCTTGGCTGCCGACTTGCTGCCCATGGCGTCGATGGCTGACGCTGGCGGGCCCAGAAACATCAAGCCAGCGGCTTCGACTGCGCGGGCAAAGTCTGCGTTTTCCGAAAGAAAGCCATAGCCCGGGTGAATGGCCTGGGCACCGCTGGCCTTGGCCGCCGCCACCAGCTTGTCGATTTGCAGGTAACTGTCTGCCGCCTTGTTGCCACCCAGGTCCACGCACACATCGGCTTCGCGGCTGTGCCGCGCATTACGGTCGATGGCGCTGTGCACGGCCACCGTGGTCAGGCCCATGGCCTTGGCGGTGCGCATCACCCTGCAGGCGATTTCGCCGCGGTTGGCCACCAGCAACGTTGTCAATGGCGGGCGGTTCATGGGCGTGGCTCCTTGTTTGCATCGGCTTGCCAGGCAGGTTGGCGTTTTTCCAGAAACGCCCGCAGGCCTTCCTGGCCCTCGGCGCTTACACGAATGCGCGCGATGGCGTTCTCACAATAACGACGCAGGCCGGGGCTCAAGGCACCGCCATCGACCTCGCGCAGCAGCTCCTTGGTCGCGCGCATCGCCTGGGGGCTGTTGGCCAAAAGGGTTTCAACCCACTGACCCACGTTGGCCTCCAATTGGCTGGCCGGGTACACCTCGGCCAACAACCCAAGCGCCTGGGCCTGCGCCCCGCTGAAGCGCTCTGCCGTAAGTGCATAACGGCGGGCTGCGCGCTCGCCGATGGCCTTGACCACGAAGGGGCTGATGACCGCCGGCGCCAGGCCAATGCGTACCTCCGACAGGCACAGCTGGGCGTCTTCGGCGCCAATGGCCATGTCGCAGCAACTGATCAGGCCCAGGGCACCGCCGAATGCGGCGCCCTGAACCACCGCCAAGGTCGGCACCTTGATGCGGTGCAGTGCATACATCAACTCGCCCAGCTCGCGTGCGTCATCCAGGTTGGTGTTGAAGTCCAGCTGCGCCGACTGCTGCATCCACGCAAGGTCGGCCCCGGCACTGAAATGCCGCCCCCGCCCGCGCAGCAACACGAAGCGTACGCCCGCGTCATCGGCCAGCTGCCCCAGGGCAATGTTCAGCTCGCGGATCATCAAGGCATTGAAAGCGTTGTGCTTGTCCTCGCGGCTGAGCCACAAGGTGGCGAAGCCACGTGGGTCGTGGCTCACTTCTACCGTAGTGAAATCGCTCATGGGATCACATCCTGAATATGCCGAAGCGGCTCGGTTCGATCGGTGCGTTCAGCGCAGCGGACAAGGCCAGGCCCAGAACATCGCGGGTCTGCGCCGGGTCGATGACGCCGTCATCCCACAGGCGGGCGCTGGAATAGTAGGGGTGGCCCTGATGCTCGTACTGATCGAGGATCGGCTGCCTGAGCCTGGCCTCGTCCTCGGCGCCAAACGGCTCGCCGCTGCGCTCGCTCTGCTCGCGCTTGACCTGCACCAGCACGCCGGCAGCCTGTTCGGCGCCCATCACCCCGATGCGCGCATTGGGCCACATCCAGAGAAAGCGCGGGTCGTAGGCGCGCCCGCACATGCCGTAGTTACCGGCGCCGAAACTGCCGCCAATGATGACCGTGAACTTGGGCACCTGCGCGCAGGCCACGGCCGTGACCAACTTGGCGCCATGCTTGGCGATGCCGCCTTCTTCGTACTTCTTGCCCACCATGAACCCCGTGATGTTCTGCAGGAACAGCAACGGGATACCGCGCTGGCAAGCCAGTTCGATGAAGTGCGCGCCTTTTTGCGCAGCCTCGGCAAACAGGATGCCGTTATTGGCCAGGATGGCGATCGGGTAGCCGTGCAGGTGAGCGAAACCGCACACCAGGGTCGTTCCAAACAGGGCCTTGAATTCATCGAAGACCGAGCCATCGACCAGCCGTGCGATGACTTCGCGTACATCGAAAGGCTGCTTGGCGTCAGCCGGAATCACGCCGTAGAGCTCTTGCGCTGGATACAAGGGCGCAACCGGTGGCATGCATTGCACGGCGCCGAGCTTGCGCCAGTTGAGATTGGCCACGCAGCGCCTGGCCAGCGCCAGGGCATGCTCGTCATTGTCGGCGTAATGGTCGGCTACACCGCTGGTACGGCAATGTACATCGGCGCCGCCCAGCGCCTCGGCGCTCACCACCTCGCCCGTGGCAGCCTTCACCAGCGGTGGACCGGCAAGGAAGATGGTGGCCTGCTGGCGCACCATGATCGCCTCGTCCGCCATCGCCGGCACATAGGCGCCGCCTGCGGTGCATGACCCCATTACCACGGCAATCTGGGCGATGCCCAGTGCGCTCATGTTGGCCTGGTTGAAGAAAATCCGCCCGAAGTGTTCACGATCGGGAAACACCTCGTCCTGACGCGGCAAGTTGGCGCCGCCCGAATCCACCAGGTAGATGCATGGGAGGCGGTTCTGCAAGGCGATGGTCTGCGCTCGCAGGTGCTTTTTCACCGTCAACGGGTAATAGGAGCCACCTTTGACCGTGGCGTCGTTGGCCACGATCATGCATTCCACGCCTTCCACGCGCCCGATCCCGGCGATCAGGCCGGCTGCCGGAACGTCTTCGCCATAGACCTGGTGTGCAGCCAACTGACCGATCTCGAGAAAGGCAGAACCGGCATCGAGCAGACGGTCGATTCGCTCGCGGGGCAACAGTTTGCCTCGCGAGGTGTGCCGCTCCTGCGCCTTGGCGCCGCCGCCTTGGGCTACCTGGGCAAGCAGTTCACGCAGGTTGTCCACCTGGGCCTGCATGGCCGCCTGGCACTGGGCGAATTCGGGTGACCTGGGGTTCACTTGGGATTTCAGAATCATCATGACTCCTGGTGCAGTGGCGCGCCCTTGGCGCGGCCCTGCAAGGTTGGCCAGTGTGGCCACGGCTGGCGTGATGAGCCTGCCGTGGCGCCAGCGCGTTCAGCGGGTCTCGTTGAACAACTCGCGGCCGATCAGCATTCGGCGAATTTCGCTGGTGCCGGCGCCGATTTCGTACAGCTTGGCATCGCGCAACAAGCGACCTGCGGGGAATTCGTTGATGTAGCCGTTACCGCCAAGAATCTGGATCGCTTCCAAGGCCATCTGCGTGGCGCGCTCGGCGGTGTAGAGAATCACCCCGGCCGCATCCTTGCGCGTGGTCTCGCCGCGGTCGCAGGCCTGGGCCACGGCATACAGGTAGGCGCGGCTGGCATTGAGCTGGGTGTACATGTCGGCGACCTTGCCCTGGATCAGCTGGAACTCGCCGATGCTTTGCCCGAACTGCTTGCGGTCATGAATGTACGGCACCACCAGGTCCATGCAACTCTGCATGATGCCGGTCGGGCCGCCGGATAGCACCACGCGTTCGTAGTCCAGGCCGCTCATCAACACCCGTACGCCGCCATTGAGTTGACCGAGGATGTTGTCCTGGGGCACGTGCACGTCATCGAAGAACAGCTCGCAGGTGTTCGAGCCACGCATGCCCAGTTTGTCGAACTTGTTGCTGCGGCTAAAGCCTGCCCACTCGCGCTCGACGATGAACGCAGTGATGCCATGGGGGCCCTTTTCCAGATCGGTCTTGGCGTAGATGACGTAGGTGTTGGCATCGGGTCCGTTGGTGATCCACGTCTTGCTGCCGTTGAGCACATAGTGGTCGCCGCGCTTGTCGGCGCGCAGTTTCATCGACACCACGTCCGACCCGGCATTGGGTTCGCTCATTGCCAGGGCGCCGACGTGCTCGCCGCTGACCAGCTTGGGCAGGTATTTGGCCTTTTGCGCGGGCGTGCCGTTGCGGTTGATCTGGTTGACGCACAAATTGGAGTGGGCGCCGTAGGACAGCGCGACCGAGGCCGAGGCGCGGCTGATCTCCTCCATCGCCACCACGTGGGCGAGATAACCCAGGCCTGCGCCACCGTATTCTTCCGGCACGGTGATGCCGAGCAGGCCCATGTCGCCGAATTTGCGCCACATGTCGGCAGGGAACAGGTTGTCGTGGTCGATCTGCGCGGCGCGAGGGGCGAGCTCGGCGGCGGCGAAGGTGCGCACCTGGTCGCGAAGCATGTCGATGGTCTCGCCCAGGGCGAAGTTCAGGCTGGGGTAATGCATGCGGGGGCACCTTGTTGTTCTTGAAATGGGATCACGCCGCTAGCGGCAAGCTTACCTGGGCAGGCGGCTGACGCCGACAACGTGCGTTGCTGCCTATCACCTTTACGTAAACGTAAACCTGCCCCTGCTTTTTTGTCAATTTATCCATCACCTTTACGTAAACGTAAATCTGAGCCAAAGTGATTGGCGCGCGCTTGGCCCCTATCCAGAACAATCAAAAGAAGGGACGCACATGACTCAACCCAGCTATACCCGCGGTCGCCAGGACCGCACTTTGCTTACCCAAACCATCGGCCAGGCCTTCGACGCTACAGTAGCGCGCCTGCACGAGCAGGAAGCGTTGGTGGCTCGGCACCAGCGCCTGCGCTACAGCTGGCGGCAACTGGCAGAGCAGGTTGAGTCGTGTGCTCGAGCGCTGATGGCCCTTGGGATCGAAACCGGTGACCGCGTGGGCATCTGGTCACCCAACTGCGCGCAATGGTGCATTCTCCAGGTGGCAACCGCCAAGTTGGGTGCCATCCTGGTCAACGTCAACCCGGCTTACCGTGTGGGCGAGCTTGAATACGTGCTGCGCCAGTCAGGGTGCAGTTGGCTGGTCTGTGCCGATGCGTTCAAGCATTCCGATTACCACGCCATGATCCAGGCCTTGGTGCCCGAATTGGCTACCGCCGCACCCGGTCAGGTCACCAGTGCCTCGCTGCCTGCCTTGCGCGGGGTGATAAGCCTGGCCAACGACCCGCCTGTTGGCTTCCTGCCGTGGGAGGCACTGGCCACTTGGGGCGCGTCCGTCAGCCGCGAGGCGTGCACCGCCCGGCAGAACAGCCTTCATTTCGACCAACCGGTGAACATTCAGTACACCTCCGGCACCACTGGCGCGCCCAAGGGCGCTACCCTCAGCCATTACAACATCCTGAACAACGGCTTCATGGTCGGCGCCAGCCTGGGCTTGACTGAACGCGACCGCATGGTGATCCCGGTGCCCCTGTACCACTGTTTCGGTATGGTCATGGGCAACCTGGGCTGCATCACCCATGGCACTACCATGATCTACCCAAGCGACGCCTTCGATGCCGAGTTGGCCTTGCGCGCCGTGGCCGAGGAGCGTGGCACCATTCTGTACGGCGTGCCCACCATGTTCATTGCCATGCTCGACCATCCGGCTCGCCAGCACGTGGACCTGTCGTCCTTGCGCAGCGGCATCATGGCAGGCGCCACTTGCCCGATCGAGGTGATGCGCAGGGTCATCGACCAGATGCACATGGCCCAGGTGCAGATCGCCTATGGCATGACCGAAACCAGCCCGGTGTCATTGCAAACCGGGCCGGATGACGTGCTGGAACTGCGCGTCACCACAGTGGGCCGTACCCAGCCGCAGCTGGAAAGCAAGATCATCGACCCGCAGGGCGGCACGGTTGCACGCGGTCAGACCGGTGAGCTGTGCACGCGCGGCTACAGCGTGATGCTGGGTTACTGGGATAACCCCCAGGCGACAGCCAGCGCCATCGACGCGGCCGGATGGATGCACACCGGTGACCTGGCGGTGATGGACGAGGCGGGGTATGTGCGTATCGTCGGGCGCAACAAGGACATGATCATTCGCGGTGGCGAGAACATCTACCCACGTGAAATAGAGGAGTTCTTCTATACCCACCCGGCGGTGGCCGATGCCCAGGTCATTGGTATCCCGTGCAGCCGCTATGGCGAGGATATCGTCGCCTGGATCAAGCTGCATCCGGGTCACCAGGCTACTGCAGAGGCACTGCAGGCCTGGTGCAAGTCCCGTATCGCCCACTACAAGGTGCCCCGCCATATTCGCTTCGTCGATGAATTTCCCATGACGGTGACGGGCAAGGTGCAGAAGTTCAAAATGCGAGAAATCAGCATGGCGGAACTGGGGCAGATCACCTAGATCCTTCAGTGATGTGCCCCAGGGGTGATCCCTCACCTCGACTGCGATGCTCGCCAAATTGCCTCGGCCAGTTGAGCGACAGATGTTATCGACTCAGGCTTGAAACCGAAATCGAAATCGTCCTTCATCTGGCCAATGGCGCGCCTGAAGGCGTCCTTATCGAGTGTCTTCAGAACTGTCGCAGGATTAGGATCCTTGATGCCTGCCTCCTGGAGACACTCGATGACATAGGCTTCGTATTCATTTCGCTCGCTGTGGCTCATACCGTCAAGCGTCATATCCGTAACTCCTGAATCACAAAGGTGACTCATGATCGGAACAACGCGGCCGATGCGCCACTGGCAAAACTGACAGTTTTCGACTTCAGTCGCCCGCCTTTATCGGGGGTTCCTGGCTGGGTGGATCACCCACGGTTGGCGGGACCGTCGGCTGAATCGGCAGCTCATCCGGATCACGCTCAGGCTCCGGGGGCGGGAGGTTGGGATCGTCAATGTTCGGATCGGGCGTTTCCGGGGGCGTTGGGAGCGTCATGGCCATGCCTCGTGGGGTTGAGTGAACCTGTCCTGCAGCGTTCGACCGCTGGTGCCGTGAATCAATTCATTTTTGAACCCAGACTCGGTCGCCGCGCTCTCAACCCTTACCGCCACCAGTCCCAGGGAGCAAGGCCTGATGTCTTTGAACGAGCCCTTCGAAAGCGTGCCCACGGCAAACGATCATCCGGAGCAGGTCATCAGCCTGTCCCAGGCCTTGATGGCACCGCGTATCGCCATCGAGGACACCCAGCCGGTGCTAGATGGCGGCGCCTTTGCCGCCAAGGCCATCAGCAATCAGCCGGTTTCGGTCAGCACCAAAGTATTCACTGACGGCCATGACCGCATGGCCGTGGTGTTGAACTGGCGTCAGGCCGGTAGCCGACGCATTCATTGTGTGCCCATGACCTCGCCTGGCAATGACCTGTGGCTGGCAGAATTCACCCCGACTGAAATCGGGCCGCATGTGTTCAGCATCGAAGCCTGGATCGATCCGTATGCCACGTACTGCTACGACCTGGAGAAGAAGTTCAATGCCGGTGTCGGCGTAAAGCTTGAGCTTGAGGAAGGGCGTTTGCTGCTGGGCAAGGGCATCGAATTGAGCAGCGGCGCTCTGCGCGAGCAATTACAGGCGCTGCAAAGCACCTTGCAGACGCTGCCCGAGGACGAACAAGTGGCCCTGCTGCTGGGCGCCGAGGCGTCGCAGATGATGGCTGCCGCCGAGCACCGCAGCTACCTGACTCGCAGTTGCGACTACCCGCTGGATGTGGACCGCCCGGCCGCGCAATTCGCCAGCTGGTATGAGCTGTTCCCCCGTTCGATCACCGATGATCCCCAGCGCCACGGTACCTTCAATGATGTGCACCAGCGCCTGCCGATGATTCGCGACATGGGCTTCGACGTGTTGTATTTCCCGCCCATCCACCCCATCGGCATGCAGCATAGAAAGGGCCGGAACAATGCTTTGCAGGCACAGCCGGGCGACCCTGGCAGCCCTTACGCAATTGGCAGTGCCGACGGTGGGCACGATGCGATCCACCCCGAACTCGGCACGCGTGAAGATTTCCGCCGCTTGGTGTCGGCCGCAGCCCAGCATGGTCTGGAAATCGCCCTGGACTTCGCCATCCAATGCTCCCAGGACCACCCTTGGCTCCAAGCGCATCCAGGCTGGTTCAGCTGGCGCCCGGACGGGACCATCCGCTACGCCGAGAACCCGCCGAAAAAGTACCAGGACATCGTCAATGTCGATTTCTACGCACCCGACGCCGTACCTGGGCTGTGGATTGCACTGCGCGATGTGATCATCGGTTGGGTGGAGGAGGGCGTGAAGACGTTCCGGGTGGACAACCCGCATACCAAACCCCTGCCGTTCTGGCAGTGGCTGATCGCCAATGTACGCAGCCAATACCCGGACGTGTTGTTCCTGGCCGAGGCGTTCACCAAGCCCGCCATGATGGCGCGCTTGGGCAAGGTCGGCTATGCGCAGAGCTACACTTACTTCACCTGGCGCAACACCAAGCAGGAGCTGAGCGAGTATTTCGAAACGCTCAACCAGCCCCCATGGAGCCAGTGCTACCGGCCGAACTTCTTCGTCAACACCCCAGACATCAACCCGTTCTTCCTCCAGCAGAACGGCCGCGCAGGCTTCCTCATCCGGGCCGCGCTGGCCACCATGGGGTCGGGCTTGTGGGGCATGTATTCGGGGTTCGAGTTGTGCGAAGCGGCAGGGCTGCCGGGCAAGGAAGAGTACCTGGACTCGGAGAAGTACGAGATCCGCCCGCGTGACTTCACCCAGCCGGGCAACATCATTGCCGAGATCGCCCAGCTCAACCGTATCCGCCGGCAGAACCCGGCCTTGCAGAGCCACCTGGGCCTGACGCTGCTCAATTGCTGGAACGACAACATTCTGTATTTCGCCAAGCGCACGCCTGCGCGTGACAATTACATCCTCATCGCCGTCAGCCTCGACCCGCATAATGCCCAGGAAGCCCATTTCGAACTGCCATTGTGGGAGCTGGGCCTTGATGACGGTGCCGAGACGCACGGCGAGGACCTGATGAACGGTCATCGCTGGTCGTGGTACGGCAAGACCCAGTTCATGCGCATCGAGCCTTGGCACCAGCCTTTCGGTATCTGGCGAATCAGTAAAGTCAGCTGAGCCTGGCGGAGAGCGGGCCCGCCTGCTCTCTGACGGTTTTTTACCGATCAAGCATTCAGAGGAATGGTACATGGCCAAGCGTACCCGCCCGGCAGCCTTCATTGACGACCCGCTGTGGTACAAGGATGCGGTGATTTACCAGTTGCACATCAAGTCGTTCTTCGATGCCAACAATGACGGTATCGGTGACTTCGCCGGGTTGATCAGCAAGCTCGACTACATCGCCGACCTGGGCGTCAACACCTTGTGGCTGCTGCCGTTCTATCCCTCGCCCCGACGCGACGACGGCTACGATATCGCCGAGTACAAGGCAGTGCATCCAGACTACGGCACCCTCGCCGACGCCCGCCGCTTCATTGCCGAGGCGCACAAACGCGGGCTGCGGGTGATTACCGAACTGGTCATCAACCACACCAGCGACCAGCACCCGTGGTTTCAACGTGCCCGCCATGCCAAGCGTGGCAGCAAGGCCCGCGACTTCTACGTGTGGTCCGATGACGACCACAAGTACGACGGCACCCGCATCATCTTCCTCGATACCGAGAAATCCAACTGGACCTGGGACCCGGTGGCAGGCCAGTACTTCTGGCACCGCTTCTACTCCCATCAGCCGGATTTGAATTTCGACAATCCGCAGGTGCTCAAGGCCGTGATCGGCGTGATGCGCTTCTGGCTGGACCTGGGTGTCGATGGCTTGCGGCTTGACGCCATCCCGTACCTGATCGAGCGCGACGGTACCAACAACGAGAACCTGCCCGAAACCCATGATGTGCTCAAGGCGATCCGGGCCGAGATCGATGCCAATTACCCTGATCGCATGTTGCTCGCCGAGGCCAACCAGTGGCCGGAGGATACCCGCCCTTACTTTGGCGAAGGCGACGGGGACGAATGTCACATGGCGTTCCATTTTCCGCTGATGCCACGCATGTACATGGCGCTTGCCATGGAAGATCGCTTTCCCATCACCGACATCCTGCGCCAGACCCCGGAGATTCCGGCCAACTGCCAGTGGGCCATCTTCCTGCGCAACCACGATGAGCTCACCTTGGAGATGGTCACCGACCGCGAGCGCGACTACCTCTGGAACTACTACGCCGAGGACCGCCGCGCCCGGATCAACCTAGGCATCCGGCGCCGCTTGGCGCCGCTGCTGCAACGCGACCGGCGCAGGATCGAGCTGCTCACCAGCCTGCTGCTCTCGATGCCAGGTACGCCAACGCTGTATTACGGCGATGAGCTGGGCATGGGCGACAACATCTACCTGGGCGATCGCGACGGCGTGCGCACGCCCATGCAGTGGTCGCCTGACCGCAACGGCGGCTTCTCCCGGGCCGACCCGCAGCGGCTGGTGCTGCCACCGATCATGGACCCGCTCTATGGCTACCAGACGGTCAACGTCGAAGCACAGAGCCACGATCCTCATTCATTGCTGAACTGGACGCGTCGCCTGCTCGCCGTGCGCAAGCAGCAAAAAGCCTTCGGCCGTGGCACGCTGCGCACGCTGACACCCAGCAACCGACGCATCCTTGCCTACATCCGGGAATTCACCGACGCCGATGGCCACACCGAGGTGATTCTCTGTGTCGCCAACGTGTCCCGGGCGGCCCAGGCTGCGGAACTGGATTTGTCCCAGTACGCCGACAAGGTCCCCGTGGAAATGATCGGCGGCAGCGCCTTCCCGCCCATCGGGCAGTTGCCGTTCCTGCTGACCTTGCCGCCTTATGGCTTCTACTGGTTCGTGCTGGCTGCCCACGACCGCATGCCCAGCTGGCACAACCAGCCTACTGAGGGGTTACCGGAATTGACCACATTAGTGCTACGCAAACGTCTTGAAGAGCTGCTCGAGTCGCCTTCACGCGACGCCTTGCAGTCCACCATCCTGCCCCAGTATTTGCCCAAGCGACGCTGGTTCGCGGGTAAGGAAGGGCCTGTCGATCAGGTCGACCTGAGCTATGGCGTGCGCATGGCCACGGCCGGTATGCCCGTGCTGTTCAGTGAAATCGAGGTGACCAGCGACGGGGTGACCAGCCGCTACCAGCTACCGTTCGGCTTGCTGCCCGAAGAGCAAATCAGCACGGCTCTGCCGCAGCAGTTGGCCTTGTCGCGCGTGCGACGGGCCAATGAGGTGGGCCTGATCACCGATGCCTTCGTCCTCGAACCCTTCATTCGTGCGGTGCTCAAGGCCTGCCAGGAGGGCGTGCGCCTGACCTGCGGGAACGACCAGGGCGAACTGCATTTCAATCACACCGAGCAGCTGGCTGGCCTGGCACTGGGCGATGACAGCTCGGTGCGCTACCTGAGCGCCGAGCAGTCCAACAGTTCGGTAGTGGTGGGCGATTCGGTGGTGCTCAAGTTGATCCGGCGGGTCAACGCAGGCATTCACCCAGAGCTTGAAATGAGCGCTTATCTCACCGCTGCGGGCTTCGCCAATATCTCGCCGTTGCTGGCCTGGGTCAGTCGCGAGGAGGCCCAAGGCGCGCCACACCTGTTGATGATTGCCCAGGGCTATCTGAGTAATCAGGGCGATGCCTGGGCCTGGTCCCAGAACACCTTGGAGCGCGCCATTCGCGACCAGATGCAGCCCTCCAGTGCCGAAGGCGAACCCCATACCGACGCGGTCAGCGAACTGCGCGACTTCGCTTCTTTGCTGGGTCAGCGCCTGGGCGAGATGCACCTGATGCTCGCCGCACCTACCGAGAACCAGGCCTTCGCGCCTTATCCCAGCACTGACGCTGACAGCGAGCGGTGGAGTGCGCAGATCAGCACGGAGCTGACCCACGCGCTGGATCTGCTGGTGCAGCACCGTGACAAACTCGACCCTGAAAGCCAGGCGTTGGTCGATGACTTGCAGCAGCAGCGCGACGGGCTCGCCCAACGCGTGGCAGAACTTGCACGGCAGGCGCAGGGTGGGCTGTTGATGCGCGTGCATGGCGACCTTCACCTGGGCCAAGTGCTGGTGGTGCAAGGCGATGCCTACCTGATCGACTTCGAGGGGGAACCGTCCCGACCACTGGAAGAGCGCCGGGCCAAGCACAGCCCGTACAAAGATGTCAGCGGTGTGTTGCGCTCTTTCGACTATGCTGCTGCGATGATCCTGCGCAGCGCGTCTACGATGGACCTTTCCGAGCCGGCGCGACAAGCTCGGCAGCGGGTGGCCCGACAGTACCTTCACCAGTCCAGGCATGCGTTCATCGAGGCTTATGGCCTGGCCACCGCGGCCATGCCCCACGCCTGGGAGCAAGCCGAAGGCGAGCGTGCGGCACTTGAGCTGTTCTGCCTGGAAAAAGCGGCATACGAAATAACTTATGAAGCCGAAAATCGTCCAAGCTGGCTGGCCGTGCCTTTGCATGGCCTGCATGGACTGATCAGTACCTGGGGAGAGTCAGAATGAACGTTTCAACGCGTGAAAACGGCGGGCTTGGGCAACGGGACCTGGATGCCCTGGCGCGCGCCGAGCACGCCGATCCTTTTGCGGTACTGGGGCCTCACACCGATCCAGCAGGGGGCATGACCATTCGTGCCTACCTGCCCAATGCCCTGGGCGCCCGCGTGCTGGCGCGCGACGACCAGCGCGTGCTGGCCGACATGCGGCCAGGTGCATTGCCTGGCCTGTTCACCGCGCACCTGAACGAAGCGCATCCCTATCAGTTGCACATCAACTGGGCCGGCGGCGAGCAAGTCACGGAAGACCCCTACAGCTTCGGCCCGCAGCTGGGCGACATCGACCTGCACCTGTTCGCCGAGGGCAATCACCGGGACCTGGCAGGGCGCTTCGGTGCCCAACCGGCACAGGTCGACGGGGTGGATGGGGTGTGCTTTTCGGTCTGGGCACCCAATGCGCGCCGGGTATCGGTCGTGGGCGAGTTCAACAACTGGGACGGCCGTCGGCACCCGATGCGCCTGCGCCACGGTGCCGGTGTCTGGGAGCTGTTCATTCCACGTCTGGGTGTGGGTGAAACCTACAAGTTCGAGGTGCTGGGCAAGGACGGGATCCTGCCGCTCAAAGCAGACCCGTTGGCCCGTGCTACCGAGTTGCCGCCCAGCACCGCGTCCAAGGTGGCGGGGGCGCTTGGGCATGAATGGCGCGATCAGCAGTGGATGGACGAGCGCGCCCAGCGCCACGCCTATACCGCCCCATTGTCCATCTACGAGCTGCACCCAGGGTCGTGGCGCTGCGAGCTGGATGAAGCCGGCGAAGTGGGGCGTTTCTACAATTGGCGCGAGTTGGCCGAGCGCCTGGTGCCTTACGTGCAGGAGCTGGGCTTCACCCATATCGAGCTGCTGCCGATCATGGAACACCCATTCGGCGGCTCGTGGGGCTACCAGCCGCTCTCGATGTTCGCCCCCACGTCGCGCTACGGCACGGCAGAGGACTTTGCCGCCTTCATCGACGCCTGCCACCAGGCCCGCATCGGCGTGATCCTGGACTGGGTGCCGGCGCATTTCCCCACGGACGAACACGGCCTGGCGCGCTTTGACGGAACGGCCCTCTACGAGTACGACAACCCGTTCGAAGGCTATCACCAGGACTGGAACACGCTGATCTACAACCTCGGGCGTAACGAGGTGCGGGGTTTCATGATGGCCTCGGCGCTTCACTGGCTCAAACATTTCCACATCGACGGGCTGCGGGTAGATGCCGTGGCATCGATGCTGTACCGCGACTACTCACGCAAGGCCGGAGAGTGGGTACCCAACCGCCACGGCGGGCGTGAGAACCTGGAAGCCATCGACTTCATCCGCCACCTCAACGGCGTGGCGGCGCATGAAGCGCCGGGTGCCTTGATCATTGCCGAGGAATCGACTGCCTGGCCTGGCGTGAGCAAGCCAACCGAAGAGGGTGGCCTGGGCTTCCACTACAAGTGGAACATGGGCTGGATGCATGACTCGCTCAGCTACATCCAGAACGACCCGGTGCACCGTACGCATCACCACAACGAGATGAGCTTCAGCCTGGTGTACGCCTACTCTGAGCACTTCATCCTGCCCATTTCCCATGACGAGGTGGTGCACGGCAAGCGCTCGTTGATCGACAAGATGCCGGGCGATCGCTGGCAGAAGTTCGCCAACCTGCGAGCTTACCTGGCCTTCATGTGGATGCACCCTGGCAAGAAATTGCTGTTCATGGGCTGCGAGTTCGGCCAATGGCGCGAATGGAATCATGATCACCAGTTGGACTGGTACCTGCTGCAGTATCCCGAGCACCAGGGCGTACAGCGCCTGGTAGGCGACCTGAACCGCCTGTACCGTGACGTGCCGGCCCTGCATGAGCAGGACTGCAAGCCCGAAGGCTTCCAGTGGTTGATCGGGGATGACGCGCAGAACAGCGTATTCGCCTGGCTGCGGTGGAGCAGCGCGGGTGAGCCGGTGCTTGTGGTTGCCAACTTCACCCCGGTGGTGCGCGAGGCTTACCGCATCGGTGTGCCGTTCGGGGAACAATGGCAGGAACTGCTCAACAGCGATGCTGAAGCCTATGCGGGCTCCAATGTGGGCAACATGGGCGCGGTCGCCACGCAGCAGACCCCTTGCCATGGTCAGCCCTTGTCGCTGACGCTGAACCTTCCGCCGCTGGCGATACTGGTACTCAAGCCAGTCTGATCGCCAACCACCCGCGGGCGTCCTGCCCGCGGGTGAATTCAGGGCCCTGTTAGGCTGTCATGGACGCGATGTGGCAGAAAAGCATTCTTTGAATGAGCGGCCTTGGTACCCTACGCGCACTTGATCATCTGACCATCGTGAGCCATGGGTCGGTCAACCCGGCAATCGTTTTGAACGTCGTTGGCGCAGGCACAAGCGGCGATGGTTGACCTACCAGAAAAAGCCCGCCGGTCAATCCCTGGCTGGGATTGCCCGACGGGCTAGGAACGATCACGTCACGCGTTGCGCGTGACGTACCGCGTTTGCCATCACTCTTCGCTATGTTGCAGCACCATCAGAGCTACCGAGCGCCCGGTCAGGTCAAATGAGCTGTCGAAGGGCAGGTCCTTGGGTTTGCGCAGTTGTGGCTGGTCTGTATCCATCACGCAGCTCCAGTGTTCGCCCTCTGGAACGCTTGGCAGCTTGAACGGCACGGTGTCGTGGTGGGCGTTGACGATCAGCAACACGGTGGACTCCGAACCTGGACGGGCAATGCCACTGACCTGAGCACGGCCGTCGATCAGCATGCCCAGGCAACGACCATTGGGGTCTTCCCACTGTTCAACGCTCATCTCGTTGCCATCCGGCGCCAGCCAGGTGACGTCCTTGACGCCGATCGCCTCGTTGTAATCGCCCACCAGGAAGCTAGAGCGGCGCAGCACCGGATATTTCTGGCGCAGGCGGGTCAGGCGCTTGACGAACGTCAGCAGCGCCTGGCCTTCTTCATCCAGGTCCCAGTTCACCCAACCGATTTCGCTGTCCTGGCAGTAGGCATTGTTGTTGCCATGCTGAGTGCGGCTGAATTCATCGCCGGCAACGATCATTGGCGTGCCTTGGGCAAACAACAGGGTCGCGAAGAAGTTACGCATCTGCCGCATGCGCAGGGCATTGATTTCCGCGTCTTCGGTGGGGCCTTCGGCCCCGCAGTTCCAGGACAGGTTATTGCTGGTCCCGTCCTGGTTGTTTTCGTCGTTGTCCTCGTTGTGCTTCTCGTTGTACGACACCAGGTCGCGCAAGGTGAAGCCGTCGTGGGCAGTGATGAAGTTGACCGACGAATACGGCCTGCGACCACGGTTGTTGAACATGTCGCCAGAGCCGGTCATGCGTGCGGCGAAATCGGCCAGTTGGCCCTCGTCGCCCTTCCAGAAGGCGCGCACGGTGTCACGGAAGCGGTCGTTCCACTCAGCCCAGCCGGGTGCGAAATTGCCCACCTGGTAACCACCCGGGCCACAGTCCCATGGCTCGGCAATCAACTTGACCTGACGCAGCAGCGGGTCCTGGCGGCAGGCCACCAGGAAGCTGTGACGCTCACTGTAGCCTTCGTGGTAGCGACCCAGAATGGTCGCCAGGTCGAAGCGGAAGCCGTCGACATGCATCTCGCCTGCCCAGTAACGCAGCGAATCGGTCACCAGCTGCAGGACGCACGGATGGCTCAGGTCCAAGGTGTTGCCGGTGCCCGAGTCGTTGATGTAGTAACGCTTCTGGTCGGGCATCAGGCGGTAATACGAGGCGTTGTCGATGCCGCGCATGGAAAGCGTCGGGCCCATCTCGTTGCCTTCGGCGGTGTGGTTGTAGACCACATCAAGGATCAGCTCCAGGCCCGCGTCGTGCAGGTGCGCCACCATCTCCTTGAATTCGGCGATCTTGCCGCTGGCCAGGTAGCTTGGGTGCGGCGCGAAGAACGCGATGGTGTTGTAGCCCCAATAGTTGTTCAGACCTTTGTCGAGCAGGTGCTGATCGTTGACGAAGGCATGGATGGGCAGCAGCTCGATGCTGGAAACGCCCAGGTCCTTGATGTGTTTGAGCAGCTCGTCGTTGGCCAGGCCTGCGAAGGTGCCTTGCAGGTTCTCAGGCACAGCCGGGTGGCGCTTGCTGATGCCCTTGGTGTGGGCCTCGTACACGACGGTCTGGTCCCACGGGGTTTGTACACGGTTGTCCCGGCCCCAGGTGAATGCGGGGTCGATGACCTTGCACTTGGGCACGAAGGGGGCGCTGTCGCGCTCGTCGAACGACAGGTCACCGTCTGGGTGGCCAATGGTGTAGCCAAATAGCGCCTCGGACCATTTCAGCTCGCCGACCAACTGCTTGGCATACGGGTCGATCAGCAGCTTGTTGGGGTTGAAGCGGTGGCCGTTCTCCGGCTCGTAAGGGCCATGTACGCGGTAGCCGTAGATCAGACCCGGATGCGCGTCAGGCAGGTAACCATGGTAGATCTCGTCGGTGTATTCAGGCAGCTCGATCCGTTCGAGCTCTTTCTCGCCGGTGGCGTCGAAGACGCACAGCTCGACCTTGGTGGCGTTCGCCGAAAAGATGGCGAAGTTCACGCCCAGGCCGTCCCAGGTGGCGCCGAGGGGGTAGGGTAAGCCTTCGCGAATGCGCGACGGTGCAACGGAGCGGGTTTTCTTTGCGGTGCGCGGGCTCATGGCAATCCTCGAATGGCCTTGTCTGGAAAATAAGGTTAAGTACTACAACGGCCCTGGCGTCATCAGGCCTGGCAACCGAGGGGCTCGGTGCCAGTGCGGCGCTGAAGACGGCAGGGCCGTGGATGGTTCAGCTAGCGGTCGGCTTTTTCGGTGCGCGTGGCTTCTTCGAAGCCGCAGGCTTCACCCCTGGCAGTGCAGCGACCTTGGGATCGGCTGGCGGCTTGGGTGCAGCAGCGGCTTTGGGCTTGGCAGGCGCCTTGGGCTTGGCGGGTGACTTGGCTTTGGCCCCCGGAGCCTTGGCCTCGGCTTCTGCCAGTTTGCGGGCCATGTCCCAGTGACGTTCTTCCTCACCGTGTGGCTTACCTTCCGACTCCCAGATCTGGTAGGCAAACTCGCGTATGCGTTTATCATCGACACTCATATGACGCTCCTGAATGCTAGTTATCTTCGATCAACAGATTGACTGGAAAGTCCGACAGCACAGCACAAACCATCAACTCTCTTACAGGGCTGACAACGGCCCCGCCGAAAAGTCCAGTCGAATTGGCAGGTGAGAAGTCGAACGGCAATATGACCCGGGTATCTTCCCAGTTCTGGGCAGGCACGTGAGGGCTCTGCGCAGCCCCCAGCAGCTCGCTGGCCAGGCGCGGCGCGACGATGACGGCGCGTTGGGTATCGCCCAGGCGGGCGAAGGCGACGATCTTGTCGGCATGGCGTCCCTTGACGGTCAATGGCAGGTAGCTGCCCCGGCGGAACAGCTCTGGGTTGGCCATGCGGCAGTCCAGTACGCGGGCCACTAGCGCCTGCTTGACCCGGCCGTCGTGCCAGTGGCTTAGCAACGCGTCGAGCGGCGCGGCCTCTGCCAAGGTGCTGCGTCGAGCGGGGTAGTCGACGGGTCGGCGGTTGTCCGGGTCCACCAGGCTGAAGTCCCAGTATTCGTTGCCCTGATAGAGATCAGGCACCCCTGGCACGGTCATGCGCATGAACGCCTGCACCAGGCTGTTGAGCGCTCCCGGGCAACTGATCAGCTGCGCCGCATCGGCGATGGAGGTACGCAGGGGCAGGGCATCGGCCTCCAGCAGCAACCCTTCCAGATAGCGAGCACAGCCCTTTTCGTAGGCTTCGTTGGGTGCGTTCCAACTGCTGCGCAGCTTGGCCTCGCGCAACGCCTTCTGTTGCCACTGACCGACACGTTCGGCGAACTGCTTCAAGCCTTGGGCGTCATCGACGGCCAAGCCCAAGGGCCAGGTGCCCAGCAGGGTCTGGAGCAGCAGCATTTCATCCCCAGGGCTCGGCGCCATGCCATCTTCCAGCTGTGCGCGCAACGGCGCTGCCAGCTCGCGCCAGTGCGCCATGCGGCTGGCCAGCCAGGGGCCGCGTTCGCTCAGCACAGCCAGGCGAGCGCGTGTGTCTTCACCGCGCTTGTGGTCGTGGGTGGCGGTAGCCAGCAGGTTGTCCGGGAAGTCCCGCAGGCGTCGCTGGGCCTCGTTGTGGAAGTGCTCAAGCGGTGCGCTGAAGCGTTCGGCTTCAAAGCCCACATCGTTGCGCGAGAGCAACCTCGCGCTGCGGTAGAACGCGGTATCTTCGACGGCCTTGGCCGCGCTGGGGGCGGTCAATTGCTGGAAGCGTACGCAGGCGTGGCGCAGTTGCTTGCGGGTACGACCCGGTGGCAGCTGGCGCCAGCCTTCGCCGCCCAGCCATTTTTCCAGTTGCTCGAGCAATGGCCAGTCGGCCTCGCTCAGGTCCTGGCGCGCATCGGCCAGGGCTTGCTGGAAGAATGCCTCGTCCTCGGCCGGGCGGCCGCAGGCATTGAAGTAAGTGCGGTAAACCGGGTAGTGCGCCACCAGTGCCTGCAAGGCGCGACGAATGGCGCCCAAGGACAGATCGCGGGTCATCAGGTCGTTTCGCGCGACTTGCAGCAGGGCTTGCGCCACCGACTCGCAATCACCTGCCAGGCTGGCGTTGAGCACCAGATGGCGCGCCAGGCGTACTTCTTCAGTGAACGCGGGGCGCTCGCTGACCGTCGACCACAGTTCGGTCAGCGGGGCCTCACCGGCCGGATCGTGCTGCAACAACGACACCTGGTTCATGAACTCGTAGCCGGTGGTGCCATCGGTGAGCCAGTCGCGGTGCAGATGCTCATCGACGCCGAGGATCTTCTCGACGTAGATGGGGAAGTGCTCCACGTCAGCGTCCAGCGGGCGGCTGGCCATCAGGCTGTCCACGCGCCGGCGCAGCTTGCGGCAATAACCGCGTGGGTCTGCCAGGCCGTCGATGTGGTCGATGCGCAGGCCATCGACCAGGCCGCGTTCGATCAACTCGAACAGCTTGGCGTGGGTGGCTTCGAACACCACCGGGCGCTCGACCCGCAAACCGCCCAGCTCATTGATGTCGAAAAAGCGCCGCCAGTTGATGTCGTCGGCAGCGGTGCGCCAGCTGGCCAAGCGGTAGGTCTGGCGTTCCAGCAGCAGGTGCAGGCGCTTGAAGCCGGCCTCGCTGCGGCTGTCAAATGCCACCAGGGCCGACGCCAGGTCGGCGCCTTCGCGCACGCGACGAGCCAGTTCGGCCTGCAGCGGTGCGGCATCGTCAAGCGGGGTGGCCGACTCGGCCAGGGCAGTGAACTGTTCGGCCAGGCTGGTCAGCGTCGGGTCAGCGCTTAGCGCCAGCACCCAGCCGTAGTCGACCGGGCAGATCGGGAAGCGGTGCTCATAATGAGCGATTTGTAGCACCCCATGGTCGGCGTCGAATTCCAGGGGAATCTGGCCTTCTTTTAGTGCTACCCCGTAATCGCTGCCCAGGAACGGCAGCAGCAATTGACCGGCCAGTAGCGGGTCGGTGGAATGCCACTGGATATCGAAGAACTCCGCATATGGGCTGCGACGGCCCCATGCCAATAAACTCTGCCACCAGGGATTGTCGGCGCCGCCTACGGCCATGTGGTTGGACACGGTGTCCACGATCAGGCCCATGCCGTGCTGGCGCAGCGCCTTGACCAGGCGCTCCAGGGCCGCTTCGCCGCCCAGTTCCGGGTTGACCTGCGTGGGATCGACGACGTCGTAACCGTGGCGTGAACCTGCTCGGGCCTTGAGTATCGGCGAGGCGTACAGGTGGCTGATGCCCAGTTGAGCAAAGTAGGGGACCAGCGGTAGAGCATGGTCTAAGGTAAAGTCGCTGTGGAACTGCAGGCGCAGGGTCGCAGTGAGCGGTTTCATCGGTCGCGCTCCCACGCCTGCTCGCGCGCTTGCGCCAACACTTCCAGGCGCCGTGCGGCATCCTCGTTGTCAAGCATGTGGCTTGCCGGTTCGGCAAAACGGCGGCGCCAGTTGGGATGCCCTTCGGTGGTGCCGGGCATGTTCGGCTGTTCTTCCAGACCCAGCAGGTCTTCAAGCGGGACCAGCACCAGCGGAGCTTTGGTGTAGCCTACATAACCAATAGCGGCATCGATCACGGCAGTGTCGTCCTTCAGCGGGCCATAGTGGGTTTCAAGCGTGCGGCGCAAGCCTTCGTGTTCTTTGCGGCGGTCATCGCGCCATTGCTGTTCGGTGGACTCATCAATCAGGCCCAGTCGCCGGCTCCACTCCACGTCCCGGTTTTGCAACCAACCCGCCACGGTCGCCAGGTCATGGGTGCCGGTGGTCGCCAAGGCATCGTCGGGCCACTGAAGCTGAGGGGTGAACTGGCCTCGAGGCGCCTGCTCGAAGGGCAGCACGCGCATGCCCAGGATGTTTTTCTGCGCCAAGGCCTCGCGTAGCCCGTCCGGTACCGTGCCCAGGTCTTCACCCAGGATGATTGCACCGTGGCGGCTGGATTCGAGCGCCAGCAAGCGCAGCATGTCTTCGAGCGGGTAATACAGGTAGGCGCCTTCATTGGGCTTGCCACCACGCGGGATCAGCCAAAGCCGTTGCAAACCCATCACATGATCGATGCGCAGGCCACCGGCATGGGCCAGGTTGGCACGCAGCATCTCGATGAACGCGCGATAGCCGTTGCGCTTGAGCCCTTCGGGAGAGAACCCGCAGATGCCCCAGTCCTGGCCTGAGCGATTGAGGATGTCAGGTGGCGCGCCAACGGTGAGGTTGGCCAGCAGTTCGTCCTGACGGCTCCAGGCTTGGCTGCCGGCGCCATCGGCGCCAACGGCGAGGTCGGCAATCAGGCCGACTACCATGCCGCTGCCTTTGGCTGCCTCTTGAGCGCGCTGCAGGCTGCGCTCGGTCAGCCATTGGCAGAAGGCGTGAAACTCTACCCTGGCCGGATAACTTTCGGCCAAGGCGCGGACTTCGGTTCCGAAGGGGTCGCGCCACGCCTCTGGCCAGTTGCGCCAATCAGCCCCATGGCCTTTGTCGACCGCCTCGGCTTGCAGCACTTCAAAACGGCAATGGTGCTCCAGTGCCTCGCCTGCGGCCTGGCGATAGCTCTCGAAATCGGCGCGTTGCGGGTGATCGCCTTGGCTGAAGTGCTGGTAGAGCGCGTCCAGCAGCTTGTAGCGCGCATCGGCTGCGCGCGGCCAGTCCACCAAAGCCGCTTGCTCGAGCGAGGTCAGGGTCTGTTCCAGGTGGCAGGCCTCGACCGCCAGGCGCACGGTGCGTTCACCCAGAATGGCCGCCGGGCTTGCGTAAAGCGTATTGAGCAGCAGCCTGCTCGAAGGCGAGTAGGGGCTGTAATGTTGTTGATCGAAGGCCGACAAAGCATGGATAGGGCTGATCGCCACCGCATCGGCGCCCCGTTCGGCCGCACTGCGTACCAGCTGCTCGAGGGCCATGCAGTCACCGTAACCACCATCGCCGGGGCGGCGCAGGCTGTAGAGCTGCGCCGACAAGCCCCAGCAGCGCGCAGGTGCCGCCTCGACCAGATCATGCAACGACGGGCAACCAGGCGGTGCGACCGCGAGCGTAAATCGATGCTGCGCCACTTCTAGTTGGTGATAGCCGACTGGAAAATCACCTGGCAGGCAAGCCTGGGCATCAAGCTGCAAGTCGATGTGACTGCCATCTTCCAGCTGACCACACACCGGGGCCTGCGCTGGGAAATACCGCGAGAGGTCGAGCGGCTTGCCCTGGTCGGCAGTGAGCAGGGGCGGGACGTGCTGGGCGTCATCGCTGTGCTCAAGCCTGGATAGACTGTCTTGTAGTTGCGCGTCGTCGCCAGCCGGATGGCCCAGGGCTTCGAGGAGTTTGCGCAGTACCTCGTCGGTCACTTGCTGCGGTTTGTTGTTGGCATCCACCCAGTTTCGGGCAAGGCCCGCCCGTTGAGCGAGCCGGTGAAGCAGGGAATCGCTCATGGCATCTCCTGGTTTGGGGGTAGCAGGGTGACCACACAGCTGAAGGGCGAAAGCGTCGAGCCGGCGTGCGCCTTGTCGCCGCTGTCGAAAAGGCAGGTGCCTGCAGGCGCAGCCGCCAGGTGCTGCGCCTGGTCGCCCAGGTTCAGGTCGATGCGCAAGGTACTGCCATCCCCCAGCTGCCAGCGTGCAGTCAGCGCCTTGTCAGCCAATACCTCGGCGCCCAGGGAACGGGTGCCAGGCAGGCGCGGGACCAGGTGCTGGCGGCGCGTAGTGAGCAGCTGCTGGTACAGCCCATGCCAGCCGGCAATCACATCCTGCGGGTCAGGCCTGGAGGCGTGGAACGTCTGCTCGGCGTTCGGGTCGGGAATACGCGCACGCTTTTCGGGGTCGGCGAAGGCGGCAAAATGCTCGAATTCACCGCGCCGGCCTTCGCGCACCGCGTCGGCGAGCTCATCATGAAAGTCGGTGAAGAACAGGAAGGGTGCACGGCTGCCGTCGTCATCGCCCATGAACAGCAAAGGAATCATCGGACTCAGCAACAGTAGCCCGGTTGCCGCGCGCAGGGCCGCGGGCGATGTCAGCCGGGTTAGACGCTCGCCCATGGCGCGGTTGCCGATCTGGTCATGGTTCTGCAGAAACAGCACGAAGGCGCTTGGCGGCAGGTGGCCGCTGGGTTCACCGCGTGGTTCGCCATGGCGGTTGAGCTGGCCCTGGAAGACGAAGCCCTCGCCAAGGCAGCGCGCCAGCTTGCCGATCGGGTCATCCTTGTAGTCTTCGTAGTAGCCTTCGGTTTCATCGGTCAGCAACACGTGAAGCGCATTGTGGCCATCGTCGTTCCACTGTGCATCGAAGCCTTGTTCGAGCAAGAACGCCTGGTTGTGCTCGTTTTCCAGCACCAGCCACACGTGTCGGCCCGGCTCGACGGTCTCGCGCACACGCTTGGCCAGTTCCTTGAGGAAGTCAGGCTGATCGATGGCATGCACCGCATCCAGACGCAAGCCGTCGATCCGGTAATCGCAGATCCACATCAGGGCGTTCTGGATGAAATATTCACGCACCTCGGGCCGGCGGAAGTCGATGGCGGCACCCCAGGGGGTCTGACGGTCTTCACGAAAGAACGAGCTGGCGTACTCATGCAGGAAGTTGCCATCGGGGCCGAAGTGGTTGTAGACCACATCGAGCATCACCATCAGCCCGTGGCCATGCGCCTGGTCCACCAAGCTGCACAGTTGCTCGGGTGTACCGTAGTTGTGCTGCGCTGCATAAGGCAGCACGCCGTCGTACCCCCAGTTGCGGGTGCCCGGGAATTGGCTGATCGGCATCAATTCAATGGCGGTAATGCCGGTCGAGGCAATACGGTGCAAATGGCTCGACACACCTTCATAGCCACCCAGTACGCCCACATGCAGCTCCTGGATCACCGCCTCGTGCCAGGGGCGGCCTTGCCAAGGATGCTGCCAGGTGTAGCCGGCCAGGTCCACGACTTGGCTGGGGCCGTGGACGCCCTCGGGTTGAAAGCGCGATGCGGGGTCGGCAACGCGAAGCTCGCCATTGATGCAGTAGCGGTACAGGTCCCCTGGCTTGGCAGGGGCGGTGCCAATGAACCAGCCATCGTCATCGTCATCGGGAACGAGGTCGACGGCGTCCTGGTGCTGCAATTCCAAACTCACGCTGCGCGCGTCGGGTGCCCAGAGGGCGAAGCGCGCCGACGTGGCGTCCTCAACATGTGCGCCATGCCTTTGCATCTTCGACCTCTCTTCAGTAATGAGCCAATTGGGCTTGCTTGACCAGGTCTTCGTACAAGCGTGCGTAGGGTTCCACCGCTTGGCACCAGTTGAATGGCTGGGTCATGGACAGGCAACGCATGGCATTGAGCAGGTCTTTCTTCTGGTAGATGTAGAACGCCCGGCTGAGCGCCTCGCGGTAGCTTTCTACCGTCGACTCGTCGAACAGGAAACCTGTTACGCCGTTCTCGATGGTATCGGCCAGCCCGCCGGTCTTGCGTGCAACGGGCAGCGAGCCGAAGCGCTGGGCGTACATCTGGCTGAGGCCACATGGCTCGTAGCGCGAAGGCATCAGCAGGAAGTCGCTGCCAGCGAACATGCGGCGTGCGTCGGTTTCGTTGAAGCCGATGCGTACACCCACACGGCCGGGATGACGCAGGGCCAGTTCGCGCATGGCTTGCTCTTCTTCAGGCTCGCCACGACCAATGATTGCAATTTGGCCGCCTTGCTCGACGATGTACTCGGCAACGCCCAGGGTCAGGTCCAGCCCTTTCTGGTAGACCAGGCGCGAGACCACGGCGAACAATGGGCCCTCGGAGGGGTCCAGCTGGAACAGCTCGCGCACTGCCTGTGCATTGCGCGCCTTGCCCTCCCAGTCGTTGATGCTGAAATTGTGCTGCAGGTGCTTGTCGGTCGCTGCATCCCAGCTTTCGTCGATGCCGTTCGGAATGCCGCCCAATAGCCCCTGTTGCGCTTTGCTGGCCAGGAAACCGTCCAGGCCGCAGCCGAATTCGGGGGTGGTGATTTCCTGGGCGTAGGTGGCACTGACCGTGGTGATATGGCTGGAGTAGGCCAGGCCAGCTTTCAGGAAGGAGAGCTTGCCGTAGAACTCCATGCCTTCCTGCTGCATGGCATGGTCGGGTATGGCCAGTTCCGGGCTGCAGCCACGGCTGTAGACGCCCTGGTAGGCCAGGTTGTGAATGGTGAACAGGGTCGGGGTGCTCAAGCCGCGCCAGTGCATGTACGCAGGGGCCAGGCCCGCTGGCCAGTCATGGGCATGCACCATTTCCGGTTTCCAATGGATCATGCCTTCACCGGCTGCGATTTCTGCAGCCGCCAGGCCCAGGCGGGCGAAACGGATATGGTTGTCCGGCCAGTCGCGACCGTTTTCTGCTGCGTAAGGCGTGCCGGGACGCTGGTAGAGCTCTGGGCAGATCAACACGTAGATCACCAGCCCGTCGGGCAAGTCCATCCGGCCGATCTTGCAAGGGGGCAAGGCTGCATGGCCGCCCAGCTCACCGACGATGTGGATGGGGTTGTCGCTTTCCACCACCTGCGGGTAACCCGGGATCAGCACACGCACGTCGTGCAGGTGGGCAAGGGCGCGAGGCAACGCCGCGGAGACGTCGCCCAAACCACCGGTCTTCACCAGGTCAGCGATTTCCGAGGTGACGAAAAGGATCTTGCGTTTGTTCGGGTTGTTCTGGCGCTGGGCGCCAGGTGCCTTGCCTGTCTTGGCGAGCTCCGGGGTGAGCGGTTCGCGATGTTCCGATGTAAAGGTAGCTACTTGAGTCGCGACAGCGGCACTGATCATTCTTTCTCTCCGTCCCTAAGCTTGGCCGGGCACTGATAAACCGCGGCGGTCTTTCGTGTTGATTCTCTCTTTGCGAATTCTGCGTACTGCAATCCTTGCCCCCGAGTCGTGCGCACAGGCACAGCGCATTTGGCATTCCGGCCAAAAGGCGAGTGGACTGGTTGGGGTGGGCGGGCCGTGCGTGGGAATAACCCATTTCATCTGGCCTGCTTAGTTCCTGACCTGTCGGCTTTCCTTAAAGTTCGACTTTTTTTCCGTTGCTCTTCCAATGAGCAAATGGCGGGCCGGAACCTGAGTGTAGGCGAGAAATATTACAAATGTGACCGAACGGTCATTCCAGGCGGCCCCCGTGCTAGACGCAAACGTTGGCATCGGCTCGCCGAGCATTCAGGGCGTTTTTATTGCACGCCGGCGAGAGGCGACGAGCGGCGCTGTGTGTATTGCTTTGCACCTTAACGGTGCGACCCGTGCTGTATGACGGGGCCTTGATCGATCGAGCGCTGTTAAATTGATCTTGCGCACCCTGAATGGCAGATAGCGCGGCGTCTCGTCCCCAATAAACCAACATGAACATACCGCCCGTCGCTGAACCCTCATGCCGTCCACTGGACTAACCTGAAAGGCGAAACGTCGTCACTCATTCCAGAAGGGGAGCACCTGCTCATGCAATTGGGAATCGTCGGGCTGGGCCGCATGGGCGGCAACATCGCAAGGCGGCTTATGCTCGCTGGCCATCACACCGTGGTGCATGACCGCAACGCACAAGCCGTTACTGCTCTGGAGGGCGAAGGCAGCGTCGGGGCGGCTGACCTGGCTGCACTGGTCGAGAAACTCCAGGCGCCTCGTGCCGTCTGGGTCATGCTTCCCGCCGGGGCGCCTACCGAGCAGACCATTGCCCAGCTGGCTGACTTGCTGGAACCTGGCGATTCGATCATCGACGGTGGTAATACTTTCTACAAAGACGACATGCGCCGCGCCGCAGAACTGGCCCAGCGTGGGCTTCACTACCTGGATGTCGGTACCTCAGGCGGGGTATGGGGCCTGGAACGCGGTTACTGCATGATGATCGGCGGGGAAAAGGACGTGTTCGAACGTCTGGAGCCCCTGTTTGCAGCACTCGCACCCGGTGTCGGGGACATCCCGCGCACCCACGGACGCACCGGAGAACCACAGCGTGCCGAGCATGGCTATATCCATGCCGGCCCGCCGGGTGCCGGGCACTACGTGAAGATGGTGCACAACGGCATCGAATACGGCTTGATGCAGGCTTACGCCGAAGGCTTCGACCTGCTGCGCAGCAAAGGCGGTGACGAGCTGCCCGAGGACCAGCGCTTTGACCTGAACGTGGCCGAGATCGCCGAAGTGTGGCGCCGTGGCAGCGTGGTCACGTCCTGGCTGCTGGACCTGACCGCCGACGCGCTGGTGGCCGACCCTCAGTTGGCCCAGTTCAGCGGCTCGGTGTCGGACAGCGGGGAAGGGCGCTGGACCATCGACGCGGCCGTCGAGCAGGCAGTGCCAGTCCCGGTGCTGTCCAGTGCGCTGTTCGCGCGTTTCCGTTCGCGCCAACAACAAGGCACGTATGGCGACAAGATTCTCTCGGCCATGCGCCTTGGGTTCGGTGGGCACGTTGAGAAGAAACCTGAATGAGCAAAAAACCGGCAACGCCCGCTGCTCCACCCTGCACCTTGTTCCTGTTCGGCGCCAATGGCGACTTGGTCAAGCGACTGCTGATGCCTGCGCTCTACAACCTCAGCCGTGATGGCCTGCTCGATCGGGACCTGCGCATCGTGGGTGTCGACCACAATGCTGTCAGCGCCGAGGAATTTGCTGAACGTTTGCATGCGTTCATGGCCGAGCGCGACAAAGGTGGCGAGGGTGCTCCAGCGAACCTGGACGAAAAGCTCTGGGCCAGCCTTGCCAAGCGCCTGGACTATCAGACCGGGGACTTTCTCGACGCGGCGACTTATGAGGCGATCGCCCAGCGCATCGACAAGACCAGCCATGGCAACGCCATTTTCTACCTGGCGACCTCCCCACGGTTCTTCCCCGAAGTGGCCAAGCGCCTCGGGGAAGCCGGGTTGCTGGACGAATCGGGCGGCGGGTTTCGCCGGGTGGTCATCGAGAAACCGTTCGGACACGACCTTGCCAGCGCCGAGGCGCTCAACGCCTGCCTGCTGAACGTGATGGGCGAGCGTCAGATTTACCGGATCGACCATTTCCTGGGCAAGGAAACCGTCCAGAACATCCTGGTCAGCCGTTTCTCCAACGGGCTGTTCGAGTCGTTCTGGAACAATCATTACATCGACCATGTGCAGATCACCGCCGCTGAAACCGTAGGGGTCGAAACCCGTGGTGCGTTCTATGACAGCACCGGTGCAATGCGCGACATGGTGCCCAATCATCTGTTCCAGCTGCTGGCAATGGTGGCCATGGAGCCGCCTGCAGCGTTTGCCGCCGACGCGGTTCGCGGGGAGAAAGCCAAGGTGATCGGCGCGATCCGCCCGTGGTCGACCAAGATGGCATTGAAGAACTCGGTTCGCGGCCAATATGTAGCCGGCACCCTGGGCGGGAAGCACGTGCCGGGTTACCGCCAGGAAAGCAAGGTGGAGTCTGACAGCCAGACCGAAACGTTCGTGGCCATGAAGATCATGATCGACAACTGGCGCTGGGCCGGTGTGCCCTTTTACCTGCGCACCGGTAAGCGCATGAGCGTGCGCGATACGGAAATCGCCATCTGCTTCAAGCCGGCGCCGTATGCCCAGTTCCGAGAGTCCGCGTTGCAAAGGCCCAAGCCCAATTACCTGAAGATCCAGATCCAGCCCAACGAAGGCATGTGGTTCGACCTTCAGGCCAAGCGGCCAGGGCCGGAACTGGTGATGGAGAATGTCGAGCTGGGTTTCGCCTACAAAGACTTCTTCAAGATGACCCCGGCCACCGGTTACGAAACCTTGATCTACGACTGCCTGACAGGCGACCAGACGTTGTTTCAGCGTGCCGACAACATCGAGAACGGCTGGCGCGCCGTCCAGCCGTTTCTCGATGCCTGGGCCCAGGGCGGGGAAGTGCACGACTACGAGGCCGGCCAGGATGGCCCGGAGGCGGGCAACGAGCTGCTGGCCCGGGACAAGCGCGAGTGGCACCGGCTGGGTTGACGTTGCACCGTTTCGATCCGATCGCGTGGTGCCGGGCCTGTCCGCGAAAGCGGGTCCGGCACCATTGACGCACTGAATTCCAGGAGTATCGATGCCTGCCCATATTGAAGATTATGCCCTGCTGGGCAACTGCCGCAGTGCAGCCCTGGTTAGCAGCGATGGCTCGCTCGACTGGCTGTGCCTGCCGCGTTTCGATGCGCCAGCGGTATTCGCGGCCTTGCTGGGTAACGAGGAAAATGGGCGTTGGCGCCTGGCGCCCTCGGACCCCGTGACAGAGCGCACCCGGCGCTACCTGGACGACACGCTGGTGCTTGAAACCGTCTGGGTCACGGCCTCGGGAAAGGCGCGGGTGCTGGATTTCATGCCCTTGGGTGACGAGAACGCGGTCGTGCGCATTGTCGAAGGGCTTTCGGGCCAGACCACGTTTGAAATGGACCTGGTGATGCGCTTTGACTACGGGCGCAGCGTCCCTTGGGTAGAGCGGCTCGACCCGCTGACCCTCAGCGCGGTAGCAGGCCCGGACCGCTTGATCCTGTCCTCGACCGTGGCCCCCCATGCTCGCGATCATCACACGGTGGCGCGTATGCGGGTAGGCGAGGGCGAGCGGCATGTGTTCAGCTTGCGTCATCACCCTTCGCACCTGGCGGTTCCCGCCGAACAGGACGTCGATGCCTGCCTCAAGGCCACCGTGGATCAGTGGCAGGCCTTTGCAGCCAAGTGCCCGGACGTGGGACCGTACACGGCCTTGGTCCGCCGCTCGCTGCTGGTGCTCAAGGCCATGACCTATGCGCCCACGGGCGGGATCGTGGCGGCGGTGACGACCTCGCTACCCGAGCGCGTGGGCGGTGAGCGTAACTGGGACTACCGCTTCTGCTGGCTGCGCGATGCCACCATGACCTTGCTGGCCTTCATGAACCTGGGGTACTTCGAAGAAGCCCAGGCCTGGCGTGAATGGCTGCTGCGTTCGGTGGCGGGCAACCCGGAGCAGATGCAGATCATGTACGGCCTGGCCGGTGAGCGTGACCTTCAGGAGTACACGTTGCCCTGGCTGGCCGGTTACGAGCACTCCCAGCCTGTGCGGGTGGGCAACGCAGCCGCCGCGCAAACACAGCTGGATATCTATGGTGAACTGGCCGACGCCATGAGCCAGGCAATCCGTGGTGGCCTGCCCAGGCATCCGCGCAGTGCCGCGATCAGCCGGGTGATCATGCCGTACCTGGAAAGCATCTGGCGTGAGCCTGATGAAGGCATCTGGGAAGTACGCGGTGGTCGGCAGCACTTCGTACACTCCAAGGTCATGGCCTGGGTGGCGTTCGACCGCGCTGCGGGGCTTGCCGAAACCACCGAGGAGGACCGTGAACGCGGCCTTCACTACCGGCAGGTCGCTGATCAGATCCACCGGGAAGTGTGCGAGCAGGGGCTCGATGCTCAGGGCCAGCACTTCGTGCAGGCCTACGGCTCTTGCGAGATGGATGCCAGCCTGCTGCACATCGCGTTGACCGGCTTCTTGCCGGCCCACGACCCGCGGTTTCTGCGAACCTTGGCCCAGATCGAAAAGCGCCTGTTGCACAACGGCCTGTTGCTGCGCTACGACACCGACAGCTGCACCGATGGCCTGACGGCAGGCGAGGGGACATTCCTGGTGTGCTCCTTCTGGCTGGCCGACGTGTACGTGCTGCTGGGACGCCAGGCCGAAGCGCACGCGCTGTATCAACGGCTGACCGAGCTGTGCAACGATGTGGGCCTGCTGGCCGAGCAGTACGATCCGGTAGGCAAGCGCATGCTGGGTAACTTCCCGCAGGCGTTCAGCCATATCGGCATCATCAATACCGCGCTCAACCTGCACCGTGCGCAATGCCCTGCGCGCGTGCGCGCCAGCGCCTGAAGCCTGGTAGCCGGCGCTTGCGCCGGCTCATGGTTTCGCTACGCAAGCGGAGTAGACTACGGAACATTTCCGAGAGCACGGAGCGTTCATGGGTATTCGCGGTAGGGATCGTCAGATCGACAACATCGAGTTCAACGTCAGCGACATCGCGCGCAGCAAAGCATTCTACGCAGCGGTGTTCGGCTGGAAGTTCACCGATTACGGGCCAGCCTACACCGAGTTCAGCGACGGCCGGCTGACGGGTGGTTTCACTACAGGTGAGCCCGTGCGGCCAGGAGGGCCTCTGGTCATTCTCTATGCAGATGACTTGCAGGTCACCCAGCGACGGGTGCAAGCAGCGGGCGGCACCGTCAGCAGGGCAGTGTTCGCGTTTCCGGGCGGTCGCCGTTTTCATTTCACCGATCCGGATGGGTTCGAGTTGGCCGTGTGGACGGCCGACGCCTGATGGCCAACCACAAGATTGAAATCCGTCGTCGCAACGTCGAAAAGATTCTGCAGGCTGCCGAGCGCGTATTCGCCGAAAAGGGCTTCGCTGCCACTTCCATGGGCGATATCGGCGAACAGGCGCAGCTGCCGCGCTCGAATCTTCACTACTACTTCAAGACCAAGGACGACCTGTTTCGAGCGGTGCTGCAGGACTTGCTCGAAGTCTGGAAGCAAGACGCGTTGAGCTTCGAGCACTTCGATGACCCTCGCGTCGTGCTGACCAGTTATATCCGCGCGAAGATGGCACACTCCCGTTCACGGCCGCTGGGCTCGAAAATCTGGGCCGAGGAGATGCTGCACGGTGCGCCGGTGCTCAGGGCGGACCTGGATGAGAGCCTGGTGCCCTGGGCCAGGCTAAAGGAGGCGAAGATCCGCCGCTGGGTGGAGGAGGGGCGCATTCTGCCGGTGCAGCCGTCGGCGCTGCTGTACATGATATGGGCATCGACCCAGCATTATGCCGACTTCGGTTACCAGGTGGCCTTGCTCAACGAAGGCGAGCCGCTGTCCGACCGAGACTTCGAAAACGCTGTGCAGACGGTCACCCGTGTAATCCTGCGAGGTATTGGGTTAGAGCCTTGAGGCGTCAGACGGCTGTTGACTGCCACTGGCAGAGGGCGTGCAGCGGTCCCGGCGCACGATGATGCGGGGAGTATAGACCCTGGGGCCGCTGGGCGGCCCCAGGATTTGAGCCGTGAATCATAAACATCAGGGCCCATGTGCGCCCCACCGCGACGGATCCGGCGTCTGGCGAAACCGCGCCTGCATCCACACTCCCTACCCTCAGCCAACCTCCCGATACGGGTTGCGCGGGTCCTGCGTCCAGTTCAGGTACGGCTTGCCGGTGTCTTGTGCCACCATCTCGATGCAGTCTTCAACGGGACAGGTGATCTGGCATAGATTGCAGCCTACGCATTCCTCTTCGATCACGCTGTAGGCATGGGTACCGTCGGCCTTCACCGTACTGGCGATGGCCTGGTGGGAGGTATCCTCGCAGGCGATATGACACCGGCCGCAACCAATGCAAGCGTGCTGATCGATGTGCGCAATGGACTGGTAGTTGATGTCCAGGTACTTCCAGTCAGTGGTGTGACCGACCGCCTGGCCTCTGAAGTCTTCAAGACGGGCATGCCCATGCTGGTCCATCCAACGTGCAAGGCCGTCCTTCATGTCCTCGACGATGCGAAAGCCATGCAGCATGGCGGCGGTGCAGACTTGAACCGCGCCGCTGCCCAGAGCCACGAACTCGGCAGCATCACGCCAATTGCCGATACCGCCGATCCCGCAGATCGGCAAGCCCTGGGTGGCGGGGTCGCGGGCGATCTCCGCAACCATGTTCAGGGCGATGGGTTTGACGGCGGAGCCGCAGTAACCGCCGTGCGTGCTTTGGTCGCCGACAATTGGGTGGGCCACCATGCGGTCCAGGTCCACGCTGGTGATGGAGTTGATGGTGTTGATCAGCGATACCGCATCAGCGCCGCCTCGATGCGCTGCTCGAGCCGACTGGCGAATGTCGGTGATGTTGGGGGTGAGCTTTACGATCACCGGCAGTGAGCAGTGGGTCTTGCACCAGCGGGTGACCATCTCCACATACTCAGGCACCTGGCCCACCGCCGCCCCCATGCCCCGCTCGGGCATCCCGTGGGGGCAGCCGAAGTTCAGTTCGATTCCATCGGCCCCTGTGGCTTCTACCAGTGGCAGGATGAATTTCCACGATGCCTCCTCGCACGGCACCATCAGCGACACGATCAGTGCACGGTCCGGCCAGTCCTTCTTGACCTTAGTGATCTCCCGCAGGTTGATTTCCAGTGATCGATCGGTGATCAACTCGATGTTGTTGATGCCCTGAACCAGGCGATTGGCGCCGAAGTGCGCCGAATATCGCGATGACACGTTCACCGCTGCTGGGTCTTCCCCCAGTGTTTTCCAGACCACGCCACCCCAACCCGCTTCGAAGGCGCGTACCACGTTGTAGGCCTTGTCGGTGGGCGGGGCCGAGGCCAGCCAGAAGGGATTGGGGGCGCGAATGCCGGCGAAGACGATAGACAAGTCAGCCATTTACGCTGCCTCCACGTTGAGCATGAGTTGGGCATGGATGGCCTGGGCAGCTACCTTGCCATGTTGTACGGCCTGCACGGTGAGGTCCTGGCCCAGGGCGGTGCAGTCACCGCCGGCATACACGCCCGGCAGGCTGGTCTGCATGCACGCATCGACGCGAATGCGCTCGCCGTCGCGCGCCAGCTGCGCGGCGACCGGGTCCGCCACGCTTTGGTCTTCGAAGCGCTGCCCGATGGCCTTGAAGATCGCGTCGGCAGCCAGTTCGAAGGTTTCTCCAGTGTCGCCCAGGCGACCGTCTACCATTGCGGTGCGAGCGAAGCGCATGCCGCGTACCTTGCCATCGTCGCTCAGCAGTACGGCGTCGGGGCGCGCCCAGGTATGCAGACGCACCTGGTTGGCCTTGGCGATGGCTTGCTCGTGGCCCGTGGCGCCCATGTCGGACGCCCCACGGCGATACACCAGGTTGACGTCGCGCGCCCCCAGTCGGCTCATCTGCACGGCCATGTCGATCGCTGTGTTTCCGGCGCCGATCACCAGGCAACGGTCGGCCAAGGGCAACCGACTCAGGTCATCGGCCTGGCGCAGTTCGCGGATGTAGTCGGTGGCAGCCAGCACGCCAGGTGCCTGTTCATCGGGCAGGCCCAGTTGCCGCACGGCACTGAGCCCAAGGCCGAGAAAGACGGCATCGTACTGATCCCGCAGGTCACCGAGCCCCAGGTCGCTGCCCAGGCGCTGGCCATAGCGGATCTCGATGCCCCCGATGCCCAGCAAAAACGCCACTTCACGTTGGGCGAAATCATCAACCAACTTATAGCGGGCGATACCGTACTCGTTCAGGCCACCCGGTTTCTCACTGGCTTCGAAGACGACCACATCGTGCCCGTGCATGGCCAGACGATGTGCACAAGACAAGCCCGCCGGGCCGGCGCCGACCACTGCGATGCGCTTGCCGGTAGCCGGGGAGCGCTGGAAGGGGTGTTCGCTGAACTGGGCGTTGTCCAAGGCATAGCGTTGCAATTGGCCAATCAGCACCGGCGCGCATTCCTGCGCGTTGTTGCGCACGCAGGCCTGTTCGCAGAGGATTTCGGTGGGGCAGACACGGGCACAACTGCCACCGAGGATGTTGGCCGACAGGATCCGTTCAGCAGCGCCTTGCAGGTTGTCATCACTGATGCGGCGGATGAAGGACGGAATGTCGATGTCGCTGGGGCAGGCATTGATACACGGGGCATCGTAGCAGTACAGGCAGCGCGCGCTCTCCACGGCGGCCTGGCGCGCGGTCAGGGGTGGGACCAGGTCGCTGAAATGCTCGGCCAACTGGTCGCTGCCGGCCCTTGGGCGGGGCAAATGGTTCAGTGCGTCTATCACGGTGGTAGCCTCTCTTTCTTGTCGTGGGCTTGAAAAGTGGGGCGCGGGCAGCCCCGATCACCGGCACGCCGGCCCCCGCGCACGGTGTCGGCCTGAGGGGTCGGTGTTGCAGTGAAAGCCGGTCGATCAGTGTCAGCGGCTAGCGGGGCACGGGGGTGGCCCGGTGGTGTTCTGCCCGACGCTCGAGCAGTTCGTACACCGAAGGGTAGGCCGGGCGTTCGACATACCGTCCGGCACCGACTTCGGCGCGCAAGTCACCGTCGGCCCACACCACCTTGCCCTGGCTGATGGTGTGGCTGGGCACGCCGCGCACGGTACGGCCTTCGAAGATGTTGAAGTCCACCTGCTGGTGATGGGTCTTGGCCGAGAGGGTGCGCGTGCCCTGTGGGTCCCACAGCACCAGGTCGGCGTCGGCCCCGACACGAATGGCGCCTTTGCGTGGAAAGAGGTTGAAGATCTTCGCCGTGTTGGTAGAGGTAACGGCGACGAATTCGTGCATGGAGAGGCGACCTGTGTTCACACCGGCATCCCACAGTACCGCCATGCGGTCCTCGATACCGGCCGTGCCATTGGGAATGCGGCTGAAATTGTCGCGTCCCATGGCCTTTTGCTCGGCGCAGAAACAGCAGTGGTCGGTGGCGGTGGTGTGCAGATTGCCCGACTGCAGGCCGCGCCACAGCGCCTCCTGGTGTTCAC
Organism: Pseudomonas sp. FBCC-B35; assembly: GCF_059133755.1. Classification (NCBI taxonomy): domain Bacteria; kingdom Pseudomonadati; phylum Pseudomonadota; class Gammaproteobacteria; order Pseudomonadales; family Pseudomonadaceae; genus Pseudomonas; species Pseudomonas sp. FBCC-B35. The sequence continues at coordinate 2,937,642 of NZ_CP101439.1, read as the reverse complement.
GCGGTCGGAACGGCGGGCTCATTACATAGCCCGCTGCCGTGGCCCAGTCCGGGTCGCGGTAGACGCTGTCGTCCAGCAGCAGATGGCCAGGCAAGACCTCGCCGTATACCGGCTGCCCCTTGCCGCGAGCGTAGGCGATCTCATCCAGCGCCTCGCGGCTGGAGACATGCACCAGGTACAACGGCGTACCGAGGGTTTCGGCAATACGAATAGCGCGGCTGGCCGCTTCGCCTTCAACCTGGGGTGGACGTGACAACGGGTGCGCCTCGGGCCCTGTCATGCCCTGGGCCAGCAACTTGCGTTGCAGATGATCCACCAGCTCGCCGTTCTCGGCGTGCACCGTGGGCACGGCGCCCAGTTGCAGGCAACGCTCGAAGCTGGCGACCAGGGTGTCGTCAGCGGCCATGATGGCGTTTTTGTAGGCCATGAAGTGCTTGAAACTGTTCACCCCATGGTGGGCGACCAGCTCACCCATCTCCTCGGCCACTTGGTCGCTCCACCACGTGATGGCCACGTGAAAGCCGTAATCGCTGGCGCTCTTTTCTGCCCAACCGCGCCAAGTGTGAAACGCCTCCATCAGCGACTGCTGGGGATTGGGGATCACGAAATCGATGATAGAGGTGGTTCCGCCTGCCAGCCCGGCGGCGGTGCCGCTGAAAAAGTCCTCGCTGGCTACCGTGCCCATGAACGGCAACTGCATGTGGGTATGCGGGTCGATCCCGCCGGGCATCAGGTACTGGCCGCTGCCATCGAGCACATTGCAACCGACGGGTGGGTCGATGTCCTGGCCAATGGCCTGGATCAGGCCGTTCGCACACAGGACATCGGCGCTGAAGCTTTCTTCGTGGGTGACCACGGTGGCGCCACGGATCAACAGAGACATGCCGTTTTTCCTCGCAGGCTGACCGGTCTGTGCCGGTTCTTGAAATTGTGCAGGTCAGGCGGGCAGCTAGATCCTGTCAGCGCTGACAAGATTCGAGGCTAGATGCAGATTCTGGATTCGGCAAGAAATAAATCCCACGAATTTTGTGGTTTTTAACTTACTGATTAATAAAGAAATTAAATTACGAATGGCTCTAGCACAGGCGTTTCGCAAGAGATTGACTAACTTGACAAGATTGAAATTTGGTCGAAATTTCTACCCACATTCTGCGTGTGTACTCCGGCCATCGACTCGCCCCGATGAGCGAACAAATACAACAACATTCTGGAGAAGGCCCCATGCAACAGAGCAGATCGCACGAGGTTGAACGCAACGGCCTGGTAGAGCTGTGCGAAGGCCCCGACGTGCTCGACAGCCCGCGCTACAACCCCGACATCGCCCCCACCAAGGTGCATCAGCGCACCTGGAACAGGTGGCACATCACCGCCCTGTGGGTGGGCATGTCCATCTGCGTGCCTACCTACACCCTGGGCGGCGTGCTCACGGCGTATTTCGGTCTGAGCGTGGGTGAAGCGTTGCTGGCCATCTTGCTGGCCAACCTCATCGTGCTGATTCCACTGACGCTCAATGCCTTTCCCGGCACCAAGTACGGCATTCCATTCCCGGTGCTGCTGCGTGCATCCTTCGGCATTCTGGGTTCCAACGTACCGTGCCTGGTGCGGGCCGTGGTCGCCTGCGGCTGGTTCGGGATCCAGACGCTGTTCGGCGGGCTGGCGATTCATCTGTTCCTGGGCTCGGTATTCGAGGGCTGGAAGGCCCTGGGCGGCACCGGCGAGGTGATCGGCTTCATGATCTTCTGGTGCCTGAACCTGTGGGTGGTGCTGCGCGGTGCAGAATCGATCAAGTGGCTTGAAACCTTGTCAGCGCCTTTGCTGGTATCGGTGGGTGTCGGGCTGCTGGTGTGGGCGCTGCCGCACATGTCCATGACCGAACTGTTGGCCCAGCCACCGAAGCGTCCTCAAGGGGCCAGCGTGGTGGGTTATTTCTGCGCAGGGCTCACTGCCATGGTGGGCTTCTGGGCCACCCTGTCGCTGAACATCCCGGACTTCAGTCGTTATGCCCGCAGCCAGAAGGACCAGATTCTGGGGCAGATATTCGGCTTGCCCCTGACCATGTTCCTGTTTGCCTCGCTGGGTGTGGTGTTGACGGCGGCCTCGGCCTCATTGGTGGGCGAGACCGTTTCCGACCCGGTGACGCTGATAGGCAAGATTCAGAGCCCCTTCTGGGTAGCATTGGCCATGGCCCTGATCGTGATCGCTACCTTGTCCACCAACACGGCGGCCAACATCGTCTCGCCCACCAACGATTTCCAGAACATTGCACCGCGCCTGATCGGGCGCAGCCGGGCGGTGTGGCTGACCGGTTTCATCGGACTGGCGCTGATGGGCCACGAGCTTTTCAAGAAGCTGGGCTGGATCGTTTCCGACATCAGCCTTGAAAGCGTCTATTCCAACTGGTTGCTGGGGTATTCCAGCCTGCTCGGTCCCATTGCAGGGATCATGGTGGTGGATTACTTCCTGGTACGGCGTCAGCACCTGGATCTGGCCGGGCTGTATCGTGATGACGTCTATCCTGCGTGGCACTGGCCGGGCTTCGCGGCCTTTGCGCTGCCGGTGGCGCTCACGGTGCTGGCCATTGGCAACAGTTACTTCAGTTGGTTCTACGACTATGGCTGGTTCACCGGCTCGCTGCTCGGGGCTGGCTTGTACTACGTCTTCGCTGCCATGGCCGCCCCTAGCCCGACGCGCATGGCCAAGCCTTTGCCTTGAATACCTGCTCGTCGCAGTGCGGGCAGGCCCGCGCCGTGGCTTATACATCCGACAAGAAAAGCCTGAGGAGAGACCTATGACCCGCGCTCAAGACGTTCTTCAATCGACTGCCCGTCATGTCGATAGCGCACGCCTGTGGCAATCGCTCATGGACCTGGCGCACCTGGGCGCCACGCCCAAGGGTGGCGTATGCCGACTGGCCCTGACCGACCTGGATCGCCAGGCCCGCGACCTATTCGTGCAGTGGTGCGAAGCGGCAGGGTGCACGGTGACGGTCGACGGGGTGGGCAATCTGTTCGCCCGCCGGCCAGGGCGCGATGCCGCACTGCCTCCGGTAATGACGGGCAGTCACATCGACACCCAGCCCACCGGTGGCAAGTTCGATGGCTGCTACGGGGTCATGGCCGGGTTGGAGGTCATCCGCACCCTCAACGACCTGGGCGTGGAAACTGAGGCCCCACTGGAGGTGGTGGTGTGGACCAACGAGGAAGGCTCACGCTTTGCACCGTGCATGATGGGCTCGGGTGTCTTTGCCGGCAAGTTCAGTCTCGAGCAGACGCTGGCTAAACGCGATGCGCAGGGGATTAGCGTGGGCGAGGCGCTGAATGAAATCGGCTACGCCGGCAGCCGCGCGGTGACGGGCCATCCGGTGGGCGCGTATTTCGAGGCCCACATCGAACAAGGCCCGATCCTGGAAGACCAGGCCAAGACCATCGGCGTGGTGCTAGGCGCCCTGGGCCAGAAATGGTTCGACCTGACCTTGCGTGGGGTGGAGGCCCATGCTGGCCCAACGCCCATGCACCTGCGCAAGGATGCCTTGGTCGGCGCCGCTGCCGTGGTCGAGGCTGTCAACCGCGCCGCCTTAGGTCACCAGCCGCACGCCTGCGGCACGGTGGGCTGCCTGCAAGCTTATCCTGGCTCGCGCAACGTGATTCCAGGTGAAGTGCGCATGACCCTGGATCTGCGTCACCTCGAAGGAGACCGGCTTGAGGGAATGATTGCCGAGGTTCGCAGTGTGATTGAACAGACCTGCGAGCGGCATGGGCTGACGTATGAGCTGGTGCCGACCGCAGATTTCCCGGCCTTGTATTTCGACGACGCTTGCGTGAGTGCGGTACGTGAGTCAGCCCAGGCGCTGGGATTGCCGCACATGGATATCGTCAGCGGGGCAGGGCACGACGCGATCTTCCTGGCTGAACTTGGGCCGGCTGGCATGATTTTCGTGCCGTGCGAAAACGGCATCAGCCACAACGAAATCGAGAACGCCACGCCTGAGGATCTAGCGGCAGGGTGTGCCGTGTTGCTGCGCGCCATGTTGGCGGCGTCCGAGGCGGTGGCCAAGGGGCGTTTGGCGGCTTAGTTTCGGGGCTGTTCATGCTGTCGTGGACGCTGTGGGCGCTACAGTGGTCTGGTTGATGGGAGCTGCGGGGATGAAACTGTGGGCAGTGCGATGGTTTCAGCTTCGCAGTTTACATTGCCGGGTCCGCTGCGCGGCCTATCGCGGCCTATCGCGGCCGGTCCGGCGCCCCAGCAAGGCTGCTCACGGCTAGCGGTACTTGCTGAAATGTGAGGACTACGCAGATCCATTGTGGGAGCGACTGTCTTGCATATGCCGCGATGGACCGCGCAGCGGACCTCACAATCTATGACTCACCCTGGACATCCAAGGCTGTTCATACCCTACCAATACCACCCAGATACACGCTGTCCGCTCAATCGACAGGCAACAACACACCCTCACGCCCCAAATGATACCGCTGAAGATCCACGGCTAACGTGAGGTCGCCAGCATAATGCAGGGCAGCCTCCTGCCTTACGTCATCGATCGAAGGGCTGCGCCGATTGTCAGCCTGGTAGCGCGCACTGAAGTGCGTCAGCACCAGGTTACGCACCCCGGCCGCTTGGGCAAAGCGAGCCACTGCCGCCGCAGTACTGTGGCCATAGGTCACGCCAGATCTTTCCACCGCAGGTTGCGTAAAGGTCGCTTCGTGCACCAGCACATCGGCACCTGCCGCAGCCTCGGCCAACAGCTCGGGCGTGTCGTTATCGCCGCAAACAATGATGCGGCGGGCAGCTCGACCAGGCTGCAGGTAGTCCGCCGCTTGCAGCTCACGGCCTTGGTGACTCACCGCCAGGCCTTTTGCTAGCGTCCCCCACAATGGCCCGCGAGGGACACCTTCGGCGTCAAGGCGCACGCTGTCCAGCCGTGGCTCGGGGCAACGCTCCTCGAAGAGGTAGCCCACGCTGGGCACGCGGTGTGACAAAGTAACGGTGCTCACCGTGACGGCCGCGTTGTGCCAGCCATTAAAATCTTCGACGGGCAACAGCCGCAGATCGAAGGACAGATGACTGTCGGTCACCGCCAGACTGATGCGCAACCACTCGTGCAAGGCCCGGGGCAACACCACATCCAAGGGTTGGCGCCGCCCGTTCATGCTCGCACTGGCCAGCAAGCCGGGCAAACCCAGGCAGTGGTCGCCGTGTACGTGAGTGATGAAAATGCCGGCCAGGTCCTGAGTCGACAGCGGTGTGTGCAACAGGCGATGCTGGGTGCCCTCACCGCAATCGATCAGGTACCAGCGTTTGCCCGTGGCCTCCAGCAGCGCCGTCGCGCTGACGTTGCGGGCCTTGGTCGGGGCACCGGCGCTGGTGCCCAGAAACAGCAGGTCCATGTCTACTCCTTGTCATGCGCCATCAAAGTCTTACTCCACGCCCGTGCTGTCAGCCTGGCGCCAGACCAGTTTGCTGGTGTCATAGCCTTGCTCGCGCGCGATGTCCAGCAGCTGGTCACGGGTCTTGTCCGGAATGGCCGGGGTGCGGGACAGCAGCCACAGGTACTCGCGGTTAGGATGGCCGACCAGCGCTACGCGGTAGTCCTTGTCATGGTAGAGCACCCAGTACTCGCCCTTGGTCAGGTCAGGCGCCAGGCGGCTGAACCAGTTGTCGAAGCGTACCCAGAGCTTGTCGGTGCTGCCCGGCTGCTGAGCTTCGGCGATGCCCTTGGCTTCGTTCCACTGCCCGTCCTTCTCCATGCAGCGGTTGGTCACATCGATGCGGCCATCGGTGCGCAGGACATAGTGAGCTTCGGATTGCACACAGTTGCGCTGGAAGAACATCGGCAGCCGTGCCAGCTCGTACCAGGTGCCCTGATAGCGTTGCAGGTCGACCTGCTGCGTGCGTGGTGGGGCAGGGTGATCGTTGCCGGCGCAGCCAACCAGGGCAAGGGCCATGCAGGAAAGCATCAATGCCTTGCGTATCGCCATTGTGTTTCTCCTGAGAGTGAGTGCTTACACAGGTTCGATGCCAGCCTCGGGCAAAAGTTGTACGCGCGTTGCTTGGCCTGAGCCGTCCGCCTATTCCCGCAGTCCCGCTTTTGGCAGACGCACGGCAACCGGGCTGCGCTACCATCGCTGTCATTGCCAGAGCCCACAGGAGTGTCGCCCGTGACCCAATACAGCGCGTTTAAGGTAGAGCTGAACGAAAACATTGCCCACGTTCAGATCAACCGCCCGGAAAAACTGAACGCCATGAATGCCGCGTTCTGGGAGGAAATCATCGAGATCTTCCAGTGGGTGGACGACACCGACGCGGTCCGGGCCGTAATCATCAGCGGTGCTGGCAAGCACTTTTCGGCCGGCATCGACCTGGCCATGCTGGCGTCGGTCGCCGGGCAGATGGGCAAGGACCCTGCGCGCAACGCCCGCACGCTGCGCAAGACCATCCTGGCCCTGCAAGCCTCGTTCAACGCCGTCGACCGCTGCCGCAAGCCAGTGCTGGCGGCAGTACAGGGCTACTGCATCGGCGGAGCCATCGACCTGCTGTCAGCCTGCGACATGCGCTATTGCAGCGGTGACGCGCAGTTCTCCATCAAGGAAATCGACATGGGCATGGCCGCGGACGTCGGCACATTGCAGCGTTTGCCACGCATCATCAACGACGGCATCATGCGAGAACTGGCCTACACCGGACGTACCGTCGAGGCCGAGGAGGCGCTGCGCATCGGCCTGGTGAACCGGGTCTACGATGATCAAGCCGCCTTGCTCGAGGGTGTGTTCGCCATTGCCCGGGACATCGCAGCCAAATCACCGATCGCCGTGGCCGGTACCAAGCACATGCTGAGCTACATGCGCGATCACCGCATCGACGACGGCCTCGAGTACATCGCCACCTGGAATGCGGCGATGTTGCAGTCCGAAGACATGCGCCTGGCCATGGCCGCGCACATGAACAAACACAAACCGTCGTTCGCCGACTGACAGAGTCGACGGGCGCACCTTACAGGAATGCCCTTATGTCAGCACGCTGGACGACCGCAGTACTCGACCCGCAAACGCCCGCCGGCTTGGCCGTGGCCCACAGCCCGGAGGGCTTTCTGGTCGGGGAAGAGGGCGCGTTGTTCCCGCGCGACTGGCTCAAGGGCCAGGGGCTGGATGTGCTGTGCGAGCACGGCATCGGTCACTTCGATGGCCAGCCGGTATTTCTGCTTGAGCTGGCCAGTGCCGGCCAGGTACCCGGTTGCAGCTGGCGGGGCCTGCGCACGTTCATGCTCGAAGGGGATGCCGAGACATACACGATCCTGGGTTACGCCGCGCAGATCGGCACCTGGGCGCGCGAGCACCGGTTCTGTGGCAGTTGCGGTCAGCCCATGACGCAAATTCGCTGGGAGCGGGCCATGCACTGCAGGGCCTGCGACCTGCGCAGCTACCCGCGCATCTCGCCCAGCATGATCGTGTTGATCACACGAGGCGACGAGATCCTGCTGGCGCGCTCGCCGCGCTTCGTGGCAGGCGTGTACAGCACCCTGGCGGGCTTCGCCGAACCCGGCGAGTCGGCCGAAGACTGCCTGGTGCGCGAAGTGCGCGAAGAAGTGGCGCTGGAGGTCAAGAACATCCAGTACGTGGGTAGCCAGTGCTGGCCCTTCCCGCACTCGATGATGCTGGGCTTTCATGCCGAATACGCCGGGGGCGCCATCGTCATGCAGCCGGATGAAATCGAGGATGCCCGCTGGTTCAATGTGCACGATCTACCGCCGCTGCCGGCTGGACGGTCGATTGCCCGTTACCTGATCGACCTGTACGTAGCCCGCCGATTGGGCCGTGCCGACCCTGCGTTCCCCGGGCAGTGACCGATCAGGCTCGCTCCAGGTCGAGACCCCAGTCCCTTACGCGTGCAGTTCCTGGCTGATCACGCCTGGCCAAACCAGTGCTGCCAGGCCAGGCGCACGGTCAGGGCCAGCACCACGGTGATGAATACGGGACGGATGAACTTGCTACCGCCGCTGATCGCCGTCCGGGCGCCAAAGAAGGCGCCGACCATGACCGACAGGCCCATGCACAGGCCGACGATGTAATCCACCTGCCCGGAAATCACGAACACCGTCAGGGCTGCGATGTTGCTGACGAAGTTCATGCTGCGGGCCACGCCACTGGCGCGGACAAGGTCGATGGGGTAAAGCAGCAGGGTGCTGACCGTCCAGAAAGCACCTGTACCCGGCCCAGCCACGCCGTCATAGAACCCCAAGGTCAGGCCTTGCGGCAGCTGCCACTTCTTGCGAATCGGGGCATCGGCGTCCAGTGGCGCCTTTGGCGTGCCGCCGAACAACAGGTACAGGCCGCAGGCGAACACGATCACTGGCAGCATCTTGTTCAGCCACTCGGCAGGCATGTAGTGCGCAACGACCGCCCCTAGCAGGGCCCCGGCCAAGGTGCCAAACAGGGCCCGACGCCACTGAGCCGGGTGAAAGAGCTTGCGCCTGTAGTAGGTGAGGCTGGCCGTGGCCGAGCCGAACGTGGAGCTGAGCTTGTTGGTGCCCAGTACCAGGTGAGGCGGCATGCCGGCTGTCAGCAGGGCGGGGGTGGTCAGCAGGCCGCCGCCGCCAGCGATGGCATCGATGAAACCGGCGACGAAAGCGACCCCTGCCAGGATGAGCAGGGTCAAGGGTTCTACGGTAAGTTCGAAGGGCATGGGAATCTGGCAGGCAATGAGACGGTATGCGACAAAACGCCGCGTGATAAGCCGGACATGTTAATACCCCGACCGCGCAAGTGCCAACGCGGGTATCAATCGAGGAACCCGCGCCAGCGTCACCTGGCTGTGATCACAAAAACCAGCGGTACTCCCGAGCACTGATCTCCTGCATAAACGCCAAGTGGTCCTGGCGCTTGTTCTCGCAATACACCCTGACGAATTCGGCCCCCAAGCCTTCGATCACCGCAGGCGCGTGCTGCATGGCCGTTACTGCGCTTAGCATGTCCTTGGGAAAGTCGATGCCGCTGGAGCGGTCTTCGTTCAACGGTGCGATAGGGTCCTGCGCGGCGTCGAGGCCCTGTTCCAGACCGCACAGGATGGCGGCCAGCACCAGGTAGGGGTTGGCATCGGCGCCGGCCAGGCGATGTTCGATGCGCAGGTTGCGGGCATCGGATTCTGGGATGCGAATACAGGCATCGCGGTCTTCGTATCCCCAGCTGGCCCGGCTGGCGGCGTTGACCATGGCGCCATAACGGCGGAAGGCATTGTGGTTGGCGGCGAAGATCGGCATGCACTGAGGCAGCAGAGACAGGCATCCGGCTACCGCCTGGCGCAGCGGACGCTGGCCATCGGCGGCCAGCAGGTTGTTGCCCCCCTCGTCATACAGGCTGACATGCACATGCATGCCGCTGCCGGGCGCATGCAAGTAAGGTTTGCTCATGAACGAGGCGCGGTGGCCGTGCTTGCGTGCGACACCGCGCGTACTACGGCTGAACAACGCCGCCCAGTCTGCCGCTTGCAGCCCATCGTTGCAGTGTCCGAAGTTGATCTCGAACTGGCCTGGCCCCAGCTCGGCGGTGATGACGTTAGCATCCACGCCTTGCACATTGGCTGTGGCAACCATGTCATGCAGTACCTCTGCGAAGCGGCTCAAGCGCTCGATGTGCAAGTTGGGCTGGTCGTCTTCATCGGCGCTCAGAGGATCGCGGGGAAACTGTGGCAGGCCCGCTGTGAGCGCGCGGTCGAACAGGTAGAACTCCAGCTCGAACGCCACGACTGGATGAATGCCGCGGCGTGCCAGGCGTTGCAGAACCCGCGCCAGCACCTCTCGGGGTTCGAACGCAATGGGCGCCGGCGTTGCGTCGCTGCTGATCAGCATCTGCCCCAAGGGGTGCGCTTCCCATGTGACGGGCTTCAACGTGCCGGGCACCAGCCGGCGCAGGGCGTCAGGGTCGCCGTCGTTGAAGCAGTAGTCGCCGATCTGGAACAGGCCACCCTGGGTGCCAAGGAGCACTGCGTTCTGGGGCAGTTTGAGCGGGCTGCCGGCGGCGACCTTCTCAAGCATGTCGATCGGGTAGCGCTTGCCGTAAAAGTGGCCTGGGATGTCGAGGCTGATAAGGTCGACATGGCGCACGCCGGGATACTGGGCACGAAAGGCGCGAACCTCAGCGAGTACGTCCGGGAAGCTCGTTTGGGCAGGCGTGCGTTCCAAGTCCGGGCTCATGGGCAACTCCACAGGCGAATAGATCCAGGGAAATGTAGCAGAGGCCGCCCAATCCGCCCGCTGTAGCCTGCATCCACAGGCTCAGGTGGACTTCTTCCTCGGTTGCCTGGCTTTACCTGCGCCACCTTTGGCACCTGCTGCCTTGCCTGAACTTGACCGGGCCTTGCCGCCGCTTCTGCGCTTTTTCTTCCAGGGCGGGGCTGCGCCCGCCGCCGGGCCGGTAATGGTCATGCGCAGGCCGCTGCAACGTTCTACCAGCTTGCCCATCCAGGCCGATTGCCGGGCCACGAATTCTTCCAGACTCATGTCGCCGCTTTGCACCATGTCCAGTGCCTGCTCCCAGATGGCAGTGGTGCCGGGGTCGGCGATAGCACGGGGGACGGCGTCTATCAGGCTGAAGGCAGCAGGCGTTGCCGCCAGCGCCTTGCCGTTCTTGACCAGGTAGCCCCGGTCCAGCAGGCCCTGGATGATGCTGGCACGAGTGGCTTCGGTACCGATCCCAGTGGTTTCCTTGAGCTTTTGTTTGAGCCGAGGGTCGTCCACCAGCTTGGCCACGTTCTTCATGGCCTTGATCAGGTCGCCTTCGGTAAAGGGCTTGGGGGGTTGGGTCCACAGGTCTTTGAGCTGGACATCCTGGACCGAGCACGCTTGGCCTTCGCGCAACACCGGGAGTACCTGGGGCGGGGCGGCTTCGCGGCCCTTGGCCGGCGTCAAGGCCTCCGGCAGGGCGCGACGCCAGCCCGGCTCGACGATCTGCTTGCCCACGGCGCGCAAGGCATAGCCTGCGCAGTCGAAGTCTGCCTGGGTGCGGTCGTACTCATGGTGAGGGAGAAACTGTGCGAGGTAGCGCGCGCGGATCAGGGTATACACAGACTTGTGCTTGGCCGGCAGGCGCCCTGGGTCGCTGGCGGCGACCGTCGGTATGATGCCATGGTGGGCACTGACCTTGGCATCGTTCCAGGCGCGTGAACGGCGCTGGGGTTGCAGATGAGGTTGCAAGGGCGCCAGGCTGGCATCAGCCCGCTGTAGCGCCGCAAGAATGGCGGGCGCTTCCCCATGCTGGCTCATCGGCAGGTAACCGCAGTCGCTGCGCGGGTAGGTAATCAGCTTGTGAGTCTCGTAAAGCGCCTGGGCGATATCCAGGGTTTCCTGGGCGCCGAGGCCGAACTTCTTCGAGCACAGCTCTTGCAGAGTACCGAGGTCAAAGGGCAGCGGCGCGGCTTCGCGCACACGTTCCGTTGCGACTTTCACGGCCTGGGCAACGCCGGCCTGCTCGATGGCGGCGGCCGCTTGCTGCGCCAACGCCTGGTTAAGGCACCGACCCTGGTCGTCGCAGACGTCCTCCGGCGCCCGCCACTGGGCCATGAACGCCTGGTTGGCATGACTTAGACGCACGTCGATGGCCCAGAAGGGCACGGGCACGAACTGTGCGATGCTGCGGTCTCGATCTACCACCAGGCGCAGGGTCGGCGTTTGCACGCGACCCACTGGTAGTACGCCCTGGTAGCCGGACTGACGACCGAGCAGGGTGAACAGTCGGCTCATGTTCATCCCGATCAGCCAGTCGGCTCGTGAACGGCCCAGCGCCGAGTGATAAAGGTTGAAGGTCTCATGCCCCGGCAGCAGGCGGGCCAGGGCCTTGCGAATCGACGCATCATCGAGCGCGGACAACCACAGGCGTTGCACCGGGCCACGGTAGCGACAGTGTTCGACCAACTCGCGAGCAATCATTTCGCCTTCGCGGTCGGCATCGGTCGCGATGATCAGCTCGCGGGCCTCTCCCAGCAGGCGCTTGACCGCCTTGTACTGGCTGGCGGTCTTGGGCTTGACCAGCATTTTCCATTGTTGCGGGATAATCGGCAGGTCGGCCAGGTTCCAGCGCTTGTAGCGCTCGTCATAGCTGTCGGGTGGGGCCGTTTCCAGCAGGTGGCCAATGCACCAGGTCACGCACACGTCGGTGCCTTGCCAACAGCCATCGCCTTTGCGATTGGCGCCGAGCACTTTGGCGATGTCTTTTGCCTGAGAGGGTTTTTCACACAGAAACAGCCGCATGACCATTGACGCTTCATCGATGGAGATGAGCGCTAGGATGCGGGTGCGCAACGAAGTAGGCAAGTTTTATGTGGATGGATGTACAGTGCGAGGCGTATCCGGATGTGCCGGTGATGTGAGCCGGCACAGGATCGGTACGTTAGCAGCGCGATTGAATACGGCTAACGGTCAGCCTGTCGCCGGCAAGCCGGCGCCTGACGGGGACGTGTACGCGCGTGAGCTTGAACCGCTCCTGTGGGGACAAGAGCGGCGGTCGCGCCGGCATGCCGGGGTCAGATGCGAACAGGCCTGGCACGCTTCAAGAAGGCAAGTGCGACTCGCGCACCATGTCTACGTGAGGGATGCCGGCCTCGAGGAACTCTTCGCTGACCACTTTGAAACCCAGCCGCTCGTAGAACGGTGTGGCATGCACCTGCGCGCTGAGGCGTTGAGGCTTGAGGTCACGGGCCTGCGCTTCTGCGATGACGGCATTGACCAGTGCGTCGCCCACTTTCAGGCCGCGCCAGTCCTTGAGCACCGAGATTCGGCCGATGGTGCCATCGGCGAGCAAGCGTGCGGTGCCGATCGGGTAGTCGCCCTCCAGTGCCAGGAAGTGCAAGGCATCCTGGTCTTCGGAGTCGAATTCCAGTTCGACCGGTATGTGCTGCTCGGCGACGAACACCGCCTCACGGATGCGGCGAATGTCGGCGTTGTCCTTGACCCAATCGGCCAGACGCACCCGAATCTTATTCATCGGCAAAACCCAGGCTACCTTGCTTGACCAACTGCTGGATCAGCATCAATGCATCTTCATCCTGCAGCCACTGGCCGAGGTTCTCGCTGTGCAGGGCGTCGGCAGCGCACACCAGCTTGAGCAGGTCGCGCAGCTTTCCAGGCAGCGGGCAGCTACGGCCGCTGGCAAAGAGCAGCAGGTCGCTGTCGAACTCGGACCAGGCCATGCGGGCGCTCGGGTTGCGGATCAGGATGGCGCCCTGCTGCAAGGCATTGAGCAACTCCTGCTCGGACAACTCCTCGCCAACGATCTGCTCGGGGTAACGCGGCTCGGTCATGAACTGGCCGAACCAGGTCAACAGCAGATCCTTGTCACCCATGTGTTTGTCCAGCAGGGCCTTGAGGCGGTCCAGGGCATCATGCTGGATCTGATGAGGGTCGCTGACTGGCTGTGCATCGGCGTCGCTGTAGCGCTCTTCGTCCGGCAGGAACTGGCCGAGGAAGTCGGTGAAGTGAGTGAGCACTTCGGCGGCGCTCGGTGCGCGGAAACCGACCGAGTAGGTGAGGCAGTCGTCCACGGCAACGCCATAGTGAGCCAGGCGCGGCGGCAGGTAAAGCATGTCGCCAGGCTCCAGGGTCCACTCGTCACTTTGCTCGAAATCGGCCAGGATGCGCAGGTCGCTGTGCTCAAGCAGGGCGCTGTCGCTGTCGCACATCTGCCCGATCTTCCAGTTACGCTGCCCGTGGCCTTGCAGCAGGAACACGTCGTAGTTGTCGAAGTGCGGGCCCACGCTACCGCCTGGGGTAGCGAAGCTGATCATGACGTCGTCAATACGCCAGCTGGGCAGGAAGCGGAAGTTTTCCAGCAACTCTGCCACTTCCGGCACGAACTGGTCGACGGCTTGTACCAGCAACGTCCAGTCTTTTTCCGGCAGCTCGGCAAACGTGTCCTCGTTGAACGGACCGCGGCGCATTTCCCACGGGTGTGCGCCGTGCTCGAGCACGATACGGGACTCGACCTCATCTTCCAGCGCCAGACCAGCCAGCTCGTCCGGATCGATGGGGCTGATGAAATCGGGGAATGCCTGGCGCACCAGCAGCGGCTTTTTCTGCCAGTAGTCGCGCATGAATTCACGGGCTGTAATGCCGCCCAGCAGCTGCAGTGGAGTATCAGGATTCATCTTCAACCTATTGAAAAAACGTAATTTTCAGACGGGAATAAAAACGCCCGGCCAGGCCGGGCGTTGGGCGCAGAGCGCGCGTTAGACGCGTTTGGCCTGCGCAGCCGCGTTACCGATGTAGGTAGCGGGCGTGAGTTGCTTGAGTTCGGCCTTGGCCTCGGCGGGCATGTCCAGCCCATCGATGAAGCTCAGCAGAGCATCCGGGGTGATGCCCTTGCCGCGGGTCAGCTCCTTGAGCTTCTCGTAGGGGTTCTCGATGTTGAATCGACGCATCACGGTCTGGATCGGCTCGGCCAGCACTTCCCAGCAGGCATCCAGATCGGCCGCGATACGGGCGTGATTCACTTCGAGCTTGCCGATGCCTTTGAGGCTGGCTTCATACGCGATGACGCTGTGGGCAACGCCCACGCCCAGGTTGCGCAGCACGGTGGAGTCGGTCAGGTCACGCTGCCAGCGCGAAACCGGCAGCTTGCTGGCCAGGTGCTGGAACAGGGCGTTGGCGATGCCCAGGTTGCCTTCGGAGTTTTCGAAGTCGATGGGGTTGACCTTGTGCGGCATGGTCGAGGAGCCGATTTCGCCGGCAACGGTCTTCTGCTTGAAGTAGCCCAGCGAAATGTAGCCCCACACGTCCCGATCGAAATCGATGAGGATGGTGTTGAAGCGCGCGATGGCGTCGAACAGCTCGGCAATGTAGTCGTGCGGCTCGATCTGAGTCGTGTAGGGGTTGAACTGCAAGCCCAGCTCGTCTTCGATGAAGGCGCGGGCGTTCTGCTCCCAATCGATCTGCGAATAGGCCGACAGGTGGGCGTTGTAGTTGCCCACGGCGCCGTTGATCTTGCCCAGCAGCGGCACGGCAGCGACTTGAGCGACCTGGCGCTCCAGACGGTACACGACGTTGGCCAGCTCCTTGCCGAGGGTAGTCGGGGAGGCAGGCTGACCATGGGTGCGCGAGAGCATCGGCACATCGGCATGGGCGTGGGCCAGGGCGCGAATGGCGTCGGCGATCTGACGCATCAGCGGCAACAGCACCTCGTCACGACCGGCGCGCAGCATCAGGGCGTGGGACAGGTTGTTGATGTCCTCGCTGGTGCAGGCGAAGTGGATGAATTCGCTGACCTTGGCCAGCTCAGGCAGCTGGGCGGCCTGCTCCTTGAGGAGGTATTCGATCGCCTTGACGTCGTGGTTGGTGGTGCGCTCGATTTCTTTGACGCGCTCGGCGTGCTCGAGCTTGAAATCGGTGGCCAGGTTGTCCAGCAGCGCGTTGGCTTCGGCGGAGAACGCCGGCACTTCGCTGATCTGCGGGTGGGCGGCCAGGCGCTGCAACCAGCGCACTTCGACCAGGGCGCGGAAACGGATCAGGCCGAATTCGCTGAAGATGGGGCGCAAGGCCTGGGTTTTGCCGGCGTAACGGCCGTCTACAGGGGAAACCGCAGTGAGCGAAGAAAGCTGCATGGGGTGTTCTCGGACAGTCAGGCTTTTGGAGGGCGCATATCATACATTAAAAATGCGCTGGAGTCGGGGGGCTGACCAAAGGTTGCTTCAATCTGCTCGGTTTGCTGAGTGGGCGCTGCACCGATCCGGTGGCGGAGCAACGCCATTGACTGATCTCTGTCAGCGCGCGTCGGGGCTGCCGTGCAGCCCGTCGGGGCACAAGGCCCCTCCTGCAAGGAACGTGGTCAGCCAGGCGCGTTCGCGTCTGTGCGCCCGAATGTATGAGGCTGGGTTTCAGGGCGCTGTGCGCATCATGTCGTACAGCTCGTTGAGCAATTTGCGTCGGCTGAACACCAGCTGCCAGCGGTGCCCACCGAGCTGGCGCCATAGCCGCGCAGCGCGGATACCGGCCAGCAGCAGGGCGCGGATCTTGGAGGCGTTGTTGGGCTGCTGCAGGAAGCGCATGTCGCCGTGCACCTGGATGCGCTGACGCAAGGTGCTCAAGGTGTCTTGGTACAGCGCGCCGCTCGACGCGATGACGTTCTCGTGCACCAGGCCGAAGTGATCGGCCTGGGACTGGATCTGCGGCAGGCGGTTACCGATGGTCTCGAGCAGGTCGCCGCGCTTGTTCAGCTGCCGTTCCAGGCCCAGCATCGACAAGGCATAACGCAAAGGCTCGCGCTGCAGGCTGCTGGGGTCGCGCTCCAATGCCCCGACCAGCGCGCGGTAACCGTCGCGCAAGTTCAGGTCATCGCCACCGAAGACCTCCAGCGTATCCTTGGGATCACGCACCAGCAGGCTGCCCAGCATGCAGCCGATATCAGCTTCGCTGGCCTGCCCGGTACGGGCGATACGGTCCACCAGCACGGCTGCCTGGAATACGCCGCCCAGCGCGATCAACTGTTCCTGCACGCGGTTCACGAGCGTGGGCTCCACGGCTCGGCTGCTTCGATCACGCCACCGCCCAGGCACACCTCGCCGTCATAGAACACCACCGACTGGCCAGGGGTAACTGCGCGCTGCGGCTCGTCGAAGACGGCCCGATAACCGGTGGCCGTACGGTGCAGGGTGCACTGCTGGTCGTGTTGTCGGTAGCGAACCTTGGCAGTGAGCTGGCGCGGGCTATCGAGGTCGACCGGGTTCACCCAGAAGATTTCGGAGGCCAGCAGGGCGCGGGAGAACAACCAGGGGTGTTCATTGCCCTGGCCGACCACGAGCACATTGCGCGTCAGGTCCTTGTGCAGCACGTACCAAGGCTCGTCCCCAGCATCCTTCAGGCCGCCGATACCCAGGCCCTGGCGCTGGCCGATGGTGTGGTACATGAGGCCATGATGACGACCGATCACTTCACCGTCGGTGGTTTCGATGTCGCCGGGTTGGGCCGGCAGGTATTGCTTGAGGAAGTCGCTGAAACGTCGCTCACCGATAAAGCAGATGCCGGTGGAGTCTTTCTTCTTGGCCGTGGCCAGGCCGTGTTTCTCGGCAATGGCGCGCACCTCGGGTTTTTCCAGCTCGCCCACCGGGAACAAGGTGCGGGCAATTTCCTTGCCGCCCACGGCATGTAGGAAATAGCTCTGGTCCTTGTTCGGGTCCAGGCCTTTGAGCAGCTGGGTCAGTTCGCCGGTGTCGCGGCGGCGAACATAGTGACCGGTGGCGATCAGGTCGGCGCCCAGGGACAGGGCATAGTCCAGGAAGGCCTTGAACTTGATCTCGCGGTTGCAGAGGATGTCGGGGTTCGGGGTGCGGCCGGCCTTGTATTCCTCAAGGAAGTGCTCGAACACGTTGTCCCAGTACTCGGCCGCGAAATTGGCGGTGTGCAGGGTGATGCCGATGCGGTCGCAAACCGCTTGGGCATCTGCCAGGTCTTCACGGGCCGTGCAGTATTCGGTGCCGTCGTCCTCTTCCCAGTTCTTCATGAACAGCCCTTCCACCTGGTAACCCTGCTCCATGAGCAGAAGGGCGGAGACGGAAGAGTCCACGCCGCCGGACATGCCGACGATGACGCGGGTCTTGGCGGGGTCTTTGAGTGCTGGGCTGGTCATGGTTACCGATGTAGATCAAGAGGAAAAACGCCGATACTACCAAACCCGCAGCGGCGCGTCAGTCGCGCAGCAGGTCAAGGCTGTGCAGCGGGCCCTGCAGGTAGTCGTCAAGGCAGCGAGGCACCAGTTCACTGCGCCAGCGCGCCGGATCGGCGAGCAGCTCGTCACGGGTCAGCCACATGGCGCGCTCGATATCGCTGTCCAGGGGGCTGTCGACGCGATGCCGGACAGGGCGGGCGGCAAAGCAGATGCGCTGGTAGGTCACGCCGTTGCTCGGCGCCGTATACAGGTAAATACCCACCAGCCCGGTCAGCTCCACCTCCCAGGCCGTTTCTTCCAGGGTTTCACGCAGCGCCGCCTGGGCCAGGGTTTCATTGGGTTCGAGGTGGCCGGCAGGTTGGTTGAAGACGTGTCGCCCGGCCTTGAACTCTTCGACGAACAGAAACCTGCCGTTGTCTTCGACAACGGTGGCGACGGTGATATGAGGGTGCCAGGTCATGCAGTGCTCCAGGGTGAGCGAGTTGGCCGTTGTGCGGCCCAGAAAGCACGAACCCCGGTGCGTGGCCGGGGTTCGTGGGTTACGTCAAGCGAGCCTTACAGGGCGGCGATGGCGCTGTTCAGGGTCTGGCTTGGGCGCATGACCTTGGCCGTCAGGTCGGCGTCAGGGGCATAGTAGCCACCAATGTCCACTGGCTTGCCTTGAACAGCGTTGAGTTCGGCAACGATTTTTTCTTCGTTGTCGCTCAAAGCCTTGGCCAGAGGGGCAAAGCGAGCTTTCAGGGCTGCATCGTCGTCCTGGGCGGCCAGTGCTTGTGCCCAATACAGGGTCAGGTAGAAATGGCTGCCGCGGTTGTCGATGCCGCCGACCTTGCGCGAAGGCGACTTGTTGGTGTCCAGGAACTTGCCGGTTGCCTGGTCCAGCGTCTGGGCCAGCACCTTGGCGCGTGGGTTCTCGTAGGTGTTGCCCAAGTGCTCCAGGGAAGCGGCCAGGGCCAGGAATTCACCCAGCGAGTCCCAGCGCAGGAAGTTCTCTTCTACCAACTGCTGCACGTGCTTGGGGGCCGAGCCGCCAGCGCCGGTTTCGAACAGGCCACCGCCATTCATCAGCGGCACGATCGACAGCATCTTGGCGCTGGTGCCCAGTTCCATGATCGGGAACAGGTCGGTGAGGTAGTCGCGCAGCACGTTGCCGGTCACCGAGATGGTGTCCTTGCCTTCGCGGATGCGAGCCAGGGAGAACTTGATGGCCTCGACCGGGGACATGATGCGGATATCGAGGCCGGACGTGTCGTGGTCCTTGAGGTAGGTCTGCACCTTCTCGATCATGGCGCTGTCGTGGGCGCGAGCCGGGTCCAGCCAGAACACGGCCGGGGTATCGCTCAGGCGGGCGCGGTTGACGGCCAGCTTGACCCAGTCCTGGATGGGTGCATCCTTGACCTGGCACATGCGGAAGATGTCACCTGCTTCGACCTTCTGTTCCAGCACCAGGTTGCCCTTGGTGTCGACAACGCGCACGACGCCATCGGTCTTGATCTGGAAAGTCTTGTCGTGGGAGCCGTATTCCTCGGCTTTCTGCGCCATCAGGCCAACGTTCGGCACGCTGCCCATGGTGGTCGGGTCGAAGGCGCCATTGGCCTTGCAGTCTTCGATGGTGGCCTGGTAGATGCCAGCGTAGCAGCGGTCCGGGATGATCGCCTTGGCGTCCTGCAGCTCGCCGGCGCTGTTCCACATCTTGCCCGAATCACGAATCATGGCCGGCATCGAGGCATCGACGATCACATCGCTCGGCACGTGCAGGTTGGTGATGCCTTTATCTGAGTTGACCATCGCCAGGGCAGGGCGCTCGGCGTACAAGGCCTGGATGTCCGCTTCGATTTCGGCTTGCTTCTCGGCGGGCAGGTCCTTGATGCGGGCGTACAGGTCGCCGATGCCGTTGTTGGCATTGAAGCCGACTTCGGCCAGGGCGGCCGCGTGCTTGGCTAGTACATCGTTATAGAATTCTTCGACGATGACGCCGAACATGATCGGGTCGGAAACCTTCATCATGGTCGCTTTGAGGTGCACCGACATCAGCACGCCCGATGCCTTGGCGTCGGCAATCTGCTCGGCGACGAAGGCCTTGAGGGCCTTGCGGCTCATGGTGGCGCAGTCGATGATTTCAGCTGCCTTGACGGCGGTTTTCTCTTTCAGGACGGTGGTGGTGCCGTCGGCGCCGACCAGCTCGATGCGCAGGCTGTCGTCAGCCTCGATCAGTGCAGCCTTCTCGCTGCCGTAGAAGTCGCCCTGGCTCATGTGAGCCACGTGCGACTTGGAGTCGGCCGCCCAGGCGCCCATCTTGTGAGGGTGCTTGCGTGCGTAGTTCTTGACCGACAGCGGTGCGCGGCGGTCGGAGTTGCCTTCGCGCAGGACCGGGTTCACGGCCGAACCCTTGATGCGGTCGTAGCGGGCGCGCGATTCCTTTTCCTCGGCGGTGGCCGGTTCGTCGGCGTAGTCCGGGATGTTGAAGCCCTTGCCTTGCAGCTCCTTGATCGCGGCCTTGAGCTGCGGTACCGAGGCGCTGATGTTCGGCAGCTTGATGATGTTGGCTTCAGGGGTGGTGGCCAGTTGGCCCAGTTCCGCCAGGTGATCGCCTACCTGTTTTTCTGCGCCGAGTTGCTCCGGGAAGGCTGCAAGGATACGGCCTGCCAGGGAGATGTCGCGGGTTTCGACGGCAATGTCAGCGCAAGCGGTGAAGGCTTCGATGATCGGCAGCAGCGAGTAGGTGGCGAGGGCCGGAGCTTCGTCGGTGAAGGTATAGATGATCTTGGAACGGGTGGGCATGCGGGCTAACTCTCTGTGTGCTGAGCGTGCTCGAGTCTCGTGGTGCACCGGGTAGGCACACCGCCCTGGCAGCGCCATGGGCGGAAAGTCGAGAGGCTGCGAGCTGTGATGGTGGATGCATCAGTCGAGCGTCAAGTGCCGAGCTGCGGTAACAACCCGGGCTTAGTGGCCTGAGATGGCCTGGGACGGTCCGCATTTTCCTAGGGATCGCCCCGGTGACCCTGCGGTCGCGGGGCAGTATATCAAACCAATCAGCCTAATCATCAAGACTGAGTGATATCGGCCCATTTATAAGACCAAAGACGTAGCGACAATGTGACCGGTTGTCGCATGCGGCAGCCTCGCGGGTCGTGCAGAAGCGGAGGGAAGTCTTGATAACAGAGTTGTAACTTCATGCGTACAGATAGGCCGCACGCTGGTGGTCGACACGCGTGCGATCCTTCAAGGATGGACGTACCGGCGTCACGCACTCACAGTGGCGGCCAGTGTCGAGTCAGGTAGCAGCGCCTGGGCAGCCTCTTGGGTGCGGATATTGACAGCGTGCAGGCCTTTGGGGCCTTGAATGATATCGAAATGAACTGCCTGTCCCGCCTTGAGGGTCTTGTAGCCGTCCATCTGGATAGCGGAAAAGTGGGCGAAGAGGTCTTCGCTCTTGCCATCCTCGACCACGAACCCATACCCTTTGGCGTTGTTGAACCACTTGACTTTACCGTTTGCCATCCCTAGGTCCCTCTGCAAGGACTCCATCACTGGAGTATCATCCACATCATCCGCCAATGAGCCTTCGAAAAAATCGGGCTGGTTGCGCGGATCTTTATTGACCACGGTGTGTTCCTATTGGTTGTAACACCGTTTTGCCGATAGTCAAGGTCATGCAGCGGCCAGGCCGTATCGCTTGCTGCAGGGTCAACCCATAACCTTATCCTGTCGATGTGATGAAATTCTTTCCATGCATGCACACAGCCAGATTCGACTAACATTCAATCAGGATCGCCCTCAATCCAACGAGGACGATGGCGCTGGTCTGGCGGTTCAGGAAGCCAAGCCGATCCTGCAGGCGCCACCTATGTACAAGGTGGTTTTGTTCAACGATGACTACACGCCGATGGATTTCGTCGTCGAAGTGCTCGAAACGTTCTTCAATCTGAACCGCGAGCTGGCGACCAAGATCATGCTGACCGTCCATACCGAGGGGCGGGCAGTATGCGGATTGTTTACCCGCGACATCGCCGAAACGAAGGCCATGCAGGTCAACCAATACGCCAGGGAAAGCCAGCATCCGCTACTCTGTGAAATCGAGAAGGACGGTTAATCGCCGACCACTTGGGTATGAGGTGAAGCTATGTTAAACCGCGAGCTCGAAGTCACCCTCAATCTTGCCTTCAAGGAGGCCCGTTCGAAGCGTCATGAGTTCATGACGGTCGAGCATCTGCTGCTGGCTCTCCTTGACAATGAGGCTGCCGCGACCGTTCTGCGCGCCTGTGGCGCCAATCTCGACAAGCTCAAGCATGATCTGCAAGAGTTCATCGATTCTACGACCCCTTTGATTCCCGTCAGCGACGAAGACCGCGAGACTCAGCCGACCCTGGGCTTCCAGCGTGTGCTGCAGCGTGCCGTGTTCCATGTCCAGAGCTCCGGCAAGCGCGAGGTTACCGGTGCCAATGTGCTGGTGGCGATCTTCAGCGAACAGGAAAGCCAGGCTGTGTTCCTGCTCAAGCAGCAGAGCGTGGCCCGCATCGATGTGGTCAATTACATTGCCCACGGCATCTCCAAGGTGCCCGGCCATGGGCCGCATTCAGACAGTGACCAGGAAATGCCGGACGATGAGGGCGGTGAAACCACCTCTTCGAGCAATCCATTGGACGCCTACGCCAGCAACCTCAACGAGTTGGCCCGCGCCGGGCGTATCGACCCGTTGGTTGGGCGCGAGCAGGAAGTCGAGCGCGTGGCACAGATCCTCGCCCGTCGCCGCAAGAACAATCCCCTGCTGGTAGGTGAGGCCGGCGTGGGTAAAACAGCCATTGCCGAAGGTTTGGCCAAGCGCATCGTCGACGGTCAGGTGCCCGATCTGCTGGCCCAGAGCGTGGTCTATTCACTCGACCTGGGTGCTTTGCTGGCCGGTACCAAATACCGCGGCGACTTCGAGAAGCGCTTCAAGGCGCTGCTCGGTGAACTGCGCAAGCGGCCACAGGCCATCCTGTTCATCGACGAAATCCATACCATCATTGGTGCCGGCGCAGCGTCTGGCGGTGTCATGGACGCCTCCAACCTGCTCAAGCCATTGTTGTCGTCGGGCGAAATCCGCTGCATCGGTTCCACGACGTTCCAGGAATTTCGTGGCATCTTCGAGAAGGACCGGGCGCTGGCGCGGCGCTTCCAGAAGGTCGATGTGAGCGAGCCTTCCGTGGAGGACACCGTCGGTATCCTGCGCGGCCTCAAAGGGCGCTTCGAAAGCCATCACAACATCGAGTACAGCGACGAGGCATTGCGTGCAGCGGCGGAGCTGGCCTCGCGCTACATCAATGACCGGCACATGCCCGACAAGGCCATCGACGTCATCGACGAAGCCGGCGCCTACCAGCGCCTGCAGCCTGAGGCCAATCGCGTTAAGCGAATCGACGTGCCTCAGGTCGAGGACATCGTCGCCAAGATCGCCCGTATTCCACCCAAGCATGTCAGCAGTTCCGACAAGGAGCTGTTGCGTAACCTGGAGCGGGATCTGAAGCTGACCGTGTTCGGTCAGGATGCGGCCATCGACTCGCTGGCGACCGCCATCAAGCTGTCGCGCGCAGGGCTCAAGTCGCCTGACAAGCCTGTCGGTTCGTTCCTGTTCGCCGGCCCGACCGGCGTGGGCAAGACCGAGGCAGCGCGTCAGTTGGCCAAGGCGCTGGGTGTCGAGTTGGTGCGTTTCGACATGTCCGAATACATGGAGCGTCACACCGTGTCGCGCCTGATCGGCGCGCCGCCTGGCTACGTCGGGTTCGACCAGGGCGGTCTGTTGACCGAAGCCATCACCAAGCAGCCGCACTGCGTGTTGCTGCTCGATGAGATCGAGAAGGCCCACCCGGAAGTCTTCAACCTGCTGCTGCAGGTCATGGACCACGGGACCTTGACCGATAACAACGGGCGCAAGGCCGACTTCCGCAACGTGATCCTGATCATGACCACCAACGCGGGCGCTGAAACCGCTGCGCGAGCGTCCATCGGCTTTACCCACCAGGACCATGCGTCCGATGCCATGGAAGTTATCCGCAAGAGCTTCACGCCGGAGTTCCGCAACCGCCTGGATACCATCATCCAGTTCGGCCGTCTGAGCACCGAGACCATCAAGAGTATCGTCGACAAGTTCCTCATCGAACTGCAGGCGCAACTTGAGGACAAGCGTGTGCTTCTGGAGGTCAGCGACGCGGCACGTGGCTGGCTGGCGGTGTCGGGCTACGACGTGCAGATGGGTGCGCGGCCGATGGGTCGACTGATTCAGGACAAGATCAAGCGGCCTCTGGCCGAGGAGATTTTGTTCGGCGAATTGGCCGAGCACGGCGGGGTGGTGCACGTGGACCTGCGCGATGGCGAACTGGTCTTCGACTACGAGACCACTGCCGAAGTGGCGTAAGCCTCGGGGGCCGCAATGCGGCCCCTTCCTGACCCAGGCAGGCACAAAAAAGCCCGGCAGATGCCGGGCTTTTTCATGGCTGGAGCTTAGCGCGCACGGTACGTGATGCGGCCCTTGCTCAGGTCATACGGCGTCAGCTCGACGCGAACCTTGTCGCCAGTGAGAATACGGATGTAGTTCTTGCGCATCTTTCCAGAGATGTGCGCGGTTACGACGTGCCCGTTTTCCAACTCCACGCGGAACATGGTGTTGGGCAGGGTGTCGACGACAGTGCCTTCCATTTCGAAGCTGTCTTCTTTCGACATGCAGTAGAGCCCTCGGATCCAGTGTTGGCCCGACGCATAACCGCACCGGGCAAAAAAGTGGCGTGGATTATGCCCGAAAACTGTGTGTCAAGCCAATGCTTTCAGTTGAGGGCAACCCAACGCTGGTTTATCAACAACTCGATAGGCCGATACTGCGTCTTGTAGTTCATTTTCTTGCAGTTCTTGATCCAGTAGCCAAGATACACGCCGTCCAGATCGAGCCGCAACGCCTCGCCGATCTGCCAGAGGATGGCAAACCTGCCCAGGCTGCGGCGCTCCTCATCAGGCTCGTAGAAGGTGTACACGGCAGACAGGCCATTGGGCAGCAAGTCGCAGACGGCGACTGCCAGCAGTCGCCCGCTGGCGCGAAATTCGTAGAACCAGCAGAACGGCAATTGGCGCACCAGAAACGTGGAGAACTGATCACGGCTGGGTGGATACATGTCTCCATCGGCATGACGTGCCTCGATGTAGCGCCGGTACAGGTCGAAATACTCTTCCTTGAAGGCAGGGCGTGCAGCCGTCACCGTCACATCGGCGTTGCGCTTGAGAATCCGGCGCTGCTGCCGGCTGGGCACAAACCGTGCCGGCGGTATGCGCGCAGGCACGCATGCATTGCAGTTCTGGCAATGAGGGCGATAAAGGTGATCGCCACTGCGGCGAAACCCCATCTCCGACAGGTCGGCGTACACGTTCACGTCCATGGGCTGGCTGGGGTCCAGGAACAACGTGGTGGCCTGCTCGTCGGGGAGGTAACTGCAGGAGTGGGGTTGAGTGGCATAAAACTTCAACCGCGCCAGCTCTGTCATGATCAACCCCTTCGGTGAGACTTTGCCTAAGTGTAAGCCAGGTGTGAAAAACGCGCCTAGCAAACCCATGTGGCGGTGTTGGGCTGATCGAGGTGGCGGGCCAGGTAGCCTGCGAATTCGCGGCGACTGATGGCGTGAGCACCCAGGCTTTGCAGGTGATCGGTCGGCATCTGGCAGTCGATCAGCACGAAGCCGGCTGCTTCCAGGTGTCGGACCAACGTCACGAAGCCCACCTTCGAGGCATTGTCCGCGCGACTGAACATGGATTCCCCGAAAAACAGCTGCCCCATGGCCAGGCCATACAGGCCGCCGACCAGTTCACCGTCCTGACGAACTTCGACCGAATGGGCAATGCCGCGCGCGTGCAGTTCGCAGTAGGCCATGCGCATGGGGTCGGTGATCCAGGTGCCGTTTGTATAATCGCGCGGCGCCGCGCAGGCTGCGATCACCGCGGCGAAGTCGGTGTCGAAGCTGACCTGGTAGCGGCCTTGGCGCATCCACTTGGCCAAGGAGCGCGACACGTGCAATCGGGCAGGCACCAGCACGGTGCGCGGGTCGGGCGACCACCACAGGATCGGCTGGCCATCCTGGTACCACGGGAAGCAGCCATGGCGGTAAGCCTGAACAAGCCGTTTGGGCGTCAGGTCGCCGCCTGCGGCGAGTAGGCCGTTGGGCTCTTGCAGGGCGCGGTCCAGCGCAGGGAAGGTCAAGGAATCGCGTTTCAGCCAGGTCAACATGGTCGGTCATGCGGTAGGGGAGGGGAGTGGCCAGCATGGCGCGATGGGGAAATGGGGTCAATCGCTTCACGGCCGCAGGTGGGCGATACGTGGTCGCCCACTCCACAAGCAATCGGGTTGCTTCCGCTGAATGGCGGGCCTGGGCAGGGCCGGTGTAGGCAGTGTCCCGCAGCCATTCAGGCAATTTCGGATACATTGCAGCTACGGCCGGCACCATCAGCCACATTTGCTGTCACACCTGTGCAAAAACACAGCATAAGCCTTTGTCACAGAAGACAATGCGTGCTCAAATTGCAGCTATTGGAAAGTCGCCCCCGGCCAGATCCCCAGACGGCGTGCCGCCATGGCGGCTGGCGGGCAGTAATGTTAAAAGTAGTGATCCGTTGGCTTCGGCCCTGGCCGATCACTATTGGACGCGCACCATGCGCAGGAATAGACGCGTTTTGAAGAAATCCACCGCAACCCCAGCTCCCTTGCCCGTGCCCCTGTGGCGGCAGCAGCTGCACTATCGCCTTAAGGAGGGTGCGCTGATCGCTGTCGGCGCCCTGTGCCTGTACCTGTGGATGGCGCTGCTGACCTACGACACCTCGGACCCGGCCTTCAGCCACACCGCCACCGTCGACCAGGTGCAGAATGCCGCCGGGCGAGCCGGTGCCTATTTCGCCGATATCCTGTTCATGGTGCTGGGCTACTTCGCCTACATCTTCCCATTGCTGCTGGCGATCAAGACCTGGCAGATTTTCCGTCAGCGCCACCAGCCCTGGGACTGGAGCGGCTGGTTGTTCTCCTGGCGATTGATAGGCCTGATATTCCTGGTGCTGTCCGGGGCTGCGCTGGCCCATATCCACTTTCATCCGCCGGCAAGCATCCCGTTCTCGGCCGGCGGCGCCCTGGGCGAAAGCCTGGGCGATCTGGCTCGCAACTTCCTGAACGTGCAGGGCAGCACCCTGATGTTCATCGCCCTGTTCCTGTTCGGGCTGACGGTGTTCACCGACCTGTCGTGGTTCAAGGTCATGGACATGACCGGCAAGATCACGCTGGATCTGCTGGAACTGGTGCAGGGCGCGGCCTCGCGTTGGTGGGAGGCGCGTAACGAACGCAAGCGCCTGGAAGCGCAGCTGCGCGAGGATGAGCCCGTCGTCAAGGCCAAGCCTGTGGCGCCCGAACCACGTGAGCCGGCCAAGCCTGCTCTGCGCGAGCGCTTGTTCAAGCGCGAGCCTGCGTCTGCTCAGCCCGAGCCTCGCGAGCCGACCCTGGGCGGTGAGCCTGTGACGATGCGCGACTCGGTCGCGCGTGAACCGGTTGCGCGTGACCCAGGGGTGCAGCGTGAACCTGTGATCACACGCGAACCGGCAGCGGCGCGGCCTTCGGCGCCTGCGCCTGTAGCCGCCCCGGCCCTGATCTCCAATATCGTGCCACCGTCGGCCGCCAAGGCGCCTGAGCCAGTCAAGCGCATTGCCAGAGAAACCCCGGCGCCGCAATTCATCGACAGCGCAGTGGAAGGCACCTTGCCGCCGATTTCCATCCTGGACCCGGCTGAACAGAAAAAAATCGAGTATTCCCCCGAGTCCCTGGCGGGCGTTGGTCAATTGCTGGAAATCAAGCTCAAGGAGTTTGGTGTCGAAGTGGCGGTGGATTCCATTCACCCAGGGCCTGTGATCACCCGGTACGAAATCCAGCCGGCTGCCGGTGTCAAAGTGAGCCGTATCGCCAACCTTGCCAAGGACCTGGCGCGTTCGCTGGCCGTGACCAGCGTGCGGGTGGTCGAGGTGATTCCGGGCAAGACCACTGTGGGTATCGAGATTCCCAACGAAAACCGCCAGATGGTGCGTTTCTCCGAAGTGCTCGCCACCCCGCAATACGACGAACAGAAGTCGCCGGTCACCCTGGCCCTGGGCCACGATATCGGCGGCAAGCCGGTCATCACCGACCTTGCAAAGATGCCGCACTTGCTGGTGGCGGGTACGACCGGCTCGGGTAAGTCGGTGGGCGTGAACGCGATGATTCTGTCGATCCTGTTCAAATCCAGCCCCGAAGATGCGCGCCTGATCATGATCGACCCGAAAATGCTCGAGCTGTCGATCTACGAAGGCATCCCACACTTGTTGTGCCCCGTGGTCACCGACATGAAGGACGCGGCCAATGCCCTGCGCTGGAGCGTGGCGGAAATGGAGCGGCGCTACAAATTGATGGCCGCCATGGGCGTGCGCAACCTGGCGGGCTTCAACCGCAAGGTCAAGGATGCCCAGGAAGCCGGCGAAATCATTCACGACCCGCTGTATCGCCGCGAAAGCATGGAGGATGAGCCGCCTGCCCTGAAGACGCTGCCGACCATCGTGGTAGTGGTGGACGAATTCGCCGACATGATGATGATCGTCGGCAAGAAGGTCGAGGAACTGATCGCGCGCATCGCGCAGAAGGCGCGGGCTGCCGGTATTCACTTGATCCTGGCGACCCAGCGACCGTCGGTGGATGTGATCACCGGTCTGATCAAGGCCAACATCCCGACGCGCATGGCGTTCCAGGTGTCGAGCAAGATCGACTCGCGTACCATCATCGACCAGGGCGGTGCCGAGCAACTGCTGGGCCACGGTGACATGCTGTACATGCCGCCTGGCACCAGCCTGCCGATTCGGGTCCATGGCGCATTCGTGTCCGATGACGAAGTGCACCGGGTGGTCGAGGCGTGGAAACAGCGCGGTGCCCCTGACTACAACGACGACATCCTCAACGGTGTCGAAGAAGCCGGCAGCGGCTTTGAAGGTAGCAGTGGCGGTGGCGATGGCGACGATTCCGAAAGCGATGCGCTGTACGACGAAGCCGTACAGTTCGTGCTCGAGAGCCGCCGCGCGTCCATTTCGGCCGTACAACGCAAGCTAAAGATCGGCTACAACCGGGCGGCCCGCATGATCGAAGCCATGGAAATGGCTGGCGTGGTGACTCCGATGAACAGCAACGGCTCGCGGGAAGTGATCGCCCCGGGCGGCCCGCGCGATTGATATCACCCTGCCGGGCGCCAACGGTGGTGTCCGGCCCCCTTCAACGCTTAATGAGGATTCCCATGCGCGCTATTCGCATGCTGTTGGTTTCGGCCCTTGCCCTGGGCCCGGTCTCGGCGTTCGCCGGCGAGCAGGATGTCCAGCGCCTGACCCAGTTGCTGGAAAAGTCGCAGACCATCGAAGCCAATTTCTCCCAGCTGACCCTGGATGCAGGCGGCACCAGCCTGCAGGAAACCACCGGCAAGATGACGGTCAAGCGCCCAGGCCTGTTCTACTGGCACACCAATGCGCCCCAGGAGCAGGTGGTGGTATCGGACGGTAAGAACGTCACCCTGTGGGACCCTGACCTTGAGCAGGCCACCGTCAAGAAACTCGACGTGCGTCTGAACCAGACGCCGGCGCTGCTGCTTTCCGGTGATGTGTCGAAGATCAGCCAAAGCTTCGATATCGTCTCCCGTGAGCAGGGCGATGTGATGGACTTTACCCTCAAGCCCAAGACCAAGGACACGCTGTTCGACTCGCTGCGTGTATCGTTCCGCAAGGGCCTGATCAATGACATGCAGCTGATCGACAGCGTTGGCCAGCGCACCAACATCCTGTTCAATGGGGTCAAGGCCAACCAGACGGTAGCGGACAGCACCTTCAAGTTCGACATCCCCAAAGGTGCGGACGTCATCAAGGAGTAACCAGAGCCAGTCATGGACCTGTTTAGAAGCGAACCTGTCGCCCAGCCCCTGGCCGCCCGTCTGCGCCCGTCCAACCTGGACGAGTATGTCGGCCAGGAGCACCTGCTTGCCCGCGGTAAACCGCTGCGTGAAGCACTGGAGCAGGGTGCGCTGCACTCCATGATCTTCTGGGGCCCGCCGGGGGTTGGTAAGACGACCCTGGCGCGGCTGCTGGCGCAATTTTGCGACGCGCATTTCGAAACGGTGTCGGCGGTACTGGCCGGCGTGAAGGAAATCCGCCAGGCGGTGGAAGTGGCCAAGCAGCAGGCCGGCCAGTACGGGCGCCGTACCATCCTGTTCGTCGACGAAGTGCACCGGTTCAACAAGTCTCAGCAGGATGCCTTCCTGCCCTTCGTGGAAGACGGCACCTTGCTGTTCATCGGTGCTACCACCGAAAACCCGTCTTTTGAATTGAACAACGCGCTGTTGTCACGGGCGCGTGTCTACGTGCTCAAGAGCCTGGACGAGCCCGCGCTGCGCAAGCTGGTGGACCGCGCCCTGACCGAGGAGCGGGGGCTTGGCAAACGCAACCTGCGCGTTGGCGACAAGGCCTTCGACATGCTGAGGGCCGCCGCCGATGGTGACGGGCGACGCATGCTCAATTTCCTGGAAAATGCCGCTGACCTGGCCGAAGACGGCAGTGAAATCGACGTTGATCTGCTGCAAAGCCTGCTTGGAGACAGCCGTCGCCGGTTCGACAAGGGCGGGGAGGCGTTCTATGACCAGATATCAGCGCTGCATAAATCCGTGCGGGGTTCGGACCCTGACGCGGCGCTCTACTGGTTTGCACGCATGCTCGATGGCGGCTGCGACCCCCTCTACATTGCGCGCCGGGTCGTGCGCATGGCCAGTGAGGACATCGGCAACGCCGACCCCCGCGCCTTGAGCCTGTGCCTGGCAGCATGGGACGTGCAGGAGCGGCTGGGCAGCCCCGAAGGTGAACTGGCAGTGGCACAGGCCATTACCTACATCGCTTGCGCTCCGAAGAGCAATGCCGTTTACATGGGCTTCAAGACCGCCCTGCGCGAAGCGGCGGAGCACGGTTCGCTGGAGGTGCCGCTGCACTTGCGCAACGCGCCGACCAAGCTCATGAAGCAGCTGGGTTACGGCGATGAGTACCGCTATGCCCACGACGAACCGGATGCCTACGCAGCCGGTGAAGACTACTTTCCGGAGGCGCTGGAGCCGCGCCAGTATTACCAACCGGTGCCGCGCGGGCTCGAGCTCAAGATTGGCGAAAAGCTCCGGCACCTGGCCGAGCTTGATCGCAGCAGTCCGCGACAGCGGAGAAAACCATGATTACGCTGATCGCCGCCGTCAGTGCCGGTGGTATCGCCGGTACCCTGTTGCGCTTTGCCGCAGGCAATTGGGTCGTCGCCCACTGGCCGCGACACTTCTATATAGGTACGCTTGCCGTCAACTTGGTGGGCTGCTTGTTGATCGGCCTGCTGTACGGCCTGTTCCTGCACAAACCCATGGTCCCGGCCGAGTTGCGGGCGGGTTTGATCGTGGGTTTTCTGGGCGGCCTGACCACGTTTTCCTCATTTTCGCTGGACACCGTACGCTTGCTGGAAAGCGGGCAGGTGCCTCTGGCGTTGGGTTATTCGGCCATCAGCGTCGTGGGCGGGCTGCTCGCGACCTGGGCGGGATTGTCCCTCACTCGATTCTGACCAACACCTACACATAACGAGAGAACGATATGCTCGATTCCAAACTGTTACGCGGCCAACTTCAGGAAGTGGCGGATCGCCTGGCCTCCCGTGGCTTTAGCCTGGATGTCGCGCGCATCGAATCACTGGAAGAGCGCCGCAAGGCGGTACAGACCCGTACCGAGCAACTGCAGGCCGAGCGTAATGCCCGTTCCAAATCCATCGGCCAGGCCAAAGCCAAGGGCGAAGACATTGCACCGCTGATGGCGGATGTGGAACGCATGGCCAATGAGCTGGCCGCCGGCAAAACCGAGCTCGACGGTATCCAGGCAGAGCTGGACAGCATCGTGCTGACCATCCCCAACCTGCCCGATGCCAGTGTGCCGGTCGGTGCCAGCGAAGACGAGAACGTCGAAGTGCGTCGCTGGGGCACCCCCAAGGCGTTCGATTTTGAAATCAAGGACCACGTCGCCCTGGGCGAAATCAGCGGTGGTCTGGACTTCGAGGCGGCGGCCAAGCTGTCTGGCGCGCGTTTTGCCGTGCTGCGCGGCCCGATTGCACGCCTGCACCGCGCACTGGCGCAGTTCATGATCAACCTGCACACCGGTGAGCACGGCTACGAGGAGCACTACACCCCGTATCTGGTGCAGGCGCCAGCCCTTCAGGGCACCGGCCAGCTGCCCAAGTTCGAGGAAGACCTGTTCAAGATCACCCGCGAAGGCGAGGCGGACTTCTACCTGATCCCGACCGCCGAGGTGTCGCTGACCAACCTGGTGGCTGGGGAAATTCTCGACGCCAAGCAACTGCCGCTCAAGTTCGTGGCGCACACACCGTGCTTCCGCAGTGAAGCCGGTGCCTCGGGCCGAGACACCCGCGGCATGATCCGCCAGCACCAGTTCGACAAGGTCGAGATGGTGCAGGTGGTGGAGCCCGGCAAGTCGATGGAAGCGCTCGAAGGCCTGACGGCCAATGCCGAGCGTGTGCTGCAACTGCTCGAGCTGCCGTACCGTGTGTTGGCCCTGTGCACCGGTGACATGGGCTTTAGCGCCGTCAAGACGTTTGACCTGGAAGTGTGGGTGCCCAGCCAGGACAAATACCGCGAGATCAGCTCGTGCTCCAACTGCGGCGACTTCCAGGCCCGCCGCATGCAAGCGCGCTGGCGCAACCCGGAAACCGGAAAGCCGGAGCTGGTGCACACCCTGAACGGCTCCGGTCTGGCCGTGGGCCGCACGCTGGTCGCGGTGCTGGAAAACTACCAGCAAGCCGACGGTTCGATCCGAGTACCCGAAGTGCTCAAGCCCTACATGGGCGGCGTTGAGGTGATCCGCTAAATGGACTACCTGCCGCTGTTCCACAAGCTGCAGGGCGCCTTGGTGCTGGTGGTTGGTGGTGGCGAGATCGCATTGCGCAAGGCGCGTCTGCTGGCCGATGCTGGCGCCGCGCTGCGCGTGGTGGCCCCGGAAATCGATGGCCAGCTGGCCAGCATGGCGCGCGAAGGCGGTGGCCAGGTCCTGGTGCGCGGTTACCAGCCGGGGGACCTCACAGGTTGCCGGCTGGTGATCGCCGCCACGGACGATCCTGGGCTCAATGCCCAGGTTTCGGCCGATGCCCAGGCCCTGAGTTTGCCGGTCAACGTGGTCGATGCGCCGGCGCTGTGCACGGTCATCTTCCCGGCCATTGTCGACCGCTCGCCTTTGGTGATTGCCGTGTCCAGCGGGGGCGATGCACCGGTCCTGGCACGCTTGATTCGGGCCAAGCTCGAAGCCTGGATTCCTGCTGCCTACGGTGAATTGGCCGGGTTGGCGGCGCGTTTCCGACACACCGTCAAGTCGTTGTACCCGGATGTGAACCAGCGCCGGGGTTTCTGGGAGACCGTCTTTCAGGGGCCGATTGCCGAACGGCAACTGGCCGGGCAGGGCGCAGAGGCCGAGCGGTTGTTGCAGGCGATGGTCGATGGCGCGCCGGTGCAGCAGGGCGGCGAAGTCTACCTGGTCGGTGCCGGCCCGGGTGACCCGGACTTGCTGACCTTCCGCGCGCTACGGTTGATGCAGCAGGCCGATGTGGTGCTGTACGACCGCCTGGTAGCGCCTGCGATCATCGACATGTGCCGTCGGGATGCCGAGCGCATTTATGTGGGCAAGCGTCGTGCAGAGCATGCCGTTCCCCAGGACCAGATCAACCGGTTATTGGTGGACCTTGCCCAGCAGGGCAAGCGGGTGCTGCGCCTGAAGGGTGGTGATCCGTTCATTTTCGGCCGTGGCGGCGAGGAGATCGAGGAGCTGGCCGAGCACAATATCCCGTTTCAAGTCGTGCCGGGCATCACCGCTGCCAGTGGTTGTGCCGCTTACGGCGGCATCCCGCTGACCCACCGCGATCATGCCCAGTCGGTGCGCTTTGTCACTGGGCACCTGAAGGACGGTAGCAGCAACTTGCCTTGGGACGACCTGGTCGCGCCTGCCCAGACGCTGGTGTTCTACATGGGCCTGGTCGGCTTGCCGACTATCTGCGAAGAACTTATCCGCCATGGGCGGGCAGCGAGCACCCCGGCCGCCTTGATCCAACAAGGCACGACGCGCAACCAGCGTGTGTTCACCGGCACCCTGGCCGACTTGCCCGCCCTGGTCGCACGCCACGAAGTGCATGCGCCTACCTTGGTGATCGTGGGTGAGGTGGTGCAGCTGCGTGAAAAGCTGGCGTGGTTCGAGGGGGCACAGCACGGTTGACAGTCTGCGGACGCTTTGGGGATGAGCGAGGCAGTTGTCCCTAACATCCGCAAGCTTGCAGATCGAGTCCACCCCCCCCCACCTGTGGGAGCGCCCCGGCAAGGCCGCTTGTGTCTTGATTAGAGATTAGAATCTGGAGTGAGAGCGGTGAATGGCAAGCTGAAGGCCGCAGGTGCCTTGAGCACGAGTGGGAGCACAAGCTGCCATTCACCGTTCCACTTTGGCGAGAGCCCGAACAGTTGGACGCGGCTCTGATCTCGAATCACAAGCGTGGGCCAAGCCAAAGTCCTCTCACAGTGTTGAGTTTAGGAGATTTAGGCGATGGTTTCCTACCTGGGTATCGATGTTTCTAGTCTTTCGCTTGATGCTGCGGTACGGCCTCAGGGCACCAGACTTCATGTAAGCAATGATCCGGCGGGATTCGAAGCGTTGCTCGATGGCCTTTGCGGTCTCAGCATAAAGCGTGTTCTGCTGGAGGCCACAGGTGGCTATGAGCGTAATATCCTGAGGTTCTTGCAGGACGCGGGCTACAAGGTCATACGCGTCAATCCCAGGCGAGCCCGAGCGTTCGCAGAATCCATCGGAGTCAAAGCCAAGACCGACGCCATCGATGCCGAAGTACTGGCCCACTACGCTGAGGTCATTCCAGACCAGCCCACCCTGCGGATCAGCCCGGAGCGTGCGCTGTTGCGAGAATTGCTGCAGCAACGTGATCGGCTGGTTCAGCAGCGTGATGACGACCGCAGGCGCCTGAAACAGGCGCAGTTCAGCGCGGTGTCCGACTTTCTGAAAGCCAACCTTCAGCACTTCAAGTCGCAGATCAAGCTGATTGAGCAAGCGATCAGCCAGCAAACGGAAGCCCTGAAAGATGAACGGGTTACTCAGCTGGTCCAGGTCAAAGGCATTGGGCTGGTAACGGCGGGCAAGCTGATAACACTTCTGCCAGAACTGGGGCGTGTAGAGTCCAAAGAAATAGCCTCGTTGGTCGGGGTGGCGCCTTTTAACCACGACAGCGGAAAATCTGTGGGCAAACGCTCTATCTCGGGCGGGCGGTTTGAGGCCAGGCGATCGTTGTATATGTCATGCCTTGTGGCGATAAAGTACAACCCAGCACTCAAGGCTCGTTATGAGGCGCTGCGCGGACGCGGAAAAGTTGCCAAGGTCGCCCTCGTAGCCTGTATGCGGGTATTGATCGTACGGCTCAATGCCATGCTAAGGACGGGCAAGCCTTGGCTTGATCTGGTCTTGCCACAGCCTATGCGGACCTAGAGCAGGAAGCCGACGTAACTCATACAGGAGCAGGCTTGCCCATCAATCCAATACCGCGCTGGATGGCACGGGCTTCGCCCGTGGCCGCGCGACAAGCGCGCCCCCTGGGGGGGCGGGCTAGATTTTAAATAAATCGGGCAAGACAGTTGCTCCCACAGAGGCTGCGTGAATACGGACAACCGTGGCCTAGAACAATGGCACGGTATAGCTGACGGTCACCCGGTTCTGATCCTGTGCCCACTCGCTGGGCAATCCACTGCGTAGCATGCCGTTGCGCCAGCTCAAGCCCAGCCCCTTCAGCGCACCGTCCTGCACCACATAGTCCAGGGCGATGTCACGTTCCCACTCCTTTTCATCACCGCCGGCAGTGGTGCGGATGTGCGTGCCCTTGAGGTAGGTGAGCGAGGCAATCAGGCCAGGCATGCCCAATGCCGCAAAGTTGTAGCTGTATTGGCCGAAGGTGGTGCGTTCACCTGCACGGGT
Source organism: Pseudomonas sp. FBCC-B35 (assembly GCF_059133755.1). Taxonomy (NCBI): domain Bacteria; kingdom Pseudomonadati; phylum Pseudomonadota; class Gammaproteobacteria; order Pseudomonadales; family Pseudomonadaceae; genus Pseudomonas; species Pseudomonas sp. FBCC-B35. The sequence goes on along the minus strand of NZ_CP101439.1, from coordinate 2,901,910 downwards.
GAAACTGGTCACCAGCCGGTCGGTGAACAGATACAGGCTCGAGCCCGCTGCGCCTTCGCCCGTATTGCCCTGGTTGATCTGCACGAAGTTGCCACTGTCCGAGACCCGCTGATGGCCAAGCAACACCGAGTGGCCACCAATGGCGTAAGTGAACATGGCACTCCAGGTATCATTGTCGATCTTGCCTGCGGTGTCGCCCAGGCCGGTGACGCGATACCCCGCCGCGCGCCCGCTGGCCGAGTCGTTGCGTCCATCGGCGTCGGTCTTGAAGTAGCGCAGGTCGGTGGTCAGTGACTGGTTGTCGCTCAGGGCCCAGGTGTGCACGAGCCCCGCAAAATGCTGGACGTAGTAATCCTCCAGCTGGGCGCCGTAATATTGCAGCTTCAAGGCGGGGGTGAGCTGGTAATCAGCCCCGGCAAACACAAACGCATTACTCTCGCGTGTACCGCCTGCCACGGCCAGGCCTGAGCGGTTGGTCGAGCCACGGCCGGTGGTGTGCTCCAGGCGACCCCCGGTCAGGGTCAGGCCATCGATTTCTTTGGAGGTGACGATCCCGCCTTCGAAGGTCTGTGGCAGCAAGCGCCCATCGTTGGCCACCAGAATCGGTAGTTTCGGTTGCAGCGTACCGTAGCGTGCCTCGGTCTGCGAAAAACGGACCTTGCCGGTCAAGCCCAGGCGACTCCATTCGTCCACCGCGCTGCCATCGCTGGCATCCGGGATCATCGAACTGCCTCGGTGATTGCCTGCACCGCCATCCAGGCGTAGGCCCAGCAAGCCGAGGGCGTCAACGCCAAACCCCACGGTGCCGTCGGTGAAACCCGACTTGTAGTCGAGCATGAAACCCTGCGCCCATTCGGCCGTCTTGCTTTGGCCGGCAGGGCCGGGGCGGTCGCGGTAATCGTTGTTGAAGTAGTAGTTGCGCAGGTGCAGGTTGGCTTTGCCGTCCTCGATGAAGGCCGCCTTGGCAGCCGGAACGGCCAAGGTGGTCAAGGTGAGTAGGTACAGGGGCACGTAGGGCGTTCTTGTCATTGTTTTCTTCCTGAGGGTGATAGGCGCCCAGGTAGCGGGCGCAAAGGGTGCTGCAGGGTGGGCAATCAGTCCGGCAGCCACTCCTGCAGGGTGAGCTCCACGGTGATGAAGGACAGGTTGCGGCCCCGTTGCAGGCAGCCGGCAAAGAGCTTGCCATCGGCGTCGGCGAGCACTGCCTGAAGGTGGCTTCGGCCGGCGATGACCTCACCGCTCAGGCTGAGGATCTCGATACCGGGCCCGGGTACATGAATGGCTTGATGTCCGCGCTCACCGTGGTAGCGCAGTTCGCCGTCGATCAGGCTGCCCAGCCCGCCACGGACCACGGCGCAGGCGATGCCGTGGCTGGCGCAGAGGGCTTCGGCGCTGTCGATCACATCTTCGTTGGGCTTGAGGCGGGCGACCACCAGCCGCCCGAGGCGGCCTTGCTGGACCTGCGAGGTAGTCGTGGACAGGGCAGGTGTCATGAGGCCTCCTTGATCACAGGGTGCAGCAGGTTGAAGTGGGTCTCGGTGTCAGGCTGCACCTGGTAGGCGACGTGCTCGAACAGGCATAGCCGCAGCACCAAGGGTTCGCTACCGACCACGACCCGCTGCAATACCAGGTGCCCACCGTGCTGTTGCCCAAGGCTGTCGAGCATGCCGGCGTGGCAATGCAGCAACGGGGCACCGCTGGCATCCCTGCCGACAGTCAAGGCACCGCTGATGAACGTCACAGGGCCTGTGAGCTCCACGGGCTTGCCATAGTCGTAAGGGCGTTGGCTGTCGCTCGTGGTCACCATGCGGTGGTAGGCCAAGGCGCACGCGCTGCCCCACAGCACGCGGCCGACCGCGCTCTGGTAGCGACAGCGCTCAAGCACCGCCAGCAGGCTGTCGGCCACCTGGCTGCCGGACGCAAGTTCCACGCGCAGTTCCTGGCTGCACGCCACTTCACAGTCGAGCAGCCGGGGTAGGCGGGCCGGGCCTGCGTGCTTGAAGTGGCGCACCCCGCTGCGCAATTCGAAATGGGGCCTCATGCCGGTTGCTCCGTGCCAGTCTCGAGCAACGTGCGGATGTGTTTCTTGACGATCTTGCCGTAGCCAGACTTTGGCATCTCATGCCAGCGCACGAACTGCTTGGGCCATTTGTAGCGCGCCAGGCGCGGCTCCAGGTGCGCGAGCAGTTGCTCATCGCTGACCTCGGCCGTGGTAACGATCACCGCGCAACCGCATTCGCCCCATTTGTCGTCTGGCATGCCGAGTACGGCCACTTCGTTGACGGCAGGATGGGTCAGCAACGCTTCCTCCACTTCGCGTGGATACACGTTCGAGCCACCGGAGATGTACATGTCCGAGGCGCGCCCGGTGATGAACAGGTAACCGTGCGCGTCCACATGCCCCAGATCGCCGGTATGGAACCAGCCATGGCGGAAGCATTCGGCGTTGGCCTGAGGGTTGTCGTAATAGCCGGCGAACACGGCCGGGCCGCGCACGCAGATTTCGCCGTCCGTACCCGTGGGCAGCTCGTGGCCTTTGTCGTCGAGAATGGCCACCTGCATGCCGGTGCGCGGGTAGCCGCAGGAACCGACCTTGGCCTGGGGGCCATCGTCGGCATCATGGCAGTCGGCGGGCAGCACCGTGATGTTGCCGGTGACCTCGCCAAGGCCGTAATACTGGACCAGCACCTTGCCCAATGTGCGCAGCGCATGGCACTGGTCCGCGCGGTACATGGGGGCGCCTGCGTAGATGACGTAGCGCAGGCTGCTGTGATCGTAACGGCTGATGGCCGGGTCTTCGGTGAGCATCTTGACGATGGTCGGTACCGTGAACAGGTTGTCGATACGGTGCTGCTGCACCAGGCGCCAGGCCTCGTCGCAGTCCAGCCGGTCCCCGACAGGGAGCACGCAAGCAGCACCCCGGGCTACGTTGACCAGTGCATGAATACCGGCCCCGTGGGACAAGGGGGCCAGTACCAGCGAACGTGACTGCTGGCTCAGGCAGGGCATCAGGTCGGCCAAGTGGTTGTTGACCACGAACGCCATTTGCCCGTGGGTCAGTACCCCTGCCTTGGGGTGCCCGGTGGTGCCCGAGGTGTAAAAGAACCAGAGCGGGTCGTTATAGTTCACCTCGGCAGGGCGAAACCCTGGCTGAAGCTGGGCGCCTTCATCGAGCAGGGCAGCGTAGGCCAGTTCACCCGGGCGTGGCGCCGCCATTGCAATTACGGTCTGCAGTGCCGGTGATGCCTGTCGCACAGCGTCCACATAATGGCCGAAACCCTCGTCGTAGAGCATCGCTACTGCGCCGCTGGAACTGCCCAGGTAGGCGGCTTCGGGTGGGGTGATGCGCACATTGGTGGGCACCCAGACCATACCCAGGCGAAAGGCCACCCAGGCACTTTCGAACAGCGGCAGGTTGTTGCGCGAGTGCACCAGCAAGCGGTCGCCCTTGCCCAAGCCGCGTGCACGCAGCGCGGCAGCGATGCTGTCAACACGGTGCAGCAGTTGGCGCCATGACACCTGGTGATCGCCGCGAATGAAGCCTGGCAGGTCAGGCAAACGCCTAGCCACCTGGGCCAGCAACTCCCCCAGGTTCATGACATTGTCGATTCCGTTCATCGCACGCTCTCCAGAATGCTCACGTAGTTGGTCACGGCGGCCCCGCCCATGTTGAATACGCCGGCTCGGTCTGCGCGCGGCAGTTGCATGTCGCCGGCCTGGCCGGTGAGCTGCATGGCCGCCATCACGTGCATCGAGACGCCGGTCGCACCAATGGGATGGCCCTTGGACTTGAGGCCACCGGAAGGGTTGATCGGGAGCCTGCCGTCCTTGCGGCTGACGCCGTCGGCGATTACCCGTGCGCCTTGACCGCGTTCGGCCAGGCCCATGGCCTCGTACTCGAGCAGTTCGGCGATGGTGAAGCAGTCATGGGTCTCCACCAGGGACAGGTCGTCCAGCGTCAGGCGCGCCTGGCTCAGCGCCTGCTGCCAGGCACGTGCAGCGCCTTCGAATACCGTGGGGTCGCGCCGTGACAATGGCAGGAAGTCGTTGACCTGGACGGCTGCGCGAAAGCGAACGGCCTGGCCGCTCCCGGTGGGTTGATCGCCCCGGCTGATCACCAGGGCGGCCGCGCCGTCGCTGATCAGTGAACAATCACTGCGCTTGAGGGGCCCCGCCACGAAGGGGTTCTTGTCCGAGGGTGTGCGGCAGAAGTCGTAGCCCACGTCGCGGCGCATGTGCGCATACGGGTTGAGCGCGCCGTTGGCGTGGTTCTTGGCGGCGATCATGGCCAGTGCGTCGGACTGATCACCATAGCGATCGAAGTAGGCGCTGGCGATGTTGCCGAACACCCCGGCAAAGCCGTTCTCGATGTTGGCTTCTTCGGGCGTGTAGCAGCACTTGAGCAGGATCTTCCCCACCTCGGCCGTGGGCAGGCTGTTCATCTTCTCGAAGCCCACTACCAGGGCATGGCGCGATTGTCCGCTCAGCACGGCGTGCAAGGCCGAGTGAATCGCCGCTGAACCGGTGGAGCAGGCGTTCTCCACGCGCACGGCCGGAGTGAAACGCAGTGCTGGCAGGTGATTGGCGAGCAGGGCGGACGGGAAGTCCTGGTAGAGAAAACCTGCATTGAAGTGGCCGACGTGTACCGAATCGATCTGCTGTGCATCGAGCCCTGCGTGATTCAGGGCGCCGAGGGCCGCGTCAGCCATCATGCGCTCGGGGTCGATGTCGGGAAACTTGCCGAAGGGGGCGTGGTACCAGCCGTTGATGAGGGGTGAATGCATGAGAGTAATCCTCGCTCGGGGTTGGCGAGGTCGAGGGCAAGAACGGTGCCAGGCCTGCGGCAAGCGCTCTGCCACGCGCATTCGTGGCACGTTCGACGGTGGCGACGGGTAGCGAGCACGTGCTACAGGTGTCGCCTTGACTTGGCAAGCGACACCCAAGGGAGACACCTGTTACACACTCAGGCAGTGGCGAGATGCCCACTGGCACAGCAAGACGCGTCAGTGGATTTTATTTAGCATTTTAAAATCAAGCAGTTAAGCGCGTATGGCGGATGCCCACTACGCTACACCGTACATCCGCTTGAGTGTGGCACCTCTATTGCAAAGTCATCTGCACCATCGCCGTATCCCACTCGATCAATAAGAACAAATAGGTCAGGAGAGCTTCATGAGCGATTTCACCCGCCGTTCCTTCATCAAGACGGCCTCCCTGGCATCGGCGGCCGTTGCCGCTGCCGGCCTGGGCCTCTACAGCACTGGTGCCCGGGCTGCCGACTTCAAACTCAAGTTTGCCAACAACCTGCCCATCAGCCACCCCATGAACGTGCGCGCCCGGGCCATGGCCAAGGCCATCAAGGAGGAGACCAACGGCGCCTTGGTGGTGCAGGTATTTCCAAGCAGCCAGCTGGGCAGCGACACCGATACCCTTGCCCAGGTGCGCTCCGGGGCGGTCGATCTGTTTTCCCTCTCGCCCGTGATCCTGGGCACCATGGTGCCGTCGGTGCAGATAAGCGCCGTAGGCTTTGCGTTCAAGGATTACCAGCAGGTGTGGAGCGCCATGGACGGTGCCTTGGGTGAGCATGTGCGCGCTGAGATCGCCAAGACCGGCACCCTGTTCGCATTCGACCACATGTGGGACAACGGCTTTCGCGTTACCACCACCAGCACCCGACCGGTCGCGAGCCCGGACGACTTGCGCGGCATGAAACTGCGTGTTCCGCCCAGCCCGATCATCATGTCGATCTTCCGCGCTCTGGAAGCTGCGCCGACCAGCATCAACTTCGCCGAAGTGTATTCGGCCTTGCAGACCCGGATCGTCGAAGGGCAGGAAAACCCCATGACCCTGGTGTCGACGGCCAAACTTTACGAAGTGCAGAAATATTGCTCGCTGACCAACCATGTGTGGGATGGCTTCTGGATGCTCGGCAACAGTGCCTCGATCGGGCGCCTGCCGGCGGATATGCAGGCGATCCTGCGCAAGCACATCGACGCGGCGGTGATAGGCCAACGCCAGGACCTGGCCAAGCTCGAAGGCAGTACCCGCGATACCTTGAAAGGACAAGGCCTGGAACTGGTCGAGGCGCCTGCCGATCCGTTTCGCGACAAGCTGCGCAGTGCCAATTACTACGCCGATTGGCACGACAAGTTCGGCGACCAGGCCTGGAGCATCCTTGAACAATACGCCGGGAAGCTGGCGTGATGCGCGCGCCAGCGCTTCCGGCCTCCACCGCTTCGCAGCGCCTGCCGGCCCGGGTGCTCATCTGCCTCAACCAGTGGGCCATGCGCCTGGTGGGCGTGATCGCGGTTGCCCTGATGGTGATCGAGACCTGCGTGCTGCTGGCCGGCGTGATTGCCCGCTACGTGCTGCATAGCCCATTGATCTGGTCCGACGAACTGGCCTCGTCGTTGTTCATCTGGCTGGCGATGTTCGGCGCCGTACTGGCGCTGGACCGCGGCGAGCACATGCGCATGTCGGCGCTGGTCAACAAGCTGCCGCAGGCCTGGCGCGGTTTCAGCGAAACCTTGTCGGCGCTGATCGTCTGCCTGTTCGTGGCGATGATCATCTCGCCGGCCATGCAGCATTCCCACGAACAGATGTGGATCACCACCCCGGCGCTGGGCATTCCCGATGGCGTGCGTGCTGCGGCGCTGCCCGTTGGAGCGGTGCTGATGCTGCTGGCGGCCGTCGCGCGCATGGCCCGTTATTCGACCGTGCGCCAGTTCATGGCCGGGTTGGCAGTCGTGGCTACGGTAGCCGCCGCTTTGTGGCTGGCGCAGCCGGTACTGGCAGCGATGGGCAACTACAACCTGGTGGTGTTCTTCCTGGTGCTGCTGGGCGCCTGCGTGTTCGGCGGCATCCCCATTGCCTTTGCGTTCGGCACGGCGACCATGGCTTACCTGGCCCTGGCGACCCACGCGCCCCTGTCGATCGTGGTCGGTCGCATGGACGAAGGCATGTCGCACATGGTCCTGCTGGCCGTGCCGCTGTTCGTGTTGCTGGGTGTGGTGCTGCAGTTGTCGGGCATGGCCCGCACGCTCATCGACTTCATGGCCTCGCTGCTGGGGCACGTGCGTGGCGGTCTGCAATACGTGCTGTTGGGGGCGATGTTCCTGGTGTCGGGTATTTCAGGGTCGAAGGTTGCCGACATGGCGGCAGTGGCCCCGGCGCTGTTTCCTGAAATGAAGCGGCGCGGATCCAAGCCTGAAGAGTTGGCAGCGCTGTTGTCGGCCACAGGGGCGATGACCGAGACGATTCCGCCAAGCTTGGTGCTGATCACCATCGGTGCGGTGTGCAGCGTGTCGATCACGGCGCTGTTCATTGGCGGGTTGATGCCTGCGGTGGTGGCCACCCTGGCCATTGCGGTGGTGTGCTGGTGGCGCTCGCGCAAGGACGAAGCGCCGGCGATTGCGCGGGCACCCTTGTCCCGCGTGGCCAAGACGTTCCTGGTTGCCCTGCCGGCTCTGGCGCTGCCGTTGCTGATCCGGGTGGCGGTGCTGGAAGGGGCGGCCACCGCGACCGAAGTCTCGACCATCGGTGTGGCCTACGTGGTGCTGGTGGGGCTGGTGATGCACCTGTTCATGCGCCATATCGAATGGCGCCGGCTGTACCCGATGTTGCTGGAAGCGGCGGCCTTGTCCGGGGCGATCCTGCTGATCATCGGCATGGCCTCGGCGATGGCCTGGGCGCTGACCCAATCGGGCTTCTCGCAGTCGCTGGTAGAACTGATCGAGGACATACCCGGCGGGGTGATGGGGTTCATGGTGGTGACCATCCTCACCTTCCTGATTTTGGGCAGTGTGCTGGAGGGTATCCCGGCCATCGTGCTGTTCGGCCCGCTGATGTTCCCCCTGGCCGAAATGCTCGGCATCCACCCGGTGCACTACGCCATGGTCGTGATCCTGGCCATGGGCATCGGCTTGTTCGCACCGCCTTTGGGTGTGGGTTTCTACGCTGCGTGCGCCATCAGCAAGACGTCATCCGATCATGTCATTCGCCGCGTCTGGGGGTACCTCGGGGCGTTGCTGGTGGCGCTGGTGATCGTTGCCTGTTTCCCGTGGATTTCCATCGGTTTCCTTTAAGAGAGCGCTGACATGAGCCAATTTGCGAAAAAGACTTTGCCTGCAACTGCCGTGGGCCGCGTGGCGCTGGTCACCGGTGCGGCCATGGGGATCGGCGCGGCCATCGCTGAACGCCTGGGGCATGATGGCCACACGGTGGTGGTGGCCGACATCGACCTGCAGGCTGCCGAGCTTAGGGTGGAGGGGTTGCGCGAGCAGGGCATCGATGCCTTGGCGCTGGTGATCGACATTGGTGATGCAGCGTCGATCACGGCCTTGTTCGATGAGCTGCGCGCGCGCTGCGGGCGCTGTGATGTATTGGTCAACAATGCCGGTATCGCTCGCACCCAGTCATTTCTGGACACGGACCTGGAAGGCTGGCAGCGGCTGATGAACGTCAACCTGACCGGCACACTGCTGTGCAGCCAGCACGCTGCGCAGGTGATGCGCGAACACGGGTGGGGACGCATCATCAACGTTGCCTCCATCAGCGGCATGCGGGCGAGCATGGGGCGCACCGCGTATGGCACGTCGAAGGCAGCGGTGATCGGCCTGACCCGGCAGATGGCCATCGAACTGGCCGAGCATGGCATTACGGTAAACGGCATTGCCCCGGGCCCGGTGGACACGCCCTTGACGCAGACACTGCATTCTGCGGCGACACGCGAATCCTATGCCCGTGCGGTGCCTTTGCGCCGTTATGGCACACCGGCGGAGATGGCGGGGGCGGTGGCGTTTCTTGCGTCCGATGATGCGTCCTACATCAGTGGGCATGTGATCCCGGTGGACGGGGGGTTCATGGCGTCCGGGATTCTGGAGATTTGAGCGGGGGCTGCCGAGCAGCCCCAGGATTTCGGCCTCACATGACAATTCGCCGGCTTCCAGATCAGTTCCTCACTGCTCTGCGCCGCGTTGCGCCTCATCCTCTCGAGTCGCCTGTTCCCCGGCTTGCAGGGCCGTCTCGACGAAGGTGGCAATGCAGGGGTTGTGGTTGTCGGCCTTCCACACGGCCACCACTTCGATGACCGGTGCTTCGCGCAGGGGCCTGAAGCTGGTGCTGGCCAGGCGCATGTTGCGCATCGACCGGGGGACCATAGCCACCCCCAGGCCTTCGCCCACCAGGTTGACGATGGTCTGCTGCATATTGATCTCAAGGCCGATGTTCGGGGTGACCCCATGCTGGAGGCAGTAGTTGCAGATCATGTCATGCAGGGCAGGAGCAATACGCCGTGGCACGATGATGAAGGTTTCACCGGCAAGCTCACGTGGCTCCACAACGGTTTGCTCGGCCAGGCGGTGGCCGGGCGGCAGTACCAGGGTCATTTCCTCGCGGTATAACGTGACGGTTTCCAGGCCCGTGCAGTCCTGAGGCCGGTACATGATCGCTACATCCTTGTTGCCGCTGGTGATGTCCTGAGCCAGGTCCAATGGCAGCGTCTCGGTCAATTTCAAGTTCACCTGGGGAAACAGCGCGGCATAACGGCGGGTGATCGCCGGTGTGATGCTGTAGGCGGTGGACATCATGAACCCCACGGAAAGCGCCCCCGCCGCACCGCGCGCGGCGGCCAGTGCATTGCGCTTGGCTTGCTCGAAGGCGGCGAACACCGTGCCGGTGTCGAGGTAGAAACGCTGGCCGGCCTCCGTCAGCTCGACCCTGCGCCGTGAACGGTCGAACAGCTTGACCCCCAGTTCTTCTTCCAACAGCGCGATCTGCCGCGACAGCGGTGGCTGTGAAATATGCAAGCGCTCGGCCGCGCGGCCGAAGTGAAGGGTTTCGGCCAGCGTGCGGAAATACTGCAGATGCCTCAGCTCGATCATGATGCTCTCGAAGGTATCAGTCGATGCATGATTATGTATTGGAAAATATAACTGCGCCTCCCTAATGTGAACCGTGCAACGTCATTCGGCCCAGGCGGTGTCACAAGCCCGCCCGTCGACATAGTCAAAAGCTATAGAACAAGAAAAAAGGTGACGCTAATGACCGCTTGTAACCCTGCCGTGCGTGCGCCCCAACCCGTCGTGGAGGCGTGCAACATCGCTCAAGACAGTGACCCTGGAGTGCGCCAGGCCTTCAACCGGGCCTTGCGGCTGATGGAGCGTGGCATCGCCGTACTGATCCGCGGAGAGACCGGTACCGGCAAGGAAATCCTCGCCCGCGCTCTGCATGCACACAGTCTGCGCCGCGCGGCGCCATTGGTGGCGCTCAATTGCGCATCCATTCCCGAAACCCTCATCGAAAGCGAGCTGTTCGGCTACAGCCGCGGGGCGTTTTCGGGTGCTCTGCCGGGCGGCAAGAAAGGCAAGGTTCAGCAAGCCGATGGCGGCGTGCTGTTTCTCGATGAAATCGGCGACATGCCCCTGGAACAACAAACGCGCCTGCTACGGGTGATTGCCGAACGTGAGGTGACGCCCCTGGGTGCCGAGCGCAGCATCCCGGTCAACTTCGCACTGGTCTGCGCGACGCACCAGGACCTCTCGGCGCGTGTTGCCGAGGGCAGTTTCCGCGAGGACCTGTTCTATCGCATCGCCACAGGCGTAGTGCAGTTACCGCCGCTGCGCGAGCGTCAGGACCGTGGTGAGCTGCTGTGCAACATGGTGGCCCATGAGCTTCCAGGCTGTGACCCTCGCCAGGTACTGGCGCAGGTGTGGAGTTTGCTGATGGCCCATACCTGGCCTGGGAATCTGCGCCAGATGCGGGCGGTCGTGCGCTACGCATGCGCAGTGATGGAAGGCCCGCGTATGCTGCGCAGCGACCTGCCGCTGGACGTTCTCGAGCAGTGCCAGGCCCCGGCTGCGTTGCCTGCCAACATCACACCCATCCGCCGGGCGGCCCCGTCAGGCGATGAGCGCAGTGACGTGTTGCACGCTTTGCAGAGCTGCCACTGGAACATGTCGGCGGCGGCCCGCGCTCTGGGGATTTGCCGGCCCTCGTTGTACCGGGTGATGCGCCGGCTGGACATTCCCCCGCTCAAGGAGCAGTTGGCGCTCGGCGCCTGCGGCACCGCCTGATGCCCTGACCCTCCAACACCTTTGACGACCGCCTGCTGCCAATGAGCAGGCGCGCCTGGCTGCGGCCACTTTCGATGGATGACGATCATGAGCACTCCCGTTGTGCATGCTGCACTCAATTTCACCCTGACCGGCCGCACGGCCCTGGTAACGGGCGCTGCCCGTGGCATTGGCCATGCGATCGCCATGGCACTGGGCCAGGCCGGTGCACGAGTAGGGGTGTGCGATTTGGATGCCGAGGCGGCCGAGGCGGCTGCGGCTCGGTTGCGAGAAGTCGGGATCGAGGCTGTTGGGGTGGGAGCGGATGTTGCCGATGAGGCCCAGGTGCAGGCTATGGTGGGCCAGGTGCAAGCTATGTTGGGAGGGGTCGACATCCTGGTGAACAACGCAGGGATCGTTTCGACCGGCCCCTTGCTGGAGGTCACCACTGCGGAATGGAACCGGGTAATGGCCATTGACCTGAACAGCGTGTTTTTCTGCGCCAAGGCCGTGCTGCCGGGCATGATGGCGCGCCAGAGTGGGCGCATCATCAATATCGCGTCGGTGGCAGGCAAGCGTGGGGGGGGCTTGCTGGGCAATAGCTGCTACGCGGCAGCCAAGGGCGCGGTGATCGCGTTGACCAAAGGGCTGGCGCGAGAAGCCGGCCCCTATGCCATCACCGTCAATGCCGTGTCGCCGGCGCTGACCGACACCGAGATGACCAGCGCGCTAGCGCCTCAGGCCAGGGCCGAAGTGCTCGCACAGATGCCGCTTGGCCGCGCCGGCACGCCGCGCGACATCGCCGCCGCCGTATGCTTCCTGGCCTCGCGGGAGGCCGGGTTCGTGACCGGCGAGATCATGGACGTCGATGGCGGGTTCATGCGCGACTGATGCCATCTGGCCAGGGCACAGGCTGATTCAGCTCCCACCCCATATACCCTTCCCGGGCAAGCGAGCGCGATCGTGGGGCAGGCTGAAGTCCAACAGCGGCCCCTTTGGCACGATCCCGTTGGGGTTGATGGTGGTGTGGCTGAGGTAGTAGTGGTTCTGGATGTGCTGCATGTTTACCGTGTCGGCTACCCCTGGCCATTGGTACAACTCCCGCAGCCAGTGGGTCAGGTTGGGGTAGTCGCTCAGACGGCGCAGGTTGCACTTGAAATGGCCGTGGTAAACGGCATCGAAGCGTACCGCCGTGGTGAACAGGCGTACGTCGGCCTCGGTGAGGTACTCGCCTGCCAGGTAGCGATGTCGGCTGAGCACGTCTTCGAGGTGATCCCACTCGCTGAACACCTCGTCGAAGGCCGCTTCGTAGGCCTGCTGTGTCGTCGCGAAGCCGGCGCGGTAGACGCCGTTGTTGATCGCCGGGTAAATGCGTTCGTTCAAGGCGTCGATGTCCGCTCGCAACGGCTGCGGGTAGAAGTCGAGCAGGTTGCCGGTCAGCGAATTGAAGTCATGGTTGAACATCCGCACGATCTGCGCCGACTCGTTATTGACGATGCGGTTTTCGTGCTTGTCCCACAGCACCGGCACCGTCACGCGGCCAGTGTAATGGGGATCGTCCTGGGTGTAGCGCTGGTGCAGGTACTTGAGCCCATCGAGGTGATCGCCGGATGAGCCGTTCTGACGGTCGAAGGTCCAGCCGTCACCTTGCATCAGCCAGCTGACCACCGAGACGTCGATCAGCGGCTCAAGGCCTTTGAGCGCGCGCATGATCAGGGTGCGATGCGCCCAGGGGCAGGCCAGCGAAACGTACAGGTGGTAACGACCCGGCTCGGCGGCAGGCAGCGGGTTGCGCCGCTGCGAGTCTTCACGCTTGAACGCGCCGTCCTTGCCGTTTTCATACCACTGGTCATGCCAGCGACCGTCGACCAACAGGCCCATGATGAGCTCCTTAACAAAAGCGATTTGTCGTTGGAGCTCAGTCTAGAGAAAGACGTTCGAACCAATAGCGCAAAGAGTGGGGCGGTATGATCGGTTAAATCGATCGATCGCGATCAGCCCACCACCCTTGCGCGTGGGCAAACGCCTGCTCGCGGTCTTGCCCCAACCCGCGAAGCGCCAGCGCCATTGTGGCCAGCACCGCTTTTTGGGCATAGCTGTCTTCAACTTCACCACGCCAGAAGGCCAGCATGTGCTCGGGCTCAAGCGATGCCGGCTTGACGTGCCGACGCTCGCTCAGCGCAGGCCATTCTTCGTCCCAGGCCTTACCGTCAGTGGTGCCGTAGAGATGGCTGATGACATCCGGGTTGATCTCGATTTCGCCACCGTCACCTTTGATCACTACCGCATGATCGCCCAACAACCGACTGGCCTCGCGGTGTACGGCCTGGTAACCCGGGTGGAAGATGCTCTGCAGGCCACAGCGTGCGCCGAGCGGGTTCAGCACCCGTGCGAGGGAATGGATCGGCGAGCGCAGGCCCAGGGTGTTACGCAGGTCGATCATGCGCTGAAGTTGAGGCGCCCAGTCCTGCAGTGGGAAAAAAGCCAGGTGGTGATGGTCCAGGGCCTCACTGACAGCCTGCCAATCGCGGCACAGGGGAATGTGCAACAGCGCGAGCAGTTGCTCGCTGTACAGGCGGCCTGCGGTGTGCGCGCCGCCGCCGTGCATCAGGATACGCACCCCATTGCCGGCCAGACACTTGGCCGCCAACAGGTACCACGGCAAATGGCGCTTCTTGCCGGCATAGCTCGGCCAGTCGATGTCCACTGCAATGGCAGGCGCTTGCAGGTGCGTGCGCAGCGCTTCGGTGAAGCCGGCGAGCTCTTCTGCGCTTTCTTCCTTGTGCCTTAGCAGCATGAGGAAGGCGCCCAGCTGCGCGTCTTCGACTTTACCTTCCAGCAGCAAAGCCATGGCTGCGCGGGCTTCTTCGCGTGTCAGGCCGCGCGCGCCACGCTTGCCTTTGCCAAGGATGCGTACGTACTCGGCGAAGGGGTGTTCAGCGGGGGTTTCCAGGGTCAGTGGGCGAGGGCTGGTCATATGCAATTGGTCGGCTTGGGCAGGCCCGCCAGCTTGGCGGCAAGTTTGGCGGGAGTGCCATTGAACAGGCGATTCAGATGGGCGCTGTTGCCCTTTTCCGGGCCCAGCTTGAGCGCTGCGTATTTGATCAGCGGGCGCGTGGCGGGCGAGAGCTGGTACTCCTGGTAGAACGTTCGCAGCAATGACAGGATTTCCCAGTGGTCAGGCGTCAGGGCAATACCTTCGCGGGTGGCCAAGCCTTGCGCGGTGGCCGGTGACCAGTCCTCAAGGTTGACCAGAAAGCCGTCCTTGTCCAGGACAATGGCCTTGCCTTCGATATCGAGCGTGTTCATAACCAGCTGTTGACCTTGTCATGGTGCAGGGACAGCGCAACGAAGCCTGGGTAGTCGACCGTCGTTGCCAGCGAGGAAGAAATGGCCCTGGCTTGCATGTCTTCTTCCAGGGCATAGAGGCGACCGACCAACTCGGCCTGCTCCAGCAGACGCAAAGGCTCGCTGCCCGAGAGCAGGGCGTAGACCGCATCGCCACACAGCAGTACGGCGTCTTCGCTGCCCAGCAAGCGCAGGCAGCTGTGAAGGCGTTCGTCACCAAACGGGGAGTGGGCTATTACATGCAGGGTTGTCATCAGAGCGTCACCACTTGGTCGAACTGTGCGATCAATGCCGCAAGCTGCGCATCGTCGAGTACCTCTACCGGCAGGCCAAGGCTTGCGTGGGCCATGCCGCGCCGTGCCAGGCTGTGGCCACAGGCGTATAGCGCGTCCACGCCGAACATGGGCAATGCCTGCAGGTTCGCCGCCAGGTTTTTTTGCTCAAGGGCGGTGGGGTGCTGGTCGCAGGCAAGCTGGAACACGCCATCGTCCAGAAACAACATGCCCAGCGGCAGATCGAAGGCGCCGCCGGCCAGGACGATATCCAGCGCTTCGCGAGCAGATAGCCCGCTCCAGGGCGCCTGGCGACTGATGATCAACATGGACTTGGCCATTCAATCGCCTCCAAAGCAGATCAGCCGGTCGGCCGTTTGCGCGGCTTCATGCAGCTGACCGAGCCCGGACAGTTCATAGGGTTGCTGCAGGTTGACGGCAGGGCGCTGATAGCGGCTGGCTTCGCGTTCGTCCAATACGCCACGGCGCAGGGCAGCGGCGATGCACACCACCGCATCCAGCTGGTTGGCCTGTAGGAACGTGCGCCATTGCTGCGCGATGTCCTGTTCGTCCTGAGGGGCTACCACATTGGATGAAGCACTGTGCACACCGTCCTGGTAGAAGAACAAGCGGGTGATGCCGTGCCCGGCAGCCAACGCTGCCTCGGCAAAGCGCAGCGCCCGGCGGGAAGCGGGCGCCTGTGCGGGGGAAAACACCGCGATAGCGAATTTCATGGCGAACTCGTGCTATGGAATCGCGCCATGATAAACAAAAAGGCCTGGCTGCTGCAGGCCTGTGGTCGTCAGGCCTTCTCCTTGCCCTCAGGCAAGAACCAGTTCAGGACCAAAGCACAGATGCCTCCGGTGGCAACCCCCGACTCCATCACATTGCGAATGGCCGCTGGCATATGGGCGAGGAACTCGGGTACCTGTGCCACGCCCAGGCCCAAGGCCAGCGATACGGCGATGATCAACAGGGCGCGGCGATCGAGGCGGGTGCTGGCCAGGATATTGATACCCGAAGCTGCCACGGCACCGAACATGACCATGGCCGCGCCGCCCAGCACAGGCTCCGGAACCGCCTGGATCACCCCGGCAACGCTGGGGAACAAGCCGAGCAGTATCAGCATCGCCGCAATCCATACGCCGATGTGACGGCTGGCGATACCCGTCAGCTGAATGACGCCGTTGTTCTGGGCGAAGATCGAGCTTGGGAACGTGTTGAACACGCCAGCCAGCAGTGAGTTGGCGCCGTTGACCAGCACGCCGCCTTTGATCCGTTGCATCCACACTAGGCCTTCCACGGGCTGGCGCGAGACCTTGCTGGTGGCCGTCACATCACCGATGGCCTCCAGAGAGGTCACCAGGTAGATCACCAGCATCGGGATGAACAGTGCCCAGGAAAAACCGAGGCCAAAGTGCAAAGGTGTCGGCACTTGGAAGAGCGCGGCCTCATGCATGCCGGTAAAGTCCAGGCGGCCCAGGTAGCCGGCCAGGGCATAGCCCGCCGCCAGTGCGATGACGATGGCGCAACTGCGCAGCCAGACCACAGGTATGCGGTTGAGGATGACGATGATTGCCAACACCACGCCTGACAGCAGCAGGTTCTCGCCGTTGGCAAAGGTCCCGTTGGCCATGGCGCCAAAACCACCGCCCATGCTGATCAGGCCGACCTTGATCAGGGTCAGGCCAATCATCAGCACAACGATGCCCGTTACCAGCGGAGTGATCAGCCGTTTGACGAAAGGCAAGATGCGCGAGACGCCCATCTCGACGAAAGAGCCTGCAATCACCACGCCGAAAATGGCGGCCATGACGCCTTCTACAGGCGTGCCTTGCTTGACCATCAAGGCCCCGCCGGCAATCAGCGGGCCGACGAAGTTGAAGCTGGTGCCTTGCACGATCAGTAGGCCGGCGCCGAAGGGGCCGAAGCGTTTGCACTGGATGAAGGTGGCGATGCCGGAGATGACCAGGGACATGGACACGATCAGGTTGGTATCACGAGCAGAGACGCCCAACGCCTGGCAGATCAGCAGGCCAGGAGTGACGATGGGCACAATGATCGCCAGCAGGTGTTGCAGCGCCGCCAGCAAGCCG
Source organism: Pseudomonas sp. FBCC-B35 (assembly GCF_059133755.1). Classification (NCBI taxonomy): domain Bacteria; kingdom Pseudomonadati; phylum Pseudomonadota; class Gammaproteobacteria; order Pseudomonadales; family Pseudomonadaceae; genus Pseudomonas; species Pseudomonas sp. FBCC-B35. Next base: position 2,885,143 of record NZ_CP101439.1, on the reverse strand, counting down.
ATGAGCAGCCGCGGCTTGTCTTCCAGACCCAGTACCAGTTCGTTGTCAGGCGCTGTCGCACCTGGGCTATGTTCCTGTGAGCTCATTGCGCAGCGCTGCCCGTCTATAAAAAAGGAGCGCATTCTACGGGCAGAATGGGGAATGCGGTAGGGGAATGCCGGTTAGCCGCCTGTTCGACGATCATCGCCTTCGTTACCTGACTTTTAAGTCAATAAGTCTGAGCGCAGCCACCGCTGCGACTGCGCATGTTCGGTAGAAACGGCAGGGACAAAAAAGCCCGCGTAGGCGGGCTTCTTCACACACGTCGTTGTATCAGTCGTCACGACCCATGATGCCGAACAGCTGCAGCAGGCTGATGAACAGGTTGTAGATCGAAACGTACAAGCTGATGGTCGCCATGATGTAGTTGCGCTCACCACCGTGGATGATGGCGCTGGTCTGGAACAGGATGCACACCGACGAGAACAGCACGAAGCCGGCGCTGATGGCCAGTTGCAGGCCGCTGATCTGGAAGAAGAAGCTGGCCACGACCGCACCCAGCAGGACGAAGAAGCCTGCGGTGATGAAGCCGCTGAGGAAGCTCATGTCCTTGCGGGTGATCAGCACATAGGCCGACAGGCCACCGAACACCAGCGCCGTCATGGCGAAGGCCGAACTGACGACTTCAGCGCCGCCGCTCATGCCCAGGTAGCGGTTGAGGATAGGGCCGAGAATGAAGCCCATGAAACCGGTGAGGGCGAAGGTGGAGACCAGGCCCCATACCGAGTCGCGCAGCTTGGCGGTGAGGAAGAACAGGCCATAGAAGCCGATCAGCACGACGAACACGTTCGGGTACGCGAACCGCATCTGCTGTGAGATGAAGGCCATCAGGCCGCTGAAAGCGAGGGTCAGTGCCAGCAGGCTGTACGTGTTGCGCAGGACCTTGCTGATCTCCTGCTGCTCGACCTGCTGGCCGTGGTGTACGGCATAATCCTGTTCGCGCATGGCGACACTCCTTGGTGAACCTGTGATATGAAACGTCGAGGATGGTAGGAGTCTACCAGAGCTCCTGCAACCCGCGACACAGAGAGTTTGACAGCGTGTTTCATTCCGGTATTATTGCGGCCGGAAAGCAGCTGGAAGCGTGGCCGAGTGGTTTAAGGCAACGGTCTTGAAAACCGTCGATGGGCAACTATCCTAGAGTTCGAATCTCTACGCTTCCGCCACTACTCTCTACAAAAAAGCCCTGACAATTCAGGGCTTTTTTGTGTCCGAACGATTTCCGCCTTTTGCCCAAGCCCTGCTCGTGTCCGTCGTTGCCAATCGCAGTACTTGAGTCACACCTCCCTCGCTCGCACCGATCCTCTCGCCCAAAGGCTACGCAATACCCATCTAATATGGCAGTGTGACTCCCCTCGTCACCTCCACAGGGACCTCCATGCAAACGCGCAAAACCGGTATCCGTGCCCAACAGGCCGACCGCACCCGGGACAACATCCTCAAGGCTGCCGTACAGGTCTTCAGCAGGGAAGGCTTCGCCGGTGGGCGCGTCGAGCAGATTTCCAGCCTGGCGAAATCCAACGACCGAATGATCTACTACTACTTCGGCAACAAGGAAAAGCTGTTCATCAGTGTGCTGGAGCACATCTATGCCAGCTTCAACCAGGCCGAAGCCGGGCTGCAGCTGGACTTGGCCAACCCTGAACAGGCGGTGCGTGCGCTGGTGGCATTCATTTGGGATTATTACGTGCAACACCCCGAATTCGTCACCCTGCTGGCCACTGAGAACCTTCACCAAGGCGAGCATGCGCGCAAGTCGCAAAACCTCAAGGCCTTGTCGGGCGAAGCGGTTGGCGTGCTGCGGCCGATCATCGACGCGGGCCAGGCGAAAGGCCTGTTTCGCGACGACATCGACATCACCCACGCCTACCTGATGATTGCTTCGCTCTGCTATTTCTATAACTCCAACCGCCATACGCTCAGTTCGTTCTTGGCCGTGGACCTGGCAGACCCCAAGGCCAAGGCCGACTGGTTGGCGTTCATCAGTGACCTTGTCCTGCGCGGTCTGCGCCGCTGACCTCAATGGCTGCCTGGGTTGGCGCGAACCTGCGCGGCCGTGGCGGCGAGCCCTTGCCAGGCGGGCTTGTCACCTGCAAAACGCTGGCGCAGGTACGCCGCAAGATCGGCTACCTGTCGGTCCGACAAGCTGTCCTTGAAGCCTGGCATGTAGCCCAGGTCACGGGTGGCGGGGGTAGGGATGCCATGCAGTATCACCCGCAGCAGATTGTCTGGCAGGTCGCTGTGAACGTTGCTGTTCACCGCCATCGACGGGCTGACGCCGAACAGTTTCGGCCCCAGTCCATCGCTGTGGCAGGCCATGCAGGCGCCTTTGAACACGCGTTCGCCATTGCTCAATGAAACGTGTGTTTCAGCCGGCGGCGGTGCCTTGGTCGCCTGCGACTGAGGTTCGCCATCGAGTGAGCCGAGGTAATGGGCGATGGCACGCACGTCGCTTTCCGGCAGCGTCGCCAGCTCGCTGACCACCGGGCCCATGGGGCCGGCCGCCACACCGTGTTTGTCAGAAAATCCGGTACTCAGGTAGTTGAACAACTCGTCTTCGGTCCACGGGGTGGATGATTTACCCAACGCATTGAGGGCCGGTGCTTCCCAGCCATCGACCATCCCGCCGGCCAGGTAGCTGCTGCCAGCTTTCTCGGCGCCCATCAGGTTGCGCGGCGAATGGCACGCCGTGCAGTGACCGAGACCGTCGACAAGGTAGGCGCCGCGGTTCCACTGATCGCTGCGCTGCGGGTCGGCCTGATATTCACCGCGCTGCAGAAACAGGGCGTTCCAGCCAGCCATCAGCGGTCGCTGGTTGAACGGGAAGCGCATCTGGTTGGCGGGCGCTTGCTGGCGTACCGGGGTCTGCGACATCAGGTAGGCATACAGCGCTTGCATGTCGGCGTCGTTGATGACGCGGAACGAGGTGTAGGGAAACGCGGGGTACAGGTGACGGCCGTCACGGCTGATGCCTTCGCGCATGGCCCGTTCGAAGGCGGCGAATGACCAGCGGCCAATGCCGGTTTCCGGATCGGGCGTGATGTTGGTGGTGTGGAGCGTGCCGAAGGGCGTGTGCATGGCCAACCCGCCGGCATTGGCCTTGCCGCCGCTGACGGTATGGCACACGGCGCAGTCGCCGGCCGCTGCCACCTGGCGCCCGCGTTCGAGCATCGCGGCGCTCCAGCTGCCAGCACCGGGCGGCGTAACCGGTGCGATTTCACTGCGCCAGGGCAGGGCGGTGGCAAGCATGCCCAAGGCTGCGCCCAACACCCCAGCCAGACCGCCGAACCACCACTTTGAGCGTTTGCTTGCAGGCTGCGCCGGGGCCGAGGGCCCAGGCCCCTGGTCATTGGCGCCAAGGGCGGCGCGCACCCGTTCGGCCGTGATCGGCAGCTCGCGAAAGCGGATGCCGGTGGCATCGAAGATGGCGTTGGCAATGGCAGCGGCGCTGGGTACCGAAGCGGATTCGCCGCTGCCCATCGGTGCTTCGTGCTGACGCGGCAGCATCATCACGTCGATGGCAGGCAGCTCGGGGAAGGTCAGGATCGGGTAGCCGCCCCATTCCTTGCTGGCCACGGTCGACGCTTCGAAGCTGACTTGCTCCTTGAGTACGCGGCTGGTGGACTGAATGACATTGCCGTGGATCTGGTGGCGCACGCCCTCGGGGTTGACCATCATCCCGGCGTCATGCCCGATCACCACGCGGGTGACGGCGACTTCACCGGTACGCCGGTCAACGGCCACGTCAGCCACCCACGCCGCCCATGCGGCGCCAAAGCCTGGGAATTTACTGTGGATGTAGCGCGCATAGGCAAAGCCGCGCCCGCGCAGTACGTCACCTTCGCCCTGGCTCTGCATGGGCTGGGTATGCGGCTGCCAGTCGGCGCGGGCGGCGGTGGCCTTGACCAGGTCGATGGCACGCGGGTCGGACAAGTGCTTGAGCCGATATTCCACCGGATCGACACCCGCTGCGAACGCCAGCTCATCGATGTACGATTCGTGGGCAAAGCTGTTGGGCATGGCCGACACACCGCGCATCCACGAAGCGCGCACCAACGGCGTCATGTCGTTGATGGTCACGCGCATGTGTTCGTAGTCATACGGTGGAATCGACGTGCGGTCGCCCATTTCGAACAAGGCCGGTACCGGCTCCACCGCGCCAGTGAGCAGCAGGGCCAGGGTCGGCGCGCCGTTGGACGGATAGCTGGTCTGGAAGTCATAGGCAGCCACGCTGCCATCTTCGTTCAGGCCGCCGTCGATCTCCATCAATTGTGCAGTGCCTTTGGGTTCCCAGGCGTGTTCCTGCTCGCGGGTCAGCTGTACCCGCACGGGGCGTAGCACAGCACGCGACAGCAGCACGGCGTCGGCGCAGACATCGTCGGCGCAGTTACGGCCGTAGCAACCGGCAGCCTCCATGCGGATGATTTCGATGCGCTCCTCGCCGCAGGCCAGCAGCCAGGCCAGATCAGCGCGCAGCAGGTGTGGGTTTTGGGTGCCAGACCACACGCGGATCTGCCCAGGCGTGTAGTCGGCCAGCGCGCATGATGGGCCAATCGAAGCATGCAGCTGATACGGCCATAGATAGGTACGGCTCAGGCGCTGACTGGCATTGGCAAGGCCTGCATCGACATCGCCCTGGTCCAGCACCGTGCGCTGGACCCTCGGGTTGTCGCGGATGGCCTGGGCCACATCGCTCAGGTCGGGCAGCTTGCCGGTAAAGGGCTTCCAGCTGATTTTCAGGTCTTGCGCGGCACGAATGGCCTGCTCCTCGCGCTCGGCAACCACGCCGACGAAATCGCGGATCACGACCACGGCCACGACGCCGGGTACGTGGGCGATGGATGACTCATCGACGGCCAGCAGGCTGTTGCCAACGAAGTCGCCGCTGTCATGGCCAGCATAGGGCGGACGGATCACTCGCCCGTGCAGCATGTCGGGCAGGCGCATGTCGTGAACGTAGGTCAGTTCACCCGTGGCCTTGCCGGGAATGTCCACGCGGGCAGTGCTGCGCCCGACCAAGGTGTAGTCTTCAATGGGCTTGAGCGGCGCATCCTCGGCAATGTGCAGTTGCTGGTTTTCCCCTTTTACCAGTTCGGCATAACTCAGTGCAGTGCCGTCGTCGGTGAGGACCGTGCCTTCTTCGATGCGCAGCGACTCGGGCTCGCACCCAAGGCGCAGTGCCGCCCGTTGCAGCAAATGACGGCGCGCAGTCGCCGCAGCCTTGCGCAACGGCACGGCTGAAATCTGCAGGGTGGCGCTGGCGATGGTCGCGCCCTGGTTGGGCGCCCGCTCGGTGTCGCCCAGCACCATGTGCACCTGGTCCATGCGCAGGTTCAACTCTTCGGCGACGATCTGCGACAGCGAGGTGCGGATACCGGTACCCAGGTCAACGTGACCATTGAAGGCATAGACCCTGCCGTCGTCACAGACGGCGATGAACAGCGCCAGTTCGCGCTCCCGGGGCTCGGGCGTCACACCCTTGGCCACCGGGCCGGAAGGCGGTGTGATCTGATCGACGATCAGCAGCACCCCAGTCTTGGCCAGCAGTTGGTCACGGCTGGGCACCTGTTGCGAGTGGTTCATGCTTTTCTCCGGGTGTCGGCGGCGCGGCGCACGGCGCGCAGGATTTCGACGTGAGTGCCGCAGCGGCACAGGTTGCCGGACAGTTCGTTGCGAATCTGTTCGTCGCTCGGCTGGGGGATTCGATTGAGCAGGGCCGTGGCGGTCATGATCATGCCGTTCATGCAGTAGCCGCATTGGGCTGCCTGCTCGTCGATGAACGCCTGCTGCACAGGGTGCGGCGCGCGCTTGCAGCCCAGCCCTTCAAGGGTGGTGATCTCCCGGCCGACGGCTCCGGCCAGGGGGATGATGCAGGAGCGGGCGGCCACGCCGTCGATGATCACCGTACATGCCCCGCACTCACCCAGGCCGCAGCCGTACTTGGGGCCGTTCAGGCACAGGTCGTTGCGCAGGATCAGCAGCAAGGGCGTTTCAGGCAGGGCGTCGACTTCGAACGACTGGCCGTTGACCCGCACGGAGAGGGTTGTTTGCATGGTGGGCTCATCTCTGGAGGTGACTTGCGCTACCGAAGCACCCACAGGGTGCGTGCATTTCGGTAAGTACTCACTACATGAAATGAGCGAGCAAGAAGCAGGCCAGGCATTCGGATGAGCAGGGCATGAAAAATGAGCTCACCGAATCGGTGGCTCAGGCAGGGCGCGCGAAGGGGTGTCCGGCAGTGGTGTGGCTCAGGCCGCGCCGTCGTCGCTGTCGATCATCTTGCGCAGCAGGTACAAGATGGCGACGCGCTCAGCGGCATTGAGGCTGCCCATGCTCAGTTCACTGATCTGCCGGGCGCAGGGAATCATCGCATCGAGCAAGGCCGCGCCGCTGTCGGTGAGCGTGACGATCACCTTGCGCCGGTCTCCCGGGTCTGGCGAGAGCTGCACCAGTTCACGTGCTTTCAGACGCTCGACGATCCCGCGGATGGTCGCCTGGTCCACGGCCGTTGCCTTGATCAACTCGGCCTGAGAGCTGGGGCCGTGATCGCGCAGGGCGCACAGGGTGACGAATTGAATGGAGGTCAACTGTGGGTCGCAAGCCTGCTGCTGGAAGATCGCCGTGTGCCGCTGGTAAGCCTTGCGCAGCAAGTGACCCACCTGTTCGGTAACGTCGTAGGGGGCGGTGTCGTGTGGGGCGCTGCTGGGGGGAGTCGTGTTCGGCATGAGAGGCTTTGGGCTGGTGGAAAGGAGCTGGCCGGCCGCCAATAGCGGAGCGCCCGGCCAGTATAACCGTTATCGCGCCAGCGATTGCTGGGGCGCGACCACGTCCCCGGCCATGACCACGGCCTGATCGTCCAGGTAGATATCGCAGTTGCGCAGCGGGATGTCCAGGTGGCAAGGGGTCTTGCGCTTGCCGCCCACTTCGGTATTCGGGCCTGTGGAGAACAGGAAGTTGCCGTAAAACGCGCGGGCATCCATGCACATCCCGTCGTTGCGGTCGTGCAAGCCCATGGCAGTCCACTGGGCGCGCGGTTGCAAGCCCCAGCCGATGTGCGAGATGCCGTAAACCTCAGGGTCGTTGAAGTACTTGAGGTAGTCGCGCAGGTACTCGGCCTCGAAACCGCCATGAATGCCGGTGATGAAGCCCTTTTCGATTTCGAGCGTGATGCGCTCGCGGCAATAGTTCTTGAACGGCAGGATGATGTCGCCTACATCCAGGACCAGCGTGCCCTCGGCGCTGTCCTCGTTTGGCCAGGTGAACAGAAATCCACTGGGCCAGTGGTCCCAGCGCCCCGGCTCGTCGGCGTAGCCGTACTCGGTGACTGCCGGGTACTGGCCGAGCGGGGCATGGAAGTCGCTGCCAGCCTTGGACCGCACATGCATGCTGCGGGCCTGCTTGAGCAGGGTTTCGGCAGCCAGTACCCGGCGCTTGTCGTCCTCGTTGGGCAGCATGCGCGCCAGCACTTCGGCTGGTTCCACCGCCAGCAGAATGCGGGTGCCGGTCTTGAGAATCTGCTCCTGCTCGGGGGAGTGCAGAAGCATCATCGTGTCGACGATCAGGTCGGCGGCTTCCAGTGCGCGCTGCGCCGCCAGATTGCCGGTAAGTGCCGTGTCCCCGCAGTAGGCGGTCATGTCCCGGCCCATGGCGGTCGGGTGATTGAACGCCGGCAGTTCCACGGCGTAGACCTTCGCCCCTAGTCGCTGCGCCGCTTCCATCGCGGCGTTGACCGTGCGCGGATCGGAGTAATGGCTCTTGAGGACGGCCACGCTCTGGGTGTCGTCCACACGGGACAGCTTCAGTACGTGCTCGAACATCTGGGTCAGTTGTGCATTGCTCACCGGCATTGTGGGTTCTCCTGGGTGGCCTCTGGCGGCATCAAGCGGTGCACCATCGCAGTGCTCGACGCTTTATCTTGGCGCACAAAAAACAGTGTGTACGCCATAACCTGAGCGATAAGAGCGCATTCATTCGATCAACGCAAGTGATCTTTGAGACGTTACCAAACAACTCATCTCCCAGTTATGCGGTAACAAACGGCCATGTTGCCGTTCGATCACCTGTTTGAAAATATTTTAGCAAGGCTATTCCTAAGAGCCATTTAAAGTGTATACGCTGTAAATGACTCGCGGCCATGCCGCTTGCCACACATCAGAACAACAGGAGACTCTCCATGCGGGGAAGCCAAAAAATCGCAATCGTCGGCGCGGGTTTGGGTGGGGCGGCAGCAGCAACGTTGCTGCAGCAGGCCGGCTTCGATGTCGAGGTGTACGAACAGGCCCCGGCGTTCACCCGCCTGGGTGCCGGGATCCACATCGGCCCCAACGTCATGAAGATCTTTCGGCGCATGGGGCTGGAGCAGAAGCTGGAACTCATGGGTTCGCACCCGGACTTCTGGTTCAGCCGCGACGGCCAGAGCGGCGATTACCTCTCGCGCATCCCACTGGGTGAGCATGCTCGCCGCGAATACGGTGCGGCCTACATCACCATCCACCGGGGTGACTTGCATGCGCTGCAGATCGATGCCATCAAGCCGGGTACCGTGCACTTCGGCAAACGCCTGGAAAAGATCATCGATGAGGGTGATCAGGTGCGTCTGGACTTCGCCGATGGCACCCACACGGTCGCCGACATCGTCATAGGGGCCGACGGCATCCACTCCAAGATCCGCGAAGAATTGCTCGGTGCCGAAGCGCCGAACTACAGCGGCTGGGTGGCGCACCGTGCGCTGATCCGTGGGGTAAACCTGGCGCAGCATGCCGACGCATTCGAGCCCTGCGTCAAGTGGTGGTCCGAAGACCGGCACATGATGGTCTACTACACCACGGCCAAGCGCGACGAATACTACTTCGTGACCGGTGTGCCCCACGAGGCGTGGGACTTCCAGGGCGCCTACGTGGACAGCAGCCAGGAAGAAATGCGCGCTGCCTTCGAGGGCTATCACCCCACCGTCCAGAAGCTGATCGACGCCACCGAATCGATCACCAAGTGGCCGCTGCGCAATCGCAACCCGCTGCCGCTGTGGAGCCGTGGGCGTCTGGTGATGCTCGGTGACGCCTGTCATCCGATGAAACCGCACATGGCGCAGGGCGCCTGCATGGCCATCGAGGATGCGGCCATGTTGACGCGCTGCCTGCAGGAGACCGGTCTGTCGGACCACCGCACCGCCTTTGCCCTGTACGAGGCCAACCGTAAAGAGCGAGCCTCCCAGGTGCAGTCGGTATCCAACGCCAACACCTGGCTCTATACGCAGGAGGATCCAGCCTGGGTATACGGCTACGACCTGTACGGTCAGCCGCTCAAGAGCGGGGAGGCCGCATGACTACCTTCGTGACTGGCGGCCATGTGAACGCCAATGGTATCCGCCAGCATTACCTGCGCTATGGCGGTAAGGGGCATGCGCTGATCGTGGTGCCAGGGATCACCAGCCCGGCGATTACCTGGGGGTTCGTCGCCGAGCGCCTTGGCCAGCACTTCGATACTTACGTGCTGGATGTGCGCGGGCGTGGTTTGTCGTCAAGCGGCCCCGATCTGGACTACGCCACCGATGCCTGTGCCGCCGACATTCCCGCCTTTGCCGCCGCGCTGGGGCTGGACAGTTATCACTTGGTTGGGCACTCGATGGGCGCACGGTTCGCGATTCGTGCCGCTGCCAACGGCGCGCCAGGCTTGCAGAAGCTGGTGCTGGTCGACCCGCCGGTATCCGGGCCAGGGCGCCGCGCCTACCCAAGCAAGCTGCCCTGGTATGTCGATTCCATTCGCCAGGCCAGCATGGGTATGAGTGGCGAGGACATGCGCACCTATTGCGCCACCTGGAGCGACGAGCAGTTGGCGCTGAGGGCCGAGTGGCTGCACACCTGTTACGAGCCTGCGATCGTGCGGGCCTTCGATGACTTCCACGAGGTAGACATCCATCAGTACCTGCCCGCTGTACGCCAGCCGGCGTTGTTGATGGTGGCTGGGCGTGGCGGGGTAATCGAGCCGTGCGACATCGCCGAAATCCGTGAGCTCAAGCCTGACATTCAGGTCGTACAGGTTGCCAACGCTGGGCACATGATTCCCTGGGACGACCTCGATGGTTTCTTTGCTGCATTCGGCCTCTTCCTCGATCGATCCCTTGCCTGAAGGAGCACGAGACATGACCAAGCTATACCGCATCGGCCAGATCGTGCCGAGTTCCAACACCACCATGGAAACCGAGATACCGGCGATGCTCAACGCGCGCCAAGCCATCCGCCCGGAGCGCTTCACCTTTCATTCCAGCCGCATGCGCATGAAGCAGGTGAGAAAGGAAGAACTGGCGGCCATGGATGCCGAGTCCGACCGCTGCGCGGTGGAGCTGTCCGATGCCAGGGTCGATGTACTGGGCTACGCCTGCCTGGTGGCGATCATGGCCATGGGCCTGGGCTATCACCGGCAATCCGAACAGCGCCTCAGGCAGGCGACTGCCGATAATGATGCACTGGCGCCGGTCATCACCAGTGCCGGAGCGCTGGTCGAAGCCTTGCATGTGATGAAGGCCAAGCGCATCGCCATCGTCGCCCCGTACATGAAGCCGCTGACCGAGCTTGTGGTGAACTATATCCGCGAAGAAGGCTTCGAGGTTCAAGACTGGCGTGCCCTGGAGATTCCCGACAACCTGGCCGTGGCCCGTCACGACCCCGCCAACCTGCCCGGTATCGTCGCCGGCATGAACCTTGAAGGGGTGGATGTGGTGGTCTTGTCGGCCTGCGTGCAGATGCAGTCGTTGCCGGCCGTGGCCAAAGTCGAGGCGCAGACCGGCAAGCCTGTGGTCACCGCTGCCATCGCTACCACCTACGCCATGCTCAAGGCGCTGGACCTCGAGGCGGTGGTGCCAGGTGCCGGCGCCTTGCTGTCGGGCGCCTATTGAAATCGGGAGATGGACATGAGCGAGGCACAAAGTGCTCGGGACAACTATCAGGGTGTATGGGGGCAGCGTATCGGTTTTGGTCGCGCACCGGCGCTGCTGATGATCGACTTCATGCAGGGCTATACCACGCCGGGGGCTGCGCTGTACGCCCCAGGCGTCGTCACGGCAGTGGCGCAGGCCGCGGACCTGCTGGCGCTAGCCCGCGATTGCGGCATCCTGGTGGTGCATACCAACATCCGCTACCAGCCCCCGCATTTTGTCGATGGCGGGGTATGGGTGCGCAAGGCGCCGGTGATGAAGGACATGGTCGAGGGTAACCCCTTGGCGGCGTTCTGCGAGGCCGTTGCCCCACAGCCGGAGGAGGTGGTGCTGAGCAAGCAGTACGCCAGCGCTTTCTTCGGCACCAGCCTGGCGCCGCTGCTGCACGCCCAAGGAGTGGACACCGTGGTCTTGGCCGGCTGCTCCACCAGCGGGTGCATCCGCGCCAGCGCGGTAGATGCGATGCAGCATGGCTTTCGAACCATCGTGGTGCGCGAATGTGTGGGTGATCGCCATGACCACCCGCACCACGCCAACCTGTTCGACATCGACAGTAAGTACGGCGATGTGGTTTCCCGCCAGGAAGCGATGGCGCAATTCAGGCAATTGACCGGCTGACACCGGCAGGCGCCTACCCAATAACAATCAAGGAACGGTGCCGGAAGCACGTTCATGACCGCCTGCTGTCCGGGCGGTCGCCCCGCAGGAGCACTCGGGGTTTTTCAGGCGTGGCCTGGGCCTGTCGCGTGTAGCGCGCGACGGTCCTTGTGCGTCGAAAACTGCTGGCCTTAAAAACAACCACAAAGTCGCCCGCCAGGAGACAGGAAATGCCAATTGCGAATGCAACCACGGTCCATAGCGACATTGATCAGGGCACCAAAGCGCTGTACAGCAAGATCACCTGGAGGCTCATTCCCTTCCTGTGCTTTTGCTACCTTGCCGCCTACCTGGACCGTATCAACGTCGGCTTCGCCAAACTGCAGATGCTCGAAGATCTGCAGTTCAGCACCGCCGCCTATGGCCTGGGTGCCGGGCTGTTCTTCGTCGGCTACATCATTTTCGAAGTGCCCAGCAACCTGATTCTGCAGCGCGTCGGTGCCAAGCTGTGGATCGCCCGCATCATGATCACCTGGGGCCTGTTGTCGGCGTGCACCATGTTCGTCAGCACCACCACCCAGTTCTACATCCTGCGGTTTCTGCTCGGCGCGGCCGAAGCAGGGTTTTTGCCAGGGGTACTGTTCTACCTGACCATGTGGTACCCCACTTACCGACGCGGGCGCATCATCGCCCTGTTCATGATCGGGCTGCCGCTGTCGAGCGTGATCGGTGGGCCTATCTCGGGGTGGATCATGGGGCACTTCGATCAGGTCCACGGCCTGCATGGCTGGCAGTGGCTGTTCCTGCTGGAGGCGATCCCCAGCGTGCTGCTCGGCATTCTGACCTTCTGGGCCTTGCCCAATCACTTCCAGCAGGCCAAGTGGTTGTCGAGCCAAGACAAGGCTCAGCTGGCAGCAGACCTTGCCGCCGACGATGCAGAGGGCAAGGACAGCAAGCACAGTTTCCGTGACGGGTTCTTCAACCTCAAGGTGTGGATGCTCGGCGGTATCGATTTCTCGATCCTGCTCAGCGCCTACGCGATGGGCTTCTGGATGCCGACCTTCATCCGCGATGCAGGGGTAAGCGACACGTTCCACATCGGCTTGCTCACTGCCATCCCGAGCCTCGCCGCACTGGCCGGCATGCTGATGATCGGCGCCAGCTCCGACCGTCACCGTGAGCGTCGTTGGCACATCATCGTTCCATTCATCGTCGGCGCCATCGCCATGGCCAGCAGCACATTGTTCAGCCAGAACCTGGTCATGACTGTATTCCTGTTCGCAGTCGCCTCGGCCGCGATCATTGGTGCGGTGCCGGTGTTCTTCAGCCTGCCGGCGACCTTCCTGAAAGGAACGGCAGCCGCCACCGGTTTTGCCCTGGCCTGTTCGGTGGCAAACATTGCCGGGCTGGTCAGCAACTCGCTGATGGGCCTGGTCACTGACTGGACCGGTACTTCCCACGCGGCGCTGTGGGTGTTCGCCGGCTGCTTGCTCCTGAGTTGCTTCCTGGTCATCGCCCTGCCAGCGAAGCTGGTCAACCGCTAGCGGTCCAGCGCTTCACGCCCGGTAGGGCAGGCCGGCCGATGCCGGCCTGCCCACTCATTCTCAATGCAATCTGCACGTCGGCGGGCGTTTGTCTCGCCGGTGGATTGCTGTTGCCCGAATTTCAGGAATCGCCCCATGCACGCTTGCACTGCACCGCGTTTTTTCCCGAAGGCACGCCTGGCTGGCGGCTGCATCGCAGCCGCGCTGTGTACCGAGGCACCGGCTGAAGAGGTCGGTTTCATCGAAGGCGCCCGTGCGACCCTCCAGGCTCGCAATTATTTCTTCAGCCGCGACTACGCCGATATCAAGGGAGCAAGCACCCAATCGCGTACTCAGGAGTGGGCGCAGGGCTTCATCCTCAACGCCAGCTCAGGTTATAGCCAGGGCATCATTGGTGCCGGGGTCGATGTGATCGGCCTGTTGGGTTTCAAACTCGACAGCAGCCCCGAACATGCACGCTCAGGCCTACTGCCAAGCCTTGACAGCGGCACGTCCGCCGACCATTACAGCCGCGTGGGCGCGGCGCTCAAGTTCAAGGTTTCCCAAACCGAATTGAAGGTGGGGGAATTAATGCCCAATCTGCCTGTGTTGCTGTTCAGCGACCTGCGCCTGCTGCCACCGACTTATCAGGGCGCAATGCTGGAGTCACATGAGTTTGCTGGGCTGACGCTCAGTGCCGGCCAATTTCGCTCCACCAGCCTGCGCGACTCGTCCAACAGTCAGAAAATGTATGCGCTGGTCAACGACCCCATCAACCCCGCGCGGCTGGCCCGCTTTACCAGTGACCGCTTCAATTACCTGGGCGCCGACTATGCCTTCAACGACAACCGCTCCAGCGTTGGGGTATGGCAGGCGCAGCTGCGGGACATCTACCAGCAGCGATTCTACAGCCTCAAGCACGCCGAGCCCCTAGGTCACTGGACCTTGGGTGTGAATGCCGGCTATTTCCAGGCCCGCGAGGATGGGCGCAAGCTTGCCGGCAACTATGACAACCATGCGCTGTTCAGCCTGTTCTCGGCGAAAACGGGCGGGCATACGTTTTACGTGGGCTACCAGCAGATAGGCGGGGAGGACGGTTTCATCCAGGTGGGCGCCAACACCAACCCGATGGGTAATACCCTGCCGACCTACGAGTTCTCGGCGCCTGGGGAGCGTTCCTGGCAGGTGCGGCATGACTACAACTTTGCGGCATGGGGGATCCCCGGGCTGACCTCGACATTGCGTTACGTACAAGGCCGGGAGGTCAAAACCGGGCTGGGCTTTGAAGGGCGTGATCGGGAGCGGGATCTGGACCTGGCCTACGTGGTGCAAAGTGGGCCGCTGGAGGGGCTCGGCGTGCGCGTGCGCAATGTGATGGCTCGCTCCAATTACCGAACAGATATCGACGAGAACCGCGTGGTGCTCAGCTATACCATGAAGCTGTTCTAGAGGTTGTAGCGGACACCATCAGGCGAGCACGACGAACGGCCACCTCAGACGTGCACCTGGCCGGCTAAAAGCGACCAGGTGTACAACCCCGCTCAGCTGTAGCGGTTTATGCGATTAATTATCATATGAGGATGATTATGATGTAGATTTGCGCGCACGGATTTTCATGCGCAAGGAGTCAGCTCGCAATGCCCCCGTCCATTTCCCATCCCACTACCTTCACCCTCGGCCTGTACGCTTGCTTAATCTGCCCGCCATCCTTTGCCGATACCCAGGCAAGCCAAGACGGCCCCGTGCTGGAGCTGGGCTCAACCGATGTGATTGCTACCGGCCTTGGCAGCGTCACTGAACGCAGTGGCTCCTACACCACCGGTAGCATGAGCGCAGCCACCCGGTTGAATCTCTCGATCAAGGAGACACCCCAATCGGTCTCGGTCATATCCCGCCAGCAGCTGGACGACTTCCAGCTCAACAGCCTGTCCGAGGCCATGGCTCACGTCACGGGAGTTACGGTGCAACGCAATGACTCGGAGCGACCGAGCTACTATTCGCGTGGTTACGCCATCAACAACTTCCAGATCGATGGCATGCTCAACACGTTCTCGGGGCTCAAGTCCGACTCCGACACCATCATCTACGATCGAATCGAAGTCGTGCGTGGGGCCACAGGCTTGACCACAGGTGCAGGCGATCCCTCGGGCACCATCGCAATGGTTCGCAAGCGCCCTACGCACGCGTTGGCGGTAAAGAGTGGTGTAAGTGGTGGCAGTTTCGACAATTACTACAGCTACCTGGACGTGGGTGGCCCGCTGGGCTGGGACGGCCGTCTGCGCGGACGCACCGTGCTGGCGTACCGCGACAACAAGTCGTTCATGGACAAGTATGCCACCCAGCGTGAAGTGGCCTACGGCGTGCTTGAAGCCGACCTGACCCCAAGCACCGTGCTGGCGGTGGGGTATGACTATCAGAACAAGCATGTGCAAGGGTCATCCTGGGGCACGGTACCGTTCTGGAACGCCGACGGCAGCAAAGCCAACTTGCCCCGTTCCACCAACCTCAGTGCGCCCTGGTCTTCCTGGCCGCTCAAAGACCAGACGGTATTCGCTACCCTCGACCAGTATCTGGCCAACGACTGGGTCATGAAGGTGGCGTATACCCACCGGCAAAGCGACAGCGACGGAAAGGTCTACTATGGGGGCAATGGCTTCCCCGAAGCCGACCGTAGCGGCATGCAGGCCTGGTACTCGCACTTCGGGGGCTCCGAGCAGATGGACGCGCTGGACTTCAACCTCGCGGGCCCTTTCCAGTTGTTCGGCCGCAGCCATGATTTCATGATCGGTTACGGCGAGTCGCGACGGCGCGACAGTGAACCCCACCGCCTTGATCTGCCTGTACCCGACGGTTTCGAGACGATTGCCGATTGGAAGTACATGGGGGCCACACCTACGTTCTATGACCTCGAAACCGGGCTGGACAGTTCGCGCTCCAGCATTCGTCAGAAGGCCGGCTACATTGCAACACGTCTGAACCCCACGGATCGCCTGCACATCGTGATTGGCAGCCGCTACGGCAGTTGGCAGACGCAACAGCGGGAGTGGGATTACGGTGATGCCCTGCAAGTTACCGATCAGTCCACTACCAAGCAGGTTCAGAATGATCAGTGGACGCCCTATGCCGGCGTACTCTTCGATCTGACCGACCAGTTCACCGCCTATGTCAGTTACACCGATATCTTCAACCCGCAAACCGTGAGAGACGTCAACAAGCAGTACCTGGAGCCCATCGTAGGCAAGGTTTATGAGGTGGGGCTCAAGGGCAGCCTGTTCGCTGACCGCCTGAACCTGAGCACGGCAGTGTTTCGCAGCAAGCAGGACAACGTGGCGGAACAAGACGACTCAGTGCCGCCCAATGGCAACGAAGTATTCTACAAAAGCGGTGGCAAGGGCGTGGTTGTCGAAGGTTTCGAGGCTGAAGTCGCAGGCGAGGTGATGACCGGGTGGCAGATGAGCCTGGGCTACAGCTATACGCATGCTGCCACGGCCGAGAAAAAGCGAAAGAACACCGAACAACCCTTGAACCTGGTGCGCTTGTCCAGCACCTATGCCCTAACACCAGCATTGACCGTAGGGGCAAGCCTGGACTGGCAGAGCGACAATTTCAGGCTGGCGAACCGACCGGTAGGGCGCGACGGTGATCGAATCATCACGGCCAAGGACGAGATCGGCCAGAAGGCATTTTCGGTGGTTGGACTGATGGCGCGCTACCGGATCGATGAGCACCTGACTGCTTCTGTCAACGTCAAGAACCTGTTCGACGAGCATTACTACAACAACGTCGGCTTCTACAACGGCGTGTACCACGGTGAGCCACGTACGATGATGGTCAGCCTGGATTGGAGGCTCTGAGGCGATGACCAGGTTGCGCTGTACACTCGGCCAGTCGGCGGCCATGTGATAGCCCGCAGCGCCCATCACCCGCGCACTTGGCGAACGGGCGATGGGCGCTTGCTCAGACCAAGCCTTTACTCAGCGGCCTGTTCCACTGCCGGCTCGTCTGCAGCCTCGCCCTGTGCTGCAGGCGCAGCGGTCTGTGCCTTGGCTTGCGCTCGCTTGCGGCGTTCCTGATTACGCTGCTGGGCCGCCTGACGCTTGGCATGGATCGCCTGGGCGGCGGTCACCACGCCTGCCGGCTCACCGTTAAGGTCCAGGCGCGGGGCGTTTTCCACCATGCTGGTCCAGTAGCGGTTGCCCCGGCACCAGGTGGAAATGCCCAGCTTCAGTTGCTCACGGGTAATGCCCAGCAGCTCCAGGTGTTGCTCGGCATCCTTGAAGATGCCCTCCTTGAGCGGCACTTTCGGCGCAGGGTTGACAGGGAAGGCCAACGGGAAGTGCTTCTGCAGCGGCCAGATGGCGGCCACTGCCGGGTCCAGTTCACGCGGCTTGGTCTTCTGCGGGGGCTTGCGCTTGGCCGGCGCTGGGGCGCTTGCCTGTTGCTGCTCTTTTTCAGCCCGCAGGCGATCCCGTAGCGCTGCCAGTTGTTCAAAGCTCATCGTTCAATTCACTGCTTCAAGGTTGATTGCGTGGTGCAAGGATATGCGATGCAGCCCCGGTGAGCAGCCCAAAAGGCACAAATCGTCGCTTTTTTTACAGAAACCCACGACGGTCTTGCTCCAGGGCAGCGGTATTTGCGTCACACAATGGCGCGAATCCTTGCCCCAGGGGCACGGTGCAAGCTTTCCCGACAGGCCGCTGCTCCTCTGTCATCCAGCCCTAGACCTTGAACTTGGCGACCATCGCGTTCAGGTCCACAGCCAGGCGTGACAACTCCTGGGCGGCGGCGCTGGTCTGGTTCGCGCCGGCCGAGGTCTGCATCGCCAGGTCCCTGATGTTCACCAGGTTTCGATCCACTTCGCGGGCCACCTGGGCCTGCTCTTCGGAGGCGCTGGCGATCACCAGGTTGCGTTGGTTGATGGACGAAATGGCTTCGGCAATCGTGTTCAGTGCCTGGCCTGCGGATTGGGCGATTTCCAGGGTGCCTGACGCCCGCCCTTTGCTGGCGTGCATGGCCCCGACTGCAGACTCGGTGCCCGACTGAATGCCTGTGATCATGCCTTCGATCTCGGCTGTCGATTGCTGGGTTCGGTGCGCCAGCGCCCTGACTTCGTCGGCGACCACGGCAAAACCACGGCCGGCTTCACCGGCGCGCGCAGCCTCGATGGCAGCGTTGAGCGCAAGCAGGTTGGTCTGGCCTGCGATCGAGCCGATGACATCCAGTACCCGGCTGATCTCGTTGGCGCTGGTGGCCAGCTGTTCGATTTCCTGGGAAGTGGTCGTGACATCGCCGACGAGCTGACCAATGGATTGCAGCGCATCATTGACCCGCTGCTGGCCCTCACGGGTGGTCTGGTCTGCACCTTTGGAGGCATCGGCGGTGTTGACGGCATTGCTGGCCACTTCCTCAACCGCTGCGGTCATTTGGTTCACGGCCGTGGCGGCTTGGTCGATTTCGGCGCTTTGCTGATGCAGGCCGCGGCTGGTGTCTTCGGTGACCGTGAACAGCTCTTCGGATGCCGAGGCGAGCTGGTCGGAGGCGGCTGCGATGCCGGCAATCGTCTCGCGCAAGCTGTCTTTCATTCTGGACAAGGCGTGCAGCAACAGCGCGGGTTCGTCGCTACCCGTCACCGTGATGACCTGGTTGAGCTCACCCGAGGCCACCCGCTCGGCGACGGCCACCGCTTCGCTCAAAGGCCGCACGATACTGCGGGTCAGCATGATGGCCAGCGCAATCATCAGTACGATGATGCCGACGATAGTCGCCGTGATGATCGAGAAGGACTGATCATAGGCGTCTGTACTGATTTGGGAGGCGTTGGTTGCGCCGTTGGAATTGTACTGGGTCAGCTCGATCAGCGACTTCGTCATTGCGTCGGCGTAGTTGGCCAGTTCACCGTTGACCAGGCGGGTCGCTTCTGCAATGTCGTTCCTGCGTACAGCGTCAAGAATTGCGTCCTGCAACCTATGGTAGGTCTCGCTTCTGGCCAGAAATGCGTCGTACAGGGCCCGGTCTCGTTCTTCTGTCGCTGTTGCCTTGTACGTGTTGATTTGTTCCTGGTAGTGCTTGGAGATGTCCGCGATCTTGTCCAATGTCGCGGCCCTGGCGCTGGGGCTTTCTTCCAGAACGCTGCGCAAGGTCAGTGCTCGGGCGCGGCCCAGGTTCATGCTGACCTCGTCCAGCAGCATGATTGACGGTAACCATTCGGTACGCACTTCGTCAGTGGCCTTGTCCATCGTGTGCATGCGGTACAACGATGCCAGCCCCAGGATCAGTACGAGGAGGGCGACCAGCGTAAAGATGACAGCCGCGCGTGTGCCAATTTTCAAGTTCCGAAAATACATGTGTAGCTCCTTGGTGTAGCAATGCTTGCTAGGCTAAGCAAGTCCAGCAGGGTGACCGTGGTAATAAGGCTGCAGCCCTCTCGTTGAAACAGCTATCGGCACCTTAAGCAATAAACTTTAAGAATAAACATAAGCAGTTTACGAACGGCGTAGTTCGCCGCTGGATCGCTCAATTGCCGTGGTTTTCAGCACACCGCGAGCCTGTTCTTATGGTCATTGTGCAGGGTTATTTAGGTAACAATTTATTTCGTATTGATCTGGATCAAGAAAATGCTGATTGGATCGGCCGCAGGTCTTTGAATCGTTCGTCAACATAGGCCTGTTTGAAGGCGCGCGAGTATCGAATGTTAGCTGTGAGCCTTGGAAACAGGCAGCCCCGCCCCTCGTAAGGGCCGAGGCCGCTGGGGCTATTGCAGTGTGTCAGGCTTAAACGCCGCCGGCAGTTGTGCCAGCGTGGTTTCGATTCGCGCTATCGATACCGCCAATGCGCTGGCCTCATCGTACTTGCCTTCGCCTTTGAGCTTGTATCGCTCGCGGCGCAGGTTCAACAGGGTTTTTTGAAGTCTCAACGCCGGCTCATTGTAGTCGTCCATAGAGTTCTCTTAACGATAGCGTCCTTGCTGTTGTAGGAAAGGCTGACCGTAACAGGTCAGTTCCACCTCATAAACTGATCTTTCATACAGCGAGAACGAAGTCTAAGGAAACCTCCTACATCGCGGGATACATATTCCTACAAAGAGGCTGCGAGGCAGCAACTTCTGCAGCTTCTGCTAGGCTCGAGGGTTTCCGGCCAAGGAGAGGCCTGTGCATTTCATCGTGATCGAGCGGCATCGCAGTGCCTACCGACGCCCTCTGCGTTTCGCTCAAGGCACGCTGCTGGAAGTGGGGCCGCGTTTTGAGAGTGAGCCGGGCATGCAGGACTGGTACCTGTGCAGTTGCACGGGCCAGGAGCCAGGCTGGGTGCCGGAGCAGCTTATCGAGCGCCTGGACTTCAATCAGGGTAGGGCGTTGGATCACTATTGCGCCCACGAGCTGGATGTGGAACCAGGCCAGTTGGTTGAGCGGTTGCGCCTGCTCAACGGCTGGCTATGGTGTCGTCGTCATGGTGATGGGGAGCTGGGGTGGTTACCTGTCGGCAAGCTCCAGCAACTGATGTGAAGGTAAACGACCCCGCGCTACGGTGGACGGCTACGTGGGGCGCCCATTCCTGATCTGATCTGCTTTTTTTCTACAAACCTGAATCTGTAACCATATCAGTGAAGAACGGAAAATAACGTCATTCCGTATCACACTGTCGAGGTTTCAATGAGCAAGCTGGCGCTGTTCCTGGGTGGTTTCCTGCTGTTGACCATCATGATCGGGCTGCTGGGGACCATTCCTCCCAGTTGATCGCATGACCATTTCCCTTTTCAGCCCGCCGGGTTTCCAGTGCCCAGGCGGGCTTGTCGTTTGCGCCGCATTCCAGCGCTATCCCCAGTCAGTCTTCAGGCTCGGCGTTATCACAGCCGCCGATCTGTCCGGCGCATCTGTTCAATGGTCGAAGTGGGATAAGTCGTTCTCCAGGCTGGGAAATCTGTCCACAGAAAAAGTGGGTAGGTCTGTGGATAACGTGCTGTAACCCAAGCCCCCGGCGGGCTCCGTTAAATTGAGCAGAAATTGAGCAACATTTCGCCTGGCTTTTGGACTGCCTAATCGAGCGGAGCCGTCACACATTCTCTTTGCCCAAACCGCCTTATCAACTGGCTTGATGGACCGGCGATGATCTCGAGTTGCCGGGTGAAGCTGCTTGACTTCAGTGAGCGCGCAGCAGAAGCCTCAGATGGCTCGACGCTGCGGCTCAGCTTGCTCCACGCGATTGCGTCCCTTCGCCTTGGCCAGGTAAAGCGCCTTGTCGGCGCTGGCCAGTAGTGTGGTCAGGTCTGGCGTCGGCATGCCTTCGTCGCAGCCTGCCAGACCGATACTGACGGTGATCTGCAAGCGCTGGCCGGCTTGCTCCACCTGAAGGTCCTGAACGGCACGGCGCAGGCGCTCGGCCGTAAATTGCGCCCTGTCCGGTGCAAGCCCTGGCACGATGATCACGAACTCCTCGCCACCCATGCGCGCGAATACTTCGCCGCTGTGTAACTGTTCCTGCAACGCATCGGCGAACTGGCGCAGCACCTGGTCGCCAACGGCGTGCCCGTGGGCATCGTTGATGGACTTGAAGTGATCGATATCCAGCATCATCAGCGTCAGTGGCAGGAATTGCTGATGCTGACGACTCTCCAGCAGCGCGTTTGCACGTCGAGTAAAAGCGCTGCGGCTCAAAGTGCCCGTAAGGTGGTCGGTGGTGGCCTGGTGCGCCAAACGCGCAAGCAGGCTGCGATTGGCCTGGGTCACGCAGGCCACTACCAGCGGCCCCAGTACCAGCATGGCGATGCCCAGGCGCGCCGACATCAGCGCCGTTACACCCGACTCGCTCTGCGGCACGCTGAAGTGCATGAGGCTCTGGGCAACGGCAACGATCAACGTGCTACCGGCTGTCAGCGTCAACAACGAAACCAGGAAGGGCGAGTACGTCCAAGCACACCACAAAAGGGCTGCGATCGGAAACGCGATGGCGCCGGGGCCGCCGAACGCGATGCTGAACGCCAGCGACACCAGCATGACCATCAGGGGCGCAAGGCGAATCCTTTGGCTCCCACCACGCAGCAAGGTACGCGCGGCCGGTGCGGTGAGCATCACCGGCAGCACCAGTACTGCGGTGGAAAACTGCTCGCTGAACCACGCCAGCCACGTGCTGCGCAGGGACTGTTCGAACCAGGGGGCAGCCATCACCGAGGCCAGGCTCGCAGCCACCGAGGCCCCGGCTGCACATGCGCCAAACACACTCAGCACCCCGTGGGGCGTGCGCATGCGCCGATGCAGGCGCGGCAAGCGCGATAGCAATTGCCAAACGGTGACCACGACGCCCATGTTGCACAGGTTGAACCACAGCGCCGGCCCCAGGGCACTCGCACAGAGCAGGTCCGCGCCAACCATGGCCAACCACATCAACACGAAGCCAGCCACAGTTGCCTGGCGTGGATAGCGCAGCAACACGCCTGCCAGTACGGCATTGACTGGCCAGAACAAGGACAGGGATTCGATCGGGCGAGCCAGAATGCCGCCAATGGTAAGCGCGAAGGTCAGGCTGAACAGTGCGGCGTAGGGCAACAAGCGCGATTGGGCTGGAAAAACCATGGGCTCGACCGGCAAGCGGAAACGATATCCAGGACGACCGCTGAACGCACCTGGGGCAATTGCGCATCAGTGTGTTGTTCCGGCTAGTTGATGTCAATCTGCCCAGCTCGAAGCTTTTGCGTATGCCGCCTACTTCACAGCCCGAAGAACCACGGCACCATGACCACCGTGACCCCCATCACCAATAGCGTGAACGGCACCCCTATCTTCACGAAGTCCGCAAATCGGTATTGTCCAGGGCCAAGCACCAGCGTGTTCACCGGCGAAGACACCGGCGTCATGAAGGCCGCCGAGGCCGCCAGCGCCACTGTCATCGCAAAGGGGTAGGGCGACATGCCCAGCTGCGTTGCGGTCGAGATGGCAACCGGTGCCATCAGCACTGCGGTTGCAGTGTTGGAGATAAACAGCCCGATCACTGCCGTGACCGCGAACAGGCAGGCCAGCATGGCGCTGGGCCCGGCGTCGCCCAGCACATTCACCAGCGCCCCGACGGCCAAGTCTATGCCACCGGTTTTCTGCAAGGCTTGGGCAAATGGCAACATGCCTACGATCAGTATCAGGCTTTGCCAATGGATCGAACGGTAGGCGCTGTTCATGTCGACACAACGGCCTGCGCCCATCAACAGGCAACCAATGAACGCTGCCATGACATTGGGCACCGCGCCGCTGACCATCAGGCCAACCATCACCGCGAGGCTCAACAACGCCTGGGGCGCGCGCCGGCGAGCAGGTGCCACCAGGTCGATCTCGGCCGGCAAGCTCAACACCAGAAAATCGCGCGGTTTGCCTTGTAGCTGGCGTACCGCCTTCCACGGCCCGACCACCAGCAGGGTGTCGCCCAGGCGCAGCTTTTCTTCGACCAACTGGTCTTGCACGGCCGCCTGCTCCCGGCGCAAGCCCACCACGTTGAGGTCGTAGCGCGAGCGAAAGCCCAGCTCGAGGATGCTCTTGCCGATCAGTTGCGAGCCCGGTGGCAGGGACACCTCGGCCATGCCTACCTCCTGCGATTGGTCGATGAAGTAGGCGGCCTTGAAGTGCAAGGGTTCCAGTTGCATGGTCTGGCACAGGCTGCGCAAATCGTCGCGGCTGGCAAACAGATCCAGCAGCAGTACATCACCCTGGTGCAGCACGGTATTGGAATCAGGCGAAATGACGCGTGTGGTGAACTTGTGTTGACGTTCGATGCCGATGACATTGGCCCCATGGCGGGTACGCAGCTCCAGCTCGCCCAGGGTATGGCCGATCAGCGGTGATTGGGGGCGAATGCGCAAGCGACGCTCACGACCATTGAGTTTGTAGTCCAGAACCAGGTCCAGCAGGGTCCGCCGGGTTTCGACACGTCCATCCTTGCGCACCTCGCCATTGAGCCAGTGTCGGGTCAGAAGCATGTAGCCCACACCCAGCACCAGTACCACCAAGCCAAAGGGCGTGAAGCTGAAGAACGAGAAGCCTTGTTCACCATGGCGTACCAGTTCGCTGTGCACCACCACGTTGGGCGGGGTCGCCACCAGGCTGAGCATGCCACTGATCAGGCCGGCAAAACTCAGCGGCATCATCAGGCGGCTGGGCGAGAGTTTCAAACGCGCGGCAATACTCAACACGACCGGTATGAAGATGGCCACTACTCCCGTGGAGCTCATGACCGAGCCCAGGCCGGCCACCGCGACCATCAGCAGTACCAACAGTCGGGCCTCGCTGTTGCCCGCCCGTTCGCTCATCCACTCACCGATGCGATAGGCGATACCGGTGCGCACCAGCCCTTCACCGATGACGAACAGCGCAGCGATTAGCACGACGTTCGGGTCGCTGAAACCTGCGAGCGCCTGTTCGATCGTCAGCACGCCCGACAACGGCAATGCCACGATCACCAGCAGCGCCACGACATCCATGCGTGGACGGTTGATGATGAACAGCACGACGACAATGGCAAGCAGGGCCAGCACCCATGTCAGCTCTAGATTCATCGGGAAAGGTGTTCCTTCACACAGGGCACATGAACGATAGCCGGTAGTGTGCCACCTGAGCGTGAACGAGGTGTTGATGTATTGCAGTGTTTATCGGGGAGGGACGACGCGGGTGCTCGGGCGGGTGTCAGGTACCTGACACCCGCCCGAGCAATGGATCATTTGGTGCGGATGGCCAGGACCACGCCATTGGTCGTTTGTACGAGGACGTAACGATCGCCCATGCTTACCCAATGGCTTTCCTTCTCCGGTGCCGGCAGGCCTTTGGCTTTCCAGTCCTTGATGGCCTCATTGTCGCGCTTGTATTGATCCGGGGCTTTGTCGCCTTCTTTCAGTTCACGGTTGTGGGTGGCCGAATTCTGCACGCTATCGTCGGTAGACGTCGCTGCAGTGGCGACCATGGGCAGGCAGGGCAGGGCAGCGAGGAGCAGGTAGTGCAGTTTCATGGCGGTTTCCTTGTTGCGTGGTGTTTGTGCTAAGACAGCGAAAGTCGCGCCACAATTCACTCTCGTGCATGCCAGTGCTAGAGTCGCCTCCTTACTTAAATGATTTCGAGGATGGACCATGCGTGTGATTCTGCCCGTGGCCGCAGCCGTGCTGCTGGTCGGTTGTGCTTCTGCGACCATGGATGCGGCCCGTAGCGGCCAACCCACTACGCACATGAATTCGCGCAAGGCGCCTGAACGCGTTGCCCAGTGCATCCAGTACGGGTGGCAGGAAGAGCGTGTGTTCGGCCAGGACGCCAGCGGCTACCTGGAGCCGCGCAAGCAAGGTGGCTTTACCGTCTATACCCGCGAGGCCGAAACGTTCGTCGATGTCTACCCGCAGGACGGCGGTGCGCGTGTCGATTACTACACCCAGAACGACAACGGCGTCTCGTTGCAGCGCCGGGCGGCGGCTGCAACCTGTCTTTGACGGGCAAGGGGCGAGCCAGGGCGTTACACTTTTTAGCATCCGAACGCTGTCAGGTGTGTGGCATCGGCCGCTAGCATGCCCCATTACCCATCAAGGATGTCGCCGTGAACCCTTCATCACAGCTGAACCAAGCCAATTGGGACGAGCGCGCACCGCTGCACGCAGCCTCGCAGGACTACCAGTTCGATCAGTACGTCCAACGCCCTGCGCACCTTTCACAGACTGTTCAGTTCGACCTGCCGATGCTGGGCAATATCGAGGGGCAAAGGGCGGTGCACCTGCAATGTCACATCGGCACCGACACGCTTTCGCTTGCCCGGCTGGGCGCCGATGTGTGCGGCCTGGACTTCTCCCCGGCCTCCCTGGCGCAGGCCCGGCGCCTGGCAACCCTGTGCGCTACGCCCATCGACTACCATCAGGCCGATGTGTACGCCGCAGCCCAGGTGTTACCGGCAGGCACGTTCGATCTGGTCTATACCGGCATCGGCGCCCTGTGTTGGCTGCCGCGCATTGCGCCGTGGGCACACACCATGGCAGCCCTGCTCAAACCCGGTGGCCGGCTTTTCTTGCGCGAGGGGCACCCCATGCTGTGGGCGGTCAATGAAGGCCATCAGGACCGCCTGCAGCTCGACTATCCGTATTTCGAATGCGAGCAGCCAACCGTATGGCAGAGCGACGAGACCTATGTGGCCACCTCGCAGCGATTGGCCAACACCCAGACCCACGAGTGGAACCACGGGTTGGGCGAGCTGATCACCGCGTTGATGGCCAACGGGTTGCAGCTGACAGCGCTGGTAGAACACCAAAGCGTGCCGTGGGAGGCACTGCCGGGGCAAATGGACAAGGGCCCGGACGGGGAGTGGCGGTTGCGCGAGCAACCCGCTCGCCTGCCGCTGAGTTATACCCTGACAGCCGTCAAAACCTGATCAGGACAGGTAGCCACCGTCTACGTTGAGCGCCGCCCCGGTTGTATAACTGGAGGCGTCGCTTGCCAGGTACAGCACAGCCCCGGCCATTTCCTTGGGGTCTGCCACGCGTTTGAGCGGGATCTGCTGTAGCGCGGTATTGAGGATAGCCTCGTTCTTGACCAATGCCGATGCAAACTTGGTGTCGGTCAGGCCCGGCAACAAGGCGTTGCAGCGAATCCCGAACTGCGCACACTCCTTGGCAAAC
This sequence comes from Pseudomonas sp. FBCC-B35, assembly GCF_059133755.1. Taxonomy (NCBI): domain Bacteria; kingdom Pseudomonadati; phylum Pseudomonadota; class Gammaproteobacteria; order Pseudomonadales; family Pseudomonadaceae; genus Pseudomonas; species Pseudomonas sp. FBCC-B35. The sequence continues at coordinate 2,858,436 of NZ_CP101439.1, read as the reverse complement.
ACCTTGGTCATGTTGATCACTGCCGCCTTGGTCACCGAGTAGATGCCCTGGAACAGGCCAGGCGATACGCCATTGATCGACGCCACGTTGATGATGCTGCCGGCGCCATGTTCGCGCATCAGCTTGCCTGCTTCCACCGACATGAAGAAATAGCCGCGAATGTTCACATCCACGGTTTTCTGGAACGCCGCTGGATCTGTGTCCAGCACATTGCAAAACTGTGGGTTGGTCGCGGCATTGTTCACCAGGATGTCCAGGCGCCCGAACTGCTCGCGTATGCCGGCGAATACCTGCTGGATCTGCTCCAGCTCGCCGATGTGGCACGCCACTGCCGTGGCCTTGCCGCCGCCCGCGATGATGGCATCGGCCACGTGTTGGCAGCCCTCGAGTTTGCGACTGGAGACGATCACATGTGCGCCTTGCTGCGCCAGCACGTGTGCAATTGCCTCGCCAATGCCTCGGCTGGCCCCGGAAACAAAGGCGATCTTGCCCTGAAGGTCGAACAGGTGGGTATGCGGCATGCTGCTGGTCCCTTGTGGTCGTAAGGTGCGTTGGTTATCAGAGGCTCGACTTGGCAATGACCTGCAAGGTCATCTGCTCCAGCAGCCGGTTCATGTGAATGAACTGGGCGAAGCGCTTGTCCTGGGTCTGGCCGTGAAAATAACGGAAGTAGATCTGCTGGACGATGCCGGCCAGACGGAACAGGCCGTAACAGTAGTAGAAATCGAAGTTGTCCAGGTCGATGCCTGCACGCTCGGCGTAATAGTCCACGAACTGGCGCCGGGTAAGCATGCCCGCAGCGTTGCTCGGCTGGCGGCGCATCAGTTGTACTGGCGCCGGGTCGTCTGCCTGAATCCAGTACGCCAGGCTGTTGCCCAGGTCCATCAAAGGATCGCCCAGCGTGGCCATTTCCCAGTCCAGTACGCCAATGATGCACATCGGGTTGTCGGCATCCAGGATGACATTGTCGAACCGATAGTCGTTATGCACGATGGCAGGTGTGGCGTGGTCGGCAGGCATCTTCTCACGCAACCAGGTCTTGACCTGCTCCCAGCGCGGGGCGTCGGGGGTCATGGCCTTGTCGTAACGGCTGGCCCATCCTTCTATCTGGCGCTGCACGTAACCGTCGGGCTTACCCAGGTCGCTCAAGCCGCAGGCGTTGTAGTCCACACGGTGCAAGTCCACCAAGCGGTCGATGAAGCTTTTGCACAAGGCCGTTGTGCGTGCAGCGTCAAGGTTCAGTGCCGCGGGAATGTCCGAGCGCAGGATGATCCCTTTGACGCGCTCCATGACGTAGAACTCACTGCCGATCAGGCGGGTATCGGTGCAGTACGCATAAGCCTTGGGACAGTAGGGGAACCCATTGTTGAGCTGGTTGAGAATGCGAAACTCACGGCCCATGTCGTGCGCCGACTTGGCTTTCTGCCCGAACGGCGGTCGGCGCAAGACCAATTCTCGATCGGCGTATTTGACCAGGTAAGTGAGGTTGGACGCGCCACCCGGGAACTGGCTGACGGCGGGCGCGCCGGCCAGGCCGTCAATGTGCGCCTTGAGATAGCCGTCGATGGCTGCCAGGTCAAGCTCTTCGCCGGAACGTACTTGCGTAGACTCGTCGGTGAGCGTCATGGGTTTTCCTTATTCTCGATCACGCGGACTATTTTGCAATCTAATGCTTGCGCTTGGTTGGGACAAGCGTCCCAGGTCGCCATTGGCCGGGGTGTTGCTGGTCGATCAATGCCCTTGATGCTTGCCGTGCCGACAAACGCCGGACCAAAAAAAACCGAAGCCTTGTGGGCTTCGGTTCAGGGTCATCCAGGGATGCTGCTCAGGACGGGAACAGTTCGCTGAGCTTCATCGACAGCATCATGTCGCCTTCCACGCGCAGCTTGCCACCCATGAAGGCCTGCATGCCGTCGGTTTCGCCGCTGACGATGCCCTTGAGTGTTTCGCTGTCCATCACCAACGTGCAGTTGGCGTCCGGGTTCTCGCCTTCCTGCAGTTGGCAGGTGCCGTCCTTGACGATCAGGGCGTAGTGCTTGTCTTCATCGGTAATGTTGAAGCCGAATACCAGGTCCAGGCCTTGGGCAGCGGATGGGTTGAATTTCTCTTGCATCTTTTTGACGGCATCAGCTACGGAGGTCATGGCGCATTCCTTATAGAGTGATTTTCACGTCCCCGCAGGGACACAACAGGCCGGGCTCACCGATAGGTGATGAGCGCCGGCGTCCTCAACAGTTGCACATGGGCTTGACTGTTGAAAGAAGCCAATGCCACGTCGCGGCCTTTGAACTTCAATTGGCTCAGCGACGTGTTGATTATTTGCCAGTTCAAGGCAAATGCCTGATCCGGGGTTATGCCTGAAACCAGGTGCAGCAAGGCGGCAATGGTGCCACCGGAGGTGAAAATGGCAATGTTGTCGCCATTGCCTGCGTTGTCCAGCACGCGGTTCAGCCCTTCGCGTACGCGGGCAGTGAACGCTTCCCAGGTTTCCAGTTCGTCGCTGCCATGGGTGCCTGCGTGCCAGCGCTGCACCATGAGTGCGAACAGGCGCTGAAATTCGCTGCGGTGATGCGTGACGTTGCTCAGGATTTCTGGCGCGTTGGGCTCGTCTATCGACAAGCCAGGCAACAGCGCGCGAATCACCCCATCGGCGTCGAACTCATTGAATGCAGCGTCGGTCTCAACAGCCGGCACGGCGTTGCCACTGGCCTGCATCGCTTGAAGGGCCAGGCGGGCAGTGTCTTGCTGGCGGCGCAGATCGCCCGCCACACACCGCTCCAGCCGTATCCCTAGCTGGGCAAGGTGCTCACCTAGCGCCTGGCTCTGGCGCACGCCAACGGGCGACAGCACGTCGTAGTCCTGTGCGCCGAAGGAGGCTTGGCCATGTCGAATCAGGTAGAGGTTGCCCACGAACGCTTCCGCTGTTGAAGGTTGCTGCCGAGGTTAGGGTGCGGTGCACAGCGCTGTCAACGAAAAAACATACAAGCGTTTGAAAAGGTCGTTTGAAAGGTGTTGCCAGCGTTTACATCCCCTGGCAGCGCCTGGGGTGCACCGGTATGCTTGTACCATTCACGCGCCTTCTGGCGCAGCTATCGAAGGAGTCACCGTGGAGTTTCTTGCCGAGTACGCAAGCTTTCTCGCCAAAACCGCCACCCTGGTCATCGCTGTTCTCATCGTGCTGTCGGCCATTGCCGGCTTGCGCGGTAAAGGGCGGCGCAAACCGGGTGGGCAATTGCAGGTTACCCGCTTGAACGCGTTCTACAAGGACCTGCGCGAGCGGCTGGAATCAGGCCTGTTCGACAAGGCTCAGCTCAAGGCGTTACGCAAGCAGCAGGCCAAGGCCGAGAAGAAAACCCGCAAGGTCAAGGCGGACGAAAAAGCCAGGGTCTTCGTGCTCGATTTCGATGGCGACATCAAGGCATCTGCAACCGAAAGCCTGCGCAACGAAATCACCGCACTGCTCACCCTCGCCACCCCTCAAGACGAGGTGGTACTGCGTCTGGAAAGCGGGGGCGGGCTGGTGCACAGCTATGGCCTGGCTGCCTCCCAGCTGGCCCGCATTCGCCAGGCCGGCATCCCCTTGACGGTATGCATCGACAAGGTGGCTGCAAGCGGCGGCTACATGATGGCCTGCATCGGCGAGAAGATCATCAGCGCACCCTTTGCGGTGCTCGGCTCCATCGGCGTCGTGGCACAGTTGCCCAACATCAATCGCCTGTTGAAGAAGCACGACATCGATGTCGAGATGCTGACTGCCGGTGAGTACAAGCGCACCCTTACCGTGCTGGGTGAAAACACCGAAAAGGGCAGGGAAAAGTTCCAGGAAGACCTGGATGTCACGCATCAACTGTTCAAGGACTTCGTCGCCCGCTACCGCCCCCAGCTGCACATCGATGAAGTGGCCACCGGTGAAGTGTGGCTGGGCATTGCAGCCCTGAACCGCAAGCTGGTGGACACGTTGCAGACCAGCGATGAATACCTCAGCGAACGCGCGCGCAGTGCCAACCTGTTCCACCTGCACTTCGCAGAGCGCAAGAGCCTGCAGGAGCGCATTGGCATGGCGGCCAGCGGCACCGTGGAGAATACGCTGGTAGGGTTGTGGAGCAAACTTGGCCGTCTGCGCTAACACCTTGAACCTGCTGAAATTTTTTTTCGTTCAGGGGGTTGCACGGTTACGTGAATGTAGACATAATGGCGCCCATCGAAACGCAGCACGCTTTAAAGGCGCAGTGTTTCGGGGAGATAGCGAGGTGTAAGCCGCTAGATCCTGACTTTGAGGCCGAGTAGCAAAGTGGTTATGCTCCGGATTGCAAATCCGTCTACGCCGGTTCGATTCCGACCTCGGCCTCCACCATTCGAAAGCCCCGCAGCCCTTTGGGTTGCGGGGCTTTTTTAATGCCCGCGATTTTCTCCAGTGCTCAGCAGCCAAAGGGAGCTGGTCAATGCTGGCGCGGTTTGGATCAACTGCGCACTGGATCTTGGGCTTTTTCGCTTCAAGCGGTAGGATTTTCCCGAGGCGCACCCTTTGTTTCGAGTCATGAAAAGAAAAATCTCAAGGGCGCTGCGAAAGTGGGTTGTTTACCTTGTGCTTGCAGGGCTGGCAGGCAACTCCAGCCGAGTGTTCGACCACCTGTCCGCCTTGAAGCCTTGGCGCGTCGCCAAGGGCTTCGCGGCTTACCTTATGACGACCTTGTGATACTACGCTGGCGCAGTGCGTTTACCTTCCGAGCCAAGACACTGGCCAGCGGCGTTCACACCTGGTCGTTGGTCAACGGCTGGTGATGTAGCTAAGGTTCAATACTCAACCCGCTCAAGGAAAATGCGCATGTGGTGGATCGGCCCCGAAAAATCCAGGTTCAAGATTCAGCGCCGCGTATCGGCCGTGGTTCTGGTATTGGCCGTCTTGTTTCTTGCCACTCAAATCGAAGCGTACATTCATGGCGAGGCCTTGCTGACAGACGTGCTGGGCGGGCTGTTCCTGACCGCGCTGGGTGGCGGCATGTTTTACATGGCGGACAAGTGGTAGCTCCCGCTCATGCGGGTGCATGAGGCGCGGACGCAGGTCCGCTCAAGACGTCTGCTCGCACACCCAGTCCACGAAGTTGCGGATCTTCGGTGAATCGTGGCTCTGGGTCGCATAGGCCACGTAGTGAGCATCCGGGCTGGGTGCATAGTAGTGCAGGGGAATCAGCAAGGCGCCGCGCTGCAGTTCTTCTGTCACCATGAACCTGGGTACCAAGGCCACACCCAACCCTGCGATCGCTGCGCGAATGCACAGGTCGAAGGTGTCGAACTGCGGGCCTCTGTAGCTGTTTCTGGATGTCATCGCCTGAGCACCCAGCCAGTCATGCCACGCCTCGGGTCGCGAAACGCACTGCAAGAGCGTATGGCTGTGAATGTCATCGATAGCCTTCAGCGGCCGGTGCAGCAGCAGGGCAGGGGCGCACACGGGCACGACGTCTTCGCGAAACAGCTCGACGCACTGGGCGCCGGGCCAGGTGCCACGCCCATAGAAGAATGCAACGTCCGCCTTGGCCTGTAACAGGTCGAACGGCTCCAGTTCATTGCGCACGCTTAGCCGCACGTGCGGATACGCTGCGCTGAATGCCGGCAGCCGAGGAATCAGCCAGCGCGAGCCGAATGTCGGTTGGGTCGCGATTCTCAAGGTTTCTGCCTGGCCATCGAACGTTAGGATGAAGCGCGTCGAGATGTCCGTTTGGCTCAGGATCTTGCCAACTTCGCTCAGGTACAGCTCGCCCACGGCGGTCAGTTGCAAGCCGCCACGCAACCGATTGAACAGCCGACGCTGCAACATTTGCTCAAGTTGAGCGACCTGCTTACTGACGGCGCTTTGCGTCAGGTTCAGTTCACGGGCAGCGAGGGTGAAGCTGGCATGACGGGCAGTGGACTCAAAGCACTGCAGCGACATCATGGACGGAAGCAATTTCTTGTGCATGGCTTGCAGGCATCACCTAAGACTATGGCCAGGCAGGCCGGACGAGCCGCCTGGGCCTGGGCGGCTGGGCGGTCGGCCAATCTATGCGCTGGTTGCCTGGATTTCAAGCGCGCGCAAGCAGGACGCGATGGATTGCGCCTGGGCCTGGGCGTACAGGGTCGTCTCGTCGATCACGCGAGCGCCCAACGCTGCCTCCAACTGCTGCTGGTTGCCTTGCGTCATGGCGTCGGCCTTGGTGTTGTCGCCGAGGTTGGACTGAAAGATCCCGGCAGCGCTCACAGGCAGGAAGTCCTCATACACCAGTGGCTCGAAACCGACCGCGCCTTGTTCGATCAGCGTTTCGAGATCCGTCCCACGCGCTTTAGCCGCATCCCTCACGAAATAATTGAAGTAAGCGAGCTTGTGCGTGCGCAGCGAGGCGTAGTCGTCAGGAAACGCGCTGAATGCCGTTTTGAGTAGGTGCGCATACTGCTCGGCATTGTCCGCCGATGGTGCTGCGCCCAGCGCTTGCCTGGCCTGGCTCAACAGCCGGTCATACAGTGCTTTGCCCGCAGGTGTCAGCGCCGCGCCGCGCTGCTCGATTTCTCCGAAACGAGCCGTGTGATGCCCCGGTGCCCCATCACCACCAGCAAAGGTCACCGCTTCCTGCAGGGCCTTGAAGCTTGTCTGGCGCAACAGGATTGGGCACTGGCGCGGCGGTGGCCCTTCGATGACTGCCTTGGGGGTCATGCCGCGCGAACGCATCTGGGCCTGAGCGCGGTCGATGTCGAGAGTGCGGGGCGTGAGGTGGTTGATGTGCGGCCCACGAAACGCCACCACGTCAGCGATCAGGCGATGCTGGTCATGCAGGGCGCGGTATTGCTGGGTACTGACCGTCGCGCTCTGGTGCCAGCGAAAGGTTTCCAGCGCCTCCTGGACGAACGCTTGAGCGTCCGTATCGGTAAGTCCGCCGTCACATTCGTGGCGGTCGATGAGCGCCATTACGCCAGGGGTGAAAATGGTCCGCTCGCTCAGCAACTGGCAGGCCTGTTCACGCAGTTGTGGGTCTTCGATCAATTCGAGCCGCAACAGCGAGGTGAACACCCTGAACGGATTGGCGCGCAGCGACGCTGCCTCGATAGGTCGGAATGCGGTGGCATGTACTGGCACGGCGGCGATGCTCAGGTCGTAGTAGCCAACTGGCGACATGCCCATGACTGCAAACAGTCGGCGCAAGCCTTGCAGCTCCTCGGCCGTTCCAACACGGATCGCGCCATGGCGTTCCACGCTCAGGCGCTGCTCGTCACCGCTGCTACGCAGTCGTTCTGCCAATGCAGGCTGAGCGGCCAGGGTCTGGGCATTGACTTCGGCGACCAAGTCCAACAAATCGCCATAGAGCGGTACCTCCTGCTTGTACATCGCTGACAGGGCGGTACTGAAAAGCGCACGGATTGCATCGGGGTGCATGAAACGGACCGGGTCCATGGTGAGCCTCCTGGAAAATTCGAGGCCTGCATTGATCACGGTGACGCGCCGCCCTGGCAAACGAATTAACCGAATCGCTGCCTGACTTTTTCGCATGCGTGGCGTCTGGTACGTGCACCGGCAGTGCCACGGCATGCTGAGTCGGCAGTCACAGCGGCTTGTACCTTGCAAATCAGGCCATTCCTACCGGGAATGCAGGCCCGATATTTTTTCGTTTGCGTGAACATAGCTTTTACCGCAGGTTGTGACGGCCTTTGACGGTGGGCTGTGCCCGCCGCCTGCGCTGTTACTGCAGCGCCGTGTAGTGCCGGAACAGGCACGTCGTAACCCGCCATAATAAGGATAAAACATGCACAACCCTAACCCCGCCGGGGTCATCGCCGCGTCCACCGAGCGGACCTGGATCACAGCCTTCGTGTTTTGCTTCCTGACGATGGTCATCGATGGCGCCGATGTCATGATCCTGGCCTATAGCCTGGCCACGCTCAAAACGGAATTCGGCCTGACTGGCCTGCAGGCAGGCATGCTCGGCAGCTGCACCCTGGCCGGCATGGCTGTTGGGGGCATTTACGGTGGCTGGGCAACCGACCGCCTTGGGCGGGTGCGCACCGTGGTGCTCAGTGTGCTGCTGTTCAGCCTCGGTACGGGGCTATTGGGCTTTACCGAGAACTATGTACAGTTTGCGATCATCCGCTTTGTCTCGGCCCTAGGCCTTGGTTCGGTGTACGTTGCATGTAATACACTCATGGCCGAGTACGTACCTACCCGGTTCCGAAATACCGTCCTTGGCAGCCTGCAAGCGGGCTGGTCGGTCGGGTATATCGTTGCAACGCTGCTCGCTGCCTGGATACTGCCAAGCTACGGCTGGCGCACGTTGTTCTTCGTGGGCGTCACACCGGTGATTCTTGCCCTGCTGATGCACAAGATGGTGCCGGAACCTTCGACCTGGACCCGCTTGCAGAGTGCCGATCGTGCAGAGCGCAAGGCGCGTGAGCGTGTGGAGGGCGGCAAGTACAAACAGATCTTCGCCAACCCCAATGCCGCGAAGATGTTCGTTCTCTGGTCGCTGACTGCAGGCTTCTTGCAGTTTGGTAACTATGGCGTCAACAACTGGATGCCCAGCTACCTGGAGACCGAGTTGGGCATGGCGTTCAAGCAGATGACCACGTTCCTGGTCGGCACCTACACCGCTTCGATCCTTGGCAAGGTCATCGCCGGCATGGCGGCGGACAAGTTCGGGCGGCGCAAAGTGTTTGCCGCGGGTTGCCTGGGGACGGCGCTGTTCCTGCCGATCATCGTGCTGTTCAACCAGCCGGAAAACATTCTGTGGCTGTTGATCGTCTTCGGCTTCCTCTATGGCGTGCCTTACAGCGTCAACGCCACGTACATGACGGAAAGCTTCGAGGCCAAGTTCCGTGGCTCTGCGGTTGGCGGTGCCTACAATATCGGGCGTATCGGTGCTGCGGTGTCACCGGCTGCCATTGGCTTCTTCGCCAGCCAGGGCTCGATCGGTGTCGGTTTCCTGATCGTTGGCGCTGCTTATTTCCTTTGCGGCATGATCCCGCTGCTGTGCATCCGTGAGAAACAATTCGATCCGGCTCGTGAATGATCGGTGGTGGCCGATAAGGCGGGGGCGCGTGCTCGGTAAACCTTGGCTCACCTTTCCAAGAAATGACCCAGTGCAGTCACCGCTTCTGCTAAAGGCGTGCTCGTACGCGAAGGACTGAGCGCCCTGAGTCTGCTTGAAAACGCCGCCTGTAAAGGCGGTGTTCCTGCTCGGCAAGCTTGACGACCCTGCGGCTAGATCATCGGATTGGCAATCACCTCGGCCAGCCGCTCAGTACTTGCCCTTGGGGCTTTTCTCGAACTTCCATTCCGTCATTTTCTTCGCCGCCAGGAAACTTTCGCAGTTCGCGATGAACACATTGCGGTTTGCATCCTTTGACAAGCTGGCAAGGTTTTTTCCGTACAGTTGCGGGCCACAATTGTCTGCCGTTGGCTCGGGCACTTTCTCTTCGGTGCAGCCTGCCAGCGGGGTGATCAACCCAACAAGCGGGAGGAGGAGGGCGCGTTTTCTGTCCATGACGGAATCCTTCGTCGGTCTATTTCAAGGTGCGTCCAAGTTGTCTGCTAGCCAGCCAGCGGGTGCGCAGACTATCACGCCAGCTGAGTGTTTTGGCTGGCACATCCACGCATAACGCCCTTTTCAGAATTCGAGATCACCTTGCCTGCTCTGTTCGGCAATCGGCATTATCAGTTGCGCACCCTGGTTGCGAACATTGCCAACGGCCTTGTCGACCGGATACCAGCGGAAGTCAGTGGCCGGACGGCAGCCTGTCGCCACGATCGCCTCGGCTCGCTGCGTTGAAGTGGCGGGGTCCAGCCACTCCCTGGCAAGGTGCGGCGCCAACACCAGGGGCTTTCGGTCATGAATATCGATCAAGCCTTGATCAGCGGCGGCCGTGATGATCACGAAACCATCGTGCGCGTCTGGTTCAAGGTTCTGGTGAACTTCGGCAAGCGCGGCAAAGTAGAGCGGTGCACCGTCGGCGCTGGTGATGTAGTAGGGTTGTTTGCGCTTGGGATCTTGCGCATCTGGCAGCCATTCGAACCAGCCATTGGCAGGGGCGAGCGCTCTTGCATGTGGCCACAGACCCTTGAAAAACTTGCCAGTGGCTACGGTTTCGGCCCGGGCATTGATAGGGTCGAGTCGCTTGCCTTTGGCCCAGCGAGGCGACCATCCCCACTTCACTTTGTCTACGTGCAGACCTGCCTCAGCCTGGCGTATAACTTCGACGCGGGTAGAAGGCGCCACGTTATAGCGATCAACCGGTTCATGGTCGTAGCCGTTGATCACCACCAAGTCCAGCGCCAGCTGTCGCAAGTAGTGATCCATCGACTCGTAGATCGAGTAGCGTCCGCACATGTATTCACCTCTCGTCCGTCAGAAATTCACACGTTCAGGATTGACCCGTCCGCCGATGCCAGATTAACTGTATATGCATACAGTTTGCATTGGACTTTCTCTCATGACCATCACCTTCCTGGGCGCGCCACGTGGCAGCTCTGAACCACTTCCGATTTATTCGTATTACGTTCCGGCCGGTTTTCCGTCGCCTGCCGCGGATCATCTTGAGGGCTACATATCCCTCGATGAGTTATTCGACATCCGCGCACCGCATGTGTATCTGGTGAAAGTGGAGGGTGACAGCATGCAAGGCGCTGGCATCTATTCGGGCGATATCGTGGTGGTGGACCGGGGGCGCGAAGCCGAGCACGGGGATATCGTGATTGCGGCCATCAACAGTGAGCCCGTTTGCAAGCGCCTGCACCGACGTGACGGTGTGGTGATCTTGAAGTCCGAGAACCGAGCCTACCCCCCGCGCTATGTCATGGAGGGTGATGATCTGCTCATTTGGGGCGTGGTGCGCTATAGCGTCCGCGATCATGCGCAGTGAGCCAATATTTGCGCTGATCGACTGCAACGCGTTCTACGCCAGCTGTGAGCGCGTATTTCGGCCTGATCTGGCGAAGACGCCGATCGTGGTGCTGAGCAACAACGACGGTTGTGTCATTGCCCGGTCCTATGACGCCAAGCCATTCGTGAAAATGGGCGAGCCTTATTTTCAGGCGCGGGAAAAACTCCGTCGGCACGGTGTGGTGGCATTCAGTAGCAATTACGCGCTGTATGGCGACATGAGCGAGCGGGTGATGACGCTGATCGAAGCGATGGTGCCTGCCACCGAGGTCTACAGCATCGACGAATGTTTCGCTGAGCTCACGGGCATGACCCAGGACTTGACGTTGTTCGGGCACCGGCTGCGCTTGCGCATTGCCCAGTGCACCGGCATCCCTGTCGGTGTAGGTATCGCACGTACCAAGACCTTGGCCAAGCTGGCCAACCACACTGCCAAGCGACTGCAGAGCCACACTGGCGGCGTTGTGGACATCACCGACCCGGTAAAACGGGATTGGGTGCTACGCAATACTGCGGTCAAGGAGGTGTGGGGTATTGGGCGCAAGATGACGGCGCACCTGGAGGCCATGGGCATTCGAACGGCGATGGACTTGGCCCGCGCCGATGCCTGGACGTTACGGCAACGCTTCAACGTGGTGGTGGAAAAGACGGCCAGGGAACTGGCAGGCACGCCTTGCCTGGAGCTGGACGATGTCGAACCGCCCAAGCAGGAAATCTGCAGCAGCCGAATGTTCGGCACGCGCCTGAGCGAGTTGGCGCCGATCAAGCAGGCAGTGGCCACGTACGTCGGCCGTGCCGCCGAAAAGCTCAGGGCCCAGGGATCGGTGTGCAAGCGCATGCGGGTGAGCATCCGCACGGGCATGTTCAACCCGAACGAAGTGCACCATGCTCAAGGCGCATGGGTGGAGCTTCCCTATCCGACCTGCGACACGTTGCTGATGACCCAGCTGGCTACCGATGCCGTGGAGCGCATCTTTCGGCCGGGGCTTCGTTACAGCAAGGCGGAGGTGTTGCTGATGGACCTGCGTCAACCGGGTGATTTTTCGGGGGACTTGTTCGCCTCAAGGCAATCGGCGGCCTGCGATCGTCTCATGGAAGTACTGGACAGCATCAATGAGCGTTGGGGCAGGGGGACGGTCCGTGCAGCCAGCGTGCCAGCCGCGCCGGAATGGGGCATGAAACGGGAGATGATGAGCCAGTCCTACACCACCCGAATCGATCAACTATGGACCATCAGGGGTTGAGTGCGAAGCGGCTTGACGCTGACGAGCGGGCGCGACGGAGGCTTGGCGGTTGCAGGATTGTCAGACAATGGCGATTGTGCCCGCAGTTTTGTCTGTTCATCCCTGTAAAAAACGATCAACGCCGTGTCGCAATAATCGCTTTCTTTCAGATTTGGCTGATATATTTCGCCCCTTGCCGCAGTGTGGCTCAATATTCAGCAGGTTTTAATGAAACACGTTAGCGCGTCTGGCCATGAGGCCTCTCACCCGCCGGTGCAGGCCATTCTGAGTGCTCCTGGGGTGTGGGTAGAGCCGCCGAATATCCGCAGGGGCGGTGAGAGCGGTGTATTGAAGGTCGAGCTCGACGGCTTCACGTTCTACAAGAAGCAGCAGGTCGGCCATATCTACCGTAGCCTTGTGCACCCGTTCGGCTATCCGACAGTGGCCCGTGAGGCCAAGGCGCTGCGTGCCGCTGCCGCGCTGGGCGTCGCTACGCCATTGCTGCTGCACAGCGACGTCCACAAGCAGGACGGTGAGTGGCGTGCGGTGATGGTCACGGCAGCGCTGGACGGTTATGTATCGCTTGAAGACTTTTACCTCCAAGGCCTGGACAAGACCATCGAGCCCAAGCTACACCACGACATTCTTGAAGCGTATGGGCGTGCACTGGCCACGCTGAACCTTGGCCGCTGGCAGCATGGTTGCCTGTACTTGAAGCATGTGTTCGTCGCCTTCGACGAGTCGGGCATCAAGATCGCGTTGCTGGATTTCGAGAAAGCCAGGCAGCGGCTGACCGCAATGAAAGCCAGCCGCCACGACCTACGACAGGTCAAGCGCAGGTCTGACTGGGCAACGGCCGAGTGGGAGGCGTTTTGCAAAGGTTATCGGCAGGTGTTCGGCAGGGATGTGGAGCGATTCCTCTGACGGCATGTGAAGTGTCGGGGCTGCGAAGCGTTGATTGCAGCGGCAATAGGCGGCTTCGCTTACAAACGTTCTTCACCAGGTAGAGGGCTTGCTTGCAGCGCTCAAAAAGGGCTGTAAAAAAGCTTTAAAACCCCGTCTCAGGTCAATTTTCTGGCCTGACGCCTCCCGTAGTCTGTCTGTCTTTCAATCACGGAAGGCAGACGACATTTCATGGAACGAACCCTCGATATACAGCCACTCTCGGCTGAACAAATCCCCCTGTCCATCAACGGCACGGCCGTGACTGCCGCCCCGGGCGAAACTGTTCTAAGTGTGCTCAACGCCGTGGGCGTGCGTCAGCTCGCCCTCAACGACCATGGCCAGGTCAGCGGCGCTTTCTGCGGCATGGGCGTATGCCATTGCTGCCTGGTCGCTATCGATGGACGCCCCAAGCGGCGCGCCTGTCAGACGCTGGTGCGGGCCGGCATGCGCGTCGAAACCCAAGTCAATCCGATTGTCGGGGAGGCGCGGGTATGAGCGGGCATCCAGTCATTGTCGGAGGGGGGTCGGCGGGGATGGCTGCCGCCATCGAGTTGGTGGACGCGGGCGTGCGCTGCACGCTGATCGACGAGGCATCGCGCCCCGGCGGGGTGGTCTATCGTGGCCCGCTGCGCGCAGGTGTCGACCTGGGCTACCTGGGCGCTCGCTACAGCAAGGCTCTGGGTAAACTGCACACCGACTTCGCCGCCCGTGCGCAGTCTATCGACCTGCGGCTCAATAGCCGTGTCGTGGGCGGTGATGACCATAGCCTGGTAGTACTCGACGAGCAGGAACAGTTGCAGTCGCTGGCCTTCGAGCAACTGATCCTGGCAGCCGGTTGCCATGAGCGCAATGTGCCGTTCCCGGGCTGGACCCTGCCGGGCGTCATGCTGCTCGGCGGGTTGCAGCTGCAGATCAAAAGTAACGTGGTCAAGCCATTGGGTACGACCCTGATCGCTGGTACAGGCCCGTTACTGCCGTTGGTTGCCTGTCAGTTGCACGCCGCCGGTGCCAAGGTGGCGGGGGTGTACGAGGCCTGTGCGTTCAACCGTATCGCACGCCAGAGCCTGGCGCTGATGAACAAGCCCCAGTTGTTCCTCGACGGCCTGAGCATGCTGGCCTACCTGAAGCTGCACGGCATTCCCATGCACTATGGCTGGGGCGTGGTCGAGGCGCGGGGCGAAGGTGAGTTGACCGAAGTCAGCGTGGCGCCCTACGACGATGCCTGGAAAGCGGACATGACCCATGTGCGTCGCGAGTCGGTGCAGACGCTGGCGGTAGGCTACGGCTTCATCCCGCGTACGCAGCTTAGCCAGCAATTAGGGCTTGCCCATGGTTACAGCACCGATGGCTACCTGCGCGCCGAGTGCAACGTATGGCAGCAAAGCAGCCTGGAGCATATTCACCTGGCAGGCGACATGGCCGGCATACGCGGAGGGGAGGCAGCAATGCTGACCGGACGCATCGCGGCTGTGTCAATTCTGCAGCAGCGTGGCGTGCTGAACGCTGCGCAGGCCATTGAACGGCGCGAGCGTTACCTGGGCCAGTTGGCAAGCATCAAGCGTTTTCGCTCTGGCGTCGAGCGCTATACCGCGCGGGGGCCAGCACAGGTCGAGCTGCCACAGGCTGACACGGTGATTTGCCGCTGTGAGCAGGTGACGCGCGAGGCCATCGACCTGGCATTGGAGCAGGGGGTTCAGGATATGGCCGGGCTGAAGATGCGCACGCGGGTGAGCATGGGGGACTGCCAGGGACGCATGTGCGTGGGCTATTGCAGCGATCGCCTGCGCGCCGCGACGGGGCGTGCTGACGTAGGCTGGTTGCGGCCGCGATTCCCGGTAGACCCGGTACCGTTTTCGGCATTCAAGCACGCAGGCACGGAGGCCTGACATGAACAAGACCTATGACATCGTGATTGCCGGTGCCGGTGTAATCGGCGCGTCCTGCGCGTACCAGCTGTCCAAGCGCGGCAACCTGCGCATTGCCCTGATCGACGACAAGCGGCCCGGCAATGCCACACGTGCTTCGGCAGGCGGGCTGTGGGCCATCGGCGAATCGGTGGGCCTGGGCTGCGGGGTGATTTTCTTTCGCATGCTGTCTTCCCAGGCCAAGCGCCAAGCTCACGGTGCGGCGGTGGCCGTGGACTCGAGCACCCCGCACATCCTGCCGCAATGTTTCTTCGATCTGGCGTTGCAGTCCAATGCGCTTTATCCGCAATTGCACCAGGAGCTGATCGAGCGCCACGGGGTGGACTTCAAGTTCGAGCGCACTGGACTCAAGTACGTGATCCAGGACGATGAGGATCAGCTTTACGCCGAGCACATCGTCAAGCACATCCCTCATCTGCAGTCACAGATCCGCTGGCTGGACCGCCAGGCACTTCGCAAGGCGGAGCCATCGGTCACCGAAAACGCGCACGGTGCGCTGGAGTTTCTCTGCGACCACCAGCTCAGCCCGTTTCGCCTGGGGGACGCCTACATGGAAGGCGCACGGCAAAATGGCGTCGACTTGTATCTCAACACGCGTGTCACTGGCGTGTTGCATCAGGGCGGACGCATCAAAGGGGTTCGTACCGAACAGGCCGGTGACTTCCATTGCGACACCCTGATCAATGCGGCCGGCGCCTGGGCTGCCGAATTGAGTGAGTGGGCCACGGGCACGTCCATCCCCGTCAAACCTGTCAAGGGGCAGATCGTGTTGACCGAGCGCCTACCCAAGCTGCTTGATGGGTGCATCACCACCAGTGACTGCTACATGGCGCAAAAGGACAATGGGGAGATTCTCATCGGGAGCACCACCGAGGAGAAAGGCTTCGATGTCACCACGACTTTCCCGGAGATCAGCAGCCTGGTCCAGGGCGCCATACGCTGCGTCCCGGCACTCGAACAGGTCAACCTCAAGCGTACCTGGGCCGGCCTGCGGCCAGGCTCGCCCGATGAGCTACCCATCCTCGGGCCCGTGGATGAGATGCCGGGTTATTTCAACGCCTGCGGGCATTTCCGCACCGGGGTGCTGACCTCGGCAATCACGGGGGTAATGCTGGACAAGGTGGTCCACGAGGAGGCTTTGCCATTGGACATCACCCCGTTTCTGGCGCAGCGGTTCAGCAAGGTGGCGCTGCCGGCGTGAGAGGGCCTGGCGGGCCGTGTGAAAGCGGCTCGCCAGGCTGTGCGTCAGGCAATGCGTGAAGATGTGCTGATCGATTTGGCCATGGCAAAGGGTGCGGCAGACGCCAAGGCGCAAACCCTTGATTCGGGTGGTCGCCGCTAGCCACTGAACGGTCAATTCAGTGGCGCCAGTGTGTTCAGTTTTGCCGCGGAGGACGACTGTCGAATGCAAACTAACGTGCGCTCATTGCCCCTCTGCACCCGACAATTCCTGCCGCACGATTGCAGCGCCTGCTGTCAGTGCGCGCAATTTGCCTTGGGCAACCGAGCGGGGCAGGGGCGCCATGCCGCAATTGGTGCATGGGTAGAGCTTGTCGGCGTCCACGAATGCCAGCGCCTTGCGCAGCGTATCGGCAACGGCCTCGGGTGTTTCGATAGCGTGCGTGGCCACATCGATTGCGCCGACCATGACTTTCTTGCCGCGGATCAACTCGATAAGGTCCATGGGTACGCGTGAGTTCTGGCATTCCAACGACACGATGTCGATACTCGATTGCTGAAGTTTGGGAAACGCCTTTTCATACTGGCGCCATTCGGCACCCAGGGTTTTCTTCCAGTCAGTGTTGGCCTTGATCCCGTAGCCGTAGCAGATATGCACTGCTGTCTCGCATTTGAGGCCTTCCAACGCCCGCTCGAGCGTGGCGATGCCCCAGTCGTTCACTTCATCGAAGAACACGTTGAAGGCGGGTTCGTCGAACTGGATGATGTCGACACCTGCAGCTTCCAGCTCTCTGGCTTCCTGGTTGAGCAGCACGGCAAACTCCCATGCGAGCTTTTCGCGGCTCTTGTAGTGGCTGTCGTAAAGCGTGTCGATCATGGTCATGGGCCCTGGGAGCGCCCACTTGATAGGCTGTCGAGTCTGCGCGCGCAAGAACCTGGCATCGTCGACGAACACGGGCTTGCGCCTGGCCACGGTACCTACCACTGTCGGAACGCTGGCGTCGTAGCGATCACGGATGCGCACAGTCTGCCGGTTCTCGAAGTCCACGCCGCTCAGGTGCTCGATGAACGTGGTCACGAAATGTTGACGCGTCTGTTCGCCGTCACTGACGATGTCTATCCCGGCGCTCGACTGTTCGTGCAGCGCCAGGCACAGTGCGTCCTGCTTGCCTTCGAGCAAGGCATCGCCGTGCAGTTTCCAAGGTGACCAGAGGGTTTCGGGCTGAGCCAGCCAGGTCGGCTTGGGCAAGCTGCCAGCGGTAGAGGTGGGGAGCAATGTGTTCATGAAATTCGACCTTGTGCGAGGAGGCGATCAACCTGCGAAGTGTGCAGACCATTGTTCGAGCAGCGTGTGGTAAGGCTTGATGAAGTGGGCCTCAGCGAACGTTCCTTGTTCAACGGCCAAACGGCTGCGCTCTACACGGTCGTAAACAATGCGCGTCAAAGAGTAGTCTTCGTGTTGCAGGCTAGGCTGATACGTGGCGCCGGCCGTTGCATTGGCGTTATAAATTTCGGGACGATAGATTTTCTGAAAGGTTTCCATCGTGCTCAAGCTGCTGATCAGTTCCAATGAGGTGTAGTCATTGAGCAAGTCGCCCGAACAGTACAAGGCCAGCGGCGCCCGGCTGCCTGCAGGCATGAAATAACGAACACGCAAGCCCATTTGCTTGAGATAAGCATCGGTCAATGAATAGTCATCCTGCCGGTACTCTTGGCCCAACACGGGGTGGTCATGCCCCGTGCGCTGATAGGTTCTGCTACTTGACACGCTCAGGCAAATGACCGGTGGCTTGATAAAGTGTTGCTGGTAAACCGATGAGCCCACAAACCCTTTGAAAAGTTTACCGTGCAGCACGCCAAAATCGGCAGGGGCACTGAAGTCCGGGCGGTGGACGTTATAGGCGGGCAGCACGATGCTGAAATCGTAATCGCGCACATAGGACGAAAAGTTGTTGCCGGCTATGCCCGGCAAACGCTGGCCGGTGTGATGATCAATGACGGCAGTGGACAGTATTTCGATCAAGGGCAGCGGCGTATGCGTGACCTCGGTTGTAAAGTGAATGTACACCGATACGATATCCAGCTCTACGGTGTAGCGGTCACCGGCAGGGTTGTCCCAGTGGGCCAGCGCGTTGAAGCGATTATTGATCATGCCCAGTGTGTGGCGAAGGTTCTGTTCGCGAAGTGAACCCCTTGCCAAGTTGGCAAAGTTGGTGGTCAGCCGCGTGTTTTCGCACGGGCAATAATGTTCGTCAAATCGCGTGCGTTTGAGCGAGTAGGTAATGGCTTGATGCGTCATGAGTATTGAGGTCCACTCGTTGAGTCTGTCCCTGTAAAGTGGGGGTCATCTTAGAGTGAGCGCACAGGTATCCCTACTGAATTGATTTCAGCACAGGATCAAGAGGACTCATGAAGCCAGGCGCACGCGTCAGCCTTCAGGAAGGCTGACGCCACAGACAAAGTCATTCGAGCCCAGGCGATGAGCGCCATATTCCACCACATACCCACTCCCTCGACGTTGGGCTTCGATGTGGGCCGTACGCTGGTCAGCGTAGACGTCGACAAAATGCCACGGATGACGATCTCTCAACACGCCCCAGCCCAGTACCCACCCTGGCTTGTGTGGATCAGCAGGCAGGTTCCTCTTAATACTACGGATACTCATTCGAGACTCCCGTGGCGACCGGTTAACGCGTTGGCTCAACAGGTGTAAAGGATGGTGTATGACGCATCGCACCTGGGTACGATCACGACGGGTTTTTCGAACAACTGGTTGCCGTGAATGGTCGTCGTGAAGTGCGCCTTCTCCAGACGTGCCCAGAGGCCCAGATCATGTATTTCAATGCGCGTAGCAACACGAGCTTGATGGCTGAGTTCGTGTTGGATGCGCGTTACAACATCACTCGCTTCTTCTTCTGTCATGACGATTACTCCGGTTGAGCAGAAACGTCCACGTCCCATAGAACCTGGACCTTGAACGGGGACTCCTGTGTAAGTAGAGCGCAATACTTCGCTGTTGGTGACCTTCTCCGACGAACGTAGCAGCGCCTTGATAACTGTTCGAGGCGCGTGGAGATCATGGCTGATGTGGAGGCGGGGACAGATAAACACAGCAGGGACTGCTAGTCTCAAGGTACCTGTTGATCGCTTTGGCTGAACCTCGCGCGGCAGTGGGGGTCATCAAGTAAGAGACCCACGATTTATTGCGTTTTGCGTTGCCAGTTTCTGAAAGGTTGGCTCGCTATGATCAGGCTCATCAGGTGAACACCTTCCGCAAAGGAGTCAGGCAATGGACTATTCCAGTATGGTCGAATCTTTGAACAAGATGCTCAAGGCGGCATCGGACGAGCGTGAGCGTGCGCAGGCGTGTGCAAAGGCCAAAGACGCCTGTGAGAAACCGCGTGCAGAAGCGGAGGAAGCCGAGGTCATGGCGCAGTTGCCAGGATCTCAGGTCTGGGTCTATGAAGGGCGCAGCAGAAAAGCGACGACGTCGGCCTATGCGGTGCGAGGTCATGGCCGTTGAGCACGGCGCTCAGCGGTCTGCAGCCACCCTTGCAGTGGCTGGCGACCCCGATGAACAGGGCCGCTGCCCGCTGCACACAGCTTGAGTGGAGGGCCTCGTTCAGCCCTCGAACTGGATCACCATCCGGCCCTTGATGCGCCCATCGAGCATCTCTTCGAAGATCTGATTGATGTCTTCGATGGGGCGCAGGCTGACCTTTGGCACCACCTTGCCTTCGGCAGCAAATTGAAAGGCCTCTTGCAGGTCCTGGCGCGTGCCCACCAGCGAACCGATGACCTCAATGCCATCGAGCACCAAGCGCGGGATATTCAGGTTCATCGCTTCTGACGGTAGCCCCACGGCCACCAGCCGCCCACCGGCACGCAGAGCATCGACGGCCGAATCGAAGGCGCCCTTGGCCACGGCGGTAACCACAGCGGCATGGGCGCCACCGGTCTGGGCCTGGATGACCTTGGCAGCATCCTGGCTGGAGGGGTTGATGGTAAGATCGGCTCCCATTTCAGTCGCGAAGCGCAGTTGCTCTTCGTTGACATCAATCGCAATGACCTTGGCGTTGAAGACGTTCTTGGCGTACTGCAGTGCCAGGTTGCCCAGCCCGCCGAGGCCGTAGATTGCGATCCACTGGCCGGGACGAATGTTGGACGTCTTGACTGCCTTGTACGTGGTCACGCCTGCGCAGGTGATACTGCTGGCCGCAGCGGACGATAGCCCTTCCGGTACCTTTACCGAGTAGTCGGCCTTGACGATACAGGCCTCGGCCATGCCACCGTCTACGGTGTAACCGGCGTTCTTGACCTGCCGGCACAGCGTTTCATTGCCGCTGGTGCAATACTCGCAGTGGCCGCAGCCCTCATAGAACCAGGCCACGCTGGCGCGATCGCCCGGTTTGAGGGACGTTACGCCAGGACCGACGTCCTGCACCACGCCAATGCCTTCATGGCCCAGCACAACACCCGTCTTGTCGCCGAAGTCACCGTTCTTGACGTGCAAATCAGTGTGGCAAACGCCGCAACACTGCATTTTCAGCAGGGCCTCGCCGTATTCGAGAGGGCGAACATGTTTTTCGACCACCTCAACGCGACCGCCTGGGGCTACGACAGCAGCTTTCATACGAACCTCCGTGTCTATTCGGTTGACTTGAAGCTAGCCCATGCAGAATAGCGCCCGCTTGCAAGTGGAAAACTGCCGCAGGTGATAGGAAGGCGGTGGCGTTGAGGGCGGCGACAAAAAGAAAAGCCCGCGGCAAGAATGCGGCGGGCTGCAAGAACATACGGAGCACGGTCAGAGTGCCAAGGCGAATGTGATCATTTCGTGAAGAGAAGGTGATGGGTACGTCGTACGTGAAGAAAATGTGCGACTGGGCAGTGGCAGGCCCTGCTGACCGACAAAAAAATGCCCGCCAGGAACGAGCGGGCCAACAACGTCTTGAAGGGAGAGCTCCTACGTTGAACGCAGGGCGTTAACCTGGGATTAAGTCACTGCGGCGTTGACCGCAGAAGCCGTTGAGCCTATACAGGCGTGCCACTTGAATCGAGGCTCATTATGCGCGACGACGACCTGCACGAACCTGAGCATGATCATTTGCTGGATCATGAATTTCACGATGAACAAGACGCGCTCGAGCCGGATGCCCATGGGGCGCAAGACGAGATCGAGATGCCATCGCTTGACGCGCTGGAAGAAGAAGAGCGCGATCATCCTGCGTGGTTCGACGACTGCGAGGATGAGTGATGGCGGGCCAGCAAAAGACAGGCAACAAAAAAGGCGCCTTGGGCGCCTTCTTCAGGATGTGGTGCGAGTGGCGGGACTCGAACCCGCAAGGCTCACGCCGACAGATTTTAAGTCTGCTGTGTATACCAATTCCACCACACTCGCACGCTTGAAAGGGCCACGGGGGCCGGCTCACTTCAGACAGAAGGGCTGTGCAATCAAGGCGGCTTTATAACCCACCGTTATAGCAGAGTCAACCTTGGCTGCCATATTCCGCACATCGCATCCCATCACACCTGGCCGATTGACAGTGTCATGAGCTTGGCCCAATGTTAGCCAAGTCACTGGATGTGATGGTCGGGCCGACGACTGCGCAATGAAGGTGAACAGCGTGCGTCAAGGTCTGAGCTCTAGCCGTTTGGATGATGTTCACCTGCCGTGCCGATGGAGCTCGCATGGTTTCAACTGATTGCCAGGTCAATTCAGATATGCCTGCTCATCGTTACGAGCAATTGGTCCAGTCGGTGGTGGACTACGCCATCTACATGCTCGATACCACCGGCCATATCGCCTCGTGGAATGCGGGCGCCCAGAGGATCAAGGGCTATAGCGCCGATGAAGTGGTGGGGCGTCATTTTTCCCTGTTCTTCACGCCTGAAGACTGCGCCGAAGGCAAGCCTGAGCAGTTGTTGCGTCAAGCGCTCGAACAGGGGGTGTCGCGGCATGAAGGGTGGCGCCAGCGCAAAGACGGCACGCGCTTCTGGGCATTGGTGGCCCTCGATGTGGTTCGCGATGACCAAGGCCAGGTCGTCGGGCTTGCCAAGGTCACGCGGGACATTACCGACCGCCGTGAGTCAGCGATGCAACTGGACGCCGTCAGAGCGCAGCTGTTCGAGGCTCAGAAGCTCGAGGCGCTGGGTCAGTTGACCGGTGGCCTGGCACATGATTTCAACAACCTGCTGACCATTATCCTCAGCTCTGCACGCTTGGCCCTTGCCGCCCCGGACCCAGAGCGCGTTCAGCGCATGCTGCACAACATTCTGGAAGCTGGCCAGCGCGGCACCGACCTGACCCGTCAGCTGCTCAGCTTTGCGCGTCATCGCAAGCTCGAGGTGACCTGTATAGAGCCGGCCAAACTGATCGACGCCACTCATGGATTGCTTGTTCACGCACTGCCCAGTTCGGTCACACTGGATGCGCGAGTGCAGCCCGATCTTCCCATCATCGAAGTGGATGCTGGTCAGTTGCAAATGGTGTTGCTCAACCTGCTGTTCAATGCCCGGGATGCTATAGCCGAGGAAGGCCGCATCGTGCTGACCGTCGAAGCGGTGTCGCTGACAGGTGAGGTCGATGGCCTGCACGGCCACTTCGTGTGCTTCGAGGTGCAAGACAGCGGCGAGGGCATGGCGGCGGAGGTACAGCCACGTATTTTCGAACCCTTTTTCACCACTAAACCCTTCGGTCAGGGCACCGGCCTGGGCCTGAGCCAGGTGTACGGATTTGCCAGGCAAAGCGGCGGTGCCATCAGCGTGCAAAGCGAGCTGGGGGTCGGCACGTGCATGCGGCTGTATTTGCCCGTTCATTCAAGCCAGCCAGTTACCGAGCCGTGAGGGGCACAGCATGACTCAGACACTCAAGCGATTGTTGACAGGTATCGACGGGCTCGATGCCCTGCTCAAAGGTGGGTTGGTGGCGGGTGCGTCGTACATCGTGCAGGGCCCACCTGGCGCAGGCAAGACCATTCTGGCCAACCAACTGGCCTGCGAGCATGTGCGCAAGGGGGGCCGGGCGCTGGTGGCAACGTTGCTCAGCGAGTCCCATGAGCGGCTATTTCAATACTTGGGCACGCTGGACTTCTTCGACCCCTCGATGGTCGGCGATCAGATCCAGTTCGTCAGCGCCTTCGACACCCTGGAGCAGGATGGCCTTGATGCCGTGGTCAGGTTGCTGAGGCAGGAGATCAGTCGACACAAGGCCAGCCTGCTCATCGTCGATGGCGTACTCAATGCCCGCCTACGTGCCGAAACATCGCTCGATACCAAAAAATTCGTCTCGGCGCTGCAAGGTCATGCAGCCTTTGCTGGCTGCACCGTACTGTTGTTGACCAGTGCGCGGCTCGAAGAAGGCAGCCCTGAACACACGATGGTCGACGGCGTGATCGAACTGGGTGAGCAGATGATGGGTAGCCGCGCCGTTCGCACGATTCAGTTGCGCAAGACACGTGGCAGTGGAGCCTTGTCCGGGCGTCACGAGTGCCTGATCGACGATACCGGTGTGAGGGTGTTTCCGCGTCTGGAGTCGTTGTTCGCCAAGCCCAGTGCGCCCGCTAGTGCGGTTGCATCACGGATCAGCAGTGGTGTGTCGACGCTCGACGACATGCTCGATGGCGGACTGTCCTGCGCCTCTGTAACGCTTCTGATCGGCCCGTCGGGCATTGGCAAGACCTCGCTTGGCATGGCGTTTCTGGCGGCCAGCACACCCCAGGCGCCCGGCTTGCATTTCGGTTTCTACGAATCACCCGATCGCCTGCGCATCAAGGCGGCTTCGCTGGGGTACGACTTTGCAGCCATGGAACAGACCCAGAGCTTGACACTGTGCTGGGAGCCTTGTACGCAGGTGCTGCTGGATCAGCTGGGTGCGCGCTTGATCGAACAGGTGCAGGCAACCGGGGCCAAGCGAGTCCTTATCGACAGCCTGGGCGCATGGAGCCGCCTGTCCACGGAGCCTGACCGTCTGAATGCCTTTTTTCGCGCGTTGACCGGAGAGCTGCGCAATCGAGAGGTGAGTGTGATGCTGACCTGGGAAATGCGCGATATCTTTGGTGCGGAGATCACTGCGCCAGCGCCCGATTTATCAAGCATCGTCGACAACCTGGTGTTGATGCGATTCGTTGAGCACGACGGCACCTTGCGCCGAATGCTCTCCATCCTGAAAGTACGCGACAGTGCTCACGACGCGTCTTTGCATGAGCTTGTAATCGCATCGTCTGGGATCTCACTGCGTAGAGCGTTCGAAGGCACCAGCGGGGCCCTTTCTGGCACAGCTGTGCCGCAAGGGAGCCTTTAGGTTTCTCTTACATGAAGACTGTGCTGATCGTCGACGACGAATACCTGATAGCCGAGATCTTGGGTTTTGCCCTGGAAGACGAAGGGTATGCGATCGAAAAGGCGAGTAACGGCCAGAAAGCGCTGGAGGTACTCAAACGCGTACAGGTGCAGTTGGTCATCACCGACTACATGATGCCCGTGCTCAATGGTCAGGAGCTGGTACGTGCCATGCGGGCAGATCCTGCCTTGCGAACGCTGCCGGTCATCCTCATGAGCGGCGCCCAGGCCAGCGAGGGATGCCCGACATTATTCGCGGCAGTGTTCGACAAGCCATTCGACATGGGCGAGATGATTGCGACCGTGCGTGGCCTACTGAAGGGCTAAGGCTGTGGGCGCATCCCTGCAGCCCGCTTGAATGATCGGTGTCAATCGTCCTGCTTCTCAGGGGCCGGATTGCCGGCCTGGATGCGTTTGAAGATCTCCTCGCGGTGCACTTGAACGTCCTTGGGTGCGTCGATGCCTATTCTCACCTGCATCCCTTTGACGCCCAGAATGGTGACTTTGATGTCATCGTTGATGACGATGCTCTCGCCAACCTTACGGGTGAGTATCAGCATGTACTTCTCCTTGGTGATAAAAAAGTCCGCAGGCCATGTGCGCTAGCGGTGGGAGCCTATCCCTTTTCCTTCCATTAAAGACGCTTTAGAAGCCTAGTAATTCCCAAAATGTCAAAATCTATGGCACGAAGAAGGGATGCGAACAGCCAGCTACCGTATAAAGGATTTGTAGGACAAGGTGCTCTGTCGGGAAGGATAGTGGGGGCCTCGTTCAATAGGAAATACCTTTGCATCATGGAGTGGATAGACAAGCTCAATGTGCGGCCTGCTGTTCCAATGCCTTGAGAAAGACCAGCAAAGCGACCTCTTCCGGGTCCAGCCCCTTGCGCACTCGGCTCTTGGGCAAGGCGGCCAGCCGCCCGAGTGTGTAATGCTCCAGCACCGCTGGGTGGATATAGCAGCGTCGGCACACGGCGGGGGTGTTGCCCAGGCGCGAGGCGACTTGTTTGACAATGGCAGCGACCTGGCGCTTGGCCTCGGTTTCAGGCTCCCAGGCCAAGGGTCTGAGCAGGTCCAACGCAAGACTGCTGCCGGCCCAGGTACGGTAGTCCTTGGCCGTGAAGTCGGCGCCAGTCAACTGTTGCAAAAACTGATTGATGTCGCTCGAACCAATGCTGTGACGCTGGCCATCGGCATCCAGATACTGGAACAGCGCTTGGCCGGGCAGTTCCATGCAACGCTTCAGCAAGGCCGCCAAGCGTCGGTCACGCAGCGTCACATCGTGCTCGACGCCACGCTTGCCACGGAACTGAAAGCGGATGGTACTGCCCTTGACCTCTACATGTCGATTGCGCAGGGTCGTCAGCCCATAGGACTTGTTGTCGCGCATGTAGCGCTGGTTGCCAATGCGGATGAGGGTATGGTCCAGCAGGCTGACTACCAGGGCCATGACCTTTTCACGGTCAAGGCCCGGTCGTGACAAGTGGGTTTCCAATTGTGAGCGCAGCTTTGGCAATGCCTGGGCGAAGGCGAGCATTCGGCCGTATTTGTGCTGGTCACGGGTTTCACGCCATTGGGCATGATAGCGGTACTGCTTGCGGCCACGGGCATCGCGGCCAGTGGCCTGCAAGTGCCCTTGCGGGTCGGCGCATATCCAGACATCGGTATAGGCCGGTGGGATCACCAGTGCGGCGATACGTGCCAGTGTTTCAGGGTCGCGGACCCGTTCACCATTGGCGTCCAGGTAGATGAAGCGGTCGCGCCAGCGGCGACGAGTCAAGCCGGGCTGGCTGTCGTCGACGTAATGCAGGGTTTCGGGAAGCGGGCAGTCGAGCATGGGCGGCAGGCCTCGATCAAGTCACTGATCAATGGACAACGGCCGCTTGGCCGTTGCTCCATTTCTGCGCGTCAGCTCAGCAATGCAACCGATTTGATCTGTGCATACAGGCGCTGGCCTGGGTGTACCCCAAGCTGGTCCGCCGAGAAACGCGTAATACGGGCGAGCAGGGTGCTGCCGTCGGCATCCAGGCTGACCAATAAATGGGCTGGGTTGTCGGCAGCGTGGGTGGCGCGTACCTGAACCTGCACTCGGTTGAGGATGCTTGAGGTGCCGTCGGCGGTGAGCGCCAGGCTGACATCGCGAGCGTGGACCTTGACCCTCAAGGCGCTGCCCAGGGCCCGGATGGGGTGTGCGAAACGTAGTACGAGCCCGTTGTTGCCAGGCAAGCGCAGTTCAAGCAGGTCGTAGTGCGGGTCATGGCCTGTCACCTGGCCTTCGAGCACCACGCCGGCATCCTCGCCCTGAGCCAACGATAAGTCCAGACGCGCCAAGGTAGGGGCAACCGGGCCGCTCGCTACCACACGTCCATGCTCCAGCAGCACGACGTGGTCAGCCAGCCGCGCCACTTCGTCCTGTGCGTGGCTGACATAAACCACAGGCACGTCCAGTTCCTCGTGCAGGCGCTCGAGGTAAGGCAGGATTTCACGCTTGCGGGGCCCGTCCAAGGCAGCCAGGGGCTCATCCATCAGCAGCAGCCGGGGGCTGCTGAGCAGCGCGCGGGCAATCCCGACGCGTTGCGCCTCGCCACCCGATAGCGTCGAGGGCCGGCGCGCCAGCAGGTGGCCGATGCCCAGCAGCTCGCTGGCGTGTTCCAGGTCCACCTTGCGCTGGGTCCACGGCACACGGCGCCAGCCGAACTCCAGGTTGCCACGCACGGTCAGGTGCGCGAACAGGCTGGGCTCCTGGAAGACGTAGCCCACCGGGCGCTGATGGGGCGGTAGAAAGACGCCACGAGCGGTGTCCTCCCAGACCTCGCCATTGATTTCCACATACGCTTGGCCAGGGCGCTCCAGCCCGGCCAGACAGCGCAGGCAACTGGTTTTGCCCGAGCCGGAGTGTCCAAACAATGCGCTGATACCGCGCCCTGGCAGTTGCAGGTCGACGTCCAGGGTGAAAGCGTCGCGTGCCAGTTTCAGGCGTGCCACGATCGAGTGCGTCATGTCAGTTCCAGCCCGCATTGCCGCGTCGGCCTGCGTACAGCAACAGCAGCACCAAGAAAGAGAACGCCAGCATGGCGCCTGCGAGCCAGTGCGCCTGGGTGTAGGCCATCGCCTCGACATGGTCGAAGATCTGCACGGATACCACGCGGGTCTTGTCTGGAATGTTGCCTCCGATCATCAACACGACACCAAACTCGCCTACGGTGTGGGCAAAACCCAGGATGCTGGCGGTGATGAAACCCGGACGGGCCAGTGGTAGCGCCACATGCACGAAACTGTCCCAGGGCCCGGCGCGCAGCGTGGCCGCCACTTCCATGGGGCGCTTGCCAATGGCGGCAAAAGCGTTTTGCAACGGCTGGACCACAAAGGGCATCGAGTAGATGACCGAGCCGATTACAAGGCCCGAGAAGCTGAACACCACATTGCCCAGGCCCAGTGCCGCAATCCCTTGGCCAAGCCAGCCATGCGGGCCTAGTGCAATCAGCAGGTAAAACCCGATCACCGTCGGCGGCAGCACCAAGGGCAGGGCAACGATGGCGCCTATCGGCCCGCGAAACCATGACCGCGTGCGTGCCAGCCACCAGGCAACAGGTGTGCCTACGATTAAAAGAATCAGGGTGGTCAGGCTGGCCAGCTTCAGGGTGAGCCAGATGGCGCCAAGGTCACTGGCATCGAGCGGCATCAGATTTCATAGCCATAGGCTTTGATCACCGCAGCTGCCTTGGGGCCCTTGAGGTAGTCCACCAAGGCCTTGGCAGCCGGGTTGTCCTTGCCTTTTTCCAGAATCACCGCGTCTTGACGAATGGGGTCGTGCAAGGAAGCCGGGACGATCCAGGCCGAACCGCTCTGCACCTTGCCATCTTTGAAGATCTGCGACAGCGCCACGAAGCCCAGTTCTGCGTTACCGGTAGAGACGAACTGGAAGGCTTGGGTGATATTTTGACCTTCTACCCATTTGTCGCGCGTCGCCTCGGTCAGCTTGAGCTTTTCTAGCACTTGCGTGGCCGCCAGGCCGTAAGGGGCGGTCTTCGGGTTGGCGAGCGCGAGGTGCTGGTATGCATTGCGCTGCAAGACTGCGCCCTTGTCATCCACATACCCAGGCTGGGCCGACCACAGGGCCAGCGTGCCGATGGCGTAGGTAAAGCGTGAGCCTGGCACGATGGCGTGCTCTTTCTCGAGCTTGGCCGGGGTGCTGTCGTCTGCGGCCAGGAACACTTCGAAAGGGGCACCGTTGTTGATCTGGGCATAGAACTGTCCGGTAGCGCCGTAGGCTGCAATCAGCTTATGGCCGGTGTCCTTCTCGAAGTCCTTGGCGATGGCCTGGATGGGTGCGGTGAAGTTGGCAGCGACAGCCACCTGGACCTCGTCGGCCCAGGCAGTGTTCAGGGTAATCAGGCTGGCGAGGGCGGCTAGGTAAGGCAGGCGAGAACGCATTGGGAAAGCTCCTGGTTTTCGTTATATGCCTGACTATATAGCGCTTCGCCAGTTGCTTGCAGCTGTTTTTATTGGATCGAGGCTCAAGCAAGGCACGGCGCGCTCGATCGGTCCGGTTAGCGGTTCAGACGAGCCAATGCCTTGTCTGCAATGTCACGGGTCAGGTCTGCAGCGGACAAGTGCCGGCCGAGGCGTAGTGCCTGGCCTGCCCAAAGGTTGCTGAAATCACTGCTGCCTTGGGCTTCAGTGATTGCCCGCAGTGGCATCAATGCGCCACCTGCGAGCGGAAACCGGGGTGCCTGCGCGCTCATGGGGCCCAGCTCGCGCATCAGGCGATTATGGATACCGCGGGCCGGGCGACCGGTGAACAGGTTGGTCAGGGCCGTGTCGCTGGCGGACGCGCTGTCCAGCACCTGCCGATGAAACGGCGACACGGTGGCTTCGGGGCAGAACAGGTAGGCGGTGCCGATCTGCACCGCAGAGGCACCCAATGCCAGTGCGGCCAGCACACCACGGTGATCGCCAATGCCACCGGCCGCAATCACCGGGACATCGACGGCATCGACCACCTGCGGCACCAGCGCAAGCGTACCGATTTGGGTGGTGATGTCTTCACTGAGGAACATGCCGCGATGCCCGCCAGCCTCATAACCCATGGCGATGATCGCATCACAGCCGCGATCCTGCAGCCAGCGTGCCTCTTCGACGGTTGTGGCACTGGACAGTACTCGGGCCCCACTGGCTTTGACCCTGCGCAGCAGGTCAGCCTGAGGCAGGCCGAAGTGAAAACTCACCACTTCAGGGCGCAGGTTCTCGACCAGCTGGCAGCTGTGTTCGTCGAAAGGCGCGCGGTTGGACACCGGTGCAGGTGCTTCGAAATCAGCCCCCAGCGTTCGATAGTAGGGCTCGAGCACCTGCTTCCAAGCGGTGAGGGCGTCAGCATCGGATGCCGGTACCTGATGGCAGAAGAAGTTCAGGTTCAGGGCGCGGCCAGGGCTGGCGGCTCGAAAGACACCGATTTGCTCGCGTACCTGCTGGTGCGTGAGCATGGCGCAAGGCAATGCGCCCAGCCCACCGGCCTGGCTTACCGCAATAGCCATCGCCGTACCTGATGCCCCGGCCATCGGCGCTTGAAGGATGGGCAGTTCGATACCCAGCAAATCGAGAACACGGCGATCGGGCCACTGGCTCATGCGACGCTCCTTCAGGCGCAATGGATGGAGACTGGGCGATTAGAGTGCCTTGCTGACCTGGATGTCGCTGACCTTGTCCACGTCTTCACCATGGATCTTGCGCAGGGCTTGTAGCGCTTGTTCCCGAGAGTCGTCTGACATGAGGGCGAAATCCCAGCGGCGCTGGCCTTCGAGCTTGTACTTGATGACGTACTTGATGGTTTGGGTCATGGCTGGCCTTACCTGAGCTGCGACGAGGAACGACGGATGATCTTGATCTTGTGCGTAAGGCTGGGCTTGCGCGTGACCGAGATCGGGCGGGTCGTCACGGTATCGATGGTGATGTTCCAGAAACCGGTGCTGGGCACGGTGATCTTGGCGGGAAACTTGTCGAAGTGGCCGCCGTGATAGGTGTGACGACCGCCATTCTTGAAGCTGCGGAAGTTGGCGTCGTTCATCAGACGGATGTTGCAGCGCTGGGAGCACTCGATGACGACGATGTCGTCCTCGTTGAGGTGCTCGCGCTGGTGTACGAATTTCATGTGTGGCTCCGCAAAGTCTGGTTTTGCAAACGCGCACGATAACACGATGCGCGGTGAGCGCGCCGGGCTGCTGACCGGGCGCAGATAAATCTGCCAGTACAGGGAGCAAAAGAGCCAGATTACGGTCGAACGGTGTTCCTGATGACAGAGGTGCAGCAGATGAAGTGGATGTTGGCGGCGTGGATGCTGACCCTGGCCGGGTGCGCCAGTGTGTCTGACCTAGAACAATCCCATGAGACGATGGATGTGATGTCAGGCAAGACGCCACGTGAATATGCCGACTGCGTGAAGGTCCGGCTGGCCGACTCGCGTGGCCCGTTGACGGAAGAAAAACGCGGTGATGGATTGCGCTTGATCGTGCCGCAGAAGTTTTCGCCAGGCGAGGGCCCAGGCGCGCTTCTGGATATCAGCCAGCGTGGCAACAATGGCAGCAGCATCAAGTTGCATGAACGTCTGAGCAACTTCCCATTGCGCCCGGGTGATGTGCGTAAAGCCGCGACGGCTTGTATTTCCGGGGATTGACCCAGCGCAAGTGACCGACCTCCTTTTGCTTATATGTTTTGGGCCTAAGCATATAACAATAGAAAAGGAGGTTCGTGATGAGACCATTCAGCGTCATGGTGATCGGTGGCCTGATGTCCCTGGCCTGGGCATCGGCCCACGCTGCAGATGGCCAGAAAGTCTTTACCCAAGGGGGCGCCGACCCTGCAGCCCTCGCCTGCATTGGATGCCACGGTGCCGATGGCAACGGTATCGGCGCAGCAGGCTTCCCACGGCTCGCCGGCCTGCCGGCCCCTTACTTGAGCAAGCAACTGCGTGACTGGCGCAATGGTACTCGAGAGCAGGCGGTCATGGCGCCCTTGGCAAAGGCATTGTCCGAGGACGAGATCACAGCGGTGAGTGCCTACCTGGCCAGCTTGCCGGCGCCGGCAACCGGTGACCTGCGTCGTCAGCAAATCGCCAATGATCCAACGCTGCGGCTTGCGCTTTATGGCGACTGGAACCGGCACGTCCCTGGATGTATCCAGTGCCATGGCCCAGGCGGTGGCGGCGTAGGCGAGCATTTCCCGCCGTTGTCTGGCCAGCCCGCCGCTTATCTGGCGGCTCAACTGAACGCTTGGCGTGATGGAACGCGCAGCAACGACCCCAACCAGTTGATGGTCGGCGTGGCCAAGGCCATGACCCCCGACGAGATCACGGCCGTTTCCGCGTTTTTCGCTCTTCCTGCCAACCTGGAGGCCAAGCCATGAAGCCTTTGCTTACAGCCCTGCTGCTGGCAGCAGGTAGCGTTCACGCCAGCCCCGTGACCATGGAAGACCAGTCCCAGCTCAAAGTGCCGAATGCACAGGCGCAACCGCGCTTCGTGCCGCCGGCAGAGGGCGAGTTGCCGGACAATGCGTTTGGGAAGAGGGTGCGCGAGGGGCACGCCCTGTTCGTCGATACCCGACGTCTGATGCCTGAAGCGGTTGGCAACGGCATGAACTGCTCTAATTGCCACCTTGATCAAGGGCGCATGGCGCACTCGGCCCCTCTGTGGGGCGCTTACCCGATGTACCCGGCCTACCGAAAGAAAAACGACAAGGTCAACACGTATGCCGAGCGAATCCAGGGATGTTTTCAGTTCAGCATGAACGGCAAGCCGCCGGCGGCTGACAGCCCGGAGATGACCGCGCTGTCGGTTTATTCCTACTGGCTCTCTACCAAAGCGCCGACCGGTGTGCCGTTGGCCGGGCGAGGCTATCCGGAAGTGGCGCCGCCAGCGGGGGGCTATGACTTCAAGCGTGGGCAGCAGGTGTACCTCGAGCAGTGCGCGATCTGCCACGGCAAGAAGGGCGAAGGCCAGAAGGTGGCGGGCGAGTATGTGATGCCGCCGCTATGGGGCAGGGACGCCTACAACTGGGGGGCGGGCATGCACCGGATCAATACGGCGGCGTCATTCATCAAGTACAACATGCCGCTGGGTCGACCGGGCTCGCTCAGCGACCAGCAGGCCTGGGACGTGGCGGCCTGGATAAACCGGCACGAGCGGCCCCAGGACCCGAGGTTGGTAGAGGGCTCCATCGAGAAAACCCGCCTGAAGTTCCATGCCAATGATGGGGTCAATCTCTACGGCCAGAAGGTCGAAGGCGTGTTGATCGGGCAGGGCACCGGTCGCTGATGGCCAGGCAAGGGCCTGGAAGGATGACGTACCGGTCAGGAATATTGGGCGGCCCTTTGAACTATCCGTGAGCGGTTGCCTCTATGTTCCCAACGATCGGCCACAGGCGGGGCATTGTAAGGTGACCGCCGCCTGATTAGACTGCGCCGTAACCCCCAGGCCTAGCCTTTGTTAAGGACGTTTATGATCAAGAAATGCTTGTTCCCGGCAGCCGGCTATGGCACTCGCTTCCTGCCAGCCACCAAAGCCATGCCGAAGGAAATGCTGCCAGTGGTCAACAAGCCGTTGATCCAGTACGGCGTTGAGGAAGCATTGGATGCAGGGTTGAGCGAGATCTCCATCGTTACCGGCCGCGGTAAGCGCGCACTGGAAGATCACTTCGACATCAGCTACGAGCTGGAAAACCAGATCAAGGGCACCGACAAGGAGAAGTACCTGGTAGGCATTCGTCGCCTGCTGGACGAGTGCTCGTTCTCCTACACCCGTCAGACCGAAATGAAAGGCTTGGGTCACGCGATCCTCACTGGCCGTCCCCTGATCGGCGACGAGCCGTTCGCAGTGGTGCTGGCCGATGACCTGTGCGTCAACCCGGAAGGCGATGGCGTGCTGACCCAGATGGTGAAGCTGTACAACCAGTTCCGTTGCTCGATCGTCGCCATTCAGGAAGTCGATCCGCAGGAAACCAACAAATACGGTGTCATTGCCGGCGACATGATTCGTGACGACATTTTCCGTGTCACCAACATGGTTGAGAAGCCCAAACCCGAGGATGCGCCGTCCAACCTGGCCATCATCGGCCGTTACATCCTGACGCCCGACATCTTCGATATCATCGAGAACATCGAGCCCGGCAAAGGCGGTGAGATCCAGATTACCGACGCCTTGATGAAGCAAGCCCAGAGCGGCTGCGTGATCGCGTACAAATTCAAAGGGAAGCGTTTCGACTGCGGTGGCGCCGAGGGCTACATCGACGCGACCAACTTCTGCTTCGAGAACTACTACAAGGCTGGCAAGGCTTACTGAGCCCCTGCTGCAAGCCAGGCGCATTTTTTCTTGCTGCCTGATGCTTGAAGCTTGAAACTGCCGGTACCAAGCTGCAAGTGACAAGCCACGCTGCCCGTTCGTGCAGCCTGCCGCTTGAAGCTTGCAGCTTTTTTTTGGAGAACGAAAAGTGGCCTACGATTTTGATCTGTTCGTGATTGGCGCCGGCTCCGGTGGCGTGCGCGCTGCACGTTTCGCTGCCGGTTTTGGCGCCAAGGTAGCGGTTGCCGAGAGCCGCTATTTGGGCGGCACCTGCGTCAACGTGGGGTGTGTGCCCAAAAAGCTGCTGGTGTATGGCGCCCATGTGGCTGATGAGCTGGAGCAGGCGGCTGGATACGGCTGGACCCTGGAAGAAGGGCACTTCGACTGGGGCACCCTGATTGCCAACAAGAACCGTGAAATCGAACGGCTCAACGGTATCTACCGCAACCTGCTGGTCAACAGCGGCGTGACCCTGGTTCAAGGTCATGCGCGCATCACCGGACCTAACGAGGTCGAAGTCGAAGGCCAGCGCTACAGTGCCGAGCACATCCTGATCGCCACTGGCGGCTGGCCCCAGGTGCCGGACATCCCGGGCAAGGAATTGGCGATCACCTCCAACGAAGCGTTTTACCTCAAGGACCTGCCGCGGCGGGTGTTGGTGGTGGGCGGCGGCTACATCGCGGTGGAGTTTGCCGGGATCTTCCAAGGGCTGGGCGCCGCGACAACGTTGTTGTACCGCGGCGATCTGTTCCTGCGCGGCTTCGATGGTTCGGTGCGCACTCACCTGAAGGAGGAGCTCGAAAAGCGCGGGCTCGATTTGCAGTTCAATGCTGACATCCAGCGCATCGACAAGCTTGAGGATGGCAGCCTCAAGGCGACGCTCAAGGACGGGCGGGAACTGGTTGCCGACTGCATCTTCTACGCCACCGGCCGGCGTCCAATGCTGGACAACCTTGGCCTGGAAAACACTGGTGTCGAACTTGATGACAAGGGCTACGTGCGCGTAGACGATCAGTACCAGACCACGGCGCCTTCGATCCTGGCCATTGGAGATGTAATCGGCCGTGTGCAGTTGACCCCGGTGGCATTGGCCGAAGGCATGGCTGTGGCCAGGCGTCTGTTCAAGCCGGAGCAGTACCGCCCCGTGGATTACCAGAACATCCCCACGGCCGTGTTCAGCCAGCCGCCTATCGGCACGGTAGGGCTCACTGAAGAACAGGCCGTCGAGCAGGGCTACGAGGTCAAGGTCTTTGAAAGCCGCTTCCGCGCCATGAAGCTGACCCTCACCGACATTCAGGAAAAGACCTTGATGAAGCTGGTGGTAGATGCCAAGACCGACAAGGTACTGGGTTGCCACATGGTCGGGCCGGATGCAGGCGAGATCATCCAGGGCCTTGGCATCGCACTCAAGGCGGGCGCGACCAAGCAACAGTTCGATGAAACCATCGGCGTGCACCCCACGGCAGCGGAAGAGTTCGTGACTCTGCGCACGGTGACCCGCTGACTCAGCCCAGGCCGCATGCAACGTGCGGCCTGCTTGCGGGGCGACGATTACGTAATCGTCGCCCCATGCGCGGTCGGTTTCATAGGCTAGCCGCGCGCTTGGGCATTACCGCGGGAAGCGCTCTCTAACCTGTCCCACTCATAGCCAAAACCAATCATGAGCATCAGGTTTGCCAATGAGCCTTTATCGGTCCATGCGGTTAGGATTCTCTCCGTCAACTGATTTCAACCCATGAAGGAGCGTCTCTCATGCCTATCATCAACAGCCAGGTCA
The DNA here is from genome assembly GCF_059133755.1 of Pseudomonas sp. FBCC-B35. Classification (NCBI taxonomy): domain Bacteria; kingdom Pseudomonadati; phylum Pseudomonadota; class Gammaproteobacteria; order Pseudomonadales; family Pseudomonadaceae; genus Pseudomonas; species Pseudomonas sp. FBCC-B35. Next base: position 2,822,824 of record NZ_CP101439.1, on the reverse strand, counting down.
AACCGTTCAACGCCACTGCCTACCACAAGGGCGAGTTCGTCCCGGTCAGCGAAGCCGACCTGAAAGGCAAATGGTCTGTCGTGTTCTTCTATCCAGCCGACTTTACGTTCGTTTGCCCGACCGAGCTGGGTGACCTTGCTGACAACTATGCCGAGTTCCAGAAACTGGGCGTTGAGATCTACGGTGTTTCCACCGACACCCACTTTACCCACAAAGCGTGGCACGACACCTCGGACACCATCGGCAAGATTCAGTACCCACTGATCGGCGACCCGACCCATGTGATCGCCCGCAACTTCGACGTGCTGATCGAAGAAGCCGGCCTGGCGGACCGCGGTACCTTCGTGATCAACCCCGAAGGCCAGATCAAGATCGTCGAGCTGAACGACGGCGGTGTGGGTCGTGACGCCACCGAGCTGCTGCGCAAGGTCAAGGCTGCCCAGTATGTCGCCGCCCACCCAGGCGAAGTCTGCCCAGCCAAGTGGAAAGAAGGCGAGGCCACTCTGGCGCCGTCGCTGGATCTGGTCGGCAAGATCTGATTGTCGCCCGATAAGCGCCTGTGCAGCGGCAGCGCCGCACAGGCCTTGCGGGATGAGCAGCCAGTCATGTGCCAAACGCGGGCGGTAAGCAGCCGCCACAGCTGAACCACTTACCGCCCCGTCAAACGCCCGGGCGACTTCGCCTGGGCGTTTTTGTATCTGAGTTTGAAAAAGGAAATCGCCCGTATGTTGGACGCCACGCTTAAATCGCAACTGAAAACCTACCTGGAGCGGGTCACCCAGCCGATCGAGATCGTTGCCTCCCTCGACGACGGTGCGAAGTCCCGCGAATTACACGACCTGCTGGTGGAAATCGCCGGCTTGTCCAGCCTCATCACCCTGCGAGCCGATGGCGACGACGCCCGCCGCCCTTCGTTCTCGCTCAATCGCCCCAACGGCGACATCAGCCTGCGTTTTGCTGGTATTCCCATGGGCCACGAGTTCACCTCCCTGGTGCTGGCGCTGCTGCAAGTGGGCGGCCACCCCTCCAAGGCCAGCCTGGAAGTGATCGAGCAGATCCAGACGCTGGAAGGTGAGTTCAACTTCGAGACTTACTTCTCGCTGTCCTGCCAGAACTGCCCGGATGTGGTCCAGGCATTGAACCTGATGGCGGTGCTCAACCCCAGCGTGCGCCATGTAGCCATCGATGGTGCGTTGTTCCAGGCTGAAGTCGATGCCCGCCAGATCATGGCCGTGCCCAGCGTGTACCTCAATGGTGAGGTGTTCGGCCAGGGGCGCATGGGCCTTGAAGAAATTCTTGGCAAGATCGACACCAACGCCGGCGCACGTCAGGCCGAGAAGCTCAACGCCAAACAAGCATTCGATGTACTGGTCGTAGGCGGTGGCCCGGCGGGTGCCTCTGCCGCCATCTATGCCGCGCGCAAGGGTATCCGCACTGGCGTGGCCGCCGAACGGTTCGGCGGGCAGGTGCTCGACACCATGGCCATCGAGAACTTCGTTTCCGTGCATGAAACCGAAGGCCCGAAACTGGCCACCGCGCTTGAAGAACACGTCAAGCAGTATGACGTGGACATCATGAACCTGCAGCGCGGTGAAGCACTGATTCCGGCTACCGACGGTGGCCTGCATGAAGTGCGCATGGCGAGCGGGGCTTCGCTCAAGGCCAAGACGGTCATCCTGGCCACCGGTGCTCGCTGGCGCGAAATGAATGTGCCGGGCGAACAGCAATACCGTGGCCGTGGCGTGGCCTACTGCCCGCACTGTGACGGCCCGTTGTTCAAGGGCAAACGCGTGGCGGTGATCGGTGGTGGTAACTCTGGCGTGGAAGCGGCGATCGACTTGGCGGGTATCGTGGCGCAGGTGACGTTGATTGAATTCGACAGCCAGCTGCGTGCCGATGCGGTGCTGCAACGCAAGTTGCACAGCTTGCCTAACGTGACGGTCATCACCCAGGCACTGACCACCGAAGTGATCGGCAATGGCGAGAAAGTGACTGGCCTGCGCTACAAGGACCGCACCAGCGACATCGAGCATGAGCTGGCGTTGGAGGGGATTTTCGTTCAGATCGGTCTGTTGCCGAACACTGATTGGCTCAAAGGCACCGTTGAACTGTCGGCACGCGGCGAAATCATCGTCGATGCCAGAGGGCAGACCAGTATTGCCGGTGTGTTCGCTGCAGGTGACGTGACGACGGTGCCTTACAAGCAGATCGTGATCGCCGTTGGCGAAGGGGCCAAGGCGTCTCTGGCCGCCTTCGACCACCTGATCCGCACCTCCGCGCCTGCATAAGCGACATTTCAGCAGAACCGCAACCCTCGCATGAACTGGCCGTGCCCCATGGCGCAGCGCATGCGGGGGTCTTGTCATGGGCCTGGCTAAACCCACGAGCCATGAGGGTGTCTATGCTTACAAGCAGACCCCTCAGGAGCCACGCCATGACCCTGATCAGCCGCGAACCCTGGTGGCTAGTGCCGCCAAAGCCCGGGCAGACTGAACAAGACCTGCACTGGGGCTACCTTGAGATCTACAGCAACGGCCACACGGTGTTTGTCGACCAGCGCCCAAGCGATCGCGAAATGACCGAGCGCAAGAGCTGCCGCAACTTCCCCAAATCAGACCGCTGAAGACTAGCCGCCTAGTGCGTCCAGCCGCGCTTCCAGTGCAGCGATGCGCGCTTCAAGTGCCTCGATTCGATCCTGCGTAACCGTGCTGGTACCACTTCGCATTGAGCTCTCCTGCTGCTTTGCAGCCAGAATGGCTTCGATGTCTGCCGGGTCACCCAACGCATGAGTGTAACGGTCCTCACGCTGGCCAGCCTGACGCGGCAGGTGCACGGCCAAGTTCCGTGACACCAGACGTTCTAGCTGGTGGCGAACTTGGTCGGTGTCGTCGAAATCGTGCAGGCGGTTGCTACGGGTCAGCAACTCGCTCAAGGTTTGCGGGCCACGCAGGAACATCAGCCCCATCAACACCAACTGCGCAGGAACCAATTCCAGCGCCTTGTCCACCCGGTGTTCCCAGCGGTCGGCGCGGCTGCCCATCTGCAAGCGTGCCATCTGTCGTGCTTCGAGGCTGCGCAGCGCCTGACCCACTTGGCCCTGGGTAAGGTTCATCACCGGTTCGCGGCTGGTCTTCTGGTTACAGGCCAGGAGCAGGGCGTTGAGGGTAAGCGGGTAACTTTCCGGGCTGGTGGCCTGTTTCTCGATCAGCGAGCCGAGCACGCGAATCTCGACGCTGCTCAAGCGACCTTCAGTGGTGGTGTCTTGCTCGGACATGGCCCTGTCTCATTGCTGGGAAAAGGCCATTAGCGTAGGTGTATGAGGGGAGGGCCGCAAGACGGCCCGGCTAAATCAGGCGCTGCGGCGCGCTTCGGCCTGGCAGGCTGCTGCGGTGAACAGCACGTCGGTGGAGGAGTTGAGCGCGGTCTCGGCAGAATCCTGCAGCACGCCGATGATGAACCCCACCGCCACAACCTGCATGGCGATCTCACTGGGAATGCCGAACAAGCTGCAGGCCAATGGGATGAGCAGCAGGGAGCCGCCGGCCACACCGGACGCACCGCAGGCACAGACCGCCGCTACCACACTGAGCAACACTGCCGTGGGAAGGTCCAAGGGAATCCCCAAGGTGTGCACCGCCGCCAGCGTCAATACGGTGATGGTGATTGCAGCGCCAGCCATGTTGATCGTGGCCCCCAGCGGAATGGATACCGAATAAGTATCCTCATGCAGCCCAAGGCGTTCGGACAACGCCATGTTCACAGGGATGTTGGCTGCCGAACTGCGGGTGAAAAATGCAGTGATGCCGCTTTCGCGCAGACACAGCAGGGTGAGTGGGTAGGGATTTCGACGGGTTTTCCAGAATACGATCAGCGGGTTCATGACCAGGGCGACGAACAGCATGCACCCGATCAGTACCGCCAGCAGGTGCAGGTACCCCAACATGGCTTTGAGCCCTGACTGAGCCAAGGTGGAGGTGACCAGGCCGAAGATGCCCAGTGGCGCAAAGCGAATGACGATGCGCACGATCAGCGTGACGCCGTTGGACAGGTCGTCGACCACCTTGCGGGTGGTGTCACCGGCGCGGCGCAACGCGATGCCCAGGCCAATAGCCCAGGTCAGCACGCCGATGAAATTGGCATTGAGCAACGCGTTGATCGGGTTGTCGACCGCACTGAGCAACAGGTTCTTCAACACCTCACCGATGCCGCCCGGTGCACTCAGGGCGGCATCCGCTGCGTTCAGTACCAAGTGTGAAGGAAATACCATGCTGGCAACCACCGCCACGACAGCCGAGGCGAATGTGCCGAGCAAGTACAGCCCCAAGATGGGGCGGATGTGGGTTTCCTGTCCGTGCCGGTGATTGGCAATCGATGCCATGACCAGAACGAAGACCAGCACTGGCGCCACCGCCTTCAAGGCACTGACGAACACCGTACCGAGAAAGCCCAGGTCACGGGCAACGGTGGGGGCGATCAGGGCAAGCGCGATACCTGCCACCAGGCCGATAACGATTTGCGTCACCAGGCCGGTGCGGTTGAGAAGGCGAAGAAGCGGTGTCATGCGCTGCGAGGTCCTGAAATTCGAAAAGGGCTGGACTTTACCATAGACCTCGCCCAGGCACTTACTGCCCGTTGTGGGAGCGCTACCAGTTGAACAGTTCGCGTCGCGCCCCTTCGGTGATGGCAACGATGCCAGGATGCTTGACCTTGCGCTCGACCGAAATGGCGTAGAAGGACTCGTTCACGGCCTCGGTTTGCCCAATCAACTGTACGCCATACTGCCGACACACTTCTTCGGCAATCACGCTGGGCGCCACGAAGATGCCGCTGCCAGACTGCCCGAACGCCTGCATCAAGGCACTGTCGTCGAACTCGCCGACGATGCGCGGTTGAAGATGTTGATCACCAAGCCAGCGTAGAAGGCGGCTGCGCAGCACCGTTTCTTGCCCGGGTATGAGCAGCGGCGCATCGTGCAGGCATTCAGGGAACGGGCCATCGTGCTGAAGGGCCAATGTTGGGGTTGCGAAAAAGCTCAGGCCGCATTCTCCCAGTTTCTGGCTATACCCTTTGATGTCCAGGTGGGGCGGCATCGGGCTGTCTGAAATGACCAGGTCCAGTCGCTGAATGGCAAGGTCGGCCAGGAGCCGCTCCAGCTTGTCTTCACGGCAGTTGATGCGCAGCACGTTCTCAAGCTCCATGGTGGGTGCCAATAATCGATAGACAATGGACTTTGGCACCACGTCAGCCACCCCGACCCGGAACAGGATCTGCTCCTGAGGGCCGGCACGCAGCATGGCTTCGAGTTCGCCCCCCAGCTGGAACATCTGCTCGGCATACGTCAGCGCCTGGCGTCCGGTCTCAGTGAGTTCCAATTGCCGGCCAACCCGCTGGAACAGCTCGACGCCATAAGCCTGTTCCAATAGCGTGATCTGACCGCTGATGGTCTGTGGCGTCAGATTCAATTGCTCGCTCGCCCGAACGATGCTGCCGGTTCGGGCTACCACCCAAAAGTAGTGGAGCTGGCGATAGTTAAGCATTAGCGCAGATGCCGATTCGGAAAAACCGAAGTATATCGCTTGAAAATACGAATTTTACAGAAGTATTGCGCCCTCTAGAATCCACTTCATTCAGGCGGATACGAGCCTGCGCACATCATTCCGGAGGCGCCTATGCTGTATTTCAAATCAATGGGTACTGCGCTGGTCATGAGCATGACGCTGTTGGCCCTGGCCGGCTGCGATCAGGCCGAGAAGTCTGCCCAGCAAGTGCTTGACCAGGCGGCGAAGTCGGCTCAGCAGGTGATCGAGCAAACCAACCAGGCGGCCCAGCAGGCCTTGAGCGACGCGCTTGGGACCGACCGGCGAGAGCCCGAGCAAGATGACACCGCTTCCGAAACCCAGGACATTTGATCCCCAACCCGCGTGACAGGATGTGAACAATGGAATATTTGCTGGAACTTGCCGCTAGCCCGACAGCCTGGGTGGCGCTCGCCACGCTGGTGGCCATGGAAGTTGTACTGGGTATCGACAACCTGATCTTCATCTCCATCCTGACCAACAAACTACCAGTCGCGTATCGCTCCAAGGCACGCCGCATCGGTATCAGCATGGCACTGGTGATGCGCCTGGCACTGCTGAGCACCGTTGCCTGGATCGTGCAGCTGACCGACCCTGTGTTCGAGGTGTTTGGCAACGCCTTCTCCTGGAAGGATGTGATCCTGATCGCCGGCGGCCTGTTCCTGCTGTGGAAGGCCACTAAGGAAATTCACGAGAACGTCGACCCACACGGTGCCAAGGAAGAGTCCAAGGCTTCTTCTACCGTTACCTTGGGCTTCGCCGCAGCGATTTTCCAGATTTTGTTGCTCGATATTGTGTTCTCGGTAGACAGCATTATCACCGCAGTAGGCATGACTGAGCACTTGCCTATCATGATCATCGCCGTGATCACTGCCGTGATCGTGATGATGGTGGCGGCCGATCCGCTGGCCAACTTCATCAACGACAACCCAACCGTTGTCATGCTGGCGCTCGGTTTCCTGATCATGATCGGCATGACGCTGATCGCGGAGGGCTTCGGAGCCCACGTGCCCAAGGGCTATGTGTATGCCGCCATGGCGTTCTCAACCGCTATCGAGATTCTGAATATCCTGGCGCGTCGAGCACGGCTGAAGCGTGAGGCCAAGCAAGGGTGACAGCAGGCGGGGCGCATGGCGCCCCATTCGCTGCATGTTTCAGGTGGGTTCAGTGCGCCGCTGCTGCGTGTGGAGCACGCCGTGCAGGGGCGGGTTGAGGGCGTGGCTGTGGTTGCGCAACGGGTTGAGCGTGCCGCCGTGCGATGCGCAGTACGCCCCAGAGCATGGCCGCTGCAACGCTGAGCCACATGCACACCAGCATGATGATTGCCAAGGTCATATTCATTTGTGCCTCCATCTCTACGGCGAGCGCTTGATACGCCAGCGATTGCCTTCCAGACACTTGATTAGTGTAGCCCTTGCGTGGGTACGTTCCATCGAATAACGCCTGCGGTGCCGAGATGATTCGCCAACATGCCCTGTCGGACTGTACCGCCATCGTTGTGGGACCTATCATCGCGAACACAGCAGGGCGCTGCCTGCCCTGCGTTCAGCAAGCGAGTATCCATGCCCAATTTCACCTTCTCGTCGCCGACCAAGGTCGTTCGCCAGCTCATCCTGGCGTGCTGGTTGGGTGTCACCTTGGCAGGTTGTGCCGGGACACCTTCTACCGCACTCCAGGGCCTGCCCCAGCGGGTGGAGCTCAGCAGCGTTCCGTTCTACCGCGGTAACGCCAACCACAGCGCAGCCATGGCATTGGCCGCGATTCTGTCGCAGCAAGGTGCGCCCATCACGCCTGGGCTGCTCGATCAGCCGCTGAACCTGCCCACAGGTATCGACAGCCTAGATACCAGCATCCCGCGCGTTGCGCGCGACTACGGTAGGGTGGTGTACCCCTTGGACAAGCGGCTAGATGCCTTGTTGACGCAGGTGGCCGCTGGAAACCCGGTGCTGGTTCGCTACCAGGACGGTTCGGCATGGTGGAGCGAACCCAGGTATGCGGTATTGATAGGGTATGACCGTTACAAACAGCGTGTGCTGATGCGTGCAGGCATGCAGCGCCGCCTGGTGATGGCATTCGACGATTTCGCCTCTGCCTGGGCGAAAGAGGGCCGTTGGGCAATCCTGGTGCAGCCGCCGGGGGAGTTGCCGGCGAACGTTGACCGTCAGCGCTGGCAACAGGCCGCTGACGATCTGGCGCGTGCGGGCCAGGAACTGGCGGCCAGGCAGGCCCTGGACAGCCTCAAGTGAGGCTGCTCGCATCAGGCTTCCCACGGTCACTGAAGGCGTGGCCTTGCCGGGGCGCTGGGCTGGTCGGCATGGGCCGCAACGCGGCCCGGCGAACATGAGTGAACCCCATCACGCCAGTGGCAGCCCTTTACTGGTTGCCACGCCTTGACTCAGAAGCCCAGACGGTCACGCAAGCTGTAGTACCAAGCGCCCAAGGCACTGAAGGGCACGCGCAGCATCTGACCGCCCGGGAAGGGGTAGTGCGGCAGCCCGGCAAAGGCATCGAACCGCTCCGCCTGGCCACGCATGGCCTCGGCCAGGACTTTGCCTGCCAGATGGGTATAGGTGACCCCGTGGCCTGAACATCCCTGGGAATAATAGATGTTGTCACCGATACGGCCGACTTGTGGCAGACGCGACAAGGTGAGCAGGAAGTTGCCGGTCCAGGCGTAGTCGATCTTGACGTTCTTCAACTGCGGGAAGGCCTTGAGCATCTTCGGACGAATGATCGCCTCGATGTTGGCCGGATCCCGTGCACCATAAACCACGCCGCCTCCAAAGATCAGGCGCTTGTCGCTGGTCAGGCGATAGTAGTCGAGCAGGTAGTTGCAGTCTTCGACGCAGTAGTCCTGGGGAAGCAGTGTGCGCGCCAGTTCATCGCCCAAGGGTTCGGTCGTGATGACCTGTGTACCGCAAGGCATCGACTTGGCGGCAAGCTCCGGGACCAGGTTGCCCAGGTAGGCGTTGCCCGCCACGATGATGAACTTGGCGCGCACTTTACCCTGTGGGGTATGCACGACCGGGTTGGCGCCGCGCTCGATGCGCACCGCCGGAGTTTGTTCATAGATGGTGCCGCCCAACGATTCGACCGCAGCAGCTTCGCCGAGGGCCAGGTTGAGTGGATGGATATGCCCGCCGCTCATGTCGAGCATGCCGCCGATGTAGTTGTCGCAGGCCACCACTTCGCGGATGCGCTGTTGATCCATCAGCTCCAGCTGGTTGTGGCCGAAACGTTCCCACAGGCGCTTTTGCGATTCCAGGTGACCCATTTGCTTGCTGGTCAGCGCAGCGAACACGCCACCGTCCTTGAGGTCGCACTGGATGTTGTACTTGGCCACCCGCTCGCGAATGATGCGCCCGCCTTCGAAGGCCATCTGGCCTAGCAGCTGGGCTTGGCGAGCACCCACGGTGCGCTCGATGACATCGATGTCGCGGCTGTAGCTGTTGACGATCTGGCCACCGTTGCGGCCCGATGCGCCGAAGCCTACCTTGGCCGCTTCGACAATGCTTACCTTGAAGCCATTTTCCAGAAGGAACAGGGCGCTGGACAAGCCGGTGTAGCCCGCGCCGATGATGCAGACATCGGTTTGCACCTCACCCTGCAGCGCCGGACGTGGCGGCACCGGGTTGGCCGAGGCGGCGTAGTAGGACTGGGGGTAGGGGGTGTTAGCCATGCTGCAGAACCTCGTGTTTTATATTTTTAACGAATGTAGCGATGCTATCAATAATAATAAACACCCGCTAGTCGTCCGCCGAAAATCATGAACAGTGCTCGCGCCTGACGCCTCTTTATAAAGAGTTTGCAATTCAGTGGGTTAGCTTCAAAAAAACTGTTGACACGCCTTTGTAATTGCGTAGAATGCGCACCACGACAGGCACATAGCTCAGTTGGTTAGAGCACCACCTTGACATGGTGGGGGTCGTTGGTTCGAGTCCAATTGTGCCTACCAAATTGAAAAAGGGTGATCCGCAAGGGTCACCCTTTTTTGCGTTTAGCTTTGGAAGCTCTTAGAGGGCTCCAATTCTCCGGCTGCTCGAAAGTTTTTGATTTATATCGAAAAAAAAGCTTTACAGGTGTTCAGTGAGTCTCTACTATGCGCACCACACGACAGGCACATAGCTCAGTTGGTTAGAGCACCACCTTGACATGGTGGGGGTCGTTGGTTCGAGTCCAATTGTGCCTACCAAATCCCAAAAAGGGCGATCAGAAATGATCGCCCTTTTTGCATGCCCGGCGGAATCAGCCTGTAACCTTTGGCCGCAGTTCGATGCTCAGTCTCGCGTGGTAGAATCCGCCTCTTCGAACCTGGAGGTACACGCGTGCGCAAACTGGTGGTGGTAATGGCAGTGCTGGCCCTGGCGGGCTGTGACAACGAGGTGGAGGGCGTGCACAAGCGTGTGGCCGAACACCTGCAAAATCCCAAGACCGCCAAGTTCGGTAACGTTCGCATCGATACGCAGGGTACGATCTGCGGTCAGGTGCGCGGCAAGGACGATGCCGGCCAATTCCAGGCCTACCGCAGCTATGTGGCCATCAAACGCGACGGTCAGTACGAAATCATTGTCGACGACAATGGCGACAACCTGCGTATTCGGGAGCTGTGTGGGGGTGCTGAATTGCAGCGCCGTGCGCAAGCGCTCGAAGGTGAGCCCGCGCCAGAGGGATGGGACGTCGAAGTGGTCCAGGGCGCCAACATGGGTGCACTCAGCGACATGACCGCGCGTCTGATCGAGAAAGGTATTCCGTCTTCGGTGGAGTACCGGGACGGCAAGCCTGTGGTGCTGCTGGGGCCATTTCCTACCCGGGAGCAGGCGCAGGCCCGTCGCGATGAAGTCATGGCCAAGCTTGGCACCGACTCGGTGGTCATCCAGCACGGCGCAGCCCGCTAAGCGCTCGTGGCCGGTCGATCAGCTGCACGCCTTGAGGTCGACCGGCCCTACAAACGCATTACCGTGCCCCATCAGGCACCCGACCCGCTGGTTACGTTGATACTCCCAAGGCTGCGGCGGATACGTCTTGTTCCATGCCTCGAACAGCTGACGGTCCTGCCTTGAGAGGCGCAAGTTGTATTGCTTGCTCATGTAGAAATAGGTGCGTGCAATCATGCCGCGGATCGAAGGCCGCGGCATGACCTTCCTGGCCTTGAAATCCACCTGGGTAAGGCATTGGCCGTATTGCCCACGTTGTTCCGGCAGCCAGCCGAAGCTGTAGTTGCTGCGGTCGCCGTTGACCTCCCCAACGCTTGGCACCAGATTGTGCAGGTCGGCTTCGGCGCGTTTGTATACCTCGTCGTGCTGCGAGCAGGCCTTACGACCGCCGCTTTGCCAACACTGGCGCTGATGGCCGATTTGCCAGGCCGGCACGATGTGCTCCCACTCGATGCGTGAAGCGCGTTGGGCATTCTTGCGTGGTGAATACCCACATGAAGCCATATCGACTTTGTTGCCGTTGTATTTGCAACCGCAGTAGAACTCGGTGGATTGTGGTGCATAGAGTTGCCTGGCCACCTTCTTGGCTTCCTGGAACGTGCGGGGCGCATCGGCATAGGCAAGCGGAGCCATCAGCAGGCAGGCTGCTGCAATAAGCGAAACTCTCATGGCGCGGTCAGTCTTCCTTGGGCACGGTCCAGAAAAGCTGTACGCCACCATCGTCGCGGTGGGCGAGGGTAACGTTGTCATTTTCGGCAATCTCGGCCAGCAACGTGTCCCAGTCCTCTGGTGTTTCCTGTTCCAAGCGAAAAATCAAAGCCGCCCGGCTGCGCTGGGCAATGGGGTTGTTGATGATTTTCTGAATGCGCATGCCCAATTGTTGGTAGCTGGCAGGTGAGGGCGAGGAGGTAGACACAGGCATTTCCTTTTTTTGCTGTATGCACGTACAGTATTTCACTGTAAGGGATTTCGCAACAGTTTGAAGGGAAAGTTCTGTGGATCGCCCTCGCCATGTTCGCGATTCAGGCCAGGGTCTGCTGTAATAGCGGCACTTTCCGGAAATTGCTCATGTATCGATTGGTCTTACGCGTTACCTCTTCCACGCACCTCGCCCTGCTGTTTGTCGGTGGTGTCACTTCTCATAATCAAGCCTGGGCCGACCCGGCAACCGCGATCGTTATCGATCCGATGGTTGTCACGGGTGCCTACGCGCCTACCAGCAGCTTCGATCTGCCGTTCTCGGTGGACACGGTCGACCTGTCCAATGGCACCGATGGACAACTTGGCGTCAACTTGTCAGAGGTGCTGACGAAGGTCCCTGGCCTAGTGGTGCAGAATCGCCAGAACTATGCCCAGGACCTGCAGATATCATCCCGCGGGTTTGGTGCTCGCTCTGCATTTGGCGTGCGCGGTATCAAGCTGCTCAGCGATGGTATCCCAGCCAGCACCCCGGATGGACAGGGCCAGGCAGCCACGCTGAACCTGGATGTGGCCGACCGTATCGAGGTGCTGCGCGGCCCGGCCGCTACGCTGTATGGCAGCAACGCTGGCGGTGTCATCCAGATGTTCAGCCGTGACGGGGTGGGGCCGGCTCGCCTGGGAGCCGAAACCACCTTTGGCAGCGATGGCTTCAGCAAGCATCACCTGTCGGCACAGGGGGGCAACGAGATCGGGGGTTTCGTGCTGGACGCTTCGCGCATGGACACCAATGGGTATCGCGACCATAGCGCGGCCAAGCGCGACCAGACGTTCGCCAAGGTGCACATCAGGCCGGATACCGATTCACGCCTGGCGCTGATCTACAGCAGCCTGGAACAGAACAACACGCAAGACCCGCTGGGTCAGCTTTGGTCCAGCTACAAGCACGACCCACGTTCGGTCGCCGATGGCGCAAGGGACTACAACACGCGCAAGAGCATCGATCACCAGCAGGTGGGCATGAACTACGAGCGCTACGTTGGCGACGCTACCCTTCAGTTCAATCTCTACGCAGGGCGTCGGAGCGTGGTGCAGTACCTGTCGATTCCTCGGCAAATCGCCTCCAACAGCCAGCGCGGTGGCGGTGTGGTGGATTTTGACCGCGAGTTTCACGGCGGTACGCTGCGCTGGATTCAGCCGGTACCGGCCGTTCCCGGCCATTTCACGCTCACCGTGGGTGCCGACTACGACCAGAGCACGGATGACCGTCGGGGCTTCCAGAACTTCCGTGGCGACCAACTGGGGGTCAAGGGCGAGCTCAAGCGCGACGAGAAAGACATCGCGACCAGCCTGGACCCCTATGTGCAGGCGCACTGGGAAATCGGCAACTGGACCAGCGAGCTGGGCGTGCGCTACAGCACCATGAAGATGAAGGTCGATGACCACTACCTGGAAAACGGTGACGCCAGCGGTGTCAAGCGCTATCAGCAGGCCAACCCGACGCTGTCGGTGATGTACGCCTTCACGCCTGATCTGCGTGGCTATGCCAGCGTAGGAAAGGGCTTCGAAACGCCTACACAGGCTGAAATGGCCTATGCGCCAGGCTTGCAGGAAAGTTTCAACTTCGGGCTGGACCCGGCCACCAGCAAGCAATATGAGCTAGGAGTGAAATATCGCCTGGGCGCGGCCACGCGGCTGAATGCTGCCCTGTTCGAGATCCGCACGGAGAACGAAATCGTGGTCGATAATTCCACCAACGGCCGCACCAGCTATCACAACGCCGGGCAGACCGTGCGCCGGGGTTTTGAAGCCAGCATGCAGAGCGACTTTGCCGAGCACTGGCAGACCACCTGGGTGTTCACCCATACCGACGCTCGCTACGCCGATGACTTCAAGCAAGGCGGACAAGTCATCGACAGTGGCAATCGCTTGCCGGGCGTGCCGCGAGACAATCTGTATGCAGAAGTGGTGTGGAAACCGACCGCTTCGGTCAGCATGGGGTTCGAGGGGCAGTACCGTAGCAAGGTATTCGTCGAGGACAGCAACCAGCAGAAAGCTGCGCCTGCCTATGCTGTGTTCAACTGGCGCACGCGCTTCGAGCAGCAGGTCGGCCCCTGGACTTTCCATCAACTGGTGCGTCTGGACAACGTGTTCGACCGTCAATACGTGGGTTCGGTGATTGTCGGTGACAGCAATAAACGCTACTACGAGGCAGCCCCAGGGCGTTCGTGGTACGCCGGTGCTGGCTTGGAATATCAGTTCAAGTAGTGAGGTTGAAGCGAGCACACCGTGTACCCATAGCTCAAGCGTCGCGCATCGACACTTGGGCTGAGCATGGAGGCTTGAGTTTTGACTAACGGCTTACGAATTTGATTGCGTTGTCATCAGACCCGAACAGCTTGGATTTGCATGACGAAGCAGCCGCGGTTTTAGTTTGATTCACTTCCAGATGATCAAACCGATCCTTGAATGATGGATAGCTCGCCAGGAACCGACATTCTTTAGCACTAAGATCCTTGAAAGTGATTGAATAGCGACCATGTTCTGAATGGGACGACGGTTCTGAGCGCAGCACAAGCAGGTCTGACCCTCTTGTGCCCTTTTTGAACCAGCCCATATTCTCTGCAAATGTATTATTGAGGTCTTTGTAGTTATTGGGGTCATCTTGGAAAGTGGCCTCAATGTCAATTGACAGCAAGGTTATCTGGGCTGGGTCAGCGACCGCTGACTCATAGAACTCCCATACCGCTTTTCCCTGTTTCACCGAGTTGATGGCCTGTGCTGTACTGGCCCACGCGGGGGAGACAATGGACCCAATGAGGAGGATTAGGGCTGCAGAGGCTGTTTTCGAATTCATTACGGTGGTCCTTGGCGATTGGGACGGTAGCGTAGCACGAGCGCTTGCAGGTACGCTTATTCGAACGGGTGCTTCAATACTATCGAAACATGCATTTGGCTAGGCGATCTAAAGCATTCGGCAATGAGGCTTCGTCAAGCCAGGAGGGCGTTCTACTAGGGTATTGGTTTTTCGGCTTTGCGTGAGGTTTTGCGCGTTGCGAAATGGCGCTGTCAGTACGCGCTGACAGTTTTCGAATTAACGGGTGTGCGCTGAACGTGAAGGGTGTTAACTGTGAAAGTGTACGGCGTGCTAGGAGTGCGCTTTCGGAATGAGGAATGCGCTCGGGTATCCATTGGTTTATTGCCGGCAAAATGTGATGCCTGAGCATTATATTTCAGCCATGTAGCTGTAAGCGCCAAGTTTACCTAGCTCCCAAGTACCGGTGCCACAGATGGCACCGGTTACTACAGGGTTGATCAATATTCCCAGAAAATCCGCTGCAGTTCTTTGCTGTCCTGGGTCTTGGTCATGGCGACCATGGCCAGGATGCGCGCTTTCTGCGGATTCAGGTCATGTGCCACTACCCAATCGTTCTTGTCGTCAGGCTGCTCAGCGTTACGTAGCACGAAGCCACCCTGGTTGACGTGGGAAGAGCGAATGATCTGCACGCCATTCTTGCGCAACTCCTGCAGTGCGGGCACTACGCGCGAAGATACCGAACCGTTGCCGGTGCCTGCGTGGATCAGCGCCTTGGCGCCGTTCTGTGCCAACGCCTTGTAGGCCGTATCGGTCACGTTCCCGTAGCCGTAAGCAATGTCCACCTGAGGCAGGCTGCTGATCTGCTTGATGTCGAATTCCGAGTCTAGGGTGTGGCGCTTGGCTGGCAGGCGGAACCAGTAGGACTTGCCTTCCACGACCATGCCCATCGGGCCCCAGGCGCTCTTGAAGGCTTCGGTCTTGATGTTTACGGACTTGCTGACGTCACGGCCCGACTGGATTTCATCATTGAGCGTCACCAGCACGCCCTTGCCGCGCGACTGCTTGTCGCTGGCGACGGCGACGGCGTTGTACAGGTTGAGCATGCCGTCTGCCGACATGGCGGTGCCGGGGCGCATGGAGCCGACGACCACGATAGGCTTGTCGGTTTTTTCGACCAGGTTCAGGAAGTAGGCGGTTTCTTCCAGCGTATCGGTACCGTGGGTGATGACGATGCCATCCACGTCCTTGCTGTCGGCCAGCTCAGCCACCCGCTTGCCCAGCTTGAGCAGATCGTCGTTGGAGATGCTCTCGGAGGCAATCTGCATGACCTGCTCGCCACGCACGTTGGCCAGGTCTGCCAGTTCGGGTACGCCGGCGATCAATTTGTCGACGCCCAACTTGGCGGCCTGGTAAGTGGCGCTATTGGCGGCGCTGGCACCGGCACCGGCTATCGTGCCGCCGGTTGCCAGGATGACCACGTTGGCGAGCTTCTGCTGGGTTTTGGCTTCTTCGGCCGAAACCGTGGTTGGCAGGATCAGCAGCAGGGCGAGTGCGCTGGGGGCAAAGGATTTAAGTGCGGCATTCATCGTTTTTGTGCTCTCTTCCTAATGAGATGGTTTTAGTACGTCGCGCAGTCGGTAAGGCATGTTCCGTACCAGGTCCCCGGGGGCCTCTGTAACAGCTCGTGACACCGCGCTCGGACAGGTTCAACCCCGCAGCGGGCGCTGTTGAGGATGATGTTTTGGCCGGGGCATCGAATGACTTGCGTAATCAGGGCCGGAAGTATTTCATTCGAAAACCCGATTAATTGTAGGGAAACGTGTTCGGTTATCCGGAAATTTACGGATAATCTTGCGCTGGCTTCAGCTAAACGTATTTGACAAACGCCTACCGCGTTCGCATAGTTACCCAGCGCAAACGTTTGCTTTCCGATAAAAAAACAAGATTCGGAGTCATCGCCCATGAAACTGCCTTTCCCAGGCCGCTTGTTGGCCGCCGCTGTTCTTTCTTCTTTGACCATGGCCCTGCCACTGTCTGCTGCTCATGCCGAAGACAAACCCAAGGTGGCGCTGGTCATGAAGTCATTGGCCAATGAGTTTTTCCGCACCATGGAAGACGGCGCCAAGGCCTACCAGAAAACCCATGCAGACGAATTCGACCTGGTTGCCAACGGCATCAAGAATGAGACCGACACGGGCGAGCAGATCCGCATCGTCGAGCAGATGGTCAACGCCGGTGCCAAGGCGCTGGTGATCGCGCCGGCCGACTCCAAGGCATTGGTCTCAGCTGTGAAAAAGGCGATGGACCAGGGGGTGGTGGTGATCAACATCGACAACCGCCTTGACCCTGAACTGCTCAAGAGCAAAGGCATCAGCGTACCGTTCGTAGGCCCTGACAACCGCAAAGGCGCACGCCTGGTGGGCGAGTACCTGGCCAAGGAAAAACTCAAGGCGGGCGATCAGGTGGGCATCATCGAAGGCGTGCCGACCACGACCAATGCCCAGCAGCGTACCGCAGGCTTCAAGGATGCGATGGACGCTGCGCAAATCAAGATCGTCTCTACACAGAGCGGCAACTGGGAAATCGACAAGGGTAATGCCGTCGCTGCGTCCATGCTCAACGAATACCCTGAGCTCAAGGCATTGCTGGCGGGCAACGATAGCATGGCCTTGGGTGCAGTCTCGGCGGTACGAGCCGCTGGCAAGGCTGGCCAGGTGCAGGTTGTCGGTTACGACAACATCAATGCCATCAAGCCCATGATTGCCGATGGCCGCGTACTGGCAACGCTTGACCAGGCAGCTAGCCAGCAGGCTGTGTTCGGTATCCAGGCCGCGCTGAAAATGGTCAAGGGCGAGAAGCCCGATGTGGATGCCGATAACGTCATCCAGACCCCGGTCGAACTGATCACGAAGAAGCCTTGATGCTGCCAGGAGACACGGCGATGTCCGCATCGGTCCATGACGTGGTCCTGACTGCCCGCGGCCTCGGCAAGACGTACGCCCAGCCAGTGCTGGGCGAGGTGAGCCTGGAGCTGCGTGCTGGTGAGGTACTGGCCTTGACCGGCGAGAACGGCGCCGGCAAGAGCACCTTGTCCAAGTTGTTCAGCGGCCTGGAAACCCCCACTGCCGGGCACATGCTGTACCGTGGGCAGGCATATGCGCCGGTCAGTCGCAGCGAGGCCGAGCGCCTCGGCGTGCGCATGGTGATGCAGGAACTGAACCTGTTACCCACCCTGACCGTCGCAGAAAACCTGTTTCTGGACAACCTACCCAGCCGCTTCGGTTGGATCAGCCAGAAGCGCTTGCGCCAGATGGCTGTCGATGCCATGGCCCAGGTCGGGCTCGAGGCGATTGACCCCGATACACCGGTCGGAGAATTGGGCATCGGTCACCAGCAAATGGTCGAGATTGCCCGCAACCTGATCGGAGACTGCCACGTGCTGATCTTCGATGAGCCCACCGCCATGTTGACCGCCCGCGAGGTCGAGTTGCTGTTCACCCAGATCGAGCGCTTGCGCGCCCGGGGGGTGGCCATCGTTTATATCTCCCACCGGCTCGAAGAACTGCAGCGCGTCGCGCAACGCATCGTCGTGCTGCGCGACGGCAGGCTGGTATGCGACGAGCCGATCCAGCGCTACAGCAGCGCCGAGTTGGTCAACCTGATGGTTGGGCGTGAGCTGGGAGAACACATCGACCTGGGCCGCCGCTCCATCGGTGGTCCATTGCTCAGGGTGGACAAGCTCAGCCGGGGTGAGAAGGTGCGTGAGGTGTCCTTCGAAGTCCGTGCAGGGGAAATCTTCGGTATCTCCGGGCTGATCGGCGCGGGTCGTACCGAGCTTCTGCGGTTGATCTACGGCGCCGACCGCGCTGACAGCGGTAGCATCGCCCTTGGCCAGCCGCCGCTGCCTGTCACCATCGATTCGCCGAAGTCCGCCGTCAGCGCGGGTATTGCCCTGATCACTGAAGATCGCAAGGGCGAAGGCCTGTTGTTGAGCCAGTCGATCAGCGCCAACATCGCCCTGGGCAACCTGGGTGCTGTGTCGCGGGCCGGTGTCCTGGACCGCGGAGCCGAACGCGAACTGGCCGAGCGGCAAATACAGGCCATGCGCATTCGCAGTGCCGGCGCCGATCAGGTCGTTGGCGAGCTGTCGGGTGGTAATCAGCAGAAGGTGGTGATCGGCCGCTGGCTTGAGCGCGATTGCCAGGTCTTGCTGTTCGACGAGCCCACGCGCGGCATCGACGTCGGTGCCAAGTTCGATATCTACGGGTTGCTCGCCGAACTCGCGCGGCAGGGCAAGGCTTTGGTCGTGGTCTCCAGCGACCTGCGCGAGTTGATGCTGATCTGCGACCGCATCGCGGTCCTGTCTGCCGGTCGCTTGATCGACACCTTCGAACGTGACCACTGGACCCAGGACCAGTTGCTGGCGGCAGCCTTCGCCGGCTATCAGAAACGTGACGCACTGCTGCACCCTGCAGCCCCCAGGATGGACGCATGAAAACCACACCGCTCGAAAACCAAAGCGCTGCCCCGGCACGCCGCAGCGGCACCTACCTGGGCCTTGGTACTTACCTGGGCCTGGCCGGCGCTTTGCTGGCGATGATCGTGCTGTTCTCGATGCTGAGCAGCCATTTCTGGTCATACAGTACCTTCAGTACCCTGGCCAACCAGATACCTGACCTGATGGTATTGGCCGTGGGTATGACATTCGTGCTGATCATCGGCGGCATCGATTTGTCGGTCGGTTCGGTGCTGGCCCTGGCCGCATCGACTGTAAGCGTGGCGATCCTTGGCTGGGGCTGGAGCATCGTGCCGGCTGCACTGCTGGGCATGGCGGTAGCCGCATTGGCTGGCAGCGTTACCGGCGTCGTCACCGTGGCCTGGCGTATCCCTTCGTTCATCGTCTCGCTGGGGGTGCTGGAAATGGCTCGCGGCCTGGCCTACCAGTTCACCGATTCGCGCACGGCCTACATTGGTGATGCCTATGCCTGGTTTTCCAACCCGATAGCCTTCGGGATATCGCCCGCGTTCATCATCGCCTTGCTGGTGATCGTGATCGCTCACCTGGTACTCACCCGTACCATATTCGGGCGCTACCTGATCGGGATCGGCACCAACGAAGAGGCTGTGCGCCTGGCCGGTATCGACCCGCGTCCCTACAAGGTGCTGGTCTTCGCCCTGATGGGGCTGCTGGCTGGCCTGGCTGCGTTGTTTCAGGTGTCGCGCCTGGAAGCAGCCGACCCCAACGCGGGCTCCGGCCTGGAGTTGCAGGTGATTGCCGCTGTCGTGATCGGCGGTACCAGCCTGATGGGTGGGCGTGGCTCAGTCATCAGCACCTTTTTTGGCGTGCTCATCATTTCGGTGCTGGCGGCAGGCCTTGCGCAGATCGGGGCCAGTGAGCCGACCAAGCGCATCATTACCGGGGCTGTGATCGTTATTGCCGTGGTGCTCGACACTTATCGCAGCCGGCGCGCAGCCCGGCGGAACTGAACCATGGCAACCATCAAAGACGTCGCGGCGCTGGCGGGGATTTCTTACACCACAGTGTCCCATGTGTTGAATAAAACGCGACCGGTGAGCGAGCCTGTCCGGCTCAAAGTCGAGGCCGCCATTCGGGAACTGGACTACGTGCCCAGCGCCGTCGCGCGGTCGTTGAAGGCGCGCAGCACGGCCACCATCGGCTTGCTCGTGCCCAACAGCGTCAACCCTTACTTCGCCGAGCTGGCCCGAGGTATTGAAGACGCCTGCGAGCGCAATGGCTACTGCGTGATCCTGTGCAATTCCGACGACGATCCCCAAAAACAGCGCAACTACCTGCGCGTGCTGCTCGAAAAGCGCATCGATGGGCTGGTGGTCGGGTCGGTAGGGCAGGATGACGACTTGTTGCAAAGCCTTGCAGGGGTTCGCACACCCATGGTCATCGTGGACCGGGAGCTCGAAGGCGTCGACGCCGACCTGGTGCGCATCGATCACGAGCTGGGCGCCTACCTGGCTACGCGCCATCTATTGGAGCTTGGCCATCGGGATATTGCCTACATCGGTGGGCCAGCAGAAACCGGGGTGACGCAGATGCGCCTGCGCGGCTTTCGTCGGGCCTTGGCCGAGGCGGGCGTTACCGTGGCCGCTGAGCGTGTGCGCCACTGCGACTTCACGAGCCCCGGCGGCCACGCTGCAGCTGCCGAGCTGTTGGCAGGGGCGCGGCCGACGGCCATCTTCGCGGGCAACGACATGATCGGCTTCGGCGTATTGCGCGCAGCGGCCGAGCGCCACATTGACGTGCCGGGTGCGCTGTCGGTCATCGGCTTCGATGACATCGAGCTGAGCCGCTACGTCTACCCACCTTTGACCACAGTGGGGCAGTCGATCCGCGAGCTTGGCGAGAGCGCTGCGGCACTGCTGCTGGCGCGTATCGCTCAGCCCTGCAACAGCGCATCGCAGCAGCGCATCATCACCCCGCGCATCGTTCTGCGCGAGTCCACCGGGCCGCGCCCGGACCTGTTCAACGATTACCGCTAAGGAAACAACATGAGTGCCAAGGTCGTGGTAGTCGGCAGCCTCAACATGGACCTGGTGGCGCGCGCCCAACGCTTGCCACGGCCTGGCGAGACACTGGCCGGCGATACCTTCTTCACCGCCGCCGGAGGCAAGGGGGCCAACCAGGCCGTGGCGGTCGCGCGGCTGGGCGCCAGCGCGGCAATGATTGGCTGCGTAGGCGATGACGCCTACGGCCCGCAATTGCGCAATGCCCTGAAAGTAGAAGGCATTGACTGCCAGGGCGTGGTCACCTGCACCGGCGTGTCCACAGGGGTGGCGATGATCACCGTGGATGCGGCCAGCCAGAACTGCATCGTGATCGTGCCTGGGGGCAACGGGTTGCTGGTGCCAGACGCCGTAGCGCGCTTCGACGGCCTGCTGCAGGCGGCGCAGGTGATCATCTGCCAACTTGAAGTGCCATTGGCTACCGTGGCCTGGACGTTGGCCAGGGGTCGTCAGCTCGGCAAGCGGGTGATACTCAATCCGGCGCCGGCAACGGGGCCGCTGCCCGCCGAATGGTTCAGCCATGTCGATTACCTGACGCCCAACGAAAGCGAGGCCGAGGCGCTGACCGGTGTTGCTGTGCACGATCAGGCCAGCGCTTTATTGGCGGGCGCGCGCCTGCTGGCGCTGGGAGCTGGCAAGGTGATCATCACCCTCGGCGCACAAGGTGCCTTGTTGGTCACGCCCGCTGGCCACCAGCATTATCCAGCACCCGTGGTGCAAGCCTTGGACACCACTGCCGCAGGGGACACCTTCATCGGAGGCTTTGCGGCGGGGCTGGTGCAGGGCCTGGAGGAGGGCGAGGCAATCCGCTTCGGGCAACGGGCTGCTGCCCTGTCGGTGACCCGCGCCGGCGCGCAACCTTCCATTCCCAGGCTCGCGGAGCTACTGCCATGAAGAAGACGCCCTTGCTGAACATTGCACTGTCCCGGACCATTGCCAGCATGGGCCATGGCGACATCCTGATCATCGGCGATGCCGGGTTACCCGTACCGCCCGGCGTCGAGCTGATCGACTTGGCCGTCACCCCGGGGCTGCCTGATTTCGCCAGTGTGCTGCGTTGTGTGCTGAGCGAACTGCAGGTCGAGCGTCACCTGTTGGCCGAAGAAATACAAACCGTGGCGCCGCCGGCTTTTGCAGAAATCGAGCGCCTGAAGGGCACGCTGGGCGAGCGTGAATACATGCCCCATGAAGCATTCAAGCTACTGTCGCGTAAGGCGCGGGCCATGGTACGCACGGGTGAGTGCCAGCCCTACAGCAATATCGCCCTGGTGTCTGGCGTAACGTTCTGACACTGACGGTTTCCTACTCGTTATCCACTGGCAACAGGAGTGCCTCGTCATGCTAAAACCCCTGCTTCAAGGACTCGCTTTCATGGCCGCAGCGTCTGCCGTACAAGCGGCACCCATCGACTTGATCATCGACACCGATCCGGGGGCTGACGATCTGGTTGCACTCTTTCTGGCCATGGCTTCGCCTGATGAGCTTAAGATTCGTGCCATCACGACAGTTGCCGGCAACGTGCGTCTGGAGAAGACCGCCCGTAACGCCCGTCTTGCCCGCGAATGGGCAGGCCGTGAGGATATTCCGGTGTACGCCGGTGCGGGTCGCCCCTTGGTGCGCGCCCCCATTTACGCGGCCGAAGTGCATGGTGAAGAAGGTGTCACCGGGGTAGAGGTACATGAACCCAAGCAGCCTTTGGCGAGCGGCAACGCTGTTCAGTACCTGGTCGACACGCTAGATACCGCCCCGCCACACAGCGTGACGCTGGCCATGCTTGGGCCACAGACCAACCTGGCGCTGGCCTTGATCCAGCGCCCGGAGATCGCCAAGGGCATCAAGGAAGTGGTGGTGATGGGCGGGGCTCATTTCAACGGTGGCAATATCACACCTGCGGCCGAGTTCAACCTGTATGCCGACCCACACGCGGCTGCCGTGGTACTGGCAAGTGGCGTACCGTTGACCTACCTGCCCCTGGACGTTACCCACAAGCTGCTGACCAGCGACGCACGGCTCAAGCAACTGGCCGGCGTCAACACACAGGCCAGCAAGCGTGTGGTGGACATCCTCAATGCCTACATCACCCATGACATGGCGTTATACGGAATGCCCGGTGGCCCGGTGCATGACGCCAGCGTCATCGCCTATCTGCTTAAACCCCACCAGTTCAGCGGCCGGCGGATCCACATGACGATCGACACCCGCGAGGGGCCGACCTTCGGCCAGACAGTGGCAGACTGGTACGGGGTGCTCAAGCAACCGGCCAATGTCATGTGGGTAGAGGAGGGGGATGCCCAGGGGCTGTTCGACCTGCTTAGCGAGCGGCTGGCGCGTTTGAAGTAGCAAGGCGTGGCGCATACCGTTCGACCACCTGGTCGATGAAGCCGCGCGCTGCCTCTGCGCCGCGGTCGCGTACCAGGAGGTCGATGGCGATCAGCAGCAACTCCTCCGGGGTGCTGGGGCTATAGGCGCTTTGCCCCTCCGCCCATTTGACCTTGATGTCGGCATCGATGCTGTGGGTGCTCATGAAAAGCTCTCGCTTGCGGCGCGGGATGAAAGAACGAACGTCCAAACCTGGCATTCGTAGCAGGCACTATGCCTTCACTTCTTAAAGTAAATCATGACTTTGCAGGCCAAACCAAGCGGCGTGTGGGCCGGGCGGTAAAATTCGGTCACGATTGTGTCCCCCATCAGCCGCCCTGATGGTGCAGACTTGGCCAGTTTTGCAACGAATTTAAGGTGAGGCTGTCGGATCAGGCAGTTCCCAAATGATCTAGGAGGCTTCATGTTACGTACCCGTGCTTATCTGGCGACCCTGGCGGTGGCTGCTGTCCTGGCGGGCTGCAGCACTGGTGGAGACTCCAGTGGCGGCCAAGTGCCTGAGGCACCTGCGGGCAATGATGGACGCTGCCAGGCCAGCGGCGCTGATTTTGCAGTGGGCAAGATGGGGAGCGCAGAGCTGCTGGAGCAGGCCCGCAAGGCGAGCGGTTCGCAAATGGCGCGCATCCTCAAGCCCCACGATGTGGTGACCCTGGAATACCGCTCAGAGCGGCTCAACTTGAACGTCGACGAGCAAGGGCGCGTGACACGCGTCAACTGCGGCTAAAGATCTAACTCACGTATCGAGGGCGCCTGTGCCCTGTACGTGAGCCGTCAAAGCCAAGTCAAAAAAAACCCGCCACGAGGGCGGGTTTTTTTACGGCTATCCGAATTACTCCGGACGAACCTGCGCAGCCTGCATGCCCTTCTGGCCGCGCTCGGCGACGAAGGAAACAGTTTGGCCTTCTTTCAGGCTCTTGAAGCCGTCAGATTCGATGGCTTTGAAGTGAACGAACAGGTCGTCGCCGCCGCCTGCTGGGGTGATGAAGCCGAAGCCTTTCTCATCATTGAACCACTTGACGGTGCCTTGTTGGCGATTGGACATGGGTGAATCTCCAGAACATTTAGTATTTTCGGTGGTGCAATGTGGCCGAAGCTACGGAGCACGGGTACATCATAGTCTAATTCTGCGGCTGTCGCGTCTTTTACCTTCACCCCAGTGTGATCCAGCGCAATTTCTTGCCGGATCACCGGCAGCTACACAGCGTCAGCTTTTAGGTGCGCAGGCCTGTTTCACGACGCTTTGCGCCTTTTGCATGAGTTTGGCGTCAACGCCATCCTTGCTGTCGAGGTCGGCAATTTCAGCGTCGGAGAAATTCTTCTTGATCGCTTGTGCACCACAGTCGCAGTGCTTTTTCGCTGCGGCGGCATCAACGCCCTGACCAGTGGCAACTTGCGTGCACTGGGCCATATAGGCATTTTCCTTGCCGGCAGGGAAGTTGCCAGCGTTCGCGGCCATTGGCATCAGCAGGGCGCCAGCGGCCGCAAGGGCCAGAAGAGACGGAACTCGCATAACCGATTACTCCTTGGGTCAGTTCTCATCAAGAGCAGGTTGCTTCCACACGTCTGATAGGGAAGCTGTCGCGGAAGTTCACCGCCGGCGGCAATTTCCAAATATTCCTGCGCACGGCTCTGACTGCGTGCTAGCATGCCCGGCTTGCAGCTGACAACGTCCCCGCTGCTGTTCTATTTTCTTTCCAGTCACTCTGGTTCGTCCCCGCAAGCCCAAAGGCTTCTGCCACTGTGAGGCAGGCTTCCCGTCAAACGGAAGGCAGGTTCGGATCTTGTACTGGCTCATCCCAACCCACGTGACCTTTGGTAGGGGTCACCACTAGGAGAGGAGGCGCCAATGCCCACCATTACTCTTCCCGATGGCAGCCAGCGTTCGTTCGATCACCCCGTGTCCGTTGCCGAGGTCGCCGCATCCATCGGCGCCGGTCTGGCGAAGGCCACCGTTGCCGGCAAGGTAGACGGCAAGCTGGTCGACGCGTGCGACCTGATTCAGAACGACGCTACGCTGCAGATCATCACCCCCAAAGATGAAGAGGGACTGGAGATCATTCGTCACTCGTGCGCCCACCTGGTTGGCCACGCGGTGAAGCAGCTGTATCCGACCGCCAAGATGGTGATCGGCCCTGTGATCGACGAAGGCTTCTATTACGATATCGCTTACGAGCGGCCCTTCACGCCGGATGACCTGGCGGCCATCGAGAAGCGCATGCAGCAGTTGATCGACACGGACTACGACGTCATCAAGAAGATGACTCCGCGCGCTGAAGTCATCGACGTGTTCACCGCCCGTGGCGAAGACTACAAGCTGCGCCTGGTCGAGGACATGCCGAACGAGCAGGCCATGGGCCTGTACTATCACGAAGAATACGTGGACATGTGCCGCGGCCCGCACGTGCCCAACACCCGTTTCCTCAAGGCATTCAAGCTGACCAAGCTGTCCGGCGCCTACTGGCGTGGCGATGCCAAGAACGAACAGTTGCAGCGCGTATACGGCACTGCCTGGGCGGACAAGAAGCAGCTGGCGGCCTACATCCAGCGCATCGAAGAAGCCGAGAAGCGCGACCATCGCAAGATCGGCAAGCAGCTCGACCTGTTCCATTTGCAGGAAGAAGCACCGGGCATGGTGTTCTGGCACGCTAACGGCTGGACTGTCTACCAAGTGCTCGAGCAGTACATGCGTAATGTCCAGCGCGAGAACGGTTATCAGGAAATCAAGACCCCGCAAGTGGTCGACCGCATCCTGTGGGAGCGTTCGGGCCACTGGTCCAACTACGCCGAGAACATGTTCACCACGTCGTCGGAGAGCCGTGACTACGCAGTCAAGCCAATGAACTGCCCCTGCCACGTGCAGGTCTTCAACCAAGGGCTCAAGAGCTACCGCGACCTGCCGCTGCGCCTGGCCGAGTTTGGTGCGTGCCACCGCAACGAGCCATCTGGCGCCCTGCACGGCATCATGCGTGTGCGCGGCTTCGTACAGGACGATGCCCACATCTTCTGCACCGAAGAGCAGGTGAAGAAAGAAGCGGCCGACTTCATCAAGCTGACCCTGGATGTGTACAAGGACTTCGGCTTCAGCGACATCGCCATGAAGTTGTCCACCCGTCCGGCCAAGCGTGTTGGCTCCGAAGAGCTGTGGGACCGTGCCGAGGGCGCGTTGGCCGATGCCCTGAACGAATCTGGCCTGGAGTGGGAATACCAGCCGGGCGAGGGCGCCTTCTATGGGCCGAAGATCGAGTTCACCCTGCGTGACTGCCTCGGCCGTAACTGGCAGTGCGGCACCCTGCAGTACGACCCGAACCTGCCGGAGCGTCTGGACGCCAGCTACATCGCCGAAGACAACAGCCGCGTGCGCCCGGTCATGCTGCACCGCGCCATTCTGGGTTCGTTCGAGCGCTTCATCGGCATGCTGATCGAGCACTACGCCGGCGTGTTCCCTGCCTGGCTGGCGCCGACGCAGGCGGTGATCATGAATATCACCGACAAACAGGCCGATTTTGCCCTTGAAGTTGAGAAAACTCTGAACGGTAGCGGTTTCCGTGCCAAGTCGGACTTGAGAAATGAGAAGATCGGCTTTAAAATCCGTGAGCATACTTTGCTCAAGGTCCCGTACCTTTTGGTTATAGGGGACCGCGAAGTCGAAACGCAGACCGTAGCAGTGCGTACTCGCGAAGGCGCTGACCTGGGCTCCATGCCCGTCGCCCAGTTCGCTGAGCTCCTGACGCAAGCGGTTTCCCGGCGTGGTCGCCAAACAACGGAGTAATGACTATTAAGCGTGAAATGAGAAATGATAAACGTGCTGTACCGAAGGCCCCGATCAACGAGAATATCTCGGCCCGCGAGGTTCGGTTAATTGGCGCAGACGGCGAGCAGGTTGGCATCGTCTCGATTGATGAAGCGCTTCGTATCGCTGAAGAAGCGAAGCTGGATCTGGTGGAAATCTCTGCAGACGCGCTTCCGCCCGTCTGCAAGGTGATGGACTACGGCAAGCACCTCTTCGAGAAGAAGAAGCAGGCCAACGAAGCCAAGAAAAACCAGAAACAGATCCAGATTAAAGAAATCAAGTTTCGTCCAGGGACGGAAGAAGGGGATTACCAGGTAAAACTACGCAACCTGGTACGTTTCCTTACCGAAGGGGACAAGGCCAAGATCTCTCTGAGATTCCGTGGTCGTGAGATGGCCCACCAGGAGCTGGGCATGGAGCTGTTGAAGCGGGTTGAAGCTGACCTGATCGAATACGGTTCCGTCGAGCAGCATCCTAAGATGGAAGGACGCCAGCTTATGATGGTCATCGCCCCCAAAAAGAAGAAGTAATCTCCCGGGCACGGCAGGCCTGATGATTATTGTGTAATTTTTATCGAATGCGGAGTTCCAACATGCCAAAAATGAAAACCAAGAGCGGTGCTGCGAAGCGCTTCCTGAAGACCGCTTCGGGCTTCAAGCACAAGCACGCTTTCAAGAGCCACATCCTGACCAAAATGTCGACCAAGCGTAAGCGTCAACTGCGCGGTGCCAGCTTGCTGCACCCGTCCGACGTGGCAAAAGTCGAGCGCATGCTGCGCGTACGTTAATTCTGGTTAAGATAGAGGAAGTTACTCATGGCTCGTGTTAAGCGTGGCGTCATCGCCCGTAAGCGTCACAAGAAAATTCTGAAACTGGCTAAAGGTTACTACGGTGCACGTTCGCGCGTATTCCGTGTTGCCAAGCAAGCGGTCATCAAGGCAGGCCAATACGCCTACCGCGACCGTCGCCAGAAGAAGCGTCAGTTCCGCGCACTGTGGATCGCTCGTATCAACGCCGGTGCCCGCACCAACGGTCTGTCCTACAGCCGTTTGATTGCTGGCCTGAAAAAGGCTTCGATCGAAATCGACCGTAAGGTTCTGGCCGATCTGGCAGTGAACGAAAAAGCGGCGTTTGCTGCGATTGTCGAGAAAGCTAAAGCCGTTCTGGCTTAAGTACCCGCGACAATCACCCGGCGACGCTTGCGTCGCCGGGCATTGAACGTCATCGATAGGGGAAGAGCCTTCAAAGCTCTTCCCCTATTTTCGTATCTGGAGTCTGTACATGGAAAACCTGGATGCGCTGGTCTCCCAAGCCCTGGAGGCCGTGGAGCGCGCTGAAGACATCAATGCCCTGGAACAGATCCGGGTCAACTATCTCGGCAAGAAGGGCGAGCTGACCCAGGTGATGAAGACCCTGGGCAACCTGCCAGCCGAGGAGCGGCCCAAAGTGGGCGCGCTGATCAACGACGCCAAAGAGCGCGTCACCGTTGTGCTGAACGCACGCAAGGCAGCCTTCGAAGAAGCCGAGCTCAGCGCTCGCCTGGCTGCCGAATGCATTGATGTGACCCTGCCAGGCCGTGGCCAGGCCACCGGTGGCTTGCACCCCATCACCCGTACACTCGAACGCATCGAACAGTTCTTCACGCACATTGGCTACGGCATTGCCGAAGGTCCTGAAGTCGAAGACGACTATCACAACTTCGAAGCGCTCAACATCCCGGGCCACCATCCGGCCCGGGCGATGCACGATACCTTCTATTTCAACGCCAACATGCTGCTGCGTACCCACACATCGCCGGTGCAGGTACGGACCATGGAGTCCACCCAGCCACCCATTCGCATTGTATGCCCTGGCCGCGTTTACCGCTGCGACTCGGATATCACTCACTCGCCGATGTTCCACCAGGTCGAAGGCTTGCTGATTGACCGCGGCATCAATTTCGCCGACCTCAAGGGCACCATCGAAGAATTTCTGCGTGTGTTCTTCGAAAAAGAACTGGCGGTGCGTTTCCGTCCATCGTTCTTCCCCTTCACCGAGCCGTCTGCTGAGGTGGATATCCAGTGCGTCATGTGCTCGGGCAATGGCTGCCGGGTATGCAAGCAGACCGGCTGGTTGGAAGTGATGGGCTGCGGCATGGTGCACCCGAACGTGCTGCGCATGTCGGGCATCGATCCTGAAGAATTCCAGGGCTTTGCCTTCGGCATGGGCGCCGAGCGCCTGGCCATGCTGCGCTATGGCGTCAATGATCTGCGTTTGTTCTTCGACAACGACCTGCGGTTCTTAGCCCAATTCCGCTAAGCCAATCGACGCAACCTTCAGGAGAAGAACAGCATGAAATTCAGTGAACAGTGGCTGCGCGGTTGGGTAAACCCGCAAGTCTCCCGTGACGAACTGGTGGCCCGCCTGTCCATGGCCGGCCTGGAAGTCGACAGCGTAACCCCTGCTGCTGGCCAGTTCAGCGGCATCGTGGTGGGTGAAATCCTTGCCACCGAACAACACCCGGACGCCGACAAGCTGCGTGTGTGCCAGGTCAGCAATGGTCAGGAGACGTTCCAGGTCGTGTGCGGCGCGCCTAACGCACGGCCAGGGATCAAGATCCCGTTTGCCATGATCGGCGCCGAACTGCCTGGCGACTTCAAGATCAAGAAGGCCAAGCTGCGCGGTGTGGAGTCCTTCGGCATGCTCTGCTCGGCGGCGGAATTGCAGATCAGTGAAGAAAACGACGGTCTGCTCGAACTGGCCAGCGATGCGCCGGTAGGCGAGGACATTCGCCAGTACCTGAGTCTGGATGATGCCAGTATCGAAATCGGACTTACCCCCAACCGGGGTGATTGCCTGTCGATCGCTGGCCTGGCCCGCGACGTCAGCGCGCTGTACGACGTACCGGTTACCCGCCCGCTGGTACCCGCCGTGGCTGCCGCGCACGACGAAGTACGCCCGGTCGAGGTCCAAGCGCCGGCTGCCTGCCCACGTTACCTGGGTCGGGTGATCCGCAACGTTGACCTGAGCAAGCCGACGCCGCTTTGGATGGTCGAGCGTCTGCGCCGCAGCGACGTGCGCAGCATCGACGCTGCCGTAGATATCACCAACTACGTGATGCTCGAACTCGGCCAGCCGATGCACGCTTTTGACCTGGCAGAGATCAACGGCGGCATTCGCGTGCGCATGGCCGAAGAGGGCGAAAAACTCGTCCTGCTAGACGGCCAGGAAGTTGCACTGCGTGCCGACACCCTGGTCATCGCCGACCACACCCGCGCCCTGGCCATCGCCGGCGTCATGGGCGGCGAGCACAGCGGCGTCGATACTGCCAAAACCCGCGATCTGTTCCTGGAAAGCGCGTTCTTCGAGCCGATTTCCGTCGCAGGCAAAGCCCGCTCCTACGGCCTGCACACGGATGCCTCGCACCGTTACGAGCGCGGCGTCGATTCCCAGTTGGCCCGTGAAGCCATGGAGCGTGCGACCGCGTTGCTACTGGAAGTGGTAGGCGGTGAAGCCGGCCCCATCGTCGAAGCCGTCAGCGAACAACACCTGCCCAGCATCGCCCCGGTTACCTTGCGTGCCGAGCGCATCGCCCAGATGCTTGGCATGGAAATGGACCCGGCCCAGGTCGAGCAGTTGCTCAACAACCTTGGTCTGGCTACCGAGGCGGACGGGGCAGGGCAGTGGACGGTCAACGTTCCGAGCCACCGCTTCGATATCAGCCTTGAAGTCGACCTGATCGAAGAGCTCGCGCGACTGTACGGTTACAACAACTTGCCCGTGCGTTACCCGCAGGCACGCCTGGCGCCGCAAGCCCGTCCGGAAACCCGTGGCGAGCTGCCGAACCTGCGTCGTCTGCTGGTTGCTCGTGGTTATCAGGAAGCCATTACCTACAGCTTCATCGATCCCAAACTGTTCGAGTTGTTCAGCCCAGGCGTAGAGCCACTGTTGCTGGCCAACCCCATCTCCAGCGACATGGCGGCCATGCGTGCCTCCTTGTGGCCGGGCCTGGTCAAGGCAGTGCAGCACAACCTCAATCGCCAGCAGGACCGGGTGCGCTTGTTCGAAAGTGGCCTGCGTTTCGTTGGCCAACTGGGCAACTTGGCGCAGGAGCCGATGATTGCCGGCGTCGTTACGGGCAGCCGCTTGCCTGAAGGCTGGGCCAATGGCCGTGACACCATCGACTTCTTCGACGTGAAGGCCGATGTGGAAGCCTTGTTGGGTTATTCCGGCGCGCTGGACGATTTCACCTTCGTCGCTGGCAAGCATCCAGCCTTGCACCCTGGTCAGACGGCTGAAATCCAGCGTGAAGGCAAGGTTGTTGGCTATTTGGGCGCGCTCCATCCCGAGCTTGCAAAAGCCCTGGACCTGGACCGTCAAGTCTTCGTTTTCGAGTTGGTGCTGGCCGATGTGGTCGAAGGCCGGTTGCCGAAATTCAGCGAGCTGTCCAAGTTCCCGGAAACCCGTCGTGACCTGGCGTTGATCGCAGGACGTGATGTAGCGTCTCAAGACGTACTTGACGTAATTCGTGACAATGCAGGCGAATGGCTCACAGACCTCAGGCTGTTTGATGTCTACCAGGGTAAAGGCATTGATCCTGATAGAAAAAGCCTGGCAGTCGGCTTGACCTGGCAGCATCCATCGCGCACTCTTAACGACGATGAGGTGAACACTACCTTGCACACTATCCTCACCTCGCTCGAACAAAGGTTGAACACCACGTTAAGGAAATAACGGCATGGGTGCTCTGACGAAAGCTGAGATGGCCGAGAGGCTGTACGAGGAGCTGGGGCTTAACAAGCGTGAGGCCAAGGAGCTGGTCGAGCTGTTTTTCGAAGAAATTCGGCACGCACTTGAAGAGAACGAGCAGGTCAAGTTGTCCGGTTTCGGCAACTTCGACCTTCGCGATAAACGCCAACGGCCGGGCCGCAACCCCAAGACTGGGGAAGAAATCCCGATCACCGCACGGCGCGTCGTCACCTTTCGTCCAGGGCAGAAGTTGAAGGCCCGGGTTGAGGCCTATGCTGGAACCAAGCCATAACGACGAACTGCCCCCCATACCGGGCAAACGGTACTTCACCATTGGTGAAGTGAGCGAACTTTGCGCTGTAAAACCGCACGTGCTGCGGTATTGGGAGCAGGAGTTCGATCAGCTCAATCCTGTGAAGCGGCGGGGCAATCGGCGTTATTATCAGCGCCAAGACGTGCTGATGATTCGCCAGATCCGCGCATTGCTTTACGACCAGGGCTTCACCATCGGCGGGGCGCGCTTGCGGCTTTCCAGTGATGAGGCCAAGGATGAGTCGAGCCAGTACAAACAGCTGATTCGTCAGATGATTGTGGAGCTGGAAGATGTGCTGGTGGTGTTGAAGAAGTGACCGTTGTTTAAGATGAGTGGAAATTTTTGAAAAAAAGCTTCCATTAATCAAAAGGTTAGGGTATCTTCTTCATCGTTCTCAGCGGTAACGAGAACATGCTTCAAACCGAGTCGGGGCGTAGCGCAGCCCGGTAGCGCACTTGCATGGGGTGCAAGGGGTCGAGTGTTCGAATCACTCCGTCCCGACCATTATATTCAATGACTTAGGCCATTTCCGAAAGGGGTGGCCTTTTTCATGTCCGTGACTTTTGCGTGACTTCTCAGGGTGTTACGCATGGTTCCTCTTCAACCTGCTCAGCCTTGGCCAACCAGTCCCTGGCTGGAACTTTGTTTGCCGCCTCAATGAGTTGGCTGATCTCCGTGCCCGGAGAGTAATTGGTCACGCTGCCATTCTTGTGTCCTAAGACGGCTTGCGGTCTTCTTTGGTTCACCCTGCAGCCTTCAGGCGCCGACCTAAAGTATGCTCGAAATTGTGAATCCTGATCGAGGCCTAGACTACAGTGCTGCGCTCGTCGGCAGCGGTCAGCGCTATCAGCCAAGCGTGCCAGCGTGGCTGGAAGATGACT
The DNA here is from genome assembly GCF_059133755.1 of Pseudomonas sp. FBCC-B35. Lineage (NCBI taxonomy): Bacteria > Pseudomonadati > Pseudomonadota > Gammaproteobacteria > Pseudomonadales > Pseudomonadaceae > Pseudomonas > Pseudomonas sp. FBCC-B35. The sequence goes on along the minus strand of NZ_CP101439.1, from coordinate 2,789,951 downwards.
CGGTCATTGCCGTCTCGGCAATGACCCTGCCTGAGCGTCGCTGAATACAGGGCAACACCGAGCTGGCTGACTCAAACTTTGACTGATGCTGCGTGGCGAATGGGCGCTGGCGGGTGGGGCTGCATGCCGCCCCGACCGGTTTTCAGTGAGTGGCAGCAGGCTTGAGCCTGTCTTGGCAGAGGGCGCCGTATGCATTTTCATCGATCGGCTTGGCATCTGGGCTGCCGAGATCTTCCATCGCCAAGCGGTATGTCTCAGGCGCGACATAGGCGGCTAAGGCACAGATGCAGGTGATGAAAAACGCCGACCCCCCCACAATAAGCCAGATGTTGTCCGAGCCCGGTGGTGCAATGGCAGCAAAGATGGCTGGCAGCATGGCGGTGCACATGGTGCTGATGTTCTGTGCGATGGCCATGGCCGAGACGCGGTAGCGCGTGTTGAACAGCTCCGGGAAGAAGCTTGGGAAAACTGCATTGTAGCCTTGGTAGACCATACCCCACATGAGGATCGAAGCGGCAAAGGCCAGCGGCACGCTCTGGATACTGATCGCATACAGATAACCGAAAGCCAGCAGCCCCGAGCCCAGACAGCCAGTGATCATGATCGGACGCCGGCCGATCTTGTCAGACAGGCTACCAACGAACGGGATCAAGAGCACTGCGACGATGTTGCCCACTACTGGGATCCACAGGTAGACGCTTTGGTCAAAACCAATGCCGTAGGCCGGCTGAACTGCATAGGCTGCGCCGAACACCGTCGCAACCACCGGAATGACGTTCATCAGCGCCATGAACACGACCAGCACCATGTGCTTCCAGCTGTACTTGAAGGCTTCTTTGACGGGCGAGCGGGCGATCTTGTCTACCTGTTCGCCCTCGACGAAGGCCGGGGTCTCATGGACCTCCTTGCGGATGATGAAACCGGCTACCAGCACGAATGCGCTGAGCAGGAAAGGAATGCGCCAGCCCCAATCGCTGAACGCTTCGCTTGGCATGAAGTAGGCCAGTGGCAGGAACACCGCAGCAGCCATTATCTGACCGGCCTGAACCCCCTGCAAGGTGAAGCTGGCGTAGTAACCTCGCCGTCCGAAGGGCGCATGTTCCATGATCATGGCGCTAGCACCGGAGATTTCACCAGCGACTGCAAAGCCCTGAACCAGGCGCAGCAGCGCAAGAACAATTGGGGCAATGATGCCAATGTCGTGGTAAGTGGGCAGCAGGCCTACGGCCATGGTCGAAATACCCATCAGAAACATGCACAGCAGCAAAACGTTTTTGCGACCGCGGGTATCGCCCCAGTGACCGAGGACAACCGCACCCACGGGACGGGCCAGGTAACCGACGCCATAAGTTGCCAGCGACGCGATGATGGCCATCGTGGGGTCCATCGAAGGGAAGAACAACTGCGGGAAGATCAGAGCTGCGGCTTGGGCGTAGATAAAAAAGTCATAGTACTCGAGGGCCGAGCCTATCCACCCACTGGCGGTCGCTTTCTTAGCTTGGGAGCTGGAGTGAGCCATTGTTGTCTCCGTTGTTCTTGTTATTGAACTTGTTAGGTCGTGACGCTGGGCTTGTAGGTCAGGATCTGCTGAGCGTTCGCAGGGCAGTGAAATGCTCGAATGATCTGTAACTGGATCCATGTTCAACCAGGCGTGAGCGGCGAATCAATTCGATAAACCCGCTTTCGTTCGGTAATCGAACGAAAACTAACCATTTCGTACAAAACCCATTGATGGCGTGACTTTACCCGCGAATAATCGAGTGCGCCAAGCGCCTGCAAGGGTTCGTTGGCTGATGCCTTTCAAATAAAGGGAACCCCAGCATGCAGCGTTCGATTGCCACCGTATCCTTGAGCGGCACTCTGCCGGAGAAACTCGAAGCCATCGCCGCAGCCGGCTTTGACGGCGTCGAGATTTTTGAAAATGACCTGCTCTACTACGCCGGTAGCCCGCGCGAGATCCGTCAGATGTGCGCCGATCTAGGCATCGCCATCACCCTGTTCCAGCCATTTCGCGATTTCGAAGGCTGTCGCCGCGAGCGTCTACAGAAAAACCTCGAGCGCGCCGAACGCAAATTCGACCTGATGCAGGAATTAGGCACTGATCTGATGCTGGTGTGCAGCAACAGTCAGGCGGACGCACTGGGCGATGGGCAGCTTCTGGTCGACGACCTGCGGCTGCTGGCCGAACGCGCCGGTGTCCGCGGCCTGCGTATTGGCTATGAAGCGTTGGCCTGGGGCCGGCACGTCAATACCTACCAGCAGGGCTGGAACCTGGTCCGCCAGGCCGATCATCCGGGGCTGGGCGTGATCCTCGACAGCTTCCATACCTTGTCACTGCGGGGCGACCCGAGCGCTATCCGTCAGATTCCAGGCGACAAGATTTTCTTCGTGCAAATGGCGGATGCACCCATCCTGGCCATGGATGTACTGGAGTGGAGCCGTCATTTCCGCTGCTTCCCAGGGCAGGGCGAGATGGACCTGGCGGGCTTTCTCGCACCGATTCTGCAAACCGGCTACCGCGGGCCGTTGTCGCTGGAAATCTTCAACGATGGCTTTCGCGCCGCACCTACCCGGCAGATTGCCGCCGATGGACTGCGTTCACTCCTGTATCTGGAAGAAAAGACGCGCCTGCAATTGCAGCACGAAGCCCAGCGGATCGAGCCTGGGGTACTGTTTGACCCAGCCCCCGCCAGTGCCTACGACGGTGTAGAATTCCTTGAGTTTGCCGTCGATGAGTCAGTCGGTGCACGTCTGGGTGGTTGGCTCGAGCGTCTGGGTTTTGTCGAAGCCGGCGCTCACCGCAGCAAGGGTGTTCGACTGCTGCGTCAAGGCGATATCAACATCGTGCTCAACGCTGAGCCCTATTCATTTGCACACAACTTCTTCGAAGCCCATGGTCCCTCGTTGTGCGCCATCGCACTACGGGTCAAGGACGCTCAGGCCGCCTTGCAGCGCGCTACCGCCTACGGTGGTCAGCCGTTCCGTGGCCTGGTCGGGCCCAACGAACGCGAGATCCCGGCCGTGCGTTCGCCGGATGGCAGCCTGATCTACTTGGTCGAGCAGGCAGGTGCCGGGCATACCATCTACGACAGCGATTTCCGCCTGGATGCCGCCCCCGACGCTGGCGGCGGCCTGCAACGCATTGATCACATGGCCCTGGCCATTCCGGCCGAATCGCTGGACAGCTGGGTGCTGTTCTACAAGAGCCTGTTCGACTTCGAGGCCGACGACGAAGTGGTCTTGCCCGATCCCTATGGCCTGGTCAAGAGCCGTGCCTTGCGCAGCCAATGCTCCACACTGCGCCTGCCACTGAACATTTCCGAGAATCGCAACACCGCAATTGCTCACGCGCTGTCAAGCTACCGTGGTTCGGGAGTGCACCACATCGCCTTTGACTGTGCCGACATCTTTGGCGAGGTGGCGCGGGCGAAAAACGCTGGCGTGCCGCTGCTGGAGATCCCGTTGAATTATTACGATGACCTCGCGGCCAGGTTTGATTTCGACGACGAATTCCTTAGCGAACTGGCTTACTACAATGTGCTGTACGACCGTGATGCGCAGGGTGGCGAGCTGTTCCATGTGTATACCGAGCCCTTCGAGAAGCGTTTCTTCTTCGAAATCATTCAGCGCAAGGGTGGGTATGCCGGTTATGGCGCTGCCAATGTTGCGGTCCGCCTGGCGGCCATGGCCAAAGCCCGCAGCGGGGCCCCGCGCAAACCGGTGTTGTAAGGCAGATGCCGGCCCTGGGCCGGCGCCCCTGTGACAAAACCTGACCGGTGCCACCCTCCGCGCGCTTCCCTGCGTCGCACCAGTGACGGATAATCCCACCCATTCCAATAATCAGGCTGTGAGTGGGTATGAATGATTCCGTAGTCAGCCTTGGCGAGCCTGCCTCCGACGGGGGCCGTAAATCGCGCAAGAACAACCCGGAGAAGACCCGCGAGGATATCCTTCAGGCCGCAATTGGCGAGTTCGTCCAGCAGGGCCTGGCCGGTGCCCGCGTCGACGCCATCGCCGAGCGTACCGCTGCTTCCAAGCGCATGATCTATTACTATTTTGGCAGCAAGGAGCAGCTCTACGTCGAGTGCCTGGTCAAGCTTTATGGCGACATTCGCAAGACCGAGCACAGCCTGGATCTGGAGTCATTGCCGCCGGAGCAGGCCATCCGCCGACTGGTGGAGTTCACCTTCGATCACCATGATCACAACGTCGACTTCGTGCGTATCGTCTCGACCGAAAATATCCACTATGGCGAATACGTCAAGCAATCACCGGTGATCCGCGAGATGAGCAGCGTGGTGTTGAAGACGCTCGGCCGCTCGCTGGAACGCGGCGTTGCCGAGGGCGTTTTTCGCGCGGGTATCGAAGTCATCGACCTGCATATGCTGATGAGCTCGTTCTGCTTCTATCGGGTCTCCAACCGACACACCTTCGGTGAGATCTTCCAGATCGATATGACCGACGAGCAGATCAAGCAGCGCCACAAACAGATGATCGGCGACGTGGTGCTGCGCTATATCCAGGCATGAAAGAGACGGCACGTGCTGTACCTGCCCAATGACCGCAAAACGCCTGATCGTCATTGAGCAGCCAAAGCGTGATGCCCTTGCTGGGCTGATCCACGGCGAATGCATCGAAGCGGTCCGGCAAGGGCATCAGCACGGTGCGGCGCTCATGAACGACTGCCTGATCAGGCGCCCTGGGCCCGTCAGTGTCAGGTATCTACACCAACAGGCGAGCTCACTTCAGTCCATGCTGGCGAAATGCGCCTGCATCCTGCCAGCATCAGCAGCATTGCCGCTGATCAGCTCGAATGCCTTGACCGCCTGGAACACCGCCATCTTGCCACCGTCCAGGGTCCGGCAACCGAGTGCTCGAGCGTGGCGCAGGAGTGGCGTATCAAGCGGGAAGTAGATGATCTCGGCGACCCATAGCCGTGCATGCAGCAATCCGACGGGCACGGGTGTGCCCGGTAGCTTGACCATACCCACCGGCGTTGTATTGACTAGGCCATCGGCGTCAGCCAGGGTGGCGGCCAGGTCAATGCCAAGGCTGGTTCGGCCTGCACCGAAGCGCTCGTTGAGGTTGTCGACCAGAGCTTGCCCGCGGGCGAAATCTATGTCGAACAGCGCCAACTGTTCGACACCTTCGGTCAGCAGCGCATGGGCGACGGCAGACCCGGCGCCACCGGCGCCCATCTGCACCACACGCCGTTTTTGGACGTCAGCCAGGCCGTGTCTGAACCCCTCGGCGAAGCCCAGGCAATCGGTGTTGTGGCCGATCCGCTTGCCGTCCTTGAAGACCACCGTGTTGACCGCGCCGATGCTACGCGCCTCATCGGACAGTTCATCGAGCAACGGCACGACCGCTTGCTTGAACGGGAAGGTGATGTTGAGTCCGGTAAAACCGGTGCGCTGAGCAGCATCGAGCAAATCGGGCAGGGCGCTGTCTTTGAGTCCTAACTCATCGGCATCGATCAGCCGGTACACGTAACGCAACGATTGCGCGTCGCCCTCACACTCATGTAGAGCAGGGGTGCGCGATGCCTGGATGCCGCGGCCAATCAGGCCAACCAGAATGCTTTGCTCGCTCATGCTGCTTGCTCGACAAACATGTGCCCAAGGTGTGCCAGCGCCATGCGATAACCTGCGCTGCCCAGACCGCATATCACCCCGACTGCAATCGATGAAACGAATGAGTTATGCCGGAACGGCTCGCGCTTGTGCACATTGGACAAGTGCACTTCGATCACCGGTAGCTCGCTGGCCACCAGTGCATCACGAATGGCCACCGACGTATGGGTCCACGCGCCTGGGTTGATCACAATACCGGCGCAACGGCTGCGGGCAGCGTGGATCCATTCGATCAATTCGCCTTCGTGGTTGGTCTGGCGGAATTCGATGTCCAGGCCCAGATCGCGAGCGCTGGCGCCGCAGCTGTCAGCGAGGTCGCTAAACGTTTCGCGACCGTACTGGTCCGGCTCGCGGGTGCCAAGCAGATTGAGATTGGGGCCGTTGAGCACGAGGATGCGGGGCGTCATTGGCAGATCACTGTGTTGTTATTGGGAGCTCCGATGTTTGTACTATCTGGTTAATTCGTCAATCGATGTACGTGATTGCGCGTTGAATATGTGCGATTACCGAACCACGAAGTTCGGCTGCCTGGCAGCGCGAAACTTGAATGCGCTGTGTTGGGGCCTGTCATACAGTTCCACGCGTAGCTTTGTTGCTACAGCCGTGTTCGCGCCCTCTAGCTATCGCCATGCCCGACCACGGGGCGTCTCGTTGCCCCGACCCCAGGGGCTGCAAGCATGACGAGAGGACACCCAGGAAGCGGAAAGGACTACCAAGCCGTGCCATCCAGAGCGCTTCAGAAACTGGCCTTGACCTGCAATCCGACTACCAGCGCATTATCAATATCAGCGCCGGTAAATGCCCCAGGCTCGATGATGTACTGCAGATCCGGTCGCAGATTGAGCCAGGGTGTGACCTGATATCCATAGCTCAGCTCGATCAACTGCTCGGCACTGTCGATGGTCGGGAACTCCTGATCATTGCGCGCAGCTGCATCCTCCAGCACAGCTCGACTACGGGGGTTCGGTACGGCGCGGCCGTAGCCCAGCGACAAGGTATCCCGCGGGCGCCCTGCAAACGGCTGATACAGCACAACACCCGTGCCATACCATTTTGTAAACGGCGATGCAGCCTTGCTCGATGCCGAGTACTGACCAAAGGCATGCAAACTGCGGCCTGCCACGCCCGGGTCATTCCATACCGCCTGATCGATCAGCAGGTAGTGCCCACCACGGCCGGCCACTTCGTCATTGCGGCCAGTGCGCTTGACGTTTGAGCTGTCGTAGTAATAACCCACTTTGTACTCACCCGGTAGCTCGCCCAGCAGCCTGTACACCAGCTCCACCGGCACCACCGTGCCTGTGGTGTGCTTGGGGCCAAGCTTCCAGGCACGGCTGGAGTTGCCATTGCTCTCGGGGTCGACATTGAACGCCGCCACGCGCACTTGCCAGGCTGGCGACAGGTCGTATTTGACCCGTGCACCGAGCCGCGCGTTGGGGTAATTGGTCCAGCCACTGCCGCCGGACATGTTCAGCGGATGCCCGCAAAAGCCGGCATTCATGAAGTTGCACAGGATCCCGCTGTCGAGGCCGCCAAGGTCGTTGCCCATGGCCATGTAGCCGAGCTTGATATTCAGCGCCGGGGTAAAGTTGCGCTCATAGCTGAGCTCGGTGAGGCGGGTGTACAGGCCACCGAAGTTTTCCTGGATCGGCAGGCGGTTGCCTACCAGTTCTTCCGAAGCGCTGTGCCCGCGGCGGTCGTTGATGCTCAGTTGGACCTTGCCGGCGTTGTCCAGTCCGTACAAGCGGGACAAGTCGAACTGCACGCCAAGCTTGATGTTCTGCGAATAGCGCGCCGAGCGGTGCAGACCGCCATCGGCGTTGTAGGCGGTTTCGCCGCTGTAGTCAGCGCTGAACTTGACGCCGTTGTCTTCTAATTGATGGCGCAGGCCGCCCCAGTCGCCAGTGAAGGTGCTGCGGCGCAGCAGATCGGCTTCGGCCATGGCACCGTTGCTGGCCAGGACCAGAAGCAGGCCGGCGGTGATGGGAGCAGGGGACAAACGGAACACGAAGGACATTGCGCAGCTTTCCTGGAAATCGCAAGGTGATGATGAACGGCGCCGCTAAATGCATGAGGCCGCCACTGCAACGTGTGTGCAGAAGCGGCCTCGTGCTGTACGGGAGAGGCGCCAGTTATGGCAAGGCGTAGGCGATTACATAATCGCCACGGTCAGTCGACTGGCGGGCACCGCCTGCGGTGACGACCACGTACTGCTTGCCGGTCTTGGGCGACACGTAAGTCATCGGGCCACCCTGGCTGCCGACGGGCAAGCGAGCCTTCCAGACTTCTTCACCGTTGCCACTGTTGAAGGCGCGCAGGTAAAAGTCCTGGGTACCGGCAATGAACACCAAGCCGCCTTGGGTCGACAGGGTGCCGCCCAGCGTTGGCAGGCCGATCTTGATCGGCAGGTGCATGCGGATGCCAAGCGGACCCGTGTCTTCAACGGTGCCGACCGGCACTTGCCAGGCGACCTGGCGGGTCTTCATGTCAATTGCGGTCAGGGTGCCGAACGGTGGCGCCTGACACGGGATTCCGGCAATCGACAGGAAGCGGTTCTTGTTCACTGCGTACGGCGTACCTTTGAGCGGTACCGCCCCCATCCCGGTGTTCAGTGCTTCGCCACCACTGGCAGCTTCAGCCTGATTCTGCGACGGAATCATCTGACTCCACAGCCCCAGGCGCATGTCGTTGACGAAGATGAAACCATGCACCGGGTCGGTGGAGATGCTGCCCCAGTTCATGCCGCCCAGCGAGCCCGGGAAGCTCAGCGATACGTCGGTGCCAGGTGCGGTGTAAAGGCCGTCATAGCGCATCTTCTTGAAGTCGATGCGGCACAATAGTTGGTCGTATGGCGTAGCGCCCCACATGTCCGATTCGGTCAGGGTTTGAGCACCGATCTGCGGCATACCGACCGACTTGGGCTGAGTGGGTGAGTACGGCTCGTTGGGGATGTTGCTTGGCTTGACCGGCACCTCGTCGACCTGGGTCAGCGGTTTGCCGGTAGCACGGTCGAGCACGTAGATCTGCCCGGCCTTGGTACCGATTACCACCGCAGGGACGGTCCGGCCGTCGTCCTTGGTGAAGTCGATCAGGCTCGGCTGCATCGGCAGGTCGAAGTCCCACAGGTCGTTGTGGACGGTCTGGTAAACCCACTTCTCGTCACCGGTAGTGGCGTCCAAGGCCAATACCGAGGCGCCGTAAGTGTGGTCGAGCTTGCTGCGTTCAACACCGTAGATGTCGGTGGACGATGAGCCCATCGGCAGAAACACGGTGTTCATCGCAGGGTCATAGGACATCGGCGCCCAGCTGTTCGGCGTACTGCGCACGTAGGTGCTGCCGTCGGCGGGGGCATTGCGGTCCTCAGGGTTGCCTGGGTCGAAGGCCCAGCGCATTTGCCCAGTGATGACGTCAAAGCCACGGATCACGCCACCTGGCATGTCGGTCTGTACGTTGTCTGCAACACGGCCGCCAACAACCACGGTGGTGCCGGCCATCAGCGGTGCCGAGGACAGCTGGTAGAAGGAGTCCGGTACATCGCCCAGGCCAGCCTTCAGGTTGACCTGACCATTGGTGCCAAAGCCCTGGCAGAACTCGCCAGTGTCAGCGTCGACTGCAATCAGGCGACCGTCGATGGTATTGGTCAGCAGGCGGCGCTGGCAGTTGGCGCCAGGCGCTAGCGCAGCTGCAACGACGGGTGAGCTGTTCGGCTGGGTGGGCTGGGCCAGTGGCGCAGTGGCGTCGAAGTAGGCCAGGCCGCGGCAGCGCTGCCAGACTTTCGATTGGGCGTTGATGGTGTTTTTCCACAGCTCATTGCCGGTGTCGGCATCGAGTGCAATCAGATTGTTGTGCGGCGTGCAGATGAATACTTTGTTGCCGACCTGGAGCGGGGTCAGCTGGTCTTCGGCACCGTTGCCATCACTGATAGCGACATCGCCGGTGTGGTAGGTCCAGGCGACCTGCAGCTTGTCGACGTTACCGCGGTTGATCTGATCAAGGGCGGCAAAGCGGCTCCCCCCTTCGGTATTGCCGTAGTGAGCCCAGTCTTTTTGCGCATGCGCAGGTGCGACTGCGGTCAGCCCCGGGCCTATTCCGGTCGGGGCCACGCTTGGGTGGGCGACGAACATGTTGCCGGCCGCGACCACAACCGCTACCGCCATCACACCAGCGACAGCGTAGGCACCGCGTCCAGTACCGGTACCGTTGGCGCGCTTGAGCAGCGGGTACACCAGCGCGACGACGGTACCGATCACGGCAAACATGAACAGGCGCGAGAACAATGGCCAGAACACCAGTCCGGTATCAATCACGGCCCACAGTGCGGTGCCGAGCAGGAACGCGGCATACAGCCAGGCCCCAGCGACCTTGCTGCGGGCGATCAGGATACCGGCGATCGCCATGGCCAAGCCGCCGATAAGGAAGTACCAAGAGCCGCCCAGACTGGCCAGCTTGATGCCGCCAGCAGCCAGCAGTAGGCCAAGCAGGGCGATGACCGCGCCAAAGCCAACCAGAATGATTTTCGAGGCGCCAGATGCGCGCGGTGAGTCGTTCATGCCAAGGATCTCGCGATGGAATGCGCAAAGCATAAGCCCTTAGCAAGCTAATTAACAAGTTAGTACATTTATCTCCGAGATAGCGTATTGCAACGCCAACGTTGCCAAGATGCGACGAAATTATCGAAATGTGTAGGTAATTTTCTATAACATGCCGAGTTTAATGACGTGAAAATTTCGTCAAAAACATCGATTTGTCACGGCTATGTGTAGGTTGAGCTTTCAGGCATCAGACCTGGCAGCCGCCCGGTCTCATCAATCTGACCTTTCTGACGGACATTGGCTGGCCACAGTGGACCCCAGTGATCGACGAAAATGACCACCTGAGTTACCGGCGCATCAGCGATTTATGCTCACCGTCGATTTATGCGCTGTTGTTTCTCTGCCTGTGCCACGTCTACCTTGGGCAGTAATAGGTCCTTGACGGGTAGCCAGCCCAACGTGAGCGTTTGATGTCGGCGTTACGGCGTTTATAGTAATCGGCCGCCGTGAGGTCAATTACGAGCAAAATGCTGCATTTGATCACTCAGCGCCTGCTCCAGGAGGCCAAGCGCAATTTGGCTACACCGGTATGACGGTACAGGCGTTCTCCGACCCGATGAGCCTTTGCGTGCTGGTGTACGTTCACGGCGTGTTCTAACCCGGCACGGGGTAGTGGCCCAAGGCCTTCTGGAGTGACCGATGAGCATCGACAAACGCATCAAGTTTCGTCACCTGCAGTGCTTCCTGGAGGTGGCACGCCTAGGCAGCCTGGCGCGTGCAGCCGATCGGCTAGCGATCAGCCAGCCTGCCGTCTCCAAGACGCTCAAGGAGCTAGAGGATGCGCTGACCGCACAGTTGTTCGAGCGTGGTAAGGAAGGCGCCACGCTGACTGAGGCCGGGGTGGTCTTCCTGCGTTATGCCGGGCCCAGCGTGCAGACACTGCGCGAAGGGGTGGAGAGCCTACGCGGCGGAGACTTCCAACCCAGCAACGTGCGCCTTGGCGTGCTGTCCACGGTCGAGGGCGAGTTTCTGCCGGAGGTGGTGCGCCGTCTGCACAGGCGCCATTGCTCGCTGGTGATCAGCGTGGTTACCGGGCCCAGCGCGCCTCTTCTGTCGCAATTGCGCGTGGGCGAGCTGGACTTGGTCGTCGGGCGCATGACTGATAGTCCGCAGATCCAAGGACTGACCTTCGAGCATCTCTACAACGAGCCCCTGACCCTGGTGGTACGAGCCGGCCATCCACTGCTCGAGAGGGCTTTCGATACGGTCGCGCTGGAGGACTATCCAATGGTCCTTCCGACAGTTGGCACTACTATCCGCAAACGCATCGAAAGCCTGCTCGTCGAGCACGGTCTGCGTTTGCCAAATCGACGACTGGAAACCCTGTCATTAAGCCTGAGCCGGCGTTATGTCGATACCAGCGAAGCGGTTTGGGTGGCGCCGACCGATGCCGTGCGCAGCCCCCTGGCCAAAGGGGAGTTGGTGGAACTGGCGCCGCAGCTGCAAGAGGGGGGTGGCTCGGTGGGCATCTGCAGCAACGCCGCCTTACCACTGTCCCTCGGCGCACGCTGGTGCCAGGAAGTGTTGCGCGAGCTAGGCCAGGAGTATCGCGTGCACGCGTATCCATAACCTGTTGGTTATGGATACGCGGCGCCTTTTCAGTTTTCAGATCCGGCAGGCTCGCGGAAACTGCGGCGCACATGCCTGATAGTTTCCAGGCTCCTATAACGCCAACAACAGGAGACCGCCATGTCCGAACTGGACACCGGCCGTTTCGTCATACGAGACCGCAACTGGCACCCCAAAGCCCTTACGCCCGATTATAAAACGTCGATCACCCGCTCGCCGCGACAGGCGTTGGTGAGCATTGCGCAGTCTATTTCGGAGACCACAGGGCCGGACTTTTCGCACCTGAAGATGGGCGATCATGACAACGACCTGCTGCTCAACTTCAACACCGGCAGCCTGCCGATCGGCGAGCGCATCATCGTCTCCGGCCGGGTCATGGACCAATACGGCAAGCCGATCCCGCATACCTTGGTGGAGATGTGGCAGGCCAATGCTGGTGGCCGCTATCGACACAAGAACGACCGCTACTTGGCACCGATCGACCCTAACTTTGGGGGTGTCGGCCGCACGCTGACAGATAGCGCAGGCAACTACATGTTTCGTACCGTCAAGCCCGGCCCGTACCCGTGGCGTAACGGACCCAATGACTGGCGGCCAGCGCATATCCATTTCTCCATCAGTGGCCCGTCGATCTCCGCTAAATTGATCACCCAGCTGTATTTCGAAGGCGACCCCTTGATTGCGATGTGCCCCATCGTCAAGTCGATCGCAAACCCGCTAGCGGTACAGAGCCTGATAGCCAAGCTCGACATGGGCATGGCCAACCCCATGGATTGCCTGGCCTACCGTTTCGACATCGTGTTGCGCGGCCAGCGCAAGACGCACTTCGAAGATCGCTAAGGACTCACGCACATGCCTATTGAACTGCTGCCCGAAACCCCTTCGCAGACCGCCGGACCTTACGTTCATATTGGACTGGCTCTGGAAGCCGCCGGTGTTGCCCCACGTCCGCAGGAAATCTGGAATCAACTGGCCAAGCCAGATGCCCCTGGCGAGCACATTCTGCTGTTCGGCCATGTCTATGATGGCAATGGCCATTTAGTGCGCGATTCCTTCCTTGAAATCTGGCAGGCCAACCATGAAGGGGTCTACGACACCCGCTTTGACTTGGAGAAGTCGTTCAACAGCTTCGGCCGTACCGCCACGACCTTCGATGCGGGCGAGTGGACGTTGCAGACGGTGAAGCCGGGTGTCGTGAAAAACGCCGCTGGAGTGCCGATGGCACCGCACATCAACGTGTTGCTTTTCGCCCGGGGTATCAATATCCACCTGCATACGCGTATCTACTTCGATGATGAAGTCCAGGCCAATCAGGACGATCCGGTACTCAACTTGATCGAGCAGCCACAGCGTCGCCAGACGTTGATCGCCAAACGCTGTGAGGTGAACGGCAATCTGGCCTACCGTTTCGATATGCGGATCCAAGGCGAGGGGGAAACCGTTTTTTTTGACTGCTGAGCGTACCCATTTGGCGCTGGCTCTGTTGCCGAGCCGTCGCCAGGAGCGTAGTCAGGGCTTGGCGCGCTGGCTGTCGAACGGGCCTGAGCTGCCCTTGCGGCCTCTCAGCTCGAAAGAAGGTCCGCGCAGCGGTCCTGATTTTGCCGGTGGGCCCCTGAGGCAGACGCTGTGCACCAGATAACTTTCCCGATTTTTGGAGTACCCGCTTGAGCAGCCCAAGCAATCTACTTTTCGACTTGTATTTCACCCGGCCGGCCATGCGTGCGATCTTCTGCGACAGTGGACGACTGCAGGGTATGCTGGATTTCGAGGCCGCGTTGGCACGTGCCGAGGCGAGCACCGGTTTGATTCCCGCTGAGGTGCTATCGCCGATCGTCGCCGCCTGCAACGCCGACCTCTACGATCCGGCGGAGCTGGCACATGCAATCGTCAGCGCTGGCAACTCGGCGATTCCACTGGTCAAGGCGCTGGGCAAGCGCGTCGCCGCCCTAAGCCCAGACGCAGAACGCTACGTACACTATGGCGCCACCAGCCAGGACGTCATGGACAGTGGCTTGGTGCTACAGCTGCGCGCCGCTGTCGAGGTGCTCGAAAGCGATCTCGCCGATCTGGCCAACGCCTTGGCAACGCAGGCCGAGCGTCATACCGATACCCCAATGATCGGGCGCACTTGGTTGCAGCAGGCCACGCCGGTAACCTTGGGCATGAAACTGGCAGGCATGCTCGGTGTAGTGACTCGCCACCGCCAGCGCCTTGAGCAGCTAAAGCCACGTCTACTGGTGCTCCAGTTCGGGGGTGCTTCCGGCACCCTGGCAGCATTGGGCGAGCAGGCTTGGCCAGTCAGCGAGGCCTTGGCCCGCGAGTTGGGGCTGAATTTGCCTGAACAACCTTGGCATACGCATCGCGATCGCCTGGTCGAGTTCGCGAGCCTGCTCGGCTTGATCGCCGGCAGCCTGGGCAAGCTGGGCCGGGACTTGAGTTTGATGATGCAGACCGAGGTCGGTGAAGTTTTCGAACCTTCCGCGCCGGGCAAGGGTGGCTCTTCGACCATGCCGCACAAACGCAACCCGGTCAGCGCCGCCGTGCTGATCGGCGTCGCCGTACGCGCGCCAGGGCTGGTCTCCACCATGCTCGCGGCCATGCCGCAGGAGCACGAACGCAGTCTGGGCTTATGGCATGCAGAATGGGAAACCCTTCCGGAGCTGTGTTGCATGATTTCCGGCGCACTGCAGCAGGCGTTGCTGGTGGTATCTGGGATGGAGGTGGATGCCGAGCGCATGCGCAGCAATATCGAACTGACACAAGGTCTGGTACTGGCCGAGGCGGTGAGCATTTCTCTGGCGCAGCGCATCGGACGGGATGCCGCCCACCACTTGATCGAACAGTGTTGCCGCGAGGCGGTGGAGGAGGGGACTCACCTTCGCGCAGTGCTGTCGGCCAACACCGAAGTCAGCGCACAGCTCTGTGCCACTGAGCTTGATCGCCTGCTCGACCCGGCCCAATACCTCGGTCAAGCGCGCCGATGGGTCCAATGTGCTGTCGCTGAACATTCGAACGTTTCGCGTGAGGAGCTTTAGATGCCTACCCTACAACTTGCCGATGGCGACCTCAACTATCAACTCGAAGGACCGCCTGGTGCGCCCGTATTGGTGCTGTCCAACTCGCTGGGCACCGACCTGCACATGTGGAATGCGCAAATGGTGGCTTTCACCGAGCACTTTCAAGTACTTCGTTACGATACCCGAGGCCATGGGCGGTCGCTGGTCAGCGAGGGCCCCTACAGCATCGAACAACTTGGGGGCGACGTGCTGACGTTGCTCAACGGACTTGATATTCAGCGGGCAAGCTTCTGCGGCCTGTCCATGGGTGGGCTGATTGGCCAGCGGCTGGCGATCCATGCCCCTGAGCGTATCGAGCGCCTGGTGCTTTGCAACACGGCTGCAAAAATCGGCAATGCGCAGGTGTGGAATTCGCGCATCGAAGTCGTGCTGGCCGGTGGCGTTCAGGCCATGCGCGATCTGCGCGATGCCTCGATCTCACGGTGGTTCACCGCCGACTTCGCCAAGGCCGAGCCCGCCAAGGTCGAGCCCATTGTCGACATGTTGGCCCAGACTTCACCGCAAGGCTACGCCGCCAGTTGTGCTGCGGTGCGCGACGCCGACTATCGCGAGCAGCTCGGTGCTATCGGTGTGCCGACACTGATCATCTGCGCCAGCAGCGATCCGGTGACTAACATCGAGCACGGCCGCCTGATGCAGGCGCGCATTGTCGGTGCCGAGCTGGTCGAACTCCACGCCGCGCACCTTTCCAACGTGCAGGCCAGTGATGCCTTCAGCCAGCACGTGCTGGCCTTCCTGACCGCCTAAGCGCGCGAGGACCATCCGATGGACGAGAAACAACGGTACGAAGCTGGTATGCAGGTACGCCGCGCTGTGCTGGGTGAAGCCCATGTTGATCACAGTCTCAAGCACCTGACGCCGTTCAACCAGGAGTTTCAGGAAATGATTACCCGCCATGCCTGGGGCGATATCTGGACTCGCCCGGGCCTGTCGCGCCACACACGCAGCCTCATCACTATTGCGATGCTCATCGGCATGAACCGCGAAGGTGAACTGAAGCTGCATTTGCGCGCGGCCAGGAACAACGGCGTAACGCGAGAGGAAATCAAGGAGGTGCTGATGCAGAGCGCCATCTACTGCGGCATCCCGGCTGCCAACGCCACCTTCCACCTGGCCGAATCGGTGTGGGACGAGCTTGGCGTGGAATCCCTCGATTCTGCCAGATGAATGCCTCGAGTCGCCAGGGTTGAAAGACGCGCCATCAATCGCCGAGCGGGCAGTTACGGTTGCAACGCGGCGCAGCCCTACGTACTAACTTTTTCGAACGGTCGAAGCGGGCTGTAGTTATCGGCGTTCAAGTAGGGGGGCTTGGTCAAGCATGGCTACCCTACCGAACACGCGTGCATGTAAGCTTGGATGCCCCGCACACATGAGTGCTAACAGGAGGTTCGATATGAGCAAGGTAGCTAAACCGTTTTACTTCGTCGCCATACCCCTGATTGCCGTGGGTACGGCATTTGCAGCCGTTGGCGCCTCAGGGCAGGCCGCTTTCGGGTATACCGCAGTCGGCTTGCTGACGCCTGGGCTGGCATTGCTCATAGCTGGGTATCGCAAGCGGGCCTGAGGCGCGTACTTGCCTAACTGATGGATGAGTGCAACTGCAAAATCTGACCCGTCAAACCACCTGAGGCAATAAAGGCGCGTCCCTCGATCCGCCGCGCAGCCCAGCTAACCTTGTGGCCAACTCATACTTTCGAAAGGGTTTGTTGAGCCGAGGCAGCGCCGGATCAATGCCTTCACGTTCTGCGTAGCCGGAGATGATCAGAATCGCAATGTCAGGTCTGCTAATGCGAACCGCTCTAGCCAGCTCGGTCCCACTGATGCCGGGCATGAGATGATCGGTGACAAGCAGGTCGAACGGCTGTTTAGTGTGCATCAATTCCAATGCCTGCTCACCGGACGCAGCCTCGACCACGCAGTATCCCAGCTCAGCGAGCATGTACGCCGTACTTGCCCGCACCAGTTCTTCGTCGTCCACCAGCAGCACGGTGCCGCGCACCAGCGGTGACTCCTGGAGTGGGTCGATGCGCAGTGCCTCATTGGGTTCGGTTGTGCTGCGAGGCAGCCAAAGCTCTACATTCGTACCTAGCCCTGGAGCGCTATGAAGGGTGAGCGCACCGTTAAGTTGCGAGGCCAAGCCATGCACCATGGATAAGCCCAGCCCGGTGCCTTTGCCGATACCTTTGGTTGAAAAGAATGGCTCCACCGCGTGGGCGAGGGTGGTCGCATCCATGCCAATCCCCGTATCAGCAACTGACAGGCACAGGTACTCGCCTGCCGGAAGTTTCGAGCGGTGGTCAATGTCGACCATTTCCGTGCTGGCGGAAATGCGCATCGTGCCGCCGTCAAGCATCGCGTCACGCGCATTCACCGAAAGATTGAGCATGGCCATCTCAAGTTGATTGAGATCCGCGATGGCCGCTGGCAGATTTGCCGGAACATCGACCACGACCTTGATTTGAGGCCCAATGGTGCTGGCCACAAGGTCGGCCATGCCGTTCAATAACTTTGCCACGTCCACCGAACTCGTCTGAAGGGGTTGTCGACGTGCGAAGGCAAGCAGCCGCTGGACAAGCGTCGTGGCACGTTCTGCCGACTGCATCGCACCAGCGATCAGCCGTTGCTCGCGTTCGCCGCCCACGCCCCGGCGCTGGAGCATGTCCAGGGTGCCGACGATAGGGGTGAGGAGGTTGTTGAAGTCGTGAGCGACGCCGCCGGTAAGTTGCCCCATCGCTTCCATCTTCTGGCTTTGACGCAATGCTTTTTGTACTTCTTCACGCTCTGCAATGGCTCTGGCGATCCGCTCTTCGAGGGAGGCGTTGAGCTCTTTGAGCGCGTTTTCGGCGACCTTGCGAGCAGTGATGTCTATCGCTGTCCCGGTCACGCGCAAGCACCGGCCGGCGTGGTCGAAGACGCCACGGCCTTTGGCCGCCACCCAGCGTACGATGCCGTCATCGCGGCCGACGGTTCGATAGTCCACGTCGTAGAGTGCACGGCGCAGCGGATCGATCGCTGCCGCGAATGCGTCGATCGTTGCCTCGTAGTCGTCAGGGTGTATGCCTGCATAGAAATCTTGGAGGGTGACCGGCGCGTCAGCTGACATCCCGAACATCGCCTTGGTCTGCGAAGGCCATACCAGCGTGTCATTGATAAAATCCACGTCCCAGAAGCCTACGTCAGCATGGTCAACTGCCAGACGCAGCCTCTGCTCACTGGAACGAACCGCGCAGTCCGAACGGGAGCGGTGCACGACCAGCCCCACGGTCTGGGTCACGAAATCGATGATTTCCATATCGGCGGGCAGTGGTTCCCGGCGCTCAGCGTGGTACAGGACGAATAGGCCAAGCACTTCGCCCTGGGCTGAACGGATCGATGTCGACCAGCAGGGGTGCAGCCCATGTTCGAAGGTCAAATCGCCAAGGGTGGCCCACCTAGAGCGGGTGCTGATGTCCAATGCCGCCAGGGTGCTCGAGGCATCCAGCTCCAAGTCGATGGGGGCGCCCGCAAGGGCTTCACGGTAGACGCCAGGCAGGCTGGGGCTTGCACAGTGGTGCACATGGCTTACCCGCTCATCAAAGAGCAGAATGCTCCCAACGAAACCTGAAACCGATAGCCCCTCCACCTCGCGAACGATCGCCTCCAGCGTGGTGCTCAGAGGGGTCGATGTAACCGCCAGTGCCAGGATTCGGTTTTGCGCCGCTGCAAGTGCCGCCCCACGGTTACGCGCTTGGGTCAGACGCGCATTTTCGATGGCAATCGTTGCCAGCCGCGCCAGGTTCTCCAATCTGTTGATCGTATCGAGATCATGGTCTTTTGCCTCGGACCAATATGCGCCCAACGCAGCCACCGGCAAAGGCCGCCCGATGGGCACCATCACAAGGCTGCGGACGAAAGTCGAGGAGTACGCCTGGCTGGGTATGCGTGAGTCGAGCCGAATGTCAGCGATGACAACCGTTTCTTGATGCTGCATGGCCCACCCTGAAACACAGGTGTCGGCTGGAAAATCCTGCCCTTGCCATAGGGCAGATGCCGAATCCTCGGCTACGTAGAGGCACTTGCCGTGATTTTCGAGGATGACTGTAATACCTTCAGCTCCTACCGCCGCGCGTGCATTGTCTCGCAACACGGCAACGACTTCTTCCACGGATTCGGCCCTGGCCAGGCGCTCGCTGGCATTGAGCACGTGGTTGAGGCGGTCATCGCTGGCCGGGTGCTTGGAATCATTGCGCAAACGAATCTCCCAACGGCCACAGCGTCTTGATCTGTAGTCTGGTCAGTGCGAAAAAGAAGGGGAGTGCGTTACCGGCGTTTACTGGCGGACGCGTAGAACCGGGAGTCTCTCAGAAAAACCCACCTCTAGCACTAACAAGGTGGGGAATTCGTCCTGTTTGATCATGTTGGCGACATCACGCCAGCTGCATGCACAAAGCAGAGTTTGTTCCCTTCAATATCCCGGCAATAAGCACCGTAGTAATCCGAGGCATACTGCGGCCTCAACCCAGGTGCGCCCTCATCTTGAGCACCCATCGCCAAGGCTGTACGCCATGCCGCCTGCACCTGATCCTGCGAAGCGGCGGCAAAACTTATTTGCACGCCGTTTCCCCATGTCGCCGGCAGTCCGTTGAACGGCAGTTGCACGTAGAACTGAGGCCACTCCCTGTCCGGCCTTTGCCATCCAGCACCCTGCGGGCCGCCATCGTGGTTGTCGGGCATGCGGACAAGCCCCAGGGTGGCAAGTACGGCATCGTAGAACCTGATCATGGCCGGCAGGTCGCGAGCACCTAGCTGAATGTGGCTGAACATGTACGCTCCATAAGATCCGTTGATCGACAGCAGTAACACACAGCTCATCTGAGAAAGGCAATGCCATCGCTCACCCAGTCAGATGTCACGCCCTGGGTAGCTGGGTTCAGAAAGCTTAAGGCTCACTGGCGATGAGGGGTTAGGCCCAGCAGCGCCTAGATGACCCTCACTCGGCAAAAGCCGCAACAATCGCATCCACTACAACCCTCACCCGTGCCGTGTGTGCCAGGTCCCGATGCAACACGAGCCAGGCTTCATAGGGCGTGGCCCGCTGTCGATCAGGCCAGACGCGCACCAAACTGGCATCGCGCTGGGCCATGTATTCCGGCAGTTCACCCAGGGCCAGCCCGGCGCGCACGAAGGTCGCCAACATGAGGCTCGAGTCCAGCTCCGCGACTACCCGGCCGCCGGACCTGGGCTCTCCCGCCAGTGTATCGTCCTGCCGGGCAGTTACACTTTGTTGGTAAAGGGCGATGTCATGGCCTACCAAGGCGCTGCCAGGTTCTGGCTTTCCACGCAGGTCAAGGTACCGCTGTGCCGCATACAGCCCCACAGGCCAGTGAGCCAGCCGGCGCACGATCAGGTCAGGTTGCTCCGGCCGTACGGTGCGCACGGCCACGTCGGCCTCCCTGCGCCCCAAGTCCAGTAGACGAGTGGTGGTGGTCAGAATTACCCGCACCTGCGGATGAGTGACCCGCAGTTGCTCGATCGCAGGTATGACGAAATCCACGGCCAGCGCATCGGTGGTGGTGAGGCGCACCTCACCCGATGGATGAGGATCGTTGCCCTCACCCTGGCGCTCGAAGGAGACGGCCATCCGCTCCATCTCCTCAGCCTTCTGTACGAGCTGTTGCCCAGTGGTAGTCAACGCCAGGCCACCGGTGCTGCGAAGAAACAGTCGGCTGCCCAGCGTCTGCTCAAGCCCCGCCAGACGCCGACCGACTGTGGTTTGGTCGATGCCCAACGCCGTGGCTGCGGCCCGCAGGGTGCCGGCACGGTGTACCGCGAGGAAAATGCGTACGTCATCCCAATTCATCAATGCACGCTTCCTGAAGATGCAAATATGCAGCCCTGGGCTGCGATTACGTGCATTTTCGCATTGATGCACGCTGCATAACATAGCGGGATTGAATCACCGTCCGAATCACGCAGCCGGCTTAAGCCGGGTATCAGGAGCACCATGCCTCGCTTATCTTTCATCCTGACAGTCGCCATGCTGAGCGCCTTCGGCCTCGTCGCCTCGGATATCTACCTACCCGCGATGCCGGGCATGGCCACTGAATTTGGCGTTGCCAGTTGGCAAATGCCGCAAACCGTCTCGTTCTATTTGCTGGCACTGGCTTTTGCGCAGTTGGTTTATGGCCCACTGTCTGACCGACGTGGACGCAAGCCCGTGCTGCTGGCCGGTGGCGTTCTCTATCTGCTGGGCTCCATGGGCTGCGCGCTGTCCAGCAGCTACATGGGCTTTATAGCGTGGCGTATGGTAGAAGCGCTGGGAGCAGCGGCGGGGCTGGTGATTGGTCGCGCGTTGATTGCCGATACCTGCGAC
The DNA here is from genome assembly GCF_059133755.1 of Pseudomonas sp. FBCC-B35. Classification (NCBI taxonomy): domain Bacteria; kingdom Pseudomonadati; phylum Pseudomonadota; class Gammaproteobacteria; order Pseudomonadales; family Pseudomonadaceae; genus Pseudomonas; species Pseudomonas sp. FBCC-B35. Next base: position 2,768,728 of record NZ_CP101439.1, on the reverse strand, counting down.
AAGCGCACTTCGGCGAAAGTCTACGCCGTGGTTTACCCCCTTGTGTCACTGTCGCCGGCCTTGGCCCCCGCAATCGGCGGGCACTTGGCCGTGGCGTTCGGCTGGCGAGCCGACTTTCTGTTCGTTGCCGCATTCGGGGCGCTAGCACTGCTTCTGGCACTGTTTGTATTGCCTGAAACGCTACCGGTCGCGACGCGTACCAGGACGGGACTCTTCGCCGGCTTCGGCCGCGTACTGGGTGACCGCAACTTTTGCCGCTACACAGTAGTGGTGTGTTCAATCTACTGCGCCTGGTTCGTTTATTTGACGCAGTCGCCATTTCTTTTCGTACAAGCAGGCTTGAGCGAGGCGCAAAGCGGGTGGCTGTACGTGCCGCTTACTTTGGGCATCATCGGAGCTAACCGGTTGGCCCGGCGGTTGCTTGACCGCTTGCCTTACGACCGTATTGTCGCGATAGGCATTACCTGCTTCGTACTGGGCGCCATGGGTTTTCTTCTGGCTTATACCATGGGGTGGCGCAGCGTGACGGCCGTGGTGCTGCCGATGTGCCTGGTCAGCCTGGCCAACGGCTCGTCGTTGTCGCTGGCGATTTCGGGGGCTATCGCCAGCGAACATGGGCATGCGGCCACTGCATCGGGGTTGGTGGGGTTTTGCCAGATTGGCAGCGCAGCCGTTGTGGCAATGGGTGTGAGTGCGGTATCAGGCACAGGGTTTGGTGTACTCGCCGGGGCGGTGGCGGTGTTGAGCTGTGTGGCATTGTCTGCGTGCAACCCTTTGGCCTATCGCAAGCAACCGGCGCAGCGAGGGTAGCGCGCTCGGGTTGGCCTGCACGCTTAATGCTGGCTCAGCGCTTCGCCCAGTTGCGCGTCGTCAAGCAAGGCCTTGGCCATCGCGCAGAGGTAGTGGGAAGCCCAGATCAAGTGCTGCTTGTCTTCCATCAAGCCGTCAAGGGTCATGTCCCGAGCGTAACCCATCAGCTCCGAGGCCTGCTCGCGGGCCATCTCACAGGGTATACCGGGCTCGATACGGAAGAGAGGGCTTGTTTGGTCGGTGCCCTGATAGAAGGTGGTTTGGCCAACGGTAAACGTGGTTTCTTCTCCGGACATCTTCGTTCTCCTCAAAAGGGTGCAGTGCTTGCACGAGCCACATCGCTGGCGAACCAACACCCAGCGGGGTGAACGGACGATTCGCCATGCGAGCGCACTTTTTAACAGTTACGGGTCAATGGCAGATTGGATGCTTCGGTCGCATCTGGACATGCGTTACCGCTGACTCGAGCAGAGCCTTCAGCGTCTCGAGTTCATGCAGAGAGGTCAGCATCAGCACCGAAGCGGGCGACCTGAAACCCAGTGACATGGCCTGTTGCACCACGGCGGCCGCGCACGTGGCGTATTCGGTGGCCTGGACCAAAATGTCTTCAAGGGAGCCACTGTGAAGAGGGGGATCGGGGACGATCTTGAGCATGGTTCAACTCCAACGTGGAAGGAGGAACTACCACATTCAGGCCGTCAAGCAATGAGGGTGGTAGCTGTACGCGGGTTGACGGACCGAGACGTTGGCACTCGGCGCACCACAGGGTGCCCGCACGTACAGCCACCATAAAGTGTGCACATGAGGCAGCGTTCTCGGTCCGTCAAAACCGGTCGCTGAATTGGCAGCGACCCGGCGAGACTAGAATCCACACCGTTCATGTGCAACAACAAATGGGCGCAGGGAGTATCTTTGGGAAATGGCCTACAGGGAAGGGCTTAAATCTGATTTTTTCGCAATGCGATTGCTGCACTGTCACCCCTTGGCGTCTTCGATGATTGAACACACGGACCTAGCTCATCCACCTTTGTCCAATACCTTGGTACGTTCGCCTATGGGCAACATGGATATCGAACCCACGCGTCAGTACCTGAAATCACTCATCACGCCAGACCAGGGCCGGTCATGACTTATCGCACGCGCACGCTTTCACTCCTTATCTTTTTTTGTGCAGCCTCGCTTACTGCCTGCGTGCCGTGGAAACGGGAGCGCGCAGCGTACGCGGATGTTTGCGAAACGAAGCACGAATTTCAGGTTGCAGGCCTGCCAGACGGCGGAGCCATCCACCTCGAAACCTACCTCTATGACTACTCCGCGCGCTGGCGCGACGAACCATTCGAGCAGGTGCTGCATGTACAGTACCCAGGGGAAAAATACCCGCGACCGGAATTCTATGTACAACTGATCGCTTACAACGAGGGGCGTCAGCGGCCTGCGTCCGGTTCCGCACGCGGGGCCGCGCCGATACCCATCCTCTATGACAGCCGGCAGGCGTTCATCACCCTCAATGACGGTTCGCGATTGAATGCCAGACCCGAGCTTTATCTGGGTGGCCCGGTATATGACTATCCGACATTCGCGCCGCAGCAGGCGCGACCTTCGCCGTATGACATCAACGCAGACGAAGTGCACAGCAAAATTCCGAAGATCACCAACAACAAGCGTTACGGGTCCGTTTATGTGATTTTCCCGACGGACACGTTTGACGCCGAGTCCAAGTGGACCATTCACCTGGGCAATCTGCAGGTGCAGGGTCAGGACGTCGCCATCCCACCGTTGCAACTGTGCTATCAACCGGTCAAGACGTGGATCGGGATCGAGCCGCTGATGCGCCCCTGAGTGAGCGCGGGCCGGAGGTAATGTGATCTCTCTGTTTGAGGCAGCGTTGTGCCGCTATGGGCTGGCGCCCCTGCACAACCGCAGGGGATTGATCTTGTGCGAGCGCGTGCGCAGCCCATCCAAGGCTGCCTGGCAGCCCCGGATGTAGCAGTCACTATGGCGGGCAGGGGGCTCTACCCCCGCCGCTCCTCAGAAGCGAACCGTGATCCCGGCATTGACCGAATGGAACCGGGAATCAGAGCCAAACTGCCCTTGATACGACAGCCCTACATCGGTCTGACGGTTCAGCTGCACCTTCGCCCCCACTTCAGTGAGTGCCACGTTTCGCGTCTGGGCAATCCCTTGCACCTCGAAGTTCGGTCCGCCTGCAAACGCCTGCTCATTGCGTGGGTCCAGGTCGCCGTAGGCTCGGCGCCAGCCCAGGGAGCCGAACAGTTGGGTATCGTGATTGGCCACGCGTGTGTGGGTCGAGGCCCGCATGCCGACCGTGGAGAACCAGGTGTCCTGTTTCTCGCTCGACACGTTCAGGGCCGCTGCGCCGCCCTTTTCGCGGAAACGGTCGGCGTCGTAGTTCACGTAGGACACCCCTACGAACGGCTCCAACGCCACCGCGCCCAGGCCGATGCGGTAGGCCGCTTCGCCACTGGCTTGCAGCGTGTTGGCGTCGCGCTTGCCCTTGAGATGGTCGCTGTAACCGGCAAACGCAACGTTGCGGCTGCTGTCGAGCTTGTGCCAGGTGTAGCCCACATCTGCACTCAGGCGCAGCGCGTCGATCTGGGCGCCGGTGTACAGGCCCAGGTGATAGTTGTCGCTGTGACCCTTGGCATCGCGGTCATCGGCATCGAACTTGGAGCGGCTATAACCGCCGTACACGCCGGCACGCCAATCCTGGGTGATGCTGCCGTCTGCGCCGATCAGCACACCGCCGGTGCGTTGGTGCAAGCCGCTGGCGCCGTTGTTGCCATCGAGCTTCGACCAGTTGCCGAACACTTGTGCCCATGCGCCGCCTTGCGCCTCTGGGGTGGCCGGCATCAGGTTCGATGCCCCTGTCGGCATGCGCACGGTGTTGTTGTCCAACAGACCCCGAACGCGGGTGCCGAGCACCCCAGACACGACCTGACTGTTGGCAATCAGCGCGGTGCCCGTGCTGCTGTGGTAATCACCGGACAGCTGATCGATGGCATTGCGGGCACTGGCTGCATCCAGTACCAGCAAGTTGTTGTAAAGCCGCAGGGGGTCGCCGCTTTGTTGCAATCCACTCAGGGCACCCGCCGTATTCCACTGGTTCTGTGTGAGCGCCACGGTCTGGAAGATGCCCGGGGTGCCTGTCGTTGGCGGTTGAACAGGTGGCTCGACCGGCGGCTGTACCGGGGGTTCCACGGGTGGCTCGACCGGGGGCTGCACCGGGGGCTCGACGGGCGGTTCTACAGGCGGCTGCACCGGGGGTTGGACAGGTGGCTCGACCGGCGGCTGCACGGGCGGCTGCACGGGCGGCTGCACGGGCGGCTCGACCGGGGGCTCTACAGGTGGCTGTACCGGCGGTTCCACGGGAGGCTCCACAGGCGGCTCCACAGGCGGCTCCACAGGTGGTTCGACAGGCGGTGTAGTGCCTTTCTGCGCAATGGTCAGGTTCAGTTCATTGGCGGTGCGCTGCAGGCTGACATTGAGAAATGCCGAGTTGGTGAACGCCTGCGCATACGCGGTACCTGCTGCTGCGCCCTCCACCACGCCGCCCTGGGCGGCCAGCAGGGTGTAGGTCTGGCCGGTCTGATAGCTTTGCGCATCGTTGAGGGTGGTCACGTCTACACGCGTACCGCGCAGGGTTGCGCTGCCGCTGACGTTAACCCGGTCGGCGCCGCCATTGCCTGCAATGTCGGCGGCGTACCTGGAGCCTTCGGCCATGTCCAGGTCGCCCTTGATGTTCAAGGTGCCGAGTGCCGCTTCACCTGGCGACAGCGTACCGCCCGAGGCTACCTGCGTGCTCCCGACCTGTCCGTTACCGGCCAGCACGCCACCTGCCAGTACTTGGGCACGGTTGCTGTAGTTGCCAGAAGCGTCGGTATGCCCGACGGTACCGTTGACCACCAAGGTGCCGTTGCCCACACTCAGCAATGACGTGCCTCGTGGGTTGGTCTGGTCTACATCGCCGTCGAGTACCAGCCGCCCGCCACGCACTACCGTGCTGCCGGAAAGGCCCGTCAGGTCGCCGCCCAAGGTGGTGTCGCCACTGAACGCGTACACACGGCCCGCGCCACTGATGCGGTTGTTCACTTGCAGGTTGCTGTCGGTATGGTTGAACGCCAGCGCACCGCTGCCGGCGCCGAAGCGAATGGCGGTTTGCGGATCGAGACGGCCCGCCGCCTGGGCAGAACCGGCGCTGATGGCATCGATGTCGGTACGCGCATCGTCCCGCACGACGGCACCACCGATGCTTAGCGTGCCACGGGCGGCGGAGTTGATGCTGGTCAGCTCGCTGATGTCGATGCCGTCGGCGCTGCTCAGCTCGGCGCCGTTGGACAGGGTCAGGATGGTGCTGGATGTCGTGGTGCCCAGCGTCATGGCGCGCGTGGCCAGACGGGTGCCTTCACCGGAGACATTGACCTGGGTGTTACGGCTGACGTTGGCCGAGCCCAGCGCCATGGAGTCGCTGGTCAATACGGCGCCGTCGCTCAGGCTCAGGTCGTTGCGGTTTCTGAAGGTGCCGGTGTTGTCCCAGCGGGTGCCAGCGCCCGACAGTTCGCTGATCGAGTTGATGGCCACGCGCTCACTGACCAGTTGCCCACCATCCTTGAGGTTGATGCGCGAGTCGTACAGGAACACGCCACCGGACGTGACGTTGACGGTGTCTACTTTCGAGCCCTGGCCGCTGACCAGCAGGTTGGCCCGCGACAGGGCGTTGCCGGCATTGCCATTGTCACTCAATTGCAGGTCCCGCACCGACACCTGCCCACCGCCAAGCACGTTGAGAGTACCTTGCCCGGCGCCACCGATCACGATGGTGTTACCCAGCACCGCGCCGGTGCGTGGCACGTTCCAGCGCGTACCAGGGCCCTGCACGATGACCGTGGCCATCGCCGTGCTGGCCGCGTCGTTGGTGGACGACCCACCGATTCGGCCGCCGAAGCTGGTGACCTGGGCGCCATTGTTGAGCGTAAGCGTGGACGGCGTGCCGTTGCTGGGGCGCAGCACCACAGCGCCGTCAATGCCTCGGTCGCTGCTGAAGGTGTCCTGACCGCTGTCGAGCACATAGTCGGCCGCGTACGCGCCGGGGGCCATGGCGAGCGTTATCGCGAAGGTGAGGGGGGATAACTTGAACAAAGGGTTCATAACGACTCCGGAGACTCCATGAGATGCCACCTGCGTGGCCACCGAGCCCGAAGGGCTTGGTGTTCCTGTATACGGCGGTTAACAGGGGGAGTATCGGGAGCGACCCAAGACGGTGAAATAGTACGAGTGTGCTAGTGGGGCGCCCACTGTGACGCACTGCACACTTCTCAGCCACAGGTGGCCGATCCGCCGCGTTCAAAGGCTGTTACGCCAGTAATGGCCTTTTGGTTATGGCCCTAGGCCCTCAGCTCGCCGGGTCCTGCCCCAGCACCTTGCTCAGCGCCACACGGGCATCTTCGAGCTGCACCAGGGAGGCGTGCCGGGCGCCAAGCGCATCGCCGTTCTGGATAGCTGTCAAAATGGCTTTGTGTCGGGGGAGGGCGAGCTCATCAAAATTGGGGCGCTGGTTGGAAAAGCGCACTGATTCGCGCAACGCCATCGACAGCATGTTGCACAGGTAGGCGAGCAGGTCATTGTGGGTGGCGTCGGCAATACGGGCATGAAAGTCCAGGTCTGGCTGCAGCCGCTCATCCGGGGTACGCGCTGCCTCCATTCTTTGATAAGCCTCGCCAATCGACGCTACGTCCTCTGTCGTGGCATTGGTGGCGGCCAAGGCGGCGGCAGCGGGCTCAATGACCCAGCGCACGCTGGACAGGGTATTGAAGAACTCCTGTTGCGGCGTTGCCTGCATCAGCCAGTGCAGCACATCGGGGTCGAGCATGTGCCAGTCATGGCGGGGTCTGACCAGGGTGCCGACGCGGGGGCGCGCTTCTACCAGGCCCTTGGCCGTGAGGGCGCGCATGGCCTCGCGAAACACCGGCCGACTGATCGCGTAGGTTTCGCACAGGCTTGCCTCGGACGGCAGCTTCTGCCCTGGGGCGAGTTGGCCGGACACGATCTGCAGGCCCAGGTCCTGGACCAAGGTAGCGTGCATGCTCTTGCGCGTTGAGGGCTGGCGGTAGTTCATGGGGGTTGTGCGAGGTCCTTCTGGCGGGGCTCGCATCATAGCACTGATAAATGCAGGGCTGTTTTGCAGCGCCTTGAGGGCGGACAGAGGTGGTCCCTGCGGGCCTCGGCGCTCTAGCGGGCGCGGGAGCTGTCGGTGCATGGACGGCTCCACGGCCGCTAGAGCGGCAAGCGGCACTGTGCGCCCCTATTGTATTGAGCCAGTCACGGCCCCGCTTGGGGTAATTTCCCTGGGCTAGTGAGAGTGCTTGGGCACCGCCGCCCCGCGGCAGCCGACGAGAAAGTCGAAGTCGCAGCCCTCATCGGCCTGCATCACATGGTCCAGATAGAGCTTGGCATACCCCCCGGTAATCAGCTGTGGCGGTGGCTGCAGATCCGCCAGGCGGCCGGCCAGCTCCTGCTCGTCGATGTCCAGGTGCAAGCGGCCTTGCTGGCAGTCCAGCTCGATCCAGTCGCCTTCGCGTACCACGGCCAGGGGCCCACCTGCGGCAGCCTCTGGCGCAACGTGCAGCACTACGGTGCCATAGGCCGTGCCACTCATGCGCGCGTCTGAGATGCGCACCATGTCGGTTACGCCTTGGGCAAGCAGCTTGGCCGGCAGCCCCATGTTGCCCACCTCGGCCATGCCGGGATAACCCTTGGGCCCGCAATATTTCATCACCAGGATCGAGTTGGCGTCCACATCCAGGTCTGGGTCGTTGATGCGAGCCTTGTAGTCCTCGAAGTGCTCGAAGACCACGGCGCGCCCCCGATGCTGCATCAGCGCAGGCGTGGCCGCCGAAGGCTTGAGCACTGCGCCCTTGGGCGCCAGGTTGCCCCGCAGGATGCAGATACCCCCGTCGGCCACCAGGGGTTTGTCCAGCGGGCGGATGACGTGCTCATCATAAAGTGGCGCGGTGTGGCAATTGTCCCACAGGCTTTTACCGTTTGCGGTCAGCGCAGTCGGGTTGGGCAGCAGCCCATGCTCCCCCAGGCGCCGGATCACGGCCGGCAGACCGCCGGCGTAATAGAACTCCTCCATCAGGAAACGCCCCGAAGGTTGCAGGTCGACCAGCGTCGGCGTACCCCGTCCCACCCGCGTCCAGTCCTCCAACTGCAGGTCTACGCCAATGCGCCCGGCGATGGCCTTGAGGTGAATGACGGCGTTGGTCGAGCCACCAATGGCTGCGTTCACCCGGATGGCATTTTCGAAGGCTTCGCGGGTGAGGATTTTCGACAGCCGCAAGTCTTCGCGCACCATGTCCACGATGCGCATGCCCGACAAGTGCGCCAACACGTAACGGCGCGCGTCCACGGCAGGGATGGCGGCGTTGTGCGGCAGCGAAGTGCCCAGCGCCTCAGCCATGCAGGCCATGGTCGAAGCCGTACCCATGGTGTTGCAAGTGCCGGCTGAGCGCGACATGCCTGCCTCGGCAGAGAGAAATTCGTTCAGGTCGATGTGGCCGGCCTTATAGGCCTCGTGCATCTGCCACACGATAGTGCCGGCGCCAATATCCTTGCCTTTGTGCTTGCCGTTGAGCATCGGCCCGCCGGTCACCACGATGGCCGGAACATCACAGCTGGCCGCGCCCATCAGCAACGCAGGCGTGGTCTTGTCGCAACCGGTCAGCAGCACCACGGCATCGACCGGGTTGCCACGAATGGCTTCTTCCACATCCATGCTCGCCAGGTTGCGCGTGAGCATGGCCGTGGGGCGCAGGTTGGATTCACCGCTGGAGAACACTGGGAACTCGACCGGGAAGCCGCCTGCTTCCAACACGCCTTTCTTGACGTGCTCGGCGATCTTGCGGAAATGCGCGTTGCACGGGGTCAGCTCCGACCAGGTGTTGCAGATGCCGATGATCGGTTTGCCCTGGAACTCGTGGTCCGGAATGCCCTGGTTCTTCATCCAGCTGCGGTACATGAACCCGTTCTTGTCGGCGGTACCGAACCATTGGGCGGAGCGCAGTGAGGGCTTGCTATCGGACATGATGGACACCTTATTAGTATTACTATTTGTCTTTATGCCGCCAAATGTATCGCCAAAAAACGAACATGTGAAGGCTTGTCGTTTTAAATAGTAATACTATAAGATCAATTTCCTAGGTCAGCGGTCTGCCAAAAAACCTCGGCCTGGTGTTGTACCCATTACAAGAACAATTGGAGACATCGCCATGATTCAGGAGCAGCGGCTCGTCCGCCTGATCACACTCAAGCTCATCCCTTTTCTGGTCCTGTTGTACCTGGTGGCCTATGTCGATCGCTCGGCGGTCGGCTTTGCCAAGCTGCACATGGGCGCCGACATTGGCCTGGGCGATGCTGCCTACGGCCTGGGCGCCGGGTTGTTCTTCATCGGCTATTTTCTGTTCGAAGTGCCCAGCAACTTGCTGCTGGACCGCTTTGGCGCACGCCGCTGGTTTGCGCGCATCTTGCTTACGTGGGGCGCCATCACCATTGGCATGGCATTCGTGACCGGGCCGAACGGCTTCTATGTGATGCGCTTTCTGCTAGGGGCAGCCGAGGCGGGGTTCTTTCCGGGGGTGCTGTACTACATCACTCAGTGGTACCCCGTGCGTCATCGCGGCAAAATTCTGGGTTTGTTCATCCTTTCCCAGCCGTTGGCGATGCTGGTCACAGGGCCGCTTTCCGGCGCATTGCTGGGTCTGGACGGCACCTATGGCCTGCACGGCTGGCAATGGCTGTTCATCTGCATCGGGACCCCTGCGGTGCTGTTGGCCTGGCCCACCCTGCGCCTGCTGCCCGATGGCCCGGCCAAGGTACGCTGGCTCAGCGACGCGCAACGCACCTGGTTGCAGGAACAGCTGGCCGATGACCTGCGTGAATACGGCCAGACCCGCCACGGCAACCCGCTGCATGCACTCAAGGACAGCCGCGTGCTGCTGTTGGCGCTGTTCTACCTGCCCATGACCCTGAGCATCTACGGGCTCGGGTTGTGGCTGCCCACCTTGATCCACCAGTTCGGCGGCAGTGACTTGGTCACCGGTTTCGTGTCGGCGGTGCCCTACCTGTTCGGCATCATTGGTTTGCTGGTCGTGCCGCGCAGCTCGGACCGCCTCAACGACCGTTACGGTCATCTTGGCCTGCTGTATGCCCTGGCCGCAGCGGGGCTGTTCCTCAGCGCCTGGTTGAGCGTGCCGGCGTTGCAACTGGCGGCACTGTGCCTGGTGGCGTTCGCCTTGTTTTCGTGCACGGCGATCTTCTGGACCCTGCCTGGGCGATTCTTCTCCGGGGCCAGCGCTGCGGCCGGCATTGCCTTGATCAACTCGATCGGCAACCTGGGCGGCTACCTGGGCCCATTTGGCATCGGCGCCTTGAAAGAACACACAGGTCACCTGTCGTCCGGGCTGTATTTCCTGGCCCTGGTCACCCTGTTTGGGGTGCTGCTTACCGGGGTTGTCTACACCCGGCTGGAGCGCCGACAGCGTGATGCGGCCGCTCAAGTGGCCGGCGCCTCCCGATAATTTTTCGCAACCGACAAGCGAGTACGACCATGCGATTGATCCAATTTGAAACCGCCACCGGCCAGCGCCATGTCGGCGTGGTGGAAGGTGAGTACGTGTTGCGCGTATGTGGCACCGACACCACCCGCGAGCTGGCCCAGCAGGCCATTGCCGCTGGCCGGACCCTGGCCGACCACGTGCAGGTATTGAGCCTGGGTGAGCGTCACGATTACCGGGCGCTGTTGGCCGAGGGCCGGGTGCTGCCGCCGCTGGATCACCCCGATCCTGCCCATTGCCTGGTGACCGGCACTGGCCTGACCCACTTGGGTAGCGCCGCCACGCGCGACAAGATGCATCAGCAGCAGGCCCAGGACGCCGTGACCGACAGCATGCGCATGTTCCAATGGGGCATGGAAGGCGGCCGGCCACCTGCAGGGCAGGTGGGCGCACAGCCGGAATGGTTCTACAAGGGCGACGGTGCCATCGTCGTGCGCCCGGGGGCAGACCTGCCGCTGCCGGCGTTCGCCGAGGATGCCGGAGAGGAGCCTGAGTTGGTCGGCCTGTACCTGATCGGCCCTGATGGCACGCCCTATCGCCTGGGCTACGCGCTGGGCAACGAGTTCTCCGACCATGTGATGGAGCGGCGTAACTACCTTTATCTGGCCCACTCGAAGCTGCGCGCCTGCAGTTTCGGACCGGAGCTACGGCTGGGTGCGCTGCCGGCGGACCTCGAAGGGACCAGCCGCATCCTGCGTGATGGCCAACCGGTATGGAGCAAGCCCTTTCTGTCGGGTGAGCAGAACATGTGCCACAGCTTCGAGAACCTGGAGTTCCATCACTTCAAATACGACCAGTTCCTGCGACCTGGCGATATTCATGTGCACTACTTCGGCACCGCGACGCTGTCGTTCGCCGACGGCATCCAGGCTCAGCCCGGCGATACCTTCGAAATCAGCCTGTCGGCCTTCGGAGAGCCGCTGCGCAACGCCATTGCGCCAGCAGCCAAGCAGGTGCGGCCAGGGAGGGTGAAAAGCCTGTAAGCCCACCTCTGTCATTCAGAGTACGTGCCCCGTGGCCCAGGGAAGCGGTCACGTGCGGCCACTTCAATTTCTTAATTCAGGAGTCATCATGACTGGAAGCAATTTCATTGGCGGCCAACGCAGCGCCGCGGGCAGCGTGCGCCTGCACAGCCTCGATGCCTGCACCGGGGAGGCCCTGCCGGTCACCTTCAGCCAGGCTACCCCCGAAGAAGTGGACGCAGCAGCCCAGGCCGCCGAAGCCGCTTTCCCCGCATACAGTGCCCTGGCGCCCGAGCGCCGCGCGCAGTTTCTCGACGCTATTGCCGATCAGCTCGATGCATTGGACGACACCTTCGTCGCCACCGTATGCCGAGAAACCGCCTTGCCAGCAGGGCGTATCCAAGGCGAGCGTGCCCGCACCAGCAACCAGATGCGCCAATTCGCCAAGGTGCTGCGGCGCGGCGACTTTCTTGGCGCCCGCATCGATCGCGCACAACCCCAACGCCAGCCGCTGCCACGGCCTGACCTGCGTCAGTACCGCACCGGCCTGGGTCCGGTGGCGGTATTCGGCGCCAGCAATTTTCCCTTGGCCTTTTCCACGGCCGGTGGCGACACCGCCGCTGCGCTGGCGGCAGGGTGCCCGGTGGTGGTCAAGGCGCACAGCGGGCACATGGCCACGGCCGAGTGGGTCGGCGAAGCCATCGAGCGGGCCGCTGTGGCGACCGGTATGCCCGCTGGCGTGTTCAACATGATCTACGGTGGGGGGGTAGGTGAGGCCTTGGTGCGCCATCCGATGATTCAAGCCGTAGGCTTTACTGGCTCGCTCAAAGGTGGGCGTGCCCTGTGCGACATGGCGGCTGCTCGTGCGCAGCCGATACCGGTGTTTGCCGAAATGAGCAGCATCAACCCGGTGCTGGTGCTGCCAGGTGCGCTGCAAGCGCGTGGCCCACAGATCGCCCGGGAGCTGGCCAACTCGGTGGTGATGGGGTGTGGGCAGTTTTGCACCAACCCGGGGCTGGTCATCGGTATCGCTGGCCAAGCCTTCAGCGACTTCCTGGCGCAATTAGGCGCGCACCTGGGTGACGAGCCTAGCCAGACCATGCTCAATGCCGGAACCCTGCGCAGCTATTGCGCCGGCGTCCAGCGCCTGCACCAGCACCCAGGGATACGCCACCTGGCCGGGTCCGCACAGGAAGGCAACCAAGCCCAGCCCCAGTTGTTCATGGCGCAGGCGAGCCTTTTGTTGCAGGGCGATGAAGTGCTTCAGGAAGAAGTGTTCGGACCTACCACGGTCGCCATCGAAGTGGCTGACGAAGCCGAACTGCGCCGGGCCCTCGAAGCGCTGCAGGGGCAACTGACGGCCACGTTGGTCGCTGAGGCTGAAGATATCCAGCGCTTCGCCGCGCTGGTACCGGTGTTGCAGCGCAAGGCCGGGCGCCTGCTGGTCAATGGCTACCCGACTGGCGTCGAAGTGTGCGAGGCGATGGTGCACGGCGGGCCTTACCCCGCTACATCCGATGCGCGCGGTACTTCAGTAGGCACCCTGGCTATCGACCGCTTCCTGCGGCCCGTCTGCTTTCAAGACTATCCGGACGCGCTGCTGCCCGACGCCCTCAAGAACGCCAACCCGCTGGGCCTGCTGCGCCTGATCGACGGGCAGCATAGCCGCGAGGCGCTTGCATGAAGGCTTGACGGTACTGGTACCTGAGTGTGTGCCGTCTGGTGAGGGTCAGGCGGCGCTTGCTTGATGAACCCCATTCAGTCAGTCCACCGCCACAGCGGCTCGTCCAGCAGGCCCACGTCTTTGAGTTGCGTCTTGCCTTGCACCTTGTCCAGGGCTAGCAGGTTGCAATCCTCACATTGGCTGAGGGCTTCGATCAATGGCGCGCTGTGCGACACGACCCACACCTGGCTGTGCTCGGACGCGCGAATGATCAGCCGGGCCAAGGCCGGCAGCAAGGCTACATGCAGACTGGTCTCCGGCTCATTGAGCACCATCAGGGCCGGTGGCCTGGGCGTCAGCAGGGCGGTCATCAGCAGAAGATAGCGTAAGGTCCCATCCGAAAGTTCTGCGCAGGTCAATGGCCTGAGCAATCCATGCTGGAGCAGCCGTACGCAGAATAGCCCGCCAGGGGGAGCATCGATGTCCAGGCGGCTGCCGGGGAACGCGTCCTCCAGCGCGGCATTGAGGCCTTCCACGTCACCGATTTCAATGATGGTCTGCAAGGCGGGGGCAAGGTTACGCCCGTCATGATGCAGCACTGGCGAGCGGGTGCCCAATTGGGGCTGGCGGCAGGGTGCATCCCGATCGATCCGAAAGTGATCGTAAAAACGCCAACTGTTGATGAAGGCGCGCAACTGCCCGATTTCCGGTGCCTGCCGTGGGCGGCCCACCACACTGAAGAAGCTTTCGCTACTGTCGGCATGCTGATCAAGTATTGTCCAGGCGTTACCTTCACGAGCCTTCACCAACGCATTCTTGCGCTCGACCAGCGCCGAGGCAGGTCGGTAAGCCCCACCTGCCCAGATGGTCTCACTTTTGATTTCCGGATCGAGGATGAAGGCTGAGGGGTAAGCCAGGGGGATGGGCAACCCCAAGGAGATGGCGAATCCGTAATCCTCGGTGGCAAAGCCCAGCCGCAGGCGACGGGCATCGCGCGGGTGCTGCCCCTGGATCGGCACTTCACCGCGCATCATGCGTGCACTCGGTTCCGGGCCCGCCCACCAGGTCGAGTCCAGCCCACCTTCGCGGGCGAGTGCCTGGATGACCCCGCCCTGTGCCGTTTCGGCCAGCAGGCGCAGCGCTTTGTACAGATTCGACTTGCCGCTGCCGTTGGCTCCGGTTACCACGTTGAGCTGGCCCAGTGGCAGGACAAGGTGATTGATGGAGCGATAATTGCTGATGGCCAGGGTAGTGAGCATGGCGTTCTTCCCATCGACGATGGTGCAAGTTTGGCCTCAATCAAGCACCGAGGCCAACCCTTGCCCATGTCGACCAGCCGACGCGGGCCAATCGCTGACGGCGATGGCTAGATCCACAGATCATTAGGCGCCGTGCGCTCACCGCCCTCATGGCCAGTGTTGAGGACGCCACATGGCTCGATCATCAGCAGCTTGGCCTCGCCCTCGGCCGCTGTTCGATGCTGTACACCCCGCGGCACCACGAACAACTCGCCGGGCGCTACATGGACGCTGCGTTGCGGCAGGTCGATGCGCAGCGTCCCTTCGAGTACCAGAAAGGCTTCATCGGTTTCCGGGTGCGCATGCCAGATGAATTCCCCTTCGATGCGTACAACCTTGAACTGGTAGTCGTTCATCTGTGCAACAACCCTGGGGCTCCATTGGCTGTCGATCATCGACGCTTTCTGGTTCAGGTTTATCGGATGGGGCTGAGTGTGTTGACTGGATTCGTACATGGTGGTTACTCCTGGTTGGAGCACGCAGCCTATTGCAGCTCAGTGCCTGCACGCTTGTACGATCCTGCACGTTGCTGCCCTGGCCGCAGGCGTTCGAGCCAGCGTAGCGGCGACACCCCATAACTGCGGGTGAAGTGTCGGGTCATGTGGCTCTGATCGTGAAAGCCTGCCGCCAAGGCAGCGTCGACCAGGGTGAAGCCATCGAGCAACAACCGACGCACATTGTCCAGTCGCCTCAGGGTGACGAAGCGATAAGGGCTGGTGCCGTACAGGGCCCGAAAGTCCCGAGACAGGCTCCATTGCTCACGGCCGCTGGCGTGCTCGAGCATCTCCAGGGTGATGCCCAGGTGCAGGTGCTCCAGAATGAACGCCTTGGCGCGTTCGGCGGACCGGTAATCCAGGCGCTTGCGCCCGCGTGGCTTGCCCGCGACAGCGCGCAGCGCCATGGCCAGGTCATAGATGGCGTCTTGCTCTTCCAGCTGCTCGAGGGGATGGTCCACAGCCTGCACAAACGGTTCGCTAGCATGGAACAGGCGCGGGTCACTGGAAAGCCCGCCAGGCACGAACGGTAGCGGCTGCCCGCCCAGTGCGGCCTGAATCAGCGCAGGGTCGATGTAGGCCATGCGGTAGCGAAAACCTGCCTCGGTGCCGGCCATGCCGTCGTGCAATTCATCGGGGTGCAACACCAGCGTGTTGCCCGCAATGCCGTGGCACAACGAGCCTTTGTAATGAAAGCTCTGTACCCCGGCCAAGGTACGGCCGACGGAGTAGGTGTCATGCCGATGAGGATCATAGCCATGACTACCGAACCACGCTTCGATCCGCTCGACAGCCCCATGTTGCTGGCTGCGGATGACCCAGTCCGAAACCGGGGGCATGTTGGACGAACGTTTCATGGCACAGGTCCCGGCGGTTCACGGAAAGGAAAGACAACGCGCTATCATAAGCCCCAATCCACCTCACCAGAACCCACCATGAACCGTCAGAAGAAAATCAAGCAACTGCTCAAGGCACACGCCAAGAAGGCCAGCGCCAAGCTGGCACCGCGCAGTACCAAGCCCAAGTACATCAGCAAGGCCGATCGCGAGAAGCTGGCGCTGCAAGCGGCCGCGGATGCCGCAGCGCAGCGCGATTCGCAGGCCTGAACCTCAGGCGTCTGACAGGGTTTCTTCCTGCTTGTAGATCCTGAAGCCGCGCGCCTGGTAATTGCCCAGCGCGGCAGGGTGATCCAGGGTGCAGGTATGCACCCATACACGCTGCGTGCCGGGCCAAGCCCAGGCGCTACGCACCGCCTGGCTCAACAGCGGACCGCCAAAGCCTGCGCCCAGAAATTGCGGGGCCAAGCCGAAGTAGCGGATCTCGGCGTTGCTCCCATCAGGGCGATACAGTTCGTAATAACCGGCAATGGCGCCCCGGTGATAAGCCACCCAGGTGCGGTGAGCTTCCTGCTCGACCTGCGCCTGCCACTGCGCCTCGCTCCAGGCGTCCAGGTCGCCCCACGACCAGGGCGTGCCGACCAACGTGTACAGAAAGCGGTTGAAGGCTGGTTGTGGCACCTCGCATTCGACGATATGCAAATCCGGGCGCTGGGGCTTTTCCACCAGTTCGTCTGGCGAGGTCATTTCAAGGTAGTACGTGGTGCAGGGTGTTTGCATCGTTCATCTCGCGTCGTCCACTGAACAGCTTGCCAGCATGCCTGTGGCTTAGCGCCTTTGCCACCTGCGGATGGGATCACGACAGGCGTGCTGGGTTGGCAAGCGGTCGACTGTCGTTGTTGCAAACGCTGGTTTGGCGCAGAACGCCGTCAAAAGCTTCCGATTGAACGTTTCAGCGCGCAGGTACGTCGGTATTTCTAGTCTTTTGCTTTGGAGGTTTCCATGAAATATCGCGCACTCGGCAACACCGGTCTGTTGGTTTCGGAGCTGGTCATTGGCACGGTGCCTTTCGGCGGACGAGGCTCGTTCGAGAAAACCGGCAGCGTCGATGTGGACCTGGCCAAGCGCATGTTCGCGGCCGCGTTCGACGCCGGGGTCAACCTGGTGGACACCGCCGACCTGTATTCACATGGGCTGGCCGAGGAAATCGTCGGCAAGGCCTTGGGCGAGCGTCGCCAGTCCATCATCCTGGCCAGCAAGGCGCGCAGCCCGATGAGCGACAACCCCAACGACAGCGGCGCTTCGCGCTATCACCTGATTCGCGCATGCGAGGCCAGCTTGAAGCGCCTGGGGACCGACCATATCGACTTGTATCAGATCCACAATTGGGACGGCGTGACGCCAGTGGAGGAGACCCTGGCAGCACTGGATCATCTGGTGCAAAGCGGCAAGATCCGTTACTTCGGTACGTCCAACTACACTGCCTGGCAAATGATGAAAACCCTGGGCAGCGCGCAATTGAACGGCTGGCAACAGCCTGTTTCACAGCAGATCTACTACACGCCCGAATCGCGTGAGGCCGAGTACGAGTTGCTGCCGATGGCGATTGACCAAGGCTTTGCCACACTGGTCTGGGGCCCGCTGGGTGAAGGCCTGTTGACCGGCAAGGTCCGTCGTGGCCAGCAGACGCCCAAGGGCACACGTCAGGGCAATGACTGGCCGGAACCCTACGTGCACGATCGTGAGCGCGCCTACGACATCATCGAGACCTTGATCGCGGTCGGCGAACGCCACGGTTGCTCGCCGTCACGCGTCTGCCTGGCCTGGCTGAAGGATCGCCCGGGTATTACCAGCGTGATTACCGCTGGCCGCACCCTTGATCAACTGCAAGACAATCTGCAGGCGGCAGACCTTGTATTGACGCAAGAGGACCTGAAGCAGATCGAACAGGCCACACGCATCGCGCCGCAGTACCCCTACTGGCACCGCATTGCCGCTGGCATGGACCGCATCGATCCTGCTGAAGCGCCGTTCATCGAGCTGTACCGAGAGACCATGAAGTAGTCTGCGCCGCCGGATACCGGGTCGTCTTGCCTGCTTGGCGAGGCGATCTCGGGAGTTGTGTGAATTATTTCCTGTCTCACCGGTCAAGTAATGAGTCCCCAACCTAGACCGAGGTGCTCATGCACGCCTTCACTGTTCGCTACTCGCTCAATGGCAATTCGACCGACCATACTTTTGAGTTGGACCAGCCTGAGCTGGCCCTGCACGAGGCCGCCTGGCACCTGATCGTGCTGCACTTTGGCGACGGCGAGAACAGCCTGGTGATGCCTTCGGCCGACGCCACGCCCAATGAGATCCTGGCGCAGGCCGAGGTATTGGGGTTGACGGACATCGTGGTGGCCTAAGTAGCTGGCTAGTGGGCTCAAGGCGGTACTGGCTTAATCCCAGGAGGGAGCGGCCGGTCCGGCGCCCCGGCAAGACGGCTCCTACACGAGATGTGCAGGGCTTGAAAGAGCGCGCAAGGTACTCAGCACCCTAAGTCAGCTCGCAGTCATCACCTTCGCCATGACCACCGTTCGCTCGTCTCCATAGCGCACTTCACGAACGGCCGTATAACCTAGCCTGGCATAGAAACCTTGAGCAGTGAGTGAAGAAGGCACCTGCAACTGCCGTACCCCAGTGTCCCGCGCTTCTTGCTCGATGTAGCCCATCAGTTGTTCGCCAAGACCCTGGCGCTGGTAGCTCGGGTCAACGAATACACTTCTCACTACGCTCTTCTCAAGACTTGCCGTTGCGACGACCACGTCGCTCTCCAAGGCCACCCATACAACCCGCCTGTCCAGCAATTGGACCACGGCTTGGGGCGTGAAAGCGCGCGCCACGCGCGCCAATGTGGCGGCGTCATAGTCTGCTGCGTTGCTGTGGCGCAGTGCAGCCAGGATAACCCGGCTGATGCTTTCAGCGTCCAGGACGCTCGCCGCTCTGATCACCCTTGCCATCAACCTCGTCCCCCCTCGATTGCGACGGACGGGCTTCGACCCGATCGAACCCCTGCGCCCGCGCTGTTCTCGAATAACTGTAGGCCTCATCCATTCTTTCGAGGTACGCGGCAATGAACAGAGATCCCATGGCACAGGACGGCGCTGACGATGACATGCCCGTTTCACCGGACCCGTCGGTGAACCCTGACAACCCGACCATACCTGATCCGGACGATGATCCGCTCATGAACGAAGAGGAGGGTGGAGACATGGAGGATTCCGAGCAGCCGCCCATGGATGTGAATACGCCCAGAGAATAACGGGCGTCGTTAAGTGTCCAGCCACGCCTCGCCGATTTGGCACGGATGCCAGCGGCAACCGCTTTGACCAGACTCACGCTATTTCAGCGCCTCAATCAGGAGAATGCATATGCCGATCGACAATAATGGTCCTGCAGCACCCTACCCAGGCCCGGCGCAGAACAGCCCGGACACAGGCGAGGGGCACGGTTCAGGCCTTGAGCAGACCCCTTCGGAACCCAAGCAAGGTGCCGGCCACGCTGGCGGCGAGCGCCCCGAGGACTGGAATCCACCCCCAGGTAATCCAGGCTCTGACCAGGACAGCCAGGTGCCACGTGACAATGGTACCGCACGCACCCATGAAGACCCTGGCGCAGGGGATGCAGCGCTCGAGGAAGACATGAAGGACGTGGAAGCGAACAACTCGGTGTCGCAAGAACACCCGTGATACAGGGTTAAATCCGAGGCGCTGGGGCTGACCACAGCGCCTTTGGACAGCGCTAGCGGCGGCGCAGCAGGCCTGCCAGCGCTACCGTCAACGCAACCGCCGTGGCCATTGCCAGCACAATGGTCGGCATGACCCCCAAAGCCCTCATCAGACCCGACAACATCAGGTAGAACGCCAGCACACCCACTGCGCCTATGGCGTTGCCGCGCACCATGGCCGCCATCCCCGCGCGCCCGTTCTGCACGTGAGCAAATACCATCAATGGCCAAGCGATGACCGGGATTGGCGCGAGCATGCCGCTGGTCTGGGGTCCAAGCCAGGCTGCCAGGTGCGTGGTGATCATCAGCAACGCCGTTGCCGAGATCATGCGCAAGGGGATTTCCCAGTAACGATGCCGTACACGTGCCAGCGCCTCAGGCCTGGGTTCACGCCCGCTGGCGACGATCAGAAGTACGATCAGCGCCAGCGCTACGCCTATCGACACATACAAATGGCCCCAGTGCGTAAGCACATAGGCGACCAAGCCGTAGAAGACGATCGCCAAGCCCGCAGCAGCCCCGATGGCAAGCCTGCGTGTTGCATACAGGTAGAAGGCGTAGGTAGCGAGCACGGCTGCCAGGCCGCCCAGTGCTCCGGGCACGGCGTTCAGGGCAAAGTCTGTCCCTTGCTCCAGGCTCAGGAAGGTCATCACCAGCCCCGACGTGATGGGCATGCCCGCCAGTAACCCCCCTAGCAACCCACCCCAGCGCCTGGAAGCGAGAGAGATGGCCCACATCAGCAAAGGGGTAATGGCAAGTTTCAGGTAGAACAAGGTCATCGCGGCGCGTTCCGGCTCTCAAGACAGTGCCGACTTTACCCTGTTGAATGCCCGGATGCCCGCCACTGATGCCTACCAGGGGATGTTGCGACCGTCCCAGCCCCAGAAGCTGCCCGTCACGTTCGGTCCGAGACGCCCGATCAGCTCCACGATGCACTGCGCGGCAAACGTCGTCTCGAACAGTTTGCCCTCAGGCACGTTGCCTTGGAACGGCCTTGACAGTTCCGTGTCCGTTGTACCCGGGTGCAAGGCCAGAACGGTCGCGTTAGGGTTCAGGCGCTTGAGTTCGATACTGGCTGTGTGTAGCAACTGATTCAGCGCCGCCTTGCTGGCCCGGTAGCTGTACCAACCCCCCAGACGGTTATCGCTGATCGAGCCCACGCGGGCGGACAGTGCAGCGAAGGTTGCAGGTTGCTTGCGCAGCAAAGGCAGCAGGTGTTTCAGCAACAAAACCGGGGCGAAGGCATTGGTGGTGAAGCTTGCGTGCAGGCTGGCAAGGTCCAATTGCGCCAGTGACTTTTCGGCCTTGGCGTTTTCCTGATGCAGGATCCCCAAGGTACTGATGACAAGGTGCAAGTGCACACATCGCTCGCCTGCTTGCGCGGCCATGGCGCCCAGGCTGGCCTCCTCGCGCGCGTCGCAGTCCACCAGTAGTACACGATTGGGGTGAGCGTCGGCCAGCGCCCTCAATGCCTGGTTCTGCGTGGCGCGGCGCGACACCGCTATCAGCTGATCGACGTCTTCGCGGGTCGCCAGCGCGTTGCACAGCGCGAGCCCGATTCCACGGCTGGCCCCGCAGACCAGCACGCAGGCGTTCTCGTCCAACCCTGGTATGAGACTCATGACAGGCACTCTCTGGCCATCGTTTCGGTCAAGGGTAGACCGCCTCAGTCATCCGGATTTCCATCGACATGAGGTTCAGTCGTCGGTATCCGGTTCGCCACCCCAAAGGGCACATGCACCATCGGCAAATCGCCCGCAGGCGAGTGCAGGTGGCTGCGCTGGTCATCGAAGAAGACATGAGGCTTGAGAATCGACAAGACGCGGGGTTTCTCCATGCCGCCCAGGAAGAAACACTCGTCGGGCGATACGCCCCAATCTTTAAGGGTCGTCACCACCCGCTCATGGGAAGGTGCATTGCGTGCCGTGACAATGGCGATGCGCAGGATGCGCTTGTAGTGCGGGTCATCTTCGAGCTTGCGGTCTTCGAGCGTGCGAATCAGCGACAGTTTGCGATACAGGTCGGCCAAGGGCCCAGGCGTATGGGGCACGCGCTGATGGGCCTGCTCGTGGGCCTGGAATTCATCCAGGCTGTTGCCACGCTTGTAGACGCTTTCGGCTTCGTCGTCGGCGATCACGCCATCGAAGTCGAACGCTACGCGCAGCTCGGTATCGATTTCGTCATCGTAGACACGGGTCGGCAGAACACGACCTGCGGGGTAATTGGCGTCGATGGCTTTCTGTACGTCCTCTTCGTTGGCGCTCAGAAACAGCGATGCGTTGAACGCTGGTATGTACTCATACGGTGAACGGCCCGACATGAACGCGGCGCGGGTGATGTCCAGGCCGTAGTGGTTGATCGAGCGAAATACCCGCAGGCCCGTTTCCGGCGAATTGCGCGATAGCAACACCACCTCGACGGGCAACTGCTCGGGGAACGCCTGGTTGATACGCAGAAAACGACGGATAAACGGAAACGCCACGCCTTTGGGGAAGGGCTTATCCAGGTTCTGTTCCTGATGCCATCGGTACGCTTCGACACCCTCCTGGGTGTAGATGTCGTCCGAAACGGTAAGGTCGAACAGCGCACTGGAGGCAACGCCAATCACCAGTTTCTGTTCGATGGGGTAAGGCATGGGAAACTCCCTACGGCCCCGGCAGAGGCGCAAAGTCAGAGGGGGATGTAGTCGTTACGCGAAACGACCGGTTTGTGCGGCCCTTCGACCAGGTGCACGTACAGCCCGTCCACGCAGTCGATGGCCAGACAGTCGTCCACGCTCAGCACCGCATCGGTGTGCGGCTTGAGCCAGCCGGCCTGCATGTGTTGCTTGCCCAATGCCTTGGCATCGGCCTTGTTGCGGGCGCTGACCAGCACATAGCGGTGCGCTTCGCCGAACACACCGCGTTCGTAGCCGCCCAGGTTGATGAAGTACAGGCGCAGCGCACCGCGTTTTGCAGGGTAGGGGTGCAACTCCACTCGCATGCCATCCACGCCGTCCACTTCCAGCCAGGCATCGATGTGCAGCCCCTGCTGGCTGCCGAACCATGCGTCGCGCAGTTGCGCATAGGCCTGTTGCAGGCTGGGTGCCTGGGCGAACACCATGTCGTGGACCTCGATCTTGGCCCCTGCATGGCGTCCCCCCAGCATGACGATATAAAGCATGAGGTTTCCTTGTTGAATCGATCATCGCATGGCGTCATTTTGCAGCATCCGCACGCCGCTTCAAGCGCAGTGCTTGGCGCCTGGGCACAAGAAGGCTAGTGTGGGCGAACCTTTGACTGCGAGATAGCAAGATGCGCACTCCTTTTCTGTTCCTGGCGATGCTCTGTGCACCCCTGGTGCAAGCCGCCGAGCACTGGACGTTGAATGACCAGTTCGACCAGGCGTTCACGTTGGACGACAAGACCCGCGTGGTCATGGTTGCGCGCAGCATGGCCACTGCACGGTTGGTCAACAATGCGGTCGAGCATACGCCAGAGGGCTATCTTGAAGCGCGGGGCGTGGTGTTCGTCGCGGACATCGAGAAGATGCCCAGCATGGTGGCAGCGGTGATGGTGCCTGCCATGCGGTCGGCCAATTACCGGATTTTGCTGGATCGGGACGGCGAGGTGGCCAAGAGCTATGGCGGGGACCGCGAATCGGTGCAATGGCTGGAGGTTCAGGACGGCAAAGTGGTGACAGAGCAGCGGTACAGTGATTTACCCAGTTTGAGGCAGGCACTGGTGAAGATGGCTGGGCGGGTTGCAGGGGGTTGATGCAGTGGCGTGACCGTTGAAGCGCAACGCGCAAGCGCCTGGGTTTGGAGCAAGGACACGCTTCTTGCCGCACCAGGACACTACCGCATCACGCTCAGCCATCAGCGGTGGATGCGACGGGCCGAGCAACCCAGGAGCCAGGCTTCGCAACTTGAAGGTGTGTGGCCGCTTTGCGGCTTTGGCGATGTGAGCTGCGAAACTGAAATCCTGGGGCCGCCATGCGGCCCATCGCGGCCGGCCCGGCGCCCCGGCAAGTCCGCTTCCACACTGGAACTGAGTGGCCTTCGAGGGATGTGCAACGATTCAACATGCGGCATAGCTGGATGTTGCTACTGCTGCTTCCAATCAGAGAAGACTGAAGCAAACACCAGACGTCCTCAACCCGCCACCATGGCAAACCCCACGCCGAACCGGTTCCACGCATTGATCGTCGCGATAGCCAGCGTCAGATTCACCACCTCCGCTGGCTCGAAGTGTTCCAGCAGCGCCTCATATTCCCCCTGTGGGGCACCACAATCGGCCAGCCGTGTCAGGCTTTCGACCCACGCCAACGCCGCTCGCTCACGCTCCGTGAAGTAAGTCGTCTCTCGCCACACACACAACGTCTGCAGGCGGGCCTCGCGCTCCCCGGCTTTGCGCGCGTCGTTGGCGTGCAGGTTGACGCAGTACGCGCAGCCATTGATCTGCGATGCGCGCAAGCGCACCAGTTCAAGCAGATCATGCTCAAGGCCTGTGCGGGTCAACGCCTGCTCCAGGGCTGCCATGGCCTTGTAGGCGTCAGGGGCTTGTTTCGACCAGTCGATGCGGTGTTGCATGGCGCTCTCCAGAAACGCATTAGGGTGGCGCCACAATACCCTCGGCCGCCGATACGTCCGATAGCCAATCCGCTGATCTTCGGGGAGGCCAATCCCGCCATTCGCATCCCCACTGACAGGCATCCAATCTCTTCATTTCTGTCACTGCCGCCGACTCAGGATAATGACCCGTCCCATCCAAGGAGATTGAGCCATGCCCGACGTCCGTTTCATGCGCGAAGCCCTCGAACTGGCACGCGCCAACATCGCAGCCGGAGGCCGGCCGTTCGGTGCCCTGCTGGTGTATAAGGGCCAAGTCGTTGCGCGCGGTGTCAATGAAATCCACCGCTCACAAGACCCGACTACCCATGCCGAGATGCAAGTCATCCGCCAGGCCAGCCAGGCGCTGGGGCGCGCTCGCCTGGATGGCGCAGAGGTGTATGCCAGCGGCCACCCATGCCCCATGTGCCTGGCGGCCATGCACCTG
This sequence comes from Pseudomonas sp. FBCC-B35, assembly GCF_059133755.1. Taxonomy (NCBI): domain Bacteria; kingdom Pseudomonadati; phylum Pseudomonadota; class Gammaproteobacteria; order Pseudomonadales; family Pseudomonadaceae; genus Pseudomonas; species Pseudomonas sp. FBCC-B35. The sequence goes on along the minus strand of NZ_CP101439.1, from coordinate 2,744,231 downwards.
TGCGGTATCAGCCAGGCCTGGTTCGCGTATGACAACGAGGAAGGCCAGCCTTACGGGCTGTCCACCGCTGACGTGTACGCGCAGATGACCCGTGCGCCTCAGCAGCAGTCATTGCCGCTACGCGCCCTCAAGCCCGACGGCGAAAATGGGCTGTACGCTCAGTGGCAACAGGCCAATGCCCAACGACAGCAGTCTGGAGATCGATGCTGGTCGTGCTGCTGGCGTTGAATCTGCGACCGATTCTGACCAGCATCGGCCCCTTGCTCGATCCAATGCGCATCAGTACCGGCCTGGGTTATCAGCAAGCGGCATTGCTGACGGCGCTGCCGGTGTTGTGCATGGGAGCGGTGCCATTATTGCACCCTTGGTCACGCCGATGGTTGAGCGAACAGGCCGGCATGCTCGGTGGTCTGGCGGCCATCGCGCTGGCGTGTCTCTGGCGGTTGCAACTCGAAAGTGCCTGGGCACTGCTTGCCAGCGCAGTGCTCGCCGGCCTGGGCGTGGCGGTGGTGCAGGGCATGATGCCGGGCCTGGTCAATCGCTGGTTTCCAGGGCGGCTTGCTGGCGCAATGGGCCTGTACTCGGCTGCTTTGATGAGCGGCGGCGGGCTGGCTGCTGTGCTGGGCCCGCACCTGGCCGAGTATGCCGGGCAATGGCAGGTGGGACTTGGGGTCTGGGCCGCGCCGGCGCTGGTTGCCATGCTGGCATGGCTCATCTTGCGGCCACGCAACGCACAAGCCCCTGTCTTCAAAACAGTCAGCGGACACTGGTTTGGCCACCGACGGGCCTGGTTACTGGCGGTGTATTTCGGCCTCATCAACGGAGGCTACACCAGCATGGTCGCTTGGTTTCCAGCGTTTTACCTGGAGCAGGGTGGCAGCGCACAGGGCGGCGCCGACCTGGTGGGGCTGATGACCCTGTTCCAAGTACTGGGCGCATTGGGCCTGCCGCTGCTGCTCAGGCGCTGGGTAGATCGGCGTCCAGGCCTTGCGCTGGCGCTGTCGATCCAACTGGTGGGGTTCATGGGGTTGCTGATGGCGCCCACCGCAGCACCCGGGCTTTGGGTAGCGTTGATCGGGTTCGGGCTGGGCGCCTGTTTCAGCCAAAGCCTGACCCTGACCCTCGAACATCTTCCTACGCCAGCCGAAGCCGGCGGCCTGGCGGGTTTCGTCCAGGGTATCGGCTTCATCATCACCGGCTGTGTGCCATACATTGTCGGGTGGCTGCGTGCGCTCGACGGTGATTTTCAAAGCGCTTGGATTGTGCTCATCGCCAGCGTGGTGACGATGCTGCTGGTGACGTTGGCCTTCAGCCCGCAAAGCTACGCGAAGGCCTTGGCTCGACCCGCCGCGGTCGATAGCGTCGCTGCCCTCAGCTGATTCGCCGCAGGGTATCGCGCAGCCGGTCGAGTGCCGGGTCGATGTCGAGCATTTCAATGGCACCAAAGCCCATCAACAGCCCTGGGCGCACTGGCGTTTCATTGAAAAACGGGGCAAGTGAGTAAATGCCCAGGTCGACCTTGCGGGCTTGTTCTACCAGGTCCTCCACATCGACCCCTGGTTGCGCCAAGGCGCTTAGATGAAAACCGGCCTCGGCGGGAATGACCCTGAGCCAAGGGGAAAGGTCGTCGTCCAGCCGCTGCAACAAGCGATCGCGGCGTGCGCTGTACACTTCATGGCAACGGCGGATGTGCCGGTTCAGATGCCCCTGTTCCACGAAACGGGCCAGGGCCCACTGCAGCAGGGTCGGGCTGTGCCAGTCGCTCAGTTGCTTGGCCACGCAACTGGCCTTGAGCACGGCCTCTGGCAAAACGGCATAACCCAGGCGCAGCTCCGCAAGCAAGGTCTTGGAAAACGTGCCGACGTAAGCCACAAGGCCATGGGAGTCAAGACGCTGCAGCGCGTCGGCCTTGGGCCCTTGATAGCGGAATTCACAGTCGTAGTCGTCCTCGATGATCAGTGCGCCCAATGCGGCTGCCCGGGCCAGTAGCGCTCGCCGGCGTGTTTCGCCCATCGGCATACCCAGTGGGAACTGGTGCGAAGGGGTGACATAGATCAGCTGCGTGCCCTCGGCTATCTGGTCAACGCACAACCCTTCGTCATCCACCGGCACCCCCTGCACCTGGGCGCCCAAGGCCAGGAACAACTGCCGTGCCGGCGGGTACCCCGGGTCTTCCATCGCGACCTTGCAGCCAGGCGCTACCAGCACCCTGGCGATCAAGTCCAGGGCCTGCTGTGCGCCGTTGCAGACGAGGATATCGTCAGCCGTGCAGTGCACGCCCCGGGCGTAGGCGATGTGGTGGGCGATGACCTCGCGCAGCTCCGCAAGGCCCTGGGCTGGGAAGTGCCGCTGGGGGTGATGCTGGCTCCGCCGCACGGCGTAGTTCAGGCAACTGCGCCACAGGTCGAACGGGAATAGTGCCTTGCTCGCCACGCCGCCGATGAAGTCATAACGCACCGTCGATAGCGCTTGGCGTTGGCCTAGCACGGTGGCGCGGGATTGCCAGCGCCTGAGCGACGCATCGCCGGCAAGGGTCAAGGCACGTGGCCGCGCGCTGCGCTTGGGTTCAAGCGTATTGATGAACGTCCCCCGGCCGACCACCGCGCTCAGCAGGTTGTCCTGGGTCAGGCGTGCATAGGCGTCCGCGACGGTCTTGCGCGACACGCCCAGTTGCTCGGCCAACAGGCGGCTGGGCGGCAACTGGCTGCCAGCTGCCAGGTGACCGCGCTCGATCCCCGCGCGCAATTGCGCGTAGAGCTGGGCAGCCAAACCTTTGCGGCCCTCCAGGCGAATATGCAGTTCCATGGGGCATTCCAGAGCAAGAGAGCGCTCAGGATAGCGGATTGCGTACGGCAAAGGCGCTTGCTCCTGCAGTAGCAAGATCGCTTACGACCTGGCCATGCTCACCGTGATATAGCCTTTGCCCGATAGGATGATGCGGATGCGTGTTTCGTCCGCAGGGGCGCTGCGGCAGCGCTTGATGAGCACGCCTTCCTGTGCGACGGCCTTCATGTGATGGGTAATGGCTCGGCCCCGGACGTCGAAGAACGCTTCACTGGCGAGCAGTTCGATTCGCTCGATCAGTTGTCTGGATTGCTCATCGGTGACACAGAAGAACATGACACCAGAAAGATGAGGGTCCTGGTCCGGGTTGGTCAGATCATGGGTAAGCAGTTCGCGCAGGTTGCTGCGCAGTTCGGCAAGAAGGTGCGGAGTGTCGAGCATGCGCAGCGTCCTGTGTGAGGGGCGACTGCGCCGATCATGTTTTCTGCCATGCCAAGCGACAAGTAGGACGGTTCCTAAGGTGGCCGGTGAAAAATCCCAATCACATGAATGGGCAACGCTCAAACGTGCGGTGATCGAGATGCTCACGGCAGCAGGGCCGCCTACTCCTTGTGCGTCCCGGCGTGGTCTTCTGCGTGCCTGACTGCCTCTTCGACGATCTCTACCCAGTGCCGAACCGCAGTGCGCCCTGCGCCATTCAAATGCACCTGACAGCCAATGTTGGCGGTGGCTATCTCGTCCGGTTGCCCGCGTTCCAGGGCCTCCAGCCGGTTATCGCGCAGCTGCCTGGACATCCCTGGCTGGGTCAGCGAGTAGGTGCCTGCCGAGCCACAACACAGGTGAGCATCGGTAACCGGCGTCAAGGTAAACCCTATCCGGATCAGTAGCGCTTCGACAGCCCCACCCAGTTTCAGGGCATGTTGCAGCGTGCATGGGCAATGAAACGCCAGGCGCCGCCCGGCGGGTACCGCCAACTGCTCGATAGGCGCATCACCCAGGACTTCCACCAGGTCACGGCACAGGCTGCTGACCCGTGCCGCCTTGGCTGCGTAGGCCGGGTCAGCGGCCAATAGGTGAGCATACTCGCGCACGAACGCGGCGCAGCCGCTCGCTGGAATCACGATCGCCTCGACGCCGGCCTCGACGGCCGGCCACCAGGCATCGATGCGCCGTCGTGCGCGCTGCAAGCCTTGCTCCTGGGCATCGAGGTGGAAATCGATGGCTCCACAGCACTCCCCGGCCGGTGCAGGGGTCACGCTGATGCCGACGCGGTCGAGCAGGCGCGCCGCCGCGGCGTTGGTCGCCGGTGACAATGCCGGTTGCACGCACCCCTCGAGCATCAGGACGCGTCGCCGGTGGCGTACGGCAGGGCGCGTCAGGTCAGCTGCCTTGCGCAGCGGAACCTTTTCCCGGGCCTGCGCCGGTAGCCACGGGCGCAGGGCTTGGCCAGCTCGGAGCAGGGCTCTGAAAACAGCGGGGCGCACCATCGTAAAGCGCAGGCCGTGACGCAACAGGCGCTGGCCCATTGGCCGTGGCACCTGCTGCTCCACGACGGCCCGGCCGATGTCCAGCAGGTCGTGATAACGCACACCCGACGGGCAAGTGCTTTCGCAGCTGCGGCACGACAGGCATCGGTCCAGGTGAGCCTGAGTGCTGGTAGTGGCGGGCTGGCCTTCGAGCACCTGCTTGATCAGGTAGATACGTCCACGCGGGCCATCGAGCTCATCGCCAAGCAGTTGGTAGGTGGGGCAGGTCGCTGTGCAGAAGCCGCAGTGTACGCACGCGCGCAAGATACGTTCTGCCTCGTCGGCGCGCTCGAGCGTGCGTGCGCTGTCACTCAAGTTGGTCTGCATAGGCTGCCCTCAAAGGTCCGGGTACAGACGGCCAGGGTTGAAAATGCGCTTGGGGTCCAGCTGGGCCTTGAGGCTATGGTGGTAGCGCATCAGCGGCTCCGACAACGGCGGATAGTGGGCCTGGCCTGGGGTAAGGCACAGCGCATGGCCGCGAGCCTGCTCGGCAATGCGGTGAATGACGTGGGCTGGGGCATCCGTGCGCAGCCAACGCTGGGCGCCTGCCCAGTCCAGCCATTGGCGCCCTGGCAGGTCCAGTTCTCCTGTCGCGAGAGGTACCGACACACGCCACAAGGGTTCGCTGCCCTGGGTGAAGAATGCCAGGCGCTGCTCACGCAGTTGCGTCCAGAACTCGCCGTCCACGCACTCGCCGCCAAGGCGCTGGCGGGCCGACGCTACCGAACCCTCGCCACCTTCCAGGCGCACGAACAGCGCTTGGCCATCGTGGCAGGCGCCGCTCAGCGGCAGCGGTTGCGCGCCCCAGCGCGTGAGCTCGGCCAAGGCCTGGCTGCGGTCCATTCCAAGGCGCAGGCTTACGCAGTGCCGCGGCACGGGCAGGACCTTGAGCGATACCTCGGTCAACACGCCCAGACAGCCGAAACTGCCTGCCAGCAACCGTGAAAGGTCATACCCGGCTACGTTTTTCATTACCTGGCCGCCAAAGCGCAGCAAGCTGCCCTGGCCCGTGATTACCTGTGTGCCCAGCACGAAGTCGCGCACTGATCCTGCCCAGGGCCGCCGGGGCCCGGACAAGCCAGCCGCCACCATGCCGCCCAAGGTGGCACCCGGGCCCAGGTGCGGTGGCTCGCACGGTAGCATTTGTCCGTTATCCTGCAGCGCGGCCTCTATGTCGCGCAAAGGCGTACCGGCGCGAGCCGTCAGCACCAGCTCCGTGGGGTCATAACTGACGATGCCGCGATGGCCGCGTGTATCAAGTACTTGCCCGTGGACGGCATGGCCGATCACCGCCTTGCTGCCGCTGCCCTGTATGCACAAGGGCGTACCTGCATCCAGCGCTTGGCGTACCTGGTCAAGCAGCGCCTGGCTTGCATCCTGGTCCGCGTCCATCAAAACCGCTCCAGGGCAGGGAAGGGCAACTGCCCATGGTGCACGTGCAACGCACCGAATTCGGCGCAGCGGTGCAGCGTGGGAATGTTCTTGCCAGGGTTGAGCAAGCCCTGCGGGTCGAATGCAGCCTTGACCGCGTGAAACACGCGCAGCTCGTCATGAGTGAACTGGGCGCACATCTGGTTGATCTTCTCCCGGCCAACCCCATGCTCACCGGTGATGCTTCCCCCCACGGCCACGCACAGTTCAAGGATTTTTCCACCCAGGGACTCGGCCCGCTCCAGTTCGCCAGGCCGGTTGGCGTCGAACAGGATCAGCGGGTGCATATTACCGTCACCCGCATGGAACACGTTGGCCACCCGCAGCCCATGTTCGCGCGCCATTTCACTGATCCGCACCAGCACGTAAGGCAATTCACGCCGCGGAATCGTACCGTCCATACAGTAATAGTCCGGGGACAGGCGGCCTACGGCAGGGAAGGCATTCTTGCGTCCCGCCCAGAACCGTGCACGCTGTGCCTCGTTACACGCCAGCCGCACCTCGCAGGCGCCGGCCTGGGTGAACAGCGCGGCAACCCGTTCGCAGTCTTCCTGCACATCGGCCTCGACGCCGTCGAGTTCACACAAGAGGATGGCGGCTGCCTCCACTGGATACCCGGCATGGATGAAGTCCTCGGCAGCGCGAATCGCCAGGTTATCCATCATTTCCAGGCCCCCGGGGATGATGCCGGCGGCAATGATGTGGGCGACGGACCGTGCGGCGTCCTCGACCCGGTCAAAGCTGGCCAGCAGGACCCGTGCCACGGGTGGCTTGGGCAGCAGCCGTACGGTCACCTCGGTGACGATCCCCAGCATGCCTTCGGAGCCTGTGAACAATGCCAGCAGGTCGAACCCAGGGCTGTCGAGCGCATCGCTACCCAGGGTCAACCGTTCACCTGCCACGGTAAGCACTTCCAGTTTCAGGATGTTGTGAACGGTCAGACCATACTTCAGGCAATGCACGCCGCCTGCGTTTTCAGCCACATTGCCGCCGATGGTGCAGGCAATTTGCGATGAGGGATCGGGGGCGTAGTACAGACCGTAAGGGGCGGCGGCCTGGGAAATGGCCAGGTTGCGAACGCCCGGCTGGACGCGGGCGAAGCGGCCCTGGGGGCTGACTTCAAGAACACGATTGAGCCGCGCCATGACCAGCAACACGCCTTTGGCCAAGGGCATGGCACCGCCAGACAGCCCGGTTCCGGCGCCGCGAGCCACGACAGGTACGGTGAGCCGGTGGCAGATCTGCAGCACAACCTGTACCTGGTCCACGCGCTCGGGTAACACCACCAGCAACGGGACCGTGCGGTACGCCGCCAGACCGTCGCACTCATACGGCTTGAGGTCCTCATCGCGGCATAGCAATTGAAGATCGGGCAGTGCATCGCGCAGGGACTGGATCAAAAGCGCGCGGTCAACCGTTGGCAGCGCTCCGTCGACGCGTTCGTCATACAACATCGCCATCTCACTTGGATGCTTTGTTTTTATGGGGTCATGACGAGTGTAGCCCCAGTTCGGGCCCAGGGCTTGCAGGGCGGGCTACGACCGGCGTTGGCCACTACGAAAGCCAACGCCGGCGGCAGTCATTGTTGGGCGACCAGAGGGTCGTCCTGGGAGAGAATGGCGCGAGCGAGTTCTTCATCGTTGACTTGCAGGCCGGGGTGCTCCTTGCGTGCTTGCTGCAAGGCAGCTTCCACGTAGGCACCACGAATGGCACCACCGCTGGCGACGAATGCAGACAGCTCGTCACGGGCAGGAATGATGCGCTTGTCATCCTTGAACGTTGAGTACAGCGAAGCCGAGACACCGGCCGAGGTGGCAATGTCGCGGCCGTCGACGCGGGCCATGGCAGCGCCGGCAGGCAATAGAAGCAGCAGTGCGGGTACGAGGGCAAGTTGGCGCATGTCGTGTTCTCCAATAGATGAAGCCCAGGGGATTACCACTATTGGTGAGAGGCTACGCAGGTGGGTGGAGTTCCATCACCGAAGCGTTAGCCGATGGTCTGCTCATACGGGACAGGATGGGGCTGGTCAACCGGCCTGGCAACCATCGACGCCAGGCCCGGTTGACCGTACCGCCACCCGCGTGCTCTGCTCAGGGGCCCACCCTGACAGCCATCGAGGGCTGCACCATGTCTGAATACACGTTGCATTGCTTCGCCGAATCCGGGAATGCGTACAAGGCTGCGCTAATGCTCGAGCTGACCGGCCAGGACTGGCAGCCAGTGTTCGTAGATTTCTTCAACGGCCAGACCCGCGACCCGGTGTGGCGTGATGAGGTGAACGAGCAGGGTGAGGTGCCGGTGCTGATGCATGCGGGCACCTGCTTGACCCAGTCGGCGTTGATCCTCGAGTACTTGAGCGCACAGACAGGCCAGTTCGGCCCGGAGCATGAAGAAGATCGGCGTGAGATCTGGCGCTGGATGCTGTTCGACAACCACAAGTTCACCAGCTATTACGCGGCGCTGCGCTTTCTGTTGTGCCTGAAGAAGACGGGCGAAACCGAGGTGACGACGTTTCTGCGCGAGCGCGCCGCCGTAGCCTACCGCATCGTCGATGGGCACCTGGCCGGCACGCCATTCATGGTCGGCGCGCGGGCGACCATCGCCGACTTGTCGCTGGCCGGTTATGTGTTCATGCCCGAGGACACCGGTATGGACGTGCAGCAGTACACGCACATCGAAGCCTGGAAAGCCCGCCTGCAGGCGTTGCCAGGCTGGCAGCACCCCTACGATCTGATGCCCCGCGTCGCGCCCTGAACGGATAGCCGATTTCAGCCGTGGGCAGGTGGCTTGACCGCCGAGCTGCCGGCGTACTCGGGCTTGAGATGACCTTGATCGTCCAGCAGGTAAGCGTCCATGACCTCGCGGACTACCGGACCTGCGACCCGCCCACCGGCTTCGCCGTTTTCGATCATCACCGCCACGACCACGCTAGGGTGCTCGGCCGGAGCGAAACCGACGAACAAGGCGTTGTCACGGTGCCGTTCCAGGGTCTTGTTGCGGTTGTAGCGTTCCCCTTGCTTGATGGCCACGACCTGGGCCGTGCCGCTCTTGCCGGCAATGCGGTATTGCGCGCCGGCAGCGGCAGCACGCGCGATGCCGCGCGGGTCGTGCATGACCATTTGCATACCTTGGCTGACCTGGTCCCAGGCGCGTTTGTCGTGCAGGACGATATCGGGCATGGGGTTGGGGTCGACCGGCGCATCGCCACCGACGGTCATCGCCAGGTGCGGGCGGTGCCATACGCCCTTGCTGGCCAGCAGACTGGTGGCTTGGGCCAACTGCAACGGCGTGACCTGCATGTAGCCCTGGCCAATGCCCAGGATCAACGTTTCACCCGGGAACCAAGGCTGTCGGCGGGTCGCGCGCTTCCATTGGGCCGAAGGCATCAGCCCGGCTGCTTCTTCGAACATGTCCAGCGACACCTTCTGGCCGAGGCCGAACTCAGCCATGTAGTCGTGCAAGCGCTCGATACCCAGTTTGTGCGCCAGGTCGTAGAAGTAGGTGTCGTTGGAGCGCATGATCGCCGTGTACATGTCCACCCAGCCATCACCGCTACGGTTCCAGTTACGGTACTTGTGGTCGTAATTGGGCAGCTCGTAGTAACCCGGGTCGAACACCCGGTTGCCCGGCGTGATCACGCCGCTGTCCAGCCCGGCAATGGCCACCTCGGGCTTGACCGTCGAACCTGGGGCATACAGCCCGCGCAGCACGCGGTTGAACAGGGGGCGGTCGATGGAGTCGCGCAGTTGGGCGTACTGCTTGAAACTGATGCCCTTGACGAACAGGTTGGGGTCGAAGCCCGGGTTACTGACCATCGCCAGCACATCGCCGTTGGCCGGGTCCAGCACCACCACCGAGCCACGGCGCTCGCCCAGGGCCTTTTCCGCCGCCAATTGCAGGTGGGCATCGAGGGTCAGCACGATATCCTGGCCTGGGGTAGGGGCCTTGTGATTGAGCACGCGCATCACCCGGCCCTGGGCATTGGTCTCGACTTCCTCATAGCCTACGTGGCCGTGCAACTGACTTTCGTAGAAGCGTTCGATGCCCGTCTTGCCGATCGACTGAGTACCCCGGTACTCGGTGCTGTCCAGGGTCTTGGCTTCTTTTTCGTTGATGCGCCCTACGTATCCGACCGAATGGGCAAAGTGCTCGCCCAGCGGGTATTCGCGGATGAATTGCGGCTCGACTTCAAGGCCCGGCAACCGGAACTGGTTGACGGCAATCAAGGCAATCTGCTCTTCGTTCAAGCCCACCATCAAGGTGACCGGTTCGAAGGGTTTGCGCCCGCGTCGCAGATCCTTGTCGAACTGCTTGCGGTCCTCCTCATCCAGTCCCAGGACCTGGGTCAGGGTGTCGAGCACCTTGGCGCTGTCTCCGCCGGTCCGTTCACGGGTCATGGTCAGGTCGAAGCTGGGCTTGTTGTCGGCCAGCACGGTGCCATTGCGGTCGTAGATCAAGCCTCGCTCGGGTGCGATCGGCAGTACATGGACGCGATTGTTCTCCGAGACGGCGCTTTGCTGGTCATGCTGGATGACTTGCAGCACATATAACCGACCAATCAGGATGGCGACCAGGCTGAAGACCAGCGCAGCGCAGGCCAGTAGCCGGCGGTTGACCAGGTGCTTTTCCTTTTCATGGTCCTTGAGGGGGATCGGTTGGGGCATGGGCTCTGTCTGTAGAAGGCTGGGCGCGCAGGCGTGGGTCCTGCCTGGTACCGGATGGGGCAGTGATGCTACGCAAGCTGCATGCCTGCCTCAAGGCGCGTAGCCGCATGGTGAGCAGACCCAGGCCCAGGCCGCCCGAGCCTGTGGGGCTCAGGCCTGCATGAAGATTTGTTCATCAGCCTTGCCGAGTACTGTCCCGCACCAGCAGGTTTGGCTTCAACGCGCTCTTTAGGCCCAGGCGGGTATACTCCGTGGCTTTTTTCATGACAGAAGGTGCTCATGCGTCAGGTCCTGCTCATCGTGGACGTCCAGTCCACATTCAGCCCGCCGGAATGGTTGATCGACGGGCTGCGACTGCTGTCGGCCAATATACCTACCATCGCCTCGGTCGAGTTGCACGATGAGCGGGTGACACCGTTCGAGCGGCAATTGGGCTGGCATCCGGCTGCCCAGGATGAAAGCCTGATCGAAGCCGATCAGGTGTTCATCAAGCATGGTTACGGGCCGGGTACCGAAATGATCGAGTACCTGCACCGTCTGGGGGTGCAGCGTGTGCTGGTGAGCGGTTTGCAGACCGACACCTGTGTGCTGGCAGCCGGTTTCGCGCTGTTCGACGCCGGGTTGATGCCGACGCTGGTGACTGACATGACGGTCGGCTCCTCGCTGGATCGCTCGGCGAAGATGGGCATCGCCTTGTGGGCGCATCATTTCCGCCAGGTCACCACGTCCGCCGAGGTGTTGGCTGAGTTGGCCCAGCCGGGCAATCCTTGAGGGACTGGCCCGGCTGGGTGCTACTGTCTCAGGCAACGTCAACCAGCACGATTTCGCTGTCTTCCAGGGCTGTGACCTGCAGCAGCGTTTCTTCGGCGATGGCCACGCCGTCTCGGGCATTGGCTTTCAGCCCATTGACCTCGATGCGGCCCTTGGCCGGGACCAGGTAGCCGCGACGCTTGGGGTCGAACCGGTATTCGGCGGTTTCTCCGGCGCGCAGCGTTGCGGCGACCAGGCGGGCATCGGTACGAATCGGCAGGCTGCCTTCATCGCCATCCCTACCACTGGCCAGGGTCACGAAGCCTTCGCCGCGTTCACCCTTGGGGAACGGGCGTGTACCCCAGGACGGTGCTTCACCACTGCGCTCGGGCACGATCCAGATCTGGAAAATGCGCGCGTCGCTGTCCTCTTGGTTGTACTCGCTGTGCGCGATGCCCGTGCCGGCGCTCATCACCTGCACGTCGCCGGCCTCGGTTCGGCCCTTGTTGCCCAGGTTGTCTTCATGGGTGATGGCTCCTTCGCGGACGTAGGTGATGATTTCCATGTCCCGGTGAGGGTGGGGCGGGAAGCCGCTGCCAGCGGCGATGATGTCGTCGTTCCAGACGCGCAGGTTGCCCCAATGCATGCGTGCTGGGTCGTAGTACTCGGCGAATGAGAAGTGGTGGTGCGCATCGAGCCAGCCGTGGTTGGCCGCGCCGAGGGTGTTGAATGGTCGTAGTTGAAGCATGATCGGACTCCTTCAAGGGGTGGAATGGGACCATCATGCGCTAATGAAACATCTAAAATAAGCGTAAATATCGGCTTTTTTTAATCGAACAAATAGATACCTTTTTTGAGGTAACCCCCTATATTGCCGTTGCCGTTGCCGTTGCCGTTGCCGTTGCCGTTGCCGTTGCCGTTGCCGTTGCCGTTGCCGTTGCCGTTGCCGTTGCCGTTGCCGTTGCCGTTGCCGTTGCCGTTGCCGTTGCCGTTGCCGTTGCTTTGCTTTTGCTTCTAAGCGCGCGGTAGACCAGGCAACACAGATCGCGACTTCAGGAGGCCGAGCGCAGGGCTTGCGGAGGGAGGTGACGGGCATGGATGCCCGTCAAGCGCTGGGCCCCAGGATGGGGCCTGCAGCGCGGTCCTCCCGGGAGCAAGCCCGGAGCGAGGGAACCCCGGAGCGTAGCGTAGGGGCCGGCTGATAGGAGCAGGCGGTTTTTGCTTACTTTTTGACAAGACAAAAAGTGAGCCGCCGTAAGGGCGGAAGGGTGACTGTGCGCCACCCGCGCCAATGAATACCAACTTGCTGTATGCGCCCACGCTTTGAAGTTTGAAGTTTGAAGTTTGATTGCATTGGTGTGGGTGTTGATATTGAGCATAGTCCATTTGCGATGGCGACGCTTAATCACCTTTTCGCCCTTACGGCGAGTTACTTTTTGTCAAACGCCACAAAAAGTAACCAAAAAAGGCTGCGCTCCGTTCATACGGCCCCTACGCTGCGCTTCGGGGTTCCCTCACTCCGGTCTTGCTCCCGGGAGGACCGCGCTGTAGGCCCCATCCTGGGGCCCAGCGCTTGACAGGCATCCATGCCTGTCACCTCCCTCCGCAAGACCTGCGTTCGGCCTTCTGAAGTCGCGAAGATCAAAAGCAAGATCAAGATCAAGATCAAGATCAAGATCAAGATCAACTGCAACAGCAATAACAGCAATAACAGCAATAACAGCAATAACAGCAATAACAGCAATAACAGCAATAACAGCAATAATCTTAACTACGATATTGGAATTAAAAGTTTCAAACTTGACTTGATTGAATGGCTTGAGCCTCGCATATGGCTCAACGATACACTCTTTCCCCTGCGGAAGCGGCCTTGAAGGGCGCCGAACCGAGCGCGATGGGCCGCTAACCCAGCGTACGTCACCCTCGGTCAAGACCGCGCAAGCCTACTCCCCCTTGCCCCAGCCGTGACCCCCGATGTTTTCCTACGCATTCGCTGGCGCTTTTGCGCCATTGCGGCGAACATTGCCGGCTGATTTTGCTGCCAACGGAGTGACTGTGGCCAACGAGCAACCCAAGGCCCTCGCCGAACTGACCCCACCCACACGGCTACCCTGGCTTAAACGGCTCATCGCCCAGTGCCTTGGGCGTGGCCTGACCCGCATTCAGGCGCAACACCCTCATTCCTGGTGGCTGGGCCATGCCGATGGCCAGCACCAGGGCCGTGACGAAGGCCAGCGCGCAGGGTACGAACGTGGCCATGCGCAAGGGTACGAGGCAGGCCAGCAAGTGCTGGTCATCCGTGACCATCGCCCCGACACCCCGGCCGTGCCCGGCCAGGACGATCACCTGTTCGAGGATTGGCGACTGGCCTTGACCGCCGACCTGAAGAAACGCTTCAAGGCCGACGTCGCCCAGCGCCTGCCCAGCCACGCGCAACCCAGCGCCGCGCAATGGAAACTGATCTTCAGCGACACACCCTCCACCTGCGTGGTGGCCGGGGCAGGGGCGGGCAAATCCACCTCCCTGGTGCTGCGAATCTTGCTGCTGCGTCACTACCTGGGCTACGAACTCGACGCGATGACGGTCGTCACCTTCACCCGCGAGTCGCGCAAGGACTTCATCAAGCGCTTGGTGCAGGTGTTCGCGCTGTGGGATGTTCACCTGCAACCGGCACAGGCGCGCGAACTGGTTCGCACCTTCCACTCCCGCATCCTGCCCCTGGTGCGCAGCCTGCCTGGGTTCGAGCACGTGCGCGCATTCGAGACCCTGGGCAACGAGATGCCCGCCGGGCGCGAGGCCGAGGCCGACAGCAACCCGTTCGACCTGCGCCTGAACGATGCCCAGCGCCAACAGCTCAATCATTGCTACAGCACCCTGCTGGCGGACAGCCCGCGCTTTGCCGAGCTGATCGGCCACTTGCGCAACGAAGCCTTGCAACTCAAGCCAGTGGATCCGGATAACCCCGAGGTGCAGAAACGCGCCCAGGTGACGCAGCTGGCTGCGCAACGCGACGAAGAGCTGTGCGATGTGATCGAGGACCTGTGGTTCGCAGCAGGCGCTTGGCCGATCCAGGGCATTGAGCCGACGCGCGACACCGTGGAGATCCGTGGATGCCGTTTTCATGTACACGGCCGGTTGGGTGCCACAGGGCCCTTGGTGGTATTGGGCTTCGACCCCTCCGAGAGTGCCCAGTACCAACGACCCGGCGCCAAGCTGGCCGTACGCGGGGAGTGGGCAGTCAAACGAACCCTGTTGCAGGCATTCTGCGACCAGCCGTTGATCTGGCTGGACAACTACGCCATGGCCCGGCGCTTGGCCGCTTCGCTGGCGGGCGACGCCGTGACGGGGCCGGGGTTTGAATACAAGGTCAAGGGCGAGCTGTCCGCCGCGCCGCTGCTCGACGCATTCGTCAGTGCCGCGGGCTTTATCGAAAACCTCGGGCTCGAAGTGAACACGGCGATTGCCGACATGCGCTTCGTGCCAGGCGACAGCGACGCGCTGTTCTTCGAAGCGTTAGCCCTTTACTGGAAGGCGTTCGAAGCGCATCTGCTTGATCAGGTCCCTCCGGTCATGAGCTACAACCGCATGTTCGCGCTGTTCGGGGAAAACAATCCGGAAAACCTGCAGCTGTTGCCCGACCCGCTGCTACGGCCGCTGGCGCATCTGATGATCGATGAATTCCAGGACGTCTCGCCGCAAATCGTCAGCTGGCTGCGGGCTTCCCTTCGCGAAATCCGCAGGCGCGGGCCCGGGATGAATGTCGGCCGCCATGCTCAGCACTCGTCCCTGTTGTGCGTGGGCGATGACTGGCAGTCGATCTATGGCTGGCGAGGCAGCTCGCCCAAGTACTTCACCGAATTCACCAAGGCGTTTCCGACGCCCGCCAGCACTCGAGTGATGATGGTGGAAAACTATCGCTGCCAGCAGCAGGTCATCGATGCCGCTGAGCACCTGGTCAAGGGCACACCCACCATCGCCGGCAAGAAGGCCCGAGCCGCTGGCCCTGCCGCTGAACTTGCCGGTTCACCGGTCAAGGTCTTCGAGCGTGACGAGGCCGCCCTGGGCCAGACCCTCATCGAGCATTACCAGCGCGGCGAGTCGGTGCTGATGCTCTACCGCAAGGGCAATGACCGGGCAGCGATGAGCGAACACCTGGAACCTGTGCTTCAGGCCGAGGCAGCAGTGCCCGCCGAGCAGCGGCGTCTTCGCCAACTCACCTACCACAGCGCCAAGGGCTTGCAGGCCGATGCGGTGTTCATGCTGGGCGACTGCCAGTACCTGACCAGCTCGCCCTACAAGAACCAGGTGTATCGCCAGGCGGGCCTGGGCAAGGCGGGCGACCCGCAGCCGTTCGACACCGCCCAGAAAGAGGAGGTGCAGCGCTTGGCCTATGTGGCCGTGACCCGAGCAGTTCAGCATTGCTACTGGCACGTGGAACCGGCCAATGGCGACGCCGCCGTGGCCGCTCGCGCTTCCAGCCGCGTCGATGGCCGCCAGGACTGTTTCGAAGACTGCCGGGGTCGGTGACGGTTAAGTCACCGTCGGTAAGGGGCCAGTGGTGGCCACTGGCTTGCGCCAAGGTGACCTGTCGGCGCCATGCGCGCTCCGGCGCAAGGGTTGCCGCAGACGACAGGCGTCGTGGAATGCGGTGGCGTGTTCGGTCTGGTGTACGTGCATCAGGCTGCCGATCAGGAAGCATCCCCATGCGATCAACCACCACACCCAAGGATCACCCGCTGGACATCAATGGCATCGAAGTGGCGGTGCGCTGCTGGGGCCCGGAGGATGGCATTCCCGTACTGGCCTTGCATGGCTGGTTGGACAACGCCGCCTCGTTCGAGCGCCTGGCACCCCTGCTCGATGGCTGTTTCGTGGTAGCCCCCGACCTGGTCGGCCACGGACGTTCCGACCATCGTCGTCATGACAGCGGCTACTACTTGTGGGAGCACGCCGAGGACATGCTGTCGGTCACCGAAAGCCTTGGCATGCGGCAATTCCATGTGCTGGCGCACGGCATGGGCACCGGTGTGGCTTCGCTGCTGGCCGCCATGACCAGCGGGATCGCGAGCATGACCTTCCTCGACGGTATGGGAGCACCATTCACCGTAGCCGAGCATGACCGCGTGCAGCACCTGGCACGGGCCTATCGCCTCAAGCGCATGGTCCAGCGTACGCAGATGCAGGGCTTCAACGAGCGGGACGTGCAACGCTTCGACGATCTGGACAGCGCGCTGGCGCAGCGCCGCGAACGGCTCGACACCGACCTGTCCCAAGAAGCGGCAAGGTTACTAGCGCTGCGCGACTTGCTCCAGCTCAACGACGGTTATTGCTGGCGACACGACCCGCGGTTGGTGCTCCCAGAGCCCATGCCGCTCACCGAGCCTGAAGCTTGCGCGCTGCTCAGCCAGATTCGCTGCCCGCTGTACCTGATGTTCGGCCGGCAGGGCGCTTTCACTGGCGAGGCTTTCGACCGCCGTGAAGCGGCATTGCCGCCCCAGGCGAAAGTGTCCTGGCACCCAGGCGGCCACCATTTCCACCTCGATGCGCCGGACCGTGCCTTGGTTGATCAACTGCTACGTATCCTCGCGCGCCATGAAGGCGCCGTGTTGCAGCGGCTGGTCAACGAGTAGCGCCCAGGTAAGGTTGCGCCATTCGTTCAGACACACTGGCTTTAGTCAAAGTAGCCTCGCAGGCTGAAGCTGTACCCCGTGTCCGCGGTGGTGTTCGCCACACGCCCGCTACGCTTGCTCAGGACGAACTCGAAGGTGGGCTCGTACAGCCCATCGCGCACGCACGCACCGGCCAGGACTTCGACCTCATACCAACCGTTGTCCAGTTCGATCACCGGGCGGCCGGGCTCACGGTAGCGCGCCATCAAGTCGCCCAGTGTCTTGGGGGTGAAGTACTGGAGGATGCGCCAGGTGTACAGCATCACAGCGCCATGCTCGACGTTCAGCGAATAACCACCGCGCTGGTGCTTGAGCCGGCTGCCCGGCTCGCGCAATTTGGGCATTTGCCCATCGAGCGTGAACACCACGTGATAGGGGAGGTTGTCGACGCCGGCCACAGGCAGCACCACGCCGTCGCGCACGGCCATGTCGCCGCTGTCATGATGGGTGAATTCGTGGGCCAGGTCGTCAGGCAGGCCATGCTCCTGCTTGAAGCGCTCAAGCAGTTGAATGTCACCTAGCAGAAAGTAGTCGACCAGGTCGTTGAGCACTTCGTCGAACTCATGACGCATCGCATGTCCTTGGGCAACGATCGGTAGGGCCGCGCCAGTTGAACTGGCGCAGGCGGTTTGCAAGGGGCGGTCAGTGTAACTGGGTAATCTGGATGAGGTTGCCGCAGGTGTCGTCGAAGATTGCAGTCAAGACGTTATCGACCTCGGCGGGAGCCTGGTGGAACTTGACACCGGCAGCGGATAGCCGGGCATATTCGCCTTGAATGTCACGCACCGCGAAGATCGCGGTGGGGGTACCGTCTTCCTTGAGCGCAGCCTTGTACGCTTTCGCCGCGGGATGCACCTCTGGCTCCAGTTGCAATTGCACGCCGTTGGGGTCGTTGGGCGAGGTCAGGGTCAGCCAGCGGTGCTGGCCCATGGCGAGGTCTTGTTTGGGTTCGAAGCCCAATACGTAATGATAGAAGGCAAGCGCTTTGGCCTGGTCGTCGACAAGAATACGGGTGAGCATGATCTTCATGGGCGCACACCTATGCCGGGGTCGTTAAGTACCAGTAAAGACGGCCCATGGCGTTTGGCAATCCAGCCCAGCATCAAATCGCTATTTTGTTCATGCCATCGGCGTATCCGGGCCGCAAGCTGGCCACTGGCCAATGCAGCACAAGCGTTCAGCCTTCGCAGGTGTGCGCAGCGGCTTGCAGGTCAGCGGCGAATACCTCGGTGACCTTCGTCCGATAGGCTTCAAAGGCTGCGATGGCGCCGGCGATCACGCCAGCTTCCTGTTGTTTGTCGAGTTCAAGGCCGTCGATTGCGCTCACGAACGCCTTCCAATGCAGCGCCCGTCCTTGCGGGTGCGCTGCCAGGTGCCGCGCACCCAGGCCTTCGTCCAGGCCAAGGCGCTGGGTGTGCTTGAACAAGAAAGCGGCGCCCAGGTTCGATCCTTCGCTGCAATACAGCCAGCCCAGTGCATGGGCCGGGTCTACCTTCACGCTCGTCGGCAAGGCAGGTGGCAGTTGTCCCACGTCGCGAATGTCCTGCTCGAC
Source organism: Pseudomonas sp. FBCC-B35 (assembly GCF_059133755.1). Taxonomy (NCBI): domain Bacteria; kingdom Pseudomonadati; phylum Pseudomonadota; class Gammaproteobacteria; order Pseudomonadales; family Pseudomonadaceae; genus Pseudomonas; species Pseudomonas sp. FBCC-B35. The sequence goes on along the minus strand of NZ_CP101439.1, from coordinate 2,725,855 downwards.
CGCTGCAAACCGCGACAGCGACGAGAGGCCCGGCAGCCACGTATTGAGGTGGGGGTCTTCGTAAAGTCCCAAGAGGCTGCCGTGAAAATGATGCTGTACCAGCAGGAAGCGCGCATAGCGCGCCCTGTCCTGAAAAGGGTGGGCGGCCATGACCAACTGATCGACACCGTCATGTTCGCGGTGGGTGGCCGCTTTGAGGCGTTTGCAACGGCTCGTCTCCAGGGGTGGCACGGGTACTGCGATCATTCGGTGAGTCCGTCGCGGGCAGAAAGGCCTCCATGATGCGTGGCGGTGAGCATCGCAGCAAGCGTCAGGCACGGTTATCATGGTCGCCGTATCGTTCAGACCCAAAGGAAAAGCCGGTCATGCCTTCGCTTCAGTTCCGTACGCCGTCCCTGGAGGACGCCAGCCGCTGCCACGCCATCGAGATCGGTGCTTACGAGGGAGACGAAGCGGCCACGCTGGAAAAGATCCAGACGCGCATCAGTCAGTATCCACAAGGTTTTCTAGTGCTTGAAAGCGACGGGGCCATCGTGGGCTTCATCAACAGTGGTTGCGCCCATCAGGTCGTGATGTCGGACGAAGCGTTCAAGGAGCTGGTCGGGCATGACCCCGATGCCCCCAACGTGGTGATCATGTCGGTGGTGGTCGACCCGGCTTACCAGGGCCAAGGTCATGCAAAGCGGTTGATGGAAGCGTTCATTCTGCGGATGAAAGCCTGCGCGAAGCAGACCATCCACTTGATGTGCAAGGAACAGCACGTGCCACTGTACCGCAAGCTGGGCTACAAGTACGTCCAGCCGTCACCTTCCGACCACGGCGGCATGGCGTGGCACGAGATGGTGATGGTGCTGTAAGCCTGTTGCCGTGCGGTGCCTACAGGGTGAGCTTGCCGTCAGACGGGGGCTGGCTTGCCGGCGATGGGCTGCTATGCAGCCCCGCAGGCACTTGGCAGCCAGCACCTTAAGGCACCGCCTTTATCAGCCCGCGACCAACTGATAGGCCAGGCGGTTGTGGCGCTCGAGTACCCGTGGCAGGTCGACAGTCACCAACTGACCTTCCCTGACCACCACCTTGCCGTTGATGACGCTGGTATGCACCTGGGTCGGGGTGCAGAACACCAGCGCTGCAAGCGGGTCATGATGGCCGCCGGCGTAGGCTACATGGCCCAGGTCGAAGGCGACGAAATCGGCGACCATGCCCGGTGCCAATGCGCCGATGTCATCGCGGTTGAGCACCTTGGCACCGCCCAAGGTAGCGATTTCCAGTGCTTCACGGGCCGTCATCGCGTCCGGGCCAAACCCTACGCGTTGCAGCAGCAGGGCCTGGCGAACCTCGCCGATCATGCTGGCACCGTCGTTGGACGCCGATCCGTCCACCCCGAGCCCGACCGGAACGCCATGATCGCGCATGGCGCGTACCGGAGCGATACCGGAAGCCAGACGCATGTTCGAGCATGGGCAATGGGCGACCCCGGTACCGGTGCGGGCGAACAGTTCGATGCCATGCTGGTCCAGTTGCACGCAGTGAGCGTGCCACACGTCGGGCCCGACCCACCCCAGGTCCTCGGCGTACTCGGCAGGGGTCATGCCGAATTTTTCCCGGCTGTAGGCAATGTCATTGACGTTTTCGGCCAGGTGCGTGTGCAGCGATACACCATGTTGGCGAGCCAGAACAGCCGCTTCGCGCATCAGGTCGCGGCTGACCGAGAAGGGCGAGCAGGGCGCGACCACGATCCGGCGCATCGAGCCATGGCTGGCATCGTGGTAGTCCTCGATCAGGCGCTGGGACTTCTTGAGGATATCCGCTTCCTTTTCCACCACCGAGTCCGGCGGCAGCCCGCCCTGGCTCTGACCCACGCTCATGCTGCCGCGAGCAGCATGAAAACGCATGCCAATTTCGGCAGCCGCATGGATGCTGTCGTCGAGCTTGCATCCGTTGGGGTAGATGTACAGGTGATCGCTCGAGGTGGTGCAACCGGAAAGGATCAGCTCAGCCATGGCCGTCTGGGTCGAGACTGAAATCATCTCGGGCGTGAGCCGTGCCCAGATCGGGTACAGCTGGGCGAGCCAGTTGAACAGTTCGCCGTCCTGGGCGGCTGGCACTACCCGGGTCAGGCTCTGGTACATGTGGTGGTGCGTGTTGACCAGCCCAGGGATGACCACCTTGCCGGACATGTCCAGCACCTCGTCCGCCTGTTGGGGAAGGGTTTCGCTGGGGCCAACCTGCTTGATCAGGTTGTCTTCGATGTACAGCCCACCGCCGCGGATTTCGCGACGCTCGCCATCCATGGTGACGAGCAGTTGGGCATTTTTGATCAGTAGCGTTCTTGAAGTGTGTGCAGATGACATGGTTGATGCCTGTTGCAATACGCGCCGGCGATGGCCAGCGTCGTAGGCGACGCGGCTATGTAATCAGGAAACGGGAAAATTGTATACATTGAGCTGATTGGTGAATTTGCGTCAACCCATATGTGAAAATCGGCCAAAAATAAGACCTGCGCGATCGAATAGACTGGCGGCCAACGTCTTGAGAGTTTTTCCATGCCTGCCGCATCTTCCACCGCTTCACCCGTCGACGAAGCTCCACGGGCAGCCATCAGTATTGCCATCCTTGCGTTTTCCGCTTTCCTGATCGTCACCACCGAGTTTCTCATTGTGGGCCTTTTGCCTGCCCTGAGTCGCGACCTGGGGGTGTCCATCTCCATGGCGGGACAACTGGTAACGCTGTTCGCCTTCACGGTCATGTTGGCAGGGCCGTTCCTCACGGCCATGCTGGCGCACCTGGACCGTAAACGGCTGTTCATCACCATCTTGCTGGTCTTTGCCGCGGCCAATGCCCTGGCGGCCGTGGCCGACAATTTCTGGGTACTGGCCGTTGCACGTGTCATACCGGCATTGGCATTACCGGTGTTCTGGGGGACCGCCAGCGAGACAGCAGGGCACCTCGCGGGGCCCGAGCATGCAGGGCGCGCGGTGTCTAAGGTTTACCTCGGCATCTCTGCCGCCATGCTGTTGGGCATCCCGCTGGGCACGTTGGCCGCTGACGCGTTGGGCTGGCGTGGCGCGTTCTGGGCGCTGGCGGTGCTTTCGCTGGTGATGGCCGTGGCGATGAGCGTCTGGATGCCCCACGTGGCCCGTACCGCCAAGGTGGATTTTGCCCGCCAGGCGCGGATCTTCACCGAACGCTTCTTCGTGGCGAACGTGCTGCTGTCGATTCTGGTGTTCACCGCGATGTTCACCGGCTACACCTACTTGGCCGACCTGCTCGAGCGTGTGGCGGGTGTGGCCCCGGCTCACACCGGTTGGTGGCTGATGGGCTTCGGTGCCGTTGGCCTGCTGGGTAACTGGATCGGGGGGCGTGCCGTCGACCACTCCGTTCTCAAGGCTACCGCGGGCTTTCTGGTGCTGCTGGCGATCGGCATGGCCGCGCTGGTGCCCTTGGCCCATGCAGGCCTGGTTTTCTGCCTGGCGCTGGCCTTGTGGGGTGTCGCCAACACGGCGCTCTACCCGGTTTGCCAGGTGCGCGTCATGGCGTCGGTGAGCCACGCCAAGGCACTGGCTGGTACTGCCAACGTGTCGGCTGCCAACGCCGGCATCGGCCTGGGTGCGGTGCTCGGTGGCATGACCATCGACGGTCTGGGGATTGCCTACCTCGGTTATGTGGCCGCCGCAGTCGCGGTGCTGGCGCTGCTGGCAGTGCCCGTGGTAGCCAGGCTGGCACCTCAGACGGGTTCGGCGGCACGCGTGCCGTGAGGCGCGAGCCTGGGCAACAGGTAATCGAGCAAGGCACGCACCTTGGGTAGGTGCTCGCGACGCTTGAGCCAGACCAGGTTCATCGGCAGGCCATCGGTCGCCAGCTCCGGCAGCACCTCGATCATCCGTCCTTGATCGAGGTGCTGCTGGGTCAACCAGGTGGGTAGCTGCCCTATACCGTGGCCGGCCAGCACCGCCGCGACCTCGCCTTCGCCATCACCTACGGCGATGCGCGGCTGTACCGTGCGACGCTCCATCTCGCCAGGCTGGCGCCCTTTGAAGAACCACGGGCTGACCAAGCCGTCGGTGTGCCCATAGCCCACGCAGTGGTGGTGCTCCAGGTCCTCCTCGCTTTGCGGCGTACCGTAGGTGTCGAGGTAGTCGGGGGCTGCACAGAACATCAGGCGCTGGGCGCCAAAGTACTGATGGCCCAGGGCGGCGGGCCATGTATCGGGGCCGCCGATGCGTACCACGATGTCGATGCCTTCCTGCACCGGATCGACGAAACGGTCGGAAAACGATACGTGCGGCTGTAGCAGCGGATGCTGCCGGGTGAACGCTAGGATCAGCGGCAGCACGTGCAGGCGACCGTAGGAGGCGGGCAGGTCAATGCGTACCCGTCCGTGAGGTTCATTACCCGTCGTGGCGAGGGTGTGTTCGACTTCTTCCAGATCGGCCAGCACCGACGTGCAGGTGCGGTAGAAAACCACGCCGGCCTCGCTCAGCGACAACCGGCGTGTGGTGCGCTCGAACAGGCGAACGCCCATGCGCGCCTCAAGGCGCGCAATACTTTTGCTGACCGCCGAGCTGGTAAGGCTCAGTCGCCCGGCCGCTGCCGTGAAGCTGCCAAGGTCGGCGACCGCGACGAAGACGTCGATCCCTTTGAGTCGTTCTGAGGAGTGCATGGCCGGCCTTTACATGGGTTCGTGGTGCAGACCCCGGCAGCATAAGGGATCCTGAGATGGCGTTTCAGGGTTAAAGCATCGGGCAGGGCTGGATAGCGCGTTGCCAACGGAACACCAGCCCATCTTGCACACTCATAGGCTTTGCGCCAGCGCCTTGGGTAGATCATGCTGTACCCACCGGGCCCCGACGCACCAAAGGACTGCCCCCATGTTCCCTCTTGCCTGGATAGCCTGCGCATGACCCTGACGTTACTCACCTTTTTCGGCACCCTGGCCGCCATGGAAGGCGTGGCCTGGTTTGCTCACAAGTACATCATGCACGGCTTCGGCTGGGGCTGGCACCGCTCGCACCATGAGCCACGCACCGGGATCTTCGAGAAGAACGATCTCTACGCCGCGGTGTTCGCCGTGCTGGCGATCATTCTCATCGCCCTGGGCAATGCCGGCTGGTACCCGTTGCAATGGGTAGGCGCAGGCATGACGGCCTACGGTGTCCTGTATTTCGTTGCCCACGACGGCCTGGTCCACCGGCGCTGGCCTTTCAAAGTGGTCCCGCGCAAAGGTTACTTCAAGCGCCTGTACCAGGCACATCGGCTTCATCATGCCGTGCAGGGGCGCGAAGGCTGTGTGTCGTTCGGTTTTCTGTACGTACCCACTATCGAACGGCTGCGTCGGCAACTTCGGGCGCTGCATGGGGGGCCGCTGCGGGCGAAGGGCGCTGCCACAGGCGAGCTGGGCGCTGAGGGTGGCGATGCAGCCGACAGCTCAGCGCCTGCCAAAACCCCGTGACCAAGGCACCGACCTTTTCGAGTTTTGACGTAGACAGCCGGCCGTCCCAGGCGTCGACCCCGGCGCTGTCGACCTTCAGGCCGATGCGCCGGTAAACCTGGCCTGCCGTGGCCACTGCCCACGCCGAGCGAAGCGGCAAGGCCTGCAGCCCGGCCTGGGCGCTGGCGTAGTAGGGTTCGGCGTGGGCGACCAGGCGCCTGGCCAAGGTAGCGACGGCTGCGCGATGACGCACATCGGCCAGGTCGTCTGCACTGAGGTCGAATTCCGACAGCCAAGCCTGAGGCAAGTAGCAGCGCCCGACCTTGGCATCATCGACGATGTCCCGGGCGATGTTAGTCAGCTGCATGGCCAGGCCCAGGTCGCAGGCCCGGTCCAGCACGCGGGCATCTTGAACACCCATGACCCTGGCCATCATCAGGCCCACCACACCTGCTACGTGATAGCAGTAGACCATGACCTCATCCAGGGTCTGGTAGCGGCAGGCGGACACGTCCTGGGCGAAGCCTTCGAGCAAGTCGAAGGCTTCGGCGCGGGGAATGCCGTGGCGCCTGGCCACTTCGCGCAGTGCGGCGAAGGCCGGCTGGTTCACGGGCAAGTCCGCGCAGGCGGCCTCCGTCTGACGCTGCAGATCCAACAGGCGCACCTGCGCTTCTTCCTGGCTGATGACCACCGCATCATGCCCGGCTTGCTGACCATCGATCACGTCATCGCAATGGCGGCACCAGGCATACAACAGCACAGCGCTGCGCCGGGTGTGGGCATCGAACAGCCGGGCTGCTGCGGCAAAGCTTTTCGAACCTACGGCAATGCTGTGTTCGGCATGGGCAAGCAACTGGTCGTGGTTCGGTGCGGTCATGCGCCCAGGTCCTCGAGCATTAGGCCTGCGGTGGCCTTGGCCGAGGCGATCACGCCTGGCACACCGGCCCCTGGGTGCGTGCCTGCCCCCACCAGGTACAGATTGCTCACTTCGCTGTCACGGTTGTGCGGGCGGAACCAGGCGCTCTGGGTCAGGATGGGTTCCAGAGAGAACGCCGACCCCAGGTGGGCATTAAGTTCTTCGCGGAAGTCCAGCGGCGTGAAGGTGCGGCAGGTGACCAAGTCCTCGCGCAGGCCTGGAATGTAGTGACGTTCCAGGTAGTCGAGAATCTTGTCCCGGAACCGTGGCCCTTCCACCTCCCAGTCGATGGCCGCGTTGCCCATGTGCGGTACGGGCGCCAATACGTAGTGGCTCGAGCATCCTTCCGGGGCCAGGCTAGGGTCGGTGGCGCAGGGGGTATGCAGGTAGAGTGAAAAGTCTTCGGCAAGCTCGTGACCGTTGAAGATTTCGTCAATCAGCTCCCGGTAGCGCGGGCCAAAGCACACCGTGTGATGACGCAGTTGCGGCTGCGTGCGCTTGAGCCCGAAGTGCACCACGAACAGCGAGTTGCTAAAGCGCTTGCCCTTGAGCCGCTTGCCTTCCTGTTCACCGCGAGGGTGTTCGGCCAGCAGGTCGGAGTAGGTGTGCACCACATCGGCATTCGAGGCGACTGCGTCTGCCCGCCAGCGCCGCCCGTCCTGGGTGCGCACGCCGGTCACGCGGCTGCCTTGGGTTTCGAACGCGGCCACCTCGGCATTGAGCTCCAGGGTGCCGCCCAGGTCGGTGAACAACTTGGCCATGCCCTGCACCAGCGCGCCCGTGCCGCCTTTGGGGAACCAGACACCCCAGGTGCGCTCCAGCGCATGGATCAGCGTGTAGATCGAGGACGTGGCGAAGGGATTACCCCCGACCAGCAAGGCGTGGAACGAGAACGCCTGGCGCAGTTGGTCATCTTTGATGAACCGCGCCACCATGCTGTAGACGCTGCGCCAGGCTTGCAGGCGAGCCAACTGCGGGCCGGCATGCAGCATGTCGCGAAAAGACAGGAAGGGCACTGCGCCAAGCTTGATATAGCCTTCCTGCAACACGGCCTTGGAATAGGCCAGGAACTGTCGATAGCCTTCCACGTCCTTGGGCTCGAAGGCCTCGATCTGGCGCTCCAGGTCGGCTTGGTCATTGCCATAGTCGAATGCCCGGCCATCCTCCCAGCACAGGCGGTAGAAAGGCGTTACCGGCAGCAATTCCACATACTCATGCATGGGCCGGCCGGCGAGGGTGAACAGGGCTTCGATGGCGCTCGGGTCGGTGATCACCGTGGGGCCTGCGTCGAAGGTAAAGCCTTGGTCGTGATAGACGTAAGCGCGGCCACCTGGTTTGTCGCGCGCCTCGAGCAAGGTCGTGGGGATACCCGCGGCCTGCAGGCGGATGGCTAGGGCCAGGCCGCCAAGGCCTGCGCCGATGACCAGGGCGGATCGTTCGTTGCTCATGGATAATCCTTGAAATGGGCAGGGGAGTGTCGCAAGGCAGCCTTCATGGCCTCGCCGACGGGCACAGGCGGTTTGCCGCACAGGATCCGCAGGCGATCACGCAGCGTACTCTGGCCTGCGTAGAAACGGGCGATCAGCCCCTCAGGCAATCGATAAAAGCGCTGCATCACCTGCCAGCGACGGTTCGGCCGGCCGGCCAGAAACAGCATTCGGTTGAGCAGGCGATAGAACCCTTGCTCACGCCAGCGTCGATGCAGGTAGGCGCCCAACGCGGGCTTGAGCGACGCCGTGTCCTCCAGCGCTTGCGTTGACAACCAGTCGGCCAGGCGCACGGCATCGGGCAGGGAATAACCCGTGGTGCAGTGAAACAATCCGGCCCGCAGGCCAACGGCGAGCGGCCCGTGCTGTTCGTTCCACCAGGCAGGAAAGTCGTCGACCAGGGTAATCGGCAATACGCCCTGTTCTTCACGCAGGCATTCGGCGACGTGCCAGCCGCGCTGCTGCAGGTAGCACTCGATGTGCTGGCGCAGCTGCTGCGCGGCGGGCGCCTGGCTGTCGACGTAATGGGTGTCCTCCACCAGCAAGGTGTCAGCCGTGAACGGCAGGACATAGACAAAGCGATAGCCCTCGCCTTGAGGTACCCGTGCGTCCATCAGAATCGGTGCGACCAAGCCATGGGGGGCCGTCAGACGTACGACCTGCCCGAGGAACGCCTGCTGGCCGAGGACCCGGTGAGGGCTGTGCTGCATGCCCCGGCCATCGATCACCACCGCGGCGTGCAAGGTTTCGCCACTGGCGAGCGTGACATGGCTGGCACCCACTTCGGCGACCGCGCAGTCGGTGCGCAAGCTCGGGCCGAGGGCTGGGGTGATCACCTGCGCGAAACGCTCGCTGGTAATGCTCGCATAGCCGCCTTCCATGCGCCTGGAAAAAGCCGGGAAGTGCACGTGGTACGCAGGCCAGCGCTGTTCCACCAGCGGGGCGAGCCAGCGCAGTTGCTCGGCAGTAAGGTCGGCGTCGTGGAAGGACCACGTATGGTTGCCGCCCAGGACCGGCCCTTGCTCCAGGCACAACACGCGCCATTGCGGGCGCAGCTGCTGCAGTCGCCAGGCGATCAGGCCGTTGGCCAACCCCCCACCTACCAGGATCAGGTCATAGGGCACGGTACATTCTCCGAAATGCTGGGCTGGCCACTGCGCAGAGCGGCTTCGATGAGGCTGGCAGCGCGCTGTACGCCACCGCAGGTGGCAAGCTCGGCTTCAAGCGCCGCATCACGTGGTGCAGCCTCATCAAGCAGCTGACGCAACGCTTGGCCAATGGCCGATGCGCTGGCACGTTTGGAGAGCACCCGGCCCAAGCGGTGATGGCGCACCCGTGCGGCCACGCCGGGCTGATCGAATGCAATGGGCATGACCAGCAGCGGTGTGCCGGCGCACACGGTATCGAGCACCGTGTTCAAGCCGCCATGGCTGATCACCACATTGGCTTGTCGCACAGCCCAGTGCTGGGGGGCGAAGTCGGTCACGACGGTGGCACCGATCTGGCGTAGCCGTGCCTGCTGATGCGCGTCCAACCCGCCGCAGTGAGCCACCAGCAACTGGGCATCCAGGCCCCGGCAAGCCTTGGCAATCCGTGCAAACAGATCGAACCGGTGGCCCTGCAGCGTTCCCAGGCTTGCGAATACCAAAGGCTTGCCGGATTCGAAAGACCAGTTGGGGCTCGCCTGGGAGGGCGTGCTGCGTAAAGGGCCGACGGCGTGAAAGTGCTTGGGTAGATCCGCTCTTGGGAAATCCAGATGCAGAGGTGTCTGGCTCAACTGGGCCAGCGGCGAGAGAAACTCATGGGCACCGCTGCGCGGTGGCAGCCCGTGGCGATGACACGCCTGCACTAAGGTGTCGTGCAGCGGGCGCATGAGCCAGTCATGGACTTGAGCACTGCCTTCGTAGAGGCGCGCATCCAAGCCGAACCCGAAGGGCATCACGGGCAATGGCAAGCCCGGTTCGCGATTGATCGGCAACGCGCAGGCCACCGAAAAGAACGGCAGGTTGCAAGCCTCGGCCACCAAGCCGCCTGCGGGTTCCATCTGGTCGCAGATCATCGCGTCGACCCGATGGTCCCTAAGGGCCTGCGGCAGGTTGCTGATCAGCATGCCGGTGGTGTGCGCCAACTGCTTGATCAAGCGACGCAGACGCAGCGGCCCGGCGGGGTCGGCCACGCGACGCATGGCGAGGTCAAGGCTGCCCGGCGGGCACTCGGCATGGCCAATGGCGACGAAGCCCAGCCGCGAGTCACTCAGCCAGCGTTCGGCTTCGGGCTGGTGAAAGAAACTGACCTGATGGCCGCGTTCGACCAACTCGCCGCCCAGCGCCTGCATGGCTGCAAAATGGCTGGGGTAGGGTGGGGCGACCAGGGCGAAGTGGCTCATTTGAGGTCGAGCTGGGCATTGACCAGTCGGGCCCGGCGCAAGTGCGCCAGCGTGGCGGAGCCGGTACAGAAGCAGGCGATACGCAGTTGCCGGATGATCACGTCGAAATGTGAGATCACCGCTTCGGTAGACGCCATCGCAGACGTCAGCACGCCGGCAGCCTGGCCCACCAAGTCCGCCCCCAGGCGGATGGCCTTGGCCGCGTCCACCCCATCGCGCACCCCACCCGAGGCGATCAGACCAACCGTGGGCACGGCGCGGCGCACGGCAAGCAGGCTCTGGGCGGTCGGAATGCCCCAGCCGCTGAAGGCCATTGCCACCGCACGCTCGGCAGGGTCATTGGCGCGCTCCGCCTCGACAGCGGCCCAGCTCGTGCCGCCGGCGCCGGCCACATCGATCATGGACACGCCAGCGTCGTACAATTGCCGGGCCACGCCTGGGGAGATACCGGCGCCTACTTCCTTGACGATGATGGGCGCGTGAAGCTGCCCGGCGACGTGCTCGATGCAGGCGAGCACCCCGTTCCAGTTGCGGTCGCCCTCGGGCTGAACGGCCTCCTGCAAGGGGTTGAGATGAATGATCAGGGCGCTGGCATCGAGTGTATCGACCGCACGGCGGGCAAGGTCTACACCATCAGCCTCGCGTAACTGGGCGGCGCCCAGGTTTGCCAGGAGCGGGACGTCGGGTGCGAGCCTTCTCAGCTCCGTGGTCAGCCCCTGGTCCTGGCCGCTGCGCAAGCTAACTCGCTGCGAACCCACGCCCATGGCCAGGCCCAAAGCCTGCGCAGCTTCGGCCAGGTGCTGGTTGATAAACCGTGCCCGCTCAGCACCGCCGGTCATCGAACTGATCAGCAGCGGTGCGCGCAGTGCCATGCCGAACAGCTCGGTACCCAGGTTGACGTCTTCCAGGGCCATCTCAGGCAGTGCACAATGTTCGAAACGCAGCGCCGACCAGCCAGCATCGACCCCATGCGAGGTGGTGCCGGCGGCCAGAACGATATCGAGGTGATCATCCTTGCGTTGACTCAACGGGCTTTTGTTCATGCCGGCTCCACTGCCAGGGAATCATCCTGAGGTACGTGCGGTCTGTGTGCTTAGGACAGACAAGTTGTACAACACTACCCGTTTTGTATAGCTAAGCTCATAAAAAGCAAAGCATCAGGCAACGGCGCCTATCAGTCGTTCCTTTTTCATCTACGGTCAATGGGCCGCCCACATCGAGAGGCAAGGATGACGACCATCGCCCCCCCGCACAGCGCTGGCGCTGATCACGATCAGCCACTGGCCGTCGCACATGCGGCCGTAGAAGCCCGGCTGGCGGCATTGCTGCCATCGGCAGGTCACGAGCGTGACCTAGTGGTTGCGGCCATGCGCGACTGCACCCTGGCGCCAGGCAAGCGCTTGCGGCCCCTGCTGTTACTGTTCACGGCACAAGGCCTGGGCGCATGCCCACACGCCGCGCTCGACCTCGGCTGCGCCGTGGAGATGGTGCATGCAGCCTCCCTTGTACTGGACGACCTCCCCTGTATGGACAACGCCGCCTTGCGCCGCGGTCGCCCTACCTTGCACCTGGCGTTTGGGGAAGATGTGGCAGTGTTGACGGCCATTGCCCTGCTCTCCCGTGCGTTCGGGGTTGTGGCGGGGTTGCAGACGGTCGGGCCGGATGTGCGCAGCGACCTGGTCGTGACCCTCACCTCGGCAATCGGTGCCGATGGGCTGGTCAAGGGGCAGTTGCAGGATCTGCGCGACGGTGCACGGCCGCGCACGGCGGCTGAAATTGCCCAGACCAATCAACTCAAGACCGGGGCCTTGTTCTCGGCCTTGCTGGGTATGGCCGGCCGGTTGGCGGGGGCTGGCGAAACCCAGCAGGGCACCTTGCAGCAGTTGGCGGGGGAATTGGGGCAAGCGTTTCAATTGCACGATGATTTGCATGACCGTGACCCTGAGAGCGGCAAGAGCATGGGGTTGGACCAAGGCAAGTCGACCCTGCTGGCCATGTGTGGCGAGATGCAGGTGCGCCAGCGGTTGGAAGCCCATTTGCAGAGCGTCGAACAGTGCCTGACCAGCCTGGGCCTTCAGGCCTCACCGATTGGCGGGGTCTTGCGCAAGGTGTTCGCTTCGAAGGGTGTGCCGGCTGGCGGCAGCACCGTATGGCGTCAAGGCCTGAGCGGGCTTGCGGTGGGTGGGGCAGTCGTGCATCACGTGTAAGACGCAGGACGACGTGCCACAGCGCGAATCCGAGGGTCTACGCGGTCTCGTGTAGGACCGGCCGCGATGGGCCGCGCAGCGGCCCCAAGTTTTTCAGCTCGCCGGAGGCCCGGCGCGGTCGCTCCTCCACGGGGCCGCGGATCCTGCAGAGGCGAACCTAGGGCGCCCCAGCAATTCCAAACTCACTGATCCAATCGCCTGGCATGCCTGGCAAATACCTTTTCCAGCAGTTCCCACATGACCGGGTCAAGGCTGAACGCCACGTTGAAACGCATCCAGCCCGTTGCCCTGGCGTCCACCATGAACAGCTGACCAGGGCCGAGCATGATGCCTTTTTCGAGCGCGTCATCGAGCAACAGCGCGCTGTCGGGGATCGAGGGATGGCGGGTCCAGATGTACATCCCCTCGTTCGATTCCGTGAACAGCTCGAAGCCTAGTCGGTGCAGATGCGCACCCACCCGTTGATGCGCCTCGGCCAGGCGTTGACGCAGGCGCTTGAGGTGCTTGCGCCAGCGACCGTCGATGATGGCGGCGTAGACGACCCGCTCCATGACCTGCGAGGTGGTCAGGCCCGAGCGCATTTTCAGGTGTACCAATTGTTGCGCCAGTTCCGGATTGGCCAGCAGGTAGCCCACCCGCACATTGGGTGAGATGCTTTTCGAGTAACTGCCCACGTAGACCACCTGCTGCAAGTGGTCAAGGCTGGCGAGGCAGGGTTGCGGTTCGGCGATCATGTCGGCGTACAGGTTGTTTTCGACCAGCCGCAAGCCATGCTGGCTGGCCAGTTGCAGCAGGCGATGCAACTGCGGCAGCGGTGTGCGCGAGCACGTTGGGCTGTGCAGGTGAGGCTGGGTGAAGAAGGCCGTGGGCCGGTGTTGCGCCAGCAACTGCTCGAGCTGATTGAGGTCGTAGCCATTGGGCGTGCGCGCCACCCCCAGCAGCGTTGCGCCTTGGGTACGCAGGATGCTCATCAGGTTGGGGTAGCCAGGGTCGTCCACCAGCACCACGTCACCGGGGCGGACCAGCGTACGCACGGCCAGGTCCAGGGCCTGGCTGGCGCCGTGGGTCAACATCAGCTGAGCGGGATTGGCGACGATCGACAGATCCTGCTGCAGGTTCTGCGCCGTCAACGCGCGCAGCTCTGGCAACCCCATGGGATCGCCGTAACCGGACAGTTCCAGCGGGCTGCCAGCCACCTGCCGCAGCCCTCGGCGCAAGCCGTCTTCGTACATCCAGTCGTTGGGCAGCCAACCGCAGCCTGGCTTGAACGGCAACTGCCGGGTTTCGAAGATCTGCTGCAGGTACCACTCGGTGTTGAACGTTGGTCGGCTTGCGTCAGGGTCTGCCGTGTGCGTGTCCAACAGCTCAGCGGCAGCCCGATTGACGAAAAAGCCAGCGTTGCCGCGGCTCACCAGCAGCCCTTGGGCGACCAGGCGATCATAGGCTTCCACCACGGTGAACGTGCTGACCGAGTAGGTGGCGGCGAAGGCGCGGATCGACGGCACCTTGGCGCCAGGCTTGAGCGTTTGGGTGTCGATCAGGGTGCGCAGGCCGTCGATGATCTGGTTGACCAACGGTGTGGAAGCGTCTGGATTCAATTGCAGCATGGGGGACCTTCAGGTGTGTAACGCCAGGTGCTGGCCCGGTGTATAGGGTTGGCGACCTGTACAGTGCAGTGCGAGTTTCATGCCACTGTGCATGGCTCTCTGCGATGGACATTTTTACATTAGGTGTCGGATATCGCCACACAAAGCATGTTCAGTTCGCTCCAGGCCTCAGCCCTGGGGCGCGTCAGCAGGCCGCCATGGATGGCCTGCGTGTGTTCGTTCACACCTCCTGCGCGCATTAGCACTGATGTACAGGTGAAACCGCCAGCCATCGGGGTTTCACGGTTTTCCTTGGATAAAAAGAAGCACGGGGTACACAACTGATGGACGCAACATCCACAACCACCACCGCGAACGGCGGGCACGAGAGCAAGCTCAGTGCCTCGCTGAAGTCGCGCCACCTGACGATGATGTCCATCGCCGGGGTCATCGGCGGCGCCTTGTTCGTAGGATCCGGCAGCGTGATCCACAGCGCCGGGCCGGCCGCGGTGCTGGCCTACCTGGCAGGCGGCATCCTCGTGGTGCTGATCATGCGCATGCTTGGCGAAATGGCAACGTCTTCACCCGACACGGGCTCGTTTTCCACCTATGCCGACCGCGCCATTGGGCGCTGGGCTGGCTTCACCATCGGCTGGCTGTACTGGTGGTACTGGGTCATTCTCATGGCCTGGGAAGCCTACGTAGCCGGCAAGATCCTGCATGGGTTCTTCCCGGACGTCAGTGTCAACGTGTTCGTGCTGGCCACGACGTTGCTGCTGATCACGGTCAACTTCTTCAACGTCAAGCATTACGGGGAGTTCGAGTTCTGGTTCGCGCTGATCAAGGTCATCGCGATCGTCTGCTTCCTGATCGTCTGTACCGCAGCGGTGCTCAACATCTGGCAATTCGGCGAGGTGCGGGGCATTACCCACCTCACCGCCGAAGGGTTCATGCCCAATGGCATCACCACGGTCATCGGAGCCTTGCTGGGGGTGATGTTCGCATTCCTTGGCGCCGAGATCGTGACCATTGCGGCCTCCGAGGCCAAGGACCCGGCTGCGCAGATCGTCAAGGCCACCAACTCGGTGGTATGGCGCGTGTGCCTGTTCTACGTAGGCTCGATCTTCCTGATCGTTTGCCTGGTGCCGTGGAATGACCCGCACCTGGGCGTCTCCGGCTACGGCGCCTATCGCCGTACCCTTGAGCTGCTGGGCGTGCCTTACGCCGAGTTGCTGATGAACTTCGTGGTGCTGACCTCGGTGAGCAGTTGCCTGATCTCCGGCCACTACACCGCCTCGCGCATGCTGTTCTCCCTGGCTCAGCGTGGCGACGCGCCGTCGTTCTTCAAGATCACCCGTGCCGGCACTGGCGTGCCGGTGTACGCGATAATGGGCTCGTGCGCGGTGGCGGTGGTGTGTGCGCTGATCAACTTCAGCGAGACCCTGCGCCCCAAGGACGTACTCGACACGCTGATGAACACCACGGGCATGATTGCCCTGCTGGTGTACCTGGTGATCGCGTTCTCCCAGCTGCGCATGCGCCGCAAGCTGATTGCCGAAGGCAAGGAAGTGCGCCTGAAGATGTGGCTGTTCCCGTGGCTGACCTACCTGGTGATCGCCTTCATCGTGGCAGCCCTGGTGACCATGGCGTTCATGCCTGACTACCAGATCCTGGTGATCTCCACCGGCATCGCGGCGGCGCTGGTGGTGGCGATGGGGGTTGTGCACCAGATGCGCAGCGCGCCTCGACACTAAGGCTCATTGGTTTTGCGAAGCGGCCGGCTCCCTCAAAGGGGCCGGCCGCTTCGCGTTTTGGGCGACAGATGGCATATGCTTCAGAGCATCGCTCATCGGAGAACGTCGCCATGTCCTGGTCTGCAACCCAGTATTCCTTGTTCGAAGACGAACGCACCCGGGCGGTGCGCGATCTGCTGGGGGCCGTGCCGCCGCGCCCGGTGCGACACGCGACCGACCTGGGCTGCGGGCCGGGCAATTCCACCGAGGTCCTGCTGCAACGTTGTCCCGACGCGCAGGTGACCGCGCTGGACAGCGACCCAGACATGATCGAGAAGGCCCGAGCGCGCAAGCGGCTGTGCATCCCGCGCGTGCACATGGTCACGGCGGACATCGCAGGCTGGTCCGCCCCTGAGCCCCAGGACCTGATCCTGGCCAACGCCTCGTTGCAGTGGGTGCCCGACCACGGGCAGCTCTACCCGCACCTGGTGCGTCAGCTCAGCGAAGGGGCGAGCCTTGCGGTGCAGACGCCCGATAACCTGGAGGAGCCCGCGCACACCGCGTTGCGCGAGATCGCCCGCCGGGGCCCGTGGGCGGCCAAATTCGACGACTTCACGTTGCCGCCGCGCCATGGCGCGGCGTTCTACTACGACCTGTTGAGCCCGCTGTGCGCCCGCGTCGAGGTGTGGCGCACCACCTACCACCACCCGTTGGTCGACGGCGCTGAGGGCGTGGTGCAGTGGTTCAAGGGTTCGGCCTTGCGGCCTTACCTGGCGCGGCTGCAGCCGCAGGAGCAGGAAGACTTCCTGCAGATGTACCTGCAGGCCATGCAAAGCGCCTACCCGCCAGCGTCCGACGGCAAGGTGCTGCTGGCGTTTCCGCGCTTATTCGTGGTTGCCACCCGTTAAGTCGTCGGGTGAGGTGTCGGTGCAGCGCAGACGGTTGTCGATCCTTCCCCATAGGCGTATAAACTGCTCCCACTTTTTGTGCCGGTCGCTTCCTGAACCGGCCGTTGAAACAAGAGAGTCGACATGGGCGCACAGTGGAAAGCCAAACATAAAGAAGCCGCGGCCAATGCCAAGGGCAAGGTCATGGGCAAGCTGTCCAAGGAAATCCAGATTGCCGCCAAATCCGGCGCCGACCCGGACATGAACCCGCGCTTGCGCCTGGCCATCGAACAGGCCAAGAAGGCCTCGATGACTCGCGAAACCCTGGAGCGAGCCATTCGCAAGGGTGCCGGCCTGGATGGCGATGCCGTGCAGTATGCGGCTGTCAGCTACGAAGGCTTTGCCCCGCATCAGGTTCCGCTGATCGTTGAATGCCTGACTGACAACGTCAACCGCACAGTGGCGCAAATTCGCGTGTTGTTCCGCAAGGGTCAGCTAGGGGCCAGCGGCTCGGTCTCCTGGGACTTCAATCATGTCGGCCTGATCGAAGCCACCCCCAACGGTGACGCTGATCCTGAGATGGCTGCCATCGAAGCCGGGGCCCAGGACTTCGAAGAAGGAGAAGAGGAGGGGGCTACCCTGTTCATCACTGATACCACCGACCTGGACGCTGTGCAGAAGGCCCTGCCGGTGCACGGTTTCACCGTCACGTCGGCCAAGATCGGCTACACCCCGAAAAACCCGGTGAGCGCTTCGAGCCTGAGCGCCGAAGCCCTGGCCGAAGTCGAGGCGTTTCTCGAAGCCATCGACGAAAACGATGACGTCCAGAACGTCTACGTTGGCTTGACGCAGTAAGCTCGAGCCCCCCTTTGCCGATGCTGCCCATTGCCAGGCGTGTTGTACAGGTGATGGCTGGGCAGCGCTGCACCGAGGCGTGCCCCGAGCTGGAGCTGCCGTGAATCCTGCCTTTGCCACGCTCAGCCTTGCGCACCTGCGTGCGCTCGACCACCTGCTGCAGGTGAAGAACCTCAGTCGGGCGGCTGAGCGCCTGGGCGTGAGCCAGTCGGCCTTGAGCCGTCAACTGGCTCAACTTCGCGAGGCCTTCGACGATCCGCTGCTGGTCCGCCAAGGCCGGGGCTACGTACTGAGCGAGCATGCCCAGACGCTACGCGAGCCCTTGCGCCAGGTGTTGGACGAGCTGCAGGCACTTCGTCAGCCTGCGGTATTCGAGCCTGCCCGCTGCCAACGCCGCTTTTGCCTGGCTGCTTCCGATTATGTCGCCGAGCATATGCTGCCTTTGCTGGTGACGACGCTGGAGCAGGAAGCGCCAGGCATCAGCCTGGAGTACCGCACCTGGCAAGCCGGGCAGTATGACTTGCTCGCCAGTGGCGAGATCGACCTTGCCACCACCCTGTTCGATGAATCGCCGCCCAATGTGCACGG
This sequence comes from Pseudomonas sp. FBCC-B35, assembly GCF_059133755.1. Lineage (NCBI taxonomy): Bacteria > Pseudomonadati > Pseudomonadota > Gammaproteobacteria > Pseudomonadales > Pseudomonadaceae > Pseudomonas > Pseudomonas sp. FBCC-B35. Next base: position 2,707,782 of record NZ_CP101439.1, on the reverse strand, counting down.
GCGTCTGCTCGGCGAGGATCGGGCGGTGTGCCTGATGGCGCAAGACCACCCCTTTACTGTCCATGGGTGGGTTTCGCAAAGCGATTACCTGGCGTGCAGGCATGTACGGATCTCCGGTGGCGGGGACAAGGACAGCTTCATTGACCAGCACCTGCGTGCACAGGGCCTGCAACGGCGCATCAGCCTGCAAGTGCCGTTTTTTTGCGCCACGGTAAAGGTGGTCGCCACCAGCCAGGCAGTGGCTACCGTACCCGAACACATCGCCCGCCAACTGTGCCGCCTGCATCCGCTGGCCTGGCGACCGTTGGGGTTCGTCGAGCACAGTCAGCGTTATTGGGTGGTGTGGCACCAACGCCTGCAGGCATCGGCCGAGCATCGCTGGTTTCGAAACCGGGTGTTCGAGCTGTGGCGCCAATCGCAATTCGGTGTACAGGGCGGCCTTGCGCATTTGCCATAGCAGCTATGCGCAAGGCGCGGTTCTTCGCGCAGGCGACGCGCTCTACACTGCTCTCTGCCAGCCGCCGGCGCGCATTGACCGCCATCAGGCGGTGAGGCGCCCACCACAGGAGCACGTGCATGACCCCCGAAGAGTTTCGCCAGTATGGCCATCAACTGATCGACCTGATCGCCGATTACCGCCAGACCGTGCATCAGCGTCCGGTCATGGCCCAGGTCGAGCCCGGTTACCTGAAGGCGGCCCTGCCGCCGGCCGCGCCGCAACAGGGCGAGCCCTTCGACGCGATTATCAAGGACGTGGATGAGTTGATCATGCCGGGCCTGTCCCATTGGCAGCACCCGGATTTCTACGGTTATTTTCCCTCGAACGGGACGTTGTCCTCCGTGCTGGGGGACTTCCTGAGTACCGGGCTTGGCGTACTGGGGTTGTCGTGGCAATCGAGCCCAGCATTGAGCGAGCTGGAAGAAACGACCCTGGACTGGCTGCGCCAGATGCTCGGCCTGTCGCCGCAGTGGAGCGGGGTGATTCAGGACACCGCCTCGACCAGCACCCTGGTCGCGCTCATCTGTGCCCGTGAGCGCTCGAGTGATTACGCCTTGGTCCGTCACGGGCTTCAGGGCCAGGACAAGCCCCTGATCGTGTACGTCAGCGCCCATGCCCACAGTTCGGTGGACAAGGCGGCGTTGCTGGCAGGCTTCGGTCGCGACAATATCCGCCTGATCGCGACCGATGAAGCCTATGCGCTGTGTCCGACTGCGCTGGAGCAGGCCATCGAACAGGACCTGGCGGCTGGCAATCGGCCGTGTGCGGTCGTCGCCACCTGTGGCACCACCGCCACGACGGCCCTCGATCCGCTGCGCGCCATCGGCGCCCTGGCCCAGCAACATGGCCTGTGGCTGCATGTGGACTCGGCCATGGCCGGCTCGGCGATGATAGTGCCCGAGTGCCGCTGGATGTGGGATGGGATAGAGCTCGCCGATTCGGTCGTCGTCAATGCGCACAAATGGCTAGGGGTCGCGTTCGACTGCTCGGTCTATTATGTGCGCGATCCCCAGCACCTTGTGCGCGTGATGAGCACCAACCCCAGTTACTTGCAGTCTTCGGTCGATGGGCAGGTCAAGAACCTGCGCGACTGGGGCATACCCTTGGGGCGCAGGTTCCGCGCGTTGAAACTATGGTTCATGTTGCGCGCAGAAGGTGTCGAGGCCTTGCAAGCCCGGCTGCGCAGGGACATGGACAATGCCAGGTGGCTGGCCGAGCAGGTGCGCGCGGCCAGCGACTGGCAGTTGCTCGCACCAGTGCCGTTGCAGACGCTGTGCCTTCGGCATTGCCCTGAAGGGATGGCCGGCCAGGCGCTGGACGCTCACACCCGAGCCTGGGCCGAGCGTCTGAATGCATCAGGTGACGCCTATGTAACCCCCGCCGTACTAGACGGGCGCTGGATGGTACGTGTGTCGATCGGCGCCCTGGACACTGAGAGGGAGGACGTGCAACGCCTCTGGGCCAGGCTGCAGCACGTGGTGCAGGGCTGACAACGATGGCGCAGGTAACCGTTGCCACGAGAAAAAAGAGACTGCGGTGATGATTGAACTTCCGCGCTCCCGGTATCTCTTCTAGAATCCTGCTGCCACGCCCAATCGGGGCGTGCGCGCGGCTTCATAATGGCGCAGCGCGGTTTTGCGTCCACTTCGAGAGAGCCATGAGTTCCAGTACCCCGCTGTCCGGCGTCAACCAACCGCTTCGTGGCATCGTGTTGGTGGTGTGCGCCACGTTCATGTTCGCCAGCCACGACGCTTTGTCCAAGTTCCTGGGGGGGCTGTACCCCATCGTGATGGTGGTGTGGGCGCGGTACGTGGTGCACACGCTGTTGATGGCTGGCATTTTCCTGCCTCGCTCTGGCCTCAACGTGTTGCGCACCCGGCGCCCGCTGCTGCAAACCTTGCGCGCTTTGAGCCTGCTCAGCACCAGCCTGCTGTTCACGTCTGGGTTGCAGTACCTGCCGCTGGCCGAAGCAACTGCGGTCAACTTCCTTGCACCTGTACTGGTCACTGCCTTGTCCGTGCCACTGCTCAAGGAACGGGTCACGGTAGCGCAGTGGGTGGCAGTGGTATTGGGCTTTCTCGGGGTGCTGATCGTCGTGCACCCAGGCGGGGCCCTGTTCACGCCCGCCATCCTGTACCCGTTCGGCTCGGCGCTGGGCTTTTCCTTCTACCAACTGCTGACCCGCATTCTGGCGGCGCACGACAGCCCGACCACCAGCAACTTCTATGCAGGGCTGTGCAACACCCTGGCCATGAGTGCGCTGGTGCCGTTTTTCTGGGAAACGCCGCGCTGGGACCATGCCTTGCTGATGCTGGCGCTGGGTGGTTTCGGCATGACCGCTCATTTGCTGCTGACCCAGGCCTTCCGTTTGGCAGCGCCTGCGCTGTTGGCGCCCTTCAGCTACTGCCAGATCATCTTTGCGGGCCTGCTGGGCCTGGTGTTCTATGGTCAGACCCCCGATACGCTCAGCCTGATCGGGATTTGCGTGATCTGCCTTAGCGGGCTGGGGGCAGCCTGGATGCAACGGCGGCGTTAGCCACTGGCCAGTGACACTGCAGATGTGAAAGGCAGTGCTGCTGCCAATTCGAAGTCGCTTGGGTACAAACGTGCTTGCCGGTTGCGTGCTGCAATGATTTCAGGCGGCCGGCCTGATTTGCGTGCTCACAACCCCAAGGAATCACGCTCATGCACATGCCCGATACCCTCAGAATTCGCAATGGCCAGAAGGCCGTGGCGACGTTCTCGGCTCAAGAATATGCCCGCCGGCATGCCGAGGTGCGCGCCCTGATGAGCGCTCAGCAGCTCGAAGCACTCGTCTTGACCTCCTATCACAACGTCAACTACTACAGTGACTACCTCTATTGCGCGTTCGGACGCGCCTATGCCGTGGTGATCACCCCTGATCAGGTCGTCTTGATCAGCGCCAACATCGACGGCGGTCAGCCGTGGCGCCGGTCGGTCGGCACCGACAACATCGTCTACACCGACTGGCGGCAGGGCAGTTTTTTCACCGCCCTGCGCCAGGCGCTACCGCGGGCAGGACGCATCGGCGTGGAGGGCGACCACCTGACGCTACACACCCATGCCGCGCTCGCGGGGTGCTACCCGCTTGCCGAGCTGGTCGATATCAGCACCGCCTGCATGCGCTTGCGCCTGATCAAGTCGGCTGAAGAGCAGGCCCTGATCCGCCAGGGGGCACAGGTCGCCAATGTTGGCGGCGCGGCGGTGATCGAGGCGCTGGCTGACCAGGCGCCGGAGTTCGAGGTAGCCATGCATGCCACCCAGGCCATGGTCCGGGACATTGCCAGGCGCTTTCCCGACAGCCAGTTGATGGACACCTGGACGCTGTTCCAATCCGGGCCCAACACCGATGGCGCCCACAACCCAGTGACCAGCCGTCGTGTGAGCAAGGGTGAAATCCTCAGCCTCAACTGCTTCCCCATGATCAGCGGCTACTACACCGCATTGGAACGCACACTTTTCCTCGATCATTGCTCGGACGAGTACCTGCGCCTGTGGCAGGTGAACGTCCAGGTGCACGAGGCAGGCCAAAGCCTCGTCCGTCCAGGCGTACGTTGTTGCGACATTGCCGCTGAGCTCAATGAAATCTACCGCCAGCATGACCTGCTTCAATACCGCACCTTCGGCTACGGCCATTCCTTCGGCGTGCTTTGCCACTACTACGGGCGCGAGGCCGGCTTGGAGTTGCGCGAGGACATCGACACCGTACTGGAGCCGGGCATGGTGGTGTCGATCGAGCCCATGATCATGCTGCCCCAGGGCCTGCCAGGGGCAGGCGGCTATCGCGAGCATGACATCCTGGTGGTGACCGAGCAGGGGGCAGACAACATTACCCAGTTCCCCTGTGGGCCGCAGCACAACGTCATCTGCCAATAAGCGACAAGCGCGCTGTCATCGCAAAGCTGCCAGGCGGCGCTGCGCAGAAGGCGAAACACCGAACAGTCGGCTGTACGCCTTGGAAAAGTGCGCCGCCGAACCGAAGCCGCAGGCCAGCGCGACGTCGCCAACTGGCGCGTCGCCTTGCAGCAGCAACTGCCTGGCGTGGGACAACCGCAGTTCCTGGTAATAGCGTGTAGGCGTGCGTTGCAGCTGGTGCTTGAACAGGCGCTCGAGCTGGCGCACGGTGATGCCGTTCAGGTTGGCCAGCTCGCTGGGCGCCAAAGGCTCCTCAAGGTTGGCTTCCATGATTGCAACGACTTGGCTGAGCCGCGGTTGCGCAGTGCCCAGCAAGGTCCTTAGCGAAACGCGCTGGCGTTCGCGCTCGCTACGCACACGGTCGCACAGCAGCAGCTCGGCGGCCTTGGCGGCAATGCCCTGGCCGCCCGGCTCGCGAGCCACCAGTTGCAGCATCATGTCGATGGCGGCGACACCGCCTGAGCAGGTGTAACGGTCGCGGTCCAGTTCGAACAGCTGCTGCGAGCATATGATGTTCGGGAAGCGTGCTCGCAGCGTTGGCAGGTCCTCCCAATGAATGGTACAGCGGTAGCCGTCGAGCAACCCCGCCTTGGCGAGCATGTAACTGCCGGTGCAGATGCCCCCAATCGGCAGGCGTTGTTTGGCCCGTTCGCGCAGCCAGCGCAGGTAAGCCCCGGTGGCAGGGCCGCGCTCGATGGGATTAGGGCCCACTACCAACAGTACGTCCAGCGCTGGCGCGTCATCGAGCGTGCAATCGGGCAGCACGCGCATGCCGTTGCTGGCGGTGACCGGCGCCCCTTGTGCCGCGATCAGTACGCTGCGAAAAACAGGCCGGCATGCCGCCAGGTTGGCCATGCGCAGGGTTTCGACCGCCGACGCCAGGCCGATGGTGGTGAAGTTGGGCATGATCAGAAAACCGAATGTCTTGACCGTGCCGGACTGCGGATTTACCGAAGCGGGGTGGACCATTGGGCGATTCCTGTGCAAGCTGGGGCATAGTTTGCCCAGAAGGTGGCTGCAAGTGAACCCAGAAAACCTGTTGGCCCAGTTGCCCGGCTACCCGTTGGCTGCCGATGCGATCGAAGTGCTTCCGGATGCCCAGGCCTACCGGGCCTGCTTGCTCGAGCGTATCGGCGCAGCCACCCGGCGTATCGTCATCGTGGCGCTTTACCTGCAACATGACGAGGCCGGCCAGGAGGTGCTGGACGCACTCTATCAGGCCAAGGCGGCGCGTCCAGCGCTTGAAATAACTGTCGTGGTGGACTGGTTCCGGGCCCGGCGTGGCCTGCTGGGGGCGGGCAGGCAGCCTGGCAATGCAGCCTGGTACCAGGCCGAACGCCAGAGCCGCCAATTGGACATTGCGATCCATGGCGTGCCTGTGCAGACCCGCGAGCTCTTCGGAGTGCTGCACCTCAAGGGCAGCATCATCGATGACTGCGTCATCTACACCGGCGCCAGCCTCAACAACGTCTACCTCCATCGGTTCGACCGTTACCGGCTTGATCGCTACCACCTGTTTCACAGCAAGGCCCTGGCCGACTGCATGGTCGACCTGGTGCAGCGGCTGCTCCACCCGCAGGCCACGCCGCGCCTGGACCTTCCAGCGCCTTCCACCGCCGATCTTCGCAGTGACATCCGCCGCCTGCGGGCACGGATGCGCCGGCTTACGTACGCACCGGGCCCTGCAACCGAGCCGGGGCACCTGCGGGTCATTCCGCTGATCGGCGTTGGCAGGCGCAATGCCTTGAACAAGACCGTGTGCGCGCTACTGGCCGTGGCCCGGGAACGTATCGTCATCAGCACACCGTATTTCAATCCGCCTCGCGTCGTGATGCGCGAGATTGACGATGCGTTGGTACGAGGCGTGCGGGTAGAGTTCATCGTCGGCCATCGTACCGCCAATGACTTCTACGTCCCTCCGGGAGAGCCATTCCATGCCAGCGGGGCATTGCCTTATCTGTACGAGGACAACCTGCGGGCCTTTGCGCGGCGTCGCGAGCCTTTGCTGGCCAGCGGTCAGCTGAAGATCAGGCTGTGGAACGACCCAGGACACACCTTTCACGCCAAAGGCGTGTGGGTCGATGAGCGTTATTGCCTGCTGACCGGCAACAACCTGAACCCACGCGGCTTCAACCTGGACCTGGAAAACGGCCTGCTTATCGATGACCCCCTTGGGCAATGGCGGGAGCCGTGCGAGAAGGAACTCAGCGCATTGCGTGAGCACGCCCCGGCTATCGATTCTGCCCGCGCATTGGGCGTCAAGGCCGAACACCCCAAGCCCGTGCGCAAGCTGCTGCGCAGGCTACGCTATAGTCGGTTGGAACCGTTGATCAAGCGGGTGTTGTAGGGCAGGGACGGGTAGTTGGCCTGCTCGATGGTCGATTGCGTTGATCGGCCAGGCACGCTGTTGGTCCACCCAGTGCATCCCAGACAATAGGCGCTCAAGGAATGGAAGCAGCTTTTGGCACTGATTCGCCGCGCAGCCGTGTGATGCGCCATCTTGTATTTGCCTTTTCGAGCCTGCTTTTGTTGGCGATGACGCTGGGGCTGGTGTCGCTGTACCGCATCGCCGTTTCGCTCGATGAGCGGGAGCTGGAACAAAGCCGATTTCATGCGGGCGCGGCCCTGGCACAGTTGCACAAGACCGAGCGCAGCTACCTGTGGACCCATGCTTCCTGGCAGGCTGCCTACGATCATCTGGCGCGTCCAGCAGACCGGCAATGGGCGTTCGAGGAAGGTAACGTGGGTGCCACGCTCTACAGCGATGATGGCTATGCAGGCGTGTTCGTCCTTGACGATCAGGGTACGCTCTATGCGGTCGTGCAAGGGCGTTTGACCGACCTGGGTTTCGATCACTTCAGCCCCGAAGGCCATCGCGTCCTGCAACAGGCCCGCCAGGCCATGGCGCAACAACAACCGGCATCGGGCTACGTCATGTTTGCTGGCCAGCCTGCGGTCTTCACCTCTGCCGTGATACGTCCTCCTGCGCTCGCCGACAGCCTGGCGGAGCATAACTCGGTGATGGTCTTCATTCGGATGATCGAAGCCGACTTGCTGAGTCAGATGGGTAAGACGGCCGGCCTCACGGACCTGGTTATCACCGCGAGCGACTATGCTGCGCAAGACATGGGGCATTTGCCACTTCAGGAGGTTCCCTATCGTTTGACCTGGCGCATGGACCAGCCCGGTAGCGATTTGCTGCAAGCGGTGTTCGCACCGCTGGCTGTGGCGCTGCTCATCATCCTGGCGCTGATGGTACTGCTCGCACGCTATGCCATGCGCACCAGCGCCGACATTGACCGCAGCTACCATCAGCTGGCTATTTCCAAGCGGGCACTGGAGGCCAGCGAAACGCGCTTCAAAGCCGTGGCCGAGGCGGCCTCCGACTGGATCTGGGAGACCGATGCGCAGCAGCAGCTGATCTATCTTTCACCACGCTTTGCCGAGTTGACCGGGCACGACGCCCAGAACTGGCTGAATCAGCCGATCTGCGCCTTGTTCGATTGTGAAACCGGTCATGTCGAAACCTGGCTGCACGGCCTGGGCGCCAGCGAGTCTACCGGCACGCTGCGCTGCCAGTACCTGGACAAGGCCGGGCAGCGACGCGAATGCCGAATTGCGGCCAGAGCCATCATCGAGCACAACATCTGCAAGGGATTCCGCGGAACCTGTACCGACATCACCGATGAGGTGGCAGCCCATGCCCGAATTCAGCACTTGTCCCAACATGATGCCCTGACCGGGCTGCCCAACCGCAACAAGCTGTTCCGCTTCCTCGAGGACAGCGCCAAGGTGTCGCGGGCCGTGCTGATGCTCGACCTGGACAACTTCAAGCCGATCAATGACAGCCTCGGCCACCCGGCCGGTGATGCGGTGTTGATGGAGGTGGCGATGCGGCTCGGTCAAATGACCCGTTCCAGCGATCTGGTCGCGCGCCTGGGTGGCGATGAGTTCGTGATTGTCCTGATCGCACCGGGCGCGCGTGATGAACTCGACCGGTTCTGCGCCCGGCTCATCGACACCCTCAAGCAGCCAATGGCGGTGGAGCACCATAAGGTCCAGGTAGGCGCCAGCCTGGGTGTGGTCATGTCCGACGATTACCCGGGTGGCCCCAGCGACCTGATCCGTTATGCCGACGTGGCGCTGTACGGGGCCAAGCAATCGGGCAAGAACACATGGCGGTATTTCTCCACGCAGATGAGCGCTGCGCTGCTTGAGAAGCGTGTACTCGAACAGGAGCTGCGCGAGGGCATCCCCCGTGGGGAATTACGTTTGCATTTCCAACCGCGGTTCAAGGTGGATGGCGTAACGATCGCCTCCGCCGAAGCGCTGGTGCGCTGGGAGCACCCCCGCCTTGGGTTGTTGATGCCGGATGATTTTGTCGGCTTGGCCGAACAAAGCGATGTGATCGTGTTGCTGGGCAATTGGGTGCTGCAACAAGCGTGCAGTGAGGCGGGCGCTTGGCCGCTCGAAGTGATCGTGTCCGTGAACATGTCGCCTGCCCAGTTCAGCCGTAGCGACGTGGTGCGCGATGTGGCCGAGGCTCTGCGCACCACCGGGCTACCTGCACACCGGCTGGAGTTGGAGATCACCGAGAACGTGATGCTCAACGATGTCGAAGGCGCGCTGCAGACGATGAACGCGTTGAAGGAACTTGGCGTGCGCTTGAACATGGACGACTTCGGGACAGGCTATTCATCACTGGGCTACCTGCGTACCTACCCGTTCGACAGCATCAAGATCGATCGTCGGTTCGTTCAGTCGCTGGGCAAGAGCAGCAGTGACCGCAGCGTGGTGCAGGCGATCATCAGCCTGGGGAACGCAATGGGCATGACGGTCACGGCCGAGGGGGTGGAAACAGCTGAGCAGCTCGCCTTGCTCGGTGATGACCAGTGCCATGAGGTCCAGGGATACTTTTTGAGCCGGCCGGTGAACAATCAGGCGCTGATCAAGTTGATGACCTCGGCGGCCACTCCGTCATATACCTCGGATTGAACAGGCCTGGAGGGGCCTTGCCGGGGCGCCGGACCGGCAAGATTCCGGTTTCATGCACACCCGGTCACAGCAGCAGGAAAGTCTGGCGCACGCGGTCGTCAACTGCTCTGAAAATCCTGCGCGAGCGCATACAATCGCCGCCTTTACGAACCACTTCGATAGGCTACACCCGCCATGGCGCTAGACCCACCTACCATGCTCACCATTTCCATAGCCCTGGCGGCAGCGGCTGCGCTTTACCTGGCGATAGAGTGGCGCAGTGTCCGCGAGTCGTCGCTGCTTTACTGGAGCGCCGGTTTTGCGACCATCACCGTCGGTTGCACGCTGGCGCTGCTGCGAGGCGTTGGCCTTTTATTCATCGGCATCTGGTTTGCGAATGGCCTGCTGGTCGTGGCCCATGGGCTTTTCCTGCTAGGCGTGCTGCGCTTCACCCAAGACCGAATTTCGCGCGCCTGGCTGGTGATCGTGCTGATCTGGTTCGCCCTGTTATTGCTGCCTGCAGGCCCGGAGTGGTCGAAAGTCATGCTGATGGCCAACTCGCTTCTGGTTGCCGCCCTGACCCTCAAGGCCAGTAGCCTGCTCCAGCCCCATGGGCAATCGCTGAGCGTAGGTGCAGTCCAGTTGCGGTATGTGCTTCTGGTGCATGGGTTGTTCTACGTGATCAAGGCGATCATTGCGATTGCGCCGGGCACGTTGATTGACCTGGCCAGTTTCGGAGGGTTGATCATCCAGGTCTCCCTGGTGGAAGGCGCCATGGCGATCATGATGATCGCCTTGTCGATGACAGGCACGGTTCGTTACCGTCGCGAAGAACGTATCGCTCGGCTGGCAGCACGGGATCCGCTGACTGCGCTGTACAACCGGCGTGCCCTGGAAGTGCGTGCGGGGCCTTTCTTCAAGGAGGTCAGTAATGTACGGCCTGCGGCGTTGTTGTTGATCGATATCGACAACTTCAAGCTGGTCAATGACCTGCATGGGCATGCGGCAGGGGACAGGTTGCTGGTGGCGTTGAGTGAAATGATTCGTACGGTGTTACCAGAGCGCTCTTTGGCCGCGCGGTTAGGCGGGGATGAGTTCGTGATTTTGCTCAGTGGGGCGAGCCGTGAAGGCGTCCTGGGGTTGGCCAAGGGTTTGCGAGAGCAGTTTCAGGCCTACGCCGGCGGGGCGGTACCGACACCTGCAGCGGTGACGTTGAGCATTGGGGTGAATGTGTTTGACCAGGCGCCAGCGAGTCTGGCGGCGTTGATCGAGCAAGGGGATGCGGCGCTGTACGCGTCCAAGCGCGCAGGGCGGAATAGCATTCGATTCGTAGAACGGCAGGTCGCCAGTGGTGGGTTTTCTTGAGTGACGTATTAGCGTTGCCGGCCTGAACTTAGTGCGCCGTGGGCGTACCGGTACAGCCCTGTAGGTCTCGCTGCCCGCGTGATGGGCCGCAGAGCGGCCCCGGCAAGGCCGCTCAACGGAGGTCGCTAGGTGCCTCGCTGCGAACCGTGGGTCACGTCACCACCTGATAGCAAGGCACATAAGCCGCCCCGCCCGGCAACTTCATCCGATGCTGGTCAACGAAGGCTTGCAACAAACGCCCCAGCGGATCCAACACAGCACTGTCACCGCGAATCTGATAGGGCCCGTGCTCTTCGATCAGGCGGATGCCCTTGTCCTTCACGTTACCCGCCACAATGCCGGAAAACGCCCGGCGCAAATTGGCTGCCAGCTCATGGGGTGGCAACTCGCGACGCAAATCCAGGTCAGCCATGGCCTGGTGGGTGGGGTCGAAGGGGCGCTGGAAGCTCTCTTCGATCCGCAGCAACCAGTTGAAATGAAACGCATCGTTGCGCTCGCGACGGAACTGCTTGACCTGTTTGAGCCCCTCGACCATGTGGCGCGCCACTTCAGCCGGGTCGTCAATGATGATCTCGTACAACCGATGCGCTGCCTCGCCGAGCGTCGCGCCGACGAATGCATGCAACTGCTGCAAGTAGGGCTCTGCACTGCGCGGGCCCGTCAGCACGACCGGGAAGGGCACATCCTGGTTATCCGGATGCATCAGGATCCCCAGCAGGTACAGAAACTCTTCTGCCGTGCCTGCACCACCCGGGAAGATGATGATGCCGTGGCCGACCCGCACGAACGCCTCCAGGCGCTTCTCGATGTCTGGGAGGATCACCAGTTCGTTGACGATCGGGTTGGGCGCCTCGGCAGCGATGATGCCTGGCTCCGTCAGGCCCAGGTAGCGGCTGCCTTGCATGCGCTGTTTGGCATGGGCAATGGTGGCACCTTTCATCGGGCCTTTCATGACGCCCGGGCCGCAACCGGTGCACACGTCCAGTTTACGCAGGCCCAGTTCATGGCCCACCTTCTTGGTGTACTGGTATTCCTCGGTGCTGATCGAGTGACCGCCCCAGCACACCACCATCTTCGGCTCGACGCCAGGGCGCAAGGTGCGGGCGTTGCGCAGCAAGTGGAACACGTAGTCGGTGATGCCTTGAGAGCTTTCCAGGTCGATGCGCTGGCTGGCCAGCTCGCTTTCGGTATACACGATATCGCGCAAGGCGCTGAACAGCATCTCCCGGGTGCTGGCGATCATTTCGCCATCGACGAAGGCGTCCGCTGGGGCATTGAGCAGTTCAAGGCGAACGCCTCGGTCCTGCTGATGGATGCGTACTTCGAAATCCTGATAGGCCTCGAGGATGGTCTTGGCATTGTCGACATGGGCGCCGGTGTTGAGGATGGCCAGGGCGCACTGGCGGAATAGGGTGTAGAGACTGCCGGAGCCGGCTTCGCTCAGTTGCTGTACTTCACGTTGGGACAGCGTTTCTAGGCTGCCCTTGGGGCTGACGGATGCATTGATGACATGGCGTTGGGGCATCTAAGTCTTTCCTGTGCGGGTAAAACATCCTTCTTTCACCACACCATACCGAGAAATGGAAGCGGCAACGAGAGGCCTGCAAAAAAAGCCCGGTACTTCATGGCCGCTCCAGCTGCGCGCATTGGCAAACAATCAGCCCACCAGCCGTTGCACGGCGAGGGTAATGGCCAAGCCACCCCCAAATAACCACATGTTCAGAATCGCCCCAGTCGCCAGCACGCGAGGCCCAGCATGGCGTATCTGCTCGAACCGAGTTTCCATGCCCAGTGCCGTCATGGCCATGGTCAATGCGAAGGTGTCCAGGCCGTTGACGGCCTCGCGCAGGTTGGAAGGTAGAATCTGAAGGGAATTGATCGCCACCAGTGCCAGAAACCCAAAAGCAAACCAAGGCACCGAGAGCCGACCCTTGCCGGGCACCACGCCAGCCCGTGGGGTACGGCTGATCCACAAGCCAACCAGTAACAGGACGGGCACCAGCAGCATCACGCGCGTCATTTTCACGATGGTTGCTACATGGCTGGCGTCAGGGCCAAGGGTACTGGCGGCGCCTACTACTTGAGCCACTTCATGGAGCGTGCCACCCAGCCAAAGCCCAGCGGTCTGGGCATCCAGGTGCAGCCAGCCGGCCTGAATCAAAAAGGGATAGAAAAACATCGACGCCGTGCCGAACAGCACCACGCTGCCCACGGCCACCGCACTTTTATGCGGCGCGCTGCGCAGCGTCGATTCAAAAGCCAAAACGGCCGCAGCCCCGCAGATGGCGCTGCCTGCAGCCGTAAGCAGGGCCGTCTCCCGGTCAAGCCCGAGCAGTTTCATGCCGCACCACACGCCTATCGCCAATGTGCTGCTGATCACCAGCAGCGAGATCACCAAGCCAGGCCAGCCAACGTGTGCAATTTCCTGCAGGCTGATCCGCAGGCCGAACAAGGCCACGGCTACACGGAGCAGGGCCCGGGCGCAGAGGTGTATGCCCGGGCCATAGCCGGCCGGCAGGCGATCTTCCAGCACATTGCCGCAGAACGCCCCGGCAATAATGCCAAGGATCAACGGGCTGAGGCCAAGTTGGACAAAAAGGGGCAGGGCAGCCACCTGGCTGACGCCAAGGGCGAGAACCGTAACGAAAATCACGCCCTTGAGCACTGCGCAGCGGTGCGCGACAGGTGCGTCAGGGGGCGTACTAGGGGCGGGTGTCATGGGATTCTCCAGCGAGCGGAATCAATGAGCACCACAATAATTTGGTTATAAGCTTATGAAAAATCGTAATCTGGAATGCAGAGTATCCATTTAGCTGATAGTTTTGCGGAATGACCCCTGAACAGCTTATAACCTTCGCCGTCGTCGCCGAACATGGCAACATCAGCCATGCAGCAGTGGCCCTGCATCTGTCGCAGCCGGCGGTGTCTGGTCAACTCAAGCTACTGCAGGAAGCGTTCGGTGAGCCTCTTTATCATCGGGCCGGGCGCGGGGTGCGCCTCACGGCAGCAGGCGAACAGCTCCTGGCGCATGCGACTCGGCTGCGCGATACATTCGATCAGGCCCGGTTACTTCGCGAAGCAATGCGCGGCCTTCAACGAGGCACATTGCGGATCGGTGCCAGCACTACGCCTGCAAGCTACCTGCTCCCGTACCTGATCGCCCAGTTCAAGACACTCTACCCGCAGGTAGCGATTACCACCGTACAGGGCAACACCGCCGAAATCGTCGGTGCTCTGGGTAGCGTGGATTTGGCGTTGATAGAAGGGCCACCGGGGCGAGACCTGCCCGTGGGCACTGGCGTGACGGAGTGGCTTGAGGACGAAATCGTCGCCATCGTCCCGGTCGCACACCCCTTGGCTGGCGCCGAACCTCGCTCCTTGAAGGACGTGGCAGGCTTCCCATTAGTGCTCCGTGAGCAGGGTTCGGGCGTGCGCCAGGTCGTCGAGCAAGCATTTGCCAACAATCAACTGCCGATGAAGATCGGCCTGGAGATTGCTGGCGTAGAGGGGGTGAAGGAAGCAGTGCGCGCAGGTATGGGCGTAGGCTTCGTGTCCGCCCTGTCGATTCGTCATGAAAATACGGTCTTGCGCAAGGTCCGGGTGGGGCCGCGTTCACTGACTCGTCGGTTCTCGATAGTGCTGCCCCACACAGGCTCACCCTCTCGAGCGGCTGCCCGCTTTCACGATCTGTGTGTGGCTTTCCTCGGCGCTTCGGCCTAGCGACGCGGCGAGTTACGACGATACTGGCCGTTGAACTGAGGCTGACCGTGCTCGCTGGCGTAGAGCGAAGCCAGGCAATAACTCGCCGGTGATCAGGGCCAGCGGCCCGGCGGCCACGCCGCACGTGTGCTGCCAGGGCCGCCAGTACTTCATCAGAAATCGTCTTTCGGGCTCTTCTTGAAGGTCCAGTCGGTGTGCTTGCGCGCTTGGAGGAAGCTGTTGCAGTTGGCGGTAAAGGTATTGCGATTGGCCTCTTTGGACAAATCCGCCAGAATTTTCTCCTGCATCTGCGGGGTACAGTTGTCAGCGGTAGGCTCGGGCACCGTTTCCTCGCTGCAGCCTGCGAGCAAGGCTGCCAAGCCCATTGCCGTGACCAGCTTTGCCAATTTGATGTCCATATCGCGATCGTTCTCCTGGTGCGCTGAAAGTGGAGTTGAGTGTTGAACCGGAAGGCATGATACGGACCCAGGCCTTGCAATGCCACCTGCAGAAAGTCACGCGCCTACGTTGAACACATGCTTCAAATAGGCCACGAAATTTTCATCCCGGCACTGTGTTTTCCCAGGGCTGTCCGAAATCTTGGCTACCGGCGCACCGTTGCAGGCTGTCATCTTGATCACCATGTTCATCGGCTCGACCCCTGGGATGTCGCAGGTCAGTCGCGTCCCGATGCCAAAGCTCACGTTGATGCGCTCATGCAATGCGCGGTAAAGCTCAAGCGCTTTCGGCATGTCCAGGCCGTCGGAGAAGATCAGGGTCTTGGTCTTAGGGTCGATGCCCAGCCGGTGGTAGTGCGCGATGGCTTTCTCCGCCCAGGCAAGCGGGTCGCCCGAGTCATGGCGCAGGCCATCGAAGAGCTTGGCGAAATAGAGGTCGAAGTCGCCAAGGAAGGCATCCATGGTGATGCAGTCGGTAAGGGCGATACCCAGCAGGCCGCGGTACTCGCGCACCCAGCACTCCAGGGCTGCCGCCTGGCTGTCCACGAGGCGAGGGCCCAGCTGCTGGTGGGCCATGAACCACTCGTGCGCCATGGTACCAATCGGCCGCAGCTCGTACTCCCGCGCCAGGTGCACGTTGCTGGTGCCGACGAAGCGGCCTGGGAAGTCGCGCTTGAGGATGTGCACCACCTCTTCCTGCACCCGGTAGGAGAAGCGTCGGCGAGTGCCGAAATCCGCTAGCTGAAAGCCTGCCAATTCTTCACTGCTGGCCTCGGCCCTGAGCCAGTCGAGGTTGCGGTACAACTGTTCGCGTACCTGTTCGATCACCACTTCACGGTAGCGGTAGCGGTTGCGAACCTCGCTGATGATCGCCAGCAACGGGATTTCGTACAGAATGACGTGCAGCCAGGGGCCGCGCACGCGTATCGCCAACTGGCCGGCGTCGTCGAGGCCAACATGCACGTAGCGCAGGTTGAAGCGGAACAGGCTCAGGAAGCGGATGAAGTCAGGCTTGATGAAGGCGATCTTCTCAAGGTAAGCAAGCTGGTCCTGGGTGACCGTGACTTCGGCGAGTTGCTCGACCTGGTAGCGGATTTCTGCAAGATACGGGGCCAGGTTCTCACCGTTGCGGCAGCGAAACTCCCACTCCACCTCCGCATTGGGATAGTTGTGCAGCACCGCCTGCATCATGGTGATCTTGTAGAAGTCGGTGTCCAGCAGGTTCTGAACGATCCGTGGGCCAAATACGCTGTCACTCATGCTGCTTGCTCCTTGATCAGGGCCAGTTGATGGTCGAGGGCCGACTCGTCGCCGCACAGCTTCACACCTTCGCCAGCCAGGGCGCCGCAGGCCTCTATCGCGCCGGCCTGGGTCAGGGCACGGCAAGCCGGTAGGTACAGCAGCACCTCGAACCCGGCCTGACGCAGTTGCCGGGCAGTGGTGCGCACGCAGTAGTCGAGCGCCAGGCCGCCTACGATCACGGCACCCACCTGATGCACCTTGAGGTATTCGATAACACCCGTGGAGCGGCGTTCGGCCAGGTCGTGATAGCAGGCGCCATAGGGATGCAGGTCGGGCTCCACGCCTTTCCACACAAAGTAGTCGTACTCGATGGGGGCAGGGAGGCCCGGCAGCAGCTCGAAACCGGGGGTACCAGGGATGCAGTGGCTGACCCAGGTGAGGTCCGCATTGGCAAGTGTCAGCGGCTGCAGCATCTGCGTGGCGTCGGCCACCACCCATGCGGCATTGGCGGGATGCGCGTCCTTGCTGCCCAGCCGCAGGTCGGCCCGCTGTGCCATGGCGTTGAGGTCGGGTGCGATTTCGTGACCGTCGGGGACTGGGAGTTCCTGAGGCGCATGGCACGTGAAGCCTAGTTGTGCGTCGACATCGAAGCTGGCGATTTTCATGGTGGCTCTCCTCGCTGGAATGGCTACATAATCCATCTGGTGAACTATGTATGTCAAGTGTCCGTCAATAGGGTGCATGATGCCGATTTACTTATTCGCTCTAGTGAACTATAAAAAGCTTCAGTCAAGGAGTTACGAGTGAGTACAGCTGAAGTCCTGGCAAGCGTCGACATCGTCGCGCTGCGCCTGCCGCCTGGCAGTGAGCACCTGCAGGTGCTTCTGCATCGCCGTGAGCGAGAACCGCACCATGGTCAATGGGCACTACCCGGTGTGATCATCAATGGGCGCACCCCTGATACCAGCCTTGAGAGCGCTGCCCACCGCGCCTTGAGCGAGAAAGCGCGCGTCCAGCCGCACTATCTGGAGCAAGTCGTTACCGAAGGCAATGCCTTTCGCGATCCACGGGGCTGGTCGTTGAGCACCTGTTACCTGGCGCTGTTGCCCGCCTGCCAGGAAGTCGAGAATGAGCAGCTGGCCTTTTTCGACCTCGCCGACGTGGTGGAACGCAGGGTGCTGCTGCCATTCGATCACAACCTGCTGGCGCGCCGAGCCCATGAGCGGCTCGCGGCCAAGTCCGTCTACAGCAGTTTGCCGTTGTACCTGCTCGACACCCGGTTCACCGTCCTCGATGCGCTGGGGGCCATGCAAGCCTGCCTGGGCCAGCCTGTGAACGCGACATCGCTGCGCAAGCGCCTGGAGCGCTTGCGCGTGCTGGGCTGGGTCAAGGACACAGGCGAAAAGAATCAACCACCCATGGGGCGCCCGCAGCAACTGTACCAGTACACCGCGCAAGGGCAGGGGCCGTTCATGTTCGACCGTAGCTTGCTGCCGGAGGGCAGTTGAGCATCGACCCGGCAGACTGGCCGCGCGAGGTAGGGCCAGTGCCGACATTGAACGACTGATCAATCTCAGTGGAACGAACCGCGAGTCAATGCCTCTTATCCAGAGATGGATGGCCTGTGCCGCGGATTCCCCTGACATGAGATCGCTCCAAACCTCTCTGATCGATGACACCTCCACACCGCTGAGCTTCCTGCTCAATGGCGGTGAGATCGGCCGTCTGCTTCAAACGATGAACTGGCAGGATTCTCCACTTGGGACGCCACATGGCTGGTCCCCGCACCTTCAGGCCGCGATGGCCACGCTCCTGCCAGCGCAGACCCAGGTCGTGCTGTTCTGGGGCCCGGACTATGTCGCGCTGTACAACGATGCCTATGCGCCCACCATCGGCAACAAGCACCCGCAAGCCCTCGGGCGCCCGGCG
Source organism: Pseudomonas sp. FBCC-B35 (assembly GCF_059133755.1). Lineage (NCBI taxonomy): Bacteria > Pseudomonadati > Pseudomonadota > Gammaproteobacteria > Pseudomonadales > Pseudomonadaceae > Pseudomonas > Pseudomonas sp. FBCC-B35. The sequence goes on along the minus strand of NZ_CP101439.1, from coordinate 2,689,680 downwards.
CGTGAGAATTGGGCCGAGCTGTGGGATGACCTCGAACCGTTGCTGCGCGGTGTGCGTGACACCGGGCAGACGTTTTCGGCCAAGGACCGCGCTTTTTATATCGAGCGCCGTGGGCACGGTGAGACGGTGTATTTCGATGTGTCGTATTCTGCCGTGCGCGAGGCTGATGCAAGCGTTGGCGGTGTCTTGTGCCTGGTCACAGAGACCACTGACCGCGTGCGCTTCCACCAGCGCCAGGCGTTTCTTCTGGAATTGAGCCGCACATTGCCTGGGCTGGGTGATGCTGCGCGCATCGAGTCCTATGCGGTTCAACGCCTGGCGCAGGAGTTGGGGGCGGCCAGGGTCTGCTTCGGTGAAGACAAAGGCGACGGTGTCGGCTTCAAGGTCAGTCACGACTGGACCGAGGGCGTGACGTCGTTGGTGGGCACGCATTCGTACCTGACGTTCGGTACCGACTTGTATGAGCAATTGAGCGACGGCAGGACCGTTCAACATAGCTATGAACAGCCCGAGCCTTGTCTGGCGGGCATAAGCACCACCTTGCATGCCCCTGTGCTGCGCGGGGGGCGACTGGAGGCCGTGTTGGCCGTTCATTTCAGTGATGCGCGAGGGTGCTTCGAGGAGGACTGCCAGCTTGTGGAAGAGACCGCCAAGCAAGTGTGGGCTGCAATCCTGCACGCCCGCGCCGAACAGGCGTTGCATCTGCTCAACCAGAGCCTTGAGGAGCGAGTTGCCACGGCGCTGGCCCAGCGCGAGTCGGTGATGATGCAACTGCACGAAGCCCACAAGATGGAAATGATCGGGCAATTGACCGGTGGTATCGCCCACGACCTGAATAACATGCTCACGCCGATCATTGGGTCGTTCGAGCTGTTGCGCCGCCATCCGCAGACCGATCGCGCGCCCCGGCTGATCGACGGTGGCCTGCAGGCAGCTGAACGTGCGCGCAACCTGGTCGCTCGCCTGCTCAGCTTCGCACGCCGCCAGACACTCAAACCGCAACCTGTGTCCTTGGCAGCCCTGGTCGAGGACATGCACGAGTTGATGGCGCGCTCGCTCGGGCCCACCATTGCCGTGCACGTGAATATCAATCCGTCATTACCCTGCGTCGTGGTCGACCCGCACCAACTGGAGTTGGCCCTATTGAATCTGGCGGTCAATGCCCGCGACGCCATCGGCGGCGCCGGCCAGCTGCAAATCATCGCCGGTGATGACACCCACTGCCTGGCGCCGCCCGAGGACCTTGCGGGCAAACGTTTGGTATGGATTCAGGTCAGGGACAACGGCTGCGGCATGGACGATGAACAACTCAGGCGGTGCATCGAACCTTTCTTTTCTACCAAGGAGGTGGGCAAGGGGACTGGCTTGGGCTTACCAATGGTCCAAGGATTGGCGGTTCAATCCGGCGGTGGGTTCGAGATTCATTCCATACCAGGCCAAGGGACTCAGGCGACGCTATGGTTGCCGGCCAGCGACGCATTGCCCACCCACCGTGACATCGAGCCCTGCGACGGGCCTGTGGCCGAGCGTCCGAGCCGGATACTGCTGGTGGACGACGAAGAAATCGTGCGTCACGCAACGGCCTTGCAATTGCGCGACCTGGGCTACGAGGTGACCGAGGCGCCAAGTGCAGTGGCCGCCCTGCGCCTGGTGGAAAAGGGGTGGCTGCCTGATGTATTGGTGACCGACCATGTCATGCCCGAGATGACTGGCGTACGCTTTGCCCAGCAAATGCGCCAGCATCACAGCGAGCTGCCGGTGCTGATCATTACGGGCTATGCGAACCTGACGCCGCGCCAGCTAAGCGGTTTCGAAGTACTGCGCAAGCCTTATCGACGCGCCGAACTCGCTCAGAGTGTGGCGCGCCTGCTGGCGGGGGCTTCCCTCAGTCGACGCTGACACGCCAGCATCAGCCTTTTTGCAGGCTGCACATCTGCTCTTGCTCCAGCAAGGCGGCGGGCGACTGTTGCGGCAGGTAGAGGGTGAAGGTAGTCCCCTGGCCCTGAACACTGCTGACCTTGATATCCCCGCCGGACTGTTTAGCGAAACCGAATACCTGGGACAAGCCCAGACCAGTGCCTTGCCCGGCAGGCTTGGTGGTGAAAAAGGGGTCGAATATACGCTCGAAGAGCTCCGTACTGATGCCAACGCCCGTGTCGGTTACAGAAATGGCAGCATACGCGCACGGATCGGGGACCTCATCGCGGCCTACCGGTAAGTGCTGGTGGGCTTCGAGACGTATGCGCACGACGCCCACCGCAGCCATGGCATCGCGGGCGTTGAGCATCAGGTTGATGACCGCCGTTTCCAATTGGCTAACGTCGGCGCGCACATGGCACGGCGAAGCGGGCAAGTCCAGCTCGACGTCAATGCTGGCGCCTGCTGCGGTGTCGAACAGGTCGGCCATGGCTGCCAGCCGCGCCGCTGCGTCGAACACCTGCGGGTTCAAGGCCTGGCGCCGTGCAAATGCCAGCAGCTGGCCGGTCAGTTTGGAGCCGCGCTCGACCGTCTCGACCATGGTGCGTAGATAGCGCATGCGTCGGTCGTCGTCCAAGCCTGGACGCTGCAAGAAGTGCAGCGAGGCATGAATGATGGTCAATATGTTGTTGAAATCGTGCGCCACACCACCTGTAAGCTGGCCGATGGCCTCAAGCTTCTGGGCCTGGCGCAGCTCCGCTTCGGTGTGCAGCAGTTGCGTAGTGCGGGTCCGTACGTGTTGCTCCAGGCTCGTATTGAGCGCCTCGAGCGCCAGCAGGGCGGCCTGCGTTTCGCCCGTGGATTGGGCATGCTGGATATGTGCCCAACTGCGTTCGGTCACATCACCGAGCAACGCCCGCTCATATTCGGTCCACGCGTGCGCCGACGTGCTGTTGAGCGCCATCAAGGCGGTAAGCCGCCCGCCTTTTATCAGCGGCACACAGCACGTGGCGGCGATCCCGAGGGCTGCAAACACAGCCGCCTCAGAATCGGGAAGTTCCTGCCTGCAATCATCGAGCGTCAATGCCAGCCCGCTGCGCAGTCGTTCATTCGCCTGCTTGCCGAAATCTCGCAGGCGATGCTCTCCGATCAATGAGGGGCTTGCGTCGGTCAGCGCTTCGCCACAGACCGTAAAGGTATCATCGTCGGATTGCATGACCGCGTAAGTACAACCTGATAGCCCCAGGTGATTGGCGAGCAGGCGTGTGGTCGTCGCCATGATCTCCTGAGGATCAACCGCTTGGGCCACTGCCCGACCGAGCTCGTCCAGAAACGCCAACCGTTGGTTGGCGAGCACGGTCGCCGTGGTTTCGGTAACGGTATCGAGCATTCCAAGCACATTGCCCTGCAAGTCACGGATAGGGCTGTAGCAGAACGTGAAGTAGGCACGCTCCGGTCCGCTATTACGGTCGATGACCAGGGGGAAGTCTTGGATGTAGACCGCTTCGCCCTTGAAGGCCCTGTCGGCCATGCAGCGGATATCGTCCCATGCCTCCTGCCAGACCTCTGCAAACGGCACTCCCAGCGCCACCGGCTTGCGCCCTAGAATCGGAAGAAAGGCATCGTTGTGAAAGGTCAGCAGATCGGGCCCCCACAGCACAGCCTGTGGAAAGTGCGAGCCCAGGCACAGCGCCAAGGTGGTCTTGAGGGTATCGGGCCAGTTTTCCAGCGGACCTAACGAGGTGCACGCCCAGTCATGCCCAAGAATACGGTCGGCCATCGCGCCGCCGCCTGCTAGCCACTTCGCCATCTGCTCTGCCGATCATTGAAACAGGGGGCTCTAGGGTGCACCCTTGAGGCAAGATTGGCGAGCGTTTTATGGCGCTTGGCCAGTCAGCGAATGAAATGCACCTTGCCGACGTCATCGTTGCCCGTGTAGATCCCGTAGACACCGGCCTGACGCTCGAGAATGTATCGCTCGAGAATCTGCCGGATAGCGGGGTAATAGATGTCATCCCACGGGATCTGCTCTGGCTCGAAAAACCGATAGGCCAGGGTTTCCGGGCCAAACTGGCCCGTTTCCTCGGTGACGAAGGCGCGGAAGATGATGTAGACCTCGCTGATCTTCGGCACGCTGAAAATGGAGTAGGGGCAGACGATTTCTGCCCGTACGCCGCTTTCTTCCCACACCTCGCGCAGCGCCGCCTGCTCGGTGGTTTCGCCCGCTTCCATGAAGCCTGCCGGCAGCGTCCAGGTGCCGGGGCGAGGGGGGATGGCGCGCTGGCACAGCAGGTATTTACCGTCGCGCTCGATGATACAACCGGCAATGATCTTGGGGTTGATGTAATGGATGTAGCCGCAGCTGGCGCAGTGCAGCCGCTCATGGGTGTCTCCCGCAGGCGTGCCCTGGGCCAGCGTCGTGGTGCAATGAGGGCAGTAGCGGGGAGCACTGGGCATGATCAGCGGCCTATGCGAGGTTCCTTGAGGGCCAGGGGGGCGACGATATCGCGAACCTTGGCATTGTCGTCTTGTTTCTGGCGCAGGTAATCCAGGGCAACCTTGGCCGCGGCACGCACGTGATCCACCGAGGCCTGGTGGGCTACCAGCGGGTCGCCGCTCTTGATGGCCTCGACCATCTTTTCCATTTCCAGGTTGCTGGCTCCGCGGCGGTTGGCCTGGGATACCGATGTGGCACGCAGGTAGCTGATGCGCGCCTGCAACTGACGAAGCTGCTGCGCCGCAACCTGGTTGCCTGAACCTTCCAGCAGCACGTCATAGAATCCTTGCACCGACTCGAGCACCTGCTGCAGCTCACCTTCCTCCAACGCCTCACGGTTGACGGCCAGGGCTCGTTCCAGCGCGCGGATGTCCTTGGCCTTGGCATTGAGCGTGAACAGCTGCACGATCAGGCCCTCGAGTACGCACCGCAACTCATAGATGTCGCGCGCATCTTCAAGGGTGATGATCGCAACACGCGGGCCCTTGGCATCGGCGAACTCCACCAGGCCCTCGGATTCCAGGTGGCGCAGGGCTTCACGCACGGACGTGCGGCTGACGCCGAGGCGGTCGCACAGGTCGCGCTCGACCAGGCGATCGCCTGGGAGCAGGTGGAAGTTCATGATCGCGCCGCGCAGTTTGTCGAGCACGATTTCGCGCAGGGTAACGGGGTTGCGATTGACCTTGAAGCTGTCGTCCAGTGGCTGGCGTTTCATCGAGTGCGCTCTGAATAAGGCTGCCCGGCCACGACCGAAACGGGGCACCACGGCCCTGGGTGCTCCTTGCGTGGGTACGAACAGCCCGGTGTTAACGGGTGGACTCCGCGTCGGCCTCGGCGAACGCTTCCCGGGCCAGGCGGAAACTGTCCACCGCCGCCGGGACGCCGCAATAAATGCCGACCTGGAGCAGAATCTCGCGTATTTGCTCGCGGCTCAGGCCGTTGCGCAAGGCGCCGCGGATGTGCAGCTTGAGCTCGTGTGGCCGGTTGAGTGCCGAAATCATGGCCAAGTTTATCATGCTGCGCTCCTTGAGCGACAAGCCTTCGCGGCCCCAGACATGGCCCCAGCAGTACTCGGTCACCAGTTCCTGCAACGGCTGGGTGAATGCGTCGGCATTCTGGATTGACCGGTTCACATAGTCTTCGCCTAGGACCTGGGTGCGTATCTGCAGGCCTTTTTCGTACTTTTCATTGTTCATGCACGCTACTCCGAAATAGAACAGGGGGCGCAAACGAGGGTGAGACGCCAGCGCGGCCCCTGGAAGAGGCGGGCCTTAGCCCAATGGGGGCAGGGCGCCCAGCTTGCCTTTGTGGTACACCATGGGCGTCATCGGCTCGGCGGGCAGTACCAGGTTTTTCACGGCACCGACAATGATGGCATGGTCGCCGCCGTCGTACTCTCGCCACAGCTCGCACTCAATGATCGCCGTGGCATTGTCCAGCAGCGGGTTGCCCAAGGCGCTCAGGTGCCACTGTACGCCCTTGGCCTTGTCCTTGCCTTTACCCGCGAAGGCATAAGCTTCAGCCGTCTGGCCTGCCGACAGCAGGTGAATGGCGAACTGCTTGCTGTCGCGCAGGATCGGGTAGGTGTCGGAGGCGTAGTTAGGGCAGAACAGCACCAGCGCCGGGTCGATCGACAGTGCGCTGAAGGCACTGGCGGTGATGCCGACAATGCCACCCTCGGCGTCCAGGGTGGTGACGACCGTCACTCCGGAGGGGAAGGAGCCCATCACGTCTTTGTAGATGCCGGGTTCGATCATCGGTATTACCTCCTAGCGCATCACGAAGGGGTCGGGCATGGGGGCGGTGGACAGGTTGATCCACACGGTTTTCAGTTCGGTGTAGGCCAGCACGGAGTCGATGCCACTTTCGCGTCCGTAGCCGCTGTTCTTGAACCCACCGATGGGCGCCATGGCAGACACGGCGCGGTAGGTATTGACCCAGATGATCCCCGAGCGCACGTCGCGCGCCAGGCGGTGGGCACGTCCCAGGTCGCGGGTCCAGATACCAGCGGCCAGGCCGAACTGTGAATCGTTGGCAATCGCCAGCGCCTCTTGCTCGGTCTTGAAACGGATGACAGCCGCCACCGGGCCAAACACCTCTTCCTGCATGATGCTCATCGAATTGCTGTCGCATTCGAACAGCGTCGGCTCGTAGAACCAGCCACCGCCATCGACCTCGGCCCGTTTACCGCCCAGGTGCAGCTTGGCGCCTTCGGCCTTGGCCGCGGCGACCAGCTGCTCGACCACGGCCAATTGCTGAGCGGTGGCCATAGGGCCCATCTCGCTGGCATCGTCCTGGGGATTGCCAATGCGAATGCGCTGGGCACGCTCGATCAGACGCTTGACGAATTCATCGAAGATTTCGTCCTGCACCAGCAGGCGCGAGCCGGCCACGCAGCTCTGTCCAGACGCGGCATAGATCCCCGCCACGGCACCATTGATGGCGCTGTCCAAGTCGGCGTCTGCAAAAATGATGTTCGGCGACTTGCCGCCCAGCTCCAGCGACAGCTTGGCGAAGTTCTCGGCGCTGCTGCGCACCACGTGGCGAGCGGTGGCCGCACCGCCTGTGAAGGCGATCTTGCGCACCAGCGGGTGACGGGTAAGCGCCGCGCCGGTGCTCGGGCCGTAGCCGGTGACCACGTTGACAACGCCAGCCGGAAACCCGGCTTCCAACGCCAGGCGCGCCAGCTCCAGAATCGTCGCCGAGGCATGCTCGGAGGGCTTGAGTACGATGGTATTGCCCGCGGCCAGTGCCGGCGCCAGTTTGATCGCCGTCAGGTACAGCGGGCTGTTCCACGGGATGATCCCGGCAACCACACCGATAGGCTCGTGCACGGTGTAGGCGAACAGGTCCGGCTTGTCCAACGGCAGCGTGCCGCCTTCGAGCTTGTCGGCCAGGCCTGCGGTGTAATGGAAGAACTCTGGCAAGTAACCTACCTGCCCACGGGTCTCGCGGATCAGCTTACCGTTGTCACGGCTTTCCAGCTGGGCCAGGTGTTCCTTGTTCTCGGCGATCAGGTCACCGAGACGGCGCAGTAGCTTGCCACGGGCCGTGGCAGTGATGGCCCGCCAGGCCTGGCTTTCGAATGCCCGCTGGGCGGCTTGTACCGCCAGCTCCACATCGGCTTCGCCTGCGTCCGGCAGCTGTGCCCAGGGCTGTGCGGTGGCCGGGTTCAGGCTGTCGAAAGTCTTGGCGCTTTGTGCATCGCACCACTGGCCGTCGATGCACATCTGAAAACGAACGAGGGTCATGCCACAATCCCCTTGGCTGATTCGGTCAGGCTGCGGGCTTTGGCGAGAAAGTCCAGCAGCATCTTGTTCACTTCGCGCGGCGCCTCCACCGGCATCATATGCCGCTGCTCGGTCAGCACCACACTGTGCGCACCCGGGATACGGGCGGCAAGCTGGCGGGCCATGGCCGGCGTAGAGCCGGTATCGAGCTCACCTGTGGCGATCAGCGTCGGCACCTGAATGCTGCCCAGATCACCTGCGCGGTACATGTCCTGGGTGGCAAACAGCGAATAGGTGGTGTGATAACCCTGTGGGTCGTTGCTGGCCAGCACCTGACGGATGGCAGCGACCTGGGCCGGGTTGGCCGCCTTGTACTCGCGGCTGAACCAGCGGTCCAGTGCCGCCTCGACATTGGCGTCCGGGCCCAGCTCTGCTGCCTGAGCGGCACGGGCGATGACCCCGGCGCTCTGTTCGGGGCTGCGGTTGAAAACGCTGTTGAGCACCACCAGGGCAGCGATGCGCTGGGGGTAGTGCAGGGCGAAGGCACGTGCGACCAGGCCGCCCATGGAGAAACCGATGACGATGGCTTGGCTCAGTTGCAGGTGATCGAGCACCTCGGCCAACTGGGCGGCATAACCTTCGAGGCCGACGTCGGCCGGGGGCAAGGCGCTCTGGCCGTGGCCGAGCATGTCATAGGCGATGACGCGGTAGTCGTTGGCCAGGCCAACGATCTGACCGCCCCACATTTCCTTGTTCAGGCCCACGCCGTGAATGAGTACCACGGGTTGACCCTGACCGACGGACAGGTAACTGGTGCCGGCGGGGGTATGTTCAGCGACGGGCTGAATCATGGAGGGCGCTCCTTTGAGGTCGGGCGTGGTGGAAGAATCGCCACGCCCAGGCCCGGCTTGATTGTTGTTATTGAGCGTTGGCCTTTTCGGCCGCCAGTTCTTCCAGGTCGATGTAGCGGTTGCCAATGCGCGGGTGCAGGCGGCCGCCATCGGCAGCGCCAAGAACTACCACGATTTCATCGGCGCGAGGTGCGTCCTCGATCTGCATTTCCAGGGTGATGTAGTGCGAGCGCAGGCCTTCGTCGTCTTTTTGCATCATCGGAATCTGGATCGACGTGCCAGGGCCACCACGCTTGTTGGTGAAGCTCAGGTAGCTTTTGGCCTGCACGGCTTCGCGATAGTGATTGCCGAAGCGCAGGGTATGGATGACGGCCGAAGCGTGTTCGATTTCACCGTCGGCGCCCACCACTGCAGCCTTGCCGTAGGCCTCGATCTTGTCGGCACCACCGATGGCGGCGGTCAGACGCTCGACCATCAGCGCGCCCAATTCCGAGCAATGCTCGCGGATTTCGGGCTTAAGGTCGTCGACGAAGCCACGGCCAGCCCAAGGGTTTTTGATGACCACCGCCAGGCCCACCATGGTGACCGGCTTGTCAGTGGCCTTGCCACCTTCGATACGCGTCTCTTCGGAGTAGGTGACGATCTTGCGAATTTCAAAACTCATGGGGGGCTCCTGTACGGTGTGATCAGATCTTGTTGTCTGATGGTATACCATAATATTTGTTCTGCAAGCACTGCGTGGTGTTTTCTCATCCAGCCGGGACGAAAGGTGAGCTGATGTGCAGGTCTGCATCGCATCTGTATCAAGCAAGCGGCGCAGCACTTAACGTTGGGCTGAAAAAAACCCGCTCGCGCGGTGCCAATTGGCCCACGCGAGCGGGCATGTCCCGCAAGAAATCAGGTAATGGGATTCAGGTGAACGCCGGGATCACTTCCTTGATGAACAGCTCCAGCGATTTTTTCTTCTCAGCGTGGGGCAGGCTGTTGTCACACCAGAAGCTGAATTCGTCGACGCCCAGCTCCTGGTAGTACTTGATGCGCGCGATGATTTCTTCCGGTGTGCCGATCATGGTGTTCTTGCGGATGTTCTCAAGTTCGAAGGCAGGGACTTCGGCGAACTTCGCTTCCGGGCTGGGCTCCAGGAACCCATTGACCGGCGTGGTCTTGTTGCCGAACCAGGCGTCGAAGGTGCGGTAGAAACGAGAGATCGCGCTGGCCCCTACCTTCCAGTCGTCCGGCTCTGCCGGGCTGTGCACGTGGGTGTGGCGCAGCACCATCAATTGTGGGCGAGGCACGTCGGGGTTATTGTCCAGGGCGGCCTGGAACTTGTTGCGAAGGTCCAGCACTTCCTCGTCGCCCTTCATCAGCGGCGTGACCATCACGTTGCAGCCATTGGCCACGGCGAAGTTATGCGAGTCAGGGTCGCGGGCCGCGATCCACATGGGCGGCGTAGCATTGAACGGCTTGGGTACGCTGGTGGAGGTCGGGAACTTGTACACCTCGCCTTCATGGGCGTAGTCACCCTCCCACAGTTTGCGTACCACCGGGACCATCTCGCGCAGTGCCTTGCCGCCATCGGTGGCTGGCATGCCATTGGCCATGCGATCGAATTCGAATTGATAGGCACCCCGGGCCAGGCCCACTTCCATGCGCCCGTTGCTGATCACATCGAGCAAAGCGCATTCGCCGGCGACGCGGATCGGGTTCCAGAACGGGGCGATGATGGTGCCGGCGCCCAGGCGGATCTTCTCGGTACGCGCCGCCAGATAAGCCAGCAATGGCATGGGGCTTGGCGAAATGGTGTATTCCATGGCGTGGTGTTCGCCGATCCACACGGTGCTGAAACCGCCGTCTTCGGCCATCAAGGTCAGTTCGGTGAGGTCTTCGAACAACTGGCGGTGGCTGACCTGTTCATCCCAACGTTCCATGTGCACGAACAACGAAAATTTCATGGGGGCATTCCTCGGACTGGTTGTGTCACCCGGCGTAAAGCCGGGTATCGCGGCGAGCAGAACATTGCTTCCCGCCAAGTGCGTTCAGCGGTGCAGAGATCAGGCGAGCGCGGGCAAGCTGGCCATTTTTCCGCGGCAGTACACCATCGGCAGCGGCGCTTGCTCCGGCACGATCAGGTTGTGGACCTTGCCGACCATGATCGCGTGGTCACCCCCTTCGTACTCGCGCCAAAGCTCGCATTCGATCACGGCGGTAGCGCCGGCGAGGATGGGGTTGCCCAGCGCGCTCAACGACCACTCGATACCGGCCGCCTTGTCCTTGCCCTTCTTGGCGAAAGCATAGGCTTCGGCCTGCTGGTTACCGGACAACAAATGAATGGCAAAGCGCTTGTGCTTGATCAGCACCGGGTAGGAGTCGGACGTGTAATTGGGGCAGAACAGCACCAGGGGAGGGTCCATCGACAGGGATGAGAAGGCGCTGGCGGTCAAGCCAACAACCGAGCCGTCGTCGTCCAGGGTGGTGATGACGGTAACGCCAGAAGGGAAGGAACCCAGGACGTTCTTGTAGACGGTTGCGTCGATCATCTGATGTACCTCTTAAAGCTGCGGTGGGCCGCGGTTTTTATCGTTGATGTGTCTGATGGTATACCGTAATACCTTTTTTGCAAGCACATTTTTCGGCTTGGCTAACACTGCGATGAATGGTTCAAAGCCGCGCAGTTCAAGGGGTATACGCGTAAACGAACGAATTGCGGTACTCGCTAAATCGTATCAGCTGACAATTTGAAATACGGATCAGTATTGTCAAAACCTTGGAATACCATAATATGGTCTTCAGCTGAGAGGCCGCCTAGATGCGGTTTCCTTACAACGATAAAAACGACCTTTCGAGCTAAAAATCATGTCCCAACCGTCGTCGCAACATCAGTTTGTCGAGAATCACACGGTCGATTACGTTCCACCTGCCGAGCGCCATGGGAAGGCGCGCGACCTGTTTACCCTCTGGTTCAGCACCAACATTGCGCCACTGCCCATCGTCACCGGCGCCATGGTGATCCAGGTGTTCAACCTGAACCTGCTATGGGGACTGATCGCTATCGTCCTGGGGCACTTGCTCGGAGGCGTGGTGATTGCCCTGGCCTCTGCACAGGGGCCGCAGTTGGGCATCCCGCAGATGGTGCAGAGCCGGGGGCAGTTCGGACGCTACGGCGCGCTGCTGATCGTTTTCTTCACCGCGCTGATCTACGTGGGCTTCTTCATCTCCAACATCGTACTGGCAGGCAAGACGATCCACGGCATCGCACCCATGGTCCCTATGCCCGGCGCGATCGTGATCGGCGCCTTGAGTGCCACCGCCATTGGCATCGTTGGCTATCGCTTCATCCACATCCTGAACCGTATCGGCACCTGGGTCATGGGCTCGGCGTTGCTGGCTGGGTTCATCATGATGTTCACGCAGGTACTGCCGGGCGACTTCTTCAGCCGTGGCGCCTTCAACCTGTCCGGGTTCATCGCCACCGTGTCGCTGGGCACGATCTGGCAGATCAGCTTCTCGCCGTACACCTCCGACTATTCGCGCTATCTGCCGCGTGAAGTGGGCATCGCGCGTCCATTCTGGGCGACCTACTTCGGCGCCACCCTGGGCACCATCCTGTGCTTCAGCTTCGGTGCAGTCGCCGTGCTATGCGTGCCCGAAGGCACCGATGCAATGGATGCCGTCAAGCAGGCGACCGGCTGGCTCGGGCCGATCCTGATGGTGCTGTTTCTGCTCAACATCATCAGCCATAACGCCCTGAACCTGTACGGCGCCGTGCTTTCGATCGTGACGGCAATTCAGACGTTCTTCGCCCAGTGGACGCCGAGCATCAAGGTGCGTGTGGCCCTGGCCAGCGTCATCCTGGTGGCCTGCGCACTGGTCGCGCTCAATGCATCGGCCGACTTCATCGGCCAGTTCATCGGTCTGATCCTGGCGCTTCTGCTGGTGCTGGTGCCCTGGGCATCGATCAACCTGGTCGACTTCTACCTGATCAAGAAAGGCCAGTACGACATCGCCTCGATCTTCAGCGCCGACGGTGGCATCTATGGCCGCTTCAACCACCACGCGATCATTGCCTACGCCTGCGGCATTCTGGTGCAGTTGCCATTCGCCAACACTGCACTGTATGTCGGCCCCTACTCGAACATCGTCGAAGGGGCCGACCTGTCGTGGCTGTTCGGTTTGCTCGTGACGGTGCCGCTGTACTACTGCCTGGCGACCCGTGGCAAGGTAGCGCAGAACGTGGGGCGCGTGGTCAGCGTCAGCAAGTGAGCCTAGGGCTCCACGTGGAGGGGCCGCTGGACGGCCCCTTTCTGAGGATTACACCTTGAATTGCGCAACCATGGCATTGAGGTCTACCGCCAGGCGTGACAGATCCTGCGCTGCTGCGCTGGTCTGGTTGGCCCCGGCCGAAGTCTGCATGGACAGATCACGGATGTTGACCAGGTTGCGATCCACTTCTCTGGCTACCTGAGCCTGCTCCTCCGAGGCGCTTGCGATCACCAGGTTACGCTGGTTGATCGAGGCGATGGCTTGGGCGATGACCTCAAGCGCCCGCCCTGCACCTTGCGCTACCTCCAACGTACCGGCCGCTCGACCCTGACTGCTGGACATCGCCGTCACGGCGCGTTCGGTGCCGTTCTGGATGCCCGCGATCATGTGTTCGATTTCCGCAGTCGATTGTTGAGTACGGTGGGCGAGGGCGCGCACCTCGTCGGCCACTACAGCAAACCCTCGGCCTGCTTCACCTGCTCGCGCCGCCTCAATGGCGGCGTTGAGTGCCAATAGGTTGGTCTGCCCGGCGATAGCGCCAATCACGTCCAGCACCCGGGTGATTTCATTGGCGCTGCTGGCCAGCTGCTGCACCTGTGCCGACGTGCCGGTGACATCGGCGACCAACTGCTCGATAGACTGCAATGCCTGGTTGACCTGATCGCGGCCGTCACGGGTCGTGCGGTCTGCGCCTTTGGACGCGTCCGCCGTGCTCACGGCATTGCTGGCGACCTCTTCCACGGCGACGGTCATCTGGTTGACAGCCGTGGCAGCCTGGTCGATTTCTGCGCTTTGCTGGTGCAGGCCGCGGCTGGTGTCTTCCGTCACGGTGTGCAGCTCTTCGGACGCCGACGCCAGTTGGTCCGAGGAGGCCGCGATGCGGGCAATGGTCTGGCGCAGGTTGGCTTGCATGCGGGCCAAGGCTTGCAGCAGCAAGGCGGGCTCATCGCGGCCCTGGGCCTTGATCGGTTGGGTCAGGTCACTGGCCGCCACGCGCTCTGCGGCGGTGACGGCCTCGGCCAGCGGCACGATGATGCTGCGTGTGAGCAGGTAGGCGATCATCACCAGTGCCAGCAGGATCACCACCAATGCCGTGATAATGGCCACGAATGCCTCATCGGCCACGTCACTGCTCAGCTGGGAGGCAGCTTCTGCGCCTTTGGCGTTGAAGGCGATGAGCGTGGACATGGCTTGCATCATCGTTTCGGCACGCGCCGTCAGCGGGCCGTTGATCAGCTGGCGAGCAGTGTCCATGCGCCCGGCCGAAAGCTCGGCCAAGACCGTCTCCTGAAGCTCGTGGTAGTGCTGGTAGGCGCTGCGGGCCGTTTCGAAAAGCGCGCGGTCTTCACTGGACACGATGGTTGCCACGTAGGCCTCGAAGCCTTCATCCAATTCGCGTTCGATGTTCTGGATCGTATTCAGGTAGCGGGTGCGCTCGCTGGCGTCTTCTTCCAATGCACCGCGCAGGGTGAGGGCGCGCGTACGGCCCAGGTTGCTGTTGATTGCACTGAGCGACATGACGGTGGGCATCCAGGTCAGGCGAATCTCATCCGTGGACTCATCCATCTGCTGTGTTTCATACAGGGCGACCAGCCCCATGGTCAGGATCAGCATGCCCAACAAGGCAAACACGCAGGCTGCGCGAATGCCGATCTTCATGTTCCTGAAATGCATTGAAGGCTCCTAGGAAAGGCGTGCAGGGGCGAGGCGCGTTGGCGCAAGCCGTTCGGGACGGCGCCAGGCTCTGGAGAGGCTATGGGGCGGGAGGGGGAGTGCGATGAACTTAAACGCGCGGATGATGACATAAAGCCATTATTGTAGGACAGTCATGCAATGTAACGAGATGCTAGCGCCAATGCCCTGCACGCAGGCGCTGGAAGCGGCTTCACCTTCGCCCTTGCTGACGCCGATACGCCCCCGGCTGAACACCCACTGCCTTGGCGAAGGCACGCGTGAACGCCGCTACAGATTGATACCCCGCCTGGACGCCAACCTGCTCGACCGTATGGCCAGCGCGCAGCAGCTGGCTGGCATGGCGCATGCGCAGTGCCAAAAGCACTTGGCCGGGTGACTGCCCGGCCAGCTCGCTGAAACGCTTGAAGAACGCCGAGCGCGACAAGCCCGTGCACGCCGCCATGCGCTCCAGCGTCCAGATGGCCCCAGGGGCCTTGATCAACTGTTCGAGCAAGTCGGCAAACGCCGGCTGGCGGGCAAGGGCGATCAGCCCTCCCAGCGGCTGAGCGCCATGCACCTGTTGGCGCAAGGCATAAAGGAACAGCAGGTGCGTCAGCCGCTCCAGCAAGACTTGAGACGGCCCGTTGGCGCGCCGGCATTCTTCCAGGATCAGATCGAACAACGCCCGTGCAGCGCTGCCAGCGGGATCCTCGGCGCGCAGGATGATCAGGTCGGCCATTGCGTCGATGATCAGTGCCGAGAGGCCGCTGCTGAAATGGAAGAATCCACAGACCAGGCCCACCCCATCGCTGGCTTGGGTATCCAGGGGCTGCATGGTTTGGCGTGGTTGGGCGCAGGCCTGCGCTGCATCGGCTTCGCTGGCAAGCCGATAACTTACGTCACGCAGCAGGAACACGGCGTCGCCGCGCTCAAGGCGCACTGGCTGTTCGAGGGTATCGGCGTGCAGCCAGCAGCCGCCTTGCACGACCAGGTGAAAACTGGCGTGACCCATGCCGTGGGTGCTGGCGTGCCAACCCCCGCAGTAACGGCCGACATGAAACAGGCTGGCGTCTAGCTCGAGGCTTTCTAATAACCGCTCGACGAGATGGCTGGACGAAATCATCTAAGGCAAACACTCAGGAGCAAGTAAAAACGACTGATGAATATGGAGCGTACTTCTTATAACCAACAGACTGTACTGATACACGGCAAAGGAGATTACCCCATGTCCTCGCGCATTACCCTACACGACCTGCAGACCGCACCAGAGGCGGCCAAACCGTTCCTTGAAAACGCCCAGAAGAACTCGGGCTTCATCCCCAACCTGCTGCGTGTCTTGGCCAATGCGCCAGCTGCGCTGGAGACCTATGTCACCGTTTCGGCGTTGAACGGTAAGTCGGAGCTGACCTTGGCCGAGCGCGAAGTGGTGCAGTTGATCGCCGCCACCCAGCACGGTTGCGACTTCTGCGTGGCGGGCCATACCGCAGTGGCCCTGAATAAAGCCAAGCTGCCCCATGAAGTGGTCGACGCCCTGCGCGCGCGCGGTGAGCTTCCCGACGCGCGTTATGAAACCCTGGCGGCGTTTGCCCGCGAAGTCATCGCTACCCGCGGCGACGTGAGCCCGGCAACCTACCAGGCTTTTCGTGACGCCGGCTTCACCGAGGGCAATGCGCTGGAAGTGATTCTGGGCGTCAGCCTCGCAACCCTGTGCAACTTTGCTAATGTGTTCGCCCAGACGCCGCTCAACGATGAGTTGGGTAAGTACCGCTGGCAACAGCCGTCTGCATAAGGCGCAGGCAACCCGCCGCACGGCGGTCGGTGCAGGAGCGGCCATTGGCCGTGAACGGGTCGCCAGGCGGCCGCGGCGTTTCAAAAGGAGCAAGAACACATGCAAGAGTGCGCATTTGGACAGTGGCTGGATGCCAATGCCGAAGCCATCGACCGAGGCCAGTGCGAGCCGCAACGGGTGCTGTCGCAGATCGCCCAGTCGCAGCTGCTGCGCGTTGGTATTGACCCTGCCCTGGGTGGTTCAGGTGGTCAGATCACCGATGCCGTGGAGGCCATCGCAGCCATTGCCAGCCGTTCACTGGCGACGGCCTTCGTTTGCTGGGGGCAGCGGGCCTTCATCGAGTACCTGCTGCAGAGCCCCAATGCCGGGCTGCGCCAACGGCTACTGCCTGCACTGCTGAGCGGTGAACTGGCCGGCGCTACGGGTTTGTCCAACGCCATGAAGTTTCTTTCGGGTATCGAGACACTGCAGGTGCGCGGTAGGCCTCTGGAGGATGGCTGGGACCTGGAAGGGCGGTTGCACTGGGTGACCAACCTGCGCAAGAGCGGCTTCGTTGTCGCCGCGGCTATCGAAGATGAAGGCGGTGGCGCCCCCTTCGTGCTGGCCATTCCGTCCGATGCTCAAGGTCTTGAGCGCTCAGATGACCTGCAACTGATGGGCTTGCAGTCGAGTAACACCGCTGCGCTGGCCTTTCATCAGGTGCAGCTGCCGCGTGACTGGTTGCTGCACGATAACGCACATGAATTCCTACCCCGGGTGCGGCCGGCTTTCCTGGGGCTGCAGTGCGGCATGGCCATCGGCCTGGCGCGCAGGGCGCTGGAGGAAGTCCAGGGTCACCTGCACGGGCGCGCTTCGTTCCTGGATGAAGCCAGGCAGGTACTCGGTGCTCGCCTGGAGAACACCGTGAGCGAGCTCAAGCAGGGGCTGCTCGATGAGCGCTTCAAGGAGCAACCGGCAGCGCTGTTCAAATTGCGCATCACCCTGGCCGAGTGCGCTGCCGATGCCGTGCAGCTTGAGCTTCAGGCAAGCGGCGGCAAAGCTTACCTGTGCGAGTACGGCGAAGGCTTCGCTCGGCGCTGGCGTGAGTCGGCCTTCGTGCCGATCGTCACCCCCAGCCTGGTGCAACTGCGCGCTGAACTTCACCGCCAGGCAGCATCGGCATGACCCGCGTGGTGCTACAAGCCCAGGGCATCAGCCTGGGTTACCCCCGTGCCGAGGGCTGGCAGCAGGTACTGGCGCAGTTCGATCTGCAACTGGCCCCAGGCGAGGTGGTGAGCATCCTGGGCCCCAGCGGGGTCGGCAAGTCCAGCCTGCTGCGCGTGCTGGCCGGCCTTCAGCAACCCCAGGGTGGGCATGTGATGTTGCACGGCCAGCCGCTGCAGGGTCCGCATCCGCGCCTGGCAGTGGCCTTTCAGGATCCAAGCCTGCTGCCTTGGTTGAGCCTGGAAAAGAACGTTGCCTTCGGCCTGGACTTCGCTCGCCAGCCAGCGCTTGCCGCTGACGAGCGTCGGGCACGCGTCGACCATGCCATTGCCGCCGTGGGCCTGGAGCATGCGCGCAACCAGTACCCGGCCCAGCTCTCCGGCGGCATGGCCCAGCGCACGGCATTGGCCCGTTGCCTGGCGCGCCAACCTGAAGTGCTGCTGCTCGACGAGCCATTCGGTGCGCTGGACGAGGTGACCCGCGCCGACATGCAGCAACTGCTGCTGCAATTGATCGCCACGCACAACACCGCGGCGGTCCTGATCACGCACGACATCGACGAAGCCCTGCTGTTGTCCGACCGCGTATTGCTACTGGGCGACCACCCAGCGCACACGCTCGGGCAATGGCGCGTCGACCTGCTGCAACCCCGGACGCAGCAGGTCGAGGCATTGGGCGCCCTACGCATCGAGATTCTCAAAACCCTTCGGCGGGCAAGCCGCACAAACGAACCTCAACCCACCCCGTTGCCCTCGGAGGCTGTCCATGTGCATGGATGACTGCTGCGGCGCTTCTTCGCGTCGCGATTTTCTCAAGATGAGCGCACTGCTGACCGCAGCTGGCGCCTTGCCGCTGCTGTCCAGCCTGCAGGCGCGCGCCGCCGCAGAACCCGATGCGCCTGTGCGCATCGGTTATCTACCTATCACCGATGCCACCCCGTTGCTGGTGGCGCATAACAATGGCCTGTTCGAAGCTGAAGGCATCAAGGCCGAACGGCCCGTGTTGCTGCGCAGCTGGGCACAGGTGATCGAAGCGTTCATTTCTGGGCAGGTCAACGTCATTCACCTGTTGTCACCGATGACGGTTTGGGCGCGTTACGCAAGCAAGGTGCCGGCCAAAGTGGTGGCCTGGAACCACGTGGGCGGTTCGGGGCTGACGGTAGCGCCGGACATCACCGACATGAAACAGCTCGGTGGCAAGACCGTGGCCATTCCGTTCTGGTACTCGATCCATAACGTGGTGCTGCAACAGATGCTCGCCGACAGCGGCCTGACCGCCGTGTCCAAGCCTGCCACAGCAGCGCTCGCCGCCAACGAAGTCAACCTGCTGGTGCTGCCTCCCTCTGACATGCCCCCAGCGCTGGCCAGCAAGCGCATCGCCGGCTACATCGTCGCCGAGCCGTTCAACGCCTTGGCCGAAAACCTCAAGGTCGGTCGCGTGCAGCGCTTCACCGCAGACGTCTGGCGCAACCATGCCTGCTGCGTGGTGTTCATGCACGAGCACGACCTGAACAACCGGCCGGACTGGTCGCAGAAGGTGGTCAACGCCATCGTCAAGGCCCAGCAATGGACCCGCGAACACCGGGCAGAGGCGGCTGCCTTGCTGTCCAAGTCAGGCCCTAACAAGTACACCCCGCACGATCCCGCGGTGTTGACCAAGGTGTTGGCACCCGCTGCCAGCGACCGTGCCGACTACATTGCCACTGGCGCCATACAGCACCAGCAGTGGGATGAGAAACGCATCGATTTCCAGCCGTACCCGTACCCCAGCTACACCCAAGAGCTCGTTACGCGGCTCAAGCGCACCCTGATCGAAGGCAACAACGCGTTCCTCGCCGACCTGGACCCGGCCCACGTGGCCGGTGACCTGGTCGACGACCGTTTTGTGCGCAACGCCATCGCCAGCGTCGGTGGCCCTTCGGTCTTCGGTATTGGCGACAGCTTCGAGCGCAGCGAGGAGTTCGCGGTCTGATGCGCAAGCACGTGGTACATGCCAGCCTGGGGCTGGCCGGATTGCTGGGGTTGCTGCTGGTCTGGTGGGCGGGGGTGGCAGCCTTCGGCCAGCCCGATGGTCTGTCTGCACGCTTCTCGCCCTCAGCCACCTTTACCAGCCTGATCGAGCTGCTTGGGCAAGGCGAGGTGTACGGTCACATCTGGGTCAGCCTCAAACGAATCCTGATCGGGTTAGTGCTGGCACTGCTGATAGGCGTGCCCCTTGGGCTGTTGGTGGGCAGCTACCGGCACCTGGAGGCGGCGACTACACCTGCTTTTCAGTTTCTGCGCATGATCTCGCCGCTGTCGTGGATGCCGGTCGTGGTGATGCTGATGGGGGTGGGCGACCAGCCTATCTACTTCCTGCTGGCGTTCGCAGCGCTGTGGCCGATCCTGCTCAATACCGCTGCCGGTGTAAGGCAACTGGACCCGCGCTGGCTGCAGCTGAGCCGAAGCCTGAGCGCCACCCGCTGGGAAACCTTGTGCAAGGTGATCGTCCCTGGTGTGATCGGGCACGTGCTCACAGGCGTACGGCTGGCCATCGGCATTCTGTGGATCGTGCTGGTGCCCTGCGAGATGCTCGGGGTGAGCGCAGGCCTGGGATACTTCATTCTCGATACACGCGACCGTCTGGCCTATTCAGAGCTGATGGCCATGGTGCTGCTGATCGGGGTGTTGGGCTTTGCCCTGGATGCGCTGGCCCGTGGCCTGCATCGCCGTTGGGTGCATGCCTGAGTGTGGGCAACCTGCGCCGTGTCACAGGCGCAGGAGCAGGGATCAATGTACCGTCAGGCGCTGTTGCACGCAGGCTTGGGCCTGAAGGGCTAGCTCATCCAGACGCTCGTCCCGACGCTGTTCGGCCTCGATCATGGCGTCCTCGCCGTGCTGGTTCAGCAGATAGGTGTGGATTTGCATGACTTCGGTCGTCTGGTAGATGGGCGCGATGTCCAGGCGCCCGATCAGCGCATCACCGCCCTGACCGGTACTGCTCATCAGTACCTGTGGGCCGTTGGCCGAGACGGCTTGCATGCCCATGACTTCGAACCACGGCACCTGATGGGCAAAGGCATTCAACTCGATGTACCTGTACTGAGCCTGCAGGTCGGCCAGCAAGGCGCGCGCGACCCCCTTGCGGCGGTACGTGGGCGCTACAGCGAGAAAAGCCAGGGCGCAGGCCTGGTCGTCGTTGTCGGCGGGCAATGCCAGAGCGAAGCCCAGTAACTGATCCGGGGCATAGGCATCGAGCGCCAGCGTCAGGGCAACGCGCAGCCCGCGGGTGCCATCGAGTGCTTGCAGGTACTGGTGTACCTCCATGCCTACACCGTATTGGTACAACGGGTACAACGGGTTGTCAGGCGTGATGGCGACACTACTCAGCTCACCCACCTCGTGGATGACCAGTTCCCGGATCTGGTTCTGGAACGACTCGGGTGGCACGCTGGACAGGCGGCTCAGGATGTACATCGGCAAACAGGCTCCGGCGAATGGAATACAGCCCGCAGCATGAGTGCGCGGGCTGTACAGTCTACCCGTTTTTGCCGTTATCGCCTTCGGCGCGCAGGGCGTCGAGCATCAAGTTCAGGTTCTGCACGGCAGCCCCGGCAGCCCCTTTGCCCAAGTTGTCGAAGACGGCGGTCAACAGCACCTGGCCGTGCGAGGGGTTGGCGTACAGGGCCAGGCGCAGATCATCGGTCCCGTTGAGCGCCTGGGGGTCGAGCCGCTCGGCTGTGCCCTGGATTTGCAGCGGCATCACCTTCACGTGGCGGGCGCCTTGGTAGTGCTGCTCCAGACACGCCTGCAACTGCTGCGCGCTGACCCGGCCGGGCAGCAAGCGCAGGTGCAGGGCGATGCTGAGGATGATGCCCTGGCGATAGGCGCCATAGGCGGGCATGAACATGGGACGGGCCGATAGGCCGGCGTGGACCTGGATCTCGGGCACATGCTTGTGCGCCAGATCCAGCCCGTACATGAGCACGGCCGAGGCGTCGCTATTGTCCTGCTGCTCATGCTGCTGCACCGCTGCGCGCCCGCCGCCGGAATAGCCCGAGATGGCATGGATGGCCAGCGGGTAGTCGGCAGGTACCAAGCCTGCCGCGATCAAGGGGCCGAGCAGTGCGATCGCGCCCGTCGGGTAGCAGCCAGGGTTGCTGACCCGGGTACTTTGGCCGATATGCGCAGCCTGGTCACGATTCAGTTCGGCGAAACCGTAGGTCCAACCTGGCGCGGTACGGTGGGCTGAGCTGGCATCGATCACCCGCACCCCGGGATTGTCGATCACGCTCACCGCTTCGCGTGCAGCGTCATCGGGCAAACAGAGGATGGCGATGTCGGCACGGTTGATGGCCTCGCTGCGGCGCTTGAGGTCCTTGCGCTGGGCGTCGGCAAGTGTCAGCAGGCGCAGGTCCTTGCGATCGTGCAGGCGGGCATGGATTTGCAGCCCGGTGGTGCCTTGATCGCCATCGATGAAGACAAGAGGTAGATGCATGTTCACGTGTCCAAGCCAGTAGGTCGGACACCAGCGTCGCTCAAGCGAGACGTAAAGAAAATTTACATTTCATGACCGGGACGTTCAGCTATTCTGAACCTTTCGACGTTTAGCTCAAGGAAACCGTGGCACTGTGCGTGAAATAAGCCTTGACCGCCTGCGTACGCTGGTGGTGATCAGTCAGCTAGGGTCTTTTGCGGCGGCAGCCCGTCAGCTCAATCTGGCACCCCCCACCATCAGCCTGCACGTGGCCGAGCTGGAGTCGCGGGTGGGCGCTTCGCTGCTGACCCGCACACGCGGCCAGGTTCGGCCGACAGCCATTGGCGAAACCCTTCTGGTGCGCGCCAGGCGCCTGCTTGCCGATGCCGAACTGGCCCTGGATGAGGTGCGCAATCAAGTGCAAGGCCTGACAGGGCGTGTGCGGCTTGGCGCATCGACAGGGGCCATCGCGCACCTGCTGCCCGAGGCGCTTGAGCACCTGCGCATTGATCACCCGGGCATCGATGTGCAGGTGCAGGTCCTCACTTCCCAGGCGTCCCTGGTGCAGCTGCGTGAAGGGCTGCTGGACATCGGCCTAGTGGCCTTGCCACAAGTGGCGGGCAAGGGCCTGGCGGTCACTGCTTGGCGCCGAGACCCCATCCTGGCTTACATGCCGGCTGACTGGCAGCCGCCGGCAGCTGTCACGCCTCAGTGGTTGGCCGAGCGCCCCTTGATCCTCAATGACAGCAGCACGCAGTTGTCGCGGGTCTGCTCCGAATGGTTCGCAGCGGCCGGGCTGCACCCACAGCCACGCATCGAACTGAACTACAACGACGCGATCAAGCGCCTGGTGAGTGCCGGGTACGGTGCCACGTTGCTGCCGCAGGAGGGTGAGGTAACGGAGGCAGACCCACGTCTGGTCTGTCGACCCTTGAGGCCTGGGTTGTGGCGGCAGTTGGGGATCGCCTGCCGGGACGCCAGGCAGGATAAGGCTACTCACTATGTGCTTCAGGCATTGGAGCGGCTGAGTCAGTAGCGTGGGCAGGCGCAGCAGCGGTCAATGCTGGGGATGACGGGTTGAGCAATGCCGAAAACGGGCAGGGCGCAAGTATCTGCGCCATGGGCTGAGCAGGCGGGGCCGCGATGGGCTGCGCCGCAGCCCCAGGCGTTCAGCCCGAATCGTCAATACAAGCCTTAGAACCAGCGATCGCTCTTTTTCCGCCCACGGGTCAAGGCCGGTAGAATGAGACCGACCAACAAGCCCGCCCCTGCGATGCTGCCGCCATACACCATGTAGCGCATCATCACCTGCTTGTTCTCGTCACCCAGGCGCGCCTGGGCATCGCGAAGGTTCGACTGGCTCTGGTCCAGTTGCTCGTTCAAGTCCTTGTTGCGCGCCTGGAGTTCGTCGACCAGTTGCTTGCGCGAATCCAGGGTTTCCTGCATGCCCTGCACCCGGTTCTTCCAGCTGTCATCGATGGTCTTCAATTGCCCTGTCAATTCGGCCACCTTGGCATCGAGCTCAGGCAAGCGCTCATTCTGGCCAGGCACTGACTGCAGATCACTGGAGAGGATCCACACCACATCACCGTTTTGTCCACGGACCTGGCTGTAGTTGCCCTGGGTACCGATCAGCGTCAGCGGCTGCCCGGACTTCAGCGTACCGACGATACGGTGGCCGTCTGTCGGACCACTGCGTACGTAGGTGCTGAGGCTGTCACTGACCCAGCGGGCATCGCTGGCTGGCGTCTCGGCGTGCGCGGGCGTGACGAGCGCCAGGGCGCTGGCAAGCAGACCGCCGCGCAGGGCAGGGAGGGCAAAGGCAGTTAGGCGGGAGTCGGGCATTTTGGGGTCTTCGCTGAAGCTGGACAAATGTAGGCCGATGAATGGGCCGCGAACCGGTCGGGTAGTGAACCGTCAGCCAAAGACCGTTTTTTTGTAAGCTGGTTCACCGTTGGCGTCGCGAAAAGTCTTCAACGTGTTGCGCAAATGGATGAGGTGCGGGGCAGGGTCAACCAGGCATTCTTTCTGTACACCGGTTCGATTGGTAAACCTGACCGCGGCAATGGGGCCTGCCGGGGTCTAGCAGGCGTCGCCCCTGGAATGGAAAACTGATGCCGTTCGTTCCCTGGCTGCAGCCCAACCCTGGCCGGCATCGAACCAGGCGGCTCTACCTTGCTGAAGGTCATTCATGAGCGCTGCGCTCATTCGGCTGGAAGGCGTTGACGATATTGCGTCGGTCGCTGGGGCTGCGAAACTGGCACTTTTACCAGTTTCGCGGGTAGGCATCAGAGCGCCCGATCTGGCGACCTCATGATTCGGTCAGCTCTTTGGTTGCAACAGCTTTCACCGAGGCTTTCTTTTCCTGAACGACGATGTAGAACTCTTCGCCATGCTTGACGGCGCCATACAACACAGCTTTTTCGATCAGCTCGGTACCGCGAAGGTGGCGCAGCATCATGGGGTCCTTGCGCAGGTCGCGATAAAGCGCCAGACACAGCAGCACCATGACCAGTACGAAGGGCAGGGCCACCACGATGGTCAGGTTTTGCAGCCCGGTCAGGGCTTTGTCCGGCGCGCTGGGATCACCGATGGCCAGCATGATGGCTGCGACCGTGCCGGTGAGCGCTCCCCAGAAAATCACCGTGCGTCGTGAAGGGGAGGTGGTGCCATGTTCGGACAGCGTCCCCATGACCAGTGATGCTGCGTCGGCACCGGAAACGAAGAAGATACCGACCAGGATCATCACCAGCACCGAAGTGGCGGAGGCCAAAGGGTAACTGGCGAGCAATTGGTACAGCGCATGGTTGCTGTTGACGGCACCGTTAGCCAGCACGAAGGCGCCTTCGCGCAAGGCGTCGATGGCCGCTCCGCCGAAGATGGTGAACCACACCAGGCTGACCAGGCTTGGCACCAGCAGTACCCCGGTGACGAATTGGCGAATGGTGCGGCCACGGCTGATACGGGCGATGAACATGCCGACGAAAGGCGTCCAGGAGATCCACCACGCCCAGTAGAACACCGTCCAGCCGGCCAGCCAGGCGTTCATCGGTTCGCCGCCGCTGGCATTGGTGCGCGCCATCATTTCCGGCAGCATCTTGATGTAGATACCGATCGATGTCGGCAGCAGGTTGAGCATCAGCAGGGTAGGCCCGACCAGAAACACGAACACGGCGAGCACAAGTGCAAGCACCATGTTGGTATTGGACAGCCACTGGATACCCTTGCCGATGCCCGACACGGCTGAGGTGACGAAGGCGATGGTCAGCACGGTGATCAGTGCGATGTAGAACAGCTTGCCGGGGTGCTCGATCCAGCCGTTGTATTCAAGGCCACCTGCAATTTGCAGCGCCCCAAGCCCCAGCGATGCGGCCGAGCCGAACAGCGTGGCAAAGATTGCCATCATGTCGATCAGCCGGCCGAGCGGGCCATTGGCGTGCTTGCCGATCAAGGGCCTGAAGGCTGCGGATATCAGTTGGGAGCGGCCACGCCGAAAAGTGCCATAGGCGATGGCGAGCCCGACGATGGCATACATCGCCCAAGGGTGCAGCGTCCAGTGAAACAGGGTGGTGGCCATGGCCACCTGCATCGCTTCGCTCGACTGACCAGTGGTCGAGCCCGGCGGCGGGGAAACGTAGTGCGACAACGGCTCGGCCACGCCGAAGAACATCAGGCCGATGCCCATGCCGGCGCTGAACATCATCGCCACCCACGACACCGTTCGAAATTCGGGCAGTTCCCCGTCCCGGCCCAGCGGCACACGACCATAACGACTGGCAGCCAACCACAGTACGAACACGACGAACACAGTCGAGGTCAGCACGAAGAACCAGCCGAAGTTGAGAATGACCCACGACTGCGCACTGGACGCGCTGCTAGCCAAATTGACTTGGTTGAGGAAACCCCAGAGCACGAACGCGATGGCCAGCAGGCTGGTGAAACCGAACACGACCCAGTCGAGCTTGCCCTCCAGGCGCCTGTCCTGTCGGGCTTCGTCCGTTTTGGAGGGATCGGTCACGCCAAGATCGGGTGTCTCTGCGAAGTGTTCCTTTGCCATGAAGTTGAAGCCCTGTGTGACGTGCCTGCTGAAACAGGCTTGTTGTTGTAGGGGCGAGCGCGTGGTGGCGTTCTCGGCAGGGTGGTTTGCCGGGCGATTATCCTGCGCACCAATTCCCGCTGCCTGTCCCGGTTGCGCCCTGGGGCTTCCATTGCGCGACCTGCTGGTCACTTTTAGTTCCTGGGCGGATGACCCTTTCTGTGTCGTGTTCTGTTAACCTGATCGACATCACCCGGGCCTGCTTGTCCGAGTAGCGTGGACACGCTGCTGCTCGTGGCCTGGGCCGCATCAGGAAACGGAGATTCGTCAACATGGCCACTGATCGTGTGAGCCTGATTCATTTCGATAAATTGAGCATGAGCCCCGCCGCTGCCGATCGCTTCCAGCAGGCACTCGACGCCCTGGAGACACTGAAACTGCAGGATCGCTATGTCTACCTCATCGCGCCTTATCTGGGTGATATCGCCGACGCCTCCGATGCGGACCAATTAGCCACTGCCGTCGAGCAAGGCCTGCGTGTGGTCGACGAACTGCTGAGCGGCAAGTCGGTTACCAAGGCCAAAGCCGACGAGGTGCGCGAGGTGTTCCAGCGGGCCGGTGAGCGCGCGCGGGTAGAGCTGACCGCCTGAAGCAGGTTTTACGTCCAGTGCCCAGCGCAGGGAACGAGGAATCACAGCGTCGTCTGCCGGAGTTCTTGCATGATCAAGGGTTTGGTTGGCCTGTTGTGCCTCGGGCTGTTGCCATCGTTGGCAATGGCTGCCGAGCCGTGTAAACGCCTGACCGCTACCGGAAATCCGGAATACCCACCTTACCTTTGGCATGACCCCCTCGACCCGCAACACCTGGTTGGGGCCAATGCCGATCTGGTCACCCACCTGGCCAACAGCCTTGGCCTGGAAATCGACGTCCTCTATGTAGGCCCTTGGTCCAGAGCCCAGGAAGAGGTTCGCACCGGCAGGATCGACTTGATGGCCGGCTACTTCATCACCGACGCTCGCCGGCAGCAGATGGACTACATTCTGCCAGCATTTCTCTACACGCCGAGCGTGATCTGGGCTCGTCAGGGGCATGGCTTCGCCTACGGGCAATGGTCGGATCTGCAGGGCCTCAAGGGCGGAACGCTGGTCAATAACAGTCACGGTCAACAGTTCGATGCCTATGCCAGGCAGCACCTGATGCTCGAAGCGGTGCCCAGCGCCAGGCAGGCTTTCGAAAAGCTGATGCACGGGCGCAGTGACTATGTGATCTATGAGCAGTACCCGGGCATGGCCCTGGCGCGCACCTTGGGCATTGACCAGCAGGTGCTGATCCTGCAGCCGCCTGTCTCCAGCGAAGGCCTGTACCTGGCCCTGTCAAAGGCTTCGCCGTGCAACCAGCCGGCGCTGCGCGAAGCCTTGGGCCGGGCGATGCAGCAGCTCAACGCGCAGGATGTACCGCAGCAGTTGCTCAGACTCAACCTGGAACGCAGCCGCTGAGGCTTTCCCGTGCTCGACGGCGTGGCATGCCTCAGCGCATTTGCAGGATGATCGGGCTGGGGCTGGCAGGGTCGGTATCGTTGCGCAGCTTGGCCACCGCCGTCGCTTTCACGGCGTTGCCGTGGTTACCCCAGGCACTTCGGGTATAGCTCAACACCTCTGCTATTTCCTGATCGCTCAACTGTGCACGCATGGCGGGCATGCGGTAGGCATCGGGCCTGCCATCGGCCACGGCCCGCTGCGACCCGTTCAGGGTGATGTTGATGGCCGAGGCAGCCTCCTTGGCGAGCAAGGAAGTGGCACCAGCCAGGGGCGGCATCCACTCGCCCTGGCCCTTGCCATCCATGCCGTGGCAGGTGGCGCAGCGTGCCATGTAAGTGCGTACGCCTGGGCGCTCCAGCTGCGCGAGTGTGGGCTCGGGCTGATACTGCCAGGGTTTGCCATCACGGGATGGGTCGCCGGGCAGCGCCTTGAGGTAATGGGCGATGGCCTGTAGATCGCCATCGGTCATGAACTGCGTAGAGTTGTTGAATGCCTCGGTCATCGAGCCGAAGACCACGGCATGTCGATTGCGACCGGTCTTGAGAAACTGCACCACCTCAGTCTCGTTCCAGCGCCCGAGGCCGGTGTTGGGATCATTGCGTAAACTTGGCGCGTACCAGCCATCGAGCAAGGCGCCTGCGAGGTACGCCGTGCCCGAGTCATCAAAGGCTTTTTCATTGAAGGCCAGGCCGCGGGGGGTATGGCAACTGCCGCAGTGCCCCGGTCCCTGCACGATGTAGGCGCCGCGATTCCACAGTGTGTTCTTGTCGTTCTTCGCCAAGTACGGGCTGGCAGGGGCGAAGGCTCCGTTCCACAGGGCAATGGGCCAGCGCAGGTTCAATGGCCAGGGTATGTCGACAGGCTTGTTCGGCTGCCGTGCTGGCTGAACACTGCGCATGAAGAATGCGTACAGCGCTCGTACGTCATCGTCGCTGAGTTTGGCATAGGAGGGGTAGGGCATGGCGGGGTAAAGGCGGCGGCCACCAGGCGCCGCACCGTGGCGCACGGCCCGGTCGAAATCGGCCAGCGAGTAGGCGCCGATGCCTGTTTCTTTGTCAGGGGTGATGTTGGTGGCGTGGATCGTGCCA
Source organism: Pseudomonas sp. FBCC-B35 (assembly GCF_059133755.1). Taxonomy (NCBI): domain Bacteria; kingdom Pseudomonadati; phylum Pseudomonadota; class Gammaproteobacteria; order Pseudomonadales; family Pseudomonadaceae; genus Pseudomonas; species Pseudomonas sp. FBCC-B35. The sequence goes on along the minus strand of NZ_CP101439.1, from coordinate 2,661,142 downwards.
AGCGGCGTTGCCATTTCGAGCCCACCTGCCATGGGCGGGTTATCAGGCACGCTGTGGCAGGCGACGCAATCGCCCAGCCGTGCGACGTATTCCCCGCGTCGGATCAATGCCAGGTCGTCGGTGGCGCGTGCCTGCTCATCAGCGAACGGCGAGGCAGGTTCTCGGGTGACGTACCAACCGGCCAAGCCAGCGACGACCGCGCAGGGCAGCAACAGCCAGCCGAGGGTTCTAGCAGTACGAGGGTTCATGGCGGCGTCCTTGTCGGTCAGCTGAAGGTATGACGGCTCATGGGCAGGCTGCGAACCCGCTGTCCGGTCAGCTGGGCCACGGCATTGGCCACTGCCGGTGCTACCGCGGGCAAAGGTGGCTCGCCGATACCGCCCATCTTCGCGCCGCTTTCAACGATGCGTACATGCACCCGGGCCATGCGCGCAGGCGGCAGGATTGGGTACAGGTCATAGTTGCGCGCACGCGGCATGCCATCGACGTATACCGCTTCCTCGACCAGCGTCTGCGACAACCCCAAGGCAACCGCGCCATTGACCTGGTGCTCGATGATGGCCGGGTTGACGATGCTACCCGGATCGATCGCCTGCCAGATGTCGTGGACCTTCACGTGGCCATCTTCGATGGAGACCTCGGCGATCACGGCCGCTTCGGACCCGAAAGGGGACGCCATCGCCAAGCCCCGGGCCCGCCGCGTGCCATCCTCGGCAGTGAAAGGCCCGCGTTTCCAGCCACCTGAAAGCTCGACGACCGCTTGCAGTAACTGGGTCAGGCGTGGGTTGTCTCGCAGCAGGTGTTGACGCAGGGCCAGAGGGTCCTGGCCCCCTTTGTCCGCCAGCTCATCCAGGAAGGACTCATAGAAGAAATCGTTGAGCGAGTTACCCACCGACCGCCAATAGCCGAGCATGGCCGGGCCCTTGACGTACACCTGTGCAATGCGCTTGTTGGCAATGGCATAGGCTTTGCCCGATAGCCCCTCCAATGCCGTGGGGTCTACCTTTTCACCTTGTTTGCCGGCCAGGGCTTCAGTGGGGCCCTCCGTGGCGCTGACCGCTTCCAGGACCACCGGCAAGCCTTCGGCATCGAGCCCGGCCCGGAACTTGACCGCGGCGACTGGGCGTAGCACATCGCGCAAGAACTCTTCCTCGCGGCTCCAGATCAGCTTGACGGGTTGGCCTACCGCCTTGGCCAGCGCGATGGCCTGCGGGTAGGGGTTGGCCGACTCATACAGGAAGTGCCGACCGAAGAAGCCCCCCAGCAGTGGCGAATGCAGCGTGATCTGGTCGGGTGGCAGTCCGGTGCGCTTGGCAATGTCATCGCGGAACATGTCGGGCGCCTGGTTGGGCAGCCAGACCTCCAGTGTGCCGTCGGGATTGAAGCGGGCAATGGCAGAAGGGGGTTCCAACTGGGCATGGTTCAGGTACTGGTTGTGGTAGCTGGCTTCTACAGTGGTCACGGCGTTGTCCAGCGCGCTTGCCACATCTCCGGCCGTTTCCTCATCACGGGCCGGACCTGTAGCATCGGCCAGGTGCTGGAGCCAGCCGTCGCTGGAGAAATCAGCCGGCATGGCCCGTACGGTGGAGTCTGCGGCCGGCTCCAGCCACTCCACTTGCAGCGCCTCGACAGCACGCTTGGCGTGCCACCACCGCGGCGCAACCACGGCAACAGCCCCGGGCAGGCGATGTACCGAATGCACGCCCTTCATGGCAGACACCTGTGCCTCATTGCGCACTTGGCCCACCGTCATGCCCAGGCGAGGGGCATGCTGCACGGCTGCGTGAAGCATGCCTGGCACGCTGATATCGATGCAGTACAAGGCCTTGCCGGTGGACTTGTCGTACGCATCCAACCGCCGAACCGGTTTGCCGATCCAGCGAAACTGGGCAGGATCTCGTAGCTTGACGGTGGCAGGGTCGGGGACCGGCAAGTCCATGGCGCGCTTGGCGAGCTCGCCATAACCGAGTGTGCGCCCTGACGTGGTATGTACTACGGTGCCCGGCGTCGTGGTGAGCTCGCTCATCTCGACCCCGAGTTGCTGCGCGGCGGCCTGCAGCAACATCGCCCGCGCCAGTGCGCCCAGACGGCGCATGGTGGGGTAGCTCATGCGTACGGACATGCTGCCGCCGGTGATGCGCATGCCGTTTTCCATCACGACATAGGCTTGGCCGGGTGGGGCGCTGTCCACGACGAAATGAGCGGGATCCACATCCAGCTCCTCGCCAACGATCTGCGCCATGGCGGTAAACGGTCCTTGGCCGCCTTCCATGAACGGACTGAGCAGACGAACCGTGCCATTCGGTCGGATTTCCAGGAACGCCGGTACCTGGGTGCCTCGCTGCGCATCGGCAGCGGCTTGCACACGCGCAACGCCCGTCGGCAGGCCGAAGCCCAGGACCAATGCGCCTGCGGCCGTGCCCACGAGGAAACGGCGGCGCGAAAGATTGACGGTTTCGCCAGCTTGCAACCTATGCAGTTCGGCAACGGGATCAGGAGCGCTCATCAGGCTTTGACTCCCTGCGCCAAGTCATGCATGGCTGCATGGATAGCGTTGTAAGTGCCGCAACGGCACAGGTTGATCATGGCCGCATCGATCTGCTCGGCGCTGGGTGCAGGGGTATGCTTGAGCAGTGCGGTCGCTGCCATCACCTGACCGGACTGGCAATACCCGCATTGCGCGACCTGGTGTTCCACCCAGGCCGCTACCACCCGCTTGCCCACAGGGTCCGCTTCGATCGCCTCGATGGTCGATACCTGTCTGCCAACCACGCCGGACACCGGGGTAACGCAGGCGCGCACCACAACGCCGTCGACCAGCACCGAGCAGGCCCCGCATTGGGCCAGGCCGCAGCCATACTTGGTGCCGGTCATGCCCAGATCGTCGCGGATCACCCACAGCAAGGGCGTGTCGGCATCTGCATCGACCTGGTGGGTCGTGCCGTTGATGTGTAATTCCATGGTTCACCTGCCAGTGATCGGTCTGCGCTGTTCTTGTCGTGATGGTTGGGGATGCGTTGCCCCGTGCAGAAACGCTAGCACACCGCTGAACCGTTGCCTGCGGCAGGCTGTGCAGATGCAGAGGATCAGGCAAGGATTTCCCCGGAATGCGCAAGCGTGCGCCTGTAGCTGCCGCGTACGACCTTCGGGGAGGATTTCCGCGGTGAAAAACCGGATAATGCCGACCATTGTGTTTTGCACGCTTAAAGTCACGGTAAACCCGCATGGAAATCAAGGTCAATTTTCTCGACAATCTCCGTCTCGAAGCCAAGTTCGACGACTTCACGGTGATCGCCGATCAACCGATCCGCTACAAGGGCGATGGTTCGGCCCCTGGGCCGTTCGACTATTTCCTGGCGTCTTCGGCGCTGTGCGCGGCTTACTTCGTCAAGCTCTACTGCCAGACACGCGGTATTGCGACCGAAAACATTCGCCTGTCGCAGAACAACATCGTCGACCCTGAGAACCGCTACAACCAGGTGTTCAAGATCCAGGTCGAATTGCCCGAAGACATCACTGACAAGGACCGCCAGGGCATCTTGCGTTCAATCGAGCGCTGCACGGTCAAGAAGGTGGTGCAGACCGGTCCGCAATTCGTGATCGAGGTGGTCGACAACCTCGACGCCGATGCCCAGGGTCTGCTGATGCCAGTGGCCGAAACCAGCACGCGCATCCCGGGCAAGGACCTGCCACTGGAACAGACGATTGCCAACATGTCCGGCATCCTGGCCGACCTTGGCATGAAGATCGAAATTGCCTCCTGGCGCAATATCGTGCCTAACGTCTGGTCGCTGCACGTGCGCGATGCGCAGTCGCCCATGTGCTTCACCAATGGCAAAGGCGCTACCAAGGAAGCTGCCCTGGCGTCAGCATTGGGCGAATTCATCGAGCGGCTGAACTGCAATTTCTTCTACAACGACCAGTTCTGGGGAGAGGAGCTGGCCAATGCGGCGTTCGTGCACTACCCGGACGAGCAGTGGTTCAAGCCCGGCCCCCGTGATGCCCTGCCCAGCGAAATCCTCGACGCGCATTGCCTGGCCATCTACAACCCCGATGGCGAACTGCGCGGCTCGCACCTGTACGACACCAACTCGGGCAACACGGCCCGGGGCATCTGCTCACTGCCGTTCGTGCGCCAGTCGGACCAGCAAGTGGTGTACTTCCCATCGAACCTGATCGAGAACCTGTTCCTGAGCAACGGCATGAGCGCGGGCAATACGCTGGCCGAAGCGCAGGTGCAGTGCCTGTCCGAAATCTTCGAGCGAGCGGTCAAGCGTGAAATCCTGGAAGGCGAGCTGTGCCTGCCAGATGTGCCGGACGAGGTGCTGGCGCGCTATCCGTCCATCGTCGCGGGTATCCAGGGGCTGGAAGAACAGGGCTTCCCGGTGCTGGTCAAGGATGCCTCGCTGGGCGGTGAATTCCCGGTGATGTGCGTGACCCTGATGAACCCGCGCACCGGTGGTGTGTTCGCCTCGTTCGGTGCGCACCCAAGCCTTGAGGTGGCTTTGGAACGCAGCCTGACGGAACTGCTGCAGGGCCGCAGCTTCGAAGGTTTGAACGACCTGCCGCAGCCCACGTTCGAAAGCCACGCCCTGACCGAGCCGAACAATTTCGTCGAGCACTTCATCGACTCCAGCGGCGTTGTGTCGTGGCGCTTCTTCAGCGCTAAGCCTGATTTCGAGTTCGTCGATTGGGATTTCACTGCCCAGGGCGAAGGTGCCAATGCGCAGGAGGCAGCCACCTTGTTCGGCATCCTCGAAGACCTTGGCAAAGAAGTCTACATGGCCGTGTACGACAACCTCGGGGCGATCGCCTGCCGAATTCTGGTGCCAGGCTATTCGGAAATCTACCCGGTCGAGGACCTGATCTGGGACAACACCAACCGGGCGCTGTCCTTCCGCGCCGACATCCTCAACCTGCACCGCCTGGACAACCGCTCGCTCAAGCTGCTGCTCAAGCGCCTGGACAACTGCGATGTCGACGACTACACCACCATCACCACGCTGATTGGCGTCGAATTCGACGACAACACGGTCTGGGGGCAACTGACTATCCTCGAGCTCAAACTGCTCATTTGCCTGGCCGTGCAGCGCTTCGAGGAGGCCAAGGAACTGGTCGAGGCGTTTTTGCAGTTCAACGACAATACCGTGGAGCGGGGGTTGTTCTACCAGGCGCTTAACGTGGCATTGGAAGTGCAGTTGGACGATGAGCTGGACATGGCCGACTACGAAGTCAATTTCCGCCGCATGTTCGGCAACCCACGGATGGATGCGGTACTGGGCTCGATCGAAGGTAGCGTGCGCTTCTACGGCCTGACCCCGACCAGCATGAAGCTCGAAGGGCTGGATCGCCATTTGCGCCTGATCGACAGCTACAAGAAGCTGCACGCCGCTCGGGCGCGGCTGGCTTGACGTCCTGCAGGCATGCGGGCCTGGATAGGCCGCGCATGCCACACAGGGAGGCGGTTCGGGATTTCTTGCAGGATATTTCAGTGGTGCGTGGCTGAACTATCGGCTCGCCAGGGTGCTCATTTGCTAGGCGCACCCTGCGTATCCCCGTGGGCCGTCTCTCGCCGGCCCTGGTCACTGAACGAAAAGGAGGCACCGTGACCGTATCCGACCCTACCCTGTACCGCTGCAGACCTGGCCCACTGCATGCGTTGTTGTTGGCGGGCACCGTGCCGCTGTTCCTGGGGGCAATGATCAGTGACATTGCCTACTACAACAGCTACCAGATTCAATGGAGCAACTTTGCCGCCTGGCTGATCGCAGGGGGCCTGGTGTTCTGCGGGCTGGCCCTGCTGTTCGCCCTGGCCAACTTGATCAGCGCTCGGCGCAAGGCCGGGCGGCCGACCCTTTATTTCTTGTTGCTGCTGGTGACGTGGGTGCTTGGGTTGGTCAACGCCTTCGAGCACGCCAAGGACGCCTGGGCTGTGATGCCGTCCGGGCTGGTACTGTCGGTAATCGTGACGGTGCTCGCGGTGGTAACGGCGTGGCTTGGCTTGAGCAACCTGCGTTCGGGAGGTGAAGCATGAGAGCGCTGCACGCTGTGAGCTTGTTGTCCCTTTCGCTGTTGCTGGCCGCTTGCGGCGGTGAGGGTGACCCTACCCAGGCCCGTGGGCCCGACCCGAAACTGCCCGAGCCCCAGCGCGGTCTGCTGCCCAGCATGAAGATCGCCGAGCCGGTGGCTTGGGGTCAGCAAAAGCCGACCGTACCCGACGGTTTCAGCGTCACCGCCATCGCCACCGATTTGAAAATCCCGCGTCAGAGCCTGGTGTTGCCCAACGGCGACATCCTGGTGGCAGAGGGGCGCGGCGGCAGCGCTGCCAAACTCAAGCCCAAGGATGTGATCGCCAGCCAGATCAAGGCCAAGGGCAATACCCAGGTGAAGGGCGGCAACCGCTTAACCCTGTTGCGCGATGCCGACGGTGACGGCAAGTATGAGCTGCAGACCGTCTTTGCCGAAAACCTGAATGCGCCCTATGGCCTGGCATTTGCCGATGGCAAGTTGTACGTGGCCAATCAGGATGCGCTGGTGCGCTTCGACTACCGCGACGGCCAGACCAAGGCCGACGGCCCACCGGTCAAACTCACCGACCTGCCAGCCGAGATCAACCATCACTGGACCAAGGCACTGACCATCAGCCCGGACGGCCGCTTCCTCTATGTGGGCATCGGTTCGAACAGCAACATCACCGAGCGGGGGCTTGAGGTCGAGATCGACCGTGCGATGGTGTGGGAAGTCGATGCCCAGACTGGCGCGCATCGCCCCTACGCCACTGGGCTGCGCAACCCCACTGCACTGGCCGTCCAGCCGGGTACCGGGCAGCTCTGGACAGTGGTCAACGAGCGCGATGAACTCGGCCCGGACCTGGTTCCCGATTACCTGACTTCAGTGCGTGAAGGCGGCTTCTACGGCTGGCCTTACAGTTACTGGGGGCAGAATGTCGATGACCGGGTGCGCCCGCAGAACCCTGACAAGGTGGCTGCCGCGATCAAGCCCGACTACAGCCTGGGGTCGCATGTCGCAGCGCTCGGCGTCGACTTCTCCACGGCCGCCATGGGGCAAGGCTTTGCTGAAGGGGTATTCGTGGGTGAGCACGGAAGCTGGAACAGGCCGAACCCGGTCGGCTACAAGGTCATCTTCGTGCCATTCAGCAACGGCAAGCCGGCGGGAGAACCCATCGATTTCGCCACCGGTTTCAGAGGCGAAGATGGCAAGACGCGTGGGCGGCCGGTGGGTGTGACCGTCGACCCGCGTGGGGCACTGATCATTGCGGACGATCTGGCCAACACCATCTGGCGGGTGACGCGCAACTGATGAATCGGCTACGGGGGCAGGACACATTGCCCCTGTAGCCGACACTCAATGTGAGAGTCACGCGGTGCCTGGGCGAAGACGCGCCAGGTTGCTATTCGCCATACGAATAGTTTCCATCTCAGTTTTCGATTTCCATGCGAGGCATCAATAGCCTCATGCTGAACTCCGTCCTGGTAGCGAGAACGGTCATGTTCAGTAAATCCCTTATATTTGTGCTGTTACCCATTGTTTTAGCGTTGATTGCTGGCGCTGTCCTGCCGTTTCAAGCAGCTGGCAATGCCGCTGCGGGGAAGGCACTCGGTCACTGGCTGTGGGGCGCTTTTGCGTCACTTGCCGTCAGCGCGGTGGTCGTTATCACAGCGCTGCTGGTGATGCGGATCCCTGCGCCGGACATCGGCAAAGCCTTGCAAGGGCCTTGGTGGCTCTGGATCGGCGGTGTGTTGGGCGCCCTTTATGTGGCAGGGGCGGCGGCGCTGACGCCCAGGCTTGGGGCGGCAGGCTTTCTGGTGCTGGTGGTGGCAGGGCAGATCGTTACGGCGGTGGTTGCTGATCATTTTGCCATCATGAACCTGCCTGGCAGGCCCCTGGGACTGGCGCGAGTACTTGGGCTAGTTATGATTCTGGCGGGCGTGTGGCTGGTGCAGAGTCAATGGGCGACCAGTACATCCAGCAAAAGCGAGCCCGCAGTACAGTCTTCAAGCCACGATCAGACCTCCGGCTGACAGCACGTCAGCACCGTCTCGCGCAGCCAGCGATGCCCTGCGTCACCGTCTTTGCGGCTGTGCCAGGCTTGCCGGTAATCGATGCAGTCCAGAGGCACCGGCGGGATGAACTCGCGAACCCCTGCATGGGCAGGCAGCGGGGCAACGGCCCGTCGCGCCACGGTAAGAATCAGGTCGGTATCTTTCAACACTTGCACGGCTGCGCTCCAATGGGGCAGTGCAAGGGCAATGTGACGGCGATGACCTTGGGAGGCCAGGGCACGGTCAATCTCATCGAAGGCGTCGGGGCGCGTAGCCACCAGCACATGGGGGCGCGCCAACCACTGGCTCAGGCTCAGTTCGCCCGTGGCCGGCAGCGTCTGCTGGTCAGCCACGCTTACGAAGCGATCGTCAAACAATGACTGGGCGATGATGCCTTGAGGCAGCTCCGGAAAGACCCCCAGTGCCAGATCCAGTTCGCCGTCGAGCAATTGGGCCACCATCGCCTCGCGACTGGCCTGGCTGACCGCCAGGTCGATGCCCGGGGCAGCGCGCCGCACATGGCGTAGCAGAGGTGGGAGGATGATCCGTGCGGCGTAGTCCGACAGCGAGAGCCGAAAGCATCGCCGGGCCTGCGTGGCATCGAATTGCGGCGTGCTCAGCAGCCCTTCCAGATCCGCCAATGCGTGTTCCAGCGGCTGTGCCAAGGCCTGAGCCCGCGGGGTGAGCATCATCTTGCCACCCTGACGTACCAGCAAAGGATCATCGAAATGCTCGCGCAGCTGTGCCAGCGCATGGCTGACCGCCGGCTGGCTGCGGTGCAGGCGAATGGCAGCGCGTGTCACATGCCGCTCGGTGAGCAGGGCGTGCAGGGCCAGAAGCAGGTTCAGGTCGATTCTGCGCAATTGATCCATGGTCCGGGCGTCTGATCCGTAAGGGGGCAGGGCCAAGCCTAACAAATGCGCGCCTGTGCCGCTGGCGGCACAACACGACCTTGCCGGCGGTTGCCGTTATACTGCGCACCTGTTCGATTTTTTCCGAGTATTTCGATGGGTCTTTCCGCTACCGCTTCACCTGAACCGCGCCGCCTGGGCGCACCCCTAGTCGCCTTGGGCCTACTGATGGCTGGCGCCTGGTTCCTGGATGTCAACGCAGGCTTCAAGCAGGTGCTGCTTCTGCTGCTGGGGGCTGCGCTGGGCCTGACGTTGTATCACGCCGCCTTCGGTTTCACTTCCGCGTGGCGCGTGTTCATCAATGAGCGGCGTGGCGCCGGCTTGCGCGCACAGATGCTCATGCTGGCACTGGCCGTACTGCTGTTCTTCCCGGCGCTTGCGGCCGGCAACCTGTTCGGCAACCCCGTGACAGGGCTTGTGGCACCGGCCGGGGTGTCCGTCGTGTTCGGGGCTTTCATCTTCGGCATCGGCATGCAGCTGGGGGGCGGCTGCGCGTCGGGCACCTTGTTCACCGTTGGTGGCGGCAATGCCCGAATGCTGGTGACCCTGCTGTTCTTCATCATCGGTTCCGTGACCGCCACGCACCACGCCGACTGGTGGTTTGCTTTGCCATCATTGCCTGCGACCTCGATCGTGCAGGCATGGGGCCTCGTGCCCGCCCTGCTGGTGAGCCTGGGCGTGTTCGGCCTGATCGCCTGGGTCACGGTGCACCTGGAAAAGCGCCGCCACGGTGGGCTTGAACAGCCTGAGCAGCATGGCCGGGCAGGTCTGCAACGCTTTGTACGGGGCCCCTGGCCGTTGGTCTGGGGTGCCGTCGCGTTGGCCGTGCTCAACTATGCCACCCTGGCGCTGGCTGGGCGGCCCTGGGGCATCACCTCGGCTTTCGCCTTGTGGGGCGCAAAGGTGCTGGACAGCCTTGGCGTTCAGATAAGCAGCTGGGTGTTCTGGCAGGCGCCGGCCAATGCCAAGGCCTTGGCCTCGCCAGTCTGGCAGGATGTAACCACCGTCATGGACCTGGGCATCGTGCTGGGGGCGCTGCTGGCCGCAGGTCTTGCCGGGCGCTTTGCGCCGAGCCTGAAGATCCCGCTGCCGTCACTGATCGCTGCTGTCATTGGCGGCCTGTTACTGGGCTACGGTTCTCGCCTGGCCTACGGCTGCAATATTGGCGCTTATTTCAGCGGTATCGCATCGGGGAGCCTGCACGGCTGGCTATGGCTGATCGCCGCCTACATGGGCAACGTGGTCGGGGTACGGCTACGCCCTGCGTTCTTTGCAGGGGAGCGCCGCGCGACGACCTTGACCGGCTGTTAAGGCAAGGGGCTGGCCGGGTGGTTAACGACTCGGCCAATCAACGTTAGGTTGGGGGCTGCTGGACTGATAGTTAACATCAAATATAGTTCGTAACTATCTGATTTAACTAGCTATCTACGTGCCACAGCATGCTGTACACATTGTTCATGGTAGGTTTTGCCGATGGCAGCCGGTGAGAGCCGCGAGCGGCTGTTATAGGTTTGCTCGGTGATGCCGAAGGCTGTCATGCGCATCCACGGCTTGGCAAACTTGCGGGCCTGCAGCTTCTTGCGCGCGGTATAGAGCGTCACGCCAGACAACTTGGCTTGTTGGGCCTGGGCTGCAATCTGGGCACCCCACGTGCAGGCTTGGCGATCGTTCTGAGTCAACGATCGCGCGCTGGCGCTGAGACCTACCGTCGCCAGCAGGCAGCCCGTTGTAATTGCTAGAATGACTCGCATGTTCCTGTCCTAAGCGCTTGAAGGAGAAAGAAGTTTGCCTCCTCCCTCCGTAGCCAGGGGCCAGCAGTTTGCCTTCAGGCCAGCGCAGCCTTGGCGCCTGTGCTGGCCTGTTCACACAGGCTGTAACCGGCGATAGCCGCTACCCACGCCACCCCCACGCCATAATTGAGCCGCTGGTAAAGCCCGAACAGTTCCCCGCTCTGCATAGCTTGGCCCATGAATCCGACGGTGATGATTGCGCCAAGGGTACATACCAGCGAGGTGACCGCCAGGGCGCGAGAGTCCGCGACGCGAGCGCCGAGCCAGACCCACAGGCCACTGGCGAGGGTCAAGGACAAGAACATCAACAGCCCTGACAGGTTGTGCAACTGCTGCGACGTGGAAGGCTGGTCAGGCGCGCAGCCCTGGTCGCAGGCGAACCAACCCGTGCCCAAGCTGCCAACGGCGTGCAGTAGCAACAGTACCGCACTGACCATGGCCAGCCGGGAGCCGCGCCAGCGCCGCGCAATGCCCCAGGCGAACAAGGCGAACAAGAGCGCTAGTGGGAAATTGTTCACCAGCGGGGAGAGGCCATGGGTTGGGGCGCCGACGGCGCCAAGCTGGCTCATTGCCAATTGCAGATGATCGTAGCCGGGGTAGGCCATGGCGGTCAGCGAAACGCCCAGAGCCAGCCAAAATGGAATGAGCAAGCCACAGCTCAGGAGTGATCGGTCCAGCAGTTTCATGCAGACATCCTTCCATGGAAAGCCCGGACCTTAACAAACGGTGTCGTGATAGCACCAGCACCAATAACGTGGCAGCCGTATGTGATCGTACAACTGCCTGCTATCATGGCGGCTGTCTTTCAAGGTGAAGCACAGGGCATGTCAGATCTACAACCACCGGCTCGGGCCAGGCGCAAGCCGCGCAGCCTGGCCCAGGAACTGGTCACGGTGCTGACCGAACGCATTCGCAGTGGTCAACTCAAGCGCGGTGACAAGCTGCCGACCGAATCGCAGATCATGGCCGAGGAAGGGGTCAGCCGCACGGTCGTGCGAGAGGCGATCTCGCGCTTGCAAGCCGCCGGGCAGGTGGAAACCCGTCATGGTATCGGTACCTTCGTGCTGGACGCTCCACCGGTTGGGGGGCTGCGCATCGACCCGGCCACGGTGGTGACGCTGCGCGAAGTACTCGCGGTACTGGAGCTGCGCATCGCCCTTGAGATCGAGTCGGCCAGCCTTGCCGCGCAGCGACGCAGCGATGAAGAGCTGGCGGGGATGCGCGCGGCCCTCGATGAGCTCAATGAAGGGGCAGCTCATGCTACCGATGCAGTGTCCGCGGACTTTCAATTCCACCTGCGCATCGCCCAGGCCAGCGGTAATCACTATTTCGCCGACATCATCAACCACCTGGGCACCAGCATCATCCCTCGAACCCGCCTCAATTCTGCCCGCTTGGCCCACGACGACCAGCCCCATTACATGAGCAGGCTGATGCATGAGCACGAAGCGATCTATGAGGCCATTGCACGTCAGGACAGCGAAGGGGCGAAAATGGCCATGCGCATGCACCTGAGCAACAGCCGGGAACGGCTGCGCCAGGCGCATGAGCGGGCACAGGTGAGCGGGGCGTGACACCATCGCCCCAGCCTCCTGGTGTCCCTCATCACGGCTAATGACTCAAGATTGTCCTTCGATCGCTTTATCACTCCACTGGCCATTCACCAGCCGGCGCAACCCCAGCGGGTTGCTGTCGCGCAGCGGCTCTGGCAGCAGCGCCTGCGGGTAGTTCTGATAGCACACCGGCCGTAGGAATCGGTCGATGGCCAACGTGCCGACAGACGTGCCCCGAGCGTCCGAGGTGGCGGGGTACGGGCCGCCGTGGACCATGGCATCGCATACCTCCACCCCGGTGGGGTAGCCGTTCACCAGGATGCGGCCGACCTTTTCCTCCAGCAGCGGTACCAACCAGGCGAACGCAGCAAAGTCTTCAGGCTCGCCGATCAGCGTCGCGGTCAGCTGGCCTCTCAGGCCCTGCAGGGCGCTGCGCAGTTGTACCTCGTCGCGCGCTTGCACCGCTACCGTCGTCGGGCCGAAGACTTCTTCCTGCAAAAGCGGGTCAGACTCCACCAGCAGGCGGGCCTCGGCCTCGAACAGCTGTGCACGTGCCTGCGGGCCTGTCTGCGGCTGGCCGGCCAGGTGCACGATACCGTCATGGGCGTGAAGATGATCCAGCCCACTGGCGTAGCTTCGCAGGCCACCTGCATTGAGCATGGTCTGGCCAGCCTGTTGATCAAGATGGCTGCCCAAGTTCTTGAGCAGTTGGGTGTAAGCGGGCGATTGCAGCCCTATCACCAACCCCGGATTGGTGCAGAACTGTCCAGCCCCCAGGCATACGGAGCCTGCCAGTTCACGCGCAATCGCTTCGCCGCGCTTGGCCAGCGCCCCAGGCAGGACGATCACCGGGTTGATGCTCGACATTTCGGCAAACACCGGGATCGGCTGGGGGCGCTCGGCGGCCATGCGGCACAGGGCATCGCCACCTTTGAGCGAGCCGGTGAAGCCCACCGCCTGGATGGCCGGATGCTTGACCAATGGCTCACCCACGCCTGCCCCGAACACCATGTTGAACACGCCTTTGGGCATGCCGGTACGGGCGGCCGCGCGTTCGATGGCACAACCGACCAGGTCGGCGGTAGCCATGTGGCCGCTGTGCGCTTTGAATACCACCGGGCAACCGGCAGCCAGTGCAGCGGCGGTGTCACCACCGGCGGTAGAGAAGGCCAGGGGGAAGTTGCTCGCGCCGAACACCGCTACAGGTCCAACGCCGATGCGCATCTGCCGCAGGTCCACGCGCGGCAGCGGCTGACGGTCTGGCTGCGCCAGGTCGATACGCGCACCCAGATAGTCGCCTCGGCGCAGCACCTGTGCAAACAGGCGCATCTGACCGCTGGTCCTGCCGCGCTCACCCTGGATCCTGGCTGCTGGTAATGCGGTTTCACGGCAGACGATCGCCACGAAGTCATCGTCGAGCGCATCGAGCTCTGCGGCAATGGCCTCCAGAAATTCGGCGCGCCGTGCCGGTGCCAACTGACGAAACGCTGCGAAAGCGGCCTGTGCGGCTTCGGCCGCCTCGTCCACTTCGCCCTCGGTGGCTTGTACGAAGCCATAGGGCAGGGGCTCACCGGTAGTGGCATCCAAGCTTTGCAGGCGCTGTGTGCCGGCGGCGCTGCGCTGGCCGGCGATGAAGTTGTGGCCAAGAATCTCTGGCATCTGGAACTCCTCAGAAAAAAGGATCAGGTAATGGGTGCGGGATTGAACAGGGTGATGTCGTTGTGCAGGCGGTGTTGCTCAGCCCAGGTGTGCTTGCGCCCGCTGGCCACGTCCAGGTAGTAATGGAACAGCTCCCAGCCCAGCTCTTCGATGGTGCTGCGGCCCGTGGCGATGCGCCCGGCGTCGATGTCGATCAGGTCCGGCCAGCGCTGCGCCAGCTCGGTGCGGGTGCATACCTTCACCACCGGCGCCATTGCCAGGCCGTATGGCGTACCTCGGCCGGTGGTGAACACATGCAGGTTCATCCCGGCGGCCAGTTGCAGGGTGCCGCAGACGAAGTCGCTGGCAGGTGTGGCACAGAAGATGAGCCCCTTGCCATTCACCCGTTCCCCCGGCCCGAGCACACCTTGAATGGCGCCGCTGCCGGACTTGACGATTGAGCCCAATGCTTTCTCGACAATGTTCGACAAACCGCCTTTCTTGTTGCCTGGGGTGGTGTTGGCGCTGCGGTCGGCAGCGCCCTGGTGCAGGTAGCGGTCGTACCAGTCCATTTCGCGTACCAGCGCATCGGCCACCTGCGGATCCTGTGCGCGGGAGGTGAGCATGTAGATGGCGTCGCGTACCTCGGTCACTTCCGAGAACAGCACTGTTGCACCGGCCCGCACGAGCAAGTCTGCCGCGTAGCCAAGCGCCGGGTTGGCGGTGATGCCGGAGAAGGCATCGCTGCCGCCGCACTGCATGCCCAGGATCAGCTCACTGGCCGGCACAGTCTCACGCCTGCGCTTGTCGAGTTTTTTCAGGCGGGTTTCGGCCAGGGCCATGATCTGCTCGATCATTTCCGTGAAGCCCAGGCTTGCGTCCTGCAGACGGTACAGCCAGGGCTCGCTGAGGTCGACCGACAGGTCGTCTTCGTGCATCACTTGGCTGGCCTGCAGCTTTTCACAGCCCAGGCTGATGACCAGCGCTTCGCCACCCAGGTTAGGGTTGCGCGCCAGGTTGCGCACGGTACGGATGGGGATATAGGCATCGCGGGCATTGATGGCCACGCCGCAGCCGTAGCTGTGAGTGAGGGCCACCACATCGTCAACATTCGGATAGCGCGGCAGCAGCTCATTGCGAATGCGCTTGACGGCATGCTCCAGCACCCCGGTGACGCATTGCACGGTGGTAGTGATACCCAGGATGTTGCGGGTGCCGACCGTACCGTCGGCATTGCGATAGCCTTCGAAGGTATGACCCAGCAGCGGTGGTTTCGGCTGGGGAACTGCATCGCAGCGTGGCAAATCGTCCAGCTCGGGTGGGGCGGGCATGGCCAGCTGACCCTCCTGCACCCAGCTGCCTTGGCGCAGGTCCTCCAGGGCATAGCCGATCACCTGTCCATAGCGCCGTACCGCTTGGCCCTTGGCGATGGGCACGGTGGCCACCTTGTGGCTCTGGGGCACGTCTTCTACCAAGGTAAGCCCATCGGCGAACCGGGCCCCTTCGCCCAGGCCGCCGTCGTTGACCACTACCACCACATTGTCATCATCGTGAAGACGGATGTAGCGCGGCGATTCGGAATGTTCGATCAGCTGCATGTTCGGGCCCTATTGTTCAGGTTCTCAGGCTTTTTTTACGTGCGTGCGCACTGGCGGGCAGTGCGCACGTGCTCATTCAATGACGCGGGCTGGCAAGCTGGGCATCCGCCACAGGCGCTGGTTTGGGCTCAGGCGTCTCATCGCGCAGCTCGATGCGCTTGATCGGACCGACGATCACCAGATAGCTCAGTACTGCCACCAGCGCATTGGCGCCCACATAGACCAGCGCCCACTTGAACGAGCCGGTGGCGCTGATGATGTAGCCGATCACGATAGGGGTTGTGATCGAGGCGATGTTGCCGAAGGTATTGAACAACCCGCCGGACAGGCCTGCGATCTGCTTGGGCGAGGTGTCGGCCACCACTGCCCAGCCCAACGCACCAATGCCTTTGCCGAAGAACGCGAGGGTCATGAAGCCTACTACCATCCATTCGGCATCGACGTAGTTGCAGAACACCATGGTGGTGGACAACATCAGGCCGCACACGATTGGCAGTTTGCGCGAGAAGGTCAACGAATTGCCGCGGCGCAGCAACCAGTCCGAGATCACGCCGCCCAGTACCCCACCGATGAAGCCACAGATAGCCGGCAGCGAAGCGATGAACCCTGCCTTGAGGATGGTCATGCCCCGTTCCTGCACCAGGTACACCGGGAACCAGGTCAGGAAGAAGTAGGTGATGGCGTTGATGCAGTACTGGCCAAGGTACACACCCAGGAGCATGCGGCTGGTCAGCAATTGCTTGATGTAGCCCCACTTGGGCCCGTGGTTGCCGCGCTTGTGGTCCATGTCCACCAAGCCGCCGTTTTGCTCGATGTGTTCAAGCTCGGCGGGGCTGATACGCGGGTGCTGGCGTGGGTTGTAGATGGTCTTGAGCCATACCATCGAAAAGAGGATGCCCAGCACGCCCATGACCACGAACACATGCTCCCAACCGAAACTGAACACGATCCAGCCCATCAGGGGCGCGAACAGGGCGGTGGCGAAATACTGCGCCGAGTTGAAGATCGCCGAGGCCGTGCCTCGCTCCTGGGTCGGAAACCAGGCGGCGACGATCCGGGCGTTGCCGGGGAACGACGGCGCTTCGGCAAAGCCGACCAGAAAACGCAGGGTGAACAAAGTGACGACTGCCCAGGCCACCGGCAGGCCGCCGACGAAGCCTTGCAGCAAGGTGAACAGTGACCAGGTGAAGATGCTGAATGCATAGACGTTTTTTGAGCCGAAGCGATCCAGCAACCATCCGCCGGGAATCTGTCCGGCCACATAGGCCCAGCCGAAGGCCGAGAAGATGTAGCCCAGGGTGACGGCGTCGATCCCTAGGTCTTTTTGCAGGCTCGACCCTGCGATGGCGATGGTTGCGCGGTCGGCGTAGTTGATCGTGGTCACCACGAACAGCATGAACAGGATCAGGTAGCGCACATGCGTTTTCTTCGTCGCTTGCATGCTGGTAGTACTCCCACTAGTTATTGTTGTGCGGGGTCTTCGAATTGTGCCGGAGTAGGGCGGGCCCACTCCGGGGGCGGCGCTGGCAGGCGCCGCGAGGGTTTACTGCGGCCCCATCTTGTCCATCAGGGCGGCAAGCATTTCATACTCCTCGGGGTTCAGGTCGGTCAGCGGTGCACGAACCGGGCCTGCGTCATGGCCGGCAATGCGGGCACCCGCCTTGACGATGCTGACGGCGTAACCGGCCTTGCGGTTACGAATTTCCAGGTAGGGCAGGAAGAAGTCGTCGATCAACTTGGCTACGGTGGCGTGATCGTCCCGGGCAATGGCGTGGTAGAAGTCCATGGCCGTCTTGGGGATGAAGTTGAATACCGCCGATGAATACACCGGCACACCCAGCGCTTTGTACGCTGCAGCATAGACTTCGGCAGTCGGCAGCCCGCCCAGGTAACTGAAACGCTCACCCAGGCGGCGACGGATCGACACCATCAGTTCAATGTCACCCAGACCGTCCTTGTAGCCGATCAGGTTCGGGCAACGCTCGGCCAGTTGTTCGAGCAAGGTGGCATTGAGGCGACAGACGTTGCGGTTATAGACCACTACGCCGATGTTGACCGACTTGCACACGGCCTCTACATGGGCAGCGACGCCATCCTGGCTGGCTTCGGTGAGGTAGTGCGGCAGCAACAGAAGGCCCTTGGCCCCCAGGCGCTCGGCTTGCTGCGCATACTCGATGGCCTGGCGGGTTGCACCACCTACGCCCGCCAGGATAGGTACCGACGTGGCGCATGTGTCCACCGCTGTCTTGATGACCTGGCTGTATTCGCTGGCAGCCAGGGAGAAGAACTCGCCCGTACCCCCGGCGGCGAACAGCGCACTCGCGCCGTATGGGGCCAACCATTCCAGGCGTTTGATGTAGCCAGCCTGATTGAAATCGCCCTGCGCAGTGAAGTCGGTGACAGGAAATGACAGCAAGCCGTGGGAGAGGATGGATTTCAGTTCTTGTGGGTTCATTGTTATAGGCATCCAGACACTTGGGTGGGAGCGGTGCGGTTTGTATGAGGTAAGTTATCGTACAACCTAACTCAAGAACAGTCCCCTCTGGATTTTTTTTTCGGTTTAGGTGATGAGGGATTGCATTAATGGCGCGCTATGGATGGATGGTGGAGCGCAGAAAGCGGCCTTAGACAGTTGTGTCTGCTGTCGGGTCATCGTATCTCTGGGATGGGTAGTCGCTTTACAAACGAATGAGGCGGCCTTGCGCCGCCCCATGCTTAATACTCGCCTGTGTGCGGGTGATCAGGCCGCCTGTTGAGGCTTGCCCTGTGCCTTGCGAACCTGCGCTCGGCACGCATCGCCAAAGGCCTGGAAGAGCTTGATCGAGTCAGGATTCTTGGCAGCTTGCCACTCCGGGTGCCATTGAACGGCAAACAGGAAAGACGAAAGGCCCGGGGCATGGATGGCCTCGACCAACCCGTCTTCGGCGTGGGCAATGGCTTCGATGCCCTTGCCCAGGTTGCGCAAGCCTTGGCCATGCAGGGAGTTGACGCGAATTTCGTCCGTGCCAAGGGTGTCGCGCAGCCAGCTGCCGGGCTTGATCTTCACGCTGTGAGCCTGAGCGTACTGCACCTCGACAGGGTCTTCGGGGTTTTCACGGTGATCATTGAAACCAGGCTCGGCGTACACCTTCTGGTAGATGTCCCCGCCCAGCGCCACGTTGATTTCCTGCATGCCCCGACACACGCCGAAGATGGGCAGGCCGCGCTTGATCGCCGCCTTGACCAGCGGAATGTCGAACAGGTCACGGTTCCTGTCCTGGCCTTTGCCTGGGGTTTCGTTCTCCTGGCCGTACAGCGCTGGGTCGATGTTGCTGCCCGCGCCCGTCAGGTACACGCCGTCGGCCATGTCCAGGTAGGTCTCCAGCGCCTCGGTGCCACAGCAGGTGGGCACCAGGACCGGGACGCAATCGGCGAAATCGACCAGCGGGGTGATGTATTTGTGGGTCATGACCTGGTAGTCATGGCCTTTGCGCTCTTGAGTGCCCATGGTCATCAGAACGATGGGTTTGCGCAGGGAAGGTTGCTTGTTGCCAATGTTGCTGTTGGACATATGTCACCTTGGGACAGGTCGAACCTGTCGTTGTTGTGCAGGTGCACGGCGCGCGGCGCTGGTGCAACCTGAGGCCCCGAGCACTGCCGACTCGTCGGCGTCGACGATGCCGGTCGGGACTTGGTGTTAGATTGCCAGAGCCGTTCGATATGTCAAACGACCGCAGCAGGCCCCTGGCCCCCAATCATGGGGCCTGGCGGGCTGCAAGGCAGTGGCGGCGCGGGTTTGGCTGGGGCGATGGTCAATAATACTTAACGACGCAGTCGACTCATTGCAGCGGTGCAATGTTCCAACGGTTCCAGGGGCTACAGGCTGATGCTTGGCAGTTGACTCGACCGGATCACGTGGCCCTGCCAGCAGGCGTGGGTTAGTCTTCCGAGCTGTTGCGGTGCAGCACATCCCTCCATGATCAGAAGAAGGATATTTTGATGGCCATCCCTAGCAGCGAGCCCGCCACCCATGTTCCCTTTGCTGAGCTCAAAGCCCTGCTTGAGTCGATCTTCGAACGTCATGGCTGTACGCCGGCAGTGGCTCGGGTACTGGCCGCCAATTGTGCCAGCGCCGAGCGTGATGGCGCGCATAGCCATGGCGTGTTCCGCATGCCTGGCTACGTGTCGACCTTGGCCAGCGGTTGGGTGGATGGCAAGGCTACTCCCGAGGTCAGTGATCTGGCGGCCGGTTATATCAGTGTCGATGCACGGGGTGGTTTTGCGCAGCCCGCATTGGCGGCTGCCCGGGACGTGTTGGTGGCCAAGGCACGCGCCGCTGGGATCGCAGTGCTGGCCATCCACAATTCCCATCATTTCGCCGCATTGTGGCCGGATGTGGAGCCGTTCGCCGAACAGGGCCTGGTTGCCCTGAGCGTGGTCAACAGCATGACATGCGTCGTACCGCACGGTGCGCGCAAGCCGGTGTTCGGGACCAACCCGATCGCCTTCGCTGCGCCTTGCGAAGGGCATCCACCCATCGTGTTCGACATGGCCACCAGTGCGATGGCCCATGGCGATGTGCAACTGGCTGCCCGTGCCGGGGAGCCCGTGGCCCTGGGGGTGGGCGTGGACGGTCAGGGCCAGGTGACTCAGGACCCGGCCAAGATCCTGGACGGCGGTGCTCTGCTTCCGTTCGGCGAGCACAAGGGCTCAGCCTTGTCGATGATGGTGGAATTGTTGGCGGCAGCACTCACGGGTGGGCATTTTTCGTGGGAGTTCGACTGGTCTGGCCATCCCGGGGCCAAGACGCCGTGGACCGGGCAGTTGCTGATCGTCATCGATCCACAGATCGCACAAGGGCAACGGTTCGCCCAGCGCAGCCGCCTGCTACTCGAGCAGATGGAGGCGGCCGGCGTCAGTCGCATGCCAGGTGCCCGGCGGCACCTGGAGCGTGAACGGGCGCAGCGCGAAGGGGTGGCAATCGGCATCAGTACCCTGCAGGCGCTGCGCGATCTGCTCATCTGATCGCCGCAGGGCAGGGTAGGCGGCCCTTACCCGATCATGCAGGGTTGCATATACCCCTTGCACGATAGTTGGTGCCCATTCTCAGCCAGTACGGGTATGCTCTTGGCTGCCTTTTTGACTCGTCCTGATCCCAAGGAGCTGCACGCTGTGTTCAAACATGTCGAAGCCTACGCCGGCGACCCGATCCTCTCGTTGATGGAAACCTTCAAGGCCGATCCACGCGCCGACAAGGTCAACCTGAGCATCGGCCTTTACTACGACGAAGCCGGAGTAGTGCCGCAGCTCGCTGCAGTGGATGCAGTGGAAAAGCGCATCGCAGGTCAGGATCACGATGCTTCGCTGTACCTGCCCATGGAAGGCCTTGCCAGTTACCGTCAGGCCATTCAGGCCCTGCTGTTCGGGGCCGACCACCCGGCGGTTGCTGACGGTCGCGTGGCAACGGTGCAGACCGTCGGTGGTTCCGGAGCCCTGAAGGTCGGTGCCGACTTCCTGAAACGTTATTTCCCGCAGGCGCAAGTCTGGGTCAGCAACCCCACCTGGGACAACCATCGCGCCATCTTCGAGGGGGCGGGCTTCACGGTGAACACCTACCCGTACTTCGACCAGGCCACCCGTGGCGTGGACTTCGAAGGTATGCTTGCCACGTTGCACACCTTGCCTGCCAACAGTGTGGTGCTGCTGCACCCCTGCTGCCACAACCCGACAGGTGCCGATCTGGACCAGGGCCAGTGGCAGCAGGTGGTGGAGGTGGTCAAGGCCCGTCAGTTGATCGCCTTCCTGGACATCGCCTACCAAGGCTTTGCCCAAGGGCTGGTCGAAGACGTGTTCGCCATCCGCGAAATGGCCAGCGCAGGCGTGCCGTGCCTGGTCAGCAACTCGTTCTCCAAGATCTTCTCCCTGTATGGGGAGCGTGTGGGCGGCCTGTCGGTGGTCTGCGACGATGCGGCCACGGCGCAGAGCGTGCTTGGCCAACTCAAGGCCACCGTGCGCCGTAACTATTCCAGCCCACCCAACTTCGGTGCCCAACTGGTCGCAGGCGTGCTCAACGATCCCGTCCTCAATGCCCAGTGGGCTGCGGAAGTGGAAGTCATGCGCACTCGCATTCTGGACATGCGCCAAGCGCTGGTCGATGCGTTGGGCGTGTTGCTGCCGGGGCGTGATTTCCAGTTCCTGCTGCGTCAGCGGGGCATGTTCAGTTACACAGGCTTCAGCGTGGAGCAGGTGCGCCGCTTGCGCGATGAGTTTGGCGTCTACCTGATCGACAGTGGGCGCGTGTGCATGTCAGGCCTGCGGCCGGCAAACCTGCAGCGTGTTGCCGAGGCATTCGCGGCTGTGCATCAGTAAGCGCCCACGCTTAACGTTATGCAACGACGATGGCCGAGGCCGCCCTGCGGCTTCGGCCATCGTCATTCTTTATCCGTGTCCTGCCCGCAAGGACGCCTGTGCCAGTCAAGACCTTCTGCACGCCGAGCGTGCTGAGCAGCCCGGCTGCACCTACCGCTTGTACAGACAAGTGCAACCGCCCCTCCGAAAAAGGCTTCGCAAGTGCAACCTTTCCGTGCACAATCGCGCCCCTCTTTTTCCGGTTGAGTAGGGCGCAGCCAACGCTTCGTCATTCTCAGCCTGTTGCAGTCTTGCGAGTGGAGCGTCACCCGGATGAATGAGCAGGCCTCAAGCGTAGAACAGCGTTACGAAGAAACGACCGCCGGTACCCTCGGCAAATGGTCCCGTCAGGACACCACCTGGATGCTCGGCCTGTTTGGCACCGCCATTGGCGCAGGTACGCTTTTCCTGCCGATCAATGCCGGGCTTGGCGGGTTCTGGCCATTGCTGGTGCTGGCGGCGCTGGCTTTCCCGATGACGTACTACGCCCACCGCGGGTTGACCCAGTTCGTGCTCTCGGGGCGCGAAGGGGCAGACATCACCGACGTGGTCGAACAACACTTCGGCATCAAGGCAGGCGCCGTGATCACGGTCCTGTACTTCTTCGCCATCTTCCCCATCCTGCTCATTTACAGCGTGGCCCTGACTAATACGGTCAGCAGTTTCATGGAGCACCAGTTGCACATGGCGCCTCCACCCCGTGCACTGCTGTCGTTCGTGCTGATCCTGGGCCTGCTTGCAATCGTACGCTGCGGCGAACAGGCCACCGTCAAGGTCATGAGCCTGTTGGTCTATCCGTTCATCGTGGCCCTGGCGCTGCTGGGCCTGTACCTGGTCCCGCACTGGACCGGCGGCATTCTCGACAGCGTCCACACCGTGCCCAGCGGTTCGGCCTTCCTGCACACGGTATGGCTGGCCATCCCGGTGATGGTGTTCTCGTTCAACCATTCACCCATCATCTCGGCCTTCGCGGTCGACCAGAAACGCCGCTATGGCGATCATGCAGACGCCCGCAGCGGCCAGATTCTGGCGCGTGCGCACCTGCTGATGGTGGCCATGGTGCTGTTCTTCGTCTTCAGTTGCGTGCTGACCCTCGACAGCACGCAGCTGGCCGAAGCCAAGGCGCAGAACCTGTCGATCCTGTCGTACCTGGCCAACCATTTCAGCAACCCGACCATCGCCTTCGCCGCGCCCTTGATCGCCTTCGTCGCCATCGCCAAGTCATTCCTGGGCCACTACATCGGCGCCAGCGAGGGTCTCAAGGGCATCATCGCCAAGACCGGCGCGCGCCCGGGTGCCAAGGCCCTGGACCGCGTGGTGGCGGCGCTGATGCTGGTGGTGTGCTGGATCGTTGCCACGCTCAACCCCAGCATCCTGGGCATGATCGAGTCTCTCGGCGGCCCGATCATCGCGGTATTGCTGTTCCTGATGCCCATGTATGCCATCCGCCGCGTGCCGGCAATGCGCAAGTACAGCGGGGCGCTGTCGAACGTGTTCGTCACCGTGATCGGCCTGGTCGCCCTGACTTCGGTCGTCTACGGCCTGTTGGCTTAAGCGCCCAGCTGCAGGCCCGCCCCGGTGCTCGGTACGTGCGCCGGGGCGGGCCAATGCTTCACCGCCAACAAATTCACGTTGCCCCATAGGCACATGCTGGCCTTCATGGTTAACTCTTGATCCTTTTCCCAACCCAAGATCAAGGATTTTGTCATGGCTCAAGTGACTCTCAAAGGCAACCCCGTCCAAGTCAATGGCTCGCTGCCACAGGTCGGTGCTCAGGCGCCGGCGTTCTCCCTGGTAGGCGAGGGGCTGGCCGACAAGTCGCTCAATGACTTCGCCGGCAAGCGCAAGGTGCTGAACATCTTCCCAAGTGTCGATACGCCTACCTGCGCCACGTCTGTGCGCAAGTTCAATGCCCAGGCCAACGAGCTGGCCAACACTGTCGTACTGTGCGTTTCCGCCGACCTGCCATTCGCCCAGGCTCGCTTCTGCGGTGCCGAAGGCCTGGAAAACGTCAAGAACCTCTCCACCTTGCGTGGCCGTGAGTTCCTTGAGCAGTACGGTGTTGCCATCGCCGACGGCCCATTGGCAGGCCTGGCTGCCCGCGCCGTCGTGGTACTGGACGAGCACGACAAGGTGCTGCACAGCGAGCTGGTCGCTGAAATCGCCGACGAGCCCAACTACGACGCCGCCCTTGCCGCGTTGAAGTGACGGCGCCGGGCAGGGATCGAACCTTCCTCCTGCCCATTGCTCCAAGCTATACCCTGTAACGGCCCGGAACGCTTTTCCGGGCCGTTTTCGTTTAAAGTTCAGGGTCTTGGCAACGTCAGGCAAAGGTAAACCTCTGGTAAAGGCGCTTTGCTTGGCTGTCGACAGTGCTTATCGTTCACCCTCCTGAATCGTCAATCCGAACAAGGTTCGTTCAACCCATGCAAGCGCCTACATCCCGTTCTCCCCGTCGCTGGCTCGTTATGCTGCTGATCGTGCTGCTGGTTGCAGTGCTGGCCTGGTGGCTATGGCCTGCCACGCCAGCCACCGACCAGGCAGCTGGGGGGCAGGGTGGCAAGAGCGGGCGGCCCGGTTTCGGAGGGTCTACCGACCCTGTCCCGGTCAGGGTGGAACCTGCACGGGTGGGCGACTTCCCGCTTTACTACAAGGCGCTTGGCACCGTGACCGCGACCAATACCGTGAATGTGCGCAGCCGTGTAGGGGGGGAGTTGGTCAAGGTGCACTTCAAGGAAGGCCAGCAAGTAAAGGCCGGTGACCTGCTTGCTGAAATCGACCCACGTGCCTACCGTATTGCCCTGCAGCAGGCCGAGGGCACCCTGGCCCAGAACCAGGCGCAACTGAAGAATGCCCAGGTCGACGTCGCTCGCTACAAAGGGCTGTACGCCGAGGACAGTATCGCCAAGCAAACCCTGGACACTGCGCAGGCGCAGGTGGCGCAATTCCAGGGGCTGGTCAAGACCAACCAGGCGCAGGTCAACGATGCGCGCCTGAACCTCGAATTCACCCAGATTCGCGCGCCCATCAGCGGCCGTGTCGGCCTGCGCCAGCTCGACCTGGGCAATTTGGTGGCCGCCAACGACACCACCGCCCTGGTGGTGATCACCCAGACAGAGCCGATCAACGTGGCGTTCACACTGCCAGAAACCGAACTGGGCACCGTTCTTGAGCGCTATCGCACCGGGGCCAGCCTGCCCGTGGAGGCGTGGGATCGAGGCGACAGCAAGCTGCAGGCCACTGGCGTGCTGGGCAGTATCGACAACCAGATCGACACTGCCACTGGCACCCTCAAGTTCAAGGGCCGCTTCGAGAACAAGGACCTGGCCCTGTTCCCCAACCAGTTCGTAAACGTGCGCCTGCTTGCCGATACGCTCAAGCAGGTGGTGCTGGCGCCAGCCGCCGCCATCCAGTTCGGGAACGACGGGACGTTCGCCTACGTGGTCAACGGCGAAAATACCGTCAACGTGCGCAAGCTGAAAGTCGGCCCCAGCGACGGTGAGAACAGCGTGATCCTCGAAGGCCTGGCGGCCGGTGATCGCCTGGTGCTCGAAGGCACCGACCGTCTGCGCGAAGGCACCAAGGTGGACGTGGTCGATGACAGCTCCCAGGTGCCCACCACGCCCGGCCAGCATTTGCAGGGCCAAGAAAGCAGTGCCCCGGGCCAGGCCGACAGCACCGCAGGCAAGGCGGGCGCATGAACCTCTCGCGCCTGTTCATCCTGCGGCCAGTCGCAACGACCTTGACCATGCTGGCCTTGGTACTGGCCGGTCTGATTGCCTACCGCATGCTGCCTGTCGCCGCGCTGCCGCAGGTGGATTACCCCACGATTCGGGTCATGACCCTGTATCCCGGTGCAAGCCCCCAGGTCATGACCAGTGCCGTTACCGCGCCACTCGAACGTCAGTTCGGCCAGATGCCCGGCCTTGAACAGATGGCCTCGACCAGTTCCGGTGGCGCGTCGGTGCTGACCCTGCGCTTCAACCTGGACATGAACATGGATGTGGCCGAGCAGCAGGTGCAGGCTGCAATCAACGCCGCCAGCAACCTGCTGCCCAGCGATCTTCCGGCGCCTCCTGTCTACAACAAGGTCAACCCGGCCGATACGCCAGTGCTGACGCTCGCCATCTCCAGCAAGACCATGCCGCTGCCCAAGCTCAACGACCTGGTCGACACCCGCGTGGCACAGAAGCTGGCGCAGACCAGCGGGGTGGGCATGGTCAGCATCGCCGGGGGCCAGCGCCAGGCCGTGCGCATCAAGGTCAACGTGGATGCGCTGGCAGCCAACGGGCTCAACCTGGAGGATGTCCGCACACTCATCGGGGCCTCCAACGTCAATCAGCCAAAAGGCAATTTCGATGGTCCTACCCGCGTCTCGATGCTCGACGCCAATGACCAGCTGCGCTCGCCCGAGGAATACGCCAACCTCATCCTGGCCTACAACAACGGCGCTCCGCTGCGTTTGAAGGATGTGGCGGAAATCGTCGACGGCGCGGAAAACGAGCGGCTGGCGGCCTGGGCCAACCAGAACCATGCCGTGCTCCTGAACATCCAGCGTCAGCCAGGTGCCAACGTCATCGAGGTGGTGGACCGCATCAAGGACATGCTGCCCTCGATCACCGACAACCTGCCCGCGGGCCTGGACGTGTCCGTGCTCACTGACCGTACCCAGACCATCCGTGCCGCCGTGCGCGACGTTCAGCATGAACTGCTGATCGCCATCGCCCTGGTGGTGATGGTCACCTTCCTGTTCCTGCGGCGGTTCAGCGCCACGATCATTCCTTCGATTGCCGTGCCGCTGTCATTGGTCGGTACCTTCGCCGTCATGTACCTGGCAGGGTTTTCCATCAACAACCTCACCCTGATGGCGCTGACCATCGCCACCGGTTTCGTGGTGGACGATGCGATCGTGATGCTGGAGAACATTTCCCGGCACATCGAGGAGGGCGAAACGCCTATGCAGGCGGCGCTCAAAGGCGCCAGGCAGATTGGCTTTACCTTGATCTCGCTGACCTTCTCGCTGATCGCCGTGCTGATCCCGCTGTTGTTCATGGCCGATGTGGTAGGGCGCCTGTTCCGGGAGTTCGCCATCACCCTGGCGGTGGCCATCCTGATTTCCCTGGTGGTCTCGCTGACCCTCACGCCGATGATGTGTGCCCGCCTGCTAAAGCGTGAACCCACCCCTGACGAGCAAGGCCGCTTCTACCGCGCCAGCGGCGCCTGGATCGACTGGCTGATCAAGCACTACGCCAGCGCCCTGCAATGGGTACTCAAGCGCCAGCCCCTGACCCTGCTGGTGGCGGTGGCTAGCCTGGCGTTGACGGTACTGCTGTACATGGTGGTGCCCAAGGGGTTCTTCCCGGTCCAGGACACGGGCGTCATTCAGGGTATCTCCGAAGCGCCCCAGTCCACCTCGTTTGCGGCCATGAGCGAGCGCCAGCAGGCCCTGAGCCGCGTTATTCTGCAAGACCCTGCCGTGCAGAGCCTCTCATCCTACATTGGCGTGGACGGCGACAACGCCACGCTCAACAGCGGCCGCATGCTCATCAACCTCAAGCCTCATGGCGAGCGCGATGTCACTGCAACCGATGTCATCAAGCGCCTGCAACCCCAGCTCGACAAGCTGGTGGGCATCCGCCTGTTCATGCAGCCGGTGCAGGATTTGAGCATCGAGGACCGGGTCAGCCGCACGCAGTACCAGTTCACGCTGTCATCGCCCGATGCCGAGCTGCTGGGGCAGTGGAGTGGCAAGCTGGTCCAGGCCCTGAACCTGCGCCCCGAGCTTGCCGATGTGGCCAGTGACCTGCAGGAGAATGGCTTGCAGGTGTACCTGGTGATCGACCGGGACATGGCCAGTCGGCTAGGCATCAGCGTATCGCAGATCACCAACGCGCTTTACGATGCCTTCGGCCAAAGGCAGATATCGACCATCTATACCCAGGCCAGCCAATACCGGGTGGTGCTGCAATCGCGAGACGCGGCCGTGATCGGGCCCCAGGCACTGGAGTCGATCCACGTCAAGGCCAGTGATGGCGGGCAAGTGCGACTGTCCGCGCTGGCGCGCATCGAGCAGCGCCAGGCGCAGCTGGCCATTTCCCACATCGGCCAGTTCCCGGCGGTCACCTTGTCATTCAACTTGGGGCAGGGCGCGTCGCTGGGCAAGGCCGTGCAAGTGATCGAGCAGGTTCAGCAGGACATCGGCATGCCGTTGGGTATCCAGACCCGTTTCCAGGGCGCGGCGCAGGCGTTCCAGGCATCGCTGTCCAGCACCTTGCTGCTGATTCTCGCGGCGGTGGTGACCATGTACATCGTGCTGGGTGTGCTCTATGAAAGCTATATCCATCCGGTAACCATCCTCTCGACGCTGCCTTCGGCTGCCGTGGGTGCGTTGCTGGCGCTACTGATCAGTGGCAATGACCTGGGCATGATCGCCATCATCGGCATCATCCTGTTGATCGGCATCGTCAAGAAAAACGCCATCATGATGATCGACTTCGCGCTCGAAGCCGAGCGTCACCAAGGCATGAGTCCGCGCGATGCCATCTACCAGGCCGCGCTGCTGCGATTCCGACCGATCCTCATGACCACGCTGGCGGCCCTGTTCGGTGCAGTGCCGTTGATGCTGGCCACCGGGTCCGGCGCCGAACTGCGCCAACCCCTGGGCCTGGTGATGGTGGGCGGGCTGCTGGTGAGCCAGGTGCTGACACTGTTCACCACGCCGGTCATATACCTGTATTTCGACCGGTTGGGCCGTCGCTTCGGCAAGCGCGACCTGGCGCAGGAGCCGGTATGAGTACGTGCAGCGCGTTCCTAAGGGCGGCCCGATGAACCTGTCGGCGCCATTCATCCGCAGGCCCGTGGCAACCATGCTGTTGAGCTTGGCGATCATGCTGCTGGGCGCGGTCAGCTTCGGTCTGTTGCCGGTCTCGCCGCTGCCGCAGATGGATTTCCCGGTGATCGTGGTTTCGGCCAACCTGCCGGGCGCAAGCCCCGAGGTCATGGCCTCGACCGTGGCAACGCCGCTCGAGCGCAAGCTGGGCAGCATCGCCGGCGTCACCACATTGACCAGCAGCTCCAACCAGGGCTCCACGCGGGTCATCATTGGTTTTGAGCTTGGCCGCGACATCGACGGCGCTGCGCGCGAGGTGCAGGCCGCAATCAATGCCACCCGCAACCTGCTGCCCAGCGGCATGCGCAGCATGCCGACCTACAAGAAGATCAACCCGTCGCAGGCACCGGTCATGGTCCTGTCGCTGACCTCAAGTGTGCTGCAGAAAGGGCAGCTGTACGATTTGGCCGACACCATCCTGTCCCAAAGCCTGGCCCAGGTGCCTGGCGTGGGTGAGGTGCAGATCGGGGGCAGTTCGCTGCCGGCCGTGCGCATTTCGGTCGAGCCGCAATTGTTGAACCAGTACGGCCTGGCGCTGGATGAGGTGCGTACCGCCGTGGCCAACGCCAACCAGCGCCGGCCCATGGGCTTTGTCGAGGATGCCGAGCGCAATTGGCAGGTGCGGGCCAACGATCAGTTGGAAAGCGCCAAGGACTACGGGCCGATCGTGATTCGCCAGGAGAATGGCACGATTCTTCGGTTATCGGACGTGGCAACCATCACCGATGGGGTCGAAAACCGCTACAACAGTGGTTTTTTCAATGACCAGAGCGCGGTGTTGCTGGTCGTGAACCGGCAGGCAGGTGCCAACATCATTGCCACGGTGGACCAGATCAAGGCGCAGTTGCCTGCACTGCAATCGCTGCTCCCGGCAAGCGTCGAGCTAAACGTGGCCATGGACCGTTCGCCGGTGATCAAGGCCACGCTAAAGGAGGCAGAGCATACCCTGCTGATCGCCGTGGTACTGGTGATCCTGGTGGTCTACCTGTTCCTCGGCAGCCTGCGTGCTTCACTGATTCCAAGCCTTGCGGTGCCGGTGTCGCTGGTCGGCACGTTCGCGGTCATGTATCTGTGCGGCTTCTCGCTCAACAACCTGTCGCTGATGGCGCTGATCCTGGCGACGGGACTGGTGGTGGACGATGCCATCGTTGTGCTGGAGAACATCTCCCGGCATATCGAGGACGGGCAGCCACCCATGAAAGCGGCGTTCCTGGGCGCCAAGGAAGTCGGCTTTACCCTCTTGTCGATGAACGTGTCACTGGTGGCCGTGTTCGTGTCGATCCTGTTCATGGGCGGCATCGTGCGCAGTTTGTTCCAGGAATTTTCCATCACCCTGGCGGCCGCCATCATGGTTTCGCTGCTGGTGTCGCTGACCCTCACCCCCATGCTGTGCGCCCGCTGGCTGACTGCGCACCAGGCCGAGCAGACTCGCCTGCAACGCTGGAGCGATGCCGTGCACCGGCGCATGGTTGCCGCGTATGACCGCAGCCTGGGTTGGGCGCTGCGGCATCGGCGCCTGACCCTGATCAGCCTGCTGGTGACCATTGCAGTCAACGTGGCGCTATACATCGTGGTGCCCAAAACGCTGATGCCCCAGCAGGATACCGGCCAGCTCATGGGTTTCATTCGCGGTGACGACGGCCTGTCGTTCAGCGTGATGCAGCCGAAGATGGAAATCTACCGGCGCGCCTTGCTGGCAGACCCTGCCGTGCAGAGCGTTGCAGGCTTCATCGGCGGCAACAGCGGCACCAACAACGCCATGGTTCTGGTCAGGCTCAAGCCCATCGGCGAACGCAAGCTCGATGCCCAGAAGGTCATCGAACGCCTGCGCAAGGAAATGCCCAAGGTGCCAGGCGGGCGGCTGTTCCTGATGGCCGATCAGGACCTGCAGCTAGGCGGCGGCGGGCGCGATCAGTCGTCCTCGCAGTACCTGTATACTTTGCAGAGCGGCGACCTGGCAGCTTTGCGCCAATGGTTCCCCAAAGTCGTCGCGGCCATGCGCGCCTTGCCCGAGCTGACCGCCATCGACGCACGCGACGGGGCGGGCACCCAGCAGGTGACACTGGTGGTGGACCGTGATCAGGCCAAGCGTCTGGGCATCGACATGCAGATGGTCACCACCGTGCTGAACAACGCCTACAGCCAACGGCAGATCTCCACCATCTACGACAGCCTCAACCAATATCAGGTCGTGCTGGAGATCAACCCGAAATACGCCTGGGACCCCAGTACGCTGGAGCAGGTGCAGGTGATTACCGCCGAGGGCGCGCGGGTGCCGCTGTCGACCATCGCGCACTACGAGAATAGCCTGGCCAACGACCGGGTCAGCCACGAAGACCAGTTCGCCTCCGAGGACATCGCCTTCGACGTCGCCGAAGGCTACAGCACCGACCAGGCGCTGGCGGCGGTCGAGCGTGCCGTGGCCAAGCTCGGCCTACCGGAAGGGGTGATCGCCAAGCTGGGCGGCACCGCCGATGCCTTCACCAAGACCGCGCAGGGGCAGCCTTTCATGATTCTGGGCGCACTGGTGCTTGTGTACCTGGTACTCGGGATCCTGTACGAGAGCTACATCCACCCCCTGACCATCTTGTCCACGCTGCCCTCGGCCGGCGTTGGTGCCTTGTTGGCGCTGTATGTGACCGGTGGCGAATTCAGCCTGATTTCCCTGCTGGGGCTATTCCTGTTGATCGGGGTCGTGAAGAAAAACGCCATCTTGATGATCGACCTGGCCCTGCAACTTGAACGCCACCAGGGGCTCTCGCCCGAGGAATCCATTCGGCGCGCGTGCCTGCTGCGCTTGCGCCCGATCCTGATGACGACGCTGGCGGCCATTCTCGGCGCCTTGCCCCTGCTGCTGAGCCAGGCAGAAGGGGCGGAGATGCGTCAGCCGCTGGGGCTGACCATCATCGGCGGCCTGGTTTTCAGCCAGGTCCTGACCCTCTACACAACGCCTGTGGTCTACCTGTATCTGGACCGCTTGCGTCACCGCTACAACCGTTGGCGCGGCGTGCGCACCGACGCGGCCTTGGAAAACCCGCTATGACTTTTGCCCAGACTCCGCTTCATCGTGCCCTGCAAGTGCTCAGCCGTGTTCGCGGCTCGCGTTTGCTGGGGGCTGCCTTGGGGGCCGCCTTGCTCAGCGCCTGTACACTGGCCCCGGATTACCACCGCCCGGAAATGGCCGGCACGGCGCAATTCAAGCATGCCGAAGGCTGGACGCAGGCCACGCCTTCTGACGCCATCGCCCGCGGTGCCTGGTGGGAGATCTACGGCGACGCGCAACTCAACGCACTGGTCGAGGAGCTCAACCGCAACAACCAGAGTGTGGCGCAAGCCGAGGCTCAGTATCGTCAGGCCCAGGCGCTGGTGCGCAGTAGCCGCGCCGGGCTGTTTCCAAGCCTTGACCTGAGCGTGGCCAAGAACAGGTCAGCCCAGGGCACCGGCAGTTCCAGCTCAAGCCTGTCCAATAACAGCAGCGGCATTCGTGACACCTACAACGCCCAGTTGGGCGTGAGCTGGGAAATCGACTTGTGGGGCAAGTTGCGCGAGACGCTCAATGCCAACCAGGCCAGTGCCCAGGCCAGCCTGGCCGACCTTGCCGCCATGCGCTTGAGCCAGCAGTCGGAGCTGGTGCAGAACTACCTGCAACTGCGCGTCATCGATGAGCAGAAACGCTTGCTGCAAGCCACCGTGGCCGCGTACGAGCGATCGCTGCGGATGAACCAGAATCAATACCGCGCGGGCATCGCCGGCCCCGATGCCGTGGCCCAAGCGCGCACCCAGCTCAAAAGCACCGAGGCTGACCTGATCGACCTGATCTGGCAGCGCGCTCAATTCGAGAACGCCATTGCCGTGTTGCTGGGCAAGACGCCTGCGCAATTTGCCCTGGCCGACAGCCAGGCTATTCCTGCATTGCCACAAATCCCGGTGGCTCTGCCGTCGCAACTGCTCGAGCGCCGACCCGACATCGCCGCTGCCGAGCGCAACGTGATGGCCGCCAACGCCAATATCGGCGTGTCACGTGCGGCTTATTTCCCAGATCTCAGCCTGAGCCTTAATGGCGGTTATTCGAGCAGCAGCTTCAACAACTGGATCGAGTTGCCCAACCGCTACTGGTCGGTTGGCCCACAGCTTGCGCTCACCCTGTTCGATGCCGGCAGGCGCAGCGCCGAGGTGGACCGTACCGTTGCCGTATACGACCAGACGGTCGCCCAGTACCGCCAGACCGTGCTCGATGGGTTCAAGGAAGTCGAGAACCTGCTGGTGCAACTGAAGGTGTACGGGGACGAAGCCGTGGTGCGCCAGGAAGCCCTGGAGGCAGCCCGCGAATCGCTGCGGCTTACGGAAAATCAGTACAAGGCCGGCTTGATCGGCTATCTGGATGTGGTCAATGTGCAAGCCACCGCCCTGAGCAACGAACGCAGTGTGCTCAACCTGTTGCAGGGACGCTTGGTCGCCAGTGTCCAATTGGTGGCAGCGCTGGGCGGTGGCTGGGATGCCCGTGGGGCTTTCGCCGACCAGGATTGATGTGCAGCCCATGGCACATGTCGACGCACCTACCTGCTGTCGACATGGCCATTTGACATGTCGAAACACCGTGCGTTTTACCAAAGCTTGAGTACAATGGTCGGCCTTTCGTGCCTACCTCTGCCAGCCCCTGGTACTTCGCAAAATGCTGACCGCTAGCTACTCCTCTTCGCTGGTGCTGATTTCCCTGTGCGTGGCCATCCTTGCGTCCTACACGGCGCTGGACCTTGCCGGGCGCATTGCCACCGCCAGAGGGTATGCCGCCTCGCTATGGATGATCGGCGGGGCGCTGGCCATGGGGACCGGCATATGGTCGATGCATTTTGTCGGCATGCTCGCCTTGCAGCTGCCTGTCGAGCTGGGCTATGACCTCACGTTGACGGCATGTTCGCTGTTGATCGCGGTGCTGTCCTCGGGCTTCGCCCTGTGGCTGGTCAGCCAGCCCAGCTTGCCCTTCCTGCAGCTTGCCCTCGGCGCGCTCATCATGGGAGCCGGAATCGCCAGCATGCATTACACCGGCATGGCAGCGCTGCGCATGACACCCGGGATCGACTATGACCCGAGCCTGTTCATGGCCTCGCTGCTGATCGCGGTGGGCGCCTCGGCTGCGGCGCTGTGGACCGCGTTCCGGCTGCGCCGGCAGACCCCCTACGTGCGTCAGATACGTGGGCTGGCAGCGGTGCTCATGGGGATCGCCATCGTTGGCATGCACTACACCGGTATGGCGGCCGCTGGTTTTCCCCAGGGCAGTTTCTGTGGCGCGCTGCCCGATGGCCTGGAAGGGGACGGCCTGGTATCGCTTGTCCTGATCACGACCTTTGCCGTGTTGCTCGTGGCCTTGCTGACCTCCGTACTGGACGCGCGCCTCGAAGCTCGCACGGCGGCGTTGGCCAGGTCTTTGACCCTGGCCAACCAGGAGCTGACTCAGCTGGCATTGCACGACACGCTTACAGGGTTGCCCAATCGCAGTCTGCTGGCTGACCGCATAGAACTGGCCATCTCGAAGGTCGCTGAGCAGGGGGGGTGCTTTGCGCTGATGTTCATTGATCTGGATGGGTTCAAGCCGGTCAACGACGCCTTTGGCCATCATGCTGGGGACCTGCTGCTCAAGGCTGTGGCGACGCGATTGCGGGGTCACCTGCACAGTCAGGACACGCTGGCGCGCATCGGCGGGGACGAGTTCGTGCTGTTGGTCGAGTTACAGGACCCGAGCGATGCCATGAACGTTGCCATCAAACAGGTGAATCTGGTCTCGCGGCCTTTCAGAGTGGCCGAGCATGATCTGCAGCTTTCAGCGAGCCTGGGTATCGTCCTGTATCCCGGCAACGGCCAGGATCAGCACGAGCTGCTGCGCAACGCCGACGCTGCCATGTATCACGCCAAGCGGGTCGGCAAGAATGGCTACAGCTTCTTCGACGCCTCGATGAACAGCAACGCCCGTCAGCAGCTGCAGTTGTTGCAGGACTTGCGCCTGGCAGTGGCAGCCGGTCAATTCCGTCTGCATTACCAACCCAAGTTCGACGCCAAGCGGTGTCAACCGATCGGCGCCGAGGCGTTGCTGCGTTGGGAGCATCCTCAGCACGGGCTTTTGGCCCCAGACCGTTTCATCGGCCTGGCGGAAAAGACCGGCCTGATCATCCCCATCGGTGACTGGGTATTGGACGAGGCGTGTCGCCAGATGCGCCTGTGGCTGGATGAGGGTATCGAGGGCTGGCGGATCGCGGTCAATCTGTCGGCCATCCAGTTTTGCCACGCGGGCCTGCTCGATAGCGTGGCGCGTGCCCTCGAACGTCACGCACTGCCCGCCAACTGCCTGACGTTAGAAATCACCGAAACCACGGCGATGTCCGACGTGGAGGTGAGCCTGACCGTACTCCAGCAGCTCTCGGACATGGGCGTGGACCTATCGATTGACGACTTTGGTACAGGTTATTCCAGCCTGATGTACCTCAAGCGCTTGCCAGCCAACGAGCTGAAGATCGACCGAGGGTTCGTGCGCGAGCTGGAAGATGAGGGCGAGGATGCGGCCATCGTGTCGGCCATCGTTGCCCTGGGCCGCGCACTGGGGTTGCGAATCGTCGCAGAAGGCGTCGAGACCTCCAGTCAGCAAGCCTTCCTGACGCGGTTAGGCTGCGATTCGCTTCAGGGCTACTTGCTCGGTCGACCCGTGCCGGCCGAGCAGTTGCGGGGGTCGAACTCGACCCTGAGTTAACTGGCGTTGCGCAGCAAAGGAGGGGGTTGGAAGGCATCGAGTTCGGTTTCGACCGCTTCGATGATGCGCTCTACATCGCTGGCAGCCATGATGGCTGTGCAGGGGATGCCTGCTATGGCCAGCAAGGTTTCGCCCGTGCTTCGATCGAACAGCCGCGCCACCATGCTGCGCGGTGCATCCATGTTGGCTTCGAAACCCAACGGATGGAAGTGCCAGCGCATGACTTGACAGGCGTTGGGGAAGGTCATCTTGTTCATCCGAGCCTCCTTGTACGTGACTGAAAGCTGGTGAAGGGCGGCCGCGCACCGTGGCTGCCGGGAATGTAACCATAGCATCTGGCTGACGTGATTCTCGCCTGCAAATGTGACAAATGTTGCAGGGCATGACCTGCATCACAGCGCTATGGGAATCTGAAGCCGGTTAAGGCGCATCCTCATGATTTTGCCCGTCCGGCGGGCACACGCCCACCGCATCGAGCCAATCCAAACGCTGAACCTCGGAAGCCGGGTTCAGGGTGGGGATACGAGATAAGCCTATAGAACGTATAAAGCCGAGCATGGCGTGAGTTCATGAAACCTGACCGACGGGTGATTCACCCAAGCAACCCAGCCGCGATATTGATGGTAAAGCCAAGAATGGCGGTGTTGAACACGAACCCCACCAGCGAGTGGGCCAATACCACGCGCCGCATCGCGCTACCGGCTACCCCCACGTCGGATGTCTGGACGGCCACGCTGATGGTGAACGAGACGTAGTGAAAGTCCCAGTAGTCTGGCTGGGTTTCGCCATCGGCGAAGCGTAAAGGCGGCGCCGTGGCCTTCACTGCATAGAACAGCCGTGCATAGTGAAGGCTGAAGATGCAGCCAATCAGCAGCCAGGAGCCTGCGACGGTGAACCCGGTGTACAGGTAGTGAGCCGTCAATGCACTGCCCTGCAGCCCGCGGCTGGACACCAGTTGCAGCGTCACGGCGACCAGGCTGGCGATCGCTGCGACGCAGACGGTCAGCAGCACCAGGCCCGCGTTTTCGTCTTCGCTGTGGGCCACCTTGCGAACCTTTGCAGGGCTTGCGGTGCAGCTGAGCCAGAGTACCAGCATCAGGTACAACCAGACGCCAATGTTCCAGCCTGCCAGCAGGCGTTGCACAGGGTCGCTGACAGGGATCAGCCAGGCGCTCAGCAACCCTGCGCCTGTGGCCAGGCTCAATCGAGGGTGAGTGCGCGTCAGACGATAGAAAGCCATGGTGCCTCACAGCAATGGTGTGCTCGACAAGGCTTCTGACCGCATGGCTTGAGCCAAGATCCACATAAGGCAGGGGCTCGATATCATCCCGTGGCAGGGACGGGGGGTCTGCATCAAATTATCATCGAGCGATACCCGGGGTTTCTTTCGTGCCCTGCATCGCGCGCACTTGCAACTCTCAGTACACTGCACGCTCTAACCCCCCACATTTCGCTGAACTCGAGGTTAATGCATGACGCTCAGTCCTTTGGCAGGCAAGCCGGCTCCAGCCAGCGTGCTGGTCGATATTCCCCGCCTGCTCACGGCCTACTATACCGGCCGGCCGGACGCTGGCGTGGCGAGCCAGCGGGTCGCCTTCGGCACATCGGGGCACCGGGGTACTTCGCTTGAGTTGAGCTTCAACGAATACCATGTACTGGCCATCACCCAGGCCATCTGCCTGTACCGCCAGGAAAAGGGCATCGATGGCCCCCTGTTCGTCGGTGCCGACACCCACGCGCTGTCAGCACCTGCAGCAGCGAGTGCGTTGGAAGTGCTGGCTGCCAACGGCGTGCAGGTGATGTTGTCCAAGGACGACGAGTACACCCCGACACCGGCAGTGTCTCATGCCATCCTCTGCTACAACCGTGGGCGCCAGGACGGCCTGGCCGACGGGGTTGTCATCACGCCCTCGCACAACCCGCCGCAAAGTGGCGGCTTCAAGTACAACCCGCCCAACGGCGGCCCGGCCGACAGCGACGTCACCAAGTGGATCGAAGCCAAGGCCAACGAGTTGCTGGCGGCCGGGCTGGCGGGGGTCAAGCGTATCGACCACGCCCAGGCGCTGCAGGCCCCTACCACCCATCGTCACGACTACGTCAGCCACTACGTGGCAGACCTGGAAAACGTCATCGACTTCGAGATCATCCGTGCGGCCAAGCTGCGCTTGGGTGTGGACCCGCTGGGTGGGGCAGGGGTGCGCTACTGGTCGGCCATTGCCCAGCATTATCAACTGGACCTGGAAGTGGTAAACACCGAGGTCGACCCGACGTTCCGTTTCATGAGCGTCGACTGGGATGGCCAGATTCGCATGGACCCTTCGTCACCCTACGCCATGCAGGGCTTGATCGGCCTGCGCGAGCGTTTCGACGTGGCCTTTGCCTGCGATCCGGACCATGATCGCCATGGCATCGTCACCCCCGACGGCTTGCTGCAACCTAACAACTACCTGGCCGTGGCCATCGACTACCTGTACCGCAACCGTCCCCAGTGGCGTAGCGACGCAGCCGTCGGCAAGACGGTCGTGTCCAGCGGCCTGATCGATCGCGTAACCCAACGGCTGGGCCGCGAGCTGTACGAAGTACCCGTAGGCTTCAAGTTCTTCGCCCAAGGCCTGTTCGATGGCACGCTGGGCTTTGGTGGCGAAGAAAGTGCGGGCGCCTCGTTCCTGCGCCGCGACGGCTCGGTATGGGCAACCGACAAAGATGGCCTCATCCCGGCCTTGCTGGCTGCGGAAATGACCGCCCGGACGGGACGTAACCCAAGCCAGGCGTATGCCGAGCTGACCCAGGCCCTGGGCAAGCCGTTCGCTACCCGCGTGGAAGCCAAGGCCGATGCCCGCCAGAAAGGGTTGTTGAGCAAGCTTGCGCCCGAGCAAGTGACCTCCACCGAGCTTGCTGGAGAGCCAATCCTGCAGATCCTGAGCCACGCGCCAGGGAATGGGCAGGCCATCGGTGGTCTGAAGGTCATCACCGCCAATGGCTGGTTCGCAGCCCGGCCATCCGGCACCGAGGACATCTACAAGATCTACGCGGAGAGTTTCGTCGACGAAGCCCACTTGCAACGTCTGGTACAGGAAGCCCAGGTACTGGTGGATGCGGCCATTGCGTAAGCAGTGATAAAGGGCTTGGCCCTGTGGTGAGATGTAAATTAGAATTAATCCTATTTACATCATCGCAGGGACTTGTCCATGTTCGAAGCCGCGCCGCCGCCCTCGCAAAGCTTCCCCGACCTCTACCGGGAGCACCGTGGCTGGCTCGAGGGCTGGCTACGACGGCGCATGGGCAATGCCTGGGATGCGGCCGACCTGAGTCAGGATACCTTCCTTCGCGTGATGGCCAGCGCCCAGCCGTTGACCGACATCCGCGAACCACGCGCCTACCTGTTGACAGTTGGCAAGCGACTGCTGAGCAACCTGCACCAACGCCGCAGCCTTGAAAAAGCCTACCTTGAGGCCCTGGCCCACCTGCCCGAACAGCACGCACCTTCGCCCGAGCAGCGCTGGTTGTTACTCGAAACGCTGCAGGCACTCGATGAATTGCTGGGCGGTTTGAAGCCAGTCGTGCGCAAGGCTTTTCTGCTGAGCCAGCTCGAAGGACTGAGCTACGCCGACATCGCCAGCCGGCTTGGTGTTTGCGAGCGGTCGGTCAAGCGCTACATGGCGCACGCTTACGAGCACTGCCTGCTGGCCGAACTCCTGTGAGCGCGCCTGAGCACCTGCGGGAAGCTTTGCGCGAGGCCGCGCAATGGTTGGCGCTCATCGATTCAGGCGATACCCGTGAGACGGACCTGGCCGGGCTTGAGCAGTGGCGCAGCCAAAGCGCTGTGCATGAGACTGCCTGGCAGCAGGCGCTGCGCTTGCGCGAGCGCTTCACCGGTTTGCCTGCCAGTCTGGCCATGGCCACGCTGGACCGTCCGGATCAGAGCCGACGTACCGCGCTTGGGCAAATACTGGGTTTGGCAGCGCTGGTGCCTACGGCTTGGTGGGTGAGCCACGAACTGCCCCTTGAGGCCTGGACTGCCGACCTGCGCACGGATGTAGGTGAGCGTCGAGTGGTGACGTTCAATGACGGCACCACGGTGCAATTGAACACCGACAGCGCTGTCGACCTGGACACCGTAAATCACAAGGTGTGGTTGCGACGCGGCGAAATTTCAGTCACCACGCCTGGCCTTCAACCCCTGACCCTCCAGGTGCCTTCAGGCCAGGTGTCGCTGGGTGGTGCAACCCTTGGCCCTGGACAGGTGTGCGTCCGCCTGATCGAATCAGGGTGTCAGGTCGCGGTAGTCCAGGGCAGGGCAGACGTGCAGCCCTCAGGGGGTAGCCGCCTGCGCCTCAACGCCGGTCAGCAGGCCGACCTTGTAGCGTCAGGTATTCGAAATGTCGGTTTCTTCGAGGCATGGCGATTGGGATGGCGTGATGGCGTGTTGCGCCTGGACGATCAGCGGCTAGGCGACTTGCTTGTGGAGGTGAGCCGCTATCGCCCAGGTGTGCTGCGCTGGGACCCGGCGTTGGACAGGCTGCGGGTGACCGGCACCTTCCGACTGGATGACACCGACCAGGTATTGACGCTGCTCGCGGCAAGCCTGCCGGTGCAGGTGGTAGCCCGTACCCGCTACTGGATCACGCTGGTGCCGCGAGCAACGACTGCCTGAAGCTCGAACCCGCCAAGTTCACCCCGAACGCTGCGTTGCGACGCATTGCACGTGATATCAACGAGAAGCTGTCCCCTTTTCCGGACTCGCCTGTCATTACCCCTAGAACACCATAAAGGGGAGCTTTATAGATGCCTGCAGTAAAGTCCATCCACCTGCGCCCATGGGTGCGGGCAGCACGCCCATTGTTCGCCATCAGCCTGCTGCTCGGCACGCCCGCTTGGGCCGATGAGCCAGCCCGGCGCACCTACCAAGTGCCAGCGGCGAGCCTGGGGGCGGCATTGACCCGCTTCGCCGATCAAGCAGGGGTCAGCTTGTCGCTGGACCCAGCGCTGGTCAAGGGCCTGCGCAGCGAAGGGCTGACCGGGCAATACAGCGTCGATGAAGGCTTCACGCAGTTACTGCGCGGCAGCGGTCTGCAATGGGTAGCCGTGGGCCAAGATGCTTTCACTCTCGTGCCGTCGCCCCAGCAAAGTGGCCCGCTGGAAATAGCCCCTACCAGCATCGTCGGTGGCCTACCGGCGACCGACGAGGCACCCCCTTATGCAGGCGGGCAGGTCGCCCGCCAAGGCGCGCAGGGCTTGCTGGGTGCGCGCGATTTCATGGAAACGCCGTTCAGCATCACCAGTTACACCAGCGACCTCGTGAAGAACCAACAGGCCCGCACCCTGAGCGAACTGGTCGCCAGCGACCCTTCGGTTCGTGCCACCAACCCGGCCGGTGGGCGTTTCGAGCAGTTCACCATTCGCGGTTTCAGCTTGTATAACAGTGATGTGTCCTACAACGGCCTCTATGGCTTGCTACCTACCTATTCGATCGATATGGAGATGGCCGAACGGGTCGACATCATCAAGGGCCCCAGCCAGTTGATCAACGGCATTGCGCCACGGGGTAGCGTCGGCGGCGGCATCAACGTCCAACCCAAACGCGCTGGCGACACGCCGATCACCGAGTTCACCGGCAGCTACGCCTCGGCGGGCCAGGTAGGCGGGGCCGTTGACGTAGGGCGAAGGTTCGGTGAACAGCAGCAGTTCGGCATGCGTCTGAACGCGGTGAAACAGTCTGGCGATACCGAATGGGACCACCAGCAAGTGGACCGCGAAATGGCCGTACTGGGGCTGGATTTTCGCGGCGAGCGCCTGCGGCTTTCGACCGACCTTGGGCATACCGAGCGTGACACCGATGCCCCTCAGGAGCGTGTGCTGGTAGGGGCAAGCGCCCAGGTACCGCGTGCTGGCGATGTGCACCGCAACTACGCCCAGGCGTGGAGCAAGGCGCGCACCAACGATACCTTCGGGGCAGTGCATGCCGAATATGACCTCAGCGATTCTGTGCTGGCCTATGGCGCAGTGGGTGCCCGGGAGAGCCGACACGATTTCCTGCGCCATAACGTCTCTGTGATCAACAATGCTGGCGACTTCACCATCCAGCCCCGCGATTTCAGCAGGGATGAATCGGTACGCACTGCCTTGGCGGGCTTGAGGACCTGGTTGCACACCGGGCCCGT
Organism: Pseudomonas sp. FBCC-B35; assembly: GCF_059133755.1. NCBI lineage: Bacteria > Pseudomonadati > Pseudomonadota > Gammaproteobacteria > Pseudomonadales > Pseudomonadaceae > Pseudomonas > Pseudomonas sp. FBCC-B35. Next base: position 2,619,413 of record NZ_CP101439.1, on the reverse strand, counting down.
CAGCCACGAGATCAACCTGGCTGCCACGTACTACTACATGGACTTCACCAATGGGGGTGCCCGTTACGCCGCCTCACCCGGCAACCTCTATCATCCGACGGCGACGCCCACGCCAGGTACCCCGACGCGGCTCGATTCGAAGGATTACACCGAGAACCGTTTCTCTGGGCTGGCGTTGTCCGACACCCTCGGCTTCTTTGATGACCGATTGCTGTTGACCCTGGGGCTGCGCTGGCAGCGGGTGCAGGTGGACGATTGGAGTGATGGGGTCAAAGGCGACACGGCGTATGACGAGAAGAAGGTGTCGCCCTCCGGTGGTGTGCTGTACAAGGTAACGGAGGAGCTGTCGGTGTATGCCAACTACATGGAAGGCTTGAGCCAAGGCAAGATCGCACCGTCCACCTCGATCAACGAGGATCAGATTTTCCCGCCTTTCACCAGCCGCCAGGTGGAAGTGGGTGCCAAGTATGACCTGGGCAACGTGGCGTTCACGGCCAGCGCCTTCAGAATCCGTCAGCCTGCCTATGAAACCAACCCCGGCTCCCGGGTCTTCGGCGCCAATGGCAAGCGCAACAACCGGGGTGTGGAGCTGACCGTGTTCGGTGAACCCACGAAAGGGGTGCGTGTGCTGGGCGGGGTGATGTACATCGACAGTGAGCTGACCGATACCGTGAGGGGGGCCTACGATGGCAACCGTGCGCCCGCAACGCCCGCGTACAACGTCAACCTGGGGGCCGAATGGGATGTGCCGGTGGTCCAGGGGCTGACCCTGACGGCGCGCGGGACGCACTCGAGCTCCCAGTACCTGGACCAGAACAACAGCAAGAAGATCGACGGCTGGGAACGCTATGACCTGGGGGCACGGTACGCCTTCAAGCTGGACGACACGCAGGTGACCCTGCGCGCCAGCGTCGAAAACGTGCTCGACGACCGTTACTGGAGCTCAGCAGGCGCGCCGGATGACGCCGAACCGGGGCTTACCTTGTCGACGCCACGCACTTACCTGCTGTCTGTCACGCTGGGTTTCTGATCCGGCCAGCCTGACGCCCGGGGCCAACACTGCGGGTGTCGGGTGTCGCCGGTTCAACCAGGCGCTATTGCGGCGAGCCGAACAGGGCCGTCCAATAGATGCCGGCATCGCTTTTCGGGTCTACGGCATAGGCTGCGCCGAGGTCCCGGAAGTCGGCGCTCATCAGGACTGCGCAGTGGCCTGGGCTGTCCAGCCAGCCTTGAACCACCTTGTGCGGCGTGTCGCGCCCGGCGGCGATGTTCTCGCCAATCTGCTGGTACAGATAACCGGCAAGCTCGGCCCGATCACCTGGGGTGCGGCCTTCTTTGTCGATGTGATCGAAGAAGTTCTGGTTGGCCATGGCCCGCGTGTGGCCGGCTGCCACTCCGGCCAGCACGGTGTTCCAGCCAAGTGCAGGTGCGGCGGCGTAGGGTTGGCCGCCGCACTGGCGGGGCTGCTGACGCGCGGCGTTGATTTCCTGGAGCATCTTTTGCCCTTCCGCCTGCCAGTCGCCCAAGCGACCAGAGAGCAGGGGGCGCGCCAGCACAATGCGCCAATCCCGACCTTCCTGGCTGACGCCGATGTCGACGAACTGAGGATCGAGCACCACCTGGCAGAAGCTTTCTTCAATGGCGTGCATGGCAGCGGGTGCATCTCGGGGGCCAGACAGGCTGATCGCCTGCACGTTGACCATGGGGTAACCGGCGCGGGTCATGGCCTGCTGAAGGTCACGGGTGCCTTCGGGAGACAGCGCCAGGCGGGTGTCGCTGTTGAGCGGCGGCAGTTCGAGCGAGCCTTGCTCGCCACAGGGCTGCGCCTGGCTGCGGTAGACGTTGATGGCCGCTATCAACTGTGCTTCTTCGCCCGTGACAGCCAGTGCCTGGGAGGAAACGATCAGCCCAAGCGTGAAGGCAGCGACAGATGACAGGACGCGCATATGGTTCTCCCTGAGGCTGGCAGCGGCGAGTAGGCGCTGCCTATCCTACACAAGCCCGATGGTTTTGACCCGAGCTGTGCAACGCATTGAAAACGCCTGCAGTCATTGTCGGTCGTAAGGGAGAGTAGACCGCAGGCTGGGCAAAAAGTGCGGCGGCGTGCAGGCCAGGTGTAGGGGGCAATGCTGGGTGTGCGTGGACCGGACTTGCACTCGGCATGATATCGGCCATGCATGATGTTGTGCAGCTGTCAGCCCAACAACAGTGAAAGGACCAGAGGAAGCGTGGCCGCCGCCGCCACCGTCTGTACCGCAATGATGGTCGCCATCAGAGGCGCGTTGCCGCCCATTTGCCTGGCCATGACGTAGGACGACGATGCCGTTGGCAGCGCCTGGAAAATCACCGCCACTACAGCGGCCTGGCCACTGAGGCCGAGCAGGCGGCAGAGCCCCCATGTCGTCACCGGCATCACCAGGAACTTGAAGACACAGGCCGCTATCAATGGCTGGGCCTGATCACCGAGACGTGCACCACCCAGGGCCGCACCGACGCACAGCAACCCCAGCGGCAACGCGGCATGCCCTAGCGCGCCAAGGGTAGGCTCGATGCCAGCCGGCAGGCCCAGCCCCGTCACCCGTAACAGCATGCCCCCCGCACACCCTAGAATCAGTGGGTTGGCAAGGATCGCCCGCAGCACCGTCAGCGGCGAGCTGTGCCGGGCGCTGAAGCGCGCGAACACCAGCACGCAGAGCAGATTGACCAGTGGCACGATGGCTGCGTTGGCCACTGCTGCCAATGCGATGCCCGCGCTGCCGTAGATGCCCGCGGCCAAGGTCGCGCCGATGTAGTTGTTGAACCGGATGCCACCCTGAAACAGCGACGTGAAGTCGGTGCCGTCGTGCTGGCGCACGCCCTGATAAAGCACCAACAGCAACGCCCCGGACAGGGTCGAAAGCATCAGCACCGCGACCATGGCCAGCACCGGCACCCCGTCCAGGTTGGCAGTGGCCAGGCCATGGAGGAACAACGAGGGCAGCAGCACGTAGTAGCTCAGGCGCTCGGCTCCCGGCCAGAAGCTGTCCGAGACGAAGCCACGCACCCGCAGCAGCGTGCCCAGGGCGATCAACAGGATGATGGGGAGCAGGGTGGTCAACAGCACATGCAGCATGGAGGCAGATCCGTGGCCGGGTACGTTGCACAGAGTACCGGCCGGACACTTGCTTTGCCATGCCCGTCCTACCGCCCTGGCTATGGCCTTTCAACGCCGTCCACGCCCATACGCCTGGCTGATACGGTCGATGACCATGGCCAGTGCCACGATGGCCAGCCCGGCCTCGACGCCTTGACCAACGTTCAGCGTCTGGATGCCTGCTAGCACATCTTCGCCAAGCCCTCGCGCCCCAATCATCGAGGCGACCACGACCATCGACAGGGCCATCATGACCGACTGGTTGAGCCCGGCCATGATACTGGGCAGCGCCAGGGGCAGTGCGATGCGCCTGAGCCGCTGGGCACGGGTCGCGCCAAGGCCTTGGGCGGCTTTGAGCAACGACGGGTCTATCTGACTCAACCCAAGTTCAGTGAGTCGCACCAACGGTGGCAGGGCATAGATCAAGGTCGCGAAAACCGCAGGCACCTTGCCCAGACCGAAGAGCATCAACACGGGAATCAGGTACACGAAAGCGGGTAGGGTCTGCATCACGTCGAGCACTGGCATCACCAGGCGCCTTGCCAACGGCCGAGCGGCCAGCACGACGCCCAACGGTATGCCAACCAGCACGCACAACCCGGTACTGACCAGCACCAGCGCCAGGGTCTGCAGCAGTTTGTCCCATAACCCCAGCATACCGATGACCGCCAGCAGCCCTACCAGGACACAGCTGCGCAGCAGGCTTCGGCAAGCATGCCAGGCCAGCGCACCGACCGCCGCCAGCAGTAGCCACCACGGCATGAGCCGCAGCAGGTTTTCAAGGCCAACGAGCACTTGCAGCAACTGGTCGGAGACGCTGCGCAGGTGGTCCCCATAATGGAGTACCAACCAGTCGACCATGCGGTTGACCTGATCGGCGAAGGAAAACTGCAAAGCCTGGGGGAAAACATTGCTCACAGACCGCCCTCGACTTTGGTGGCCACCTGCTCGGGAAGCCAAGCCTTCCACACGTGCGGGTGCTGGCGCATGAACGCCAAGGCGGCGTCACGGGGTGGGGTACGTTTTTCGCTCATCTGCGCCAATGCCTGGTTGAGCGTGTCGATAGGCAAATCCACCCGTTCGAATACCTGGACCACGTCCGGGTATTGCTCACGAAAGGCTTTGGACACGCCAACCGAGAGTTTCGCCGGCAGCGAACTGCTGCCTTTTGGGGCTGGGTTGGCAGGGTCGGTCAAGGTCGCCCAGGCCTGGGCATCGAATGCAGGTTCCTGTAGCCGCACGAGCTTGTAGCGGCCCATGAGCGGGGTAGGGTTCCAGTAGTAGAAAAGCACCGGTTGGCCCCGGCGAATGGCCGACCCGATCTCCGCATCCATCGCGGCCCCGGAACCTGTGCGGAAGTTGGTGTACAGTTGGTCCAGCCCATAGGCCTTGAGCTTTTGGCTGTTCACGGTCTCGGACGTCCAGCCACTGGGGCTGTTCAGGAAACGGCCTTTGTCGGGTGATTCGGGGTCGCGAAACACCGCAGCGTAGCGCTTGAGATCCTCGACGCTGCGCAGTTCAGGCGCCAAGGCCTTGAGCTTGCGCGACGCATCGCCTTCGATGACATACGCCGGCACCCACCAGCCTTCTTCGGCATGCTTGACCGTGTCGCCCAGCGCAAACACCTGACCTGCCTGCTCGGCCTTGACCCAGGCAGGGCTGCGACCGGCCCATTCTTCGGCGATCACTTGCAGGTCGTTGCGGGCCAGGGCGACTTCCAGGCTGACCGTGCTACCAGGCAATGTCTCGGTGGCGTAGCCGTACCCACGCTCGACGATCACGCGCAGGAGTTCGGTGGTGAAGGCACCGCTTTCCCAGGTAAGGGCGCCAAAGCGGATGGGTGGCTTCTGATCGGCAGCGCTAGCGCTGTCGGCAGCGGCCAGGCCCAGGGCGAACAGCACCCCGAGCAGCAGCGATGAACCTCTTTTCATGCCTGACCTCGTCGTCTACGGCCCTTCGGGAATGGGGCAAGTGTAGACGACGCAGCACAGGGGGCAGGCTCAGACGCGGAACTGGTCCATCAATGCCTGCTGCTGGTTGGCCAAGGCATTGAGCGACTGACTGACCCGCGCCGATTCGTTGGCCTGGCCTGACAGCGACTCGGTGACATCGCGAATGGTCGCCACGTTACTGTTGATCTCCTCGGCCACCGCGCTTTGCTCCTCGGCTGCCGAGGCGATCTGCAGGTTCATGTCGGTGATGACCGTCACCGCCTGGCCAATGCGCTGCAAGGCGGTCACGGCCTGGCCGACCTGCTGCACGCCGCTTTGGGCCTGACGATGGCTGTTGTCCATTGCGCCCACCACTTCACGGGTACCGTCCTGCAAGGCCTCGATGACCTGGCGGGTTTCTTCGACCGACTCCTGGGTGCGCTGGGCCAGGTTGCGAACCTCATCGGCGACCACCGCAAAGCCGCGCCCGGCCTCACCGGCTCGGGCTGCCTCGATGGCGGCGTTGAGCGCCAGCAAGTTAGTCTGCTCGGCAATCGAGCGGATGACTTCCAGTACGGAGCCGATTTTTTCGCTGTTCTGCGACAGGCCCTGCACCTCGGCCATGGCCGTGCTCATGTCGGCGGCCAGCGAATCGATGCTGTGGGTAGTGCGATCGATCACCGCCAACCCTTCGCGCGTTGCCTGGTCGGCGTCGCGGGCCGCCTGCGCGGCTTGCGCTGCGCTGCGGGCGACATCCTGGGCGGTCGCGCTCATCTCGTGCGAGGCGGTGGCTACCTGGTCCACCTGGCGGTATTGCTGCTCCATGCCGGCGCTGGTCTGGGTGGCGATGGCCGAGGACTGATCGGCCGTCGAGCGGGCGGCCTGTACCGACTGTTTCACCTCGGCGATGGTGGGCTGGAGTTTGTCCAGGAAGCGGTTGAACCAGCCCGCGAGTTCACCCAGTTCATCTTGCTTGTCGTAGGTCAAGCGGCGGGTCAGGTCACCTTCGCCACTGGCGATGTCCTTGAGCATGGCCGCCACGCCCAGTATCGGGCGAGTAACGCCCCGGGCCATCAGCCACACCATCAGCAGGCCAAAAATGGCTGCTGCCAGGCCTAGGCCCAGTTCGAGCAGGGTACCGCTGGTGTTGAGGGCGTCCAGTTCCTGCTTCAGGGCCTCGGCGGGCCCGGTCAGGGCGTTTTCGGGGACGTCCAGCAACACGCCCCATGGCTTGGCGTCCGGGATCGGGCGGAAGGCCGCGAGCACTTTCAGGCGTTGGCGGTCATTGATGATGGTCATCTTGCCGTCGGCCATCTTGGCCACAAGCTCCGCACCTTTGGTCGTGTCGATCTGATCGAAACGCTGGGAGAGCTTGCTGGCATCGGCACTGTAGCCTGCCAGCAAGCCCACCGGGCTGAGGATGCCGACGGTGGTGCGGCCTTCGTAGAGACTGCGGCTGGCCTGTTCGCTCAGGGCCTGCAGGCTGTTGAGGTTGATGTCCACCGACAGGGTTGCGATCGCCTTGCCGTCCACCACCAGCGGGAAGACGATGCTGGTCATCAGCACCTGCTGGCCATCGATGGCATAGAAGTAGGGTTCGACCACGCAGACCTTGCCCGATGTACGCGGGCATACCCACCAGGTGTTGGCAGGTTGGCCGCTGGGCCCGATGGACGTGTCGGCCATGTCGCGCTCGGGCAGGGCCATCGAGGTGAGCTGGCCCACGTGCGGTTGCGACCAGTACAGGGCGAAGCGCCCGGTTTCGTTGCTGCCGAGCTCAGCCTGGCCGGCGAACAGGCTGTCCTTGCTGTCCAGCGCATTGGGCTCGAACACCAGTGACAGGCCCAGCAGATCGGGGTTGGCCTGGAGCGCGGCGCGCACCTGCCGGGTCATGTCCTCGCGCAGGTCGAACGCATCGAGAAAGCGCTTTTCGGCCTGTTCGCGCAGGAACAGTACCTGCCTGGAAAAGCCCGCACCGTACTGGTAAGCATCCATGAATTGGCGGCGGATGTTCAGGGCCTGCACCTCGCCCTGGGATTCGATGCGCGACTGGGCCGATTCGGTCAGCATCTGCATGCTGCTGGCCTTGACCAGGTCCGAGCTGTGGTCCATCCGGTACAGGGACAAACCGATGAGCAGGGTGACGATGCCGGCCAGGCACAGGCCGGCCAGCAATGTGATTTTCCATTGGATGGAAAGTTGTCGCAGAGGCATGGGGCAGATCCCTTTTTATGACAAGTAAGGGTTAGGGCACGGGCGAGGCGGTTTCCAGCCCCAGGTGGGTATCGGCTCCTACAGACTTTTCTTTATTCAAACATTCAATTTAATCCGCCCGGTTGCGGGCAATCCGCCGTTGCCTGGCAGTTTTGACATCTGCCGTGCACTGCGTCAGAGTGCGCGCTTTTTTGTTCCCAGTGAGGTAAGCCCCCCATGAATGCAGTGATTGCCGCGGTCGGCATCATGCTGATACTGAGCCTGTCCCGCGTGCACGTGGTCATCGCCCTGATCGTCGGTGCCCTGGCAGGTGGGCTGGTCGGCGGCCTGGGTGTGCAAGGCACACTTGAAGCTTTCAATGGTGGGCTCGGCGGGGGGGCTACTGTGGCACTGTCCTATGCGTTGCTGGGTGCCTTTGCCGTGGCCATCGCCAAATCCGGCCTGGCGCATGCGTTGGCCGACCGGGCATTGGCCATGATCGACCGGCAAGGCCACGACCAAGGTGGCAGGGTCAAATGGTTGATGATCGGTTTGATGCTGGTGGTGGCCGTCTCGTCGCAAAACATTCTGCCCATCCATATCGCCTTCATTCCATTATTGGTGCCGCCGCTGCTCTATGTGCTGACCCGCCTGCGTATCGACCGGCGCCTGATCGCCTGCGTCATTACATTCGGCCTGATCACGCCCTACATTTTCCTGCCTGTGGGTTTCGGCAATATTTTCCTCAATCAGATTCTGCTGGCCAACGTGGCGCGTGCAGGGGTCGACATCACGGGTGTCAACGTTACCCACGCCATGGCCATTCCCGCCGCTGGTATGTTGGTGGGCTTGATAGTGGCGATGTTCGTCAGCTACCGAAAAAAACGCGACTACGACCTGGCGCGTATCGAGCAGGTCGAACAGGTGAGCGTGCGTTACAACCCGATGACGCTACTGGTGGCCGGCATTGCAATCGTCGCCGCGTTCGTCGTTCAGCTGCTGGTGGACTCGATGATCATCGGCGCGATGGTCGGCTTCTTGATTTTCTCGCTGTCAGGCATCGTCAAGTGGCGCGACACCGATGATCTGTTCACCGAAGGTATGAAGATGATGGCCATGATTGGTTTCATCATGATCACCGCCTCTGGCTTTGCAGACGTCATGAAAGCCACGGGTGATGTGCAAAGCCTGGTCGAAACCTCGGCGCATTGGATCAACCACAGCAAAGGGATAGGTGCCTTGCTGATGCTGCTGGTGGGCCTGCTGGTCACCATGGGCATTGGCTCGTCGTTTTCCACCGTACCGATTCTGGCTGCGATTTTCGTACCGCTGTGCGTCCAGCTCGGCTTCGACCCTTTGGCGACCGTGTGTATCGTCGGTACGGCAGGCGCGTTGGGTGACGCAGGCTCGCCAGCATCGGATTCCACCCTGGGTCCGACTTCCGGGCTCAATGTGGACGGGCAGCACCATCACATCTGGGACACGGTGGTGCCGACGTTCATCCACTACAACCTGCCGCTGTTGGCCTTCGGGTGGTTGGCGGCGATGACGCTCTAACAGCAGGGCACTCAGCGCTTGGCGGGCGGCGGCGAAATACGGTTGAGCACCGTGCTGCCGTCGTTGCTGCGGGTCAGGTAGACCGGCAGCACCTTGGGCAGGTTGTTCACCAACTGGCCTACTTCCCGGGTGTTGTAGATGCCGCTGATACGAATCTGACCGGTACCGACATCGGCAAGCCTCAGTGGCTTGTCGAGGTAGCGGTTTATGGCCGGCAGTGCCTGTTCGAGGGTCAAGTTGTCGAGCACCAGTTTGCCGCTGCGCCAGGCCAGGGCGTCGGCGAAGTTGCTGTTTTCCAGCAACTGGGGCTCATAGTCGCCCTTGCGGTAGGTGGCCTGCATACCGGGGCCAAGCCGATAGCCCGCATTGCCCTCGCTGGATACCAGCACCGATCCTTCGACCAGGGTCACTTTGACCCTGTCCTGGTATTTCCAGACATTGAAGCGGGTACCTGTCACGCGGGTCTGGCCATTGCCTGCGCGGACCACGAAGGGGTGCGAGCTGTCGTGGTGGACCGTGAAGAAGGCTTCGCCACGCTTGAGCGTGACACGGCGCTGGTGCTTGAAGTTGAGGTAGGTCAGGTCGGTGTTCAGGTTGAGCTGCACCGTACTGCCGTCACTCAACTGCACGGTCTGCATGTGGTCCGTCGTCTCGACGTGCTGGTAGCGGTTGGGAACCCAGCCTTGCTCCCAGCCGATCCACCCCACCAGCGGCAGAGCCGCCAACGCGATGACGGCAGCGTAAGCCTGAGCGCGCCACCTGCGACCGCTGCGCCGCACCGGGGCAGGGTGCCCATTCGCTTGAACGGGACGCGGCAGCAAGTCGGCCGTGTACCAGATATCCAGCATGGCCTGGTATTCCTCGGCATGACGCGGATCGGCTGCCAGCCACTGGGCAAAAGCCTCACGCTCGGCAGTCGTGCAATCGCCTTCATGCAGGCGCATGCACCAGTGCGCAGCGGCGTCGGCCATGCTGTCATCGGTGTGGATAGTCGGGCGGTCTTGGTTCATCGCGGCTCCAGGTTTTGCGCATTCTAACGTTCCACCACCGCGTCGAGAAACACGGAAAGCCGCCAAACCCTTTCATTTCCCGGCCTTTTCCGGCAAAAGCCTTCAGATTTTTCGCTTTTGAGAACGCTTCGCGCCATGAATAAAGGCGCTCGTGTCACGTACATAGCAAGCTAATTAAGTCTTTGACATTCACTGCCTAGGCAGTAATATTTACACACACTTGTTCGAGCAATCATTCATGCCCCATTTCTCGCCAGACAATTTCGAGACGTGCGCCATCGGCATGCTGTTGGGCCGCGCGGCGCTTCTGAAGGATCGGATCCTCGACTGGCACCTGGAGTCCGAGGGCGTTACTGCCGCGCAGTTCAAGGTGTTGATCATCGTGACGCAGTACCAGGTCGATACCCCGGCGGAGGTCTGCCGCTACCTGGGCCTGGACAGCGGATCGATGACGCGCATGCTCGATCGCCTTGAGCAAAAGGACCTGCTGGTGCGTACCCGTTGCCCGACGGACCGCCGCGTGGTGCGCCTGGCGTTGACGGCCGATGGCCAGCGGCTGGCCGACCGTTTGCCCGAGATCGGAGCTGCCGCCATGAACGAGCTGTGTGGCGCCCTGGCGGCCGATGAGCTCAAAGACTTGGAGCGTCTGTTGGCCAAGGTACTGCTTGGCGCTGGCGATCCGCTGACGATCCGTCGCTTCGGTGATCGTTGAACCCCGTTTCCTTTATTCCAAGGTATTGTCATGGCTACTTCCTCAGACACCCCTGCACCTACCGAGGCACCCACCTCCTCGCGCAAGCGCAAGCTCTGGCTGATTGGCCTGTTGGTGCTGCTGATCCTCGGTGGGCTAGGCACTTGGGCCTGGTACAGCCTGGTTGGGCGTTGGTACGAGAGCACTGATGACGCCTACGTCAACGGCAACGTGGTCGAAATCACGCCGTTGGTGACCGGGACGGTGACCAGCATTGGCGCCGACGATGGCGACCTGGTGCATGCCGGCCAGGTCTTGCTGCAGTTCGACCCGGCCGACAGCCAAGTGGCCCTGCAATCGGCTCAGGCCAACCTTGCGCGTACGGTAAGGCAGGTGCGCGGTCTGTACAGCAATGTCGATTCGCTCAAGGCTCAGTTGCAGACGCGTCAGGCTGAATTGCGCAAGGCCCAGCAGGACTTCAACCGGCGCAAGGTGCTGGCCGAAAGCGGCGCTATCGCCGGCGAAGAGCTTTCCCATGCGCGCGATGACCTGAGTGTTGCCCAGGCGGCGGTTAACAGTGCCCGCCAGCAACTGAGTACCAGTGCTGCTTTGGTCGATGACACCGTGGTGGCTTCGCACCCAGAGGTCATGGCCGCGGCGGCCGATCTGCGTCAGGCCTACCTGGCTCATGCGCGCACCACGCTGGTAGCGCCAGTGACCGGCTACGTTGCCAAGCGCAGCGTGCAGCTCGGGCAGCGCCTGCAACCCGGTACTGCCACCATGGCAGTGATTCCGCTTGACCAGGTGTGGATCGACGCCAACTTCAAGGAAACCCAGCTGCGCCAGATGCGCATCGGCCAACCGGTTGAGATCACTGCCGACCTGTATGGCAGCGATGTCTCCTACAGTGGCACGGTGGACAGCCTGGGTGCCGGCACCGGCAGCGCGTTCGCCTTGCTGCCTGCGCAGAACGCGACCGGCAACTGGATCAAGATCGTGCAGCGGGTGCCTGTGCGCATTCACTTGAACCCCGACCAGTTGAAGGACCATCCCTTGCGTATCGGCCTGTCCACGGTTGTGGATGTGGACTTGCACGACCAGAGTGGCCCGGCCCTGGCTCAGCAACCTGCGCAACAGGCGAGCTACACCACCGACGTCTACGATCGCCAGTTGGTCGAGGCGGACAAGCTGATCGAGCAACTGATCCGTGACAACAGCGCGCCTGGCAAGACGGCACAGCGATGAGCAATAACGCCGCCGCCCAGTTCACGCCGCCTAGCCTGCTGCTGACCACCATCGGCCTGTCGCTTGCCACGTTCATGCAGGTGCTGGATACCACCATTGCCAACGTGGCCTTGCCGACCATCTCGGGCAACCTGGGGGTCAGTTACGAGCAAGGGACTTGGGTGATCACCTCGTTCGCCGTGAGCAATGCCATCGCCTTGCCGCTAACAGGCTGGTTGAGCCGACGCTTTGGCGAGGTGAAGTTGTTCCTGTGGGCGACCTTGTTGTTCGTGCTGGCATCGTTCTTGTGCGGCATCGCCCAGTCGATGCCGGAGCTTGTGGGCTTTCGGGTATTGCAGGGGGTGGTAGCCGGTCCGTTGTATCCCATGACCCAGACCTTGCTGATTGCGGTCTATCCCCCTGCCAAGCGGGGGATGGCGCTCGCACTCCTGGCCATGGTGACGGTCGTGGCCCCTATCGCCGGGCCCATCCTGGGTGGGTGGATCACGGACAGTTACAGCTGGCCGTGGATTTTCTTCATCAACGTGCCCATCGGCCTGTTCGCCGCTGCGGTGGTGCGCCAGCAAATGCGCGATCGTCCGGTGGTCACCAGCCGACAGCCGATGGACTACATAGGGCTGCTGACGTTGATCGTTGGGGTAGGGGCCTTGCAGGTCGTGCTGGACAAAGGCAACGACCTTGATTGGTTCGAGTCCTCGTTCATCATCACCGGTACGCTGATATCCGTCGTGTTCCTGGCTGTATTCGTCATCTGGGAGCTGACCGACCGGCACCCGGTGGTGAACCTGCGGTTGTTCGCCCACCGCAATTTCCGCGTGGGAACCATCGTCCTGGTGGGTGGCTACGCAGGCTTCTTCGGCATCAACCTGATCCTGCCCCAGTGGCTGCAGACGCAGATGGGCTATACCGCCACCTGGGCAGGCTTGGCCGTGGCGCCTATCGGGATATTGCCGGTAATCATGTCGCCATTCGTGGGCAAGTACGCGCATCGCTTTGACTTGCGGATTCTGGCGGGGCTGGCGTTTCTGGCGATCGGTAGCAGTTGCTACATGCGTGCAGGGTTCACCAGCCAGGTGGATTTCCAGCATGTGGCATTGGTGCAGTTGTTCATGGGCATCGGGGTTGCGCTGTTCTTCATGCCCACATTGAGCATCTTGTTGTCCGACCTGCCGCCCCAGCAAATCGCCGATGGATCAGGCTTGGCGACGTTCCTGCGCACATTGGGGGGTAGCTTTGCGGCTTCGCTGACGACGTGGATCTGGATCCGCCGGGCTGACCAGCACCATGCTTACTTGAGTGAGCACATCAGCCAGTACGAGCCGGCGACACGGCATACGCTTGAGCAGATGGGCGGGGCGAACCTGCACAACTACGCGCAGTTGGAGCAGGTGCTCAACGGGCAGGCTTACATGATGTCGACGGTGGACTACTTCATGATGATGACGTGGGTGTTCGCAGGGCTGATTTTGTTGGTCTGGTTCGCGAAGCCGCCGTTTACGGCCAAGGCGGGGCCGGGGGGCGGGCATTGAGTTTGATTTGGGTTGCGTGACCGGTGTTTTGCTAAATACCGGAGCCCAGTAGGAGCGGTCTTGCCGGAGCGCCGGACCGACCTCGATGGGCTGCACAGCAGCCCTAAAGAGAATTTCATGGGGAGCCGATGTTTTTTGAGTCCGCGCTTCTGCTCTTCACTGCATCGTCATGGCTGATCATCACGGGGGCTTCACGGGGCCTACTCATTTGGGCAGTCGAAGTTTCTACTTCGGTCTTTAGCCGCCGAGTCGAGGTGCGTTTCTTCCTCTCCGGGCGTTTACCTGGGCGAACGGCCCAGAGGTAAGCGTTTTCGCGTAACCGCTCTTGAATGGCCGGTGGATAGTCATTGACGGTGGTCAATGGCGGAACGGGTTTCCCGGGCAAACCGGCTTCACGAATGATCTTGGGCCAGCGCGGTTTCCAGCACAGCATCAGGCTTAGCCAATGGCCGGTGCCGATGATCAGGAAGGCGGGCGAGATCAAGACCAGGCCGAGTTTGATGATTCGAGAGGATTTTCGAAAGTAGTGGGTCAGGCCTTCGAATTGAGGGGTAAAGGCTTGCCAGGGCCAGGGGAAGTGCGAGGTCATAGGTGGGCGGGGCAGGTCCTCCGGGCCCTCGTCCATGAAGCGGCGGATGAACTCCCACTCGGATTGCAGCTCCGTGAAGTTGTTGGCGGCTTTGCCTACGTGGGCGAGTTCTGGATGGAGGGCGCCGGCGAACGACGGTGGCCACATAAGCACCAAAGGTAGGCCTACACCACCGGCAGCAGCGTAATTTATATTCGAGCCGTTGGACGTGACTCCGTGCCAAGGAAGTGTGACGATGCCACCACAGTAAGTAGGACGGTGCAGGTGAACCTGTTGGGTACTACGATTGAATCGAATCAGCAAGTGGCGCGACGTAAACATTTCCAAGCGCGTGATACATAACCCATACTTTATATAAATTATGGAGATCAATATCATTAAGCTGCTGGTAAGAGTTGCTATGAAGATATGGGCTCCATACGGCTCCCCTTGATCGTTTCTAACTATGTCTACTAGTCGAATTAGAGACGTTGCTGACATGTATGCGAATGATGTAATCGTAGCTACTATGGTGGCCGAGATGATGCTGATGAGTCCGCGCTTGTTTTCCCACATGCCGTAGCGCATTTCCAGTATATGCTCGTTGCAAGCATAAACTGGTCCTCGGCTCTTGGGTGAGCTGCTGGCTGGATTTTTAGCGGCTGTGATCATCTCCTGATCGTCGTTTTCATAGACTGTCTTGAGTTTTATCTTTTTATGCTTTTTCTCAAAAGCATCGCGTTCTTCCTTGGGGTCAATATAGGAGAGCCATGTGAGCCATTCAAAAAAATACATTACGCTATCTCTCTGATTGCGCTAAATAAAGCTTCAAGTTCTTCCGTGTCTTTTTCGTAACCTTCGGTGGTTTTTTTAATGCGGAAGCAGCATTTACTGCACCACTTCTCTAACGCGCTTTCATCGAGTATCAGTAAGGCAACAGTACTGACTACCACGACGGTGCCGCCGATCAAGCCCAAACGGCTGAGCCAGAGCATAGCAGGCCTGTTCGCCGCAAGTCTTGCAGATAATCTTGATAACATTGCGTATGAGTTGCTTATGCGTGCAGTAGGATCAAGAATTGCTAGCCAATGGAAGAACGCACTCGCCTGTGAAAATGCTATACCCCCTTGCCCCACAAGTAAGGTGATGATGGCGCTTGCTCTAACGCTGTGAGCCGCTACTAACATATGTTTAGATCTTGCTTGTGCATCAATGGCATCGGAAAAGTCCCACTTAATACTTATAACCGCGCCCGCCGCCGCCAACCCGGCTCCCCACAATCGATACCGACCCAGGCTAACGTGCGCGCCCCGCGCAGTGGCGCTGTTCCCACCAACGCCTCTAATCGTCAGTTCAGTCCCCACCGCAAGCAGCTCCATCCCCGCAGCCGCACTTGTAAATGCAGCTGCAGTCACTTCGCTCCAGAAGCGTCGGTCCTTGTCATCCCGCCTGCCTTGTAACAACAGCAGCCCGGCCTCCAACAGCAGTAATCCGCTGGCGACCCGCAAACGATAGAACTGATTCCCGTGCACCCCGTGCAATGTCTCGGCATAAGCTTGATCAAGCCGGCGTACGATGGGCGCCGCGACGCGGCCGGGCGACGGCGTTTTACCGTTCAGCGCCTGCTCACTCAAGCGCAGTTCCACCGCTTGCTGACCCAGTGAGGCAATGAGGTAGGTGCTCAGGCGTCGGTACAGCAACCGATCAGCGCTGCCGGGCGCACCCGCTGACAGGCTCTGGTGCCCCAGCTGCCCAAGCCAGGCCAACGCGCCAGCAGTATTGATGGGGCTATGTTGCGCGAGCTGGTCCAGATGGCTGTCCAGCCGGCTGAAGTGTGCGGCGAGCTCCTTGGCTTGTTTAAGGGCCGTCTCCAGCTGAAGAAAAGGGTCGTTACCTGGCGCCAGTGCGTCCAGCGCTGTACGTGTTCGCGCAAGCGCCTCTGCAATCTCACGTTGGTTCAGGACAAACGAGCGCAGCGCAAGGTTGTCAGGGGTTATATCGTCGGCGCGCCACCATTGGGCGAGCAATGCTGCGCCTGCTGGCACGCCTTCGAGGCCTATCACGCATAGGCCCGTTTGATGTGCAAAGCAAAAGCCATTGGTGAGGTCGCTCTCATCATAGTGGACAAGTGCGTCTACCAGTGCGGACGACTTCAACCACGTGAGGTGATCTGCCGCTCTGGACTCGGCGAGACGTTGTGCTTCGGCGCTCTGCGCCTCGAACGTCTCCAGGTGTCGATGCATACCTTGCAGGTTGACGAGTGGCAGGTAGCGGTCTTCGAAATGTTTGGCAAACTCGCCGTTCTCGGCAAGGATTTCGAGCTTCTGCCTCTCTTTTTCTACGTGTATTTCGAAGATGGCCTCTTTTTTCTGTTCCCAAAGTTCGGCCAGCCGCGACTGCGAACCCTGCATGACGTAGGCGAGACTGGCGCGTAGCGCCTTGTCATAATGACCGACCAACGCGGCAACCTTTCGCTCCGTGAATTGCTCATGCAGCTCGCTAAAGGCTTGAGCAACCAACACCTTCCGCTCGTTACTGGGGCCACCGTTCTCGGTACTGGCTTCCAGCCAATTCCTGAGGTGTTCCATGCCAGCGTTGCGCCAGGCATTGAGTTCCTGGGTAATGCCGATGGCGTCCTCCACCACCACGGCAACGCCCCGTGCTTCAGGTTTACTGCCCAAGGGACCCAGGGCTTGCCGTGCCGCCGCCAGCGAGCTGATGCTTGGTGTACTGAAGACCTGAGCGTCCAACAGCGTGCGCAACACGTCGTTGGATTCCGCGGCAAAGTCGGCGACAAGGTTCAACTGGTCATGACGTATCGTGTAGGGCCTGGGCATTGGGCAGCTGGGGCTGGCGAAGGGCGCTATGTCTACGGCAGGCAGCAGGTCGCGTCGACGCAGCAATTGCCGCTGCGCCGCGATGGTCAACGGATCGGGGCTGTAGAACAGGCGAAGCTCTAGCAAGTCGTCGAGATCATGAACCGTGAATGCCCAGGTCATAGCGCGCACGACATCCTGGAATGTGGAGATGCCAGGCGGTTTTGGCTCTGGATGTTCAGGGTCGAAGAGCGACAGGGCGCCGTTCGCGGCGATTCGGTAGGGAGGGTGAAGGCTGTATTGCCCACTGAGCCTGCGCTTTTCCATGACATACAGGAAACCTTCACGCAGCGGGCGAATGGCATAGTCCGCCTGATGCAGCGCGGCGGTGCGATGCGGGTGGCGCAGGTGTTGGGGCAGAGTAGGGAGCTGCTGACGCTGGTGGGGATTACCGCCCACGGCGGCATAGCGTAATGGCAGAACGGTGAAGGTGCGGGTGCATGAGACGGCGGGCCCTATGGATAAAGGGTCTTGCAAGGCTTCGCAGTTCTGCCGATTGATTTCCATCAGCATCTTCAGATCGAACATGAGGGCCCCTGGCGAATTAGACGGTGCAGGTGTGTTTGAAGGCGTTGATCAAGGGGCAAGCTTTGCTCGAGCGACTCCTTGACGGCGGTCTGCCAGATGGGCTCGAGTGTCAATCTGTCGCCAAGCAGGGCGAAATGGGTGACGTAGGTGATCAGGTCTTGCTGCTCGATGAACCCAGCTTCTCGCGCAGCCTTGAGGTATTTACGCACTCTCCCCAGGCGGACGCTGTGGCACTGTTTGGCTTGCCCACTGACGGTCAGCGAGGTTTTCAATTGATCGGCAAGGCGATGTTCGAGGGGGTCTACTGCCAGCGCTTCCCAGCACGCAGCGTCCAGCGTGAGGTCTTTGAGCGCTTGGGTGGCCGGCCTGTCGCCGCCCATCAGGCAGCCCCAAATTTCTTCATTGGCGTCCGGATAAGGCACCCACCAACTGTGGATCGGAGCGAACCATTCGACGAGTTCAGGCAGATCCTTACGGCCATGCAGCACGCGTAGGCAGTGTTCGGTGTGATAACGCAGTAAATAACGTTGCCCGTCAGGTCCCAGCACGGTATTGGCTTGCGCCAGGTGCGAGGCCAAGGCAGCAGTGGGCAATGCGCTGACGATCCAGCCGCATATGGCATCGGCTGCTAACTCGTTCAATTGCCAGAAAAGGTTGGATTGGCTTTGTACTGTAGCCTTGCCTTTGACGGCATACAAACCGATGCCGCACTGACGCACGTTGCTAAATTCGGCTTGTTGCATCAGGGGGTGCAGTATTCTGTGCTCACGTGGGACAAGGCGTTTTAACTGTTCAGGGCCTAATGTGGAAAGTTCGAGAACGGCGCTAAGTTGGTAGCGTTCTGCTTGTCGCAGAGGAAGAAAAAGTTTTTTGGACAAGGTGTTTGTCATGACGGGTTCCCCTCCAGGCGAACGACATTCCGACCTTCTGTGATTGCTTTCAATAAACAGCTGATGCAGATGGCTTCACCAGGTGTTGGCGTGGCACGGATGGCCAGGTCATGTGAACGCCCTGTTGGGGTTTGTGCGACCGGGCCTTTGATGTTGATTGCAATGGCGTCAATGGTAAGGCCGCTGCCGTCGAGCCTTAATGTTGCGCCGGGTGCCCTGATGGTCAGGCTTTCTGATGCCTGGAGCTCCAAGACTTGCGTCCCTTGGCGAATCGCTTGCCCTGCCCGTAGCTCGACATGACCGGCGACGTGTTGCTCCAGGTGGCCGCCAATTTCTATCGAATGATTGGCTGTGGTCTTGTCATAGCGATTGTTACCGACTTGCTCCGTACGATCTTGTGCCACGTTGAGCACGCGATGACGTCCGATCTCAAGTACATCATCCTGGCCGATCTGGCAGTGATGATCTTTCCCAACGTTCAAACGTTGATCGTTGCCCACGTCCTCGTGTCGGTCATGACCGATATCGATGTGCTCATCCCGCGCTACACGTTCACACCTGTCGTTCCCAATCTGCGTCGTCTCATCGTGCTTGACCACATTGTTCTGATCCCTTTCGGCATGGATGAACACCTCCTGGCGTCCCAGTTCATCCTCGAAGCGCAGCTCATTGAAGCCGTCACCCTTGTGGGTCTGGCTCTTGATGGTCATGCGGGTCTTGTGCTCAGGCAGGTCGTAGGGCGGCAGCTGATTGCCACAGTACGTGCGCCCGGTGATCATCGGCTGGTCAGGATCACCGTTGACGTACTGGATGATCACGTCCTGGCCGATTCGCGGAATGGCCATCGAGCCCCAGCTGCCACCGGCCCAGCCTTGTGACACCCGCACCCAGCAGGAGCTGAATTCGTTGTTCTCGCTCTCGCGATCCCAGGGAAAGCTGACCTTGACCCGCCCCCACTCATCGCAATAGATCTCTTCGCCCTTCGGCCCGACCACGGTAGCCATGTGCGGGCCGTCAATGCGCGGTTTTGCCAGAGGCGAGGGTCGCCATTCGATCCTGCCGGGGACCAGGACGGCGCTCAGCGCGTACCGCGTGCTCTGCTCGGCATTGGTCGCCTCTTCCTGCAGGCTGGTGAGCTGGCTGCCCTGGTGAGTGACCGTGTTCACCCGCCAGTGCGCATTGAGGTCGCGTCTGGGGTGACCGGTCAGCGTGAAGCTCAGGCCCGGTTGCAGGCGCACATCATCACCTTGCACGTGCGCCAGCCGCACATCGTGACGCAACGCCATGACCCGGTTTTCCGTGAACGGTTTACCTACGGCATCGCGCTTGTAGCGCCCTGGATAGTCGAAATACTCGTAGTCCCTGGATTGGTGCTCCAGGAACGGGCCCGTGGCCCTGTGTTCCTGGCGGTAGGCCGGGTTGGTGAAGGTGTAGTCACGCTGAACCTGGCTTGCCGTGCGCACCTGTTCGCTGTAGTTCAAGCGGCGCAAGCAAAAAACCGGTTGGTCCCCACCGCTGTTGGCGTGGTACAGGACGGTATGGGCGTCCAAGGGCTGATCGTCCCCGTGAAAGCCTTCGTCTTCCTCGTCGGCAGTGACGGCGCCATGGCTGATCAACCCCAGTGACAGCAGCCGATCGGTGATGATCAGCGTGTGCTGTTTTTCACTGTGGGCGAAGCGATAGACGAAGCCTTCTTCGGCTAAAAGGCGTGCGATGAACGCCAGGTCCGTCTCGCCGGCCTGGACGCAGAACTCGCGGACCTGATGGTCCAGGCTGGCGTGGATTTCGTACGGGTCGATGCCCTGGCGCTTGAGCATCAGCGCCAGTATTTGCGGCACGTTCTTGTGTTGGAAGATACGCCAGTTCGAGCGCAGGCCGGCGCGGGCCAGGCGTGGCTCGACCAGCGCATGATAGTAGGTGCGGTGGAAGCCGCTTTCAGCCTGGGTGAAACGGCTGACCAACCCGTGCACGTAGCGCACGGGACGCGCGCCGTTCCAGAGGGTGAACAGCACCGGCTTGTCGAGCAAATGGCCGAAGTCGATGTCGTGTTCGTGGCTGATCAGCTGCAGTTCGAGGGTGAATGGCTGACTGATGCCTTCATTGAGTGTGAACGACACCACTTCGAATTCCGCATCGCCAACCAGGGGTTGGAAGCTGTAACGCAGGTCAGATTGGCGAGGCATAAGCGATCCTTGTCTGCCGGTCGAGATTCAAACTATCCAGGTAACCCTGGCTGCCAGGGGCACGCCAGTGGGGTCAGGCGATCCGGTTGCGCCAGTTGTTGGCGTCTTTCTGCAACTCACTGCTGCAAGATGCCGTTCAGCGAACCCAGCACCTCAGTGGTAATCAGGTGCAGCCGGTAGCTGTAGATGCTGTAGGCCACGGCCATGGCCCCGGCAGATACCAGCAATGGGCTCCACGACGGCCATTGCCGGCGCATGCGTAAGTTACGGGGAGTCACATGGGGGTAGGGATCGCACACGTGTTCTGGCGTGGGTCCGCGCAGTTCACGGATGGTCCCGTGGAGTTGGTGGATAAGGGCGTTCAACGACGCCTCACCGTTCGGCGCAATGGCGTACCTGCCCTTGAGGCCCAGGCACAACGCGAAGTACATGAACTCCAATGCATCCAGATAACGCTTGGGTTCTTGCATCAGGCGCGAGAGCACGGTGAAGCACTTTTCCCCACCCCAGGTTTCGTCGTGGAAGATGCTGAGCAGGGGTTCCTGGCTCCAGCAACTGGCTTTGCCCCAAGGCCGTTCCATGACTGCACCATCGATGTACAGACACAGGCCGTAGGAGTACGCGAGCAACTGAGCGTGCTCGTAGCCGTGCTGGCGCATCTCTTCCCTGATGGTGTGGATCTGGTTGCGTACCTGTTGATGCACGGCCTTGATGTTCGGCAGTGAGTCCAGTGTGCGCAGGCGAATCACCAGGCCGAACAGGGGAGCGGCGGCATCCAGCATGGGGTTGGCATAGCCGCCGCGTAGTTTAAAGTCGGGGTCGGCGCGGTAACCCTGCGAAGGCATTTGTGCCTGTGCGCGCGTGTTGGGGGCAGTAACGGATCTTCCTGCCGCCGTTCCTGGCTTAGCCATCGCATCGAAAAGGCCCGTGTTGTCATCCTGACGATCGTTACTCGCATTCCTCATCTCACCAACTCCTCTTTGCCTGGAACGATCGTTGCTGCCGACCGTTGCCACGGAGCTGATGGAAAGTTGCCGGCCTCTGGCAGTCGAAGCAGCGTTGGGCATCGTGCGACCCCCCGTTGCTGAAGTCGTGACGCTGCGTACGGGTTTGTTCCATGGCAATGGCTCTGTGTGGACGGTCATGCACACCGCGGCGATTGGGTGATCAGGACAGTGTTCCAGTTGCCATCTTTTATATTATTAATTGCTGTTTTCGTCGCGCAGGGATGTTCTTAACTTATCGTAGGAAGTTTCGTTGTGAGACGCACTTCCTATAAGCGTTCTTGGACTTCAATTTAGGTGTTGCCGACAACGCACGCTTATCCTGCGTAAGGTTCAGTCGATCACTTCAAGCACTAATGCCCAACTGAAAATTCGCCTGCTCATTCCCATCACCGCCCGCTTAACTGGCAACCTACTTAAATGTCCTCTATCGTCAAACCACAGCCTCAATCTATTCGACACCTTATGAACCCTGTCATCCTGATTACCGGCGCCAGCCGCGGTATAGGTGCTGCCACTGCACTGTTAGCTGCCCGGCATGGCTACCACTTGTGCATCAACTACCTCAGCAACGATGAAGCTGCCCAAGCCATCCTCAGCCAAGTCCGTACCCTGGGTGCCAAGGCTATTGCCGTGCGCGCCGATGTCAGCAGCGAAGCCGAGATTATCGCGATGTTTCAGCGTATAGATAAAGATCTGGGGCCTATCGCGGCCCTGGTAAACAATGCCGCCACCATCGCTCCCCAAACCCGTCTCGAGCACATGACCGAGTCGCGATTGCTCAGCATGATGAAGACCAACATCGTCGGCCCCATGCTCTGCACCAAGCACGCCGTACTGCGTATGGCCGCACGACACGGCGGAAATGGCGGGGCCATCGTCAACGTCTCATCCCTGGCCGCCCGACTCGGGTCGCCGAACGAGTACATCGACTACGCCGCCTCGAAAGGAGGGCTCGACACGTTCACACTGGGCCTTGCCAAAGAGCTAGCTGCGGAAGGTGTAAGGGTCAACGGGGTCAGGCCCGGTTACATTCATACAGGCTTTCATGCGCTTTCGGGTGACCCAGATCGGGTCTGCAAACTCGAGTCCGGGTTGCCCATGGGCCGAGGCGGGCGGCCCGAGGAGGTGGCCGAGGCGATCATCTGGCTGCTGTCTGACAAAGCTTCCTATTCGACAGGTACATTCATCGACCTAAGTGGCGGAAGATAACCGGCCGCCCGCATCATCAAACGCGCCTGTTCGAGCCAGCGTCATGGCCGGCCAGCAGCAGGGCCACCTGTTCGACCAGCGCGGTCAGTGCAAAGGGCTTGCACATCACTGCACCCCTACGCGACATGGCAACGCCCTGTTCATCGGCATAGCCAGTGATGTAGAGCAGGGCTGCCGAGTCGGGCAGGGCGGTTTCCAGCTGCTTGCCACTGACTCTGCCTGGCAAGCCGATGTCGGTGATCAACAGCGACGGCTGCAGGCCGGCCCTCAAAGCTTCCAAGGCCTGCGAGCCTTCTGCAAAGGCGCGCACCTCCATCCCTTGATCAATCAGCAGTTCCTCTATCACCAGACGCAACGTGTCTTCGTCCTCCACCAGCATGACCAGATGTTTGTCCTGCCGGGAGGGCCAGGATGGCGTTGGTACGTTGGCAATGCTCAGCGCGATCTGGCCTGTGTCCTTGGGTAGATAAAGGTCCACACACGTGCCTTGCCCCGGCGTGCTGGTGATCTTCACCTGACCGCCGGATTGACGAATGAAGCCATAGACCATGGGTAGCCCCAGTCCCGATCCCTGGCCAAGTGGCTTGGTGGTGAAAAACGGCTCCATGGCACGTTCTGCCACATCGCTGCTCATTCCCACGCCGGTGTCACTGATAGAAATCCTGACGTACTCGCCTACAGGCAAGTGAAGACGGTCGGCCAGCGAAGGCTGCACCCGCACGTCATTGTTGCGAATGTCCAGCATCCCGCCTAACGGCATGGCGTCGCGTGCATTGATGCACAGGTTGAGCAACGCGTTTTCCAGCTGGGAAGGGTCGACCTGGATAAGCCAGTGTCCAGGCGTGGTGTGGTCCTGGAACTCGATGCTGGCGTGCAACGAGCTCTTGATGAGATCGTGCATGCTGGTCACCAACGCATGGACGTCGACCGTCTGTGGGGTCAGTTTTTGTTGCCGGGCGAAGGTCAGCAGGCGTTGCACCAGGGTAGCCGCCCGCTTCGTATCCTGCCTGGCCAACCCGATGAGCCTGGCAACATCCGGATAGCGACCTTCGGTCTGCCGCTGAGCGGCAACCTCCAGCGCACCCATTATGCTGCCGAGCAAGTTGTTGAAGTCATGGGAAATCCCGCCAGTCAGCTGGCCGATGGCCTCCATTTTCTGGGACTGGCGCAGGGTTTCTTCCACTTGCTCAAGGCGCTGCTGCTCAGCGACGCGCTCGGTGATGTCATAGGCGAACATGAAACCACCCTGCACGACCTGGTCGGCATCGAGCAGCGGGTTGTAGCGCACCTCGTAGTGACGGACATCCGATTGCAGGCCAATGGCAACGGTGTCCACGAAAGACTTACCCGCCATGATCCTTGGCCACAGCCCGCTCAATTGTTTGACGATATCCGGCTGGTCGGCGATGAAGTCGGGGATGTACTCACCAACCCTGGGCACCAGGCCGCGCCACCGCTTGAAGGTTTCCTGCGCGGTACGGTTGATCGCCAGCAGCCTGAAGCTGCAATCGGCCGCGAATACGTTGGCAACGCTGTGATCGACCAAGTTGCCCAGCAGCTTGCGACTGGCAAGCTCTCTGTCTACTTGCTGTGCCAGTTCCTGGTTGAGCGCCTGCAACTGATTGACGTCAGCGTTTTCGTCGGGCCTGCCGGTGAACAGAACCAGCAATGTTCGCTCGCAGGCGGGCTCGAGGCGGCTGACTTTCAAGGTCAGCCAGCGATTCGAGACCGCCAGCCGCTGTTCGAAGTGCAGGGGCACACCCGTGCGAGCCACCTCGGCGAAATGTGGGAGCCATTGGTCCACTTCGTCAGGAATGGTTTGCCTTGCGGTCAAACCCACCTCTTTGACATGAAGAGTGTGGCGGGCGCAGGCCTCGTTGTACATCAGGTAGCGATAGTCATTGAGTTGGCCGTGCTCATCCTCAAGCACTTGCAAGATGCACAGGCCTTCATCGATTTGCTCGACGACGGCGTCATACGCAGCAGCCTTCAGGCGCAGCTGCTCGTGCTCGGCCTCGAGCTCAAGCAGCCTGGCCTGTAAGGCTGCGCGGTCGTCCAACGTCGTTTGTGATGTCATGCGGGCAATTGGGCTTGGAAATTTCGACAACTATAGCCGTGTGTGCATGAGAGGTTAAAGGCACAACTCAGAAAGAACGAATGATCCGCCCCAGGGTGGCCATTGCCTGTTCGGCACCTTCGTTCCAGGGACTGCCATAGTTGAGCCGGATGCAGTTGCCGAAGCGCCGGGTGGGCGAGAAGATCGGCCCCGGGGCAATGCTGATGCCTTGCGCCAGCGCCATGTGGAACAGCTTCAGCGCGTCCATCTGTTGCGGTAACTCCAGCCAGAGGAAATACCCCCCTGACGGTTGACTGACACGTGTCTGTGCCGGAAAGTGACGCCCGATCGCTGCCAGCATATTGGCTTGCTGGCCTTCGAGGGCATAACGCAACTTGCGCAGGTGCCGATCGTAGCCACCGTGCTGCAGGTAGTCGGCGATGGCAGCCTGGGCCGGCATCGAGGCGCAGAGCGAGGTCATGAGCTTCAACCGCTCGACCTTCTGTGCGAACCGCCCAGCGGCGACCCAGCCGATGCGATAGCCCGGGGCGAGGCTCTTTGCGAAGGAGCCGCAATGCATGACCAGGCCCTGGGTATCGAATGCTTTCGCAGGCTTGGGGGCCTGCTGGGCATAATAGAGCTCGGCGTAGACATCGTCTTCGATCAGGGGCACTTGATGGCGAGTCACCAGCTCGACCAACGCCTGCTTCTTGGCCTCCGGCATGCTCGCGCCGACCGGGTTCTGGAACGTGGTCATGCACCACACCGCCTTGACCGGGTGTTTTTGCAGCGTTTGGGCGAGCACCTCCAGGTCCATGCCCTCGCGGGGATGTACGGGGATTTCGACGGCTTTGAGTTTGAGCCGTTCCAATACCTGCAGGCAGGCATAAAACGCGGGCGCTTCGATTGCAACCAGGTCACCTGGCTGGGTGACAGCTTGAAGACAGAGGTTCAAGGCCTCCAGTGCCCCGTTGGTGATCAGCAGTTCTTCCATCGGCAGCATCAGTCCGCCGACCATGTAGCGCAGGGCAATCTGCCGTCGCAGTTGCGGGTTGCCGGGCGACAGATCCGTGACCGCCACCCGAGGGTCCATGGCACGGCTGGCGCTGGCCAGTGACCGGGACAGGCGCTGGAGAGGGAATAGCGATGGGCTCGGGAAGGCTGAGCCAAAGGGTACCGTGTTGGGGTCTTTGATCGAGTCGAGGATGGAAAAGACCAGGGCACTTACGTCCACATCGGTGGACTCGCTGATCGGGTGCAGCGCTTGAGGCTCGCTGAATTGGCGAGTCGCATGGGCATTGACGAAGTAGCCCGAGCGCGGCCTGGCGCGGATCAGCCCACGCCGCTCCAGCAGGTAATACGCCTGGAATACCGTGGAGGGGCTGACCCCGTGCGTCTGGCTAGCGTACCGCACGGAGGGCACGCGCTCACCAGGGCCCAGTACGCCGGAGCGAATGAGTTCGGCGATGTCGTCGGCGAAGCGTTCGTAACGTTTCATTGTGGCCTTCTGTCGAAGCCTGGCAGGCAAGAAAAGTGGAGTGTAGGCGTCATCGGTTCATGGGCGCCACGAAGCGGCTGTGCGCAACGCTGCGCACCGAATCGTCGTCGCGTTCGCTGATTTCGAATGTAAGCGGCACCGCACTGCTTTCGGGTCGGTCGGCCAGCATCGCCACGGACACCGGCATTTCGCTCATGTCGCCGGCGGGTACAGTAAGCGCTGTCTGCCCCTGCAGGGTAAAGCCCTCGGCATCGAGCAACCGAAGCGCGTAGTGTTGAGTGTGCTCGGTCTTGTTGATCACCTTGAGCAGGTAGATGTTCTCGATCTGACCCATCGCATTTTCGCGGAACAGACCGCGGTCTTTGATCACATCCAGCGATACCATCGGCCGCAGGTACAATGCCACGCACAAGGCACCGATCATCACCAGCAGTGCTGCGGCGTAACCGAGCAGGCGTGGCCGTAGCCAGTGCGTAGTACCCCCTTGCAGGCTGTGCTCGGACTTGTACCCGATCAGCCCGCGTCGGTAGCCCATCTTGTCCATCACGCCGTCGCAGGCATCGATACAGGCCGCGCAGCCGATGCAGGCCATTTGCAAACCGTCGCGAATGTCG
Organism: Pseudomonas sp. FBCC-B35; assembly: GCF_059133755.1. NCBI lineage: Bacteria > Pseudomonadati > Pseudomonadota > Gammaproteobacteria > Pseudomonadales > Pseudomonadaceae > Pseudomonas > Pseudomonas sp. FBCC-B35. The sequence goes on along the minus strand of NZ_CP101439.1, from coordinate 2,592,695 downwards.
ATGCCAGTAGGGCACACCTGCACGCACAAGGTGCAGTCGATACAGTCACCCAGGCCCTGGGCGCGGGGGTCGCTGCCTTTCTTGCGCGCGCCACGTGCTTCGCCACGGCGCGGATCGTAAGCGACGGCCAGGGTATCCTTATCGAACATCACGCTCTGGAAACGGGCGTAGGGGCACATGTGCAGGCAGACCGCTTCGCGCAGCAAGCCGGCATTGAAGTACGTGGCCGTTGTGAAGAACAACACCCAGAACAGCGCTACGCCGCCCAGTTGGAGTGTCAACAATTCGGCCGCCAGCGGACGAATTGGTGTGAAGTAGCCCACGAAGGTCATGCCGGTGACCAGCCCTATGGCCAGCCAGAGCGAGTGCTTGGCGATGCGCCGGGCGGCTTTGTCCACGCTCCAGGGGGCTGCGGCCAGCTTGATGCGTTGGTTGCGGTCGCCTTCAGTGATTTTTTCGCACCACATGAACAACCAGGTCCAAGTACTTTGCGGGCAGCTGTAACCGCACCAGACGCGCCCGGCGTAGACGGTGATGGCGAACAGGCCGAACGCACAAATGATCAGCAGCGCCGAGAGCAGGATGAAGTCCTGCGGCCAGAAGGTAGCGCCAAAGATGTGGAATTTGCTGTTCTCCAGGTCCCACAGCACGGCCTGGCGGCCGTTCCAGTTCAGCCAGGCAGTGCCGAAGAACAGGACGAACAGCGCGCCGGCGAAACCAATGCGCAGGGTGCGAAACAGTCCGTTGAAACTGCGCGTGTGGATGGCGGCTTCGCGAGTGCGCCGGGAAGGATTGGCAGGAACAGCGGCGATCACTGAGTAAGGCGTTCTATCGGTCATGGCTCCGTGCTCTTCTAGCCTGGATCAGGCCTGTGCACTATGGCCTTCACTCTGCTATCAGCACAGGCTCAGCCTTGGCGATAAAAACCATATCAGTTGCGCCGCATGCCGTGCATCCCCTTATATGATCGAGCCTGGCGCGGTGCTCTTCAGATGCCTGCGGCTATCGACCGCACCGGCCACCGTCAGGGCATCGGCCTCGAATTCGGTGATAGGCGTGCGCATCTCGGCCAGTACCGCCACTGACATGCGCATTTGCTCGTCAGTCAAGATCTCGACGTCGCAAGCGGCGCCTTCAAGACGTTGCTGATCATTGATGAGCGTGCAGCGTTGGGTTTGGGCATCGATTTCCACTGGCATGACAAGTCTCCTGATGTGATTCGAACGGTTGACCGCAGGGTATTGGACATCGTTGCACCCTTTGGCTCAACGGCACTTTGCAGAGGCACTCAGGGTCCATGAATGTGAAGAGGGGATGCTGGGCCCGGTGTTGGGTGCAGCTGTGCAGCCCATTGCCGGCAAGCACGATCGTATGGGGGCCGTGGTTGGTGTATTAGCATTTGGGGCAAGCATGGCCCTGCCACCTAGGCACCTGACGTTCGCCAAGCAGCCAGCCTTAGAAGAGAACGTACAGGATGGAAACTATCTGGCACGCGATCCAGATCGAATTTGCAGACGTGACCGATGCGCACGAGGTGACACGCATTCTCGTGCGCTTGTTGATGGCAGCGTTGCTCGGCGCGGTATTGGGGTTCGAGCGGGAACATCGGGGCAAGTCTGCCGGGGTGCGCACGCACATGCTGGTGTCGCTCGGTGCTGCGCTGTTCGTGCTGGCGCCCAGCATGGCAGGCGCCGACGAACAGGCCCTCAGCCGCGTGATCCAGGGCATCGTCGCCGGCATCGGTTTTCTCGGGGCGGGCACCATCCTGAAAGGCAACGGACGGGACACCAGCCACGTGAAAGGGTTGACGACCGCCGCTGGCCTCTGGATGACCGCCGCCATAGGCACTGCCGCTGGGATGGGCCGGGAGGCCACCGCATTGATAAGCACGGTGCTCGCGTTGTTGGTGTTGGGCACGATGCCAATGCTGGTCGAGAAGGCCGAGGGCAAGCACGAAGAGAAGCAGAAGGAGGAGGGATAAGCACTAAGGGGAGCCGAAGCTCCCCCCAAAGCGTTGCTGCTTGCTCTTTTTATTATTAGGGCTGGCCTGTTGTTGTTTTTGTCAGCCTGCCCGGGTGGTGCAAGGCCCCCATTCGGGGCCAAGAGCAAACGTATTTTTTTGAGCGCTGACCGACCTTCATCACGTACGATCCGAGTTGGCTGCTGCTACCTGGAGGTAGTTTTGTTGTTCTGTGCCAATTCGCGGGGCTTGCCCCAGGAACGCGGGTCGACTCCAAAAAAATCTGCTTGCTACGCCTCTGCCGTGTTGTTCTTGTTCTGTCAGAGCCGTTCTCTATTATTTTTATTGAGTGATGCTTTGTTGTTCTTGTTATGCAAGAGATATAGCAGTTCGCGTGCCAGGTTTTAAAAATCCTTTTGAATCAATGGGATGAAGAAATTCGCAAAAGCGCGACGTCGGTAAAACCACACCAGATGTTTCCGTGATACCCGTATCTGGCCTCGTCTTCGCTAAGCGGTAACACTTCACCCACACGGACGTGACACCTTGATGACCTAGCGCGTCTGCCACGCACGTGCAACGCGCGATCCGTTGGCCCTTCCCAACACCGTGCTGATGCGCTGCCCGGCCTCGATCAGGCGTTGCAGGTCGATACCGGTCTCGATGCCCAACCCATCAAGCAGGTAAACGACATCTTCGGTTGCGACGTTACCCGTCGCGCCCTTGGCATAGGGGCAGCCACCCAAACCCGCCACTGAGCTGTCGAATATGCTGATGCCTTCAAGGAGGCTCGCATACACGTTGGCCAGGGCTTGGCCGTAAGTGTCGTGGAAGTGCCCCGCCAATTGCGCGCGGGGTATATGGCCCGCCACCACCTCGAACAAGCGTCGGACGTCACCAGCAGTACCGGTGCCGATGGTATCGCCCAGCGACACCTCGTAGCAGCCCATCTGGTGCAGGGCGCGCGCCACCGGCAGCACCTGCTCCGCACGGACCGAGCCTTCGTATGGGCAGCCGAGTACGCAAGATACATACCCACGCACCCGCACACCCTGGGCTCGCGCGGCCTCGATGATGGGTTCGAAACGTTCCAGGCTCTGCGAGATGGAACAGTTGATATTGCGCTGCGAGAACGCTTCTGACGCGGCGGCGAATACCGCCACCTCCTTGACGCCCGCCGCCACGGCATCTTCGAAGCCTCGCAGGTTGGGCGCCAGGGCTGCGTAGGTGACGCCCGCACGCTGCTCGATACTCGCGAACACCTCGGCCGAACCGGCCATTTGCGGCACCCACTTGGGTGAAACGAAACTGCCCACTTCGATGTAGGCGACGCCAGACGCTGTCAGGTCGTCCACCAGCCGTACTTTGTCGGCAACAGGGATGGGCTGGGCTTCGTTCTGTAGCCCATCGCGAGGGCCAACTTCTACCAGACGAACTTTTTCAGGCAAGGACATGATGAGGTTCCTGTAACGGTCAACCGTGGTCTTTATTGGCAAGCGTGCAAGCCAGCGCCTGTTCACAGCGCTCCTGGGCAGTGTCCAGTTCGAGTTGCATCTGGTGGATGTCGAGCATTTGCTGTTCCAGTTGGGCGCGCCGCTCGGCGATCTTGGCGAGCATGCTGTTGAGTTGCTTGAGGTTGCCGCCCGATGGGTCGTACAGCTCGATCAACTCACGGCATTCTGCCAGCGAAAAGCCGATACGCTTGCCCCGCAAGATAAGTTTGAGGCTGACCTTGTCCCGCGCCGAATAGATGCGTTCGAGGCCGCGTCGCTCGGGGCGAAGCAGCCCTTGCTCTTCATAGAAACGAATGGCACGCGTGGTGATGTCCAGCTCGCGGGACAGGTCGGAAATGCTGTAGGTCTGGGTACTCATACCAGGGCTCTGGACAGGATATGCCGCCATCCTGAAGCGTGCTTTACGTATACGTCAAGGTGAGCGACAGGAATCGAACCGCGCAACAACCGCGTGAGCGTCGATGGTCCCGGGCGTTGCAGTCGCGTTATCCTCGCCCAGCCAGAATGCTTACCTAAAAGCGTCAGCGCCCCTTTTCGATTCGACAGCCTGGCATCGATGCCAGGCCCAACGCAGGAAGCGGCTGTATGAACCCTCTCTTTGTATCCGTCAGCGCGCTGTGCCTGAGCCTGTCCTGTAACCTAGCCCAAGCCAGGCAAGTGCTGCCCGTAGCACCCGAACTTGGCTCCGGTTATCGCGCCGGCTTGCAGCCGGTGGCAGCCAAGCGTCATATGGTAGCAGCCGCCAACCCGCTGGCTAGCCAGGCTGGACAACGCATCCTTCGCGCCGGGGGCAGCGCGGTGGATGCGGCGATTGCGATGCAAATGGTACTGACACTTGTCGAACCCCAATCGAGTGGGATCGGCGGCGGTGCATTTATCCTCCACTGGGACGGGAAAAAGACGCAGGCATTCGATGGCCGGGAAACGGCGCCGTCACAGGTGACCGAACGGCTGTTTCTCGACGACAAAGGGGCACCCATACCCTTCAGGTCAGCCCAGATAGGCGGGCGAGCGGTGGGGGTGCCAGGCGTACTGCGGGCCTTGGAGCTGGCCCACAAGCAGCACGGCGTCCTGCCCTGGCAAGCGTTGTTCCAACCCGCCATCGAATTGGCCCGTACCGGGTTCCCAGTCTCGGCACGGCTACACGCGCTGCTGGAGGCTGACCCCTTCGTGGCCAGGTCGCCCAGCATGGCTGGCTATTTTCTGGACGCGACGGGGCGCCCGCTTGCGGTAGGCACACGACTGCGTAACCCCGCACTTGCCGACACATTCGAGCAGATCGCGCAGCACGGCGCGCAGGCGTTTTACAACGGCGAGGTCGCGCAGGCCATGGTGGCCGCTGTTCATAACCACGCTAACCCAGGGTATCTGTCCATCGATGACCTGAAGCACTACCGCGCCAGCGAGCGTGAACCTGTCTGCGGGCCCTACAAAGCTTGGCAGGTATGCGGCATGCCACCCCCATCCTCCGGGGGCGTGGCGGTATTGCAGACCTTGGGCATACTGGAGGCATTGCAACGCAGATCGGCCAGGGACGATCTAGCCCACCTCACACCCGTCCCTTCGACCACTGCTGCCACCTTGGAGGCGCCAGCACGCGCCGTGCACTTGGTTGCCGAAGCCGAACGACTGGTGTATGCCGATCGCGCCCAGTATCTGGCCGACAGTGACTATGTACCCGTTCCGCTCAAGGGCCTGCTCGACCCGGGCTACCTGGCACAGCGTGCCAGTCAGGTGGGTGAGCGCAGCATGAACAAGGCCAGCCCCGGCTATCCGAAGGGTGCGCTGTTGACGCTCGCGCCTGACCGATCGCCACCGCGCATAGCCACCTCCCACGTAAGCGCCATTGATGACCAAGGCAATGCCGTGGCCATGACGACCTCGGTAGAAGGCGCATTCGGCTCGCACCTGATGGTCAAAGGGTTCTTGCTCAACAACCAACTGACCGATTTTTCGTTCGTGCCCCGGGAACAGGGCAGGCCAGTGGCCAATCGCGTTCAGCCGGGTAAGCGACCCCTGTCAGCCATGGCGCCAACGTTGGTGTTCTCCCGCGGCAATGGGGCGTTGGTGGCCAGCCTTGGCTCGCCCGGCGGCTCGCAGATCATCGGTTACGTCAACAAGGCACTCATCGCATTGCTGGACTGGCGGCTGAACCCCCAGCAAGCCGCCGGTTTGCCCAATTTCGACAGCCGCAACGGCGCAACCGAGGTGGAATCAGGGTTGACCAGCGCTGCGTTGATCCGCCAGCTCGAGGCGTGGGGCCACACGGTAACGCCAATGGACATGACCAGCGGCCTGCAAGTCATTTGGCGAGCTGGGTCAGACTGGTCGGGGGGTGCCGACCCGCGCCGGGAGGGCGTGGCACTGGGGGACTAAGGCCAGCGTTGCGAGCTGTACAGGCGCGTGCTAGAAAACGCTCCTCCCATTCATTTGTCGAATACCCGCATGTCTCATAACGTTAAACCGAATAGGGCCTTATTCGACCTGGACCTCTTACGGGCGATCGTCGTGGTGGCCGACTGCGGCAGTTTCACCACGGCTGCCGCTCGCTTGCATTCGACCCAGTCCACCATCAGCCAGAAAGTCCGGCGCCTGGAAGACATGGTGGGGCATCGTTTACTGGTCCGTGGCAACCGCGACGTGCTCCCGACCGACGCCGGGCAGACGTTGCTCGGGTACGCCCGGCACATGCTGGCCCTGAATGACCAGATGCTCGAAGCCTTGGCCGGTGCCATGGTCGGCTTCACGGTGCGCCTGGGTGTGCCCGAAGACTTCGTGGGCGGATCGACCACCCACGCCCTATCGGCCTTCAGTCGGCTCAATCCGCAGGTGAAGCTGGAGGTCACCAGTGGGCTGTGCCGGGATCTGAGCCAGGCCTACGACAATGGCGAGCTGGACCTGGTACTGCTCAAACAACGACGCAACAGTCGCGAAGGCGTCGCTTGTTGGCCAGAGCGCCTGCAATGGATCGACAGCGCGCGCCTGCCTGCCTTTGAACTGGACCCGGTGCCGTTGGTGACATTCCCGCCGCGGGGCTTGTACCGCGAGGACATGATTACCGCCATCGAGCGCAGTGGCAGGCGCTGGCGTATCAGCTTCACCAGTTCGAGCCTGAGTGGCATCCAGGCCGCGGTCGCCGATGGCATGGGCATCAGCCTGCTACCGCCGCGCGCCGCCACCACGGAGCATCGCGTGCTGGGCGTCGAGCAGGGGCTGGACGAAGTCGACAGCTATGAGATCGTCATCGTGCACCGTCCGACCGCCGATCCAACGGTCAAGGACTTGGCGCAGGTGCTCAAGCAGCTGTTGGCCGGTGGTAGCCTTTAAGTGTTTCAGGCTGTGGCACAAGGGAATGACTGCGCGATGATGCAGTCCCATGCACAACGCGGGTATGACGTCCGCCTTCACCACGCCATGGAGAACCCTATGAAAGCAGTTGTAATCGCTGCCCTGCTGGCCACTACCGGCCTGGCCCAAGCCGCCCAGACCGTCGAGCTCAAGCTGGCAGGCGCCGATGGCCCAGGCAAGTCGATCGGCACCATCAGTATCGAACAGAACAAGTACGGAACGCTGCTGACTCCGGACCTCAAAGACCTGCCACCGGGTGTGCACGGTTTCCACCTGCACCAGAATCCGTCCTGCGCACCTGCGCAGGACGCAGGCAAAACCGTGCCAGCAGGGGGAGCAGGGGGCCACTGGGACCCTCAATCGACCAACGCGCACAAAGGCCCTTATGATGACAGCGGTCACCGCGGTGACCTGCCGGCGTTGTATGTAGGTGCCGATGGCAAGGCAACCTATCCAGTACTGGCACCGCGCTTGAAGGCTGAGGACTTCAAAGGCCATGCTTTGATGGTGCACGCAGGTGGCGATAACCACAGCGACCACCCCGAGAAGTTGGGTGGCGGTGGTGCGCGCGTGGCGTGTGGGGTGGTTGAGTAACGGCGGGTTGGCGCACCCTGGTGGGTGCGCCTCGTCGACCGGCAGGCGGTCTTTTGACTTCAGCGCTTGGGGTTGAGCGTCAAGTGCACGTGACGGTTCACGTCCTTGTACAGCAGGTAGCTGAAGTTGCCAGGGCCGCCGGCATAGCAGGCCTGCGGGCAGAAGGCGCGCAGCCACATGAAGTCGCCGGCTTCTACCTCGACCCAGTCCTGATTCAGGCGGTAGACCGCCTTGCCTTCGAGAACGTAAAGCCCGTGCTCCATGACGTGGGTTTCAGCGAACGGAATGACGCCACCTGGTTGGAACGTGACGATATTGACGTGCATATCATGGCGCATGTCGGCCATGTCGACGAAGCGGGTGGTTTTCCAGCGGCCTTCGGTACCTGGCATCTCGATCACGGTAGCGTTGTCGCGATGGGTCACGAATGAGGACGGCACGTCCAGCCCCTCGACCTTCTGGTAGTGCTTGCGCAGCCAGTGGAAGGTGACATTGGCCTTGCTGTTGTTGCGCAAGCTCCATTCGGCGCCAGGCGCCAGAAACGCATAGCCCCCTGGCACCAGTGTGTGGTGCTGGCCCTCGACGGTGATGTCCAGCTCGCCCTCGACGATGAACAACACCGCTTCGGCGTTGGGGTCCAATTCAGGCCGTTCGCTCCCGCCTTCGGGCGCCACCTCGACGATGTACTGGGAGAACGTCTCGGCGAACCCTGTCAGCGGCCGGGCGATGACCCACATGCGCATCTTGTCCCAGAAGGGCAAGTGACTGGTGACGATGTCACGCATCACGCCCTTGGGAATGACCGCGTAAGCTTCGGTGAACATGGCACGGTCGGTCAGCAGCTCGGTTTGAGCCGGGTGGCCGCCGTGGGGCGCGAAATAGGCGTGGTTCGACATGAATGCTCTCGACTTGTTGTTCTATCCCCATGCCGTGGACCGCACCGGCCGGTGCGGTGCAGGGGACGTGGGCACAGGATAGGGTGGCGCGCCGAGCATCTACAAATTAAATGTTGGAATACCCGGTATTTGTTTTCTGAATGCTCACCTGGCTACCCACATGGTGCGCCGTCAGGCGGTCTCCCTCGCCGAACAACTTGTGGCGCAATGTGCCATCGACGTAGCCCTTGGGATAACGGCCACGGCGCTGCAGCTCAGGAATGAGCAACTCCACGACGTGGGTCAGGTCATCAGGTTGGACAGCATAGGTGAGGTTGAAACCGTCGATATCGGTTTGATCGACCCACGCTTCCAACTGGTCAGCGACTTCGCTTGGCGTACCGACCAGGACGGGCCCGCGTCCTCCTAGCCCGATGAATTGCGCCGCTTCGCGCACTGTCCATTGGCGGCTAGGGTCAGCCGCCGTGAAGGCTGCCAGGGCCGCACGGCCTGCATCGTTTTCCACGTACTGGATCGGCGCATCAGGGTCCAGGCCATCCAGGTCGATACCGGTCCACCCTGACAGCAGGGTCAGGGCTGCTTCGATGTCGACGAAACTGCGGTATTGGGCAAAGCGTGCCTGCGCCTGCTCGTGGGTGGGCACGACGATCAGTAACGCCTGGGCATAGATCAGCACATCGTCACGCGTGCGTCCTGCCGCTTCGCTGGCCTGACGAACACCATCGGCGTAGCGCCGCAGCACCGTGGGTGTAGGCCCGCTGATGAACACGCACTCGGCATGCCTTGCAGCGAACTGCTGACCACGCGCAGATGCGCCTGCTTGAAACAAGACGGGGGTCCGTTGCGGGGAGGGCTGGCACAGGTGAATACCAGGTACCTGGAAATACTCGCCGAGGTGACCGATGGCGTGTACACGGGTTGGCTCGACGTAACGGCCAGTCTGACGGTCCAGCACCAGGGCATCCTCGTCCCAGCTTTTTTCCCAGAGCTTGTAGAGCACCTGCAGATACTCTTCGGCAAGGTCATAGCGCTGGTCATGCCCCAGTTGTCGATCCAGCCCAAGATTACGCGCGGCACTGTCCAGGTAGCCGGTGACGATATTCCAGCCCACGCGCCCGTCGCTGAGGTGATCGAGCGTGGACATGCGCCGGGCAAAGGGGTAGGGATGCTCGTAGGTCAGCGAGAAGGTGACCCCAAAACCCAGGTGCTTGGTCACAGCGGCCATGGCCGGGACCAGCAGCATCGGGTCGTTCACCGGCACCTGAACGCCGCCGCGCAAGGCCGGGCCTGGGCTGCCTTGATAGACGTCATAGATGCCCATTACATCGGCAATGAACAATGCGTCGAACACACCGCGTTCGAGCAGCCTCGCCAGGTCGGTCCAGTAGGCCAGGCGGTTGAAATCGGTGCTGGTGTTGCGTGGGTGGCGCCACAATCCAGGCGATTGGTGGCTGGCAGCATTCATGCTGAAGGCGTTGAAGCGTATAGGGCGGGGCATAGGCTGACCTCGCCTCAGGGCAGCACGGAAGCGGGATAAACCGCTTCGGCTACGTTCAGTTTGCGGGGGATCAGGCCAAGCCCTTGGAAGGTGTCTGCCAACTTCTGTTGTTCGGCAACGATCTCTGGCGTCACCGGCACGGCGTTGTAGTTGCGTCGTTGACTCGCCACCTCCAGTACATCGGCGTTGATGCCAAGCTGCGGTGCCAGCAATGCGGCGACGTCGGCAGGTTTGTCATTGGCCCACTGGCTGGCTTTGGCCAGTTCGCTGAAGAATGTTCTGAGCAACGCCTTGTTGCTGTCCGCGAAGTGGGCGGTGGACAAATAGAAAGTGCGATTATTGGTCAAGCCGGTCCCGTCACGCAGGTTTTTCAGCCCTGGCTGACGCTCTGCTGCAGCCAGGAACGGGTCCCATAGCGTAGCGGCCTGAACGCTGCCTGACTGCAGCGCGGCTATCGCGTCGGCTGCGTTGTTGACGTACGCCGGGGTGATGTCCTGGTAACTCAGCCCTGCCTGTTGCAAAGCCACGGCCAGCAAATACTGGGCATTCCACCCCCGGCCAGTGGCCACGCGCTTGCCCTTCAGATCCTGCACGTGCGTGACAGTGTCCTGCTGGCGCACCACCAGCCCGATCCCACGTGGATAGGGCTGTTCAGCAGCCAGGTAGACCACGGATTTGCCGGCCGCCTGGGCAAACACCGAAGGCGCATCGGCAGCGTGCCCCACGTCGATGGCACCCGTACTCAACGCCTCGAGCAACTGAGGGCCCGCAGCAAATTCATGCCAGCTGACGCTCACCCCTTGAGGGGCAAGGGCCTTTTCCAACGCACCGCTGCCTTTGAGGATGTTGAGGCTGTTGAATTTTTGGTATCCGATGCGCAGGGTGCTGTTTTCCCCCGCCTGGACCGGTCCGGCTAACAGCAGGGCGCCGGTAAGCGAGGCCATTAGCCCTCCCAGTACTCGCCGACGTAGTGATGAAAAGAGGGGGTGGGGCATGGCGCGATCCTTGATGTTCAGTTCAACAGGAGCACCAGAAAATATGCACATGAGCGCGCTTCTTCAATTTTTTTATTACCAATTATTAGACTTTTTAGTTATTTTTATATCCTTTTGTTTTAATCAGTTGTGCGCTGTCGACGTTTTTTTCACATCCCGTTGGTAGCATTCCTAGCAGAATCAAGGAGTTCTCCATGTCTACCTTCCTGCGCACACGCAGCACCCGCATCGTGCTAACCGCTACCACTGGCCTTGTAGTCGCAACTCTCGGGTTTTTCGCCTGGCAAAGCTTCTACCCCGTGCAAGCCGCCTCGGGCTGGCAGGTCGAGGTCGTGCACCGCAATGTGGACAAGGCTGCGTCACTGCTTCCCCAGGCCGACGGCAGCCTGTTGGTCAGCCAAGAGCTGGACGATGGTCGCGGCAGCATTCTCAAGATTGCTGCGGACGGTGAGCGCGAAGTGCTCGTGGACAAGCTGTCTAAGCCGGACGGCATGGTGGCGGCAAGAGGGGGCTGGGTCTTCAGCCAGGAAGGTGGCCTGGCGCCGGTGAGTCTGGCGGTCGATGGCCACGTCACACCACTTTTCGAGGGCATTGCGGTACAGGGCCTTTGGAACGAGGGCAACCACCTTTTCGCCATCGAAGACCGCAAGGGTGATGGCCGCTTGCTGCGCTATGACTGGCGCAGCGGCCAGGTGGACGTGTTGCGTGCGGGCCTGACCGAAGCCGAAGGTTTGACCCGATGCGGGGGTGGTCGGCTACTGTATACCGAGAAAGCCGAAGGGCAGGTCCGGGCGCTGTCCAAGGATGGCAAGGACCCTGTGGTGATCGATGGCCTCAACAACCCTACATTCCTGTTTTGCGACCAGCGTGGTCTCTGGATCAGTGAAGACAACACTCACCGGGCGCGGCTGCTGCGCATAAAGCCCGATGGGACTCGCCAGACCGTGCTCTCGTTTCTCAAGGCGCCGCAGTCGATCGTGGCCGATGGCAGCGGTGGTTACTGGCTTGCAGAAGGCGGACGTGATCGCGTGCTGCACCTGACCCCTCCAGCGCAGCCGGCCGCTGCGTCAAACTGAAGTCTGAAAAAAGAGTCGATGACAGCAGCCATCAATCCCCCAGTCGCTGCTCACGCGACGGGGGATAGCCGAAGTAGGCGGCGTAGCATTTGCTGAAGTGCGACACCGAGACGAAGCCGCACGCTACCGCCACCTCCATCACCGAGAGATCGGAGTACTGCAACAGGCGGCGACTCTTGGTAATGCGAAGTTCCATGTAGTAACGCCGGGGGGAGGTGCCCAACTGCGCCTGGAACAGGCGGTCTATCTGGCGTCGGGACCGGCCGCTGTAAGCCGCCAACTGGTCCAGGCTGAGGGTTTCTTCGAGGTTGTTTTCCATCAGCTCGACGATGGTGCGCAGGTGCAGACTCATCGACTTCTTGGCCCCGGGACCCACTTGGCGATAGCGCGCACCCGAGAAGGACAGAATCTCCTCGACGCCCTCTGCCAGGCCATCACCGTACAGCCGTCGTACCAGTCCCAGCATCAGTTCCATCGCCCCGTTTGGGCTGGCGGCACTCAGCCGGTCCCGGTCGAGGGTAAAGCTTGCAGGCGTGATACGCGTCTGCGGGCTACGTTCGGCAAGGCTGGCACGTTGTTCGGGGTGAACGCTGCAGCCGTAGTCATCCAGCGCTCCGGCGCGCCCGAGAAACCATGCGCCATTCCACAAGCCGCCCAGGGCCATCCCGTGGGAAGCGCAGTCCTGGAGCAAGCGGTCGAGTTCAGGGTATTTGAGCGGCGTGCGTAAGCCGCCGCAGACCACTAGCAAGTCCAAGTGCTTGAGGGCGGTCGCCGAAAGCTCGGTGGTGATCAACTCGAGCCCCAGGTCACTCAGTACGCGGTCACCAGCAAGCGACAAGGGCGTGAATTGGAAGCTGTCGGCGCGCAAAAGGTTAGCCGTGACCAGTACGTCCATGGCCACGGTGAAGCTGGCCATGGAAAAGTGTTCGAGCAAAACGAAGTCGACCCGATAGGGCGCTTCAACGCTGGCGCTGCTGGTCTTTAACCGCAGCATGTTGCTGGTGCTGCTCTTTTTGCTGAACTGACGGGGTGTGGACACGCTGGACTCCGCTTCCTGGCTTCGCACCAAAGTGTGGCCGGTGCCACTTGGAAAGACAATCGGCAAGGTGGCTGGCGCCAATGTGCAGGTCGTGTTCAGGCATGCGCTGGGCGTCGGCCTGGGGCAGGGAGGTTGCATGCGTGCTGGCGCCGTTCAAATCCAACGGAACCCTAGGCGTTATCGGGGAATCAATAGGGTAAGTGCCAATGGGAGGAAGCTCATGGAAATCGGAACGATTTGGTTCGTGGTGGCAATCATCTTGATTTTGCTGGAGATCTGGGCGATCTGGCACATCATGGGCAGCGATCGGCGCGCCGAGCGCAAGATGCTGTGGATTGTGTTCGTGGTGTGGGCACCGTTCCCTGGCCTGCCGATCTGGGCCTGGCGCGGGCCTCGCGCAGTCAAGGGCAAGGCTGTATTGGAAGAGAAGTGAATCGCGGGCCAGGCGCGGGGGCGTCTGGCGGCATCGCTGCTGTAATTCTACTGTCACGCTCAGGGCCGCTTTCGGCCCTTGACCTCAGGTCTGCTTGAGGTTGGATACTCGGCGTTCATTCCACAGACCGAGAGCCAATGCCATGCAGACCTCCGCCTTTGACCTGAGTAACCCTCAATCGCTGTATGACCCCAGTGGCAACGGTTATTCCCATGTGGCTGACGTGATTTCCGGGAGCAGGCTGCTGTTCATCGCGGGTCAAGGTGGGGAGCAGGCCAGTGGAACGCTGTCCCCTGATTTCGCCGTCCAGGCTCGACAGGCCATTGCCAATCTGGCGCTGGCCTTGTCCAGCAAAGGCGCGGGTCTTGAGCACGTGTGCAAGCTCACACTGCTTATCGTCGATCATAGCCAGGCACGCCTCAAGCAATGGGTGGACGCCGTAGACCGCGCCTGGGGCCAGGCTACCAAACCTACCTGCACGCTCATACCGGTTCCGCGACTGGCCCTGGACGGGATGCTAATCGAGGTGGATGCCGTAGCGGCGCTGCCCGCCTCCTCCCAAGGTAGGTAGCGCCAACGACTCGCTGTGTAGTAAACCTCTAATCAGGTTTGCGCCTTCCTGCGCGATAAGCACAGCAGTTCTCAGAGGTGACCACACCATGAGCACGACCTCTTCCCCGATCGACCGGCCGTTACTGAGCGCCTGGTTCAGGCCGGCCATGTTCAGCTTGATGGCCTTCGCCGCCAATTCGGTACTTTGCCGGCTGGCGCTCAAGGATGGCGCCGTCGACGCCATCACCTTCACCGCACTGCGCCTGGGCAGCGGCGCCTTGTGCCTGTGGTGGCTGGTGCGGCTGCGCAACCCCTGTTCAGGGGCTGCCGGCAGTTGGAGAGGCGGTCTGGCGTTGTTTTGCTACGCCTTTCTGTTCTCCATTGCCTACCTTGATTTGAGCGCGGGCGTAGGGGCATTGCTCTTGTTTGGTGCCGTTCAGCTGACCATGTTCAGCGTGGCGGCGGTGCGTGGAGAACGGATCAGCCTGCGCGCGTTGTCAGGCATGCTGATGGCTTTTTCAGGCCTGGTCGTTTTGCTGCTGCCTGGCAGCCACGCACCTACACTGACGAGCGCCTTGCTGATGGTAGCCGCGGGCATGGCATGGGGGCTCTATACCTTGCTGGGCCAGGGGTCACCTCGGCCGCTGGCGGACACGGCAGGCAACTTCGTTCGCAGCGTGCCCTTCCTGGCGTTGTGCACGCCGCTGATCGCTCTGGGTGCCGAGCTACGGTTCTCGACGGCCGGCGTGTTCTTCGCGGTGTGCTCTGGGATGCTGGCATCGGCGGCAGGTTATGCCGTCTGGTACAGCGTGGTGCGGCGCATCAGCGCTCAACAGGCCGCCACGTTGCAACTGAGCGTCCCGGTGATCGCCTCGCTGGGTGGGGTGTTGGTGATCGGAGAGGCGCTGTCGCTACGTGCCATAGGTGCCTGCGCGATAGTACTGGGCGGGGTGGCTATCGCAGTAACGGCTCCTCGTCTACAGACAACGACACAGGCTTGAGGTTGCCCAGTGGCCGGCAAAGCCTGAGCATGAGCAGGCTTGCCTAGAAGAAACTGCGCTGGGCCTTGAGCGTCACCACGCTCTCGCAATAGGTGTTGATCCCCGAATAAGCATCGCAGCCGCCACCGGTCAGGTTCGAGTCGCTGTAGATCAGGTTCAGGTCCAGGCCCAACCAGGGCCGCGACAGCTGCATGGACCAGTCGGAGAAACCGTTGACCTGGCTGCCGTCGCCAATCGTGAACGGGGTGCCGAGCCGATGATGTGCAAGCTTGACCGTCAGGTCGGCATTGAGCAGGGGAACCTGCCCGAAATCGGCATACAAGGTGCCGATCCGGTTGCTTGGGTTGTCACGCAATGCCCCGCCGAAGCGGCTGCCCATGATCGAAATACCCCCATACAGCGCATGGCTCTCTGCGCCTGCGATGTTGGGTTGGCTGTAGTGAATGACGCCGATCTCGTAACCCAAGGTACTGTCGAAGTGATGCTTGTAGCCCACGTAGTTATCGACCCGCAGGGTGGACCCTGGCGCCACGCCCATGCTGGGTGTGTACTGCCCTACGTACCACCCGCTGGTGTGACTGAAGTCCAGGCCGCCATGAAAGGCGCCGGTAGCGGCTGGGGAAATAAGCCCCTGGGCCATGCTGCGGGTAGGGGTCGTACTGAGGGTAAAGTCGAAGTCGCCCACTTCACGTTTGATCTGCTGGGCCAGGAGCGTGGGGCTGAACAGCAGGGCCGCGCTCAGCACTAGAAGGGGCCTGGTCATGGTCGGCTTCCTGAAGGGCTTGCAGTAGAGCCTTGAAGGATACCGGGCCTGGCCCCAGGAGGAAACCTCATGGCCTGCTCAAGTACGCAATTGCCTGTCGCGACGTGCAAAAAAAGCGCGCCCCCTGAGGAGCGCGCCCTGGACATTGCGCAGCTTCGGTGATCAGGCCACTTTCACGATCCAGCCTGCCGGCGCTTCAATGTCGCCGCTCTGAATGCCGGTCAGCTCGTTGTAGAGCTTCTGGGTAACGGGGCCGACCTTCTCAAGGTCATGGAACACATGCAGCTTGCCGTTATACTCGATGCCGCCGATGGGGGTGATCACCGCCGCGGTACCGCAGGCACCTGCCTCGATGAAGCGATCCAGCTGGCTGATTTCCACATCCCCTTCGATGACAGTCAGGCCCAGGCGAGACTGCGCCAGCTCCATCAGGGACAAGCGGGTGATGCCGGGCAGTACCGAAGCCGACTTGGGCGTCACGAATTCGTTATTGGCCGTGATGCCGAAGAAGTTGGCCGAGCCCACTTCCTCGATCTTGGTATGGGTCAACGGGTCGAGGTAGATGGCATCGGCGAAGTTGGCCTTTTTCGCCTCATAGCCTGGCTGCAGGCTGGCCGCATAGTTGCCACCGACCTTGGCAGCGCCAGTACCTTGCGGGGCTGCCCGGTCGAAGCTGGAGATCTGGAAGTTGTGTGGCTTCATGCCGCCTTTGAAGTACGAGCCTACCGGGATGGCGAAGATGGAAAAGATGAACTCCGGCGCGGTGCGCACGCCAATGTTGTCACCCGTGCCGATGACGAATGGGCGCAGGTACAGGGCGCCTTTGCCGTGGGGTGGCACGAAGCGCTCATTGGCCTTGACGACCTGCTTGCAGGCTTCGATGAACACGTCTGTAGGCACGTGGGGCATCAGCAGGCGCGCGCAACTGCGCTGCATGCGAGCAGCATTCTGGTCGGGGCGGAACAGGTTGATCGAGCCATCCTTGCAACGGTAGGCCTTCATGCCTTCGAAGCACTGCTGGCCGTAATGCAGGGCCGTGGAGCCTTCGCTGATATGCAGCACGTTGTCTTCGGTCAGGGTGCCTTCATCCCACGCGCCATCGCGCCAGACAGACAGATAGCGTTTATCGGTCTTGATGTAGTCGAAGCCGAGCTTGTCCCAGTTAATGCTTTCGTTGCTCATGACACCCTCGTTGTCTTGCAAGTGCCCACGTTGGGGCTGCTGTTATATGCGCACACGCCACCTTAATACATCTTCGCCGGATCGGAAATGTCCTATCACGACTTGGTACCCGGCCCCGCAAGGTGCAAGTAGCTGTCGAGTCTTAGCGCATCGAGCTGCACCTAGTCGTGATACGCACTCTGTGCGAACCAGAAGATGCTCGCCGCGGCGTCCCCACAGCCTCGACAACGGTTGACCACCCGACGGCCACTGCGTAGCCTTGGCCGTTCGAGGTTCTTCGGCCAGGCCGGAGCTAAGACGGGAACGCGGTTCAAGCCGCGGCTGCCCCCGCAACTGTAGGCACCATCGATGAGTCGACACTGCCACTGCGCCAAGCGCGGGAAGGCGTCTTCTCCCAAGCCCGGTCCTGATGACCGTGCCTGGCGCAGGTGCAAGCCAGGAGACCTGCCTCGCAACGTTTTCGACTTTAAACCGGGCGGGGTGATCCGGTGGCGAACATGCCCGGCCAGTCTGGTCGACGGCACTCGTCCTGGATGCCCACGCCATTCTGCCAAGGGCACTGCAACATGAAAACACTGGCCAAGCTCCCCGTTACCATCGTCACCGGCTTCCTGGGCTCGGGCAAGACCACCCTGTTGCGCCACATGCTCGACAATGCCCAAGGGCGACGCATCGCCGTGATCGTCAACGAATTCGGCGAGCTGGGCATTGATGGCGACATCCTCAAGCAGTGCAGCATCGGTTGCACCGAAGAAGAGGCCAATGGCCGCGTGTACGAACTGGCCAACGGTTGCCTGTGCTGCACCGTTCAGGAAGAGTTCTTCCCGGTGATGCGCGAACTGGTGGCGCGCCGCGGCGACCTGGACCATATCCTGATCGAAACCAGCGGCCTGGCTCTGCCTAAGCCACTGGTCCAAGCCTTCCAGTGGCCTGAGATCCGCACCGCCTGCACCGTCGATGCGGTGATCACCGTGGTCGACAGCCCTGCCGTTGCCGCAGGCACTTTCGCCGCCTATCCGGACCAAGTCGACGCCCAGCGCAAGCTGGACCCTAACCTGGACCACGAGTCCCCTCTGCACGAGCTGTTCGCTGACCAACTGGCCAGCGCCGACCTGGTCGTGTTGAACAAAGCCGATCTGATTGACGCCGACGGCCTGGCCAAGGTACGTGCCGAGGTCGCTGAAGAGCTGCCAGCGGCCGTCAAAGTTATCGAAGCCAGCAGTGGCAAATTGCCGCTGGAGGTGTTGCTGGGCCTAGGCGCCGAGTCCGAGCAGCACATCGACGCCCGCCCGACCCACCACGATGCCCATCACGACGGCGATGACCATGACGATCATGACCATGATGCCTTCGATTCCATCTCCATCGACCTGCCCGAATCCGATGAGCGAGTGCTGATCGAGGCGCTCAACCAACTGGTGGTCGAGTACGGCATCCTGCGCGTCAAAGGTTTCGCCGCCATTGCCGGCAAGCCGATGCGCTTGCTCATCCAGGGGGTAGGCACGCGCTTTGACAAGCACTTCGACCGCGCCTGGCGTGCCGAAGAACCGCGCATCACACGCCTGGTGCTGATCGGTCAGGACCTTGACCCTGCCCAGCTCGAAGCGCGTCTGCGCCAGGCCTTGGGCGCCTGACCCATGCACCTGCTGCGGACCCAGCCCGGCGGCTTCGTGCCGGACGATAGCATCGCCGACCTCGGCCAGACCCCTGCCGAACTGGTTATTCTCTGCAGCGGTGATTCGCACCTGGCCCTGCTCGCCGACAGCGCCGAGCAACTGCCCGGCGACTTCCCAAGCCTGCGCCTGGCCAACCCCATGCAGGTGCAGAACCACGCCTCGGTCGACCTTTATGTCGATCAGGTCTTGCAGCATGCCAAGGTCATCCTGGTGTCGCTGCACGGCGGCGTGGGGTACTGGCGCTACGGCGTGGAACAGTTGGTCACGCTCGCCGCGCGCGGCGTGCACGTGATCCTGGTGCCCGGCGACGACCGTCCCGACCCGGAACTGACCGGGCTCGGGTCCGTGCAGGGGGAGCAAGCCGAGCAGTTGTGGCACTACCTGCGCCAAGGTGGCAAGGCCAACGCACTCAACCTGTTCTATTACCTTGCCAGTCAGTGGCTGGACCGTGACTATTGCTGGTCCGAGCCGCGGGCGTTGCCCCGCACCTCGGTCTACCACCCTCAGGTGGGCAGTGGGGCGCTGGAGGACTGGTTCCCACACTGGGATACCGATTATCCGGTGGCGCCAATACTGTTTTATCGTTCGCACCTGCAGGCGGCGAACACGGCCTTCATCGATGTGTTCTGCCAGCGCCTGCAGGCAGCAGGTTTGAATCCGTTGCCCATTGCGGTGGCCAGCCTGAAGGAAAGCGCCTGCCTGGAACAGGTTGAGGCATGGCTCGACATTGTCGGCGCCGAGGTGGTGCTCAATACCACCGGTTTTGCCCTGTCCAGCCCTGAGCGTCCTAACCTGCGCCCGCTAAGACGAGACATACCCGTGTTGCAGGCCATTTGTGCGCAGGACAACCAGCCGGGTTGGGAGGCCAGCGAGCAGGGCTTGGGCGCACGTGACCTGGCCATGCACATTGTGCTGCCCGAACTGGACGGGCGCATCATCACACGGCCGGTCAGCTTCAAGGACATGGCCTGGCACAGCGAGCGCAGCCAATCGGATGTGGTGTGCTACCGCGCGCACCCCGAGCGCATGGATTTTGTGGCCGAGCTGGCACGGCGCTGGGTGACCCTGGCGCGCCAGCCCAATGCGCACAAACGCGTGGCGTTGATTCTGGCCAACTATCCCACGCGCGATGGGCGCATTGGCAATGGCGTTGGCCTGGACACGCCGGCTGCGGCGCTCAATATCTTGCGTGCGCTGCGCACTGAAGGGTACCCGGTCAGCGAGCTGCCCGAGAGTGGCACCCAGCTGATCCATCACTTGCTGGGCGGTGTGACCAACGACCTGGACCACATCGATCAACGGCCGTGCGCCCAGAGCATGAGCCTGGTCGATTACCAGGCAGCATTCGATCGCCTGCCGGCCGCCAACCGCCAAGCGGTACTGGAACGCTGGGGGCCACCCGAGCAGGATCCAATGTTCCGCGAGGGCCGCCTGATGGTGGCAGGGGTGCGCATGGGGATGACCTTCGTCGGCATCCAGCCAGCACGTGGTTATCAGCTAGACCCCAGCGCCGTTTATCACGACCCGGACCTGGTGCCACCCCATGGGTACCTGGCGTTCTATTTCTGGCTACGGCATGGGTATGCCGCCGATGCCGTCATCCATGTCGGCAAGCACGGCAACCTGGAATGGCTGCCGGGCAAGGGGGTAGGGCTGTCTGATACATGCTGGCCGGATGCGCTGCTCGGCCCGCTGCCTAACATCTATCCGTTCATCGTCAACGATCCGGGTGAGGGCGCGCAGGCCAAGCGGCGCACGCAAGCGGTGATCATCGATCACCTGATGCCGCCGCTGACCCGCGCCGAGACCTATGGCCCGCTGCGCCACCTGGAGCAATTGGCCGATGAATTCTACGAAGCACAACTGCTCGACCCGCGTCGCGCCCGGGAGCTGCAACGCGACATCCTCGAACTGGTCAGGACCCATCACATCGACCGGGAATTGCAGCTCGAAGGGCAGCTTGACGATGCAACCGTCTGGTTGCCACGCCTGGACACCTACCTGTGCGACCTCAAGGAATCGCAGATCCGCGATGGTTTGCATGTATTCGGCCAGTCGCCCGAGGGCCGATTGCGCCTGGATACGCTGCTGGCACTGCTGCGTGTCGAGCGTGGCGATGGCCGTGGCGGCAATGCGAGTGTGTTGCGCGCCCTGGCCAAGGCACTGGTCCCAGGCTTCGATCCGCTCGACTGCGACCTTGGGCAACCCTGGGAAGGCCCACGGCCTCTGCTACTGATGAACATCAGCGACCAGGCCTGGCGCACGGCCGGCGATACGCGCGAGCGCCTCGAACTGCTGGCATTGCAGGTTATCGAAGGTGCGCTCGACGGCTCGCTGCCAGCGTTGGAGGTGGAACTTGGAGCGCCCGTCCAGGCCGTTGTCGATCATCTGCTCGCTACAGTGGCGCCGAGCCTGGACGCCTGCGGCGCCGCCGAGATGAATGGGTTGCTTGCAGCGCTCGCTGGGCGCTTCGTGCCGGCCGGTCCTAGCGGCGCACCCAGCCGCGGGCGGCTTGACGTGCTGCCCACAGGCCGCAATTTCTACACCGTCGACGTGCGTAACTTGCCGACCACGACAGCGTGGCGGCTAGGCTTTACGTCGGCCAACCTGATACTCGAACGTCATTTGCAAGATCATGGTGACCACTTGCGTCAGCTCGGGCTGTCGGTGTGGGGAACCGCGACCATGCGTACCGGTGGGGACGACATTGCCCAGGCCATGGCGCTGATGGGCGTGCGCCCAGTGTGGGCCACCGGCAGCCAGCGGGTCGACGATTTCGAGATACTGCCACTCAGCCTGCTGGATCGTCCGCGGGTGGACGTGACGCTGCGGGTGTCGGGTTTCTTCCGGGACGCCTTTGGCAGCCTGATCCGCCTGTTCGATGCTGCCGTCCAGGCCGTGGCCGGACTTGATGAGCCCGATGATCTTAATCCGTTGGCTGCGCGCGTGCGCGGTGAGCGTCTGGCCTTGCAGCAGCAGGGCCTAGACGCTGAGCAGGCGGCTCGACAGGCCGGTTGGCGCGTCTTCGGCGCCAAGCCCGGTGCCTATGGGGCTGGCATCCAGAATGCGATTGATGGGCGGCTGTGGCAGACCCGTGAAGACCTGGCCGAGGTCTACCTGAACCATGGCAGCTATGCCTATGGCGCCCAGGACGAGGGGACGCCGGCCAGGGCGCAGTTCGTCGAGCGCCTGAGCAAGGTGCAGGCAGTGCTGCAAAATCAGGACAACCACGAACACGACGTGCTGGATTCCAACGATTACTACCAGTTCCAGGGCGGCATGCTGGCGGCCACCGAAACGCTGGCCGGCGCGTCCGTGGCCAGTTACCACGGCGACCACAGCCAGGTGGACCGACCGCGCATCCGTACATTGAAGGAAGAACTCAACCGCGTGATCCGCGCGCGCGCGCTGAACCCCAAGTGGATCGATGGCGTCAAACGCCACGGCTACAAAGGGGCGTTCGAGATGGCGGCGACGGTCGACAACCTGTTCGCCTTCGACGCCACGACGCACCTGATCGACGATCACCATTACCAGTCGCTGGCCGATGCCTACGTGCTGGACCCGGCGACCCGCGACTTCATGCGCGAGCACAACCCGCAGGCGCTGCGCGACCTCACCGAGCGGCTGATCGAGGCGCAGCAACGCGGCCTCTGGCAGTCCCCCGGCGAGTACCGCGATGCCCTGGAAGAACAGCTGCTCGATGGCGAGGAACAGGCTTGAAATGAACGACGCTGCACAATTTCCCCTGGCCGCCGTAGTGGGCGCCGACGATTTGAAGTTGGCCCTGTGCCTGACGGCCATCGATCCCAGGATCGGCGGGGTGCTCATCGAAGGCCCGCGTGGCATGGCCAAGAGCACCCTGGCCCGCGGCCTGGCTGACCTGCTGGGCGATGGGCCTTTCGTGACCTTGCCGCTGGGCGCCAGTGAAGAGCGCGTGGTGGGCACACTCGATTTGGATGCCGCACTCGGGCAGGGCAAGGCGCAGTTCTCCCCCGGCGTGCTGGCCCAGGCCAATGGTGGCGTGCTCTATGTCGATGAAGTCAACCTGCTGCCGGACACCTTGGTCGACCTGTTGCTCGATGTCGCCGCCAGTGGTACCAACCGCATCGAACGCGACGGCATTTCCCATCGTCACGATGCCCGCTTCGTCTTGATCGGGACCATGAACCCCGAGGAAGGCGAGTTGCGCCCTCAGCTACTCGATCGCTTCGGTCTGAATGTGGCGCTCGACGGTCTACCCGCGCCTGATGCACGGCAACAGATCATCCGGCGCCGGCTGGCCTTCGACCATGACCCCCTGGCGTTTTGTGCCCAGTGGGCACCGGCCCAGGAGGCCTTGCGCAAGCGCTGTCAGGCAGCGCGCCAGGCGCTGGACGACATTGCACTGGATGACCGGACCTTGGCCAGCATCACCGAACGCTGCTTCGCCGCTGGAGTCGATGGGCTGCGGGCCGATCTGGTGTGGCTGCGCGCGGCCCGCGCCCACTGCGCATGGCGCGGGGCGGCGGCCATCGAGGCGGCAGATATCGATGCGGTGGAAGATTTTGCCTTGCGCCATCGCAGGCAATCGCCCGCCCAGGCTACTGCGCCCGCAGCGCCCGAGCAGCCGCAGTCACAGACCGGCAACAGCTCGGCCGAGAAGGGCGGGCAGGGGGACTGGGGGGCTTTGGCCCCGCAGCCTGTGGCAAGCGGGCCAAGGCGTGAGGTGCCGAACTGGGCAAAAAAGCCCTGAGCATCCGTCAGCCGGCCAAGACGACGGGTGCGCGAGCAGGCAAGGGCGCGCGCGCAGGTGCAAGCCGCGGTCGAGCCCAGGCGGCCAGTGCTGGCCGGGTCGCTTGGTTACAAAGCCTATTGAAGGGCCGGCCCAGGCACCGCGACGATTTGTGCTGGCACAACCGCAGGGGCACACCGGCCCAGCTATGGCTGATCATCGTCGATGCCTCCGCTTCGACACGTCGTCATCAGGCGCTCGCGCACACCAAAGGACTATTGGCCACGTTATTCGACCATGCCTACCGCCAGCGGGCACGGCTGGCTTTATTGACGGCAAGTGGCAGTGCCCCACAATGGCAGCGCCATGGACTCAAAGCTTCGGCGGCGCTGCAACCCTGGCTGCAGGCGCTGGGCGCGGGAGGCGGCACGCCGTTGCTGCCGGCGCTGGAGCAAGCAAGGCAGTGGCTGGGCGCTCGGCGCAAGGCCCATCCTAACGAGGAAGTACGCTGCCTGGTGTTCACCGACGGCCGCCTGCAGCAATGGGGTACCGTCGAGCCCTTGCCGTGCTGCACATTGCTGGTGGACATGGAACTGACACCGGTCCGCCTGGGCCGTGCTCGCCTTCTGGCACAGCAATTGGCAGCGGACTATCAACACCTGCTAAGTTTCGAAGCGGTGAAGTAACAGCGGTGTGGTGCGGCAACAAGTCGCACGCAAGAAGGGTAAACAGGGACGGCTGGAAGTGCATGTGCGTGGCAGAGCACGCACATGTCGAAGCTGTTCATTTACTTGGGCATCGACCAAGGCTGCAGGTGGTAGCCTTTTTCACAAAGTTCAGCGCGTACTTCTTCGATCAGGTTAAGCCACTGGGCTTTGTCAGAATAAGTTTGCGAGGTTACCTGCTTGCTGCCGATGCGGGCGCTGGTACGGTCGATGACCGCCAGGCTCAGGTCGCCAGTGCCGTTGGGGGCGTCCCAGGCCACGCAGTGGAAGGGTTCGAAGGCGTGGTCGGCGATCAGCAGTGCTTCGTTGACACGGAGCGGGGCATTCATGGTTCGGTCTCTCTGTGGTCCCAAACATTCAAGTGACGTCCGCGTTGCTTCAAGGTCGCCTCATGTATCGCGAAATGCAGCGCGGGGTTATGTGTACTGATGCTCGACAACCGGCATCGAGTCACATGGGTACAGCAAAATAATCAACGATTATTCATTTTTCGTTCTAACGCGCCCCATGTGAGGACGTTACCCATCGAAAATTCCCCCGCCAAGTTACGAAAAGCCGTATTGGCAGACAAACGGTCATAGGCACCGTCAACTTCATTGCTACTGTTATTCGGGCGCCACAACTTACTGTTTTACTTCAAGAAACCAATACTTGGCGCCAAGGATCGGTCATGCAACAAACCGCAGTGCAACGCCGCCTGCTCATCGTCGATCCTTGTGACGATTGCCAGCGCCTGACGCCTGGCTTGCTAGAGGCTGGGTGGGATGTCGACAGCTGCACCTTGGCGCAGGCATTGGAACATCGCTGCGATGTAGGCGTATTGCGCCTGGATGAGGCGCATCTCAAACACCCGGACGTGGTCAAGGACATGATCAAGCGCAGCAACACCGAGTGGATCGCGGTACTGAGCGCCGAACAACTGCGCTCCCCGGCCTTCGGGGATTTCGTCTGTGAATGGTTTTTTGATTTCCATACCTTGCCCTTCGATGAGTCGCGGGTACAGGTCACCCTGGGCCGGGCCTTTGGCATGGCGCGGCTGCGTGGCAAGGGCACGGTCAAGGCGCTCGACACCCAAGACGAGTTGCTGGGCGAGAGCCGGCCGATTCGAGAGTTGCGCAAACTGCTGGGTAAGCTGGCACCGACCGAGTCGCCTGTGCTGATCCGCGGCGAAAGCGGCACGGGGAAGGAGCTGGTGGCGCGTACGCTACACCGCCAATCGCAGCGTAGTGGCCAGCCGTTCGTGGCGATCAACTGCGGGGCCATCCCCGAGCACTTGATTCAGTCCGAACTGTTCGGGCACGAAAAGGGCGCATTTACAGGTGCCCATCAACGCAAGATCGGGCGCATCGAAGCGGCTAACGGCGGCACGCTGTTTCTCGATGAAATAGGCGACCTGCCGCTGGAGTTGCAGGCCAACCTGCTGCGCTTTCTCCAGGAAAAGCACATTGAGCGGGTGGGGGGCAGTCAGCCAGTACCGGTGGATGTGCGGGTGTTAGCCGCCACCCACGTGGATTTGGAGAGGGCCATCGAGCAGGGCCGCTTCCGGGAAGACCTGTACTACCGCCTGAACGTGCTGCAGGTGGTGACCGCTCCGTTACGCGACCGCCATGGCGATTTGCCGATGCTGGCCAACCATTTTGCCCATTTCTACAGCCTGGAAACCGGCAGGCGGCCTCGCTCCTTCAGTGAGCATGCGCTAACGGCAATGGGGCAGCACGATTGGCCCGGTAACGTGCGTGAATTGGCCAACCGGGTGCGCCGCGGGCTGGTGCTTGCCGAAGGGCGTCAGATCGAGGCCAAGGACCTGGGTTTGCAGCCATTTGCGCAACAGCCGCCGCTGGGCACCCTGGAAGAGTACAAGCACAAGGCCGAGCGCCAGGCGTTGTGCGATGTGCTGGACCGTCACAGCGACAACCTCAGCGTTGCAGCCAAGGTGCTGGGCATCTCACGGCCGACCTTCTACCGTTTGTTGCACAAGCACCAGATTCGCTGAAGGCGCAGGCGGCGTACGACGCGCCTCAGTGAGGCGCGCGGACGATGGTCTTGAGCAGATCTTCCGGGCTGATGTGGCCGACGACCTGGGCCACGGCGCTGCCAGGGGTCGGCAAGTCGATGATGTGGTTCTTCATCTTGCCGATCACATGCATCTCGCAGGGTTTACAGTCGAACTTCAGGGTCAGTACTTCATCCCCTTGAACCAGCTGCATCGGCGCCACCTTGGTGCGCACTCCGGTCACCCCTTTGGCCTGTTTGGGGCACAGGTTGAAGGAGAAGCGTAGGCAGTGCTTGGTGATCATCACCGGCACCTCACCATGCTCCTCATGGGCTTCATACGCCGCGTCGATCAACTGCACCCCATGGCGGTGATAGAAATCCCGGGCTTTCTGGTTGTAGACGTTGGCCAGGAACGACAGGTGCGACTCGGGATACACCGGCGGCGGCGAGGTTTCCGGCTTGCGCCGGCCATGGGGGTGCGCCTGGATGCGTTGCTCGGTCAGCGTCTCGATGGCCTGCCGGCGCAGGGCCTTGAGCTGCGAGTTGGGAATGAAGAACGCCTGGGGGGCATCCAACTCGATGCTGTCGGCGTGGTAGAGCGTGGTGCCGAGTTGGCCAAGCAGATCATGCAGCTGGTCCAGTGCTTGCTCTGGCTTGTTCGCCGGGCCGAATGGGCCATCCAGGGCGACTTGCACATGCACGCCTTCCTCGCTGGTCACGTTCAGGGTCAAGCGCTCCTCGCGTAATACCGCCTGCCAACGTACGCCGATGCGGCGCTCGGCCGAGGTCCGTTGCAGGGCCTGCTGCCAGTTGTGGTCCAGATTGCGCGAAAGCGGATGGTTTGGCCTTAGCTTGTGCAGCCCGGCAGGCATCTCGTTCGGTTCCACCCGGTAGCGCCAGCGTTTTTGGCCATCTTCTTCGAACTCGCCGCGTGCCTCGGCGATGTTGGCCCTGAACCCCACCACTTCACGCTTGATCAGCACATTGAGGCCATCGCCGTTGGTCAAGGGTACGTCGGTGACGACCTGCAGGTCGCGCTTGCCCACTTTTTCCACCACACCCACCGGCAGGCCGGTGAACGTAGGGGAGTCGAAGGCGCCGATATCGACCTTGCGGTCAGTCACGAAGTAGTCGGTGCTGCCGCGGTGGAAGGTCTTGTCCGGATCCGGTACGAAGAAGTGCGCGGTACGGCCGCTGGAAGCGCGAGCCAGGGCAGGTCGGTCTTCCAGGATGGCGTCGAGCTCCTTGCGGTAATGGGCCGTGATGTTCTTCACATAGCCCATGTCCTTGTAGCGCCCCTCGATCTTGAATGAGCGTACGCCGGCATCGACCAGGTCGCGCAGGTTGGCGGTCTGGTTGTTGTCCTTCATCGACAGCAGGTGCTTTTCGAACGCGACCACCCGACCTTGGTCGTCCTTGAGCGTGTAGGGCAGTCGGCACGCCTGGGAGCAGTCGCCCCGGTTGGCGCTGCGACCGGTCTGGGCGTGGGAGATGTTGCATTGCCCGGAGAATGCCACGCACAGTGCACCATGGATGAAGAACTCGATGGCGGCGTCGGTTTCGGCGGCGATCGCACGGACTTGCTGCAAGTTCAGCTCGCGTGCAAGTACCAGCTGAGAAAAGCCGGCCTGGTCGAGAAACTTGGCCCGCTCCAGGGTACGAATGTCGGTCTGGGTACTGGCATGCAGCTCGATGGGTGGAATGTCGAGCTCCATGACCCCCAGGTCCTGCACGATCAGCGCATCGACGCCGGCGTCGTACAGCTGGTGAATCAGCGCGCGCGCCGGCTCCAGCTCGTTGTCATGCAAGATGGTATTGATGGTGGTGAACACGCGCGCATGGTAGCGATGGGCGAATTCGACCAACTCGGCGATATCGCCCACCTCGTTGCAGGCGTTATGACGGGCGCCAAAGCTAGGGCCGCCGATATAGATGGCATCGGCGCCATGCAGGATGGCCTCGCGGGCGATGGCCACGTCGCGGGCAGGGCTGAGCAGTTCCAGGTGATGCTTGGGAAGGGACATGTCGTTATGGTTTCGGCTGTCACGGTATAGCCGGGCATTGTACCGACGATTCGGCCGGGCGACACCATCGGGCTGCGCTGGTCGGATGAATGCCTCTTGTCAGGCTGCGCCTGTGTTTCAACGACCTGGTATTTATGGCAGTTGCCTACAGTAGGCTCTCTGGACAGAGTAGGGCTGACAAGTCCATTGATGCAGGGAGGTGTATAACATGCTCAGGCCGGCATCCGCTTCAGGGCGTTGTCGCTTAACCCTTGTCACGCCTACGGCCTATACCCCGTATGGCTATAGCGCCATCGCACGCCTTTCCCAAACGGGTTACGTTGGGGCGGTACAGGAGGGGCTGCGGGGCTGTTATGGGTTTGGCCAGGGCTATAGATACCTCAACAGTGTCATGATGAGATTTGAAACACCCGATTCGTTGAGTCCGTTCGACCAGGGCGGCCTCAACGCCTATGCGTATTGCGCAGGCGATCCAGTCAATCACGTCGACCCAACTGGACACCTATTGGAAAGATTGAAGTTTTGGAAGCGGCCCAGATCTGCTCCCATGACGCCGTTAAAGCCGGAGATCGATTTTGGATTGGCGCAGGCCAGAGCACAACTCAAGCACACGCTCGGTATTTTACTGCGCCCAGAGAAAAGCAATGATTTGCGCAGTAATTTCATGGCTACATTGCGCGATAAACGCTTTAGAGAGCCCGCAGCGCAAGCGCTTGGTACCGACTGGCTCAATCGTCTTGAATCCAATCAGAAGGTTTGGGAATTTTTTGCTTCCGGAGAGTACCTGGACAGGCACTTCACCCGAATTCTGAAGCCTGATGCTGCCATCATCACCCGCTACATTGCAACAGAAGCTACCCTTGCGGCCTCTGGAATCGGACCAGAATCTTTTGCCAAACAGCTGAAATCTTTTCGAGTCGCTTCAATGGCACAGCTCGACCGTTCCGTTTTGCTTGAACTCAAAAAAATCAGACAGCAGCTTTAGCTCATGGTCCTGCACTGATTCTATCGGCCCAGACAAGGGCCGGCGGCGGCGTGGCATGGCTACCCTAGGGCGAGGGTTGAGCACGACCACTGCGAGCCGCCGCCAACGTGCGGCATTGAGACACCTGCCAGCAGGCGGCTAAGCGTCACTTCTTGGCCGCCATTGCCGTTACTTCCACGCGCATGCCCTCGAACGCGAGCGCCGCCACGCCTACGGCAGCGCGCACCGGCCAGGGTTTAGTGAAGAAACGTTGATAGACCCGGTTGAAGGCGGCGCGGTCGGCCATATCGGTCAGGTAGATGGTCAGGTGCAGCACCCGGTCCATGCCGCTGCCGGCTTTCTCCAGGGCATCCTTCAAAGCCTGCAACGTGCATTCGCTCTGCTCGACGATATCTCCCAACGCCAGGCTACCGTCAGGGTGTACCGGGACTTGAGTGGTCACCAGCATCCCGTTGTATTCGGCGACATCGGAGGAAATGGATTCTGGGTCGCTGTCCGGGGTGTAGACGATATCTGCATGTGCCATGAGGTCTGCCTTGCGGGGTAGAAAAGCCTCAAGCCTACGCGAGCGGCCTGCGCCGGTCGAGAGGCCGGTTTTTTGCAAAGCGCGGCATTCGCGGTCAGAATCGCCGCCATTGCAGAGAGGCTTACCGTGAACGAACACACCTTGTCCATGCGCCTGGAGCGCGTGGCCACCCATGTGCCTGAAGGCGCTCGTCTGGCTGATATTGGCTCTGATCATGGCTACCTGCCCGTGGCGTTGATGCTTCGCGAGCGCATTGAGTACGCAGTGGCCGGGGAGGTCGCCAACACCCCCTTCGCGGCCGCTCAACGCAATGTGCGCAAGCAGGGGCTGGAGCGGCGCATTGCCGTGCGCTTAGCCGATGGGCTGACAGTCATCGCGCCTGATGACCGCATCACGGTCGTCAGCCTGTGCGGCATGGGCGGCGAAACCATCTGCGAGATTCTCGAAGCGGGCAGGGCACACCTGGCGGGTGTCGAGCGCCTGGTACTGCAACCCAATGGCGCCGAGCCGCAGGTGCGTCAGTGGCTGATGAGCAATGGCTACCGTATCGTCGCCGAAGATGTTCTGCGCGAGCATCGCTTCGACTACGAAATCATCGTGGCCGAACCCGGTTATGTGGCCTACAACCCTCAGCAGTTGTATTTCGGCCCCCTGTTGATGCAGGACCATGGCCAGGCATTTCACGTAAAGTGGCAACGCATGCTTGGGCAAAAGAAGCAGACCCTTGCCAACTTCGCCCAGGCCCGCGTTGCCGTACCGCCGGCCAAGGTCGCAGACTTCGAACAACAGGTGGACTGGATCACCCGGCTGCTGGCCGAACGCCCCCACACCGAGGACTAGCCTTCATGGACATGTTGCAGGCCATGCGTACCTTCGTGCGGGTGGTGGAGTGCGGTAGCTTTGCCGCGGCGGCCAACGCGCTGGACATCTCCGCTGCTCAAGTCTCGCGCATCGTGGCGGAGCTGGAGAATCAGCTGCAAACCCGATTGCTGCACCGCACCACCCGACGCTTGCGCATGAGCGAGGCCGGGGAGCGGTTTCTTGAGCGCGCACGGCAGATACTGCTATTGACCGACGAGGCAGTGGGAGAGGCGCGGGGTGCTCACCTCACGCCCCGTGGCCGGCTACGCGTGCATTGTCCGCATGGGCTTGGATTGCTGTTGATGCCGTTGGTGGCGGGCTACAACGCGCTTTGTCCCGACGTGGTCATCGAGCTTACGCTTTCCCAGCGCAACCCTGACCCGCTCGCTGAAGGGCACGATGTGGTCATCACCGTGGACCAGGCATTGCCGGACTCACAGTTGATTGCCGTCCCCTTGGGCACGATTTTCAGTATTGCCTGTGCCGCTCCCGGCTACCTGGATGAAAAAGGCGTTCCTGCCCGCCCGGACGATCTACACCAGCATCGCTGCCTGCGCATGGCCTACCCGTTGTACGAGGGTGACTGGGTGTTTCCGCAGGCAGGTGGGGATTGCGTCATTGCACCGCAGGACAGCTTCATGACCAACGTGGCGGACGCCATGCTGGTCGCCAGCGAGCTGGGCATGGGTATTGGTCTGCTGCCGTTCTACACCGCCAGCCAAGCCATGGAGCAAGGGCGCCTGTACCGGGTGCTGGCCGACTACAGGCTGCGGGAAAACGCCTTGTATGCGATTTATCCCTCGCGGCATTACCTGGACGCCAAGGTCCGAACCTGGATCGACTACCTCAAGGAGCGACTGCCGCCCATTTTCGCCGCCCACGCCCGCCTGGTCGAAGACCCCCGTTATTGCCGCTGACGGCAGCGGGGCACAAGCTCACGCCGCTGCAGGCCAGGTAGGCCGGGCCTTACAGCGCGTAGTGTTTCAGCTCACGTGCGATCAACATCCGCTGGATTTCGCTCGACCCTTCATAGATCTGGGTGATTCGCGCATCACGGTAGTGTCGCTCGACGGGATAATCCTCAAGGTAGCCGTAGCCACCGTGGACCTGGATGGCCATCGAACACACCCGCTCAGCCATTTCCGAGGCAAACAGCTTGGCCTGTGACGCCTCGGACAGGCAGGGCCTGCCGGCGCTGCGCAGGCGCGCGGCATGCAGGATCAGCAAGCGAGCCGCATTGATCTGCACCTGCATGTCAGCCAACAAGTTCGCAATGCTCTGGTGTTCGTGGATCGGCTTGCCGAACTGGACACGTTCCCGGGCATAGCCCAGCGCCGCTTCGAAGGCAGCCCGGGCGATGCCCAGAGCCTGGGCGGCGATGCCGATTCGGCCGCCTTCGAGATTGGACAAAGCGATTGCCAGGCCTTTACCGCGCTCGCCCAGCAAGTTGCCAGCCGGGATACGGCATTGGTCGAGTGTGACGGCGCAGGTATCGGACGCGCGAATCCCCATTTTGTGTTCGGTACGATCGACCTTGAAGCCGGGGTTGTCTGTCGGTACCAGAAACGCCGACAGCCCTTTCTTGCCAAGGTCAGGATCGGTCACGGCGAACACGACGGCCAGCCCGGCGCGACGGGCATTGCTGACGAACTGCTTGCTGCCGTTGATCACCCACTGCCCGTCGATCAACTCGGCGCGGGTGCGCAGGTTATGGGCCTCGGATCCTGCCTGGGGCTCGGTCAGGCAGAAGCAGCCAATCACCTCGCCACTGGCCAGCCGCGGCAGCCAGTGCTGCTGCTGTTCGGGGCTACCGTAGGCCAGCAACGGGCCGCACCCCACCGAGTTGTGGATGCTCATCAAGGCCCCGGTGGAGCCACACCCGACTGAAATCTCTTCCACCGCCAGCGCATAGGCCACGTAGTCGGTATAGCTACCGCCGAAGGTCTCGGGGACCACCATGCCCAGCAAGCCAAGCTCACCCATGCTGCGCACGACGGCGTCATCGATCCAGCCGGCCTTTTCCCACGTCTGGGCATGGGGGGCGATCTCGCCGCGGGCGAAGTCGCGGGCCATGTCACGGATCATGATCTGCTCTTCGCTCAGTTCCACGTCTTGCATCTGCTTGCTCCCGGGCTCACAGGCCTTCGAAGAATTGGTCGACCCGCTGGCGGTCCAGCCCCTGCAATGTAGGGGGGTTCCAGCGCGGCTGCTTGTCCTTGTCGATGATCAGGGCGCGCACCCCCTCGATGATGTCGCCGTGCTGGAACCACTGGCGATCCAGGTGCAACTCCATGGCGAAGCAGTCTTCCAGGCCCAACTGTCGGCCGCGTCGTAACATCTGCAACGTCACGGCCATGGCCAGTGGGGATCGGGTTTCCAACAGCTCTGCAGTGGCAACGGCCCAGGCATGGCTGTCGCCGATGCTGACGGCACGCAACTGCTCGACGATGGCTGCCATATCGGGCAGGGCGAAGAAGTGATCGATCGCTGGGCGCAGCGCAGCCAGTGGTGGCGCTTCCAGCGCCTGTGTGCCCAGGCGCGCCAACAGGTTCTGCAAATCCTTGAGCGGATTGTCATTGAGGGATAACTGGTCCAGCTCGCGATCAAGGGTTTCGATCTTGTCGCTCGTCACATACCAGTTGGCCAGGCCGCAATACAGGGCATCGGCCGCCTGGACCTGTGTGCCGGTGACGCCGAGGTAGGTCCCCAGCTCGCCCGGCAGGCGGGACAGGAAGTAGCTGCCCCCCACGTCGGGGAAATAGCCGATGCCCACCTCTGGCATGCCCAAGCGGCTGCGCTCGGTGACCACCCGCAGCTCGCAGCCCTGCGCCAAGCCCATGCCCCCGCCGAGGGTAAAGCCGTCCATGAGCACCAGGATAGGCTTGCGGTAGCGGTGTATCAGCAAGTCCAGGGCATACTCTTCGGCGAAGAAAACCGCGTGCAGGTCGTCACCGGCTTTGTAGCTGTCATGCAGCGAGCGGATGTCACCACCGGCGCAGAAGCCCTTCGGCCCTTCGCCGCGCAGTACGACGGCGCGGATGTTCGGATCACCGGCCCACGCGTCCAGGTGCTTGCGCAAGCTGCGCACCATGTCCAAGGTCAGGGCGTTCAACCCAGCGGGGCGGTTGAGACGCAGGTGGCCGATCTGGTTGCGAACCTCGCTCAGAATGTGTTCGGTAACCGGCGTCTGAATAAGCGCTGTCATTGCGGTCTCCCTGCTTGTTATTGATTTTCCATGTGAAATCTGGAGTTCGCTGGAGGATCGCTGGATCCTGGCATGCGAATTTGCCTAGTACAATCGACAATTGTGCAGGGGCATCGTGCATTTTTGCGCCGATGCCCGTTGCGTTGCCAGTCAGCGTGAATGGGAACTGCACGCTGATGGGTCACAGGCGTTCACTGTAGCGCGAACCAGGCGCCAGTAGGCGTTATCGGCGCCCTGCTAAGACACTTACAAGTGTTTCAAGCGGGGCTTTTGGCTTGAAAGCACCGTGGGAGAGGGTTAGTCTTCGCGGGCTGCTGTCAATCCAGCAGTCGGGTTTGGTCACCCGCAATCATCAAGGCGCATCAGCGCCGCTCAGCGAAGCAGTCGGC
This sequence comes from Pseudomonas sp. FBCC-B35, assembly GCF_059133755.1. Taxonomy (NCBI): domain Bacteria; kingdom Pseudomonadati; phylum Pseudomonadota; class Gammaproteobacteria; order Pseudomonadales; family Pseudomonadaceae; genus Pseudomonas; species Pseudomonas sp. FBCC-B35. The sequence continues at coordinate 2,558,744 of NZ_CP101439.1, read as the reverse complement.
GTTTTTTTGTGCCCGGCTGTCTCGTGTCATGGCGGCTGTGCGTGGGGCGCCTCCGTGCGCGCCGGTTTCCTTGATTCCCGGTTGACCAACCCGCGACAGTCGCCACCCATTCGTTTGGTCACGTTGCGTGGCGGCTCCTGATGAATCAAGGAGAACACGAAGACGGCGGGGTGCGTCCAAGCCGTCGCGCTGGCAATTGCACGGCTGCGCCGCTGAGCGTAAGCGAGTTCCCAGGGTTACCGCTTAAAGAGCGCCCTTGCCGGGGCGCCCAGCAGCCTCACCCGCTACCGTAGCCGCGAACCAGGCGCCAGGGGGCTTAATCGGCACCCTGCTAAGCCTCTTACAAGTGTTTCAAGCGGGGCTTTTGGCTTGAAAGCACCGTGGGAGAGGGTTAGTCTTCGCGGGCTGCTGTCAATCCAGCAGTCGGGTTTGGTAGCCCGAATTGATCAAGGCGCACAAAGCGCCCGCTTTCGCTATGGTTGGCGCATTTTTTGTGCTCGGTTGTAGCGTTTTATGGCGGCTGTGCGTAGGGCGCCTCTGTGCGCGCCGGTTTCCTTGATTCCCGGTCTACCAACCTGCGCATAGCCGTCACCATTTCGTTTGGTAGCGATTGATGGCGGCTCCTGATGAATCAAGGAGCACACCATGACAAAAGGGTTACCTGATCCTCCTGCCAGTCTCACAACCGCGCCCACATCCTTCTCTACCTGCGAAAGCAGCCATCCGCCTTTGTTTTCGGTACGTCCGGGCGTCGATCTCGAAGACGCGCTGGTGCACTTGTCCACGCTGTTGCGTGGCGCCTATGCCGCTAATCTGAAGGCCATGGAGTTGGCCAATGGGACCTGTTTCGACCTGTTGCTGGGCAATGACCATGGACTGGAATCGGCGACCGCAGTGGTGGAGGCTTTGTTGAATGGGTTGGAGGCTCGGCGGCTGGTAGCTTACCGCTAGTCGGAGACGGCGGGGTGCGCCTAGGCAGTGGCGGAGTCAACTGCCTGGCTCCGCCCTGGGTGGTTAGCGAACTCCCAGGCTCAACGCGGTATCGCCGGGTCTGCGCTGCGAAGCTAGATTCCTAAGGCCCTGGCGCGCCTTTAGTATCGAAAAAAATCGACAGCCCCCTTGTCAGCCCTCAAGCCATTGCGGGCTGTTGAAATTATTCAGCCGGCAATCCTCTTCAGCGCAATCAACTGCTGCCACGGGCGCGCCGAGCAAGGCTCTCTGCAAACTGCGCTCCCCAGCATTCCAAGCCTGCTCAAGCAGCGGCAGGATGGCGCGGGGCAGCACGCTGAACATCGGTTGCCAATACCCACCCTGGCGGACCATCGCGGCACTGTTCGCCGCCAAGGCGGCGCGCCGCAGGTCGTTGACCAGCACCTGATCGACCCGCGGCGCATCACAGGCGAACACCACCACCCAATCGTGCCGCGCTATCGCCAACCCGGCAAGCACGCCAGCCAGTGGGCCAGGGAAGCCGGTCTCGGCATCACACACGCAGTGCTCGGCGTACCGCTGGTATATCTGCTGATTGCGATTGCACGAAACGATCAGGTCATCACTGAGGCCCCGAACCACCGCATGCACGTGGGCAATCAGAGGGCGGCCTTTCCAGTCGATCAGCCCTTTATCGCGCCCGCCCATGCGTTGGCCACGGCCGCCGGCGAGCATGAGGACAGAGCAAAGGGGCAGGGTAGCAGGCATGAAAAAGGGTTCCTGGCAGTCAGTGCCAGAAACCCTCCCATTTCACGTTCCGCTTGTCCAGTCAGTGACTGCGCGGGTTGGCTCGTCGCCAGGTTCCTGTGGCCGCCGGCGCCGGGACAAACGCATCACCACGACGAAGAATACCGGCACGAACACCACCGCCAGCGTGGCGCTCAACATGCCGCCAATGACCCCTGTACCGATGGCCTGCTGGCTTGCCGAACTGGCACCGGTGGCGATGGCCAGTGGCACCACCCCAAGGATGAACGCCAGGGACGTCATCACGATGGGCCGCAGGCGCAAGCGGGCAGCCTCGATGGCAGCCTGGGTGGCATCCATGCCCTGGTCCATCAGGCTTTTGGCAAACTCGATGATCAGAATGGCATTCTTTGCCGACAGCCCGATCAAGGTGATCAGCCCAACCTTGAAGAACACGTCGTTGGGCATGCCACGCAGCGTGACTGCCAGGACCGCGCCCAGAATCCCCAGGGGTACCACCAGCAGCACCGCCGTGGGGATCGACCAGCTTTCATACAACGCCGCCAGGCAGAGGAACACCACCAGCAGCGACAGGGCCATCAGCACCGGCGCTTGACTGCCCGAGAGCCTTTCCTGCAGCGACAACCCAGTCCATTCCAGCCCAACACCAGTCGGCAGCTGCGCCACGATTCGCTCGATCTCGGCCATGGCTTGCCCCGAGCTTTGCCCGGCCGTCGGCTCACCAGAAATGGACACCGCCGGGTAACCGTTGTAGCGCGTCAACTGGACCGGGCCGCTAACCCATCTGGGCTGGACGAAGGCGCCAAGCGGCACCATCTTGCCGGCGCTGTTGCGCACATGAATCTTCAGCAAGTCCTCCACCTGGCTGCGCTGATCGCCCTCGGCCTGCACCACCACCCGCTGCATGCGGCCCTGGTTGGGAAAGTCATTGACGTAGCTCGAACCCACCGCCACGTCCAGCACTGAGCCGATATCGGCGAACGAGACGCCCAACGCATTGGCCTGACGGCGATCGATCTCCAGCTCCACTTGTGGGCTTTCGGCCAACGATGCCTCGCGCACGTTTGTCAGTACCGCGCTCTTGCTCGCCTTGGCCAGCAGTTCATCACGGGCAGCCATGAGTTGGGCGTGACCAAGCCCGCCCCGGTCCTGCAGGCGGAATTCGAAGCCAGTGGACTCGCCAAGCCCGTCAATCGGTGGTGGCAGTACGGCGAAGGCGATGGCGTCCTTGAGTTGCGTGAATGCCATGTTCGCGCGATCGGCAATGGACTGGGCACTGTCCTCAGCGTCACGCTCGGACCAGTCCTTGAGGGTCGTGAAGGCCAGCGCCGCATTCTGGCCACTGCCGGAGAAGCTGAAACCCAGAATCACCGTGGTATTGCCCACGCCAGGCTCATCGCCGTTGTGCGCCTCGATGTGAGCCGCCACCTGCTCGGTGCGCATGCGGCTGGCGCCAGGCGGCAGCTGGATATCGGTGATGGTGTAACCCTGGTCCTCGGTCGGCAGGAAGGCCGTGGGCAGCTGACTGAAGCCGTAGCCCAGCACGCCCAGCAGCACGGCGTACACCAACAGGTAGAGCCCGCTGCGACGCAGTGCCTGCGACACCCAGCCCTCATAGCCCTTGCTCATGCCCTCGAAGCGCCGATTGAACCAACCGAAGAAACCGCCGCGCTGATGGTGCGCACCTGGGTTCACAGGCTTGAGCAAGGTGGCGCACAACGCCGGCGTCAGGCTCAGGGCAAGGAAGGCCGAGAACAGGATGGAAACGGCCATGGACACCGAGAACTGCTGGTAGATCACGCCGACCGAGCCCTTCATGAAGGCCATGGGCAGGAAGACGGCCACCAGCACCAGCGTGATACCGATGATCGCCCCGCTGATCTGGCCCATGGCCTTGCGTGTGGCCTCACGCGGCGCCAGACCCTCTTCGGCCATGATTCGCTCGACGTTCTCGACCACCACGATGGCGTCGTCCACCAAAATACCAATGGCCAGGACCATGCCGAACAGCGTCAGCACATTGACCGAGAAGCCCAGCATCAGCATCACGCCGAAGGTGCCCATCAGCGCCACGGGCACCACGAGTGTGGGAATCAACGTGTAACGCAGGTTCTGCAGGAACAGAAACATCACCGCGAACACCAGCACCATTGCCTCGAACAGCGTGCTGATGACCTGCTGTATGGAGACTTTGACGAACGGCGAGGTGTCGTAGGGAATGTCGTACTTCACGCCTTCCGGGAAATAGCGCGCCAAGTCCTTCATCTTGGCGCGCACCAGCGTGGCCGTTTCCATGGCGTTGGCACCCGGGGCCAGCTGCACACTGAATGCGGTGGCCGGCTTGCCGTTCAAGCGCGTGCCGTACTGGTACTCCTGCGCACCGATTTCTACCCGGGCCACATCACCGATGGTCACCACCGAACCGTCGGTATTGGCTCGCAGCACGATCGCCGCAAACGCTTCTGGTGTGGTCAGCTGGCCCTTGACCACCACATTGGCGGTGATCTCCTGGGTAGCGGGGCTAGGCTGGTCGCCGATGCTGCCGGGCGCCACCTGCGCGTTCTGTGCGGTGATGGCTTCGGCCACGTCGTTGGGGGTGAGATTGAGGCCGACCAGCTTGGCCGGGTCGATCCAGATGCGCATGGCGCGCTCGGAGCCATACAGCTGGGCTTTGCCGACCCCTTTGATGCGCCGGATCTCGTTCATCACGTTGCGCGCCAGAATGTCGGACAACGCGGTCTCGTCGAACTTGCCATCCTCGGAGGTGAGCGTGCCCAGCAGCAGGAAACCAGTGGACACCTTTTCAACCTGCAAGCCTTGTTGGGTGACCGGGCGTGGCAGGCGCGACTCGACCACTTTCAAGCGGTTCTGCACGTCAACCTGTGCCAGGTCTGGCACGGTGCCCGGCTCGAAGGTGGCGGTGATGGTGGCGCTGCCCAGGCTGCTTTGCGACTCGAAGTACAGCAAGTTGTCGGCGCCGTTGAGTTCCTGCTCGATGAGGCTGACCACACTTTCATCCATGGTAGCCGCCGAGGCGCCAGGGTATACGGCGTAAATTTCCACCTGCGGCGGCGCCACGTTGGGGTACTGCGCCACGGGCAGTTGAGGAATGGCCAAGGCGCCAGCCAGCAGGATGAACAGCGCCACCACCCAAGCGAAAATGGGGCGGTCAATGAAAAATTGCGGCATCGATCAGGCCCTCACTGGCCGGTGTGCTGGGTGGCGGAGGTGGCCTCGGGGGCGGGGTCGATCTGCACGCGTTCGCCTGCCTTGGCATGTTGCAGGCCTTCGACCACCACCTGGTCACCGGCAGCGAGGCCTTCGCGTACTACCCAGCGGTCGCCCTGTACGCTGCCCAGCACCACTTGCCGTTCGCTGACCTGCGATTGGCCATCCACGACCAGTACCTTCGGCACGCCTGCGCTGTCACGCAGGATCGCCCGTTGCGGCACACTCAGCCCTTGCGGTTGCACGGCCTGGGCCAGGCGCACGCGCACATAGCTGCCCGGCAGCAAGTCGAGGTTCGGGTTGGGGAACTCGCTGCGCAGGGTGATCTGGTTGGTAGAGGGGTCGACCTGGATGTCGGAGAACAACAGCTTGCCGGGCAGCGGGTAGGCACTGCCGTCGTCCTCGATCAAGGTGACACTGGCCTGGTCTGCGTCGACCCGTTGCAGCTGGCCAGCACGCAAAGCCTTGCGCAGCGCCGTGATCTCACGGGTCGACTGGGTGACGTCGACATGAATGGGGTCCAGTTGCTCGATGGTCGCCAGTGGCGTGGCTTCGTTCTGCCCGACCAATGCGCCTTCTGTCACCTGGGCACGGCCAATGCGCCCGGCGATGGGAGCGGTCACAGTGGCGTATCCCAGGTTCAGACGGGCCCGTTGCACAGCCGCCTTGGCCTCGGCCACTGCTGCGTTGGCTTGCAGCAGGCTGGCCTTGGCATTGTCGTATTCCTGGCCGCTGACGGCTTTGTCATTGACCAGCTCGCGGTAGCGCTGCTCCTGCAGGCGAGCTTGATAACGGGTAGCGTCGGCTCTGGCCAGTGCCGCCTGGGCGCTGTCCAGGTCGGCCTTGAAGGGTGCGGGGTCGATCTGAAACAACACATCGCCCTGCTTGACGTCGCTACCCTCGCGGTACACCCGCTTGAGCACTACGCCGGCCACCCGAGCCCGCACCTGGGCGGTACGCGGCGCCAGAATGCGGCCGTTGAGCTCGCTGGTGATGGCCAGCGGTTGCAGTTGCAGCGTTTCGATCCGCACTTGCGGGGCCGGGGCTTGCTGCTCGGGTTCGTCGCTAGCGCTGCAGCCGCCCAGGCCCAAGCCTACAAGCGCCAGAAGCGCCATGCGGCGCAGGGTAACAGTGAGTGTGTCGGACATTGGGATCTTCCGCTGATGATCTGCGCTATGCTACGGCACCCGGGTCATGGTTGGCTGTTAACAGCTGTACGGGGAGTGTGAAAAAGTGTGAAGCGATGGGTTGTGCACCACGATGTTTCTATAAGCTTGCGTCACTAGAACGCAGCGCTTACGAGGCCACACCGAGCCGGTGCGCTGCAAGTCCCTCCACCTGCCTGCCAAGCCACCCATGCCCACTATACTTCTGGTCGAAGACGACAGCGCCCTGGCCGAGCTGATCGCCAGTTACCTGCAACGCAACGAATTCGTCGTCCGGGTCATCGCCCGGGGTGACCATGTGCTGGACGAGTATTGCCGCGACAAACCCGACTTGGTGATTCTTGACCTGATGCTCCCAGGGCTGGACGGCCTGCAGGTGTGTCGCCAATTGCGTCAGCAGTCCCAATGCCTGCCGATCCTGATGCTCACCGCCCGCGATGACAGCCATGACCAGGTGCTGGGGCTGGAAATGGGGGCCGACGACTACGTCACCAAACCGTGCGAGCCACGGGTGTTGCTGGCCCGGGTGCGCACCTTGCTGCGCCGCAGCGCTAACGAACCCAGGCTGGACCATGACCTGATCGTGGTAGGTGGGTTATGCATCGACCTGGCCGAACGCACCGTCACCTGGCGCGGCGAGCCTATCGAACTGTCGGGCGGGGAATTCAACCTGTTGGTCGTGCTGGCGCGCAATGCCGGGGTCGTGCTCAATCGCGATCGCATTCTTCAACAGTTGCGCGGTATCGAGTTCAACGGCACCGACCGCTCGGTGGACGTGGCCATTTCCAAGCTGCGCCGCAAGTTCGACGACAACGCAGGCGAAGCACGCAAGATCAAGACGGTCTGGGGCAAAGGTTATCTGTTCAGCCGTGTCGAGTGGGAGTGAGCTGCGATGTTCAAGATCCTGGTGCGGCTGTATCTGCTGATCATCGTGGCGTATGCCGGTGCCTTGCTGTTCATCCCCGACACCATCGTGGGGCTGTTTCAGGAACGCTTCATGGCCTACAACCTCAGCCAGACCAAAGGCGTGCAGTCGCTGATCGTACGTCAGTTCCACCAGGCGCCTCAGGCCCAGTGGCCTGCCGTGGCGAAAGCGCTGGCCGACGATTTTGCACCCTTGCAGGTCCAGCTGCTGCCCATCGACCAGGCCCACTTGAATGAAACGGAGCGCGCGCGGCTGGCGCAAGGGGAGTCGGCAGTGCGCCTGGCCCAATGGGGCTACTACGAAACCCTGCTGGCGCCGTTGGACAGCCACTGGCTGGTACGCTTGGATTCGCCGCCTGATCCCTTGGACATCAACGTCCTGTCATGGGGCGTGACGGTGTTGATCGGGGCCGCGATGCTGGGTTGCCTGTTGCTTTGGGTATGGCCGCACTGGCGTGACCTGGAGCGCCTGAAGGAAACCGCTCGGCGTCTGGGGCAGGGGCAGATGTCCGAGCGCACGCATATCTCGGTGCATTCGAACATCGGCGAACTGGCCAGGGTATTCGACACCATGGCTAGCGACCTTGAGCGCCATGTCAATCAGCAGCGCGAGCTGCTCAATGCCGTATCTCACGAGCTGCGCACGCCCCTGACGCGCCTGGATTTCGGCTTGGTGCTGCTCTTCGACGAAGTGCCTGCGGCCAGCCGCAAGCGCTTGCTGGAGCTGGTCGGGCACGTGCGAGAGCTGGATGAATTGGTGTTGGAGTTGTTGTCCTACAGCCGGTTGTACAATGCCGACCAGGCGCGCGAACGAGTGGAGGTGTCGTTGCTCGAGCTGGTGGACAGCGTGCTAGGCAGCTTTGCCGAGGAGTTGGACGGGCGGGGCATCCAGTGGGAGGTGCATGCCGACGCCGAGTTGCCGCGCTTCGTGCTCGATCCGCGCCTGACGGCCCGAGCGGTGCAGAACCTGGTGCGCAACGCCATGCGCTACTGTGAGCGGCGCCTGGTACTGCGCTTGCGCCTGGAGCCCGACGGGGCTTGCTCGCTGACGGTGGAGGATGATGGCATTGGTATCCCTGTCGAGGAGCGTGAGCGAATCTTCCAGCCGTTCTATCGCCTGGATCGCAGCCGGGACCGCAGCACGGGTGGATTCGGCTTGGGGCTGGCGATCAGCCGGCGGGCCATTGAGGGGCAGGGCGGGACCCTGACGGTCGCCCAGTCCCCATTGGGCGGTGCGCAATTTCGTATCCGCTTGCCCGCCGGGCAGGTGACCTGAAGGCTGATGCCTGGTAGTAAGCCTCTTCTTTTAACCGGCGGGATCTTGTAGCGTGTCGGGTCGTCATTCAGGGAGCTGAACATGCAAGGCAAGGCCCGCAAGATCGTCCAGGCCATTCTCTACGAGGCCATCGCCGTGGCGTGTGTTGCCCCCGCCCTGGAACTTGCGTTCGGGGCGGGGATGGCGCAGTCCACGGTGCTGTCGGTATTGATGTCAGGCGTCGCGATGAGCTGGAACATGCTCTACAACTGGGTGTTCGAGCGCTGGGAGGCGCGCCAGCCTCAGCGCAAGCGCACGCTGTTGCGCCGCTTGCTGCATGCGCTTGGCTTCGAGGGTGGCCTGGTGGTGATCCTGCTGCCGCTGGTGGCCTATTGGTTGCAAGTCAGCCTGCTGGCAGCGCTCTTGACCAATCTGGCCCTGTTCGCTTTTTTCTTCGTCTACGCCTTCGTGTTCCAGTGGGGCTTCGACAAGGTATTCGACGTGCCGTTGTCGGCGCAGCAGGCCAAGTGTTGACGCGCGGCCAAGCCTCGGGCTAACGTTCGGCACATGAACCGCTATCAGCCTGCCTTCGCCAGCATTATTACCGCCATCATCAGATTGGCGGGCTAGCGCGAGCATGCACCGAACCCGCCCTGGAGGCGGGTTTTTCCATCTGACTCCTGGGCACCGTTAACCGGCCAAGGAGTCGATGATGTCCAACCTGTGTTGCGCCCCGCGAGCAATCACCCCTGAGCAACTGCTGTCCGAGCAGGTTCGGCGAATTTTGGCAGCGCCCGTGTATGACCTGGCCATCGAAACGCCGTTACAAGAGGCCGGTGGGTTGTCCGATAGGCTGGGTAATCGGGTACTGCTTAAACGCGAAGACCTGCAACCCACATTCTCGTTCAAGATCCGTGGGGCGTACACGCGACTGTCGAGGTTGACCACCCGTCAGCGTCAGGCCGGTGTAGTGACCGCTTCGGCGGGCAACCATGCCCAGGGCGTGGCCATGGCCGCCGCGCATCTGGGCATGACGGCCACGATCGTCATGCCGTCCACGACGCCTTCGCTCAAAGTGCAGGGCGTGCGCGCCCGCGGTGGGCAGGTGGTGCTGCACGGTGACAGCTTCCCCCATGCCCTGGCACATGCCTTGAAGCTGGCCGACCTGGAAGGAGCCACATTCGTGCCACCCTTCGATGACCCGGATGTGATTGCCGGTCAAGGTACGGTCGGCATGGAGATCCTCAGGCAGTGTCCTGGGCCGCTACAGGCTGTCTTCGTTCCGGTAGGCGGAGGTGGCTTGATTGCCGGAATCGCGGCCTACATCAAGTACCTGCGCCCCGAGGTCAGGGTGATCGGTGTGGAGCCTGAGGATGCCAACTGCCTGCAGGCCGCCCTGCAGGCTGGCGAGCGGGTGGTGCTCCCGCATGTCGGCACCTTCGCCGACGGGGTGGCCGTGGCCCAGGTGGGCGCCCACTGCTTCGAGCTATGCCGGCATTTTGTGGACGAGGTGCTGACTGTAAGCAGCGACGCGTTGTGTGCCGCGATCAAGGACATCTACGATGACACCCGCTCGATCACCGAGCCCTCGGGGGCCCTGGCGGTCGCGGGCATGAAGCAGTATGTGGACCGCGAGGGCGTTCGCGGGAAGACGCTGGTGGCCATCGATTCTGGGGCCAATATCAACTTCGATCGGCTGCGCCATGTGGCAGAGCGCGCCGAACTGGGTGAACAGCGCGAAGCGGTGATCGCGGTGACCATCCCCGACCAGCCTGGGAGCTTCCGGGCGTTCTGCCAAGCGTTGGGCAAGCGCCAGGTCACGGAATTCAACTACCGCTGCCAGCCGGGCAAACCTGCAAGGCTGTTCGTGGGTGTGCAAACGCACCCATTGCAGGATCCACGCGATCAGCTGTTGAACGGTTTGCAGGCTCAAGGCTATGAGGTTGTGGACCTGACCGACAATGAGCTGGCCAAGCTGCATGTGCGCCATACCGTGGGTGGGCCTTTGGCGCCTGGAAGTAACGAGCAGGTGCTGCGTTTCGAGTTTCCAGAGCGCCCCGGGGCACTGCCGGCGTTTCTGGAGCGCCTGGGCCAGCGCTGGAACATCAGCCTGTTCCATTACCGCAACCACGGTGCAGCCCATGCGCGGGTGTTCGCTGGGCTGCAGGTGCCTGCCGATGAGCGTGCCGGGTTATCTTCGGCGCTGGACCAGATGGGTTATCGCTACTGGGACGAAACGGATAACCCGGCTTATCACCTGTTCCTCGGCTGAGGCGGCGGATCACCGCTCGCGCATGAAGAAACCGGCCACGAACTTGCGGAAGGTTTCAGGGCTCTTGAAGTCGGCATACCGTTTGAAGTTCTCGGTATCCGGCTCGGGCCCGATGGGTTGTTCGAGCAGCGAAATGGACAGTACACGGTCTTGGTCGGACGTCATCACCAGTTCATCCATGAGCTGCCCGCCGACCACCGGGCGGCGCATCTGCACCTTGACGCCCTTGCTGGCCATCCAGTCCACCAGCGATACCAATGCCTTGAGCGGTTCGCGCTCTTCATCGCGATAGACCGGAAACAGATGGCCGCGCGACAGCACCGGTACGCTGGCCACGTGGATCAGTTCATAGAAGTGACTGCCGGGAGTCGTAGGCGAATAGAGTGCCAGCGTCAGCAACGGGCCGCAGGTGCGCTGACCACCCCAGTACAGATGATGGCCCTGGAAATCGAAACCCTCTTCACTGCGGTAGTGAAAGACCTTGCGGCCCTTGATCTGGTCGATGCAGTCGAGCAGTAGTCCATGACGACGATGGTTGCCAAAGATCGTTGCTTCACGCAGACGGGCCTTGAGCATCATCATGTGCTTCATGTCCAGGCGCGTTTCCAGGTAGTTGCTGGCCGGCACCCGTTCCACCAGCGGATAGCGACTGGCCACGGCGCGCAGTTGAGCGAATTGCCCGGTCAGGTCCTGCTTCAAATGCGTGGCGTAGAGGTTGAGGCCGCTGGTCTCGATCCACGTCAACAACAAGGCCAGCAAACGCTGTTGTTCGCGGCGCTCGCCTGGCTCGTTGGTGCTTGCGCTTGCCCCCGTGCGGAAGTCGCCGATCAGCCGCAGCGGTGTGTCGGGAGGCAGCCAGGCCACCGGCTGAACAGGTGCCTGAGCACGCTCGGCCGCTTCCTGTTCATCCTTGGTGAAGGGGCAGCCCGGCGCATGTTCGGCCGTGCCTGGGTTGTTCTTGAGAAACAACGTACCGGTGTTGCCATTGAGGGTGACATTGAGCACAGGCAGGGCGTCGGTGCGGCAGTCGCAGGCCAGCCATTGATTGGCGTTGCGCACCTTCATCAGCATCTGGTTGGCCTGCAGCAGGCGGGGCCCGGTCAAGCCGCCGGTGGCAAATTCCACCAGCAGCGCGTCTTCGGCGGGCGTCAGGCTGCGCACCTGGGCGGCGGTCTTGTCGATGATACGCATTGAGCGGCTCCGTGCTATGAGCTTCAAGCTTCCAGCAAAGCGGTGCCGCTTTCAACCGTCAGAAGATGTAGTCGGTAGTCAGGAAACTCGACCGTCGATTACGGATGATGTCACTGAACAAGGCCTTGTTGTCGTCCTGGAAGCGCGTGGCCACCAGGGTGCGTATGGAAAAGACCCGCAGGGCATCGTGCACCGACAGGGTGCCCTCGGCGCTGTTTTTGCGGCCATTGAACGGATAGGTGTCCGGGCCTCGCTGGCATTGGGTGTTGATGTTGATGCGACCGACCTGGTTGGCGAAGATGTCGATCAGGTTGCCGACGGTGGCAGGGTCGCTGCCGAACAGGCTCAACTGCTGGCCATAGTCCGAGTCCAGGACGTAGTCGATGACCGTCTGCAGATCGCGGTAGGGGACGATCGGCACGACTGGCCCGAACTGTTCTTCCTGGTACACGCGCATCTGCGCCGACACCGGATACAACAGGGCGGGGTAGAAGAACGAACCCCGGCTGCGGCCCCCGTGCTCGTTGATCACCCGTGCTCCCTTGGCGGTCGCATCGTGCACCAGGCCGTCGAGGTAATCGATCTTCCCGGGTTCGGGCAGCGGTGTCAGGGCGACGCCTGGCTCCCAGGGCATGCCCGGCTTGAGGGTGGCGAGCTTGCGCGTGAACTTGTCCAGAAATGCATCGGCCACATCTTCATGGACGAACAGAATCTTGAGCGCCGTGCAACGCTGGCCGTTGAACGACAGGGCGCCCGTCAGAGCCTGGTCGACGGCGTTGTCCAAGTCGACCTGAGGCAACACAATGCCGGGGTTCTTCGCGTCCAGGCCCAGTGCCGCGCGCAGCCGATGTGGTCGTGGGTGCAGCTTTTTGAGGTCGCTGGCAGCCTTGTGGGTGCCGATGAAGGCGAAGACGTCGATCTTGCCGCTGGCCATCACTGCGCTGACGGTCTCACGCCCCTTGCCGTAGATGACATTGATGACACCGGGCGGGAAGCTGTCGCGGAAGGCTTCGAGCAGCGGGCGGATCAGCAAAACGCCGAACTTGGCGGGCTTGAACACCACGGTGTTGCCCATGATCAAGGCCGGTATCAGGGTGGTGAAGGTTTCGTTGAGAGGGTAGTTGTACGGGCCCATGCACAGCGCCACGCCCAACGGCGCGCGGCGTATCTGGCCCAGGGTGCCCTGTTCGAGTTCGAAGCGGCTGGAGCGTCTGTCCAGGTCCTTGAGGGCATTGATGGTTTCAGTGATGTAGTCGCAGGTGCGGTCGAATTCCTTTTCCGAATCCGCGAGGTTCTTGCCGATTTCCCACATCAGGAGCTTGACCACGGCCTGGCGCTGCTCGCGCATGCGCGCCAGGAAGGCCTCCACATGGCCGATGCGCTCTGCCACGCGCATGTTCGGCCATGCACCGCGCCCCTTGTCATAAGCTTGAACCGCAGCATCCAGTGCGGTCATGGCCGTGTCGGCGTCCAGCAGCGGTGCGTGGCCCAGCACCACCTGTTGCTCCTGGCCGTTGTCCTTTAGCCAAATGGGGCTACGGACTGTGGCCAACGGCCCGTCCCAATGGCGCAGTTCACCGCCCACGAGGTAGTCACGTTGTTCAAGGGGAGCCCCCAGTTGCCACGCTGGAGGTACGTCGGCGGCGTTGGGGTAAAGGTTGTCGAGCAAGGATTCCATGAAACTGCACCTCACAGTGGCCGGGAAGGGTTTAGCACAGTGAAACGGTTCAGCGACGAGCATGCGCCTGAGGCGACCAGAATACCAGCGCACAGCAAGCGCTTGAGCAGTGCGCCGGTCGCCCGGCGCCTGATCAGGGTGTCACAGGTCGAGCTCGAACAATCTCTCTGCTGGTTGTTCCAACAGGGCCTGCCGGTCTGGCCCTGCGTTATCGATCACAGACAGCCGACGCCAGAACTCCCGGCGCGCTCGTTCGGGGTAGGTGAGGAAAGGATCGTCGTCCAGCAGCGCCCTGAGGTCGCGCCGATATTGCAATGGCAAGCGGCGCCACAGGCTGTATTCATGCGGGCCTGCAAGTTCGAAGAATTCAGTGTAGTCGCCCTCGTTCACTAACAGATCCACGTCATGAATCTCATTGTACGTTTCGATCTGACTCAGTATCGGCTCTGCCAGCCAACTGCTTTCCATGGACAGGGTGTCAGCTACGGGAATGGGCAAAGTGAAGTCCTCGGGTAACTGCACGAACTGGTTGTTCGTCAGGTCAACGGCGAGCGGCTCCGTTAATTGCGCCAACCCCTGTGGCAACTCGGTCAGCGAGCATCCCGACAGGAACAGCGATCTGATGTCGGGATGCAGGCGCAGATCGGGCGCGACCAGCAGCGGGTTTTCACTCAGATCAAGTACGGCCAGGCCGGGGTATCGTTGCAGGGTAATTTGATCCGTAGGGTCCCAGGTAATCCGGTTGCGGTCCACATCCAGCCAGCGCAGGCGCTGACCGAAGGCCAGGCGAGGCAGGTGGTCGAAGCGGCAATCGCTGAGCAGTAACCGCGTGAGGTTCGGGAGTCGCTGGTGGAAGACCGCAGGCAGTTGGCTGAGTGCGGGGTTGCCGCACAACGTCAGGTGCTCGATGTGATGGAAGTCATCCCTCAGTGGCAAGCTGGCCAAGTCATCATGAGTCAGGCCCAGCCCGGAGAGATCGAGGCTGTACAGACAACCGCCGCCATCGAGTACCGTGCACGAAACCCGTCGCCAGGCATTGATGATCGGCTGCACGGCAAGGTGGCGTTGATGTGGGCGCTGGGGGTTGGGGGCGGCCCACTGGGCCAGATCACGACGCAAGTTCTCTAGGCGCGCTTGTAGGTCGCGCAAGCGTTGGGTGGGTGAGCGCATGTCATGCAGGTTGTCCTCGTCTTCCCCTTCATTGAGCCAGTCGGCAAATTCTGCGTCGGTCGCAGTGGGGTAGAGACGCCGATAGGCCGCGCTCAACGAGGTGGTCTGGCGTGGCGCTGCCGGCAGTGGTTCGAGCGGCTTTCCACCCCGCAACCAACCCCGTGTTACCAGGCGTTGGCTGCGTTGCCCATAGAGCCTGGGGGCGAGCGTGGCGCGGTTTGCCCTGACCCAGGTCATCACCCGACGGCGAAGGTGGACGCCGTCAGGGTGCTCGATACCCAGCAGGTCGCGACGGGCGCGGGGCAGTGCCTGTTCGATGGCGCGGCAAAGATCGATACTCACCACGCCGGGCGCAGGACGCTCTCCCAAGAAAGCTTCATAGCCTTGGCTTGATTTGATCACACGAATGAGCTGACCTGTGCCGGTATGAGCGAGGGTGGGACCGTCAGGGTTGCCGGCACGCAGTTCCAGACGTATGTCGGCTTGCCAGTCCGACATGGCCTCCAGTGCGCTGAATAGCAGGCGCTCGGTCTCAGTGTTGGCGAGCGCCGGCTGCACCAGGCCCTCCAGCGCCCGAACCAGAGGTAATTCGCTATGCACCTGTTCTACCGATTGTCGAATCCTGGCAGGCAGTGTTCCTTCTTGCTCCCAGGTCAACGCTTGGGCGGCCTCCAGCCGGCCCAGCAGTTGCTTGGCCAAAGGCGGCGTGAGACGCGGGTAGGTGGTAAGCAAGCGGTCCACGCCGGGATCGTGCGGCATGCTTGGGCTGTAGCGCTGCTCGAACCACTGCGACGCGCCTTGTACATCCATCGAAGGGCGTTCGGCGATTATGCGCAGACGCTGTAGAACGTCCAACAGCAGCGGCGGCGCCGGTTGCCCGCGAAGGTGCAGGTCTCGCAGGTTGTCGGCGTCGATGCCAGTCACATCGCACGCTTGCTGGATTTGCTCAGCTGTAAAGGCCTCGAACGGCTCACCCAGGCGCTCTACCAGCGTTACCAGCGGCCACTCGCCTAGCGGCTCGTGCTGGGCGCGCCAAGCGCCTTGACCGTTGTGCTCAAGGGGGGGCTGCCAGGCATCTGGCCGCTCGGGGTGAACAATTTGCCAGCGCGACAGTGAAGGGTCCAGCCGTTGCTCATAGAGGTGTCCGTCCATCTTGATGAAGTATCGGCCATCATGCAGATACTGGCCCTGCGCATTGGGCCGCAACTGCGTTGGCAGCACTTCCTTGGAACGGTAAGGGGCCAAGTCCTGGTTCCAGAGCCTGAATGTGCCGTCGCTGACGCGTACCTCTTGCAGCGTCGTACCGGACAGTTTGCCGAACAATCGTGGCAACGCGTGTCCGGCTGCGGCGAAACCGCCCAGCAAAGCAAGGTTTATCCCAACCGATTCGATGTGCTCGAGCGCCAGGTGACGATCCCCGGCTTCCCAGGCTTCATACCCTTCGAAAGCTTCGCCCAGGAGCTGGCAGGCAGTGACGGCCAACATGAAAGTGCCCACCCCAGGTACGAAAAAGCTGGCGATATTGAGCAGGTCCCAGCCGCGACTTTCCCACGTCGCCAGACGTTGGGCTCTGGCGCTGGCGTCGAACTGTGCAGTAGGAACGGCGAGCAAACTGGCTTCGTGCTGCAAACGTGCCCAGTGCCGGACGTAGCAGTCGCTGAACGGGTCTCCCTCGATGGGCTGACGAGCCGGGCGCAGGTCTGCGTCCAAGGCGCGCTCCCAGGGTTTGTCGGCCGGAGTGTTGCCAGCCGCGTCGAGGTTTTGCTGCAACAGATCGAAGAAATGTTCGCGTTGGTCTTGGGCTACATACCCTGTGAACGCTTCACGTGCTGCAGGCTCGAGCAACAGGATGGCCAGCGCTTCATGCACGGCTGCCAGGTCCTTGCAGCTGCGCAATGCAGGCTCGTGGTTGGGCAGGTACACGCCTAGGCCGTTCTGCCCCAGGTCGATCAGCATGACTTCGTAAAGATCGGTCCCGAACAAGCTCAGCCGCCAGCACGTCAAAGGCTCTCCCTGCAGCAGGCGGTCAAGGTCATCGCGAGCGCTGCCGCTGATCAAGTGCCTGAGCACAGCTAAGTCTGCCGCCATCTGCAGACGCGCTTTGAACACCTGCAACATGTGCGCTTTTACGGCCGGGCTGTCGAAATAGCCTTGAAGATGACCATGGTAGGCACTTCCCAAATCAAGCGCTCGCGTCAGGGTGGCGAAAGCGGCCGGCGTGAGGGGCAAGGGTGTTACTTGGTAACGCTCCGAGTCGATGGGAAATTGTGCAGCCGGCTCTTGCATGCCAATCGGCGCCGTGCCCGTCACCGTGATGGGCGTTATGTGAATATCCTTGCTCAGGGCGATTGCACTCTGGGAAGAGAACACTTCATCCTCCGCAAAGTTCTGCAATGCAGCCCTTACGATGTTTTCCCGTTGGTGGCTAAACACATAGCGCAGGCCGACCCATCGCCAAGTTTGCTCGACGCGCAGCAACTCGCAGGCGTTGACGTCCACATCTAACCCCTGACGCTGCAAGCACTGCTGTAGTGCACGTTCGGCGAGTTCTGCCACTTGCTCAAGGCCGCGCATCGCCCGACCTAGCGCTGCCTGCGCGCTGATCAATCTTCGATGACTGGCGGCAACGGTTTCCCTCAGATCCGGAGGGGCATTGCAGAACCAGTCTTGCGTTTGCCAAGTGGGGTGTTGAGTGTGCTTGAGGGCCTGCCATTGGTGCGCGGTGGCCCGTGCAGCCCAATGAGGCAAAGTCACAGGTGAAACTGAGTTGCTTTCAGACATGTGGTGCGAGCTCCTTGTATTGAGGCGCTATCACACGTCATGGGTGACTGATGCGGTGGTGCTGGGTTATTACCCAGGCGCTATGACTCATAGCCTGGCCCAATCGAGGCCAGGCGGCGCCGTGGATTATTGGCGCCATAAAACATATGGCCTTTATATCGGCTCGCTACTTGCCAAACACTTTGGCAGCACCTTAAATTGTTACTGAATATGAATCTTAAAGTAATGCAATGCTCAATTAATCAATAGGTTAGTCGTGCCTGGCATTTTATATGTCTGCAAGAACGCAAAACTTTCAGTGGACGTTGAACCTGATGAAACAGACGCTCTCGGCAGTGGCTCGTCGCTCACTGTCACCTTCTCAGCGCTATCGGTTAAGGCATTTGGCAAGCCAGGCGCGTGAGCTTGCCGCCCGTGCTTGTGTATGGCGTTGGGAAATCAGTCGGTTTCGCCTGCAACACGAAAGTGCCCATGACATCCTTTACGTGGGCCGCAAACAGCAACGCGACATGGCGAAGTTGCTGATGACCGGACTGGCCAGCCCCCCCTCTGCAATGATCAGCCCTGCTGAACCCACCACGCGACGACCTGTGGTGATGGTCAGCGAAGTGCCCACCGCAGGCGCGCTGACGGTGCCTCACTATGTGAGTGCCGTCGTGCCATTGGGGCGCCCCCTTGAGGACATCACCGCGCGCTATGACAGCGAGTTGCGCCGCAGCATTCGCAAACACCGGCCCCTTTATCACATGCGCCAGGCGCTGTCTGACGAAGACATCGAGTCCGCGGACCGGGAGTTTCTGCGCCCTTATGCCACAGCCCGCAAGGGTCTTCTTGCATCGCAGATACCGACCGATGAAGTCTTCAGAATCGCCAGGCAGGTCGGCAGGCTCGACCTCATCGTCCAGGATGATCAAGTGATCGGTTGTCACCTGGGTTGTGAAGTGGTTCGCGCCGGCAAGCGCTACTGGAGCACGGTGCGTTTCGGCTATTGCGAAGCCGTGTTCTCCGATGCCAAGCGCCTGCGTGAAGTCAACTCGATTACAACTTACATGGCGATGGAGTGGGCGCTTGGGCAGGGCTTCGATTACTACGACATCGGCCTGTGTCTGGCGCGGCCTGACGACGGGCTGTTGAAATGGAAGCGCCGCAGAGGCGGCGACGTCGACTCGCTGGGCAACCACGCCCACCTCTTCGTACGCCTGCCTAAATCCGGTATCGCTCATTTTCTCTGGGAGACACCCCTGTTCGCCGTCGAAGGTGACAAGCTGACGCTGCACCTCGGCGTGCCTGACGGTGCGAGCGAACAGGCGCTGGCCAGTCGTTATCACGAAATGGTCTTCGGCGGGCTCAGCAAGATCTACTTGTACGGGGCCACGGGAGCGGGCGATCAGCTGATCGCGGCGCTCAGGCAGCGTTATGCAGGCCTGCCATCAGCGCCGGCGATGGAGATCATCACCTGTACCTGAGTACGGTCCAGGCAACGCATGGGCCAGGCGGCCACCTTAATCGACAGTTTTGCGGGGAGACGTTCAATGGCAGGTGATAGCTTGCAGCCCAGCACTTTGCCCGCGGCCCTGTCGTCGCGCTCATGGACCCTGGCCGCTTATCAGTACATGGTGCGCAAGCGCCTGCTCAGGCAGCCCTCGCCAGACATCAGGAGCATTGCCGAGCGTTCGTGGGACATTGCGCCGGGCGAGATGTCCATAACCCCGCCCGCGATATTCTTGCCAGGCCAGCTCGAACGCGTCACAGGCTGGGAAGGCAAGCGGTTCTATCCCTTCGTGCACCCGCGCTCGACCATGGAGGGCGGCATCCGCACCGCGCATGGGTCGACCCGCGGCTACCTGTGCAGGGACGTGTGGTTGATCGACGGCGCGTTGTACAAGGGCAGGGCAGCGCAGTGGCTGTCGCACAGGCACAGCGCGTTCCCCCCCCTGAGCGTTGAGCATGAAATCGACCGCGGGGCCATCTACTGCACCCATAACGGCAATGCATGGTTTGGCACCTGGTTGATGGAGGACTGCCCGACCTATGCACTGGCCTGCAACGAGGGCATGCCCGTCACTACCGCGCCCTCTGCAAAGTACCCAATCTTCACCCAGGCCCCTGCCTATGAAGCATGGCTTGGCATGCAGCCGCATCGCCTGCGCACGGCGTTCTTTCGCGAACTGGTGCTGTTCGACGACCAAAGCAACAACCGCGACCGCCACGCCCGCTATCGGGCGATGGGCGACAAACTTCGGGCGCATGTGGCCCATTGCCCGCATCCAGGTGTCTTTCTGCTGCGCGGAGGCGACGGTGATCTGCGCTTGCTGCGCAACGAACTGGCACTGGCTGAGCACTTGCGCGTCACCCGGGGGTTCCGCGTGGTCGATCCGTTGAAAAGCGACGTGCCTTCGATCGTCGCAGCCTGCGCCGGGGCGCACGTGGTCATCGGGGTGGAGGGCAGCCAACTGGTGCACGGCGTGAACGTGCTGGAGGCGGGCGGGTGTCTGCTGACCCTCCAACCCCCGAACCGCTTCGTCAGCTACTACAAGTACCTCACCGACCGCGACCATCAGCATTTCGGGTTCGTGGTTGGCGTGCCCGACGGGGACGGCTTTCGTATCGACATCCAGGAGGTAGAGCGAACGCTGGACCTGTTTCCCTCTCCGGCGGTGTAGTATCGGCCGATTGCATGGGAAGGGGATAAGGCGGCGATGCTTGAGGTATCTCGGTTCTGGCGTGATTCGGCACTGCCTTTCGTCGAGGCGCGAGTGGTCGGAGACGGGCGTCAGGTATGCCATGCCGCTCATTCCCACGAGAGTTTTTCACTCGGGGTAATCACCGGCGGGCGCAGTACTTACGTCAGCGGTCATGACCAGTTCGAGGTGGCGGCCGGCAGCACGGTGTTGATCAACCCGGGTGTGATTCACGCGTGCAATCCTGTCTCGGGTCTGCCGTGGTCGTACATCATGCTGTTCATCGACACGCCATGGTTGGCATCGGTGGGCTTAACCTTGCCGAGCCAACGTTACAGCGCAGCCCCGGGCCTGTACCAGCAAGTGCTATCGGTGTGCGCTGCGCTGTTTGACCCTGATGCGGCTGATCGCGAGCAACGACTTAGAGCGATGCTGTGCGACCTGCCCAGGTTCCTTGGCCAAGAACCGGCGTCAGAGGATGGAATCAACCCACGCCTTGAAGCGGCCGCAGCGTTTATCCGCGCCCATCGAAGCGACCCGCTGACGCTTGAGGACATCGCCACGGCCTGCGGCTTGTCGCGTGCCTACCTGATCCGCGCCTTTGGCAAGCGCTTCGGCTTGACGCCCCACGGTTACCTGCTTGATCAGCGTGTGCAATTGGCCCGCTCGCACTTGCGCCACGGGCAATCGATCGCCGAGGCTGCCCAGTCCGCAGGCTTTGCCGACCAGTCGCACTTGCAGCGGGCATTCAAGCGTCATCTGGCGGCCACCCCCGGCCATTATCGGCAAACCACAGCGTTTAGATGACCAGCCCCAACGCGCTGGCGACCAACAAAGCGGCAAGCGTACGATTCAACAGGCGCAGCGGCCGCGGGCTCTGCAGGTGCTGGCCCGCCACGCTGCCTGCCCAAGCCCAGCAGGCCACGGACACGAAGCATATCGGTGCGTATATCCAGGTAAAGATCCACAGCGCCTGTTGCTCGCCAGCCGTGTAGGCGCCCACCCCGGCCACGGCGGCAAGCCACGCCTTGGGGTTCAACCACTGCATGGTTGCGCCGCACCAGGCTGAAGGGGGTGCGCAGGCATGACCGGCCCCCAGTGCGCCGTCGTCACTGGCGAGTCGCAAGGCCATGTAAAGCAGAAACAGCACCCCACCTGCCTGGAGTACACCCTGTAGCGGCCCCCAATGTCCCAGTAACTGGTGCAGGCCGTTGCCCACCAGGAGCAGGAGCACACAAAAACCGAATGTCGCGCCTGCTGCGTGGCCAAGGCTTGCGCGCAGGCCGTGTCGAACGCCGCTGGCCAGGGCCACCACATTGACTGGCCCAGGCGAAATGGAGGCCGCCAGTGCGAAGGCAGCCATGGACAATGCTAGATTCATGGGAACGTACTCGTGGGTCATTTACCGCACATCATCCAGGCGCAACGTCAGTCAGGTATTGAACAAAAGTGCCTACCTGGTGCCAGGGGAGCGCACCGGCCGTGCACGGGCATAGCTGCTAACGGTTTGTAATAGTTTTGCGCTTACCGAAAAACCTGCTGTGCTTGTAGGATCATCTTCCCTAATTGTTATTCAGGTCACTATGAGCACCTTCGCGGAGCCTCCCAGTCCCCGGCCTTGCTGGCCACATCGTTCAACCCCTTCAATTTTGACGAGTACTCGCTGATGGAATGGCTGGCTGATCCGACGGCCTGGCTAGGCCTGCTCACGCTTATCGTCCTGGAATTGGTGCTGGGTATCGACAACCTGGTATTCATCGCCATCCTGGCAGACAAGCTTCCCCCTCATCAGCGCGACCGCGCGCGCATCATCGGCCTGAGCCTGGCGCTGATCATGCGCTTGGGCCTACTGGCGAGCATCTCCTGGATGGTCACCCTTACGGCGCCGCTGTTCGAGGTGTTCGACAAGAGTTTCTCCGGGCGCGACTTGATCATGCTGTTTGGTGGCGTGTTCCTGCTCTTCAAGGCGACCATGGAATTGCATGAGCGGCTCGAGGGCCATGTTGCCCAGGCCAGCGGCCCCGTTCGTCACGCCGCCTTCTGGCCAATCGTGGCGCAGATCGTGGTACTCGATGCGGTCTTCTCCCTGGATGCGGTGATCACCGCAGTCGGCATGGTCGAACACCTGTCCATCATGATGATCGCGGTGATTTTCTCCATCGGTATCATGATTGTGGCCAGCAAGCCGCTGACCCGGTTCGTCAATGCCCACCCGACGGTCATCATGCTGTGCCTGGGCTTTTTGATGATGATCGGTTTCAGTCTGACCGCAGAAGGCCTGGGCTTCCACATCCCCAAAGGCTATCTGTACGCAGCGATCGGTTTCTCGATTCTGATCGAGCTGTTCAACCAGCTGGCCAGGGCGCGGCGCAAGCGCAGCCTGCAGCAGCATCGACCTTTGCGTGAGCGTACGGCGCATGCGGTGTTGCGCCTGCTGGGCGGTCGTCGCGTCGAAGCTGACGAAGTTGGGGAAGAAATCGCCGACATGCTAGAGGGCAATGGCGAACAGGTGCTGTTCGATCGTCGTGAGCGGATCATGATCAGCGGCGTGCTGAACCTGGCCGAACGCCCGATCCGGACAGTCATGACCGTGCGCTCGGAAGTCGACGTGATCGATCTGGCCCAACCGGCCGACGCCATCACGCGAGCCTTGATCAATTCGCCTTACTCGCGGCTGCCGCTGATCCGTAACGGTCGGGTGGACGAGCCACTGGGCTTCGTGCACAAGAAGGAGCTACTCAAGGAGCTGCTGTCGGGCAATCAGCCTGACCTGGAAGGCATGGCCCGGGCACCGTTGAACCTGCTGGACAGTTTCAGCATCCTCAATGCACTCGAACAGATGCGCAGCCAATCCACCCACATTGCTTTCGTGGTCAACGAGTTCGGTGATTTCACGGGTGTGCTGACCATGACCGACATTCTTGAATCCATCGCCGGTGAGCTACCTGACGCCAGTGAAGTGGAGGGGCCTGGGATCATCCAGGATGGGGAGGGCTTCGTCGTCAGCGGCGCAGTGAACCTGGCTCAGGTGCAGGCTCGAACGGGCTTCGCCGCCCGTGCGACCGAGGACTACCAGACCCTGGCGGGCCTGGTGATGAGCTTGCTCGATCGCCTTCCGGTAGTAGGCGATCGTCTTGCCTGGAATGACTGGACGCTGATCGTCGAGGCGGTAGAAGAGCGTCGGGTGCGTCAGGTGCGCCTCAAACAGAACGCCGACGGTGACGCAGCATGTGCTTGAATCCTTCGATGACCAGCACCACCACGGCCCCCCAGATGGGCAGGTAGGTCAGCCATTGGTCTGCACCGATGGTTTCGCCCAACAGCAAGGCTACGCCGACCAGCAAGACAGGCTCGACGTAGCTGAGCAACCCGAACAGGCTGAACTGCAATAGCCTGCTGGCCATGACGTAGGCGATCAACGCAGACGCGCTGATCGCTCCCAGCACGGGAATGAGTACGTAAAGGCCGGGATGGGCCTGCATGTCGGCGCTGGAAAGCGGCCCTTGCACCACGAAGTAGAGGGCCCAAGGCAACAGCAGGCACATGTCGCACCACAGCCCGCCCAGATGATCCGTGCCGCAGCGGCGCCGGAGCACGAAATAAATGGGGTAGCCGACCACCACTACCAAGGTTTCCCAGGCGAAACTGCCATGCTGATACAGTTCATGGCCCACACCAAGCGCCGCACAGCCCACTGCAATTTTCTGCAAGTGCGACAATTGCTCGCCGTAGACCAACCGGCCCGTGAGCACCATGGCCAGGGGCAACATGAAGTACCCCATCGACACTTCCAGACTGCGTCCGTGCAGCGGCGCCCACAGGAACAGCCACAGTTGCACGCCCATCAGCCAGGACGTACCCACCATACCCAGCAGCAGCTGTGGTGTACGCCGGACCCTGCGCAGCAGTTCGCCCACCCTTGCCCAGTCCTTGGACACCAGCATGAACAGGGTCAGGCATGGCAGCGTGAGCAGGGTGCGCCAGCCGAAGATTTCCTCGCCGTCCAGTGGCTTGAGCAGCGATGTATAGAAGTACATCACGGCGAACAGGCAGGACGCCGTGACCGATGTAACAATCCCTTTTGACACAAGTGCCTCGTATGCAGGAGATGAGCGTTGAGATCAGCCGCGCATGATCTCAGGGGGCGTGCTCTGCGGCAACCGCGAAGCGGCGGGCTGCGCCGCCAGCGCCTGCAGAAACTGAGCGGCAGGCATGGGTTTGGCGTATAGATAACCCTGCTGGAAGTGAACCCCATGTTGTTCGAGGTAATCACGCTGAACCGCCGTTTCGACGCCTTCGGCTACGATGCCAAGACCCAACTTGACCGACAGCTCGATGATGGTTTCGAGAATGGCAACGGACAACGCGTCCCCGCCGATCAAGGCGACGAAGCTCTGGTCGATCTTCAGGTAATCCACCTTGAACTGCCTGAGGTAGTTGAGGCTCGACTGGCCCGTGCCGAAATCGTCGAGGGCGATCATTACGCCGATCTCATGCAACTGCTCGAACAGCTCCAGCGTCGTGGGCGAGGGTTCGAGCAACTTGCGTTCGGTCAACTCCAGGGTGAGGATGACCCGACCGGGTGGGAAGTGGGCCAGGAATGCGCGGCAGTCATCCAGAAGCTCAAGGCTGCGGCAGTGGTCGGCCGTGATGTTGATGCCAATGTGGAACCCGTCCTCCATCAGGGCGACATAGGGCGCCAGGCTGCTCGCCGTATGCTTCATCAGCGAACGGGTCATCGCCACGATCTGACCGCTGTGCTCGGCATAGGGAATGAACAGGTCGGGCCTAACCAGACCTTCACTCGGGTGATTCCAGCGCATCAGCACTTCTGCACCGGCCCAGCGGTAATCCCCTCGACGAACCACAGGCTGGAAGTAGGGCATGAACTCGTCGGCCTCCAATGCCCTGCGCAGCTCGGCACGCGGCGAGGTGGCCCGCCTGATCTGCCAGCGACAGACAACGCCGGCAAGAACGCCCAGCACCGCCAGTAAGCCCAGAAGCGCCAGATAGTGGCTGCGCCAAAGCCGGCTCGACTGGTGCGCCATATAGCCGCCTTCAACGCTGAACGGATAATGTGCAGACGCCATGAACACGGGGGCGCTAACCGCAACCGGTGCCGGCCCCCGGTGAACGATGCCGTCTCGGCCCATCCAGGCGTTTCCCACGCGCAGGTACAGTGCGTGGCCTGCACCCAGCAGACGCAGCGCCATCAGCAGATGATCGCCATCGACCGTGGTGATTGCCGCGCGGTCTTTGTCACTGGCGCGATAGACCAGTAGCGGGTGCCCAGGTGTGACGGAATTGCCGTCCATCAACCACAAGTGCCCATCGACATAGTCGCTGGCTGTTACCGGTTCATCGAACGCCCCGAACAACGAACTGCAGTACAACCGATCCTGATTGACCAGGTTGGTCGAGCGAATGAAGGCGTTGCGGGTCACTTCGCCACGTAACAGCAGCTGCGCCTCGGTACACGGCGTACCCGCCGAGGGTAGCAACGCGATCGCCGTACGCGAGGCGCCGTCGAGGATGCGCTCGACATGTTCGATGACTTGCTCGGCAGTCGCTCGGCTGCCGGCTTGCAGATCACGCTCAATCTGCCAGTTCATAACGGTCAGGCCGCATGCGATAGGGAATGCGCCGACCATCCAGGGCAGCAGGGTTCGCCAGCCGAAGCCTGAGCGCGATTTTCTAGAAAGGGGCATAGTGGCAACTGATCGAAGGAGACGTTACAAAGCATAGCCCTGTGCCCAGGGGTGAGGAACTAATGCGGGACAAAACAAATTACGCTGTGTAGAATCGGTTTACGAAAAAAACAATAAGGCGCCTTTGTTCCGAAGGCGTCACACCTGCTGAGTACGGGTCCTATGACATACCCTGGCTTCAGATTGATCATTGGTGACTTCCTCGCGCGCAGTGTGCGGGGCATTCCGTGCTCCCCGCCGGCGCTGTTCGACATCCCAGGCAAACATTGAATTCGCTGCAGATGAGGACACGCACATGGCTGATATTTTCGACAATCCTATGGGTTTGATGGGCTTTGAGTTCATCGAGCTGGCTTCGCCTACTCCCGGGGTTCTGGAGCCTGTATTCCAGATGTTGGGCTTCACCAAGGTGGCCACCCACCGCTCCAAGGATGTGCACCTGTATCGACAGGGCGACATCAACCTGATCTTGAACAATGAACCCAGAAGCGTAGCTTCGTATTTCGCCGCTGAGCATGGCCCGTCCATTTGCGGCATGGCGTTTCGTGTGCGCAACGCTCACGATGCTTACGCCCGCGCCCTGGAGCTGGGCGCACAGCCCGTCGAGATCGAGACGGGCCCGATGGAACTGCGTCTTCCGGCGATCAAGGGCATCGGCGGTGCCCCGCTTTACCTTATCGACCGTTTTGAAGAAGGTAGCTCGATCTATGACATCGACTTCAACTTCATCGACGGCGTGGATCGCCACCCGACCGGTGCAGGCCTGAAGGTCATCGACCACCTGACCCATAACGTCTATCGCGGGCGCATGGCCTATTGGGCTGGGTTCTACGAGAAGTTGTTCAACTTCCGCGAAATACGCTACTTCGATATCAAGGGGGAATACACAGGTCTGACCTCCAAGGCGATGACTGCGCCCGATGGCATGATCCGGATTCCGCTCAACGAAGAATCGTCCAAGGGTGCGGGGCAGATCGAAGAGTTCCTGATGCAGTTCAATGGCGAAGGCATTCAGCATGTCGCGTTCTCGACCGACGACCTGGTCAAGACCTGGGATGCGCTCAAAGGTCTGGGCATGCGCTTCATGACCCCGCCGCCGCAGACTTACTACGAGATGCTTCCCGAGCGCCTGCCTGATCATGGTGAGCCGGTGGATCAGCTTCAGGCACGTGGCATTTTGCTGGACGGTGCAGCACAAGCCGGGGACAAACGACTGTTGTTGCAGATATTCTCCGAAACGCTGCTGGGGCCGGTGTTCTTCGAGTTTATCCAGCGCAAGGGTGACGACGGATTCGGAGAAGGCAACTTCAAGGCGCTGTTCGAATCCATCGAGCGTGACCAGGTTCGCCGCGGCGTGCTCAGCGTCGAGTAAATACCGGCGGTGCCGTCATGGTCCTGGGCGATCGACGGCACTGTTTCGCTGCCTGCCGCGCATTTTGCTCAACACCATGTAGATCACCGAGCCCGTCATGAGCCCCACCAGCATCAATGAAGGGAGCATCTTGAACACGGCAGTGCGCAGTTCCTGGGCGGCGTAACCCGCGGGA
Source organism: Pseudomonas sp. FBCC-B35 (assembly GCF_059133755.1). Lineage (NCBI taxonomy): Bacteria > Pseudomonadati > Pseudomonadota > Gammaproteobacteria > Pseudomonadales > Pseudomonadaceae > Pseudomonas > Pseudomonas sp. FBCC-B35. The sequence goes on along the minus strand of NZ_CP101439.1, from coordinate 2,531,445 downwards.
TAGCCAGCGACCACCCGGTAAGGGTACTGGGTGGACCCCAGTTCATGGGTGAATTCCGCGACGGAAGGCCTTGTACCGTTCAGGCTATCGCCATCCTTCCAGACAGAGTGCTTGTCAAACTCCAACACCAGCGCGAGTCCGTCCTTGAAAGCGTCAAGTTCAGTGCGCAATTGCACTGGAAAGCTTGTTGCGATCACGCCTTTTTGCTCACCTTGCACGTACATGTTCATCAGCAAGTAACCCTTCGCATCCAGCATCAGGTGGTTGAACGTCAACAGTTGCCCGGTCGAGGCGATTTCAGTCAGCAGCTCATGCGAGTCCGAGGCGGAGCTGCAATAGGCCTTGCCGTCATCAATCACAGCCAGCGACCTGAGCATCGAACGGCTGGTCACCTGGTCGACAAGGGCGCGTCTGATGCTACTGCAAGGCTGACCAGCCAGTGGCAGCGTGCTCATGGCCACCTCTTGTACGCGGTCCAAGGCTTGATCGACGCTGAAAACCGCCTCCCGAACCGACACTTCAGCGTTGTCCGCAAGCTTGGCCTCCTGCTGATAGTTGATGACCAGTAGTCCTGAAAAGACAGGTACCAGACCTACAGCCATCAGCAGTACCAACTCAAGCAGGCTCCGCCCCGCATGCATGAACTTGTCCATCGATCATCGTTCCTCAAGCCTCGCGCTGCCCAGGGTAGGCAGCTGGCTCAAGCCTAGGGCGTTGTCGAAAGCACCACTGTAGGGGGATAGCCGAGAAGGTGTGGGATTTGGTTAGGCTGAACGTAGTTGCCATCCGTATTCATAAGCGGTGCAGCAACAGATGAATGGGCTTGCGCCGGCACATCCGGGGCAGGAGTGTCTGCGTGTCGCGCTGGCCTATGCTAACGTGGCACGGCGCATGGAGCTTGCGTGCAGGCCCATCACTAAGGCCACCGGCTTTCGCTTAACGACGGAGAACCACATTGGTCGGCAAAGAAGGACCTGGAGTCTCAACGAGATCGGTCGCAACTAGACTCTCCAAACGGACACGCCCAAGCGATTTCAAGGAACAAGTAATCCGCTTCGATTGGTCGCATACGCCTCTGGGGGCCTTGCCCCACTGGCCTGCCTGCTTGCGCATCGCAGTCGACACCATGTCTCGCTCGCCGTTTGCGTGTGCTGTGGTGTGGGGCAGTCAACTGACGGTCATACCCAACGACGCCTATGTGGCGCTCAAGGGATCGCCAATCACGTTAGGTGCGCGTTTCGATACGCTGTGGCACGACGACTGGGAAAGTCTGGGCCCGTCTGTGTTCGACGCGCTAGCGGGCCGTTCCAGTTTCATCGAACATCCGCCAGTCCACATCGCTCGCTGCGATCACGCTGACGGCATCTGGTGCGCCTTGGGTTATACCCCCCTGAACGATGAGTTAGGGGAGGTCGCAGGGTTTGTCCATACGATCATCGAAACCACGGCGACCAAGGGGGGCCGTGAGCATTGGCGAAGCCAGGCCATGTCGTTGGAGAGGCAGATTGCATCTCATGCCAGCGAGCTGGAAAGAATCTGGCAGCTGTCAAACGACGCCATGATGACGGTCACCTCCGACCTCAAGCTGCACAATGCCAATCCCACCTGGCTAAGCATTCTCGGATGGGAGCTGGAGCAGGTGCGGCACTTGCCCATCTTGTCCCTGGTCCACCCTGCAGACCTTGCACAGGTCCAGCTAGCGATTGAATCGCTGCTGCGTCGTAACGATACCCATCAGATCGAGACGCGCCTGCGGCACCGTGAAGGCCACTACCACTGGTTTAGATGGCGTGCGCGAGTGGGTGCGAGATTGGTGACCATCGTAGGGCGAGACATCACCGGAACACGCGAAGAGGCCATGCGCCAATCCCGCATGTTGATGCGTAACACCGAGCGCATGGAGGCGGTGGGACAATTGGCCGGCGGCATGGGCAACGAGATGAACAACCTGCTGTCGGGTATTGGGGGTGGGCTTGAGCTACTGCAGCTGCGACTCCAGGAAGGGCGCCTGGAACGTATCGAGGAGTATGTGAAGCTTTCTCGTGATTCGGTACTACGCGCCATGGAACTGACCCATCGCCTGCTCGCCTTTTCTCGTGATCGGCCTTCGGCGCCGAGACCGTTTCACCTCAATCGCCAACTGCGCCTGAGCGAGCCGCTGCTGCTGAGCGCTCTGGGCCCCGAGATGCACATCGACTGGCAACTGGACGTCGCATCCTGGGTCGTAGCCTTGGACATTGCGGCGTTCGAAAACGCATTGCTGTGCCTGTGCGCCAATGCGCGCGAGGCAAGCCTAGGCAAGGGCACCGTGAGGGTTCGCAGCGTCAACGAACGGCTGAGCGTGCCCTTTCCGGATGAAACAGGGTTGCCTGCCGGCGACTATGTGGCCCTGCATATAGCCGATGAAGGTCATGGCATGCCGGCCAGCGACGTGGCCAGGGCTTTCGAACCCTTCTTCACCAGCAAGCCTCCAGGTCGGGGGGCTGGGCTGGGGCTATCAATGGTCTACGGTTTCGTTCGTCAATCGGGTGGCTATGCGTGGATCGAGTCTACGGTGGGCGAGGGGACCAAGGTAAGCATGCTGTTCCCACGCTGCTTTGAGGCCGTTCACGAAACGCTCGCCGGTCGCAAGAGCTCAAGCCGGGTAGGGAGCGGCGAGCGCGTACTGCTGGTCGATGATGAATCGAACCTGCGTACGGTGATGCGCGAATACTTGATTGAATCTGGCTTCGATGTAACCGATGTCGCAGATGCCAACAGTGCTCTGCAGCGCTTTCGCCAGGATGAACCTTTCGAGCTGGTGATTACTGACATCGGGTTGCCCGGCAGCTTCAATGGCAGGCAAGTGGCCAAGGCCATGCGCATGCTCAAGCCAGACCAGAAGATCCTGTTCATCACGGGCTATGCCTTGCAGGAAATCGACTCCGACGCCACTGAGCAGCCCGGAACGGCGCTTCTGCGCAAGCCATTCCAGCTGGCGCAGTTGGCGGAGCAGGCATTGGAGATGATCGACAGCTGACGCAGGGTGGCCGCGAGTCTAAAGGTCTTTCTGCAGGAATGGATCATCAGGGTTCTGGCGCTCGAGTTCGGCGAGCAGCACCTGGACATTCTGCAACTGTCCGGACGCTTTCCAGTACTCGATCAACAGGACTCTGGCTTGCCGATTGGCTGGCGCTCTGCTCAAGATGGCTTCCAGCTGTCTCTGAGCCGCATCCAGCTGTTCAAGGTCATGCAAGGTCGTGGCAAGGGTCAGACGATACTCGGCATTGTCCGGCTCCAGTTCGACCGCCCGCGACAGCGCCAATAGCGCGTATTCCTGCTGGTCGTGACGAATCAGCCAACGGCCGAGTTCATGCTGCAAGAACGCCGAATCGGGTGTCACTGCCAACGCATCGGCCAGCACCTGACGTGCAACATCGTGCGCCCCTTGGCGCTCGAGCACGGTCACCTTCAACGCCACGGCATCGAGGTTGCTGTTATCGCCCGCCAATGCCCGCTCGATGGCAGCGGCCGCCTTGGCATACTCGTCCTCGTGCAGGTACAGGCGGGCCAGCTGGACCTGTGCATCGACGTCCTGGGGCTGGGCGAGCAGAACCTGCTCCTGCGCCCCAATGGCTTCGTGCAAGGCACGCAGATACAGGCCCATGCTGTCAGCGTCCACGTCCAACAGCGCCCCTACGGCCGCAAAACGAACGCTCTGATCGCTGTCTTCAAGCAGGGGGCCAAGTATCAGGCTCCGCTGAGGCCCAGGCAGCAGGCGGCTGATCGCGGACACGGCGGCGCGACGAACGATGGCATCGGCATGGTCCAGATCTGCCTGGGCCAGCTTGAAGGCTAGCGCAGACGGGTAATTGGGCAGCTCGGCATACAGGGCCGCTCGGCGGATGGCCGGTAGGTCATGGCGCTGAAGCTGTTGGTACAAGACCCGTGCAGCGCCGGGCTGACCGTCATGGGCCTGGCGCAGTGCCTTCACGTAGCTATGCGGGGGCAGTGCTGGCTGATCAGGCTCCACGTCGCGCCACAGATAACCGAACAGCGCTGACAGCATCATCAACGCCAGCAGTGCAATCAGGTAGCGGGTACGTCTTGGCATCGGACGGTCCGTGTGTCAGGAGAGGCAAAGCTTGGGCCAGCCTTCGGTTAAATGCAACCGGGCTGGGTACGCCTGTGGCAGGCTTTGCCTGAAACCCGCAGGCCCGAGCAAAAAAAGCCCCGCAGAACTCGATCTGCGGGGCAAACGGCCGGTCCGGGACCAACCAAAGGAGCTTGTTGAGCTGCGGTTCAGTGCGAGCTGGCTACCGTGTCAGGTTGCCAGCCGCCACCGAGTGCCTTGTAAATTGAAACGATTCCCCGATAGAGGTCGACCTCGCCAAGGGCCTGTGCATCCTCCGCACTCAGGCGCTCGCGCTCGGCATCGAGCAGCACCAGGTAATCGACTGACCCCTCGCGGTAGCGGATCGACGCCAGGTCGGCCGCTTTGCGGCTGGCCTCGCTCTGGCGCATCAGCGACAGCAGCCGCTGCTGGATCTTGTCGTAGTCGCTGAACGCATTGGCCGACTCTTCCAACGCCAGCAATACCTGCTGCTCATAGTTAGCCAGCGCGCCTTGCGCGTCGGCTTTGGCGCCGCGCAGGCGTGCCCTCACGCTGCCCAAGTCAAAGGCCGCCCAAGTAATGCTGGGCCCCAACCCCCAGGCGCCCGCTGCCGAGGAGCCGAGCTGGGAGCCGCGCGCTGCGGTGAAGCCCAGGAAACCGCTCAGGCTCACCCGGGGAAACAGATCTGCCGTCGCCACCCCGACGTTTGCGGTGGCCGCAGCGAGCTGGCGTTCGGCGCTGCGTATGTCGGGGCGTCGGCGCAGCAGTTCACCAGGGTCACCGACAGGCAAGGCCTTGGCGATGGCTGGCAGTGCTTTGGGGGACAGGTCAACGCCGATTGCGTCAGGTCGACGGCCCAGCAAGGTGGCGATGCGATGCCGTGATCTGGCCTGTTGGGCCTGCAACTGCGGCACACTGGCTTCGACCCCTGCCAAGCGCGCGTCGGCCCGTACCACGTCCAGTTCATTACCCACCCCGGCATCGCGCAGCGTTTCAGTGATGGTGCGCGATTGTTGCTGGGTCTTGAGGTTCGCCAAGGCTATGTGTTCACGCAGTTGCGCGCCGCGCAGCTGACCGTAGGCGTCGACCAGCTCGGCGATTAGGCTGACCTGAAGTTGCTGAAGGTCAGCCGCCGCTGCTGCTTCCTGAGCCTGGCTGGCTTCGATCTGGCGCGTAACCCGCCCGAACAGGTCGACTTCCCACGCCATGTCCAGGCCCAGGTCGTAGCGCTCGGCATTGACCCGATGGTCAGTCTGGCCAGGCACCTGGCCTTTGCCCACTTCACTGCTGGCACGGCTGGTCACGACCGGGAACAGATCGTTTTCGGCATCGTCCCGAATCGCCCTGGCCGACTTGAGTCGTGCGAAAGCGACCCGTAGATCTCGGTTACCTTCCAACGAGGCCTGCACCAGTTGGTTCAGGGTCGGGTCGTCGAACTGTTTCCACCACAGGCTCTCGAAACGGGTGCGGTCATAGGCCTTGGCCTGGGCATCGACGTCCAGCTGAGCTGGGGCAGTAGCCGGCGCGTGGTAATCAGGCCCTACCGCGCAGGCCGCCAGGGCCAGGCTGAGCAGGCTCGGTGTCAGGTGTTTGAACAGGTTCATGCAGGGTTCTCCAGCGGATGGATGCGCTCGGCCTTGCGGGCCTGACGTCGCTCGACAAAACGGCGGATCAGGAAGAAGAACACCGGGGTCAGGAACAGGCCGAACACCGTGACGCCGATCATCCCGGAGAACACCGCCACGCCCATGGCATGACGCATCTCCGAGCCTGCTCCCGAGCTGAACACCAGCGGTACGACACCCATGATGAACGCGATGGACGTCATCAGGATGGGGCGCAAGCGCAGACGGCAGGCTTCCAGCACCGCAGCCAGAGGATCGAGGCCTTTGGCCTGCTCGTCTTTGGCGAACTCCACGATCAGGATGGCGTTCTTGCAGGCAAGCCCGACCAGAACGATGAGCCCGATCTGGGTGAAGATGTTGTTGTCACCACCGGAGACAATGACGCCAGTAATGGCCGAGAGCAGCGTCATCGGCACGATCAGGATCACCGCCAAGGGCAGGCTCCAGCTCTCGTACTGGGCGGCCAGTACCAGGAACGCCAACAACACGCACAACGGGAACACGAACAGCGCAGTGTTGCCCGAGAGGATCTGCTGGTAGGTCAGGTCCGTCCACTCGAAGGTCATGCCGTTGGGCAATTCCTGCTTCAGGAGTTTCTCGATGGCCGCTTCTGCCTGGCCTGAGCTGTACCCAGGCGCCGCTGCGCCATTGATTTCTGCGGTGATGAAGCCGTTGTAGTGCATCACGCGGTCGGGCCCGGAGGTGTCGGTGACCTTGAGGAACGTGGCCAATGGGATCATCTCGCCCCGATTGTTGCGCACCTTCAACTGTCCGATCTGCTCGGCGTTGAGCCGGAACTGCTGCTCGGCCTGCACGTTGACCTGGTAGGTACGTCCGAATCGGTTGAAGTCATTGGTATACAGCGACCCCAGGTACACTTGCAGAGTGTCGAAGATATCGTTGATGGCCACGCCGTGGGTCTTGGCTTTCTCACGATCGATGGCCGCATCGACCTGCGGCACGTTGACCTGGTAGCTGGTGAACAGTCCCGCAAGCTCAGGCACCTCATGGCTCTTGGCAATGATGTTCTGGGTTTCCTTGTACAGCGCTTCGTAACCCAGGTTGCCACGGTCCTCGATCTGCAGGCGGAAGCCACCGATGGTGCCGAGCCCTTGCACGGGCGGCGGTGGGAAGATCGCGATGTAGGCGTCCTGAATGTCGGCGAACTGGGCGTTCAAGGCTGCGGCGATGGCAGCGGCCGACTGGCTGGGGTCCTTGCGCTCGTCGAAGGGCTTGAGAGGCGTGAACACGATGCCGCTGTTGGGGCTGTTGGTGAAGCCATTGATGGACAGGCCCGGGAACGCGACAGAGTCCGCCACGCCCGGTTGCTTGAGGGCAATCTCGCTCATGCGCTTGATCACCGCTTCGGTGCGATCAAGGCTGGCGGCATCCGGCAATTGGGCAAACGCCACCAAGTACTGCTTGTCCTGGGCAGGCACGAAACCGGTCGGCGTGGAGGAGAAGCCCAGATAGGTCAGGCCCATCAAACCGGCATAGACGAACAGGGCGATGCCACTGGAACGGATCACTCGGCGGACACCGCCCACGTAGCGATGGCTGGCGCGGTCGAAGAAGCGGTTGAAGGGCGCAAAAAGCCAGCTACCCAGCAACCTGTCCAACAGCCGCGAGAATTTGTCCCTGGGCGCATGGTGGTCCTTGAGCAGTACCGCCGCCAAGGCAGGGGACAGGGTCAGCGAGTTGAACGCCGAGATCACCGTGGAGATCGCAATGGTCAGGGCAAACTGCTTGTAGAACTGTCCAGTCAGCCCCGAGATGAACGCTGCGGGTACGAACACCGCGCACAGCACCAAGGCGGTGGCGATGATCGGGCCTGTCACCTCGCTCATGGCTTTTTGCGTGGCTTCGAGCGGTTTGAGACCCAGCCCGATGTTGCGCTCGACGTTCTCCACTACCACGATGGCGTCATCGACCACGATGCCGATTGCCAGCACCAACCCGAACAAGGAAAGGGCATTGAGCGAGAAGCCGAACAGGTGCATCACGGCGAAGGTGCCGATCAGCGATACCGGTACGGCCAGTAGCGGAATGATCGATGCACGCCAGGTCTGCAGGAACAGGATGACCACCAGCACCACCAGTACCAATGCTTCGAACAGCGTGTGCACCACCGCCTCGATCGAGCCGCGCACGAACACGGTAGGGTCGTAGACGATGCTGTAGTCCATGCCCTCGGGGAAGTCTTTCTTCAATTCCGCCATCTTGGCGCGTACTTCATCGGAGATGTCGATGGCGTTCGAGCCCGGGCGCTGGAAGATCGGGATGGCCACGGCAGGCTGGTTGTTGAGCAGCGAGCGCAGCGCGTACTGGCTAGAGCCCAGTTCGACACGAGCGATGTCCTTCAGGCGCGTGATCTCACCGTCCGCACCGGCACGGATGATGATGTTCTCGAATTCTTCCTCATTGACCAGGCGGCCCTGGGTGTTGATCGAGAGCTGGAAGCTGGTGGAGCCCGGCGCCGGCGGAGCACCCAGCTGACCCGCGGCCACCTGGCGGTTCTGCTCGCGAATTGCAGTGACCACATCGGTGGCCGTCAGGTTGCGCGAGGCGGTCTTGTTCGGGTCCAGCCAGACGCGCAGGGAGTAGTCGCCCATGCCAAACAGCTGCACATCACCCACACCACCCAACCGTGCCAGCTCGTCCTTGATGTTCAGGATGGCGTAGTTGGACAGGTAGAGCATGTCATAGCGGTTGTCCGGTGAAGTCAGGTGCACGACCATGGTCAGGTCGGGCGACGCCTTGTCCACCGTGATACCGATACGTGTCACTTCCTCGGGCAGCTTGGGCTGCGTGCGGGTCACACGGTTCTGCACCTGCACCTGGGCATTGTCCAGGTCGGTCCCCAGGGCGAAGGTGATGGTCAAGGTCAGCTTGCCATCGGCGGTGGATTGCGAGGACATGTAGAGCATGTTCTCGACCCCGGTAATGGCTTGCTCCAGGGGCGCGGCAACGGTTTCGCCGATGACCTTGGGGTTGGCACCCGGGAAGTTGGCGCGTACCACAACCGTAGGCGGTACGACCTCAGGGTGTTCACTGATGGGCAACTGGAACAGCGAAATGGAGCCTGCGATCAGCAGCACCAGTGACAGCACCGCCGCGAAGATGGGCCGTGTGATGAAGAATTTGGAGAAGTTCATCGGTGGGGTTCCTCAACCGCGCGGCGCAGGCGCGCTGGCGCCCTGATTGGTGTTGCCGGCCACTTTGGCCGTGCGGGTGCTCGCCTCCAGAGCCTGACGTTGCTCGGCAAGCGCGGCCAGTGTCTGCTCGCTGGCCATTGGCGCTTCTTCAGGGGTGACCTGGGAGCCTGGACGCACTCGCTGCAGGCCCCTGACCACAATGCGGTCGTCCTTGCCCAGCCCGCTGCGCACGATGCGCAAGCCCTCAAGCTTTGGCCCCAACTCGACAGCGCGATAGGCCGCCTTGTTGTCTTTGTCCATGACCAGCACGAACTTCTTGCCAAGGTCGGTGCCCACCGCTTCGTCGTTGATCAGCACCGCATCGTATTGAGCGCTGCCGACCAGCTTCAGGCGTGCATACAGGCCAGGGGTGAATTCACCGCGTTTGTTGTCGAACACGGCCCGGCCACGAATGGTGCCGGTGCGCGGGTTGACCTGGTTGTCGACGAAGTTCATCTGCCCCAGGTGCGGGTTGCCAGTCTCGTTGGTCAGGCCCAGGTAGACCGGGGTGCTTTGCCCGCGCTGGCCTTGGCGGGCCAGCTGTGTGTACTTGAGGTAGACGCGTTCGTCAGCATCGAAATAGGCGTACACCTTGTCAGTGGAGACCACGCTGGTCAGGGGCGTGACATCGGCAGTGACGATGTTGCCGGCGGTGAACTGCGCGCGGCTCACGCGGCCGTTGATAGGGGAGGTGACACGGGTGAAGCTCAGGTTCAAACGTGCCAGGTCAAGTTGGGCCTGGATGGCATCTACGCCGGCGCGTGCTTCGGCCGCAGCACTGTTGCGTGACTCTGCCAGTTCGGCGGAGATGGCGTTGCTGTCTCGTAGACGCTCACCCCGGCGAGCTTCATTGGCGCTTCGGATGGCACTGGCCTTGGCTTGCTGCAGCTGGGCCTCAAGGCGGCGGACTTCAGCCTGGAAGGGCCGAGGGTCGATCTGGAACAACAGGTCACCCTTGCGTACCTGGGCGCCTTCGGTGAACGCCACTTGGTCGATCTGGCCCGACACACGGGGGCGCACCTCGACGGTTTCCGGTGCTTCCAGGCGTCCGGTGAACTCGTCCCATTCGTTGATCGGCTGTTCGATCACCTTGGCCACGGTGACCTTCGGAGCTGCCGGGGCCTGCGCGGCATCGGGGGTTTTGCTGCAAGCGCCGAGCGCTACCACTGCGAGGGCTGCAAGTGGAACACCGAAAGGTTTGAGTGACTGCTCCATGGAGAACTCCGCCAATATATTAGGAATGGGCGGAGTGTGAGTGTGTTGCGTGCGGGGAACGAATCGAATGGGCTGAAGGTTATTATCATGGTGAATGATATGAACCCATCGGCTATCGCCACCTGGTGATGAAGGAGCCGCTCAGCGGTGGGGCGCCCCCGGCGCCCCCAATGAGTCAGGGCTGGCTTGCACCCTTGCTTGATGCGCCTTCCGAGCCAGTGCCGTCCATGCCCGGTAAATCCTGGTTGTCGTTCTGCTGCGCCGGCGGGCTGTCTGGATCATTGCCCTGTAGCCTTGGATCGGTATCACGGGGCATGGGCTTCTCGATCGGGTTGAGCGTGCTGTCTGCACCCGGCTTGGGTGCCTGGTTGTGCGGGTCATCCGGGTAGGTAGGCCCGGTGCCGGCCGCCAGGGCCAGGGGCGAGGCAAGCAGGGCAAGCAACAGGAAGCTGGGACGATTCATGGCAATCTCCTTTGCAACGGGCAGGGCAGGTTCGTAACCTTTGGCCTTGCCCGGCCGTTCAAAGTGCCAGCACTCCGATCAACGGTCACACCACCAGCGACAGCGCCATGATGAATACAATGCCGACCACCGACAGCAGGGTCTCCATCATGCTCCAAGTCTTGAAGGTCTCGGCCACAGTCATGTTGAAGTACTGCTTGACCAGCCAGAAACCGGCATCGTTGACATGGGACAGGATCAGCGACCCGGCACCGGTCGCCAGCACCAGCAGTTCACGGTTGACCCCAGGCACCAGGTCGATCACAGGTGCCACGATTCCCGCACCGGTAATGGTCGCCACGGTGGCAGAGCCCGTGGCAATTCGAATCACTGCGGCGACCAGCCAGGCCAGCAGAATCGGTGATATCTCGGCCTGTACAGCCATTTGCCCGATCACGTTACCGACACCGGTATCGACCAGCATTTGCTTGAAACCGCCGCCAGCGCCAACGATCAGGACGATGGCAGCCGTGGGCGCGAGGCTGTGATCGAGCATCTTCATGATCTGTTGGCGGTTGAAGCCGCGCGCCGAGCCAAAGGTGTAGAACGCCAGCAGCAAGGCGGCGAGCAGCGCAGTGATGGGGTGCCCGATCAGGTCCATCCATTGGCGCACGATGTGCTCAGCAGGCAATACCACATCGGCGAAGGTCTTGAGCAGCATCAGCACCACCGGCAGCAAGACGGTGATCAAGGTGACGCTGAAGCTCGGCAGGTTGGCCTGGTCCGATTCCTTGGCGATCTGGTCCATCAGCTCCTGTGAAGGGTGCCCAGGGATATAGCGCGAGATGAAGTTGCCGAACAGTGGGCCGGCGATGATGGCCGTGGGCAGGGCCACGATCAGGCCGTAGAAGATGGTCTTGCCGATGTCGGCATGGAAGATGCCGATGGCCAGCAACGGCCCCGGGTGCGGCGGTACCAGGCCGTGCACGACGGACAGACCTGCCAGCAAGGGGATGCCGATCTTGATCAGCGACACTCCGGAGCGCCGCGCGACGATGAAGACCAGTGGGATGAGCAGGACGAAGCCAATCTCGAAGAACAGCGGGATGCCCACCAGAAAGGCAGCGAACATCATGGCCCAGTGCACGTTCTTCTTGCCAAAGGCCCGAATGAGGGTCTGAGCGATCTGATCGGCCCCGCCGGAATCGGCCATCAGCTTGCCCAGCATCGTACCCAGTGCGAGCACGATGCCGACGAACCCGAGCACGCCTCCGAAACCGTCCTGGAACGACTTCATGACCTTGGCTACCGGCATACCCGAGGTCAGGCCGAGGAAGCCGGCAGCCAGGGTGAGGGCAACGAAGGGGTGCACCTTGAAATGAGTGATAAGCAGGATCAGCCCGACGATGGTAACCAGCGCGTCGAGGAGCAGGAAAGTATCAGTAGCCAGTCCGAACATGGTGTATAGGCCTCGGTCTTATCGTTGTTTTTGGCGTAGCTTGTTGGGTAAGACATTGCATGAATGGGCTAAGACAGCGCTGTCTTGACGGTCCGAAATGCGAGCAGACTCAGGCAGTCTGCGCAACACTGTGCTCGGCGCAGCGCTTGAGCCAGCCGTCGACCGCCTCGGCAAGCGCAACGATCGGCTGAGTGGCGTCCAGCGTCAGGGTGAGCGGTTCATCGTAGGGCGGCTCAAGGGCGGCGAACTGGCTCTGGATGAGGCTGGCCGGCATGAAATGCCCTGGTCGCGCCAGAACCCGTTGCTCAGCTTGGGCAGGGGTGAGCTCAAGAAAGACGAACATCAGCCCAGGCATCGCGCAGCGCAATGTGTCGCGGTAGCTGCGCTTGAGTGCGGAACAGGTGAGAATCGGCCGCATGCCGGCCTCACTCGTCGCTTGCATCTCCTGGCCCAGGCGTACCAGCCAACCGGCACGGTCATGGTCATCCAAGGGAATACCGGCGCTCATCTTGTCGATATTGGCCTGCGGGTGGAACGCGTCACCTTCGATCAGGTGTCCGCCGCTGTAGGCGGCGATGGCAGACGCAATGCAGCTCTTGCCGCACCCGGCCACACCCATGACCACGATGGCGGGCAGTGGAGAATTCATCTGTACCTCCTGCTGGGTGGGACAGCGCTGTCTTGGGCTCGGGCAGCGCGGTCTCCCCAATGTTTATTGATCTTGTGCTTACGCAGTATGGACGCCGTGCGGCAATCACCTGAGAGCAACCTGCAAACAGCCGTTGCCTACGTCCTGAGACAGCGCTACCTTAGAGGCCGTTCCCAGTCCTTGCAAGTAGTAAAATTACAACATTATGGCCCGCATTGGTTCGCGCACAACTGGTCGTCCCACCCTGGCTGAAGTCGCCAGACTGTCCGGGGTTTCCCCCATCACTGCATCCCGGGCCTTGCGCGGCGTCAGTACCGTGGCCCCTGAACTCGCGGCCAAGGTTGTGGCTGCGGCCACCACCCTTGGCTATGTGGCCAATCCCGCCGCCCGCGCGTTGGCATCTGCCCGCAGCCACTCGGTCGTGGTGCTCATACCGTCGCTGTCCAATCAGTTGTTCATCGACACACTGGAAGCCATCCATGATGTGATGCGCCCACGAGGGCTGGAGGTGCTGATCGGCAACTACCACTACGATACCGCCGAGGAAGAAAACCTCATTCGCAATTACCTGGCCTATCAGCCTTGTGGCATGCTGCTGACCGGTTTCGAACGCACCGACGCTTCGCGTCAGATGCTCGCGGCCAGTGGCGTACCCTGCGTGCACATGATGGAACTGGACGGGGAGGCCGACGCGTTGGCGGTAGGCTTTTCCCAACACCAGGCTGGCCGGGCCGCAGCCCAACACCTGATCGAACGCGGTTGCACCCGGCCTGGATTTATTGCAGCACAGCTGGATCCCCGGGTCATGCAGCGGGCTGAGGGCTTTCGGCTAGCGCTGGCCGAAGCTGGATTGCACGCGCCCGAGCGGGAGGTCCTGACCCCGGCCCCGTCCTCGATCGCACTGGGAGGGGAGTTGTTCAGCCGCCTGATCAGGCAAGCCCCCGAGGTGGATGGCATCTTCTTTTGCAACGATGACCTTGCCCAAGGCGCGGTGCTTCAAGCGCTGCGCCAGGGCATCCGTGTCCCGCAGCAGGTGGCCATGGTCGGCTTCAACGATCTGCCGGCTTCGGCGCACATGGTGCCCAGGCTTACTTCCATTCGCACGCCAAGGGCTGCGGTGGGACGTGTCGCCGCCCAGGCGTTGTTGACGCTGCTCGATGGCAAAGCCGTGACGCCAGCCCGGCAGGACCTGGGGTTTGAGTTGATGGTGCGAGAAAGCTCCTGAGGTTTCACGCGCACCGGTTTCACGCGCACCTGGTGCGAGTGACTCAATTCGGCTCTGATGGTCTGGGCATGGCTTCCAAGGTAGCGATCAGGTCTTTGTGCAGTGTTTGCAGGGTGTCCTGGAGTACCCGACACAAGTTGTCTACAGGATCACCTGCTACAAGCGCCTGCTCGAGTGCTTCGCAGTCGGCGACCAAGTGACGTACCTTAAGCATCTTGGCCCCACCCTTGATGCGGTGAACCAATGCCTTGAGCGTCCCGTCCGGCGGCTGCCCATCCAGGGTGCGCAGCGTTGAAAGGTCTTCGGCCACGCTTTGCGACAATTGCTCGATCAGATGCCTGATCAAATCGTCGTCGTCGCGGGTCAAGTGACGCAGCTCGGCCAGGTTCAAGCAGCCGGGCCGGGCAGGTGCAGGGGCTGCTGGTGGCTTGCGAGCCGCCTGCGGCAGGTGTGCCTTGAGGCCATGCAGGCCGATAGGCTTGAACAGGCAGTCATCCATCCCGCTCGCCAGGCATCGCTCCCGCTCTTCGGCCTGGGCATTGGCGGTTACCCCCAGAATCGTCGCGGGCGACAGTCCTTGCTGGCGTTCTTGAGCACGGATACAGCAGGCCAGCTCATGACCGTCCATCACAGGCATGCTGCAGTCGGTGATCACCACGTCAAAGCGCGTTTCTCGCCACAGCTGCAACGCGATTTCGCCGTTCTGCGCCTGGGTCACCTGATGGCCCAAGGCGCGCAACTGACGTTCAAGCAACAGCAGATTGGCCGGGTAGTCGTCCACGACCAGGATGTGCAACGGGCAAGCATCAAGGCCCGTGGTTGGGTCCTGCCCGTCAGAAATGATCTGGGGCGTACACTGGGGCAGGGCCATGAGGATCTGGACCCTGGTACCCACTCCCTCCACACTCTGCAGTGTCAGCGTACCGCCCATGAGCTCGGCCAGGGCACGGCTGATGACCAGGCCCAGCCCAGTGCCCTGGCGCGCACGGGGCCCGTCGACCTGTACGAATGCATTGAACAGGCGTGCCTGGTCCGCAGGGCTTATGCCGATACCCGAATCGCGCACACAGAGCTCGACGCGCTGGAGTTCGCCCTGTACCGAGGTGCGCATCGCGGTGTGGACTTCACCACGGTCGGTGAACTTGATCGCATTGCTGATCAGGTTCGACAGCACCTGCTTCAGGCGCGCAGCATCTACCTGGACCCAGACCGGTTCGGTGGGTAGGTCACAGGCGAGCTCAAGGCCCTTGAACCTCGCATTGCCCTCGAACACGCGAAGGGTAGCGCGCACCAGGTCCACTAGGTCGGTGGGGATGGGCTGCAAACTGATGTGGCCTGACTCGATCCTGGAAATATCGAGAATATCGCCTATCAACCCTAGCAGCCCCAGTGCCGACTCATGGGCTGTCTCGAGCATGTGGGTATCGCATCGACCGGCGCGACTGTCCTCGAGCGCCAGTTCCAACAAGCCGAGCACGGCGTTCATGGGGGTGCGTATCTCATGGCTCATGGTGGCCAGGAACGTGCTTTTCATGAGGCTGGCCTGCTCGGCTTCATCCTTGGCATGGCGAAGTTGCTCCAGCAAGCCTCGGCTCAGCGCCAGTTGTGTCTGCAGGGCGCGCTCGGCTTCGACCCGCTTCTGGATCATTTTGCGCAGGTAGCTGTTCCAGAAGACGACACCTGCGATCAGCAACGCGGCAATCACCAGCACCTGGAGCGCCAGTTCTCGGTAGTTGCGCCATGGGCTGTCGCTGACCACGGTGCTCGTCCTCCAGCGATTGATCAGTTGCTCAAGTTCTTCGGGCGCTATACTCAGCAATGCTTTGTCCAGGATCGATTGCAGTTGGGGTTGATCGGCCGCGACGGCAAACGCCGCCACGGCTGGGTCTTCGTCAAGGATGCTCGCGATCTGAAGGCGGTTCTTGAAGACGTGACTGATGTAGTAGGCCGCGTTGATATGGCTACTCAACGCGGCATCAGCGCTGCGATTGACCACAGCCTCCATCAGGTCCAGCGGGTTGTCGACTTCGACAAGCCGCGCCCGGGGGTAGCGCTGTTGGAGCATGGCGCGTTGCGGAGAATTGCGGATAAATGCGATTCGTTGCGGTTCAAAGCGCTTGATGCCGGCTTGCGAAGGGTTATCGACGCGGGTAACGAGCACGCGCGGGCTGATCAGGTAGGGCCGTGTGTAGCGCACTTGTTTGGACCGTTCAGCGCCGTAACCCAATGCGCCGATCATCAGTGCGTCGCGCTGGCCCAGACGGTCGATCATGGACTGGGCAGACTCGGCTTGCCTGGTATGAAAATGCAGCCCGGTCCTTAGGGTAATTTGTTTAAGCAGGTCCAGGGTTATGCCACTGGGTCGCTGCTGATCATCGTAGAACGTCAAGGGTGCCAAGGCCGGATTGATCAACACGTCTACCACCGGGTGAGCCTTGATCCAGGCTTGCTCCTCATCTGTCAGTACACTCAGGTGGCGCTGCAACAAAAGACTGGTATTGCTGTTGCTCCAGCGCTTGAGGATGGCCAGGCGCTCGCTTTCCCCAATCCGGCGCAGTGCCTTGTCGAGCAGTTGACGCAGCGCATCGTTATCGCGTGCCACTGCAAAGGCAAACGCTTCTGGGACGATGGGTGAGAAGTGATCGATCCGCAGGGCACCTCTGAAGGTCTTGCCGATCAGATAGTCTGTGCTGATTGCATCGCCCAGGTAGGCATCGGCTTCGCCCATAGCCACAGCGGCAAGGCCAGCCTGGGTGGAGCGATACAAAACCAGCTGCGCTGCCGGGTAAAGGGCGCGGGCACGATTGGCGGGTAGATAATGGTCAACCATGGCCAGACGCAGCCCTGCAAGATCGTGGGCCGGTGCAAGACGCTGGCCTTCGCGCGTGACGATCACCGGCAGGTCATCGGCATACGATGTACTCAGGCTCAACCCAGCGTCTGCAGCCTCAAAGCTGTTGGAGCTGCCCAGTACGTCCACACGTCCTTCATGCAGCGCCTCAATGGCCTGATAACGGCTATCGAAACGCTTTACTTCGACGGCTATACCCAACAACTCAGCGATGATGCCGACGTAATCCGCTGTCAGACCTTCGTAGTCACTGGGACTTACGTTGATATCAAATGGTGGATAGTCCGGCCGTGAGGTGCCCAGCACCAGGCGCTTGCGAGCGTCCAGCCACTGGCGCTCGGCCGTTTGCAGATTCAAGGGCTGCGTGGCGCTCACCGAACGGGCCAGCAAACTGCGCGTCTCGCTCGCCAGCGACTGCGCGACAGGCCCTGCCAGTACCATCAGCAGGAGGGTACTGGCCAGCAAACGTTTAATCGTCATGCACCGCTCATCAGTAGACGTGGTTGCGCTTGGCCAGGTCCACCATTTCCACCAGCGACTCGGTCTTGAGCTTATCCATGATCCGGCCACGGTAGGTGCTGATGGTCTTGGCGCTGAGGTTCATGCTACTGCCGATGTTCTTGTTGCTTTCTCCACGGGCCAGACGCCTGAGAACCTCCATTTCGCGGTTGGAAAGGCTCGCCAGGCGCATGGGCTCGCTTTCGAGCGAATTGCTGTTGACCGACATCTGCGGGAACGTCGAATAGCCTTTTACCAGGGCCTTGAGCGCGAACAGCAAGGCGTCGTGATCTTCATCCTTGGTCACGAATGCGCCGATGCCTGCGTCCAGACAGCGGCGTACATACAAGTCGGTCGCCTGGCCAGTGAGCACCATGATCTTGGGCACCTGATCGAGTGATTGCAGGCGCTTGATAACTTCCATTCCGTCCAGCCCAGGCAAACCGATGTCGAGAATCACCACGTCCGGTTTGAGCTCGCGTGCCATTTGCGCGACTTCACTGCCATTGCCCACTTCTGCAACGACATTGAAACGTTCATGTTCGAGCAGCATGCGCAGGGACATACGGACGACGGGGTGGTCGTCCACGATCAGCACATTGGTCATTGGGAAAACTCCTGTTCAGATATGGTCCGCTTCCTGGGACACTCAGGAATACTTCTGTAAGCGGGTTAGTCAGAAGCGCAGCAAGATACGACCATTACCGAACTTTGATAATGCCGAGTATAGAAGTGTTGAATAACCTTGAAGGAGCCGATGAAAAATCCTACAAAAAGGCGGGCGGTTCAGCAGCTTGTGGCCTCGCGTTGGCTGCCGAACCGTATGATCAGGTACAGGCAGTGTGTACTTTGTTTACGCGCAGTGAAGATGCAGGGTGTTCAGCCAACGCTTTGCCCACGCGCGCGGGACGAATCGAAAGAACGCCCTGGCAGTTGGGGCATCGACCATGCAAGCGTTCCTGCGCACACCCTCGGCAAAACGTGCATTCGAAGGAGCAGATGAAGACATCGAGGCTGTCACCGGGCAGGTCGGCATCGCAACACTCGCAGTTGGGGCGTAATTCCAGCATAGGCGTGGTTCCTGTCGGGAGGGTCTGGAAGACAGTGTGCTCCGGGCTGGAACTGGCTCGCAAGCTAGGCGCGGTACAGGTGCGCATGTCCGGCACGGTAAAGGGCCGATTCGGCGAACGGCGTGTCACCCAGCACTCGGCCCACCACAATCAACGCGGTGCGGCGATAACCTTTGAGGGCGGCGCGCTCGACGATGTCGTCCAGTGTGCCTCGCACCCAGTCCTGGTCCGGCCAGGTGGCGCGGTAAACCACGGCAATGGGGCAGTCGCCACCGTAGTGAGGCCGCAGCTGCTCAACGATGCGTGCCAGGTGCTTGACCCCCAGGTGAATGGCTAGCGTCGTGGCATGACGCGCAAGCGCCTCCAACTGCTCGCCGGCTGGCATGGGCGAGCTGTCTGCGAAGCGAGTAAGGATCACGCTCTGAGCGACGTCGGGCAAGGTCAATTCGCATCCCAGCAACGCGGCGCTCGCAGCCACGGCGGTGACGCCCGGCACAATCTGATAATCGATGCCAAGACGCTGTAGGTGGCGGATCTGCTCACCGATAGCGCCATAAAGACTCGGATCACCGCTGTGCACGCGTGCGACATCCTTGCCCTGGGCATGGGCGCACTCAATGGCGTCGATGATCTGCTCAAGATGCAGTTCTGCGCTGTTGATCAGGGTGTCGGCGCAGTGACCTTCCAGAACGGCAAGAGGGACCAGGGAACCGGCATAAATGATGACAGGGCAGGTGCGAATCAGGCGCTGCCCCTTGACCGTGATCAGCTCGGGGTCGCCGGGGCCGGCGCCGATGAAATAAACCGTCATGGTATTCCTGAATGATTGACAAGGGTGAGCGGGATCAATGAGCGATGGCGAGGGTCGCAGGGCCCAGGGTTTGACGCGTGATCAGAAGCTTCGTTTCGCCATTGTACTGGTCGGCCATTGCCAGTGCTGCACTCTCTGCCACGCCCCAGCACCCGCTGTGCGCAAAAGCGACGGCTGAGCGGTGGCTCAAATGCGCTTCGAAGCGATTCAAGTGCGATACAGGGTAGAACAACAGAGGCAGCGCCAGATGGCTCGCCAATGCATGCAGCCCCGGCTCGTGCGCCTTGAGATCGATGCTGGCGATACCGTGAAGGTACGCAGCGTCCAGGCCCCGCTGAGCGAGGCCTTGTTCGAGCAAGGTCAACAACCTGTCCATCGGGCAACCACCACGGCAGCCAAACCCTGCATAGAACGGCTTCACACCGAGCGGCTGAAGCGACGATACAGGCCTGCGCTGATCAGGCCAAGGGCGAGCCAGAATGCTGCATTGGTAAGCCAGGACGCCACCTGGAACTGGGTCTCCAGGGCTGCTGGAGCCAAACTCTGGTGCACTTCAGGCTGAGGGGCGCCTATGACGTGCGGCAACACCAGGACAATGACGCCCAACACCTTCAATGCCCAATGGCGGGCGAATACCAGCAGTGCCAGGCCTACGGCCGTGGCACCCGCAGCGCCAGCCCACCAAACCTGGCGCTGCGCCAGGTCAGCCGCCGCGGTTCCCGGGAGCTCCGGCGGCAATCCGAGCGTGGGCGCCAGACAGAACACGGCGAAACCAGCAAGGCCCCAGGCAGCACCGCTGGCCGTGGTGCGCGGTTGGCGCAGGCTGTACAAGCCAGCCAGTATCAAGGCGAACCCCACCGCCACCACCAGGTTGCCGCCGGTGGTCGAGAGCGTGCGCTGCCAGCCCTCTTCAGGCGACCAGGCCTCGTCACTGTGCTCATGGGCGGCCTCGGTACCTTGGGCATGCGAATGTGCCGGCGCCGACGCCTCGTATGTCTCCGCTTGCAGGATCAACGGGCTGACCCACAAACTTTGCAGTACGGTCAGCAACAGTGCCGCCAGCAGTCCGCTGAAGCCCGCCGTACGGGCGATGTGCGTGATCATGGGTGGCAACTCAGTGGCAGGGGAAGGCGGCGCTGTGACGGGTGTCATGCGCAGCATTATGAACGGCTTCGATGTGCGAGAAGCCGGCGAAGTAAACCAGGCACAGGCCCAGCAGGCCGGCGCTTGCAGCCACGACAATGCGTTGACTGAGGGATACGGGTGCAACGATGCTGCTAACGTGCGGGCGGGTAGTGACGGGCATTGGCGCCTTCCTCTGCGTGTAGGCGACGGGCAGGCGCGGCAGCTGCGGGCGATACCCGCAGGAATGCGACAGCGCCCGCCCACCGCGGGGTGTTGATGAACGTCAGGCCGGTCTCCGGGCTTGCGAGGAGGAGGGTATCTCCTGGGCAGCGTCACCTTCCCATGCCGTATCTGGCGGCACAGTGGTAAAGACGCCTCACTCGCTTACCGTTGCGGGGGCAGCACCGGAATAGTCCAGGCCTGTAAGGCAAGCCTGCGACGCACCGATTTCCCGTTTCACCCTCTCGGGGCACCTGACGCAATGCGATAGAAAAGCACGCGGGCCGCGTTGCGTCAAATGCACAGGCTACGCTCGATCATTGCTGGGCGAAGGCAATCAGCCGCTCGCCATCGAGCCGATAACGCAGCCACTCCGTTTGTGGTTGCGCCCCCAGTGCGTCATAGAACCCGATGGCCGGCTCGTTCCAATCCAGCACACTCCATTCAAGGCGACCGCAGCCTTTGGCAACTGCCTGCTTGGCAATGTACCTGAGCAACTGGCGCCCGGCGCCATCGCCACGGTCGGTGGGCGAGATGTAAAGGTCTTCCAGGTAGATGCCATTGCGCCCGAGCCAGGTCGAGTAACTGTAGAAGTAGATGGCAAAACCAATCGCACGGCCTTCACGTTCGGCCATCAGGCAATGAACGGTGCTGTCGGCGTCGAACAGGCTGCGCTCGATGTCCTGGGTAGTGGCCAGTACCTCTTCTCGGGCGCGTTCGTACTCGGCCAATTCAGTAATGAAGTCCAGAATTTGTTGGGCATCGGTGCGTAGGGCAGGGCGAATTACAAGACTCATCGAGCGCTTATCCTTTGTCGGCTGCGAGTGATACAGCTATGTGTATCTGCAAAATTCTCTATATCTGTACTGCTAGGGGGCAAAGGGCTATGGGCTAGTGTGAACCCTTTCCTGAACCCAGTGGAATACCCGTCATGTTCGCCTCGCTCGACCTCTTGATCGCCTTCGTGCTGTTCGCTTTCGTTTCTTCCATCACCCCCGGGCCCAACAACACCATGCTGTTGGCTTCGGGCGTGAATTTCGGTGTGCGCCGCTCGGTGCCACACGCGCTGGGCGTCAGCGTCGGGTTCATGGTCATGGTCCTTGCCGTCGGCTTGGGTCTGGGAGAGGTCTTCAAGGCCTGGCCTGCGTTCTATACCGTGTTGCGCTATGCCGGAGCGGCCTATCTGCTGTACCTGGCCTGGAAAATTGCCACCTCAGGGCCGGTTGGCACCGCCTCTACGGCAGAGCCAAAGCCGATTGGCTTTTGGGCCGCGGCTGCCTTCCAATGGGTCAACCCAAAGGCTTGGGTGATGGCCATAGGTGCGATAACGACCTACACCCCAGCGCAAGGCTACGTTGCCAACGTGGTGGTCATCGCCGCCGTGTTTGCCTTGGTGAACTTGCCCAGCGTCGGTGTGTGGGTCATGTTCGGCAGTGCCCTTCGTGGCCTGCTGCAAAACCCACGCTGGCTGATGCTGTTCAATGTCCTGATGGCTGCACTGCTGGTCGTTTCGCTCTACCCGCTGCTGTTTGTAGAATCTACGTTCCACCCTTGAGGCAGAAGGCAGCGCCCACCATGCAACTGACACCGTGGTCCCACGATTGTAGCGAAGGGTTCACCCTGCGCGGCTGGCGCAGCGAGCCTACAGGGCGGCCCCTGCTGCACTTTCTGCACGGCAACGGGTTTTGCTCGCTCGCCTACCAACCGCTGCTGATGCAACTGGGGCAACACTTCGATCTCTGGCTCAGCGACGTTCAGGGGCACGGAGACAGTGACCACGCAGGCCCGTTCCGTGGCTGGAATCGCACGGCAGCGCTGGCGGCTGAAGCTTTCAGCGCGCATGTGGCTGAGTACGCAGACGTACCCCGCCTTGCCATCGGCCACAGCTTCGGCGGGGTGCTCACCGGGTTGTTGCTGGCCAGTGAGCCGCAGTTGTTCGAGCGCGCTGTGCTGCTCGACCCGGTGATTTTCAGTAGGCGCATGCTGTTTTCGATGAAGCTGGCCGCCTGCTTCGGGCTGAACCGGCACCATGCGCTGGCGCGCAAAACGGCCGGCAGGCGCAGCACCTGGCCCGACCGCCACTCAGCCATGACTTCCCTGCAAGGGCGGGGCATCTTCAAAGGCTGGAGCGACGCGGCATTGCAGGCCTATGTGTCGCATGCGATCGCCGAAGGCGAGGGCGGCGTGCTGCTCAAGTGTCGCCCAAGCCGCGAAGTGGACATCTTCAGTACCTATCCGTCCCACCTGTGGTCAAGCCTGTCGCGTATCGGCGTGTCGACGCGTGTGCTGTACGGCAGCCAGACTTACCCTTATGTGCGGGCCTCGGCGTTACGGCTGGCAGCGCTCAACCCTCATGTCAGTGTTCAGGAGGTGGGCGGCGGACACTGTTTCATGCAGGAATACCCTGAGGCTGCGGCGCAGGAGGTGCTGGCTTTCCTTCGACCCAGCGTCCTACCGGTAGAACAGGCTGGACCGTTTCAGGTAGCTAGCCCGTGAGTCGATGCAACGTTAAGGTGGCACCCGGACGTTGAGGAGCGCACGATGAAGACGATTTTGCATACCCATTCCAATCCTGCCGGGCACTGGGTAGGCGATGGCTTTCCGGTGCGAAGCCTGTTCACCTATGACGACGACGTCAGTCGCACCAGCCCGTTTCTGCTTCTCGATTACGCCGGGCCCCACACCTTCGCCCCCACCTCGACGCGTCGCGGCGTAGGGGCTCATCCGCACCGGGGTTTCGAGACAGTCACGATCGTTTACCAAGGCGAACTGGAGCATCGCGACTCAACGGGCGCCGGCGGAGTAATAGGACCGGGTGACGTTCAGTGGATGACCGCTGCAGACGGCATCGTTCATGAAGAGTTTCACTCACCCGGATTTGCCCGCAGCGCAGGCGTGTTGGAGTCAGTGCAACTGTGGGTGAACCTTCCGGCCCGATTCAAGCGCGCTCCGGCCGGCTATCAGACCCTGGGCAGCGCCGATATCCCCACGGTGAATCTGGGTGCGGGCGCGGGCAGCCTGCGTGTGATCGCAGGTGAGTACCAGGGGGTGAGCGGGCCGGCGCGCACGTTTACGCCGATGGACGTGTGGGACCTGGACCTTGAGGCCGGCGCTAAACTGGTGCTCCCTATCCCGGCAGGCCGCACGGCTGCGGTGGTGACCCTGCAAGGCGGTTTGCGGTTGAACCAGGTCAGCGAGGCCGGCCCGTGCTCAGTGACGCTATTGGCCCGTGACGGTGCCGATGTGCTGCTTGAAGCCCTGCAGCCCGCCCGTGTGCTGGTGCTGAGCGGTGAGCCTATCGACGAGCCTGTGGTGGCATACGGTCCCTTCGTGATGAACACGCGGGAAGAAATCATCGAGTCCATCGAAGGCTTTCAGTTGGGGAAGTTCGGCCGTATGCCCTGAACGCGCACCGTCCTGGAGCGCGAAGCACCACCCGTCGCACCGATTCGACACGGCTCGAACTACCCAGCACCGCTCGGGTTCTTCAGCTAAGGTGCAGATGGAACCCCGCACGATCGATAACGCATATCCACATGCGCACCGACAGGTTCCTCTTCCTGTGGCCCTGTGCCTGGCCCCAGGCCTGTCCAACCGCAAGTTAATACAGAGAGGGCTCTCTGCCATGTCACTGTTAGGCGTATCGACACTGGAACTGCGACAGATGATCGAACAGGCATGCTTGCCAGATCGTTGTGAAATCAACTGTGCCGATGGCTCACACCTGACCATCCGGCTCGGCAATGGTCAGGATCTGACAGAGGCCGTCACGCTTTGCGATGTTCCGCTGAGCAGTCTGAACAGCAGCAGGGACTTGGTTAACCTGGTCGGCCAATTACACGCAATGCGTGACAGTGCTCCCATGCACTCGAAGAAATTAGCCTGACCGCGCGGCGCAAAGCTCGCTTCTAACCGGCCGTCACTGCAACTCAAGCAGAAGATTGAGCCCACCGTCGCCGCACTTGCCCTGGTCTCTGACAACGCCATGGTAACTGCGCCCGTCCCAGATGAACGCGACACTGTGCGCACGGTGCACCTTATTAGGCAGAGGCGGGCAGATGTGCAGACGCAGTGCAGGCCGACCTTGCAGGTTGAGCGGCGCAAGCTGGCACTGGCACTCGACGCTTTGCGCCACGGGACCGAACAGGGTGTCGCGGACGTAGTCGAGTTGCACCGATGCATTTGGAGCGCGGCCTGGCATTCTCATGATCGCTGCTCTCTGATCGAAGTACGTGCTAGGGCATGCAGATTTGTCATGACGATCTCCTGTAGGAAAGGCATTCGAGGAGGTTGCAGGCTGCATGGGAGCCCAGTCCTGCTCCATGCGTTCAATTCGATTGCTTCGTCGTTCAGGCCCCTGCCTTGCGAAACGTCAGGTTGATGCGCCGCGGGCCCATGCGTGGGTGCACGCCAGGCTTGATGGGCAGGACGCCATGAAAGCGTAGACGGTCTTCACCACCCCACACCAGCACATCGCCATGATTCAAGGCAATACGCTGGGTCTTGTCCGCGCGTTGCAAGCCACCCAACAGGAACACGGCAGGCAAACCCAGGGAAAGGGACACGATGGGTTGGCTGAAATCCTGCTCATCACGATCCTGATGCAGGCTCAGACGAATGCCCGGCAGGTAGTGATTGATCAGGCACGCATCCGGTACGAAGCCATCGAACCCTGCACGCGCAGCGCACTGCGTGGCCAAGGCCAGAAGCACGGGCGGCATCATCGGCCAGGGTCTGCCGGACAGCGGGTCCACGGGGCTGTATCGGTAACCGCGTTTGTCACTGATCCAACCGAGTGCGCCGCAGTTGGTCAGGCCCACAGCCATGCTCAAACCGCCAGGCGTACGCATGTGCCGCCATGGCGCTGATCGCAGTATCGGGCGAAGCGCATCCAGTACGTGCTCGACGTCATCTAGCGCGACGCCAGGCAACAGCACCGTGCGGGGTGCCAGCTGCTGCGGTTGGGCCCCGAACAGGTCCAGATCGGATTGGATCATCAGTCTGACTATTCCAGTAAGCCTGTTATCCAGCAGAAGAAAGCTGGCGTCTTTGAGCGTTCACTATCAGCCAGCCGCCAAATAATTCAAAACGTTTCTGAACGCCATTCGTCCGTTGATGGTCTTCATCGTGCCGTGGCCGCGGTAGCCGATTGACGATGAGGATTACATATGTCTGAGCATGTACCGGACAACCCCCGCAGGGACTTCCTGCGCAAGACCTTGACCTTGATACCGGTGGTAACGGTGGCCAGTACCGGTATTGGGCTGGGCGCAGCCACCGCCCTGGCCGAGCCGGTACGCCCGCCTGAGCAGCCTGAAGCCAAACCCGCTGACACTGCCTACCATCCTGCGTTCTTCACCCCAGAGGAGTTCGCCTTCGTCCAGGCAGCGGTCAGCCGGCTCATTCCAGCCGACGCGCTAGGGCCTGGTGCCCTCGAGGCCGGCGCTGCGCAGTATATCGACCGTCAGATGGGCACGGCCTACGCCAGCGGCGGGCTCTGGTACATGCAAGGCCCGTTCGAGGCCGATGCGGCACCCGAGCTTGGCTATCAATTGCAACTGACCCCGCAGCAGATCTACCGCTTGGGAATTGCAGGTGTGCACCAATGGTGCCTGGCCAACGGCAACAAGGCGTTTCACGCGCGCAGCCCCGAGCAGCAGGACGAGGTGCTGGCGCGGTTGGAGTCTGGTGAGCTGGCGTTGAAGGATGTGCCGGCCAAAGCATTTTTCAGCCTGCTGCTGCAGAACACGCGCGAAGGCTTTTTCTGCGACCCGGTGCATGGGGGCAACCAGGGCATGGTCGGCTGGAAACTGATCGGTTTTCCCGGCGCGCGCGCCGACTTCATGGATTGGGCCGAGCGTAACGAACGCTACCCGTTCCCTCCTGTGTCCATCCGCGGCGAGAGGGCTTGAGCCATGGCCAATGCATTGAAGAAGGTCGACGCAGTGATCGTCGGCTTTGGCTGGACGGGGGCAATCATGGCCAAGGAACTGACCGAGGCCGGCCTGCACGTGGTGGCGCTGGAGCGCGGGCCTATGCAGGACACTTACCCCGATGGCAGCTACCCGCAAGTGATCGACGAACTGACTTACAGCGTGCGCAAGAAGCTATTCGTGGACCTTTCCAAGGAAACGGTGACCATACGCCATACCGTCAACGATGTAGCGTTGCCGTACCGCCAGCTGGGCGCGTTCCTGCCCGGCAAGGGCGTAGGCGGTGCCGGTTTGCACTGGTCGGGCGTACACTTTCGTGTCGACCCGATGGAGCTGCGCATGCGCAGCCACTACGAAGAACGCTACGGCAAGTCCTTCATCCCCCAGGACATGACCATTCAGGATTTCGGCGTCAGTTACGAAGAGTTGGAACCCTACTTCGACTTCGCCGAGAAGGTGTTCGGCACCTCGGGGCAGGCCTGGACGGTCAAGGGTGAACTGGTCGGGCAGGGCAAAGGCGGCAATCCGTTTGCCCCGGACCGTTCCAATCCGTTCCCGCTGCCCTCGCAGAAGAACGTGGTGTCGGCTCAGGTTTTCCAGAAGGCCACCTCGTCGTTGGGCTATCACCCTTACAACCTGCCCTCGGCCAACACATCCGGCCCTTACACCAACCCGTATGGCGCTCAGATGGGACCGTGCAATTTCTGCGGATTTTGCAGCGGCTACGTGTGCTACATGTACTCCAAGGCATCGCCGAACGTAAACATCCTGCCCGCGCTGCGCCAGGTGGAGCACTTCGAGCTAAGGCCCAATGCCCATGTACTGAAGGTGAACCTGGACGACAGCAAGCAGCGTGCGACCGGGGTCACCTACATCGACGCCCAGGGCCGTGAGGTGGAACAGCCGGCCGACCTGGTGATCCTGTCGGCTTTTCAGTTCAACAATGTGCGCCTGATGCTGCTTTCTGGCATCGGCAAGCCCTACGACCCGGTCAAGAACGAAGGGGTGGTCGGGCGCAATTTCGCCTATCAGAACATGGGCACGGTCAAGGCCTTCTTCGACAAGGACTTGCACACCAACAACTTCATCGGCGCCGGTGGTAATGGCGTGGCGATCGACGACTTCAACGCCGACAATTTCGACCATGGCCCTCACGGCTTCGTGGGTGGCTCCCCGATGTGGGTCAACCAGGCGGGGACCCGGCCCATCGCAGGTGTAGGCAACCCGCCGGGCACGCCTGCATGGGGCAGCGCCTGGAAAAAGGCCACCGCCGACTACTACACCCACCAGATATCCATGGATGCCCACGGCGCGCACCAGTCCTACCGCGGCAATTACCTGGACCTGGATCCTACCTACCGTGATGCTTATGGCCTGCCGCTGTTGCGCATGACCTTCGATTGGCAGGAAAACGACATCCGAATGAACCAGTTCATGGTCGGCAAGCTCAGCGCCATCGCCAAGGCCATGAACCCCAAGGCCATTGCGGTGCTGGGGAAGCAGGTCAAGGAACACTTCAATACTGCCTCCTACCAGACGACTCACCTCAACGGTGGGGCGATCATGGGGACCGACCCAAAAACCAGCGCTTTGAACCGCTATTTACAGTGTTGGGATGTACACAACGTGTTCGTACCTGGGGCCTCGGCGTTCCCGCAGGGGCTTGGCTACAACCCGACCGGTCTGGTCGCTGCGCTGACCTACTGGTCGGCACGGGCCATTCGTGAACGGTACCTGAAGAATCCCGGCCCCCTGGTGGCGGTGTAAGGAGCGATGAGCATGAACAGAATGTTGATCGCCACTGTGCTGGTGGGTATGGGCATGACGGCGCAGACAACGCAGGCAGCGCAGGCCGAACAGACGCTGGTTAGCCAGGGTGAGTACCTGGCGCGTGCAGGGGACTGTGTGGCTTGCCACACGGCCAAGGACGGCAAGCCCTTTGCGGGTGGGTTGCCGATGGAAACGCCCATTGGCACGATCTACTCGACCAACATCACCCCCTCATCCGAGGGCATCGGTCAGTACAGTTTCGAAGACTTCGACCGAGCCCTTCGCCGTGGGATCCGCAAGGATGGCAGTACACTGTACCCGGCCATGCCGTACCCGTCCTATGCGCGGTTGACCGAACCCGACATGCAGGCGTTGTACGCCTACTTCATGAAGGGCGTAACTCCCGTGCAGGAGCCGAACAAGGACACGGACATTCCTTGGCCCCTGAGCATGCGCTGGCCGTTGTCGATCTGGCGCGGTGTATTCGCCCCGAAGCCTGAACATTGGCAGCCGTTGCCCGAGCGAGATCCGGTGATCGATCGCGGCGCTTACCTGGTCGAAGGCCTGGGCCACTGCGGTGCCTGCCATACCCCAAGGGCACTGACCATGCAGGAAAAAGCGTTAAGTGCAAAGGAGGGCGATGCTTTCCTGGCCGGCAGCGCGCCGCTCGAAGGCTGGGTGGCGAAGAATCTGCGAGGCGATCACAAGGATGGTCTGGGCAGTTGGAGCGAGGCACAGCTGGTGCAGTTTCTCAAGACTGGCCGCAGCGACACCAGTGCCGTGTTCGGTGGCATGAGCGATGTGGTGGAGCACAGCATGCAGTACATGAGCGACGCCGACCTGACAGCCATAGCGCGCTACTTGAAGACCTTGCCGCCCAGCAATCCGAATGACACGCCCCACGTCTACGACCGGCAAGTGGCGGATGCGCTGTGGAAAGGCGACGACAGCAAGCCAGGGGCTGGGGTATATATCGACAATTGCGCCGCCTGCCACCGCACCGATGGCAAGGGGTACACGCGCGTCTTCCCAGCGCTTGCCGGTAACCCGGTGGTGCAGACCCAGGATGCTACCTCGTTGATTCATTTGGTACTCAAGGGTGGGACCCTGCCCGCGACCCGCACGGCGCCCTCGAACTTCACCATGCCGGCCTATGGCTGGCGCCTGAGCGACCAGGAGGTGACTGACGTGGTCAACTTTATCCGCACCAGCTGGGGTAACCAGGGTGAGCCTATCGAGGTCAAGGCGGTGAAAAAGCTTCGCACAAGCGACATGAAGCAGACATCGGGTGATGATCTCGGGCAGGTGACCGAGCACTAGCGCTGCAGGGCTATGCCGCTGCCAGGGGCCCTGTGTTTGCACTGCCCCTGCAGCCTGGAATCCCGAGAGTCAAAGCCCTTCCGGCCGCGATAGACCGCGCAGCGGCCCCCAGATTTTAGCTTCGTATCTTACATCGCTGGGGCTTCTGGGCGGCCCATCACGGCTGGTCCGGCGCCCCGGCTAGGCCGCTTCCACAGGGTCCTCATACTGTTTGAACCGGCAGTAAACAGCATTCCCGATCAACGGTGGATTGACGCGTATAGGCATTTTTTGTTCTAGTGAAACCGGTTTCATCATGATCACAACAACCACAAGGTCCCATCATGAGCCCAGCACCCGCGCCAGCGCGCGACCGTGTCACCATCAGCGAGGTGGCCCGTGTCGCAGGTGTCTCCAAGGCCACCGTTTCCCGGTACATCGGAGGCGATCGCCAGTTGCTGGCCGATGCCACGGCCCAACGCCTGGGCGAGGTGATCGAGCAGCTTGGCTATCGGCCGAACCAGATGGCGCGCGGGCTCAAGCGCGGGCAGACACGACTGATCGGCATGCTGGTCGCCGATATTCTCAATCCCTATTCGGTCGCAGTCATGCACGGCGTGGAGACGGCTTGTCGCCAGCATGGCTACAGCCTTGTAGTGTGCAACACCAACCGCGATGACGAGCAAGAGCGCCACCATCTGCGCGCGTTGCAGTCCTACAACGTGGAAGGGCTGATCGTGAACACCCTGGGCCACCACCCAGGTGAGTTGCTTACCGTCATGCGTGACCTGCCCATCGTGCTGGTCGACCGGCAGTTACCTGAGATTAACGCCGACTTGGTCGGCCTGGACAACGCTCAAGCGATGCAGCAGGGTGTCGAGCATCTGCACGCCCGGGGTTACCGGGACATTCTCGCCGTCACCGAGCCGCTGGATGGTACCAGCTCGCGAGCCGAGCGGGTCCAGGCGTTGACCGCCTGTGTCCAAAGCCGCGCCGACATGCAGTGCGAGGTCGTGCAGACCGGCTTGGCATTGTCGCAAGCGCTCATCCGTTTCCTGGGCAGCAACGGCACCCGTCCCAAGGCACTTTTCCCCCTCAACGGCGTTGCAACGCTGGCGGTCACCAGCGCATTGCGCGAGGCCGGGCATGCGCTGTTCGGTAATGTTGGGGTGATCGCCTTGGACGACCTTGACTGGTACCCCTTGGTAGGCAACGGCATCACGGCCCTGGCGCAGCCCACCGAACGCATCGGCATGGCAGCGTTCGAGCACTTGCTCAGTCGCCTGCATGGTGAACAAGGCGCCGCCCGGCGCATCGATTTCAAAGCGTCGCTGATCATACGAGGTTCCACCCCCCTACGCTGAACATAACGGCGGCTAGCGGCCTATCCGCAATGCCTGACGTTCAAAAATGAAACCGGTTTCATAGGACAATAACAATGCATGCAAATCCTGTTTCCATCAGCCTGTCCAGCTACGGCGCAGACTTCGTCCGACAACGCGGCCAGGAGCAGTTCATCGATCTGCTGGCAAGCGCCGGGGCAAGCCGCGTTGAGTTACGTGAGGAATTGTTCTCATGCCAGCCCGACCCGACTGCCTTGGGTGCATTCATCGCCGGTGCAGGGCTGCAGTGCCTCTATTCCACACCGCTGGAGCTTTGGTGCGCAGAGGGTACGCCCGCGCCCGAACTGGGTGCCAAGCTGCGCATCGCCAAGGCACTTGGGGCTGTAGCGGTGAAGGTGTCTTTGGGGCATTACCGAGCTGGCGTCGACATGCAGGTATTGCGGGCGGTGCTACCCGAGGACGGCCCCGTGTTGCTGGTCGAGAACGACCAGACTGAGCACGGTGGGCGGATCGCGCCGCTCGTGGGCTTTTTCGAACAGGCACACGCGTGCGGCGTGCGGGTCGGCATGACGTTCGACATCGGCAACTGGCAGTGGCTGGACGAGCCGGTGCTGGAAGCCGCCAGCCTTCTTGGGCGATGGGTTGAGTATGTGCACTGCAAAGCAGTGACTCGCCATGGTGGTGGGCGACTGGCTGCCGCTGCACCTCAGGCGCCCGATCTTGAGCACTGGCAGCAGATCCTGGCCCATTTCACACCTGGGGTCATGCGTGCTGTGGAATACCCGCTGCTTGGCGAAGACTTGCTGACCGTGACGCGCAGCCACGTACATCAACTGTCCGCACTGGGTGCGCGCCACTGCGCACGGGAGCTGAGCCATGCCTGATCATGACGTGTTGTGCTTCGGCGAGACCATGGCCATGTTCGTGGCCGATGATATGGGGGATCTTGCACAGGTCGGGCGTTTCGGCAAACGCATTGCCGGCGCCGACAGCAATGTCGCCATCGGCTTGTCGCGGCTTGGCTTTGGCGTGCGCTGGATCAGCCGGGTCGGCAACGACTCGCTGGGGCGCTTCGTACTCGACAGTTTGCGCGCAGAGGGGATCGACTGCGCGGATGTGCAGGTTGACCCAACGCATCCGACGGGTTTTCAACTGAAGGCGCGCTGCGATGACGGCAGTGACCCTGTCGTCGAGTATTTCCGGCGTGGCTCTGCAGCCAGCCACATGAGCGCTTCGATGCTGGATCCGGCCTGGTTGCGCGCGGGCCACCTGCACGTAACCGGCATTCCGCTGGCGCTGTCGGACGGCTGTCGGGGGCTTGCCCAGGCGTTGGTCAGCCAGATGCGCAAAGCCGGTCGCACCCTTTCATTCGACCCCAATCTGCGCCCGACGCTATGGCCCGACAAACAGCGCATGATCACCGAAATCAACGCCATTGCTGCCCAGGCCAATTGGGTGCTGCCGGGGCTGGAGGAGGGCCGCCTGCTCACGGGCAGGCAGACACCTGCCGAGATTGCCGGCTTTTACCTGGACCTTGGTGTGGACCTGGTGGTGATCAAGCTGGGCGAGGCGGGCGCCTACTACCGCAGTGCCAACGAGGAGGGCCAAGTCGCGGCCGTACATGCGCCCTGCGTGGTCGATACCGTGGGCGCTGGCGATGCCTTCGCCGTCGGTGTGCTCAGCGCCTTGCTTGAAGGCCAGCCCGTCGAGCACGCCGTTGCCCGCGGCAATTGGTGCGGCAGCCGCGCGGTGCAGTCGCGCGGTGATATGGAGGGCTTGCCGCACCGGCAGGACCTGACGGCATACGAATCCCCACAAAACCCTGAAATACGCACGGCCTGAATCACCTGTCGCACAAAAACAACAAGCTCAGGAGAAACTCACCATGAAACGTACAAGCCTGGCGCCACGCCGCTGGTGGTACATCATCCCCATCGTGTTCGTCACCTACAGCCTTGCCTATCTGGACCGTGCCAACTACGGCTTCGCAGCCGCATCGGGCATGGCCGAAGACCTGCACATCACCCCTGTGCTGTCCTCGCTACTGGGTGCGCTGTTCTTTCTGGGCTACTTCTTCTTCCAGGTACCGGGGGCTATCTACGCCCAAAAGCGCAGCGTCAAGAAGCTCATTTTCGTCTGCCTGATCCTGTGGGGTGGGCTGGCCACGCTGACCGGCATGGTCAGCAACGTGTACATGCTGATTGGCATCCGTTTTCTGCTGGGTGTGGTAGAGGCGGCGGTGATGCCGGCCATGCTGGTCTACCTGTGCCACTGGTTCACCCGGGCGGAACGTTCGCGCGCCAATACCTTCCTGATGCTGGGCAATCCAGTGACCATCCTGTGGATGTCGGTGGTGTCCGGCTACCTGATCAAGCATTTCGACTGGCGCTGGATGTTCATCATCGAGGGTTTGCCGGCGGTCATCTGGGCGTTTTGCTGGTGGCGCCTGGTCGATGACCGGCCTGCGCAGGTTTCGTGGCTGAGCGAGCAGGAGAAGAATGATCTGCAACAGGCGCTGGCGGCAGAGCAGCAGGGCATCAAGCCGGTCAAGAACTACCGAGAGGCGTTCCGCTCGCCGCAGGTGATCATTCTGTCACTGCAGTATTTCTGCTGGAGCATTGGCGTGTACGGCTTTGTGCTGTGGCTGCCCTCGATCCTCAAGCAGGCAGCCAACGTCGACATCGTCGAGGCCGGGTGGCTGGCCTCGGTACCCTACCTGGCAGCAGTGATCGCGATGGTGGGCGTCTCCTGGGCCTCCGATCGGATGCAACGGCGCAAGCGCTTCGTGTGGCCACCGCTGCTGGTGGCAGCGCTCGCGTTCTACGGCTCCTACGCTTTGGGGACCGAGCACTTCTGGCTGTCGTATGCACTGCTGGTGGTCGCCGGGGCCTGCATGTATGCCCCCTACGGCCCGTTTTTCGCGATCGTGCCCGAGATTCTGCCGGCCAACGTGGCCGGTGGCGCCATGGCCTTGATCAACAGCATGGGCGCGCTGGGCTCGTTCGGTGGTTCGTGGCTGGTGGGTTACCTCAATGGTGCCACGGGTAGCCCTGCGGCCTCGTACCTGTTCATGTGCGGCGCGCTGCTGTGCGCCGTCGCCCTGACCGCGGCGCTGAACAACTCAACGACTTCCGGGCGTGCCAAGACACCTTGCCTGCGCCCGGCCATCCCTTCCAGGAACCCGACATGAAAAAACGCATCGTGCTGTACAAGGCGTTGTCCCCCGACTTGCTCGCTCGCCTTCAGGCCGCGGCAGAGGTCACCACCGTCGACCTGGCCCGTCCCGATGGCATGGCGCGCTTGCGTGATGCGCTGCCTGGCGCCCACGGGTTGCTGGGCGCCAGTGTGCGCCTGGATGCCAGCCTGCTTGACCTGGCGCCCGAGCTCGAGGTCATTTCCAGTGTCTCGGTGGGCGTGGACAACTATGACATCGCCGACCTTGATCGACGCGGTATCGTGCTTACCAACACCCCCGATGTGTTGACCGAAACCACGGCCGACACCGGCTTCGCACTGATCCTGGCCACCGCCAGGCGGGTGGTGGAACTGGCCAACTGGGTACGCGACGGTCACTGGCGATCGGGCCTTGGTCCTGCGCAGTTCGGCAGCGACGTGCACGGCAAGACGCTGGGCATCGTCGGCATGGGACGGATCGGTGAGGCGCTGGCGCGGCGAGCGGCCGCTGGTTTCGGCATGCAGGTGATCTACCACAGCCAGCGACCCAAGCCTGACGTCGAGGCCCGCTACGGGGCCAGACGCTTTGCTCTGGACGAGCTATTGGCGCAGGCAGATTTCGTCTGCCTCACCGTCCCGTTGAGCGCAGCTACCGAAGGGCTGATCGGGCGCGGGGAGCTGGCGCTGATGAAGCCTGAGGCCATCCTGATCAATATCTCCCGAGGGCGGGTCGTGGACGAACAGGCATTGATCGATGCCCTTGAAACACGGCGCATCCGCGGCGCGGGCCTGGATGTATTCGTTCAGGAGCCATTGGCGGCCGACTCGCCTTTGCTCCGGCTGGACAACGTAGTGGCCACCCCGCACATAGGTTCGGCCACAGAAGAAACTCGGCAAGCGATGGCGCGTTGCGCCGTGGACAACCTGCTCGCCGCGCTGGCGGGTAGGCGCCCGGCCAACGCGGTCAATGGCTGATAAGCCGCCGCTGAGGGTGGTGGATCAACGGCAGTTGCCGGCTTTTCGGTAGCCCGCCGCCTGGGCTTCTACCTCGGTCGCGAACGCGACCTGGTTCTTGGGCGCGACCTGGTGATAGCCCGGGCACCCGGCAGCCAAGTGATACACGTGGCTGTTGCGGTTGCCCAGCACGGCGCCCACCGGGGCTTGGCTAGCGGCGGAGGTACGGACTGGCGCCGCCAATGACGGCTGAACGCCATCGCCCGTGGGTGTGTAGTTCAGCGTCCATTGGCGTTCGCCCGTGACGAACGGGTTGGCGTGGCCCATGATGGCGGAGATGCGTCGGTCGCGCTCTTTTTCCCAGGCTGAGACGGGGTGCTGGCGGTCCCATGCCATCAGCAGTTGTTGCTGTTGGCGCGACATGTTCAGGCGGTAGCGATCGAACATGTAGAACGTGGTACGGGCGACCAGGCCTTTGACCTCATCCCTTGGCTCAGCCGCGCGTTGGGCGAAATCCACCTTGGTCGTGCACTGGCCATACTCGCCTTGGTTGCCACTGACCATGCCGTAGTTGAAATTGCTGCGGTCACCGTTCACCTCACCCACGGCTGGGTAGAGGTTGAAGAGGTCGGCCTCCATGGCGCGGAACACCGGGTCGCTGTCCACGCAATGCTCCCGACCGCCGTTTTTCCAACACTGGCGTTGGTTACCGAAGGTATGGGCTGGCACGATGTGCTCCCACTCGGTGCGCTCGGCGCGGTTTTGCTGTTTTCGGGTCTGGTACCCACACGAAGCCGCGTCGATCCGTCCGCCTGACTTGCCTACCCATGTCCATTGGCAGCCGCAGTACAGTTCGCCCATGGCGCTCTTGCCTTGGTCCATGTAGACCTGCTGCTTTGCCACGACCTTGGCTTCAGCAAAGGTGGAGGGCGGATTAGCCCAGGTATAGCCACTTAGAATCAGCAGTAGATGAAGGGCGTAACGCAATGATTTCATGGGTAAACAGCACACAGATTACAGGGGCGTGCATTGTAGTACTTCTACCCAGAGCAGACAGCACACATTGACCACCACGTGTAGGAAAAGGGGTGGCCAATGGGTTTTATCGCACGCTGAGGCTACTTGAAACCGGTGACTGCATGGGGCACGTAGGGTGCTTCGAGCCGAGCGGTTTCCTCAGCCGTCAGGTGCAGGTCGATAGCGGCCAACGCGTCGTCCAGGTGCGCAGGCTTGGACGCACCTACGATGGGCGAGCTGACCCCTTGCTTACCCAGTACCCAGGCAAGCGCCACTTGCGCCATCGGCACGCCGCGTTCCTGGGCAATCTGTTCGACCACGTCGATGACCCGCCCGTCTTGTTCCTCGCTGTTTTCGAAGAATGACTGTCCGGACAGATCAGTGCGAGTCCGCTCGGTCTGCTGGCCATTGGGGCGTGTCAGGCGACCCCGTGCCATAGGGCTCCAGGGCATCAGCCCGACGCCCTGATCCAGGCACAGCGGAATCATTTCGCGCTCTTCCTCGCGGTACAGCAGGTTCAGGAAGTTCTGCATCGACACGAAACGGCTCCAGCCGTTGCTGGCGGCTACCTGTTGCGCCTTGGCAAATTGCCATGCGTACATCGACGAAGCGCCGATATAGCGCGCTTTGCCCGCCCTGACCACGTCGTTGAGCGCTTCCATGGTCTCTTCGATGGGCGTGGTGTAGTCCCAGCGATGGATCTGGTAAAGGTCGACGTAGTCGGTGCCCAAACGCGAGAGGCTGGCGTCGATACTGGTCATGATCGCCTTGCGCGACAGCCCTTGCTCGTTGGGACGGCTGGCGCCTTGCCACATGTTGGCTGGGTAGAAGACCTTGGTGGCGATCACCGTCTCGTCACGCCGGGTGAACTCCTTGAGCAGTTTGCCGAGGATCACCTCGGAAGTGCCCGCTGAATAGCTGTTGGCCGTGTCGAAAAAGTTGATGCCTTGCTCAACGGCGTGGCGAATGATAGGTCTGCTCGCTTCT
The DNA here is from genome assembly GCF_059133755.1 of Pseudomonas sp. FBCC-B35. Taxonomy (NCBI): domain Bacteria; kingdom Pseudomonadati; phylum Pseudomonadota; class Gammaproteobacteria; order Pseudomonadales; family Pseudomonadaceae; genus Pseudomonas; species Pseudomonas sp. FBCC-B35. The sequence goes on along the minus strand of NZ_CP101439.1, from coordinate 2,494,492 downwards.
TCGCCCAGTGTCCAGGGGTGCGTGCCGGCATCCGGCTCGCCGAAGGTCATGCAGCCCAGGCACAACCTGGAAATGTCCAACCCGGTGGTACCCAGTTTCACGTATTGCATCAGTGTGTCCTCGTCAGCCTTTGAATAGGTGCAGCGTACCCTTGTTGGCCATGCAGGCACATTCCCTGTTGCTGCAAGTGGGACATGCAGGAATTCACAAGCGCAACAGGGGCTTGACCTGCTGGTGCAGGAAGTCGGTCACTGCCTTTATGCGCGGCGTGGCGCGCACGTCTTCGTGCACCGCCAGCCAGATCTCGATGCTCATGGTCTGCTCAGGCAGCCCCACCACGATCAACCCTTGCTCATGGGCCATGAAGGCGGGCAGGCAAGCGATGCCGATCCCCCCGGCACAGGCCTGGGCCTGAATGCGCAGGTCGTTGCTCAGCAGGGCAAAGGGTTGCGCGCCCGCCTGGCGGTTGAGCCACTGCTGCTGCGGCGAATGGGCCTGGGAGGCGTCATAACCGATGTATCGCCGTGCCGAACCGCTGGCTTGGTAATCGGCACTGGCATACAAACGGTAATCCAGGTGACCGAGCAGACTGACCACCAGGGTGGGCTCGGTGGGCCGTGACAAGACGATGCTGATGTCGGCCTCGCGCCTGGCCAAGGATGCCCGGGACTTGCTGCCGACCAACCGCAGCCGCAGCTGCGGGTATTGCTGGTAGAGGTCCCCGAGGCGCCTGGCGATGATGCTGCCCAGCAGGGCGGGCGGCGCCGAAAGGACCACTTCACCTTCTACCGTCTGTTGACCGGCGCTGGCGAAGTGTTCGAGGGCGAAGGACGACGCGGCCATCTGGCCGGCCAACTCACCTACGCGTTCGCCTTCGTCGGTGAGTACATAGGCCCGTGCGCGGCGGTCGACCAGCTTCAGATTCAGCGAAGCTTCGAGGGAGGCGATCCGCCGAGCGACGGTGGCGTGGTCGACTGACAGAACCCTGGCGGCGGCAGACAGCGACCCGGTGGCGCAGAAAGTCGAGAAATGGCGTAGGTCTTCCCAATCGAACATGAGCAGGCTCGGCAGTGGTGGGTCTGAGAGGGGTTAGGTGGGGTTTAGGGTACTAGCCCGTGCCGGCAGTTTGGCAAGGCCCGCTTCTGGCAACGGGCTGTACTGGTGCGCCGGCCACGCCACCGCCAGGCACACCATCAGCGCGGTGCTCTCCTCTGTCTCAAGCGCCGCCTTTCATGCGCCGCGCCACCGCATAGAGTCCCAGGCCCAGCAGCGCCATGGCGGCGCCGATGTAGCCTGTACTGGTCCAGCCCAACCCCGCCGTGATAGCCATGCCACCCAGCCATGGGCCCAGGGCGTTGGCTAGGTTGAAGGCGGCATGGTTCGAGGCCGCTGCAAGGCTTGGGGCTTCGTGCGCGATGTCCATCAGGCGGATTTGCAAAGGCGCTGCCAGGGCGATCATGGTGCCCACCAGGCCAATGCCCAATAGCAGGCTCCACAGGTTCGCCGCGGCAAAGGTGAAGAACAGCAGGACCAACACTGACCACGCCAGCACCAGCCCCACGGCGCGGAACTGCAAGCGGTCGAATAATTTGCCGCCCACGATGTTGCCGACGATGCCGCCCAGGCCGAAGGCTGCCAGGCCGAACGGGATCCACTGGGGCGCCACGCGGGTCACCTCGAGCATGGTCGGGGCCAGGTAGCTGAACACGCAGAACATGCCGGCAAAGCCGATGGACGCAATGCCCAGCGCCATCCATACCTGGGGCAGGGTGAAGGCCTTGAGTTCCTTGCGCGGGTCACTGCGCACCTCATCATGACGCTGGGGCACAAAGCGCCACACCATCGCGATGGTGCAAACGGCGATCAGGCCGACCAACACGAACGCCGAACGCCAGCCGAAGTACTGGCCCAGAAAGGTGGCGATCGGGTTGCCCAGCAACATGGCCAGGGTAAGCCCCATCATGACCCGTGCCACGGCGCCCGCGCGCTGGTTGTTGGGCACCATGCTGGAGGCTACGACTGCGGCGATGCCGAAGTACGCGCCGTGGGGCAGGCCGCTGATGAAGCGAAACGCGATCAGACCGCCAAACGACGGTGCGAAGGCAGTGGCCAGGTTGCCCAGGGCGTACAGGGCCATCAGCATCAGCAGCATGTGCTTGCGCAGAACCTTGGCGCCCAGAATGGCCAAGGTGGGTGCGCCCACCATCACCCCTAGCGCATAAGCGCTGATGGCGTGACCGACCTGCGGTTCGCTCAAGTTGAGGTTGCTGGCGATATCCGGCATCAGACCCATGATGGCGAACTCGCCGGTACCAATGGCGAAGCTGCCCAATGCCATGGCGGCTTCAATCTTTACGACGGTACTTTTACCGGGCAGTGGGGAGGGTTCTAGAACAGACATCTGGCTCCTTGAAACATGCTGAAACGTTCAAGTGATGATAATGGAGACGCGAACGGTGCGTCGAGGCGCGCTGACTCACTAGCCGACCCAATTAACGAAGCTATGTGGGCGCAGACAGCGTCGAGCGAGCTGGAGTACAGATGTACTCCAGGCCGCTAGCGATCCAGATATTGACTCTGTCCGGCAAAATCGATGAAGCGCTGGCTGGCCAGCGACAAGTACTCACCCGAGCGCCAGCACAGCCGAAAACTCATCTGCTGGGCAGGCTCGAACGGCACGCCAACGATCCCTGGTGTTCTCAATTGCACTGAGCGCAGCAATGTGGCCACGCCCATGTTGTCCAGGGCGGCCTGGACCACCAACGAGACGAAATTGCTCTGCAATGCCACTTGGTAAGTGATGCCGTGTTCGGCAAAGAAGGCGTCGAGCAGCTGACGCTGTACGAATGTGCGGTCGAACACCACCATGTCAGTGTTGCGCAGATCTTCGGCGGTCAGGCTTGCCTTGCTGGCGTAGGGGTGATCCGGGTGCATGCAGGCCAGCATCTCATCGCTACCCAACAGGATCGACTCCTTGTCCGAGGGCACGCGGCGAGACTCGAGCAGCGCCAGGTCGATTTCCCGTTGTTCAAGGCGTTGGCCAATGTCTTCGGCGCTGCCCTCGAAAACCGTCATGGCGATGCCGGGATAAAGCCGGCGAAAGGCGTTCATCAGCCCGGGCACATAGTGCAGGCCGAACATGGGCGGGATCCCCAGCCTCACTTCGCCACGCTTGAGGTCGGCCATGTCGCGCAACGCCTGGCGGGCCACGTCCATCTCCCGCAACGCTGATGCGATGCGGGGCAGAAACTGCTCGCCTTCCACCGTCAGCACCACCTTGCGTGTAGTGCGGTTGAACAGACTGACGCCCAGTTCTTCTTCAAGACGCGTCACAGCCATGCTCAGCGCCGGCTGGGCGATGTGCAGGTGCTGAGCGGCCTTGGTGAAGCTGCCCTGGCGGACGATTTCAACGCAACAACGCAGCGCCTTGAGATTCATTTGAGGTATTCCGGAATTGATAACGTTTTGTGATGCTCAGCATCATAACAATATATTTACTATTATTAACGCCAAGGCCTACGATGCGCGCCACTGAGACATCCTGCAACATCTCAGTCACGCAGCCAGCCGGCTGCATCCTCCCTGGATCTTGAGGTAGTACATTAAATGGCCAAGGCCGCCGATGTCGTTGTGCAATGCCTGGAAAACGAAGGTGTCGAGTATGTGTTCGGCATTCCCGGTGAAGAAAACCTCGACCTGCTCGAATCCCTGCGCAAGTCGAAGATCAAGCTGGTACTGACCCGCCATGAACAGTCTGCAGGCTTCATGGCTGCCACCTACGGTCGGCTGACCGGCAAGACCGGCGTCAGCCTGTCCACCCTGGGCCCCGGCGCTACCAACCTGGTCACCGCCAGCGCCTATGCTTATCTCGGCGGCATGCCGATGATGATGATCACCGGGCAGAAGCCGATCAAGAAGTCCAAGCAGGGCCGTTTCCAGATCATCGACGTGTGCGGCATGATGGACCCCATCACCAAGTACACCCACCAGTTCGCCTCGGCCGACAACATCCCGGCCCGCATGCGCGAAGCCTTCCGCCTGGCCGAGGAAGAAAAGCCGGGTGCTGTGCACCTGGAACTGCCTGAAGACATCGCCGCCGAGCAGACCGATGCCCTGCCTATCCCGCGCAGCCTGCACCGTCGCCCGCTGGCCGAGCACGTGGCCATCGACGCAGCCGTGGAAAAATTGCATAAAGCGCGCAGCCCGATTCTGGTGATCGGTGCCGGCGCCAACCGCAAGATGACCGCCAAGGTGCTCAAGCAGCTGATCGACAAGACCGGCATCCCGTTCATCACCACCCAGATGGGTAAGGGCGTGGTCGATGAGCGTCACCCACGCTTCCTGGGCAACGCGGCGTTGTCGTCCGGCGATTTCGTGCACCGTGCGATCGAGGCGGCCGACCTGATCATCAACATCGGTCACGACGTGATCGAGAAGCCACCGTTCTTCATGGTCCGTGGCGGCACCGAAGTCATCCACATCAGCTTCCGCTCCGCCGAAGTCGATGCCGTGTACTTCCCTCAGGTCGAAGTGATCGGTGACATCGCCAACGCCGTGTGGCAGATCAGCGAGCAACTGACCGACACCGCGCACTGGGACTTCACCCGCCTGATGGCGATTCGTGAAGCCAACGAGGCGCAGATCGCCGAAGGCGGCGACGACGACCGCTTCCCGGTCTACCCACAACGCCTGGTAGCCGACATCCGCCGCGTACTGCCTTCCGAGGGCATCGTGGCCCTGGACAATGGCATCTACAAGATCTGGTTCGCTCGTAACTACAAGGCTCACAAGCCCAACACGGTGCTGCTGGACAACGCCCTGGCGACCATGGGTGCCGGCTTGCCATCGGCCATGGCCTCGCATCTGGTCTACCCGGACCGCCCGGTGATCTCGGTATGCGGCGACGGCGGCTTCATGATGAACAGCCAGGAACTGGAAACCGCAGTGCGCTTAGGGATGCACATCACCGTGGTCATTCTGCGTGACGACGGCTACGGCATGATCCGCTGGAAGCAGGCCAACATGGGCTTCACCGACTTCGGCCTGGACTATGGCAACCCGGACTTCGTCAAGTACGCCGAAGCCTACGGCGCCACCGGCCACCGTGTCGAAAGCGCCGAGGGCCTGCTGCCCTTGCTGGAGCACTGCATCACCACCCCAGGCGTTCATGTGATCGACTGCCCGGTCGACTACAGCGAGAACGACCGCATTCTCAACAGCGAGCTGCGCGAGCGGGCGCTGGCGATCTGAAGCGTGCCCACACGCTGCGTCTGATCGCCGAGTCGATCATCCTGCTGCATTGACCAGCTGCAGCAGGATGCGTGGATGTGATCTCAGGCTGTGTACGGCGGCCGCAATGGCCGCCGTCTTGAGCGTCTTCAGTCCTGCGGTTCGAGCAGGCCACGAAGGCTCATCACGATGGTACTCATGTCATAAGGTTTGCGTGTGACCGGAATGTGCTTCAGGTGCGCGGGAATACTGATGCCATCGCCATAACCGGTTGCGAACAGGAAAGGGATGCGCCGACGCATCAATGCCTCGGCCACGGCAATGGACGTACCGCGCCCCAGGTTCACATCGAGAATGGCGGCGTCGGGTGAGTGCTGCTCCAAAACCTGCAAAGCTTCCTGCTCGGAACTGGCCGTGATGACATGCTCGATGTGGGCGTCGTTGAGAATTTGCTCGAGGCCGATGGCAATGACCAACTGATCCTCCAGGATCATCACGCTCAGGCCAGGTCGTGCGGCGAATGGGTCAGAGGAATCGATCATGGGCGCGGCAGCAGCAGGCGCAGGCTCGGACTCGGCAACCGCCAGGTGCCTGGCTGGCAGCGTGAACAAGCCCTGCACCCCATCAGGGTAGTACTCCACGCTACTGGTACCGCCCAGATCGAACGGGATGCTGCGCTCGATGAGTACCGAGCCGAAGCCGCGGCGCCGGGGTACCTGCACCTGCGGGCCGCCGCTTTCCTGCCAGATGATGGCGCAGGCGCCTGCAGCATCGATCGCCCAGCTCACAGACAGCCGCCCCCCTGGACTCGACAGCGCACCGTACTTGGCCGCGTTGGTCGCCAGTTCGTGCAGCACCAGGGCCATCACCGAATAGGCCCTGGCATCGAGAATCACGTTGGGTCCTTGCATGACGATGTCGGCAATAGCCGTGCGGTAAGGCGACAATTCGGCATCGAGCAACATCGCCAGGCGCCCACCGCCATCACCCCGCACGACCTGGTCGTGGGCCAGCGACAGGGCCTGGATGCGGCCCTGCAAGGTGTTCACGTAACCCTTGAGCGTCTGGCCCTCGGCCGTGGGATGGGCAACCAGTGCGCCAATCAGCGACAGGATATTCTTGACCCTGTGGTTGAGCTCTTCGTTGAGCACCCGCTGGCGCACCTCGGCCTTGGAGCGTTCGCTGGCCAGCAGTTCGCTGTTGTGCAGCAACACCTCGACGATGGCCGTACGAATGGCGTCCCCGAACTGTCGATCCTGCTCCGTCCATGGCGCAGACTGCTGGTGCACAGTCTGTTTCCAGATGGAAAAACTCGTGCGCGGCGTCAGCCGGTCGCCCATCGCGCCACTGGTATAGGTCTTGTTGGGGTCGCCCGCCCAGTCGAGGGTCTGCACCACCTCCTTGCGAAAGAACATGATGTAGTCTTGCGGGCGCTGCGAAATGGGGATGAGCAGCACGCCCGACACGTCGCTGAAGTAGGCCTGGGCCGCCGGATGGGCCAGTGAAAGGCTGTTCGATGCCCACGTCCTGGCTTCGGCCACGCTTTCGGCGAAGCGCAGCAGTTCAGGCACGCAAGCTCTAGGCGGAACGGTACCGGCACTCGACCAACGCCCTTGCAGGGAGATGCCGATGCCATCACACGGAATCAGCGACATCAGCCTTGGCAGCCGGTCTTCGAAGAAGCTGTGCATGTCGGCGGCATGGTTGGCATCGCGCAGCATCAGGTCGAGCGTGTCGTGCACCTGCACGGCCGCTTCGAGTTGTTGCCGGCTGCGCACTGTTTCGATGTGCAGGGCGAAGAACTCGCCAAACATCTCGGCCGCCACGCGTCGCCCCATGGTCAGGTTGCGTGGTGAGTAGTGATGGCAGGCGATCAACCCCCACAGCGCGCCATTGACGATGATCGAGATGGACATGGTGGCGCCAACGCCCATGTTCTGCAGGTATTCGCAGTGGATGGGAGACACGCTGCGCAGGTGGGCATAGGACAGGTCCAACGGCTCGCCCGAAGGGTCCAGCACAGGCTCCAGGGCCACCGCCTCGAACTGCACGTCAGGGATGACCCTGATCGGGTTGCGCAGGTACAAGGCGCGTGCCTGCTGCGGGATGTCCGATGCGGGAAAATACTGCCCCAGGAAGCTCTCGAGCGTGCTGCGCTTGGCCTCGGCAATCACTTTGCCGGCGCCATCGCTTCCCAGTTGGTAGATCATTACCCGATCGTAGCCCAGTACTGCACGCACAAAACGCGCGGCGTCGCGGAACAGGCGGTCGGTCTGGTCGATTTCGCGCAGCTGCGCGATCAAAGTGCGCGCAAGCTCGATGGGTTCTGCAACGTTTTGGCCCGCAGGCTCGAACTCCAGGAGAGTGCTGCCCTTGAAGCGGTGCGCCGACACATCTACACGCCGGCCATCGGGCAGGGCGACTGCAAAGCTCAACGCCGGGCGCGATCCTTCGCGGATACGGGCCAGGGCATTGCGCAAGGTATGGGCGAGTTCCCCGCCAATCACGTCATCGAGTTTACGGCCATTGAGCGGCAGCGTGACCCCCAGTAATTTCGGCGCATTGACCGAGTGACGCAGGACCACGGTTGCGGTGGCGTCGCAGGCCAGCAAGCAGCCATGGGGCTGGATGCTGCCGGGAATCTGAATGGGTTCGCGGTCGCAATTACTCAGGTTTACCTGTGGGTCGAGGGTCATTAGCCATGCCTGTAGATGATGTAAAGGCTGCCTGCGCGGCTGCCGCCGTCAGCCTATCAGCACACCCGCGTACGGCATAGCCAGTGAGTGCCCCGGATAGCAGTTTTGAGGGTGTCAGTCGTCTGCACGCGGTGCCAGCGCTTGTGTGTGACTGGCCTCGGTGGTTTCATGCGGCCCTTGATTTTGGAGGTACACGCACATGAGTCGCCCGCTTTTCATCGCCATGGACGGGCCGAAAGGTACTGGTAAGACCACGCTGCTCGAAGCACTCACCCAGGCGTTACGGGCCCGAGGCAACAAAGTGGTCAGGCTGTGCGAGGGCAACAATGATCCACAGCGCGCGCAGACCATGACGTTGGTCAATCAGCTGGCCAGGCAGCCTTCGCCAACGGTTGAGTGGCAGGTCTGCGAGCGATTGGCCGAAAGCCGCGCCTGGATCACCCGCCACGTACTGCCGCGTCAACCTGGCGACAGCATTGTCCTGATTGACCGTTGGTACCCATCGGACGCGGCGTTTCGCCGAAACGTGCCATTCGACCAGGTGTTGCGTTTGAACATCGAACGCGGCGTGCAGGTGCCTGACCTGCACATCGCGGTGCTCACCACGGCGCAAACGTCCTGGACGAGGGCTGCGTCCCGCCGTCGGGGCCTGGGCAGCACGGTCATCCATACCTTGGAGGAGCAGATGGCGAGTACCCAGGCGTTCAACCACGCTGCACACGAGCACGGCTGGCTGCTTTGTCAAAATGAAGGCACCGTGGCGGACGCCGTCGATCAGTTGGTGGAGGCCGTCACGCCGCTGCTGCACGCCTGAACCCATCGTTCAGGCCACTGGGTTCAGAAGCCTTCCAACACGATCTTGCCCCTGGCCTTGCCGCTCTCGATGACCGCGTGCGCCCGTTTCAGGTTGCTCGCATTGATCGTCCCGAAATGTTCGCCCACCGTCGTCTTGAGCACACCGGTGTCGACCATTTCGCTGATGCGGTTGAGCAGTTGGTGCTGCTTGATCATGTCGTGCGTCTGATAGAGCGAACGGGTAAACATCAGCTCCCAGTGCAGCGACAAGGATTTGCGCTTGAGTGGGACCACATCCAGCTGCGCAGGGTCATCGATCAAGGCAAGCTGCCCTTGCGGGCGCAGTACCTCGATGAGTTGCTCAAGGTAAGTGTCGGTATGGGTCAAGCTGATCACGTGATCGACCGCTGCGACACCGTGTGCGCTGAGCTGGGCGGCCAGTGGGGCCGAGTGGTCGATCACCAGGTGGGCACCCAGGTCCTTCACCCAGGCTTGCGTCTGGGCCCTGGAAGCCGTAGCGATCACGGTCAGCCCAGTCAACTGGCGGGCCAATTGCACCAGGATCGAACCCACTCCACCGGCAGCGCCGATGATGAGCAGGTGCTGACCCTGACCGCCGTTTTCTTCGAGGCGCAGGCGGTCGAACAGCAGCTCCCACGCAGTGATGGACGTCAATGGCAGCGCAGCGGCGCTGGCAGCATCCAGGCTAGATGGCTTGCGCCCAACGAGGCGCTCGTCCACCCGATGGAATTCGCTGTAGCAGCCGGGGCGGTCGATGGCGCCGGCGTAGAACACCTCATCCCCTGGTTGGAACAGGGTCACCTGCTCGCCCACTTCACGGACGATGCCGGCCGCGTCCCAACCCAGCACTTGCGGCTGGTCACCGCCACGGCTGGCGCGAATCTTGGTGTCGACCGGGTTGACTGCGATGGCCTTGACTTCGACCAGCAGGTCTCGCGCACCGGGGGACGGTACGGGCAGGTCTGCATCATAGAGAGATTGAGGGTCTTGCAGGGGCAAGCCAGGCTGCGAGTAAACGACAGATTTCATGGGGGAGGGCCTTGGTTGAAAAGGTACCTGCCTAGGCTATTACTATCGATTGCGCAGAAAAACAGGCTTGAAGAATTAATACTTTCTTTTCAGGAGTGAAAACGCGTTGGTGCTCGATCCGTGAGCATTCAAACCAGAGGCCTGCAACAATTTGAAGTCGTGAAGCGCCCGGCTCAACGGCGATGGTCTGCGGGGCAGCCCTGAAAGGTGCATGCCGCAACGCTCGCCGTCGGGGAACCCCCAGGTTGTACGACCTTGGCGCGATCAGAAATCGACCGAGGCACTCAGAGACAGCGTACGTGGTGCACCGAGTACCAGGTAGTTCGAGCCTGGATACCCGCCAGCGGAGGCCCAATAGTCACGACCGGCCACGTTGTCCAGACGCGCACGCAGGGTGACGTCCTTCTCGTCTACCTTGAAGCCGTAGCGGGCCCCCAGGTCCAATCGCGTCCACGAAGGAATCTCGAGGTTGTTGGCGTTGTTGATGTATTGACGGCCGGTGTAGACCACGCGGCTGGTCAGGGTCAGGCCGTTCACACCCGGCACGTCCCATTCGCCGCCGATGTTGGCCTGGGTTTTAGGCACGCCGATGGCCTGGTTGCCGTCGTCCTGACCGTTCTGGGTCTTGCTGAGTTCGGCATCGAGCAGGGTGACGCCACCGAGCAGACGCACGCCGGGCGTCGGCTCACCGAACACCGACAACTCGATCCCGCGGTTGCGTTGTTCACCGCCATCTTTGAACACCTGATCCTCGACGATGCCGACCGGCTTGCGCGTCTCGAACACCGCCAGGCTGCCACCCAGGCCACCGCCGTCGTACTTCACGCCCACTTCGGTCTGTTTGGCCACGTAGGGCGCCAGTGAGGCGCCGGCATTGAGCACCGGGGCTCTGGAACCATCAGGCAGGGTAGTGGTGGCGCCGGCCGTATCGCCTTTGGTCAAGCCTTCGATGTAGTTGGCGTAAACCGAGAACTGCTCGTTGATCTGGTACACCGCGCCGGCAACGGGCGTGGTTTCATAGCGGTTGTACTTGGATGTCTTGTCGCCGGAATTGTAATCGTAACCTGTCACGTTGAGCCCTTGTCGACGGGCTCCCAGGGTGATCTGCAACTGATCGTTGAAGAACCCCAGGGTGTCGGCGATGGCCAGGCTCTGGGTACGGGTCCTGGCGGTCACATGCGGGTCGGACATGTCGCCGCTGAAACTGGTGTTGTCGGGTTTGGGCACGTAGACCGGGTCATAGAGATCGTTGGCGAAACCAGTGAAATTACCCGCCCAGGCATTACGGTCCTTGTTGTCGAACATCGAACCGGACAGCACCCATTGATGCGACACCGGACCTGTTTGCAAGGTGTAGCGCATGCCCACCTCACCGGTAGCCACTGTCTCTTCACGGTAATTATCGAAGCGCGTCGATCGGGTCACGCCGTTGGCGTCGGAGGAGGGGTTGGCCAGCACGTTCTTCTCTTCACCTTTGCGCATGCCGATGGCAGCCCAGGTGGTGAGCGCATCGGAGAGGTCATACTCGGCACGGAAGGTGCCGAATGTTTGCTTCTCCTTGGAGTACGTCCAGGGCTGGCCGTAGTTCTTGTCGGCATCCGGCGGGCTAGGTACGCGGCCTGTAGGGGTGACGCTGGGCAGCGGATTGTCGATGAAATGGTACTGGTGCCCAATGTCGGCCGAAAGCCGCAGGCGTTCGCCCTGGTAGTCCAGGCCCAGGGCGAACATGTCCAGGGAGCGGTCCTGGTCCTGTACCGACGTTTCCCCGTCGCGCTTGGCCACGTTCACGCGCACGCCAAAACGGTCCTGCTCCCCGAAGCGGCGCGCCACGTCAGCCGAAACGGTACCGAAGCCGCGATTTTCAACCCCAGCGGTCAAGCGGGTAAGGGGTTCGTTCGGGGCGCGTTTAGGCAGGATGTTGATGGCGCCGCCGATCCCGGTACCGCCGGGGGCGGCGCCATTAAGGAAGGCGTTGGCCCCGCGGAATACCTCGACCCGTTCGATGAACTCCGCTGCAACGTATTGACGCGGAAGCAGGCCATACAGGCCGTTATAGGCGATGTCGTCGGAATACAGCGGGAAGCCCCGCATGACATACAGTTCCTGGAAGTTGCCGAAACCACGGGCGACCCGCACGGAGGGGTCGTTCTGCAGGATGTCCGCCACGCTGTGCGCCTGCTGGTCCTGGATCAGCTGGTTGGTATAGGACGTGGATGTGAAGGGCGTTTCCATGTAGTCCTTGTTGCCCAGGATACCCACGCGCCCGCCCCGGGCCACTTGCCCCCCTTCATACTCAGGAACCAAGCCATCCTTGGAGGCGTCTGCGCTGGCCGAAACTGCGGTTTCTTCAAGCTCCAGGACCGCGCCAGTGGTACCGGCCGTATTCACAGGTTGTGCAACCGGCACCGGGATTTCCAGCGCGTTCTGAGCAAGTGCGAGCGGTGAGGCCACGCTTGCGACCAACCCCAGGGGCAACCAGACAACGGTGTGCAGCGCAGGCTTGCGGGCAAAATTCGGGAAGGGCATGTGAGAACCTGATCAAGGAATTGGGACGACAGGGAATTGGCGTGCTACAAAGCGCAGAATTATAGCGAGTGGGAATCGTTATCGCTAAGCTTTTGTTTGCAGCTCCAGCCCAAGTTGTAACCTGGCGCTTGCTCAACGACCTTGAGGGTCCGGACGGTTAACGGTTGCGCGTTGTCTGCAGGGCAGGTGACCAACTGCGATGACCGCAGCGCATGCAGGCAATCACGTCATGCAGCTGATGCTGCACTGGCAGGCCACAGCTAACGCAGCAATACAGGCCTGGAGACGGTGGAGAGTCGTATTCTGGACGGTGCTCGGGCGGCAGCACGGACAGGCCCGGTCGAGTGTCTTTGGCCTCGTAAAAATAAAGGCTCAGTTCGCCGTCCGTCTCCAGCAAACCCAATCGCACCTGGCCAAGGTGCTCAACCCCTTGTTGACGCAGTTCCATGAACAACTCGTTGGAGGAGATGTTCAGGTTGCGCAACGAGTGAATTTCATATTGGCCGTCCTTGACGACGGTGATCGGGAGCCCGTCAATCCAGGCTTCGCACATCTTGCTGCGACGCATCAGATAGATCGTGCCGCGATACAGGAGCAGTAGCGTGACGAACACCAGGGCTACTGGTAACAATGGCACATCTTCGTAGAAGGTCACATCGCCTGCAGCAGAACCCAGGGTCAGGATGACGACGAGTTCGAAGCGCGAGAGCTGCTTGATGCCACGCCTGCCGCTGAACTTCAGAAACAGAAACACGGCGAGAAAGGCCGCAACCACGCGCACCATCACTTCCATCAGAAACGTGACGGGCAAGTCACCCAGCAGCATCCTTTGCAGATCGAATGACTCCATCGAGCGCCCTCCGTCGCCACCTTGTGATCAATTGACCTGAGTTCATTAACTACGGTTCAGCCTGGCCTTCGCCATGGGCCAGGCAAGGAAGGGGGGATTTCAGGAAGGGGGCTTGTCGAGCGGGCAAAAGAAAGCCCGCTGCTAGTCGGGCTTAAGTCTTTCTCATGGGGATGAGTTGATAATCCACTCGGCAACGTGAAAATTCGGTGAAATAAAAGTCCCCATTGTGTGGAGTGCTCATTTATGCGGCACAGGCGATGAACGGTCAGATCCTCAGGTAATTTCAGGACAGCCGTGCCAGGGGCCATTCCAAACTTCGGACCAGCGCCCGCAAGCGCTGCTTGTCCTCCTCCAACGGTAATGCCTGTTCGGCCCGCTTGAGCAACAGGTCCACATGCGTGATGCAAGCTTGGCCAAACCGATCGGGCGCGATCTGCGCCAGGCTCGCCAAGGCCTTCACCAGGCGGATGTCCACTTCCAGCAAGCCAGCACCGTCCCGTGCAATCAGGGTGAAGAAGTCATCGAACATGTCGTCGACTGTCAACCCGCGCACATGCACGTTCTGCCACTGGCCGTCGGTCGTGGTGTCGGGCGCTTGCCGTGCCCAGGTGGAAAAGCAGCGTACCCCACGGCCTATGACGTCAATGACCGTGCCAGAGTCGTTGGTCGCGGGAGACAATGCGCGTGAGGCGATCTCTGCCAGCACCGAGAGCCCGAAGCGCGGGTCCTGGCCATAGGTGCGCCGTGCACCGAGCGTCACTGCAGCCAGCACCTCATCTTCAAGGTCTGTGGTTTCGGCGGCCTGGCTTGCGCGGACGGCGCGCGCCAGCGCCGTACCGTGGTGCACGAAGCTGCCCGGCAGCACCTCCAGGTAGATCACGGCATTGTGCTTGTCAGCTGCGTGGGCGAGGGCACTGACATCGACGTGTTGTACATAGCCGATGTCCTCGCAAAGGACTGCGATTGCCGACGGGGCAACCTGCGTTGCATCGGTGTAGGGCTGCGCACCCAGATAAGGCCACTGCGCACGGCGCTTGAGCGCTGCAATGGCCGCGTCTTCCACCCGATCGATAGTTTCCCCAACGCGGCCAAGCTTGGACAAGTGGTCGATCCAGCGCAGCAGGGTGTACACGATCAGTACGATCATCACCAGGGTCACTGCAAACAGCACCACACGGCCCTGAGCGCCGTAAATGCCGGTACTCAGGGCAATGATGCCCACCAGGCTGAACAGGAAAGAGCCGATGAACGTCGCCAGGGCATTCTGAGTCGTGGCGTCCTCCATCACCAGGCTGGTCGCACGAGGCGTGACGCCGCTGCTGGCGGCGCTGTAGGCCGACACCATGGTGCTGAGCGAAAACGTGGTTACGGCCAGCATGCTGGAGGCGATGATGCCCAGGATTTTGTCGACCGAGTCGGCCCCGACTTTCGCCGGCAACGACGCTGGCACCATGTCGCGCAAGGCGATTGCCAGCAGCGCGGTGAGTACGCCGATCAGGGAAAACAGGCTGGCGCGAAACCACAGCCTTTTCGTCGTTTGCGCAAGTGCCCAACGCCAGCGAGCGATCATGGTGGTTATTCTTCCTCAACAGATAGGCCGATGCAGGCTGGAGCGCTGCGGCATTGCCACGATTGAGTCCTAGCCCGTGCAGATAGTTTCGCGACCCTGGGTTGAGTTTTGCAATCCATACGGAACGACCGCGGCGCGTCGGCATCCTTATACAAGGCGCTGGATTTGTATAAGTGCACGCGCTCGACATTTTCCATCAAGCCCGATGCAGGCCGCGCCTGCCGGATGGAGTACCTGCCATGAACCTAGAGCAACTGAAGCAACTGGCCACTGCCGGCACTGTCAATGAACTCGAATTGCTGTCGCTCGAAGGCGGCTTTTACGTCCTGCGTGCGTTGACGGCCGACGGGCCGCAGACGTTCAGCGATGCCCAAGGGCAGGCAGTGCGACTGCGGTCAATGACGGAGGTGCGCGAGCTGCTGGCCGATGTACCGCCTGTGCCGTGCATGCTGGTGCAGCATGTGGTGCATGACGAGATGTGCGGTCAGCGCGATGGCCCCCTGGCGCCGCTGCGCGTGCCCGTGACGCTAGCAGAGCAGTGGTAGTACCACCCGATGCAAAGAGTAGACGAGAGCCGCCTGCACGCTTGGCAGGCCCTGTCGCAGTTCTTCCTGGACACCGAACTGACCGAGGCGAGCCTGGCGTGGGTGGCAAGTGTCATGACCCAGAGCCCCTATACACTCGATCAACTGCACAGCATCTTGTGGCATGAACTGTATCTGGCCTTGCAGTGGAATCTCAGGTCCATGGCCGGCGAGTGGGCAGGCTGGACGGACGAGTTCTTGATCGAACACGTCAGGGTGCGGCCGTTCGAACCGGCAGTCCCGCGCAGCGGAGCAGTGGGTGATGAGATCGCCCGGTGCTGGGAACGGGCGCTGGCGAGACTCCGCGTTCAGGGGCTAGGCCGCCCCAAGTAACCGCAGCAGTTGCGCGTGCTCCCAAGTGCTCATCAACGCCACCGGGTTGGTGCCGTAAGGGTGCTGGGTATCGAATTGGTAAGCACGGCCATCGGGGCTGGAGCAGCGGATGCAGTGATCCAGCGCACCCTCCTCATTGCACAAGGTGAGCATCCACCCGTCCGCTTGCACAGTCATGGACCCACACGCCATTTCCGCCCAGCGTGGCTCGCTCACACGCTGTAAATCCCGAATCCCGAGGGCGATATCACGCAGTATCTGGTAGACCTCTCGAGGTGCAAGCGAAGGTGTCGCCACGCTGATTGTCCGTTATCCATTGAGTTGAAAGTCAGTCGGCACAGGGTACCTGATCCAGCCGGAAGGCTCGGAGACTATGACACCTGCTATGTGCAGGACGCGGTTTTTTGATAGCCTCCTATCTTTTTGGAGGAATTGTATGACAGCCGATAGCCGAGCAAAACTGGTCGCCCGCTATGGGACCGAAGAGGTATCGCCGCTCAGCCAATGCAATGCCGTGATCGAGCAGTTGCTCGACCATCGCAGCGTCCGTGCATTTGCGGACCGACCGCTGCCTGAGGGGACATTGGACGCCTTGATCGCCGCTGCTCAATCTGCGTCTACGTCCTCCAACCTTCAGGTCTGGAGCGTGGTGGCCGTTCAGGATCCCGGCCGCAAGCAGCGGTTGTCGGCTCTGGCGGGCAATCAGGCTTACATCCACCAAGCGCCGCTGTTTCTCGTCTGGCTTGCCGACTTGTCACGGGTGTCGCGCATTGGCGAGCAGCATGACGTGGCGCTCGAAGCACTGCCTTACCTGGAAAGCTTGTTGCTAGGCACCATCGATGCAGCCCTCGCAGCGCAGAATGCGGTCGTCGCCTTGGAGTCTCTGGGACTTGGGAGCGTTTACATCGGCGGTATTCGTAACGACATCGAAGGGGTGGCCGCGGAGTTGGACTTGCCCGCGCATGTCTATCCCGTGTTTGGGTTGTGTGTCGGCTATCCCTCTGCCGACCGGCCCGCCAAGGTCAAGCCGCGGCTACCGCAGGAGGCCGTCCTGCATCATGAGACGTACTCGACCGCTCAGGAGCAGAGCTTGCTGGCCCGTTACGACGAGCGCCTGGGGGCGTTCTACCACCGTGAAGGCATGAAGGCGTCGGGGTGGTCGGAGCAGGTCGTCAGCCGGCTACGAAGCGCTGCCAGCCTGCATGGGCGAGAGGCGCTGCACGATGAGTTGAAGCGGATGGGGTTTGGGTTGCGGTGAGGCGGCATTCATTTGCCGATCACTACGCATCTTTGGTTAGGAAACCCTTATGAATAGCTATCTTCAAGAAGTCGTGGACTTGCACCAACTGATCGAAGCACGGTTTGCCCGGGGCGAGGGGTCGTTGGAAGCGATGATGGAGCACTTCGTACCAAGTTTCTCGATGGTTTCACCCGCGGGGCTGCAATTCGGGCTGCAGGATGTGGAGCAGCTTTTTGAGCGGAACACGGGCAGTCAGCCGGGGCTGAACATTGAGCTAACGGACTTGGAAACCCTGCATCAATGGGCCGACGGGGCGCTGGTCAGGTATCGGGAGATACATAGCGCCGAGGGTAAGGACGATACGGTACGGGTATCGACGGCACTGTTGGTGCTGGAGGCGGGGCGGGTGAAATGGCGTCATTTGCATGAGACCTGGGCGGTATGAGTGCTCGGTTAAGCGGCTAAGTTCGCGGGCGTCTTGATCTCGTGATCGGCGGCCGCTGGCGACGTATAGACTGTTCGAACACCTAGACAGCAGCGGGTGGCAACTGTTGCATTGTATGCCCCTCTAACCATTGTCACCGGAAGTTCCAACAAGGGGCAGTTTCGTGAATCGTACAGGCTTACAGGACGATGAATGTGACTTGGGTTTCAGACTTGTTCTCAACCGCGTTAGAGGCGTGTGGTGATTTCAGGCACTGGCATCAATTTGTCACTGATACTGAATTTCACTGGCAACACTCAGCAGACCTGGCGGCGCTGGAGGCTTGGCAAACACTCTGGTTAGAAATGGAAGTCCTAAATGGGCTGGCGCTGGCTGATTGGGAAGACCAAGGTCGCCCTGCCGATTGGTCACAGTGCTGGCGTGATCAGTATCAGAAAGAGGCCTTGGCGCTGGTGTCCGATTTTGCCCTGCTACTTGAGCAGCTTGATTCAAGTGACGAATACTCGCTTGGCGCTCAAACTGACTGAGGCTGGTGGGGCAGGGTGCACGAGTCCCTGCTGAGGTCTGACTGACCTTTCACAGGGGCCAGCCATCGAATAATCAAGCAGCGTTACTTGGGCGCGCGGCCATTACTGTGATAGTTCGGTCAATCATAAGGGACCTTCATGCTGACCCTCTCCAATTCCGTACAACTGCCGGACGCCGAAATCGAACTGACGTACGTACGCGCTCAGGGCGCGGGTGGGCAGAACGTCAACAAGGTGTCGAGTGCTGTGCACTTGCGATTCGACATTCCGGCGTCTTCATTGCCTGAGTTCTACAAAGGCCGGCTGCTGGCATTACGAGACAGCCGGATCACCAGCGACGGCGTCTTGATCATCAAGGCTCAGCAGTACCGCACTCAGGAGCAGAACCGAAATGACGCGTTGACGCGTCTGGCCGAATTGATCGTGAGTGCAGGCAAGGTCGAGAAAAAGCGTCGGCCTACCAAGCCGACGCTCGGGTCCAAAACGCGCCGCCTGGAGGGGAAGGCCAGGCGTAGCGGTATCAAGGCCGGGAGAGGGAAAGTGGAGTTCTAGATGGGCTCGGTAGGATACTGATTTCACGGCTCTGAATTCACTGACTAGTGACCAGCCCAGGAGTACATAACTACTCCAGGTGGGCCGTGCTAGACTTGAAGCGCCACCCAAAATTCACCCCCAGCGCAGGCTCCCCGGTGCTGAGCTTCTTGATCACATACGGGTCGGCAAAGTTCCCACATCCATGCAGTGCTGCGAACACCACGATAATTACGGGCCTGGGCATTTTTACTCCAAAAGGCCATCGCGCGGTGTAGCGGAGTCGAAGAAGGGATTGTGATGGTGTTCGCTGTTCTGTGACGACTACTGTGCGCCGCACTCCCAACTTCTCAGGTAGAGATGTCTGAAAGCGCGCAACGTTTGTAGCTCGTCAAGCCTCCATGAAGGTTCGCTCTTTGAAAGTGGGATGCCAATGGACAGAGTCATGTGGAACAAGACGCCGTGAATATCAAATCAAAAGAGCAAGGGTAATGAGCGCAACCATAAGCTGCATTAATATAATGATTTTCAACCACTTAGGTTTTTGCGTATAGAAGAAATAGATTGTGTTGCTTATCAAGGTCACAACATTTGTGAATGATAAACAAAGTAAGGCGAATATTTTCTGGTATCCTCCTATCCCAGGCATCGTGCCGTGGCTTGGCCCCGTTAACAAAATGAGAGAGACAATCGAGCCTAGGATTGCAAAGCCGATACTCACGGCTCCTAAATAGCGTACAGGATTAGAAGAGGTCGAAGTCATGAGTATTTTGCCCTTTGCGTAGTTGCTTAATACCTGATGGAGATTTGCCCGATGCTTGATAGTGAACAGCCTTGCATCTATTTCGCATCACTGCACCAGGCAGGCAGATCTTCATTTTAACGAGGTTATTTTGAGACGAGGGAATTGAGCGCGTCATCCCAGATCTTCATAAATTCTTCCTCGCGCACTGAGTGGGTTTCCTCTTGATCAGGAAATCCTGTGCCATTTTTTGGCGGTTGCTTGGTCGTGTAGCTGTAATCCAAATCCAAACGAATTTCGGGCTTGTCAGCCCTATTGGGCTCGCCCGGATAATACCAGACAGCGTTCACTTCGGTCAGGTAGCCTTCTGCTGATTTCTCTGTGCTTGCCTCAATGATTTCTTCACCTACCAGATTATTGACTGTCCGTTTGGTGTTGCGATAGGTGCGGTGCTGGAACTCAGACTTCATTATCCATGCTGTCGCATCAGCTGGTGAAAAGCCGTTTTTGTTTCTTTCAGATAAATATTGGTTGGCTGCACCCCCATATTGCTTAGATGTAAACTTTGCTCTTAGATTGGGCCGTTCTGCGAAATTAATGTCCACATAAACACCTTCATTGCCGGTTCGATAGGTCAAGCAGCCTTCCATGTAGCAGAGGGCTTGTTTAACATCAGTGCCGCTGAGGAGTATTGAGTCCAGTATTTCCCTGATTTGGTTCTCTCGATTGAGTGTGCTGTCGTTGCCAAGAACAAATTTTAAGTTATTAAACCACTGGTACGCCAGTGTGGAGTGCACTACTTTGTTAATAGGTTCTCCATCGAGCCCTTCACCCGTAATTCGAGTATGGTCATAATTGAAGATAACGGCCCCCTGTGCTAAATCCTTTCGGGTTGCCTTATGTTCCGCGTTGCCACGATTTCGATCTTCGATGATGCGCCAGTTTTTTTGTGCCTCTCGCTCTACACGGGGCTTGATGAAGCGCGGTGTGATGGCTACAGGCACGCCATTCAGCTCTAGTAAAGCGCCATCAAATACGGCGTCACCCGGCAAGTCCATGGTGAACCGACCCACGCGGACCGTTTTTTTGGGGTTCGTGCTTGAGTCCATTACTGTTGTGGCTCCTTGTGCGGTAGGGGTAGTCAATGGGACAGCCGGTAAAGCACAGCTCATCACGATTGCAATCGCAGCCGCACTTCCAGTACGAGGCACTAGCATAGGTTCTTAGCATCCTTGGCGAGGCTGACAATCGAGTGGAGCGTGATTGCCCGGGCCGACTTGTCGTTGTAGGACGCGCTGTGTTCGAACCCAGAAAGACGTGCTGAAAATTTTATATGGTCTGTTACAGCAGCAGCTGAGTGCGAAGGCAACGTCCCGTCACCCGTATCATCCTGCGAGGCCATCGCCGCGTGATAAGCGTCCCCGCTGTATTCAGCCCCTATTACTGCAGGACCGTGCAGCGGTTGATAGGCTATTTTGCCGGCCGTTTGTGCATTATTGAGCGTCAGATAATTGACTCTGTTATCTGAACTCAACCTAAGGTGTGCGGTCGCCTCTTTTGACGACACAGGAGAGAATTGGCCGGTCATATTTCTGAATGCTTTGAGAATCCAGTCAATTTTATTCCATGCTGGGAATTTGCTATCAGATCCAAAATGCGCATAGGTATCAGGGAAATAATAAGTGCCTAAAGTTGCATGAAAATTCTGAGCCATTTTCAGGTTTTTCAAATACAAATTCCAGCCATCTTCAAGTTCTTCTCTATTTTGCGCGCGCGGCTCTACTAGACGAGGATCGCATAGACGCCACCATGCAGTGGTTTTTGAATAAATTTCGTCGTAGGGGTTGGATTGCTTGGGCAGTGACATCAAGAGGGGACCGTCTTTTTTCCCCCAGCGGACATTAAGCCACCCGTTGCCGTACAGTTGATTCGGTAGCAACTGTAAAGGGCCTGGGGCGCCAAAGACCGGGGTGACTTCATCAGCATTTTCCCCTATAGCCCACCGACCTATGACATCTTCCCACCCGGCTCTAACGCGTCGATATGCTGTGCCGGCACCTATAGCTGGCTGTACGCCGTGGACAACCCCTAATATATTTTCGGGGTGTTTTTGTGCGCAACTCCTCCCTACGAGCCCACCCATTGAGTGAGTAACGAGGATGACTTTGTCGCACTTTAACTTCAGCCGTGTTCTGCAGTCGTTCAATACATACTGTATGTAATGAGCCAATTCATCAGCCGATTCTTCATTGCTTCTCAGCCAGTTATAACCGCACGCGTATACAGGATAACTCCATGCTGAGGCTTTCTTGTAGGCAGCTAGGTCCAGCGCTTCATAACCCTTAATTGCCTGAATGCTGCCCTCAAATGCTAACATCGCACCTTTGACTCGCGGTTTGCCTCTACCCGTATCATGATAGAGCGTTTTCAGTTCGTTTTCGAGAAAGCTCAATATTGGTCCATAGCCGCCAAGGTCGCTTAACAGAACCGAACCCCATCCGCGTCGTTCGATCTCATCCTTAGGCAGCGGGCATGTTTTCAAGTCGAATCCGGAGAAATCCGCCTCACCTATTGCCCTCGGAACTTTGGTCTGTTCAGGATCAAGCAGAGTCTTTTTTCCGCTGGGCTGAGTCGATTGAATCCACCAATGATGCTTGCAATCCCCATCCAACCCAAACTATCCGGAAACCAGGCCCATCGGCCGTTTAATTTTTTCACCAAATTTTTATTATTCTTGCCTGTCGCGAGTAACGGTGTACCCATAATGCCAGGTACGAAGATGACAGGAATTGCCTGCCTTGGGCTGATATACAAAAGGTTGTCTGCACAGCCCTGGCTCTCTAGCGGCGCAGAGGCTTGTTCACGCCCGTCAAGCCCTATCTGAGTTTGCAATATGCTTTCTTTCTGATCCATGGGGGCACCTATGGTTATTCGATAATCTTGAAGACGTACTTGCCCAGCATGTCGCTTTTCTGCTGCTGGGCGCGGCCCTCAGCATCAGTGACCCCGCTAATGATGCTGCCGTCCTCTCGATGAATCTCATATTTCACATTTCGTGCAACTTCGCCATTTTGATATTTGACCGCAACCCGTTTCTCAAATTTTACGTCTGGCATTTCGTTGTAACTATGTGACAAGCTCGTAGGGCCGCTGAAAATCTTTTTCGCCCCTTTCACATCGAACGTCCCTGGCGCATGAATCTCAATATTGCCGCCCTTGATGCGGATGTACCCGCCGCCACTGGTGAGCAAGATCCCATCCTTGGCGGCAATCTCGATACCGGCAGCGGTTGAACTGAGTTTCATGTTTTGCAGCGAGGTCAGCAGCATCTCGTCGTTCTGCGCCTGCAACTCCACCTTGCCCTTGGCTGCAAACAATTTGGCCCCGGCGTTCTGCGCAAACAGGCTGATGCTTTGCACCACGCTTGCCAGCAATGACTTGCCGCTGGCGATGCTGACATCTTCGCCGGTACTCACCGTCAGATGCTTGCCGCTGTGCAGGTGGGTGTTCTGTGGCGTGGCGGTGGCGATATCGGCCGGGGAGGAGGCGATCAGCAGTGGCTTCTGGTACCCCGGGGTCTTGCCGCGTCCGCCGCTGCGGATGGCCCACGCGGTGTCGCCGCCGTTGCGTTGCTGTTCGCTTGGGCCTTGGCTCGGGCTGCTGTTGTCGTTGCCATAAGTGACGTCGGTATCGGCGTTGAGTTGGGTCAGGCTGTCGAGGCCCGCTTGCAGAGCATCGGCGTTGTGCTGCTTGGCGGTATCGGACAGGGTTTTGAGGCGTTGCTCGCTGTTCTGCAGTTGTTGCTGGGCTTCGCTGACGTCGAGCTGGGCACCCTGGGCGTTGCTGCGCTTCCAGGTGCTGAGGTACAGGCCCTGCTGG
The DNA here is from genome assembly GCF_059133755.1 of Pseudomonas sp. FBCC-B35. Lineage (NCBI taxonomy): Bacteria > Pseudomonadati > Pseudomonadota > Gammaproteobacteria > Pseudomonadales > Pseudomonadaceae > Pseudomonas > Pseudomonas sp. FBCC-B35. The sequence goes on along the minus strand of NZ_CP101439.1, from coordinate 2,471,495 downwards.
GCGCGCACGGCGCCGTAGGCGTCGGTGCGCAACTCGAAGCCGGTGCCGCGCAGGGCGCCGCGGTGGTTGCCGCGCTGGTCGATCAGGTAGCCGAGATTGAGCTGGGTATGGCCGTGGCTGCTGTGCAGCTGGGTGCGCACCTGGCCGGTGGAGTCGTCCATCACCCACTGGTTGAAGCCGCCGCCGCCGATTTCCTTGCTCTTGTAGCCGCTCATCAAACCGCTGGAGTGCCAGGCCGGTTTATGCCCGCCGTACACCTGGCCCATGATCAGCGGGCGGTCAATGTCGTTGTCGAGGAAGGTGACCACCACCTCTTCGCCAGCGCGTGGCGCGTTCACGCTGCCCCAGTCGGAGCCGCTGCTTGGTTGCAGCATGCGTAGCCAGCAGGAGCTCAACTCGCCGTCTTGGCTGAGGCGGTCCCAGTGGAAGTGTACGCAGACGCGGTTGAGGCTGTCGGTGAACAGTTCATGGCCACTGGGCGAGACCACCACGGCGGTCTGCGGGCCAGGGCTGGTGGGCTTGGTGTGCTCTAAGGGGCTGCGGTACGGCGCGCTGTGCAGCTGGCCCTCGAAGTGGCTGATGAAAAAACCATAGGACGCTTCGCTCAGGGCCGAGCCGAGCAGGCCATCGTCAGGCGCCGCGCGCAGGGCTTGCAGCTGATCGGTACCCAAGGGGGTGGTCAGTTGCAGCAGGCGGCCGCTTTGCGAGAGCGGGGTGCCGAAGGTCAGGTCCATGACAAAGCGTCTCCTGAATGGGGGCTGATCGGGTGGTTATTCCAGGGCCTTGATGGGTGGGTCCTGGTAGTCCTCATCAATGGCGATGCCCATTTTTTTCAGGCGTGCTTCTGTTTGGGCGCGTTCCTGGGCCATGCGTTTGAGTTCGGCAGGTACAAAAGCTTTCCAGTTTTCGCGGTCTTCGTCATCAACGAAGCCCTTGTGAAAATCGGGTTCATTCCGGAAGGTCAAGGTGAACCAGTACGACCTCTCTGGGAGCTTTCGCGTCGTTTTCACGCTGAACGGTTACCTTTTAGGTATTCATTGTCTCGATACAAAAGCCAATTGCTGAACATTGGCATAGATAGCCACCCATCTTTATCAAGGCCAAGGGTGGGGTCTTGCCATGCGCCCGTTACTACAGCAGCACCTAGGGCTCCATCCACATCTTTGAACTTACTACTTACAGTGGCTGGTTTTCTCGTCTCGTTTGGATAGATATAACGTTGCCATCCCGCCTTGCTGAGTTTATCTAGATGCTCACTAAAATAATTCATGGCAAGTTCGTGCTCGCTATTTGGCGCTACGCCATTCAGCGTGGCATACGAGTTTGCGAGTGTATCACTTTTGTACGTCATTGATGCCGCGCTGATAACGTCGGCAAAAACCGCAGTTTAGTATCTGCTTTCAACGGTCAATACGGCTTTATTCGGGCTGGCTGAAGAAATGTCGAACTCAAAAAAGCAGATATCACCATTGCAGTCGCTGGACAGCGGTGCAGTCGATTTAGACAGCAGGGACTGGATCGGTTCGTAAAAGTTTATTTCGATTGTGGGTCTGTCGTTTTTCATTCCAGCTCATTCCCATCCAAGCAGCGCAGCGAACAGCAAGACAATTACGGATTTACGCATTTTAATTCCACCAATGGGGTGGTCAATTGCAGCATACGGCTGCTTTGCGAAAGCGGGATGCCGAAGACAACGCCGAAAGAATTTCCTAAGGACTTGTTGAGTATCTGTTCAAGCTTGATCCAGATTTTATTATTGTGTCAATTCTACTGGCCCTGGCGTTCGTAAACGGTCCAAGGCCATCACAAAAGAAGCGGCCTCTATAGCTTCATGGAACCGGTTTCAAGCTATTAACCACACGATCCCAGAACGCTAGTGCTTCTTCGTTTGATTTAAAATCACTTCCCACCTCATGCGTACCCATCTCCAGAGCGAAATAAGGCGAAGAATTGGATTTTACCGTGCCTTGGTACTCAAGCTGAAAATTATAGAAGAGCTTGCCGTCGGCTTCGGTCATGATTGCTATTTCCTGCGCGGGCAGCGCTCCAATCATACGGCTTTGCTTTCGCAAGGTCTTTGTTTTGTTAATAAGTTCAGAAAGCGCGCCGCTGATACCACTATTTTTTTGTTTGTCAAAGCGAGTAAAAAGAGGCTCCTCTAGTTGGCTAACACGTTGTGTGAGAAGACTGACGTACGTGCCCGGGTGACCAGCGATTTGGGAACCCATATAAACTGACTCTGCAGGTTGCTGGGGAGAAAATTTCAAGTATCCTGCTTCGATAGCAAAGGCTCCGGCAGGAGGGGCGTTTTGCGGTGATCTAAAATGAATTGCATTGCTTATCATTTTCATTTTATCAATAGCGCCTTTGTAATCTGCTTCATTTAAGGCGCTGACAGTCATGCGATAAAGTGTGTTTTTGCTAGTCAAGAAAAAACAGTTGAAAGTGTAGAGCTTCTCAAGCTTTGATACGATCAATACACTTCCGTTATCAAGCAGAATTGTTTTTTCATAACGGCTGTATGTGCCTCGAGCTTTACCTTGTTTAAGCTGCCCAACCAGTTCTTCGGTTTTTGACTCAATATCCTTTTTTCCATTTTTGCTGATAAGGTCTATTTTCTCATTATATATTTTATAGTAAGCAGAATCTTCTGAGTTTTTGGGCAGATCAAGTTTGAAACGACCATAGTAACGAGTTTGCCAATCGACATTGCACATATTGATATCCTGGGGTGGCTGAGCCGTGGAGAGTTGAGCGTAAAGCAAAGCCATTAGCGATATGAGTGCTATATTTGCAATGCTCATAAAATTTTTTCTCATTTCATATTCACGTTCAAGTCTGAGGTGCGGAAAGCCTAATCAGCCCATACAGAGTGGCAAAAGTAGAGCGTCCATCTTTATCGTTATAAGCATTTTGATGCTTGTAGCCAACAGTGCAGTTGTACTTGCCAATCCTGCAGTGGTGGTTAAGCATTCCGTTGTTTTGACCATGAGCAAAGGCACCGAGTACGCCGATTTTTCCTCTGGGTGATGCGGATGAATAAACGGGCACTGTCCCGTCACCAGCATGAGCCGGCTCGCTTACTTCAAATTCATATAAGCCGTTTAGACTAATGCAGGCATCAAGATTATCGCTTGTCAGCTGGGCATTTAAAATGTCAAGGCCGTCAAGATTTGCAGCAGACCAATCCATATTTCCCCATGTCAATAGATCTTCAGATTTGGCTTCTGCTGAATAATGCACGTAAGTGCTGGTGTGGTACTTACCCTCAATGTCGCCATGAAAAACTTTTACTGAGTCTATCGTTTGGTGGAATAGGTCACGAAGTTTATTGCCGCTCTGGTGAAACCCTTCATCATCATCGCTGCTCAATTTGGTCGAGATTATATTTGCTGGGTCCATTAGGTTGTTGTTGCGTTCAGGGATAAGCCCCCACCATCTGCCTGACTTGTAAATCTCCTCGTAGGGGCATTTTTTGGGAAGCCCCAATGTTTTCTTGCCGGTTTTACGATCCCTCGCAAACAACCATGGCTGTCCATTGTTATAGTCACGTGTTGGCAGCAATTCAAGGGGGCCCGGAGCAAACGCCATTACCGCGACCCCGTCCGCTCCATCTCTGCCTAAAATTTTCTTTTCACCGAATGCCTCGAAACCTGCACGAACGCGCTTGTAACTAGCAGGTGCGCCCGTCGCTGGCATTGCACCGTGAATAACACCGTAGGCATTCTTAAACCCGTGACACGCTACAATTGCTCGCGCCACCAAGCCGCCCATGGAGTGTGTAACAATTATTACTTTGTCAGCCTTTCCTTTATAGGAGGGTATAACTGTTTTGTTAATGTAATTGATAATATCCTCGGCTGAATCTCTGTTCGTTTGCAACCAGTTGTAACCGGCCGCCCAGACTTCATACTGTATATCTGCGGCTTCATCCAGTCCGCTGGCTTTTCCAAGCGAGCTTAAGCTTGGGTTCTCTTCCCAATCCCCCCAGTCACATGGTTCCTGCTTGATCCGCTCTTTCCATTCCCCTTGAGGCTCTTTATTGACCATGACGCTATTCATTTGGTTCTGCATGGTGCCCATGATCGGATGATAAGCCGTTCTCATCAGTGAGCCCCATTTGCGTTTCTTGATTTCCTGTTTCGATAATCCGCTGCCAGCGGTATCCAATTCACCATCTTCGTATACACCAACTACTCCGGGAGTAGAGTCTAGCTCGGCTTGGCGTTGCTTGGAGGATTTGAACCAGCTTCCGAGGAGTAGTCCGACAATTTTGATCTTGGGTAGAATGCCATCCAAGTTAGGAGCAATCCAGACTGGTCTCTTGGTTTGCATGTTCATCAGGTGTGTGCCCATGATTCCCGGGATAAAGATAATCGGAATCACTTTGTCACTTTTGCACTGAAGGCACTTTTCAATCGGATCACTCGATGAAGAAAGTGTTGTGTGAGCCGTCAGCATGCCATCCTCATCGTATTCTTGAGGCAGGTGCAACGCAGCGTCTTTAGGTGTCGTGGTTTTAGTTCCCATGGCGATGGCCCTTATTTCAAAATGTGGATAGACGAGGCTTAGCGAAACAACCCGTCATGCATCCCCCAAGACTTTAATTTTCATGAACTCAGCAATCTGGCTCTGTTGCACCGGAATCTTCCCAGCCGCATCTGACACATACTGCATCACGCTGCCATCAGCCCGGGTCACCTCAACCTTCACCCCCGGCGCAGGCTCCCCGGTGCTGAGCTTCTTGATCACATACGGGTCGGCAAAGTCGGTCTTGGGCATTTCATTGAAGCTGTGCGACAGGCTGGTGCCGCCGCTGAAGACCTTTTTTGCCCCTTTGACATCGATGGTTCCCGGCGCATGGATTTCGATGTTGCCGCCCTTGATACGAATGTAACCGCCACCACTGGTCAGCAGAATCCCGTCCTTGGCGGCGACCTCGATCCCGGCCGCCGTCGAGCTAAGTTTCATGTTCTGCAACGAGGTCAACAGCATCTCGTCGTTCTGCGCCTGCAATTCCACCTTGCCCTTGGCCGCAAACAACTTGGCCCCGGCGTTCTGCGCAAACAGGCTGATGCTCTGCACCACGCTTGCCAGCAATGACTTGCCGCTGGCGATGCTGACGTCTTCACCGGTACTCACAGTCAGGTGCTTGCCGCTGTGCAAGTGGGGGTTCTGCGGGGTGGCGGTGGCGATATCGGCCGGGGAGGAGGCGATCAGCAGTGGCTTCTGGTAGCCCGGGGTCTTGCCGCGTCCGCCGCTGCGGATGGCCCACGCGGTGTCACCGCCGTTGCGTTGCTGTTCGCTTGGGCCTTGGCTCGGGCTGCTGTTGTCATTGCCATAAGTGACGTCGGTATCGGCGTTGAGTTGGGTCAGGCTGTCGAGGCCCGCTTGCAGAGCATCGGCGTTGTGCTGCTTGGCGGTATCGGACAGGGTTTTGAGGCGTTGCTCGCTGTTCTGCAGCTGCTGCTGGGCTTCGCTGATATCAAGCTGCGCGCCCTGGGCGTTGCTGCGCTTCCAAGTGCTCAGGTACAGACCCTGCTGGGCGCGTAGGGCGCCGTAGGCGTCGGTGCGCAGCTCGAAGCCGGTGCCGCGCAGGGCGCCGCGGTGGTTGCCGCGCTGGTCGATCAGGTAGCCGAGGTTGAGCTGGGTATGGCCGTGGCTGCTGTGCAATTGGGTGCGTACCTGACCGGTGGAGTCGTCCATCACCCACTGGTTGAAGCCGCCGCCGCCGATTTCCTTGCTCTTGTAGCCGCTCATCAAACCGCTGGAGTGCCAGGCCGGTTTATGGCCGCCGTACACTTGGCCCATGATCAGCGGGCGGTCGATGTCGTTGTCGAGGAAGGTGACCACCACCTCTTCACCAGCGCGTGGCACATGCACGCTACCCCAGTCAGGACCGCTGCTCGGTTGCAGCATGCGCAGCCAGCACGAACTCAGTTCACCTTGCTGGCTGAGGCGGTCCCAGTGGAAGCGTACGCAGACGCGGTTGAGGCTGTCGGTGAACAGCTCATGGCCGCTGGGCGAGACCACCACGGCGGTCTGCGGGCCAGGCGAGGTGGGCTTGCCGTGCTCGAACGGGCTGCGGTAGGGCGCGCTACGCAGTTGGCCTTCGAAGTGGCTGGTGAAGAAGCCATAGGACGCTTCGCTCAGGGCCGAGCCGAGCAGACCATCGTCGGGTGCTGGCCGCACGGTCTTGAACAGCGGTGCCAGGCTGCCGGGGGCATCACGGCGCTGCTGGGCCATGGGCAGGTTGCTTTCGGCAAAAAACTGCACCTCGATCAGCAGAAACTGCCGGGCCTCGGCGGCCTTGCGCTCGTACAGCGGGTGCTGGGTCAGCTCGAACCAGCGACCGGCTTCGAGTTGGCGCACGCCACCCTGACCGTGCACGCGGCGGGCCCGGGATTCGTGCTGCTCGATCTGCACGCGGCTGAGCCAGTCGCCGCGCTCCTGTTTCTGCCAGTTGTACTGGCCCTGGTACGCGTAACGCTCCAGAGCCGCCGGCGCGGAGGCGGCCTGCAGAGCCGGCATCACGCTTTCACGCGGCTGGGTGTGAGCGAGGTAATCGACACTGCGCCAGTTGAGCTTGCCGCTGAGCAGCTGCGAACCGCTGCTCCACTGGGTGATGCCGTCCTGCTTCTGGGTCACGCTCTGGGTGTGGAACGGGACTTGTTGCGGAGCCAGGGCGGGCAGGGTATCGACGCTGTCGGTGAAGACGATGCAGTGGCTGTCGGCCTTGTGCTCGACGTACCAGAAAATGCCTTCGAGCTCGCACCAGCGCTGGACGAAGTTGGCATCGGTCTCGTTGAACTGGGTGACGTAGGACAGCGGTGCGTACTCGCGGCGCAGGTCGAGGCGGTAGTTGCCTTTGGCGTGTTCGTACTGGGCGAACACGGACTCGAGGATGGCGGGCAGGGTTTTGTCTTGCCAGATGCGGCAGTCGCTACGGTATTCGAGCAGGCTGAACCAGGGCGCGAACACCAGCTGCCAGTCGTGCAGGCCGCCGTCGCTGCCCAGGTAACGCACGCTCTCGACCAGGCCATGGCGTTGAGCCTGGCTGCCGTCGTCGCAGAGCAGGGCGAGGCTGACGGGCTGGCCGATGAGTTTTTCCGGGTCGTACTCGGTGTCCTGCACCAGCACATCGAGGGTGTAGCGCGGGGTGCGGCCAATGCGCTCGACGCCGTAGGCGCGCAAGGCTTGCAGCTGATCGGCCCCTAACGGGGTGGTCAGTTGCAGCAAACGGCCGCTTTGCGAAAGCGGAGTGCCGAAGGTCAGGTCCATGACACAGTGTCTCCTGAGTGGGGGCTGATCGGGTGGTTATTCCAGGGCCTTGATGGGCGGGTCCTGGTAGTCCTCATCGATGGCGATGCCCATTTTTTTCAGGCGTGCCTCGGTTTGGGCGCGTTCCTGGGCCATGCGTTTGAGTTCGGCGGGGAGGAGGGTGGTCCATCGTTCACGGTCGTCACTTTCGACGAAGCTTTTATAGAATTCGGCTTCTGTTTGGAAATTAAGCGAAAATAAATAGGTGCCGCGGTCTTGTGGTGCTTGCAGGCTGTTTTTGCGTTGCACACGAAGCTGCAAATAATTGCCATTGTTATAGAGATACCAGCTGTTAATCGTTGGCATGGCCAGCCAATCCGTTTGGTCTAATTTCAACGCAGGGTCTTTCCATGGGCCCGTGACGGTAGGTACGCCTAGCACTTCATCAAACCGATCAAATCTTTTGGCTTCAGCTCCTGATATTCTCGCTTCGCCAGGGAAAATGTAGCGCTGCCATCCTGCGGCTTTCATTTTATCTAGTGTTTCATAAAAATAAATAGCGGCCTCGGTGTGCTTGGCGTTCTCAGTCACGCCCCCCAGAATAATGTTGGTGTCGGTAATCATGCTGCCGTTGTGCGTAATGAATACTGCGCTTATAACATCGTTAAAAACCAGTGAGCTTTCGCTCGATGTGAGGAACGCTGTCGCTTTGTTAGTGCTTTCTGCGGGAATGTCAAAGTCATAAAAACACAAGCTGGAATTGCAGTCTTTGTCAAAAGAGGCAGTGGAGCTCGATAACATATTTTCAATGGTGCCATTCAGATCGGATCTGATGACTGGTTTTTCTTCGTTCATATTCGAGTCTCCGCAGGCGGCCAGCGTGATGAAGATGATGGCGCAAATTATTTTACGCATGATCCCACCAGGTGGCTATCGTGCCAATTACTTCTTCCATTGATTTCTGGTCTGTGGTCATAAGTTTGTGGTATTTGTCGGCAATTTTTGTGATGAATTTCATCCTGTCTTTGTCGTTATATAGATCGCCTTTGGTCATGGTTACATCAAGCTCTGGGTTTCCGGTTTCACACTGCGTGCTGAATGCTGCCAATCTGCGAGGCACACCTAACTTACCTTCCATCTTTGCCTGCCCATCCAGAAGCAACTGGAAGTCCCAGTTCTCGTAAATTAGCGGCTGCAGAATCCAAAGCTGCTCGTGGTCAGCGATTTTCATCAATGATGCTAATTGGAGATCCCTGCGCGATCGCAAATCTTTTACGCGTTCAACTTGCTGAATGAGTGCAAAGCCTTCTTCAAGTGGCGGGGTTTTTGCTAGAAAATTCACCTTGGGCAGTGCGTCAGCAGCCCAAGGAAGTTTTTGGAATGTATCTTTGAATTCGCAAATATAGCTATTCCAATTTCGTTCCGGGACGGCGTTGTTGAATTCGTGAGGGTAGTTTATGTAAAACCAGTGCCATACAAAAATATCCTGGAACAGCCAGAAGTTTCCTTCCCCCAAGTGCATCATGGTGATGTCAAAAAGAGGCGCGGCTGCCACAGTCCAGCGCCATCTGCTATTGCTTGAGTAGTCCAGTGCACACATGACTTGCTTGCTTGCGAACGCAGCAAGCCCAGTCCAATAGAATCGGCCTTTTAGTTCGGGTTTGCCATTTTTTTCAAGTTCAAGATAAATTCGCGCGTAATTGCCGGCGATGCGTTCTGCTCTCGTGCTGAAGTCTTTGATTAATTCATAGCGTGCAGTGTCTTTGAATTCGATGCGGGTTTTCACCGATAGCCGCCGTACCGCTTCTTGCTGGCCGAGGGTCCATAGTTCGTTGTAATGGAGGTTGGGGCGGTTTGTAGAGCAAGTTTGCTCATTGAATTTGAAATTTTGGTTCATTGTTTTTTTCTCGGCACATATTTGTCAGCCCCTGCCGGTACCACGAGTTCATCGGGTACAAGTCGCATTTTGGCTGTGTCGGGTGTGTCGCTGAAAAGGCGCGGTGTCATACCTTCCTGATCAGTGAAGTAAACCCGCTTGCCTTTGCCAGGAATGTCGAACTCGACAGCTACGTTTTCCAGTGGAACGCCGAAATTGGTCATAAATTTGTTCTGCTCGTCATACATGCCCGAGTCAGGACCGTTTGGAAGCTCTTTGAACGAGTGCTCCATGCTGGCCGGTCCATCCAGCGTTTTCTTCGCTCCCTTGATGTCGATGGTTCCCGGCGCATGCACCTCGATATTGCTGCCTTTGATGCGGATATAGGCTCCCCCGCTCGTAAGCAGAATTTCTTTCTGTGCCGACATCTCGATCAACTGCTCCAGCGACGTGAGCTTCATGTTTTGCAGCGCAGTCAGTTCCATGGCATCACTTTGCGCTTCCAATTCGACCTTGCCCTGGGCGGCAAACAACTTGGCCCCGGCGTTCTGCGCAAACAGGCTAATGCTTTGCACCACGCTTGCCAGCAATGACTTGCCGCTGGCAATGCTGACATCCTCGCCGGTGCCCACGGTGAGGTGCTTGCCGCTGTGTAGGTGGGTGTTCTGTGGCGTGGCGGTGGCGATATCGGCCGGGGAGGAGGCGATCAGCAGTGGCTTCTGGTAGCCCGGGGTCTTGCCGCGTCCGCCGCTGCGGATGGCCCACGCGGTGTCGCCGCCCTTGGCTCGGGCTGCTGTTGTCGTTGCCATAAGTGACGTCGGCATCGGCGTTGAGCTGGGTGAGGCTGTCGAGGCCGGCTTGGAGAGCGTCGGCGTTGTGTTGCTTGGCCGTGTCGGAGAGGGTTTTGATCCGCTGCTCGCTGTTCTGCAACTGCTGCTGGGCTTCGCTGGTATCAAGCTGCGCGCCCTGGGCGTTGCTGCGCTTCCAGGTGCTGAGGTACAGGCCCTGCTGGGCGCGCAGGGCGCCGTAGGCGTCGGTGCGCAGCTCGAAGCCGGTGCCGCGCAGGGCGCCGCGGTGGTTGCCGCGCTGGTCGATCAGGTAGCCGAGATTGAGCTGGGTATGGCCGTGGCTGCTGTGCAATTGGGTGCGTACCTGACCGGTGGAGTCGTCCATCACCCACTGGTTGAAGCCGCCGCCGCCGATTTCCTTGCTCTTGTAGCCGCTCATCAAACCGCTGGAGTGCCAGGCCGGTTTATGGCCGCCGTACACCTGGCCCATGATCAGCGGGCGGTCGATGTCGTTGTCGAGGAAGGTGACCACCACCTCTTCACCAGCGCGTGGCACGTGCACGCTACCCCAGTCCGGGCCGCTGCTTGGTTGCAGCATGCGCAGCCAGCACGAACTCAGTTCACCGTCTTGGCTGAGACGGTCCCAGTGGAAGCCTACGCAGACGCGGTTGAGGCTGTCGGTGAACAGTTCATGGCCGCTCGGCGAGACCACCACGGCGGTCTGCGGGCCAGGGCTGGTGGGCTTGGTGTGCTCGAAGGGGCTGCGGTACGGCGCACTGTGTAGCTGGCCTTCGAAGTGGCTGGTGAAGAAGCCGTAGGATGCTTCGCTCAGGGCCGAGCCGAGTACCGAATCGTCCGGCGCCGGACGCACGGTCTTGAACAGCGGTGCCAGACTGCCGGGGGCATCACGGCACTGCTGGGCCATGGGCAGGTTGCTTTCGGCAAAGAACTGCACCTCGATCAGCAGGAACTGCCGGGCCTCGACGGCCTTGCGCTCGTACAGCGGGTGCTGGGTCAGCTCGAACCAGCGGCCGGCCTGCAACTGGCGTACCCCGGCTTGGCCGTGCACGCGGCGGGCCCGGGATTCGTGCTGCTCGATCTGCACGCGGCTGAGCCAGTCGCCGCGCTCCTGTTTCTGCCAGTTGTACTGGCCCTGGTATTCGTAACGCTCCAGCGCGGCAGGGGCAGAGGCGGCCTGCAAGGCTGGCATCACACTTTCACGCGGCTGGCTGTGAGCGAGGTAATCGACACTGCGCCAGTTGAGCTTGCCGCTGAGCAGCTGCGAACCGCTGCTCCACTGGGTGATGCCGTCCTGCTTCTGGGTCACGCTCTGGGTGTGGAACGGGACTTGTTGCGGAGCCAGGGCGGGCAGGGTATCGACGCTGTCGGTGAAGACGATGCAGTGGCTGTCGGCCTTGTGCTCGACGTACAAGAAAATGCCTTCGAGCTCGCACCAGCGCTGGACGAAGTTGGCATCGGTCTCGTTGAACTGGCTGACGTAGGACAGCGGTGCGTACTCGCGGCGCAGGTCGAGGCGGTAGTTGCCCTTGGCTTGTTCGTACTGACTGAACACCGACTCGAAGATGGTGGGCAGGGTCTTGTCCTGCCAGATGCGGCAGTCGCTACGGTATTCGAGCAGGCTGAACCAGGGCGCGAACACCAGCTGCCAGTCGTGCAGGCCGCCGTCGCTGCCCAGGTAACGCACGCTCTCGACCAGGCCATGGCGTTGAGCCTGGCTGCCATCGTCGCAGAGCAGGGCGAGGCTGACGGGCTGACCGATGAGTTTTTCCGGGTCGTACTCGGTGTCCTGCACCAACACATCGAGGGTGTAGCGCGGGGTGCGGCCGACGCGCTCGACGCCGTAGGCGCGCAAGGCTTGCAGCTGATCGGCCCCTAACGGGGTGGTCAGTTGCAGCAGACGGCCGCTTTGCGAAAGCGGGGTGCCGAAGGTCAGGTCCATGACAAGAGGTCTCCTGAGTGGGGGCTGATCGGGTGGTTATTCCAGGGCCTTGATAGGCGGGTCCTGGTAGTCCTCATCGATGGCGATGCCCATTTTTTTCAGGCGTGCTTCGGTTTGGGCGCGTTCCTGGGCCATGCGTTTGAGTTCAGTGGTAGCGCTGCGGGATGCGAAAAGGAATACATTAACCTACACGCCGCAGCTCTTTTGCCGAATTAGATCCGCTTTAAGCTCTCTACTAGCTCATCCCAAAATTTGATGGCTTGTTCGTCGCTCTCAAAACCTGGGCCGCTATCGACTGTGCTAAGTTCAAGAACTGTATAAGGTTCCAGGCTGAGTTCAGGTGTGCCCGGGAATTCCAGTCGGAATGCATAGACGTTTTTCCCTTCAGCCTTGGACTTTATCAAAAGTTCTTCAAAATTCAACCCAGCAACATTTCTTTTGCCTTTCCTGATGACGCTAGAGCGTGTTAGGAGATTTTTTAGAAGAGGTAAAGCACCCGCGGACCTCTCTTCAAACCTCGATAGAAGTCCCGGCTCTGGTTTTCCAATAACTTGCGTATCGAAAGTCAAGTGAATTCCGGGTATCGACGATACAGGTAATCCAATTGAAACTTTTTCATCGAATTTGTTAATCTGCAAATTCATGTACCCGGCCTCTAACGCAAAGGTGTTGTTGGGTGGGCGCTCTGCGGGATTCCGATAGTGGATGAGGCTGTTCAGTTCTTTTGCTCTTGCGACCGCTTTGTCAAAAGCACTGAACGGTATGGATTCGACTATTTGACGATAGAGTGTATTGTTTTTGGTTAAGTAATAAATATAAAAACTGTACTTGTGACCTTTAAATATTACAATTGCGCCTCCGCCGTCAAGCGGAAGTGTATGATCGTATGCGTCGGTGTAACCAGCATTATGCTTGCGAGTTATTGTCGCGATTATTTCTGCAGTGCTTTTAGGGAGGTCGTGCCTGCCATTTTTGCTGATGAACTCGATTCTTTTCTTCACCACGTCATATGAGGACCATATATCGTTTCCGTCGGTAGGAACGGCAAAAGAGTAGCGCCCAAAGTAAAAACTTTTTTTCTCGGTTGGCATGTTTTCGGCTCCAGCGGCTACGCAATAAATCAATGCAAGGGCAATAATCAATATTACTTGCCGGAAGTGTTGGTGGTTGTTTCGGCTTCTAAAGATTGACATGTTGGGATACTCGTACGACACTGTAGAGTGTGGCAAATAAAGTGCGACCTTTTTTGTCGTTATATGAGCTTTGATGCTCATAGCCAGTCGAATTGTTGTAGATTCCCTGCCTTCAAGCTGTTGGATTTAGTGTGCTATTATTTCCGTGTGCAAAAGCCGCCCGGGTGGTTGGGAAGTCTCTGGAGCTCGCTGATGAACATAAGGGGACTGTACCATCCCCGGGGGAGTACTTTGGCGCAAAGGTGACTTTATATCCAGCGTCGAGTTCAATGGTTCCCGTGCTATCATTTTTAGTTATTTTAAACTCATTAATGTCGCCCCAGCCTATCCAGCTAGACCTCCAAACAATATCTCTCCATGTGGTGCGGCCGACGCGTTCGACGCCATGGGCGCGCAGGGCCTGCAGTTGGTCGGCACCCAACGGGGTGGTCAGTTGCAGCAGGCGACCGGTTTGCGAAAGTGGGGTGCCGAAAGTCAGGTTCATAACAACGTAGCTTATATTCGTTTCACGCTGTCTACCAAGGTGTCCCAGAACTTGAGGGCATCCTCGTCACTATTGAAAGTCTCGCCCTCGTCCAGAGTGCTCATTTCGAGAACTGTATAGGGTTCTCTGCTCGATTTTGGTGTGCCCGGATACTCTATGCGAAATGAATAGAAGTTTCGATCGTTAGCTCTGGTCTTTAGCAAAAGTTCTTCGAATGTTATTCCCGCAACTTTTCTTTTCGTTTTTCTCAAAATTTTGGAGCTTGTAAGAATTTTTTGAAGCATTGGAGTTACACGGCCTGCAGTGCGCTGCTCGTAACGTTCGATCAATCCAGGTTCGGGCTTTCGTATTACCTGCGTGTCGAAAATGACATGAATCCCTGGTGTTGTGGAAATGGGTAGGCCTATTGAAACTTGCTCAGGATACTTATCGGAAGGAAGGGTCAGATAACCCGCATCTATAGCGAAAGTACCTTCGGGAGGATTTGAATTTGGATGGCGGTAATGAATCATTGAATTTAAGTCTTTCGCAAGCCCTACGGCTTTATCGAAAGCATCTATTGAAATAGATTCTACAGTTTGGCGATAGAGAGTATTGCTGGAGGTTAGATAGTATATGTCAAAATCATAATTTGTTGATTTGGATACTACAATAATGCCTCCGCCATCTAGCGGAATTTTCTGGTCAAATGCTTTGTATCCCGCTTTATGAAGTGTATTGATTTCAGCAATGGATTCGTCAACTTTTATATTGATATCTCGCTTTCCATTTTTGCTTATGAACTGCAGGTCTTTCTGGATTATTTTATATGACGTCCAGATGCCTGACCCATCTGTAGGGGCCGAGATAGAGTAGCGGCCAAAGTAAAATGTATTTGATTGACTGTTCATGCCTAGTTCCCCGCTCTCGGCAGTGGATGAGAAAAACATTGCGACAACGCTAAAGACTTTTAATGTGCGCGTTAAGTTTTGGTAAATATCAAAGTTCAACATGGGTGGAGAGCCTCACTATGCTATATAACGTGGCGTATAGCGTCCGTCCGTCCGGATCGTTATAGGCATTCTGGTGCTCGTAGCCAGCAGTTCGGTTATAGGCGCCAGTTCTACAAGCATTTGGGTGTTCCATTGAGTTTTTTCCGTGAGCGAATGCTGCTCTCACATTTGGGAAAGCTCTTGAACTTGCGGATGAGGAAACTGGAACGGTGCCGTCGCCGGGGGTAAGTTTAGGGCCGAAGGTAAATTTACGACCAGCACCAAGCTCAATATTTCCGGTATAGTCGTCACTCGTAATGCTCAGTGTTTGAGGATCCTCCCAGCCCACCCAATCTGACTCCCATACTATGTCACCCCATGTTATAAGTTTTTCCTCCTCTGCTTCGGCTGAGTAGTGAACGTATGTGAACGGGTGATAGGCTGTTTTTATTGAGTCGTGAAATATTTTCGTGTTGTTAATATTTTCTTCAAAAATCGCTCTTTTGCCCTGAGGGGTGCCGAATGTGATTTCTTCATCATCATCTTGAAACTCGTTTGGGTCAATGAGAGCTTCAGACTCTTTTGGGATCAATCCCCACCATTTTTGTGATTTATATATTTCTTCGTAAGGATCACCTGCTGATGGGAGCATAATAAAGTCTTTTTCGTTCTGGTTGCTACTGGCCAGATATTTGCTTTTCTTTTTTCTAGCAAATAACCATTTCTTACCATCGTTATAGTTTGCAGCAGGAAGGAGTTCTAGTCCACCTCTCGAATATGCTAAAACGGCAACAGTTTCTTTGGCTGTAGGCCCCAGAATCTGTCGCGTTACGAAGCCCTCGATCCCCTCACCTTCAAATCCCGCTCTAATTCTACGATACGCGGCAGGGGCGCCTGTTGCAGGCATCGCTCCATGTATGATTCCGTAAATTTTCTCGTAGCGATATGCGCCTACCATCGCTCGAGCAACTAAGCCGCCCATTGAATGAGTTACGATTATAACGTTTTCTGCTGTGGGATAATTGGGTAGTATTTTGTTGTCAATTAAATCCATTATATCCTTTGCGGAGTCTTTGTT
The DNA here is from genome assembly GCF_059133755.1 of Pseudomonas sp. FBCC-B35. Lineage (NCBI taxonomy): Bacteria > Pseudomonadati > Pseudomonadota > Gammaproteobacteria > Pseudomonadales > Pseudomonadaceae > Pseudomonas > Pseudomonas sp. FBCC-B35. The sequence continues at coordinate 2,455,885 of NZ_CP101439.1, read as the reverse complement.
AGATTGGAGCCAGTTGTAGCCGCCTGCCCAGACTTCATAAGTTATATCTGCTGCGTGCTTTAATTCTGCTGAATTTTCGATGGCAGACAAGGGGGGGTTATTGTTCCAGTCACCCCAGTCTGCGGGCTGCAGATCGCTATGATCTTTCCACCATCCCTGCAGTACTTGGTCAAGCATGACTGTGTTCATTTCATTTTGGATAGAAATCATGATTGGATGATATGCCGAACGCATAATGCCACCCCATCCGCGCTTTTTGAGTTCTTCTTTACTCAAGGGTTCCCGTAAGTCTTCTGTACGAATTGGGCCGTCTTGGTGGACCGTAATCATTCCTTTTCGGCCATCAAGATCGTTTTGTCTGTCTTTTGCGGAACTAAAGAGAGCTGACACAAAAGAACCGATAGCAGCAAATTTTGCTGGAACGGTGTCCGTATTGGGAGCTATCCATGCTACTTTCTTCGTCCTGGCATTCCAAAGATTGGTTCCCATAATTCCTGGAATGAAAACCACTGGGACTACTTTGTTAGTCTTTACTGCAACGACTTTTTCTCGCTGCTCAGAGGACTCGCTAAGCGTAGTGCTAGCTGTTCTGCTGCCGTCAGCGTTTAATATGGTTATTAGTTTCAATGGGTTAATCATTTTCCAATCCTTATACCGGCGGCGCGTTATTTCGTGAAATTTAATCCAGCACCCGGATATTCAGTAACTCAGCAATCTGACTCTGCTGCACCGGAATCTTCCCAGCCGCATCCGAGACATACTGCATCACGCTGCCATCAGCCCGGGTCACCTCAACCTTCACCCCCGGCGCAGGCTCCCCGGTGCTGAGCTTCTTGATCACATACGGGTCGGCAAAGTCGGTCTTGGGCATTTCATTGAAGCTGTGCGACAGGCTGGTGCCGCCGCTGAAGACCTTTTTTGCCCCTTTGACATCGATGGTTCCCGGCGCATGGATTTCGATGTTGCCGCCCTTGATACGAATGTAACCGCCACCACTGGTCAGCAGAATCCCGTCCTTGGCGGCGATCTCGATCCCGGCCGCCGTCGAGCTAAGTTTCATGTTCTGCAACGAGGTCAACAGCATCTCGTCGTTCTGCGCCTGCAATTCCACCTTGCCCTTGGCCGCAAACAACTTGGCCCCGGCGTTCTGCGCAAACAGGCTGATGCTCTGCACCACGCTTGCCAGCAATGACTTGCCGCTGGCGATGCTGACGTCTTCACCGGTACTCACAGTCAGGTGCTTGCCACTGTGCAGGTGGGTGTTCTGCGGCGTGGCAGTGGCGATGTCGGCCGGGGAGGAGGCGATCAGCAGTGGCTTCTGGTACCCCGGGGTCTTGCCGCGGCCGCCGCTGCGGATGGCCCACGCGGTGTCGCCGCCGTTGCGTTGCTGTTCGCTCGGGCCTTGGCTCGGGCTGCTGTTGTCGTTGCCATAAGTGACGTCGGCATCGGCGTTGAGCTGGGTGAGGCTGTCTAGGCCGGCCTGTAGAGCATCGGCGTTGTGTTGCTTGGCGGTATCGGAAAGCGTCTTAAGCCGCTGCTCGCTGTTCTGCAGTTGTTGCTGAGCTTCGCTGACGTCGAGCTGCGCACCCTGGGCGTTGCTGCGTTTCCAGGTGCTGAGGTACAGGCCCTGCTGGGCGCGCAGGGCGCCATAGGCGTCGGTGCGCAGCTCGAAGCCGGTGCCGCGCAGGGCGCCGCGGTGGTTACCGCGCTGGTCGATCAGGTAGCCGAGGTTGAGCTGGGTGTGGCCGTGGCTGCTGTGCAGCTGGGTGCGCACCTGACCGGTGGAGTCGTCCATCACCCACTGGTTGAAGCCGCCGCCGCCGATTTCCTTGCTCTTGTAGCCGCTCATCAAACCGCTGGAGTGCCAGGCCGGTTTGTGGCCGCCGTACACCTGGCCCATGATCAGCGGGCGGTCGATGTCGTTGTCGAGGAAGGTGACCACCACCTCTTCACCAGCGCGTGGCACATGCACGCTACCCCAGTCCGGGCCGCTGCTCGGTTGCAGCATGCGCAGCCAGCATGAGGAAAGCTCGCCTTCCTGGCTGAGGCGGTCCCAGTGAAAGCGTACGCAGACGCGGTTGAGGCTGTCGGTGAACAGTTCATGGCCGCTGGGCGAGACCACCACGGCGGTCTGCGGGCCAGGGCTGGTGGGCTTGGTGTGCTCGAACGGGCTGCGGTAGGGCGCGCTACGCAGTTGGCCTTCGAAGTGGCTGGTGAAGAAGCCATAGGACGCTTCGCTCAGGGCCGAGCCGAGCAGACCATCGTCGGGTGCTGGCCGCACGGTCTTGAACAGCGGTGCCAGGCTGCCGGGGGCTTCGCGGCGCTGCTGGGCCATGGGCAGGTTGCTTTCGGCAAAGAACTGCACCTCGATCAGCAGAAACTGCCGGGCCTCGACGGCCTTGCGCTCGTACAGCGGATGCTGGGTCAGCTCGAACCAGCGACCGGCTTCGAGTTGGCGCACGCCACCCTGACCGTGCACGCGGCGGGCCTGGGATTCGTGCTGTTCGATCTGCACGCGGCTGAGCCAGTCGCCGCGCTCCTGTTTCTGCCAGTTGTACTGGCCCTGGTATTCGTAACGCTCCAGCGCGGCAGGGGCAGAGGCGGCCTGCAAGGCTGGCATCACACTTTCCCGCGGCTGGCTGTGGGCCAGGTAGTCGACGCTGCGCCAGTTGAGCTTGCCGCTGAGCAACTGCGAGCCGGTGCTCCACTGGGTGATGCCGTCCTGCTTCTGGGTCACGCTCTGGGTGTGGAACGGCAGTTGCTGTGGGGCGAGGGCGGGCAGGGTGTCGTTGCTGTCGGTGAAGACGATGCAGTGGCTGTCGGCCTTGTGCTCGACGTACCAGAAAATGCCTTCGAGCTCGCACCAGCGCTGGACGAAGTTGGCATCGGTCTCGTTGAACTGGGTGACGTAGGACAGCGGTGCGTACTCGCGGCGCAGGTCGAGGCGGTAGTTGCCTTTGGCGTGTTCGTACTGGGCGAACACGGACTCGAGGATGGCGGGCAGGGTTTTGTCTTGCCAGATGCGGCAGTCGCTACGGTATTCGAGCAGGCTGAACCAGGGCGCGAACACCAGCTGCCAGTCGTGCAGGCCGCCGTCGCTGCCCAGGTAACGCACGCTCTCGACCAGGCCATGGCGTTGAGCCTGGCTGCCATCGTCGCAGAGCAGGGCGAGGCTGACGGGCTGGCCGATGAGTTTTTCCGGGTCGTACTCGGTGTCCTGCACCAGCACATCGAGGGTGTAGCGCGGGGTGCGGCCAATGCGCTCGACGCCGTGGGCGCGCAAGGCTTGCAGCTGATCGGCCCCTAACGGGGTGGTCAGTTGCAGCAGACGGCCGCTTTGCGAAAGCGGGGTGCCGAAGGTCAGGTCCATGACAAGAGGTCTCCTGAGTGGGGGCTGATCGGGTGGTTATTCCAGGGCCTTGATAGGCGGGTCCTGGTAGTCCTCATCGATGGCGATGCCCATTTTTTTCAGGCGTGCTTCGGTTTGGGCGCGTTCCTGGGCCATGCGTTTGAGTTCGGCGGGGAGGAGTTTTTTCCAGTCTTCGCGGTCGTCGCTAGCAAGAAAATCTTTGTAAAATTCTGGCTCTGAACGAACATCCAATGTGAACAGATAGGAGCCTTTATCGGCCGGCGCATCTGTACTGTTTTCTCGCTGCATACTCAAGGTCAGGTAAACGCCATCTTTGTAAAAGTACCAATCATTGAACATGGGTAGCGCCAACCATTCTTGCACGCTCAATTTCAATGAAGGGTCGCGCCAAGGGCCTGTACCCACTGGCTTGCCATTGATTTCATCGACGCTCTCAAATTTCTTGGCTTCATGCCCAGATATTCTGGCTTCATTTGGCATGATGTAACGCGCCCAGCCCTTATCGAGTAGTGATTCTACCAGCGTGTAGAAATATGTCATTGCTTGAGCGTGCGGAGAGTTTGGTGTGACCCCGCCCAGTGTAATATTGGCATCATTAATTATGTCACTTTCATAGGTGCCAAGTGTTACAGCGACTGCATCGTGAAAGCTCAGGCTGGTGGCAGTGTTGGAGTTCATGAAAATGGTTGCGCGTTGATTACCGCTAAAAGACAGCGAATATTTGTAAAGACAAATGCCAAGCATGCAGTCTTTATCGAATTTTATCGAAGATTTTGCTTGGGCGGTTTCAATATCGCCATTGATGTGGAATTGTATTGTGAGCTTCTCGCTGCTCATTTCATCGCCTCCGCAAGCTGTTAGAAACAAAAAAGACGCCAGGGCCATCCATTTAAACATTATCACTCCAGCCGGCTATCGTTTGAAGGTTTTCAAGCATATATTTGCTTTTGGCTTTCATTAGTCTGTGGTAGTTTTTGGCGATGTCGGTGATGAATTTCATTCTGTCATTGGCGTCATGCAGTTTGCCTTCTGTCATGACAGAGTCGTACTCTTCGTCATTGGTTTCACATGCCGTGCTCATCGCCGCTAGGCGCCGTGGAACTCCGAAGTGTCCTTCCATCAGTGCTTGGCTGTTCAGAAGCGCTTTGAAGTCTTTGCTTTCATATATCAAGGGTTGCAAAATCATTAATTGCTCATGGTTGGCAATCGCCATAAGCGAGGCGAGTTGCCGGCGTTGTCGCAACTCGCCTTCTGGGTAGCGTTCAACTTGTGAAATAAAATCAAAGCCTTGTTCCAAATAGTCTGTTTTTTTAAGGTTGTTGATTTTTTGTAGCGCCTCGTTGAGCCAGGGCAGTTCCTTAAAGGCAGACTTGAAGCAGTCGGTGTAATTTTCCCAGTTGCGGTCATTTATGCACTTTTTGAATTGCTCTGGGTGGTTGATGTAGAACCAGTGCCAAACAAAAATATCTTGAAATAGCCAAAAGTTTCCTTTGCCTAAGTAAAGCTTTGTGATTTCAAAAGGTGGTACAGCGGGCGGTAGATAGCGCCACTTGCTGCTGCTGGCGTAGTCCAGCGCACACATGACCTGCTTGCTGGCAAATGCCGCAAGGCCGGTCCAATAGAATCGCCCCTTCAGATTGGGCTTGCCGTTGTTCTCTTGTTCTAAGTAAATCTTGGCGTAATTCGCAGCAATTCTCTCGGCTCGGACGCTGAAGTTTTTTACCACTTCATAGCTTGCTGTGCTTTTGAAGGCTATGCGAGTTTTGACTGAGAGTCGCCGTATTGCCTCTTGTTGACCAATTGTCCATAACTCTTTACAGCCCGGATTGAGGTCATTCACAGAGCAAGCGTTATCGTTAAACTTGAAATCTTGCTTCATCGCTTTGTTCTCGGTACGAATGTATCCGCGTCCTGGGGCACCACGAATTCATCAGGCACAAGTCTCACCTTGGCGGTGCTTTCGTTGTCGCTGAAGAAGCGTGGGGTGGTGCCTTCCCGGTCGGTGAAATAGACCCTTTTTCCGCCGTCAGCTGATTCGACTTCAACGGCGACGTTTTCTAGCGGAACGCCGAAGCTAGTGATCAATCGATTCTGTTCGTCATACATGCCAGAGGCAGGACCGGTGGGTAGCTCCTTGAACGAGTGCTCCATACTGGCCGGCCCATCCAGCGTCTTTTTCGCGCCCTTGATGTCGATGGTCCCCGGCGCATGCACCTCGATATTGCTACCCTTGATGCGGATATAAGCACCACCGCTGGTAAGCAGAATTTCTTTCTGTGCCGACATCTCGATCAACTGTTCCAGCGACGTGAGCTTAATGTTTTGCAGCGCAGTCAGTTCCATGGCATCACTTTGCGCTTCCAATTCGACCTTGCCCTTGGCTGCAAACAATTTGGCCCCGGCGTTCTGCGCAAACAGGCTGATGCTTTGCACCACGCTTGCCAGCAATGACTTGCCGCTGGCGATGCTGACATCTTCGCCGGTACTCACCGTCAGATGCTTGCCGCTGTGCAGGTGGGTGTTCTGTGGCGTGGCGGTGGCGATATCGGCCGGGGAGGAGGCGATCAGCAGTGGCTTCTGGTACCCCGGGGTCTTGCCGCGTCCGCCGCTGCGGATGGCCCACGCGGTGTCGCCGCCGTTGCGTTGCTGTTCGCTTGGGCCTTGGCTCGGGCTGCTGTTGTCGTTGCCATAAATGACGTCGGTATCGGCGTTGAGTTGGGTCAGGCTGTCGAGGCCCGCTTGCAGAGCATCGGCGTTGTGCTGCTTGGCGGTATCGGACAGGGTTTTGAGGCGTTGCTCGCTGTTCTGCAGTTGTTGCTGGGCTTCGCTGACGTCGAGCTGGGCGCCCTGGGCGTTGCTGCGTTTCCAGGTGCTGAGGTACAGGCCCTGCTGGGCGCGCAGGGCGCCATAGGCGTCGGTGCGCAGCTCGAAGCCGGTGCCGCGCAGGGCGCCGCGGTGGTTGCCTCGCTGGTCGATCAGGTAGCCGAGATTGAGCTGGGTATGGCCGTGGCTGCTGTGCAATTGGGTGCGTACCTGACCGGTGGAGTCGTCCATCACCCACTGGTTGAAGCCGCCGCCGCCGATTTCCTTGCTCTTGTAGCCGCTCATCAAACCGCTGGAGTGCCAGGCCGGTTTGTGACCGCCGTACACCTGGCCCATGATCAGTGGGCGGTCAATGTCGTTGTCGAGGAAGGTGACCACCACCTCTTCGCCAGCGCGTGGCACGTGCACACTGCCCCAGTCGGAGCCGCTGCTTGGTTGCAGCATGCGTAGCCAGCAGGAGCTCAACTCGCCGTCTTGGCTGAGGCGGTCCCAGTGGAAACGCACACAGACGCGGTTGAGATTGTCGGTGAACAGTTCATGGCCGCTGGGCGAAACGACTACGGCGGTCTGCGGGCCGGGGCTGGAAGGTTTGGCGTGCTCGAACGGGCTGCGGTACGGCGCACTGTGTAGCTGGCCTTCGAAGTGGCTGGTGAAGAAACCGTAGGAGGCTTCGCTCAATACCGAGCCAAGCAGCGAATCGTCCGGCGCCGGACGCACGGTCTTGAACAGCGGTGCCAGGCTGCCGGGGGCTTCCCGGCGCTGCTGGGCCATGGGCAGGTTGCTTTCGGCAAAAAACTGCACCTCGATCAGCAGAAACTGCCGGGCCTCGGCGGCCTTGCGCTCGTACAGCGGGTGCTGGGTCAGCTCGAACCAGCGGCCGGCCTGCAACTGGCGCACCCCGGCTTGGCCGTGCACGCGGCGGGCCCGGGATTCGTGCTGCTCGATCTGCACGCGGCTGAGCCAGTCGCCGCGCTCCTGTTTCTGCCAGTTGTACTGGCCCTGGTACGCGTAACGCTCCAGAGCCGCCGGCGCGGAGGCGGCCTGCAGAGCCGGCATCACGCTTTCACGCGGCTGGGTGTGAGCGAGGTAATCGACACTGCGCCAGTTGAGCTTGCCGCTGAGCAGCTGCGAACCGCTGCTCCACTGGGTGATGCCGTCCTGCTTCTGGGTCACGCTCTGGGTGTGGAACGGGACTTGTTGCGGAGCCAGGGCGGGCAGGGTATCGACGCTGTCGGTGAAGACGATGCAGTGGCTGTCGGCCTTGTGCTCGACGTACCAGAAAATGCCTTCGAGCTCGCACCAGCGCTGGACGAAGTTGGCATCGGTCTCGTTGAACTGGGTGACGTAGGACAGCGGTGCGTACTCGCGGCGCAGGTCGAGGCGGTAGTTGCCTTTGGCGTGTTCGTACTGGGCGAACACGGACTCGAGGATGGCGGGCAGGGTTTTGTCTTGCCAGATGCGGCAGTCGCTACGGTATTCGAGCAGGCTGAACCAGGGCGCGAACACCAGCTGCCAGTCGTGCAGGCCGCCGTCGCTGCCCAGGTAACGCACGCTCTCGACCAGGCCATGGCGTTGAGCCTGGCTGCCATCGTCGCAGAGCAGGGCGAGGCTGACGGGCTGACCGATGAGTTTTTCCGGGTCGTACTCGGTGTCCTGCACCAACACATCGAGGGTGTAGCGCGGGGTGCGGCCGACGCGCTCGACGCCGTAGGCGCGCAAGGCTTGCAGCTGATCGGCCCCTAACGGGGTGGTCAGTTGCAGCAGACGGCCGCTTTGCGAAAGCGGGGTGCCGAAGGTCAGGTCCATGACACAGTGTCTCCTGAGTGGGGGCTGATCGGGTGGTTATTCCAGGGCCTTGATGGGCGGGTCCTGGTAGTCCTCATCGATGGCGATGCCCATTTTTTTCAGGCGTGCCCCGGTTTGGGCGCGTTCCTGGGCCATGCGTTTGAGTTCGGCGGGGAGGAGGGTTGACCAATGCTCACGGTCATCGCCTTCGAAGTAGTCTTTGTAGAATTCACTTTCTGACTCGAACTCCAACGTGAACAGGTAAGAAGCTTTCTTCTCGGGCACAATCTCACTATCCCAACGCAGTACACGGAGCACCAGGTAGACGCCGTCCTTTTGCAAATACCAATTGCTCAATGTCCGCTTCGACAACCACGCTTCCTGGGTCAACCTCAATTCAGGATCATTCCAAGGCCCTGTGCCCACGGGTTTATCCAAGACGTAGTAAGGTTTGAATTTCTGGGCTTCGGTGCCTGGTATACGGGCTTCATCTTGAAGGATGAATCGACGCCAGCCTTCTGCTCGCAATTTGTCGAGCAATTGGGCGTGATACATCATAGCTTCAGTGTGCTCGGCATCCGTTTTCACACCGCCTAACGTTACGTTGGCGCTAGTCACAATATCGCTTTCAAATGTAGTTAGCTTTGTGCTGACTACGTCGTCAAACTTTAAGCTGCCTGCGTCAGAAACCATTTCCAGGTCCGCTCGAAGGGGCTCGCTGAAAGCCAAGGAGTACTTGTACATGCATAGCCCTACCATGCAGTCCTTCTGAAACTGCACAGATGAGCCCGAGAAGGCATTCTCGACAGGCGCGTCCAGTTCGAATCGTATGGAGGGCTTTTCCACATTCGTGTTCGAGTCCCCACACCCGGCAAGCGGCAGGAAAAATGCACAACTGGCGTATTTGATCATCAAACGCCCTCGCTCGGTCGCTGCTCGGCAACCACCGCCTGCAACGGCCCCAGCAACCAGCCTTGGGTCTGTGTCGATGCATGCCGATCCATCACCAGCACTGCACCTTCCAGGCTGTTGGCCGCTTGCAACGCCAGCGCCAGCGCACTCATTTCGCTGATACCCGGCGCGTATTCACCCGCCAGCAGGGCATGGCCGATCACGTGTTGCTGCATGTCGCAGTCGGGCAGGTGGGTGTAGAGCAACTGGTACAGGTGCTCCAGGCGGTTGTCGTCGTGGTGGCCGTCAGTAACCAGGCCTTTCACGTCGGTCAAGGCAATGCCGGCCTGTTCGCACAGCTGCTCGCTCACCTGCTCCAGGCCACCGCAGCCTTTGCGCGGCAACAGCGCCCGAGGCCCATGGGCGTGGTTCACCGCAGGGTGCAGCTGCCAGCGCGCATTGCCCTCGGGGTTGGCCAGGTCGATGCGTTGCAGGTTGAGCACCGCGATCGCTTCACCGGCCATGCGTTCGCCTTTCACGCTCCCCGCGCGGTCCACCGTGGCCCAGCTGTCGATGCCGATGCACAGCAGGTTGGCGGCTTCCAGCTCGTTGCACTGGGCCCACGGCAGCCAGGTGGCGAAGGTCTGGCCGGGGGCGCTAAAACCGTGGCCGGGCAAGTAGTCGAACGGCCAAACTTCGAGCAGTGCATCCAGCCAGGGGTCGGCGTCGATGCCGGTGGGGGCGAACACCACCACTTGGGTCTGGTCCCAGTCCAGGCCGCCAGCGAAGTCGTGCCATTGGCCGAGCATGGCCTGCAGCAGCTGCAGGGCCCTGGGCAGAATCCTGACTTCGGCACGCGCGCTGCCCGCGCGAATACGCCGCACGGTATGACGGTGGCCGGCCGGGGTGACCAGCCGCGGGTCGTGCTCGAAGTCGGCGTTTACCCTGCCCAGCGCCTTGCCTGCCTTGGCGTCGGCCGGGCTCAGGTTAGGCAGCCACACCCAGGCATCACTAAGGCCGATGCGGGTGGTGTCGTACTCGGCGCGCGGGCGTGGTGGGGGTGCCAGGCGCTGTGCTTGCTCGCGGCGCTCGCCGATCACGTCCCACAACGAACGATGGCCCTGGGCGAAGGGTTTCAACATGCTGGCAGTCCTTACAGTATTCCGGTGTCGCTGTTGGTGGCGATCAGGCTGGAGCCGCAGGCGGTCTTGTCGCCATGGCGGGCCACCGGCATGCCGTCGACCAGGGTGGAGGTGTCGCCGCTGGCGATCACGCAGGCGCCGTGCAGGCACATCACCTTGTCGCCGAGCCTGGCCACGGCGCGGCCGTTGACCAGGGTCGATGAGGAGGCCTGCACAACCATGCCGCCGCGGTCGGTAGGGTCGTTCAAAAGAATGATCGGACGCATGTCGAAACTCCTTTTCAGCCGGCTAGGACCACAAATCAGTCACGAGGTTGCAGGGTGCCGAGCACATCGCGAATGCCATCAACCACGCTGCTGTCCTTGATCACATCGTTGAGCCAGGATTCCAGCGGCATGTTGCCCCACTTGATGGCACGTTCCACCAGGTAGGGCACCGGGCTGTGCGGTTCTGTCTGCTTGAAGAACTGCGCCACGCCCTGGAGCAAGGTGAAGGCTTCTTCACGGTTCAGCGGTACGGTTCGCAACGGGGCACTGTGGCTAAGCTGTGCAGCGGCCGGGGCCGTACCGGCTGCTGCCGGCAGTTCGGGCTGTGCTGCTTCTTCGGCTGACGCTCCTGGAGCGGGTGCCAACTCTACACCGCGCTCCTTGAGTAGGCGTTCCACCAGTTGTCGGGCCTGCACAAGCACGTCGTTGAGGGGCAGAAAGCTCGGCGCGTCATGGCCGAACGCATTATCGGCTGTGGTCTGCAGTTGCTGGCAGGCGCCCAGGCATTCACTGATTTGCGCGTGCAAAACGTGCAGGTGCTCGGTATCGGTCATCACCACCGAGCGTTGGAAGAGTTCGGCGTTGATCTTGCCATCTTCCAGTGCCTGGTGCATGGCCGAGGGGTTTTGCCGGGCCAGGTTCTCGACCTGGCGCGACTCTTCATACTTGAGCAGGCTGTAGCCTTGCCCTTGGGTGATCGGCAGGGTGCGGACCACCTCGGTCAGCGTAGTGGTCAACCACGCCAGGCGGGTAGCACGCTCGTCTTCACCCTCGTCGAGGGAGGGGTAGAGCGTGTCCCAGAAATCTTCCAGCAGGGCTTGCGCCACCGCCAAGGAAAAACGGATGCCCGGAAACTGCTTCCTGTGAGCCAGGCCTTCACTCAGCCAGGCCACCAGCATCAGGTCCTTGCTGTGCTCGGTGATACCGACGGCAGCCAGCTGGATCACCTGCTCCCAGTCGGCCTGCTTGAGGTCAGTCTGCCAGTCGCCCTGGGTCAGGTATTCGGGATCGGCGCGTCGCGCTTCCTTGATCTGATCGAACAAGCTGGAAAAACTCAGGTCCTCGCCGGCGCCACCGTCAATCGGAGTACGCAGGGCAGACAGCGAAAGGTCGTCGAGAATGTCGTGCATGGACGGCTCTGTGTGCGAAGGTGAAAGGAAGGTCACCGTGCCCTTGCAGGCACGAGACCCCCTGGCGAGCTGGCCATTATCGGCGCCAGCTCAGGTCAGGCTCAGGAGTAGACCTTGTTCAGCGAACGGTCCCAACCGCCAGTAACCTTGCCGCCACCGGCGCCATCGGAACGCTTCTGCTGGGTGTAGGTGGTCTTGATGCGCGAGAAGTTGAACTTGATCTCCTCCATCGGCAAGTCGCTTTCAGCCTTGGCTTCGCCGTCCAGCGGCAGGTTGCCGAGGAAGTTGACCGAGGAGATCACGACTTCTTCCAGGGTGATGGTCAGGTAAGTCACCTTGTCACCACCGGCACGGTTCACGTTCAGCACCACTTCCTTGATGTGCTGGCCTTTGCAGCACGCTTCGAAGGCCTTGGCAGAGGCTTTGTCGACGTACTTGCGGATGGTGAAATCGCTCAGATTGACACGTTCGGACGAAGCGCCACCGGAGGAGCTGGCGGTCGCCGAGGTCGCCTGGGTAGCGCCATACTGGTAGCCCAGTACTTCGATCCAGTCCTTGTGCTTGTCATCCAGAGCTTCGCCTGGGATGCCGTCAATCTTGAGGTAAGCGTCAAATGCCATGTCTACATTTCTCCATAGGTATAAAGGGCTTCCTTGATCCAGTACCTGGACCTGCCCTGATTGTGACGCCTGCAGACCCGCCGCAGGCGTCGTGTTGAGACCGGGCATTCAATCAAGTGCCCGGACCTCGATCTCTACACGCCTGTTAGGTTCCAGGCACTGAATCAGTTCGGCGCGCGGCGCTTGCATGTTGCAGCGCACCAAGGGTTTGTCGCTGCCTGCGCCCACGGCATCGACCAGTTCCGCTGGCAGGCCCTTGCCCACCAAGTAGGTCTTGATGGTCTGCGCCCGTTGCCGGGACACCTGCAGGTTGCTCTGGCGATCGCCGATCTGATCGGCATGGCCGGTGATCACGATCTTGCCAACATTGGGTGTGTTCAGCAGTTTGTTGGCGATGCTGCTGAGCTGTCGCTGGCCGGCGGTTTGCAAGCTTTGGAAGTCGGCGCGGCCAAAAGCGAACAAGGTGTCGGACTCCAGCGTGATGGTTTCGATGGCACGCAGCGAACGGGTCAGCAGGCTGTTGATGTAGTTGCGCGAGCTGGACACCAGGAACGCGTTATTGAGGATGCGCGGCACGTCCGGCTCGCGGATCTGGTCGCTGTAGAAGGCGATCTGGCGCCCGGCGAACTGGTAGTCCTCACCCTCGCCGGAAGCCTGTGCCGACTGCCCGGCCGGGCGCGGCACCTGTTTGTAGATAGCCGGGTACCAATAATCTGGGATGCGTACCTTGAGCACTGCCGGCTGGGCCTGTTCACGCTGGGCCTTGGACAGCATCAGGTAGGTATCGAGGGTGGTCTGGCCGAAGGTGGCTACCGACTGCGCGCGGTTGTCCACCGGCAGGGCCCGAGGCTCAACGCTGTCGATACCGCTCACGGTCTCGAGGCGTGGGGCGTTGCGCTGATAGATCTTGATGCTGCTGAGCAGGTACAGCGAACGGGTCAGATTGTCGGCGGTGGGCTTGAGCATCACCTTTTCCAGCTGAGCGAAATATGCCTGGCGCACGAACGGCTCGATGTCATGGCCGCGGTACAGGCCCATGCGCATGGCCAGTGGCACGCCATCGGTGCGGTGGCGGGCATACAGCTCGGCAGCGGCCTGGCGCAACTGGTCCAGGCTGTTCCAGGCGGTGTATTGCCGGGGAGCGGCAGCATCCTGCTGGCGGGCGCTGTCGAGGTTGGCAGCCACGGCTTGGATCGCTGCCTTGTTGTTGCTGTAAGACCAGCCCCAGGCTGCGCACAGTAACAGGCCGGCCAGGCTCGCAGCCCCCACCCATGCCGCTTTGCGGCGGTGCTCGCGGCGGTTGCTGGTGTACAGCGCCACCAGGTGCTGGTCGGGGATGATCACCTTGCGGAACAGGCTGGCGATGAACAGCGGCTCGGTCTGGCTGTCGGCTGCTGCGTCGTTGCCCGGTGCAGCCAGGGCGAAGCGGTCGCGCACATGGCTGGCATAGCGGCCGTGGGCTGGTTCGTCGGCATCCAGGGCGCTGGTGAAATAGAAACCACGCAGCAGCTCGGCACTCTGGTAGGGGTTGGCCCGCAGCAGGTCAGCGACGAAGGCGTTGAGCAGCGGCTTGAGCGCTGCCAGCTCCAGCGGCAAGCGGTAGGCGGCCGGGTCACGACGGGTCAGCTGGATGTCCTGTTGCAGCAGCTGATGGTCTGCCAGTGCCTGCCAGTGGCCGACCAGTTCGTTCATGGCCGCGGCAAAGCGCGTGCCCCAGTCTGACTGCTCGAAACCCTCGTGGCTGAACGTCTTGCCCATCACTTCGTCACGTAAGTGCGCATCCAGCTGACGGTAAAAGTGGGTAAAGCCCGGCAGCAGGTCGCACTTGGTGAACACCAGGTAGATCGGCAAGCGCAATTCCAGCAGCTCGTGGGCCTCCTGAATGCGCTCGCGCAGGCGCTTGGCCAGGCGTTCGCGGCCATCGGCACCGGCGTGCAGGATGTCTTCGATGCTGACCGCGACGATCAGGCCATTGAGCGGGCGACGCTGGCGATGTTGGCGCAGCAGGCCGAGGAAGGCGCGCCACTTGCCGGCTTCTTCCTGGTTGTTCATATAGCGGCCGGCAGTGTCGAGCAGCACGGCTTCGGAGCTGAAGAACCAGTCACAGTTGCGTGTGCCGCCAAGGCCCGCGACCCGGGCACCTTCGCGCTCGGCGTACGGGAACGTTAGGCCGGACTGGTAGAGCATGGTGCTTTTGCCCGAAGCCGGCTGGCCGATCACCAGATACCAAGGCAAGGCGTACAGCGCATCTTTGTTAGCACCGCCTTTGCTGCTGCCTTGTAGGCGCTCGATGCTCTGCAGCAGGCGCTCGCGCAGCAGGCTGATTTCCTCGCGGTCTTGTGGATTGGCGTTGAGCACCGCCTGGTCGGCATCCTCTCGCAGCAATGCCTGCAGGTCATGGTGCTGGGATACGCCGCGGTACATCAGCAATACATACAGGGCAGACAGCAGCACGAACACGCCGATGCCGGCCAGCAGGCTGGCGAGCGAGGCAAAACCCAGCGCCATGCCTGTCGTCCAGACTAGGAAGATGGCCAGGAAAAACACCACACCCAGCACGTAAGGCTGATATTTGAAGAAATAGTACTTGAGCCTGTTCATCAATACTGTTCGTCCCGCGCGCTGGCAAAGCGCGCTATGAAATCGTTCAGGGCCAGGTCATCGGCCGGCAGTGTCAGGGGGCTGCCGCTCGATGGGTACGGCAAAGGGTCCAGCAGGTCATGCCGTTCGCTGGAATCGGCAATGCCGGTCAGCAGCCGGTAAACCTCATCACTGCCACGGGAGGCAAAGCACAGCAGCCCAGGGCGCATGAAGTTGTCCACCAGCACGCTGACGTCGGGCATGCCGGCGCTGCCGCGCAGGTGCGACAGCAGCGTGCACCAGAGGTCCGCCATGGGGCGTTTGAGGCCGCTCTGGGCCGGCAGCGGCAGGCAGATTGGCGCCGTGTGCGCCTGCTGCAGGGCGGTGCGCAGACGATACAGGCTGGCCATCCCGGCTTGGGTGTCGAACTCCGGGTAGCTGTGGCGCAGCGCACGGGCCACGTCGCGCAGGTTGAAGTCGTGAAGGAACTTCTCGTGCACCCGGCGATACAGGTCAAGGTCCCGGGTGGTCCAGCCGCGCATGGCTTTGATCTGCCCGAACAGCTCGGCCATATCGGCACCCTGGGCGGCCTGCATGAGCAACGGCTTGATCTGCCCTGCGAACAGCTCACAAAGAATATGCGGGCTGACGAAGCGCGCATCGTGGTCCATGCGTATGCTCTGGAACACCATGAATGGGTAGCGTCGACCACTGGTATCGCGTGAACTGATGAAGCCACCGAGCAGCCATTGCCCGGTGCGGGTGCGGTAGCAGAAGAAGCACACCGGCAGAGCATCGAAGCGTTCGCGCCAGTCGGCCTGTGGCTGCATGCGACCCAGGGCGTTTTGCAGCCACAGGTCGAATTCGCAAACCTCCGGCAAGGCGCCGTTAAGGCTAACGAAGTCGGCACTGGCTGGGACTTTGCCGAAACATCCAATCATTGGCCAGGTATCCCTGTCAGGGTACGGTTTAGCATCAGTTCACCCGCGCACTGTCGTTGAGCACGCTGAGTGCCTTGACCTGAGCCAGGTCGGTCATCTTCACACCGCCGTAGTTGCGTACCACCAGGCTTACCGGGCCGGCCACCGATTGCCAGGTGAAACGCTGCTGCACGGTGTCCAAGTCGATGACCCGGGCACTGTCGTTCATCTTCAGCAAGCCCCAGCGGCCAGGGTAGTCGAACACGTTGATGCGCTGGCCTTCCAGGGTGACAACGTCAAGGCGCGCACCCGGGCTACTGTTGCTACCGGGCCAAGCGAAGCGGTTCCAGCTGGTACGGCCGTTGCGGTAGTGCTGCTCCTGGCCATCCAGGGTGAAAATGATGTCGGTGTAGCGCGCCGATGGCTCAAGCATGATCTCAAAGCCATTTTCACGGTCCGAGAGGCTGGCGATCACCTGGCCGACGGAGCTTGCCTTGTCGATGCTGTCGACCATTTTCGTATTTACCAGCGGGCTATTGCTCTTGCCAGTGCCCATGCCGAGGCCTTCGCCACCGGCCAGGTTGCCAATTTCATTGCGCTTGAAGGCTGGTAGCAGGCCGCTCTCGGGGTCTACGAAGCGTTGCAGGTCCTTGACCGAGGCTTCGTTATTGCTATCGGCGACAATCGGGTAACGGTGCGCCATGACTTGCTGCCATGGGCGCGCTACCTCCTGCGCCCAGGCTTTGGCGATCTGTTGCCCGGCCGGATCGCGCAGGGTTTCCCAAGTGTACTGCAGCGGCGAGTTGAACAAGCGCAGCAGGGCGCCGGACAGCTTGCCGGCCGAGGTGTCGACGCTGGTCTCGACATAGTTGCGTACAAGGGTGACTTCCGAGGGCTGGCCCTCAAGGGTTTCGCTGATCAGCAGCTTGCTGTTCTTACCTACATCCTGCGAGCGCTGAATGTTACTCAGACGCACCTTGAGCTTGCGCAGCGCGGCCAGGTAACGGTCCATCACGGTGCTGTCGGCACCTTCTGCATTCTGCGCGGCGAACAGACGCGAGACCGGTTCGAAGCGCTTGGCCAGGCTGCCGTCACCAACACGTGGCAGTTGCGTCACGACGTTTTCCACCGTGGCGCCCTGGCTGCTGAACGCACCTTTGATGCTGCCCCAGAAGCTGTCTTCAGCCGCGCTGGCCGAGGTGGTGGACGCTTGCGTTGGCTGGTCCCAGTCGGTGTTATGGTTGACGGCGGCCAGCAGGCTCTTCACGGGTGAGTTCTGCACGTCGCTAAGCACCGCCAGGCGCTCGTTGGCGTTGGCCATGTCGGTAAAGTGGCGCACGCCAACACCTTCGAGCAGGTTGAGCCAGGCTTCGGCGTAGTCAGCCTTGTAGCGGGCCAGCAGCTCGCGCATGAAGTTGGCCTTCTGCACCAGCCCGTTGCCGCCTTCGCCGTCGAGCACCCAGTCGCTATCATTGCGCAGGTCACCCGAGAGTAGCTTGATCAGCTCTGGCTGCACGTATTCTTCCCACCCCTGACGGGTGTAGAAGGCCGGCACGGCTTCGGCGGAGAACAGCTGGTTGCGACCGCTGGCCGGTACCATGTCGGCCAACGTCAGGTTCGGATACTGGCGGCCGGACTCCAGCTGCAGGCGCAGATACTCACGGTCGACCAGTGAACTGGCGATCATGAACGAACGCAGGCTCTGGCGGGCGTCGCTGACCAGTTGTTCGTTGCGGCGCAGGGCGGGCGCTGTGCCCTGTTGCAGGTAGCGCACGTATAGCGCGCTGTTGGCTTCAACGAGCGCCAGGTCTGCCTCATGGCCCTGGGCCTGCGCGGCCTGGGCCCAGGCGCGCGGCAGCTCGGCGGCGACGAAATCGGCATCCGGGTGTTCTTGCGGGCGGGTCAGGATCAGGTACAGCTTCAGCGCGCTGTAGGCTTCGATCACCGATGCCACCTGCTGCTCACTGAGGCGTCCGAGGCTGTCTTCGGAGAGCGAGAGGCCGGCGGTCAGGGCGGTGTCTTCAGACGGGTCGGCGCTGGACACTGAACGGGCCTTTTCATGCAGCGCATCGAGGGCGCGGCGGCGGCCGTCCTGACCGGCTTCGCTGGCGGCGGCTTGCACCTGGCCCGCCAGTTGCGCGCCACTGCGCGGAACCTGGGTCGTCAGTGCTGCAGCGGCCGGTGCCTTGAATACCTTGACGCCTTTGCCTGGCGCAGCATCCGCTGCCTGGGCCTTCGACGCGCGGCGCTTGCCGGTGTCGGCCAGTGGTGTGCGGTCGACAGTTTCGGCGAACTGGTTGAGCGCACGCAGCTGCACTTGCAGTTGCTTGCCGATTGGCTCCAGGGCCTGGGTGCGCAGTTGCTGCAGGTAGGCCTGGCGCAGCGGGCTGAGCAGTTCCGCGCCGCTGTACAGGCCGGCGCCCAATGCCAGCGGTACACCCTCGCTGTCGTAGCCTTCAAACTGCCCGAGATAATGGCGCAGCTGTTCCATGGCTTGCCCGGATGCCAGGCGCTCGGCCTGGTCGGGGGCCTGTTCCAGTTCGCTCAGCTCGCTACCGATGCTGGCCAGTACCTGGCGGTTGTTGTGAAACGACACGCCTTCCCAGGCCAGCAGGGCGACGCCGGCGAGCGCCGCAGCGCCGGCCAGAGCCGGGGTGATGGCGCGGGTACGGCCCTTGCGCGAGTAGTACAGGCTAAGGTTGCGGTCGGGGAACACTACCTGGCGGAAGGTTTCGGTGATGAAGAAGCTCTTGTCGCCGATCTTGTTGGTCGATTTGTTTGACGGCGGGCGTTCGCTGGCTTGCAGGGCATAATGGGCGCCCAGCGCGTCTTCGTAGACCGGTGGCAGCTGTTCGTCGGTCTGCAGCGCGCTGGTGAAATACACTCCCCGCACGATCGGTGGGGTGCGGCCGTCGGCAGTGCGCTCGAACTGTTCGAGGAATCCACCCAGCACACTCGACAGCTCGGCGAAGTAGCTGGGAAACTGCAGCAGTTCGACGTTGGCCGTGTTGCCGCCGGCTATCAGCTGGTGGTCGACGTGCTCGCGCACGCTACCTAGCAGTTGAGCGAAGCGGGCTTCGGCAACGCTGCGCAGGCCTTTGTTGCGCACCTCGGCAAGCGGGAAGGTCATGCCCAGCGGTTGTTGGCGTTGGACATTGTCCAGGCCCTCGAAGGTCTGGTTGAAGCCCGGCAGCAGGTCGGTCTTGCTGAGCACCAGGTACAGCGGCGGGTTAACGCCCAGGCACTCGCTGTATTCGTCGATGCGGCTGACCAGGCGCGCTGCCAGAGCTTCACGCTCGGTCACAGTGGCGCAGATGATTTCCGGCAGGCTCACCACCAGCACCAAGCCGTTCACCGCAGGCTTGCTGCGCTGTTTGCGCAACAGCTTGAGGAACGAGGCGAACTCGTTGGCCGAGGCGTCATCGCGCAGGTAGCGGCCAGCGGTGTCGATCAGCACCGCTTCGGGGCTGAAGTACCAGTCGCAGTGCTGAGTGCCGCTGTCGAGGCCGCTGGCCTGAGCTCCGGCGATTGAGGCCGAGAGCCCGGAGCGGGTCAGTAGCGAGGTCTTGCCCGAAGCCGACATGCCCATTACCAGGTACCAAGGCAGGTCCGACAGCGCCGAGGCACCACCCCCCCCGGCCGAGCGCGCCGAGCGCAACATGGCGATGGCGTGCTTGAGGCGTTCGCGCAGTACGTGCTGATCGCGGAACTCGCCTTCGGCGCCTAGTGAGCGGTCGACTTCCAGCTGCACCAAGCTCTCGATGTTCTGCTCTGCGCGGATACGGCGGTACTGGCGCAACACGATCAGCAGCAGACACACGGCGCTGAACAGCGTCATTGCCACATACACCTGTTCAGGCGTGAACTGCCAGCGCGGCAGGGCAAACCAGCAGCTCAGTAGACCGATCGCCCAGACCAGTGCCAAGGCAAACCAGAAATTTTTCAAACAGCGCAGTAGTGCTTTCATGTCTTCCTGACCGTACTCGAGTTAAACGCCGAACAGCCGGCGGACCTGCTCCGCCAACGCGGCGACTTCCTTGCCTAGCAACCAATCAAGGGTCAGGTAGACCGCCCCGCATACCAGCGCGATGAGTACCAGGTACAGCCACAGTGGCACTTCATAGCGCAGCATCTGCGACACTTGGTCTGGCAGCGCCCATTGCGGTTCCAGGGCCTTGCGTGGCGCGTGGTGACGGGCGATGTCCTGGCCTAGGGTATTGGCGATGTAGCGCAGCTGGTCTTTCTGCTCAAGGCTGTACTTGCCTTCGAAGCCCAGGGCCAGGCACAGGTGGTAAA
This sequence comes from Pseudomonas sp. FBCC-B35, assembly GCF_059133755.1. Taxonomy (NCBI): domain Bacteria; kingdom Pseudomonadati; phylum Pseudomonadota; class Gammaproteobacteria; order Pseudomonadales; family Pseudomonadaceae; genus Pseudomonas; species Pseudomonas sp. FBCC-B35. The sequence goes on along the minus strand of NZ_CP101439.1, from coordinate 2,436,062 downwards.
CCTCAAGCACGTCGAGGTTGCGCTTTACGTCGGTACGCAAGGCCTCCAACTTGTCGAAAAAGCCCTGGCCGGCCAGGTGCACGCCGAAGTACTGGAACTGCAGCGGGTTGATCTCAAGTTGATTACGGATTTCACTGGGGCCGGCGTTCAGCACGCTTTCGTCGAGGAAGGCGCAAAGCGCGTACTGCACGTCCTTGACTTGCTCGACGCTGTAGTTTGCACGGCGTGCATCGCGCTCCAGGGCTGGGAAGAACTCGTCGACACCTGCACGCAAGCGTTGCACATCGACCACCTTGTTGCCGCGGCGGATCATCAGCGCCATGGTCAGGAAGTCCTTGACCATGTCCTTGAGGGTGGAGGGTTGTTCGACGGCGGTCACGCCGCCCGGCATTACGGCAACAGTCATTTGAGCACCGCCATCAGTTCGAGCTTGAGGTTCTTGAAGGCACTGGGGACGTAGAAGGCGATGGCGTGGGCGCTCATCATGCGTTCATACACCCGTCCGTGGGGTTCGATCGCGAAGTACTGGTTGTCCAGGCGCACCGGAATCGCATTGGGCGTGCGTACGCAGTGGTTGAGGGTAGCCCCCGGCATGGCCGTGTTGACCACCACCTCGATGTCTTCCGGGGACCCGATCTTGAAGGCCCTCGGTACCAGCTCAAGCACCTGAGCACCGGGCATGTCGGCGTGCACCGAGATGTAGAAGTCGGCGTCGACCAGGCGCGGGTCGTTGAGGCGGCCGACATAATAGGACGAACGGGTCTGGTCCAGTGGAATCGGGATGTACTGGTTCGGCACAACGCTATTGAGCAGTTCGCGTACCAGACGGTCGAGCTTGAGCAGCGAAGCGGCCGGGTCCTGGTGGTCGTAGGCCGGGATGTCGTCCAGACGAGCATTGAGCGAGAAGGTCAGCAGGCTGCCGGCCAGTTCGGCGAGGAAGCGATACAGCTGTTCCGGGTGCAGGCGCGGGTGCTGGAGCAGGTGCGCAAGGCCCGGGTGAGCACGGTTGACGGTGTACAACAGCCAGAACAGGCTGACGTCGCTTGAGCCGAACTCCGCGATCTGGTCGGCGCGTTCGCGGCGACGCCCGGACAACGTCTCGCTCTTGCTCTGTAGCAGGGCGAGCAACCGCTGGGCGATGGTCAGCAGGGTTTCATGTGCGCCCAGGTGCAAGGCCGGGTGGACGAACTGGCTGTCGACGCTAAACGCGTTGACGTTATTGCGCTGCAGGTGCAGCAGCGGGCAGTAGCTGTAGCCATCCAGTGCGTCGCCATCGACCAGCAGCACCACGTTCAGGCGCAGGCTGGTGATTTCGTTTTCCAGGTCGCCTTCGTTGAGGTCGGGCAAGGTCGCGAACGCTTTGCGGTAGCGGCGGGCTCCCTGGCGTTCGGCGCCATCTTCCAGGTAGTTGGCACTGTAGGGTTCGGCCAGCTTGAGTGCGGCATAAACCTTGAGGCCCGCGCCTCGTGACACGTCCTTGAGGTCGCGCGCCGCCGGCAGCGGGTCATGTTGCGGGGCGTCGAACACCGAACCATCGGGGAACACCATGTGCAGACGGTTGAGCTGCAGCACGCCACTGCTCAGCGCTTGTTCATCGACTTCGAGTGTCTGCACACCCCAATGGAAAGGCGATGAACGCAAGGTTGCCTGAGCCAGCTGGTGCTGGTGAAACTCGTCCTGATACTGGAAGTGCTGGGGCAGGAGGAACATGCCTTCCGACCACATCACACGGCTCTTGTTGCTCATTGGATACCTTCCAGTGCTGAATCGAACACGTTGGTCATGGCTTTCTTGGCCGATTGCTCGGCTGCATCGCCAGCGGCCCGCTGGGCGGCGTCCAGCGCCTTGGCCTGCAGTTGCTGGCCGACGGTAGGCTCTGTTTCCAGCGGCTGTGCCGGCTGCTGGGTGGCGACGGCTTGCTGGGCCGGGAGCTGGAGCACATCCTGGCCGCGTTCGGCGGTGATCTGGTTGAGGTTGAGCAGCACCCGACCGCCCTCGGGCGAGAAGAAGATGCCGTCCTTGCGGAAGGCGTCGGCATTGAAAGCCATCTTCCAACGCCCACCGCTTTCGTCACGGAAAAAAGCGGCCACGGCGACATAGCGCGCCTGCTTGGCCAACGGCCACTCCTGGACGTTGCCAATACCCGGTAGCACAACGGTTTCGCGGGTATCGAGCACAGTCTCGCCCAGCGCTTGCTCAGGGTGGTCGAGCAGGGTGTCGGCATCGCTGGCGATGAATCGATCAAGGCTGGTGAGCTGGTAGACGCGCGCCACCACCGACAATGGGGTACCGGTCACGTCCGGGTTCAGCTGATTGCCACCGTCGATGATCAGGACCACTTTTTCGTCGCTGCTGAACAGCATGTCGCCTGCCCAGGTGTCGTCGACGCGCTTGCCAACGCGGTCAGTAATGCCGCAGGCGCCAAGCGCCGAGGCCATGATCAGTACACCCAGTATCCTGCCCATCGTCCTGCTCCTGAAAACTTGCTCTGGCAGCGCCCGGTGCGCTGCTGATGGTCCTTGCTTCAACGTCCGCACCTTCACGCCAGGCTGTAGGCGAAGCCGCCGGCTTCATCCAGGTCGATGCGCAAGCTGGTGATCGGCTGATCTGCGGCCATGCGTGCCAGTACTTGTTCAGCCAGCTCCGGCATGAGGCTGCCCGAGAGGATGTTGTCGATGTTGCGCGCACCGCTGTCGACCTCAGTGCAGCGTGCCGCAATCGCTGGCACCAGCGCCGGGCTGAAGTGCAGTTGGGCCTGGTGATTGCGCTCGAAACGCTGACGGATGCGCTCCAGCTTTAGGCCGACGATGCGCTCCAGGATGGCGTCCTGCACCGGGTAGTAGGGGACGATGCTCAGGCGGCCAAGAAAAGCAGGCTTGAACACGCCATTGAGCTGGTCACGCAGGTCGTCTACCAGCTGTGCCGGTGCCGGTACCTGGTCGGCGCCCAGGCAGGTACGCATGATGTGTTCGGTACCGACGTTGGAGGTCAAGATGATCACAGTGTTGCGGAAGTTGATCTCGCGCCCTTCGCCGTCGTCCAGTACGCCTTTGTCGAATACCTGGAAGAACAGTTCGAGCACGTCCGGGTGAGCTTTTTCCACCTCGTCGAGCAGCACAACACTGTAAGGCTTGCGCCGTACCGCTTCGGTCAGCACGCCCCCTTCGCCGTAGCCGACATAGCCGGGTGGCGACCCCTTGAGGCTGGAGACGGTGTGCGCTTCCTGGTACTCCGACATATTGATGGTGATGACATTGCGCTCGCCGCCGTACAGAGTATCGGCCAGGGCCAGCGCGGTCTCGGTTTTGCCGACGCCGCTGGGGCCAAGCAGCAGGAATACGCCAATCGGCTTGTTCGGATCTTCCATGCGCGCCCGGGAAATCTTGATGCGCTTGCCGATTTCATGCAGGGCATGATCCTGGCCCAGAACACGTTCGGCCATCAGCGCAGGCAGACGTTGCACGGTGTCGATCTCGTCGCGCAGCATCTTGCCCAGGGGGATGCCGGTCCAGCCCGAAATCACTTCACCGATGGTGGCGCCATCGACCAGCGCATGGATCAGCGGTTCTTCGCCTTGGACATCGGCCAGCTGCTCCCGCAGTTCGGCCAGTGCGGCGCGGTTATCGCTGTCGCTGTCTTGGCTCAAGGCATGAATCTGCTTGACCAGTTCCAACTCGTGCTGCCATTGCTGTTCCAGCCGTTGCTGGCGCTGGCCAGCCTGCTCGATCTGTTCGCGCAGCTGCCCAAGGCGGCGTTGGTGGTCGCTGCCCTTGCTCTGTTCCTGCTCCAGCAGGTCGATTTCGGTACGCAGGTTATCGACCAGGCGCAGGCAGTCTTCAAGGCGGCCGGGCTGCGAGGTCTGCCCCAGAGCGACCCGGGCGCAGGCCGTATCGAGTACGCTGACTGCCTTGTCCGGCAGTTGCCGGCCGGTGATGTAGCGGCTGGACAGGCGTACCGCCTGCACGAGTGCGTCGTCCATCACTGCCACCCGATGGTGGCTCTGCATCTTCTCCAGCAGCCCGCGCAGCATGTAGATGGCCTGGTCTTCTTCAGGCTCTTCGACCTTGACCACCTGGAAGCGGCGGGCGAGGGCAGCGTCCTTCTCGAAGTACTTCTTGTACTCGGCCCACGTGGTCGCGGCGATGGTGCGCAGCTCGCCCCGCGCCAGTGCCGGCTTGAGCAGGTTGGCGGCATCGTTCTGCCCGGCCTGGCCGCCGGAGCCGATCAGGGTATGGGCTTCGTCGATGAACAGGATGATCGGGTGCACGCTGCGCTTGGTTTCCTCGATCACCGATTTCAGGCGGTTCTCGAACTCGCCCTTGATGCCTGCACCGGCTTGCAGCAAGCCTAGGTCGAGGGTGTGGATGGCCACCCCCTTAAGCGGCTCTGGCACGTCGCCCTCGGCGACACGCAGTGCCAGTCCTTCGACCACAGCGGTCTTGCCGACACCGGCCTCACCCGTGAGGATCGGGTTGTTCTGGCGCCGACGAGTAAGAATGTCGACCATCTGCCGCACCTCGAATTCGCGACCCAGCACCGGGTCGATCCGACCTTCGCGAGCATTGCGGGTCAGGTCGACGGTGTATTGGTCAAGCGCTGGGGTCTTGCCCGCGCCGCGCAGCGGGGCAGGAGCGCTGCTGTCGGCCGGCAAGGCTGTGGCCTGCTGGGCTTCGCCGCTGGCGCTGGTCAAGACCTGGAGGTTGGCTCGCAGGTCGTCGACATTGATCTTGTCCAGCTCAGCTGCGCTGGCCAGCAGCAAACGCCGTAAATCGGCGTCGTCGAGCAGGGCCAGCAGCAGGTAGCTGCTGCGGATCTGGCTGGTGCCATATTCGATCGAGGCCAGCACCCAGGCGCGCTCGATCAACTGAGTGATGTGTGGCGACAGCGCCGGGGTGCGGGTATTACCGGTCTTGAAGCCCTGCAAGGCATCGGCCAGCTGTGACTGTAGGCGCTCGACCACCACATCATAGTGGCGCAGCACCGGCCGCAGGTCGTTGTCATCGCCCTCAAGCAGTTGCAGCAGGACGTGCTCGATATCCACTTCATAGTGACGCTCGGCCAGACATAGCGCGGCGGCGCTTTCCGTGGCGCTGCGGCAGGTGTCGTTGAGCTTGGCAAACAGTGACTTAAGGTTCACAGCGAGACCCCATCATAAGGAATACTAAAAATGCCGCAGCGCGCGGGTCCGACCTGGCTGCCAGGGCGTTTGAGCCAGCCCAGCCAGCCCAACGCCACTCCCCCTTTACGCCCCAGTCGGGCTACCGGCACGGCGTCGGGCTTGAGCTGGGGAGTCAGCTCGAAGTCGAGGCTGGGACCCAGGTAAAAACGCACCAGCTCCACCAGCTTGTGGTAGTCCTGGGTGCCGGGCAGAAAACGCTCGTAGTCGGCAAGATCCAGCGGGCCGATTACGATCCGTACGCACGACTGGTAGTCCCACACGCGATTGCCGATCACGCTGCTCAGCCCCAGCTGGGCGTTCTGCCGTCCCAGACGCGTGCACTGCTCAGGTTTGAGCTTGAGCCAGCGCCCGGCAAATGGGCGCAGGGTGAACGGCAGGGCGAAGTAGAAGCTGAGCATCGCTTGCAGGTTCTGCGGGTTGCGCGGGCGCTGGGTGAACAAACCGGCGAAGTAGCTGAACAGTTCATGGCGCAGGCTCGAATCGCTGCTTGCAAACTTGCGCTGACGGGCCTGCTCGCCAAATCCCACCATGCTCAGCAGGTAGCGCTCGAAGTCCGAACTGCCTTTGCGTTCGTGCTCGATGTGGAATTTGTATTTCTGCCAGGCCTGGTAAAACTGCGCGACCATGCGATGGGAGAACAGGTCCATGAATGCGTGCGCGGCATCGTCGCGGTGCTGGATGTGGCGGTTGATCAGCAGCTCGGTGTACGGCCGTGGCAGCACCCCGGACGGGCCGACCAGGCCCATGAAGGTGACCTGGACCTCCGACAGCGGTTGATCGTTTGCGTTTGTGCGTTCGGCGCGCTCGAACTTCAGGTCGCTGACTTCGCTGACCGGGAAGGCCAGCGACAGCTGCGAACGGAAGCGCAGCGGGTCGTCATGCGGCCGGGTTTCCGGGTCGATACGTCCCGCTCTGCTGTAGTGCAGGCGCAGCAGCCGCACCAGTTGAAAAAATTCGAACCGGTAGGGCTGGGCACGCGCCTGGTCGATCAGACCAGTGGCTGATCGCCGGTTCTGGGTGGCCATTGTACGATTCTCTTTTCCCGCTGGCGGGTGCGTAGGGTCAGTTGGGTGAAGCTGTTGACGGTGCAATATTGGCCAAAGAAGTGGTCCAGGATCTTGCCAAACAGGAACACCCCGCTGCCGATGTACTGGCTTTCGTCGAGTTCCAGGGTGATGCCCACGCCACGCACGAAGTTTGGGCGGGGGTGGCCTATGCGGGCGACGACCGGTTCGCTCTTGATCGACAGGATCCCGCCGATCTGCTTACGTACGGCCAGGCCGCGGCGGTAGTTATAAAGGCTGAGCATTTCCTGCAGCACTTCCTTGCCCTGCGCCACCAGCGACATATGGTTCAGCGACAGGTGCGAGATCAGCCGCCAGATCAGGCCGTCACCCAGTGGCACGCGCGCGGTGGCGGTGGGCTTGCGCAACAGGCGGATGGTGTCGACCACGCTGTCCTGGTCCAGGCTCAGGTCACTCTGGCTGCCGCCATAGCTGAGCAGTTGCGGCAGATCGCGGTTGCTGCAGGTTAGGGCGAGGCTGAGGGTATCGCTGCTGCTGTCGATCAGGTCCAGTTCCCGGTCCACCACACGTATCACCATGTCCGTGCCGCTCTGGCTGCCACGCCGTGACGGCTGGCGACGGCCGATCCAGTAGCAGGCATCCGAGCCGAGGTCGCCGCGGGGTTCGAAGAACGGGTTGCAGTCGCTGACCTTGTCCCGCCCGCCGAGCTTGCGCACGCGCTGCACACGGTCGATTGACACCACTTCGGCGTTTCCCTGCAGTCGCACATCCGGTGTGACGGGGTATTCATGCTGGGTGTGGCTCAGCTTTATAGGTTCGGCCTGCTGCTTGAACAGGTTGATGATCGGTGTGCAGCCAAGTTTGAAGTTGTGTCGCCCCAGATTCTGTGCCAGCCGAGAGAGGCGCTCGCCGAGCTCGAAGTGAGAGAAGTAGAAGTTCAGCGCGATGGTCTGCGCGTCACGACCAGCCAGGGCACGCTTGAGCCCGCCAATGTCGAAGAACATGAACTTGTCGGGGAAGGTGAAGTAGTCGTGCAGCAGGCGGTAACCGGCGAACGAGCGCGCCGAGTAGTCCACCAGGCCGTCATCCTGCTCGAAACCGACGGCCTGCAAGGCATCGGCTGGCAGACCGATTTCCCGGCGCTGGCCGTTTTCGATAAAGCTGACGGTGGCCTTGGCCAGGTTGTTGAATAGCAGCTCGTACAGCTGCAGCATCAGTGTGCTTTCACCGTCGAGGAAGAAACGGAGCGAATGAATGTCGAGCTGGCCGAAATGCAGGTCGGTGGTGGCTACCAAGCCGATCTTCAGGTGCGCTACGAGGTCACTGCTGTGGCCGTTGAACACAGAACGTTCAAGCTCGCTGAATGAGGCCTCCTGCACGGTCACGGGCCAGAGTTGCACGGGGTAGCATGTGCGGAACCTGCAGGCAACGCCATCGACACTGCGTGAAGCGACTTCGGTATGACGGGCGATGTCGTAGCGCGCCACCAATTGCGAACGGTTGCCGGCGGAAAATTCGGCAATTGACAGCGCCGGGGTCGGGCGCAGGTAATGCGGGTACAGCACCTCAAGGAAGGCTTCGACAATTTCGGGAAACTCGTCATCGAGCTTCTTGTGGATGCGCGCGGAAAGGAACGAAAACGCTTCGATCAGGCGTTCGGTATGAGGGTCTTCACAGTTGTCTCCCTCGATCAGCAGGCGCGAGGCGATTTTCGGGTACTCGCGGGCAAACTCCTGGCCGAGAAAGCGCAGGTGCGAGAGTTCCTTTTCATAGTAGGGCAGCAGATCGTCGAGCATCAGTTGAGGTTCTGCACTTTGTATTCTTGGGTATTGATCTGCAGTACGGCGTCGAACGAGACCTGGCGGGTGGCATCCTGCAGGTGCAACACGGCATCGACCCGGAAGGTCAGCATGCGGTGGCCCACTTGTTGGGTCATGAGTTGTACGCGTACGGCACGAAAGCGCTTGTCCCCGACGGTGATGGCACGTTCAAGCTGGGCCTGAATCAGGCGCCGGTCCTCGGGGTTGAGCACGCCCTTGCTGGTGAAGTCGGGCATGCCATATTCCAGAATGGTGCCAGCCAGTTGTCCATGGCCGCCGAGACGTTCGGCGACCATGCACTGACGCGTGTTGACTAGCACTTCCAGGTCGCGGATCAGGCTGGCCTTGTATTCGGCCAGGGAGCACAACCGCCTGGAAACCGCCTCGCTTGCTTGATGAGGAGTGTCATCAAGCAAGCGATCCAACAGTGTTGGCACTAATTGATAGTTACGGCTCATGGGTGAATTACGCCTTCCTGGCTCGTATTCGATCAGCTGCGGGTAGACTGCGGCAGTTCGGCCACCAGTCGCAGCGAGGCGGTCAATTCGTCGAGCTGGTAATGCGGGCGCAGGAACGCCACGGCTTTGTAGGCACCTGGCTTGCCCGGCACCTCGACCACTTCGACGCTGGCTTCGCGCAGCGGGAATTTGGCCTTGGCTTCCTGGCTAGCGGTGTCGTCTAGCAGCACGTAGTCGGCCAGCCATTCGTTGAGGAACGACTCGACATCCTTGCGCGAGGCAAAGCTGCCGATCTTGTCGCGCATGATCGCCTTCATATAGTGAGCGATGCGCGAGGTAGCGAAGATGTACTGCAGCTGCGCCGAGAGCCGTGCGTTGGCATTGGCGATATCAGTGTTGTACTGCTTCTGCTTCTGGGTCGACTGGGTGCCGAAGAACGCGGCGTAGTCGGTCCCCTTGCAGTGCACCAGGGGGATGAAGCCCAGGTCCGACAATTCTTTCTCGCGACGGTCCGTGATGGCGATTTCAGTCGGGCATTTGAGCGCGATTTCACCGTCGTCGGTCTTGAAGGTGTGGGTTGGCAGGCCTTCGACCAGGCCGCCGCCTTCCACGCCCCGGATCGCCACGCACCAGCCGTAGCGGGAGAAGGCATCGGTCACGCGAGTGCCTAGGGCGTAGGCGGCGTTCATCCACAGGTATTTGTTGTGGTCGCGGCCATCGACGCTTTCGACGAAGTTGAACTCATCCACGGGCACTGTATCTGGGCCGTAGGGCAGGCGACCGAGCACGTGCGGTAGGGTGAGGCCGACGTAACGTGAGTCCTCAGATGCACGGAACGACTTCCACTTGGCGTATTCGACGGTGTCGAAGATCTTCGCCAGGTCGCGCGGGCCGGACATGTCGGTGAACGAGTCCCAGCCGAACAGCTCCGGCGATGCTGCAGAAATGAACGGAGCGTGGGCGGCTGCGGCGACGTGGGAGATTTCTTCGAGCAGATACATGTCTTCGGGGCTGCGAGTAAACTCGTAGTCACCTACCAGCATACCGAAGGGTGCACCACCGAAGGTGCCGTACTCTTCTTCGTAGATTTTCTTGAACAACGCGCTCTGGTCGAATTCGGAAGCAGCCTTGAGGTCGCGTACCAGATCTTTCTTCGAGGCGTTGAGCAACTGGATCTTCAGCGTGGTGCTGGTCTCTGTCTGGTCAACCTGGTATTTCAGGCCGCGCCAGGAGGCCTCGAGCTGCTGGAACTCGCTGGCGTGCATGATCTCGTTCATCTGCTCAGACAGCATCGCATCGATCTCAGCGATACGTGCATCGAGCACGGCGATCAGGTCCTTGCTGGGGGTCAGTTCGCCCTCAAGTACCTGACCGACCAGTTCGCCGATCAGGTCGCGGGTGCGGCTGCGCTCGGTTTCCGAACGGGCCACGCGGCTTTCGGAAATGATGCTGTCGAGCAGGGATGCTTTGGGCGCGAAGTTCTCGACTTCGACCAGATCGGATTCCTGTTGGGACAACGCTTGCTTGTCGGTCATCGTCTGGCTCCTGCTTACTCGTTGCCTTTGTCGACAGATACGGCGGCTTCGCGCCCGAATTCCTTGCCGAGGGTTTTCAGCTTCTCAGTGTTCTGCAGTACGTCCATGAGCAGCTCTTCGAGCTTGTCGTTGCCGCCCATCTTGTTGCGCAGGTCGGCCAGCTTGTTACGCACTTCCAACAGCTTGCGCAGTGGCTCGACCTGCTTGACCACGTTCTGTGGCTCGAAGTCTTCGAGGGTGTTGAAGTTGAGTTCGACGCCCAGTTGCGTGCCGTTCTTGGCCAATGTGTTGTCGACGCGGTAGGTCAGGCGTGGCTTGATGCCCTTGAGCACACCGTTGAAGTTATCGCGGTCGATGAAAACGAACTTGCGGTCCTTGAGCTTAGGCAGCGGCTCCAGCGGGTTGCCGGAGAAGTCGCCCAACACACCGACGACGAAGGGCAGCTCCTTTTTTTCGAGCGCATCGCCGATGTCCACGTCGTAGGTGATATGGACCCGAGGTGCGCGGACGCGGTCGAGTTTGTGCTGGGTGCTTTCCTTCTTCGCCATCGTGTTCTCCAGTGCGAGCAATTCGCTGCGAATCATTGCGCCGCCCTTGCAGGGCGCTGGCGCGTTACAGTCCTTCGATCGTCAGCAGCAGGCGCTGACGGATTTCGTCGTTCATTTCCAGAATATTGTCGCGGCCCACCAGTTCTTCGAAGCTGGTGCTTCCGGCGATCTGCGTGCTGCTACGGATGACCGAATCGTCAGGAAGTACCGAGCGCACCGGGGAGCTGATAACGCAGAACGGCAGGTCGCCAAAGCCCTTGAGGCGTTCGAAGCTCAGGCCGTAGCGTAGGCCTTCGAACAACCGGCCGAGGCCTGGCGACTTGCTCAGGCAATAGAACAAAACCAGGTAGTGCACCACGAAGCGGTACAGCTCGGCGCTGCTGCGGTTAGGGTCTTTAATGACGTTGCGAAACTGCGTCAGGTCGAAGGCGTGAAAGCCCACCACCCAGCGCGTCGGGCTGGTGATGCGGATGACCTGGCCGCTTTGTTCGAGAACCCTGTCGTATTCCAACGGGAACAATTCGGGGGTGGTACTGATCAGGTTCAGCGGGACTTCCAGCTCGCTGACCAACTGGAACGGCGGGGCCGAGCCAATGCGCTCGTAAAGTTCGATCAACGACTGGAAATGGCCCTGGGTTTCGCGCCCACTGCTGCGCTGGGCGCCTTGCAGGTATTCGCCAAACAGGGTTTGCGGACGGATCAGCGGTGCCACAGTGGCAAGGTAATCCGCCGCCTGCGCCTTCAGCGCATCGGAGATCGCCCGCGTCTGGCTACGCAGCTTGATCAGTGCTTCGACATCGAATGTCTGTGTCATCGGTACATCGTCCATGAACCTGTTTGATCGTCCTGAAACGCCAATGGCGTGGACCTGAAATCGCGCCATTAGGCTGCGGCAGAATCGAGTGCTGGCACATGAATATCGTGTTGCCAGCAATGCCGACTAGGGCACCTTACTGCGGAAGAAGTTCCGGCTAGGGGCGCGATTTTTCCTCTCTTTAGCCAGCTTGCGCAATAATGGCTTAACGCCATACATGCAAGCTCCCAGGTACGGGAAATGGGGCTTTGACCCCCTGAGTCAGGGGCAATAAGGGGCTAGAAGGCAGGGAAAAATTGTCGCGAAAGGTTTTTTGCAAAAAGTGAACCCTGTCTCATTTCGTGCTGGCTAGAACATTCGGGACTGCCAGTTTCCATAATGGCCAGAGAGCGGAGTGCGCTATACGATTGAGGGTTTTTTGCACTTTCGACACACGCGTCTGGATAGGCTCGTCTGTTGAGTAGATTTGTGGTCTGGCGAGGACTGCTGTGAGCGTTCACGTGAAATCTGACGCGATGATGGGTTTACATTCAGTGCGTATGATAATAGTGTTTTAATCATACGCAGTGTATGTGGTCTTGCATCGGAGCATGACCACGCAAGAAATTTTCGATAAGGAGAGTCGGATATTTTGGGTACCTATCGTGAGCTGTTCCGGGCTAGCGGCACCAAGGGCTTTGCCCTTGCGGGCCTCTTGGCGCGACTTCCACTGCCTATGACGGGGATTGGCATCATTACCATGCTGTCCCAAATAACCGGCAGCTATGGCCTAGCGGGTGCCGTGGCAGCTACCTTTGTCCTGACATATGCACTTATGTCGCCACAGATCTCGCGCTTGGTCGACCGCCACGGCCAGCGTCGGGTGTTGCCAGCTGCCGCTGCGTTCAGCGTACTGGGCATCCTCTGGCTGCTGGCTTGCAGCTACTGGCGACTGGCGGAGTGGACGCTGTTCGTCGGCGCCGCGCTTGCCGGCTTCATGCCGAGCATGTCCGCGATGGTGCGCGCGCGCTGGACCACAATCTACCGAGGCAAGTCGCAATTGCAGACTGCCTATTCTCTTGAAACGGTTCTCGACGAGGTCACGTTCATCGCCGGACCACCGATTTCGGTAGGTCTGAGCGTGGCGGTACTGCCGCAGGCCGGGCCATTGGCTGCCGCTGTGCTCTTGGCCATCGGCGTACTCGCCTTGGCGATACAAGTCAGCACCGAACCGCCTGTCGAAGCACACGATGTAGCCGGGCAGGGCAGCGATTCGGTGTTCAGACTGGCTGACGTGCGTCTGCTGGCTTTGCTGATGGTCGCCATGGGCGTAATCGTGGGTACCGTCGACATCGTGAGCGTGGCCTTCGCCGAGCAGATGGGCATGCCTGCCGCAGCCAGTTTGGTGCTGTCGTGCTATGCCATCGGTTCTTGCGCCGCCGGGCTGATGTTCGGGGCACTGAAACTCGAGACACCGCTACACAAACTGCTGCTGCTAGGCGGCCTGGCTACCGCAGCGACAACGTTGCCGCTGCTGCTGGCGGGAAACATCATCGAGCTGGCTGGCGCCGTATTGGTCGCGGGCCTGTTTTTTGCCCCAACCATGATCGTGGCAATGTCGCTGGTCGAACGCATCGTGCCCGAACGTAAGCTCACCGAAGGGATGACCTGGCTGCTCGCCGGCTTGAACGTTGGTGTGGCCGGGGGCGCCGCGGCATCGGGTCAGGTGGTCGATGCGTTGGGCGCCAAGGCCGGATTCAACGTCGCCTTGGCCGCAGGGGCCGCTGTCCTTCTGGTCGCGCTATGGAGCTTCCAGCGCATGCGCGTCCGGGCTCAGCAGGCCTCATTTTCGGTTTGAATGTCTTCATGCTAGCAGTTTGAGGCCTGCCATCGGTCAAGTCGGCGCGCGGCTAGGCTAAAGGCTTGAATGAGCCCAGTCTGTCCAGGACAATTCGTGCTATCAGCCTGCATACGTTTACACCCGATCATGCCATTGGCGAGAAGGAATAGTTGAATGGTCCGTCGCACCCGCGCCGCGATGCAAGAAACCCGCGCACTGTTATTGGCAACCGCCCGCCAGATGTTCACCGAAGTAGGGTATGCACACACCTCTATGGATGACTTGACCGCACGGGCAGGCTTGACCAGAGGGGCGTTGTATCATCACTTCGGTGATAAGAAGGGTTTGCTTGCAGCGGTGGTAGAGCAACTCGATGCGGAGATGGACGTGCGGCTGCGTGCGATTACCGACACTGCTGAGGATGACTGGGAAGGTTTTCGCCAGCGTTGTCGAGCCTATCTGGAAATGGCGCTGGAACCTGAGATTCAGCGTATCGTACTGCGCGACGCCAGAGCAGTATTTGGGGGTGGCTCGCCAGAGGCGCAACGACATTGCATGGAGTCTTTACGCCAGTTGATCGAACGGCTGGTGCTGCAAGGCGTATTCATCGACATCCACGCCCAGGCGCTAGCCGCTTTGATATATGGCAGTTTGGCGGAGGCGACGGTGTGGATCGCAGAGACAGAGGAGGGCGAACAGCGACTGGCGCAGGCGACTCAAGCGTTCGAGTCGCTGTTGCGAGGGGTCTTGAAATAACGCTTAGACCCATGGCCACTCCAAAACGCGTCGCCTGGAGGGAACGTCCAGGCGTCGCAGTATCAAGGCCGGTGGCGTTCAAGCTTATGTTCGCTGCAGCGGCAAGGCATGTTCAATACTGGTCGGAGCGCACCCATTTACCTATACCCACGTTTCTCCAGGTGGGCGCTACAGCACTGGAGAGTGCGCCTGAGCGCGTTCGGGATGTATCAACGTTGTCAATGTCTGCGAAAGACACCGTTACGCGCTGGTCTTTGTAATTCAAACTCCTGAGCACGAATGTGCCGTTTTTCTCATCGATGCTCTCCAATATGCCTTGAGCCGCTAGTGGATTTCCGCCTCCCGTGGTTGTCTTGCGCCAGACCAAGAGATAGCGATTAAGCGACTGCTTGAGCTCAGCTGTGACCTGGGCACGCATGACATGATCGTTGACATAGGCTTCACATGCTTGTTGCACAGGGCGGGTAATGTTCCTGATTTGCCGCTCACGGTCGTAGAAATCCTGATAAGGATCTGCCTTGGACGACGCTGAATCGTAGATCACATTTCGGCGACGCAGGTGCTCAGAGATATCACGTGAAGCCAGCTCGGCCGCTGCAGCGTCAGCAATGGCGTCAGTGCCATTTTCACCTGAGGTTGCTGTGCTTGCATCTTGGGTCACTGATTCAAGGGCTTTGTCCAAGGTGCTCGGGGCCGCGTCCTGCATCTTGTAACAGGCTCCACAGGCAGCTTCGTAGGCGATGAAGGCAGCTTCATGAGCATTTTCATCATCGTTCACCAACGCTGCATCCAGTGCTTTACGAGCTTTGTCTCGGGCAACGATAGGCGCGCCCAGTTCAAGAGCGGCAACAAAAACGCCCCAGACAAGCGCGTATACCTGGGCATCCCGCAGCGCTCGCACGAGATCCGGAGCCGTGGCGACATGCTTGTTTTCAGTGATGACAGCAAGCCGTTGTTGCACCGAGTCATAGGTTTGGCAATCACGAATACTTGAGAGCAGCGCATCCAGTTCTGTAGCCATAGTCCGAATCCTTGTGACCGTGGGGTGGGCGTGTGCCGAAACTTCCGTTTGCTGGCGCGCCTATGTTCAGGCTGGGGCTCGAAAGGCTGCTACTGGCATTTGTGAGAGTTGACTGCTTGCAAGCTAGGTGTTCGGGCAGGTTGCGGATGTACTCGGAGCTGCACCAATCGCGATATGAGTGGGAAGCCCAGGCAGTTTCAGACTACGTGTTGCGTGTCACTGGCGGGCTAGTAGGGCCGCTTCATTGAAAGGCCTTCGTTGTGATGTGCAATGATGGATACGAACCAGCGGCGACGCTGAGCTTGTCGTGACGGCATGAGCTCCGATCACTAGCCAGTCAGCACTGATCGTGATCCAGCCCCAGCAGCCTTATACATGATTTAACATAATACACATTATGCGCACCCAGGCATTTCCTGCTCGATACCAACCCGGGGTACATTTGAAGCCAAGAATCGCTTACAGCGTCCTCTCGTAAGATCGTTTAAGGAAACCGTCCTCCCATGTCCCACCATCCATCAGCAGACCACATCATCGACCTTTACGACCGCCATGCATTTACTTGGCACCAAAAACGCGCCAATCACTTCACTGATCGCAAATGGATTGCGCATTTCGGGAACATGCTGAAGCCGTCAGCACGTGTTCTGGATCTGGGCTGCGGCTCTGGCCAACCTGTGGCGCGACACCTGGTCGAAATCGGCGCCTGCGTTGTGGGTGTTGATTCGTCCAAACAGATGCTGATCCTGTGCAGTGCACAGTTTCCTGAGCAGCAATGGATTCACGCAGACATGCGCACACTTACATTGGGCTGTCAGTTCGACGCAATCATTGCTTGGAACAGCTTTTTCCACCTAAAGCCCACCGATCAGCGCCTGATGTTCCCGATTTTTCGTCGCCATGCGGCCCCAGGGGCGTTGCTCATGTTTACAAGTGGGCCCTCCCATGGCGAAGCCTTGGGTACATTCGAGGGCGAGACGTTGTATCACGCCAGCTTGAGTACCAATGAATACGTCGATCAGTTACACGCCAACGGGTTCGAGGTGCTTGATCACGTTGTTGAAGATCCGGATTCCGGGGGACTGACAGTATGGTTAGGGCGTCTCCTACCCTAACTCAATATTCTTCTCAGTAATAACTACACTAAATATTCATTTAGTTTAGTTATATAATTGACCTAGGTTGTCGTCGCCTATCCATCCCTTCCGTACCAGGTTTTCATTGGGCGATGCGTGCCGACCGAGCCCGCCATTCCATCCCTCGCCGAATTCCAGGCCCTCATCCAGATAACTTAAATCCGCCTCTGGAACCTATCCTCGCCGTGCACAGTCTTTGCCAAAGATACCCCAGCATCACCACTCGCCCGCCGCCCATACCCTGGCCCATGCCAGCGATGGCTACGTGGCCCTCTCGAGAGCACGTCCTTGGAAAATCCTAGGCAATCCGCCCCGCATCGCTCGCTTGACTGGTTGAACTTCTTCCTTGCCGATGTACGTGACGGACTTGGACCGTACCTTGCCATCTATCTGCTCGCCGTTCATCAATGGCAGCCCGCGAGCATAGGGCTGGTCATGACGATTGCCGGTGTTACTGCCCTGCTCGCTCAGACGCCCGCCGGCGCCCTGATTGACCGTACGCCCGCCAAACGTGCCGTTGTGGTCATAGCGGCAGTCCTGGTAACCGGGAGCTGTCTGTTACTGCCTTTCATCACATCATTCACTTGGGTTGCCGTCACGCAAACCATCAGCGCCTTGGCCGGCTCCGTGTTCGCGCCGGCGATCGCAGCCATCTCTCTGGGGCTGACCGGACCGAAGGCGTTCACGCGACGCGTGGGGCGCAACGAGACCTTCAACCATGCTGGAAATGCTTTCTCTGCACTACTGGCCGGTGGCCTCGCCTACCTGTATGGGCCGGTGGTGGTGTTCTATCTGATGGCTGCATTGACCGTGGCCAGCATCATCGCGGTAGCCTGCGTCCCGGGCGCTGAGATTGACCATCACGTGGCTCGAGGCCTGACCCATAGCCCGAACGATCAGGACAATCCGGCGGGCTTGGCGCTGCTGTTGCATAACCGCACATTGCTGCTCTTCGCGATCTGCTGTGCCTTGTTCCATCTGGCCAATGCGGCCATGCTGCCGTTGGTAAGCCAGAAACTCTCTCAAGTCGACCTGCGCCTGGCCACGCCATTGACCTCGGCTTGCATCGTGGCAGCCCAGTTGGTCATGGTGCCCATGGCGCTGCTGGTCGGGGCGCGTGCCGAACAATGGGGGCGCAAGCCGTTCATGCTCGTGGGGTTCCTGATACTTCCACTGCGCGGCGCGCTCTACACCTTGTCTGACAACCCCTTCTGGCTCGTAGGCGTGCAGCTACTCGATGGCATTGGCGCGGGCATTTTCGGGGCGCTGTTCCCGATCATCGTCAAGGACCTCACCGAGGGTACCGGGCGGTTCAACGTAAGCCTTGGCGCGCTCACCGCCGTGTTCGGCCTTGGTGCTGCGCTGAGCCCTGGTCTGGCGGGGTTCGTCGTCCAAGCAGCGGGCTACAATGCCGCGTTCCTGACGCTGGCCGGGATCGCAGCCTGCGCATTTGTTCTTGTGCTGGTCGCCCTCCCCGAAACGCACCCACGCCAGGGCGATGCGCCCTCCTCTTCTATGCCGTCAACCGCCGGAAACTGAACCCTTGATGCACCTGAGCCAAACATCGTTGATCATCTGGATCGTCTCGGCCCTGGCCACTGCTGGCGTCATACTCAGACCCTTCAAGGTGCCCGAATTCATCTGGGCCCTAGGCGGTGCCACCGTACTCGTGCTGTTTGGGCTGATTGCCCCGATGAACGCTTTGGCGGCGGTGGTCAAGGGGAGCGACGTCTACCTGTTTTTGATCGGCATGATGGTTCTGGCCGAAGTGGCCCGCCAGGAGGGGCTTTTCGATTGGGTGGCTCGTTATGCCGTAGGCCATGCCCAAGGGTCTGGTCAACGGCTGTTCAATCTGGTTTTCCTGGTCGGCACCCTGGTGACCGTTTTTCTCTCGAACGATGCCACTGCCGTGGTTCTGACGCCAGCAGTGTATGCCGCCTGCAAGGCCGCCAAGGCTGAGCCTCTGCCCTACCTGTTCATCTGTGCATTCATCGCCAATGCAGCAAGCTTCGTTCTGCCCATTTCCAATCCCGCCAACCTGGTGGTATTCGGCAGCCAGATGCCTCCTCTGCTGGACTGGTTAAAGCAGTTCACCTTGCCTTCGTTGGCAGCCATCGCGGCGACCTATGTCATTTTGCGTATCACCCAACGCCGTCAGATCTGCCAGCCGCTTGCGTTGACCGTGCAAATACAGCCTCTTCCAGCCGGTGCGCGCCTGTGTGCATGGGGCATTGCGCTGACTGCCTGCGTGCTGCTGGGTGCATCGGCGCTGGACGTACCACTAGGCCTACCTACTTTTAGCGCTGGTATTGCTACCACCGCGCTGATCCATTTGCGCCAACGGCGCAGTCCGATGCCAGTCCTGCGACACGTCGCCTGGAGTGTGCTGCCATTGGTTGCGGGCTTGTTCGTGTTGGTCGAAGCTGTGGCTCAGACAGGCGCGATCGAACAGCTGGCACATGCGCTCATGACCCTGGAGCAGACGTCTCAGACCGCTGCGAGCTGGACCGCGGGGGTGGGTGTAGCCGTGGCTAGCAACTTGATGAACAACCTGCCGAGTGGGCTGATTGCCGGCTCCATGGTCGATATCGCCCACCTCCCTCGGCAAACTACCGCCGCGTTGCTGATTGGGGTCGACCTAGGTCCGAACTTGTCCATTACCGGATCCCTTGCAACCTTGCTCTGGCTGGTGGCGATTCGACGTGAAGGCGAGTCTGTCAGCGCCTGGCAATTTCTGCGCCTGGGGCTGCTGGTCATGCCGCCAGCTCTAGCCGCAGCGCTGTTGGCCCTTATGGTCTGAGGCTCAACTGGGCATCCGATCACTGCTCGCCGCTGCGCACGCGCTGTCTAGGTTGACACCCGCGAGGAAGGTGGCAAAGTGATCGCGAAGCGCAGGTGCCCAGTTTGCCCTTCAGGGTTAGGCGGCCGAGGGTGACCACTTGGCCGCTCTCGGGATGTTCCAGGACGGTATCCTTGATGCCGAGCCGCCATAGCACCAGCATGAAGGAGCGCAAGTCGACGTGAGGCGACCCCTGCTCGACCTTGCGCAGCAGGTGCGGCGATACACCAATAGCGGCCTTGATATCTGCCTGTCGGATACTAAGTAGCTAAATGCCATTTAGCACATCTGCCCTAATCGATCCTGCATTCCGCCCACGCTATATTTCGGTTCTTTCATCGCTAAGGAACCATCCCCATGACCCGCTTCAAGCTGATCGCCATTACCGGGGCTCTATTGGCCATGGCCGGCTGCCAAACGGTCAAGCCGTCTGATGACACCCTTAAGAAGCGTACCGAGTTCGTGCTCAACACCAATGTGTCGAAAGTGGAAGATGTGCGCAGCGACAGCACCATCACCTACTACACCGCCACGACTGGCAAAGGGCGGTTCGAATGCCAGATGCCCAGTGGTGCACTTGTCGCTGCGGCGGGCATGGGCATTTATCAACCCACCCCCAGCTGCGTGAAAGAAGGCCAGACCGGCCGCCTGTGACCAGGGCTGCGGCCGCTTTCAACAGGGAGGCAAGGTGGGCTCACCACAGAGCGTGCGCAGCATGGCTCGCAATTCGGCCGGGCGCACAGGCTTGGACAGCACTGCGATATCGCGACCCTGTACCGCGTCCTGTATTCGGTCCGGATCATGCCCCGTCATGATCAAGGCTGGTACAGCCCAGCCCCGCTCGCTGCGCAGCCGCTCGATGCAATCGACTCCGGTGGCGTCCTGGCCAAGGTCATAGTCGGCAACGATGACGTCACAGTCCTCATTCGAAGCGGCAGCAGAACTGTGCCCATCCACTTCGCACCCCCAGCGCTGCAACAGGGCCGACGTTGCCCTGAGCACGTTATGGTCGTCTTCTATCAGGCAGACTCGCAGGCCGCTGAGCAAACCTGCAGCGGCAAGCTCGTGCTCAGGCGCTGGCAGTGTAGGTTGAGGCGTTATCTGCGCGAATCCCTTCAGGCTCACGGTGGTGCCGTGGCCGGGTCGAGATTGCAGGTGCACCTGCACGTCCATCAGCCGTGCAAGCCGACGAACGATCGACAGGCCCAATCCGACGCCCTCGACGTCCTTGTCGCGCACTTGCCTGACCCGGTAGAACTCCTCGAACACCAGCGTCTGGTGTGCAGGTTCGATGCCTCGCCCCTGATCACAGACCATGATGGCAAGACATCCCTGGCAGCGTCGGACACCCATCAACAGTGGCCGTCCCGGTGCGTACTTGAGGCTGTTGGAAAGGACGTTCTGGACCATAGTCGTCAATATGCCGCGGTCTGCACGCGTCCAGTAGGCACAAGGCCGCACCCGTATCTCCACCCCCGCCCAGCGAGCAGCCTCGGCGTGCTCACGCGCAAGGGTCTCGAGAAAATCGCCCAGGGCAAAGGGCTCATGGCGCGGCTGCACACGCCCGTTGTCCAAGGTGTACAGGTCCAGAATCGAACGAAACAGCTGGGACACATTCAGCAGCGATCGATCAATGCTGTCCACCAGCCTGCGTTCCTCCTCGCCCAGCCGCGCCTCGCGCAGGCAAGCGGTGAACAGACTGATGGAGTGAATGGGTTGGCGCAGGTCGTGACTCGCCTGGGCCAGAAAGCGGGACTTCTCGAGATTGGCTGCAGCGGCCTGCTCCGAAGCTCGGCGCGTGCGTTCGAGCAGCAAGTGCGCATAGACGGGGATCACGGTGCTGGTGGTCAGCAACATCAGCACCAGAAAAGGGTTGGCCTGCCAGTAAGGCGTCAGTTGGTACACCGCAACCAAGGCGATCAGCGCCAGTCCGGTCGCGATGGCCAGGTACCGGGAGCCGAAACGCATGCCGTTGCCCAGGTTGACCCACACCATCACGGCATACAGGGGCAGCGCCGCCTCACCGCCGACTACCAGGCCGAAGCAGGTGCCTGTGTAGTCGTGCACCATGCCCAGCACCCGGCGCCACGGATAGTGCCCCGGCCAGCGTGCGATGGCCTGGCGCAGAAGCACCGATACCAGGAGAAAGACGACAATGTAGACGACCACCGGCACGTAGAGCGCAGCAGAACGGTCCAGCAGAAAGACCAGCATCGCCACATAGGCGAAGGCGCAACTGCCAACGACCAGACGCAAGTTCGCTTGATCGAGCTCGTTGTTTTTATCCAGGGCCATGGCCGGAATCCTTTTCATCAGGCGGCTTTGCTCCCGTGACGGGGCGGCACGCACTTGCCAGGGCTGCTACGTTAACATGGCCCGATCGACCTGCGGCCAAAGGGAGTTGCCAAGCGTGACCAGTCGAATAATCGTGGCGGACGACCATCCGCTTTTCAGGGAAGCCATGGTGCGTACCGTCTACCGTGTGCTGCCAAGCGCCCATGTAGCTGAGGCCGGCAGCCTGGATGAGGTACTGCAGCTTGCCAGCGTCGGCGAGGCCCTCGACACCTTGATCCTTGACCTGCGTTTTCCGGGCCTGGATTCCGTCAGCCGCCTCGCCCAGCTCAAACGCCAACTGCCGCGCACGACCTTGATCGTCGTCTCGATGGTGGATGATCCGGTCATCATCGACCAAGTCATGGCTTGCGGCGTTGATGGTTTCATCGGCAAAAGCCTGAGCGCCGAGCAAATGGGCGCTGCGATCCTTGCCGTTCGAGCCGGAGAAGTGTTGGTGCGCTTCGCGCCCTCAGGGCTGCTGCCGGTCGCCAATGCCGACTCGGGTACCGAGCACCTGACTCAACGCCAACAAGACGTGCTGCGCTTGATCGCTCAGGGCAAGACCAACAAGGAGATAGCCAAGGCCTTGGATATCTCGCCCTTCACGGTGCGCATCCACGTTTCGTCACTGCTCAAGGCACTTAATGTCAGCTCGCGTACCGCTGCTGCCGTCAAGTACTCGGCCGGGTAGCACCGTTGGTCAGACCTGCGCCTGCCTAGACGGACTTCTACGCGTGCGGTGGTGCTCTGAACAAGTGAGAGGCCTGGCAATGGCTGTGCCCCTCACTCCTGTGTTGGCCCGCCGTCAGGGCGGGCCTTTTTTTAGAACCAGCGGAGGCGCGCGCAATGATGCAGAAACTGATGATGGGGGGCGGCAATGTCCAGGACGACTGGCCCGAGCTTGAGCAAGAGCAGCGCAATGATAAGGTCGATGACCCGGACACTGATCCCGGTCTGACCGATGAAGACCAGGATCGGCCAGGCGTGCCTGCCAGCGATCCCGAGGCGGGTGCGTGATCGGTTGATGATGCAGGCTGCGCAATCAGGCGGTGGTGGCAGGGTCTTCCAGGGACTGTCCAGGCTTGCTGCCTGATAGGCGCCAGGTCACGTCCGTGACGCCGTAGCGTTCGGCCATGGGCCGGCTGACCTTGCGGATTTTCTCGCGCCCGAATTTCGGAATGATGCCAATGCCTGCATCGCAGCTCGCCCAGTGCCAGGCTTCGGCGTTATCCAGGCGTTCAAGACGAATGATGAAGGTGCGGGGCTCGCCATGGAGCCGATAATCGATGATGTACAACTGGGGACTAGGCATCGCTGCACCCTCCTCTTTTGCGTGGATGACCCTGCGATGGAGTGCAGCTCGGCGATAAAGATTCAATCGAATATGCGTCATTGCTCCCAAGGGGTGCCTGGCACAGCCTTTGGCAGGCACCCAGGATGAGTTCAGCCACGCGCTTCGTTCGTTGCACTACGCCCGCCGCCGTGGCTGTTCTGACCACCCTTACGGCCAGCCTGCGAAGCGCGCTCACGGTCATTGGCGAAGTTTCCACCTGAAACCTGACCCCCTTTCTGCCCAGCACGGGAGGCCTTTTCGCGGTCATTGGCGAAATTGCCCGGGTTGGTTTCCTTGGTGCCGCCACGTTGACCGGTCGATTTTTGATCACGAGCCATATCGTTTCTCCTTGCGGTTCTGGAAGTGCGCATGGCACGAAGCCGCGCCCTTCATCAGAACCCGTGCGATGACAGGCTACTCAGTCCCAAGGCATGGATTGCAGATCGGTGGCGCGAATGGATTCTCTGGCCGAACACTTGCGGGCCAGCCATTAGCGCCTCGTAAAGGCGCTCGCGAATATCCTCGCGCGTTGCCTATAATGTCGCTCCTCCTGCCCCGCGACATGTCGATGGGCTGTCCGTCAGGTCTGTACAGGGCACCGCCATGAAGTCGACCGTTAACCAGCCCGCCGCGCCCCATCCTTCGAACCTGAGTCCTAGTCATCTCAATTTCCCGGTGGTGGGTATTGGTGCTTCTGCAGGGGGGATCGAAGCCATCTGTACCCTGTTCAGGCAGATGCCTGCCGACTCTGGCATGGCATTCGTCATCGTGCTGCACTTGTCTCCAGACCATCAGAGTGTCGCTGATCGAATCATTCAGGAGACCACCGGCATGCCGGTGAGCCAGGTAACGACGCCGGTACCGATTGAACGCAACCATGTATACGTGATCTCCCCTGCCAATCGGCTGTCGACCAATGACGGCTATCTGCGTGTGGCACCCGCCAACAGGCGACGCGGTGACCATGTGGCGATCGACCTGTTTTTCCGTGACTTGGCCGACGTACACAAGGACCATGCCTTTTGCGTGGTACTGTCCGGCACCGGCGCAGACGGCGCCGTAGGGTTGGCGCGCGTCAAGGAGCAAGGCGGCGTCACTTTGGTGCAAAGCCCGGATGATGCCCAGTATGACAGCATGCCCAGGGCGGCCATCGAAACCGGGCTGGTCGACGTTGTGCTCCCGGCGGCAGAGCTTGCCCAAAAGCTGATGGGGCTGTGGCATAACGCACGGCAGGTCAACCTCCCACGCATCGAGGATGACAGCCTGCCGCCTGCGCTGGGTACCCGGGCGGGCGACCCGGAGTCATGCGAACCTTTGCTGGAAGAGATCCTGCTGCAACTGCGTAGTGCTACCGGGCATGACTTCCAGCACTACAAGCGCGCCACCGTGCTACGACGGATTGAGCGGCGCCTGCATGTCACGGGGCAGGCCGACCTGCGGGCTTACCTGCACTACCTCGAAAACCACAAGGAGGAATCCGCCGACTTACTGGCGGACATGCTCATAGGCGTCACCAATTTTTTCCGCGACCGTGAAGCGTTCGAAGCCTTGGAACGAATTGTCATGCCCCAACTGGTGGGCGAGCCGGACTCGGCTGACAACCCGGCAGAGATTCGCATCTGGTCCGCCGGCTGCTCGACAGGAGAGGAGTCCTACAGCCTGGCCATGCTGACATGCGAGCAGTTGGCCGTGGACCAACGTGCCAATAACGTACAGGTGTTCGCCACCGATCTTGACGAGCGCGCCATTGGCCATGCCCGCACGGGTTTGTATACAGAGTCCATCATCACCGACGTGCCGCCATCGCGGCTGCGCCAGTTCTTCGTCAAGGAAGACCAGCATTATCGAGTACGCAAGGAAATACGCGAGAAAGTGCTTTTCGCGCGGCATAACCTGCTGTCCGATCCGCCCTTCTCGCAATTGGGCTTGATCGTCTGTCGCAATCTGCTGATTTACCTGGACCGCGAAATCCAGCGTGACATCCTGCGCATGTTCCATTTCGCCCTGCGCCCGGGTGGGTACCTGTTCCTGGGCTCGTCCGAATCGGCAGAGCTGGCTGGCGAGCTGTTTGCAGTGGTGGACAAGCGTAATCGCATCTACCGGGCGCGCGAGGTCGCCGGTGCCGGCACGCGTCCGGGGCGTTAGCTGCAAGGGGGTGATCTAGGCGCTCTGAAGCAGCCGGCCACCGCCAAAAGCAGAGCCCAGCGCAAGCCCTCCTATGCAGAGGTGCACCACCGCGCACTGGCGCGCCGAACCCCGCCGAGCCTGATCATCGACGGTGAGGGTACCATCCTTCATCTGAGTGAAGGGGTCGGGCGCTTCATGCAACTGGGCAGCGGTGAATTGAGCCGTAACTTGCTCAACCTGGTACTGCCCAGCCTGCGACTGGCGCTTCGCAGCACCCTGTTCCAGGCGCGCCAGGGCACCCATGCGGTCACCTCTCGCCCTGTGGACCTGGGCGAGGATGACCAGCGCTGCCAGGTAGAGATTACGGTGCAACCGCATAAGGATGAGCAGACAGCCGGCGAATACCTGCTGGTAGTGTTCGAAGAGCGCGCGCCCGATCCGTCATTGCCCTTGGTCGGTGCCATTCGCCAGACCGACAGCATGGTGCTGAACAACCTGGAGCGAGAGTTGCAGCGCACGCGCTTGCAATTGCAGGAGACCATCGAGCAGTCGGAGATCTCCAGTGAAGAGCTCACCGCCTCCAATGAAGAGATGCAGACCATCAACGAAGAGCTTCGCTCGGCCAGCGAAGAACTTGAAACCAGCAAGGAAGAGCTGCAGTCGATCAACGAAGAACTGTTGACCGTCAACTACGAGCTCAAGAACAAGGTCGAGGAGACCGACAAGGTCAATGACTACCTGCGCAACTTGATTGCCAGCACTGACATCGCCGCCGTGTTCGTCGACCGCAACCTGCACATTCGCTGGTTCACCCCGCGTGCGACCGACCTGTTCAACATGCTGCCGGTGGACACAGGCCGCTCTCTGCTCGACATCACTCATCGCTTGGATTACCCCGCTCTGGCAGATGATGCGCGTGCCGTGGTCAATGGCGAGCACATCATCGAGCGCGAAATCGGAGGCCAGGCCTACCACTGGTACCTGGCCAGGTTGCTGCCCTATCGCTCAAGCGAACAGAAGATCGACGGGGCCGTGCTTACCTTTATCGACATCAGCAAGAGCCGCGCGGCCGAGGAGCGTCTGCGACTTGGCGAGGAACGCATGCGAGTAGTCGCTGAAAGTACCCACGAATTCGCCATCATCCTGTTGGATGAGCAGGGCTTGATCACTGATTGGAACACAGGCGCCACATTGATCTTCGGCCATGAAAAGGCCGATGTGGTGGGCCGGCATTACCAGCTCATCTTTACCGAGGAAGATCGCCAGCACGGCATTCCCGAGCAGGAGTTGCAAAGGGCGCGCACCAACGGCCGTAGCCAGGATGAGCGCTGGCACATGCGCAATGACGATAGCCGCTTCTATGCCAGCGGTGAGATCTCGCGCTTGAAAGGCAATTCATTGCGTGGTTTCGTGAAGATCGCTCGTGACTTGACCGGGCACAAGCGCCTGCACGATGAACAGAGCAAGCAATTGGCCGAGTCGCAAAGCAGCAGCCACATGAAGGATGAGTTTTTTGCCATCATGTCCCACGAGCTCAAACACCCGCTCAACCTGATCCAGCTCAACGCCGAGATCCTGCGTCGCCTGCCTTCGATCGCCCACATCGCCGCTGCGAGCAAGGCGGTAGCCACCATCCGCGAGGCGGTCGCCAGCCAGGCGCGCATCATCGACGATCTCCTGGACGTGGCCCGTATCCGTACCGGCAAGCTCAAGCTCAAGACCGAAGCAGTAGACGTGGCTGCCATCGTCGAGGGTATCCATGGGGTTGTCGTCAGCGAGCAGCCTGACTCGGCAGTGGTGCTGGAGCTGCCTGCTGACCGTCTACCGCTGTTCATCGACGGGGATAGCACACGCTTGGAGCAAGTGATCTGGAACCTGCTCAACAACGCCCTGAAGTTCAGCCCGCCCGGTAGCGCCATTCGGTTGTCGCTCAGCCACGATGACACGCAGGTGTCGCTCAGCGTGATAGACCAGGGCATCGGCCTCACGGCAGACAGCCTGGAGCACATTTTCGATCTGTTCAGCCAGGCAGCGTCGCCGCTCGGGCACGCGGCTCGAGAGGGTCTGGGAATAGGGTTGTCGCTGGTCCGTCAGTTAGTGGAGGCCCATGGCGGAAGCGTAAGCGCGTACTCCGCAGGCCTCGGTCAAGGCTGTACGTTCACCGTCACTCTGCCCTTGTCCCAGAGTGGTAGAGGTGAGCAGCTTGCCTGCCAGCAACCTGAACGCATGGGTCGCCTTGATGGCTTGCACGTGCTGCTGGTGGACGACTCGCCCGAAGTGCTCGACGTCATGCAACAGCTCCTGGAAATGGAATGTGCGCAGGTAAGCGCGTTCGCTGACCCGCGCCAGGCGCTCGAGGTCGCCAGGGACACGAAGTACGACGTCATTCTGTCGGACATCGGCATGCCAGTCATGGACGGCCATGCACTGATAAAGGCCCTGCGAGACATGAAGCACCTGCAGCACACGCCGGCCATCGCCCTGACTGGCTATGGGGCGAGCGCCGATCAGCACCGGTCGAAGCAATCAGGCTTTGATCGCCACCTGAACAAGCCCGTCGGCTATGACGAATTGGTAGAGGCCATCGAAAGCCTGCACGATTCGGTTCTATACTGACCGTTCGTCGGTGAATTGTTACAGTTTTATGACTTTTTTACGGTTCTCGGCGACTAATTCCTCATAGGAATGTGATTCGCCGGAGTACCCATGAAATCTGCCAAGCCCCGCGCAACCATTATCTGTCGGCATGGCAAACACGCTCATAAATGGCTATGGGTTCGCAAGCAAAACGCCCCTTGGACGCTGCCAGGTGGCAAAGTTGAGCCTGGTGAGACGCCGCTTGAGGCGGCCCAGCGTGAATTGCTAGAGGAGACAGGTCTGCAGGCCCACAATTTCACGCTGCTGATGCGCCACGAGACGCCCCAGCGCATGCACTATGTCTTCGAGGCCGAGTTTGATGAAGCGCCCCAGCCTTGCGCCTTGCATGAGATCGCTGACTTTCAGTTCGCGCATTTCGAAAACGTCAGCACGCTCAAGCAAGACATCAGGAAGTTGATTCGCTCGTTGCTCGAGTGTGACGCGGCTACTGCGGCGTCTGTTCGCTGACGCCCTCCTCGACTGGCTGCTATCTGGAGTACAGGCGTGCCGCTTTAGGCGTGCACGCTCCATTGACAGTCGCCCGCCTCAATCGGCAAATCGTCGATCGCATGAATCATCCCGCTGTCCAGAGCTTCTTGTGGGCCAAGGATCCGTGGGGCCGCCATCAGGTAGCGGGGCACGTCAAGCGCCTGCGCCGCGCCTTCCGTGCGCTGAGCCACAATCTGGGCGTACAGGCGCAAGTCATAATCCAAGCTCATTGCATATTCGGCCATCCGAGAGTGATCGATGGAACCGTGCAGCGTCCAGTGGAAGGGATGGAACAGGAACTTGCTGTAGGTGCACGCGGTGCGGCGCTCGCCGGCCAGAAACAGGATGTTGCCCATCGACTCGACCGTGCCAAGGTTATGCGTGTGCACAGTGACAGGCAAAGTCCGCAGGTAGTTATACAAGGTAAACCCGTAGCTGCACTCGCCGCCCATGGTGGCAACATTCAGCTGCACCACCTCGGCCCCCTGGTTCACAGCCTTGGTACAGGTGTTGATCAGGTTGCCGCAGGTAGAAGAATTGATAGGGCCGGTGAAATGGATGATGTGTCTGGCCATGCGCACCTCCAAGAAGTGTCGATACAGAGCGTCGGTCACCACCCTGCCTGTCTAAAAATGGAATCGAGCTCATCTGCAAAGTTCAATTCCACCCCCGGCCACCGCCATTGATCAACTGCGCCTGAACCCTCCTGCCACTGCGCTGGTCGCAATGGTGAATGGAATGGAGATGCGATAGGAGGCAGCGTGAGCGAGGTACGCATTGGCATTTCAGGATGGCGATACGGCCCTTGGCGCAGGGATTTCTACCCCAAGGGCCTGCGCCAGGATGACGAACTGGCCTTCGCATCGAGGGCGGTCACGACCATCGAGATCAATGGCTCGTTCTACAGCCTGCAAACGCCCGAACGCTATCAAGCCTGGCATGACGCCACACCCGATGACTTCGTCTTCGCCGTCAAGGCACCGCGATACATCACCCACATCCGCAGACTCAAGGACATCGACACGCCATTGGCCAATTTCTTCGCATCCGGGCCGCTTCTTCTGGGCAACAAGCTCGGCCCTTTCTTATGGCAGTTCCCTGCCAACATGCGCTTCGACGCTGAGCGATTCGGTGCATTCCTGCAGCTGCTACCGCGTGACCGAGCCGCTGCCAAACGTAGCGCCAATGGCTGCGAGCAACGCCTGCAAGGTAACGGCGGTACGCAGATAAGCGGGAATGCACCCCTACGCCATGCGGTGGAAATACGTCACGAAAGCTTCCTGTGCGATCGTTTCGTGGAACTGCTGCGCCAGCACAACGTTGCCTTGGTGGTGGCCGACAGCGCGGGTAAGTGGCCTTACGTCGAAGACGTCACCGCAGACTTCATGTATATGCGCCTGCATGGCGATGTCGAACTCTATAGCAGCGGGTATACCGTCAGCGCGCTTCGCCGCTGGAAGAAACGTATCGAACAGTGGACTGAGGGAAGCCAGCCCGACGACGCACATCTGATCGTACAAGGGCCGCCACCCCG
The DNA here is from genome assembly GCF_059133755.1 of Pseudomonas sp. FBCC-B35. Lineage (NCBI taxonomy): Bacteria > Pseudomonadati > Pseudomonadota > Gammaproteobacteria > Pseudomonadales > Pseudomonadaceae > Pseudomonas > Pseudomonas sp. FBCC-B35. The sequence goes on along the minus strand of NZ_CP101439.1, from coordinate 2,406,658 downwards.
GTGCCCAACGCGTGACGTGTACTGCTATTTCGATAACGATCAGAAAGTCCATGCCCCTTACGACGCGCGCCGACTGCTGGAAAAGATGCACTTGGACCACGAATTGATGACCGAGCCGGGCGCCGAGCCGGAGGTTAAGCTGTGAACCCAACACTCCCCGCGCCAAACTGCATCATCGACAAAATCACCGCCGTGCACCGCCTGAACGTGCTGACGCTCAACGTGCACAAAGGCTTCACCTTCTTCAACCGCCGCTTCATCCTGCCGGAGCTGCGCGATGCGGTACGTGCCACAGGCGCCGACCTGGTGTTTCTCCAGGAAGTGCATGGCAGCCATCAGCAGCATGCGATCAGTCATCCCGCCTGGCCGGAGGCGCCCCAGTACGAGTTTCTGGCAGACAGCATGTGGCCGCAATTCGCCTATGGGCGCAACGCCGTCTACCCCCATGGCGATCACGGCAACGCCTTGCTCTCCAAATTCCCAATCGTACGTTCAGAGAACCTCGACGTATCGGTCGAGGGAAACGAACAGCGAGGTCTGCTGCACTGTCAACTGGAGGTGCCGGGCCATGACGAGGTGCATGCAATCTGTGTACACCTGGGGCTACGGGAGGCACACCGCCAGAAACAGGTGAGTTTGCTGTTCGAGTTGCTCGACCGCCTGCCTGCCAGGGCGCCCGTGATCATCGCCGGGGATTTCAATGACTGGCGTCTGAAGGCAGATGCCGTGTTGTCAGAGCGCCTGATTGAGGCATTTGGCGAGCGTTTCGGCTCGCCGGCCCGCAGTTTTCCCGCGCGCCTGCCGCTGCTTCGGCTCGACCGGATCTACGTGCGCAATGCCATGCCCCATGCTGCAAAGGTTTTATCCAACTATCCGTGGTCGCACCTGTCCGACCACGCCCCCTTGGCTGCGGAGATCAACGTGTGAAAAGACCTTGGGTCGATGGCAACAGCGTCGAGCTGTTGATCAATGGTGAGGCGTTCTACCCGCGAGTCTTCGAGGCCATGGGCCAGGCGCGCGATGAAATTCTCCTTGAGACATTCATCATCTACGAGGACAAGGTTGGCCATCAGTTGCAGCGTGCCCTGATCGAGGCAGCGCAACGCGGGGTTCGTGTCGAAGTGGTTGCCGATGGGTATGGCACCGCTGACCTGTCAGCTGAATTCATCGGAGCGATGACCGAAGCGGGGGTGAGGTTTCACTTGTTCGATCCCCAGCCTCGTCTGGCTGGCCTGCGCACCAACCTGTTCCGCCGCCTGCATCGCAAAATCGTCGTGATCGACGGGGAGCGTGCGTTCATTGGCGGCATCAACTATAGCGCCGATCATCTCGGCGACTATGGGCCGATGGCCAAGCAGGACTACGCCGTGGAGGTCACCGGTCCAGTGGTCGCCCAGGTGCATGCCGTGAGCCGTCGACTGATGTCGCCGGTGCTGGAGCCCCCAAGCGAGGTGCGCCCGGTTACCGACCCCACTGGCGACATCACCGCCGTGATGGTAGAGCGGGACAACGGCCAACGCAGCACAGCGATCGAAGCGTATTACCTCGAAGCCCTGCGTGGCGCTCGTAAGCGCATAGTGGTAGCCAATGCCTATTTTTTCCCAGGCTATCGCCTATTGCGCGAACTGCGTAACGCCGCGCGTCGAGGGGTTGAAGTGACCCTCATCATGCAAGGTGAGCCGGACATGTGGTGGGTGCGTACGCTGGCTCGCCTGCTCTACAACTACCTGCTTCGCGATGGGGTGCGGATCCATGAGTATTGCCGACGCCCCCTGCACGGCAAAGTCGCGCTGGTGGACGACGAATGGTCCACGGTCGGCTCGAGCAACCTCGACCCGCTGAGCCTGTCGTTCAACCTTGAAGCCAACCTGTTCATCCGCAGCCGCGCCTTCAACCAACAGCTCCACGACCATTTGCAGTCGCTGGCCAGCGAACAGTGCAAGACGGTCACCCTTGAGCGAATGATCCGCGGCTACTGGTGGCGGGCGCCGCTGATCTTCTTGAGCTTCCATGTCATACGTCATTTCCCGCGCATTGCCGGCTGGCTACCTGCGCATCGCAAGCGCCTAAAGACGCCCGGGCAAGCGGTGGAGACCCAAGGCAACCTGCACGAGGGCAACACCTGATGGAACGAAAACGTTGGCAAGTGTGGGCCAAGCGTCTGTTCACGGTCCTGTTCCTGATCCTGATCCCGGCGTTGTTGTTCACGCTGGCGCGCAACCTGGACTGGAACGAGGTACGTGAATCGCTGTTGGCCTACAAGCCCGGCACATTGGCTGTCGGGTTGGTCATGGCACTGATGAGCTTCCTGATCTTCGCCAGCTATGACCTGTTGGCTCGTGCCTATACCGGTCACAAGCTGCCGGTGCGGCAAGTGCTGCCGATCGCTTTCGTGTGCTACGCCTTCAACCTCAATTTCACCACCTGGGTAGGCGGGGTCGCGTTGCGCTATCGGTTATATGGCAGGCTCGGGCTCGATACCCCCACCATCACACGCATCCTGACCTTGGGGCTATTGACCAATTGGATGGGCTACATGCTGCTGGCAGGCGGCGTGTTTGCAATGCGCCTGGTTGAGTTGCCGGCAAACTGGGCCGTCGGCACCACCGGGCTGCAGCTGATTGGCTTTGCGTTGCTGGCCATCTCGATCGGCTACCTGCTAGCCTGCGGTTTTGCCAAAAAACGCACTTGGCGCTGGCGCGAACATGAACTGACGTTACCCTCGCTGCGCCTTGCGCTATGCCAGGTGGCCTTGGGTGCCAGCAACTGGGCAATGATGGCGCTGCTGATCTTCTGGCTGCTGCCAGATCAGGCATTCTATCCCTCCATTCTGGGGGTGCTGTTGATCAGCTGCGTGGCCGGTGTAGTGGCCCACATACCGGCAGGGCTCGGGGTGCTGGAGACGGTATTCCTAGGCTTGCTCCAAGGACAGATTCCACAAGGCAGCCTGGTTGCAGCCCTATTGGCCTATCGAACCTTGTACTACCTGATACCGCTGGTGTTGGCGGTCATCACCTACCTCGTGCTGGAGAAGCGCGCCAAGGCCATGCGCCGGCAAGACTCGGCAGCACCAACATGATTGACAGGTAAGTAGAGCAGGGATAGCGCAGATCCCGGCTTAGCTCAGCTCCTTGGAGCGGTCTTGCCGGGGCGCCGGCGAGGCCGCGCCCACACACGGAAATTCGCTAGCTATCACAAACAATGCAAAGCAGGTTGAACAGGCCGGGTCTGCCCGAGCAGACCCGGCTCAATATCCCTCACGGCGAAATAGGATCGCTCGCAGGGAAAGTCTCATCCAGTGCATTGTCCACACTGGTTTCCTTCTTTTGCTCGACCTTGCCACAGGTACAGTCTGGCATGCGGCATGGCTCGCCGTTGCGGTGTCCGGTTGCACACGCCTCGCAACAGTAGGCCTTGCCATTCTGCGGCAAGGTGCTCACCGTGCAGGAACACTCGGTACAAGCGCAGCGTAATTCGCTCATGATCAGCTCCTTTCGTCTTCTTCAATTGCATCATCAGTCCACGGTTTCCCGTCAAGCGGGTTGGTGCGGGCCAGTTCTGCTTCGTCAAGGCCACGGCCGCCGCCGATTTCCATCGCGTCTACTTCGGTCAGGGCCTGATCGGCAGGGCCGCCATATCCAGGCTCATGAGGATCTCGGGCGCCGGTCTCATCCAGCAGCGTGTCCGGGCTCAGGTCGTCATCGGTGACGCCGTCCTCATGCAGGCTGTCGGTCAGTGCCTCGCCGCCGGTCAAGCCGCTCTGGCGCACCCGTTCCTCCGGAAACTCCTGCTCCACTTCACTTTCTGGCCGCTCATCACCTACCCGTCCCTGACGGTCATCAAGGCGATCACTGAAGTTCAGCTCATGCACGCTGCCCATTCGATCCTCGATGTCGTCGATCTCGGTCGGGGTATAGGCTTTGGGTTCATCGTGTCTGGACATTACGCCTCTCCATCAGTTGGCTTACCCAAAGTCGACTGCTCTGCACCCAGGAAGATTCAGAGTTTTACGCGGCTACCGGCGGTTTTTTGAACTCCAGCGCTGTTCGCCACCTCCCAAGATCAAGACAGCGCAGGTTCCGGAGTTCCCATGGCCAAGCCCCTCGAGGAATACGCGCGCAAGCGCGATTTCAACGCCACGCCTGAGCCGAGCGGCAAATCCGGCCGCACCAAAGCGGCCCACGCATTACAGTTCTGCATTCAGAAGCATGACGCCAGCCATCTTCACTATGATTTCCGGCTGGAACTCGACGGCACGCTTAAAAGTTGGGCGATTCCAAAAGGCCCTTCCTTGGATCCGAAAGTCAAACGCCTGGCCGTGCATGTCGAAGACCATCCGCTCGATTACGCCACGTTCGAAGGCCATATTCCGGAAGGTCACTACGGTGGCGGCGATGTCATCGTCTGGGACCGTGGCGTCTGGGAGCCGGACGGTGATCCGCGTGAGGGGTACGAGAAAGGAAAGCTACGCTTTCGTCTGCAAGGCGAGAAGCTCGCTGGCATGTGGAACCTGTTCCGAACACGGCTGGCAGGCAAGAAAGAGCAGTGGATGCTGGTCAAGTCAAACGACAGCCAGGCCCGCAGTGAGGCGCAGTACAGTATCGTCGAGGAACAGCCCGACAGCGTGCTGAGCGACCGGACATTGACCCCCAAGCCTTCTGCGAAGACGGCCAAACAGGCTAAAAGTAAGCCTGCCCCGGCCAAGCAGGCCGCCAAGTCCAAGTCCAAGTCCAAGTCCGGTAAACTACCAGACCACCTACAGCCGCAGTTAGCCACGTTGGTCGATTCACCGCCTTCCGGGGAGTGGCGGTATGAGGTGAAGTACGACGGATATCGCATCCTTGCGCGCATTGAGGACGATGATGTACGGCTCTACACCCGCAATGGTCATGACTGGAGCGCCAAAATGCCCGGCCAGGTCGCTGCGCTACGCGCATTAGGTGTGGACTCTGCGTGGCTCGATGGCGAGATGGTCGTCAATGACGATCAAGGGGTTGCAGATTTTCAGGCCCTGCAGAATGCATTCGATACCGCTCATGATGAACAAATAACCTATTACGTCTTCGACCTGCTGTTCCTGGGCGGCCAGGATCTACGCGCCCTTCCCTTGCAGCAGCGACGCGACGCGTTGAAGCGTTTGCTCGAGCACAACACTGCGGACAACCTCAACTACTCCGCAGACTTCGACGAGCCGGTCGAAGCGTTGCTTGAAAGCGCCTGTACGCTGGGCCTTGAAGGCCTGATAGGTAAGCGCGCCGACAGCAGCTACACAGGCAAGCGCAGCGCCGACTGGATCAAACTCAAGTGCAAGCGGCGGCAAGAGTTCGTGGTAGTGGGCTATACCGACCCCAAGGGGAGCCGCAATGGGTTTGGCGCCTTGCTGTTGGCTCTGCACGAGGGCGACGGGGGCACGCTGCGTTACGCCGGCAAGGTCGGCACCGGCTTCAGTACCACCACGCTGGATACGCTGCACGCACGACTCGAACCCCTGCAGACCGCCAGCCCCCCTGTGGCCAACCCTCCCACTGGAGCCGAGGCCCGCGGTGTACATTGGCTCAAGCCCACCTTGCTGGCCGAGATCGCTTTTGCCCAGATGACGCGTGACGGTGTAGTACGCCACGCGGTATTTCACGGCTTGCGCGACGACAAGCCGGCCACTGCTATCGACCTGGAGCGCGCGATGCCGAGCAAGACCGTCCATAAGCGCAAGGCGGCCAAGGACGCCGAGACGCTGGGCGACCTGCGCCTGACCCACCCTGATCGCGTGATCGATCCCACCTCAGGCATGACCAAGCGCGACGTCGTCGAATACTACGCCCAGGTCAGCCAATGGATCTTGCCGCACCTCAAGCACCGGCCGGTTGCGCTCGTACGCGCGCCAGACGGCCTCGCCGGGGAACTGTTTTTCCAGAAGAACGCTGGTCAGCTGCACATTCCAAACGTGCGTACATACGACAAAGAGCAGGCCGGCCAAGCCGCCATGGTGATCAACCGCCCCGACACCTTGCTGGGCGCTGTGCAGATGAACATGCTCGAACTGCACACCTGGAACGCCACGGACACACACTTCGACCGGCCAGATCGTTTCGTGCTCGACCTGGATCCAGACCCGGCCCTGCCCTGGAAAGCGATGCTGGAGGCCACGCAGCTGACCTTGACCCTGCTGGACGAACTGGGTCTGAAGGTGTTCATCAAGACCAGCGGGGGCAAAGGTATCCACCTTGTTGTCCCGCTGACGAGAAAAGCGAGCTGGGACGACGTCAAGGATTTCAGTCACGCCATCGTCACCTACCTGGCAAAACTGTTCCCTGATCGGCTCACCGCGGTGTCCGGCCCCAAGAACCGTGTGGGCCGTATCTTCATCGACTACCTGCGCAATGGCAAAGGCGCCACCACGGTGTGTGCCTATTCGCTGCGTGCTCGCGAGGGCTTGCCGGTTTCAGTCCCCGTCTGGCGTGAAGAGCTGGCGCAGCTCAAGGGGGCCAACCAGTGGACCATCGCCACCGTTGGCGAGCGACTGGCCGATGCCCAGGACCCTTGGGCCGACATGAGCAAGACCCGTCAATCCATCACGGCGCGGATGCGCAAACAACTTGGCCTCACGTGATGGCCGACGTCTACCGCTACAGGGAGTTTCGCGCATGAGCATGCCTCAGGACCACGACCTCACCCCGTTGGACCGCTTGTTGCGCACGTACGAGGAGCGGCTGCAGCCCCTCAATGTCGATACCCAGTCACTCGAGTTGATGAAAACCTTGCGGTCCCAGTGCTTGGACGTCCTACCGCGCCCGGGTCACGGCAGGACGCTGGAGCGCTGGCAGACGTTGTCGCGCTTGGCCGGCTGTGACCTGGCTTTGGCCAAGCTCTATGAGGGCCACACTGACGCTTTGGCGATTCTGGCCGAATGTGGCGCTGGCCATCTTGTAGGCGATGGGATCTGGGGTGTGTGGGCCGCAGAGCCGCCGGATGCTCGCGCCGTCGTTGCATCCAGAGACGGAGATTGCGTTCGCCTTGCCGGGAAGAAGGCGTGGTGTTCGGGCGCCTTGCAAATCGACCAGGCCTTGATCACCGCCTGGGACGAGTCGGGTCAACCGCAGCTGGTTGCCATCCGCTTGGCCGACCCAACCCTGGGTCTGAATATCGAGCACTGGCAGGCCGTAGGCATGGCAAGCACCGCCAGCGTCGAGGTCGAATTCAACGACACGCCGGGTATGGTGGTCGGTACGGCGGGCGAGTATTTATCAAGGCCTGGCTTCTGGCACGGCGGCGCGGGCATCGCCGCCTGTTGGTATGGGGCGGCCGAAGCGCTGGCCGACTACCTGCGCGAGCATTGCCGCAAGCCCAAACCGGACCCCCACGCCGATGCGCACCTGGGCGCCGTGGATGCCGCCCTGTGCGGCGCTCGGGCGGCATTACGTGAATGTGCCGCCTGGATCGATCGCAATCCACGCGCCGATGCCAGTCTCATCGTGCAGCGCGTGCGCGCCCACGTCGAACACGCCGTGGAGCACGTCATGCGACATGTAGGCCGGGCGTTGGGCGCAACACCGTTTTGCCGTAATGCACACTTTGCGCGGTTGAGCGCTGACCTGCCAGTGTTCATTCGTCAGAGTCACGCCGAACGAGACCTTGCAGCACTCGGCGCGCAGATCGCACAGCTTTCTTCCGGAGCATGGCAGCTATGAGTGAAGACCTGATCCAGTCCAATGACGGCACGCCCTGGTCAGCGTGGCAGCACTCGGCCCACCTGGCCCGGGCCACCTGGGTCTCTGCCCAGCAGCTCTGCCCACCGGGTCGACGCCTGGTACTGATCGCCCCACATCCAGATGACGAGATTCTCATGGCCGGTGGTCTGCTGGCCGATTTTGCAGGGCGCGAAGAGGACCTGGTGCTGATCTCGGCGACCGACGGCGAAGGCAGCCATCCTGGCTCGACTCGCTGGACAGAGCATCGCCTGCGTCGCGACCGGCCGCAAGAAAGCCGCAAGGCCATCGAGCAGCTCGGGCTGGACCCCAAGCGCATCGATTGGCGCCGCCTGCACCTGAAGGACAGTCAACTGGCCAGGGAGGAAGCCTTTCTGGTTAGCCACCTGACTCAGCTGCTGCGCCCGGAAGATGTGCTGATGACAACCTGGCGCGGTGACGGCCACTGCGATCACGAGGCGGTAGGCCGGGCCGGCGCGCAGGCAGCGTTGGCGCGTAAGGCCCAGTTGGTGGAAGTCCCCGTATGGGCATGGCACTGGGGCCAACCCGAGGATCCACGTCTGCCCTGGGAACGTGCGCACCGCTTGCAACTCAATGAGGATCAGGTGGGGCGCAAGCGCAAAGCCATCGCTGCACACGTCAGCCAGTTCGAACCTGACGGTTGTACACCGCCGGTGCTACGCCCCAACTTGCTGGACTGCGTGCTACAGCCCTTCGAACTGGTCTTCTTGTAAAAGGATCTGCCATGAGTATCGATGCCCAATATTTTGCCGACCTGTATGCCGCCAATGAAGACCCTTGGGCTTTTCGTACCCGCTGGTATGAAAAACGCAAGCGCGACCTGGTCATGGCCAGCCTCCCCCGGCAGTGCTACGAGCGTGTGTTCGAGCCGGCCTGCGCCAATGGCGAACTCAGTGTGCTGCTCGCCGAGCGCTGTGCCGAGCTGGTGTGCCAGGACCTCGACCCGAAAGCCGTGGGCCTGGCCACCGATCGCCTGGCCGATATCCGCCACGCACGGGTAGAACGCGCTCGCCTGCCTGCCGACTGGCCGGGCGGGCGTTTCGATCTGATCGTGCTCAGCGAAGTGGGGTATTACCTTGATCCCACCGACTGGTTGCAGGTGATCGAGCAGTCTGTTGCCAGCCTGTCCTATGATGGGGGCCTGTTGGCGTGCCACTGGAAGCATCCCATCGCCGGGTGTCCGCAGGACGGGCGCGAGGTGCATCGGATGCTGTCCAAACACCTGCCGCTATACCCGGTGTTCTGCCACGACGAGGCCGACTTCATCATGGCCTACTGGTCCAACCAACCCAGCGTGGTAGACCTTGACGAGACGTGCGTATGATCGGCGTCGTCATTCCGGCCCACAACGAGGCCCGGCGTCTGGGACGATGCCTGAAGGCCGCCTCGACTGCTGCCCAATACGCTGCGGCGGCAGGTCATCACGTCGCCATTCTGGTGGTTCTGGATCGCTGTACCGACGGCACCGCCGCCGTCGCACAGCGCCACGGAGCACACACCTTCGCGATTGAAGCTGGCAACGTCGGTATGGCCCGGCGCGCGGGTGCCGAATGGATGCTCGCGCGCGGTGCGACCTGGCTCGCCTGCACAGACGCAGACAGCCAGGTCCCTGCCCACTGGCTGACGGCACAGCTCGAATGCGGCGCTGAAGTCGTGTGCGGTACGGTCCATGTGAGCCACTGGCAGCCTTGGCAAACCGCTGCGTTGCGCAAACTCTATCTGAGCCGCTACGAGGCACGTGATGGTCATCGTCATATCCATGGTGCCAATCTCGGCGTGAGCGCACAGGCCTATCAGAGCGTCGACGGGTTCCAGCCTCTGGCGGCCCACGAGGATGTGCGTCTGGTCCGGGACCTGGAAGCGCTGGGGGTACCGATCAGTTGGTCAGCCGGGCACAGTGTGGCTACCAGCAGCCGACGCGAGTGTCGCGCACGCGAAGGGTTTGGCGATTACCTGGCCGGCCTGCAGGAGCAGCTGCAGGCCAAGCACTTGTGACTGCCGTCAGGAAGCCTTGCGCGTGCGTTTGGCGGGCTTCTTCGCGGCAGCAGGTTTCTTTTTGGAAGGCGCAGGGCCTTTGCCGCCGAGGCTGCGCTTGAGCAGCTCGGTGAGGTCGATGATATCTGCGCCCTTCTCGCCGCTGGTGTCCTCGCCTTTTTCCACCGTCTCGATCTTGCCCTTGCTGGCCTTTTCGGCAACCAGTTCCATGATCGTGTCTCGAAACGCGTCATGATACTCGTCCGGTGACCAGGTGCCGGCCATGTCTTCAACCAGACGTTTGGCCATATCCAGCTCTCGTTTGTCCACTTTGGCCTTGGTCACTGTAGTGTCCAGTTCGAGCGTGTCGAGCCCACGCACCTCATCTGGCCAGCGCAACGTGATCATCACCAGGGCCTCGTCCAGGGGCCGGATGAGTGCAAGGTGCTGGCGGGTGTGGAGTACGACTGTCGCCAAGGCCACTTTGCCGGTGGTAGCCAGCGTTTCGCGCAAGAGCGCGTAGACCTTGCCCCCACGCCGGTCAGGGCTCAGATAGTAAGGGGTATCGAAGTGCTGAAGGGGAATGTCCCCCGCATCCACGAACGAAAAGATGTCGATCGTCTGGGTGGCTTCCGGGCGCGCCTTGCGGATCTCCTGTTCACTGATCACCACATAGCGGCCCTTCTCGTACTCCACGCCCTTGACGATGTTTTCCTTGTCAATGTCCTTCCCAGTGACCTTGTTGATGCGCTTGTAGCCCACCGGGTCCATGCTGCGCTTGTCCAGCCAGTCGAAATCAACGCGTTCACTGCTGACGGCGGAATTGAGCGCCACGGGTATGTGTACCAAACCGAAACTGATGGCGCCTTTCCAGATTGCCCTGGCCATTGACATGCTCCCTGAGTGATCTGCTGATACCTCAAGTGACTGCGCTACTTGGGCAAAGGTTTAACCGCAGCGCTGGGTGGCTAACACAGCCATTGGACAGAAACTCAGCCAGGATTGAAGAGCACCCGCTTGAAGGCTTCGGCCGCCAAGTGCACCTGCACGGACCAGTCGCTGGCCGCATCACTCCCGGCATCGTCCGAGATGTATTTCAGACACACGAACGGGATGTTCTCGGAGCGTGCGATGAGCGCCAGCGCGTAGGCCTCCATGTCGACCACGTCATAAGGTGCATCACCGTGGCTGATCTCGAAGTTGTCCCCGGTGCCACAGGTTTCTACGGGTAAACCTGAAATGGCCAGCCCATGCTCGAGCACGACAGGGATGTCGGACAGCGGTGTTTCGTAGCGCGCAAACCCGAGGGGCGTGACGTCCATGTCACGCTGGACGAACCGTGTGCAGCACACCAGGCTGCCCTTACCATGCAGCCGACTGCCTGCCGAACCGAGATTGACGATGAGCCTGGGCCTGCGCGTGGTAACGGCGCGGGTGAGTGCAATCGCCGCGTTGACCTTGCCAATGCCGGTGAAGACCGTATTCATATGCCCGAACAAACCACCCGCCTCTGCCTCCAAGGCGAAGACGAACAGCGTGTCTTCAAGGGCTACACGTGGGAACAGCGGGGTCAGCATCATGGTTACGGTCCTTGGCACAACGGTGATGGATCCCGCTATTCTCATTGAACCGGTGGTGAAATCAAACACCTACGTACGAAGGCCGGACTGCCAAAGAGGCACCCGGCCAGAGCGCCCTTGCAAGCAGCGGTAAATATGAAATGTGTGATGTGATACCGAACCCCGGAGACCGCTGTGCGCCCCATGGGGCACATCTGGATATCGCTCAATCCTGTACCATCACCGATTGCGCGTAACCGTCAGTGCCACAGCCGCAATACGTTCGACTCGCTCATAGCCTGGCTCCAATAATTGCTCGCCGAACACGTCAGGGTCGATCTCTCGATAGACCCAGGAAAATTCAGGGCCGGCCAGTTGCTCGCGAACGCCTTCGAGCAAAGCGTCCTGCCCCTCAACGATGGCAACGCCGGTATAGAGCAACAGTGATCCCCCCACGGTCAGTCGCGCAAGGCTCTGCTCGATGATGCGACGCGACAAGTCAGCCCCAAGCGATCCTCCGCCATGACGATACGTGCGTTCCCCGTCATCAAGCATGTAGGGAGGATTGGCCACGATCAGGTCGAACTGACCCGTCACGTCCTGGAGAATATTGCTGTGTTGAACAGAGACATTACTGACGTCGGCGAGGGCTGTATTGACCGCAGTAAAACGCAATGCATTGGGATTGATGTCCACAGCGGTTACCTGTGCATGCTGCGCAGCCCGGGCGATCACCAATGCGCCCACCCCTGTGCCACAGCCGATGTCCACCGCACGCTCAATGCGCTTGAGGGTCGATTGCAGGTGATCCTGGATCACATGGGCGAAACGATAGCTGTCAGGGCCAAAGAACACCGCATCGCTGGCCTGCGTAGGGTAAGCCGAGTGCACCAGCATCACCCCGTCCAGGGTCGACCAACGGACGGTGCTGGCCAGCAGGTCTCGATGAGTGTTCACTACGCCGGCGGTTTTCATCAGGTCGAGCTCATCGTCCGACAGCATCGAGGCGGCAAACGGCCGACTCCAACCAAACACATCGCGGACGGTGCAGGCCTTCTCGGCGCCTGGCCGGGCGTTGACCAAAGCATGGGTTGCGGGTGTCACGCAGGTAAAATGATAACCATCGGCGCGAAGGCGTTTACCCAACTGGAGTAAGGCCTGGTCTGCGGCTGTCTGAGATGAATCGAGGGGCATCAGTGAGATCCTTCCTGGAGCAGGCCAGTGGCCTGTATGTAAGCCCGGGTCGCGACCAATCCTTCGGGCGTCGCATGTTTGTTGCCGGACATGGCACCGATCAGCGTATCCATGTCGTAGTCCGCAGTGCACGGCCGTCGATTACTCGACGTCTGGTCCTGCAATTGCAGGGATGCCTCCCAGGTACCCGGTAGCACCCGGCGAATGCGCGATTGCGACCCTGCGGCGATCCAGTCGTGCCACAACTGCTTCTCGTAGGCGGTAAATACACCATACATGGGCGCGGTCGGCCCCTCGATCAGTTTCCACCAGCGGCTTTGCTCGGGAGCCTCGCCTCGGCGAATCCAGCCTTGGGCCTGCATGGCTTCAAGAAAGGCCGGCATGGCGCCCGGCTCGGCCAGCCACTGATTAATGGTGCGCTTTTGCAGACGGCAGTGGTCCGAATGCATGAACTGACCGAAATTGCGCTTGTGTTCCAGGGCCTGGAGCAGCTCTGCTTCCAAGTCGAAACGTGCGATGAGCGCAGGGGTGCTGATCCCCAGATCATTGAGCCGGTAGCCCCGACGGACGCGCTCATAAAAACCCGCCACGTCATCGGCCGGGCACAATTGGCGCAGCGCCTGGAGCGACAGATGGGCATGCCCGCTGGCGGCATTGTCGATGGTGACATGCAGCTGGAAGTAAAATCCGTCGATACCCAGCTCTGCCAATTCGTACGTTGTAATCAGCAGATGCAAAGGCGGCTGTTCATAGCCAAGGTTGTAGCCAATCACTTCGGGTAGATAGTCCTGGCCATACTCGCCGAGCGCCAATTGCAAGGATGCCTGCAAGTAGCGACCATCCTCCAGGTCCGGACGCTCCAGGCAGCCGAGCCGGCTCATCAGGCGCTGGTAGATTAATACATGGTTGCAGCGAGGATCACCGCTGCCCAGTTCTTCGAGGTACGTACGGATAAGACCGTGATAGCGTGGATCTTGCCATTCCCGCAAAGCACTGAACAGCCAGGCACCGTCTACAACCTTAGTGGGCTCAACTTGTTGCAGGAACCACAAGGCCTGGGCCCGGTTAGCAAAAAAACGCCGCGGGCCGCCCTGCTTGCGCTGATCCAGATAGGCTTTGTAGCCCTCGGCCACACCGGCAGCGTGTTGCAAACTCCAGGCGTCGAGTTGCGCCGGATCATCTGGCAAGTCGTCAGGCATGTCCTGAGCTTGCTCCAATTGGGCATCAAGCCAGGCCCGGCTGCTGGTGTCATGGCCCTCGAGCAAGGCGTGGTAACGGTCCTTCAGGCTGGGGGCGACAGATGGGGCTTGGACCATCGCGGCGGTCTGGCGGGTCATGACCGTCATGGCATATTCCTCGTGCGCGTATTATTGATTGGCTTTCTGCCCTGTCATCGGCTCAGGGGCTGGCGCAGAACGGGGTGCAGCGTTTTCATCGGGTTTTTGCATCTGCAAGGACGGCTTGCTGGCATCGGAATCCTTGCCGGGGTGATTATTGTCGCGGTCAAAACAACCGCCGACGATGGTCAAGGCGCCCATAAGTGTGATCAGTGGGAATGTGCGCATGGCCGGCTCCTTGCTCGAGTAAACGCAGTGCCAGGCGGGCCTGGCACTGCAAGGCTTCACTTATGACTTGCCGCCTCTGCGGCCCGACTCGCTGGAGTGGCCAGCGTTTGCTTGGCCCCCCTTCTTGCCGGCTTCGGAAGCCTTCTCGCGGTCATTGGCGAAGTTGCCCGAATTTTTGCTACCGCCTTGGCTGCCCTGCTGGTTACCGCTACGGCTATTGTCTTTAGTGGCCATGATCTGAAACCTCTTATGACTTCGGAATGCACGGCGCCAATGCCGTACATGAATTGGGAGTCCGGACGTCCGCCAGGATTCGCATTATCGAGAAGGCTTCGGACAAACGGCGTTAAACAAGGGTATGCCCAATAGTTCGCGTCCCCGTCACCGGCCTGGCGTTTTGTCCCGTCGGCCCTGCTGGCCACCTAGCCAATGACCGGTTGCGGCCCAGCTAACGGCGAGTGTCGCCCCGATCAACATGGCCACTTGTGGATGGTCCCCGATAAGGTCCAGGCCCCGCTTTATCCAACCGCTGACCGCGTCACCGCCTCGATACACCACGGTGTCGATGAAGTTCTTGGCCTTGTATTTGTCTTCGGCGCTGACCACCGTGAACAGCATCTCGCGTCCTGGCCGTACCAGGGCGTACTCGCCGGCACGCCGTACGACCATCACGATGACGAACAAAACGAAGACAGGTGACAAGGCCAAACATACGAACCCAGCGGCCATGGCCAGGGGCACTGCCACCAGCAATACCCTCACACCCAGGCGTCGGGCGAGTCGACCGGTGAGAAACAGCTGCGTCAGAATAGCCAGTGCCTGAACGATTGCATCTATGGCGCCGAACACCTGCGTCTGGCGAGTGCGGTCGGTAAAGGTTTCACTGACGATGCGGGCCTGTTCGAAATAGAGGAATGTACTGACACTGGCCAGCAGCACGACGAACACGGCGATCCCGAGCAAATACGGCGTACGCATCACCGCCGCTGCGCCTGAAAACGGATTGCCACCCAGCGCGCGGCCTTCATGGGGGGCTTCGCGGGTCGGTAGAGGGTTAGTCGTACGCCAATGCTGCAACACCCAGGCGGCCAGTACGCTGCCCAGCAGCAGTATCGCCGCGAGCGTCAACAAACCGGAGTGTCCAAGAGGCGCCACCAGCAGTGTGCCGAGCAGCGGCCCGCTCAGCCCGCCCAGGCTTGCTCCTGCTGCCATTACACCGAACAGGCGCTTGCCTTGCTCGGTGCTGAACAAGTCGGCAAGCACACTCCAGGCCAGTGAGATACTCAGTAGATTGAATACCGACAACCAGATATAAAACGCTCGTGCCACCCAAGGCCCGTCGGGGTGGCGTGCCAGCAACGCGGCAAAGGCGAGCAAGTTGCAGATGAAGAAGCCATAGGTCCAAGGCAGTATGTACCGGCGTCGTACACGGGAGGCCAGCCAGCCAAACACAGGCAGGCATACCACAGTGGCGATGAAGGTACCGGTGAACAGCCATTGCAGGTTTTCGACACCACCGGCAACGCCCATGGTTTCACGTACGGGCCGCAGCATGAAATAACCCGTGAACAGCATGAAGAACAGCAGGCTGCCTGCCAGAACGGCTGGCGCCTCCCCGGGCCGCATGTCCAGCATCCGCTGCAGGCGCTGCCGCCACGTCACCATGATGTCAGGAGAACTGCTCGATGAGCGCTTGCTGCTGCGCTTGGGTCAGCAACGGGCCCTGCCCTGCTTTGAGCTGGTCCAGTTGACGGTCCAGTCGGCCAGTAGCCGGTATGACGGCGGTGACCGCCGGGTGGCTGAGGGCGAACTTCAGGAACAGCTGTGCCCAGCTACCGATGCCCTGCTCCTGTGCCCATTCTGGAAGCGCGCGGTCCTTGACCGTGGCGAACAGACGACCGTCATCGAAGGCGCGGTTGATCAGCACCGCCACACCCTTGTCACGGCACAGGGGAAGAAGCTCACGCGCAGCGCCGGGGGCATTGACCGCGTAGTTGATCTGGATGAAGTCCAGGGCCTGGCTGCGCACGATTGCGGCCACTTCATCGTGCCCAGCGTTCAGATAGTGGGTAATGCCCACATACCGCGTCTTGCCCTGTTGCTTGAGTTCACGTGCATAAGGTAACTGCTGCTGCCAGTCACGCAAGTTGTGCACCTGTAGCAGGTCCACGCTGTCCGTGCGCAGGCTGCGCAGCGTGCCGGCCCATTGGGCCTGGGCATCTGCGCGGCTGTTGGCGGCGATCTTGGTGGCAATGAAGCACTGGCGGTGCCATCCGCCTTCGTCGAGCAACTGCCCCAGGATACTGTCTGCTCCGCCATAATTGGGAGAGGTGTCGATGACCCGCCCGCCACCTGCGAAGAAGGCTTCAAGCACTTGATACAGCTGCCGATAGTCCGCTGAGCCTGCCGCGACTTCGAAGCTGCCTGACGTGCCAGCGCCGATCACCGGCAGTCGCTCATCCGTTGACGGGATGGGGCGCGACAGCATGCTCGCCGGTGCAGCTGCGCTCAGCCAGGGACTGGCGGCCAGCAGACCGATCGCAGCGCCTGCACGTAGGACTTCCCGACGTCCATACATAGGAACTCTCCGGTAACACAGCGGAAATATCCAATGCTAGTTCTTCATAGACGCCTTGCGATCATCTTGTGTATCTGGATGTTTAACGCTCAGCCTGCAACAGCAGGCGCAGATCCACAACATCGTGCGTCATCGGCGGGCACCAGTAATAGCCTCCGGTTAGCGGGCGGGTGAACTGATACAGAGCATCGATCACACCGTCTTCCATCCCACTCATGCGGCGCAACTGGACCTCGAACGAGGTGAAAGACGTACCCAAGGCCACAAATGCCAGTCCCGCACCGCGGGTGTCAGCCCAGGAAACCGAGCGACGCACCATGAAAGCTTCGGGCGCGTAGCTTTCCTGGGCAGTACGCTTCACATGCGCTGACTCGGGCGCATCATCCAGCTCTTCGTTGTCGCTCAGGCGACGGCCGATGATGTTGTCCTGCACCTGCTGAGGCAGCGATTTGAAATACTGCATGTCGTGCTTCCACAGCTGAAATGCGGCGAAGCTCGACCCCTGCAACCCTGGCGCACCTTCACCCAGGATGGCGGCCTCGATGGCGTCATCGCCACTGGGGTTTTCCGTGCCGTCTTCGTAGCCGGTCAGATCCCGGCCGCCTTGGTGAAGGAAACCATCAACGTGATCAACCAGCGCGAACGCCGGGCTTAGAAGGCGCTCCAGCGCCTGGGCCTGCAGATACAGGTCCCCGCGTTCGTCACCCCGCAACCATAGCCACAGCGCGTGCTGGGTACTGGGGTTCTCGACCGCGGCGTCCAGCAGCGGGAACGGGGTCAGGCCTTCGACGTGAGCGTTCAGCGCTTTTGCCAACGGCGCGCCCACACCCAGTGTCACGCGCAGGCCGTCGACATGGCCCAGCAAGGCGTCTAACGCCGCAGGCACGGCCTCGGTTGACTCGATGGAAAAGAACAGGTGACGCGCGTGCACCGGCACGGGCGTGGCAAGCAGACCTTGCTGATACGACATGAAGAGCGAGTCCTGGGCTGAAAAGCGCGCATGCTACTGCGCAGACCCAGACAGTGCAATGTATGCCCGAACCGGTAGGATCGCGGGGGAACTCGCTCAGCTAAAGCGCCTGTGCGCGTGAGATCTCAGTGACCGGCGTCCCTGTTGCGCCGCAGCTCGCGCACCAGGCGCTTTAGCGGAGGTGCGTAGAAAAAACCGAACGACACACCACCCTCGCGCCCTTTGACGGCATGGTGCAACCGATGGGCGCGGTGTAAGCGCGTCAGGTAGCGCCCCACCGGGCGCATCTTGCGCGGCCAATGACGGTGAAAAAAGCCATCATGCGCAATCACGTACAGCGCGCCGTAAGCCGCCACCCCGCCTCCGACCCATTGCAATGGCGCGTGCCCGGCCTTGCCAACCGCCACCAGTGCCAGCGAAATGACCGCCAGTGCCAGCAGGTAAACGTCGTTGGTTTCAAGCACGCCCAGGTGGGGTTCGTGGTGCGAGCGATGTAGCCACCAGCCCCAGCCATGCATGATGTACTTGTGCGCCAAGGTGCCGACACCCTCCATGGCCACCAGTGTGCCCAGCAGGACGAGGATATTGAACAGCATGAATCAGCCCGTGACGGTCCGTAAAAAGCAAAAGGTTAACCATTGAACGTGGATTTTTCCATCGTACCCGCCGGCTTGTCAGTCTTTTCCGGATGAAGCCATTGTCATGTTTTTACCCTTGACCTGATCAAGGGTCGGGCTTATCGTCCGCGCCGCACTTTTGCATTCATCAACAGGAGCCCTGCATTGGACACTAGCCCCAGTCGCTTGCGACAGGCCCACGCAGCGCGCTAGCCAGTCAGTCTCCCATGCTGCCTGGCCGAGTTGCCAAGGTAGCCGATGTACAGCATCGCCCCCTCCTTTCCCGTGGTCCTTTCGCATCTCTGGTTGTTACCACCGCGCCCTCCTGAGTGATGGCGTTGAAGCGGGCCTGTGCCCGCGGAAGAGGTTTGTTATGGATTGGAACGTATTCTTGCTGCGTGTCAGCACCGCTCTGCTGCTAGGGGCCTTGATCGGCGCCGAGCGTCAACTGCGTCAGCGCTTGACTGGCCTGCGCACCAATGGCCTGGTCAGCACGGGTGCCTGCCTGTTCGTGCTGATGACCCAGGCGGTTCCGGGCATGGCACCTACCGATGCCTCCCGGGTGGCGGCCTATGTGGTGTCGGGCATCGGTTTTCTGGGCGGCGGCGTCATCATGCGTGACGGCTTCAACGTGCGTGGGCTGAACACCGCCGCAACGCTATGGTGCACCGCGGCCATTGGCGTGTTGTGCAGCTTGGGGCTGCTACTCGAAGCAACCTTGGGTGCAGTGGTCGTGCTGTGCGCCAACATCTTGCTGCGCGATATTGCCCAGCGCCTCGACCGCCAGGAGGTGGTGCCTGCCACGGAGGTGGAGCAGCAGTTCGAGGTGCGTATCGTCTGTCGAGCCCAGGATGAAATTCAGGTCCGCAGCTTGATGCTGCACAGCTCCGGCGAGACTCAACTGCGCCTGCAGTCCTTGCATAGCGAGGACTTGGCAGACCCGGCCCGGCTGGAGGTGCGCGCCCAGCTACTGGGTACCTCACAGGCGCCAGCCCAGTTGGAGCGGCTGGTCAGCCGGGTCAGCTTGGAGAAAGGCGTCAGTTCGGTGCGTTGGCAACTTCAGGCGTGAGGCCAGTGCCTGCCGGGGCTAGGCCGGGCTGCCCGCATCCCCATGCCGTACTTCAGGATCAGCAACCGCGTAGCGGTCCCGGCCCTGGCGCTTGGCTTCATACAGGGCCGCATCTGCCGCTTCCAATAGCTGCTGCGCACTCTGTTCACTGCGCGCGGGTTCCGCCACCGCAATACCCGCACTGAATGAAACAATCCCAAGTGGGCTGCCCGCATGCACCATCATCTCCTTGCGCAGGGCTTGCTGCAGCGACTCGACAAACACCTTCGCTCCCCGTACATCCGTGTCGGGCAACAGCAAGGTAAATTCCTCGCCCCCGTAGCGTACCGCCAGGTCTGCCGGACGCTGGGCAGCCTGGCGCAGCAGTTCGCCAACGCGCTGCAGGCACTGATCGCCTGCCCCATGTCCGTAACGGTCGTTGTAGGCCTTGAAGTGATCCAGGTCGAGCATCACCACGCACACAGGGTACGCCTGTCGTCGGGCACGGCGCAGCTCGGCCTCGAACACCGCGTCCAACCTGCGACGATTGCCCAACCCTGTCAGGCTGTCGGTCAAGGCGAGGGTCTTGAGCGTCTGGTGTGCCTGGTGCAGGGCGCGCTCGATCACGATGCGTTCGCGCACTTGGCGAAGGACCACCCAACCGAACAACGCAAGGACCATGACCAGCACCAGTAACACGAGCAGCGATTTGATCGCGTCCTGGCGCCAGGGGGCGATGATCGACTCGCGAGAAAGGCCTGCTTCGACCACCAGTGGGTAGCTGGCCAAGGCTCGGTAGGCATACAGGCGCGGCGTGCCGTCGACAACGGCTACCGCTTCGACCAATCCCTGGGGAGCGTATGGCAGGTGGTGTTTGAAAATGTCGCTGTTGGCCAGGTTGCGTTCAAGCAGCGGCTCGACGAATGGACGCCGCACCAAAATCGTACCGTCGCGCTTGGCCAACACCAGCGCACCACGCTCGTCGATCTTGAATTCTCCGTAGTAACGCACGAACCAGTCGACCTTGATGGTGCCCAGCAGTACCCCCGCAAAACGTCCATCCGGAAAATTCAGACGCCTTGAAATAGGTACGATCAGGTCACCCGTCGAGCGGCTGCGCACCACTGCACCGATACGAATGGCGCTGTCAGGATGGTCGCGGTGATAGATGAAGTAATCACGGTCGCCATTGTTAGCAGCTGGTGGCATTGCCGACCGGTCCGTGACGAGCCAGCGACCGTGGCTGTCGTAGATGAACAGGCCGTGAAGTTGCGGAATGATGCGTACTTGCTGGCTGAGCAGCCCATGCAGGCGCTTGCGATCCAAGTGCTCGAACCCATCGCCCTCCACCCGCTCCACCAGCGCCGCGCTGATTGAATCGACCTGGCGAATGGCGTCCTCGGCATGCTGTGCGGTGGCCTGGGCCAGATTGGTCACCATGTTCGCGGCATTGTGGAACGCGTCCCGGTAATCACGCCAGATTCGCCAGCCCTCTACGGCTGCGAACGTCGTCATGACCACCAACATGAACGCCAGCACCAGGCGAAACAGGGCCACCGCTCGCCCCTGGCCCGCCAGCGCAAGGGCTGTTTCTTCGTCGGTCTGCCTGGCGCTTCGCATGCACATCCCCTGCACGTTCTTCGTCAACGCAGTTGACCACTGCCACACCCTGATGATGCAAAAAAGATGAAACCTTTGGCCTGCGCGCGCCCTCAACAGTACGCGACACTGATGTCGCGCCATCGTTTAAGGAGTGAAACATGAGCAATCTCTTCATCAAGCGCGTCGGCCTTTCCATGGTGCTGGGCATGGCTTCGGTTCACGCCTTTGCTGCTAGCTCGGACGACTTCGTAGACGCGGCTACCGAAGCCGGCATCGCAGAGATCGTGACCGGTAAGCTTGCCCTGGAAAAGAGCCAGAACACTGAGATCAAGACCTTTGCCCAGCATATGGTGACCGACCATACCCAGGCCAACCAGGAGCTGGCAGACATCGCGAAAAAGCTGGACATCTCGGTACCCGATGACGCGGCCATTACCGACAAAGTGAAGAAAGTGATTCTGGAATGGCGTGACGAGTCCTTCGACAAGTCCTACGTGAACAATCAAGTCGATGCTCACGAGAAAACCGTCGAACTGTTCAAGAAGGAAGCCGCTTCTTCGGACAAGGCTGAGCTCAAGGCATTCGCTGCCAAGACCTTGCCTACCCTTGAAAAGCACCTGGAAGAAGCCAAGGCACTGCAAACCCATCACGGCAAGTGAGGCAAGCATGAGTAACGACGCACTGAAAAGCGAAATTCTGACTCGACTCAACCATGCTCACCCTCATGGCCTGGGCAAGGAGCTGCTGGACAACTACCGCGGTGAAAAAGCCGTGGCCGGCATGCTGAAATCGCTGCAGGACGATGGCCTGATCCACGATGGTAGCGTAAGTGTCGATGCTGATCATGAGGTGACGCTCAACTACCCGATCAAGCTCTCGGCCAAGGGTGTCGAGGCGGCCAAGCAGGCTGAAATGGACAAACAGGCGCAAGCCTGACGTTCACTGGTCACCACCGGCAAAGCCCGCCCTGATATGGACGCATCATGTAAAAGGCCCTGATCTTAGCGACCAGGGCCTTTTGTTTGGTACGTGTCTTTCAGGTGTTCTTCTCTACATCCCGTGGCGGTTTAGCGGGGCCTTGCGGGTCCACCTGAGGATCATCGAGGTCAGGAGAGTCAGGGTCAAAGCCAAGATCATCCGGTTTATCGGCATCGTCAGTCGAGTGAGGCCCGTGCTGCGTGCCGTGGGTTGTGCCTTGTTCGCTCATGCGGTCTTCTCCAAATGGCTGTCTAGGGAAGAAAGCCGGTGCGCCAGAAAGTTTTATTTATCTTCGCCATCCCGTAGCTGGTCTTGACACAGGCGCAGCGACGCTTGGTTCTCGGCCAACGCCCGCTCCAGCGCTTCAAGCTTGAGCGCCTGGTCCCGACACGACGCCCTACTGTCCTCCAGCACTCTGGCCTGCACATCCAGTTGGCGGCGCAGCTCGTCGCTACCCCCCTGGGCCTGCGCCAGCATCGTGCGCAAGCCTTGGATCTGGGCGTCGCGCTGCTCAAGCAGCTGCTCCTGAGCCCGCCGTTCGTTGCTCGCCTGGCGGTTCTCGCCCAGCAGGCGCTCGTTATCACGGTGCAAGCGAGTGAGCTCGTCTTGCTTGACGATCATGGCCTGCTGTAACTGCCGTACCTCGACCTGCATCTGCTGCAGTTGAGCCTCGTGACGACGCTGCTCGTGCTCGCGCTGCTCGCGGCTTGCCGTGCGGTAGTGCTCAAGCGCATCGCGGGCGTGCCGGTGCTTGTCTTCCAGGGATTTGACCTGCTCATCCTTATCTGCAAGGCGCACCTGCAGTTCCCCCAAGGACTGGTTGAGGCTGGCGCTGCGCAGCTGCTCAGCCTGCAACGTACTGAGGGTGCTGCTGAGTTTCTCCGATTCCTCGCGCAAGGCGGCTGCATCGATTTCGTGCTGTTGTTCCCCCGCTGCAAGCGCTTGCTGGGCTGTCGCCAAGGCCACTTCGAGCGCTTCACGCTGCTCGGTGAACACGCTTTCAGCGCGCTCGATCACCAAGTCCGCTTCATCTTGCAGCTGCGTCGCCAACTGCCCTACCAGGCGGCTTAGCACCTCGCTGATTGGCGCGCCGCCCTCGGAGGGCATTGGTTGCTGACCGTTGAGCTCCTTGAGGTAGCGGTGAATGGTGGTTTTCGAGCCCGTGTTGCCTAGCTCGATGCGGATGGCATCGATACTGGGGTTCTCCCCCCTTGCGATCAGTGCCTGCCTGGCCTGTTGCACAACCACCTTGTTGATCCCGCCACGTGCCATGCGCGCTCCTACGATTTTGTAATGTTGTATGTACTATGTAATTACATACTGATTTTGTTAGTTATTAGCCTCAAACACAAGACCTAGCTAACAGGGAATAATCACGGCTTATCGAATGTGATACCGATTTTCAACCCATCTTGAGCGTAATCAGCGCAGGTTGGCGTACACCGTGGGCTCGCGTGCCATACGGCGCCTTGTGCAAGCAAGCTCCCAGGGCCACCATAAGCGCTTCCTAAAAATGCACAGTGGTCCCGCATGTCGCTCGAGAACTACCAGGCCATCGCCGAAAGCATCGCCCTGCTGCTATATCCACACGCTGAAGTCGTCGTCCATGACCTGCAGACCCAGACGGTGGTGCATATCGCCAACAACATCTCCAAGCGAAGCTTGGGTGATGACTCGGCGATCGCCGAGGATCTGGGCGACCTGCTCGGCGGTGCCAAGCTGGGCCCTTATGAAAAGTTGAACTGGAACGGTCAGAAGGTTCGCTCCATCAGTACGGTCTTGCGTGATGAGCAAGGTGACGCGCGGCACTTGCTGTGCATCAACCTAAACCTGTCGGTGCTTGAAAACGCCCGCCAAGCGTTGGAAGCGTTCTTTCAGATGGGGCGCTTGGTCGAGCAGCCCCAGGCGCTGTTTCGTGATGACTGGCAGGAGCGCATCAATACCTTCATGCATGCCTGGCTCAAGGCGCGCACGTTGTCTCTGCAGACACTGCAGATGAAGGACAAGCGCAGTCTTGTTCAGGCTTTGCACGCCGAAGGCGCATTCGAAGGCCGAACTGGCGTGGACTATGTGGCCAATGTGCTGAACATGGGACGTGCGACGGTTTACAAATACCTGAAGGCGCTCAAGGCATGACGAATTTGATGCCGAGGCCTGCTCCGCGCTAAAAGAAGTGTTTGCAAGACTATAGACAACAGGTCTACCGTAGACGGAAATTCCATACGGAGCCTGATACTCATGTCCAACCCTGCAACGCCAACCGTTTGCGAAACTGACCTCGATGCTCTGTTCGAGGCAATCAAGCATGCTCATGCCGCATTGCGGCCAGCCGTGAGCGCAACCCCGCTGACGCGCAGCCAGCCTCTATCGGCAACGACCGGCGTGGACGTATGGCTCAAGTGCGAACACCTGCAACCCACAGGTTCCTTCAAGTTTCGCGGGGCCAGCAATAAAGTCAGGCTTTTGCCAGAAAGTGCACGTGAACACGGCGTCATCGCCGCCTCGTCCGGCAACCACGGCCAGGCGCTGGCCCTGGCCGGCAAGACCGCCGGGGTTCCGGTGACCCTCTACACCACCACGACGGCGTCCACCTATAAAGTCGAAGCCATGCGCAACCTCGGCGCTGAAGTGATCTGCCTGCCGACCGACCCCTTGAGCGCGGAACTGGAAGCGGCCAGGCAAGCCCAGGCCAAGGGTGTGCCTTTCGTATCGCCCTATAACGATCTGCAGGTGATCGCCGGCCAGGGCACCATCGGTATGGAGCTGTTCGAGCAGGCGCCGGACCTGGACGCCGTGTTCGTCGCGGTGGGGGGTGGCGGCATGATCGCCGGCATCGGCGCTGCCCTGCGTACCCTGGCACCGGGTGTCGATATCATCGGCTGCTGGCCCGAGAATGATCCTGTCCTCGAGCAGTCACTCAAGGCCGGCAAGATCGTCGAGGTCCCTGCCAGCGCCACGCTGTCCGACGGCACGGCGGGCGGTGTCGAGCCCGGCGCCATCACCCTGCCCCTGTGCAAGGCCTTGCTCACCGACACCGTATTGGTCAGCGAAGCGCAAATACGCGCCGCCATGCGCGACATCGCCAGTAGCGAGCGCTGGATCATCGAAGGCGCGGCAGCTGTCGCCGTGGCCGCCATGAAAAAATGCGCGCACCGATACCAGGGCAAGCGTGTGGCCGTGGTGCTGTGTGGGCGTAACATCGCCTTGGATACCTTCCTCGAGGCCGTGAAATGAAGCTGATCGCCAAGCCCCAGATCCTGGCGAGCCTGGACACCGAGCGAGCACTGAGGGCCATCGAAGAGGGTTTTATCGCCTATTCCGCTGGCAACGTCCAGGTACCGCCCGTGCAAGCATTCACCTTCGCCGAAACCAACGGGGATTGCT
Organism: Pseudomonas sp. FBCC-B35; assembly: GCF_059133755.1. Classification (NCBI taxonomy): domain Bacteria; kingdom Pseudomonadati; phylum Pseudomonadota; class Gammaproteobacteria; order Pseudomonadales; family Pseudomonadaceae; genus Pseudomonas; species Pseudomonas sp. FBCC-B35. The sequence continues at coordinate 2,381,465 of NZ_CP101439.1, read as the reverse complement.
GCATCAAGTCAGCCTACAAAGCCGGCAGCCCCACGTTCACTGTCAAAGTGTCCACCGGCTTTTACGACAACCCGTCCAACGGCTTGCCGAGCAACGACGGGCTGATGATGGTCTTTTCGGCCCACACCGGCCAGCCGCTGGCCCTGCTCCAGGACCAAGGCTGGCTCACGGCGATGCGCACAGCACTGGCGGGGCGGATCGCGGCACGGCTGCTCGCGCCGTCTCAGGTCAAGGCCATCGGCATACTGGGCACAGGCATGCAGGCCAGGATGCAATTGGCGCAGTTGCGCAGCGTCACCGACTGCCGCCAGGTGATCGTCTGGGGGCGTCACGCCGAGGCACTAGGCGCTTACATCGCGATGGCGCGAGGACTTGGCTTTACCGTGCGCAGTACACTGGATGCCGCAGAACTGGCCGGCCTTGCCAATCTCATCGTTTGTACCACCCCTTCGCGCCAGCCGCTGTTGCAGGCGCACTGGATACAACCAGGCACTCACATTACCGCTGTGGGTGCGGACGGGCCTGGCAAGCAAGAGCTGGACCCTGCGCTGGTCGCCAGGGCCGACCGCGTGGTCGTCGACTCCGTCACTCAGTGCACCCAGTACGGCGAAGTGTCCCATGCGATCGCAAAAGGCCTGATCACAGCTAGCCAACTGGTCGAACTTGGAACGCTGCTGGCAAGCCGAGCCCATGGCCGGGAGTCTGATGACCAGATCACGTTGGCCGACCTGACCGGCGTCGCCATCCAGGATGCGCAGATCGCCGATTGTGTGCTGGCGGCCATCGGCGCCTGAAAGCGCCGGGTTCAAAATTCGCGCTGTACCTGCGCAGGCCGGCGCCGCATCAGTACCTTTCCATTGCGCACCGACACCAGCGCGTGGCCTTGGCTGCGCACCATCTCGTAGTCGTCCGGAGCCGAGAGCAGCAGCAGGTTCGCAGGGCGACCGGTCTCGATGCCATAGCCCTCACCCAGGTTCAAGGCGCGCGCACTGTTGTCGGTGATCAGGTCCAGGCAGCGCTGCAGGTCCTGATAGCCCAACATGTGACAAATGTGCAGGCCCGCCTCCAGTACCCGCAGGATATTGCCGTTACCCAAGGGGTACCACGGATCGACGATCGAGTCCTGGCCGAAGCACACGTTCATGCCCGCGCGGTCGAGTTCGGCTACGCGGGTGACCCCGCGACGCTTCGGATAGGTGTCAAAGCGCCCCTGCAGATGAATACTCTCCGTGGGGCATGACACGAAGTTGATGCCTGACAGCCTCAGCAGCCGAAACAGCTTCGAGCAGTAGGCATTGTCGTACGAACCCATGGCCACGGTGTGGCTGGCAGTCACCCTCGCCCCCATCTGCCGGACCCGAGCATGTTCGGCCAGTACCTCCAGGAATCGCGACTGCGGGTCGTCGGTCTCGTCGCAGTGCACGTCCACCAGGCAGCCGGTGCGTTCTGCCAAATCCATCAGGAACTGGATCGACGACACACCCTGCTCACGGGTGTTCTCGAAATGGGGAATGCCGCCAACCACATCGGCGCCGATGGCCACCGCCTCGGTCATCAATGCGCGGCCATCAGGGTAGGATTCAATACCCTCCTGAGGAAAGGCAACGATCTGAAGGTCCACGTGATCACGCACTTCATCGCGCACCTCGACCATGGCCTTGAGTGCCACCAGGCCGGGCTCGGTAACGTCCACATGCGTGCGCACATGCTGGATTCCATGATCGACCAGCATGTTTAGGGTGGTCTTGGCCCGGGTCTTGATGTCTTCATGGGTGGTGCTCTGCTTGCGCTGGGCCCAGCGCTCGATCCCCTCGAACAACGTGCCACTCATGTTCCACTCAGGCTGCCCGGCCGTCAGGGTCGCGTCGAGGTGGATGTGGGGCTCGACGAAGGGTGGTACCACCAGGTTCTGGCCGGCATCCAGGTCAGCGCCGGCCACGGGCAGCACGCCCGCGTCCTGCGCGGTGATCGCGCCAATACGCTGGCCCGCCAGCTCGATGCGAAACAGGCCAGGCTTGCCACGCAGCCGTGCATTGATGATGTTCATGCTGTCCTTCCTCGTCCTGGATCGTATTCGAGCGCTACGGGCCAGTCGCGGCGTTCATCCGCGCCCAGCCCTTGTGCACCACAGCTTGCCAGCCAATGGCGCACGGAGCCAGTGGCGATCCAGGCATGGGGCTGCCCCGTCACGCCATGTCCAGACCCATCTGCCAGAAATCGGCCTCGAGCCGCGAAGCTTGGGCAAAGATCGCGGCCAGTTCGGCAAACCGCTGATCCGTCATGCTGCGGGCCGCCAATGAATCCAGATGGGTGCGTGCAGCTGCTGCGACGGCCTGGTAGCCGGCACCGGCGTATTCGCCGATCCACTCGCGATAGGGGTGCTCGGCCAGGTTGCCGATACGTGCGGCCAGGGACTGCCCGATCTCGGCGTAGCCGATTACACAGGGCGCCAGCGCCACGTGCAGCTCCAGCAAGTCGCCAGCAGCGCCGCAGTCCAGTACATACCGCGTGTAGGCCACGGTGGCCGGATGCTCGGGGGCGGCCTCGATGTCAGCCTGGCTCAGGCCCCAGCGTGCGCACAAACGCACGTGCAGGTCGGTTTCGTCGAGAATCGCTGCGAGCCCCGCCTGAGCGGCACGGATATCGGCAGGCCGCCTGCTTTTGTAAGCCGCCAGCGCCCAGGCGCGGGCAAACTGAATGAGGAAGAGATAGTCCTGCACCAGATAGGCCCGAAATGCGGCTTCACTCAACGTACCATCGCCCATCTGCTGCACGAATACATGGTCCACGTAACTGTGCCACTGCGGTGCAGCGGCCTGCTTGAGCCGATCGAAAATGTCCATGTTCATTGAGCCTCCGGGTAGATGGCGTCGAAGAAGGCCAGCTCCAACGCCACGGTGCGCTGGTGAAAGTCTTGCGCCACGGCGGCCTGCTGAGGGCCGACGCGATCCAGTTCGGCGTGCAGGAACGCCACGAAAGCCTGGAAATCCGCATTGTCGTGCAGGGTAATCCATTCGGCGTGGATGAAGCGCGGCGGCAGGGGCTTGGGCGCGCGCAGCGCCCAGTCCAGGTAAAGGCCTTCGGCGACGTTCAGCACTGCCAGCGCTGCGGCATACGAGCGGGTGGCGGCCGCTTCGCGCATGATGGCCTTGAAGGCCGCCGTGGGCACCGTGTCCATCGGCGCTTCACGCTGCGCCGGGCTGACACCCAGCGCCTGGAACGCCCGCAGGAAGTAGGTGTTCTCCTCGCTGCTGATCATGCCCGCAAATCGCCCCAGGCGCAGGCGCGCCTCGAAGGTGTCGGCACTGGCAATGGCGGCGCCCAGCAGCATCAGGAAGCTGTCCAGAAAGCGATGATCCTGGACCAAGTAGTCGATCATGATCGGGTCAGGCAGGCTGCCGTCACACAGTTGAGTCACGAAACGATGGCCCGTGGCGGCGGCCCATGTCGCCTCGCTCTGGCGGCGCAGGGTCTGGGTGAAACCTTCGGTCATGGCGCTGTCCTTGGTGGAGGTGGCAGCGAGACCTGGACAATCGTCATGAATGGGGTCTCGCCTTGAGACCGGCAGAAAGGCAGGTGGAATTGCACCCCATCCCTTCGCCGGCATTATCCGGATCAGGTTCGAAGGGTCACCGCGCTGCACCAGGCTCAGCGGTTTCTCAGCCCGTTATCGGGCTCCCCTTGGTAGCGGCAAGGTATACCCGACTTGACCCGCGGCTGTCATCTTTCGTGCAGGCATCGCTACAGGCTATTTGCCATTAGTCATGGCCCTGTCATGTTGCTGTCGTAGTGTCCGGGCCTCACCCAAGGCCGGGAAACACTGCAATTGACACGACGTTCACTCTCGTCGGCGAGCCTGCTCAGGCTGCTGATCCTGCTGCTGTGCGCTGCCTCGTTGGCCTTTCTGTGGGGGGTGCATGTTGCGCAAAAATCCACTGCTCGGCAGGACGCCCTGATCAACCGTGGCAGCGAACATCAGCGGCTGGCCAACCTGCTTGCCGAGAGCGTCAGCCAATTGCTCGACCGTGCCCAAGCAGCTACCGACGGCGCAGCGTGTGCGACCGCCTCCCCGTTCCTCATGCCCTCACCTGAGCAGTCCAAAGCATGCAGCACGTTGGTTGCAGTGCACCTCGCCGCCCAGCCCTTGACGCAATTGCTGCAAGAGGTGGAGTTGGGCGACTCGACCCGCGTGAGTGTGTGGCAGGCCGACGGCACGGAAAGCCTGCGCATCGGCAATCGCGGCTTGGTGCCGATCACTGCTGCCTTGCAGCCGCCACTGCCAACTGACGGCCCCCCTGCGGGCGTGCTGACCCAGTACCTGGAAGGTGACGCTTACCAGAGCGTATTCAAGCGCCGGCCCGAGCATGGCTTTACCCTCATCATTGGCCAGCGCGAGAACGAGATCACCGGGGCCGTCGACGCGGCCTATGCCCGGCAGTTCTGGCTGATCCTTGGCATGACACTGATGATCCTGGCCAGCCTGGCCTGGACCCTGCGCCTGCTGCGCAAGCGTCAGGACGCCTTCACGGCGCTGGAGCAAGCCCAGCACATCAACCAGCAACTGATCGGGCGCCTGGAAGATGCACACCGGCGCAGCAGCCATGCCGCCGCCACCGATCATCTCAGCGGCCTGCACAACCGCCGTCAATTCGTCGAAGTGGCAGGTGCTGCGCTGATCCATCAGCGTGGCAGGCGGCAACTGATGGCCATCCTTTTCATCGACATGGACCGCTTCAAGTCCATCAACGATTCGCTAGGCCACAAGGTCGGTGACCTGCTGTTGCAGGCCGTGGCCGGCCGCATCCGGCGCTTGCTCGAACCCGGCGATGAAGCCTCGCGCTTTGGTGGCGATGAGTTTGTCGTGCTGCTCGCAGGCGAGCGCAGCGAGGAGCAGATCGATGCCTGGGTACGCGAACTCGTGCGCAGGCTGTCGGCCACCTATGCCCTGGATGGCCAGGAGGTCAATACCAGTCCCAGTATCGGGGTCAGTATCTGCCCGCGCGATGGCCAGGACATCGACAGCCTGGTGCGCAGCGCCGACGCGGCCATGTATTCGGCCAAACAGGCAGGCCGCGCGCAGTACCGCTACTTCGACCCCTCCCTGAACGTGGCCGACATCCAGGCATTTACCCTGGAGCAAGCTTTTGGCACGGCACTGGCAGGCAGGCAATTCGTCCTGCATTACCAAGCGCAGATCGATCTCGATGACCACCAGGTCGCAGGCTATGAAGCGCTTGTGCGTTGGCAGCATCCGGAGTTCGGCCTGCTCTACCCCGACCGTTTCATCGCCCTGGCCGAACGCAGCGGCTTTATCGTCGAGCTGGGCTGGGAAGTGCTGCGCCTTGCCTGCGAGGCCTTGTCGGCCTGGCAGATGGAAGGTCGACTGGTCCGTCTGGCCGTCAACGTATCTGCCCTGCAGCTGCTTCAGCCTGACTTCGCCGCGCGTCTGCTCAGTCACCTGAGCGACCACGGCATTGCGCCCGAGCACCTGGAACTGGAGATCACCGAAACCACCATCCTCGACCCAGAGGGCCCGGCAATCGAGCATTTGCATCGCCTGCGCCAGGCAGGCATCGGGATCAGCCTGGACGACTTCGGCCGGGGCTATGCAGGCTTTGCCCATCTGCATGCACTGCCCCTGAGCAAGCTGAAGATTGATCGATCCCTGATCGCCTCGCTCTCCAACAGTCCGGACGACAGCCCCATCGTGGCCTCCACCATCATCCTGGCCAAGCGCCTGGGGCTGGTGGTGGTGGCCGAGGGCGTGGAGACCCGCGAGCAGGTCGTGTGCTTGCGCCTGGCGGGGTGCGATGTTGCCCAAGGCTATCATTTCAGTCGGCCCCTGTCCGCCGCGCAACTGCGTGACTACGCGCCCTTCAGAGGTGAGGCGCAGCCCCTCGCCGCGTTGCACTGAAGCCAGGCACTGAATGCAAGCCCCTGGCTAACCCTTGGTGCCAACAGGCCTCAGGGGTTAAGGTGGTACCACTGCACCCACCCGCCGACGCCCGCACCATGACCGATATCGAGCGCTACCTGCGCGCCGCCACGCGTGACAACACCCGCCGCAGCTACCAGGCGGCAGTGGATCATTTCGAAACCCAATGGGGCGGTTTTCTACCGGCCACCGCCGAAAGCATCGCCCGATACCTGGCCGACCACGCCCAGCAGCATGCGGTCAGCACCCTGCGCCAGCGCCTGGCGGCCCTCAGCCAGTGGCACATCAGCCAAGGTTTCCCCGACCCCACCAAAGCGCCGGTGGTGCGCCAGGTACTGCGGGGCATCCGCACGCTTCATCCCACCCCGCCCAGGCAGGCAGCACCCTTGTTGCTGCAACATTTGCAAACGGCCGTGACCTGCTTCGAGCAAGAGGCCCGCCAAGCACAGGCAAGCCACGATGTGGCCGGCCTGCGCCGCGCCCGGCGCGACACGGCATTGCTGCTGATAGGGTTCTGGCGTGGCTTTCGCGGCGATGAACTGGCACGCTTGCGGGTCGAACACATCCAGGCCGAAGCGGGCGTGGGTATCACGCTGTTCGTGCCGCGCAGTAAAGGCGACCGCGAGGCACTGGGCGTACAGCATCGCACCCCTGCCCTCAAGGCACTGTGCCCGGTAACGGCCTACCTGCAATGGGTGCAGGTAGCCGGCATCGCCCACGGCCCCGTGTTCCGCAAGCTCGACCGCTGGGGCAACCTCGGTGACCAACCGCTCAACAGCAACAGCCTGGTGGGCCTGCTGCGGCGCATGTTGACCCGCGCCCAAGTGCCAGCAGCGCTGTATACCGGTCATTCACTGCGTCGCGGCTTTGCCACCTGGGCCAGCGCCAATGGCTGGGAGCTCAAGTCGCTCATGAGCTACGTGGGCTGGAAGGATGCCAAGTCCGCGCTGCGTTACATCGATTCGACGCAACGCTTCGGTGACCTGGCCCTGTTGCCCAGCACACCCCTGCCGGTGCTGGCACCCTGAGCTGCGCCCTTTATTGGCTCAGACGCGCTTGAGGCAGGCCCACAGCCGACCGATGTCGCAGGCGCGGGCTTGAAGCAAGCGGGCGGTGTCGCGGCACGCCTGGTCCAAGGTCATGGGCCCATCCACTAGCGCAAAGGCGGCATCTACGCCATGAGCATACAGCTGCTGGTAGCCCTCGCCGAGCATGCCCGCCAGCACGATCACCGGCACGCCATGACGCTTGGCGACCCGGGCCACCCCCATCGGCGTCTTGCCGCGCAGGGTCTGGGCATCGAAGCGGCCTTCCCCGGTCACCACCAGGTCTGCGTCCCTGACATGAGCTTGCAGGCCCGCCAGTTCGGCCACCACTTCCACACCGGCTCGGAACTGGGCACCCATGAAGGCCTTGGCCGCAAAGCCCATGCCTCCGGCGGCGCCGCAACCTGGGTAATCGCGCACATCCTGGCCCAGCAAGCGGGCGCAGTGGTCGGCGAAGTGACCGAGCGCCTGGTCCAAGGCCTGAACCTGCTGCGCGCTGGCACCCTTCTGCGGCCCGAATATGGCCGATGCGCCTTGTGGGCCGCACAACGGGTTGTCGACATCGGCCGCCACTTCGAACTGCACGTGCGCCAGACGCGGGTCCAGCTGGCTGGCATCGAGCCGCGCCAGGTCACCCAGGGCCAGGCCACCCTCGGCCAGTGGTTGATCGTCTGCATCCAGCAAACGCAGGCCCAAGGCGCGCAGCATGCCACTGCCAGCATCGTTGGTGGCACTGCCGCCGATCGCCAGCACCACGCGCTGCGCGCCAGCGTCGAGCGCCGCGGCAACCAGCTCGCCGGTGCCCCAGGTGCAACTGCGGCAAGCGTCGCGCTGCCCGGTGGGCACCTGTTGCAGGCCACTGGCCTGGGCCATTTCGATGATTGCGGTGCGGCTCTGGGGCAGCCAGCCCCAGCCTGCCTCAACAGCCGTGCCCAACGGGCCGCGCACGGTAAGCCGGCGCAGCTCGCCGTCGCTGGCGGCGAGAATGGCCTGCATCGTGCCTTCGCCACCGTCGGCCATGGGGCACTCGATCAACTGGGCGTCGGGCAACGCTTTGGCCAGGCCAGCGGCGATGGCGCGCGCCACGTCGGCCGCCTCGAGGCTGTCCTTGAACGAGTCAGGCGCGATGACGATCTTCATGATGATTCTCCTGTCCGGGTAGCGGCATGCTGACAGCTGACCAGCAAGGCGGCGTCGGTCAAATGCACAAACCGCCCGACAGATTGTTTGGGCAGATGCCAGCGCCCGGCGGCCCTGCCCAGCCAGTGCGCGCTATCGGGTAGGCAGCAATTGCAGCCCCAGGTACAAACTAAGCAGGCCTTCCAGGCGCATCGGGTCCACCTCGCCCAGCTCGGCGATACGTTCAAGCCTGTAACGCAGGCTGTTGCGGTGAATACCCAGCGCCTCGGCACAGGCCTGGCTCTGACCATCGTGGGCGCACCAGGCGCGCAGCGTGGCCAGCAATTGCCCGCTGCTGTCGCGGGCCTGGATGCGCAGCAACGGCTCGAGCAGTTCGTCAAGCGCCTCATCGTTGCGATGGCGCCAGAGCAAGGCTGGCAGGCGGTAGCGCTGCAAGCTCAGCAGCCGTTCCTGGGGCACCACCTCACGCCCATAGGCCAGCAGGTCGCGCACACGCCGGTAGCCGCGGCGCAGCTGCTCAAGGCCCTGCGCGGCAGTACCCATGGCCAAGCGCTCAACTGCCCAACCGTGCCGCTCTATGCGCTCGACCAGCCGTGCAGCCTCCAGCGCCACGCCTGCCGGGCGACACCACAGCAGCGAGTGGCGCGCTGGGCTGACGCACCAACTGTCCGGGTAACGGCTCATCAGCCAGCTTGCCAGCGCCTCGGCGTCGGGCCCACTGGCCAGCTCGAACAGACAGGGAATGCGCGGTAGTTGCGGCTTGAGCCCCAACTGGCGCGCTTCGTCCAGCAGCCGCGAGGCGTCGCCGGTTCCGCCCAGCAGCAGGGCCAGCAAATCGTCGCAGCGCTGTTTGCGCCACTGCTGGTCAGCCTGCAGGTGACGCTGGGCCAGCAGCATTTCGGCGGTCATGCGCACCAGCTCGGCATACACCCGAACCTGCTGCGGATCACCCGTCAAGCCCAGCACGCCCATCAGCCGGTCGTCGAGCATCAGGGGCAGGTTCACCCCCGGCTGCACGCCCTTGAGGCAGCGTGCCGCTTCCTGGTCAAGCTCCACGATGCGGCCATTGGCAAGCACCAACTGGGCGCCTTCGTGCCGCGTGTTGACGCGCTCTGGTTCGCCGCTGCCCAGGATCAGGCCGTGGCTGTCCATGACGTTGACGTTGCAGGGCAGAATCGCCATGGCACGGTCTACGATATCCTGTGCCAGGTCGTGGTCGAGTTCGAACATTCAACGGTCCTTGAGGGCGTGCGGTTGGGCTCGGGCACAGCAGCAAGGCCCATGGCTTGTGCAAAAGCACAAAGACAGCCACGCCGCCGTCCCCGAGACTCGTTCAAGCGAGCGCCGGAACAGGCGACGCGGTGACAACCATAACAACAGAGAACCCGATCATGGCACACAGCCCCGCCCCTGACCAAGGCACGGACACCACCCGCAATGCGCTGTACCGGCGCATCACCCTGCGGCTGATTCCGTTCATTTTCATCTGCTACCTGTTCAACTACCTCGACCGCGTCAATGTCGGCTTCGCCAAGCTGCAGATGCTCGACGCGCTCAAATTCAGCGAAACCGTCTACGGCCTCGGCGCCGGCATCTTCTTCATCGGCTATGTCCTGTGCGGCCTTCCCAGCAACCTGGCGCTCAACCGCTTCGGCCCACGGCGCTGGATCGCCTTGATGATGATTGCCTGGGGCAGCTTGTCCACCTGCTTGCTGTTCGTGACGACCCCCACCGAGTTCTATGCCCTGCGCCTGCTCACAGGCGCCGCCGAGGCAGGCTTCTTCCCGGGTGTGGTGCTGTACCTTTCGCGCTGGTTCCCCGGTGCGCGACGTGGCCGCATCATGGCGTTGTTCATGTCCGCGATCCCGGTCTCGGGTCTGTTGGGCAGCCCGTTTTCCGGCTGGATCCTCGAACACTTCGCCGCCGGGCAACATGGCCTTGCCGGCTGGCAATGGATGTTCCTGATTCAAGGGCTGCCAACCGTTGCGCTCGGCGTGCTGGCGGTGTTCCTGCTCAGCGATGGCTATCAGAAGGCGACCTGGCTGAGCGATGAGCAGCGCCGGCTGATTGCCGCCGACCTGCAGGCCGATGCCGACAGCAAGCCGCCTACCACCGGCGACAGCGTCCTGGCCGTGCTGGCCAACCCACTGATCTGGACCTTCGGCTTCATCTACTTCTGCATCCAGAGCGGTGTGTACGCCATCAACTTCTGGCTGCCCTCGATCATCAAGAACATGGGCTTCGACAACCCCTTGCTCATTGGCTGGCTGAGCGCCATTCCCTACTTGCTGGCCGGAGTCTTCATGATCCTGTGCGGGCGCTCGGCGGACCTTCGCAACGAGCGCCGCTGGCACTTGGTAGTGCCAATGCTGATGGGCGCCGTGGGCCTGCTGATGGCCGTGAATTTCGCGGCCACCCCGGCGATCGCCATCCTTGGCCTGTCCATCGCCACCATGGGCGCCCTCACTGGCCTACCCATGTTCTGGCCGATGCCCACGGCGTTGCTTAGCGCAGGTGCGGCCGTGGCAGGCCTGGCCCTGATCAACTCGGTGGGCCAGATGGCGGGCTTTCTCAGCCCTTACCTGGTCGGGTTCATCAAGGACCAGACCGGCTCGACCGACGCTGCCCTCTACGCCCTGGCGGCGTTGATCGTGCTGGGTAGCCTGGTGGCCCTGCGCGCCACCCGTACTCGTCTGCCGGCGCCTGCCATAGCCGACTGACGGTCGCGTCAACAGCGCTTCCTTGCATTGGGTCATCCAGACCCGTGCAAGGAAGGCTGATCATCTTGTTCCCTGTACAGCACTCCAGTCGTCAGCTCGACGCAGCCCGTTCGGGTAAATCGGCGTCGAACCGTTCCAGAGGCCCCCTTTGGAGAATTCACCATGACCGAATACGCCGTGGCCCGGCTGGCCGACCTCGATGAACACACCCCTTTGCGCGTGGAAGCCGGTAACGAAGAGCTGATCATCGTGCGTCAGGGTGATCAGGTTCGTGCTTTTCAGGGTAACTGTCCTCATGCAGGAGCGCCGCTGGACGAGGGCCGCGTCTGCGGCGGCTTGCTGATCTGCCCCTGGCACAAGGCCGCGTTCGCCGTGGACGAGGGCGCCGTGTGCGAGCCCCCTGCCCTGACCGACCTGCGCCGCTACAAGGCCTGGGTCAAGGATGACCAGGTGTGGGTGGACGACCGCCCTTTGCCCAGGGCGCGCCCGCCCCGGCACAGCGATGCGCGGTGTTTCGTGGTGCTGGGAGCCGGTGCGGCAGGCAGCGCCGCTGTGGTCACCTTGCTCCGCCATGGCTTCAATGGCCGCCTGGTGTGGATCGACCAGGAGCGCCAGCCGGCCTACGACCGCACGGCCCTGAGCAAATTCGTGCTCGCAGGCCAAATGGCCCCGGATGAGGTGCCGATGCTGCTGGAGCCTGATGATCTGCGCATCGGTCAACTGGAGCGTCGGCACGCCAAGGTCCGTTCACTCAATGCCCAGAAACGCCAGCTCCTGCTGGCCGACGGCCAACGCATCGACTATGACGCCTGTTTGCTCGCTACGGGCGCCAAGGCGCAGCGCCCGGATATCCCGGGGCGCGACCTGCCTGGGGTCTTCACCTTGCGTTCGCGCGCGGACGCTGCGCAACTGCTCGATGCCGTGGAACCGGGCAAACCGGTTGTGATCGTGGGCGACAGTTTCATCGGCCTGGAAGCAGCCTCGGCGTTAAGCGAATACGGTGCCAAGGTCCACGTGATTGGACGGCATGAAGTTCCGCTGGCCAAGCAACTGGGCGAGCGTATCGGGCGGGCGATCCGTGCCTTGCACGCGCGCAAGGGCGTCACGTTCCATGGCCCGACCCAGGTGACGGCGATCGAAGGCGATGGTCAGGTCGAAGCGGTCATGCTCGGCAGCGGCGAGCGAGTGCACTGCCAGGTGGTGCTGCTGGGAACGGGGGTAGCTCCGGCCACGGCTTTTCTCAATGGCGTAGCGCTGGCCGATGACCTTTCCGTGCCGGTCAACGGTGAAATGCAGGTGACCGAAGGCTTGTGGGCTGTGGGTGACATGGCCACCTTCCCCCTCGCCGGCCAACCGGTGCGCATTGAGCACTGGCGGCTGGCGCAGCAGCACGGCGTCATCGCGGCAGCAAACATGCTGGGCGAGCAACGCCGCTACGCCGACGTGCCGTTTTTCTGGACCTATCACCATGGGCAGCGGTTCGAAGTGCTGGGCCACGCCCGACAGTGGGACGCCATCACCTTCGTTGGCACGCCGGAGAGCGGTGATTTCATTGCACTGCAATGCCTGGAGGATCAGGTGCAGGCCGTGGTCGCCAAGGGTTACGCCTCAGCCATGATGCAGTTGTCGCAACGCATGAAGCGCCCGCTCACCACCGCCGAGGCACTCGAACTGATCCACTGACAAGGCTTGCCCTGCGCCCGGGCTGGTAGCGCGCCATCAGCTATGGTTATCTTCACCTTCGATAACAATAACTGTGGAGCGCCCATGCCCGCTCATAATCCTGCCTCGGAACTGGCGGCCTTCGTCGACAGTCACTTCGGCCACCGCGGCTTGGTCCCGGAAACGGTGATCGCCGAATCCTGGTACCGCAGCGTCACCCAGCACCGCCTGGACCCGAGCGTGCACCCAACGGACAACATCCTCAGCGCCGCCGAAATCCGCCAGCTGCAAGCCCAACACCAAGCCTACCTGACCCTCGCCAGCCAAGGCGTGAGTGGTTTGGCCCGGCGGGTAGCGGATGCAGGTTTCGCCGTCTTGCTCAGCGATGCGGCAGGGGTCACGCTTGATGCTCGCCTACCTGCCGACACCGGGCGCTTCACAGGTTCCGGGCTGGTGGTGGGGGCGCGCTGGGACGAGTCCATCGCCGGCACGAACGGGATAGGCACCGCGCTGGCCTCGCAACAGGCACTGACCATTCACCGTCAGGAACATTTCCTGGCCAGCAATGCCCGGCTCAGTTGCTCGGTCTCACCGATCTTCGACAGCCACAACCACCTGCTCGGTTGCCTGAACGCGACCTGCTTGTATGACGATGGTCCCAAGCAGGCCCAGCACCTGACCCTGCAGTTGGTGACGCTGTACGCCCGCCTGATCGAAAACGCACACTTTCGCCAGCGTTACCGCGACTGCCTGACCCTCGCGGTCAAGCCCTGCGACGGCGATGCGGACCTGGTAGCCGAGCAACTGCTGGCACTCGACGAGGGTGGCCGTATCGTCGGTGCCAACCGGGCCGCATTCAGCAACAACCCCCATGCCCTGCTCGGGCTGCGCATCGAGCATGTGTTAAGCGCCGATATCGACCAGCTGCTGGCCCTGACCCAGGGCGGTGCTCGGGGCGCGCAATTGTACGATGCCAGCCAAGTCAAGGGCCTTGAGGTGGGCCTGCGAGTGCCGCGCGCTTATCGCGCTTGTGCCCCGGCCGCACCGGCGGCGTCTGCCAACGCGCATCCGACACTCGACCAACTGGCAGGCGGCGACCCCCAGCTGCAGCACGCCGTGACGCGCCTGCGCAAGGTGCTGGACAAGGACATCGCGCTGCTGCTCAGCGGTGAAACCGGCACGGGCAAGGAAGCGTTCGCTCGCGCCCTGCACCAGGCAAGCGCCCGAAGCGCCCGGCCTTTCGTGGCGCTCAATTGCGCCGCCATTCCAGAAGCGCTGATCGAAAGCGAGCTATTCGGCTACCGGGCCGGCAGCTTCACCGGGGCAGACCGCAAGGGCATGAAAGGCAAGCTGGAACAGGCCAATGGCGGCACGCTGTTTCTCGATGAAATAGGCGACATGCCTGCCGATCTGCAAACCCGCCTGCTACGGGTACTGGCGGAACGGGAGCTGGTTGCGCTGGGGGCGACCACGCCGGTAAGGCTGGATATTCAGGTGATATCGGCGACGCATCAGGACCTGGTTGCCAGGATCGCCACCCACCAGTTCCGAGAGGACCTCTACTACCGACTCTGCGGCATGCGTATCACCCTGCCGGCGCTGCGCGAACGCAGTGATCGGGCGCAGGTGATCGAGGGTGTTCTAGCACGCTTGGCGCCGGGGCTGCACCTCTCGGCCCAAGCACGCGCCGCGCTGCTGGCCTATCCTTGGCCGGGCAATATTCGCCAACTGCTCAATGCCCTGCGCCAGGGCGCTGCCCTGGCCGAAGACGGGTGCATCGAGCTGGCCGACCTGCCCGCCGAGTTGCAGCAAGCGCAGGTCGAACCAGGCAGGACGATCTGCGCAGCGCCGCGCCTTGGGCAGCAGGTGGAAGAGGCCGAGGCCGACCACCTGCTGGCGCTGTTGCGGCGCAACCAGTGGAACATGAGTGCCGCCGCCCAGGCCGCTGGCATCTCGCGGTCCACGCTGTACCGCAAGATCAAGCGCCATGGCATCGTGCAACCGAATCGCCAGGGCAACTGAGCCCAGTGCCCCGCCACGCCGGGGCACTGGCCACGGCTGGGCTTCAACCCTGGATGTAGACCACCTGCGTGCGCGTGTACTCGTAGAGCCCGTGCTTACCGTCCGCCCCACCAATGCCCGACTTGCGGGCCCCGGCGTGGAAGCCTTGCATGGCCTCGAAGTTTTCGCGGTTGATGTAGGTCTCGCCGAAGTCGATTTCCCGGCACGCCTTGAGCGCGGCGTTCAGATCGCGGGTGTAGAGTGACGAGGTCAGCCCGTACTCGCTGTCGTTGGCCAAGGCAATGGCTTCGTCCAGGTCCTCCACCACCTGAATTGGCAACACCGGCCCGAAGATTTCCTTGCGCATGATTTCCATGTCGGCCGTGCAGCCTGCCAGCACGGTGGGCTGATAGTGAAAACCGCTGCCAAGGTCAGCCACCTGCCCGCCCGTGACCACCTGCGCGCCTTGGGTCTGGGCAGTGCGCACCATCTGCGCCACCTTGTCCAGGCCGGCCCGGTTGATCAACGGCCCCATGTGCAGGTCCTGCTGCGTCGATGGGTCGCCATAGCGTGTGGCGGCCATCGCCTGGGCCACCTGATCGATGAACCGATCGGCCACCTGGCGCGCCACATAAACTCGCTCTGCGCAGTTGCACACCTGTCCGGTGTTGATCACCCGCGAGGCGACGATCGCGTTGACTGCCAGGTCCAGGTCGGCATCGGCCAACACGATGGCAGGCGCCTTGCCGCCCAGCTCCAGGTTCAGCTTGGTGATGTTCGGCGCCGCCGCTGCCATGATCCGCGCACCGGTCGCCACGCTGCCGGTGAAACTGACCATGTCCACGCCCGGGTGACTGGACAGGCCGTGGCCCACGGCGGCGCCTGTGCCGCCGACCACGTTGAACACCCCGGGTGGCAGGCCGGTCTCGGCCACCAGGCGGGCGAACGCGTAGCAGTTGATCGGGGTCTCCTCACTCGGCTTGACCACGATGGTGTTGCCGGTAATGAGCGCCGGCGCCATCTTGCGGGCGATCAGGAAAAAGGGGAAGTTCCACGGTAGGATGCCTGCCACCACGCCCACGGGCTTGCGCATGAGAAACACGTGCTCGGCCTGACGGTCGCTGGTCAACACCTCGCCTTCCAGGCGTCGCGCCCATTCAGCCATGTAGTCCAGGTAATCGGCCGTGAAGCCGACTTCCACCTGGGCCAGGGCCGGCACCTTGCCGCCTTCCAGAGTGATGGTCCGGGCCAGCTGATCGGCATTGGCCCGTATCCGGTTCGCGATGGCGCGCAGGTAGCCTGCGCGTTCCTGCGCAGGCCGGGCTGCCCAGGCGCGCTGAGCCCGGCGTGCCGCGCTCACGGCCTGGTCGACCTGGGCCTGCGAAGACTCCGGCACGCGACCGAGCAACTGGCCATTGGCCGGGTTATGAACCTCGAGCAGGGCTTCACCGGGTTCGAACCGGTTGTCGATGAAGTTCTGGTAGACCGAATCGTTCATGGGCATTTCACTCCTGTGGGGCATTGTCAGCCAGCGATGAAGGGGTTGCCGGACGGGCGCTGAACCGCTTCCAGACCTCGCCTTCCTCCTGCAGATCGTGAGCACGCTTGATCAGGTATTGATGGACCTGCTCGACTTGCTCGGGGTTGAGGTTGTCGGCAAACGAGGGCATGCCATCGGGCACCCTGCCGCCGTAGAGAATCCCGAGGAACATCTGGTGCTTGTCGGCGCCCAGCTTGCGCAGGTCGGGCAGGACCCCGCCGCTGACGGCATGGATGCCATGGCACTGGGAGCAGTTGCCGTCGTACAGCGCAGCGCCTGCAGCGACCGTCTCGGCATTGGCCGTCAAAGGTGGCGGCTTGGGCGCATCGGCAGGCGGGGCCGGCTCGCGCAGCTTGGCCGTGCCGCCCAGCTTGTAGGTCAGCACCTGTGCATAGGGCTGCACGCCTGCACGCAAAGAGAGTGCGCCAGCGAACGTGGAAAATGCGCCGCCCCAGCCAGCCATGAACGTGACGTATTGCTCGCCGTCGACGGCATAGGTGATCGGTGCGGCCATCACGCCGCTGGCCGCAGGCGCTTCCCACAGCTTCTTGCCGGTTTCGGCGGCATAAGCAATGACCCGGCCGTCGGCGCTGCCTTCGAACACCAGGTTGCCGGCCGTGCTCAAGGTGCCACCATTGAAGATCGTGATGTACGGCACTTCCCAGGCAGGCGCCTGCTTGACCGGGTCCCATGCAATCAGTTTGCCTGACCAGGTCTTGGCCATGTCCAGCAGCCCTTCGGCGCCTTCGGGCATCATGCCGGTACGCAGCCCCAACTGGTAGACGCTCTTGAACGGGTTGCGCTTGGGCGCTTCTGGCACGTGTTCATAGTAGGCCGACATGATGTGGGCCGGGATGTACACCAGCCCCGTCTGCGGGTTGTACGACATCGGGTGCCAGTCGTGTGCCCCCCAGAACGCCGGGGTCACCAGCTTGCGCTTGCCGTCCTTCCAGTAGGCCGCTGCCTCGTCGTCGACGATGGGCCGGCCGGTCTTCATGTCGATGCCTTTGGCCCAGTTCACCGGCACGATGTTCTTGGCCGACAGCAACTCGCCGGTTTCCCGGTCCAGCACGTAGAAGAAGCCATTCTTGGGCGCTTGCATCAGCACCTTGCGCGGCTTGCCGTCGATGGGCAGCTCGGCCAGGATCATGTGCTGGGTGGCCGTGAAGTCCCAGGCGTCGCCGGGCGTGGTCTGGTAGTGCCAGGCGTACTCGCCGGTATCGGCGTTCACCGCCACGATCGAGGACAGGAACAAGTTGTCGCCCTTGGCCTGGCTGCGCCATTTGGGGTCCCACATCGCGCCGTTGCCCACGCCGATGTACAGCAGGTTCAGCTGCGGATCGTAGGCAAAGGAATCCCAGGCGGTGCCGCCGCCGCCCCACTCGACATAGGCATCCCCGTGCCAGGTCTTGCTGGCGATCTGCATGGCTTTATCCTCAGGCGGCAGCTTCGGATCGCCCGGTACGGTGTAGAACCGCCATGCCTGGCGCCCGGTCTCGGCATCGTAGGCGGTGACGTAGCCACGTACGCCGAATTCGGCGCCGCCATTGCCAATCACCACCTTGCCGTTGACCACCCGCGGCGCACCGGTGATGGTGTAGCTGCGCTTAGTATCGGCGCGGGTATCGACCGACCAGACCCGCTTGCCGGTCTTGGCATCGATGGCCTCCAGGCGACCGTCCAGCACACCCACATAGACCTTGCCCTGCCACACCGCCACGCCCCTGTTGACCGCATCGCAGCAGGCTTCGCCGGCACGGTTGCGGTCGGACTGCGGATCGTACTTCCACAGCAGCTGGCCGTTGCGCGCATCCAGCGCGTACACCACCGAGAACGGCCCCGTGGTGTACATCACCCCATCGACCACGATGGGGGTCGCCTCCACGCCGCGGTCCAGGTCGAGCTTGTAGCTCCACGCCAGCCCCAGCTGGCCCACGTTGCTCTGGTCGATGGTCTTGAGGGGGCTGAAGCGTTGCTCGTCGTACGTGCGGCCATGGCTCATCCAGTTGCCGGGCTCTTTGTCCGCATCAATGATGCGTTGCCCATCGACACCGGCGGCGAAGGCCAGGGGTGTCCAGCTGAGAGCCAGGGCCAAGCAGCCGCGTGCAAGGCGTTGGGGGCCTGATCGATTCATGCACTGTTCTCCGTTCTTGTTATGGCGACGCTGCGACGAGCGTCAGTCCAAACAAGAGCAACGGCTGTGCCAAACGGCCGGCTGACGGCCGCAGATACCGCAATAGAGCCTTCGAGCCGTCAGTGGGGAGGGGCTGGATACGGGCAAATGCTCGACACAGTTGCGTCAACCCTGGGTCAACCCTGGGTCAACCGTGGCACAGGTGTGTCACAGCCCAAGCGTGCTCAAGGCTTTGATCAGCAAAAGGTGTAGCGGGTAAAAACCATAGGCCCAGCGACCCACAGCTGGCACGCGATGCCATCGGCAGTGCAACAGGCCGTTGCCGACCGCAATGGCCACGGCGGCAACCGCCAGGGTGACCCAGGTGAAGTGGGCGCCCAGGTGCGTCATCAACCAGCTGTTGGTCAAGTTGCCGGCCACCGCCAGCACGCACGGCACAAGCCACATTGCGCCCCCACAGCGGTAGGCAAGTACGCAGGCGGCGGGCAGCAATACCCCTGGCAGGCCGTACATCAGGCACGGGCTGCCAGCCCAAGCCGCGCCCAGCGCGACCAACCCCAGCAGCCGCGCGGCTGCCTGGGTATGCTGCACGCTCCAGGCCACCAGCAGGCCCAACAACAGCGTCGGCATTACGCTGAACGTGGTCGAACCGCTGTCCAGCCAGCGGTAGGCAGGCTCGGACAGCACGGTGAACAGCAGCATCAGCCCCAGATACCGCCCATGGTGGCGATCGAGCGGCGTGTCAGGCTCGCGCCGCACCACGTTCATGGCCATGGCCAGGCAAAAGAGCGGAAACGCCAGTCGGCCAACCACGAACAGGCCGTGGGCCTGCGGCCAGACGAAGCGTAGGTGGTCGGCGAGCATCGCCAGCATTGCGAGCCATTTGACCAGGTCCAGACCGGCTGAGCGCACTGGGCGCTACTCCCCCTGCCCTTGCCCAGGCGCTGCAATGCGCGCGGTCCAGGCGGCCAAGGGTAGCGGGGGCTGCTGGAAGACGATGCGGCGCCAGATCAACCCCAGCGCCTGCCCGTCGAACAGGTCGCGCGGGCCGCTGGCTGTGTGCACGGCCGGTTGCTGCACCTGCCAGCGGCCCTGCTCGCCCTGCCGGGCCATGTCGAAGCGGAACGTGTAGTTGCCCGGCGTACCCATGCGCAGGTCGGTCACCACCAGCCGGTCGCCGACCTGGTCGTAGCGCAGCCAGTCGTCGGTGAACCAGCGCAGCCGCTGGTGCAGCGGATCGTTTGCCAGCACCTGGGCCAGAGGCAGGTTGCGGTTCAGGCGCAGCATCTCCGGCGACTCGCGGTCCAACAGGCTACTGACCCCTTCGTAATAGACGCCGTCCGGCGCCTTGGCCAATACCCGCCAGACCAGACTGTTGAACGCCATGGGCACTGCCCGTACCTCGTTCACGGTCACGCCCTTGGCATCGAGCGCGGCCTGGAAACGGTGTTCGGCCAGGGTACGGCTGGCCAGGCCTAAGCCCAGGTAAGCGGTGCTCAAGCCCAGCGCAACGGCCATGAACCGTACCGCCCGGGCGTGGGTGCCGCGCACGGCGGCGTACGCCACCGCCACCAGCAGCGGCACGGTATACACCGGATCGATGATGAACACGGCCGCCCAGCTTTGCGGGGTCACGTGCAAGGGCCACAGCAACTGGGTGCCGTACACGGTGAACGCGTCGAGCACGGGGTGGGTCACCAACACCAGCCAGAATGTCAGGAACAACCGGGGCAGCGTGTAGCCTTTGTCCGGCCAGGTCCTGTTCACCAGCCACGCCAGAAGCGCTGCCAGCGCGGTCAGCACGAACACTGAATGGGAAAAGCCGCGGTGGTAGGTCATCTGCGAGACCGGGTCGGCATAACGGATGATCACGTCCAAGTCCGGCAGTGTGGCCAACGCAGCGCCGTAGACCAGGGCCCTACGGCCCTGAATGCGCCCCAACAGTGTGCCTTGCAACGCAGCGCCAAGAACAGCTTGGGTTATCGAGTCCAAATCAAAGCCTTCGTCAGGAGGGTGTTGGGCCACGCTACCTGCTTGCGGGGCGCTTGCGCAATCGGCGGACGGTGCGCAGGCCCGCGCTGGAAACAGCTTGCAAAAAAGCTGGTCCGCCGGCTGGTAATATTTCTTACATCTGAGCTGCAGCATTTGATAGAACTACGCCACGTTGCTTGTACTTTCCCGCGCCTTGACCCTTTCCGAGATCCCCAACATCCGTATGTCTACCCGGTTGCTCTGCGCCCTACGCCGTCGCTGGTTCACCTGGCTGTGCGCCGCCGCCTTGGTGCTCGCCCTGCCGGCCGGCTGCTCGGTCTTGCAGCACAAGGAACGCGAGCTGGTATTTCGCATCGAGCCAGGCCAGGCCAGTTGGTTTCATGGCCTGCCCGGCGGTGTCCAGGAGCTGGACCTGCGCCCGCGCACTTTCGCCGATAACCAGAGCCTGCATGCCTGGTGGTGGCCGGCAAGACGCGCCGATGCCCCGGCCATCCTTTACCTGCACGGTGTGCGCTGGAACCTTACCGGCCAGCTGTTTCGCATCGAACAGCTGCACGCCATGGGCTATGCGGTGCTGGCGGTGGACTACCGCGGCTTTGGCCGCAGCCGAGGGGACTTGCCTTCCGAAGCCACCGTGTACGAGGACGCTCGCGTGGCTTGGGAGCGTTTCGCCCAACTGCAACCTGATGCGAGCAAACGTCTGATCTACGGGCACTCCCTGGGGGGCGCCGTAGCGGTCGACCTGGCGCGCACGCTCGCCCGTGAAGCCCGAGACACGCGCACCCCTGCCCCGGCGCGAGGGCTGATCCTGGAGTCCACGTTCACCTCGTTGGGCGATGTGGCAGGCGTGGTCGCCAATACATCGCTGCCGGTGCGCTGGCTGCTGTCGCAGAAGTTCGATTCACTGGGCAAAATTGGCGATATCGACCTGCCGGTGCTGCTGGTCCATGGCCTGGACGACCGCTACGTGCCCTCGCGTTTCAGCCAGCAGCTGTTCGAGGCCGCGCGTGAACCCAAGACGCTGTTGCTGGTGCCAGGTGCGACACACAACAACAGCATGAGCCTGGCCGGGCAGCGTTATCGCAAGGCGATACAGGCCCTGTTCCAGGCGCGGCAGGTCACTGTACCGGCAGGAAATTCATCAACAGCAGGCTTTGCGCATAATTGAGGCCGATACGGCGGTAGCGCTCGTCGAGCAGCTCGGCCAGCAAGTCCAGGCGGGCCACCACCTTGCCAAATTCCACGGCAAAACTCAGGTTGCTGCCCTCCTCCGAAATCTCGTTGGAGAACAGCAACAGCACACCGTTGGCGTCCTGCCGCTGGCTCAGCATCCAGGTGGCTTTCTCGATGTTGCGCGCGGCGTTGTTGATGAACAACGGGTCGAGGGTGTCGGTCATGTAGAACGCGGTGCGTCCGCCGTGGGCGGTGATCAGCATACTGCCGATGGCGTAGATGAACGCACCCACTCGATCACCGCGAAATTCCGGGCTCAAGGCATAGCTCAAGGCAGCCAGGTCGCGGCGATTGCCCAGTTGCGCCAGGGGTTGGCGCTGTTCGATGGCCAGGCGGATCTGGCGCTCGGCCGTGGCCGCGTCCAGGTAGCCCGAGCGTTGCAACTGGTTGGGATTGCGCAGGTACAGCTTGTTCATCAGCAGGTAGAGGCTTTGCAGGTTGTCGCGCATCGACAAGGTCGCCAGGCGATCCACACTGGTCTGGAACAGCTCGCTGGGCTTGCCTTCGCCCAGCTGGTTGACGATGTCGCGCCCCTGCTGCTGAGTGCAGGCGCACAGGCTGACCAAGATGCCTGCCAACAGCAGGCGAACTATCGTGGAGCAACTGCACACTACCATCGGCACCGGTTCGTTTTCGGCGGCCGCCGCGGGGATCGCGGCAGCCTGGGCCTAGCATAGAGCCCCGAAAGCCAAAAAAGTGCGGCATGCGCCAGCAGGTGTAGCTACCTGAACTACATCGCGCCGCGCAGCAGCTCAACGACCTGGGCATGCAGGTCCGGATCACCGCAGGCCACCACGCAGCCGCCTTGCTGAGCGCTGCTGCCGTCCCAGGCCGTGATCACACCGCCCGCGCCCTCGATGATGGGCATGAGTGCCTGCACGTCATAGGGCTGCAAGCTGGCTTCGACGATGACATCCACAAAGCCCGAGGCCAGCATGCAATAGGCGTAGCAATCCCCACCGTAGCGCATCAGCCGTGCCTGGCTGGCCACGTGCTCGAACGCAGCCTTGCGCGCAGGCGTATCGAACATGTCAGGGGTGGTGCACATCAATGTGGCCGCTGCCAGCGCTTTGCAGGCGCGGGTCTTTAGCGCTCGCGTGCCCGACCAGGCACCTTCGGGCGTGCCGATGAACCGTTCGCCGGTAAAAGGTTGGTTCATCACCCCCACCACAGGCCGGGCACCGTCGTTGAGCGCGATCAACGTGCCCCACAACGGCAGGCCGGTGATGAAGGCGCGGGTGCCGTCGATCGGGTCGAGCACCCAAGTCAACGGGCTGCTGCCCACGGCCACGCCCGCCTCTTCACCAAGGATGCCATGGTCTGGGTAGCGCGCCTGGATCCGCTCGCGCATCGCGTCCTCGGCCGCCTTGTCGGCCACGGTCACCGGGTCGTACAACCGGCCGCCTTTGTCCTCGACCTCCAGGCTTGCACGAAAGTAAGGCGTGATGGCAGCGCTCGCAGCATCGGCCAACTGCTCGGCAAATCCACGGAACTCGGCAATCTGTTCAGCGCTCAGGGGCATGAAAATGGGCCTTGTGCTAGTCAGGGAGGCGGCATGATAGCAAACCCGCTGATCGGCATGGCGTCCGTAGGAGATATCAATATGGCATCATCCAGGCTGGATTTAGCCAAGGCTTGCTCGTTGTACTAGCATACCCCTCACGCACCGATGCAGGCCCAGGATGAGGGCTTGCACTACAGCCGGGCTTGTGCCCTGGCCTCAAGGACGATTCGATGAGCATCAATTCCATCTATCCGCAGATCGGCAAGATCATTGCCAGCACCGGCAGCCGCCAGTTTCCCCGCCTGCTGCATGACCTGATTCAGGCTCACCTGTGCATCGACGCCACGCAGATCCGCCAGCTGCCACGCTCACCTAGCGAAACCACCGTACTCGACGAAACCGTGTTCTCGTACGATCAACCCACGGCCACCGCCTCGGATGACCCTTCGCGCCTGCACCGTATCCGCGCCAGTGACGCGCGGGTCGAGATTCGCGTACTGCGCGCCGACACCACCTATGGCTTCTCCCCCCTGGAGCGCAATAGGCTCGAAGCCATCACGCCCCTGGTGCTGCCGATGCTGGAGAAACACCTGCGTGCCCTGCAACCCACCGTGCAGCGCAACAGCCACGACAGCCTGGAGCAGCGGTTCGTCGAACGCCTGGCCCAAACAGGCCTCAAGCTTTCCGAACGCGAGCGCCAGGTCTGCCTAGGGTTGCTGGCCGGTCAAACGGCCCCCGAGCAGGCCGACCGGCTTGGCCTGCGCGTGAACACCGTCGAAAGTTACCTGCGCCGGGCCGTGATCAAGCTGGGCATCGGCGGGCGGCATTCGCTGATGCGCTGGATGCACGCCTAGGCATCGGTCGACCGGCATCGCAGGTGGTTCAGTCCCGTGCCAGTGCTTCGATGGGGTCCAGGCGAGCCGCATTGCGCGCCGGCACCAAGCCGAACACCACACCGATCAAGGTCGAGCAGGCGAACGCCATCACGATCGAGGCTGGGGAGAACACCATTTCCCATTGCTTGACGAACAGCTCGAACAGGTAGCCCACCGCGTAGGACAACCCCACGCCCACGACCCCGCCCAACAGGCAGACCATGACCGCTTCCACCAGAAACTGCTGGCGGATGTCGGCCTGACGGGCACCCACGGCCATGCGTATGCCGATTTCACGGGTACGTTCGGTCACCGACACCAGCATGATGTTCATCACCCCTATGCCGCCCACCACCAGCGAGATCACCGCGATCAGCGACAGCAGCAAGGTCAGGGATCGACTGGTCTTCTGTACGGTCTGCATGATGCTGTCCAGGTTGTTGGTGAAGAAGTCCTTGCTGCCGTGACGCTGCAGCAGTACACGGCTGACCTCCTCCTCGACCCGCTTGCTGGGCACCCCGTCCTTGATCCGCACGCTGATGCTGTCCAGGTGACGCTGTCCCAGCACCCGTCCGGCAGCCGTCTCGTACGGCACCCAGATGTTCAGCTGGTTGCTGGCCACGAACAGGTTCTTGTTGCGCGCCGTCACACCGATCACGGTACAGGGCAGATTACCGACCAGGATCACCTGCCCAAGGGGGTCGGTGGTCGGGCCGAACAGGCGCTCGCGGGTGTTATGGTCGATGACCACGACCTGGGCCTGGCGCCGCGCATCATCGGCGCTGAACACGATGCCCGCTGCCAGTGGGATGTTGCGCACCTGAAAGTAGTGCTCGCTGACGCCATTGAGCTGCACATCCACGTCCAGGTTGCGATAGCGCACCAGCGTGCCCTGGCCGATCACAGGGGTTGCGCTGTCGACGTAGTACAAGGCGTTGAGCGCCGCCACATCCGCCGGCACCAACGTTTCAATGTTCCTGGCCCGGCTGTCGCCGAAGTTGCTCCCCGAATACACATCGATGGTGTTGCTGCCGATGGCCTGGATGTCCTTGAGTACGTACCCCTTGGCCCCTTCGCCGATGGCTGAAATCGACACCACCGAAGTGATACCGATGATGATCCCGAGCATGGTCAGCAAGGTGCGCATGCGGTGTGACACCAAGGCCAGCCAGGCCATCTTGAACGCCTCGCGGAACATGCCCAGGCTTGCCAACAGGCGATGTCCCCGCTTGCGTGCCGGCGTCGGCGCCACGGCCCGTGCAGGCACCGTGTCAGCAACCTTGCGCCGATCGCTGACGATCTGGCCGTCGCTGACTTCGATGATGCGCTCGGCGTGCGCGGCCACGTGCGGGTCATGGGTGACGAGGATCACGGTGTGACCCGAGGCGTGCAGCTCCAGCAGAATCTTCATGACCTCCTTGCCGCTGGCGCTGTCCAGCGCGCCTGTGGGTTCGTCCGCCAGGATCACCTGCCCTCCATTGATCAATGCCCGGCATATGCTCACCCGTTGCTGCTGGCCTCCCGACAGCTGGCTGGGCCGGTGGTGCAAGTGCTCGCCAAGCCCAAGCCGGCTCAGCAGCGTCTGGGCGCGTTCATGGCGCCATTGCAGGTCCATGCCGGCGTACACGGCAGGGATCTCGACGTTGTGCAGGGCGTCCAGGTGCGGCAGCAGGTGGTAGCGCTGGAAAATGAACCCGAAGTGATCGCGACGCAGGGCGGCCAGGGCATCGACGTCAAGGTCCCGGGTTTGCTGGCCATCGACCTTGTAACTGCCAGTGCTGGCATTGTCCAGGCAGCCCAGAATGTTCATCAGCGTGGACTTGCCAGAGCCCGATGCGCCGATGATAGCGACCAGTTCACCACGGTGAATCTGCAGGTTGATGCCCTTGAGCGCGAGAAAGGCCCGCTCGCCGGCCTGGAAGCTGCGGGTAATGCCCTCCAGGCAAAGCAAGGGTTCGCCCTGCCCCGTTGCCTGGCACAGGGGGGCAGTGGGTTGCACGTTCATGTTCATGCTCAGGCTCCCGAATCGCCGGTAATCGGCTCGCCAATCACCACCCGGTCACCTTCGTCGAGGCCCTGCTCGATCTGTACCCGAACATTATTGTTGATCCCCACCACCACCTTGCGCTGCTCGGCGAAGCCCTTGTCGTCGAGCACCCGCACGGCGAAGCGGCCGTCCGCCTCGCGCCCACCCAGTGCCGCCACCGGCACGGTCAGAACCTTTTGCGCGGTATCGAGCACGATGTGCACTTGCGCAGTCATGGCGATGCGCAGGCGGTGGTCCGGGTTGGGCACCTCGAACAGGGCGTTGTAGAACACCGCGCCAGTTGGCTTGCCGGCCCCGCCCTCTGCCTTGTCGCTACTCTGGGCGTAGTGCTGTGGGGCAGGCTCGGTGCCGCGCAGCTTGGCGTAGTAGCGTTTGTCTTCCCCCAGGATGGTGAAATACACCGCCTGGCCCGGCGTGATGTGAATCACATCCGCTTCCGAGACCTGCGCCTTGACGGTCATGGTGTCCAGGTTGGCCAGCTTGAGCAGCACCGGGGCCAGCTGGTTGGCGATCACCGTCTGCCCTTCCTGAGTAACGATGCCCACCACGTGGCCTGTGATCGGCGCGTTGATGCGGGTATAGCCCAGGTTGACCCGGGCCGTGTCAATTTCCACCTGAGCGCTGCGGATCTGCGCATCGAGCGAGCCCACGGCAGCCTGCTGGACCTGATAGTCGGCCTCGGCCTTTTCATATTCCTGACGCGAGACCGAGGCATCGATTTGCAGTTCTCGATAGCGTTCATAGACCCCTTTGGCCTGCTTGAGCTGGGCCAGGGTCGAGCGCCGTTGGGCCTGCAGTTTCTGCTCGTCCACCTCCGCTTGGCGCAGGGTGTTGCGTAGCACCAGCGGGTCTATCTCGGCCAGCCACTGGCCTTCGGTGACCTTGTCGCCCAGCTTCACCTTGAGCGATTTCAGCTGACCGGAAACCTGGGCGCCCACATCCACCTGTTTGATCCCTTCGAGCACGCCGGTGGCCAGTACCGCATTCTCGATGTCGGCACGCTCGACCTGGGCGGTGATGTACTGCGGTGCCTTGGCCGGGGCCTGGACCGCATACAGGCCAATGCCCGCTACCACGGCAATGCCCAGCCCGATGCCCCATTTGCGCAGTTTGGTTTTGTCCATGGACACGCGTAATTCCTTTGTTTGACAAGACTGCACCGAGACCTGGCAGCGGCGGGCTCGCCCACCGGCCGCCAGGTAACCGGCTATTGAACGACCTGGGCCTGCGCAAGCGCCTGACCGTCATGCCACCACGCTGCCAGGCTGAACACATGGGGCACCTTGAGGATGCTGAAATGATCGCCGGGCGCCTTCCATACCTTCAGCCCAGGCAGCAACTGTTGCCAGCGCTGCTGCATGAGACGGTGCTCGGCAGCGTTGCCTTCGGCGTCCAGCCCCGGGTCGTCCACCAGCACCAGCCCTGCCGGGCCGGTGTACGGCAGCTCTGGATGGTAAGGCGTGCGCAGCGCAGCACCGAAAGTGCGCACCGTGCCGTCGAGCGCACGCGCACTGGATCTGGCGGGCATCAGCCCTGCCCGCACCATGGCCGTGTGCAGTTGCTGCTGTTGCTGGTCGTCGCTGGCTTGTGCAAACGCCACCCGGTCCAGACCAAGGGGTTTGCCGGTGGACATTTCCAGCGCTTCGATCAGGCGCAGCAGCGTCTGGCTGAAGGTATGGGGCTGGCCGCAGGTGCTCCCTGGGCCTGGGCCCTCGCTGTCGATCAACGTCAAGGAGCGCACTTGACGCCCTTTGGCCTGCAAGCGCGCGGCCATGGCATGGGCCACCCAGCCTCCGAACGAATGCCCCACCAGGTTCAGCGGGCCCTCGGGATAGACCGCTTCGATAGCCTGCACATGCCAGGCCGCCGCAGCCTCGACGCAGGTGTGCGGCAGCGACAGGCCATCCAGGCCTCGGGCCTGCAAGCCTTGCACGGGCCACTGCGGGCCCAACGCCTCGGCCAGGCCGATGAAGCTGGTCACACTGTCGCCGGCACCGGCTACGCAGAACACGGGCGTGTGCCCGGCAGCGCCGGTCTGAATAGCCACGGGGGCCAAGGGCGGTGGTACAGCCGGGGCAGCAGCACACGCCAGCGCCTGCGTCAGCACCTGGCCAACGGTCGTCACATGGGGCGCTTGCATCAAGCTGCGGTGATCCCCCGGAACGGTGTGCGTCACCAGCACCTGGGTCGGCAACGCCGTGCGCCAGCCAAGGCCCTCAGGCGCCTCGTCAGCCTGCGCGGCGCAGAGCAGGTGCACCGGCACATCCACCGGCGCTGGGCGGTAATGGGCCAGGGCATGGCCATGGGCAAGCTCTCGGCAGAAATAATGCCGCAGGTCGGCGTCCGTCATGCTGGCCCACAGGCCGTAGAGCACCTCGTGCTCACGGCAGCTTGCCAGCAAGGTCGCAAAGTCGGCCTGGTCCTGCTCCAGGCGCGCGAGCAGCGCCCGCTTGGCGCGGCCTGCCTCGCCCTTGGTTTGCCAGTACGCCGTGCAGTTGAGCAGCAACTGCCGCTCCAAGGCATACGGGCCCTCCCAGCGTGCCTTGCCTTGGTCGGCCAAGCGCGGTGCGTAGGTGTCGATCAAACCGATGAATGCCACCTGCTCGTCAACGCCGCGCAGTTGATTGGCCATTTCCATGGCCAGCACACCGCCGAATGACCACCCGGCCAGACGGTAGGGCCCGTGGGGTTGCACGGTGCGCATCTGCGTGATCTGGTAGCGCGCCAGACATTCCAGCGTGCGTGGCTGTGGGGCATCGCTGGGTAATCCCGGCAGGCCGTAGATGGCAAAGTCGCCTCCCACCTGGTGGGCAAGCACAGGGAAGTAGAAGTCCAGCCCGGAAAATTCATGCACAAGGAACAGCGGCGCCTGGGCAGAACCCGGCCGGACCGTGATCACGGTCGCTACCGCTGGCGCTTGCCTATCCACCTGCTTGGCCAGCAACGCCACGCTCGGACGCTGGAAGACGTCAGTGAGCGCAACGGGTACCCCGGCCTTGCGCAGGCGGTCCACCAGGCGAATGGCCGCCAGCGAGTGACCGCCCAACTCGAAGAAGTTGTCATGGCGGCCCACCTCATCGACGTCGAGCAACTCGCACCAAAGGCTCGCGACAAGCTGCTCGACGTCCCCGCAAGGGGCTTCGAACGGGCGCTGCTGCACCTCGGGCGCTGGCAACGCCTTGCGGTCAAGCTTGCCGTTAGGGCCGAGCGGAAGCGCGGCCAGGTGGATGAAGTGCGACGGAACCATGAACGCTGGCAAGCGCGCCATCAAGACGGCCCGCAGCGCCTCGGGGATGAGACGCTGGCCCGTGTAGTACGCTACCAGGTGCTGGTCGCAGGCGAGCACGACCGCTTCCTTGACGGTGTCCACGGCCGTCATCGCCGCCTGAATTTCACCCAGCTCGATACGCAGGCCATGAAGCTTGACCTGATCGTCGTTACGCCCCAGGTATTCAAGGTTGCCGTCCGGCAGGTGCCGCGCCAGGTCCCCGGTGCGGTACAGCCGCCCGCCTGGGCGCTGACCGAACGGGTCATCGAGGAAGCGCTCGGCGGTCAGTTCGGGCCGGTTCAGGTAACCGCGGGCGACCTGCACGCCACCGATGTACAGCTCGCCTGCCACGCCCTGCGGTACCGGCTGGCCTTGCTCGTCCAGCACGTACAGGGTGGTGTTGGCGATGGGCTTGCCGATTGGGGTGTTGTCGGGTGCGCTCACGCAGTGCCAGGCACTCACATCCACGGCGGCTTCGGTCGGGCCGTAGAGGTTGTGCAACTCAACGCCCGGCAGTTGCTGGTGGAAGCGGCGCACGAGGCTGCCTGGCAGTGCTTCGCCGCTGCACACCACACGCTTGAGTGAAGGCGCGGACCAGCCTGATTCGATGGCCGAGAGGAACACGTCCAGCATCGACGGCACAAAGTGCAGCGTGCTGACGCCTTCAGCCTCAATAGCGCGCTGCAGGTACTGCGGGTCGCGGTGCCCGCCGGGCCGGGCCATGACCAGTTTCGCACCGGTCTGCAATGGCCACAGCAGCTCCCAGACCGAAACGTCGAAGCTGAACGGGGTCTTCTGCAGTAAAACGTCGTCAGCACCCAGCGCATAGGCGTCCTGCATCCACAGCAGGCGGTTGACCACGCCGGCATGCTCGTTCATCACGCCCTTGGGCAAGCCGGTTGAGCCTGATGTATAGATGACGTACGCCAGGTGCTGCGGGGTGAGCCCCGGCACTTCCGGGTTGGTGGCAGGCAGTTCAAGGCTCAACGGCGCGTCCAGATCGATCACGACGCCGTGCTCGGGCACATGCCGGGTCGCCGCGTGCACCAACACCGCCACCGGGTCGCTGTCGGTGAGCATGTGGCGAATACGCTCTGCCGGGTAGTCCGGATCGACCGGCACATACGCGCCGCCCGCCTTCAGGATTCCGAGCAGCCCCACCATCATCGACAAACTGCGTTCAACGCAGATCGCCACGCGATCATCGGGCATCACGCCCAGCGCGATGAGGTGGTGAGCCAGGCGATTGGCCTGGGCGTTGAGCTGCTCGAAGGTCAGCTCGCCCTCCTCGGCGCTGACGGCGACAGCCTGCGGGGTGCGCTGCGCCTTGGCCTCGACCAGCGCGTGCAGGGTACAGCCAAGGACATGGTCGGTGCCGGTCGCATTGAAGGCGTGCAGCACCCGCTCGCGTTCTTCGCCAGCCAGCAGGTCGATGTCCGCGACGATGGCCTGGTCGCTGGTCGCAAAGGCTTGCAGGACGCGCTGCAGGTAACCGGCGAAGCGTTCGATTGTGGCGCGGTTGAACAGCGCGGTGGCATACACGATGCCACCGGCAAAGCAGCCGGCCCGCTCACCCATGCTCAAGCTCAAATCGAACTTGGCCACTTCGGCCTCGGCAGCCATGGCGCTGACATGCAAGTCTGCAAACGCAGGGGCCCGATGCCCGGCGTTGGCGTCCCAGTCCAGCGTTGCCTGATACAGCGGCGTATGCCCAAGGCTTCGCCGCGGGCGCAATAGCTCCACCACCTGTTCGAACGGAACATCCTGATGGGCCTGGGCCTCCAGCACCACGGCTTTGGCCTGCGCCAGCAGCGCAGATACCGGCGGGCGGCCCGACAGGTCCAGGCGCAAGGCCAGGGCATTGACGAACATGCCCACCATCCCCTGGACCTGGCTCTGCCGTCGATTGGCGACCGGCGAGCCGATGACCACATCCTGCTGCCCGGACAGGCGAGCGAGCAGCGCTGCCCACGCTGCCGTGAACAGCATGAAAGGCGTGACGCCATGGCGCGTGCACACGGCTTTGAGGGCTTCACTGGACGGCAGGTCGAGCTGGACCTGGACGCTGTCGCCCGCGTATTGCTGGCGCTCCGGACGAGGCCGGTCCCATGGCAGGCTGAGCAGCGCGGGCGAGCCGTGGAGCTGCTTGCGCCAGTAGTCGGCTTGGGCATCCAGCGCCGAACCGTTGAGCCAGCGCTGCTGCCACTGGGCATAATCGAGGTACTGCACCCTGAGCGCGGGCAGCGGGTTGGGGGCGTGCGTAGCGAAAGCCTGGTAGAGCGCCGCGAGCTCGCCGATCAGAATGCCCAGGGACCAGCCATCCGCCACCAGGTGGTGAACGACCAGTAGCAGCGCGTGGCGGTCATCACCGAGGTCCAGCACGTGAGCGCGTATCGGCAGGTCCTGGTCCAGAGCAAAGGGCCGCGCGACCTCGGCACGGGCCCATGCTTGCAGACCAGGCGAATCCAGCCCGCAGGCCCGGTGCCACTGCACGGTGAACGCCTCTGTATCGGTTGCCAGCGCCACATACGGTTCACCGTCATGCTCATGGAATCGGCTGCGCAGGCTTTCATGACGGGCCACCAGCGCACGCAGGCTGCGCTCTAGCGCCTGACGGTGCAGGCGCCCTTCCAGGTGCAGCGCCACCGGAATGTGATAGGCAGCACTGGCTTCAGCCATCTGGGTCAGGAACCACAGGCGCTGCTGGGCCAGGGAAAGCGGCAGGCGCTCTTCACGCGGCATCGGTTCCAGGGCCGGCAAGGCCTGCACGTTGGCTTGCAAGGTGGCCGCCACTGCAGCCAGGCAGTCGTCGGCGAACAGGTCGGCCAACGCCAGTTCGCAGCCCATCTGTTCGCGTACCTGGGCCAGCATGCGCATGGCCAGCAAGGAGTGCCCGCCCTGCTCGAAGAAACGGTCCTGCCGGCCGATGGTGTTGAGCCCAAGCAGATCGGCCCAGATACGCGCCAGGTCAGCCTCAAGCCCAGCCCGAGGGGCCTCGAACACCACTGTCGACAGATCCTGCACCCCCGGGGCCGGCAGCGCCATACGATCGATCTTGCCGTTGTTGTTCAGCGGCATCCGCACCAGGGGCACGAACGCCGACGGCACCATGTAATCGGGTAGTCGGGCGCGCAGGTAATCGCGAAGACCCGTGCCATCGAGGTCCTCGCTACGGCGTGTGTACCAGGCGACCAATCGGTGAGGCCCGTGGGCCTGCTCCATGGCCATGACCAACACCTCGCCGATGCCGGGTGCCTGAGCCAGCACTTGCTCGATTTCGCCAGGCTCAATACGGAAACCGCGGATTTTCACCTGATCATCGTTACGCCCCAGGCATTCGAGCTGACCGTCGGCATTCCAGCGCACCAGGTCGCCCGTGCGATAAAGACGCGCCCCCGCCTGCTGGCCGAACGGGTCTTGGACAAAGCGCTGTTCGGTCAGGTCGGGCCGATTCAGATAACCCAGGGCCACACCGTCACCGCCGACATACAATTCACCGACCACGCCCTGT
Source organism: Pseudomonas sp. FBCC-B35 (assembly GCF_059133755.1). NCBI lineage: Bacteria > Pseudomonadati > Pseudomonadota > Gammaproteobacteria > Pseudomonadales > Pseudomonadaceae > Pseudomonas > Pseudomonas sp. FBCC-B35. Next base: position 2,348,857 of record NZ_CP101439.1, on the reverse strand, counting down.
GGCACCGGGCGCTGCCACGCATCCAGCACATACACCTGGGTATTGCCGATGGGGCGGCCAATGGGGACCTGGTTTGCATCCGGCGCCAGGGCCTGAACTTCGCAGGTGACGGCAAAGGTGGTGGTCTCGGTAGGGCCATAGCCATTGATCAGGCGCAGGCCAGGTGCTTGGGCCAGGAGCGCGCGGAACGCAGCCGGCTCGGCCCGCTCCCCGCCGCTGATCAGCACCCGCAGCCCGGCCAGGGCCTGGGGCATCAGCTGTACGTACTGGTTGAACAGCGCGGTGGTCAGGAACAGCACCGTGATGGCCTGGTCCTGCAGCGCGCAGGCGAAACGCTCAGGGTCGACCAGCGTGGCGTGGTCGATCACATGCACCTGGCCGCCGTTGAGCAACGCGCCCCAGACCTCGAAGGTGCTGGCATCGAACGCCGGGTTGGAGGCGAGGCCCAGGCGGTCATTGGAGCCCAGTTCGACATAGCCGTTGTCCACCACCAGGCGCACGATGCCACGGTGCGGGACGCACACGCCCTTTGGCTGACCGGTCGTGCCGGAGGTGTACATCACGTAGGCAGTGCTGTCGGCGGCCGGTGCCAGGCCCAGGTCATCACCAGACCCGTGTGCAAGCTGCAAGGTATCCAGGTCGATGCGACGTGGGCCCAGGGGTGCATTGACCGTGGCCACTGTCAGCACGAGGCTGGCCTGGCAGTCCTGCACCATGAACGCCTGGCGCTCGGCAGGTGCATGCAGGTCAAGCGGCACATAGCTGGCCGCACACTTGAGCACGGCCAACTGGGCCACCAGCAAGGAGAAGGAGCGCGGCAACAGCAGCGCCACCTGCGCATCGGGCTTGACGCCTTGGGCAATCAGGTAGCGTGCCAGGCGGTTGGCCTGCCGGTTGAGCTCGCCATAACCCAGGACGTGCTCGCCATGCACCGCGGCGATGGCGGCGGGATGCTCGGCCGCGCGTCGCTCGAACAGATGCGTCACGCTGCACGCGCGGGGACAGGCAGTGTGTGTCTGGTTAAGCGCATACAGCAGATGATCACGCTCGGACGCGTCCAACAGGTCTACCTGGGCCAACGGTTGCTGGTCATTGGCCGTCATCGCCCAGAGCAGCCGCTCGAAGTAACCCAGGTGGCGGCGCACCGTCGCCTCATCGAACAGCGCAGTGGCGTAGTCCAGGCTGCCAATCAGGCAGTCGCCCTGTTCCCCCAGGTTCAAGGTCAGGTCGAACTTGGCCACAGCGCTGGCCTGGTTGACGGCCTCCAGTTGCAAACCTGTTAGCGTCAGCGCGGCGCCCTCGGTCGCCTGCCAGTTCAAGCTGACCTGGAACACGGGCGTATGGCTCAGGCTGCGCGCAGGGCGCAGCACTTCCACCACGTGTTCGAACGGCACGTCCTGGTGGGCCTGGGCCTGCAGAACCCGGTCGCGTACCTGGCCTATCAAGGCGTGCGCGGTCGGTGCTGCGCTTGGGTCGATGCGCAGGGCCAGCGTATTGACGAACAGCCCGACCAAGGGTTCGAGTTCGGCACGCCCTCGTCCTGCGACCGGGCAGCCGACCACCACTTCGGACTGGCCGGACAGGCGCGCCAGCAGTGCTGACCATGCGGCCAGCACCGTCATGTACACCGTCGCACCGTGCTGATGGGCCAAGGTGCGCAGTGCCGCCGAGAGACGCGGCGACAGGTGCACCGGCACGCTGGCACCGGCCAGGTCCTGCCGCGTCGGGCGTTGCCGGTCGGTGGGCAGGTTGATCAGCGTCGGCGCGCCCTCCAGCGTCTGGTGCCAGTAATCGAGCTGCTGTTGCAGGCGTTCACCCGTCAGCCATCGACGCTGCCACACGGCGTAATCGGTGTACTGCAGGGCCAGTGCGGGCAGCGGGTCCTCCCGGCCCTCACGCAATGCGGCGTAGAGCAGGTTCAACTCGTGGGTCATCACGCCCAGGGACCAGCCATCGGCCACGATATGGTGCACGGTCATGGCCAGTACGTGATGCTGCTCGTCCAAGCGCAGCACATGCGCCTGCACCAGGGGCCCGCAGGCCAAGTCGAAGGGGGTTCGGGCAAGCGCCTGAAGCCGGGCGGGCAACGCGGCGGGCGTCACTGCTTCGCGTTGCAACCAGCCTGTCTGCGGCACCGGGCAAATGACCACTTCGGCGCTGTCAGCCACGGCCTTGAACTGGCTGCGCAGCACCGGGTGGCGCTCCAGCAGGCGCAGCAGGGCTGCTTCCAGCGCATCGACATCCAACCTACCGCGCAGGCCAAGGGCCAGGGGGACGTTGTAGGCCTGGCTGCCACCCTCCAGCTGGGCCAGGAACCACAGGCGCTGCTGGGCGTAGGACATGGGCAAGGCCTGCCCTGGTGCTGCGGCCACGATAGGCGGCACCTCGCTGCGCCCAGCCTGCTCCAGGTGCCTGGCCACGCTGGTCAATTGTGCCGCGGCAAACAATGCTGCCAGGCTCAGTTCAGCCCCCAGGCGTACGCGCACTTGGGACACCATGCGCATGGCCAACAATGAATGCCCACCCAGGCGGAAGAAATCATCATGCCGCCCGACCCGCTCCACGTGCAGCAACTCGGCCCACAGTTGGGCCAGGGCCTGTTCGAGTTCACCCACTGGCGCTTCGAAACCCACCTCGAAGAGCGCTGTGCGCTCCGGTGCCGGCAGTGCGCGGCGGTCGAGCTTACCGTTGGCGGTCAGGGGCAGCGCTGGCAAGGCGACGAAGGCTACCGGCACCATGTACTCGGGCAGGTGGGCCTGCAATTGGGCGCGCAGGCCTTCAGGTTCGAGCGGGGCCACGTCGGGCCTGACCGTGTAATAAGCCACCAAGCGCGGGTGCCCCGGCTGATCTTCGCGAGCGATGACCACTGCTTCGTCGATACCTGCCAAGGCCGCCAGGCGGCTCTCGATCTCACCGGGTTCGATGCGCAAGCCGCGGATCTTGACCTGGTCATCGTTGCGACCCAGGTACTCCAGCGAGCCGTCGGCAAGCCAGCGCACCAGATCGCCCGAGCGGTACATGCGGGCACTGGCCGAGGTCGCGAACGGGTCTTGCACGAAGCGCTCTGCCGTCAGTTGCGGGCGGTTCAGGTAACCACGGGCAACCCCGGCACCCCCGATGTACAGCTCGCCAGGTACGCCCAGCGGCACCGGTTGCAGGCGCGCATCGAGCACGTACAACCGGGCGTTGTCCACCGGTTTGCCGATGTGCAAGGCGCAGCCGGCGTGCACGGCGCCGGAGCTTGCCACGACCGTGGTTTCGGTGGGGCCATAGTTGTTCACCACGGTAAAGCGTTGAGTTCGGTTGAACTGGCGCAAGCGGTCACCGCCAATCAGCAGGGTGCGCAGCGTGGGATGTTCCAGGTGATGATTGAAGGCATATTCGGCCACAGGCGTGGGCAAAAAGCTCACATCCAGCGGCTGCGCCTGCCACCAGGCGAGCATGGCGTCCAGGTCATCACTGGCGCCGCTCGTCGGGGCCAGGTGCACGGTTGCGCCGGCGCACAGTGCCGGCCAGATCTCCCAGGCCATTGCATCGAAGCCGAACCCGGCAAGGCTTGAGGTATGCCGGCCCGGGGCCAGGCCGAAAGCGCGGCAATGCCAGTCCACCAGGTTGTTCACCGTCAGGTGCTCGACCATTACCCCTTTGGGCTCACCGGTCGAGCCCGAGGTGTAGATCACATAGGCCAGGTGCCGAGGGGTGAGGGTTTTGACGACAGGATCGTCGTCCCGGGCCGGCCAGTCGGGCTGGTCCAGCAGCAGCACCGGCCGTGCGCTATGACCGACCCGTGGCAGCAGCGCCCGTTGGGTCAGCAGCGCCACCGGGGCGCTGTCTTCGAGCAGGTAGCGCACCCGCTCGTCCGGGTGGGCAGCATCGACAGGCACATAGCCTGCGCCTGCCTTGAGCACTGCCAGCAAGCCCACCAGCGTTTCCAGGCCGCGCCGGGCAAGCACCGCCACGCGGTCATCCGGTTGCACCCCCAGGGCGATCAGGTGATGCGCCAGGGCATTGGCCTGGCGGTTGAGTTGGCCGTAGCTCAACTGCCGTTCGCCAAAGGTCGCCGCCACCTCATCAGGGCTATGCTGGGCGCGCTGCTCGATACGCTGGTGCAGCGTATGCTGCTCGTCATAATCGGCGTGGGAGGCATTGAAGGTGTCCAGCAGCCATTGACGCTCGGCGACAGGCAACATGGGCAGGTCGAGTACCGCCGCCTGCGGCGCGTGCAACAGGCTCTCCAGGGTCTGCCGTAGATAGGCGCAGACACGTTGCGCCGGTACCTGGGCGTCGGCAAGCAAGGTCAGGCGCAACCCCTCACCCAGGTCGTCGATACTCAAGGTCAGCGGGTAGTTGGTGGCTTCTACCGAGTCGATGATGTCGATGCCGGCCAACGCTGCCCGGCGCGGCTCAGCCGGGCCGACAGCGCTGTGCCGGTAATTGAGCAGGCTGTTGAACAGCGGCGCAGGTGCGGCCACGCCACTGCACCGTTGGGCCAGGGCCAGTGGCGCGTGTTCATGGCGCATCAAGGCGGTCAGGCGCTTGTGGGTCGCATGGATAGCGCCTTCAAGGTTCGCCGCCGCCAGGTCCACCCGCAATGGCAAGGTGTTGATGAAGATGCCCAGGGCCCGGTCGGTGCCTTGCGCGCCGAGCAGGCGCCCCATCAGCACCGTGCCGAACACGACCTGATCGCGCCCGGTCAGCCCGCCCAGCACGCGCCCCCAGGCCAGGTGGAACAGGCTGGCAACGCTTACCCCCAGGGTGCGTGCATGGCTGCGCAAACCCTGACACAGCGCCAGCGGCAAGTCGAGTTGATGCTCCTCATGCACCGAGTCGCCACCCTGTACCTGGGCAAGCCCGTAGGCCAGGGTCGGCTCGTCGATGTCGCCCAGCATGTCGCGGAAGAAGGCTTCGTGCTCGGCCTCGCTGACCCCAAGCACGGCTTGAGCCACGTAGTCACGAAACGGTACCGCGGCCCCGAGCTGCGCGCCGTTGCCGGTCAGAAAGGCGATCAGCTCCTGCCGGACCACGTCCAGTGCACTGTGGTCCAGGGCGATGTGATGGAACTGCAAGGTGGCGTGTAACGTGCCATCTGCCTGAGCGGGCTCGCGCAGCAGGCGAATCAGGGGTGCCTGGGTCAAGTCGATCCAGTCCCGGTCGGTCGCCGGGTCCGCCAGCGTCAGCACCGCGAGCTCAGCGTGCCGCCAGACCACCTGCAGAGGTTGGGCCAAGCCTTCCCAGTGTACCGACGTGCGCAGGATGTCATGGCGGGCGATGACGCCGCGCAGCGCCTGCGCGAAGGCGTCGAAACGTGCCTGGCTGGCAAAGGCGAAGCGCGCTTGCATCACATACGGGTCGTGGCCTTCGGCGCGGGCATGGTGGAACAGCATGCCCTGCTGCAGGGGCGCCAACGGGTAGATGTCCTGCACGTTGGGCGCCCCGCCCGGGATGGCAGCGACCACCTGGTCCACGGCGGCCTGGTCCAGGGTCACCAGGTTGAGCATCGCTGCACTGATGTGCGTGCTCCCAGGTGCGATGAGGTTGGGTGGCACCGCCACCGGGCCGTGCTTGCGAGCCACGTATTCGCCGCGTTCGATCAGGCTCACCAGCGCCGGTTTGTGGGCCCGCAACTGGGCCACCAGGGCGCCGTCGGTCAGTGCCTGCCGGTTGCCCTGCACCACCAGTTGGCCATCCTTGAGCGCCAGCTGCACGTCGTGGTCGGCCAGTGTGGCCAGTAATTGGTTGATGCTCACAGGACGATCTCCATTCTGTCTGTGATGGCTGCGTAGCCTGCCAGTGTCGGTTGGTCGAACAGGGCCCGCACGTCGGCTTCAAGGCCCGCTTCGCGCAACCTTGAAGTCAGGGTGACGGCCAGCAGCGAGTGCCCGCCCAGCTCGAAGAAGTTGTCGTGCCGCCCTACCCGCTCCACCTCAAGCAGCTCGCACCACAGTGCAGCCATCAGGGTCTCGGTCGGCCCTTCGGCGGCTTCGAACGGGCGCTCCGGCAGTGCGTCGGGTTCGGGCAATGCTTTGCGGTCGAGCTTGCCGTTGGGGCTCAGCGGCAAGGCCTGAAGGTGCATGAACAGCGCCGGTACCATGAAGTCCGGCAATACGTGCAGCAAGGCCGTGCGAAGCGCGTCCACCGGTTGTTGAGCGCCGGTGTAGTAGGCAATCAAGCGCTGGTCGCGGGCGATGACCACGGCCTCCTTGATGCCCGCGACAGCCGTCATGGCCGCTTGGATTTCACCCAGTTCGATACGCAGCCCGCGCAACTTCACCTGGTCGTCGTTACGGCCCAGGTATTCGAGGTTACCGTCCGGCAGGTGCCGCGCCAGGTCCCCGGTGCGGTACAGCCGCCCGCCTGGGCGCTGACCGAACGGGTCATCCAGGAAGCGCTCGGCGGTCAGTTCGGGCCGGTTCAGGTAACCGCGGGCGACCTGCACGCCACCGATGTACAGCTCGCCGGCCACGCCCTGCGGTACCGGCTGGCCTTGCTCGTCCAGCACGTACAGGGTGGTGTTGGCGATGGGCTTGCCGATTGGGGTGTTGTCGGGTGCGCTCACGCAGTGCCAGGCACTCACATCCACGGCGGCTTCGGTCGGGCCGTAGAGGTTGTGCAACTCAACATCCGGCTGTTGCTGGTGGAAGCGGCGCACGAGGCTGCCTGGCAGTGCTTCGCCGCTGCACACCACACGCTTGAGCGAAGGCGCGGACCAGCCTGATTCGATGGCCGAGAGGAACACGTCCAGCATCGATGGCACAAAGTGCAGCGTGCTGACGCCTTCAGCCTCAATAGCGTGCTGCAGGTACTGCGGGTCGCGGTGCCCGCCGGGCCTGGCCATGACCAGTTTCGCACCGGTCTGCAATGGCCACAGCAGCTCCCAGACCGAGACGTCGAAGCTGAACGGGGTCTTCTGCAGCACAACGTCGTCGGCACCCAGCGCGTAGGCGTCCTGCATCCACAGCAGGCGGTTGATCACCCCAGCGTGCTCGTTCATCACGCCCTTGGGCAAGCCGGTCGAGCCTGAGGTGTAGATCACATAGGCCAGATGCCGAGGTGTCAGTCCGGTCACCGACGGAGCGACAGCCGGGCAATGTTGCCAGACGGGGACATCCAGATCGATCAGGACCGGGTGTTCCGGTACATGCCGGGTCGCGCCATGCACCAGCACGGCCACGGGTTCGCTGTCGGTGAGCATGTGGCGCACACGCGCTGCCGGGTAGTCCGGATCGACCGGCACATACGCGCCGCCCGCCTTCAGGATCCCGAGCAGCCCCACCACCATCGACAAACCGCGCTCGACGCAAATCGCCACCCGGTCATCAGGCTTCACACCCAGCCCGATCAGGTGATGCGCCAGGCGGTTGGACTGGGCGTCGAGCTGTTCGAAGGTGAGCGCGCCTTCCTCGGCGCTGACCGCCACCGCCGTCGGTGTACGTCGCACCTGGGCTTCGATCAGCCCGTGCAGCGTGTGGTGCAGGTCGTAGTCCCTGGCCGTGGCGTTGAACGCTGCCAGTACCCGCTCGCGCTCTGCGGCCTGCAGCACTGGCAAGTGCTGCACGCAGCGTTCAGGGGCTTGCTCAAGCGCCGTCACCAGCGCCTGCAGCACGTGCTGCATCTGCCCGCAGATGCGCGCTGCACCCACCGCCGGCGTGGTCGTGGCCACCAGGCGGAAGGCCTGGCCTACATCGTCCACGTTCAACCCCAGGGGGTAGTTGCTGCGTTCCTGGCTTTGGCCGATGGTGATGCCTGCGCTCGCCGCTTTCTGGTCGGCGCTGGCTTGGGTGCTGTGCCGGTAGTTGAGCATGGCGCTGAACAGCGGCTGCGGCGCGGCCACGCCACTGCAGCGTTGGGCCAGGGCCAACGAGGCATGCTCGTGGGCCAGCAGTTCGCTGAGCTGGCGATGGGCCGCCCGCGCAGCGGCCTCGACGGGCATGCCCGCCAGGTCGATGCGCAGCGGCAAGGTGTTGATGAACATGCCCAAGGCCCGCTCGGCACCCTCGCCGCCCTGCAGACGGCCCAGCAGCACGGTGCCGAACACCACCGTGCCCTGCCCTGTGGCTGCACTCAACAGACGCGCCCAGCCCAGGTGGAACAGGCTGGCGGCGCTGATGCCCAGGCGGCGTGCCTGGCTGCGCAAACGAGCGGCCAGGGTCTCGTCAAGCCACAGCGTGGCGTCCTCCAGCGCCTGGCCATTGCCCTGCACATCACTCAGGCCGAAGGGCAAGGTAGGTTCCTCGACCGCGCCCAGCTGCGCCCGGAAGAACGCTTCGTGCTCGGCCTGGCTCATGCCCAGGCGCGCCTGGGCCACATAATTGCGGTAAGGCACCGGCGCCTGGTCGGGCGCGTCATCGCCCTGCAAGTAGGCGATCAGCTCCTGTGCCACCACCTCCATGGCCGTGTGGTCCATCACGATGTGGTGGAACTGCAAGGTGGCCTGCACTTGCTGGTCATGGCCTGTCGAACCGACGACCAGGCGCATCAGCGGTGCCTGGCCAAGGTCGAATGCCGGTGGAGGCCCGCCTGCGGCGTCTTGTGCCGGTAGCACGGCCAGCGAAGCGTGGCGCAGCACCACCTGCACAGGTTGGGGCAGGCCTTGCCAGAAAATGGCTGTGCGCAGCACATCGTGCCGGGCAATGACCTTGTTCAAGGCCGCCACGAAGTTGTCCAGGTGCCCACGAGTCTCGAAAACGAAGCGTGACTGCAGCACATAGGGGTCGTGGCCGTCGGCACTGACATGGTGGTAGAGGATGCCTTCCTGCAACGGCGCCAGCGGGTAGATATCCTGGACGTTGCCGGTGCCCCCTGGCACCTGGGCAACGATGCGCGCGATGGCGCCGTCATCGAGCGCGATCAACGGCAGCATCGCCGGGGTGATCTGTTCGCAGCCAGGGGCGATCAGGTTGGCCGGCACCGTGACCCCGCGCGCTTGGCCCAGGGTACTGGCCAGCGCCGCGATGGTCGGCTTGCCGAACAAGGTACGGACATCGACCTGCAGGCCTTCGCGGCGCAGCCGCGCGGTGAGGTTGACCGCCAGCAACGAGTGCCCGCCCAGTTCGAAGAAGTTGTCGTGACGCCCCACCTGCTCGACCCCGAGCAAGTCAGCCCAGGCCTGGGCCAGCGCGGTTTCTACAGGACCTTGTGGTGGCTCATGGCCTTCGCCGGCCCGGTGCAGCACGGCAGGCTCGGGCAGCGCCCTGCGGTCGAGCTTGCCGTGGCTGGTCAAGGGCAGCACATCCAGGCGTGTAAAGGCCTGGGGCACCAGGTGCATGGGCAGGCTGGCCAACATGGCCTGGCGCAGCGCCTCCACGTTGACCGGCGCGGTTTCGGTGAACCAGGCCAGCAGCCTGTCATCACGTACCAGCACCACGGCATCGCCAACCCCTGGCTGGGCAGCCAGCGTGCATTCGATTTCGCCCAGTTCCACACGCACGCCGCGCACCTTGACCTGGTCGTCGTTGCGGCCCAGGTACTCCAGGGTGCCGTCCGCTCGCCAGCGCACCAGGTCACCACTGCGGTACATGCGAGCATTGCCTTGAGGGCTGTATGGGTCGGGCAGGAAGCGCTCGTGGGTCAAGGTCTCGCGCTCGAAGTAGCCGCGTGCCACCCCTGCGCCCCCAATGTACAACTCGCCCACCGCACCCAGCGGCACCAGTTGGCGATGGGCATCGAGCACGTAGACCCGGGTATTGGCGATCGGCGTGCCGATGTGCAGCGGCGCGCCAGCGGTCAGGGCCCCGGCGGTGGCAACCACCGTGGCTTCGGTCGGCCCGTAGTTATTGACCACCTTGAAGCCCGGATCACGCTCGAACTGACGCAGACGGTCACCGCCGATCAGCAAGGTCTGCAAAGTCGGGTGCTGATGCTCGCGGCGCAGCGCCTGCTCGGCCACCGGGGTAGGCAGGAAGCTAACCGCCAGCGGTTGTTGCAGCCACCAGTCGATCAGCTCATCCACGTGTTCGGCGCCGATGTGCGCAGACGGCACGTGCAAAACGGCCCCGGCGCACAGGGCCGGCCAGACCTCCCAGGCCATGGCGTCGAAGCCAAAACCTGCAACGGTGCTGGTGTGGGTGCCGGGGCCTACGCCAAAGGCGTCGCAGTGCCAATGCACCAGGTTGGCCAGGGTGGCATGTTCGACCATCACCCCCTTCGGTCGCCCGGTGGAGCCGGAGGTGTAGACCACATAGGCCAGCTGGTGCGCATCGAGCCCGTTCACGCAGGGGTTGAAATGCGCTTCGCCCTGCCAGTCGTCCTGGTCCACGACCGTGCAATGCACAGCGCCCATCCGGCCCTGGGTGACATGGTCCACCAGCACCGTTTTCGGGGTGCTGTCATCGAGCAGGTAGGCGATACGCTCATCGGGATAGGCTGGATCGATCGGCACGTAGGCCGCCCCGCACTTGAGCACGGCCAGCAGGCCAATGAGCCGCTGCGGGTTGCGCGCCAAGCACAAAGCGACGCGATCACCCAGGCCTACGCCCTGCTCAATCAGGTAATGCGCCAGGCGGTTGGCGCTGCGGTTGAGTTCGCCATAGCTCAGCACGCATCCGTCCTGCACCAGCGCAGCGGTTTGCGGCGCGCGGGCCGCCTGGGCTTCGACCAGCCCATGCACGGTTTGCCCTTGAGGGAAGGCTTTGTGAGTGGCGTTGAAGCCCTGCAACAGCTGCGCCTGCGCTTGAGCGTCAAGCACCGGCAGCATGGCCACTGGCAGACCCGCCCCGGTGTCTGCGCCTGGCTGACGCACCTGCTCAAGCGTGACCACCAGAGCGGACAGTACCTGATTCATGGCACTGGCAACTTGCCCAGCGTCGATCCCCGCCTGGGCCAGCACACTCAGGCTAAAGCCCTCGCCCAGGTCATCGACGCTCAAGGTCAGCGGATAGTTGCTGCGCTCTTCGCCCCCGAGCAGACGCACGCCCTGCATGGCCGCGCTATGGCTGCCGTCGGCGGCGCTGCTGTGGCGGTAGTTGAACAAGGCACTGAACAGCGGCAGCGAGCCGGCCACCCCACTGCAGCGCTGGGCCAGCGCCAGGGACGCGTGCTCGTGCATCAGCAGCGCGCTCAGGTGCTGGTGAGCAGTGCGCACGGCCTCGACCAGCGGCACGGACAGGTCGATGCGCAGCGGCAAGGTATTGATGAACACACCCAGCGCCCGGTCGGCCCCTTCGCCGCCATGCAGGCGGCCCATCAACACGGTGCCAAAGACCACGTCACTGCGGTTGGCCAGTGCGCCCAGCACCCGCGCCCAGGCCAGGTGCGCCAGGCTGGCGACGCTCACGCCCAGGTGACGGGCCTGCTCACGCAACCCCCGGGCCACGCGGGCATCGACGCCCAGGCGCGCCTCCTCGATGGCGTGCCCTTCGCCTTGCACGTCGGCAAGGCCCAGCGGCAAGGTGGGTTCGTCCACATCGCCCAGCATCTGGCGGAAGAACGCCTCGTGCCCCGCCTCGTCGGCCCCGAGCAGGGCTTGGGCCACGTAGTTTCGATACGGTGCCGGCGCCGTCAGCGTGTCACCCTGCCCGGTCATCAGTGCCTGCATCTCGCTGGCGATGACCTCCATGGCCGTGTGGTCCAGGGCCAGGTGGTGGAACTGCAAAATGGCCACCACGCGCAGGTTGCGCGGATCGGGCGCGTACACCAGGCGCATCATCGGCGCCTGCGCCAGGTCCAGGCGCTGCTGGCGGGCATCGAAACGCGCCTGCAAGGCTTGCAGCACGTCAGTCTCGTCCAGCCCGTCGACGGCGCTGACCGTCATCTGCGCTTTGCGCCATACCACCTGCACCGGTTGCGCCAGGCCTTCACTGAGCACGGCCGTACGCAGAATGTCGTGGCGGTCGATCACCTGTTGCAGCGCCGCTGCCCAGCGTTGCAGATGCGCCAGGCTGTCGAAGGCCAGGCGCGATTGCAGCAGGTACGGGTCACCCTGCTCGGCACTCAGGTGATGGAACAGAATGCCTTGCTGCAGCGGGGCCAGGGGGTAGATTTCCTGCACGTTGGCGGCCCCGCCAGGCACGCTGGCCACGATGTGGTCGATGCTGTCCTGATCGAGCGTGATCAGGCTGAGCATCTGCGGCGTGATGCGCTCGGCGTGCGCTGGCACGCGGTTATCAGGCACATGCAGGTCGCGGTCCTGGCCCACGGCGGCGGCCAGGGCTGCCAGGGTAGGCTGGGCGAACAGCACACGCACGTCGGCGCCCAGGCCGGCTTTGCGCATGCGTTCAACCAAGGTCACGGCCAGCAGCGAGTGCCCGCCCAGTTCGAAGAAGTGATCATGCCGACCCACGCGCTCGACCTTGAGCACCTCGGCCCAGAGACTTGCCAAGGCCACCTCGATCTCCCCCTGCGGGGCCTCGAAGCCACGGGTCACGACCGCGTCGAGGCCAGGCGCCGGCAAGCCACGCCGATCACGCTTGCCATTGGCGGTGAGCGGCAATGCCTCAAGCTGGACGTAAGCGGCCGGCAGCATGTAGTCGGGCAACTGCGTCTGCAAACTGGCGTGCAGGTCGGCGATCAGGGGCGCGGTAGCGTGGGCCGTAAAGTAGGCCACCAACCGTTTGTCGCCCGGCTGGTCCTCGCGCAGCAGCACAACAGCTTCCCGCACGCCTTCGCACGTGGCCAGGCGCGCCTCGATTTCACCCAACTCGATGCGGAAACCACGCAGCTTGACCTGCTGGTCGGCACGCCCCAGGTAGCGCAGGGTGCCGTCTGCTTGCCAGGCCACCAGATCGCCGCTGCGGTACAGCCGATCCTGCGGCCGACCGCTGAACGGATCGGCGATGAAGCGCTCGGCCGTCAGCGCGGGCTGGCCCAGGTAACCCAAGGCTAAACCGTCCCCGCCGATGTACAGCTCGCCGACGGCCCCCACGGGCAAAAGCTGCTGGTGAGTGTCCAGCACGTAGCAACGGGTGTTGCCGATCGGCCGGCCTATGGGCAGGCTGCCCGCCTCCACACGGGTCATCTCAAAGGTGGTGGTAAAGGTGGTGGCTTCGGTCGGCCCGTAGCCGTTGAGCATGTGCGCCGGTGCACCGTCTCGCAGCACCCGGGCCACGACGTGCGGGTCCAGCACGTCACCCCCGACCATCAGGTAGCGCAGGCGTGCGAAGGCCGGCAGCAAGGCTTCGGCGAACTGATGGAACAGGCCGGCGGTGAGCCACAACACACTCACCTGCTGGGTCAGCAATGCATCGCGCAACCTGTCGTGCGCCAGCACCTGGTCCTGATCGATGACCACCACCGCACCGCCATTGAGCAGCGGCGCCCACACTTCCAGGGTGCTGGCGTCGAACGCCGGGTTCGAGGCGAAGGCGACACGGTCCTGGGCGGTGAACGTCGCAAAACCGTTGTTGATGACCAAACGGGCAATGGCCCGATGGGGCACCTGCACACCCTTTGCCGCCCCGGTGGAGCCGGAGGTATACATCACGTAGGCCGCGCTCTGGGCTGAAACCTCGAGGCGCGGCGCCTGCGCCGGCTGACCGGCGAGATCACAGCGGTCCAGGTCGATACGTACGGCACACGGCAGCGCGGGCTCGTGGCTCAACGTCAGCAGCACGGCGGCCCCACTGTCTTGCATCATGTAGGCCTGGCGCTCCACGGGCGCATAGCTGTCCAGCGGCACGTAGACGGCGCCGCAGGCGCTGACGGCCAGCTGCGCCGCCAACAGGTCAAAGCTGCGTGGCAACAGCAGTGCCACGCTGCCCCCCGGCGTCACGCCCAGGTCCAGCAGGTGGTGGGCTAGACGGTTGGCATGCCCCTCCAGCTGGGCATACGTCCATTGCTGCTCGCCATGCATCACGGCGCAGGCACCAGGCGCACGCTGGGCCTGTGCGCTGAACAAGGCGTGCAGCGGTTGATCGCGTGGATAGTCGCGCACGGTCGCGTTGAAGCTGTCGAGCACCCGTTCGCGTTCACCCGCCGGTAACTGCGAAACCTGCCACAACGGCGTACCGGGCGCCTGCTTAAGGGCCTGCGCCAGTTGGCTCAGCGCATGGCCCAGCAGCCTGCAGACCTGCTGGCCATCGACCTGGGCCACGGCCTGCACGGTAAGTGCCATGGCATCGCCCACATCGTCTACGTTGACCACCAACGGGTAGTTGCTGCGCTCCACCGCCGCCACCTGCTCGATGCCGTTCCAGGCCTGGCTCAAGCCCTGCTGGGCCGGTGCGCTGTGGCGGAAGTTAAGCAGGCTGGTGAACAGTGCTTGTGAAGCCGGCACGGCGCTGCAACGCTGGGCCAAGGCCAAGGCTGCCTGTTCGTGGGCCAGCAGGCTGGCCAGCCGCTGGTGGGTCAGGCGCACGCCATCGGCGACATTCGCCGCGCCCGCGCTGACGCGCAGCGGCAAGGTATTGATGAACATGCCCAAGGCGCGTTCGGCGCCTGCGCCGCCCTGCAGGCGGCCCAGCAGGACAGTGCCGAACACCACCTCCTCGCGGCCGCTGAGCTGCGCCAGTACCTGCGCCCACCCTTGGTGCACCAGGCTGGCCACGCTCACGCCCAGTCGACGCGCTTGTTCGCGCAGCTGCAAGACCACCCCGCCTTCGATCCACTGGCGGGTCTCGAACACCTCGCCGGTACCGGTATCGGCGTCATGCAAGCCGAACACGACAGTCGGCTCGTCGATATCGCCCAACAACTCACGGAACAGCGTCTCGTCAGCCTGAGGATCGGCGCCAAGGCGTGCCTGGGCCACATAGTTGCGGTACGGCGTGCTGGCGTGCAGCACCGGCTGGCCTTGCAGCACAGTGGTGATTTCCGCCACCAGCTGCTCGACCGCCGCATGGTCGAGGATGATGTGGTGGATGAGCAGCGTTGCCTGCACCGCTTGCCCAGAGGGCGCTTGCACCAGGCGCACCAGCGGCGCCTGGGTGAGCGTGAGCCCCTCGCCAGGCGTGGCAAGTTGGCTGGCGAGCGCAGGCGTGTTTCGCCACACCACCTGCACAGGTTCTTCGAGCGCGTGCCAATGGATGCTGGTGCGCAGGATGTCATGGCGAGCGATGACCACGTCCAGGGCAGCGGCGAACGCGTCCAGCTGCGCCTGGTCGGGGAAGCTGAAGCGCGCCTGCAGCACGTAGGGGTCGCGGTCTTCGCAGGCCAAGTGGTGATAGAGGATGCCCTGCTGCAAGGGCGCCAGGCCGTAGATGTCCTGAATGTTCTCCACGCCGCCGGGAATCTGCGTCACCAACGTGTCGATGGCCGCTTGCGAAAGATCCGCCAGTGGCAACAGGTCAGGCGTGATACGGGTGCAGTCAGGCGTGATCACGTTGGCCGGCACGACGACGCTGCGCTGACGACCCAGCGCGGCAGCCAGCGCTTGCAGCGTCGGCTGGCCGAACAACACCCGGATGTCTGCTTGCAGCCCCCGCTCACGCAGGCGCGCCGTCAGGGTGACCGCCAGCAGCGAATGGCCGCCCAGCTCGAAGAAGTTGTCCTGTCGGCCCACACGGTCCACACCCAGCAGTTCGGCCCAGAGCGCCGCCAGCAAGGTTTCGGTCTCGCCCAGTGGGGCTTCGAAGACGCGCTCCTGGGTCACGTCAGGGGCAGGCAACGCCTTGCGGTCGAGCTTGCCGTTGGGGCTTAGCGGCAAAGCCTGAAGGTGCATGAACAGCGCCGGTACCATGAAGTCCGGCAATTGGTGCAGCAAGGCCGTGCGAAGCGCGTCCACCTTTTGTTCGGCTCCGGTGTAGTAGGCAATCAGGCGCTGGTCGCGGGCGATGACCACGGCCTCCTTGATGCCCGCGACAGCCGTCATGGCCGCTTGGATTTCACCCAGTTCGATACGCAGCCCACGCAACTTCACCTGATCGTCGTTACGGCCCAGGTATTCGAGGTTGCCGTCCGGCAGGTGCCGCGCCAGGTCGCCTGTGCGGTACAGCCGCCCGCCTGGGCGCTGACCGAACGGGTCATCCAGGAAGCGCTCGGCGGTCAGTTCGGGCCGGTTCAGGTAACCGCGGGCGACCTGCACGCCACCGATGTACAGCTCGCCGGCCACGCCCTGCGGTACCGGCTGGCCTTGCTCGTCCAGCACGTACAGGGTGGTGTTGGCGATGGGCTTGCCGATTGGGGTGTTGTCGGGTGCGCTCACGCAGTGCCAGGCACTCACATCCACGGCGGCTTCGGTCGGGCCGTAGAGGTTGTGCAACTCAACATCCGGCAGTTGCTGGTGGAAGCGGCGCACAAGGCTGCCTGGCAGTGCTTCGCCGCTGCACACCACACGCTTGAGCGAAGGCGCGGACCAGCCTGACTCGATGGCCGAGAGGAACACGTCCAGCATCGATGGCACGAAGTGCAGCGTGCTGACACCTTCAGTATCGATGACCTGTTGCAGGTACTGCGGGTCGCGGTGCCCGCCGGGCCTGGCCATGACCAGTTTCGCACCGGTCTGCAATGGCCACAGCAGCTCCCAGACCGAAACGTCGAAGCTGAACGGGGTCTTCTGCAGTACAACGTCGTCAGCACTCAGCGCATAGGCGTCCTGCATCCACAGCAGGCGGTTGACCACGCCGGCATGCTCGTTCATCACGCCCTTGGGCAAGCCGGTCGAGCCTGAGGTATAGATGACGTACGCCAGGTGCTGCGGGGTGAGCCCCGGCACTTCCGGGTTGGTGGCAGGCAGTTCAAGGCTCAACGGCGCGTCCAGATCGATCACGACGCCGTGCTCGGGCACATGCCGGGTCGCCGCGTGCACCAGCACCGCCACCGGGTCGCTGTCGGTGAGCATGTGGCGAATACGCTCTGCCGGGTAATCCGGATCGACCGGCACATACGCGCCGCCCGCCTTCAGGATTCCGAGCAGCCCCACCATCATCGACAAACTGCGTTCAACGCAGATCGCCACGCGATCATCGGGTGTCACGCCCAGCGCGATGAGGTGGTGAGCCAGGCGGTTGGCCTGGGCGTTGAGCTGCTCGAAGGTCAGTTCGCCCTCCTCGGCGCTGACGGCGATGGCCTGCGGGGTGCGCTGTACCTGATCTTCGATCAGTCGATGCAGCGTGTGATCGAGCCCGTACGCCTTTTCGGTAGCGTTGAAACCTGCCACCACGCGTTCACGCTCATGGCTTTCGAGCACGGGCAATTGCTGCACGGGCAACGTGGGGGTGCGTTCAAGCCCGCTCAGCAGCGCTTGCAGCACCTGTTGCACCTGCCCGCAGATGCGCTGCGCGCCGATCTGCGCAGGTACGGTGGCCACCAGTCGGAAAGCCTCGCCCAGATCATCCACGTTCAGGCTCAGCGGGTAGTTGGTGCGCTCCTGCCCGTCCACCACCTCGATACCCGCCCAGCCTTCGCCGCGATCGGCACCCGGCTGGGTGCCATGGCGATAGTTGAGCATTGCGCTGAAGAGCGGCTGCGGCGCCGCGACGCCACTGCAGCGCTGTGCCAGCGCCAGCGAGGCATGCTCATGGGCCAGCAGGTCGCTGAGCCCCTGATGCACGGCCCTGGCCGCATCGACCACGCCGATGGCCTCCAGGTCCACACGCAGTGGCAAGGTGTTGATGAACATCCCCAGTGCCCGCTCGGACCCTTCTCCACCCTGCAAGCGCCCCAGCAGCACGGTGCCGAACACCACGCGCGTTCTGCCACTGGCAGCCCCGAGCAGGCGGGCCCAGGCCAGGTGGAACAACGAAGCAACACTGATGCCCAAGCGCCGAGCTTGTTGGCGCAAGCCGGTGGACAGCGCCTCGGGCAAGACCTGCCTGGCCTCGTCCAGGTCGCGGCCGTCGCCTTGTACGTCATCCAGGCCATAAGGCAAGGTCGGCTCGTCGATGTCACCCAGTTGCGCGGTGAAGAACGCCTCATGGGCGCGCTGATCGACCCCCAGCCTGGCCTGGGCGACGTAATTGCGGTAAGGCACCGCAGCATGAGCCGGTGCGGGGGCACCGCTGAGCAAGGCTGTCAGTTCTTCGCCCACCACCTCCAGCGCCGTGTGGTCCAACACGATGTGGTGGAACTGCAAGCTGGCGTCGATGCCGTGCTGTCCCTGGCTGTACACCAGTCGCAGCAGCGGCGCCCGCGCCAGGTCGAGGGTGGCAGTGGCCGACAGGTCAGCCACGGCGTCCACGCTCAGGCGCGCCTGGCGCACCACCACCTGCACCGCTTGCGGCAGCCCTTCCCAGAAGATCGCCGTGCGCAATACATCGTGGCGGGCGATGACCTGGTCCAGTGCAGCGGCAAATGCCTGCAGCCGTTGCTTGTCGCTAAAACGCAGGCGCGTGTGCAGCACGTAGGGATCATCCTCGGCCGACAGGTGATGGTAGAGGATGCCCTCCTGCAACGGCGCCAGGGGGTAGATGTCCTGCACGTTGGCTGCACCGCCCGGGACCTGCGAGACGATCCGCGCAATGCAAGCCTGGTCCAGCTCGACCAGGCTGAGCATGTCGGGGGTGATGTGCGAGCAGCCGGCTGGGATGCGGTTCTCGGGCACCTGGACCTGACGGCTGGCAGTGAGCGTGGCAGCCAGGGCAGCCACGGTCGGCTGGCCGAACAAGGTGCGCACATCGACCTGCAAGCCTTCAAGGCGCAGCCGAGCAGTCAGGGTGACGGCCAGCAGCGAGTGGCCACCCAATTCGAAGAAATTATCGTGTCGGCCTACCTGCGCCACCGTCAGCAATTCGCCCCACAGGCGGGCCAGCAGCACTTCGGTATCACCCACCGGCGCCTCGAAGGCCCGTCCCTGCACCACGCTGTCCGGGGTGGGCAGGGCCTTGCGGTCGAGCTTGCCGTTCGGCGTCAGCGGCAAGCGATCCACGTGAATGAACACCGCAGGCACCATGTGCTCGGGCAAGTGCTCGAGCACGCCCTGGCGCAGTGCCTCTGGTGCCTGCGGGTCACCGGTGTACCAGGCAGCCAGGCGCGTACCGTCCACCGCCAGCACTACGGCGGCGTGCACGCCAGGCAGGCGCTGCAGGCAGGTTTCGATTTCGCCTGGTTCGATTCGCAGGCCACGCAGCTTGATCTGCTGGTCGAGTCGACCAAGGAAGACCAGCTCGCCCTGAGCATTCAGGCGCACCAGGTCGCCACTGCGGTAAAGCCGCTCGCCCTCGACGAAGGGATTGTCGAGGAAACGCTCCGCCTGCTGCTCGGGCAAGCCCAGATACCCGCGCGCCACGCCAGCACCGCCTATGTGCAGGTGCCCGGCAACGCCTGGCGGCACCGGTTGGTCGTGTGCATCGAGTACATACAGGCGGGTATTGTCCACCGGGCTTCCGATCGGCAGGCCAGCGACGGGGATGGCGGCAGTGGGCTGCAGCGTCCAGGCGCTGCAATCGACCGTGGTCTCGGTGGGGCCGTAGACGTTGTGCAGACGCACCTGAGGCAACTGCTCGCGCACTTGCGTGGCCAGCGCATGGGTCAGCTCACCGCCGCCGCACACGATGTCTGTCAAGCCTGAACACAGGCGGCTGCCTGGATGA
Source organism: Pseudomonas sp. FBCC-B35 (assembly GCF_059133755.1). NCBI lineage: Bacteria > Pseudomonadati > Pseudomonadota > Gammaproteobacteria > Pseudomonadales > Pseudomonadaceae > Pseudomonas > Pseudomonas sp. FBCC-B35. The sequence continues at coordinate 2,329,457 of NZ_CP101439.1, read as the reverse complement.
TCGAGGAACTGTTGCAGCAGCGCAGGCACGAACTGCACCACGGCCACGCCCTGCGCCTGGATCAGCCGAGCCAGGTAGTCCGGGTCGCGCTCGCCCAACGGGCGGGCCAGCACCAGGCGCAAGCCGTTGCACAGTGGCCAGAACAGCTCCCACACCGAGGCGTCGAAGCTGATCGGCGTCTTGTGCAGTACAGCCTGGGTCCCCGCGAGCGGCCACTGCCCTTGGCTCCAGTGCACCAGGTTCACCACGTTACGGTGCTCGACCATGACGCCCTTGGGCAGCCCGGTAGAGCCGGAGGTGTAGATCACGTAGGCCAGGTTGCGTGCTGTGAGCCCAGGCACCTGGGGAGCCAAATGCGCTTGCTGCGCCCACCGGGCGGTGTCCATGTCCACCTTGGGCGCCTGGGTAGGCAGCGCCAGGTCGCCAGTGGCGCGATGCACCAGCACCGCGCGTGGGTCGCTGTCGCGCAGCATGTGGCCAATCCGCTCGGCGGGGTAGCCAGGGTCGATCGGCACATAGGCCGCGCCGGCCTTGAGGATGCCCAGCAGGCCAACCACCAGCGCGACACCGCGCTCAAGGCAGAGCGCAACGCGGTCGTCGGGCTGTACGCCCAGCGACAGCAAATGGTGAGCCAGACGATTGGCCTGTTGATCGAGCTCGGCGTAGCTCAGCTCGCCGTCCTCAGCGACCAGCGCGATGGCCTGCGGGCTGCGCAGGGCCTGCGCTTCGAAAAGACCGTGCAGGGTCTGGGTCAGGTCATGTGGACAGGCGCGATGGTTACCCAGTACTGCTGCGCGCGCCGCAGGGTCAAGCAGTGACAGGCTGTGCACCGGTAGCGCCGGGCGCCGTTCAAGCGCATCCAGCAGCTCGACCAGTACATGCGCCAATTGCTCGCACAGTGGGCGGGCGCCGATGGGCCTGCACACCTGGGCGGTGATGCGCAGCCCTGTGCCCAGGTCATCGACGTTGACGCTGATCGGGTAATTGCCATGCCCGCCGGCCGGCAGCACCTCGATACCCTCAAGGGCCTGGTCGCGCGCCTGCTGCTCTTGCTCGGTCGCGCCGTGGCGGTAGTTGAGCATCGCGCTGAACAGCGGCGTGGGTGCGGCCACGCCGCTGCAGCGCTGGGCCAGCGCCAGCGAGGCGTGCTCGTGGACCAACAACGCAGCCAGGCGCTGGTGGGTCAGCTGTACCGCTGCCCGTACGTCGAGCCCTGCCAAGTCCAGGCGCAGCGGCAGGGTGTTGATGAACATACCCAAGGCCCTGTCGGCGCCCTCGCCGCCTTGCAGGCGCCCAAGCAGCACAGTGCCGAAGACCACGTCGTCCTTGCCACTGGTGGCCGCGACCAACCGCGCCCAGGCCAGGTGCACCAGGCTTGCGGCGCTCACCCCGCACTGGCGGGCCAGCGCCCGCAGCCGTTGATACTGCTCAGTGGCCAAATCGGTACTGGCCAGCTCGAAATCACCGCCTTCATGCTGCAGATCGGCAAGCCCGTAGGGCAGCGTCGGCTCTTCGACATCGCCCAGTTCGGTCCTGAAGAACGCTTCGTGCTCGGCCTCGCTGATACCCAGCCGGGCCTGGGCCACGTAGTTGCGGTAAGGCACCGGCGCCCCTGCCGGCGTCTGGCCGTGCAAGTGATCGCGAATCTCTGCCAACACCACCTTCATGGCGGTGTGGTCGAGCACGATGTGGTGGAACTGCAGCACGGCCTGCACGCCTGCCGCGTCATGGATATGCAACAGCCGAATCAGCGGCGCCGAGGCAAGCTCGATACGTTGACCGGCAAGCATCGCGTCGTTTGAGGTCACCTCGATCAACGCCAGGCTCGCCGAACGCTGCACCACCTGCACCGGCTGGGGCAGGCCATCCCAGAGCACCGCCGTGCGCAGCACGTCGTGGCGAGCCACCACCTGGTCGAGGGCCTGGGCAAAGGCATGCAGCCTTTGCCGCGAATCGAAGGCGACCCGCCATTGCAGCAGGTACGGGTCGGCATCGTCTGCACTGAGGTGGTGATAGAGAATGCCCTCCTGCAGCGGCGCCAGTGGGTAGATGTCCTGGACGTTGGCCGCACCGCCGGGGATCGCAGCAACGATGCGGTCCAGCGCAGTCTGATCCAGCATCAGCAAGGGCAGCATGGTCGGGATGATGCGGGTGCAGTGGGCCGGGATGCCGTTGGCAGGGATTTGGACCTCGCGGGCTGAGCCCAGCGCCCCGGCCAGTGCCGCCACCGTCGGTTGCCCGAACAACACGCGCACATCCAGGGCCAAGCCTTGTTCGCGCAGCCGCTCGATCAGGCTCACGGCCAACAGCGAATGCCCGCCCAGTTCGAAGAAGTTGTCGTGCCGGCCGACCTGCTCCAGGCCCAGCACGTCGGCCCACACCTGAGCGATGATCGCCTCGGTTTCACCCAGCGGGGCCTCATACCCCTGCTGGACCAGGTCCTGGGGCTGTGGCTCGGGCAGCGCGCGACGGTCGAGCTTGCCATGGCTGGTCAGGGGCAGCGCCTGGATGCGGATGAAGGCCTGGGGCAACAGCTGACCAGGCAGGCTTGCCTGCAAGCCCTGGCGCACGTCACTCACCTCGACAGCAGAGGTCTCGGTGAACCAGGCCAGCAAGCGTTCGCCGCGCACTAGCACCACGGCATCGCCGACGCCGGGCTGCGCCCGGAGCGCGGCCTCGATTTCACCCAGCTCCACCCTGACGCCACGCACCTTGACCTGGTCGTCGTTGCGGCCCAGGTAATCAAGCGTGCCGTCGCTGTTCCAGCGCACCAGGTCGCCGCTGCGGTATAGGCGGGCGTTGGGAAGGCGGCTGAACGGGTCACGCAGGAAGCGCTCTGCGGTCAGGTCCGGCCGGTTGAAATAGCCTCGCGCCACTTGCGAGCCACCAATGTAGAGCTCGCCGGTGACCCCGACCGGCACAGGCTGGCCCAGGTCATCGAGCACGTAGACACGGGTATTGGCGATGGGTATGCCAATGTGCAGGGCTGCGCCGGGTGCCAACGCACCCGAGGTGGCAACCACGGTGCACTCGGTGGGGCCGTAGTTGTTGACCACGGTGAACCCTGGGTCCTGCTCGAACTGACGCAGGCGATCGCCGCCCACCAGCAGGGTGCGCAACGTGGCGTGCTGGTGTGGGCGGCGCAGCGCCTGTTCAGCCACAGGGGTCGGCAGGAAACTGACCGTCAGGGGTTGTTCGAGCCACCAGTCCAGCAACGCCTCGACCTGCTCGTTGCCCAGGTAGGCCGGCGGCAGGTGCAGCGTGGCCCCCGCGCACAGGGCGGGCCAGACTTCCCAAGCCATGGCGTCGAAACCGAAACCGGCAACGCTGGAGGTGCGTGTGCCCGCCTGCACGGCGAACGCCTGGCAGTGCCAGTGGACGAGGTTGGTCACGGTGTGGTGCTCGACCATGACGCCCTTGGGCTGGCCGGTGGACCCTGAGGTGTACACCAGGTACGCCAGGTCATTGGCAGTCAGCCCCGCCACGTGCGGGTTGTCGGTAAGGCTCAGGTAAGCATCCGGCTGGTCGAGGTCGATGCGGCGCACGTGCGGCGGCAGGCCGCCAATGTCGGCCTGGGCCAGCAACAGGGCCGGCGCGCTGTCTTCGAGCAGGTAGGCGATACGGCTGGCCGGATAGGCCGGGTCCACGGGCACGTAGGCGGCCCCGGCCTTGAGCACGGCCAGCAAGGCGACGATACGGTCCAGTGTGCGATCAAGGCACAAGGCGACGCGGTCAGCCCTGCCTACACCCTCTGCGATCAGCCGATGGGCCAACTGATTGGCGCGTCGGTTGAGCTGGGCGTAGGTCAGGGTCAGGGAGCCCTGGCACACCGCTGTGGCATCGGGCACCGCGGCAGCCTGGGCCTCGATCAGCGCATGTACGGTCTGGCCCTGTGGGTACGCTTGCGCGGTCAAGTTGAAGCCGCCCAGCACCTGCTCGCGCGCCGCATCGTCCAGTATGGACAGGCGCTGAACGCTGGTTTGCGGGTCGTGCTCCAACGCCCGAACCATCTGCGCCACGGCCATTGCCATCCACTCGGCGACCCGCGCCGCGCCGATGTCGATCAACGCCAGCACATTGAAGGTAAAACCATTCCCCAGGTCGTTGACGCTGAGGGTGAGCGGGTAGTTGCTGCGCTCCTCTGCCCCCAGCAGCTGTACGCCCTCCCAGAGGCCGTCACCTGCCTGGGCGGCCGGGTCGGCGCTGTGGCGGTAGTTGAGCAGCGCGCTGAACAACGGCGTCCCGGCGGCCACGCCGCTGCAACGCTGGGCCAGTGCCAACGACGCATGCTCGTGGGCCAGCAGGGCCGACAAGTGGCGGTGCGTGGCCAACACGCCTTGTTCTACCCCGGCGGCGGTATCGACACGCAGAGGCAGGGTGTTGATGAACATGCCCAGTGCGCGGTCGGCGCCCTCGCCGGCTTGCGAGCGCCCCATCAGCACTGTGCCGAACACCACATCGCTGCGGTTGGCCAACACCCCAAGTACACGGGCCCAGGCCACGTGCATCAGGCTCGCAGCGCTGACACCCAGGCGCCTGGCCTGGGCACGTAGGCCCTGGGCCAGGCCGTGGTCGAGCGCCAGCAAGGCGTGCTCGATGCCAGCACCGTCGCCTTGCACGTCGGCATGACCGAGCGGCAGGGTGGGCTCATCGACATCGGCCAGCAGGGCCTTGAAGAAGGCCTCGTGGGCGGCTTCATCGCCCAGGCAAGCCTGGGCAACGTAATTACGGTACGGCACGGCCGGCGGCAGGGTATGCCCTTGCCCAAACAGCAAGGTGCGCATCTCGTACAGCACCACGTCCAGGGCCGTGTGGTCCAGTGCCAGGTGATGGAACAGCAACACGGCCACCACCCGGTGATTGTCAGGGTCCAGGCTATAGTGCAACTGCGCCAGGGGTGCCTGGCTCAGGTCCATGCGGTGATGGCGGGCATCGAAGCGCGCCTGCAACTGGTCGATGCGCGAGGTGCCCGAATCCTCGTGCAGGTCGGTCACCTCGAAGACGCCCAGCTCGGCCTTGCGCCACACCACCTGCAGCGGCTGCGCCAAGCCGTGACTCAGGACAGCGGTGCGCAGAATGTCATGTCGGTCGATGACCTGTTGCAGGGCGCCGGCCCAGGCCAGCAGGCGCTCGATGCTGTCGAATGCCAGGCATGTCTGCAAGAGGTAGGGGTCGCCCTGCTCTGCGCTCAGGTGATGGTAGAGCACGCCCTGCTGCAGGGGTGCCAGCGGATAGATTTCCTGCACGTTGGCCGCGCCGCCTGGTACCTGAGCAGTGATGCGGTCGATCAGGTGCTGCTCCAGCGTGATCAGGCTGAGCATGTCGGGCGTAATGCGCTGCGCGCCCATCGGCACGCCATTGGCCGGCACCTGCAAGGCCGGGCTATCGCCAACCACAGCGGCCAGGGCGGCGACGGTGGGCTGGGCGAACAGCATGCGCACGTCCACCACCAGCGACGCCCGGCGCAGACGCTCGACCAGCGTGACCGCCAACAACGAGTGCCCACCCAGCTCGAAGAAGTTGTCGTGGCGCCCTACCCGGTCGACCTGCAGCACGTCGGCCCAGATCGCGGCCATGGCCGTTTCGGTCGGGGTGTTCGGGGCTTCGAAGGCGCTGGCAGCAAGGCTTGAGGTGTCCGGGGTTGGCAACGCCCGGCGGTCAAGCTTGCCATGGCGGGTCAGCGGCAATGCATCGAGGCAGGTCAGTGCCGCGGGCACTAGTTGCGCAGGCAGACAGGCCTGCAACGCCTCGCGCAGCGCCAGCGCTTCAAGAGGCCGAGTTTGGGTATACCAACCCAGCAGTCGGCCGTCGCGCACCAGCACCACGGCGTCTTCGACACCAGGCTGGCACTTGAGCGCCGCCTCGATTTCACCCAGCTCAACGCGCACGCCGCGAATCTTCACCTGGTCGTCGTTGCGCCCGAGGTAATCCAGCGTGCCGTCGGTGTTCCAGCGTACCAGGTCACCGCTGCGGTACAGGCGTGCCTGAGGGTCATCGCTGAACGGATCCTTGATGAAATGCGAGTGCGTCAGTTCGGGGCGGTTGAAGTAGCCCCGCGCCACCTGAGCGCCCCCGATATACAACTCGCCTACGACGCCCACGGGCACCGGTTGCAGGCCTGCGTCCAGCACGTAGACCTGGGTATTGGCGATCGGCGTACCGATATGGAGGGCACCGCCTGGGCGCAGTCGTCCAGAAGTGGCGACCACGGTGGTTTCGGTCGGGCCGTAGTTGTTGACCAATGCAAAGCCTGGATCGCGCTCGAAGTGGCGCAGGCGATCGCCGCCCACCAGCAGGGTGCGCAAGGTCGGGTGCTGGCGCTCGCGGCGCAGCGCGTGCTCGGCCACGGGCGTTGGCAGGAAACTCACCGTCAGCGGCTGCTCCAGCCACCAGTCGAGCAGCGCCTCGACATGCTCATTGCCAACATCCGCCGGCGGCAGGTGCAGCGTAGCCCCGGCGCACAGGCAGGGCCATACCTCCCAGGCCAGGGCATCGAAACCGAACCCGGCCACGCTCGAGGCGTGGCCGTGCTCGTCCAGCTCGAAAGCCTGGCAGTGCCAGTCCACCAGGTTGACCAGGGCACGGTGTTCGACCATTACGCCCTTGGGCTGGCCGGTCGAGCCTGAGGTGTAGACGAGGTAGGCCAGTTGCCGATTATCCAGCCCCGTGACCACAGGGTCGTGTGTCGGGGCGTCGGTAGGGGGATGGTCCAGATCCAGGCGCGGCACGCCAGTGGGCAGGCCTTCGATGCTGGACTCGGCCAGCACCCAGGCGGGTGCGCTGTCGGTCAGCAAGTAGGCGATGCGGTCTGCGGGGTAAGCGGGATCGACGGGCACGTAGGCCGCACCGGCCTTGAGCACCGCGAGCATGCCGACCAGCCTGTTGGCATTTCGCGGCAGGCACAGGGCGATGCGTTGGCCTGGCTTCACACCTTCTCCCAGCAGCCGGTGGGCCAGTTGATTGGCCTGCTGGTTGAGCGCCGCGTAGCTCAGCACCTGGCCGTCCTGACGCAGTGCGATGGCCTCTGGCGCCACGCGCGCACGGGCTTGGATCCGTGCGTGCACAGTGTCGCCCTGCCGATAGGTGCAGGCGGTGTCGTTGAAGCGACGCACCACCTGATCGAATTCCTGCGGCGGCAGTACGGCCACGTGCTGCAAAGGCGTGTCGGGCTCGTGTTCCAGGGCGTGCACGAGATTGGCGAGCACCTGCTCGAACTGCTGGCTCAGGCGTGCGGCATCCCATTCAGGCAGGCTTTGCACGGTCAGGCGCAGGTCGTCGCCCAAATCGTCCACGCTCACCGTCAATGGGTAATCGGTACGCTCCTCGGCGCCGACAATGTCGATACCCGGCGCGACAGGAATGATCTCGGCGGCGTCGCCGGCGTCGCTGTGACGGTAATTGAGCATGCTGTTGAACAAGGCCGTGGGCGCAGCCACCCCGCTGCAGCGCTGAGCCAGGGCCAGGGACGCTTGTTCGTGGGCCAGCAAGCCGGTCAGACGACGGTGGGTGTGCAACAGGCCGTCCTTGACCCCCACCTCTGTCACGTCGATACGCAGCGGCAGCGTGTTGATGAACATGCCCAATGCCTGCTCGCCGCCCTCCCCGGCGGTCATGCGGCCCAGCAATACGCTGCCGAACACCACCGTCTGACGCCCGGCCAGCTGCCCTACCCACCGGGCGAAGCCCAGGTGCAGGACGCTGGCTGGGCTGACCCCGAGCTGCCGGGCCTGTTGACGCAGGCGACGGGCCAGAGGGGTCGGCAAGGTCAGGCGGGCTTGCTGCAGAAGCTGCTCGGGCTTTGCCTGGGCACCGAAGGCCAGGGTCGGCTCGTCGATATCGGCCAGCATGTGCTCGAAGAACTGGGTGTGGGCTTGTTCGTCCAGGGCCTGGCGGGCCGCCGCCAGGAAGTTGCGAAACGGCGTCGGCGCGGGCAACTGCGCGGCCGTACCGGCCAAATGCGCCTGGATTTCCCGGCGCACGATATCGAGCGCCGTGTGATCCATGATCATGTGATGGAAGGTCAGCACTGCCACCCACGCCTGCCCCTCACCCTGGGCTTGGGCCAGTTGCATCAGGGGTGCCTGGCGCAGGTCCAGTCGATAACGGCGTGGGGCGAGGTGGTCGCACAGCTCGGTCAGTGCGCCGTGGCCTTTGAACGGCAACGCTTCACGCACCAGGGCCGCTTCGCGCCATACCACCTGCACGGGCTCGTCCAGGCATTCCCAATGTACGGCAGTGCGCAGGATGTCGTGGCGCTGTATGACCGCTTGCAGGGCGTCGGCGAAGGCATCGAGGTGCGCCTTGCTGGCGAAACGCAATTGCACCTGCGACAGGTAGGGGTCGCCGTCCTGGGCCGACAGGTGGTGGTACAGCATGCCCCGCTGCAGGGGTGCCAGCGGGTAGATGTCCTGTACGTTGGCCGCCCCGCCCGGCACGCTGTCGACGATACGGTCAATGGCCGCCTGGTCGAGGCTGACCAACGGCAGCATGTCGGGGGTGACGCGAAATGCCGGGCTGAGCCAATCGTCATCCTGACTTGCAAGCATCTCCAGCAAGGCCGGCTTGTGCCGGGACAACGCCTCCCACAGGGGGTCGTCCAGCGTCTGGTCATCACCCAGGACGATCAGGTCCTGGTCTTCACGCTGCAGACGGATGGGACGGGTGGAAAGTGCGTTGATCAGTTCGCTGAAGTGCATCGGTAAGCATCCTGCTTTGCCTGGAAGGGTTGATGGCCGACACGCTAAAGCAACGCGACCGGCCGGTCTGACATGGGAAGTGGGGACAACCGCGCAAACGATTGCCGGGGCCGGCGGGCCCCGGGCTTGGCCTCAAAGGCGCCTGCGTTTGCCCAGGCTTGGGATGGTGGTAGGCGGGATGACGGCCTGTTCAGGCTGGGCCTGGGTGCTGGCGGCGAGCCCCGAGAGGGTGGGCTGGGTGAACAGCGCCCTGGCATCGACGTGCAGCCCGGCCTGGCGCAGGCGCGCCACCAGGCTCACGGCCAGCAATGAATGCCCGCCCAGCTCGAAGAAGTTGTCGTCACGGCCCACCTGCTCGATCTTGAGCAACTCGGCCCAGATGGCCGCCATGGCCGCTTCCAGCTCGCCTTCGGGTGCACGGTAGGCGCGGCTGATGACCGCATCGGCGCCGGGCGCGGGCAAGGCGCGCCGATCCAGCTTGCCGTTGGCGCTCAAGGGCAACTGTGCCAGGCGCACGAAGGCCTGGGGCACCATGTACTCCGGCATGCAGGCCAGCAGGTGACCGCGCAGGGCTTCGAGGGCCGGCGCAGGCTGGCCGTCGCACAGGGTGAAGTAGGCCACAAGGCGCTCTTCGCGCATCAGCACCACCGCCTGCGCAACGGCCGGGTGGGCGGTGAGCGAGGCCTCGATCTCTCCAAGTTCCACGCGCAGGCCGCGCAGCTTGACCTGGAAGTCGTTGCGGCCCATGAATTCGAGGTTGCCGTCTTCTCGATAGCGCACCAGATCGCCTGTGCGGTAGAGCCGGTCGCCGTCGACGAAGGGGCTGGCGATGAAGCGTTCGGCCTGAAGCTCAGGCAAGCCCAGATAGCCGCGCGCCACGCCTACTCCACCGATGTGCAACTGGCCTACGCCGCCCAGCGGTACCGGGCGGTCGTGTTCATCGAGTACATACACGCGGGTGTTGGGGATCGGACGGCCGATCGGCGGTGTCTGCACCGGCAGTGGCGTATGGGCCGGCAACGACCAGGCGGTACTGTCGACAGTGGCCTCGGTGGGGCCATACACGTTATGCACGCACACCCAGGGCAAGCGCTCGCGAAGGCTTTGCAGCAACGCGGGGGTAAGATCGCCGCCTCCGCAGAAAATGTCGGTGAGCCGGGTGCACCCCTGCACCCCTGGCTGATCGAGGAACTGCTGCAACAGCGCCGGGACGAACTTGACGATGCTGACCTGCTGCGCCTTGATCAGCTCCATCAGGTAGCCAGGGTCGCGGTGCCCACCGGGGCGAGCCAGGACCAGGCGCACCCCCGCCGTCAACGGCCAGAACAACTCCCAGACCGAACCGTCGAAGGTGCACGGGGCGCGTTGCAGCAAGGCGTCACCGGCACGTGGTGCCCGGATCAGCGAGCCCCAGTGCATCAGGTTGCACAGGCCGCGATGCTCGATCATCACGCCCTTGGGCGTGCCGGTCGAACCTGATGTGTACATCACGTAAGCCAGGTGCTGCGGGCCAAGGCCAGGTACTTGAGGGTCGGTGCAGGGACGCTCGGTCAGATCACAGCGGTCCAGGTTCAGGGTGGGCTGTTGCAACGGCGCGAAGAGCCCTGCCGTGGCCCCGTGCACCAGCACCGTGACCGGGTTGCAGTCCTGCAACATGAAGCGCAGCCGCTCTTGCGGGTATTCAGGGTCCAGCGGCACGTAGGCACCACCTGCCTTGAGCACCCCGAGCAAGGCGATCATCAGGCTGACACCTCGCTCGATGCACACCGCCACTCGGCTGTCAGGTGTCACGCCCAGGCCGATCAGGTAGTGCGCCAGGCGGTTGGCCTGTTCGTTGAGCGTCTGGTAGTCCAGGCTCTGGCCGTCGGCCTGCAGGGCGATGGCGCAGGGGGTACGTTGCACCTGGGCCTCGAACAGCGTCGGCAGTGTCTGCTGAACAGGGCTGGTGGGGTCTTCGGTGGCGTTGAAGCCTTCGAGCATCAACGCAAGCTCCCGTGCAGGCACCGGGCATAGCTGCTGGAGCATGCCGGATGTCGGGTCCGATAGTGCCTGGCCGATCTGTTCGAGCGCCGTGCCCAGGTAGTCCAGCATGCGCTGCGCCCCCAGCGCATGCGGGGCACGCACAGACAGTTGCAGGCGATCTCCCGGGTCATCCACCGTCAATACCAGGCCATGGCTCGTCACTTCACTGGCTTCGACCAGCGCGACACCCGGCATGACCTCGCCCAACGGCAGCGCACCCTGACGGTAGTTCACCAGGCTGTCGAACAGTGCGCTGCCGGCCGGCAGACCGCTGCATTGCTGGGCCAGGATCAGCGGCGCATCTTCATGGGCCAGTAGCGCCGCCAGGCGAGCATGGGTATCCACCAACGCCTGCGCTGGGGTGCAGTCATTGAGGTTGATGCGCAGCGGCAAGCTGTTGATGAACATCCCCAGCGCCCGGTCGGCGCCAGGGCCGGCCATGCTGCGCCCCAGCAATACCGTGCCCACCACGACTTGGTCGCGCCCACTCAGGCTACCCAGTGCGTGGGCCCATGCCAGGTGCAGCAGGCTCGCAAAGCTGGCGCCATGCGCCCTTGCCAGGGCGCGCAGGCTGGCGACCGTAGCGGCGGGCAGGTCACGGCTGGCGTTCTCGAGGTCGGCCGGATCGAGCGCCACTGCGCCCCAGCCCGACAGCGGCTGCTGCGGCGCCAACCCCGCCAGTTGCTCGGTGAAAAATGCCCGGTGGGCGGCCTGGCGCTCGGCGCGGTTAGTGAGCGCCACGTAATCCCGATACGGCACTGGCGCTGGCAATTGCGCGCCCCGCCCCGCCATACAGGCCTCCAGCTCGCCCAGTAGCACCTGCAAGGACACCGCGTCGTTGACCAGATGGTGAAAACGCAGCAAGGCCAGCCAACGGCCCTGTTCAGGTGCATCCATGCACACCAGTGCCAGCATCGGCGCCTTGTCCAGGCTGAGCAGGCGCCGGCCGGGATGGTAGTGGTCGCGCCATTGACCTTCAGGCCCCTGCCAGCGTTCGACCGGCAGGCGGGCATGGCGCCAGACCACCTGGTGCGGCGTCTCCAGCCCTTCCCAGGCCAGGCTGGTGCGCAGGATGTCGTGGCGCTGCATCACATGCTGCAACGCTACGGCGAAGTCGCGCACCTGTTGCTCGGTGGCGAACGAGAACACGGCCTGTTGCTGGTACGGGTCGACCGTGTCCGTCAGGTGGTGGTACAGCAGCCCCTGCTGCAAGGGCGCCAAGGGGTAGATTTCCTGCACGTTGGCCGCGCCACCCGGCACCCCCGCTACGATGCGGTCGAGCGCTGCCTGACTGAGCGTGGCCAGGGGCAGCATGCCCGGCTCGATGCGCTGGCACTGCAACGGGATGCACGGCGGTGGGGTGTGCACGCACTCGGTGGCCCTGGCGCTGGCGGCGACTGCTGCCAGGGTCGATTGCCCGAACAGCACCTGCACATCGACCTGCAGGCCTTGTTGGCGCATGGCCTCGATCAGTTGGACAGCCAGCAGCGAATGCCCGCCCAGCTCGAAGAAATGGTCGTGCCGGCCGATGCGCTCGATGTGCAGCAACTGGGCCCAGAGCGCGGCCAGGCGTTGCTCCATCTCCCCTTCTGGCGGCTCATGCTCGTGCCGCACCATGGCCGTGTCATCCGCTGGGGGCAGCGCGCGTCGGTCGAGCTTGCCATTGGCGGTCAAGGGCCAGTGGGCGACCTGCATGTAGGCGACCGGCAACAGGGCGACTGGCAGGCTATCGCGCAGGTGATCGTGCAGGGCCCGGGGCGTGACCGGATCGGTCGCCGTGAACCAGGCATGCAACTGACCCTCGCGGAGCATGACCACGCCTTCGTTCACCGCCGGGTGACGGCTCAAGGCGGCTTCGATCTCCGCAAGCTCGACCCGCATACCGCGGATCTTCACTTGGTCGTCGTTGCGGCCCAGGTACTCAAGCGTGCCGTCGGACAGCCAGCGCACCCAGTCACCGGTCCGGTAAAGCCGGGCGCCAGGCGCGCTACTGAACGGGTCTTGAACGAAGCGCTCGGCGCTCAGTTGCGGCTGGTTGAAGTAGCCCCGGGCCACCCCTTGGCCACCGATATACAGCTCACCGTCCGCGCCGGGCGGCAGCAACTGGCCCTGCCCGTCCAGCACATACACCTGGGTGTTGGCGACCGGAACGCCGATGTGCAATGGCCCACCCGGCTGCACCTGCCCCGACGTGGCCACTACCGTGGCCTCGGTCGGGCCATAGTTGTTGATCACCTTGCACGTCAGCTCCCGGCCCAGTCGTCGCAGGCGGTCACCGCCCACCAGCAGGGTTTCCAACGTTGGATGGGGCATCCCCTGGGCGAAGGCGAGTTCCGCAATCGGCGTGGGCAAGAAGCTGACGTGAAGCGTTTGGGCCCGCCACCAGGCGAGCAACGCGTGTATATCCTCGGCCCCTTCGCGTACCGGTGCCAGGTGCAAGGTGGCGCCACTGCACAGCGCCGGCCAGATCTCCCAGGCCATGGCATCGAAACCAAAGCCCGCCACGCTGGACTGATGGCGGCCTGGGCCAAGCGCGAATTGGGTGCAGTGCCAGTCCACCAGGTTGGCCAGCATGCGTTGCTCGACCATCACCCCCTTGGGTTGGCCGGTGGAGCCAGAGGTATAGATGATGTAGACCAAATCCGTACGCGTTTGCGGTGCGAACGAGAAGGTGGCTGCGGGCTCGGTCGGCCACGACGGGTCGTCCAGTTCGATCTGTGGCCTGCCGTGCTTGGGCAGGCGCGGTGCGAAGCGCGAAAGGGTCAGGACCACGTGCGGAGCGCTGTCCTGCAGCAGGTAGGCGATGCGCTCTGCCGGATGGGCCGGATCGACCGGCACGTAAGCACCGCCTGCCTTGAGTACCGCCAGCAGGCCAACCAGGGTGGCCAGGCCTCGCTGGGCGACCACTGCCACGCGCCGTTCAGGGCCTACCCCGAGACTTGCGAGGTGCTGGGCCAAGGCGCTTGCGCGGTGATCGAGCTCGCCGTAACTCAAGGTTTGGTCGCCGAAACAGGCCGCCAGGGCTCCCGGCTGCGTGCGGGCTTGCAGCTCGATGCGTTGCTGAATCAGGCAGGGCGCCGTGTGCGCCGCTGACATGGCCGTCATGTTCCATGCCCTGAGGCGTTGGTGCTCGGGTGCGGTCAGCATGTCGAAGGCCGATACCAGGGCCTGGGGTTGGGCCAGGCCCTGCTCCAGCACATGCAGCAGTCGTGCGCCGAGGGCTTTGGCCTGTTCGTCGCTGAACCAGGCGCGGCTGTGCACCAAGTGCAGGCGCGCGGTGCCTGCGTGGGTGTTGCAGCGCAAATGGATGCTCAAGGGTGAGGGTTCATGGCCATTGCAGATCATGACCGTCGCACCGGCCACGTCGCCGATTTGCAGCGCGTTGCTGTCTTCTTCGAAGGACACCAGCAGCTCGAACAACTGCGTGCGCCCCTCCTGCTGCGCGGCGACGTCGCGTTTGAGCGCGCTCATCGGGTAGCGCTGATGACGAAAATCCTGCTTGAGCGTAGCGACGATGGCTTGAATCAGGTCCGCGAAGGACAGGTTCCTGCCAAAGTCCATGCGCAGTGGGCTGACCTGGGTGAACAATCCCAGGGTTGCCTTGAACTGTGCGTTGGCGCGGTTGCGTACCGGCAAGCCGACCATCCATTGATCGCGCTGCCAAGTGCGGCAGACACAGACGTGCAGTGCCCCCAGCAACACCGGCAACGGCGACACGCCTAGGGTGTCGGCCAGCGCCCGCAACTTGCGCATCAAGCCAGGCGTAACCGCCAGATCAAGCGCATGGCTCGGTGAATCCTCCGGCGACAAGGCCGGTTGGGTAGGCCGCAGCAGGGGGTCGGGCAGTTGGGCAAGCCTGGTCAGCCAGTACTCACGGTCACGCTGATAACGCGCCGAGGCCCGGTAGCGCGCATCCTCTTCGATAAAGGCGCAGTACGAGGGCGCGCTGCCGGGCAGCGCCTGTTGGTGTTCGAGCGTGAGGTAGAGGTCGGCCAGTTGCTTGAACCACTGGTCAACGCCCCACCCATCGAGCACCAGATGGTGGGCGCGCAAGGCCAGCAAGTGCTCGCGGGGGCCCATCCTGATCAGCCTGGCCTCCCAGAGCGGCCCTTGCTCCAGTGCAATGGGCATGCGCATCCAGGCATCGAGAAGGTTCAGGGCTGCATCGGTCGGGTGGGCGTCAGCTTGAAGGTCGTCCCACATCAAGGTCACGGGCAGCTGGGGGGCGAAACGCTGCCGCGCCGAGCCACCCTCCTGTACCCACACGGTACGCAAGGCATCGTGGAGGCTGGCCAGGTGATGCAGTGCCAGCGTCAGCCTGGTCCTGTCCACCTGCCCCTCCAGCGCGACATAGGCGCCAATGTTGTACAGCGGGGATGTGCCTTGGCTGAGTTGCTCCAGCCAGATATCCCGCTGGGCAACGGTGAGGTCGAAAAGGTCGGCGGCAGGCATGATCGGTCAGGTCCTTCTGAGGGGTCAGCGTGCGATTCAAACACCGGGCGCCTGCCCTGTATGGCCCATTAAACCCGGACACCCTCGCAAGCAACGTGGGCTGCTGAAATCCTTGTAGGAGATTACCTACACGGGGCTGGCGACGATGGCTCACGGCATATTGTATTGGCTTCGCTTATCCCTGCGGAGCCACCCTTCTGACGCCAATTTGCTGGCATTTGGCCCTTTTTCCAGCGTTCCCCACGCATCCGATGATCTGCGCCTACCACCTTTTGCTGGCATGTTCTGTCCCTGAATCCCGCTACAGACGTCTTCCAGTCAGCGGGCTTGAATACGCCCATACACCCTGCCCGATTGCAATGTGATTGCGCGGGCAGACGCAGTTACAGCAGGCCCTCAGGAACCCATCGACATGATGTTGAACGCTCGCTCCGACTACCGACCGGACCCTCATCTCTATCTGCAGCTGGGTGAATTGATCGCGCAGACCGGCGGCGCCTGTTTCGCCGAGCAGATGCTTCGCCTGGTACAGGATCAAGTCAGCATCGACGGGTTGGAAATCAGTGAATGGACCCTCGATGCACCGCAGTTGACGGACAGCCGGGTCGAAGTGCTCGGCCGCGCCGGTGTGCATGCAAGGCAGGTGGGCTCACGCTTGCCTCATCCCCTGCTGCAATCGATCGAGCAGATGCACGACCCATTGCTCATCGAGTTCAAGGCGCCCGAAGGCAGCAATCCGCGTAATCTGCGCCCGGCCCATCAATGCCACCTGGTGTCCTGCAGCGGTACCAAACGGTGGGTGATCAGTGCCTACCGCTTGCCCTGCGAGCGACGCTTTTCGCTGGCAGAGCTGTCGCAGCTCAAGAGCCTCTCCAGTACGCTGCTGCCGCTCGTCGAACATCACGGTCAATTGCTCGATCATGACGGCGCCGAAGTGATTGGCCAGGCGCTGGATGACGCAGAGGTCGGCAGACTGCAACAGACGTTCGGCAGACGTCTGATGCAGGCTTCAGTCAAGCTCTCGGTGCGCGAACAAGAGGTGTGCGTGGGCCTGCTGAGCGGCTGCACGGTCCCTGAGCTCGCCCGGCGGTTGAATGTGAAGAACAGCTCGGTGGAAACCTATCTCAAACGCGCTGCTGCCAAGTTAGGCGTAAGCGGCCGTAATGGCCTGACCAAATGGATGACAGGCGGGTAGCGACCTGCGCCTACCCCTCTGCGCAAACAAAGCACAGGTGTAAACCGAAATAGATGCATTTGATAATGATTCGTAGTATTTTCCCGGCGCGGTTACACCTCCAACTCTAGCGCCCTACTCAGGATCGTACTGTCGATGCGTCGCACGTTCGTCTCGCTTTGTGTACTTCATGCCGTTTCCCCCCTGGCGTTTGCCGATCCGGCCTCCCCGCCCGACGCCGCGCAAATCGAACTTCAAGCCTTGAGCATTACCGGCAGTGCCGATGCCGAACGGGCCGACGGCCCGGTCCAGGGGTACAAGGCCAGCCGCTCGGCCAGTGCCACGCGCACTGACACGGCACTGCACGAGACGCCTCAGTCCGTCAGCGTGGTACCCAAGGATGTCCTCCAGGATACCGGCGCCACCCGTCTGCAGGACGGGCTCGATTATGCCGGCGGCGTCGGCCGCGCCAACAACTTCGGCGGCCAAGGCCTTACCACTTTCACGGTGCGCGGCTTCACCACCGGCGAGTTCTACCGCAACGGGTTCCCGATCAACCGGGGGTACCCCAATGCGCCAGACGCCAATACGGTCGAGCGCCTGGAAGTCATCCGTGGCCCGGCCAGCAGCCTGTATGGCCGTGGCGATCCGGGTGGCACCTTCAACGTGGTCAGCAAGCAACCCCTGTCGGACCCGAGCGTGACACTGGGCAGTCAGTTCGACGACCAAGGCATGCACCGCGCCACCCTCGATGCCACCGGGCCGCTAAACGAGGACGGCTCTGTGGCCTACCGGCTCAATGTGCTGGGCGAAGGCGGCGACAGTTTCCGTGACGATGTGCAGGGCGAGCGCTACGACGTGGCCCCAGTACTGAGCTGGCAGGTCAACGACAGCACCAAGGTGGTGTTCGAAGGCGACTTCATGCGCAACAACCACCCCCTTGATCGCGGCCTGACCCGCTACGCTACCCAACCGCGCAGCGCCTCGCGGGACACCTACATCTGGGAAAAGGGCAGTGACAACCTGCTGCACAACGACAACAACATGGCCCAGATACGCTTCGAGCACCTGCTCAACGAAGACTGGACGCTGGCCGGCGGGTTCCAGTTCCTCGATGGCAGCCTGCAGGGCAATGCCGTGGAAGCCAACAAGGCCCCGGTGGATGGTCGCACCCTGGAGCGCAACTTCAACTGGCGCAAGCTGCAGTGGACCGACCGGGACTGGCAGCTGAACCTGACAGGGCACTTCGATACAGGCGCGTTCAGCCACACCTTGCTGACCGGCGTCGAATACGAGAACTACGATTACAACTCCATCATCCAGCGCTCCTCGGCGCGCGATGGCACCTACCCCATCGATATCTATCACCCGGTACTGGGCCAGCCTCGCCCTGCCCTGACCCGCACGACCACCTGGGACAAGGAAAACCTGCAAACCTGGGCGTTCTTCATTCAGGACCAAGTGGCCCTGACCGAGCGCCTCAAGGCGCTGGCCGGGGTACGCCTGGAGCGCTTCGAGCATGACTACGACGACAAGATGCCGACCAACCGCGACTTCAGCAAAGGCGAAAATGGCGTGACGCCGCGCTTTGGCCTGATCTACGACCTGACCGATACCCTGGCGGTGTACGCCAACACCGCGCGCTCGTTCAAGCCCAACACCGGCACGCCCGCCAGCGGTGGCGGCTTCGATCCGGAAAAGGGCAAGTCTTATGAGCTGGGGTTAAAGTGGGCGTCGCTCGATGGCCAGCTGAGCGCGGATGCTGCGGTCTATCACATCGTCAAGGAAAACGTCCTGGCCAACGACCCCAGCGACCCTACCAACACCTTCAAGGTGGCTGCAGGTGAGGTGCGCAGCCGCGGGCTTGATATCAACGTGGCAGGCAACCTGACCCCAGAATGGCGCGTCATCGGTGGCTATTCCTATGTTGATGCCCAAGTCACCAAGGACACCAGCCTGCCCAGCGGTACGCGCCTTGCCAATATCCCGCGCAACACCTTCAGCCTGCTGAACACCTACGAGTTCCAGGACGGTTTGGCCAAGGGGCTCGGGTTGGGCGTTGGGGTGAAATACGTGGATGACCGTGCCGGCCAGACCGCAACCAGCACCTACACCATGGAGCGCTACAGCGTGGTGGACCTGCTGAGCTTCTATAAGGTCAACGAGCACGTACGCCTGAACCTGGACGTGAAGAACCTGTTCAACAAGGGCTATGACGAAGGCTCGTTCAACACCTACGCCTATCCGGGCGCGCCTCGTACGGTGCAGGCCGGGGTGGCCTACACCTTCTGACAGGCACTCGACCGGCTCGGCGGCCAGGCAGCCGCCGAGCCGGGCTGGTCATCAGAAGCCTCTGCTGTAGAACAGCGAGTACGACTCGATGCCATCGTTAGGCTGGCGGATGCCCGCGTTGGAGTAATGGATGGCGCGGATGCCGACCTTCTGCTCCGACGGCAACTTCAGGCCCAGGCCGATGCGGTCTTCGAAGTTGAAGGACGAGCCCATGCGCTGGTCGCCGACCCGGGTCTTGGAAAATGCTGCGATACCGATGCCTGCTTCGATGTAGGGGGTGTAGGTGAAGCCGCTGAATTCATAGGTGAACACCGGGCTGAAGGACAGCGAGTGGGCACCGCTGGCGTCACCGCCCTCCCAATAGGTGTAGCCCGCGTCCCAGTAGCCGGTCAGGTGGCCGACACTGGTCTCGAACCACTGCTTGTCCCAGTCGAAGGACAAGCCTGCACGGTAGGTCATGTCGCCTTGGCTGGTGACACCGACGGCGCCGGTAACCTGGGCAGCCTGGGCCAGGTTCGCCCCGGCGAAGGCCAGCACGGCGGCAGCCAACGAAGCAGCGATACGGGATTTCATCTATGACATCTCCTGATGGTAAGTGCGACAACTGGAGGCATGGACCCTGTGTCAGTTGGTTGCGTCAGCTTGCTGAACGCTGACCGAACGGCGCAGGGTTTAACCTCTCGAAATTTTTGGTAACCGAATCTCGTGTTTCGGTCACACGATGTAATAATTGCCGGATTATGGTCAGTTGTATAGGAACTTGGAAGTAGATTGCTATCACTTCCCGTGATCCTTTTAGCCGTTTACTGCTTGGGTTAGGCAGATAAGCGTGCTAGACCGCTTGATATATCCAATGCCCTAGCGTGACAGTCTGATGCATCGAGCCCGGCGACCGATGCCTAGACCGAACGCCTTCAGCATCGTTCAAATCTTTTCAAATCAGGATGATGAGATGCTTTCTTCAAGTAGATTCACGAACGTCGAAAGGCTGCGCGAGACCGTCCCACGGCGCCAGACCAGCCAGGTTTTCAGGTAACGGAAGTCTTCAGACATCGGCCAGGCACTGACCGTGCTGCACCCTGGCATGTTCTCCAGCATGGTGCGCGGCATCATGGCCAAGCCCGCACCGGCACTGACGCACGCCAGCATGCCGTGGTAGGACTCCATTTCGTGAATCTTGCGTGGGACGGCCTGATCGTTGACGAACCAGTTTTCAAAATGGTGCCGGTAGGAGCAGTTGGCGCGAAACGCGTAGATATTCTCGCCGTTGACGTCTTGCGCCCGGTTCACAGGCGCATGGTTGAGGGGCGCGATGATGACCATCTCTTCTTCGAAAACCGGCATGCCCTCCAAGGTAGGGTGCAAGACCGGCCCGTCGATGAACGCGGCCACCAGCCGACCCGACAGAACGCCTTCGAGCATGGTCCCGGAGGGGCCCGTGGACAGGTCCAGGTCCACTTTGGGATAGCGCTGGTTGTAGGCTGCCAGTACGGCCGGGATGCGCACCGCCGCAGTGCTCTCCAGAGAGCCCAGGGCGAACGTGCCCTGTGGGTCCTCCCCTGCCACGGTGCTACGCGCTTCCTGAACCAGGTCGAGGATGCGCCGGGTGTACTCCAGGAAGTTCCAGCCGGCCGGGGACAAGCGCAGGCGGCTTTTCTCACGTATGAACAGGTCCACGCCCAGGTCCTCTTCCAGTTGCTTGATGCGCGTGGTCAGGTTGGAGGGCACCCGGTGGATATGCTGCGCGGCTGCACTGATGCTGCCTTGCTCGGCGACTGCCTTGAACATCTCAAGTTGTATCAGGTCCACGGCTTTCTCCAAACGTGAATGAGTGACTCATTATTATTCAGTTTTCATTAAAGCCCTAGCCCACTAGTCTGAGCCCACTGCATAACTACAGCGAGAGTGCCACGCCATGAATGCGATCAGCAGCCAGACCCACGCCATCTCACTCGACCCGTTCACCGGCGAACAGATCGGCGCTTACCCGTTCGACACCGATGCCGCGCTCGAGGCGGCGCTAACGCGGGCCAAGTGCGGCTACGGTCAGTGGAGCCGGCTGTCGGCCGATCAGCGCAGCGAGCACCTCCTGGCCCTGGCCACTGCCCTGGAGGCGCAGGCAGAGACCTTTGCTCAGATGATCAGCCGCGAAATCGGCAAGCCAATCACGCAGGCACGGGGTGAAGTCAGCAAGTGCGTGGGTCTGTGCCGCTGGTACGCCGAGCACGGCCCCGCGATGCTCGCGCCTGAAGCGACCCAGGTTGAAAGAGCCCGTATCGAGTACCGCCCGTTGGGCCCGATCCTGGCTGTGATGCCCTGGAACTTCCCCATCTGGCAGGTGCTGCGCGGCGCGGTACCCGCGATTCTGGCGGGCAATACCTACGTGCTCAAGCATGCCCCCAACGTGATGGGCAGCGCCTACCTGCTGGATAAGCTGTTCAAGGATGCGGGCGTACCAGAGGGTGTGTTCGAGGTGCTCAACGTAACACCGGAGGGTGTGACACGCGCCATCAACGACCCGCGCATTGCGGCGGTGACCTTGACCGGCAGCGTGCGCGCCGGCATGGCGATCGGTGCACAGGCCGGTGCTGCGCTGAAGAAGTGCGTCCTGGAGCTGGGCGGTTCGGACCCTTTCATTGTGCTGGCCGATGCCGATCTGGATGCGGCGGTGCAGGCGGCAGTGATCGGCCGTTATCAGAATACCGGGCAGGTGTGCGCGGCCGCCAAGCGCTTTATCGTCGAACAGAGCATCGCCGAGGCCTTCACACGCAAATTCGTGGAAGCAACACAGGCCTTGAAAGTGGGCAACCCGCTTGAAGATGCGACCTATATTGGCCCCATGGCCCGCTACGATTTGCGTGACGAGCTCGATGGCCAGGTGCAGGCCAGCCTTGCCGAGGGGGCTACCTTATTGCTCGGTGGCCACAAAGTCGAAGGTGTGGCCAACGTTTATGCACCCACCGTGCTGGGTGATGTGACGCCGCAGATGACAGCTTTCAGGCAGGAATTGTTCGGCCCGGTTGCGGCGATCACGACCGCGCGGGATGCCGACCATGCCGTGGCATTGGCCAACGACAGCGAGTTTGGCCTGGCTTCGACCATCTACACGGCCGACTATGCCTTGGCCGAACGGATGACGTCGGCGCTGGAGACCGGTGCGGTGTTCATCAATGGCTACTGCGCCTCCGACCCCCGTGTCGCCTTCGGCGGGGTGAAGAAAAGCGGGTTCGGGCGTGAACTGTCGCACTTTGGCGTGCGGGAGTTCACCAATGTGCAGACCGTGTGGTTGGATCGCAACTAAGGCGCTGTCTGGCATGAGAGCCGGGTTGTGGTCATGGCGTTTTAGCTTCGCGTGTTACATCGCGCGAAGCCGCTGCGCGGCCCCCCGATCTAGAGTCAAAGCTGAATGCGGGGGCCTGGCGCTGCAGCACCTTTCAGGCAGGGGGGCCCCTGCCTGAAAGAACGAGCAGCGTTCAGCCGAGGTGCAATTGTTACCCACCCGGCTGACCCTCACTCTCCATCACCCCCGCCCCTGATCTTTCACCCAATCGAGCATCCCACCCGGCACGATCAGCTCATGTCGAGCCCTGGAACACGCCGTGTACAACCCTGCCAGCAACCGAGCGCGCTCGTTGCGATTGCCTGTCACCTGTTGCGGCACCATCAGCTCTGGCGACACCATCACCCGCGCGAACTCCATGTTTCTCACATCCCGAACCCGCCCCAGGAACAGCTTGGGCGCCTTGTCCCAGCGATAGCGGCTCTTGGCCTTGGCAAAGTGCTGCGCGGTATACCCCTTGCCCAGCATCGAAGCCACCGCGATGAACGCCTTGTCGTCCCCTTTGTGCTCGGCCAGCGCCTGCCAGCTGGCGTACCGGAACAGCATCGGGTGCCGGGGCCGGGTGCCGTGGCGGTACAGCTCGATGCAGTCTTCCACGAACAGCTCGAAGTCCTTGCGTGCCCCGTGCAGCATCACGAACGCAACCCCAAGGTGCGTCAGGCGCTGGAACCAACCGAACAGGCCCCACTCGTCCTCGACGATCAAGGCCGTTGGCTGCTCGGGCACGGTCACGCCGTCGAAGAAACTGACGCGCGTGTAATGCTCGGCACTGCCGCTGAACGCGGCCTGGATGGCCGCCGGGTGCGCCTGAATCAACGGGTTGAGCACATTGTCCATGGCCGGCCCGACCCGCAACGAATGGTCGATGTAGCGTTGACGAATGAACCCGCCGTGGTGGGCGCTCAGGCCATTGAGGTTCTGCAACTCGTCACCCAGCGCAATCACCGACTGCGGGCTGCGGTCGAGCACCTCGAGCATGGGCGCTGACAATTCGTGGGCTTCGTCCACGATGACATGGGTATAACGCGCATCGATCAGATAGCCGGTCAGGGCGAGCAATTTCACCCGGTGATAATCACGCAGCGGCAACTGAATTTCCCTGGCCGGGGGGCGGATCAGCGCCTGCCAGTAAAGGCGCGCCGTTTCGAGCAGCACTTGCTGGTCCAGCGGCGTGCTACCGGGCACGGACGACGGCAAGTGGTGCAAGCCAATCTGGGCGTCGCCAGTGTGGCAAAAGGCGCGCACCGCGCGTACGCACACACCCACCACGTCGACTGCCGACAGCGGTCCGACATCGGGCAAGCCGAGCCAGCGCACGATCTGCGACTCCTGCGGGCGCCAGGACTGCCGGGTGCGATACGGGTCACGCAGTCGCCAGCCGGTACGGGTCAGGTCGCGGTTCAAGAGCTCATCGGCCAGTTGCCCGAACGTCATGGCCGTGTAGGCCGCGGCATCCTTTACCCGCGCCTGCAGCGCGCGCAGTTGCCCTTCGGTCAAGGCCAGCAGCAAAGTGCGCTGCGGATCGAGCAACCTGGCGAACTGATGAATCAGAAAGGTCTTGCCGGTGCCCGCAAAGCCCTGCACCGCCACCGACTCGTCTACCCCGCTGAGAAACTCACGCAACAGGCGGTTCTGCTGGTCACTGAGCTTGAGATCACTGGCAAGCGACGGCAGGTGCACGGCATGCAGGGGCGTGACGCGCTGGCGATACAGGTCGGCGAACTGGTAGTTCCACTGCCCCTGATCGTCCAGCAATTCATCCGGCGAATAGGCGACCTCAGGCGATAGCAACGCGACGCCATTCTCGCCCAGCATGCCCAGGCCCATGGCGAACGCTTCGCGGTCGAACTGCTGCTGTACCTGCGCCTGAAAGCGCCCGGGCGCTGCCTGCTCGACCTGCTGGGCAATGCGCAGCACCTCGGCGAAGCGCCGCTCCTGGGCGTCGGCTGTGAGCGGCCTGGGTTGACGGGCCAGGTGCTGGACGAACAGCACGGCAGCCGCTTGCAGCACATCGGCAGCGGCCAGTGTATCGGCGCACGTGCCGCCGGCAAGGTTGTCGGCCTGGTCACTGGGCAAAGGCAGGTAGAACATCGGCACCTCAGGCGTTTATCAGGGCGGCACGATAGCAACTTTATCGCCCTGATGCAGGCACCAAACACCTGGGGGTTGTCATGCCGCAACTTGAGGGCTGCTCAAGCCTTGGCACGCCGTAACGTGTCACTGGGAAGTTCCTTGAACAAATGCCTGTAACTATTTGAAAACCTTCCTAAATGCCAGAACGACCATTGCATCGCCACCTCGGCCACCGTGCCACCGGCCCCATTCAACAAATCGCGCCGGGCGCCGTTCAGGCGTCTTAACCGCAACCACTGCGCAGGGGGCATCCCTGTGAAGGCCTTGAACGCCTGCTGCAACTGGCGTAGCGAAACGCCCGCAACGCTCGCCAGTTCGACCAGGTTAAGCGTCTGTTCGGGACAATCGGCGGCCCATTCACTGACACGGCGCATGATGGCCCGCGCCTCGACCTGTTGCCCCAGTGCCACGCCCTGCAGCCGCTGGCAGGCGGTGTCCAGAATGAACAGGCAATCGTGCAGCAGCTGCTCGGCCAGGGCTTGCCCCTGCACACGGCCCTGGGATTGCCCCAAGTGGGTCAGGGTGGCGCTCAGCCAACTGCCGAACAACGCCGTTTGCCCGCTGCCCAGCGGCACCATGAACAAGCCCTGAAGGCGTTCCAGGTCCAGCCCATGGCTGAGCAGGAAGGCCTGCTCGAACACCACGGCCACTTCCTGATAGTGCTCGGGGGTGATCCAGATGTTGCGGGTATGCTCATTGAGCAGGTACAGGTTGTTCTCGCTTCGGTCGAAGCAGAAGGTCAACGAGCCCTGCGGAGGCCGAAAGAATTGTTCCACGCGCGTGTTGAGACGTTCTTCGTACACCTGCAGCCCGTCCAGGCCCAGGCAGCGGAGCTCGCCGCTGAAATGACCCGGCGACATCTGCCGATAGTGCTGCTGCCACCCAGGTGTGACGCGGACCTGCTCGGTCACATCGTGAGTGTGGTAAGCCTGGACTTGCAAGGCATCTGCGGTATTCACGCGACATCCTTTGTGCACTCTAATGGTGCATTCGACAGCGTAGAAAGTGGATAGATCGTAGCCGGGACTGCGACCAAGATAGTCGCCAGCGCGTCGACTGGGAAGCCAATGGCTGTTCACCTGTAATGCCGCGCACTCACCGATAACCTCAAGAGGTCCGTATGAACGCCCCCTTCGATCAGTTGTCCGCCTGGCTGAAAGAGCACCGCATCACCGAGGTCGAATGCGTCATCAGCGACTTGACCGGCATCGCCCGCGGCAAGATCGCCCCTACTGCCAAGTTCCTGCACGAACGCGGCATGCGCCTGCCCGAGAGCGTGCTGTTACAGACCGTCACCGGCGACTACGTCGACGACGATATCTACTACAGCCTGCTCGATGCGGCCGACATCGACATGATCTGCCGGCCTGACCCCAGCGCGGTGTATCAAATCCCCTGGGCTATCGAGCCGACCGCCATCGTGATCCATGACACCTTCGACAAACAGGGCAACCCGATCGAGCTGTCACCTAGAAACGTTCTCAAGAAAGTGCTGCAACTGTATGCCGATAAAGGCTGGCAACCCATCGTGGCCCCGGAGATGGAGTTCTACTTGACCCAGCGCTGCGAAGACCCCGATCTGCCATTGCAGGTGCCGCTGGGACGCTCCGGGCGTGCCGAGAGTGGGCGCCAATCGTTCTCCATCGACGCTGCCAACGAGTTCGACCCGTTGTTCGAGGATGTCTATGACTGGTGCGAGCTGCAGGGGCTGGACCTGGACACCCTGATCCACGAAGACGGCCCGGCGCAGATGGAAATCAATTTCCGTCACGGTGACGCGCTTGACCTGGCCGACCAGATCACCGTATTCAAGCGCACCATGCGCGAAGCGGCCCTCAAGCACAACGTGGCGGCCACGTTCATGGCCAAGCCCATCACCGATGAACCGGGTAGCGCCATGCACCTGCACCAAAGCGTGCTCGACGTGGCCACGGGCAAGCCGGTGTTCGCCAACGATGACGGGAGCATGAGCCAGTTGTTCCTGCACCACATCGGCGGCCTGCAACGGTACATACCCAAGTTGCTGCCGATGTTCGCCCCCAACGTCAACTCGTTCCGCCGGTTCCTGCCGGACACCTCCGCCCCGGTCAACGTCGAGTGGGGCGAGGAAAACCGCACCGCTGGCCTGCGCGTACCCACCTCCACACCCGAGTCGATGCGCGTGGAAAACCGCTTGCCGGGCGCAGACGCCAACCCTTACCTGGCCATCGCCGCCAGCCTGCTGTGCGGCTACCTGGGCATGGTCGAGCAGATCGACCCCAGCGCCCCGGTCCAGGGCCGGGCCTATGAACGGCGCAACCTGCGCCTGCCGATCACCATCGAGGATGCGCTGCAGCACATGGAAGATTGCCAGACCGTGCAACGGTACCTGGGCAAGTCCTTCGTGCAAGGCTACGTGGCGGTCAAGCGCGCCGAGCATGAGAACTACAAGCGCGTCATCAGCTCATGGGAGCGTGAGTTCCTGATGCTGAGCGTCTGACCCTGCGGGGGCCGCAGCGCGGCCCTTCCATACCGCACACCCACAACAATGCCAACGAGGTGTCGTCATGCATTACCTGAAAGCCCTGATCCCTTCTGCATTCACCCTGTTGTTCGCGGCCACCAGCCAGGCGGCGCCGACGGTGAGCGTGTACAACTGGACCGACTATATCGGTGACACGACGCTGGCGGACTTCCAGGCCAGCTCCGGTATCAAGGTGGTGTACGACGTGTTCGACTCCAACGAGACCCTCGAAGGCAAGCTGCTGGCCGGTCGCACCGGCTATGACGTGGTGGTCCCGTCCAACCACTTCCTGGCCCGTCAGGCCCAGGCGGGCGCTTTCCTGCCGCTTGATCGCAGCAAGCTGACCAACTGGCAGCACCTGGACCCCAAATTGCTCAAATTGCTGGAGCAGAACGATCCCGGTAACCGCTATGCAGTGCCCTACCTGTGGGGGACCAACGGCATCGGCTACAACGTGGACAAGGTCAAGGCAGCATTGGGTATCGATCGAGTGGACTCCTGGGCGGTGCTGTTCGAGCCCGAAAACCTCAAGAAACTCAAGCAGTGCGGCGTGGCCTTCATGGATTCTCCCGACGAATTGTTCCCAGCCATGCTCAACTACCTGGGCATGGACCCGCGCAGCGAAAACGCAGCGGACTATCCCAAGGCCGAGGCGCGCCTGCTGGCCCTGCGGCCCTATATCACGTACTTCCACTCCTCCAAATACGTATCGGACCTGGCCAACGGCAACATCTGCATCGCGTTTGGCTATTCGGGCGATGTGTTCCAGGCGGCCAACCGCGCGGCGGACGCCAAAAATGGCGTGAAGATCGCCTACAGCATCCCCAAGGAGGGCAGCAACCTGTGGTTCGACCTGCTGGCCATCCCCAAGGATGCCAACAACCCCGAGCAGGCCCTGGCCTTCATCAACTACCTGCTCGACCCACAGGTCATCGCCAAGGTGAGCGCGACGGTCGGTTATGCCAATGCCAACCCCGATGCCAAGGCATTCATGGACCCGGCGCTGGTGAACAACCCCGAGGTCTACCCCCCTCAGGAGGTGCTGGACAAGCTGTACATCTCCACGACACAGAGTCCGAAGATCATGCGCCTGATGACGCGCTCCTGGACCAAGATCAAGTCCAATCGCTGAGTGAGCACGCCCCATGACTTTACCTGCCGAACATGCCGCGTCCTACTATGCGGCCACTGCCCGTGATACCAACCGCTACCCGCACCTGGAGGGCGACATCGATGCCGATGTGTGCGTCGTCGGCGGTGGCCTGACAGGGGTCAACACTGCGCTGGAACTCGCCGAGCGCGGCCTGTCGGTGGTGCTGCTCGAAGGCCGGCGCGTGGGCTGGGGCGCCAGCGGGCGCAACGGCGGCCAGCTGATCCGTGGTATCGGCCACGACGTCAACGGCTTCGCCCGGTACGTGGGCGAGGACGGCGTGCGGTATCTGAAGCAGGCAGGCATCGACTCGGTCACCCTGGTGGCTGAGCGGATCGCCCGCCATGGCATAGAATGCGACCTGCGCTGGGGCTTCTGCGAGCTGGCCAATACCCCCGCCCAGTTCGCTGCCTTTGGCGCCGAACAGCAGGAGCTGGCGGCGCTGGGATACCAGCCGCACACCTACCGGGTGCCGGCAGAGCGGCTGCGCGAGGTGGTCGGCAGCGACCGCTACGCAGGCGGCATGGTGGACATGGGCTCAGGGCACCTACATCCCCTGGATCTGGTGCAGGGCGAAGCTCGAGCGGCGCAGTCCCTGGGGGTGCAGATCTTTGAACAGAGCCCCGTGCTTCGCATCGACCACGGCTCCACGGTAACGGTGCACACCGCACACGGCAAAGTGCGCGCTGCCAGCCTGGTACTCGGTTGCAATGCCCACCTTGAGGGCCTGGAACCCAGACTCAGCGGCAAGGTGCTGCCGGCGGGCAGCTACGTGGTCGCAACCGAACCACTGGAGGAAGCGGTCGCGAAGTCGCTCATCCCCCAGAACATGGCCTTGTGTGATCAAAAAGTGGGCCTGGACTACTATCGGCTGACCGCCGACAGGCGCTTGCTGTTCGGTGGTGCCTGCCACTACTCCGGGCGCGATCCTCGCGACATCGCCGCGTACATGCGGCCCAAGGTACAGCGGGTGTTCCCGCAGTTGGGCGAAGTGCGCATCGACTACCAATGGGGCGGCATGATCGGCATCACTGCCAACCGCTTCCCGCAGGTCGGACGACTACGTGATCACCCCAACGTCTACTATGCCCAAGGTTATTCGGGCCATGGGCTGAACGTCACACACTGGACGGCCAGGCTGCTCGCCCAAAGCATCGCGCTGGGGCAAAGCAAGGGGCTGGATGTGTTCAGCGCCGTGCCGCACCTCACGTTCCCCGGCGGCAGAGCGTTGCGCTCACCTCTGCTGGCCCTTGGCATGTTGTGGTACCGGCTGCGCGAGGCCTTGGGGTGAAGACGTTCAGGTATAGGCCAAGGGCCATGTGGTAGTCTGCGCCCCTTGAAATGCACGGTCACGCCGACCCTGCCAAAAGGAAGCGGGCCACCAGGCCCAGGCCAGATCAGGACCCCTCCCATGCTGTTCCACAAGAACATCAACGCCTTGCGTGCGTTGGCTGTCGTATCGGTCGTGCTGTACCACTTCAAGATCCCGGGGTTCTCGGCCGGGTTTCTCGGCGTGGATGTGTTCTTCGTGATTTCGGGCTACCTGATGACGCGGATCATCGTGAGCGGCCTGCACAAACAGCAGTTCTCGCTGATCGGCTTCTACGCGGCCAGGGCCAGGCGAATCATTCCGGCCCTGCTGGGGTTGTGCATCGCCCTGGCAGTGTTCGGGTATTTTTTCCTGGCAACGGACGACTACCGGGAATTGCTGCGCACCAGCAAGCAAAGCCTGCTGTTCACGTCCAACCATTATTTCGCCCGTGACGGCAGTTATTTCGACGCACCGCTTCAGGAAAACTGGCTGCTGCACACCTGGTCGCTGTCGGTGGAGTGGCAGTTCTACCTGATTTACCCAGTGATCATGATGGGCCTGCACAAGGTGTTTGCACTGCCAACCTTCAAGCGCCTTGTGTTGGCGCTTGGTGTCGGTTCCCTGGTGTTCTCGGCGCTCTACACCCCAGGCCATCCGGTCGCATCGTTCTTCCTGCTGCCCACCCGGGCCTGGGAAATGCTCGCTGGGGGGCTGGTGTTTTTGTATCCGCTCGCGCTTTCGCCCAGGGCTGCGGCACTGTGCGAAGGCCTGGGCCTTGCGCTGATTGCAGGCGCCCTGGCACTGCTGCCCCACGATGCTACTTGGCCGGGTTACCTGGCGCTGGTGCCGGTGATCGGCACCGTGCTGGTGATCCACGCCAATGCCAACAGCCTGTTCGCACGCAACCGGGCGCTGGCATTTCTGGGCAAGACGTCGTATTCGATCTACCTGTGGCACTGGCCTTTGGTGGTGTTGCTCTATACCTGCGGGCTACTACACGACTGGCG
This sequence comes from Pseudomonas sp. FBCC-B35, assembly GCF_059133755.1. Lineage (NCBI taxonomy): Bacteria > Pseudomonadati > Pseudomonadota > Gammaproteobacteria > Pseudomonadales > Pseudomonadaceae > Pseudomonas > Pseudomonas sp. FBCC-B35. The sequence goes on along the minus strand of NZ_CP101439.1, from coordinate 2,299,376 downwards.
CGCGGTGACCTGTGCGGTGCTGTTGTCGGTTGCGCTGGGCGCGGCATCCTATGGGTTGATCGAAAGCAGGACACGCGCCCTGAAGCGCCCGGTACTGGGCCTTGTCCGCTACGCGAGCATGGGCCTGGTGTGGGTGGCAACGGCCGGGGCCGTGGCCTCGGCGATCAAGCACAACCCGCAACTGCGCTGGACCCAGGATGACGGCAAGCCAGAATACGAAAGCAAGCTGTACGCACAGCACTGCGACACCAACGCGTACGGGGCCTCGCAGTGCGTGTTGGGCACCGGCGACATCTCGGCCCTTTTGCTGGGCGACAGTCATGCCCAGTCAACCGCTGCGGCCTTGATGCTGGAAAACCCCGGCGCGGCCATGGGCTGGGCCCGGGCCGGCTGCCCTACCCTGATCGACTTCGAAATGGGCGACAAGGACGTCGAGCAGCACTGCAAAGCTTTCAACGCCGACAAGTTCGCCAAACTGGCTACGGACTACCCCGGCGTCCCCCTGTTCCTGTTCAGCCGGGCAGCGCTGTATACCGACCAGCGTCGGCACAGTGGCTACAGCGTCTATTTCAACGGCGACAAGCACCAAAGCGGCCCGGCATTCGAACGGCAGTTCATCCAGACCTACACCCAAACGGTCTGCATGCTGGCACGCAATCGCCCGGTGTATATCGTCAAGCCAGTGCCGGAAATGCCGTTCAGTGTGTACAAGGGCCTGACCCTGCAGCATCGGCTACTGGGCATGAACAGCGACATCGTTACGCCTGTCAGCGAGTACCAGGCCCGCAACCGCCTAGCCCTGGAAGCCATCGAGACGGCGGCCGAACGCTGCCACGCAGGTATCGTCGACCCGGTGCCCTACCTGTGTCCGGACGGCAGGTGCATGGGTTCCAAGGACGGGAGGCCGCTGTATTTCGATGACAACCACTTGATCGACGCGGGCAACGAACAACTCAAGGGCCTATTCAAGCAGGCCCTGCACAGCAGCACGGGTTCGACTGCCGTGCGCTGAAGCGCAGGGTGCTCAACACTCGACGAACGCAACGGCCAAGCCGCCGCGAGAGGTTTCCTTGTAGTTGGCGTGCATGTCCGCCCCGGTGTCGCGCATGGTGCGGATGACGCGGTCCAGGGAAATGAAGTGCTCTCCATCACCGCGCAGCGCCATCTGCACGGCATTGATCGCCTTGACCGCGGCGATGGCATTGCGCTCGATGCAAGGTACCTGTACCAGGCCGCCGACCGGGTCACAGGTCAGGCCCAGGTTGTGCTCCAGGGCGATTTCAGCGGCGTTTTCCAGTTGCGCCGGTGTCGCGCCCAGCAGCTGCGCCAGGCCTGCGGCTGCCATCGAGCACGCCGAGCCCACCTCGCCCTGGCAGCCCACCTCGGCGCCGGAAATCGACGCGTTCTTCTTGCACAGGATGCCCACCGCCGCAGCCGCCAGGAGGAAATCCACCACGTCGTCATCGCAGGCGCCGGGGTTGAATTTCATGAAGTAGTGCAACACGGCCGGGATGATGCCGGCTGCGCCATTGGTGGGTGCGGTGACCATGCGACCACCGGCGGCATTCTCTTCATTGACAGCCAGGGCGAACAGGTTGACCCACTCCATGGCGCTCAAGGTAGAACCGATGACATTGGGCTTGCCCAGCTCTTGCAAGCTGCGGTGCAACTTGGCCGCCCGGCGCTTGACCTGCAAGCCGCCTGGCAATACGCCCTCGTTGCGCAGCCCATTGTCGACGCACTCGCGCATGGCAGCCCAGATGCGCAGCAGCCCGTCCCGCACCTGCGCTTCGGGTCGCCAGGCGCATTCGTTGGCCATCATCAACTGGGCCACGCTCAGGCCATGCTGGCCGCACAGCGCCAGCAGCTCGGCTGCGCTGTCGAACTCGTAGGGCAGCGTGACGGTTGGCGCCAGCCCCACGGGCGCGGTCAGCTCGGCCTCCTCGACAATGAAGCCGCCGCCCACCGAATAGTAGGTCTGGTGCAGCAGGCTGGTCTGCGTGTCGAACGCCTCCAGGCGCATGGCGTTGGGGTGATAAGGCAGGTTTTCATCGAGCAACAGCAGGTCGCGGGCGTAGTCGAACGCCACGGGATGGCTGCCGTCGACCATCAGGCAGTGCTCCTGCAGTACCTGGCCGATGCGCGAGTCGATGCTGGCAGGATCGATGCGGTCCGGCCACTGTCCCATCAGGCCCAGAAGGCAGGCCCGGTCGGTCGCATGGCCCACGCCAGTGGCCGAGAGCGAGCCGTACAGGCGTACTTCGACACGCTGGGTGCTTCGGAGCAGGCCCTGCTCGCGCAGCGCTTGGGCAAATGTGGCGGCGGCACGCATCGGTCCAACCGTGTGCGAACTGGAGGGGCCGATACCTATCTTGAAAAGGTCGAAAACACTGATAGCCATGCTAATACCTGACGGGCGGTTGCTGCTGCCAAAACACCCAACGCTTGGAAACCCAGGGCGCACAGGCCCGTTTCGCGAGATACTGCGCGCCTGTGCTACAAATGACCAACGAAACTTCCTAAGCCAGCCTTTAGCAGGACTAAACCATGAGACGTCAACTGACAGGGCAATCCTTCGTCTGGCTGCACGTGTTCGCCTGTGCTGCCCGCCACCTGTCGTTCACCCGCTGCGCCGAAGAGCTGCATATCACCCCAGGGGCCGTGAGCCAGCAGATGCGCCAGCTGGAGGAACGGCTGGGTTATCGGCTGTTCCTGCGCCGCGCCCGTGGCGTGGAACTGAGTGCCGAAGGCCAGCGCCTGGCGCAGACGGTGGCCGATGCCTATGGCAGCATCGAGGCCGAACTGCTGCGTCTGGATGCAGGTGAAATTCGCGGCACCGTACGGGTGCGCTCGATCCCATCGTTTCTGGCCAAATGGCTGACGCCGCGGCTGTCACGTTTCCAGCAGCGCTATCCCGACATCGAGCTGCGCCTAGTGGCCGAGGACAGCGCACAGGCACTGACGCCTGGGGATTTCGACCTTGCGATCGACCTGAATGACGGCAGCTACCCGGGCATGCTGTCGACCCCGCTGCTGGCCGAGCAGATCTTCCCGGTCTGCTCCCCGGCCCTGCTGCGTGGGCGCCCCCCGCTGCACGGGCCAGCGGACCTGGTGCATTACCCGTTGCTGCACGACATCACGGCGTGGCGAGGCAGCTCGGAATATGCCGAATGGGAGTTCTACCTGGAGGGCATCGGCGCGTCGGCGCAACCCGTTCGGCGTGGCCACACCTTCAACCGCAACCACTTGACCATCGAGGCGGCCATTGCGGGCCTTGGCGTGGCCATTGCCCGGCGTACTCTGCTCAACGACGAACTGGAGCGCGGCGCGCTGATCGTGCCATTCGGGGTCGCCATCCCCAACCACAAGCGCTACGTGGTGCACTACCCACCCGGCGGGTTGAACCAGCCCGGCGCGCGTGCGGTACACGACTGGCTGGTGGCAGAAGCGCAAGCATTTCGTGAATTGCATCCTCTGTCTGGCGCACCGCAAGACCTCTAGCGCAGAGCACCGGGCATGCTTGGATGCGGTTAGGGTCGCTAATACGCCTGCTTGCCGGTAAAAGCGTTGAGGGTGCGCACCAGGATCACGAAATCCAGCCACAGGGACCAGTTGTTGATGTACTCGATGTCCGAATCGACGCGCTGGATCATCTGCTCGATGTCCTTGGTTTCACCCCTGAAGCCTCGCACCTGGGCAAGGCCGGTCATGCCCGGCTTGATGTTGTGGCGCGCAAAATAGTCGACGATGTCCTGGGAGTACAACGTGTCATGCTGCAACGCATGGGGCCTGGGGCCAACCAGTGACATCTCGCCCGTCAGCACGTTGAACAACTGTGGCAGCTCATCGAGGCTGGTGCGCCTGATGAACGCGCCGACCCGGGTCAAGCGCGGGTCGTTCTTCTGCGCCTGCTTGATCTGCCCGGCTTCGGGCTGGTGAACATGCATGCTGCGAAACTTCCAGATCCGAAACGACTCCCCGGTCCAGCCCGTGCGTTCCTGCCGGAAGAACACCGGGCCTGGGCTGTCGAGCTTGATTGCCAGGGCCACGGCCAGTAACACGGGCGATGCACACAGCAGAATCAGTGCCGCCAAGATGCGATCCTCGAGGTTCTTCAGGAACAGGCTCATGCCAGTCAAAGGGGTTTCGGACAAGGTCAGAACGGGAATGCCGGCGATTTCGCGCACGCTGTGATTGATCAGGCGCAGGGAGAAAATGTCGGGCACCCAGTTGACCGCGATGCACTTGTCGAGCAATTTGAAATAGACGTCGCTGATGACTTGCGAGCCTCCAAGGGGCGTTACCAGGTAGACCGTGCGAATGCCATGCTGGGCGACGATGCCGTCCAGATCACCGATATGCCCGAGCACCGGCAGGCGCTGCTTGCCTTGCTCAACGTCGTCGCCATGCGGCGCGGCCTCTGCGGTCAACACGCAGCCCACCACCCGTTCCCCGAACCAGGGGTTGCTGCTGATTTTCTGATAGAGAAAATTGGCCAGGTCCCCGTCGCCGATGATCAGGGCGTTCTCCAGGCGAGCGTGGGCGGTAAAGCGTTTTTGCAGTTCACGCACGGCAAAATGCAGGAACAGCTGGGCGATGTAGCCGATGACGAACAATTCCACCACCAGCAACCGTGAGTAGGTTTCGCTCTGCTTGGTCAGAAAGGCCATGACCACCAGGAAGCAGAACGTCGCTGACCACGCCTTGAACAGCCGGAACGCCTTGATCGACAGCCCGACGTTGGTGCGATAGATGGCGTAGTGATCGTAAATGACCGCCAGCGCCCCGATCAGCAGCAACAGCATGATGACGTAGTCGGATGTGATGTAGCCGAACTGGTCGTAGATCAGGTACCAGGCGATGCCGGTCACCGCTACGCCATCCAGACCGGCTTGCACGGCGTTGCTGACACTGCTTCTGCGCTGAAGCAAAGACCGGCTGCTTCGGGGTTCGAACACCATTTCAGACCTCATCGATGGGTGCATGGCCAGGGCCTGTGATCGCCCCTTGATACTGAAGAACAGCGTTGGCGAAGCCGGTAAAGCAGCAGGCGCGCTCGGATGTGTGTAGCCGTGATATCACTGTAGCAGCCCGTCCTTGGGTGCGCGGTGCCTTTGGGCGACCGCGCCATGTCGTCAGCCGCCAGGGTGCGGCGCTCGCTCTGCCTGGGCGAACCGCCGCGCGCGTAACAGAAATAGCGGATTGCCAACCACGTAGCGCATGAACAGCCGCCGTGGCTCGCACAACAGGCGGTACAACCATTCCGCACCCAGGCGCCTGATCCAGGCCGGTGCGCGATGGACCTTGCCGCCCATGAAATCCAGCACGGCGCCGCCGCAAACGATCGTGCACGCCAGGCCGGTGCGTTTGAGCGCAGCCGCCACCGCCTCCTGCTTGGGCATGCCCATGCCCAGCACGATGAGATCCGGCCGGTGCTTGGTCGCCAGGCGCAGGTAGGTCGGCACGTCGGCGAAGCCGTCATGCACCGAAACCGGCGTGACGCCATAGGTGGCAACGCAGCACTGAACAGCCTGCTCCAGGAAGGGCTGGCGGGTGCCCCAGAAGGCCACGCGGCGCCCACCATAGGCGTGCACCAACCGAGGAATGAAATCGGTCCCATTCATGTTCAACCCTGGCGCCAACCCAAGCTGCCGGTACAGCATCGCCATGCCCGAGCCATCGCGCAGCAGCACATCGGCCCCCAGCAGCGCCTCACCATAGGCGTCATCGCTAACGATCAGGTTCATGGCATGGGCATTGACGAAGCCCAGCACGGTCGGGGCTACAGGGGCAGCCAAGCCTTGCAGCAGGCGCTCGGCAGCCTCGTCGTCCTGGATCACCTGCAACTGGTCGATGACCGCGTGCCATCGTGCTCGCCACTGCTCACCGGCCATCAATCCTCCTCCCGGCGGGAGCGCACCCACTCCACCTGGCGTTTGATCAGAAAACCCACGTACACCGGGACCTTGCGCAAGGCGTAGAACGGCGCGTAAAGCAGCACCGAGAACGGAATCACGTCGCGGCAGAACCGCGCCCAGGCCAGCAGCACCGCAAGCGCCAGTAACAGCAACGCACTTAGCGCCATCCAGGCAGGTATCGCAATGCCTGCCACGGCATAGGCCAACCAGGTAAGGGCGTTGAGCCCCAACAGCATCAGGACCAGCAAGGCCAGCGGAGGCACCAGCACGTCCAGCGTCAAACCGGCCAAGGCCAGGTTGCGCTGGCGCACGGCAGCCCAGGCGCGACGGGGCGCATCGGCCAGCATCAGCCCCAGGTGCCCGTGCTCCCAACGCGTGCGTTGGCTGTTCAGGCCCTGCTCGCTGGTCGGGAACTGACTGGTGACCAGCGCCTGCGGGCAGAACACTGGCGGCGTGCCACGCTGGCAGAGGTCCAGGCCCAACTTCACATCTTCGACCAGATGCCCATTGGCCAAGTCCACGGCGGCCAAATCCTGCCAAGGGAACGCCATGCCTGAGCCCATCAACTGGCACGGCAGGCCCACCCGTGCCCAGCCCCGGGGCCGAACCAGGTTCTTGACCCGCCAGGCGAACTCGGCCACCTGCACCTTGAGACCGGCACCAGCCGGCGCCTTCATGAGGTACAGCGCCTGCACGGGTCGGCCGCTCTGTGCGCAGCGACGGGCCAACTGCTCGAGCGCACCTTTCTCTGCACGGCAATCGGCATCGACAATGATCACCACCTGGCGTGGGTCGGCGGCCAGGTGACGCATGCCGAAGTCCAGCGCATAGCCTTTGCCCCGGCGCAAGGCATCCTGACGCACGACCACCTCGGCGCCGCCCTCCTCGGCCCGCCGCGCCGTGTCGTCGCTGCAGTTGTCGGCCACAACCAGCAGGCGGTCACCGGCTTGCAGTTGCGGCACGAGGCTCGCGAGCGTTGCGCCGATGATGCTCGCCTCGTCATGGGCCGGCACCAGCACGGCCACCTGCGGGCGCGTCCAGGTAGCGGCAGGTTGTGCACGAGCGGGCAGGTACGCCAGCAACACCTGCCCCAGCAGTACCAGCACCGGAACCGATACCAGGAACGCCAGTGCCCCCAGCAAGAACGTCAATACAGTGATCATGCCGTTGCCTTGAAATACTCGGCCAACCGGGCCGCCTCAGTGTCGACATCATGCCGTTCCAATACCCGAGCATGGCCGGCTGCGCCCATGCGCTGCAGCGCCTCGACGGGCTGCTGGAGGCACTCGGCGATGGCTTCGGTCAACTGTTCGACGTCGCCCGCCGGCACCAGCCAGCCGTTCTCGCCGGGGCGCACCAGCTCGGGGATACCTGCCACGTAGGTGCTCAGCACTGGACGGCGCAGCGCCATGGCTTCCATCAAGACCACGGGTAGCCCTTCGGCGAAACTGGGCAGCACCAGGGCACGCGCCGCCAGGATGTGCTCGCGCACTTGCGCACTGCCAATCCAGCCAGTGATGCGCACCTGGTGCTGCAAGCCATAATGGGCGATCAACCGTTCTATCTCCCCACGCAGCTCGCCATCACCGGCCAGCACCAGTTCGAAGGCGATGGCACGCGCCGCCAACCGGGAGGCAGCTTCGAGCAACAGCAACTGGCCTTTCTGCTCGCACAGGCGACCCACGCAAACCAGTCTCGGCGCCTGGGGTATCGCCACGCTAGGCACTTCATGAAACGCACGCTCCAGACCGCAATGCACTACCTTGACCTTTGGCCAGTGGGCATGCGCCACCCAGCGATACAGTTGACTGCGTCCGTAGGCACTGACCGCTGCCACGAAAGCGGCTCGGTCGACCTTTTCGCCCAGGTGCAGGAACTGCGGTTTGTCGAATTCCTCCGGTCCGTGAACAGTGAAGCTGAAAGGCGGCCCACCCAGTGCATGGACGAGCATGACGACCTCAGCGGAGTTGGTGCCAAAGTGGGCATGGACGTGGGAGGCCCCGCTTTGCTGCAGCCAGAGCAGTACCTGACAGGCTTCGGCCAGGTACACCAAATGATACGGCCAGGCGCGGTCCGCCCTGTATCCCATGCGCAAGGCCAGGTTCAGGGTGTGCAGGAACCGCCGTGGCTGTGCCCGCAGCACGTGCCAGAGGGGTTTGAGCAAACCCGACAGCCCTTGCTGCAGCACATAAACCGTTTTGGCTTTCTCGCAAGCGTCCTCGGGATCCTGCACCTCGGCGTCCCATCCGCGCAGGGCAATGCGCTGTACCGTAATGCCCAGGCGTTCAAGCGCCAGGATTTCGCGCCGTATGAAACTGTGACTCACTTTCGGGTACTGATTGACGAAGTAAGCAATACGCATACAAATCCAGATCCAAACCCGCTTGATGACCCCCCGCGCCCGACAAGCCTTATGAACGGCCTTCTGTCAGGGGCGGAGCGTCCACTGCCGATGCATGCCCAGCGCATGCATCCCCTTGTAGTTCTTGTAGTTCATGGTTCCCGGCAGCGCCTGCCAAAGCCTCGTGCATGCGCGTGAAAACATCGTCGAGCAACGCCTGCCGGCGGCGGTACATGGCCCGTTTCTTGGCGGGAATATCCGAATCGGCGCGCTGTGCAGCCACCAGGGGCAGCTCGAAGAAACCGTTGCAGGGCGTCGGTTGGCCGCCGTGCTCCTGCCAGATAGCATCGTAGTCGGCCGCCAGTTCCCGGGCGGTGTCGGCGCCAAAATAAGGATGACGGTGGTGCCTGCAACGGTCGCTGACGGCCAGTATGCGATCGACCGAAAGCGAGCGCGCCAGGCATTTGAGCGCTTCGAGCACCAGGCTGCGCGGGCGCAGGCCTTCGAAATGCTTGGTCAGGTCGCGATAGATGGACAGGGATGTTTCGCTGTCGATGCCTTTGTGGATGCCTTGCACCGCGCCAATGAACAGCGTCAACGTGTTTGCGTCCCTGCACAGGGTGAAGGCGAGTGACGCGACCCGCAGGTCGCCCTGAAACAGGTTCAGGACCAACTCGCCTTCGCGTTTGAACCAGATCGGCCGGTCCAGTACCAGGCTGCAAGCGGGTGAATGATCCCCCAGGTCGCACAACACACGGCGTTCATCGCGGCCTGTGACCAGAAGCCCCGGCGCTTGTGCAGTCACCACTTCGAAATGCGAGGCCACGGCATCTAACCGTTGGGCCACGCTCCAGGCACTACTGATGTAGGGCCATTGCACCATGCCCAGCGCGTCGTCGCCCATGCGCTGGCGCCATTGTGGGCCCAGTGCAGTCGTCATGCGTCCCATGAAGCGCACAAGCGCGTGGCGATGGCTCATCATCAGCAGGGCCAGCGCGCACTTGCTCTTCACGGCGCGCGGGGTGAAACCGGGTTGCAACGTCGATACGCGGGTCACGAGGCGGACAAGCATCATGGGGTCATCTCACTTGTACTCGATCAGCGCTGATTTGCCGGGCAACAGCCGCTGGCGCCAGAATTTGAGCTGGCCCACTGCCTCTGGGAACTTGCCCAGCACCAGAAACAAGGCCTGCAACCTGCGTTGCCGGGGCGCCAGGGCGCCACGCCTGACCAACCGCAGGATTTGCAGTGGGTACAGCAGCAAGAGCGCCAGCCCCCCTGCCCCGAACATCAGACAAGCCAACAGTGTCAGCAGCGGAATCCCCAGCCCCCAGACCCAGGCACGGCGGGACTCACGCACCCAGTGCCGCTCGGGTGCAGCACCGTGCAACCAAGCGCCTTCGGCATAGGCGTAGCCGGCGCGCATGCTGCGTCGCCACCATTGGCTGAAGCGCGTCATGGCCGCATCGTGCAGGGTCATTTCGGCGTCCAGGCGCCAGACTTTCCAGCCCGCGGCTCGCAAACGCACGCACAGCTCCGGCTCCTCGCCGGCAATCAGCCCCGTCCGGAAGCCCCCTACGCTGGCGAACGCCTGGGCGCGCATCAACGCGTCACCGCCACAGGCCTTGGCTTGTCCAACCGGGGTATCCCACTCCAGGTCGCACAACTGGTTGTACACGCTTTGCTGGGCAAACCGCTCGCGCCGCCGCCCACAGACCACCGCCACCTGCGCGTGCCGTTGCAGGAAGGCGTGGGCAGTGGGCAACCACTGGGGGTCGATCTCGCAGTCGCCATCAACGAACTGCACCATGTTCAGGCCAGGCTGCAGCTGGTGCAGCCGGGCGAAACCTTCGTTGCGCGCGCGGGCGGCGGTGAATGGAATGCTCAAGTCCAAGGCCAGGACGTGCACACCCAACTGATGCGCGAGCTGAACCGAGCCATCGGTCGAACCGGAATCCACGTACACCACCGTATCGACACGGGCCACCAGCGCACGCAGGCAGCGCTCCAGGCGCTGGCCCTCGTTGCGACCGATCACCACGACGCCGACCGCCTCCAGTTGTGTGCTCACGGCATCACCTGCGTCGCGGGGCTGTGCCTGGGCTTGATCACGGCCGGCACGCCGACCGCAATGCAGTTGTCCGGCACATCCACCAGCACGACCGCATTGGCGCCGATCACCACATTGTTACCAATGCGTATATCGCCCAGGATCTTGGCGCCGGTGCCAATGTCGACATTGTTGCCGAACACGGGCGCCACAGGCCGATCGACCTGCTTGAGCCCCACCACCACACCGTTGCGAATGCGGCAGTCGTCACCGAACCGGGCATAGCCGCTGACGATGATGCCGCCGAAATGATCGATGACGAAATGCCGGCCCACTACCGCCTCGCAGGGCAGTTCGACCCCGGTCAGGATCTGTACCAGCTTGAACAACACCTTGTAGACCAGCGAACAGAGCTTGCGCAGCGGGGCGGGCCTCACGCCATAGCGCCAGCGGCCAAATCGGTAGACCAGCATCACCCAGAACCCCTGGGCTCCCCAATCGCCCCCATGGGCCCGCAAATCGGCACGAATATTCTCGAACATGGTGCGCACTACCTTGTCGGCTGGGTGGCATAGCGGGTTTTGAACAACAATGCCCACGTGGTGCGGCTGTGTAGCCAGCAGGCCCGCAAGGCCGCCCGCCCGCGCCGCTTGATCAAGGCCTTGAGCGCCAGTATCAGGTCACCCAGGCTCACCAGCAGCATATGCAGGGCAAGGCCGGCCCGACCGTGGTGCTTGCGAAAGTACAGCAGCTCGCTTTCTATCTGGTAAGCGGATATCTGCCGGCTCGCGGCTTCGAGCTGGGCCACCGACTTGGAGCTCTCGCCGCCGATGTGCACCACCGTGGTGTGCGGGTAGAACACCACCTTCCACCCCGCTGCCTTGACGCGCTTGCAGTGGTCGACTTCTTCGTAATACAGAAAGAAACGGGGGTCGAACAGCCCGACCTGGTCGAGGACCTCACGGCGCACCAGGTAGAAACACCCAGGCAGCCAATCGCATTCGCGCACCGACCCATGGTCCCAGCTCATGTCATCAACGCGCTGTACGCCGGGGACGAAGCGTTCCAGGCCGGTGCGGGCAAGAAACACGTTGAGCGGTGTCGGAAAATACCGGCAGCTCGGTTGCAGGCTGCCATCGCGACCTTCGAGCCGAACACCCAGCACGCCACACTCCGGGTGCGCCTGCATGTAGTCCAGGGTCTTGTGCAAGGCGTCCTGGGCCACGAAAGCGTCGGTGTTGAGCAGCAGGGCGTATTGACCTTGCAGGTGGGTCAGCAACTGATTGTTGGCACGGCCAAACCCTACGTTCTGCCGATTGCTCAGCACCAGCGCCTGAGGGCAGACCTGGGTCAAGCGGGCAAGTGAGTCGTCGGCCGAAGCGTTGTCCACCACCAGGTAGCGCGCCAGGTGCTCGCTGTCGGCGCTGCGCAAGGCATCGAACATGGGCTGCAGCAAACCGGCCGTATTGAAATTGACCACCATCACGTCCACCGGCTTAGCCATTGTCGCTGTCCCCGAAGAAGTACTGGCGCCGCTGGGCCATCAGCATGGGCTCCACCTGGGGGTCAAAAGCGCCCTTGCGCTGCTTGACGATGTCGATCCAGGGATAGGCTTCGCAGCGGGCTTCCACCCGTTTGATCAGCGCATCGGTGGTGCAGATGAAGGCCGCCGGGTTACCGCCATAGACGGTGCCGGGCGGCACGTCCTTGGTCACCACGGCCCCGGCGGCCACGACGGAGTCCGGCCCGATGGTCACGCGCGGCATGACGATTGCGCCGTGACCGATGAAGCAGTTGTCCTTGATGTCGATGAAGCCGACCGAGTCCAGGTGCTTGCCGAAGCGGTGCTCGATCAGCAGCACGACGCCGTCATGGCCGATGAGGGTGCAATCGGACAGGCCCACGCTGTTGCCAATGCGCACCAGCGATGGGTCGGTCACGTTGCAACCCTGGTTGATGTAGACGTTGGTGCCCACCGAGTGAAAACCGCCCCAACGGGCCAGGTAGGTGCCCCATTCCAGCCCCGCTGGGTTGCACATTTTCTTGTACAAACCGCGTGCCCGTCCCGTGCGGTGGGCATACTGCATTACGGCTCTGCGTATCCATCCCATCATGCTGCCTGGCCTCGCAATCGATGCAACCTGAGTTATCCCTGGGCGGCGCCGGTCTCGTTCTTGTGTGTGCTGACCGCCGCACCCCTTGTCCTAAAGCCGGTGAATCACGCCGCGGCGCTCCTCTGGGCGCTCATGCGGGCATCGAGGTGTTCAGCCAGGCGCACGGCGAATTGCAACAGTGGCATGGTCGGGTTGGAGGCACCGCCGGTGGCGAAGATGCTGCTGCCGGCTGCATACAGGTTGTCGGTGCCGAACACTTTGCAGTCGCGGTCCACCACCCCATGACGGGCGTCGGCGGCCATGCGCGTGGTGCCCATGTGGTGGGCGTGCGGCGACAGCCTGAGCGGTATCGAGGTGTCGTAGACGAAGTCGTTGAGTTTGACGAACCCAAGGTTCTCCTTGGCCCACTGGGTCGCAAGTTCGGTGCCGATGCACTTGATCGTATGCCGGTCCTGCTCGTCGAGTACCCAGTTGACGTTGACCTTGGCCACGCCCAGCGCATCCTTCTCGTCGAGCAACGAGATCCGGCTGTGCAGGCTTGGGAATTGTTCGATCATGGTGCTGATGATGCCATCGCCCGGGCAGCTGAAGCTGGCGACGAAGGCCACCTTGCTGGCCACGCCCATGTCACAGGCCAGGGTTTCAAGGAAGTACTTGACCTCGGCGGTACGGCCGTAGGTTTGCACGTCGGCCAGCAGGGCGGCGCGCACATTGCCCTTGCCGATCTTGAAGTGCTCGATGAAGGCATCGGTGGTGTAGTACTCGCGCGGGTCGGGATCCAGCCCTGACTTGAGGATGAACGTGCCCATATCGATGTTCAGGTGCTCCATGAAACAACGGCCCACCAGGCCGTCCTGGCTGATCACACCGGCCGCTGCCAGGGAGCTGCTGTTGAGCAGTTGCCGGGCGTTCTCGATGGCGCCTGCGGCGAGGATGAAATGCCGTGCGACCTGACGCTGGCGGTTGCCAGCGTAGTCCGACAACAGCACTGCTGCCAGCCGGCCAGAGGCAGGGTCGAATTCGAGGTCCACGCAGTTGCAGTTGATGAATACGTCCAGCCCTGGGGTTTGTTCCAAGGCGGTGGCGTACTTCTGGGCAAATCGGGTTGGGGTGCTGAGCAGGAAGCGGTCCGGTTCGAACTCGTCGCCGTCCAGCCCCGTGTTGATGGCATGAAAGTCGGCACCGGCGGGCAGGTCGACGATGTCCATGGCGGCGGGCAGGTAGCGCGCGATTTCGGCATACTCAATGGGCCAGCCCGGCAGGTCACCTGGCGGTGCGATCGAAAAGTCGGACGGGCTGAAGGGTCGGCACCGGCCTGCCCAATGGTTTGAAGTGCCGCCTAAATAACGTAGCCGGGTCTGCTCGGCATACAGCTGCAGCCCGCTGGAGGTGCAGGCATACAGCTCCTGAGAGCGAGGTGCGTAGTCATGGCCGCCCCCCTCGGCCAGCAGCACGCTCCAGCCTGCGGCCGCCAGGCGCAGCCCCAGCGTGATGCCGGCCGGGCCGGCGCCGATGATGCACACGTCGTAACTGTCGCGCAGCGTCTTGTGTTCCTGGAAATCGGTGATCATGCCGACGGGCTCTTGAAATACTGAGACGGCAATACCCAGCCATTGATGACCACGAACGCCTCATTGGCCTCGGCGGTGGGCCGGGGCAGCGTTTGGCCGGCGACCGCTGTCACTGGGCCCAGCACAGCGCCTGCCGCCCCCACCACCGCGCACCCCTTCAGAAAGCCCCTACGCCCTACCCGTGACGCACACACGCTCTGCTTGCCCATGATTACCTGGCCATCCTCACGAAATTCCTACAGGTCGCGCTCAGATCCACTCGAATAAAGCGGTCAATGCAGCCCCGCACAGCGCCCCGGCCAACAGGGCCGGCAGCACTACAAGCTCGCGCTTGAGGCTGAACATTCCCAATTTGCTGTTCACGTAAACGATCAACACCAGTGTGGGCAGCGTGTGCAGGGCAACGCCCCAGATCGCCCAGTCCACCCCACCGAAATACAGCAGTACCGGCAGTAACCCCCACAACGAGACCAGGCGAATGATGTTGTCCATGGCCTGGTACTTGGTCAGCCCCAAGGCGATCCAGACCTGATGGGCCAATGTATAGCGCAATGTAAGGAATGACAGCGAGAGAATTGCGAGCATCGGCCCTGCTTCACGGTACCGCTCGTCGTACATCCAGCCAATGAGCAGCGGGCTGGCGGTCAGAAACCCTCCGCAGATGAACAGCACCAGCAGGTCCACCAATAGCCGAAAACGGTGATACAGGGCTACCAGACGCTCGCGATCATCAGCACGAGCCGCTTCGCTGAACGCCGGCAGCGCAACGGCGCCGACCACCTTCATGATGGCCATCTGCACTGCCCCCAGAATCAGCACGGCGATGGAGTACACGCCCAGCTGCGCCGCCGTCATGCTGGCACCGAACCAGATGCGGTCGCCATACATGGCCAGGACCCCGACCATCGAAGACAGCAGGATCCAGCGCCCGAACACGATCAGCTCGTTCAGGGCGGCGCGGTCCCAGTGCAGACGATTGCGAGGGCCCTCCAGCGCAGTGTGGCCCAGTACCGTCCAGGCCAGGGCGGACACCAGGCCAGCGCTGACCAGCGCCCAGATGGAATGGGTCAGGTAGCCCACCACGAGCATCACCAGCAGGCCCGCGACTTGCGACGCCAGGTCGACCAGCACCACGCGCTTTTGTTGGAAGGTTCGCACTGCCACGTCTATCTTGGTGGACTGAAAACCCCAGATCACGGCAGACAGGCCGGTGATGGCCAGTACCGCCGGCAAAACCGGGGCCGCGTAGGTCGCGTCCGCAGGCCACAGCTCAGCCACCTGCGCCAGCCACGCGCCCAGGGCCAGCAGCAAGGTCAAGGCGAACAGGATGAAGCCGCGAATGATCTGGACAGTCCAGGCCGTGTTGAGGAAAACGGGGTCGTCACCTCGATGGCTCTGGATGATGTTCTGGCGTAAGCCAACATCGGAGAGCAAGTGAAGCAGTACCGAAACCGTGGTGGCGATGACCATGACCCCGAACATCTCGGGGACCAGGATACGCGCCATGATCAGGTTGCCGCCCAGGCGCATCAGTTGGGAAGCCACTTGCGAGACCAGGTTCCATGACCCCGCCCGCAAGGCCCGCGAGCGCAAGCTTGCGGTGGCTGACACCTCAATCGACGGCATGGGTTCTATCTCTGACTAGATGGCTAAAAGTCACTATAGTTTCAATCAGCCATGATGCTAGCCGTGGCCCACCGAAAGGAAGGTGTAAATAGCTGATGCCTGAACATTTTCGCGCGTTGATCGTCATCCTGTTCCTGGCCAGCGTGGTATTCGTGCTGGCTCGGCGTCCTGCCACCGACCTGATCCCGCTGCGCGATTTCAAGCGCCGGCGCAACCTCTGGTTCCTGCTGACGGTGCTGGCATTCGTCTCCCACAGTTTCTGGCTGTACCTGGCGGCAGGCGGGCTCATCCTGTACCTGGCCGGGCGTCGTGAACACAACCCCATGGCGCTGTTCTACCTGCTGTTGTTTCTGATCCCACCGGCGGCGGCGCAGGTGCCGGGGTTCGGTGTGGTCAACTACCTGGTCGACCTCAACCACATCCGCCTGTTGACACTGTGCGTGCTGCTACCAGCCGCCCTGGCCTTGCGTCGGCAGCCGGACACGCTGCGCTTTGGCCGCACCTGGCCAGATCGCCTGCTGGCGGTAAGCCTGGTGCTGATGAGTGTGCTCTATCTGCGCGAAACCACGCCCACCGATACCCTGCGCCAGGCCCTGTACCTGTATGTCGATGTATTTCTGCCCTACTACGTGGCCAGCCGTGGGTTGCGCCAGGTCAGCGACTTCAAGGACGCCATGCTGGCCTTCGTCCTGGTCGGCTTCCTGCTGGCGTTGATCGGGGTCGCCGAGTATGTACGCCACTGGTTGCTGTACAGCGCCCTGATCGACGCCATGGGTGTGCCGTGGAGCTTGTCGGGCTACCTGAGCCGGGGCGGCGCCCTGCGGGCCAGCGTCACCACGGGCCAGGCCATCGTGCTGGGTTATGTCATGAGTGTCGCCATCGGCCTGTTCCTGTTCGTGCAAGGCTATCTGCGCCGGCCGTTGCATCGCTGGATGGGCGCGCTTTTGCTGGCTGCCGGTCTGTTCGCGCCGCTCTCACGCGGGCCCTGGATTGGCGCTGCGGTGATCGTGGTGGTGTTCGTGGCGCTGGGCAGGGGGGCCGTGCGGCGCCTGGCCCTGCTGGCAACGGCGGGGGTGCTCGCCCTGCCGCTGCTCGGTGTGATACCGGGTGGCGATAAGGTGCTGGACCTGCTGCCGTTCATTGGCAACCTTGAAAAAGAGAACATCACTTACCGCGAGCGGCTCATGGACAATGCGTGGATCGTCATCCAGCGCAATCCGCTGTTCGGCTCGTTCGATTTTCGCAACACGCCCGAAATGCAGTCGATGATCCAGGGCGAAGGCATCATCGATATCGTCAACTCCTACATCAACCTGGCCCTGCACGTCGGCTTGGTCGGGCTCGGGCTGTTCGTGGCCTTCTTCGCCATGGTACTGCGCGGCATCTACAAGGCCATGCGCAGCTTCGACGACAAGGACGACGAACGTCGTCAGCTTGGCCGGGTGCTGCTGGCGACATTGATCGGCATCCTGGTGATCATCTTCACCGTCAGCAGCATCACGTTCATCCCGGTGGTGTACTGGTCCATCGCAGGGTTAGGGGTGGCCTATACCCACATGGTCCGCCGGCAGCACTCGCTCGCTACGCCCTCTTACGACATTCCCTCTGCGCAACCCAGGAGCCTTTCATGACCCTGTCTGCCTTGCGTGCCGTGCTGTGCCTGACCGCCCTTTGCTCCCTGGGCTTACCCACGAGCGTTCGGTCCGAGGCGTGGCAGGTCAGCATCGATGAGCAAAACGGCCTGCCGGTGGTGACGCAGGGCGGCGGGCCAGTGATGAGCGCCAAGTTCGACTTCTGGGCGCAGGACTGGAGCTGGACGGGTTTCCAGACCGCCCTGAGCGTCGATGGCCCCGGGCGCTACACCTTGCAGGGGCTGAACAAGGCCCTGGATTTCGAGCTGAAGGCGGCGATCACCCAGGTGCAACCGCAAACCCTGGCGTGGGACTTCGACCTTGACGCCCATAGCCGCCAGCGCGATGTGATTGGCGGCGGCATGGTGTTCCAGTTCGATCCTGCGCAGATCGCGGGGGCCATGGGTGCCCCGCAACTGTTGGCCGACAACCGCGGGTGGTCCTGGGGCGGTACCGAGCAGGGCAGGCGTGTAGAAATGCGTTTCGACCCACCCTTGGCCAAGGTCTACTTCGAGCGCGGCAATCCTTCGGAGCTGCGCGCCTTCTTCTACAAGGACGCCATCGCTGCCGGCAAGCAACAGGTCAAGGCGGTGCTGAACGTAACCGGGGACATCGCACTCGCGCCCACCCCTACCGAGCGCTTCGGTCTGGTGGACCCTACTGCCTGGCCAGAGGACCAGTTGGACTGGCGCACATCCCCCGTTGACCTTTCGTTTCTCAATGCGCGGCAAAAGCCCGCCGGCAAGCACGGCTTTGTGCAGGCGCGCGGGGAACAACTGGTGTTCGAGGACAATACCCCCGTGCGTTTCTGGGGCACCAACCTGTCGGCTTACGCCCTGTTCAAGAGCCCTGACGAGGAGATTGCCCAGCAGGCAAAACGCCTGTCGGCGCTGGGCTTCAACCTTGTACGGCTGCACCATCACGACTCCCCCTGGGTGAGCCCCAATGTGTTTGGTGACGGCACGCAGGTTCGCGACACCCAGCAGTTGGACGCCGAGTCCATGCGCAAGCTTGACCTCTGGATCAAGGCGCTCAAGGACGAGGGCATCTACATCTGGCTGGACTTGCATGTGCAGCGCGCTCTGACCGCCCAGGACGGTATCGATGACTTTGGCGAACTGGCCAAGGGCCAAGCGCGGGTCGACCTCAAGGGCTACGCCTACGTCAACGCCAGCATCCAGCAGGCGATGAAACACTTCGCCGCTCAGTACCTGGGCCATGTAAACCCTCTGACAGGCCTGGCCTACAAAGATGACCCCGCCATCGCGGCCATCCTGCTCACCAACGAGAACGACATCACCCAGCACTACGGCAACGCCCTGCTGCCGGACAAGGACGTCCCCCGTCACAGTCAGCGTTACATGGCCGCTGCCAAGGCGTTCGCCAGCCAGCACGACCTGCCAGCGGACCTGACCTGGCGGGCCTGGCAACCTGGGCCCTCCAAGCTGTTTCTCAACGACCTGGAGCAGCGCTTCAATGCCGACATGATCGCGCACCTGCGCGCCCTGGGGGTACGGGTGCCGATCGCCACCACCAGCACCTGGGGCGGCAACGGCCTGAGTGCCCTGCCCGCCCTCACGGTGGGTGATGTCATCGATGCCCACAGCTACGGCGCCAGTGGCCAGCTGGAGAAGAACCCGTTGACCAGCGACGGCTTGATCGACTGGCTGGCCGCCGCTCAGGTCGTGGGCAAACCGTTGACGGTCAGCGAATGGAACGCCGAGCCTTTCCCGTTGCCTGACCGGCATTCCCTGCCGCTGTACATCGCCGGAACCGCCAGCCACCAAGGTTGGGACGCCATGCTGCAGTACGCCTACAGTCAACAGGCGTTCAACCCCGGCTGGCGCACGGCAGACAACTGGCATGCCTACAATGATCCGGCATTGCTTGCCACGATGCCGGCTGCCGCACTGATGTACAGGCGTGGGGACGTTCAACCCGCCAGTACCCGCTACGTGTTCGCGCCGAGCCCCGAAACCCTGTACAACCAGGACATCACCCCACGTACCTCGGCGCTGCTGCGCACGGCGGTGGGCCTGGGCCAACTTCAGAGCGCCTTGCCTGTCACGCCCCAGCTGCCATGGCTCAAACCTGCGGCCATTGCTGACGGGGCTACCGTGCTGCACGACCCTGCCCAGGCGTTGCTGCCGGCAGACGCGACCGAGTCGGTGAGCGATACCGGCGAGCTCAAGCGCAACTGGCAGTCAGGCCTCTACACCATCGACACGCCCCTCACCCAAGCGGCAACGGGCTGGCTGGGCGGGCGTACGATTACCCTGGGTGATGTCCAGGTTCAGGCGAGCACGCCCTACGCCAGTATCGCCGTGCAGAGTCTCGACGGTGTGGTACTGGGCCAATCGCGCAGCCTGCTGGTCTCCCTGGGCACGCGAGCGGTGCCCCAGCCTGAGGAAAACACGCGCTTTCATGTCGAACCGCTCAAGGCCCAGCTGAGCATCAAGGCGCCTGCCGGGTTGAAGCTGTTCGCCCGCGATGCCCAGGCGCAGCTCAAGCCCCTGCCCGCCAGCTACCGTGATGGGCGTTATCACATCACCCTGGATGGCACCTACATGTCCAATTGGATGTTCTTGAAATAGGGCAGATGGCCATCTACGCTCATGGCACCTGTTAGCCGAGCATCCCGCCTGCATGTCCCAGGGACGGTTCACGGTGTCTGTCGACAGCGGCTTCGTGGAGGTGTGGATGAGGTACCTGGTGGTGGGGGGCTCGGGCTATATTGGCTCGCACATGGTCGGCTATCTGTTGGCTGCCGGGCATGAAGTGGTGGTAGCGGACCTGGTATCTCCAGGGCCGGGCATTCAGTGGGCCAGGTTGGACATCGCCGATGAAGCCGCGCTCAACGTGCTGTTCGGCATGTGCACGTTCGACGCGGTATTTCATTTTGCCTCGTTCATCCAGGTGGGCGAATCGGTCAGCGCTCCGGGCAAGTATTACCAGAACAACGTCGCCGCTACCCTGTCGCTGCTCCAGGCGATGGTCAGCGCAAGAATCAAGTGCCTGATTTTCTCCTCCACGGCGGCTGTGTATGGGGATCCGCAGTACGTGCCTATCGACGAGGCCCATCCCAAGGCGCCGATCAACCCGTATGGGTTGAGCAAGTGGATGGTGGAACAGATCCTTGAGGATTTCGATCGGGCTTACGGGCTCAAGTCGGTATGCCTGCGCTATTTCAATGCCGCAGGCGCCGACCCGGCGGGGTTGCTCGGCGAGCGTCATGAGCCGGAGACACATCTGATTCCGCTCATTCTCCAGGCCGCCTCTGGCCGGCGCGAGGCAGTGACGGTATTCGGCCGGGACTACCCCACCCCTGACGGCACGTGCATCCGCGATTACGTACATGTGACCGATCTGGCCTGCGCCCATGCGCTGGCCGTGGACTACCTGCTCGACGGCGGCGAGCGTGCAGTGTTCAACCTGGGCAATGGCCTGGGCTTCTCGGTGCAGGAGGTCATCGATGCGGCCAGGTCCGTGACGGGCCAACCCATCACCGTGCTGGACGCACCGCGCCGCGCAGGCGATCCGCCCCGATTGGTGGCCGACGCCAGCAAGGCCATGCAGGTGCTGGGCTGGCGGCCTGTGCACGCAGACCTGGAAGTGATCGTGGCGCACGCCTGGCAATGGGAGCGGCAGTACCCATGGCCGGCAATGACATGGCGTTGAGCGTCCATCGGGGCTGCCCGACGGCGCCCCTTGAAAACGCTCAATAATAGGGCTGCGGTTTTTCGTCGGCCTTATTCAGTACGGTGCCAATCAGGTTCGCCGTGCCCAGGTGGTGCAGGCAGTCCTCGATCTCTTTCTTGGTGTTCATGCCGTTGGCCACCACCAACAGCACGCAGTCGAACGTGGGTAGCACGGTGATCGCATCGTCGGAGCTAAGCAGCGGTGGCAGGTCGAAGATGCAGATGCGCGAGGCATAGCGATTACGCAGGTCTCTGACCAGGTGAGTGACCTTGGGTGAGCACAACACTTCGGTCGACATGGGTACCGGCACCCGCGTCGGCAGTACGACGAAACGAGGCAATGTGGGGTTCACCAGGCATTCCTGCAGCGGCGCCTGATCATCGAGAAACTCGTTCAGCGAGCAGTCCATGGGCAGCCCCAGGCTCCTGCCGACGCGAGGACGGCGCAGGTCGAAATCCACCAGCAAGGCGGTGCGGGTGGTGTAGTGGGCAATGCTCATGGCCAGGTTGATGGCCAGTACCGTCTTGCCCGCTTCGGGCGTGGGGGAGGTAATGGCCAGGGTACGCCAGCCGTTTTCCTCCATGGTCCTGAGCACCTGGGTGCGCAACAGGTCAATGGGCCCGTTCATGCTGGAGTTCTTGTTGTAGGCGACAATGCGGTGACGTTCCAGATGATCGGCCTTGAGCGCCACCACCTTGGTATTGACGTAGTCGAACTGCCCCGGGACCTCCGCAAGCGCGGTACCCGGTGCCGGGTTCACGGCCTGGGGCGTACCTGGAGTGACCGGGTGAAGGGTATTGCCATGAGCCGGTGTATTCCTGTCCATCACTGCTTTCCTATGCAAACCTGGAGGTGAGCTTGAGCAACAGCACATCCAGCGGCATGTAGAAGAGGTGTACCAGCCCTACCAGGATAGCCACCAGGCACAACGCTGCCAGGATCAGCCCGTTGCGCCAGCGCTTGCGCCTGGCCACGTCGGCGCGGGTGTCGATATAAGGCAGCGCCACCAGCACGCGCCTGCCAAGCAGGTTCTCCAGGGCGCCAACGCCACGCACGCGCTGGTTGAGCATCTCCAGCAACATGACCAGTGCCCCACCACCTGCCGGCGCCAGCACCAGGCCCAGTGCCGCGATTTTCTTGCGGTTGGGCTTGATCGGCTTCTCAGGCATCAAGGGCGGTTCGAGCAGCACGAAACGCTCGGCCTTGTTTTCCTGCTCAAGGCTCTCGGTAATCTTGGCGCCCATTTCCTTGGCCCGGATTTCCTCGTACTTCTTGCGCGCGTTGTCATGGTCGCGCATCAGCGTAACCAGGCCGCGCTCGACCTGCGGCGCTTCGAGAATCTCGGCTTCGTAACCTTCCATCTTGCGGGTCAGCTCGCGCTTCTGCTCGGCCAGCGAGGCAATGCGTACCTGTGCCGCGCTCATCTTGGCCCGTACGCGTGCCGCATCCAGGCTCACCGTCGAGGCCACGCTACCGGTCTGGCCACTGGCCTCCAGCGCTTGAATCTTGCGTTTGACCGCCGCCACGTCGGGGTGCGCTTCTTTGTAGCGGGTCAGCAAGCGGGCATATTCGGCCTTCAGGCTCGCCAGGTCCTGGGGCTGGTCGGCGCCCGCTGGGCGCGCGCCCTCGCCGGTTTTGGTACCTAGGCCGGCATTGGCGGCGGACAGTTCAAGCTCCAGGTAGCGCAGTTCCTCCTGGGCCGCCTTGTAATCGCGGTCGACCTCCCGGAACTCGAGCTCAGCCCGCGAAAGCATGTTCATGCGCAGCGTCTGATGCTCAGGCAACGCATTGGCATGGGCCTGCTTGAAGTCGGCCAACTGGTTCTCCAGGCTGGCCAGTTCTGCCCCCAGCTTGTTCGCCTCCTGGGTCAGAAACTCGGTAGTCTCGTTGGCCCGTTCGGTGCGCTGCTTGAGGTTTTCGTTGAGAAACAGCGTGACCAGTTCATCGGCGACTTCTTTGGCCACCTCTGCCTGACGATGCTCGAAAGACACGTTGAAGGCGACCGTCGCCTCGCCGCGCCCACGCACGAAGGTGGTCAGCGTCTGGACCGCGATGGCGTTGCGCATTTGGTCGATCTTGTCGCTTTCGCTCAAGCGCTTGTCGGCAAACAGTCCGTACTTGTCGATGATGCGCAGCAGGTTCTCGCGCGTCATCACCCGCTGGCGAATGACCTCGATGCGCTCGTCGGCAAAGCTGGTGGTGTTGGTCGACACCAGCTCGGGAGATATCTGCTGCGACTCCACCAGGATCGTGCCGGTGGACTGATAGATCGGTGGCACCGTCAGCGCCACGGCGACGGTGGCAGCCAGGATAACGGCTGCGCTGACCCCCAACACCACGGCCCGGTCCTTGATAATGGCGATGTAATCTCTGAGAGAGAGCTCGTAATCGGACTTCATGGGGCCACCTGCAAGCGGTTCAGATGTCGGGATAGCGGTATGTCAGGGTCAAGCCAACGATCGTGGCGGTCGCATCGCCGTCGAGGTCCTGCTTGCGCTCCTTGTACGTCAGCGCCAGGCGCAGGTCCCAGTAGGGGGACAATTGGCGGCTGGCCCAGAGGCTGTAGATCTGCAAGGTATTGGGTATCTGGCCCTTGCTGTCCTGCCAGGCGGCGTCGGCGCCGACCCGGGTCAAGGGGTCGAGCGCATAACTCCAGACCCCACGCACCTGATCGAGCTGGGCGAACCCGCCTTGGGCACTGGCTACCGTACTGCGCTCGACCGTCAGGCTGGCATCGCTGCGTGCGCCGGTGTACAGCAGCGCCACGCCGCCCTCCCCGCGCCGCCCTCCCTGGCTGCCCGATACCTTGTTGACGCCCAGGTGCGCATCGGCGCTGAATGACTCTGAGAACTGGTACTTGATCCCCACCGCCGGGCTGTAGCTGTTGGAGGCCGTGGCGGTCAGGTCGTCCTCGGGTTCATAACGCCGAGCACCAAAGCGGGTATAGGCATCGGCGCGCTCGCTCAAGGCGTAGGTCCAGGTCAGGGTATTGGCCAGCTCGTCGTAGCCAGTCAGACTGTTGATATCGTAACGGGCGCGGTTGTAGGTGGTTTCGTTGCTCAGGGTGCTGCGTTCGGTGATCGCCTGGCGCCAGTTACCCGTCAAGGTGTACAGCTTCTGCGTCCCATCGGTAGTAACAACGCCGGTATCGAGCACGGTACCCGACAGCGTAGAGGTTTCGTTGTAGCGTGCCAGCAGCCCGAACTGCCCGCGTTCGGTGGTGCGTTGCCAGCCCAGGCTGATGTCTGGGTCTTCGCGGTCATCGACGACGTTGGTGTCGGAGGAGCGCAGAATATCCAGGCCCAGACCTAACCGCAGTTCATCTCGGCCGAAACTGCCGATCAGGGTGTAGTCAGGTGCAATCAGGGTACGTGTCACGCCTTTTTCGCCCGACGATAGCAACAGCGGGTTGCTGTCGTGTTCGACCGACGTTGGTACCACCACCGTCGACTGCCAGGTAGCGGCCTGGGTTGAGTGCGCAAGCGGCAAGGCCACAATTGCCGCGGCAATGCGAGTTGTTCTTGGAAGAGGCATCAAGTCTACTTATTAAAAGGCATGATCAAGGAACGACCAGCGTGTCACCGGCCTGAAGTTGAATATTGGTCGACATGTCGCGGCCCGTCACCAAGTCCTTGTATCGCACGGGCAGGATTCTCTGGGACGTGCCGGTGCCACGCACGACCATTATTTCGCTTTCATCGGCAAACTTGTCCAGGCCACCCGACATGCTCAACGCCTGCAGCACCGCCGTAGGGCCTGACATTTGTACGGGGCCGGGCTTTATGACCTTGCCTTGGACATACACCAAGTTGCCCGCGTTACTCTTGACTACCACGCTGACGTTCGGGTCAGGCAGAAACTTTTCCAGTTTGCTGGCCACTTGTTTTTCAACCGAGGCAACATCCAGCCCTGCCACGTCTATGCGGCCGGCCAGAGGGAACGTGATGCTGCCATCGGGGAGCACGGTGGCCTCCTGCTTGAGGCTGTCTTCCTGCCACACCGAGACCATCACCACATCGCCGGGATTGAGGCGGTAGGCCGGTTCCGAGGGCGCGGCAGCGCAATGACCCGACCACATTGCAACCAGGCCAACGACGGCGAACAATGAACGCACCATGAGGGTCCCTCCGGCCAGATGGCCCGACTAGAGCACTGAAGAGAACAACACACCAACTCTCGCTCCACTTCGCTGTCACCACCGCGAGCGCCATGCTCTGCCGGCCGCCTGAGCGGCACGTCGAACCCTGCTGACCAGGCTTCGAGAAGGTAATGGCAATATAGCAACGGTTGACGAATTCACAAGCCAACTCAAGCGGTCTAGCCTGAGTGACTGTAACTGCGGTATTTCAAATCTTTCTGCGATTGGCCACGGCGACAAAACCCACGACCGCAAATGCGAAGAACCAACCCGCGGTTGCAACGGGAATGATACTGGTCTGATTGATATACGAGTCAGCCGCACGGGCAGCACCGCTCAACAGCACCAACAAAAAGATCGATTTCACAATCAGAGTCGAGCGCATACGCCGTCCTTTCAACCAGGATAATCAATGAGTAAGTGGCGCGATGATGCGGGGTGTGTTGCGGTATTGACTTGAGCTTATGGGCACTCTGACACTACGTCAATGAACCGACACCATAATAAATCTCAATGGGCTACGCCGTAATAAGTCAAAATACCGTCGCATAAATTATGCGAAGGGGAAATTTACGTGGCTGGGCGAGTCTGGATGTCAGGAGCAAGTTGCCCTCTTCCCCTGAGGTTGGCGCAGAAAGCACACTGACTCACAGACCTGCACCTCACCCCAAGGCAAGGCACAGTTCTGTAGCCAGGAGCAGCTGCTACGGCATGACCGGTGGCGTGTATTGCAACGTGGTGCCCAAGGCCCACAACAGGAACAGCACCAGAGGAACGTGCACGAGCAACTGCACGAAGGAAAACCCGATCAGGTCCCGCGCCTTCAGGCCCAGCACGCCCAGCAGCGGCAACATGTAGAACGGGTTGATCAGGTTGGGCAACGCTTCGGCTGCGTTGTAGATCTGCACAGCCCAGCCGAGGTGGTATTGCAGGTCATTGGCCACCAGCATCACATAGGGCGCCTCGATGATCCACTTGCCGCCACCTGACGGAATGAAGAAGCCCAATACCGCCGAATACACACCCATCAACAGGGCATAGGTATCGTGGGTGGCAATTTGGGTGAAGAACAGCGAGATGTGATGGGCAAGCGTCTGTTCGTCGACCCCTTTGACCTGGGTGAGGATTGCGGCGATGGAGCCGTACAACGGGAACTGGATCAGCACGCCAGTGGTAGTGGGCACGGCCCGAGCCACAGCGTCGAGGAAGCTGCGCGGCCGCCAGTGCAGCAGAGCGCCGAGCATGATGAACAGCAGGTTGTAGGTGTTCAGGCCAGAGATGGCCGTGATGGCGGGTTTACTCGCGAACTCCTGATACAGCCAGCCTGCGGCCAGCGCAACGAGCAGCAGGATCAGCACAGGGCTGTGCTCGAGCCACTCCCCCGGGCGTGTACGCGCAGGTGCCGGCGGAGCGCTGAAGCTTGGGTCCACGCCACACGCTTGAGCGCTGCGCGCACTGTTGGGGCCGGGGGCTGTAGCATAGGCGATGACCAGCGATACCACGACCAAGGCTGCCAACATCACGCCTGACTGCCAGAGAAAGATGGTTTCGGTGAAAGGAATCACGCCAGTGATCGACAGAATCGAGGGTGGAAGGCTGGCCGGATTGGCCTGCAACTGAGCCGCCGATGAGGACAGCCCCAGCGCCCACACTGCGCCCAGGCCCAGGTAGGCCGCCGCACCGGCAGCCCTGTAGTCCATCTTGAGGTCGGTACGACGCGCCAATGCACGCACCAGCAGGCCACCAAAGACCAGGGACAAGCCCCAGTTGAGCAATGACGCCAGCATCGAGATCAGGGCTACCCATGCAACGGCCGAGCGACCGTTGCGGGGAATGCGGGCCAGGCGATCGATCAGCCGCGCGGCAGGCGGCGAACTGGCGACCACATAGCCGCCGATGACCACGAACGCCATCTGCATGGTGAAGGGGATCAAGCTCCAGAATCCATCCCCGAAGGCCTTTGCGGTGTCCAGTGGCTTGGCGCCCATGGCCAACGCGCCCAAGCACACCAGCAGCACCGCCAAGGCGGCGAATACCCATGAATCGGGGAACCAGCGCTCTGCCCAGTTGGAGCAGCGCAGGGCAAAACGTGCAGAGCGGCTGTCTTGTAGTTCAGCGGCCACGGAAGCGTCCTTTTATTGGTTTTATAGGTAGATGAAAGGCTGCGCAGAAATGCGCGAACCCTGCGCCAACGAACCCGCCCGCCCAGATGCCGTGGTGAAAACGGCTACCTGAACGGGCGGGTTCGCCGCAGCAGGGCGAAAGTGCATGTAGGTTAGAAGGTCATTTCCTTCACATCGTCGGCCACGATGAGCTTGCCGGCTGTCTTGGCGATGATTTCTTCGACGCTCACACCGGGGGCGGTTTCGCGCAGGATGAACGCGCCATCCTCGATCTCAAGATAAGCCAGGTCGGTTAGTACCTTGCGGATGCAGCCCGCGCCGGTCAAAGGAAGGCTGCACTGGGGCAGCAGCTTGGACTCCCCGTCCTTGGAGGCGTGGGTCATGGTGACGATGATGTTTTCCGCACCGGCCACCAGGTCCATGGCGCCCCCCATGCCCTTGACCAGCTTGCCAGGGATCATCCAGGAGGCGATGTTGCCCTGCACGTCCACTTCGAAGGCACCGAGCACGGTCAGGTCGACGTGACCGCCACGGATCATGGCGAACGACTGTGCCGAGTCGAAGATCGATGCGCCGATGCGGGCGGTAACGGTCTGTTTGCCTGCGTTGATCATGTCAGCGTCAAGGGTCGCTTCGGTGGGGAATTCCCCCATGCCCAACAGGCCGTTTTCCGACTGGAGCATCACGTCCATGTCGGCCGGCACATAGTTGGCCACCAGGGTGGGAATACCGATACCCAAGTTGACGTAGTAGCCGTCCTTGAGTTCACGTGCAACGCGTTGGGCCATCTGTTCGCGGGTCAGTGCCATGGTGAGAGTCTCTTTGTTGTTCTGTGGGGGCGCTCAGGCCTTGACGGTGCGTTTTTCGATGCGCTTTTCGAAGGTGCCGACGATGACGCGGTCCACGAAGATGCCAGGGGTATGGATTTCGCTGGGCAGCAGCACGCCAGGTTCGACGATTTCCTCGACTTCGACCACGGTGATCTTGCCGGCGGTGGCGGCCAGCGGATTGAAGTTCTGGGCAGTGTTGCGGTAGATCACATTGCCGTAATGATCAGCCTTCCAGCCCTTGACGATGGCAAAGTCACCGGTAATGGCCTCTTCGAGGATGTACTTGCGACCCTTGAATTCACGCACTTCCTTGCCCTCGGCCACCGGGGTGCCATAGCCGGTGGCAGTGAAGAAGGCGGGAATGCCCGCTCCGCCAGCGCGCATCTTTTCGGCCAGGGTACCCTGGGGCGTGAGTTCGACCTCAAGCTCACCGCTGAGCAGCTGGCGTTCGAATTCAGCGTTTTCCCCCACGTAGGACGCGACCATCTTGCGAATCTGATGGTCCTCGAGCAGTACGCCAAGGCCGAAGCCATCGACGCCGCAGTTATTGGAGACCACGGTCAGGCCCTTGACGCCGCGACGCTTGATCTCGGCGATCAGGTTTTCAGGTATGCCGCACAGGCCGAACCCTCCGGCCAGTACGGTCATGCCGTCGGTCAGCCCTTCCAGGGCCTGTTCGTACGTAGCTACGCGTTTGTCCAATCCGGCCATGCTGGTTCGCCTTTTGTAGTTGTTGAGCCGACGGGGCGTCGGTGAGCGTGTGGGGGTATCTTCTCGCTTGCTCACTGATTTGTTAATTTTGTTTTTATGATCGATTGATAAGCACTCCAAATCAAAGCATAGGCGAGTCCCATGAATGTGAAGCAACTGCGCGCCTTCGTCGCCGTGGCCAAGTTCCAGAGCTTTGCCCAGGCCGGTGAGCACCTGCACATCTCGCAGCCCGCCCTGAGCCTGACCATCAAGGCGCTGGAGGAGAACTTGGGCGGCGCGCTGCTCAGCCGTACCACGCGTAGCGTCAGCCTGACTGCCGAAGGTGAGGTACTGCTGCCCTTGGCACGTCGCCTGTTGGCTGACTGGGACGACACCGAAGAAATGCTGCGCCAGCGCTTCACCCTGCAACTGGGCCGGGTGGCCATTGCGGCAATGCCCTCTTTTGCTGGCAACCTGTTGCCAGGGGCTCTCAAGCTTTTTCGCCGGTGCTACCCCAAGGTCAACGTGACCGTGCACGACGTCATCAATGAACAGGTACAGGAACTGGTCAGGCACAGGCGCGTCGAACTGGGCATCGGCTTTGAGCCAGACAATGTCGAGGGCTTGCACTTTCACCCGCTGTACCTTGACCGGTTCGTTGCGGTCGTGCCGGTTGACTCGCCCTTGGCCCGGCTCGCGCAAATCAGTTGGGCGCAGCTTCTGGCCGAGGATTTCGTGGCACTGCAGCGTCCTTCTGCCGTGCGCCTGTTGCTCGAGCAGAACGTGGCGGTGCAGCACGGCAAGCTGGCGGTGGCTTTCGAAAGCCATCAGCTTGCAACCGTAGGCCGCATGGTCGCCAGTGGTCTGGGCGTCAGCGCGGTGCCGGCGCTGTGTATCACACAAATGCAGGAGCTGGGGGCCCGCTGCATCCCCCTGGTCGAACCTGCGGTCGAGCGGCGCATTGGCGTAATGGCCCTGCGCGAGCATACGTTGTCAACGGCAGCCCAGGCGCTGCTGGATGTTCTACTGAATAATACCCATCCACCGGAGGTGACATGCGTGACGTGAAATTGGCAGGCGCCAACGTGCCGATCATCGGCCAGGGCACATGGTACATGGGCGAAGACCCGAGCCGTCGGGCGGCCGAAGTCGCTGCCTTGCAACAAGGCATCGACCTGGGCATGCGCCTGATCGACACCGCCGAGATGTATGCCGAGGGCGGTGCGGAACAGGTGGTGGGCCAGGCCATCGCCGGGCGTCGGGACGAGGTATTTTTGGTGAGCAAGGTCTACCCGCACAACGCCAGCCAGCGCGGCACGCAGGCCGCCTGCGAGCGCAGCCTCAAGCGCCTGGGTACCGACTGCATTGATCTGTACCTGCTGCACTGGCGCGGTCAGTACCCATTGCAGGAAACCGTGGACGCTTTCGAGCGCCTGCGCGAGGCAGGCAAGATCAAGCGTTGGGGCGTGTCCAACTTCGACGTGGATGACCTTCAAGAACTGGACAACCCCGATTGTGCAACCAACCAGGTGCTCTACAACCCTGCGCAACGAGGTATCGAATTCGACCTGCTGCCCTGGTCGATACAGCAGGGACTGCCCATCATGGCCTACTGCCCCCTTGCTCAGGCAGGGCGTTTGCTGCAACACCCAGTGCTCAAGCAGATCGCCCACGACCATGGTGCTACCCCGGCCCAGGTCTGCCTGGCTTGGGTCACGCGGCACAATGGCATGATCGCGATTCCAAAAGCCGTGACACCCGAGCATGTCAGGCTCAATGCCGAGGCAGCGCGTTTGAACTTGACCGCCGATGACCTGAACGCCATCGACCAGGCATTCGAAGTACCCACCCGCAAGCAGCGCCTAGCGATGGTGTAAGCAAAGCCGTGCTGCAGGGGTTCAGTGGAAATCCCGGCTGCGTACGTCCAGCCCCTGCAGCAGCACGCTGACATCCTCCAGCCGCCTGGCCACCAAATGGCGTACGCCATTTTCCTGTTCCAGGCGGCCACTGACCTTCATCAGCCGAGCGCCGACCAACGCGCGCCGCTGCCGTTCGGCGAGGTCCCGCCATACGACCACGTTGACCATGCCGAACTCGTCCTCGAGCGTTACGAAGGTCACGCCACTGGCGGTCTGTGGCCGCTGCCTGCCCACCACCAGCCCTGCCATGGCAATGGCGTCGCCATGTTCGACGCCGTGCAGTTCACCGGAACTGCGACAGCCCAAGGCACGCAGACGGGATCGGAGCAAGGTCAATGGGTGGGGCCCCAAGGTCGTGCCCATGGCATGATAGTCGGCCACCAAGTCTTCGCCGACGGTGGGTGCCGGCAGGTCGACGCGTTCCTCCGGGGGCGCCTGCACGTCGGCGAACAAAGGCAATTGCGCCTGCACCGCCGCCACCTCCCAGCGCGCCTGGTGCCGGTGCCTGGCCAGCGCGACCAGGGCCCCTGCGTCCGCCAGACGAGCCCGGGCGCGCTCATCCAGGGCCGAGCGCAGGCACAGGTCCTCGACGTCTCGCCACGGCTGCACCGCCCTTGCCTGTTCGAGCCGGCGCACATCGGCTTCGGCCAGGCCGCGGACCAAGCGCAAGCCCATGCGAATGGCCAGTTCTCCCCCGGGCCCAGGCTCGAGCGTGCAGTCCCACTGGCTGTGACACACGTCCACCGGCCTTACCTCGATACCCTGGCGGCGGGCCTCCTGGAGCAGTTGGTCGGGGCTGTAGAACCCCATCGGCCAGCTATTGACCAGCGCGCAGGTGAAGATGGCCGGCTCGTGGCATTTCAACCAACTGCTGGCATAACACAGCAGTGCGAAACTGGCGGCGTGGGACTCGGGGAATCCGTAGCTGCCAAAGCCCTTGATCTGTTCGAAGATGCGTTCGGCGAACGCCAGTTCGTAGCCATTGCGCTGCATCCCTTCGAGCAAGCGCTTGCGGTGCGGCTCCAGCCCGCCGTGGCGTTTCCAGGCGGCCATGCTGCGACGCAACTGGTCGGCCTCACCGGGGCTGTAGTCAGCCGCCACCATGGCCAACTCCATCACCTGCTCCTGGAACAGCGGAACGCCAAGGGTACGCTCGAACACCGCTTTCAGCTTGGGCGATGGGTAGGTCACCGGTTCCTGCTTGAGCCGCCTGCGCAAGTAGGGATGGACCATGTCGCCCTGGATGGGGCCAGGGCGCACGATGGCGACCTCGATGACCAGGTCGTAGAAGGTTCTGGGCTGCAGGCGCGGCAACATGGCCATTTGCGCCCTGGACTCAATCTGGAATACGCCCATGGTCTCGGCGCGGCTGATCATGGCATAGGTGGCCGGGTCTTCGGCAGGGACGGTGGCCAGCGTCAAATGTCGCCCACGGTGCTGCTGCACCAGCGCGAAGCAGCGACGCAGTGCACTAAGCATGCCCAGCGCCAGCACATCGACCTTGAGCAGGCCGACCATGTCGAGGTCATCCTTGTCCCATTGGATCACGGTGCGTTCGGCCATGGCCGCGTTTTCCACGGGCACCAGCTGGTCGAGGGGTTGTTGCGAGATGACGAAGCCACCTGGGTGTTGTGACAGGTGCCGGGGAAAACCGATCAGCTCACCGGCCAGCACCAGGATACGCCGCAACATCAGGTTGCCTGCATCGAACCCCGCCTCGGCCAAACGCTGTGCATCGGGGATGCGGTCGCTCCAACGGCCGCAGCATTTGGCCAGGGCGTCCACCTGGTCGGCCGGCAGGCCCAATGCGCGAGCGACATCGCGTACCGCCCCGCTGGCGTGATAGGTGTTGACGACCGCCGTCAACGCCGCGCGGTGTCGACCATAGCGCCTGAACACGTACTGGATGACTTCCTCGCGCCGGTCGTGCTCGAAGTCCACATCGATGTCCGGCGGCTCGTTGCGCTCGCGTGACAGAAAGCGCTCGAACAGCAACCGATGTTTCATGGGGTCCAGCTCGGTGATCCCCAGCACGAAGCACACCACCGAGTTGGCGGCAGAGCCGCGCCCCTGGCACAGGATGTGCTGCTCGCGGGCAAAGGCCACGATGTCGTGAACGGTGAGGAAGTAACTCTCGTAGCTCAGCTCGCTGATCAGCGCCAGCTCCCGATCAAGGGCTTGGCGAACTTGATCGCTCGGGCCTTGGGGCCAGCGCAGCGGCAACCCTTGTTCGCACAGCTCACGCAACCAACTGGCAGCGGTATGCCCAGCGGGTACCAGTTCTTCGGGGTAGCGATAGCGCAGCTCACCAAGGTCGAAACGGCAATGCTCGGCAATCACCAAGGTCTGGGCCAGCAGGTCGGCGGGATACAACTCGGCCAATTGGGCAGGGGTACGCAAATGACGCTCGCCGTTGGCGTACAGAAAGCGCCCTGCCTCAGCCACTTGGCAGCGCCGGCCAATTGCCGTCATGCAGTCTTGCAGGGCGCGCCGACCGCGCACGTGCATGTGAACATCCCCGCACGCCACCGCATTCACACCCAAGGTTGCCGCCAATGCACGCAGACGCGCCAGACGCTGGTCGTCATCGACACCGCGGTGCAAATGCACGGCCAGCCAGAGGCGGGCCGCGAAGACCTCCCTCAACCAGTCGCCCGCAGCTTGATCGGCAACATCATCAGGCACCCATAATGCCAACAGGCCCTTGCTGTGCGCAGGCAGGTCCTCGCGCAACAGCTGGTAGTCCCCTTTGGGCGCCCTACGCCGCGCACGGGTGATCAGGGCGCAAAGGTTCTGGTAGCCCTGCAGGTCTTGCACCAGCAGCACCAGCTTGGGCCCATCCTGCAGTTGCACTTCGCTGCCGACGATCAGCCGTACACCCTGCTCTTTCGCCGCTTGCCAGGCGCGCACAATGCCAGCCAAGGTGCATTCGTCGGTAATGGCCAGGGCTTGGTAGCCTTGCTCGCGAGCCCGGCGGAACAACTCATCCGCGCTTGACGCTCCGCGCTGGAAGCTGAAATTGCTCAGGCAATGCAACTCCGCGTAGCCAAAGCCGCTCATGAAAACCAGCCCTGCAACCATAGCGGCCCGCCTTGGCCGAGGTCACGGTAGGCCCACCCACGCAGGCCCTCACGGGTTTCGATGCGGTAGTAATCACGGCGTACGTCCGCGCCGTCCCACCAACCGGACTCGATGCGCTCGGCCTGCCCGTGAACCTGATAGGCCTGTTCGTCGAGCACCGTGGGGGTGGCCAGCAGCCAGCCAGGACGGCTGCCCGGTGTGACGCACAGGCTGGACCACTGGCCGACTTCATTGGCCTGCCATGCCTGTTCAGGACGGTGATCGGCCACGGCGCTGAGCCCCGTCACGGCCTGGTCACCCAGACGTGCACGCAAGCGTTCGCGCAGTTGTTCCCACGGTTGGGCCTGCTGGGCGCGTGGATCGAACAACGCCTTGTGCTGAGGCACGAATGGCGGCAAGTCCTCGGCCACCAGGCGCAGGTTGCGCACCGGCGCCTTCAGACGCACCAATTCCAGCCTGCCACGGGCCAGTTCAAGCAACATGGCCGGGTCGCGTTCTGCGGCCAGCAATCCAACGTCAAGCTGGGTGTCATGGCCCTGCGCGTGCTCCATGTACACCTTGAATCGCTGGACGCCACAGTCGCGCCCAGCCAGGAAAGCGGCCAGGTCTGTCAGCATGCGACGTAATGGGAACAATAGCGCCTGGTGCGACTCCACATCGAAGTTCAGCTCCAACCGCGCCTCGAAACGGTCCGGCGGTTCGAAGAATGCAAGGCCCAGGTTGCGCATGCCCAGTAACTGGTCCAGGTGCAACTGCACCTGGGCAGCAAAGCGCCTTGCCAATGCGTCGCGCGGTAGCGCCAGTACCTGTTTCAGCTGGCGCAACCCCATGCGGCCGAAGGCCTGGGCATCCTCCGGGCGCAGGCCGATCCGGTCGATGGGCATTTCGGCCAGTGCCGCACGAGTCGAAGCGGCATCCTCCAACGCCAACCCGTCGTGAGTATTGGCCAGCATGCGCGCAGCCACCGGATTGCTGGCCAGGACGATGCGTTGACGCAAGCCCAGCGCAGACAGTTCCTGGCGCAAGCGCGCCTCCAGTACCGGCCATGGCCCGAACAGCTGCAGGCTCGACCCTACTTCCAGCAACAAGGTTCGCGGATAGTGCAAGCTGACCTGGGCACTGAAGCGATATGCCCAGGCGGCCAGCAACTGCTGCAAAGCATCGATGCGCTTGGGATCGACTTCGAGGCAGGAGAAGCCATCGGCCAGCGCACGGGCGGCCGTCAGGGTTTGGCCGGCGCGAAGCCCCAGAGCGGCAGCCGCAGGGTTGACCGATTGCAGGACCCGGCGCTGACTGGGACCACCCAGCAGCACCAGCGGTGCGTCACGGTCGTCGCGCTCGCGCAGCAGGCTGTCCAGCGCCAACTGCGGAAATAGAATGCAGGCCCACAACATGTTCCATCATCCCTGCCTTGAACACGCGATCGGTAAGGCCGGCGGCATGCCGCCACGGCATTTGAGTACCCGCCACTGGGGTGGGCGTGCGTCGATGGCGATGCGCAATGCCGCAGGCGACGGGTTATGCATGGCCGCTTGCCCACGGCAGGCGAACGCCAGGGCCTGCCCGGTTTCCGCCGCGACCTGCAAGCGGCGCAAGGCGCGGTCGTCGGCGCGTTCTGGCCAACACACCACCGCGGCACAACTGCCCGAACGCAGGCACTGTTCGGCGGCCCACAGGGTGTCGGTAGTGCCCGCGTCGACCTGGAACAGCCAGCGCAGGTCGATACCCGCCGCCTGCCAGGCTGGCGCAAAAGGAATGAAGGGAGGTGATACCAACACCACGCGTCCGCCCTCGCCGCTCAGGCGCGCCAGCGTGGGCCAAAGCAATTGCAGTTCGCCGCTACCAGGCCGCACGAGCAACAATTCGCTGAGCGCCGCCGCCGGCCAGCCGCCTTCGGGCAGGCGTTCGTCCAGGCTGGCATGCCCGGTCGGTTGCAGACCCTGTGGCCGGGCCTGGGCTTGACGGCCACGCCATACCCGACGCTGGTCGAGCAGCCTGTCCAGATCGATGACCGCGCCCATCAGTCGCGCCGCACCAGGCCACAGAAGATGCCTTCGATGAACAGCTCCTGATCCGGCCCTACGTCAATTGGTGCGTACGCCGGATTGCGCGGCACCAGCCGATAGCCCTCGCCGTGGCGCTGGAGGCGCTTGATGGTCACCTCGCCGTCCAGCCGAGCGACCACGATCTGCCCTTCCCGTACATCGCCCTGCTGGCGGATGCCGACCAGGTCACCGTCGAGGATGCCGTCACCTATCATCGAGTCCCCGCGCACCTTGAGCAGGTAATCGGGAGTACGACGAAACAGGCTGGGGTCGAGCATCAATTGCTCGTGGATGTCGAGGTCCGGCCCGATCGGCGCACCCGCGGCCACCTGTCCGAGCACCGGCAGTTCGAGCATTTCAGGCCGGCGTAGCGGCCTTGCCAGGCGAATACTGCGGGCCTGATTGGGGGTGACGTCGATGTAGCCTGCCTGGCACAGCGCGGTGATGTGCTTGCGGGCCACGCTGCGTGAGGCAAAGCCAAAGCGCGTGGCGATATCGGCCAGGCTGGGAGGCTGGCCTTGTTCGGTGATGCGCTCGCGAATGAAATCGAAAATGGCGCGGCGCTTGGGGGTTAGATTATCCATGGAGCACATTTGTACTCTTTCCGGAGCACGCTGACCAGCCCCCTTCGTCGTCGTCATTGGTTATGATCCTATGGCCACCCTGTACCTGCTTTGGAAATCCCCATGCTCAATGCATTGCTGTTCGACCTAGATGGCACCCTCACCGACACCGATACCCTCCATTTACAGGCGTTTCGCCAGCTCTTGCGTGAATACGACGGCCGAGCATTGAGCCAGGGCCAGTTCGATGCTCAGATCAGCGGCCGGGCCAATGGCGAACTGTTCGCCGAGTTGTTCGAGGGTGCCACTGCCTTGCAGTGCCAGGCACTTGCCGAACGCAAGGAAGCGCTTTTTCGTGAAATGTCACCAAAGCTCGAGCCCCTGCCTGGGCTGATCCGTTTGCTTGATCACGCCAGCACCCACGGCTTTGGCATGTGCGTAGTGACCAACGCCCCGCGGCTCAATGCCGAACACATGCTCGCAGGCCTGAAGCTGAGCGACAGGTTCGACCACGTGGTGATTGCCGATGAACTGGCCAAGCCCAAGCCCGACCCGCTTCCCTACCTGACCGGCCTGCAGCGACTGGATGCCCATGCTGACCAGGCGTTGGCTTTCGAAGACTCGCTACCGGGCGTTCGGGCAGCCAGCGCTGCCGGGATCTTCACGGTCGGCCTTGCCACTACCCAGACGCCACAACGTTTGATCGAGGCAGGTGCGCGCCTGGTCATCGACAACTTCGAAGATGCGCGCCTGTGGGCGTTATTGGGCGCGGACAGGGCACCGGCGGGAAGCGATGACACAGCACGCTGAGCTTCACCTGCGCAGCCCCTTGCTGTTTCGCTTCGTAGCGTTGGGTATTGGGCTGGGCATGGTCGCCGTGTGCAGCCTGGCGTTGTATGCCATCTGGGTGGATGTGCTACCAGTCTTCGGGCGCCTGTACCGCGGTGCTCCGGTGGTCGAGACTTCATTTGGAGCTTTCTTCTTGATCGGGGTGATTTCGTTGACGCCCATTGTAATCGCCGCTGCCATGACCGGCTTTTTTACCGGGCGCAAGTTCGACCCGCCGAGGGGGTCCTGGCTTGCTCGATTCCAGCTTCGCTCTTTTCAGGTCACACTCATGGCGATATGCATCGCGGCCCCGGTGATGATTGCAGTCAGCACGGCCACGCTCCTGATCAAGGACTATCGGCCCTGCACCAAACTGCGCATTTCCGGATCGCGCGGGCACATGTTCTGGGTCAATGATGACCGGGTGTGTTTTACCCCGGATGCTTACATCAATGATCATTGGCCCTGCAAAACGGTGGGTGACCGGACGGTGTGCGTCCAGGTGGATGGCCACGCTCCACTCGGCTCGCAGGCTGCCCGGTAGAACCTCCTGGCCGCTTGGAGCGTCCTACAGCTATTCCTATTCGACCGCAGGCCATACGTGATCGCTGGCCTGCTATGTCTCCTCGACCCGACTGCCAAGCAAGGACAGCAACATGCCAAGCGACAAACCCGCCTTCAGCGGTTTCATTCGTGTACGGGGTGCGCGCGAGCACAACCTCAAGAATGTCGATGTAGAGGTACCGCGCGACGCATTGGTGGTGTTTACCGGAGTGTCGGGTTCCGGCAAGTCTTCCTTGGCTTTTTCGACACTGTACGCCGAGGCCCAGCGCCGCTACTTCGAATCGGTTGCGCCCTACGCTCGGCGGCTGATCGACCAAGTGGGTGTACCGGACGTGGAC
Source organism: Pseudomonas sp. FBCC-B35 (assembly GCF_059133755.1). Lineage (NCBI taxonomy): Bacteria > Pseudomonadati > Pseudomonadota > Gammaproteobacteria > Pseudomonadales > Pseudomonadaceae > Pseudomonas > Pseudomonas sp. FBCC-B35. Next base: position 2,261,307 of record NZ_CP101439.1, on the reverse strand, counting down.
GCCATCGAAGGCTTGCCTCCCGCGGTGGCGCTGCAGCAGCAGCGTGGCAGCCCCAGTGCGCGGTCTTCGGTAGGCAGCGTCACCACGCTATCGAGCTCCATCCGCATGCTGTACTCGCGTGCAGGCCATTACCCCGCGGACCAGCCAATGCTGTATGCCGAGGATTTCTCGGCCAACACGCCGCAAGGCGCCTGCCCCGCGTGCCATGGGCTCGGCCGGGTCTACGAGGTCACCGAGGCGACCATGGTCCCGGACCCCTCATTGAGCATCCGGGAGCGCGCAGTGGCTGCCTGGCCCATGGCGTGGCAAGGGCAAAACCTGCGGGACATTCTGGTCACCCTGGGCTACGACGTGGATGTGCCTTGGCGCGATCTGCCCCAGAAGCAGCGTGACTGGATTCTCTACACCGAAGAAACACCCACCGTGCCAGTCTACGCGGGCCTTACGCCGGCCCAGGCACGTGCCGCCCTCAAACGCAAGGCAGAACCTAGCTACCAAGGCACGTTCACCGGCGCTCGGCGCTATGTGCTGCATACGTTCATGCACTCGCAAAGTGCACAGATGCGCAAGCGCGTTTCCCGTTACATGCGCCCGAGCCCCTGCCCCACGTGCCAAGGCAAACGTCTCAAGCGCGAGGCATTGAGTGTCACCTTCGCAGGCCTGGATATCGCAGCGCTTTCGCAACTGCCCCTGCAGGCCTTGGCTGAGGTATTGCGCAAGGTGGCGGCAGCCGAGTACCTGATTCAGGACGACGACCTGACAGTTGAAAAACGCCTGGCCGCGCAACGCATTGCCACTGAGCTGCTGGTGCGCATCGACACGCTGCTTGAGCTCGGCCTGGGTTACCTGGCACTCGAACGCAGCACCCCTACCCTGTCTTCGGGCGAGCTGCAGCGCCTGCGCCTGGCCACGCAGCTCAATTCGCAGCTGTTTGGCGTGGTCTATGTGCTGGACGAACCCTCCGCCGGCCTGCACCCGGCCGACAGCGAAGCCTTGTTCGATGCCCTGCAGCGCCTCAAGCAGGCGGGCAATTCGGTGTACGTGGTCGAACACGACCTGGACACCATGCGCCGTGCGGACTGGCTGGTGGACGTGGGGCCGGCCGCCGGAGAGCACGGGGGCAAGATTCTCTACAGTGGCCCTCCGGCCGGCCTGGCCCAGGTCGAGCAATCGTGTACGGCCCGCTATCTATTCCAGGCACAGGACAAGACACACCGCCAACATCGCGAGCCCCAGGCCTGGCTACGCCTGGAGGGCATAACCCGCAACAACCTCGACAACCTCAGTGCAGCGTTCCCGCTGGGCTGCTTCACGGCGGTGACCGGCATTTCGGGCTCCGGCAAGTCGAGCCTGGTCAGCCAGGCCCTGCTGGACTTGGTAGGCACACACCTGGGTCACGCCGAGGCTTCACAGGATGCCCAGGTGCCTGACCTGGAAGACGAGCCAGAGCAGGTGAGCACGGGCCGCGTCAGCGCAGGCCTTGAGCACATCAAGCGGCTGGTGCAGGTAGACCAGAAACCGATCGGCCGAACGCCTCGGTCCAACCTGGCCACCTACACCGGCTTGTTCGATCATGTGCGCAAATTATTCGCCAGTACCGAACAGGCCAAGGCCCAGGGCTTCGATGCCGGGCGTTTCTCATTCAACGTCGCGAAAGGTCGATGCCCTACGTGCGAAGGCGAAGGATTCGTCAGTGTCGAGTTGCTGTTCATGCCAAGCGTGTTCGCTCCTTGCCCGACCTGTCACGGGGCCCGCTACAATCCAGAGACCCTTTCGGTGAGCTGGCAAGGCATGAATATCGCCCAGGTGCTGCAACTGACCGTGGAGCAAGCGCTGAGGGTGTTTGAGGATCAGCCCTCGGCGCGGCGTTCGCTTCAGGTGCTGCAAGACATAGGCTTGGGCTATCTGCGTCTGGGCCAGCCGGCAACGGAGCTGTCAGGGGGCGAAGCACAACGGATCAAGTTGGCCACCGAACTGCAACGCCAGGCCCGCGGCGCCACCTTGTATGTACTCGATGAGCCGACCAACGGCCTGCACCCACAAGATGTCGACCGGTTGCTGGTGCAGCTCAACCGCCTGGTGGATAACGGCCACAGCGTGGTGGTGGTCGAACATGACATGCGCGTAGTCGCCCAGTGCGATTGGGTGATCGACATCGGCCCTGGGGCTGGCGATGCCGGCGGCAAGGTGGTCGCCAGCGGCAACCCCGGTCAGGTGGCCAAGGCCAAGCACAGCCGCACAGCCGCCTTCCTGGCACGGGCCTTGTAGCAGCGCTGGATAACATCGACGCAGGCGCAAGCGGCCACACAACGGCTGCATCCAACACCTTAGACAGGCTGTTTCATGGACAAGTACGCACCCCGCCAGTGGTTACCCCACGAGAAACCGACCCTGCCAGGTTCGCCGTCCACGCCCCTGCACAGCCCAGCCAAGCGCCTGGCCTATGGTCTGGTTGGTTTGCTGGTCGCCATCACCGGCGGGCTGGGCAACGCGCTGGTGACCGCAAACCTTGTGTTCCTGCAAGGTGCACTGGGCGCGACCACTGCGGAAATGGCCTGGTTGCCGGCTGCCTACGTGATGACCAACGTGTCCATGAACCTGTTGCTGGTCAAGTTTCGCCAGCAATTCGGCCTGCGTGCCTTTACCGAAGTGTTTCTGGTGCTCTATGCCCTGGTGACCTTCGCCCACCTCCTGGTCAACGACCTGAATTCGGCCATTGCCGTGCGGGCCGCCCACGGCATGGTGGGCGCCGCGTTGACCTCGCTTGGCCTGTACTACATGATCCAGGCCTTCCCGGCACAGTGGCGGCTCAAGGCAATGGTTCTGGGCCTTGGCGCTTCCCAGCTGGCCTTGCCGCTGGCACGGATATTTTCTGAAGACCTGCTGTTGATCGCCGAGTGGCGGGGGCTTTACTTGTTCGAACTGGGGCTGGCGCTGACAGCCCTGGGCTGCGTACTTCTGCTCAAACTACCGCCCGGTGACCGCTTCAAGACCTTCGAGCCTCTGGATTTTCTCACCTTCGCCCTGATGGCCAGCGGCACGGCGCTGCTCTGCGCTGCTTTGTCGCTTGGGCGCATCGACTGGTGGTTGGATGCGCCGTGGATCGGCATGGCGCTGGCAGGCTCGATCGTCCTGATCCTGAGCGGGCTGGCGATCGAGCACAACCGGGAGAACCCCCTGCTGATGACGCGGTGGCTGGGCAGCGGCGCCATCATCCGCCTGGGGCTGTGCGTGATCCTCATCCGTATGGTCACCTCCGAGCAATCCACCGGCGCAGTCGGCTTTCTGCAGATGCTCAACATGTCCAGTGAACAGATGCGTTCGCTGTACTGGATCATGCTGCTCGGTGCGGTCGCCGGGTTGGCGACCAGCGCCTTGACCATCAACCCTAACCACTTGATCCTACCGCTGCTGATCTCCCTGCTGGCCATGGCAGTAGGCGCCTTCATGGACAGCACGTCGAGCAACCTGACCCGGCCTGCGCAAATGTACCTGAGCCAGTTTTTGTTGGCCTTCGGCAGTACGTTCTTCCTGGGCCCCTCCATGGCCCTGGGCATTGGCCATGTGCGGGCCAACCCGCAGAACCTGGTGAGCTTCTCGGTGCTGTTCGGCATCTGCAACAACCTCGGTGGTCTGATCGGTGCAGCGCTGCTGGGCACGTTCCAGATCTGGCGGGAAAAATTTCACTCAAGTCACCTGATGGACCACCTGAGCAGCGTGGAACCGCTGGTCACCGCCCGGGTTCAAAGTGGGGGTGCAAGCGTCGGGCGCCTGATCGCCGACCCTGCCCTGCGTACTGAAGTGGGCATGCGCCAACTGGCTAGCGCGGCCACCCGAGAAGCCAATGTGCTGGCCTACAACGATGTGTTCATGCTCATTGGCGCTATCGCTATTCTCACCATGATCTGGATCTGCATACGCGGCACCTGGCTCTGGTACAGCAAACGTCAGGCTCGCCTGACCGACTCATCCCTTGGCGCACCGACACGATGACCGAACAATCCCGCACCACCACCACGACTGCCATCGCCGAAGCGCCGGAGGGCACTACGCCACCAAGTGAGCCAACTTCACCCGGACGCACTCGCAAGGTGCGCATACTGTCAGCCATCACCTTCGGCTGTGTCGCCCTGGTCGGCGTACTGGTGGTGCTTTATGCGTGGCGCCTGCCCCCTTTCAGCAGCGCCATCGAAAGTACCGAAAACGCCATGGTGCGCGGGCAGGTCACGATCATCGGACCGCAGTTGAGCGGCTATATCGTCGAGGTGCCAGTGCAGGACTTCCAGTACGTCAAGGCGGGCCAGTTGCTGGTCAAGCTCGATGACCGGATCTACACCCAGCGCCTTGCTCAGGCCATCGCTCAGCAGCAGCAACAAGAGGCGGCGCTGGCCAACAATGCGCAGCAGCGCAAGAGCGCTGAGGCGACCATCGCCCAGCGCCAGGCTGCCATCAATGACGCTGCCGCGCAGTTGACCAAGGCGAAGGCCGATCTGTCGCGCAACCAGGCGCTGGTCACCGATGGATCGGTGTCACGACGTGAACTGGATGTCACCCGCGCCAGCGAGGCGGCGGCGGCGGCGAGCCTTGCGCAGGCAAAGGCTGCGCTGGAGATTGCCCGGCAGGATCGCGAGTCGGTGATCGTCAACCGCGCGGCGCTGCTGGCTGCGGTCGAGAATGCCAAGGCCGCCGTGGCCCTGGCCCGCATCGATCTGGACAACACCCGCGTGACCGCGCCAAGGGACGGGCAGTTGGGGCAGATCGGGACGCGCCTGGGCGCCTATGTCAACTCCGGTGCCCAGCTGATGGCGCTGGTACCCGATACCTTGTGGATCATCGCCAATATGAAGGAAACGCAGATGGCCGACGTGCGCATCGGCCAGCCGGCCAGTTTCACGGTGGATGCCTTGAACCATCTCAAACTGTACGGGCACATCGAACAGATTTCCCCTGCCACTGGCTCGGAGTTCGCGTTGCTTCAGGCGGACAATGCGACCGGCAACTTCGTCAAGATCGCCCAACGCATTCCAGTGCGTATCACAGTGGATGCCGGCCAGCCAGAGGCTGCGCGGCTGCGGCCGGGTATGTCGGTGGTGGTCAGTATCGACACGGGGGAGCAGCCGTCCTGTGGCAGAGCGGGTTGCTAGCGGATTGATGGGGGGTGTGCCCTTGGATGGGTCACGTGTTGGCGAGAGTGGACAATGGGTATTACTCTACACCCCATAGATCAGTCTCTTTAATCAGGGTGTGGCTGCATTCGAACACCTTTGCGAGCCACCACTTCTTGTAGGAGCGACCATGTGCCACGATGGCCGTGCAGCGGCCCCAGTTTATTTGCTGTGATTCAAACACTAGGGCCGCTTCGCGGCCATCGCGGCACAAGGTCGCTCCTACACGGGATATATATCGCGGCAAGTTTAGACGTTATCATCCCCACCACAGACGCTGTTGATCTTGATCTTGATCTTGATCTTGATCTTGATCTTGATCTTGATCTTGACCTTGATCTTGACCTTGATCTTGATCTTGATCTTGATCTTGATCTTGATCTTGATCTTGATCTTGATCTTGACCTTGATCTTGATCTTGATCTTGATCTTGATCTTGATCTTGATCTTGATCTTGATCTTGATCTTGATCTTGATCTTGACCTTGATCTTGATCTTGATCTTGATCTTCGCGACTTCAGAAGGCCGAACGCAGGTCTTGCGAAGGGAGGTGACAGGCATGGATGCCTGTCAAGCGCTGGGCCCCAGGATGGGGCCTACAGCGCGGTCCTTCCGGGAGCAAGACCGGAGTGAGGGAACCCCGAAGCGCAGCGTAGGGGCCGTATGAATGGAGCGCAGCCTTTTTTGGTTACTTTTTGTGGCGTTTGACAAAAAGTAACTCGCCGTAAGGGCGAAAAGGTGATTCAGCGTCGCCATCGCAAATGGACTATGCTCTCTATCGATACCCACACCAACCCAATCAAACTTCAAACTTCAAACTTCAAACTTCAAACTTCAAAGCATGGGCGCATATATCGAGTTGGTATTCATTGGCGCGGGTGGCGCACAGTCACCCTTCCGCCCTTACGGCGGCTCACTTTTTGTCTTGGCAAAAAGTAAGCAAAAACCGCCTGCTCCTATCATCCGGCCCCTACGCTACGCTCCGGGGTTCCCTCGCTCCGGGCTTGCTCCCGGGAGGACCGCGCTGCAGGCCCCATCCTGGGGCCCAGCGCTTGACAGGCATCCATGCCTGTCACCTCCCTCCGCAAGCCCTGCGCTCGGCCTCCTGAAGTCGCGATCTGCGGCGCCTGGGCTACCGCGCGCTTAGAAGCAAAAGCCACAGCAACAGCAACAGCAACAGCAACAGCAACAGCAACAGCAACAGCAACAGCAACAGCAACAGCAGCTGCGACTGCGACTGCGACTGCGAGCGATTTGCCTGGGAAAGACATTGGCATGTCTTTTCGAGACTGCGGCATTGCGCCGCAGGCAGTCAACCCTTGGCAAAACCCTGCAAGCCCGTAGAATCGCGCTTCCTTTTCGCCCGTCGCCTTGAACGGTGGCAACCGGCAACCAAGACCGAGTCCGCGCCTGACCCCATGAACGCTCATGTGAAATAGGCTCAACCCTCCCCGCCCGGCCGTCTTCCTGCATGGCCAAGCGGTTGAGTCTTGCCCAGGTCGCATCCGTGCAGCCTCTACCCTACCCGGGTCGACCAGCGTGAGCGCTCGAAAAGGCCAACCTTCGCCTATCCAACTAGAGGTACCTATGTCTGCGCGTTTGCTGGCCATGGCGCTGGCGCCGCTGCTCGGGCTGTTCATCATTGCCCTGGGCAACGGCTTCATGTCTTCTCTGACCACCCTGCGACTCGGCGAGGCTGGCGAGTCTGCCACCACCATCGGCATCGTCTCGTCCACCTACTTCATCGGTCTGACCCTGGGGGCCATCTTCAATGATCGGCTCATCCTGCGCATCGGCCATATCCGCGCCTACACCAGCTTTGCCTCGCTGATCGGCGTCACCATCCTGCTGCAAGGCCTGTTCTATGACGTGACCTGGTGGTCGGTGCTGCGCCTGATCAATGGCTGGGCGGCCGTGGGGGTGTTCCTGGTCATCGAGAGCTGGTTGTTGCTTGCCGGAGACGCCAAGATCCGCGGTCGCCTGCTGGCCTTGTACATGATCGCCTTCTATGGCGCCGGGGTGCTGGCTCAGGCAGGGCTTGGCGAGATCACCCGCCTGGGCGAGACCGCGCCTTTCATGCTGGCAGGTGTGCTGACCGCCCTGTCGGTGTTGCCGATCGTGATCCTGCCACGGGTTTCGCCACTGCTGGACCAGGTAGAGCCGCTCAAGCCGCGGCAACTGCTGGGCGTGGCACCCTCGGGGCTGGTGGGATGCTTTGGTTCGGGCGTGGCCATTGCCGGGATCTATACGTTGCTGCCGCTGTATCTCCAACGTATCGGGCTGGACGTCGGCGAAGTAGGCAACATGATGGCCTGGGTCATCCTCGGGGCCATGCTGTTGCAATACCCGGTGGGGCGGTGGTCGGACCGCAAGGACCGTCAGGACGTGCTGATTGCCCTGGCGGCAGTGTGCGCTGCGCTGGCATTGGTCACCGTGTTCCTGCCTTCGGATGCATTCCTGCTGCCGGCGATGCTGTTTCTGCTGGGCGGCGGGGTGTTCACCTTGTATCCGGTGGCGGTCAGCCATGCAGCCGACCGTGCCCCATCCGATGCCTTGGTGCCCATGATCCAAGGGCTGCTGCTAATCAACTCGCTGGGCTCGGCGATGGCGCCGATGGCGATATCACCCGTGATGACCGAGTTTGGCGAAGCCGGGCTTTTCTGGGCGTTTGCCGTGGTCAACCTGTTGATGGTGGGCTTTTTCCTGTGGCGGCGCGGCAAGCGCCCGGCCGCGGAACACCCTGCCCCGTTCACGGCCTCCACCACCTTCTCGCCTACTGGCGCCGAACTGCGGGTCACCGAGGACCTGATGCATGCCGCGCAGGAGCATCCTCCGATGGAAACGGCCGAACCCAAGCCTTCGCACCACGGCGAGGCCTGTTGAGGCAAGCGTGCCCTAACCGACCATCCGTCGCCCTCTGGGCACCTCCTGTGCAGGACTATGCCAAAGCAATGACAGAATCCATGCACAGGAGCTTCGCCATGATTCGCATCCGTAGCCTTTCGCTGTCCGTTGCTTTCGCCTTGGCCACCCTGGCCGGTACCAGTCAGGCCGCCACTGACACCACCAACACCGACATGCACCCGAAAACCGACCAGATGGGCGGCAAGACTGCAGGTGAAGGCAGCAGCGTGAATACCCCAGGCAGCAGCCGTGACAATGACAGCAGCAACGCCGGGGCCGCAGGTGCCCATGACGGTGCTGCGGGCGGCTCCAACAGCACCGGCGAAGCCACTGGCTCAGGCGCAGGCGCCACTGGTGGTCAAGCTGAAGATCAAGACAGTCACTAAGACTACGGTCCAGTGACCACCCGGCGTAATCATCCGATCGATTACGCTCATAGCAATTTTCCATTGAATGGCCCGCGCAATGTGCAGTAAGCTCGGGCTCATTCACTGGAGAGCAGCATGCAAGCAACCATCCACACACTCGCTACTACCACTGGCCGCGCCCCGCGCCCGGCAGCGGTCGTGACCGTGTGCGTGAACGCACCTGCCTCCTATTACTTCGGGTATTGGTTTAGCCACTAGGCGCCGATACCCACACGGCGTCCACCTTCGAGGGGCCGCCGAACATGAGAATACTCAAACCCCCGGTCGGCCTCCCGACCGGGGGTTTTGTTTTTTCAGGCCTACACCCAAACGATCCAGAGGACAGATTCATGAAATACGACACCTATTACGTAACCAGCACCTCCACCTGGCGATTTAGCCACGTCCGCTCGGGCCAGCCTGCCGCCTCCGACCGGTTCTGCACAGGTGGCACTGATTCAGCCAATAGCCAAACACCGATCTGTCGAACACCTCGATAGGGCCGACTGCGCAGCCATAGTGCCTGCCGTCCGCCCAAGGAAAACCCTCATGCAAGCCTCCAGCCTCGCCCTGCCCCTGACCCAAGCCCAAGCTGCCAATACCGCTGTCAGCCGCCGCCTTCCCAGCCCGCACCTGCTCAAACAACAGATGCCGTTGTCTGCCTCGCTCGCACACCAAGTCCAGGCGCACCGCCAAGCCATTTGCGACATTCTCGAAGGGCGCGACCCTCGCCTGCTGGTCATCGTAGGGCCATGCTCGCTGCATGATCCGCGCGCGGCGCTGGAATATGCCGATCGCCTGGCCGCGTTGAGCCGACAGGTCGGCGAACGCATGCTGCTGGTGATGCGTGCCTACGTGGAAAAACCGCGCACGACGGTGGGCTGGAAGGGCCTGGCTTACGACCCTCACCTCGATGGCAGCGACGACATGCATGCAGGTCTGGCACTGTCGCGGGGGCTGATGCTGGGCATGATCGAACGGGGCCTGCCGGTTGCGACCGAATTGCTGCAGCCCATGGCCGCTGGCTACTTCGACGATGTACTGGCCTGGGCCGCCATCGGCGCCCGCACCACCGAATCACAGATTCATCGAGAAATGGTTAGCGGGCTGGCGCTGCCGGTAGGCTTCAAGAACGGCACCGATGGCGGCGTTGCCATCGCGACGGACGCCATGCGCAGTGCTGCCCATGCCCACCGGCATTTCGGCATGGATGCACAGGGCTACCCTGCGATCGTCGAAACCCTGGGTAACGCGCATACTCACCTGGTGCTGCGAGGTGGCCATCAAGGTCCGAACTACGACGCCCACAGCCTTGCCCTGGCCCGTCAGGGGCTCGCCAAAGCAGGCCTGCCTGCGCGCATCATGGTCGATTGCAGCCATGCCAACAGTGGCAAGGACCCCGCCCGGCAACCGGCTGTTTTCAACGAGGTGTTGCAACAGCGATTGAGCGGCGACACCTCGATCGTCGGCATGATGATCGAGGGGCACTTGTTCGAGGGTTGTCAGGCCCTGAGCAACGGGGCGCTGAAATACGGCGTGTCCATCACCGATGGCTGCCTTGGCTGGAGCACCACTGAGACCTTGTTGCAGGGTGCGGCACGCCTTTTGGGTGAGCGGCAGGCCGAACCCTGCGAGACACGACCGGTTGAAGTGCGTTAGGCTTTGCCTCTTTACCCTCCCAAGGAGCAGTACCCCATGGCACGTGCAACCGCCCGTCACATCCTGGTCAACAGCGAAGACAAGTGCAACGAACTCAAGGCCCAGATCGAAGCGGGTGCCGACTTCGCTGAAATCGCCAAGGCCAACTCCACCTGCCCGTCCAGCCGTCAGGGTGGTGACCTGGGCTCGTTCGGTCCTGGCCAGATGGTCAAGGAATTCGATACCGTGGTCTTCAGCGCCCCGGTCAACACCGTGCAGGGTCCGGTCAAGACTCAGTTCGGCTACCACCTGCTGGAAGTGACCAGCCGCCAGGACTAAGTCCTGCGAAGCAAGCCCGGTAGGAGGGAGTGGCGCAAAGCCGCTGCTTTGGCCTCACGCGAAGGCCCCTGCGGAACCTTTGATCAGCCGCTCCGCTCCTACGCTCAGCCCATCCCGGGCGATGCCCAACGGCTTTCTTCGTTCCAGTCGGCGCCGGCGCGCTGTTAGGGAGCTTTGCATGACCCTCAAAGGCAAGACAGCAGTGATCACAGGTTCCACCAGCGGCATTGGCCTGGGCATTGCCCATGTGCTGGCGCGAGCGGGGGCCAACATCGTGCTCAACGGTTTTGGTGACCCTTCACCTGCCATCGCCAGCCTTGAGCAATTAGGGGTGCAGGTGCGCCATCACCCCGGTGATCTTGCCGATGCCGCGCAGATCGAGGCCATGCTGGACTTTGCCGAACAGGCATTCGGTGCCGTGGATATCCTGGTCAACAATGCCGGGATCCAGCATGTGGCACCTGTCGAGCACTTCCCGGTGGACAGCTGGGACAAGATCATTGCCTTGAACCTGTCTGCGGTCTTCCACGGCACTCGCCTGGTGCTGCCAGGTATGCGCGCCCGCAACTGGGGCCGCATCATCAACATCGCCTCGGTCCATGGGCTCGTCGGCTCCACCGGCAAGGCCGCATATGTCGCCGCCAAGCATGGGGTGATTGGCCTGACCAAGGTCGTAGGGCTGGAAACCGCCATGAGCGGCGTGACCTGCAATGCCCTGTGCCCAGGCTGGGTGTTGACGCCGCTGGTGCAGCAGCAGATCGACGCACGTGCTGCAACCGGCGTCGATCCGCAGCAGGCAGAACGGGAATTGCTCGCGGAAAAACAGCCTTCACAAGCGTTCGTAGCGCCCGAGCACCTGGGCGAGCTTGTGCTGTTTCTATGCAGCGAGGCTGGCAGCCAGGTGCGCGGTGCGGCCTGGAACATGGACGGTGGATGGCTGGCGCAATAAGCCATGCCGATTCGCGGTGGTAGCGGTGCGTCGGGCATAATGGCTGCTTTCTCTCGCTGCATGCACAGGTAGATCATGAAAGCCCAAGCCCGCCACATCCTGGTCAAGACTGCTGACGAAGCCGAAAAGCTCAAGCAGCGCATCGCCAAGGGTGAGGCGTTGGATGTGCTCGCCAGGAAGTTCTCCCTCTGCCCCTCGGGCAAGCGTGGCGGTGATCTTGGAGAGATTCGCCCTGGGCAGATGGTCGGTGCGATCGACCAGGTCATCTTCAAGAAGCCCCTGCGCGTTGTGCATGGGCCCGTGAAGAGCAAATTCGGCTATCACCTGGTGCAGACGTTCTACCGCGACTGAGTCTCAACACTGCCGTCCAAATACCCAGCAACTAGCAGTTCTGCCAGTTGTCGCTCCCAAGCCTTCCTCTGTAAAAAGTGCCTGACCCCGCGCAATTGACGTTGCGCGCTGGCTTTGAATGGAGGCTTTGCTATGCGTGTACGACTGATTGTGGGCTCACTGAGTTTGCTGGGCGCGGCCCTGCCATCCGCTCAGGCAGCTTGTACATTTTCCCCTGGGGCCGGTAACGACACGTATGTCTGCGACAGCGGGTCAGCGCCTTCGCTGGTGGATACCGAGGGTGACAACCGTCTGGTGTTTCCGGCAGGTGGCACCGGCGCCATCGAGGGCGATGTCACCTTTGGCCCAGGCCGGGACAGTATCGACATGGCCTCCGGCACGATCGCCGGCAACGTCAATCAGGGTGGCGGCATCGATGACTTCGTCATGAGCGGCGGCGTGATCGAGGGTAACGTCAACCAGGGTGACGGGCTGGACACCTTCTACATGTCCGGCGGCTGGATCAAGGGCACCTTCGACAGCGGCGACTACGCCGAAATGGACGGCGGCAGGATCGGAAACGTCAACCTGCGCCTGGACAAGAATACCTTCATCATGCGCGGTGGCAGCGTTGACAGGAATGTCATTGCCGCGTTCGACACCGATTACATCGAGGTCTTCGATGGCACTATTGGCGGCAATATCAGCGTCAGCGGCGGCGACGACAGCGTCCTGATCCATGGCGGCAGCGTCGCAGGGGACGTGCTGCTCAGCACGGGCAACGATCGCTTCGTCTGGGACGGCGGGACGATCGGCGGGAAAGTCGATGCCGGGCCGGGCGACGACACTGCGCTGCTCTCCGGGCTTAATCCGGAAACGCTGATCATCACAATCGATGGCGGCGAAGGCAACGATATCCTCACGTTCGACAATAGCCGCGCGGTGGGCGGTGCTCGCTACCTCAACTGGGAGACGGTGGCGTTGACCAATCTTAGTCAGCTGGCGCTCAACGACACCCTGGTCCTTGGAGACGCCGGCACCGGAACCGGCAGGCTCACCCTCGACAGCAACAGCGTCCTTGCCTCAAGCGAGGGCGTGATCACAGCGTTTGGCCCAGGGCAACGCGCATCGGTGAGTAACGCCGGAACGCTCAACCTTACCGAGGGTGGCGATGCCCTGGGCCGTCTTACCATCCAAGGCGACTATGTCGGCGAAAACGGCCTGTTGCGCGTGAACAGTGTGCTGGCCGGTGACAATGCGCCCTCCGATCGCCTGGTGGTCAGCGCCGGGTCCATAACGGGGACGACCGGCCTGATCGTCAACAATCTGGGGGGAGCCGGCGCGTCGACACCCCAGAACGGCATTCAGGTCGTGGAGGCACGCGACGGTGCCACCAGTACGGCTACCGCCTTCGTGCAAACGCAAACCCTTTCGGCGGGTGCCTACGACTATCGATTGTTCAAAGGTGGTGTTACCGCTGGCAGCGAGAACAACTGGTACCTGCGCTCGACGCTGGTGGCGCCACCTGTGGTGACGCCGCCGGCTGAGCCCGAACCCGAGGTCCCTGCCGAGCCGGCGCCCGAACAGCCGGCGGTTACCCCGCCGGTTGCCGCTCCAGCCCCAGGGCAACTGGACTTGCCCGCCCCGATCGCCGGCAACCAGAGCCTGCCGCTGTATCGTCCCGAGGTCGCGGTCTACGCCGCCGCCCCCAGGGGGGCAGCCATCGTGGTGCGTCAGGGGCTGGGCACCTTCCATCAGCGTCAGGGCGACCAGCAGTTGCTGGAGGGCCAGGGCGCACTGCCCGCTGCCTGGGGTCAGGCCTACGGCGGCGCACTCCGTCAACAGTGGAGTGGTACGGTCAGCCCCAGCCTCGATGGCGACCTGTATGGCTTCAAGGTTGGTCAGGACGTGTACGCTCATGTGAGTGATAGCGGTGCCCGTCAACACGCTGGGGTATACCTCAGCCAGTCTCGCCTGACGGCCGGTGTCAAGGGCTTCGCGTTGGCCCAGGAGAACCGTAGCGTCGGTGACTTGCGCCTGGATGGAAAAAGCGCAGGTGCGTACTGGAGCTGGGTGGGTGCGCAAGGTGGCTATCTGGATGGCGTGTTGCAATACACCCGTCTGGATGGGCGGGCGCGCTCGGACCGAGGCGACAAGTTGGACTTGGACGGGGACGCCTGGGCCGCTTCGCTGGAAGCCGGCGTGCCCGTAACCTTGTCATCGCACTGGGCAATCGAGCCGCAGGCACAGGTCATCGCCCAGAAGACCAAGTTCGATACCGCAAATGATCGCGTCTCGCGTATCGACCATGACGCGCAGGTTGAACTCACTGGCCGCATCGGGCTGCGCCTGGAGGGACGATTCCAGCCCAACGGGGCCCGGCTGCTGCAGCCCTACGCGCAAGTGAACCTGTGGCATGGGGACGGCGGCAGGGATGCGCTGGTCTTCGACAAGACGGACAAGGTCAAGACTGATTACCGCTACACCGCCCTGCAAGCCGAAGCAGGCGTTGCAGCGCAACTCAATACTTCGTTGAGCGTGCACGGCGGGATTCAGTACACGACGCATCTGGATAGCCGTGAACAAGAGGCCAGCGGCGTCAACCTGGGCGTACGCTGGCAGTTCTGACAAGTAAGCGGGGCGCGCGACCATCGCGCGCCCTGCCCTTGACTAACGCCGAACGACCAACAGCCCTGCCCCTGCACTTGCCAGCAGCGCGGCACTGGTGCGATTGAACAACCTACGAGGCCGCGGCCGCGAGAACCATCGCTGCAAATAAGCGCCCACTGCAGCGTAGAGCGCGATGGCTGCCCATTCCAGCAGTAGAAACAAAACCCCTAGTAACAGGAACTGTTGGCCTACCGGCACGGGGCTGGCGACCGATACGAACTGTGGCAGAAAGGCTGTAAATATCAGGATGGCTTTCGGGTTGCCTGCTGCAACCATGAACTCCTGACGCGCCAGGCGCCACCCACTGTGCGCCGAGTACCCAGCATCGACGGCCGCGGCCACTGGCGCACGCCACAGTTGCCACGCCAGATAGAACAGATACACCGCCCCCACCACTTTTATCGCCAGAAACAGGGTTTCGCTGGTATGCAGGACCACGGCCAGGCCCATGGCCGCAAGGCCTATCATGCCGCTGAAAGCAAACAGGCGCCCTACCCCGGCAAGGCAAGCGGCGCGCAACCCATAGCGACTGGCATTGTGCAGCGACAACAGGTTGTTGGGACCTGGTGCCATGTTCAGGGCAAAGCAGGCCGGTATGAAAAGCATCAGGCTGGCAAGGTCCATCCCTCTATCCTCTAGATTTAGGGCTGTATCGCAGGTACCAGGCCGCAGCGTCAAGGTACAGTCACGCGCGACAACTGTACGGGCCAGCAGCGTCTGTTTAAGCTGTCAGCCATCACGAGGACTTTCCGATGCCGCGTTCCAATACCCGCCTGTGGCGAGATCCGCGCTTGCCGCAGGTCGAGAGCCGCCGCGCCTGCAACAGCCGGGCCTGCTACAAAGCCCATAGCCATCCGACCTTCTCCATCGGTGCCGTGGACACGGGTTCCAGCCTGTTCACAGGTGCAGGCTGCGGGACCGAGCGGCTCACCCCCGGTACGCTGGTGGCGGTCCCCGCGCACCGGGTCCATGCCTGCAACCCCGAGGCAGACCAGCCCTGGAGCTACCAGATGCTGCATGTGGATGCGCGCTGGCTGGCTGAGCTGCGCACTGAGTCCGGCCTGCCCTGCGGCGCGCCTGAACAACCGGCGCGTGTCAGCCGGGATGCCGAAGCGTACCACCGATTCTGCCAACTCAACGACGTGCTGTTTTCCGAGGCGGCCCCGATGCAAAAGGAGGCCGAGCTGATCGCTTTTCTGTGCGACATGGATTTCGACACCTTCTCGCCCTTGGCCGCAGCACCCGTCCTTCAAGCCCCAGCGCTGCAGGATTTGCTGACGACCCTGCACGACCAGGATCCGGCTCGCCTGACCGTGAAGTCATTGGCCCGGGAAGCAGGCCTTGGTCGTTATCAACTGATTCGCGCGTTTCGGGCTGCCACAGGCCTGACGCCGCACGCCTACTTGCTCAACGCCAGGATCAACCGGGGCCGTCAACTGCTCCGGCAGGGTCACCGACTGGTTGAGGTCGCCCACGACCTGGGGTTCGCCGATCAAAGCCATTTTCAGCGGGTATTCAAGGCGCATGTCGGGATCACACCGGGGCATTACCTCAAGGCTCAGACCATGAAGTAAGGCTGCGCGGTCACCACCTGCAATATTGTTCAATACGCAGCGTGCCTGCACTCGCACACTCAGGCAACTGATCTCAAGCGCCGAGCCACCTGCGACCATGCAAGCATTTATCCTGATTGCCCTTGCCCACTTCCTGGCGCTGTTGTCGCCCGGGCCGGATTTCTTCCTGATTGCCCGAACCGCAATTGCCAGTGGCTGGCGCGTGGCCAGCGGCGCATGTGTGGGCATTGCCCTGGGCAACGGGGTATTCATCGTGCTGGCCTTCACCGGGGTGTCCATACTGCACGAGGGCAGCGCGCTGTTCGAGCTGTTGCAACTGGCCGGTGCGGTTTACCTGGTCTATCTGGGTATTGCGTTTCTGCGTCATGCCGGCAGTACCAGCGTGTCCCCGACTTCGGCCAGCAGCGCACCCACCTGGTGGCGCAACCTGCAGATGGGCCTGCTGTCCGGCCTGCTCAATCCAAAAAATGGGTTGTTTTACGCAAGCCTGGCCAGCCTGGTAGCGGGCAGCTCTACTATGTGGCTGTTGTCGTACGGCATCTGGATGTTCTGCGCGGTGCTTGCCTGGGACCTGCTGGTCGCTGTCAGCATAGGCCACCCGCGGGTGCTGCGGCGATTCAGCAGTGCCCTGCCCTTACTCGAACGGCTGTCAGGCCTCGTGTTGCTACTGCTCGGCATCGGTTTGCTGATCACGCTGGCCTGGCGTTGACCAGCTTCAGTGTACGCAGGTCCATCAGGCTGAAATGCCCACTGGTCCATCCCCCGGTATCCAGGTGCCACACATTGCCCAGCTGCCTGACAGACTGGACAGTGGTATGACCGACCAGCAGGGCGCGCAACCCTTTTACGGGCGTGGTATCGGCCTGCTTCAAACGTCGCCTTGACCACAGGCAGGTTTCAAGCACGTCTGGGTCATCGTCCAGTTCGAGCCAGGTACGCAGGGTGGACCAGTCGTCGAACGGGCTGTCGGCATGCAACAGGCCAATGGGGCCGCTTGCCGACTCGACCTGCAAGGCGATCGGCATCTGTTCGAAACGCTCGACGAAGCGCAGCTGCTCAGCGGCCGTCGAATCGATGAACCACCCACCCCCTGCTGCACGGTACATCGCCAGGTCCAGCCGGCCGCCACGGACCAGGTTGATCGCCAGCGACTCGTGGTTGCCCTGGACCGCATAAAACCATGGCTGCTCCAGCCAATGCAGGGCTGCCCGGCTAAAGGGCCCGCGATCGACCAGGTCGCCGACGCTGAATAGCCGATCCTTTTCCTTGTTGAAACCGACGACGTCCAGGCTTTGCTGCAACCGGTCGAAATGGCCGTGTATGTCTCCAACGGCCAGATCCCGACCTTGAACATTGGCACCGACAAGCTGGAAACGCTGCATGACCTTATTCCTTTGCAAGTAGACAAAGACTTTCTAGGCCTTTGCCTGGGCAGCATGGCACAAGCGGCTGGTCGGGAGTATGCTCGGCGATCACGTGCCAGGGAAGGAAGTGTCATGAATCTGTGCGCTGCACAACTGGGTTCATTCAAGGGCGATGTGGCGGCCAACGTCAGGCGTCATCTGGCCTGCATCGAACAGGCTGCGAGCCTGGGCGCTGCCGTGATCGTCTTTCCCGAGTTGTCGTTGACCGGTTACGAACCCACCATTGCCCGTCAGGCTGCGCTGCCCCTGGGCTCCCCACGCCTGGACCCGCTGCAAGCGGCAAGTGACCGCCTGGGCATCCTCGTTGCGGCGGGATTACCGTTGCCAACCCCGAACGGCATCCAGATCGGCATGCCGATCTTCACCCCGGGCGCCCCACGCCAAGCCTATGCAAAACAGCGTCTGCACGAAGATGAACTGCCCTACTTCAACGCAGGGGTGAGCACCTCGCTGATTCAGGCGGCGCATCACCAAATTGCGCCCGCCATCTGCTATGAATCGATGTTCATGGCACATGCTGCATCGGCACGAGAACGAGGGGCAGACATCTATCTGGTGAGTGTGGCCAAGACGGCAAAAGGCGTAAGCGAAGGACACATGCATTATCCGCAGGTGGCGCGCGAACTGGGCCTGACCGTGCTGATGGCCAACTGCGTTGGACCCGCCGGCGAGTTCCTGGCGGCCGGTGGTTCTGCGGCGTGGGACAGTGAGGGTCGCCTGCTGGCTTGCCTGGACTCCCACAGCGAAGGCCTGCTGCTGCTGGACACCGAGGCTGGCACTGCCAGCGTGATACCGCTGGATGCGCCCGCGTGATTTACCTGGTACTGGCACTGGCGAGCTACGGGCTAAGCTACTACGTGATCGGATTGCTAATCGATGGCCAGGTGGCCGACATTGCCGAGGGCATGCGCCATCGCCGTGATGCGCCTGCCCCAGGCCAATACCTGCGGGCTGTTCAGGCACGATTGCGCCGTGTGCGCTGCGAGTATTCACTCATGGTAGGTACATTTCTGACTGCACTGTCGTGCGTTGGCGCCTACTGGCTGGGCTGAAGCCGCAAGTCCAGTGGCAACGTTTGCCGGCCTTCGAGGGCCAATAGCAGTTGTTTGGCGGCCAGGCCACCGGCAAAGCCGGTGAGCCCACCGCCAGTCCCTATCACACGATGACAGGGCGCAATGATCGAAATCGGATTGCGGCCATTGGCAGCGCCTACCGCCCGCACGGCACTGGGGTTGCCGATCTGCTGGGCGATCTGACCATACGTGCGGGTTTCACCAAAGGGTATGCAGAGCAATGCGTCCCACACTCGACGCTGAAACGCCGTCCCAGAGAATTCCAGGGCCAGATCGAAACACTGACGTGAGCCGGCGAAGTATTCGGTCAGTTGACGTGCGGTTTCGATCAGAACGGGGCAGTGATCGTCACGCTGCAACGGACCAAGACGCACTCTGTTTTCCCGCTCCTGCTCCCACAGCACGGCGATCAGCCTTTGATCCCGAGAGACAAGGGTCAGCGTGCCAACCAGCGATGGCATGAGGGTGTACAGGCTAGGCATACCGCTACTCGGAAATGAAAAGGCAGCTTGCGGGGGTGCTTATGACAAAGCGACTAACCGTAATGGAACTGAATTACTGCGAATCGGCACCGGTCAACACTTGTGAACGCTGCAAGAAACTGACGAGGTGAATCATGACTATCGAAGCTGAGACGCTCGCACAACTCGCACAAGCCCTGAAGGCACAAGGGGCCAGGTTGATCGCTGACCTGACGTTCATCCGCGCGCCTTACCGGTGTGGCAAGCGCTGGGTATGCAATGTAGTACGCCGCAAAACCGCACGCAAGCCTGCACTGCTTCAATGAACGGCGCGCCGCAACTACCACGCTCTTGAATAGGCGAAGGACCGCCCTTTTTCCTGCGATCACGCCCGCCTGCAAACCCGCCTGACGCACCTGTCACTCAAGGCATTCGCGTGCCGCCACCCTTAGCTTGTCGCCCGACAGAAAGCTGCCTTTATAGAATGTCGCGCGGCTACCCTCCCCCGACTCGATCACCTCCAGCACATCATCGGTCGTCACCGCACTAGGCGCCGTCATGCGTACGCCATGGGGGATGGATTTCTGCGTTGAATTGGGTGCCAAGGCCTGCCATTGCGGCATAACGCAGGCGGCATATTGCTGGGGCGTTTTGGATGTGAGCTTGCTTGCAGTGGGCTTGCCGGGTGAGGCGCAGCCCACGAGTGCTACACACAGCGCCGCCACGACATACAGGAAGTTAGGCATTTCTTTGGCCTCGATCAGTCGCGGGCATTTTAGCAAGTGAAAGGGCCAAGGAGGAATGGACCATCGTCGAATTCCGGAAACATTACGGTTGTCCTTTTTTACCGGCGTGCGGAACGAATGCAGCCTGTCTTGTTTCTGATGAGCAATCATGCACAGCCACACAAATGTGGGCACTGCTTGACTGATTTAATTGGGCGATTCGCTGGAGTCCTACATGGTGTGGTGGCTAGAAGTGCTTGCACAATTTGCAACATCGACCGGTCTGGCCGTGGTGTGCATCCTGGTGTTCTGGACCTACGGGCTGGCGTTCGGCAGGTTGTACATGAAGCTGCTCGCTTGCCTGCTGGCCAGCGTGCTGCTGATGGTCGCTGCATTCCCGCATGGGGTGAATTTTGCTACAGGCCTGGGCGCAACAGTAGGCAACAGTCACTCATTGTCGTTGTTCCTGGCTGACGCCAGCGGGGTTATCGCCGCAGTTCTGATCGCCTCTTTTTTCTTCAACCCGGAACGCTTGATAGAGTAGGCGGCGCTGTGCAGGTTGTCGCCTGACAGTTCTGCCAGTAGCAAGGGCAGGTATAGGGTGGCAATGTCATCAGGCCAATCCCGGCACGCGAACCCTTCAGCCAAGGATGCCGAGCCCATGAACGAGTCGTCTAAACAAACGCGGTTGTTTTACCAGAACGGTAAGCTGATAACCCTCGTGAGCCCCGAGCAGCGTCAGCAGATCTTTCGCTCCCCTGATACAGCGCTTGCCGAAACGCGTGTTGATAGTGGCCCGGCCTTGCTGGGTACTGACGCTCAGGGATCGGTTCTAATGGTGCAATCCGAAGATCAAGCACCCTCCTGATTGGGGTCGTAGGCAGGTGCAGAAAGAGCGTGGGCACAGGCGTTCCCTTCCGTTGCTGGAAGCCGGGCCAAGCGCAGCGGCTGACAAACATGCTAACGTTGAACGCATCGCCCATCGAGTCAACATGTTCATGGAATCACTTGACTGCATCAAATCGGACTTGGTCAAAACCGCAGATCATCTAGAAGAACTTGGCAAAGCCATGAACGGCCATGCGCGCTTCATGCAGGCGCGGGGTGCTCATCCGGATCAGATCGACGTGAACGCACACATTGAAGCCCTTGCACAGGTAACCGAAGCCCTACGGGAGGTGGCAACCAAGATGCAACGCTCACTTAGCCCTGCCGTGCGTAACAAGTGACGCATTGAGTACAATCCCATCCCCCGAAGATCGTCTCAATGAAACCTGAGCTTGACCACCTTGCTCAGCGCCCAGCCGCCGAATACGTAGAACAGGTCCAGGTAGAAGCGGCCGGCATAGTTGGGCACAGGGTGGTTGTCGATGAGCTGCTCAGGACCGGGGGCAGGCGGCATGAGCGCGTAAAGTGCGTTCGGGATCAAGGCCAGGGCGATCAGCAGCAAGTAGGCTGCCCCTTTGATCCAGTGCGCGCGTGGTGTAGGCCTGGCTGACCATTTGACGCCGTAATACGCGATCAGGCCTGCCACGGGCAATACCCAGAAATGTGTTGGGATGCCAATGAACATTTCAGCTACAGCACTTCTTGTTTCCACGCACTTTCCTCCGATTGAATACGCGAAGTATTGCGGTTGAGTGCGTCAAAAGCAAAGTGCTCATGACGCCTCTACGCGCTTGGCTGCTACTTCAGTATTCAGTTAGCTGTCGTGGGGAAAAGCATCGGGCACTCCCAGTGCCGCGGTCATGTCGCTGGGTTTGCATCCAGCGTGGATGCAAACCCAGTACACGTCTCGTACCAAGCGTAGTAGCGTTCGCCTTTCGACGAACTGCCAAGGTCCGTTGCTTATGTCCATGGACCGGGCCACTCACGAACTGGGAAGTCAAATGGAACACGTTCATTCCGTCAGCCAAGACGTCATCGATTCAGCACTCATTGCGTTTTCACGTTTCAAGATTGGTGAGATCAAGGTTTACGATCTGGAAAATGCAATGAGTTATGAAGCCGGACAAGCGCTTGCCCGCAGCGGGCTGGTGCGGTTCTCGATTCACAAGCTGCCATCGGGACGGTACCGCATCAGTGACGAGGGCGAGAGCGCGATTACCGAAGCAGGCCGCGAACGGCTGGAGATGATCAGGGGTTGAGCGGGTAGTTGGCTGAAATAAATCCCCAGAGATGCAGCTGCAGACGGCACAGGATTGACCCGTGCCGTCTCGCACCCTCAAGTACCCTGACTCCAATGAGCAGCGATCGCCAGCACGACGAAAGCCACCACCGCCTCCACAACAAGGTAGATACCGTAGAAGTCCTCTGAAAACATACGCAACTTTCCGCTTGAGAAACGACTGTCCTGAGCCGAATGACCCGGCGCCTGAATCAGATAAGCGGTGGCATTCAGAAGTTCATGCCCGGTAAAGACTGTCAGGCGACTCCAGGCGGAATGCCATCCTTGTTCTTGTCCTTGAGTCGCGCTTTTTCCTCCTCGGTGGCGTGAGCCGGTACCTGATCTTTTTTGGGTTCAGGTTGCTGTTCAGTCATGTTCAAACTCCTCAACGTGTGAAACGTTGGGCATTTGTTGCGCTCAGCAGTTCAGATGTATCGGCAGCCATCATGTTCCATGACCGCTCTTGGGGATGCTCTGGGAATTGAAAGAAGCCACTTCGCGGGCCCTCATGACGCCCCAGGCCAATGCCCGGGACATGGACTCCTTTGGGCGGTCGTCGAACGCCTCCTCATAGACAGGCACGCCGCCAGGGGCATAGACACCTATGAACAGCTGAACGAGGCCTTTTCGGGACAGACGAACCTGTACATTAATCGACGTCTTGTCGCTTAATGTCTCTTCGTGCGCGCGATGGTGCAACGTAGGGTCAGCCCAGGACCAGAACACACTGCCGCGTATCCGCATCGCGCCTCCTAATACTTTAGTCTAATGGCCGCTAAGAGGGACATTAGCCGCCTGCCGCTTGGGCTACTAGCGAAATATGGCATCGAACCTCATCGATCAGACGAGCGGGAACGTCGGTGCCATAATGCTGGGCTGTCGCGATAGGGCGCCATTAGCGATGCCTGGACGCACTGCACATCTACCGCGAGCATCAATCATGAATTCGTTACTGACCTTCTTCGCAGCTGCGGTGTTGCCACTGTTGGCGATCGCCCTGACGGTCATGGCGCACCGGCACGTCATGCAGAAATGGCGAGCGAAAATCGATACCGAACTTGCACAGGCCTTGAGCACCTTGGGTGTCACCACTTACACACTGCTCGTGGACAAATTGACTTCGCCCAGCACCGACAGAACTGCCCAGGTCTATCGCATTCTCCTTGGCGAGCGCGGAGACTACTATCTGTTCATGAAAATCGGAGAGCAGCCAGGCCTGCTCAAGCCGTTGAGCAAGGAACGGGCTTTGCTGGCTGTGCGGGTCAATGGCTAATATGCTTTGGCGGTGGCCGATCAGGCATCTCACTAGGTGTCAGAATTCGAGAGCATGCGCTTGATCGGCTTCTTGTAGAAAGCGTGTTTATCAGCGGCATGATGAACGTTGAACGATGGGAGATGACGCGCGCTGGCTGCGTAAAGGGGCGAAACTTACCGCTGAGTCAACGGACCTATCCGATTCGACTTTAATCTGCCCTGCCAGTTGCCAGTACCGTACTACGTGAGACATTTGAGGGCTGAATGTGCAATGAATAAAGGTCTACTGATCGGGCTGGTGGTGACCCTGCTTACGGGGTGCAATCATTATTTCAACAGCCCCTATGGAAGTCGCTGGGATCAACGAAATATCCCCTGTGACGCCACGCCACCTAATCAACCTGGGTGCTACGACAATGTGCACCAAGAGGGGCTGCTCAACAGGCTTTTAAGAAAGGACTAGTCATGCCTGCTTTCTTGGCCCGCTTGTTCAAGCGCACAGATAAGCCAGGGCACGCTGAACTCAACCGTTCAACCGACTCCAGCCAGATCAGCCCTCCCTCCTCCGTGCCCTTCATGGACAACGACGAGACCACGCGCCTGGCCACAACCTGCTCGATACGAAGCTACGACGTAAGCGCACCAGCCATTACACGTTGCAATTGAAGTTGCGTAATGGCTGACATCCCATCCAAGCGATTCCTAGATGGAGCGTTGATTTATCCTGGCCGATAGAGCTTCAGCGCTTTCTTTTCGCTCCGAATATCGATCTACCAAATAGCCCTCACGGCCACGAACCAGCAGCGTGAACTTCACCAGTTCCTCCATCACATCGACCACGCGGTCATAATACGGCGAAGGTTTCATTCGGCCAGCATCGTCGAACTCCAGATACGCCTTCGGCACGGACGACTGATTCGGGATGGTCAGCATGCGCATCCATCGACCTAACACACGCATCTGGTTCACAGCGTTGAATGACTGAGACCCGCCGCACACCTGCATCACCGCGAGTGTTTTGCCTTGGGTGGGCCGCACGGCACCCAGGGTCAAAGGAATCCAATCGATCTGCGCTTTGAATACCCCGGACATAGCGCCATGACGCTCGGGGGAACACCATACCTGTCCGTCTGACCACAGCACCAGATTACGCAGCTCTTGTACCTTCGGGTGTTCGACTGGCGCGTCATCCGGCAAGGGCAAACCTGACGGATCGAAAATCACCGTCTCGGCGCCCATGTACTGGAGCAGTCTAGCGGCCTCTTGCGTCAAGAGACGACTGAACGAACGCTCTCTGGTCGATCCATAGAGCAGAAGGATGCGTGGTTTGACGTTCGACGCATCAGCCAGGTTAAGCTTATCGGCAGTGGGCAGATCCATCAGCAACAGATCGAGGGCAGGAAAGGCCTCGGCAGAGTCGATATCGAACTCGTTCATCACAATGCTCCAATCCGATCCAAAGCCTGCTTCAGGTCGTCGCCTTGAAGTGTCTTCAGATCCAACGCGAATAACGCTGCGAACCGCCTTTTGATGTGTTCAACCGTTGCGTCGAATGCGACCTGAATAGCCTCGTCGCTGCCATCCACTTCCGATGGGTCAGGCAGCCCCCAGTGGCTCTTGATGGCCGGGCCAAAATACACCGGACAGGCTTCGCTACTTGCCTTGTCGCACACAGTGATCACGATATCGGGTGGCGAGTCCTCGAACGCTTCTGATCCCTTGCTATAAAGGGCGGACGTGTCGACACCCAGTCCTTGCAGCGTGCTCACCGCACGGGGATTGAGTTTGCCGCTGGGGAGGCTGCCCGAACTGATGGCCGTGAAGCCGTCCGGCGCAACATGGTTGAACAGTCCTTCGGACAGGACGCTGCGACAGCTATTGGCCGTACACATGAACAGCATCTTCATAAGTTACTCCTACGTGCTGATGCTCAAGCGCACGGCAAGCGCTGCCAGTGTCAGCAGCAGAATGGGGAAAGTGATTACGCAGCCAACCTTGAAGTAGTAACCCCAAGTGATGCGGATGTTTTTCTGAGCCAGGACATGCAGCCACAGCAGCGTCGCCAGACTACCGATGGGGGTTATCTTGGGGCCAAGGTCGCAGCCGATGATGTTGGCGTACACCATGGCTTCGTGGGCGAGCCCCGTCGCGCCACTGTCCTGAATCGACAAGGCACCAATCAGCACGCTGGGCATGTTGTTCATGACAGATGACAGCAGCGCAGCCGTGAAACCGGTGCCGAGTGTCGCAACCCACAGACCATGATCGGCGAAGGTGCCGAACAATGAGCCGAGTCCTTCTGTCAGCCCTGCATTCTTCAGGCCGTAGATCACCAGATACATGCCAAGTGAAAACAATACGACCTGCCAGGGTGCGTTGAGCATGACTTTGCGGGTCGAGATCACATGCCCTTTCGCGGCAATTATCAGCAACACCAGTGCGCATACAGCGGCGACAGCACTGATCGGTATGCCTAGGGGCTCAAGGGCGAACAAACCGACTAGCAGATGCAGCAACACCCACCAGCCAGCAATGAACGTATGGCGATCCTTGATGGCCTCTTCTGGTCGCGGTAGTTCTTCGGGTGAGTACGCCAGCGGTACCTCTTTTCGATAAAACAACCAAAGCATGCCTAGCGTCGCCCCGACACTGGCCAGATTCACCGGCCACATAATCGAGGCGTACTGACCAAATCCGATGTCGAAAAAATCGGCAGAGACGATGTTCACAAGGTTCGAGACAACCAGCGGCAAGCTGGCAGTGTCGGCAATGAAGCCGGCAGCCATCACGAAAGCCAAGGTTGCTGCCGGGCTAAAGCGCAGCGCCGTAAGCATTGCGATGACAATGGGGGTCAGAATCAATGCTGCGCCATCATTAGCAAACAGGGCCGAGACAGCTGCACCCAAGAGTACCATTAGTGCAAACAGGCGTGCCCCGCTGCCTCTCCCCCAACGAGCCACATGAAGCGCTACCCACTCGAAAAAGCCTGCCTCATCCAGCAGGAGGCTGATGATGATCACCGCAATGAACGTCGCCGTTGCGTTCCACACAATGTGCCAGACCACCGGGATATCACTGAGCGCAACAACGCCAGTTAGCAACGCGACCACCGCTCCGGCAGACGCACTCCAACCCACGCCAAGCCCTCGGGGTTGCCAGATCACCAGTACCAGCGTTACCAGAAAAATAGACACTGCCAGCAACATCTCGGGTCTCCAATAACACTTAGCAACAGGAAACCTGGCGTACCGGGCGACCTTCCATGGAAGCAAGGCGACCTTGGTCATCACCGAGCCAAGTGCGGTTAGCCTCGAGCGTCGCCTGAAGTACATCCAGTGCCCATAGAGGCAGTTCCGGATGAAGACGGTAGTAAACCCATTGGCCCTGCCGACGGTCCTCCAGCAGCCCGCAGGTACGAAGCTGAGCCAGGTGGCGTGAGATCTTCGGCTGGCTGTCGTCGAGTGCCCAAATCAGTTCACAGACGCACAGCTCACCCTCAGCTGCGAGCATGAGCATGATCCGGGCGCGGGTTTCGTCACCAAGGCATTTAAAGAAAATAGGCGGCTGAATGGGCATGACCAACCTTTATATTCGATTCTACGCATATGCGAATTTACAGATATGTAGCCGCAATTGGAAGCGGCTCATCTCGCTTCAGGCGCCCACGTATGCGCAAGCAGATCAGGAAACTCGCTTACCCTTTGGGTTGGCAGACGACTAGGGACGTCTTTCAGGTAGGCGTATGGATCATGTCCATTCAGCCGTGCTGACTGGATCAGGCTCATGATCGCCGCTGCCCGTTTACCGCTGCGTAACGACCTGGCAAGGAGCCAGTTCGAATGACCGAGGGCCCATGGGCGAATCTGATTTCCCCCCTGATTGTTATGGATGGGCACATTCGAAGCGAACAGGTCAAAGAATTTGCGACGGACATGGGCCATACAGCCAATGTCGAACAAGCCCTGTACGAAGCTGGCGTTGTAACCTGCAAAGTCATCGCAGACCAACTAGCCATTCCACGAGCCCAGAAAACGAGGCTGCATAGGAAATCCGCTTGATGGACCAGAAATGGTGTCCACTCAAACTTAGGGGGCTCCATGGCCTTCAGCAGTCGTGTGGGGAAGATGTGGTTGCCGGACGGTTACACTACGACTGCCATCACGTCAGCAATAGCGCCCTATCGGGGACAGCCACGCTAGCGACAGCGGATCGAGCACCAGCAGTTGCGACTAACGATCTGTCATCTTCTGGGTAACCAGGCCGCGAGCAGCCATATCACGCCTGTCGCCAACACCCAAGGCCACCTGCTCGCGGGATTCATTGCCATACCCACCAACGCGATAACGATCAATGCCCCCCCCGCCCATCGTTTGCGCGCTGGTGTAAACCATCTCTGAAACCGCCTAAGCATGGCCTGCACGTTTATCACCACCTGTGCTGCACTCAAACGATCGCAGTCTCTGTCGTCGTTCTGATTCACCGCGCCTTGTATCCGCATGAATTGACGTGTGCCGGAAAATTGCGGCCATCAGCTACTATGTCCCGGTTATCAGTAGGTCAGGGAAGAACACCGCGCGCCTGCTTCATTGCCTGCAAGGTCATGCGCTTGTGCTGCAGCGCTGACTGATCTTCGATCCTGCGCACCGCCAGCGCTCTCAATACCTCATAAGCAAGCGCATGACAGACAGGCTCAGTCACGCCATGCCCACGCTGCAGGTCGATAGCGGCTTGCCGACGCTCAATTTCCATCCTTGCTGGGTCATACTCGAACGCCGCAGCTCGCGCCTCGAGCATCACACTATTGGCGGCGGCCAGGTCGACATCCAGCATCCCAGTGAGCGCGCACTGCTCACCTGTAATGGATGACAGCGCAAAACCCTTGTACTGAGCCTCACCCATAACCGGCCGTACAGGTTGCGCAGTGCAGCTCGAAAGCACGACAGTGGCCATGAGCAGATATCGATAATTTTTCATCAGGTCACGTCAGGTCAAATACAGTGGATGAGCCATACGTTACAATTGGCCTCGTCAAAACCACGCTCCAGGCGCTGCTCGTTCGGCCACCCTACCGATGTGCCACGCTTAGACTCGCTATCTTCCCTGCCACCCCTCTTTTTCCGCTATCACCCGTTAAGGATGATGCCATGATCATTCGCCAGGCTACTAATACCGACCATCCGCAGTTGCTCGACCTTTGGCTGCGCGCCGTTCGTGCCACTCACCATTTCCTACAGGAAGCCGATATCGAGGCGTTGTTTGCTCAACTGCGCGATAGCTACCTGCCGGCTGTCGAATTATGGATGGCAGAGGATGCCGTAAACGGCCCGCTTGGGTTCATCGGGCTTAACGTAAGCCACGTAGAAATGCTGTTTATCGAACCCAGTCGGCGAGGTGAAGGCATCGGCCGCGCGCTACTGGATCACGCCCGGAGTTCACGCGGCCAAATTAGCGTTGATGTGAATGAGCAGAATCCGAAAGCGGTCGGGTTCTATCTGCATTATGGTTTTATCCAAACAGGCCGCTCCCCTCTCGATGGTGAGGGCCGCCCGTTCCCCTTGCTGCACCTGAGCTTGCCCGGCTAGCACTGCAGCCGTGGGGTGCTACTGGTCCGCTCATTGACCATTACGAAACCTTCATCGAAAACCAACTGCTCACCCAGGGAGGCAGTGAAATGATCAACCATCTGGATCACCTCGTTTTGACAACCATCGATGTCGAGGCATGCAAGGATTTCTATACCCGCGTCATGGGCATGAACCTGGAAATTTTCGGTGCCGGGCGCTTGGCTTTGCGCTTCGGTGAGCAAAAGATCAACGTACACGTGCGTGGCCACGAATTCGAACCCAAGGCTCACTTGCCAGTCTCAGGCGCGTTGGACCTCTGCTTCATCGCCTCGATCAGCCTTGAGAAAGTCGTGGCCCATCTAGAAGCACAGCAGTGGCCAATTATCGAGGGCCCCGTTCAACGCACCGGCGCCACGGGACCTATCCGATCCGTTTATGTGCGCGACCCGGATCTCAACTTGATAGAGATATCGGAGCGACTCTAGCAGAGTTTACAGGAGCAGAATGAAGCGCGATCCAGACAGGCCTGGGTGCTCTCGAGAAAACCAAGCAGGCTATCGGGTGGGGCTTGCCGGTAACGGCCCCGACCGATCAGGAAAAGAGCTTGAACGCTACCCAGCTCGTCGCCAAAGCAAAGACTGCGCCCGCAGCAGCCGACAGAAAGATGCTGCGCGCTTGGTGCTGCGTGCCCTCGCGGACCTCACTGCCCAGCTGTGCCAGGTTCTCTTTCATCTGCTTGATAACTTGATCATGGCTCATGGTCGCCCTCGCTTGTGATGCCAGGTCACGCCTGTTGCTAGACCCTATGGCGATAGTGTCGGCCGAATTGGCGTAAAGCTCAAGACCACTCGGCGCAAGCCTGTTTCTCAGGACGGCAGGCTAGAGCTTTTGAATGAAGGCCGCAGCGGTAACGATGACGGTGACTAGCCCTCCCACCGCGACAAAGGGGTAAAACAGCGTCTCGCGCTTCATTTTGTTGGCCTCGGCGATCAATTTTCGCGCCTCGGCGGTGAGCTTGTGAATTTCAGCTTGGAGCTTCTCAAGCTCCAGCTCCTCCTTCTCGGTCATTGGCCGTCCTTTCGTGCCTTGAGCCGCACCCTGTCGTGCGTCCTCTGTGCTGCATTATGTGTTCTTAGGTTAGGGAATGCAGCACGCCACAGCATTCATTGATGCTGTACTCCTCAGTGGCGGGCACCGTGGCCTTGAGCGTGGCCACCACGCGCTCGGTAGCAGTCAGCGACCATTGAAAAGCTATCCACCCCGGATAGGTCAACCGGCGCATGACCTGACCGCATCTGTCACGCGCTCCAGCGGTGACTGCCAGGTGCGATAGAAGTGATAACGGACAGTCGAACCACTTGGTGCTGATGCCACATCGACCAAATGGATAGGCGTCTGCGCGTCAGGCGCCAAGACAGCGTAGCGGTCGCCAGATGTCTGCAAGATACCGCCGACACTTACCCCCAGCACCGTGGTGTTCTGCCAGGCATCTCGGATGCACTCGGCAACCTGCTGGGGTGGCCTTGACGACTTCAAGTCCAGCAGTGGCGGATTGCTTCGGGTGTCGCCAACGCTCGCACACCCCGCCAGCAATGCCAAGCCCGACCCGACTATGATGTTTCGCATATTTTCTATCTCCTGAAAGTCGAGACCGTATCAGCCCGGCATCTGCGCGCTCGACGGAACCGCTACAGACAGCCTTGCAATGCTGACAGGCGCTTTTTTGCGATCCAGTTCCCCAGCACCACGTAGTACTTTGCTTCAGACCCACTCGGTGCTGGCTGGATGTCTACGAAATACTCTGATACTTGCGTGAAGACGGTATAGCCGACATCGCGGCCTGCTTGAAGAGTGGCGCCAGGTGTTCCACCAAAAATCGGCTGATTTTGCCATTCGTATTGGACACACTTCGCCAGCGCGGCGTCAGTTTTGGTCGATCTCAGAACTTTATAGGGACCAGCCTGACGAGCTTCATTCATGGTTGGAGCCATGCATCCCGCTAGCAAAGCCAAACCCATTGCCCCGATCAAGATTCGAATTTGATCCCTCCTTGATGATGCCGGGAATCCACCACAAGGCGGCGTGGCCCTGCCCAGATGCGAAAAGCCCAGAACAGAGCTGGGCTGATACAAGGAAATCTGCTTACTACTTGAACACTGGGCGCAAGAAGCTTCGCTCGTAACTCAGAATGAATTTCCTGTCGCTGGCCTCCTTGACCAATTCCATACATGCCGAATCGCCTGCCGCCTGCTGTCGATACTGCTCATAGGCAGCAAGGCTCTCGAAGCTGAACAGGCAATAGGCGACATTGCTCGCCCCCTCAGAAGGCAGGAAATAGCCATGGTGCTGGCCTCCCATGCGCTCGACCAGAGCGATCCAGTGACGGGAATACGCCTCAAAAGCGGGAAGCTGGTAGGGATCAATCACATAACGAACATGGCAGGTGACCATGGAGTCATTCCTTTGAAGGCTTGAGTAAAGCGCAAACTCTAAGGCAATCCTGCACAGACTTCCAAGGATGACCACCTATCCCCCTGGACGCATCACCCGTAACCGTACGGCCTCATGCCGTCGTAGCGTTGTCTCCCAACGACCCGCCCCGGTCCGTTGCCGGAAAGCCCATGGAGTTGGGCTTGGATGCTCAAGGAGGATCAACTGGAGCGAGCAACACGCAATGACTTCCCACGAGGTCGGCGTGTGCGCTGCACTTCAGTCAGATGGCGCATTCTTTGCGACTCTCGCCCTCTCGCAGCGCAGTAAGATTAAAGACGTAGCTAATGTACCGATAGACGTCATGCCAGCCGATGGGATGTGATCAATCTGCAGAAGAGGATGCAGCAAGTCATAAGGAGAGTCGCCCTAAGCAAGATAGAGGAAGGAACGAAGACAGAAAGGGACTTGTGTGCTGCTGAACGATCAGGCTTTGCGTGCTATCCAGTTCGCCAGGCCATACGCCGACTGCCTCTGTTCTAAGTCCCGCATTCATAGCCCAACAGCTGGGTCACAGCGTTTACATGCTGATATCGACCTATGCCGTTGGCTCAACCCAAGCTCCGACTGGAGCAAGCTGGAAAAACTCGAAGTATCGGACGTATCAAAACCTGGCCGAGTGTTTCAACGACGACGCCACTGCCATCCTGAGCTTCGTAGTTCGCGCTGCCGCCTAACCCTGCGGCGCTGCCCGCCAGCACCCAAACGAAAAACGCCGCCTAGAGATAGGCGGCATTAGAAATTCCCCATCAGGGCTTGAAACCCTTATCTGGTGTCTTCGGAGGTGGGATGTCCCATAGCCTGTCGCTGGATTCCTGCTGCGCCTTTGCTTTTTGCTCTTCTGTTGAGCCAAAGCAGCCGCTCAGCAACAGCGCAGTAACGGCGACGAGAATTGCGCCAATCATGGTGTGCTTCATAAGGTTCCTTCCTGTGAGATGGTCGGGCATTACATCAAAAATCGCCAATCGCCGCAAAGCATGGCGCTGAGCCAGTAGCCACCACCTGCCGTACTCAAAACATGAACGCTTTCATGTCCAACCGAATTCTTTGAAGGAGGTGAAAACGCCTCCATGTGGGTTTAATTATAACTAGCCTCCATATCCTCTTTACTTCGCTGCAGGCACATTCCTTTTACGTAAGCTTCTGCGTACTCAAAAGTGCTTCACCGATCGAAGTCTTCGACCAAATTCGACCCAAGATATCTGACCTAATTGTAACACCGTAAGTATAAACGCAACTGGGGAAACTATCAGTATCATTTTTCCAGGCAGATCACCGATAGACCTCACCATCACTAAAGATCATCGACTGCAACGGTGGTCTTTTCAGCTCAGCCAAGTACGCAACACTTTGTGATCTAGTCATGCTAGGAAACACCTCACCTTTAGGTATAGGTAACCTTGAGCAGGCTGGGCTGCCGATTGTTGGGCTGGACCTATGTCGATAGCGCCGACATCAATCAGCTGCTGGAAATCGCAGAGCTGCAGCTGGCATTGACGATCCACGATGACGCTGACATCCAGGATAGATGTATTCGGGCCGAGAATTTGGAACTGCACACCAAGCTAGCTGACTGGAACACCACAATCATTCCAGCGCTCAGCAGCGACCTTCGCGAAATCCTCGGACGCCCGAACCTTACTTGCCACCACATCGCCAAGGCTCAACGTATCATGGGGCTCACGATCGCACCCAATGCCGAAGTCAAGCGGGCCGTCGTGATTCACTGGCCTCTCGGGCACTCCTTTAGGCACGGCGCGGATTGGCGTCAGCGTGTAACAGCCGAGCTGGCGAAGGCAGGTAATACGCTGAAAGTCTAATAGGAGTACAAATGTACTACGCTCCGCTATAACCCCTTTCTCCCTATTCACTGCTGCGCTATGTCGATAAAGCCTGACCCGCCCCACATGAAACAATACTAGCGGCTCGGTTCCCCCTCGTGCCCAGCGAACAGCCAGCTTAGAGAAGCCTCTGCTTCAATTGGTTTGCATGCAAATTTGAGGCTGAGGCACAGGCTCCGGCATCAGGTTGGCATGTAACAGATCACCGTAACCCCAGACCAGCGTTCCCAAGACTGCCGCGATGGCGCAAACAGCGCGCCACAATGTGTAGTAACTGCCATGCGATCTTCGCATCTGCCTGTTGAGTCTGCTCACACCCTCGCCCAAAAGCGATTCGCCAAGAAGGGCAAATACAGTTATAACAGATCCCGACCGTGAAAATTGCGCAGCGTCTCCCTCAAACCACCACGCGATACTCCAAGCGAATGAAATAAACACCGCGATTGCAGCTGCGTATAGGCGTCGCCTAACCTCAAACAATGATGCCGCTGCCTTGCCAGTTACCTCAGGCACGTACCTTCCATCATCAATTGAATCGCAAGATCCCCCGTAATTTTCCTCTTTTCTCTTCAGGGCGCCGTGAATCAGAATTGTGGCAGCAACGCCTACGATCAGGCTTAGGTGTGTTTTGCGCACGTGGCTATCTCTCTTGAAATTTGAATTATCTTAATTACTTGTCCGGCTAGTATATATGCCTGACGCATTTTTAATGGTGTATTTACGCATCAGTGCCGAGATATGGCGGCCAAGAAATCCGTAGGCCCAGCGCACAAACGGCGGCACGGTGGTGCCCGTTGATGAGGTGAGCGAATGACCCGCCTCGCCTCCTGCCTCCTGCTGTTGGCCACAGGCGCAAGCGCCGGGCAAACCTTTCATGTCGAGGCATTCGGGAACATCGACAGGGGCGGCAATTGTGTGCACGACGAGGAGCGCGGCGTTACCTACTACGTATTCTACGGCGGACACTTCGGCGGCATCAGCTGCATTTCCGACAGCCAGCCGCAGGCCAGCAATCAGCGCCAGCTCTCCCAGCACGAAACCCAACCCGAACCTCCACCTGCTCTGGCGCCTGGGCGCTGGATTGATGAGAGGTATGAGTTGTGAGGAAAATTCGAGATTTCTTGAAGGCTGTCATAGGGTGGGCTAGTTGGAAGATGGCCGACTCTCTGCATAAGACGTTCGGCGCCTGGCATCCGCATGATGCTATTGACGAAGACCTTGGCTACTGGGGCTAGACATGACCGACCGGATCGAAGCAGAAGGTTGGCTGCTGAGGCAGATCGTCAAGGACGTGGGCCAGTGGCAGAACCCCGCCAAATACCACGAGGCAGCGCGTTGGATGGCGTGGCGTACGCCTCACTGGAGGCTGAGGCCCTGGCCGCTGGAGTCAAGCCATGAGATCCTTGGGAGAAATCATCGAAGCTTCGAAATCGAGCGACTGCCCCGACTACGACGACCTGCGCCTATCAAACACCATCAAAATCACCATTCGTCCAAGTCGTGGAGACGTTGTATCTGGTGCTTGTACTCGCACACTATCTGATAGGTAGAACTCGCGGTCCCAGTGACGAGAGCACCTACCACGTCGCAATCTGCCTCTACGAACTTCTCCCACGCTGCCTGCGCCTGGGGCATCATGGCCGGTACATTTTTCGGGAGCGAGCCTTCATCGACATACACCTTTGCGGTGGCCAGGGCCTTCTGGTACTTCTCTTCCACCGCGTCCTTGGCCGCCTCCCGCATTTCATATGCGCAATGAGCTGAATCCTGGGTGGTTTTGGTCTCCGGCTTTCTCGAGCACTGCTGCCAATCGGCCTCAAGCTTCGCCGCGTACTGACGCACCGCTGCATCCCGTGCTGCAATCTCTGCTTCTTCCCCGTGCAGCTCGGCGTGGGCTGCGCCCACTACTGCCAGCACCGCGCCAGCGATACCGGCCTTGATAACGGTCTTCATTGGTCTCATTTCCCTGAGTCATAGCCCGGCCGGCGTGATGCCGTTCCAGGCGGGTTTGGCTCGGCCAGAAGCCGGGCGAGGTGATCCTGACGCATTATATGCGTTGCCATTACCCTCGAGTTGGAGCACCGCAACATTTCAACCGCAATCAAGGCCTGATCAAAGCGCGCGATTAGCTTCGACAAGATCGTGACGCCCTGCGGTATGCCGGAGGACACCTTCTATGACTCTAGCCCTGATGTACATGGCCTACCTGATTTGCAGGGGGCCGCGATGAGCGCAGCGGTTGAACCGCTCGACACATGCAGTGCCCGCCGCATGATGTGGTTCGACAAGGAAGACCAGCGCGCCCTGTTCGGCGACATCCGCGACGACGAACACCAGCGATGCGACAGCCGGATACTGAAGGTTGAGCCAGATGTGCTGATGGACTTTCGGAGTCTGCCCTTGGGGACGCCGCTTTGCGCTTGGTCGTGTTCGATCCGCCGCATCTGACCCGGGCCGACGTGGCTCGCTGGATGCGGGCAATGTACAGAGTGCTCACCAGTGAATGGCGGGAGGATATCCCCCAAGACTTTGCCGAGCGTTTCCGTGTACTGGAACCTGAGGGAATCCTGATCTTCAAGTGAAACGAAGCCCAAGTGCTGGTCAGCACCAACCAGTCCCTTCGTGTTCCAACCTAGCAAAGGTGGGCTGTGGATCAACGAGCCAAGTGTTACAATCCGCCACTTCAAATCGGCGCTGAAGGCGCTGAACATCCGTGAACGCCGTCAGTACGACACCCGCCACACCTACGCAACCATGTGCCTGATGTCTGGGATGAACCCCGCGTTCATCGCGAGCCAGCTCGGCTACAGCGTCGAGATGTAGCTCTCTACCTACGCGAAATGGATCAGCTCCTCCTTGGACTGGAGGGAGCTGGAGAAGCTGCCGCCCCGAGTCGAAATGGCCCAAAATTGGCCCAGAACTGACGAGAGGGCCTAAATACACCTCTGGAACCCCCGCAGGACAAGCACTTGATCTCCACAGCAAACATCACCATGCGCTATGCCATGGGGTTTAGCGGGTGGGGATGTGTCGATTTTGCTGGGCCAAGCTCCTCTCACTCCCCCACCGATATGCATGAGTTGGTTCGCGAATTGGTCCGATGGCTTTCATGCGATCATGATGCCGATCCGGTATGAAATAGGTTGTTCCCGGCGCATGCTCCGCCTGATTCAACGGCTTCTATCGACCCAAAGCGGCGGCGGAGGGCAGCAAACACCTAGAAGCAGACAGACTCGGCGGTTGGCCATCTGGGCTCCTTGCAACAGATGCGCTTGTAAAAAAGAGAAGCCGTGATTTGGCTACGGCTGCAAACCAATGTCGTGCCCCTCCAGTACACCTTCACATGCCCCTGATATCACTTTAGTGGCGCGATTTTATCCTTTGCGTTACCCTCCGCATCATTCGGACCTATCGTAGGTCTTCATGCATTCCAGGAGAGCATATGAAAGGACTCTTTCCACAATACGACTCATCTAAAAAACTGGATTACAAAGCGATCTGGCGTGACGCAATTTTCGTGTTTGATACAAATGTCCTGCTCAACCTGTACCGATATCAAGAGAAAACTCGCGACGAGTTGCTCGGAGTGCTGTCCGAGCTTTCAGATAAAATATGGATTCCCTTTCATGTCGCATTGGAATTCCAACGCAATCGAATGAAAGTCATTGCGGCTCAAGGAAAGAAATTCTCAGAAATACGGAAGGCGATCGAAAAATTTGAAGTAACAGTTATTTCTGATCTAGGTAAGCTAAACCTAAGAAAAAGGCACACCCTCATCGATCCTGACCACTTTCTAAGCGAATTCGAAAAGCTCACGAAAGATTTTTTAAAAAAACTTAGCGCGGCTCAAAAAACTCAACAAAAACTGACAGAGCCAGATGCCCTGAAAGATAAAATTGAGAGCCTCTTCGAAAATCGAGTAGGCCCGCCACCCCCAGATCAAAAGACAGTAGATGAATTTTGTAAAATCGCTGAGCAGCGTTATAAATTTAAAATCCCTCCGGGATACATGGATAGCAATAAAGATGAGGACTCACCAGACGAATTCATCCACAACAATATTATCTACAAGCGCAAGTTTGGTGATTATCTGGTTTGGAATCAGCTCCTTGATTTTGCCAAAAAAAGCAATAACAAAACTATAGTTTTTGTAACGGATGACGCTAAAGAAGACTGGTGGCAAAAGTATAACCTTGACGGCCCTAAAACAATAGGCCCCCGCCCCGAGCTTATTGAAGATGCGCGTATTTCAGGAGGCATAGATAGCTTTGTAATGTACAACCCTGAAGGCTTCTTGCAGTATTCTAAAGACTATCTTAATACTAAGATCTCAGAATCAACTCTGGAAGATGTTCGCGACACATCTATCGAGCGTCGAAACATTACAGCCGAGTCACAAGAATACTTGTCTTCGCTATTTAAAAAACAAAGAATATTCAAAGACTGGAGGCTTGCCCAAGGGGGGGTAGAGCATCAGCACTCGACCATGGACTTCCTTGTCGAGGACAGCAATGGTAAAAGCGGCTACGAGATCAGGCAGGCTTCAAGGTCGTCCGTGATCTTTGCGAAACTGATTAAAAGTCTAGTAGCACGAGCAGTAAACCATCTGGAAAAGGGAGAGGTAGATACGTTTACAATGGTGTTCATCCTAGATGATGATGAGCAACTAAGCTACGCTGCTGACAGGCTTATTGAGACCAAAATCCCTGGCACCCCAACCAACCTACTGGTTTCACTCTATACTTTGACCGAATCCCACCCCTATATATCCGAGTTCGCAGAGCTTCCCTACTGCAACTTGCCAGAGGCTGACGGATGAGCCTGCGAGCATGAATAGCTCTGAGCCCGCATGGGGAGGTTGAGATTTGAGAAAACGCGCGCCTAGGTTAACCGGATGATTTTTGTGGCGCCCTCGAATGCCCAGCGGCAAGCGTGCGGCGCCTCCATCAGTGTGATCCCGTCGGAATTCATGAATGGGACATGATGCCAATGCGTACCTCAAGTCTTTCCTAATCATTGTCAGTAGCAAGCTTCCTAAATAACGCAGGATTTCTACGCTGGGATTATATCGCCGTGTCCGGGCAAGCGTCTGTTTGGCCGTTTGCCGCCCGTCCCGAACGGCTGCAATGGGTCGTTAGCGGCCATTCGGAGATGACTGCTGTCGACCAAAAGCTGCCCATGGCTGAGGAGCAGCTATCGGCCAGAAGCAGCCGCACAAACTATTGGGCTGCATGCTCCTGATTCAGATGCTAGCTTGGTCATGCGGAGCCCCAGCTCTGCCAAGTCATATTCTTAAGAGCACCGGGGGGCACTGACTCCAAATGAGTGCAGCGTTTTGTTTATGCGTTTGGCCCCAGGCCGCCATTCGCAGTCTTCAATATCTGATGGAGGGAACCAGCAATGAACCGTGGTGCGACTTGGGGGAAATGGGATCTACACATTCATACGCCAGCGTCGTATGAGTGGAGAGGCGGAAAACGGTTAAGAGACATAACGTCCGATGAGGAACGCCAAAACCTGCTCAAAGAGGTGGTCGAAGGCATCAATGCGAGTGGTTGCGTAGCTGTCGCGGTCATGGACTATTGGACCTTTGATGGCGTTAAGGCCTTACGTGCATATCTCAAGCGGCCTGATGCAGTGAAGTGCAACGCAACGATTTTCCCTGGCATTGAGCTTCGTATGGTGTCGCCAGGGGACTTCCGCCTGAACATGCATGCTGTACTCAATCCCGATTTGAGCGATGACAAACTCGATGCTTTCAAGACCCAGCTAAAGCTGTCGATCAGCGGGAAGCCCCTGACAGATGGATATCTCATTGAGTGGGCTCGAAACCACATCTCCGCTGAGCGCATCGAAAAGCTGGGGATGAAAAAGGAGGGGATTACTAACTCGGAGGCTGTTGCCCTTGAGGCCGCCTCTAAAACCGCTGAGGTGCTCCCCGATTCTGTTGGCGAAGCTCTGAGGATCCTTGGCGAGCGTGACGCAGTTTTGTTCGTACCGTTTGATACGAGCGATGGCGTCACGAAAATTAAATTCCGTGAGCACTATTCCTTTCCTCGCGAAGCACTCGCGATGGAGGCCATTTTCGAGGTTTCTTCGCTCAAAACTCGCGATGCATTTGTCGGCATCAAGACTGCGGAAAATGAAGGCTTCTTCGACGAGTTCATGGAAGCAATCAAGCATCCAAAGCTCGCGGTTCGCGGGAGCGACGCCCACAAAATTTCTGAATACGGTGTTTTCCCCTCAGGTAAATCGACCTGGATCAAGGCCAGTCCGACATTTGCGGGGCTTCTCCAGGCATGCAGAGAGCCTGGAAACCGCTCCTACATCGGTTCCCGCCCACCAAAGCTGGACTTCGTAGACAGAAACCCTCACTTGTTCCTGAAAACCATCCGAGTGCGGAAGAAGACTGGAGCACCTGAACCAGGAGCATGGTTTGATCCAACAGAGCTCCCGCTAAACCAAGACCTAGTGGCACTTGTCGGTCGAAAGGGCAGCGGCAAGAGTGCATTGGCGGATGTAATCGGCATGCTGGGAGACACCCCGAACGGGCGGTACTTTTCCTTCCTCTCAGACCAGAGATTCAGGCTGTCCAAGGACAACAAGGCCAGTTCGTTCGAGGCTCAGCTCGAATGGGTGCAGGACACAAAGGAGCTGGAGTGGCGCACGCTTTCTGAGGCTCGACTCAGTAGCTCAGTTGCTCGAGTGAAATACCTACCGCAGCGCTATTTTGAAGAGCTCTGCAATGATCACGTTCGCGGTGACGACAGTCTTCTACAGAGTGAACTGCGCACAGTCATTTTCTCGCATATCCCGTCGGAAGAACGAAAAGGTGCAGCGACGCTTGAGGAGCTGATTCGCTTACGGACGGACATCATCAGCAGTGAGACCAGCAGCCAACAAACGACGCTGACGGCGCTCAATGCACGCATCCTTGAACTGACCAGCCAAGTTGATCCTGCAGCCAAACTGCGTGCTCGGGAAGAGTTGAAACTTTCTTTGCTAGCCCTTCGGGCGCTCTACGATAACAAGCCGGCAGAACCGATTGAGCCTCAGTCCGACAACGCCGAAGCCCAGACAATCTCACAGCGTATTTCGGAGATCCAGAACGCTATCGATGAACTGAAGGACAAGGAAGGCACTGCTAGATCCACCGTGGATTCTCTGCGGTCGAGAAAGCGTGACATTGCTGATTCCATTGAACGTATTCAGTCCTTTGAGAGGACCAGTAAAGCCGCGATCGCAGAGCTGGTAACCCGTTTGGCGCCCCTTGGTATTGACGCTGAAAAGGTGATCAAACTAACCATTGATCTGAAGCCACTACAAGACCTCACAACCGCCACCGCGGGTGAGATTGTTGACCAGGAAGCTTTGCTTAATCTCGACCTCCCAACGTCCCACACAGCCCAGCTTGCTGAAAGGGAAAAAGAACTTCGGATGGAGAAGGAGAAGCTCGAGGGGCCACTCCTTGCTTACCAAGAAGAACTGGCGCTGCTGAGAAGCTGGAACGAAGAATGGGCTTCAGCTGTAGGTACCGTAGAGACGGACGGCAGCTTCAGAAATCTCTGGTTCAAGGTTAAGAGCTTTGCTGCTCGCCGTACCGAGCTACAGGTACTTCAGGCACAACGAGTAGAAGTTTCCGTTTCCATCTTGGAGGGTCTCCAGCGCCGCGCAGCAGTACTGCGCGAACTTTTCGCTCCTGTTCAGTCGCTAATCGATGGCGAGCCCGCCATACGGGAGGCGCTGGGAGTACAGTTCTCTGTCCGCTTCTCTTTCGATGCTTTCGCCACCCGGCTGTTCGACTACATCAAACAGAGCTCTGGTTCATTTGTGGGCGTAGAGGAATCGAAAGCGTACGCCCTCAGCCTTGTAGCAAAATACGACCTTAGCGATCCTAAAGGACTACGGGCTTTCCTTGCCGAGGCTGATACGGCCCTGAACTTTGACATTCGCGGCAACACCCAACGCCCCGTAACCCTTTCCTCAATCCTGCGATCAGACCGGACTCCCGCGGATCTATATGACTTCCTATACGGACTGAGCTACTTCGACTTGAGCTATGGACTGATGCTCGGCAGCGTAGAGTTGGAGCGTCTATCTCCAGGTCAGCGTGGTGCGCTGTTGCTGATTTTCTATTTGCTGGTCGATAGGGAACGTATCCCCATTATTCTTGACCAGCCCGAGGAGAACCTAGACAACGAGACCGTCTACAACCTGCTAGTAGGGGTAATCAACAGGGCGAAGCAACATCGCCAAGTGGTAATGGTCACTCACAACGCAAACCTGGCAGTCGCCTGTGATGCCGAGCAAGTCATTGTGTGCACCATGGAACGCGACGGCAGCAATCGCATCAAGTACGACGCCGGCTCAATTGAGGAGCTCCACCTCAATCTGTCTGTGGTCAACATCTTGGAAGGTACAAAACCGGCATTTGAAAACAGGCGCAGAAAGTACGTTTAAGGCTGTGACGGGGCGCACAGCATGAGCCGAGGGCATTGATCATTGCGGAGCAGCGCGTGTAGCTGCTTCGACCGGCCGCTTCTGGCCGGTAGCGGGCGCTTCCAAACGTCCACTTTTGGCCGTGAACTGACCAATGATCCCACCCAGTTCATACCGACCGGTAAAAGACATTAGGGAATGAGGGCAATACGGTGCGTGACTAAGGCTCAACCTAAAAGTTGATAATAGTTGATATTCAGAAATGAACTGGGATTGCCCAAGAACACCGAAAACTAGCAATGCCTGCGGTATAAGGCTAAGTTGACGACCAATCCAAATGAATCAGGACAGCGTCAAAATGAAAATGGTGGCTGGCAGAGGGCTCGAACCTCCATCTACCCCTCGAATGCTACCTGTCACAAGTAACATTCGAGGGGAGGCTGCGCTAGGCGCAGCCGTAGGGCGCATTAACCGATTATGCTAACCAGCCTTTAGTCTCGATGCTAGCTCGGTCGCGGCACTGGTGTCAAGAAGATATTCTTGCCGTAGGAGCTTTATGGCGCCGTTCAGCATTCTCTCACCGGTTGCCCCCTTATATCGCTTCACTACCAACGGAAGCACATCCCGCTCGGGATCTAACGACCTTTCACAAAGATCACGTATCACTCGCTGCCAAACTTTAGACAGCAATATCATATCTTGAGCCTTCAAATTTCCAAATGGACTAGGAACCCAATTATACCTCCCCCTAACTGTAGAGGCGTAAGCCTCACTAAATATTACTATTTCTTCAGAACTCCCTCCATGAAAATTAATATTTCTCATTTTCCTATAATAATCAATCACCGCTACATCAGAGGCATCGACAAAACTTGACAATGCCGCATCGTCATTCATCACCTCGCCTGTCCCCTTTCTAGACGAATGGATAACCCGAATTGCCTTTCGAAGGAAATCACCCTCTACATTGACATTAGGCTTGGCTACTAAAGGCTGTTTTCTAATGTAATCACAAGCAGTTTCGGCTTTGCCGTTCATGAAAGCTATATGTGAGAGATATACAAATTGTTTTGATTTCTCTAGCTCTAGCTGATCAAGATAGAGCGTACCGTACCCGAGCGACTTCGCCTGCGCAGAGATAAAACCAGGCGGATTGGCAGATTGTTTTGATGCTTCGAGAAAAATTTTAACTGCGGAATCTACAATCGCCATGTATGGATTGATGGCCCCCAGCTCTTTCTTCAAATTAGTAAAAATGGCTCCAGGCGTCATAGCATACTCATTCAGTAAATTAAGGTAGGCCTACATTATAAGGTTAAAACTTGAGCTTTGTGAAATAGACCAGTGGAGTACTATTGCAATGAACGCAATGCCTGCTCCCTGTATCCCAAAGGCCCTCCTTCCAGGCTCAGCCCCCTCTATTGAGGGTCTACTTTTTCGCACCTATCATCCGAATACTGCCATTCTGCAACCATAGCTAAGGTTCGATCTCTGCCATCGTCGAACGTCCGCTGTGGGTCGAAAGCAGCTTTTCGCGTGAAGCCGACCTCAAGCTGTCTAGCAGATCCTGGACAAAAGCGTCGGTTTAGCTCAACGGTTTTCAAGACGGTGCAATGAAATCCCATCCCAAGCGTCCTGTACCGCAAAATCGATTCCAAAACATAGACCAAACCACACGCCTACAAACCGCACACTGCACGGGTCGCTGTTTGAGTTTGGAACCGATTTACCAGGCAGTCGATAAGGGCCTTTCACTCATGGCAATGAGCCACAACTGAGATACAATTGGGGAAAATTTGGAGCCACCTCATGAGACTCGTCGTCAACGTTCCCTTCGGATGGTATGCCTTGTTTGCGCTCGGCGTCGCATCGCTGGTTTACAAGCTAGCATTATGGCTGCTGGCCATTCTCTGGCTGATTCTCGCGATTAGCAATCCGAGGTTTTTCCTACCGCCAGTAGTAGTCGGTGTGTGCGTCGTGAAATGGCAGTTTGCAGTGCCAGTGGTAACGGCTTTGATGGTGATTTTCGCGATTTACTCAGTGTACGTTGCCCGCAAAAAACGTAAGGCGAGAGCGACACTGGCTCTGGCTGATCATTCGCACAATCAGAATTCAACGCCCCAGTAATGCAGCAGTAGCGGAAGATCCCCGCCCCAAGCCGCACAATCTGCGGCGCCCAAACCATGGCTGTCTAATACCCTATCCTCATTTTCAGCGGGTTTCGCCTAGTAAAAGCGCGGTGCCTCACGCCAGTATTAGACAGCCTAACCACCCTCTTCCGGCGTTCTGCCGAATCCTACCCCTACCCTGATACACGGTCGTGATCCCGGACGCTGAACCGGACGACACCCCACACCTCGAACGTGTCGCCCTCCATAATGTACCGCGACGGGTACTTTG
Organism: Pseudomonas sp. FBCC-B35; assembly: GCF_059133755.1. Classification (NCBI taxonomy): domain Bacteria; kingdom Pseudomonadati; phylum Pseudomonadota; class Gammaproteobacteria; order Pseudomonadales; family Pseudomonadaceae; genus Pseudomonas; species Pseudomonas sp. FBCC-B35. The sequence goes on along the minus strand of NZ_CP101439.1, from coordinate 2,217,493 downwards.
GGTTCTCCGACCGTAAGACCAGCACACCGTGCTCATGGCACATGCGCTTGCAGACCGCTTCGCCGTTCACCGCCGCGATCACAATGTCGCCGTGCTTGGCCTCGACGCTTCGATCAACGACCAATAGGTCGCCGGAATACATTCCAATACCCTGCATGCTCTCGCCTTCGATCTTGACCAGGTAGGTCCAGGGCGCACGCACCTGCATCAGATTGTCCAGGCTGAGCTGTGGCATGTCGTCGATTTCGAAGTCAAGGGCGGTGTTCATTGGCGGAGCCTCAATACTGTATGAATGAACAGTATGGTAGTGACCTGCAATAGGCCCGGCAACTGCCGACAGGCGGGGTGCGCTAGTGCAGCGGGGGCAGTTTGTTGCCCATCAGCTTGGAGACGGTGCGAAGCTGGTAGTCAGAAACCGCCTGGGCCAGGGACTCAGAACGGAGCCGAAGACGCTCTACTTCCTCGGCTGGAGCTCCATAGTCTCTGGCCTCCCAGTACCGTTTGAGAGCCTCCATCGACTGCTCGATCAGTGGCTCGCCTGCCTCAACGGCAGCGGCAAATTCATCTTTGTCCATCTGGAATACCCTTATTTGGTCAGGGCATTATAGGACGCCTCGCACAGCTGTCCTGCTATTCGGGCTTGGTCATAAGCCTTCGCCAGTTCTCCCGCTCGAGCATCAGCCCGTGCGAGCAGGTCGGAGAGCACCATGGCGGCGCGGGTGGCTGCCTGGCCTCGGGCGACAGCGGCGGTATCCGTGCCGGGGCAACTGACGGCGGCGGCGAACTTGGCGCCGTCGTTGCGCAGCCGCTGGCCAGCAGCATCGGCGCCAGCAGCGTCAGCATCAGCCGCCTGGTGTTGTTCGTATGCATGGGCTCTCGCCTCCTCCTGCGCCTGGGCGCGTTGATGTTCTTGCTGACGAGCGCCACGCTCCCCGAGCACCTCGGCAAGACGGGCGCCGCTATCGCGCTGGGCCGTGGCCTGGCCGGCCCGCGCCTGCTCGACGCTCCGGCCGTGCTCGTAGGCACCCCAGTGGCTGACCACCAAGGCCAAGCCAGCCGCCAGGCCTACCCACGGGCTCATGCCAGCGCCCGCCTGATGCCCTCATCGATCAGCGTCGACGGATACAGATTGGTGCCGTTCTCGTGCACGATGATGCCGACCACCAACTCGCGCAGGATCTGCGGCTTGGAGATGTCGATCGAGTCGCAAACGCCGACGCCCAGGCGCTTGGCGATGACCTGGGCGTAGGCATTGGTGTCGTTCTCGCTCGCCGGCGCCCAGCGGTTGATGAATTCCAGCGGGGTGTCGATACCAGGCCGGCCAACGCCGGGCATCCCATCCTTGCCCCGGTAATTGAGCAGCAGCTTGCCCAGTGCACGGATGCCGTTCTCTGGATGGTCGAAGCGGGCGAAGCGCGGCTTAGCCACGCCTACTTCCAGGCCCAGCTGCCCTTGCCAGGCGTTGCGCGGGTTGTAGTCGATGTTCCCTGGGTTGTTGTTGCGGACACCGCGTGGTGTGGTCATAGGTCTTCTCCAGACGAAAAAAAGCCCGCGCTGGGCGGGCCGGATGTGCCTTATTTGTTGCACGAACGTCCAATCTGCATCATCCGTTACGCGAGACTGGGTATGAAAAATGGATTTTTTGCACTAGCGCTATTCAGCTACCTGCTTACTGGTTGCTCCCACTTTTCCAACAGCACTTATGGGAGCACTACCAACAAGCATGAGATTGCGTGCGATGACACTCCTCCGAATCAACCGGGCTGCTACAACCGGCAGTATCAGGAAGGCATCCTCAACAAGCTGCTCGACTCGCTTTCTTGAATCACTGGTGGTCTCTGAGATCTACGTCCCTATCCGCCACTGCTAAGCGATACGATGGTGCAATCTATGGAAGGAATTTCTTATGAAGCGTGTTGCTGCATCACTCATATTCACCGCGCTGGCGGGCTGCTCTCACTACAGCTCCAGCGATGACATTACAGAGGTAGGCTCGAAGGGATACACCGTTCGGTGTGATGCTTCGCCTGCTAACCAGCCAGGCTGCTATGAGCCACCTCCGTCTTTCAACTGGTGGCCAACCGATAAGCTGAAGTTTCAAATCGGCAGGAAATGAGAGGCATCGCCACTCGCGCATGAGGCGCTTCGTGAAGGAGCGCCCAAGCAAAAATTCCACGCTGGGCAGGGTGGAATTGAACTAGCTCGACTAAGCGGCCGGGGTTTCCGGCTCCGGCGCTGCTGCGGGTTCCTTCGCAGTGATCGAGACCTTGGCGCTGTAGTCCTTCAGCACCTGGGCCACACAAACCTGCGCGGTCGGGAACTGGTTCAGGATCTCGCGAGCGCGGGCGTCGGCTTCTTCTTGGGTGGCATAGCGGGTTTTGTTGGCCGCGTCATAGTCGTTGGCCAGGTTGATAGCTACATAGGGCATGGGTATTTCCTCTTTGGTTATCTAAATGGGAATGGGTAGTCGCTCGCTCGAATAACGAGCGCTTGAGGTTGGCGGTCAGTCGGAATATCTGACCAAGTTGTGTCTCGTGCACCGCTGTGTTGAGAGATAGTTGCAACGGCAGGGCTGAAGAAGAATCTGACGCCACCAGAGGCGCCACCACACCCTTCATTCGCGCTCACGCTTGCGCCTTCTCCTAGCGTGTAACCTTCAGCCAACATGCAAATCCTGGAGAACGTCAGATAGGCTGCAAGCTCACCAGACGCTACTGGAACAAACACAGCTCCTTTGGGCTGCGGGTAGTCAGTGCTTGCCCATTCCTTACCTGACGTTTCGTTACCCCCGCCTGAATAGGGAGTAAATCGCAGGTCTGAACCGGGATAAGCCGGAGCGTTGATTGGTGGAGGGTCCACAGCCGCGATGATGTTTAGCGGCGGCATTCCAGTTGTAAAACTGATCCGGCCAGCCGCGTCATAGCACTCCATGCCCGTCCTCTCGCCGACGTCGCGCATCAGGTCGAAGATATAGGCTTTGGTGTTCGGTCTGCAGCCTTTGAAGTACAGCGTTCGGACATTGCCGCTGACCGATTCACCACAGGGCTTGCCATCGCCGACAAGGAAAACGATCGGCGAGACAGCACCGGTCACGGTGATCCCGCATATGGGATCGATTAAGCGCGTGTATGAATAACTACCTTCTTCATTTGGCGGCAGGTTGAGAGACCGCAAAGTATAACGCCCCCATCTATCCACCAAGTCCAAATATCCACTCTTTAACAGGCCGTAGGATATTCGATCGATATCAAAAAGGAGCGTGCCGTCTTCTTTGAAAGCCTGGAATCCAACAGGCATTTCACCTCCTAATAGTAGCCGTAGTAGATTCTGCAATTGGCGCTGAACTGACCAAACCAAGTTGAGTGCTGGTATTGCCAGGACAGCGTATTGCCCGAGATTGTCACGCCCGGTTTCTTGCCCTTCCATTGCTGCGTATCGACCAGCGGCACGACGATATAGAACCGCCGCTTGCCCGCCGGAATACCGGGCAGGGTTATCGCCCCGCCCGCTGCATTGGTGACAATATCCCCTTGGTGCTGACTGATCGACATCGTCATGTTGACGAGCAGTCGACCGTCTGCGCCGTAAACCTCGAGACCAGTTGCCATTACCACTCACCCATACGAATGCGCCGAACACCGTTGATAACCATATCGATTCCGCTGCGGTTGAACACCGTATAGGCTGACGCCGCTTTGTTCTGCATGATTATCGTCCCACTAGCGAAGTCCATGCGCATAATTGGAACTCCATTATTTGCAAGCTCCGACGAGTTTATGGAATTACCTACAATTGCCCTCTGAATCGTCGCGATTGAGATAAAGGCTTCGTTCAAGAACACCTGCCCATTCTGAATGGCAAATGGACTTACAAATCCATTACCGCTCGGATTGAGCACGGCGAACCGATCCGCCATCACAGCGAAGACCGACTGCAGCACTCCACTGCTGTTATCCGCCCCCAAGCCAAACCCTGCAGCCACATATTGCCCACCAGCTGTTACCTGGAGCCGCACCGAGTACGAGGCGTTGACCTTGTTGTTCAAACTGGTTTGCGCCGTGCTGATCTGCTGCACTGACGCGTTGGTGCTACCCAGGTTGCTCTGAACAGTGTCAACGCGCTTGCCCAAGGCGGTGTCGGCATCGGCTCGCGCCGTGACCTCACTCTGGGCTGCTGCGAGAGCATCATCAGCTTTTGCCTGAGCGGTGGTGATGCGCGTGCTCAGCGCCGAGTCGGCATTCGTGCGCGTGGTGGCTTCATCCTGAATCGCAGCATTGGCGTTGCCCACTGACGTATACAGCCCGTCCGTGCGCTTGGCCTCCGACTCGATCTTGGCACCCTGCTGCGTGACTTTGGTATCCAGCGCAGATACCGCAAGCGCTTGACCAGCAGCCTGGCGCGTTGAGGTGCCAGGAGTGAAAGCGGATGGGGTTATGGCCTCACCTATCTTTTCCTCGAGCATGAAGCCGTCGAACCATGTGGTTCCCGCTGCAGAGCCTGCCTGGGTATACAGCACAATGCTGGCAGGTCCCACCACGCCGCTAGGAATGGTGATCACCGTACTCACGCGGCCGAGACTGGTGCCTACATCTACGCTTGAGAGTCCTACCTCAACCGCCCCCCCGGCGCTGTTCTGGTACCGCAAGCGAACCCCTACGCTATGAGCAGCGCTGCCCTTGGACCAAACCGAGAAAATGTATTGTCGCCCAGCGACCAAGCGCAGGTTGTAATCACCGGCGCTAGCGGCCAGATACAACCAAGCCGGGCCGGACGCGGAGTCGGCCTTGAGCAAATAACCCGAGTACGCAGCTGCATCCTGCACGCTGGACAGCGTCAAGGTTGATGCCATGTGCATCGAAGGTGGAGACGCGGTGAACGTAGCGAACTCCGCCGGAATCAGGTTGCTCCCAGTGCCGCCAATCGATCCAATCTGGCTACTCAACCGGTTAAGGCTGTTACCGGCTGACGTGAGGCCTGTTTCTGTTGCCGTGATCCGGCCCGAAAGCGTGTTCATCGCCGCCGTGCTGGCCTTGGTCGCCAGTCCGCTAGAGGAGCTGTTGACGGTATTCTCCAGCGCAGTGGTACGACTGGTCGCGCTTTCGATCTTACCGGCCTGCTGACTCACCGCAGAGTTGAGCGAATCTACCGCCGATGACGTGGCGCTCTGCTCAGCGATCACCACCTGTCCATTATCACGCCATCCTGTCGCGCGCGGTGACTGCTCGAGTTGGGCGCGATCAGCTTCGAAAAAGCCAGTGGAAATAGAGTCGATGCCAAACGCCACAGGATAGACTTCGCAATACACTGCATCAGCAGGAACGGCGGCTGTGACCTCCACCCGTTGGAATGCATTGCCTGCTGTGAGACTAGCCCCGAAGGTCCCATTTACGGGGGAGCCGTCCGCCTTCCTGAAGTAAAGCTCAGCACGTATGATCAGACCTGCTGTACCACGCATGTAGACGGAAAACGTCAGCGTTTGCCCTGCCGAAACCGATATCCTTTTCGCATCGACAGGTTGCAGCCTTACCCATATATTCCGTCCAAGTCCTGTCACGTCCAATCGCTGCGCCAGTTCTGCAGGAGCAAGCTGCGAAGACACTAGCGACGGGGTCCTTGTAGTCCCACCAGCGCCGGTATAAGTCCAGCCATCGGCAAGATTGGCGTTGCCCTGAGCCCTTTTTTCGAAAGAGGGGTTGTAGAGCAGATTCTCCCCTCCGGCGGTACCGATGCTGTTGCTCACCTCAGTGAGCTGGCCAGATACACTGGTCAATCCTGCTTCGGTGGCACCAACCCGCCCTGTGAGCGCCGAGGTTGCCGAGGCATTGCTCGCCGTGTCGCTCTTGACCTGGTTCAACGACGCATCAATGCGTGTGATGGCTTGACCGTCTGCCTGGATTTGTTGCCCCTGCTGAGAGACAGTTGAACCCAAGGTTTGCAGCGCAGACGAGTCAGCTTTCATAGCTACCTGACCAAGTGCCGACTGCGCAGCTGCCGCTGCATCGCTCGCCACTTTGTCAGTGACAGCTGCCCAGGTGGTGCCTGTCCATCGCTTTGGTGTGTTCGCATTGCCAGTGGTATCGATCCACAGGTTCTGCGCCAGGCGATCTGCTGTCGCTGGAGCTGGGCTCTGAACGATGACCTTGCCCTTGCCGCCGGCCAGATCATTCGCGGCCTGGGCAGCGCCTTGGGCTTTATCGACGTTACCGTTTGTGGTGACTAGACTGTTGCCCAGCTGCGTGGCCAGCTCACTGGTGGATTTGATTCCCTCTTCATTCTTGGTGATCCTGCCGGCCAGTAGCGTCGTGGCGCTCGCATTCGCCACCGCATCTGCCGCGTTGACTTGGCCACTGTCGCGCCAACCCGTAGCAACCTCGCCAGCTTCGAGTTGTGCGCGATCGGCCTCAAAGAACCCAGATGTCACCGCTGCCGTACCGAAAGCCACCGGATAAACAGCGCAGATCGATGCATCGTCCGGAGTAATGCCCGAGACGGTCACCCGCTGGAACGATCCGGTTGCGGTGATACTCAGCCCTGCAACTCCAGCGCCGCCAGCGGATGGGGTTCCGTCAGGCCTCCTGAAGTAGAGCTCGGCTCGCAGAATGAGCCCAGGTGTGGCCCGCATGTAGACCGAGAAGGTCAGGGCTTGTCCGGCCGAAACAGAGGCCCGTTTCGCATCGATCGTCTGCAAGCGGATCCATACGCCAGCGCCTAGACCAGTAGCATCCAGACGCTGCGCGAACTCTGCTGGGGCCAACTGTGAGGGCACCAGCGTAGCTATTCGTGTCGTGCCGCCAGCGCCGGTCTGCAACCACCCATCGGCAAGCCCTGTATCACCAGGTGCCTTGCGTTCAAAAGACGGGTTGTAAAGAAGGTTCTCGCCCGCCAGACCAGGGATGGAAGCTTCGATCTTGGTCAAAGACGAACCTTGGGCCGACAGAATGTTTCCTTGCGACTTTACGTCGTTGCCTAGGGCCTGAACCGTCGAGGCCTCAGCCTTCTTGCTCACGCTGTCGGTCAGCGAAGTGAGTGCCTGGCTTTGCGAGCTGATGAGCAGATCTTGGGCCTTGTCTTTGTCTTCAGTCGCCGTCACGCGGCTTGTGACCTGCTGCAGCGCCTGCGAACTGGCCTTGCCGTCGATGCTGGTCTGCATGCCATCCAGCTTGGTGGCTTGCGACGTGAGCTTGCCCTCAGCCTCGCTAACCCGGGTGCTCAGGCTGCTTACCACGCTTGCGTCGGCCTTCAGCGCCACTTGGCTGAGCGCCGACTGAGCAGCAGCTGCTGCATCGGTGGCCACCTTGTCCGTCACCGCAACCCAAGCCGAGCCGTTCCAGCGTTTGGGGGTGTTGGCATTGCTGGTGGTGTCGATCCAGAGGTTCTGCGCCAAACGATCCGCGACAGCAGGCGCTGCCGATTGAATGATGACTTTGCCCTTCCCGCCCGCCAGCGTGGCCGCATCCTGGGCAGCCTGCTGAGCAGCCGAGACGTTGCCGTTTGTGGTGGTCAGGCTCGATTGCAGCCCGCTGATCTGAGACGCCTGGGCGGTCACCTTGCCATCAAGCGTCGACACATCGGTTTCGACCTTCGAGACGCGCGCAGCCATGCCGTTGGCAGTCACCACCGCCTGGCCAACATCGGTCCAGTAGGTGGCGTTCGGCGGTGGCGTGTTCAGCGGTACCGCTATCAGGGCCTGGTACAACTTGCCATCGCTGCCTAGGGCGCTTTGGCCGACGCTGTAGGCCTTGTCCTTGCGGTATGGCAGAGAGCCGGCCAGGGCCGAGACGTTGGCGATCTGCTGCTGCAGCTCGGTCTTGGCAGCCGAAACGTCCGCGCTCACGGCGGTGATTTGCTGCTCGAGATTGCCCTTCACAGTGCCAAGGGCGTTGTTCACGTCGCTGATCTGCTTGGCCAGCTCCGTCTTGGCGGTGCCGATCCGCTCGTTCACCGAGCCCGGGCCGTTGCCATCGATGAGCGTAATCTTTTCGATCTTGCTGGTGAGCTCCTTGCCCAGCTCGCTCTCGGTGATCTTGCCCTTGATGCCTTCCAGGATGGCTCCAACATCCATAGAGGTCGCTGCGACAACCTTGAGGAAGGCGCTCACTCCGTAGGCATTCTTGGAGCGGACGAAGTAGGCATAACTCTTGGCGAACGACAGGCCGGTGTGGGTGATGCTCAGCCCTCGACCGAGGAACTCGCCCTGCGTGGCGGCTGGATCTGGAGACCAGAAATATTCATAGGTGCCGCCGTTGAGGCCGTGCAGCGTATTGCCGGGGATAAGAGTGATCGTATCGATCGTCGCCTGAACAGCGCAGGTTTCAGGCATTGGCGGGCCATTCACATCAACCGTGATGGTCGCTTCGCCTGAGCGTGCGAGCGGGCCCAAAGCAGCGACGCCCATGGTATAGCTGCCGGATGTCAGGCCAGAGATCGGCATCCGAGTCGTGGTCTCCGGCACTTGCAGCGCCTGCACCGCGGCGCCCGCTTGTCGCACAGTTACAGCGAAGCCCGAAACGATCCCTGCAGGCCGATCCCAGCTCAACACGCCCTGACTTATCTCTGCTGCGTCCTCTACATCCCAGCGGAGATTCGTTGGGCTCCCCAGACCGCCAGCGGGCAGCTTGATAAAGCCGATAGGGTTGTAGGGTTTGCCAACGGCGTCATCAAAGATGGCAGCCTCATAGGCCTGCACCGACGCCGTACAGCCCTCGCTGGTACCCATGGACCAGTTGGTAACCATGAACTCGCCGAGGATGTTCAGCGATGGCAAGTTAACGCGCACAGCCCGACCAGGCCGGCAGTTGTAGCCAGCCAAGTTGAGCGGGATATTCAGCGCGCCACCCGACCGACGCCGACGGAGCTCGATGTTTGCCAGACGCTGGGCCTGGTATGGGTCGCTGACGTAGGAGAATGACAGCGTTTCTGCTGCCTCGCCCCCGTCTTCCTCAACCCATTGAGCAACAGAGACTTCGGGATAGTCGGTCTCGGTCCAGGACTGCAGAGGATCAATGAACGTGCCGCGGATCGTGTTGATGGCGGCGTCATTGGTCGCTTCAGTGTTGCCGGTGATGGTGCCAATCACCATGTCTTCGGTGATCTCGAAGTCATACGGCCCGTAATAGGCACCTGCCTGAAACATCCAGCGACCCCCGACTCTGATCAGCTTGCCCGCACAGGCTGCCTCGAGCTTCTGCAATACGTTGGTGCGCTGTTCATCGGCGCCGATCACGCAGCCGCTACGGTACCGAGGGCTTGAGCTTCCGTCCGGGTTTTGCACTGACTCATTACAGACGTTGGCACCGCTCGCGAATGTCTCAAACACGATCTCATCATCAGGCACCCCGCATCGCGTGCGAAGGAACCACAGCAGGTGCAAAGCCGTGTTCTCGGTCCAGCCGGATCTGCCCGTACGGGGGTCAAAAATGTCATTTCGCCCGCGCACGACAAAGCGCGCATCGGGAATGCCGGATGGGAATTTTTCTGCGCTGTAACGCAGGGAGATCCGTACGTACGACAGCCCGCGGCCGATTTGTGTGTCTTTCCAATCAGGACAGTTTTCCTTGAGAAAAGTGTTCACCTGGGTCGGATTGACGACCAGCTCATACGAGGCATCTGCACCATAGCTCCCGATGAGCTCTTCACCGAGGTAGATGTACTCCAGCTCATCAATGGCGCCTTCACAGAGCACATATACTAGGTGCAGCCATTCGCCGGTCGTTTGCGCCCCGCGCTCCTCCTGGGCCCAGACCAGGACCCCGCCAGTGCTGACGCGCCCGAGGATGAACCGAACAGGCGCCTTGGAAGAACGAACGGTTTGAGCAGACGGTTCGTTGTCGCGCAGCGGCGACTTCGTGTTGAGCTTTTCCTGTTGCTCAGCTGCGTAGAATGCTAGGCCCGCACCGATCACCGCACCTACGGGTCCACCCTGAACGAAGCCAATGACGGCGCCGACAACAACCTGAGCAAGTTTTTTTACGCCACCGCTCATCTATTCCACCCTCCACACAGCTGTCGGCTCACACACCACGCGGTGCACGCCATCTTCGGTCGTCGCCCAAAATTCGTTCGCCCAGAAAACCGCCATGGACTTGCCACCTGGCGCCTCATACATCGCGATGTCTCCGCGCTGGATGAACGCAGGGGATACCCGGACAAAACACGCATCCCAGGCCGCCTCCAGGCTACCGTGAGTCTTCCGTAAAGCCCGCTTTGCACCGGCTTCAGTCTTGTAGGTGCCCCGGTATGCTTGAGCGGGGTCGGTTCCGCACACCGCAACAGCGCAATCCGCTGCAAACAGGCAGCAGTCAAACTCGCCCCATGAAAAAGGCCGCTCTCTGGCGGCCTTGATCACTTCACTGAGACGTATCGTCCAATCTCTGTGGCGCATAGCTATTTCTCATAGGCAAAGGTCGGGGCGTCCTTGCTCGACCCCCAGTAGATGGGCCACTCGGACAGTTGGGCGACGGCGTAGAAAAACCGGTCTCCCTGGTGGCGTGCACGATGATTCTCGTCAGTGAAGCGCTCGGTACCGGTACGGCTCCATTCGGCCATGCGGTCCACGATCGGCACAGTGATTTTGTTGCCGTCCTCGCCGTTACCCGCATACGAGAAGGTGGCTGCGTCCATACGCCCTGAGAAAAGTATGTCGACGGCGTAGTTGCCGTCTTCGTCGAAAACGACGAACAACAGTTTTCCAGAACGTCCGCGACAGCCCCGAATGTTTGTTTCGCTGATGATGTAGGCATCCAGGCCGTTGAGCGTTAGGTCAACAGCCATAGGTGAGCCTGAGTTGTCGCTCTCTTGTGATTGGCCTACCTGACCAAATTGACCAACACCGAGATACGTAATCCCGTCGATCACCAACTCACCAGTGCCGGTATGGGCATATACAGGTCCATCAGCGAAGTCGAGTTGGCAGGCATAAACGGTCATGAATCGTCCAGATGCGATGATGTCCACCACGCTCTGACTGAATGGAAATGATGTGGGCATCAGAAAGCCTCTCGAAACTGGTAGCTGCCATTCGATATCACCGGCTGAACAGTCCATTGATTGGTGTCGTCCGCTCTCCTCATCTCGCAGTAGGGGTTTCGATACTCAACCGGGCTGCCGGGTGCGAAACCTCTGCGCACTCGCTTGTTGACGCGAATCACTGCAGAACCGCTGCCATCTGTAGCAGCGTGCTCCACCACCTCAAACATCTCGCCCAGGATGGTGATGTGATCGCCTCGGCTGAAAACCCTGATGCCTGGCCGCATGTTGCGTAACTGCAAGCTGGTGGATTGCGCAACAGCAGCCGCCACAACTGGCGATCCTATGTCGTCAGTCCTTACCCTGGTGATCGAAGGTACGTTGACGGTTCCGAACATCCCCTGCAGACGGCCTAGGAGCGATGTCAGCTCTCGTTCATCTTCTTCATAAAGCACACCAAATGTCAGGGTGCAGACCCAGTAGGCGCCAGGGTGCGAGGCGATTTGCTGGGCATTGTTGAGTGAAGAGGTGAAAGCCCGGTTGTTGTAAACAACGCCCCAGGTGACCTCAGTGGGCTCAAGGTCCTCGGGCCATTCCTCCGCCATTGGATAACTCCGAAAGTGCCTGCCAGAGCTGGCATGGGTTGTTAGGTTCGGCGCAGCATCTGCCGGCCGGCGCCGTTCGTTTTGAAGTCACGCAGCATCAGGTCGTAGCCATCCCGTGCACCCTGCTCGGCTGCGCGCCGAACGTCGGCGAGCGTGGCGGCGTCTGCTTGCCCCCCAACCCGGATGTGTTGAGTGATGCCCCCAAAGGTGATCGATGGTGCGCCCGTGTCTCCACCAGCGCCTGCGGCCATTACACCAAGCGAACCGTCCGGGCCCCGGTGCAGGGGCAAAATTGCTTCTGGCCCGGCCTCTGCGAAAACTCCCGCGCCCTTGGCGAAGGCGAACATTTGCGGGCTGTCGTACACGCCGCCGGAGAAAGCAGACAGGCTTGGCGAGTCATACACCCCGCCCTTCGCATTGGCCACAAATGAACCCTGGCTGTATCCACTCATCGTGCCCTGCCCTAAGGCTTGGGTGCCCCCGCTCATAAAGCCAAATGCGTTGCTCAAAAAGCCTGCAGCAGCTTGGCGCACCTGGATTCGGATCAAGTCTTCGATGATCGCGTCCGCGAAGTCCTTGAACGACGCCTTGCCAGTCTTGATGAACTGCACAATGCCATCTTCCAGGTTGCCGAACGCATTGGTAAACAGATCCTGAGTCTGGCCAGCGACATCGGCGGCGCTGTCGAGGTAGTTCTCGAAAGCCGCGGCTGCTCCGTTCCCCCAGTCCGACTGGGCAGCGTCGATCTTGGTAAACGTCTCCTCCTGGATTTGGACTAGCTTCGCGCCGTACTCCCGTCTCAGTTCAATTTGCTTCTCGAGCTCCTGCCGCTGTTTCTCACTCGAGGCCGTGGCAAGCTCATCGCGCAATGAAAGAATTTTGCTGTTGTTCTCCTGCTCGAGCGCCAGCCTGGACTGAGCCCGACCTGCGCGCTTATCGCCCATACCGATCGCAGCTGCAGCGGCATCCCCCTGCTGGCTAGCCAATGCAATCTGACGCTCAAGATCTGCTTGATACTTCATCGCCTGGGACAGGCTGGTAGAGGCACGTACGGTATTATTGAACTGCTCGGCCAGAGCACCAAGCGCTTTGCCATACTCGCCGGTAGTGATCTTTTTCTTTGACAAAAGCAGGTCGAGTGCCTGGGTCTGTTTCTTGAATTCATCGGCTGCCGCCCCGACGGGGTCGTAGACCTTCTTCAACTGTTGGAAAGCCGTTTCCGCCTCTTTGAGCTGCTGATTCAGCTTCGTCTGTGCTGAGGTTGCTTCCTTTGTAACTTGCTTGGCGCCTTGATTCGCCTTTTTCTGTGCTTCTATGGCGTTCGCGACAGAAATGGCTGCCTGACGGTCAGCTTCAGTAAGATCGGTATGTTCGCCAAGGTACCGGTTTACGATCTTGATCGCATCGCCATTGTCCTGGAGGCCTGCGAGCTGCTTTTGCAGCGTTTCAAGGTATGTCTGCCCGGCGGTGCTCATACCCGCCTTGGCGGCGTTGTTTTCGTGGGTTGAGGCGGTGTTCTGCTCGGTAACGCCGGTGAGTACACGCAGCGTATTGGCGATCATTGCCGATCGCTGATCAGCATCACTGACGGCGCCGGCCTGAGTGATCCATTGCTGGACAGTTCCCGCTGGGAGTTGCAAACGCTTGCCGACTTCCTGAAGGATGGGCGACAGTCCCTCTCCGCTGGTACGCGCCTCATTCAATCGGTCAATGACCGACTGGTAATCGGCCAATTGCCTGTTGTACTGCCCGCCTGAATCGCGAACAGGTGCGGTAACGGTGGCAGCGCGGATCGACTGCGCCAAATCGCCATAAGCGTCTTTGACCTTGTCAGTCGAAGTGATCTGCTCCTGCTGCCACTTAATCAGCGACGCTTCACGCTGGTCCTTGCTGAGCTTGGCGAACTCCTCGCGCAGCTGCGAAACTGGTTTATGCAGGTCGTCGAGGCTGACGCCGGCCTGGTCGGCGTTGTCTCGCAACAGCAATAGGCTGGCCGCAGCGGTGCCGGCGAACAGCGCCAATCCCATTGGCCCACCTAGCGCAGCCAGCAGGCCTCCCGTGGTAGTCGCGCGGGTCAGGTTAGTTTGAGCAATGGTCAACGCTTCGGTCGAGGCAGCAAGCGCGGCTTGCCTCGGAATGAGCTGGCTTTGTACTAGCGCAAGTCGCTGTAATCCGCTAGCCGCAGCCACTGAAGCCTGAGCCTCTTGAAGCTGAGCTTGGGCGAAAACCCTTTGAGCATCTGCAGCTACAAAAGCCGATTTGGCGGCTTGAAGTGAAGCGGCGTGCTGCGCGCGCAATGCCGCGACAGCTGCGTAACCCTTAGTCGCATAAGTGGTCAGAGCTGCCACGCCGGCTCCGGCCATAGCCACGGCCACAAGGTCAACGTTATCCGCCAGCGCCACTAGAAACTTGGATAGCCCAGCGACAGCACCCGTTTGCCCCTCAAGCTTTCCGAGGAAAGTGCCGGTGGCATTGATGATATTGTTCAGGGCATCCTGAACGCTCGTCGACATGTCTGCCGCGGCTTTGCGATTTACCTCAACGGTTTTCAGCAAACCATTGTTGATGTCATCAAGAGCGAGTTTCCCCTCGGTACCCAGGGTGCGTACCTGGTCGGTACTTTTGCCGGTCGCCTTAGCGATCGCGTCGACCACTGTCGGCATCGCCGTTTGGATAGATATCCAGCCATCCGCATCAACTTTTCCTGTTGCTAGCGCCTTTGAGTAGGCATCCAGCGCTGAGCTTGCTTTGTCCGCCGAAGCTGCGTTGGTTACAAGCAGGAAACTGAAGCTATCAGTAATATCCAGCGTCTGCTGAGTGCTGAAGCCCAGAGTACGCATCACATCGGCCGTCCGGATGTACAGCTCTTGAGCCTCGGCCATCGGCCGGTATGTTTCCTGGGCAGTTTGCATCAGGTGCTCTTGCACCATCTGGTATTCTGCAGCGCTTCCAGTAGCCGCCCTCATCCGGTCTGACATCTGGCCATAAGCATCAACCTGCTTGATGATTCCACCGATGAGACCGGCGCCCGCTATCGCCGCAAAGGCACCGCGCATGAGGGTTCCTGCACCTTGAGCCGCCGCGCCTGCCCGATCAAAGGCGGAGTCAACCTTTGCAAGGCTACGATCAATAGCTTGGCTGGACTTCGAAACCAGCTGATCGGCGCTCGCCAATTCACGTCGCAACTGGGCAGTCGTCGCTTCGATCTGAACCAGCATCCCCTGAACTTGTTGATCAGCCATGCTTTTCTCCGGGCAATAAAAAACCCGCCGAAGCGGGTGGTATAAAACGGGAAACTAACGACAGTGCGCTGACCAGGCTTTCTCAAAATCTCCGGGGTTCATGCGGCCATCATTTTCGAAAACTACCATTTCCTTGGTCGCTGCGATAAACCTCCGATAACCAACATAGCCCCCAAACGAGTTTTTAGAATTCACTTCGCCGCAAAGCCCGTGCTGATTACGAAATTCGGCGCTGCCTGGATCCTTTAAAACTCCGCTCACAAACTCTCGAGCGACGCGCTGGTTCCTTATCTCAGCCATAGCAGCTGCACTCTCTGCCTTTTTTGCATCCGATTGCCCGCATGCTGCCAACAACAAAAAAGCAGGAAGCATCACTATCATTTTCTGCATTCGTCAATCCCTCCCACTGGAGGAGGAAGACTAACAAAATGCTAATTGGCGCGTCTTCCTGTCAGTGCCGCCCTCAGCTTGTCCGCCACGCTTGAAGCGCTTGGTTTCTCCTTCGCGGTCTGCTTCTTCGCGCTGCCGAACGGGTTGGTCATCTGCACCCACTCAACTTTGGCATCCATGGCCATGAACAGCTCAGGGAGCGGCGTGGACCAAGCCAAATCAGGGGCCCAGCCCAGCCAGCCAGTAGCTATCCCATACAGCCGGTCAACGTAACTGCCGTCCTCGACAGCGCTTACGCCGTCCCGGCTTGATCGTTTCCCGGGTCACCGCCTCGCGGATTATAGAGCGCACCGAGATACTTGGTGACTGGAGGTGTGAGTTCAGCCACGCCCTCCTGCCAGACCTTTTCAGGCAGCGCTTCGGCAGCCTTTCCCTCAAGCCCAGCGCCGACGGCAATGATGAAGGCGACCACATCCACACCTATTGCGTGCAGAGCTGAGGATGCCCCGCGCAGGCCGCCGAAGCGACTCTCGATAGCACGGACCGCCTTTAGGGTGGGCTTTAGAGTGACTTCTTCATTGCCCAGTTTGACGGTCACGGTGCCGTGCAGAGTTTTGCTCACAGAAGCCTCCTATCATGCTGCAGCGGCAGGCAGCAGCTCGAGGATGTCCGAGTTGATGCCGATGGTGATGTTGCGGCGCACGACGTTGTCGGCGGCACCTGGTGCAACGGTGTTGTTCATCACCTTGCCGCGCATGTAGAAGGTGGTCGACCTGACCACTGGGGTGGCGGTGGGATCACCATCGTTGAGGGTGATCTTGATGTTGTAGTCGCCCTTGCTACGGTCCTTGTGAGCGACCTTCACTGCCTTCTGGCCGGCATCGCCGTTGTCCAGTCCCACGGTCAGCGTCAGGTCACCAGCATCAGCGGTGCCCTTGTACTTACGCACGCGGCCGTTCTTCAGCGACGTGAAAGTCACGCTGCTGAATGTGTCGCCGAACTCGCCCAGGTCCTCGATTTCGCCCACCTCGACATAGGTGTCGGCTTCGTATTGGGTCTGGGTGTCAGCGCCAGTTTTGCCGCCAAGCCAGAAGCGGCAGCCGGCAGCGGTGTTCAGGTTGTCATCGGCCATGGGGGTTCCTCCAAAGGCACATTGGATAAAGCCGCGGTGCGGCCGGTAGGTGGATCAGTGGGTGGTAATGACGCGGACTGTGATCGATCCTTGGTAGGTAACGCCGTCGGCGTCACGCTGGGCGTCCGACCGGATAACGCGCACAGAGACTGCCCTGCCGACGCTCAGCGGCAGCGGGCGCTCGTCCAGGGCGGCAATGACTTCCCCGTTGATGCGCTTCACCTCCGCCTGGCCAACCGTGTCAGACCAGACCGACAAGTACAGCAAGCGCTGCTGGCGCTTACGGCCCGATATCGGGCTGACGTTGACTGAAACCTCGCGGTCGATCGACACATAGGGCATGTCGGCGTCCATGGGGGCACCGTCATAGACCGGGCAGCTCACCTCGGCATGGAGCCTGGCAAAAATGGCCTCTTGCAGCGATACCGAGGGGTCAGCCATCGCTCACCCCCTGGCTTGCCTTGCGCAGCGTGCGGCGCACGGCTGTTTCGATGTCAGCCATTACGTACTCTCGGTTCACGTCGATGGAGGGCCGAAGCCACGGATGCGCCGGCCTGGCCGGAATGTCCGGGTACTTGCCGAAGAAATGCTTGCCGTCGCTCTTGTTGGTCGCCCGCCGGTTGCGGTTCCCGGCTCGCTTGCCGCCGATGTAGCCCTTGGTGCCGTACTCGATGAAGCGCAGATAGAAGAACTTGCGGTTGTCGCGCTTGCCCCTAATCCCGATCTGCGCATCAAGGCCGCTGGGAGCGACGTAGATCTTCAGTGCGGCAGCGGCAGCGCCCGTATCCTTGGGCATCAGCTGTTGCTGCGTGGCCAGCACCCGCTCGGCGGCATGGCGCATGGCCGGGGCCAGTTCGTTGTCCATGGTCTTTTGGATGTTGCGCAACGTTCGCCTGAGGCGTATATCGCCGCGCATCTTCGAGCGGCGGGCCATGGCCTACTCCTTGGCCTGGGCCTTGGCGGTTTTATCCGGAACCGCCTCCTCCTTGACCTCGACCGCGTAGCCGCGCGCGATCAGGCCTTCGCCGTATTCCTTCTTCACTTCGAAGATATCGCCCTTTTCGCGCTCGCCGGATGCACCGGTCAGCGGGCCCAATGCTTGAATTTTCATGGTTCACCTCATGGATTTGGTACCGATGAGCAAAGAAGTCTCATCAGCGTGTTTTCGTTGTCTGGCAATACAGCCTCGACCTGATAGGTGACGCCGCGGCGGGTGAGCCCCACGCCTGCCACCATGTCAGCTCGAGGCCTGCTGATGATCTCGGCTGTAACTATCGCTTTGAGCTTTTCAGCTACAGCGATGATCCGGCCAGAGGGTTTGCGCACTTCACCCCACATCTTTGGACGAGCTGCTGGGAGCCAGGTGACGACAGCCCCACCGGACTTGGTGCGCTCCTCGTGACGGAAAGTGACTTCGAATAAATGGCGAAGCGGCCCGGCCCTCATATGCCCCACCCCACCCGGTACGGGGTCAGCAAGGCCTGCGAGCCTCGAGGCAGTTCAGTGGCGATGGTCCCCGTCACTACGTCTTCCCGGTTGGCGTAGAGGTGCCCCAGGATCAGAAGGCACGCCGCCTTGACCGGCGCGTTGCTGAGCATAGGCTTATCCCCGGCCAGGCCTGCCAGTATCGCCTCTGCCATCGATTGCGCATCGACGTAAACCTGGCGGTTGAGGTAGTTCATTGCCGAGAGCTCGGCCGAGTCGATCAGCAGCTGCAGATAATCGTCGTCATCGTCCGGATCACGCAGGTGGGCGCGGGCCAGCGCCATGCTGATCACTGACATGGTTCACTTCTCCAGCGGAGTGCGCGATACCAGCTTGCGGAGTTCAAGCTCTTCGGCATGACGCCGCGGTACTAGGTAGCCCGGACCATGGCGCCGGCGCAGCTCGCCCTCGTCCATGAACGAGCGCAGCGGGTAAACCACGACCGTGGCCGGGTTCAACTCGACCGAGGCGCTCGAGGTGGATTCTTCCAGCCCTGCCGCATCGGTAGCGCCATGCAGCGCGTCGTCAGCCTGGCCCGGCTGATTCAGCGAGGCGCCAGCACCTGCAGCATCTTCGGACGCTGGGCTACTCGCTTCTTGCACCGTGTTGGCGACTGGCTCAGCGCCGGGCACGGTGACTGCCACACCGCCTGCGGCCGCATCTGCACCGCTTGTGTCGCTCTCGCTGGGCACCGAGTTCAATGATAGGTCAGCCGGGGCTGCTACAGCCTGCGCCGGTACTGGGTTTGGCTTGTCCTGCTTCTTGGTATTAGCCATGAGATCGCTCCTGTACGGCGCCATTACTGGCGCCTTTGAAGTGGATGGCTTACGAACCGCTGCCGGTCAGCGGACCGGTAACGAACGCTTCCTCGCGGTAGATCGCGAAGGCCAGGCGCTCTTCAGCACGGATGGTCGCCATGTTGTTTTCGAAGTCCTTGTCGTTCTCGGTCGAGATCAGCACCTCGATTTCCATGCGGTCGTAGATCTGCGCGCCTAGCTTGAAAGCGCCGACCAAGAAGTCGTCCTGAGTCATGGCCTGGGTGGAGACGACGGGACGGTTCCACAGGCGCGGCGTGGTGCCGTCCTGCGGCTGGCCGATGATGTAGCGGCCCTCACCGTCCTTGGTCAGCTCGATCGCCGCCCAGTCGATGGGGTTGAGCACGATGCCGTCCGATGGGAACTCGGCCAGCTCGGCCTGCAGCAGCGCCAAGCGCAGGCGGTCGATTCGTTGCTCGCCGACCACGGTCACACCAGTGGGCGCGGCGTACAACTGAGCGACGGTCATGAGCCCTTGCAGGTTGGCGCCGGTACCGCTGCCGTACAGCAGCTGGGCTTCCTCGGCCATCGTCAGGCCGTAGCGGGCGCGGCCGTCGATATAGCTCTGCAGTGCCTTGGCGTCGTCGAGCATCTGGCGGCTGGCCTTGAACAGATGCGCGATGGTGCGCACATTGGCAGTGGCCAGTGCGAAGGTCAGATCGGAATACGGCTTGGCCGTGTTTTCCGCAACCGTGCGCGCATTGTTGGTGAAGCCGGTTTCGCGGATGTACTCGATCGAGTTCGACTCGGTGGTACCGGGCGCCACCAGATCGCGGATGGTCAGACGGCGTGGAGGCGGCGCGGCAATGGTGTCCAGGCGCTGAGGCGCGACCAGGCTGCCGCCGGTGGCAGTAGTGATCGCGGCGCGAGGAACCGATACCCGGCGGGAGCCGCGGAAGGACGAGTTCATGTCCTTCATCTCTTCGCTCTCAATTACCAGGGCGCCCACCGACTTCTGCGGCTCTTCCTGATGCTGCTGGCCTCGGCTGGCGTTGACGAGTTTCTGCTCGGCTTCGCCCAGGCGCGCGTTCAGCTCACCCTGCTTAGTGAGTAACTCGTCCACCTTGGCGCGGGTTTCTTCGCTCATCGCGCCGGAGGCCTTGATTTGCTTTTCGGTTGCCTCGGCCTGGCTTTTGATTTGGTCGCCGATCCCCTTGAGGGCGGCGTTGATTTCCTTGACTTGGGCTTCATAGTCCACGGTCATTTACCTTTCAGAGAGTTCAAGAGATTGGTTGCCGCGCTCAGTGAGGCGGAGAGGTCTGGCGCGACAGCGTTCGGCTTGTCGGTCAGGGCAGCGCGAGGCGTACCCCCGCCAGCAGCGCGAGGCATGCTGGACTTGAAACTGGCAAACAATTCGCGGCGCTCGGACCGGGGCATACCGGCTTTCGCGAGCGCTGTGTCCATGGCCTTCAGGGCGTTGGCCTGGGCAGATTCCTCGGTCTCCCGCTCGGTGATTTCTCCTGGGGCGAGGATGCTGGTGGCTAGGCCGAGCTCCACGGCACGCTTACCGCGGATGAACGTCTCGTCGTCCATCAGCTCCGCCATGCTTTCAGGGGTCTGGCCGCTGGTCTCGGCGTAGAGGTCGCTCATGGCGGCGTCGAACTCCTCCATGTCGTCGGCCACGTCGCGCAAGTAGTGGCGGTTGCCGGCGAGGAAGGTCCAGCAGTTGTGGATCATCAGGAAGGCGCTGCTGGCGACCTGGCGCTCGGCGCCAGCCAGGTAGATGATCGACGCGGCGCTGGCTGCCATACCCAGCACCTTGGTGGTGACCTTCTGGCTGTGCTCGAGCAGGCGGTTGTAGATGGCAATGCCTTCGAACATGTCACCGCCTGGCGAGTTGATGTACACCATCACCTCACGGTCGCCAATGGCCCGCAGCGCTGCATCGATACGCTTGAGGGTCACGCCCTCCCCGTACCAGTCCTCACCGATCACACCGTAGATGGTGATGGTTTCCGAGGTGTTTTCCACGGCCGCCTGGATGGCGGGGTTCCATTTATCGAGCGCACGCGGGCTCATCTCGCTGCGCAGGCCGCGAGACTGGATCTTGTGTTTCATGGGTTACTCCCCGGAGTTGCTTTGAAGCCAGTTCATCAGCGCCGCGCGCGCGGCTTGGCTGTCGTTTTGTTTGCCCAGCTGGTCAAGCGGTACCAGGTTCGATTGCACGGTGAGGATGTCGCCGCCAGGCATGCTGGGCAGGTTCTCTTTGTGCCGACCCTCGTTTCGGGTCATGTAGCCGTTTTGGCCCATGGTGCTGAGGTAGGCGGCACGGCCGGCACTGTCAGCGCGCAGGAAGGCTTCCAGCGAAAACTCCGCGTAGTGCTTGATCCGGTCCACCGCTGTTAGGCATCGCTTGTTCACGCACTGCTCGATCGGTGCCGTATACGTCATGATGCAGTAGGTCAGAAACGCGATCTGCTGTTGCTCAAGGCCTGTGCCCCAGTTGCTGCCCTTATCGGTCTTCATCACCATCCAGGGCGGGACGCCGAACCAACGGCAGATCTCCTCAATGCTGTGCCCACGTGATTCGAGCAGTTGGGCGTCAGCCGGGTTGATCCCGATCATCTCGGGCTTCACGCCCTGCTCAAGCACCGGGCTCTTACCCGCATTGAGCGCGCCAGAGATCGTCTTGACGTAGTCTCGAAACTCGGCACGCTGCGTAGGGTTGAGCGTCTTATCCACCGAGAAGGCTACGGTGGGCATCATCCCGTTCTTAAAGGTGGTATTGGCGGCATCGTCGGCCGACATGGCCGAGCCGAATACATCGGCGCCGTAACGAATCGCCGACAGGCCCATTCGCCCGTCCAAGGTGAACGCTGGGATATGCAGCATGTCGGCCTGGGCGATCTCCCGGCGGGCGCCCTTGCGTGGCTGGAAGAAGTAACGCAGCCTGCCATCGTCGTCCGGCTCGGGAGTCACCCGCGACGGCATCAAGAAATCCAGCGCGATGACCCTTCCACCGGACCGGTGGATCTCGCAGTAGGCATTTCCCCAAAGCAGCATCGAAGCAACAACCGCCTGCCAGAAGTGGAAAGCGGCCATGTCCTCGTTCGGGCTGTTGTGCACCACATCGTAGAGCGGGAAGTCTCGCGCCGTCTCACGCCCGCCGTCCGGAAGGCGCCGGTAGATGCTGAGCGGCAAGCCTGCAACCGAGGTAGAGATGATGCGCACGCACGCCCAGACCGCCGACAGGCGCATGGCTTTGTCGACCGTGACAGCCTTGCCGCTACTGGACTGGGCGCCCAAGAAGGCGCTCCAGAACCCACCGTCCGACAACCGAATGCTCTTGCCCAGCCAACTGCTCATGCTTGCCGAGGGTTTGGCGGCTGCAGTGCCGAGTGCTTGAGAGAGGGTTTTAATCACTGCTCAGCCCTCGGCGAATGAACGCTGCAATGCTGAACAGACTGACCGAGCCCGCGATCAGAGACCAGCCCGTACCCGCCAGCATCCAGACGCCCGCGCAGGCCAGGCCGAATCCGCACACCGCGCAGATGATGAAATAGTGAAATGCGTTCATGCGATCAGTGGATCCCGAATGCCGGCCATGAAGTTTTCCATGCCGCCCTGTCCCTCTGGATTGAGGGCCATCAGCGTCACAGCGTTGAATAGCGCCATCAGCGGGTCGATCTTGGCCGAGCCGCTGGCCTGTTTAGTAATGAGGATCGAGTTGCCACGGGGCTCGACTTTGGCGTTACCGCAGCACCAGGCCATCATCGGCTGGCCCCCGTGTAGCAGCGTGCCCTCGGCCAGTTTGCGCTCGGCAGTTTTGATGGCTCCGCCCAGGCGCCAGCCTTGTGAGATGCCGTCGATTTTCTCGCGCGGAATACCCATGGCTTCCAGCGCGTCGAGGATCGCCCCGACGCCGGCCGGGTCCAGCCCGACCTTGTCCAGCAGGCCGGCCTGCTCAACCTGCGCCACCAGTTGTGCCACCGCCTCAATGTCGTCGCCGATGCGTTCAACCAGGGTCAGGTGCCCATCCTTCGCGAAGTCGCGGATGCGCGGCGCTTCTGCTTTACGCCGCTCCAGTACTGATGGGTGGGCCCAGGCATGGGTCCAGGTCAGCCAACGCCGTGTGCCCTGCTCTCGACCGAGTGCTGCAAAGCCAAGCAAGTCATCCAGCCCCCCGCCATCGACGCCGATATCAATCACCTCGCAGCGCTCGATCAGGTCCTCCAGCGTGTGGCACAGCTCGGAGGTCTGCGCCTCCCAGAAATCCGCGCCTGCCCAGCGATCCGACAGTAACGCCAGGCCGATCTCGACGTTGAGGTGCTTGGCCAGAAAGCCGCGGAACGACTCTTCACCGTCCAGCTGCGCCTGGGCGTACCCACGCTCGATGAAGGGTTCGTCAACCGACAGCCCCAAATTCGGGTTGGTGATGTACGCGTTAGAGAAGTCCCGGTGTTCGCCGGCGTCTAGCATCGCCTTGGGAAATTCATACAGCACCGGCAAGAACGACTTATCGACGATCTCGCCGTCGCGCACCTTGCGGGCGTACATCAGCTTCTGCCGGAACACGCCGGCCGGCGGCGCATCGGACTGGGTGGTGGCCCAGATGATGAATCCCTCTGGCCGAGAGGCCAGGCCACCAGTGGCCTCGCGCAGCATGGCCTCGGCGTTGGCCCGCTTGCCGAACACCCACAGCTCGTCAACGAACACGCCGATGGCTTTCTTGCCCGACACCGTCTCGCTGTCCGCCGCAACCACCTTGAGGGTGGCGTTAGTCTGACGGTGCGTCACGGTGCGCAGGTGATCCTGCACCTTGAGCAAGGCCTTGAGCTCTTCGTCAGCACCCACCATGTCCCGGATCGGGAGGTAGGAGTTATCCGCGATCTCCTTGGTCGGCGCCAAGATGATGAACTCACCCGACGCCCGCCAGTTGAGGATCAGTGCGGTGAGCATGATGCCGGCGGCGATGGTTGACTTGCCGTTCTTCTTGCTGATCAGCAGCATGAACTCGCTGACCAGGCGCCGGCCCGAGTCTGGGTCGTAGGCGCCGAAGATCGCAGCCACAAACTGGTTGACCCAGTCAAGTACGGCCTCGCACATCAGTGGACTGCCGGTGGCGTCCACCATGCGCAGCGCGCCGAACACGTCCAGGGCTTCCTCGGCCTCAGTGGGGAACAGCGGCTCGAACGGAATCAGGCTCTGGCGGGCAACGATGCGCTGCTCCCAGTCTGGGCAGGCGGTTGACCACTCCATCATTTCACCGACTGCAGCGGGCCGCGGCGGGTGCCGAACTTGCCGGTAGCTGCCTTATCGGCGTTGGCCTGGGCCTGGTCCTTCTTGCCGCTCTCGCCTTTGCGCGGGTGAACGAATGGCATCAGGGCCTTGGCAGCGTCTACGCGAAGCTTCGCTTCCGTGCCCATGTCGTTCATCACCGAGAGGAGGAAGTCCTTCGGGTCACGGTGGAGCAGCGCCTGGGCCAGGTCGAAGCCGGCAGGTTCCGGCTCTGCTTGCTCCTCGGATTTCGGTGCCCCTTCCGGGCCCGGCTCAGCCTCTTTAGCAGCCTTGGCGGCGGGCCTGGCTTTAACATCCGGTTTAACATCGCCTTTAACATCTCGAGGCATCAGCCCCAGGGCGCGCAGCTTCATCAGTTCGGCCGCCACGTCCTTGTCCTTGACCAGCCGAGAGCCCGCCGCAGACGCTGTGCGCTCGGAGTAGCCAGCGGCCACAGCAGCGTCCCTATTGGACGCACCTTCCCTCAGCGCGGCGATGAAAGCGCGCTTGCGGGATGTTAAAGCCATTTAACAAAAATCCTGTGGAGGAAAAAAATCTGTACGTGGGGTCGGGAGCGGTCTAGCTAGATGAGAATCCCAAGCTTTTGACCCCCCTACCCCATTTGCAGCACGTCAATGGCGTGCCTCTGCACCAACGGCATCGTCTTGGGCGTAGTGCGGTCACCCGTCGAAGCCTGCGGCCTCCTCGGCCTGCTTGACCGAATCGTGGCAACTCTTACACAGCGCCTGCCAGTTGGTCGGGTCCCAGAACAGCACCTTGTCGCCGCGGTGGGGCACGACGTGGTCAACGACGCGCGCCGCTGTGGTGCGACCAAGCCGATCGCAGTATACGCACAGCGGGTTGTCATGCAGGAAGCGCTCGCGTGCCTTCTGCCAGCGGTAGTCGTAGCCGCGTTGGGAGCTGGTCAAGCCGCTGCGCCAGCTGTCTGAGGCGATCGTATTCACTCGGTCGGGTACGCTGGCCTGTAGCCGGCTGGCCACGGTCTTGAGCCTAGCCATGTCTAAGCCTCTCGATGCATGCCGACTTGGCTGGCGATATCGGCAGCACGCTCACGCACCTCCAGCACCTGGCCGTCAAACGTATGGACAGTGGCGCAGATACCGTGCCACTGGGAGCTGGCGCTAGCCTCCTGCACGCGAGCAATGGCGCTGGGCGCTACGAAGTGATCGCGCCCTTTGCTGTCAGTCAGGTTGATCATTGCTGGCTCTCCGCCTGTGCTTTGTTGAGGGCCTCGTCGGCCTTGTCTGCCGCTTGGGTCGCCGTAGTAGCTGCCTTGGAAGCCTTGGCCGCGGCGCTGTCTGTGCGGCGTGTCAGTTCGTCAAGGCGCTGGTCCCTCTGCTTGGTCGCCTCATCGTATGCTTGACGAACAGTGGCGACCTGCTCCAGGTAGCTTTTTGCCAAGGCCCACTGCGCGAGCTGGTAGCCACAGAAGCCGCCACCGACGACGAGCAGAAGCGCGATCATCCAAACCTCGACGCGCCGCCACCAGCGCCTGGCGATGTATTCCAGTACGCATCTGTCCATCACGAAGTACCTCCCAGCTTGGTTCGCAGCCGGGCGATCTCATCGCTCTGCAGCGTTACTCGCTCAGTGAGGCTGGCCACCTGACTGGTCAACGCCTCGATCTTCCCCTCCATCCGACCGACCGTTGCAGCCAAGTCGTTGCGTTCCTTGGCGAACTGATCGGCACGGGCCTCGGCCAGCTTCCGGGCTTCCCGCTCGGAGTCGAGCAGCTCATTCAGGCGACGGACAGTGCCGATGTCGGCGTTGTCCATAGCGCGATCGGCTGCGTCTTTCGAAAGAAATTTGCGCAGCCAAAGGAAGCCGCCCAGCAGGACGGTTCCCGTACCGCCCAGCCAGGTGGCTGTGCCTGGGCCGAGGTCGGTCGGGTCCATCGAGAGCTCCACAAAGAAAAAGGCCCATCACAACGACGGGCCTTCAGTTAATCCAATTTTAAAATTGCTGACGCTTGAGTGGTTCTAAGTCACTTGCTAGCTGAATCAAGCCCATCCAGGAACTCACGAATATTGTTTTGCACAGCACGATTGATTGACTCTTTAGCGCGAACATACCCGGCAAATGCGTACCCAGGTGGAACAGAGCCCTTCGTAGTAATCGTCTGCTCTAAGAGCGTTGCTCCACTCTTCCTATTAACGAGCAAATAGCTGGCAGTTGCGGCGGTGACCATAGTGAAACCTCCCGCTGGCGGCTCCAACTGTTTGATCTTGACGAACAGATTCACCTTATTCGCAGACTCATCGTTGAAAACCGAGCGTTTATTCACTGCTTCGACCAATGCCCGCTCCCAGAGCAACGGTATACCCTCACCATTGGATGGAACGTCGCCTGTTTGCTCCGAAGGGGCTGCGAACGACACAGAAACACTTCGCAGCTCCGCGTCTAGCGGACGCTTTGAAGGCTCAACGTCTTGCAGTGAGAAGTTGAGAGGGGGGGCAGAAACGCAACCTGTGAGCAGGGACATCAGAATGATGGCGGGTAAAGCTGGAAAGCGCATCAACGTCTTCCTTGGTTTGATGGCGTTTCAGTATCGCAAAACCGACTTCGGCTGCATACAAAGAATCCCGGCGTCGGGCCGGGGCTCCTTGTGTCGCGCTGTTTCAAGCTGGACACGCTGCTATGAAACCATTGGTTTATCCGCGCGGAAAGCGTTTTATGCAGCTTCACGCAGCTGCTCCAGCGCACAGTCAATCCATGCCACGCCGGTGTTGATAAGCTCGCGCGCTTTCGCCTCCCCCATCTTATGCTCCCGAGCGATCCGCAATGCTGGCCACTTGGCTCCGTAGTAGAGCCAGATGAATCCGCCCATCTGCACATCACGCCTGGTTAAGCGGCCCACGGCGCCGTCGACGGCCAAGGCCAAGTCATCGGTAATGACATACTGCTTGGCTCCGCCGACAGAAGGGAGGTTGTCACGCATCAGGGCATAGAGCGGGCAGACGTACTGCGGTACTCCCATTCCATCCATACGCCACCAGCCCCATTGCTCCAGCATATAAGCCGTATCACCCAAGGCTTTATCGACATAGGTTCGTTTTTTCATATGGTCATCAATCCCCGGTGAAGTTTGTGCCGCCAGCGCCGCGACGGTTGTTCGTTTCGTATTGATCAGATGGACCCGTAGTGCGCGGTGGCCGCTGGCGATCAGCCTGCTGCTCCAGCTCGCGCACTCGCAGGCCCAACTGCGTTACAAGCTCTTCCAGCGGCAGCGGCTCGCCAGTGACGGCCGACAGCCAGCCCGTTGCGTTGCAGCGACCACATGGCAACTCATAGAAGACGCCCTTCATCACTGCCCTTCCGTTGCAGTCTGGGCAGCGGGCCAGATTGACCCGCTCCTTGCGCAGCGCAGGGCCGTGGCTTTTCCTCATGCCTGCACCTTGAGGAGGAAACAGATCTCCTCGGCCTCAAGCTTCAGAGCGGGTACTCCCTCGCCGCGGAGTGGCATCAGCTCGGCATCCCCATAGGCGACCTTCGCGGCTGCACCCGGATTGGTCACGTACCAGCCAGCAGTAGGCGCCTTCATTTGGCGATCTTTGCCGACCAAGGTCTGCCCCTTCTGAATGCGTTCGATAAGCTCCACCTGGCTGCCCTGGGGGATCTCGGAGTCAAACACGAGGGTCAACGCAAGATCGCCCTTCTGCATGTTTTGGCTCATTTTGAATCCTCGCTTATGGTGGATACCGGAACCGCCCCGAAGCCCGCACGTTCAGCGGCCCGCGAGAGAATCCCTGAATCCGTCGATCTATCGCCGGTCAAGCCGTGAACCGACTCGAAACCTTTCTGATCAAGGTGTGCGTGCCACTTCTCCAGCGCCTCACGCTTGCGGGCCATGATGTCGGACTGGATGTACACCTTAACGTTGTGGCCCATGGCGTGATTGATCAGCAGCTCACCCACCAGGTGGTCAACGCCCAGATCAGCCCAGCCTGTGCGGGCCAGCTTGCGCAGGTCGTGGCTTGTCCACTCACCCTGCCCCATGACCGTGAAGACTGCCGATGCCTTGGCTTCGCTCATGGGTTTGCCCTGGCGACCCGGGAAAACGAACTCGCCGTCATAGCCCTGATTACGCTGGATCTCGCGGTAGGCCATCAGCAGGAACCGCACCTGGTCGGTCAGGGGCAAACGATGCTGCACGCCGGTCTTGGTGTGCTCGGATGGGATGTACCATTCACGCTCGGCCAGGCTGATATGGCTCCAGCGGGCCAGCCGGGTTTCGCCCAGCCGAGTACCGTGGCACAGCATCATCAGAGCCAGCACGCCATGCTGCGGCCGGTGGGCCAGGACGCCCTTCATGCGGCTCATCAGGTCCTCAAGGTGCACACCACGCAGGCGGGATGGCTTCACCGTGACCTTTGCCTTCGAGAAATCCCCGAAGCGGATGCCAGCCATGGGATTGGAGCTGATCAGGCCCAGTTTGAAGGCTTGCCGGAAGGCCAGGGCCAGCAGCTGGAAGACCAACCGCACGTAGTCGATGGACAGGGTCTCTTGCAGTGGCCACATCAGCTCGCGGTCGAGCAGGGCCTTGTCGATCTGGGCAAGCGGCACTTGCCCGAGGCGCGGCACTAGGTGCTGCTTGATGGCCGACGCACCGGTGCTCTTGCGCTTGCCCGACAGATTGCGGTCCAGGGCCATGCGCTCAGCGAACCAGGTCAGCAGCTCGCCGGTCAGCACCCAGCTCGAAAGGCTGGAGCCCTCGCCGGCTTCCAGGCGCAGGCGGATATCCGGCAGCGCAGCGGCCACCTTGGCGGCACTCAGCTCTGGATATGAGCCGATCCGGTGCCATTTGCCCTTGATGACTAGGTACCAGGAGCCTCGATCGCGGGACCGATGAAACCGGAAATAAAGGCCTTTGCTGGCCAGGCTGCGCAAGTCTCGCGCCGACCCGGCGGCCTGCCGGCGGATCTCTGAATCGCTGATCTTCACAGCAGCGGTGTTGGTCATTGCACTACCTCGGTTTTGGGCAGGGCCATGTAGGCTCGCAAGCACTCCATGGCGTCGAAATGGCCGTAGCAAACGACCGCCAGGTAACCCTCGCGGGTCAGCCGCTCGATGCAGGCGTACTGCTCAGGCGAGACAGGTGCCGGTTCAACGGTGGCTTTGAACTCGATGAACAGGCCGAAATATCCGCCGCGGGCCAGCGTCAGCTGCAGATCAGGAATGCCAGCCTTGGTGCCTTGGGCCTTGAGCCGCTTGGCTTCGGCCCAGCTGCGATGGCCACCATTCGGGGTGTGATGGAGATTCGCGTACACCTCTGGATAGCGCAGCTTGACCTCGGTCATCAGGGTGGCCTGCTCGCTGCCCTCGCGATCTACGCGCTTGGCCCTGGGCCTCTTGGGGCTGAACCCAGACACGGTTGCCGGCTTCATGCAATGAGCACCCCCTCGTTGAGCAACAGCGCCTGGGTGCGCATGACGCCCTCGGCGTGATACTGCCGGGCTGTTTCGCGATCTACTGCCTTGCTGCGCCCATCGCAAGCGTCATGGCACGAGCTGCAGCACCAGGCGCCCTGCAAGTCATGCGGTTTCTTGCCAATCCCGCAGGTGCCTGCCAAGCGGTAGTGCGCAAGGACGGTAGTCTCGGGATTGCCGTTGCACACGCCTGGGATACGCACTTGGCACTCGCGGCCACGCGCGGCCTTGGTCAGCTTGGTCTGCCTCATCATTCAACCTCGCAATGCAGCCATATCAGTCTTGCCTGGCGAAGCGCGCCAGCCTGGTCTAAGGGGCCGTCCATCAGCACCATTGAAAATGGCCGATAGCCTGGTACGTGCACGGTCCAGATTCGTTTCACTGCTGCACGCCCGACCCAGCCAACGCCGCGCGCGCCTGACGCTTGCGAAGGTAGGTGCTAACACGGCGCCGCTGCGCCTCTTTTGCACGGGCGCTGTCTTTCTTGGCCTTGGAAGCCGTCAATATCGAGCGGACTTCTGCAAGCTTCTCCCGCATCGCGGCGCTGGGCTGCGCGCGCACCTCTCCGGTCAGCAGGCCTGCGATGGCCTGGCCATCAGCAGTCACCGGAGCTATGCGAAGGTCGGCGAGGTACTTGCCCCCCATGTCACGGCTGATCAATTGAGCCCGCACGGCCGTTTCAACGGCAGTCACGCGTCGCCCGGAATCGAAGCCCAGAGAAACCTCCCAGGTGGCAGGCTTGTCTTCAGCGCGAGCGAAGCTGACCATGCGCTCATAGGCACTCATGAACGCCATTCGGGCGCCTATTTTGTCGCCTGCCTCAAGGATCGGCTGGGACGCCACCATGGCCTGGCGAATCTCGGTGGTGAGCACTACCGTCTCGTATTCGTCACTGGCTGCCAGAGCGATTGACCATGCTTCATCCTTACCGGGCCGGCCATCGGCAGCGTGGATGTGTTTCAGGACCATACCCAGCGACAGGCGCCCGGCTGGTTCACGACGGCAAGCGCGCAGAGCGGCAACGATCACCTCAGGTTCGTGCGCTGACAGGTCTTCAGCGATCAGCTTGGCCCCTGCCGCACTGATGGTCTGGCCCATGGCCTCAGCCGTTGCGCAAATAGCCATGGCCAGCTCGGCGATATCGTCACAGGAAAGCATTGCGTTTGCTCCCTTGGCTGTTCCGGATGGCATCGGCGGCGTCGTGGGCGGCGTTGATGTTTGCTTGGGTCTGCTCCTGCTGGCGCGCCGTGGTGGCGTTCATCTGACGGTTGGTGACCCACTGGGTGTGATAGGCCTCGCACTTAGTGAGCAGGTCGCCCAGGTTGTGGCAGCCATTGATCAGTCTGGAGTCGTTGATCGACACGAAGTACGCGGCCACTTGGTGGGCGACGTCGATACCCAGGCGGTCGATCAGTTGTCCCAGTTGCCCGCCGACCTTGGCGTTCCACACTGGCCAGGCGCCGTAGCGCTTGCGATAGGCCATGGCGTAGTTGGCCCAGGCCTTGTAGGTCTTGCAGGTCTGGTCCTTCGGCCCTGGCATGTCCTCGGGGATTTCACACCGAGGTGCACCAGCCGGAACCAGCGTCAGCCCCGTGGGTTGCGACGGCGGAGCCGGGGCATCCTGCGAACTGTGACTGGTACCCTGATTGGTATCTTGATTACTGGTATCTTGATTTGTCGGAGATTTTTCCGACCCTAGCTCGGATTTATTTCCGACCTTGCTCGGATTTTTTTCCGAGGTAGATCGGATTTTTTTCCGACCCTCTGTACCCGCCTTCAAGGTCGGATATTTTTCCGACCCATCCTCTTTTTTGTTCCACTGCGCTGCCTTGTCGGTCAGCCGGAAAAGCGTGACACTCGAAGTGCTCGAAAGCTCGATCAGGCCAACGTCCTGCAGCGCCTTCAGCATGCGATACGCCGTGTCGGGCTTATCCGTCAGCAGCGGCAGCTCTTCGATGATCTTGGCCTTGCTTAGCACGAAGAAGACGCCCTGCTCAGTCGTCATCGCCTTTGCCCAACTCGGGCAGCCATAAACGAATGCGAACAGCAACGCCTGCTGGGAGTTGAGTCCCCACTCCAAGGCCTTGACCTGGTTGATGGTTACAGTGAATTGCATGTCAGCTCCGCCCTGCGCTTAGGCCAGCCACGGGCACTGTGAGAAGCTCTGCCAGGCGTGCCAACCCCTTCGGCGTTACCAGAACATCGAACGCTGCGCGGTCACTGCCTGTTTCGGGATCAGGCTTAAGGCCGGTCACTTTGTGCTTGAGCAGCCCCGCACTGATCCGGGGCTGATATGCAATCCATCGCTTGGAGCCGCGACGACGGTAGATCCAGCGGTTTTCTTCCAGCCAGCCAAACAGCTTGAATGGCGCCACCTGAAGCTGCTTGGCCGCATCGGTGACACATATGGCACCGCCGGCACTCGCCAAACGCACGATGGCCGCGACCTTCGGTGCCTGCTTGGCGAGCGCATCCTGGAGGCGCTGGTTCTCCTCGGCCTTGTCGGCAGCCAGGCGCAACCCCTCTGCGAAATTTGTGGGGACCCGCATGTGCGCCAGCACTCGGGCCTCCAGTTCCTGCCAGCGATCAATGATCCTGGCCCGGAGTGACGCGTCGTAGCCCGAAACCAGCACCAGGGCATCCCGCTGATCGAGAAGGAATTCAGGGTAAGCCTGGCCGTTTTGGGGATGCACGTAGGGGGTCTCCTCAGATTTGAGGACACCCCTTTTTGCCAAGGCTCGAGCGTCACGCAAAACGTTGTCGTGACTCTTGCCGGTCAGCTCAGCCACTTCACGAGTCGACATCAATCGGCGCAGTTGCTCAGTGCATGGAACTGCCGAGGGAGCGTGGGTGTTGCTTGCATCGATCGCTCTATGCATAATCGACCTCGATGTTTTGTTGAAGAAACCGGGCTGCCACCCGGTTTTTTTGTGCCTGCGATTCGAGTACTGGATGGATCAGCAGGTGTTTTGGTCATCTACTGGCGCAACGCCAGCCTTGCCAGACTTAGCGCACTCCTCTGCACACGGCTTTGCATACGCCATCAGTGCACCGCCTGAGAGAATCTGAAGTTGGTACTGGCGAGAGATCGGGACGACCTCCCCCCACATGGTTACTGCGCTTGGCTGGATACCCAGCGCTTCGGCCAGTTTTTTCTTGCTGCCGAAATGGTTAGCGGCCTCACGCGTTTTCATTGCGTTTCCTCGATGGAGCGTCTGCGAATTTCAGCATGCTGAAGATGCATAGTCAACGGCGCCATTCAGAGAACTGCATACTTAAATTCAGTTAACTTAAAATTAACGCATGGAAAGACACGAACGAATAGCCAAAGCCATCGCGGTTAGCGGCATGAAGAAGGGCGAAATTGCGGCCGCTTGCGGCGTTGCAAACTCAGCTGTCACTCAATGGATCTCAGGCGAAAGCAAAAGCCTCAGGCCTGAGAACTTGTATGCCCTCGCCAAAGCAACTGGTTTTCGCGCGGAGTGGCTCGCCATCGGCGAGGGACCGGAGGTCGAAGCGAGCAACGTCGAAACCATCGCTCAACTTAAGATGTCTTTTAGGTACCCTGTGATCAGCTGGGTGGCTGCAGGGGCCTGGGCCGAGGCCGTCGAACCGTTTCCTCCGGGGTTCTCTGACCGGTACGAAGTGTCCGACTACGACTCTAAAGGCGTGGCGTTTTGGCTCGAGGTCAAAGGCGACTCCATGACTTCGCCGGTCGGAACAAGCATCACCGAAGGCATGATGATTCTCGTTGATACTGAGGCCGAGGCCATTTCAGGGAAGCTGGTCGTGGCTAAGCTCGCCGACAGTAACGAAGCCACGTTCAAGAAACTTGTCGAGGATGGCGGCAGACGATTTCTGAAACCTTTGAACCCTGCATATCCGGTCGAGATGTGTGCGGAAGGTTGCCGAATCGTGGGTGTGGTTGTCCGAGCAATGATGAAGTTGTAATTCTCCTCCCCACAAAAGCCCGGCTTTGAGCTGGGCTTTTTTGTGTCCGTAGGATGGACTATTTACCCCAAATGTTCACAGATGCGTGCCTTCGAAGCGTCAAGGGGCTTGAAAAATAGCTCCACTCAGTTTAACTGTATGTATATACAGTACAAGGAGTTTATAGATGTTTCCGCTCGCGTTCTCACATTCGCCTTCTCGCTCTTATGAGCGCCTCGGTTACCGGATCCAGCAAGCCGTTGCGTCACCTCATGTGCAGAAACGCCAGTTCGTCGAGCTTCGGCCCGCGCCCGATGAGTCCTCTGCGGACTGGGCTCGTATCCTGAAAGACCTGGAGGAGACCACCGGCATCCGAGTTGAGTGGCTGGAGTCGGGAATAATCCGTATTGGATGGCGAGAATTCAGCGAAATCTGACACAAATGGCCCGCACTGAGCGGGCCTTTTTTTGTCCTCCAATTTAAGATTACTGAAAATAATTATTCAGCATACTTGACCTTATGATTTCAGATTGCTTAAATTCACTCAACGCCGCAATGGCGACGGGCAGCTACGGCAGCCATCGCTCTTTACACAACCCGACGTGACCACCTCGACGCACCCAGGCTATCACCTGGGTCGGGACAAGCTAAGTCGTCGACCACGCAGCCTCTGGATAGCTGCCGGACTCCCCCATGGGAGGACGCCAAACCATGCGAGCCACCTGATGCGTAGCCAGTAGCTGCAGCAGGTAGTGGTGGGGAAACCCGGCGCCGAGCATGGAGCGGATCAAAAACCATAGGAGGAATCTGCCGATGAAGTAGCAAGTCCAGCCGGAAAACGGACCGGCCACCCACGACGAGCTGCCCTACCCAGTAGGCCGCCGAGCTGCAGCTGGCAGTCGTGTAGCGAATACCTAACCCCATGACCACCCCGCTAAGGCCGATCAAAGCGAGGTGACCAGGGAAGCTCTAGGCCAGACAGAAGATCGGGTGAAGCCTTCGGTGGTGGACCTCGAGCACGGTTTCACTGGCTGGCCTTCTCACGAGGGCCAGACGGGAAATCAACCACACATGGATGGATCACCTAATGACTCAACAAACTCTTCAGGAACTATTGGTCGAGCGCGTCAGCGTCTATGCCCAGTCGGACCGTGCGCGCGAATTGATCGATCAAGGCGTTGAAAGCATGTTCAAGGACGTGGTGAAGGACACTTTCCGCTCCTATGGCGATTTCGGCAAATCAGTGCAAGAAGCCATCAAAGCCGCTCTGCCAGCTAACGTCACCGACATGTTTGAGCTGCAGCGTTACAACGCTCTTGTAGCAAACGCACTTCGCGAGCGGTGGGAGGCAGCTGCGTTGCAATCCACCGTGCTGGACCAAGCAGAGAAAGCCATCGCAGAGGTGATGGACGGTGAAGGCCTGCTGAGCGGTGAAGTTTCCCTCAAAGGGTTGCTGGATGAGTTCGTTAGCGAGCATCGCGAGAAAGCCGCCGAGGAGCATTGGATGAACCCAGAGATCCGCTTCGAAGAAACCATGAGCGGACGGTCAGAGTTCCTCTACATAGGCTTTGATCCAGAGCCAGAGGACAGTCGCGCCATGTCCTCCTGGCGAACTGACTCGCGGGGAATCTACAGCATGAAGAACTCGCTGCACGTTCACATCGTAGGCTCGCGCAAGCCTGATGAGCCGCACCTCCCGAGCATACAGGTAGCCGAAGTCCTAAGTGCGAAGTTGGATGACAAACGTATAGCCGTAAACATGCGCATTCGCTCCAAGTGGAAACGCATGTTGGCTTCGCTCTACTTCGGAAACGCCGTGCTCCTGATCGACTGCGATCCAGACGATTTCAGTTACGGCTTCGACGACTGACCCAAACAACACCCAAGGAGTAGGACCATGCCGATACTGACCCGCAAAGTGGGCGAAACCATTGTGATCAACGACACGATTCGAGTCACGGTGCTGCAGGTTAAGGGCAACCAGGTGCGCATAGGTATCGAGGCACGGAAGGACGTATCGGTGCACCGCCAAGAGATTCAGGAGCGAATCGCGGCTCAAGCTGAAGTTGCTGCCTGATTTGATTTCACTGGCTGGCCTTGGCGACAGGGCCAGACGGGAAATCAAACCGAGGCCCATATCGTGAACAAAGAAGAAATCTATGACGCGCAAATCAGCCCTCTGATGCTACAGATCATCGAGATCTGCAAGTCAAAAGGCATTGCGATGATAGCCAGTTTCGACATCGGCCGTGACGGCGAGGGGCCAAACGGTGAGGACTGCACTGGGCTGCTCTGTTCCAGTCTCACCCCGGATGGTGATGGAAATCCTAACCCAGCGTTCCAGCAGGCATTCGGCCTAATCAAGCGGGGACGCTATGCATCTCCTGCACTTCACGTAACCACGCAGCATGCCGATGGCACACGCACGCTTGCCGCGATCATCTGATACCAAGACAGCCGGAAAGACGGCCCGATGCCCTGCTTCCCATCGCAGGATGCATTGGAGATTGATCGGAGCGTGCTCAAGCGAGCTGCAGCGCTAGGATCGCAAAGACCCGTGAACCTCCTGTGCCGGTATATGCGAGACGGCCAATACCAGAAATGCGGCGGGAACCAAGCAGGAGTAGCGCCCTGGTGTTCCGATCAATCTCCGATGCAGACAAATCGTAAAACGCATCACTGTGGTCCTTATAAATCGTAAGGCTCATCCAGCCGAACTTTATCGGCATCCCCTTCCCTTCACATACGACCGCATTGGCAGGCGCCAGGCCCGCGCTTCTCGGCTGCGCGTGGGATTGGTCACCCGCCCTGACGCCTGACCAATGCGGTTGCTGAGGACAATCATGGAAACGATCACCTGCGGCTCATGGACCGGCCAGCTCGGCAAGACGCTGGCACCTCGCGAGCTGGAAGCACTGCTCTGGGTTGCCCAGGGCCTGACCACCAAAGAGATCGCGCGGCAGATGGCGGTCACCCCTGGCACCGTGGCCAACCGTATCGAGGCTGCGCTGTTCAAGCTGGAAGCCGGGCGCCGCATCGAGGCGGTCACCAAGGCCATGCGCCAGCAGATCATCAGCCCGCTCTGCATCGTGCTGGCAGGCCTAATCGCAATGCACTCCGTCATCAACGACAGCGACCCCATGCGCCGCGATCGCCGCGCACCTGAGCGTCGCGCCGCCCAAGTTCGAATCGTTCGCAAGGCCGAGGCCTTCGAGCTCCACGCCTGATTCCACCGAGGATCGCCCCATGCAAACAGCAATGCATCCCGCTTTCGCGGAGAAACTTGCCGTGCTCGCAGCACTGCTTGAGCGCAGTCAGTCGGCACGGGCCGAAGCCCACAACAAGATCGGCCAGCCCGCTCCGCGCTATCAGGCCAGCGGCAAGAGCGGCGCTTGGGATGTGGTCGAGATCGCAACCGGTGCGGTGCAAGGCTTCGCCTATAGCTACAAGGCGGCGATGCGGTTTGTCGATGCGTGCGAAGCTGGGGCGGCCACCAAAACAGGCGCGCGGCAATGAGCAAGCGCAAGCCCCACAACATGAGGGCCCGCCTTGAACGGACGTGCCGGGCCCTGGTCTCGGCCAACCACGCGGCCGTGGTCAACATCGACCCAAGCGGACAGCAGGTGCTGATCAACTGGAAAAACCTAAAACAGATCTGCGTGCGGCAAGTCGTCGACGCAGTCTGCGACATCCCCCACCGCTGGACCATCTACCTCAGCGTGCTGTGCCGGACGGAGTTCGGAGAGCGCTATCACAAGTCGATCGAAGTCGCGCCACAGGGCAACTACCGCGCCGAGCACCTGACCGACGTGATTGAGGCGGCCTACACAGACCTGCGGGCCACGGCCAATCCTAATCACCTGGTGGCAGCCGGCTGGATCGCCATCCCAACCGACACAACGCTCGACGAAGCAGAGGCCGCAAAGATCTTTGCCGCTGTCGGCGCCTGGAGTCAGCAGAAAGCAGCATGAAGCGCATCACCTCACGCGTTCGGCACGGCCGGCGCCAGCAGTACATCAACCTGCCGCCCAGCGGCCTTGTCCTCTCGGAGCATCAGCAATGCCAAAACCAACAGACACTACCGAGTTCCTGCAGGAGCTCAACGGCGGCGCATTCGCCAGCCAGATCGGTCATGCCCTCTCCGAAGTAGCCGCCGGCGTGGTCGATCACGGCAAGGCCGGCAAGATCACCATCACCTTGGACTTCAGCCAGATCGGTGACTCGCACCAGGTGAAGATCAAGCACAAGCTGGCCTACAAGGTGCCCACCAAGCGCGGTGACCGCAGCGAAAACACCAGCTTGGACACGCCGATGTATGTCGGTACCGGCGGCAACATTTCGCTGTTCCCCGAGAAACACGACCAGCTCTTCAACCGTGATGAAGCTCCGGTCCATCCACGCACCTGATCCCTACAGCAAGGAACCTTCGCATGTCTTTCACGAAAGAAGCGCTTGAACTCATCCAAAAAACCACTATCGCCGCCGCCGGTCGCGACCTACCCGCACTGGGCCCGGTCGTTGTCGTACCGCAGCATTTCAACGTGGTTGACCTGGAACGCTACCAAGAAGGCCGTAACCGCTTCCGCGGCACCTACTCCACACACTCGCTGGCCGACTACAGTGCCTACGTCGTTGAGCGCGCGGCCCCGGCTGCCCGAGGCTTCATAGATCAAGACAGCATGAGCTGCATAGTGCTGTTCAACATTGGTACAGCCGAAGAGCCAGGCCATGCCGATGACCGCGCTGTGCTTCGCCTCAAGGCCTCCGCTGCATTCGCCGCCGTTCAGGCGGTGTGCGGGCAGAGCCTGGCGCAGAAGGCTATGAGTGACTGGATCGAAGACTGGAACCAGCACTTGTCGGCCACCGATGAGAATGGCCAGACCATGACCATCGCCAAAGCGATCGCCGCCGTTCGCACCATCACAGTGAAGGCCTCGTCGGAGAGCGATCACGCCGTCGGTGAGACCCGCGCCAGCCGCAGCACTATGGACCAGATCGAGGCCAGCAGCAAAGAAACCCTGCCTGCCTGGCTGGACTTCAAGGTCATTCCGTTTGAGGGCTTGGCCGAGCAAGTGATTCGCCTGCGTGTTTCTGTCATCACCGGCGGCGCGCAACCAGTGCTGAAACTGCGCTGGATCGGCGAAGAGGCCCAGCGCGAGGCCATCGCTCAGGAATTCAAGGCCGTGCTCGACGCGAGGGTCGGTACCGCTGCGAAACTGTCCCTGGGCACCTTCGACGCGAAGTAGTGAACTACCCGCGCCACATCATCGCGGTGTCGCCGCCTGTGGCGCGGAAGCCTGAAGTCTGCAGGCCGACCCAGCTCCGGAGGGAGCGCGCTAATAACTAGACCGATTTGGCTGGCGACCCTGCTCTTACTACTGAAAGTCGCATCAAAGCAGATAGCGCATCTGCGTAGTCAATGCGGTTTTTGCCCAGAGCTTGAGCCAATTCATCGTCTGAAATCTTCCACTCCTCCGAGAGTGAACCATCAGCTTTGTTAACCGAAAGGTAAGCTTCGTTCACTACTCCGTTGAAAAGCCCAACTGCGAATGTCGAATACCTGCCATTTTCATGATGAGACTCATGGCGCTCTGCATCTGGGTACTTGTTAAAAAACGCAAAGAAGGCAGTGTGCCTTTGCAGATCCATCAGAAACCTCCATTCGGCCCCATGCCGGTCACCCGTAGTACCTCATCCCAAATCAAATTGCCACCATGCCGCCGCCAGCACGGAGGGCGGCGCATGCATGGGGAAAGCCATGAGCTACTTCTACAAGACCAATCGCCAAAGGTCCCGACCGCAGCGCAGGCCTGGGACGACAAGAACGGCGCTTGGGGCGCTCAGAGCAAGAAGTCGGGTGAGGCCTTCGGCGCCGATGCATCGTCGATGTACAGCGGCTCTCGCAATTACGTCGGCGGTATCAAGCTCAACGCCAGCCGCGACCTTGATGTGCATTGGTGCCGCCCAGACGAATACGGCTACCGCTCGCTGCGCCGGGCACCAAAACATGCTAAGGGTACAGACAAAGAGGTGCGCGCAGCCGAGAAGGCTGAGCAGCAGCGCCTGGACGACCTATGGACGCACACTGCCCTGACGCTATCGACCGGGACGAAATGTGGGAGGCGATTGGCGTTGAGCGCTGCGGCATCTGGATCAGTGGCGGGATGTGCTTCATCTATGGCGATACCGTTTACCTGAACTTGGGCAGCAAGGCTGCTGACGGAGATGTTGAGGGCCTGTTTGAGATTATCAGCAGCGAGTACGAAACAGCCCGCCAAAGCGTATTCAGCGCACGTAAAGTAGCCTGAGCCTCCGAGGCTGTCCGCCAGCGCCTGTTCTTTGCAAACGATGAGCGCTCAATTGGGCTGGTAACTGCAAGCCACAACAAGTATGCAAAAGTACCAATTGCTTACGCCCAGAAAAATTTAAACCTTGTCAATTGATAGTCCTTCAAGCGTCTCGCCGGTGTAGCTTGGAGCAGACTCGCTCAAGGCCACTGGTCTCTCTTTTGAAGCATTTATGATCCCATCGATCCTTTCTTTCTCCTCCAAAGCATGAGCATTGAGCTCTATGATTTTTTCGTTGGCTACATCAACGGTATTAGGAATGAGAGCCCCATCAGGCCCGACCAAACCACTCGATCTAGGCAGAGGGCGTCGATGCGCGACTGCACTAACATGCTCTGCGAAGATTTTAAGCATATCCTTAGATGGTGTGGTTCTCGGATCGCAAAGGATTCGAGCACTTTCGCTATCTGCGTGAAATTCGGTGGCTTTGCCACCAGACAAATCGACGTTCTTATGCGACATAGCATAGGAGCATAAAGAAACTGAGCCACATATCCCTGCAGCAATCACGGGTATGTGCCACATTTCTTTCTCAAACCAGAGGAAGACAAACCCTGCGGCTAATGATAGTGCCGTCAACACAACCCAGCACGTCGTGAACACTTGGCTGCGCCTCGGTGTCAGGTTTAGATTGGATTCGAATCCCCCATTAAACGCCATACTAAAGCGCCCCTACTGATACTTTACCATCCTCATGGAACGTCGGAGCAAAGTGAGGAAACTGACTTTTCATATAATCGTTGCGCATATGAAAAAGCTGAATTATTTTTACAACGTCTTTGCCATAATGAATTGTCGTTCCTTCTCCCATGAAGCACTTGTCTATCGTAAAGAACGTGGTAGAGACGTGCAAGCGACAGTTATCGAAACGACAGTTAATGAAAGTCCACCCATCCAAGTGGACATCCTCACCATTGAACCACTGTTTACTCACC
Organism: Pseudomonas sp. FBCC-B35; assembly: GCF_059133755.1. Taxonomy (NCBI): domain Bacteria; kingdom Pseudomonadati; phylum Pseudomonadota; class Gammaproteobacteria; order Pseudomonadales; family Pseudomonadaceae; genus Pseudomonas; species Pseudomonas sp. FBCC-B35. The sequence goes on along the minus strand of NZ_CP101439.1, from coordinate 2,176,983 downwards.
ACATTATTCATAAACGGCGAAGGGCTTGGCTGACCTGCAGAAGGCTGCATCCATGGTAGTGGCTGGAAAAGTGAGTTACTCAATTTCATGCTCCCGTGATCGTATCAATGCAAGCATACTACCAATTTGCCACCATTCACCTCCACCAATTATTTCGTGAGATCGATGGAGATGCATCGCATGCACCAGCCTCAGAAGCTCGAGGAACTGGCCCCCTGATAGGGGCGGCAGTATCAGCACAATCATGATCTGGAGTACATCTGTACTCCATCCGGTGTGTAACCCTCTCCCCTCTGTTCACTGCCGCGATATGGCGGCCAAGGAATCGTTATGCCTGCAGAAAAGATTTCGTTCGTCAATGGCAAGCCTGCGGACTGCGGTTGCCAAATTCAGTACAGCAGCGGCGGCGGTGAGTACAGCGACGTGCACTATGTCACGTTGTGCGCCACACACCAGGTAAAGCGCTTCGGGCCAGTCGAGGTCAAGCGCGATGAAGATGGCTGGTGGTATCACCCTGACGGACCGGAATTTGACGAAGACGTTGGGAGGTTTGACGCCTGGCTCAAGGAGCAGAAGCTTGAACTCAAGCAGCGCTCCATGGATGCGGACGGCCTTGAGGATCATCCCTACTGGGATATCGATTCGAACTGCTCTGGATGCGTTGGCTGGGAACCTCAGTCACCCGGACCTGAGTGGTTCCTGTTGGAGATCTTCGACACCGAAGACGGACCCTATGTGAGCTGGGTGCGGCGAGTGGTGACGCCATGACCCGCCTCGCCCTCTGCCTCCAGCTGCTGGCCACCCTGGCCGGCTGCAAATTCGAGGCCTGCATCGACGCCTCCGGCAGGAACTGCAGCCAGGCACGCGCCAGCACTTGCGAGTTCAACGCTGACACGCGGCGCCATCTCTCCCCGCACGAAACCCAACCCGAACCTACACCCGCTCTGGCGCCTGGGCGTTGGATTGATGAGAGGTATGAGCTGTGAGCAAGATCGATTGGAGTAAGGCGCCAGAATGGGCGGATGGGCACGGCCTGGTAGCCCATCACGGAATCACCGAGGTGTGGATCAACATGGACCAGTACGCCGTGGTCGGCGCCGAGGATCGCGTCTATCCATACGGTGGCGATACCGGCGATCACCGGCACAATTTCACGCAGGGCCAGATCCAGTACATCACGCCGCGGCCAGCGCGCTGGGATGGCAAAGGCCTTCCGCCAATAGGCCAAAAGATAGAAATGAAGCACAAGCGCTCCACGGAAGACTGGGCTCGACCTGGATTCCAAGAGGTGATCATCACCGCCATGGGCGCGCAACTGTTCCTGGTCACCTACCGCGAGGGTGGCGAAGAAAACTGCGGCCACCTTAGTGAATACGAATTTCGGACGCTCAGTTCTCCTGAGCAACGGGCGGCGGAAGAACGCCAGCGTGCTGCGCGACAAATGTGCCTTGATGCCGGGCATGAATCACCAGCACCCGGGCAGATCAATATGGGCCTCAGGCTCTACGACGCCGGCTACCGCAAGCAGGTGGCGCCATGATCGCCCTCGCCTACATGGCCTACCTGATCTACAGGGGGCCGTGATGAGCGAATTTAGCCTCTACCACGGCGAGTGCCTGGATTTTATGAGGTCCATCCCGGACGCAAGCGTCGACTTAGTGTTAGCCGACCTCCCCTACGGCACGACACAGTGCGCCTGGGATGTGGTTATTCCGTTTGCCCCCCTGTGGGAGCAGTACTTGAGGATCGCCAAGCCGGAGGCCGCCATAGTGTTGTGTGCGGCTCAGCCTTTCAGCTCGCTACTGGTCGCCAGCAACCCGGGCGATTACCGCTACGAGTGGATCTGGGAGAAAGGCAACGCTACCGGTTTTCTGAACGCCAAGAAGCAGCCGCTGCGGGCTCATGAAAGCGCCCAGGTCTTCTACCGACGCCAGCCGGTTTACAACCCGCAGATGACCACCGGTCACGAGCGGCGGACGGCGAAGCGGAAGACGGTCAACTCGGAGTGCTACGGCAAGGCCCTGTCGCTCACCGAGTACGACTCGACGGACCGATACCCGCGCTCGGTGCAGTTCTTCTCGAGCGACAAGCAGACGGCCAACTTCCACCCGACCCAGAAGCCTGTCAGCTGGATGCGGTTCTTGATCGCCACCTACACCAACCCGGGCCAAGTTGTGCTTGACAACACGATGGGTAGCGGCACGACCGGCGTTGCAGCAGTCCAGTTGTATAGGCGGTTCATCGGGATTGAGAAGGATACCGACGAAAACGGCAATCCGCTTGGCTACCTCGACATTGCCAGGCAGCGAATCGACGAAGCCATCGCCATTCGCGATACCCAAGCGGCGCAAATCGAACTTTTCGAAGCGCGAGCCTAACCACTTCCCAACTACTCAAGCCCGCCGATGCGCGCGGGCAAGGATTTCCTATGTCCGCAACTCAACGATTCCACCACACCGCGAATGACTGCCTAGAGCGCCTGGCGGCCGATCTCTGGCCGGAAGCCAAGTTGGCTCTGGTCATCTACACCCCTGAAAAGCCTGAGCTCGACATCGTGCTCAAAGACAGCGGCCTTAACGTAGACGAGGTCGTGAGCACCCTGCGGCGACGCGGGGGGTTGGGTCTGGATGGCGAGAACATCTACAAGCGACTGCTCTCCGACGCCATCATCGGCGCCCTGGCCTTCGGCAAGCAGAACAATAATCCTCCACCAGATGGCCACTGGGGTCAGGAGTTCTGGGATATCGGACGCGCCGAAGGTGCACTGCAGGAGGAACTGGTGCAGGCGCTGCGCCTGGTGCGGAAAGAGCTGGATGCTAGCCAGCGAGTGATCCATTACGCGGGCGGCTTCGATCCGGCCTATGTAAGCGACGCCCAGGCCGCACTAAAATTTGCCGACGCCGTGCTTGAGCAAATACTCGTCTGACCACCAACCTGCCGCCACCGGCGGCGTGGAGACCAACCATGGAAACCGCCAACACCGGTGACGTCGACAAAGTTACCGAACAGAAAATGGCCGATTTACTCGGCTGCACGAAGCGCGCTCTCGAAGGCCGGCGACTACGGGGGTCTATTCCCGAGGGCGTATGGATGAAGCACAGCGGCCGAATTATCTACAGCAAAAAGAGGTATGACGAATGGCTGGAAAGCCAATGGATTTACCCCCTGGCATCGACGTCCACTACGGCTCGCTCCGGCTCAGGTTCATGTGGGAAGGTGCTCGCAGGAGTGAGACCCTTCCCTATCCCGCGACACAAAAAGGCATCAAGGCTGCATCCCAGCTTCGAGATAAAGTAAACAGCCTGATAAAACTCAACCTACTCGACCATGACAAGTACGCGGAACTCTTTCCTAGCTCCGGCGCTGTCGTGGGTGGCGTACCAACGTTCGGCGAGTACGCTCAATTGTGGTTGGACAGCCGGGAGATCGCGGCGGGCACGAGGCTCAACTACAAAGGCACCTTGAATCTGTATTGGGTGCCCCACCTCGCCTTGGTACGTATAGATCTGATCACGCCCACGCTTCTTAGGCGGATCGTCACCTCGATCACCTGGACATCGGCATCCGTTAAACGCAATGCCATGGTGAAGCTGTCGACAATCCTCCGCTCAGCTGTGCTGGACGGGCTGATCACCAGGAATCCCGCCGAAGCGATCCAACTTCCAGCGCGCTCAAGGAAGGAGGTCGATCCGTTCACTCTCGACGAGGCCAATTTGATCATCGCTGAGCTATACAAGCACGCGCACTGGCCCAGCCAGATCTACGCAGCATTCTTCGAGTTCATGTTCTTCACGGGGCTTCGTCTCTCTGAAGGCTTGGCTCTACGCTGGGATGCGGTGGACTCGATAAAGAAAACCGCTCACGTCCGACGGACAGTCGCGCTGGGCGTTGTGGAGGAGAGGACTAAAACCGGCCGTGATCGGTTTGTTCTGCTCAACGACAGAGCGCTGCATGCCTTGGCGTTCGCGAAGCAGTATGCAGAGCGCCGCAAGCAGGGCAAGGGGCAGTTCAATGAGTCGCCGTTCGTCTTCCCTCCAGGGAAGAATGGCGAGTACGTCAAGCAGACATCGGACCTTCACCACCAATGGCGCCCAACCCTGAAGGGTTTGGGGATCCGATATCGCCCACCGTATAACTGCCGCCATACCTATGCGACAATATGCTTAATGTCCGGTCTCAACCCCGCATTCATCGCCCAACAGCTCGGGCATAGCGTGCAGATGCTCTTATCGACTTATGCACGTTGGATTAACTCGTCCAATGACTGGCAGGAGCTGGAAAAGCTCCAGATTGGTCCGAAATTGGTCCGTAGCTGCGATGAAGCCACGTAAGTTATTGATAGGTAAGCTCCTTGATCTCCACCGCTAATATCACCATGCAATTCGGCTCCAAGCCGCTGTTCGAAAACGTTTCGGTCAAATTCAACAATGGCAACCGCTATGGCCTGATCGGCGCCAATGGCTGCGGCAAGTCGACCTTCATGAAGATCCTGGGCGGCGACCTGGAGCCTTCTGGCGGCCAAGTGATGCTCGAGCCCAATACGCGCCTGGGCAAGCTGCGCCAGGACCAGTTCGCCTACGAAGAATTCACCGTGATCGATACCGTGATCATGGGCCACGGCCATCTCTGGAAGGTCAAGGCCGAGCGTGATCGTATCTATTCGCTGCCTGAAATGTCCGAAGAAGACGGCATGGCTGTCGCCGAGCTGGAAACCGAGTTCGCCGAAATGGACGGCTACACCGCCGAGTCGCGCGCAGGCGAATTGCTGCTGGGCCTGGGCATTCCGCTGGAGCAGCATTTCGGCCCAATGAGCGAAGTAGCGCCGGGCTGGAAGCTGCGTGTGCTGCTGGCCCAGGCCCTGTTCTCGGACCCGGACGTACTGCTGCTCGACGAGCCGACCAACCACCTGGACATCAACACCATCCGCTGGCTGGAAACCGTGCTCACCGCGCGTAACAGCACCATGGTGATCATTTCCCACGACCGCCACTTCCTCAACAGCGTGTGCACCCACATGGCTGACCTGGACTACGGTGAGCTGCGCCTGTTCCCCGGCAACTACGACGAGTACATGACCGCCGCCACCCAGGCCCGCGAGCAGCTGCTGTCGGACAACGCCAAGAAGAAAGCCCAGATCGCTGAACTGCAAACCTTCGTCAGCCGCTTCTCGGCCAACGCCTCCAAGGCCAAGCAAGCCACCTCGCGGGCCAAGCAGATCGACAAGATCCAGCTGGCCGAGGTCAAGCCGTCGAGCCGGGTCAGCCCGTTCATCCGCTTCGAGCAGACCAAGAAACTGCACCGCCAGGCTGTAACGGTCGAGAAAATGGCCAAGGCCTTCGACGACAAGGTGCTGTTCAAGGACCTCGGTTTCACCGTCGAAGCCGGAGAGCGCGTCGCGATCATCGGGCCCAACGGCATCGGCAAGACCACCTTGCTGCGTACGCTCGTAGGCGAGATGACCCCGGACAAGGGCGAAGTCAAATGGACCGACAGCGCGGAAGTGGGCTACTACGCCCAGGACCACGCCCATGATTTCGAAGACGACATGACCCTGTTCGACTGGATGGGCCAGTGGACATCGGGTGAGCAGGTGATCCGCGGCACGTTGGGGCGCATGCTGTTCTCCAACGATGAGATCCTCAAGTCGGTCAAGGTCATCTCCGGTGGCGAACAGGGCCGCATGCTGTTCGGCAAGCTGATTCTGCAAAAGCCCAACGTGCTGGTGATGGACGAGCCGACCAACCACCTGGACATGGAATCGATCGAAGCGTTGAACCTGGCGCTGGAAAACTACCCAGGCACCCTGCTCTTCGTCAGCCACGACCGCGAATTCGTCTCCTCGCTTGCGACCCGCATCATCGAGCTGTCAGCCGATGGCGTGGTGGACTTCAGCGGCACTTACGACGAATACCTGCGCAGTCAGGGCGTGGTGGCTTGATTCAGCGTATTCACTGAGCGCTTTTCAGGCTGCGGGGCCTCGAGCGTCTGCTCGAAGAACGCAGCCGTCTCGCGTTGCAGCGAACGATGGATGTGCCGGCGGTCCACCCCCTCGGCATCCTTGCACAGCGCCGGCATGCGCAAGGCCTGCTCAGCGTCACAGCGCGCCATGAACACGAAATGACCGGCGCCTGCCAGCAGGCGGTAGTCAGGTGTGACGGGCAACTTGCGGGCCAGGGCTTGGGCGTTGCGATCGACGGCGACGAGCTGGTCCTTGTCGCCACTGTAGATGAGCACCGGTAGGTGCACATCGACCAAGGCGTGGCGTCCGAACAGCAGGCTCAGCGGCGCCATCAGCATCACCGCCCCGACGCGGGAATCTGCCTGGGGTGACAGTTCGCTGCGGTCGGCAATCAACACACCGTGGGTTTTGCAGGCGTCGTGATCATCGGGTCGCTCGAGGCAATATGCACGCAGGCGCTCAAGGTCAGGGCGCGCGCCGGCCAGGATCAAGGCGGTTTCGCCGCCGGCCGAATAACCGATCAATCCGACTTTCCCACCGTTCAGCCGAGGCCCAAGCAGCGCATCGCTGCGCGCAGCGGTGATGGCGGCGCTGACTTGCAGTGGCCGACCGTACAGATTGCTCAGGGTGCCCAACCGGCTGGGGTCGCGGGCATTGTCGCCTGGGTGGACCACAGCGACCACCACATACCCTTGCCTGGCCAGTGACGTTGCCAGGTAGTGCAAGGCCAGGGGGCTACCGGTGTTGCCATGCGAAAGCACGAGCAACGGAAAACGCCCCTGGGCCACAGGCACCTCTTCAGCCACCTCCAGCGCGTAACCGTCGATGTGGCTGGCCCGAGCATGCCCCTTGGCAGGATAGAACGCCAAGGCTTGCATGGGTCGGCTGTCTACCGGGTCGGTCAGCATCATATGATGCAAGCCGGCTACCCAGGGCGAAGCATTGGCTGCGCCCATCGAGCCAACGACCATGGCCAGTGCCAGCAAGCAACGAGGAAGGATCATGGGGGCTCTGCGCATGGCCGCTGGATAGGTTGAGCTTAATCGCTGCCCTTGCGTCAAAAATGAAAAACCGATGAAACATCGGCCGCGCCAGGGCTGATCCGTTTTGTGTTTGTGCCCGCCATCGAACCCGTGGCATATAGGCAGGTCAATCAGACGTCGTCGATCATTCGCAATCGTGGAGAGCCGAGCATGAGCACACCCGCTTACCAACCCCCGAAGGTATGGCGCAACGAAGCGGCCTCTGGTGGCCACTTCGCCAGTATCAACCGGCCGGTCGCCGGGCCTACCCATGACAAGGACCTGCCAGTGGGCGAGCAACCGCTGCAGCTTTATTCCCTGGCTACACCCAATGGCGTCAAGGTCACTATCGCCCTGGAAGAGCTGCTGGAACTCGGCCATGCCGGCGCTGAATACGATGCCTGGCTGATCCGTATCGGCGAAGGTGACCAGTTCTCCAGCGGCTTCGTGCAGGTCAATCCAAACTCCAAGATCCCCGCATTGGTTGACCGCAGCGTCGAGCCGCCGGTGCGGGTATTCGAATCGGGGTCCATCCTGCTGTACCTGGCCGAGAAGTTCGATGCCCTGCTCCCGCAAACTGCAGCCGAACGCACCGAAGCCCTGAACTGGCTGTTCTGGCAAATGGGCGCGGCGCCGTACTTGGGTGGTGGGTTTGGGCATTTCTACGTGTATGCGCCGGAAAAAATCGAGTACGCGATCAATCGCTTCACCATGGAAGCCAAGCGGCAGCTGGACGTGCTCGACCGCCGTTTGGGCGAAACCACCTACCTTGCCGGCGGTCATTACAGCATCGCCGATATAGCGGTGTGGTCATGGTACGGCCAGCTTGTGCTGGGCAACCTCTACAACGCTGCAGAGTTTCTCGCAGTTCACGAATACCCCAACGTTCAGCGCTGGGCCCAGGCGATCGCTGCACGTCCCGCCGTGCAACGCGGCACGCGCGTGAACCGGACCTGGGGTGATGAAGCCAGCCAGGTACCGGAGCGGCATTCGGCAGCGGATCTGGACTGAACGGCCTGCTGATCCTCGGGCGGCCCTGCTGGCGGGGCCGCCCAGGTGTCAATGAGGTGCCCCCATTCAATGCCCCCTTGCACGCACCCGTTTGCTCCTGCGCACACCTGCGTACGCTTTAACCTTCTTGTACACTCCCCGCATTAGCCTAATGCTGTTCACTTAGGGCCGCTGCGCGGCCCATCGCGGTCCCAACGATCTCAGATGAACAGCATTACCGCATTAGCTCAACCTGCATTTTCTGGTGAACGCATGATCGAGGTAACCGAGGTTTCCATCGCCGAGTTGCGCAGCGCGCTCGAGGCGGGCCGCACGACGGCGGTCGAACTGGTCAAGGCCTACCTGGCCCGCATGGACGCCTACGATGGCGCCGGCACCGACACCGCCCTCAACGCCGTGGTAGTGCGCAATCCCGATGCACTTGCCGAAGCCGAGGCCTCGGACGCCCGCCGGGCCCGTGGCGAGGTGCTTGGGCCCTTGGACGGCATACCCTACACCGCCAAGGACAGCTATTTGGTAAAAGGCCTGACCGCAGCGTCCGGTAGCCCAGCCTTCAAGCACCTGATAGCCCAGCGCGACGCCTTCACCATCGAACGGCTGCGCGGAGCCGGGGCCATCTGCCTGGGCAAGACCAACATGCCGCCCATGGCCAACGGTGGCATGCAGCGCGGCGTCTATGGTCGCGCCGAGAGCCCCTACAATGCGGCGTACCTGACCGCGCCCTTCGCTTCGGGCTCCTCTAACGGCGCCGGTACCGCGACAGCTGCGAGCTTCAGCGCCTTCGGCCTGGCCGAGGAAACCTGGTCCAGCGGCCGAGGCCCTGCGTCGAACAACGGGCTGTGCGCCTACACCCCCTCACGCGGGATCATTTCGGTCAGGGGTAACTGGCCCCTCACGCCGACGATGGATGTGGTCGTGCCGTTCGCCCGCACCATGCATGACCTGCTGGAAATTCTCGACGTGGTCGTGGCCGATGATCCCGATACCCGGGGTGACCTATGGCGGCTGCAGCCCTGGGTCTCGATCCCGAAACCCTCGCAGGTCCGCCCGACCAGCTACCTGGACCTGGCAGCAGGCACCGCCGCCCTGCAAGGCAAGCGATTCGGCGTACCGCGCATGTACATCAACGCCGACGAGCACGCGGGCACGTCGGAAAAACCGGGCATTGGCGGCCCTACCGGCCAGCGCATCCAGACGCGGGCAAGCGTCATGACGCTGTGGCAGCAAGCTCGCCAAGCCCTGGAAAAGGCCGGTGCCCAGGTTGTGGAAGTCGACTTCCCGCTGGTCTCCAACTGTGAAGGCGACCGGCCGGGCGCGCCGACCGTCTACAACCGGGGCATCGTCAGCAAGGCATTCCTGCACGATGAGCTGTGGGAGCTCTCCGGCTGGGCGTTCGACGACTTCCTGCGCGCCAATGACGACCCGAATCTCAACCGGCTGGCGGATGTGGACGGTCCACGAATTTTCCCACACGACCCTGGCACCCTGCCCAACCGTGAGGATGATCTGGCCGCCGGCATGGATGAGTACGTCAACATGGCCAAGCGCGGCCTGAAGACCTGGGATCAGATCGAGACCCTGCCTGACGGTCTGCGTGGCCTTGAACAGACTCGCAAGATCGACCTGGAAGACTGGATGCAAGCGCTTGGGCTCGATGCCGTGTTGTTCCCCACCGTGGCCGACGTCGGGCCGGCCGACGCCGATGTGAACCCGGCATCGGCCGACATTGCCTGGAGCAATGGCGTGTGGGTGGCCAACGGGAACCTGGCCATACGCCACCTGGGCGTGCCCACGGTCACCGTACCCATGGGCGTGATGAGCGACATCGGTATGCCGGTAGGCCTGACCTTCGCGGGGCGGGCCTACAGTGACACTGCACTGTTGAGCTTTGCCGCAGCGTTCGAAGCCACCGGTTCACGGCGGATGATTCCACCCCGCACCCCGCCCTTGGGCTGACGGCACAACAGAGCGCCAGGCATCTCGCGAAAATCAACGTTATGTGTAAATATGCACAAACTGTTGATTCGAAGAGTTCGCATGGCCCTCTTACCCGAAGATGAACGCCGCTTGACCTTGAGCGTGCTCAAAGCCTCCATTGAGGCCTTGGGCAGCGTTGTCACACAAAACACCGAAATCCTGCTTCACGACCTGGACCATCCCGAACGGTCCGTCGTTGCCATCGTCAATGGCCACCTCTCCGGCCGGCAGGTGGGAAGCCCTATCCTGGCTGTACCGGAGCAGGATCAAGGCCTGAAAGCGTTGCTCAAGGCCGCGGCTGATCAGCAAGGCTGCGGGCCTGTCGTACTGCCCGACTACCCGACCGCCATCAAGGGCCGCACGCTGCGCAGCGCTACCGCGATCTTTCGCGACAGCGCTGGCCACCCCTTCGCCAGCCTGTGCATCAACACCGATGTCACGGGCCTGGAGGCTGCCATGGGCTTTTTACAAAGCTTCGCGCCCATGGGCACCGCGCCCGCGCTGGCGGAGCCCGCCGACATGGAGGCGCTGATGACCGAGATCATCCAGGCGGCCCTGCATGGCACCGGCCAAGGCCGCATGACCAGGCAAGCCAAGATCGAAGCGGTGCGCGTGATGCAGGAACGCGGGCTGTTCATCGTCAAGGGCGGCGTCGAGAAAGCGGCCAACGCCCTCGGCGTGACCCGGTACACCGTCTACAACTACCTCGAACATTTGCGCGGAGCCTCCCAGTGACCTTGCACATCCCTACCCCCCTTATCGAATCACGCCCATTGTCGCTGGCTGCCGATTGCACAGTCTGGCTCAAGCTCGAGGCATTGCAGCCCTGCGGCTCCTTCAAGCTGCGCGGCGTCGCCCACGCCTGTGAGTTCCACCACGGCCGCGGCGCTAAACGGTTCGTGTCGTCGTCAGGCGGCAATGCCGGGCTCGCTGTCGCCTATGTCGGGCGCAAGCTCGGCCTTCCCGTGACCGTTGTCGTGCCCGAGACCACCACCGCGCGCGCCCAGCAATTGCTGCGCCTTGAAGACGCGGAGGTCATCGTCCACGGGCAGTCCTGGCAGGAGGCCAATGCGTTGGCGCTGAGCCTGATGGGCGACGATGCCGCGTTCATTCACCCGTTCGACGATCCGCTGCTGTGGGAAGGCCATGCCAGCCTGGTCGACGAGGTGGCAGAAGCCGGCATCAAGCCCGATGCCGTCGTGCTTTCCGTGGGCGGCGGCGGTTTGCTGAGCGGCGTCGTGCAGGGGCTACAGCGCAATGGTTGGGCCGATGTGCCGGTCCTGGCCGTGGAAACCCAGGGCGCAGCCTCCTTGCATGCCGCCATCGAAGCCGGCGAATTGGTGACGTTGGAGCGGCTGGATACGATTGCCACCACGCTGGGCGCGAAACAGGTAGCCGAACACGCGTTTCTCTGCACCCAGGAACATCCCGTGCAAAGCCTGCTGGTCAGTGACCGGCAGGCCCTGGAGGCGTGCGAGCGCTTTTTGCTGGATCACCGTCTGCTGGTCGAGCCGGCCTGCGGCGCCGCTTTGGCGGTGGGGTATGACGCCGGCGCACTGGCAAGCTACCGCAATGTACTGGTGGTCGTGTGCGGGGGCGCCACGGCAACCTTGGCGCAGATCCAGGCGTGGCGGGCAGCGCTCGAGGCATGAAACCAGCCTGCGGGTGCGGGGAGCGGCCCTGAACCCGCTCCTTGCGTCACAGGCTGCAAAGTGCACCTGACGAAACGGCTCATAAAAAAGCCCGTGATACACACGGGCAACTGAGCACCAACGCAATAACCTGTGTTCTCAGCCCTTCTTCAATGCCTGCTCTTTGTGCATGGCCATGTGCCCGGTCTTGTCGCTCTTGACCTCGTACTGTGGCTCCTCCTTTGAGCAATGGCGCTGACGCCCCATGAATTCGACATCCTGGGTATGCACTTTCTCGACGGTGCCATGTATGACGCCGGCCTCTGAGTTCCAGTGCACCTTGTCACCTTTCTTGAAGGCATTGCTCATCGATTTCTCCTTGCACCCTGCGTGGGAAGATTGAGAGTGTCATCTGTCGTTGTTCTACTGAGCACGCCGAACGCAAAAAGATTCAGTCACGGCAACGCTGCCCGGACGAAATGCAATTGCACCCTTTCGATCTGCGGCGAGTGAAGGCACAATGCGTGTCCTTTTTTTGGCCGGCCTTGCCGAGGGCCTCTAAATGATCAATACGCCGTACTACCTCATCGACAAGACCAAGCTGCTGAGCAACATGCAGAAGATCGCCTATGTGCGCGAACACTCGGGTGCCAAAGCGCTGCTGGCGCTCAAGTGCTTCGCCACTTGGTCGGTGTTCGACCTGATGCAGCAGTACATGGACGGCACCACGTCGTCTTCGCTGTACGAGCTCAAGCTCGGCCGCCAGAAGTTCGCCGGTGAAACCCACGCCTATAGCGTGGCGTGGGCCGACGACGAGGTCCAGGAGATGCTCGAGAACTGCGACAAGATCATCTTCAACTCCATTGGCCAGCTGCAACGCTTCGCCGAGCAGTCCGAAGGCAAGGTCCGGGGTTTGCGCGTCAACCCCCAGGTCAGCAGCTCGGACTATCAGCTGGCCGACCCGGCGCGCCCGTTCAGCCGCCTGGGGGAATGGGACCCGGCCAAGATCGAGACCGTGATCGATCAGGTATCAGGCTTCATGTTCCACAACAACTGCGAGAACGGCGACTTCGCCTTGTTCGATCAGATGCTGTCCCGTATCGAGGAACGTTTCGGCCACCTGCTGCACAAAGTGAAATGGGTAAGCCTGGGCGGCGGCATCCACTTCACCGGCGAAGGCTATGCACTGGACGATTTCTGCGCGCGCCTGAAGGCGTTCTCGCAGACCTATGGCGTGCAGGTCTACCTGGAGCCAGGTGAAGCCGCGATCACCCAGAGCGCTTCGCTGGAAGTGACTGTGCTGGACACGCTGTACAACGGTAAGCACCTGGCCGTGGTCGACAGCTCGATCGAAGCGCACATGCTCGACCTGCTGATCTACCGCCTCAACGCCAAGATGGCGCCCAACGACGGCGAGCACACCTACATGGTATGCGGCAAGTCTTGCCTGGCCGGCGATATTTTCGGTGAATACCAGTTCGAACGCCCGCTGGCGATCGGCGACCGCCTGTCCTTCGTGGATGCTGCGGGTTACACCATGGTCAAGAAAAACTGGTTCAACGGTTTGAAGATGCCATCCATCGTGGTCAAGCAACTCGACGGCAGCGTCGAGGTGGTACGCGAGTTCGGTTTCGAAGACTACGTTTCCAGCCTGTCGTAAGACAGGCCTCGTCTGTAAGGAGCAACAGGTAAATTGAAGAAGAACGTTCTTATCATTGGTGCAGGAGGTGTCGCCAAGGTGGTGGCCCACAAGTGCGCGCAGCATAACGACGAACTGGGTCGTATTGCCATCGCGTCACGGAACATCTCCAAATGCCAGGCCATCATCGACAGCGTCAAGGCCAAGGGTAGCCTCAAGGTACCCGCCGACATTCAGGCCTTTTCGCTCAATGCCCTCGACGTCGAGGCAACCAAAGCATTGATCCGCGAGACCGAATCGCAAATCGTGATCAATGTCGGCTCCGCGTTCCTGAACATGTCGGTGCTGCGTGCGTGCATCGATACCGGCGTCGCCTACCTGGATACCGCTATCCACGAGGAGCCGGGCAAGATCTGTGAAACCCCGCCATGGTACGGAAACTACGAGTGGAAACACCTCGAAGAGTGCCAGGCCAAGAACATCACGGCCATTCTCGGCGTCGGTTTCGACCCGGGTGTGGTCAACAGCTACGCCAAACTGGCGCAGCAGCAGTATTTCGACCACATTGATTCGATCGACATTCTCGACGTCAATGCAGGCTCGCATGGCAAGTACTTTGCCACCAACTTCGACCCGGAAATCAATTTCCGCGAGTTCACCGGGCAGGTGTGGAGCTGGCAGAACAGCCAGTGGACCAGCAACACCATGTTCGAAGTCAAGCGTACCGATGACCTGCCCGTGGTGGGTTCGCAAAACCTGTACCTCACCGGTCACGATGAAGTGCACTCCATCTCCAAGAACCTGAACGTACCCAACGTCCGATTCTGGATGAGTTTCGGCGAGCATTACATCAATGTATTCACGGTCCTGAAAAACCTGGGCCTGCTCAGCGAGCAGCCAGTCAAGACCGCAGAAGGCCTGGAAGTGGTACCGCTTAAAGTGGTCAAGGCCGTGCTGCCTGATCCTGCGTCCCTGGCGCCCGGCTACACCGGCAAGACCTGCATCGGTGACCTGGTCAAAGGCACCAAGGACGGGCAGCCCCGTGAAGTGTTCATCTACAACGTGGCCGACCACGAAGAGGCGTACGCTGAAACGGACAGCCAGGGCATTTCCTACACTGCGGGCGTGCCACCGGTCGCCGCTGCCTTGCTGGTCGCCCGCGGCGAGTGGGATGCCAAGCGCATGGTCAACGTCGAGGAGCTGCCCGCCGAGCCGTTCCTCAAGGCGCTGGACATGATGGGCTTGCCAACCCGGGTGAAGGATGAAAAAGGTGACCGTCCGTGGGACGCTGAAGCCTGATTCACCCCAGAGGGCGCCGTTGAGGCGCCCTCTTCCGTTATCGATCAGCCCACACTGAATCTTTGTTAACCACTTAAATCCCTCAGCCGTCCGCTGTCCAACCATTCATCGGATAACCCACGAATTTGCTCGGATACCCCGCCGCGCGACGTTCAACCCTTGCAATTGACCCTGGCCCTCAATACTGTATGAATACTCAGTACGACAGGTAAGAGTCATGCAACTGATCGCCAAACTGGGCATTCTTGCCGATGCCGCCAAATACGATGCATCGTGCGCCAGTAGTGGTGCGCCAAAACGCAGCTCGCGTGGTGGCACTGGTTTGGGCGCTACCAACGGCATGGGCATTTGCCACAGCTATACACCCGATGGTCGCTGCGTGTCTCTGCTGAAAATTCTGCTTACCAACTTTTGCCTGTACGACTGCCAGTATTGCGTCAACCGACGTTCGAGCAATGTGCCTCGCGCACGGTTCAGCCCCGAAGAAGTGGTACGCCTGACCTTGGACTTCTACCGGCGCAACTGCATCAGTGGCCTGTTCCTGAGCTCGGGCATCATTCGCTCGGCCGACTACACCATGGAGCAGCTGATCAGAGTGGCGCGATTGCTGCGCGAAGAACATAACTTCCGTGGCTATATCCACCTCAAGACCATTCCGGACGCCGATCCGCTGTTGATCGAAGAAGCAGGCCGCCTGGCCGATCGCTTGAGCGTCAACATCGAGCTGCCCACCGACGACAGCCTCAAGCGCCTGGCACCGGAAAAACAAGCGTCGACCATTCGTCAAGCCATGGGCGTGATTCATCAGGGGCAGCAAGCGGTGGCCAACGAGCCTCGCGCTCCGCGCTTTACCCCTGCCGGCCAAAGCACCCAGGTTATTGTCGGGGCCGACAGTACCGACGACAGCACATTGCTGCGCAATGCCGAATCGCTGTACCAGGGGTACGGCCTCAAACGCGTCTACTACTCAGCCTTCAGCCCTATCCCCGACAGCCCGGGCAGCGTGCCACTGGCCGCCCCGCCTCTGCTGCGTGAACACCGCTTGTACCAGGCCGATTTCCTCTTGCGTGGATACGGTTATAAAGCCGGCGAGCTGTTGGGCCAGACCGGCAACCTGGCGTTGGATATCGATCCCAAGCTGGCATGGGCACTGGCTAATCGCGAAGTGTTCCCGCTGGATGTGAACCGCGCAGAGCCCGCGCTCCTCGCTCGCATTCCAGGGATAGGCCTGCGCAGTGTGCAGCGCCTGGTCGCCTTGCGTCGCGAGCGGCGTATCCGCTATGACGACCTGATTCAGCTGCGCTGCGTGCTCGACAAGGCGCGGCCCTTTATCGTGACCAGCGATTACCGCCCAGCCCAGGCCGACCTACGCAGCAGCCTGCTGCGTGCCCGCCTGCGCGAGCCACAGGCACCGGTTCAAATGGGGCTGTGGGGGTGATTGCGCTCGATTGCGATGACCTGTTCGGGATCTGGCGTGAGCAAGCCAGGTCCCTGCTGAGCCATGGCATCGATCCATCGCAAGTCACCTGGTCGCAGGGGCCCATGACCGACATGCTGGCGGACACCACCACGCTGCCGGCGGGTACGGGCCCGTTTCGGGCAAAGGTGCCAGCGGCCTTGCTCGGTCAACTGGAAGAAGCGGCACGCTATCACGGCGAGCAGCGGTGGAACCTGTTGTACGACGTGCTGTGGCGGGTCGCCCACGGCGACCGCACGGCGATGCTGGCCGGTGATCGGCTGGGCAGCGAACTGCATCGACGCATCAAGCAAGTCAGCCGCGAAGCCCATCATCTGCATGCGTTCTTGCGGTTCGTGCCGCTACCTGAAGCGCTGGTCGAGCACTTGCAATTGGACCTGGTCGCTTTTCACGAACCTGCTCACGACATTCTGCAAAGCGCCAGCCCCCATTTTGCCGACAGGCTGGGACGGCTGCGGTGGCTGATCGCAACGCCGCGCGATGGCATCCGCTATGACGGCCGCCATTTCGACTATCAACGCCGCTGCCCGGAGCTCTGGCAGCAATGGGCGCAGCACGCAGAAGACCCTGGCGCCGAGTTGTGGCGTACCTACTACCGCCATACCTTCAACCCCGCCCGCCTGAATCCGAATGCCTTGCGCTTGCATATGCCTGGCCGGTTCTGGCGCCATTTGCCAGAAGGGATGCTCATCCCTCAACTGGAGGGTCTGGCGCGCCAAGGCAAGCAGCGTGACGGCCAGGCCGTGGAAGTAGCGGCCCAAGCTGGCAAGCAGATCAACAAGTCCTCCCGGGAAGGTTGACTGCTAGCAGGCAACCAAAGCGTCTGCGACAAACCCTGTCTCGAGCCGAACGTTCCGCGTGCCCTGCCGTCTTAACCTGAGCCGGTGCCGACACGCAAAGAGGACGCGAGATGACCCAACCCGACCCGTCATACGTCAAATGGCTTGAAGAACGCTCCATGCTAAAGGCATCCCAGGAGCGGGCCAGCCTGTACTCCGGGCAAGCGCGCCTGTGGCAACAGCCCTACGCCCAGGCACAGCCGCGCCGTGCGACAGAAATCGCCTCCGTCTGGCTCACGGTCTACCCCGATGCGATCATCGCGCCGGATGGATGCTCAGTGCTGGGTGCCTTGGCCCATGAAGCGCTATGGAAGCGTCTGTCAGACATTGGTATTCAAGGGGTGCACACCGGGCCGATCAAGCGTTCCGGCGGCATCAGCGGACGCGAGGTTACGCCGAGTGTAGACGGCAACTTCGACCGTATCAGCTTCGACATCGACCCGCTTTACGGTACCGAGCAGGAACTGGTGCAGATGAGCCGCATGGCCGCTGCCCACAATGCCGTGACCATCGATGACCTGATCCCTTCGCACACTGGCAAAGGCGCCGACTTCCGTCTGGCCGAGCTGGCGCTGGCGCCCTACCCTGGCCTCTACCACATGGTCGAAATCCGTGAAGAGGACTGGGGGCTGCTACCTGACGTGCCCGAGGGCCGCGATTCGGTCAACCTGCTCCCAGCTCAGTGCGACGAGCTCAAGGCCCGCCACTATATCGTCGGCCAGCTGCAACGGGTGATCTTCTTCGAGCCAGGCGTCAAAGAGACTGACTGGAGTGCCACGGCGCCGATCACGGGCGTGGATGGCAAAACCCGCCGCTGGGTTTACCTGCATTATTTCAAGGACGGTCAACCCTCCCTGAACTGGCTAGACCCGACGTTCACGGCGCAGCAGATGATCATCGGCGATGCCCTGCACGCCCTGGACTGCCTGGGCGCACGTGGCTTGCGTCTGGATGCCAACGGTTTCCTTGGCGTCGAAACCCGGGCCAGCGGCACCGCCTGGTCGGAAAGCCATCCCTTGTCGCTGGTTGGTAACCAGTTGATCGGTGGCATGATCCGCAAGGCAGGAGGGTTCAGCTTCCAGGAGTTGAACCTCACCCTCGATGACATCGCCCAGATGTCCAGCGGCGGTGCCGACCTGTCCTACGACTTCATTACCCGACCGGCCTATCAGCACGCGCTGCTGACCGGCGACACCGAATTCCTGCGCTTGATGTTCAAGGAAATGCACGCCTTCGGCATCGACCCGGCCTCGCTGATCCATGCCTTGCAAAACCATGACGAGTTGACGGTCGAGCTGGTGCATTTCTGGACACTGCATGCGCATGACATGTACCTGTACAAGGGCCAGACCTTGCCAGGCAGCATCCTGCGCGAGCATATCCGCGAGGAGATCTACGAGCGCCTGTCCGGCGAACACGCACCTTACAACCTGCGGTTCGTCACCAATGGCATCTCCTGCACCACGGCCAGCTTGATCACCGCTGCCCTGGGAATCCGTGAGCTTGATGACATCACCCCCGAGCAGGTCGAATCGATACAGAAGCTGCATTTGCTGCTGGTGATGTACAACGCCATGCAGCCTGGGGTGGTGGCCATATCCGGCTGGGACCTGGTAGGCGCCCTTCCCTTGCCGGGCGAAGCGGTGGCTGAGCGAATGACCGACGGCGACACTCGCTGGATTCATCGCGGCGGTTATGACCTGGCAGGTCTTGACCCAGAGGCGCAGACCTCAGTGCGGGGCATGCCGCGTGCGCGCGCGTTGTATGGCAGCCTTGATGAACAACTGGAGCGCAGTGACTCGTTCGCCAGTAAGGTCAAGAAGCTGCTCGCGGTTCGCCAGGCGTATGGCATCGCCACTAGCCGGCAACTGCTGGTGCCGGATGTGACTTCGCCTGGCCTGCTGGTGATGGTTCACGAACTGCCTGCAGGGCGCGGTACCCAGATAACCGCCCTGAACTTCAGCCAGGACGAGATCAGTGAAGAACTGCAACTGACCGGTTTCACACCAGGCCCTGTGGTGGACATGATCAACGAAACGGTCGAAGGCGATTTGACCGAGGACGGGCGGTTGATGGTCAACCTGGACCCTTACGAAGCGCTATGCCTGCGCATCGTCAACAGCAGTGGCCACGTCTGAGGTGCTGTGACTTGCATTTGCAAGCGCCTGGGCATAGTTTGCGCAAGTCAACTTACCTGTGCCCAGGAGCAACGCAATGTACACCGGCATCGTCCAGGCCGTCCGCCCTCTGCTTGATATCGCCCGTCACCCTGGCCACAACCAGTTCACCATCGACCTCACCCCGGCACTGCTCGACGATCTGAAGATCGGTGCCAGTGTCAGCGTTGAAGGCACTTGCCTGTCGGTCACCGAAATCGAAGGCACCCAGGTGCGCTTCGACGCCATGACGGCAACGCTGGAACGCACCAACCTGCGAAACCTGCAGCCCGGCCAAGGGGTGAACATCGAGCGCTCGGCAAAAATGAATGCGGAGGTGGGCGGCCACCTCATGGCTGGCCACATCGCCACCACTGCAGACATCGTCGACATCTCCATCGCCGACGCCGGTGCATATATCAAGTTCCGCATGCCGCCCGAATGGGCCAAGTACGTCTTTGCCCGTGGCTTTATTGGCGTCAATGGCTGCAGCCTTACCGTCGCCGACATCGACGACAACGTGGTCACCATCAACCTCATTCCAGAAACCCTGCGCCAGACCACGTTCACCCGTTATCAGAAAGGCGACCTGCTCAATATCGAAGTCGATCACCACACCATGGTGCTGGTCGATGTCGTGGAGCGCACCATTCGTAACACCCTGGCCCGCGAGCAACGGTAGACCCGAGGACTGCACATGCTGCCATCCACCACGGCCACACCTACCTCCAAGCGCCATCGTGTCCACAGGTTACGAGGCCGCGTAGGGTTGGGGCTGGTGGCCGGCCTGTCGGTACTGGCAGGGATGACCGATGCCATCGGTCTGTTGGCCTTGGGCGATTTCGTATCGTTCATGAGCGGCAACACCACCCGCCTTGCCGTCGCCATCAATGACGTCGATGGCCCGATGATACTGCGCCTGGCAGGTGCGCTGTTGGGCTTCGTGGCCGGCAATACCCTGGGTGTGGTGCTGGCACACTCATGCCGGCGCCGTGCTTGGCCAGTGTTGCTGGTGGTAGCCGTTCTGCTCGGGTTTGCGGGGATGACGCCCGCGCCGAATACCTCAGTACCTTTGTTGGCCGCCACATTGGCGATGGGGATGATCAATGCAGTGGTTGAACAGGTCAACGGGCTGCCGATTGGCCTGACCTACGTTACCGGTGCCCTTTCGCGCTTTGGTCGTGGCCTGGGCCACTGGATGCTGGGCGCTCGCCGTCATGGCTGGCGGGTGCAACTGGTGCCGTGGCTGGGCATGTTACTGGGGGCAGCCTGTGGCGCTGGGTTGCAGAAACACCTGGGTCTTCAGGCTATGGTCGGCAGTTGCCTCTTGACCTGCCTGCTGACCCTGGTGTCGCTGCTCATTCCTCGTGCCTGGCAGCGAGGCTACATGCCTCGCTGATCAGTCGATACGGGGATGCTGCTGCACCAGCAGCTTGCGCTTGGCCTCCAGTTCAGCAATCTGGGTATCGATGTCTTCGATTTTCTGCTCGATATTGTCGTGGTGCTCCTGAAGCAGCTCGCGCGCCTCGTCGATGTCGGAGGCTGCTGGCGCCGCGCCACGCAACGGCTTGTTGGCCGTTTCCTTCATGGTCACGCCGGTGATGAAACCGATCACGGCAATCACCATCAGGTAGTACGCCGGCATGTACAGGTTGCCGGAGCTTTCCACCAGCCAGGCGGCCAGGGTCGGGGTAAGGCCTGCAATCAGCACCGAAATGTTGAAAGCACTGGCCAGGGCGCTGTAGCGGATATGCGTCGGGAACATCGCTGGCAGGGTCGAAGCCATCACACCGATGAAGAAGTTGAGCAGCACGGCCATCAGCAGCAGGCCTGCGAAGATCAAGCCCAGCACGCCGCTGTTGATCAGCATGAAGGCAGGAATCGCCGCCGCAAACAGGCCGACGCTGCCCAGAATGATGAAGGGCCGACGGCCAAACTTGTCACTCAGAAGGCCGATTATCGGCTGCACGAACAGCATGCCCACCATGATCGCGATGATGATCAGTACACCGTGATCTTCGCTGTAATGCAGGTTGTGGGACAGGTAGCTGGGCATGTACGTCAGCAGCATGTAGTACGTGACGTTCGTCGCGATCACCACGCCGATGCAGGTGATCAGGCTACGCCAGTGCTTGGTCGCCACTTCCTTGAACGACACCTTGGGCCCGGAAGCCAGGCCTTCACGGTCACCTTGCTCCAGTTTGTCGACATGCTGCTGGAAGGCTGGGGTTTCCTCCAGCGCATGACGCAGGTACAAGCCGATCATACCCAGTGGCAAGGCCAGGAAGAACGGCAGGCGCCAGCCCCACTCGAGGAATTTCTCCTCACCCAATACGGTGGAGATCATCACCACCACGCCGGCGCCCAGTACGAAGCCGGCGATGGAGCCGAAGTCCAACCAGCTGCCCAGGAAACCACGCTTGCGGTCAGGCGCATACTCGGCCACGAAAATCGAAGCGCCGGTGTACTCCCCCCCTACCGAGAAGCCCTGGGCCATCTTGGCCAGCAACAGCAGAATCGGCGCCCATATGCCGATACTGGCATAGGACGGTATCAGGCCAATGGCGAATGTGCTCAAGGACATGATGACGATGGTGGCGGCGAGAATCTTCTGTCGCCCGAAACGGTCGCCGAGCGCGCCGAAGAACAAACCACCCAGTGGTCGGATCAGGAACGGCACGGAGAAAGTGGCCAGCGCGGCAATCATTTGAACGCTAGGGTCGGCATTGGGGAAGAACACTTTGCCCAGGGCATAGGCGACGAAGCCATAGACGCCGAAGTCGAACCACTCCATCGCATTGCCCAGCGCAGCGGCGGTAATGGCCTTGCGCATCTTGGCGTCATCGACGATGGTGATGTCCTTCAGGCCAATCGGCTGAACCCTTTTCTTGCGAGATTTCATTTATTTATCCCTGACGGTGACTGCTCTAAGGGATCAGATACAAAGGGACACTAAATAATTCAGCGCTTAGCGTTTTTTTGTGAAACGCAGGCTTAAAGAGGGATGCGAGCTTTTAGGGCGCTGGGTCATTGGGGCTGCTGCGCAGCCCCAATGACCACGTTTTCAAATACCTTCCAGCGCCAGGTCCATGGCAAAGTAGGTCAGGATCAAGTCGGCGCCCGCACGCTTGATCGCCCCAATGCTCTCGCGCATGACGCGGCCCTCATCGATGGCACCAGCCAGTCCACCGAACTTGATCATGGCGTACTCGCCACTGACTTGGTAGGCCGCCAATGGCAGGCGCGAGGCGTTACGAATGTCGGCAATCACATCCAGGTAGGCACCCGCCGGCTTGACCATGAGTACGTCGGCGCCCTCCTGCTCGTCGAGCAGTGATTCGCGCACCGCTTCGCGGCGATTCATGGGGTTCATCTGGTAGCTCTTGCGGTCGCCCTTGAGCGCCGTACCGCCCGCTTCGCGGAAAGGCCCATACAAGGAAGAGGCAAACTTGGTGGAGTAGGCCATGATCGCCGTGTCATGGAAGCCTGCGCCGTCCAGCGCACTGCGAATTGCCTGGACCTGCCCGTCCATGGCCGCCGAGGGCGCGATGAAATCAGCACCTGCCGCGGCGGCAATCACGGCCTGCTTGCCGAGGTTGGCCAAGGTGGCGTCGTTGTCCACGCCGTGGTCATGCAGCACGCCACAGTGGCCGTGGCTGGTATATTCGCAGAAGCAGGTATCGGACATCACGACCATTTCCGGCACCGCATCCTTGCAGATCCGCGACATGCGCGCGACCAGGCCGTTTTCATTCCAGGTGTCGCTGCCCACGGCGTCCAGATGGTGGGAGACCCCGAAGGTCATCACCGAACGAATGCCAGCACGGGCGTAACGCTCGATCTCCTGCGCCAACAGCTTCTCGGGGATGCGATTGACCCCAGGCATGCTCTTGATCGGCACGAAGTCATCGATACCCTCCTCCACGAAGATCGGCAAGATCAGATCATCGAGGCGGAACTCGGTCTCCTGAAAAACGCTGCGCAGCGCTTGACTCTTGCGCAGACGGCGGGGACGGACGGACGGGAAAAGAGTGGACATGACAGCTCCAGAAAGATGAACGGCGTATACCTTAAGCCCGAGCCGCGACACTGGAAAGGCCAAATGACGAGATATTGTCTTGCGTCAAAGGCAATGACCGTCGCGCGGGCCAAAACCTGGCCGGCGCAGCCTGATGTATGGCGTTCGCCCGCACCGGCAGGTTGGATGTGTCAGCGCAGCCAGGGCGGCGGTGGCTCTTGAGCCTGGGGTTGCGCCTGCTCGGCTTCGGCTCGCGCTTCACGGCGGCGGGCATCGTCCAGCCGGGCGGCATCGATCTCGCGCATGATCCCCGCCACGTCCGCTGCCTGCTCATCTTCAGCGAACAACCCCGTGAGCGGACTGTCGGGACGCAATTCGCCGGCTTCGTACAGGGCCCACATTTCCTGCGCATAACGGGTGGCTTTCAGCTCAGGTGCAAAGCGTCCGAAATAGTGCGCCATGTTCGACACATCGCGCTGCAGCATGCTGAACGCATGGTTGTTGGCCGCAGCGTCCACTGCCTGAGGCAAGTCGATGATCACCGGCCCGTCCGGGCCCAGCAGTACGTTGAACTCCGAGAGGTCGCCATGGACGAGCCCCGAGCAGAGCATCAGTACGATCTGGCTGATCACGAACCGGTGATAGTCCCGCGCCTGGTCCGCCTCGAGGTAAACATCGTTCAGCCGGGGCGCAGCATTGCCATCGGCATCGGTCACCAGCTCCATGAGCAGCACGCCATCCTGGAAGTCGTAGGGCTTGGGTACCCTGACGCCTGCCCCGGCCAGCCGGAAGAGCGCGGCCACCTCGGCGTTCTGCCAGGCATCCTCGGCCTCCTTGCGCCCGTACTTGCTGCCCTTGGCCATGGCCCGGGCCTGACGGCTGTTTCGCACCTTGCGCCCTTCCTGATACTCGGCCGCCTGGCGGAAGCTGCGCTTGTTGGCTTCCTTGTACACTTTGGCGCAGCGTACCTGGTTGCCACAGCGCACCACGTACACGGCGGCCTCCTTGCCACTCATCAACGGCCTCAGTACCTCGTCGACCAGGCCGTCCTCAATCAGGGGTTCGATTCTCTTGGGTGTCTTCATCAGGCTGTGTTCGGGTCCTGGCTGTGATGCGGCCTATCCTCTCACAGCCGAGTCGTACTTGCTTGCCCATGTGCCACGCAAGCCGATAAACAAGCAAAGCAATGCAACAGGCGCCAGATGAATTATTCTTAAATCGCCTGCTGGCCGTTCTTTGGCACAATCAGGCTTTCATCTGGATGCCCGGGAACCCGCATGCCTCGCGTACTCACCATCGAAGACGACGCCGTCACCGGTCAGGAAATCGTCGCTGAACTCAACAGCCATGGCTTGGACGTTGACTGGGCCGACAATGGCCGCGAGGGCCTGGCCAAGGCCATCGCCGGCGGTTATGACCTGATCACCCTTGATCGCATGTTGCCGGAGGTGGACGGGCTGACCATCGTCACCACCCTACGCAATCTCAAGATCGCCACGCCCATTCTGATGATCAGCGCGCTGTCGGACGTGGATGAACGGGTGCGGGGCCTGCGTGCAGGCGGCGACGACTACTTGACCAAGCCGTTCGCCTCGGACGAGATGGCAGCGCGCGTCGAAGTCTTGCTGCGCCGCAACAGTGTGCCCATGACTCAGACTAAGCTGCAGGTGGCCGACCTGGAGCTGGACCTCATCACCCATGAAGCCCGGCGCGGCGAGCACACGCTCAATTTGCTCCCCACCGAGTACAAACTGCTCGAATACCTGATGCGTCACAGCGGTCAGGTCATCACGCGGATGATGATCTTCGAGGAAGTCTGGGGGTATCACTTCGATCCAGGCACCAACCTCATTGACGTGCACATCGGCCGCCTGCGCAAGAAGATCGACCTGCCTGGCCAGTCGCCGTTGATCCGTACCGTACGGGGCTCCGGTTATGCCATTGCTGAACCCGTCTAAGGGCTGGAGTTCGTCCACGAGCCGGCTGCTGGCGCTTTACAGTTTTCTGTTCGTGGCCTGGAGCAGCATCCTCATGGGGGTGCTGTACTTCGAGGTTTCCAGCTACCTGAACAAACTCACCCGGCATTCGATGCTGCAGCGCCAACACCTGTTCGCGCACATGAGCGGCAAGCAACTGGACGACGCCCTGATCGCCAGCCAGGCGTTCGAAGAACGCAGTTTCGATGCCTATGGCCTGTTCGACGCGCAACTCAACCCGTTGGGCGGCAGTGTGCGTGCCCTGCCCCCTGAGCTGGCACTGGACGGCAAGATTCACGAGCTCAAGCGCTGCCTGAATGCCGACGATCCGAACATGCCGCGCCATAGCTGCGATGCGGTGGCGATCAAGGTGCAGGATGGCCGTTGGTTGGTGTTGTTCCGGGACAACGGCTCGTTGTTCGTCGTCACACGTATCATCCTCGACGCCTTGCTGTGGGGCATCTCGTTGACGCTGATCCCGGGTTTTGCAGGTTGGTACCTGCTCAGGCGCAGGCCGCTCAAGCGCATCCGTGCGGTACAGGCCCAGGCCGAACTGATCGTGGCGGGCGACCTGACCCATCGCTTGCCGCTGTCGGCACGGCGCGATGAGTTGGACATGCTGGCTGCCATCGTCAACGCCATGCTCGACCGCATCGAGCGCCTGATGCACGAGGTCAAGGGTGTGTGCGACAACATCGCCCACGACCTGCGTACGCCGCTGACGCGGCTGCGCGCGCAGCTGTACCGCATACGCCAGCAAAGCGATGCCGATACCGCCCAGGCGGAGGCGCTGGACCAAGCCATTGGTGAAACCGATACGCTAATGGCCCGTTTTCGCGGGCTGTTGCGGATCAGCGAGTTGGAAGATCGCCAGCGTCGTGCAGGGTTCACGCAGCTGGACCCATATGACCTGTTGGTGGAACTTCACGATTTCTACCTGCCATTGGCGGAGGACGGTGGCATCCAATTGACCTTGCATCAACCAGGGCAGCTGGCAGCGCTGCATGGCGACCGCGAGCTGTTGTTCGAGGCGCTGGCCAACCTGGTGGGCAACGCCATCAAGTTTACGCCGGAAGGAGGACAGGTACAGATCGCAGCCTCCCAAGATGACACGGGCGTGCACTTGGCTGTGGAAGACACGGGACCTGGCATTGCGGAACAGGAGCGTACTGCGGTGCTCAAGCGGTTCTATCGCAGCGACGAGGGGCATCGGCATGCGGGCTTCGGCTTGGGTCTGTCCATCGTGGCGGCGATCGTGGACTTGCATGGGTTTGGTTTGGAGATCGGTGAAAGTCGGCTGGGAGGGGCGAAGCTGGTGTTGCATTGTCCTCTTGCGGGCTTGGTTAAGTAAGCCGGTGCAGGCTGGCAATCGTTGCGGTGGTGCGGGCATGGAGCGGACTTGTAGGGGGCGCTGGACCGGCGCGGGGACCCGCGCAGTAAATCCAAAAGTTCCTATTTCGTGTTTGAGTCTTTTAGGGCCGCTTTGCGGCCCATCGCGGCACTAGGCCGCTCCTACAAGTTGCTAGATACCCAGCAGATATCGTGACCACTGTTCCGAATATAACCATTACGCGTACCCAGATGGCTCCACTAAGGAGAGTTTAACGGCTTACTGTTGATCTTGATCTTGATCTTGATCTTGATCTTGCTTTTGATCTTCGCGACTTCAGAAGGCCGAACGCAGGTCTTGCGGAGGGAGGTGACAGGCATGGATGCCTGTCAAGCGCTGGGCCCCAGGATGGGGCCTACAGCGCGGTCCTCCCGGGAGCAAGACCGGAGTGAGGGAACCCCGAAGCGCAGCGTAGGGGCCGTATGAACGGAGCGCAGCCTTTTTTGGTTACTTTTTGTGGCGTTTGACAAAAAGTAACTCGCCGTAAGGGCGAAAAGGTGATTAAGCGTCGCCATCGCAAATGGACTATGCGCTCTATCAATACCCACACCAACCCAATCAAACTTCAAACTTCAAACTTCAAACTTAAAACTCCAAACTTCAAACTTCAAACTTCAAACTTCAAAGCGTGGGCGCATACAGCAAGTTGGTATTCATTGGCGCGGGTGGCGCACAGTCACCCTTCCGCCCTTACGGCGGCTCACTTTTTGTCTTGTCAAAAAGTAAGCAAAAACCGCCTGCTCCTATCATCCGGCCCCTACGCTACGCTCCGGGGTTCCCTCGCTCCGGGCTTGCTCCCGGGAGGACCGCGCTGCAGGCCCCATCCTGGGGCCCAGCGCTTGACAGGCATCCATGCCTGTCACCTCCCTCCGCAAGCCCTGCGCTCGGCCTCCTGAAGTCGCGATCTGTGGCGCCTGGACTATCGCGCGCTTAGAAGCAGAAGCAGAAACACGTAGCGGTAAGGACAAGGACAAGGACAAGGACAAGGGCGACTAGCTTGGCAATCTTGGAGTCGAGGCGCGCTAGACATGGGTTGCGAGCAACCCAATCAGCTCGCCCCCCAGATCAGTCCGCCAACCGCCAGGTCGTCCCGCCTTTGCTGTCTTCAAGCACCACACCCATGGCCGTCAACTGGTCACGGATGCGATCAGACTCGCCCCAGTTCTTGTCGGCCCGCGCCTGCAACCGCGCCTGGATCAAACCCTCGACCTGAGCTGCGTCCACCTTGCCTTCAGCGCCCGCACGCAGGAAGTCATCGGCCTCCAGCTGCAACACACCCAGCACGTCACCCAGCTCACGCAAACGCCCCGCCAAGCCTGCCGCTGCAGACACATCGCTCTCGCGCAGGCGGTTGATCTCGCGGACCAGATCGAACAACACGGCGCAGGCTTCCGGCGTACCGAAATCGTCGTTCATCGCAGCAGTGAAACGCTCGACGAAAGCATCCCCACCGCTGGCCGGGACACGGGGCAGGCCACGCAAGGCGTGGTAGAACCGCTCCAGTGCGCCCTTGGCATCACGCAGGCTGTCCTCCGAATAGTTGATCGCGCTGCGGTAGTGGCTCGCCACCAGCAGATAGCGCACCACTTCAGGGTGATACTTTTCCAGCACGTCACGAATGGTGAAGAAGTTGTTCAGCGACTTGGACATCTTCTCGCCGTTGATGCGAATCATGCCGCAGTGCATCCAGGCGTTGGCGTACGGCTTGCCGGTTGCAGCTTCGCTCTGGGCAATTTCGTTCTCGTGGTGCGGGAACTCAAGGTCGCTGCCGCCGCCATGGATGTCGAAACTCTCACCCAGGCAGCACGTGGACATCACCGAGCACTCGATGTGCCAACCAGGCCGGCCAGGCCCCCAGGGTGACTCCCAGCTGGGTTCGCCTGGCTTGACGCCCTTCCACAGTACGAAGTCCAACGGGTCCTGCTTGGCCTCGCCGACCTCGATTCGCGCACCGATGCGCAGGTCTTCGATCTTCTTGCGCGAGAGCTTGCCGTAACCCACGAACTTGCCGACGCGGTAGTACACGTCGCCGTTGCCAGGCGCATACGCATACCCTTTGTCGATCAAGGTCTGGATCATGGCATGCATGCCGGCAATGTGATCGGTAGCGCGCGGTTCCTGGTCCGGAGGTAGGATGTTGAGGCGGCGTTCGTCCTCATGCATCGCGTCGATCATACGGGCGGTGAGTGCGTCGAAGGTTTCTCCGTTCTCGTTGGCCCGGTTGATGATCTTGTCATCGATGTCGGTGATGTTGCGCACGTACGTCAGGTTGTAGCCGCTCTTGCGCAACCACCGGGTGGCCAGGTCGAAGGCCACCATGCTGCGACCATGGCCCAGGTGGCAGTAGTCGTAGACGGTCATGCCGCAGACGTACATGCGCACGTTGTTGCCGTCCAACGGTTTGAACGGCTCCTTGGTCTTGGTCAGTGTGTTGTAGATCGTGAGCACGATGGTTCCTCAGCTGCCCCAGGAGTCACGCAATGTGACGGTGCGGTTGAATACCGGGCGGCCCGGCTGACTGTCCTTGAGGTCAGCACAGAAATAGCCTTCGCGTTCGAACTGGAAGCGATCTTCTGGCTGCGCCTGGGCCAGCGAGGGCTCAGCACGGCAGCCGCTGAGCACTTGCAGCGAATCGGGGTTGATGTTGTCGAGGAAAGTGCCACCCTCCTCGGTCTTCTCAGGGTTCGCCGAACGGAACAACCGATCGTACAAGCGGACTTCGCACTCCACGCTGCCTTCGACCGGCACCCAGTGGATCACGCCCTTGACCTTGCGGCCTTCGGGGTTCCTGCCCAGGGTGTCGGGATCGTACGAGCAGCGCAGTTCGACGATGTTGCCATCGGCGTCCTTGATCGCCTCGTCGGCGCGGATGACGTAGCTACCGCGCAGGCGCACTTCGCCGTTGGGCTCAAGACGTTTGTAGCCCTTGGGCGGCTCTTCCATGAAGTCGTCACGGTCGATGTACAACTCGCGTGCGAACGGCAGCACGCGCACCCCCATGTCTTCCTTGGGGTGGCGCGGCAGCTCGAGCTGCTCGGTCTGGCCTTCGGGATAGTTGGTGATCACCACCTTCAAAGGGCGTAACACGCACATGGCGCGGGGTGCAGTGCGGTCCAGATCGTCGCGGATGCAGAACTCCAGCATGGACATGTCGACCACGCCGTCCGAGCGGTTGGTACCGATCATTTCGCAGAAGTTGCGGATCGATGCTGGTGTGTAGCCACGGCGGCGGAAGCCCGACAGCGTGGACATGCGCGGGTCGTCCCAGCCCTCGACGTGTTGCTCGTCCACCAGTTGCTTGAGCTTGCGCTTGGAGGTGATGGTGTAGTTGAGGTTAAGACGGCTGAACTCGTACTGGCGCGGATGCGTCGGCACCGGCAGGTTGTCCAGGAACCACTCGTACAGCGGCCGGTGACCTTCGAACTCCAGGGTGCAAATGGAGTGGGTGATGCCTTCGATGGCATCCGACTGGCCGTGCGTGAAGTCGTAGTTGGGGTAGATGCACCAGGTATCACCTGTTTGGTGATGGTGCGCATGGCGGATCCGGTAGAGGATCGGGTCCCGCAGGTTCATGTTGGGCGACGCCATGTCGATCTTGGCGCGCAGCACGCGCTCGCCGTCCTTGAACTCGCCGGCCTTCATGCGCGCGAACAGATCGAGGTTTTCCTCCACGCTGCGCTCGCGGAACGGGCTGTTCTTGCCTGGCTCCTTGAGGCTGCCGCGGTATTCCTTGGCCTGCTCCGGGGTGAGGTCGCACACGTAGGCTTTGCCCTGCTTGATCAGCTCGACGGCCCAGGCGTGCAGTTGGTCGAAGTAGCTGGAGGCATAGCGAACGTCACCGGCCCAGTCAAAGCCCAGCCACTTTACATCGCGTTGGATGGCATCGATGTATTCCTGGTCTTCCTTGGCAGGATTGGTGTCGTCAAAACGCAGGTGACAGACACCCCCGAACTCCTTGGCCAGGCCGAAATTGACGCAAATCGACTTGGCATGTCCGATGTGCAGGTAGCCGTTTGGCTCTGGCGGGAAGCGGGTGACGATGCTGGCGTGCTTGCCCGAGTCCAGGTCGGCCTGGATGATCGGCCGCAGGAAGTTCGCAGGGACAGCGGGGGCGCCTTTGGCAGCGGCGTTGGGCGCGTTGTCGGCAGTGGGCTTGCTCATAGGATCCTTGAATGCACGTAGCCGGCCTGGGTAGGCCGAATGAATCAAAGGGCCTATCATAGCCGAAGCAGTCAAGCTGCCGACAGTCGGGCTCCGCCAAACTGGCGTGTTTTATCACGCCTTTTTGCCGCAGCCTTGGCAAAATGGCGCAAGCGCGCCATGTGTCCCCAACACCTGATGCCGCGTCTGGTTAGTAATCAGCGCCCAGCGCATCCCAATTTCCGATTGCCTTGAAAAAGCGAGTTTCAGCATGTCCAAAGTCAAACTGAGCACCAACCACGGCGACATCGTCCTGCAACTGGACGCCGAGAAAGCGCCGCAGACGACCGCGAACTTCGTGCAGTACGTCAAGGAAGGCCACTACGACGGCACCGTTTTCCACCGTGTCATCAAAGGCTTCATGATTCAGGGCGGCGGCTTCAAAGCCGGCATGTCCCAGAAGAAAACCCGCGCCAGCATCCAGAACGAAGCCGACAACGGCCTGAAGAACAAGAAGTACAGCATCGCCATGGCGCGCACCATGGACCCGCACTCCGCCTCGGCGCAGTTCTTCATCAACGCCTCGGACAACGATTTCCTCAACCACAGTGGCAAGAACACTCAGGGCTGGGGCTACGCCGTGTTCGGCGAAGTGATCGAAGGCCGTGAAGTCGTCGACGCCATCGAGAAGGTTGCCACGGGCTCGAGTGCTGGCCACCAGGACGTACCCAAAGACGACGTGATCATCGAGAAAGCCGAGATCATTGAGTGATACTGCTGATCTCTGATCTGCACTTGCAAGAAGAACGCCCGGACATTACCCGGGCGTTTCTTGATCTGCTCGAAGGTCGTGCTCGCCAGGCCCAGGCACTGTACATACTGGGCGACTTTTTCGAAGCGTGGATCGGCGACGATGCCATGACCGCTTTCCAGCAGTCGATCTGCCAGGCCATGCGCCGACTCAGTGACAGCGGCACAGCGGTGTACCTGATGCACGGCAACCGCGACTTTCTGATTGGCCAGGCCTTTTGCGAGGCCGCAGGTTGCACCCTGCTGAGCGACCCCTGCGTGGTGGAGTTGGGAGCAGAACGGGTGCTGCTGATGCACGGCGATACCTTGTGCACCCGCGACGTGGGCTACATGAAAATGCGCCGGTTACTGCGCAACCCTGTAAGCCTCTGGTTGCTTCGGCACCTGCCGCTGTCAGTTCGGATGAAATTGGCACGCAAGCTGCGCAGCGAAAGCCGCGCACAGACGCAAATGAAGTCCACGGAGATCGTTGACGTCACGCCCGAGGAAGTGCCCAAGGTCATGGCAGCGCACCACGTGCGAACGCTGGTGCACGGCCACACCCATCGTCCGGCGATTCACAAGCTGATGGTGGACGGGGAGCCGGCCCGGCGCATCGTGCTGGGCGACTGGGACAAGCGGGCCTGGGCCTTGCAAGTGGACGCGCAAGGGTTTCAGCTGGCGCCGTTCGAGTTTCCCTGAGCGCTTGAGCGCTACCTGCTCGACAACGGGATAGCCCGCCTGAGCGCAGCATCAGGCGTCGGCCTGATGCTCATACGCAACGCGCGACGCTCACAGTCAAGGCATGCGGGAGACCAGCAAGGCTCGTCTCCCGTACCGACAATCACTGAACGCCTGGCCGCTCATCTCGCTCACGGATAATCACCGCCCGGTACGCCGGATCGGCCTTAATCTGCTTCTCTGTAAACGGCATATCATGCAGCTGACCAGCGGCGAACGCCTTGGTCTGATCACTGGCATGCGGCGAGGCCGCCTCGCTCGATTGGGAGAACGCCAGCAGACCGCGTGCCTTGGGGCCATCGTCGGTGAAGCTGACCAGCTGTAGGTAGCTGGTGCCGCTGACAACCAGACGCTTGCCCTGCCCAATCGGCACACTGTACATGGCGTTGTACACGCCAAGCGCCTGGGGGCCGCCCGGCACTGGCGTGCCATCATGGGCCTGTTGCACCTGCCCCCACCGCGCCATCGGGTCGATCCCCTCCTCGGCCACTTGACGGAGCGAGGCAAGGGCCGCCTGATGAACCACCTTGCTCACCGATGCCTGCTCCACCGCTAAACCACGCGGGGTATGCACGGGATCGTTGCGATCGAACGCTACTCGCCATACCTGCGGTTGTTGCTCAAGTGCATCGTAGATGTTTTGAAAGTGCACCAGCCCCATGTTGCTCTGCTGGTTGGCCTTGCCGTTCCAGCTGGCCAGGCTACGGCACACTGGCTCGACATCTGTGGGGGCACGCTTGCACCAGTTCAACAGATCCGGCAGCAGCAAACGCGCAAGGTAGACTTCATCATCGGTCACCATGCGCTGCAGGTCGTCCACACCAAGCAGCGCCTTGCCTTGCAAACGTTCCAATGCGAAACGCCCGCGCAGGCCCAGAGGCTGATCACTGCGGCTGACCAACGGGGAGTAGCCTGTCAGCGGCTGCGCAGGGTTGGTCATCCAGGCTGGATCATTGGAATTCTGGACGAAGTCATCGCGTTCCAGGCGCGGCATGAGTTCAGCCGGAACCGTACCGGGTTGGGCGGCGCGGCCGTCAACCTTCCAGTTACACAGGCTGCGCGAACCGTCGAGCACGACCAACGGGCCTGCCTGTTCGCCCCCGCAGGCATCGAGCAATGCCTGGTCGACATAAGGCACCACCGACTGGTTCAGGTAGGTCGTCTTGCCACCTTCATCCACAGCGACGGTGTTGACCCATGGAATGCCATGCAGCTGCTCAACGGAACGCGTCAGCGCCGCCACGCTGTCAGCGCGATTGATCTGGTACCACTGCTGCAAGACGCGGGTGTTGTCGCTGTTGGCATCGCGCAGGCTGTAAGCCGTATGTCTGTCCCAATCCAACCGCCCTGGCCACTGGACGATCGGGCCAAATGACGAGCTGTACAGAACACGATCAACTTTCTGCAATCGGCCATCGGCGGCCTTGACCATGATGCTGATGCTTTGACGGGTCAGCGGCAGCGACTTGCCGTCGAGCATGTATCGGGTTGGGTCCTTTGGATCGAGTTGCAGGCGAAACAGGGTGAAATGCCTGGACGTGTCGACGGTGTGGGTCCACGCAAGGTGGCGATTGAAGCCAATATTGACCATCGGCAAGCCTGGCAGCGCTGCGCCCATCACATCGAGCTCACCGGGGATGGTCAATTGCATCTGGTAGAACCGCATGCCTCCCACCCAAGGGAAATGCGGGTTGGCCAACAGCAAACCTCGGCCATTGAGCGAACGCTGGGCACCCACTGCAATGGCGTTGCTGCCGCGCTGGGTGGCAAAGCGTTGCTGCTGCTCCAACGCTTGCCCATAAGCGACGGCGGGTGGCTGGGCATCGTTCTGAGGCGGGTGCGCCCCGGCCAGGGCCTCGACGAACTGCCCGACCCCACCTTCTGCAAGTAACCGCCGGGTAAGCTTGACCAGGTCCTGGCTGGTGATGGCGCGCACCCACGCGCCATCTCCACATTCCGCAGGCAAGCCCTGCTGACGCCGCTCGGCCAGTGCTCGATTGAAACCACTGGCATAACCCGCCAGGAGGGCCTGGATGGCAGCGGGCTGTGCCTCCAGAAAGGCCTGCACCTGAGCCGGCGCGTTGAGCCACGTGAAGAACACATCGCTGGCCAGGTTCTCGCGCTGGTCGACGGTCTGGCCTTGGCTACCAAAATAGCGCGAGCGCTCACCACTGACCGTCAGCACCTGGTCAGCCAGCAAACAAAGGTTGTCCTGGGCATAGGCATAGCCAATGCCATAACCGAGCCCTCTTTCGTCTTTGGCCACGATATGCGGCACGCCATAGGTAGTGCGACGGATCTGGGCGCTGGCGTCTTGCGCTACGGTTTCGGCCTGTGCGGTCAAGGCCGCAACCATGAGCGCTGCGGCTAAACCGGCACAACGACTTGAGCGGATAAGTGGGGACACGGGCACTCCTCGAATACGGTTCATGCCGGTGAAACGAACGAACGTGGGTAGAGTTTAGGCGGCCTCCGCGCTCAGGCCTGGCACCAGCGCGCAGAGCCCAAGACATGACTGGAGAAGAGGCCGCTTGATCTGGAAGCCCAACGAATGATCAAGTTTTTTCTGCTTTTGCATTGCAGATTACATGCGCTCATTCGTCTTATTCAAAGAGGCACCCATCGTTCGGATTCGTCCAAGAAAAGGAGCATTCACATGTACAACCCGCCAACTCCGATGCATGCCACGACGGGGCAGGACGCGCAGATCGACGAACGAACCGGCAACGAGCAGATACGCGAGTTGCTGCGCAGCTTCGGCCTGCGTACCAGCCTGATACGGCTGAAAGTGATAGACACCCTGCACGCGGCGCAGCGAAATGGAAGAAGCATTGGGGTGCGAGGTGTGCATGCGCAACTGGAGCAATTGGACATACCGCTGTCATTTCTCAGCGTACGAGAAGTGCTCAAGCGGTTATGCGCCGAAGGCGTGATTCAGCTAGGGGCCGACAAATGCTACAGCCTTGATCCGCAGGCCCGCGCCCTGTTGGAGCGGACTATTTCGCCCTGAGCAGCTGGGCCGGCCCACTGGCCCGGCAAGCATCAGCGCCTGACTTTGCGTCGTAGTATGCCGTTGATCACGACCACGACCACGGCAATGGCGATAGCCAGCATCTGGAAGGTCTGCTCGCTGATCGTACCGGCTTTTTGCAAGTGGGAAAGACCGATCATCAGCCCGAGGACTACCAGAATGATCAGGAGAGAATATTTCAGGCGCTGCACGTGTGTCATCAGGGTTCCTTGCTACATCCGGGACAGATGGCTTTGCTCAAGCCGCGCAGATGATACAACGTTCGTCCGCCCCGGCGCTGCATTTCCTGCTGCCTGATAGCATCGCCAGCTGAAAACATACGGCTTCATCACACCTGTGGGGAGCCCCATGAACAAGCGCCTGACAACCCTCTTGCTGTGCCTGGCTGCCACGCCACTGCACGCTTTCACTACAACTGAAGTCCCTTGCGCAACACTGCTCGATCTTGGGCACACGCTGAGCCAGCAGGCAGGGAGCAGCCAGTGGCAACAGTTGTGGCAACGGGTCCGAAAGGCTGGCTACCTGAGTCCTGACAACACCTCGTTGCGCTTCGAGGTGCCCTCCGCTGTATTGCCAGCACTTGCGCAGCAGACCCTGGCCGGGGCCGATCATGTACGGCCTGTGTCCCAGACCCAGGCGATCTACCGCCGGACCTTCGATGACCGGATTATCGGATCCCGTAAAGGGCAGCCCCTTCACGCGCTCTGCGTGCAAGTGGACTGGAGGTCCGTGCCATCGGAGCTGCGAAACGTTGAAAAGGCGCGCGTGAGCAGCGCCAGTTTACTCAGTGCCTATCCCTGCGACTGAGGTGCGAGGGCCCAAAATGCCATACGTTGTGCTCACCCCCCCTGACACCAGTCGATCCTCAAGCGCTTACATGCTTTTTTCCTACACGGTGAGACTGCGCTGCCTGCATAAGCTAGTAACCGAAGCTACAACCCTCACCCCTAATGGCGCCTAGCGGGTCCCGCCGGCAATCACTGAAAATCCAGCCACACCTCGACGTTATGCCGCTGGTGATCCCTACCATTTTCGAAGGAGCGTCATATGGAAACGCCAGACTTGAGCCACATCGACGTCAGCCAATTGCCGCAATCGTTACAGGCATTGATTGAGTGCATAGGCATAGAAAACGCGTACCAGCTGACCTGCGCGTTTGGCGGTAGGCCTAAGTACATTCCAAAGCACCGCGATCGTACCAAGCTTGCTGATGTGTTACCGGCTGAGGCACTCGACGCCCTGATCAAGCGCTTTGCAGGTGTCGCGCTCGAGATTCCCAAGGCTGATCATTTCGTCCGCCAACTGCGCAATCAACAGATTCAGAAAGAAAGCGCCAGCGGATTCTCGCGCAGCTTGTTGGCCAATAAGTACGGGCTGAGCCTGCGCCAGATCGGCAACATCCGCCGTCAGGATTTGCCATTGCGATAAGCGACGCTTTATCAACTCATACCCCCCCTCAACCTGAAACCTAAGAAGAGAACCCAGTATGTCTATAGATAACAGCTTAATCGGGTCTGTCATCAACGCCCTGCCCATGGACCGCATGATCGCAGGCCCATTGCAGGCCATGGTCCAAGCCCAGGTCACCGCCAGCAAATCCTACGCAGACTTCCTCATGCAAGTCTGCGTACAGGACGGCAAGGCGGTCGCCATTCAGTTCGATTACGACGAGACCATCGTCGACGAGCAGGGCCAATCAAAGGGCGTGGTCAAGAAGACGCTGCAAGTGCCGCTGATGGCGGCGATCACCCACCCCAACATCGCCATCGAAAACAGTACTGTCGAATTCGAGCTGGTCATCAACCAGATGTCCGAAGACACGTCGGCCAGGGATGTGAACGCAGAAGCCGCCGCCTCCTTGGGTTGGGGGCCTTTCAAGCTCAACGTCAAGGGCAGCGTAAGCCACAAGTCCTCGCAAACTCGCAAGACCGACACCCGGGCGCGGTACGCATTCAACACGACCCTCAAGCGCCAGGATCCACCGGAGGCAATGATGAGGGTGATCGACTTCCTCACGGAGGCCGCCACCAAGCCCGTTCTTGCAAAGGATGCCACGCAGCAAGAGCGCCCTTCGAATCCGCCATCTGAGGCTCAGGAAGAGCGCAATCGCCCAACGGCATGACCACCGTCGACGCACTCACGGCGTGACGCGACCTGTCCCCCTGAAGGTTCTTCAGGGGACCCACTTGGCCCAATGAGTCGACCCCATGGACAAGAGCCCCGCCCCCATGACCTCCATTGACCTGCGCGAAATCACTCGCGGCCTGCAGGAAGCTGCGAGCGCCGCCAACAGCATGATCGCGCAACAGTACATTGAACTGTTCGATCGTTTTTTCGACTGCAATCACCAAGAGCTGGGCGCACCGATGACCGCGAAGATGGTCGAGGTGGCCATGGATGGGCAACACTTGATGCGCGTGCCCCTTTTTGCGCTGGTTTCGCCCAAAGGGTTGGCGCTCGAACGGATGCAGGTCGACCTGTCGGTTCGCGTGCAGAATACCGAAGCACGCCGAGCTCTCACCCCAGCCGATGGAAACCGCTCGGCGAGTTTCAAGGTCACCATTGGCGGCCATGGCCGCCAAGGGGATAACCGCGATCCCGACGAAGTGCAGATCCGCATGCAGTTCCAGGCAAGCGAACCGCCCGAGGCTTTGAACCGGCTGATCGAGGAGTACACGAACTTGATCACCCCAGTTCGCGCCCCGGCTTCAGCGACACCCCCCTCGCCCACCAACGAGTTCATCGAGGCGGCGACGATCCGTTGATTCCGACACCATCTGCTCAGCCCGACCCTCGGCCAGTCAGGCCGTCAACCTTGGGTGGCGACTAGAAGTCCCGTTTGTAGAAGACGTCCAGCGAGCTTGCCACTCCACTGGCAGCCTCGACATACACCTTCTTGCTGAGCTTGTAGCGCAGGGCGATGGTGTTCGCCGGCTCGAATACCCCTACCCCATAGCGCAGGCTGAGTTTCTCGGTCAGGTTGCCGCTGGCCACCACACTGGTAGTGTTGCCTGAGCCCTCGGTATCGAGCTGGAAGTCGTCGATGCCCAGACGCGATGCCACATTCCCCGTGATCCCTGCGCTGCCAGCCAGTCCCAGGCCCAATGCGGCCTCGGCCAGCATGTTGTTGTCTTCACCCGATGCTCCCAACGGACGGCCAAGCACCAGGTATGACAAAGCTTGCTCCTGGCTCATGGCAGGCTCGGAGAACACCGTACTGGTCGGTTGCTCGGCGTTGCCGCTCAAGCGGATGCCGGCAATCACGTCATCAACCTGGCGGATCGCTTCGATGTCCAGGTAGGGCTGGTCGATCGGACCGGCAAACAGCAGCCTGGCGCGGCGGATGGTCAGCCGCTGGCCGTAGGCGCGGTAGCGACCATCGGCCAGGCTCAACTCGCCGCGCGTATCGAGATTGTCACCGATATGTACGTGCCCCAGCAGGTTGGCAGTCAGGCCGAAACCACTGAACGACAGCTTGCCTCGTCCTACCTCTACATCGATATCCATGGCCATGGCCATGGGCGGCTTGCCCTCCTCGGTCTGGTTGCCCACGATGACCGTGTCGTCGGAAACCTTGACCGTCGAGGGGGGCAGCTCGCGCACCGTGATCTTGCCGTTGGGCACCTGCACCTTGCCTGTGACTGCCAACTTGTCGTCGATCAGTTGCAAGGTAAGGTCCGGCGCCACCTCCAGGGTGGCATAGGGTTCGACCGTGACGGGCAACTGCTGCCCTTGCACGCGGATGTTCATCCCCAGCGCCTGGCCCCAGGTCAGGCTACCATCGACCTGGCCGCGCCCGGTGCTGCCGCTGCGCCAGGTGCCGGCAAGCTGCACCTGTTCACCCGCGATCCGGGCCTGGAGGCTGAGGTCCTGGAACTGGGTCGGCAGTTCGGCGCCGGTGATCTGGCCACCGCTCAAATTCACACTACCGTTGACTTGCGGCGCCAACAATGTGCCGGACAGCTGCCCGCTACCCTTGAGCTCCCCAGCCAGGTGCTCCACCATCGGCACGAAGGGACGGGCCACCGAAAGGTCGAGACCAGCCAGGTTGAAATCACCGGACAACGGCTTGTCCTTGCCCAGTGGGTCAATGCGCGTTGTGAGATTCAGCTGCCCCAGGCGCTCCCCACGGAATGCAAGACGCGTATCGATACGCCGCGGTGCCAAGGAGCTATCCAGTCGCAGGGTCTGGTAGGGGAAATCGACCCAGCGATTACCGTCATTGACGCGCAATGTGCCGCCACTGGCGTCCACTACCACCGTACCCTTCGGGCCGCTGGCGGGCAGGTCCAGGTTGATGTCGGCATTGAGCAGACCCTGCCATGCGAAATCCTTGGGCATCCACTGCGCCAGGCTGTCCAGCGGGAAGCGCTTGAGGTGGTACCGCAGGCGTGGCTCAGGCGCCAACCGTTGATCGTCACCACACAGACTGGCCTGCCCGGATCGCCAGCAATGGGCACCGAAATCCAGCTGACCGCTGGCCAGGCGCTGCAATTTGGCAGGCGCCTGCAATTGCCAGTCTTGTCCGCCAGCCTGTACCCGCCCAGTGGCCAGGCGGCCGCGCCAGTCACCATCGTCCAGTTGCCCGTCCAGCCCCACGTCCAACTTCAGCTGCGGGCCGTTCAACGCCAGCGTCAATGCTTGTCGTCGCATGTCGCCATTGCCGACCGCTTGCAGCGTACCGAGGTCGGTATCACCCGCCTGAATGCCCGTGACCTTCAAGTCGATATTGGCCCGTTGCCTGTCGTCCAGACGGGCCGACAGGTTCAGTTGCTGCAAGCGATTCTCGGCCTGGGCCAACCCGGTACCGCGCAGAGCCAGTGTGCCTTGCGGCGCCTGCAGGGTGCCGGCCACGTCCAGCTGCCCCTTGACCTGGCCCTGCAGCTCGGGCCACAGCTGCCCAAGGCGTGGCAGGTCGATGTCCACCTTGCCGGCCAGGCGCTGTTGCAGGCTGCCACTGCCGTTTATGCGGTTGTCGCCCAGTTGTACGCGCAAGGCTGCTAGGGTCCAGCGCTGCCCGGCCCCGTCCGCCTGAACGTTGAGTACAGCGGGTTGACCACGCAGGCGGCCCTTGAGGTCAAGCTGTGCGTCGAGCGACAGGTCATCGCCCTGCACCTGGCCTTTGCTGCGCAACGGCCCGGCCAATGTTCCAGGGAGTTCCGCCACCCAATAGGCCGGGTTCAACGCCGACAGTTGCAGGTCGACGTCCCAGGCGAGTGCTTGGGCGAAGCGTACGGCCGCACGGCCAGTTGCCTTGCCTTGCCCCGCAGTGAGCGCCAGCGTTGGCAAGGTGACCTGCTCAAGGTCACCTTCGAAGGGGCTTGCCACCTTGAAAGCGCCGGCAGGCCCGTCCAGATCGCCATCGAAGCTGCCTTCATAGCGACCGTCGCGGTAGCGGACCTCTGCATTCAGGCGCTTGAGCGTCACCTCGGGTGGTGTATCCAATGGGTACAGGCGCAGCCAGGGGAAGTCCTGCCAAACCAATTGCGCGTCCGCTGCCAGGCCCTCCTGCCAGTCGACCTTGGCTTGCAGCTTCACCTGCTGGCTATCGCTTGCGTTGAGATCAAGGCCCTTGACCACGGCGCCCTTGCTGTCGACCACGCCGGACAAGGCCAGAGCGATGGGAGACTGCTCGGCTGGCAAGTTGGCAGAACCGGTCAATGCATAACCCGTCTCCAGGTTCCCATCGGCCAGCAGCACCAGGTCATCGAGCTGCAGGGTGTCGGGCAGTGCTTCCGACGGTTTGAACGCTTTGGACTGAATGCTCAAGCTGGCGGGCAGGTGTTCGGCCAACGCCTGGACCTTGCCTGCAAGAGTGGCATCCAGGTACCCACTGCTAGTGCCGGTCAGGTCAAGCGAGCGTTGCAATTGACCCATGGCCTGCAATGCCAGTTGCCATGGCTGGTCACCCATGGCAGGGAGCTGCACCTGGGCCTGTAGCTGCACAGGCCAATCGCCTTGGGGCTTCACGTCACCTTGCAGGTCCAGCTTCAAATCGTCGCGGGTCAGATGCAGGCTGTCGATGCGCATGCCCTCACCGGTCCAGTGCGCAGCCAGTTGCAGATCACCAAGCAGGTCGCTGCCATCCAGACGCAATTGCCCGATCTGCACCTCGCCCAGTTCGATGGCAAGCGGCAAGTCCACTGTGGGCAATTGCAGCGGGCCGTCGTCACTGACGTCGGTCGAAGGGGCAAACGCCATGTCGATACGTTCTGCGTGCAGCTGATCGATGCACAAAGCCCCACGCAGCAGGCACGCCGGGGACCAGTTCAGCAAGGGCGCCTGCACCAGAACCTGGGTTTGCCCATCGACGTAGGAAAGACGAGTCGCTTGCCAAGTGCCCGCCAGCCGTCCTGCGAAGCCCTCTACGCTCAGCCCGGGAACCTTGCCCAGCGCCCACCGGCTACCGCCCTCTGTCCCGATCAGCAACGCGATGGTCAGGGTCAGGATGCTCACGAGCCCCAACAGGCCCAGCAGCATGTATTTGATTACAGGTTTCAAAGCTCAGGCCCCATGGAAAAGTGCAGGCGGATGCCGCCGTCGTCGTCCAGGGCCTTGGCCAGGTCCAGGCGTAGCGGCCCTACCGGTGACACCCAGCGCACGCCGAAGCCGACGCCCGTCTTCAGGTTGGGCAATTCGAAGTCATTAAACGCATTGCCCTGGTCGACGAAGGTTGCCAGGCGCCATTTGTCCGTCAGGGAATACTGGTACTCGACGCTGCCCGCCACCAGGTAGCGACCACCGATGCGATCCCCATCGCTGTTTTTTGGCGACAGCGTCTGGTAGTCATAGCCGCGCACGCTCTGGTCGCCACCGGCGAAAAACCGCAGCGAAGGCGGAACGCTGTTCTGGAAACCGTTGGTGGCACTACCGCCAAACTGCACGCGGCCCAGCAGACGGTGATTCTGGCCTACCGTCGTAAGCCCTTTGAGCAACACGTTGCCGCGCAGCAGGTTCGTATCGGAGCCGACACCTTCCTTGGCCACTTGCGCTTCGAACTGCACGCGATAGCCATTGTGGGGGTCTATGCGGTTGTCGCTGCGCAGAAACGAATAGCTGATACCGGGCATCAGCAGGTTGCTCAGGCCCGCATCGTCCCCCAGCCGGTACTCTTCGCGTTGGTACTTGAGCGATATGACTCGCTGCCAGCCATTGGGCAGCTTGCTGTGCCATTCAGGGCCTACCGTCAACAGCTTGCTGAGGGTGTCGGTACCCGCCAGTTCCTCGTTCTGGTACCCCCCGGCAAAACGCAGTTTGTCCGTCAATGGTGGGTCCAACGGGATGTCGTACCACAACCCCACGTTTTGCCGCGGCGCCGACAGCTCCGCTTCCCAGCCATAGCTGTGCCCCTGAGGGTTGACCCAATGGCGAGTCCAGTTGGCCTTGCCGCGCGGACCGACGTCGGTGGAGTAGCCAAGGCCCAGGCCTAATGTACGGGGTTTGCGGGTTTCCAGGCGCACATCGACCGGAATGTTCTGGGCGACAGCGGCCGTGGGCGCGGCATCTACGCGCACGCCCTCGAAGTAGCCGCTCGATTGCAAATCGTTGTTGAGTTCGGCAATCAGCTCCGAATCATAGGGTGTACCGGGCTTGAACGAGACCATGCGCTGCAGCAGATCGTCGTCCAACGGCGTATCGCCACTGAAGGTGACCGCGCCCAAGCGGTACCGCGGCCCACTTTGGTAGACCAGATCGATATCGGCCACGCCAGCACGTGGATCGACGGCCAGGCGCTGCTGGCTGAAGCGGCCTGCGAAGAAGCCATAACGTGAGGCCTGGTTCTGAATGACACGCTTGGCATCTTCATAGACGCCGTGGTTCAGTGGCTGGCCAGCGCGAAGGGCGCCGCCGGAAGGCACCCTGAAGGCGGTCATGTCACTGGCCGGCCCCTCGACGCGCACGGTTACGTTGCGCAGGCGAATCGGCTCGCCAGGCACGATGTTCACCACCAATCGCGGTGAACCGTCATCACCGCTAGGCGGCTTGACGTCGGTGCTTATCTGGGCCTGGTAGTAGCCCAGCGCCTGGGCCGCTTTGCGCGCCTGCTCCTCGGCCCCGCGACTGAAACGCAGCAGCGCTTGCTCGTCGCGGTCACCCAAGCTACCG
This sequence comes from Pseudomonas sp. FBCC-B35, assembly GCF_059133755.1. Taxonomy (NCBI): domain Bacteria; kingdom Pseudomonadati; phylum Pseudomonadota; class Gammaproteobacteria; order Pseudomonadales; family Pseudomonadaceae; genus Pseudomonas; species Pseudomonas sp. FBCC-B35. The sequence continues at coordinate 2,133,782 of NZ_CP101439.1, read as the reverse complement.
ATATAGCCCTCGACATTGGCCTTGAGCGCCTTGTTGGCCGGTTTGACCGTCACCACCAATTCGCTCTGGCCCCATGCAGCAAAGCTAACGGCCCAGATCACCAGGCCCCAGCGAACTCTTCCTGAATATGTCATCCCGCGCATGCTACCAGACCAACAGTGTAAAAGAAGCCAACCCAAACGCCATTCACGCCAATGGCTCACCGGCCTGAGCGTTGTCATACATCAAGACGCGTTGGCGTACTGTCCCAATGGCGACCTCACCGGTCTCGACAAAGCCTTGGGTGTGATAAAACGCCACGTGTTCATCATTGCCCGTGTCGACGACGATGCCTTGGGCATCTCCATCATTTCTGCACCAGTGTTGTACCGCATGTAACAACTGGGTCGGATACACCTGGCCTTGTAGCACTGGCAACACACCCAGCAGCGGTAACACGTGCACCTGATCGGTAGGCCGGCACGTCGAGACGGCCGCCTGGTAAGCCATGAAGCGCCGGGTGGCACGCACCCCTGCGCCAACCATCATGCGCAAACGCCAGGCCCAACTGTCTGCCACACCCAGTCGCCGCAGGGGCGGGACGATCAGCGCGACGCCGATCAGACGATCGTCGAGTAGCAGGCCGACGGCGGGCAGCTGCAGGTAAAAATGCTGGCGGACCCACTCGCGCAGCAGTGTGCGCAGGCGCCGCTCATAACCGGGGCGATGCGCTTCGAGCAGATAAGCGAAGGTTGGGTCGTCCCGGTAGACGGTGTACAGCAGTGCCCGGGTTTCGCGGCGGTAACCGGAATCGAGCAGGCAAACGCGGGCCTCGGCGGCAGGGGCTTGAGACATGGAGGGGAACCTTCTGGGCTGGCTGATAGGCCTTGGAGGCACAATGCCGCCCATCGTTCACCTTGGCGCTGCACCAGTAGCGCCTACGCGCCACCATGCTGGTGATCAACGCCGATGTCGGCTAGCATCGCGCCTTTTTACCGGGATCGTCTCTGCATGAAGATCGTCTGTTTCAACATCAACGGCCTGCGGGCGCGCCCACACCAGTTGGCCGCCCTGGTCGAAAAGCACCAGCCGGACATCATCGGCCTGCAGGAAACCAAGGTCAGCGACGATCAGTTTCCGCTAGCCGAGGTCCAGGCCCTGGGCTATCACGTGCATTACCACGGGCAAAAGGGCCACTACGGTGTCGCCCTGCTGTCGCGCCAGGCACCCTTGAGCCTTCACAAGGGGTTCGCAACGGACGAAGAAGACGCTCAGCGCCGTTTCATCTGGGGCACCTTCGCCGACCACCAAGGCAACCCCATCACCGTCATGAACGGCTATTTCCCGCAGGGCGAAAGCCGTGACCACCCCACCAAGTTTCCGGCCAAGCAGCGTTTCTACGCCGACCTGCAAGCACTGCTCGAAGGCCAGTTTCGCAATGACCAACCCGTGCTGGTGATGGGCGACATGAACATATCGCCAGAAGACTGCGACATCGGTATCGGCCCAGACAATGCCAAGCGCTGGCTCAGGACCGGCAAATGCAGCTTCCTGCCAGAGGAGCGTGAGTGGATGGAGCGCTTGAAAGGCTGGGGCCTGGTAGACAGCTTCCGGCATCTGCACCCGGGTGTCGACGACCGCTTCAGCTGGTTCGACTACCGCAGCCGTGGCTTCGAAGACGCGCCCAAGCGCGGCCTGCGCATCGACCTGATCATGGCCTCGGCAAGCCTGGTCCCGAGGATCAAGGCTGCGGGAGTGGATTACGAACTGCGCGCGATGGAGAAACCGTCGGACCATGCGCCCATCTGGCTAGAGCTCAGCTAAGCCAGCCTGGGCGCGCACGGGGTCTCGTCCGGCTCACAACGTCGTGCGCAAGGCCTCCCCGATGCCGACACCCCGGCCATCATCGGCGGCACTGACCAGGGCGAAATTATACGCACCGTGGGACCAGTACCGGGCCTGAAGCTGACCATCGATTCGCTGCCCTTGCGGCATGCGCCGGAAGTGCTTGCCGGGTGAGCGCAGGAACAGGCTGATCCTGCGCCCCACCCCATCTTCGAACACCACCAGCGCCGCCGGCCCTTGCTCGTTACTGAGCAGTCGGGCGCCCACGGGGGTGAACCCGTAGCCTGCTAGGTCAGGCAGTTGCCCCACCTGATCAAAGTGCGCTTGCAGCCAAGTGCGCAATTGATCGGGATCACGCGCCTGGATGTCCAGCGCCTGGCTGTCGGCGAACAAGCGGTGAGCCTGCACGGCATCAGCCATGGGTTTTACGTCAGCAAGGCTGGCATCGCGCGCCTGCCACCCACCGAGCCCGCCTACGCCCAAGGCCACTACGATCGCGGCAGCACTTGCCCAGCGACGCTGCAGGCGGTGTCGCGCCTGTCGCCGCAGCGGATCCCGATCAACCAGCGTGCTCGCCCGCGGCTGCGCAAGGCCCGCCAGGCCCGTACGCAACTGGCGCGCATCGGCGAGCCAGCCTTCAACGCGTTGCGCAGCCTGGGGATGGCTGGCCAGCCAGGCCTGGACTTCGGCGCGGCGCACCGGGTCCAGGCGGTCATCGACGTAGGCATGAAGCTCTTCTTCACTAGGAATAAGACGTGTCATTTCAATCTCCGCAAAGCCGGTGGTCGAGGGCTGTCCTCGGTCAATGCGCGCAGGGCATCGCGCGCGCGCGACAGGCGTGACATGACAGTACCGATGGGAATGCCCAACGTCTGGGCAGCCTCCTTGTAACTCAGGCCTTCAACGCTCACCAGCAACAGCAAGGCACGTTGCTCGGTCTTGAGTCGGCCGAATGCCTGCAAATCCGCCTGGGCCAGCACGATGTCCTCAAGATTGTCGCCAGCCACTTCTTCGGCCGCGCTGCTGCTGGCGAACCAGGAGAGCCAGCGGGCGTGCAGGCGTTCTCGCCGTTTGCCATCCAGAAACAGGCGATAAAGGATGGTGAACAGCCAGGCGCGCAGGGCATCGGGGTCCTGATGCTGCTGACGCCGGCTCAAGGCACGCTCGACCGTGGCCTGCACAAGGTCATCGGCACTCCCCGCCTCGCGAGTCAGCCAGATGGCAAAGCGGCGCAGTCGGGCCAGCAGCGCTCGCCATTGTTGGTCGTCCAAGTCCTGCATGGAAAGTATCCGGGCAATGATGGGGCAGTGTAGGGAACAGACGCGCTGGAGAAAAAGTTATTCCCACCCGAGGAATAACTTTTTCAGTGCAGCGTCGTACTGGCACCTTTCGTGAAATCAACGGGACTGACCATGAACCAACCTTTGCAGGGCCAGGCCAAGGCCTGGCGTCTTGCGGCAATCGGCGCGTTAATGCTGGCTGCCGGTGCGGGCTTTGCCTACAGCGCCGGCTGGCTTGGCCCCTCCGCGCTCACACCACAGCGCATCATCGATACGTTCGAGGCCCAGGCTGGGCATTACCCGGGTTATCGCAAGAACCACTCCAAAGGCCTGTGCGTGAGCGGCTATTTCCAGGCCAGCGGGCAAGCGGCAAGCTTGTCGACGGCACGGGCGTTCACCCAGGCGCGCGTGCCGGTGATAGGCCGCCTGGCCATTGGCGGTGCCAACCCGTTCGCGCCTGACACCGGCATCCCCGTGCGCAGCCTGGCAATCGAGCTCTCCACCGATGACGGGCAAGTCTGGAGGACAGGCATGAACAATCCGCCCGTACTGGCAGTGAGTACGGCCGAGGCGTTCTACGAGCAGGTGCTTGCCAACACCCCGGACCCGGCGACGCGCAAGCCGGACCCTGCCAAGGTACAGGCCTTCTTTGCAACCCACCCCGAAAGCGCCGCGTTTCGGCAATGGGCCGCCAGCTACAAGCCCAGCGACAGTTTCGCCAACACCCAGTACCACAGCATCAATGCATTCAAGTTGATCGATGCCGACGGCAATGCCCACCCGGTGCGCTGGCAGCTTGAACCGCTCACGCCCTACACCGCGTTGCCGGCGCAGGTAGACGACCCCCTGTTTCTGCAACATGACCTGCAGCGACGGCTGGCGCAGGGGCCCTTGCGCTGGACCCTGCGTTTGGTACTTGCCGAGCCGGATGACGACATCGACGACCCCGCCAAACCCTGGCCTGCGAACCGGCGCAGCGTCAACGCAGGCACGTTGGTGCTTGAACAGGTCGACGCACCGGAACAGGGTGCCTGCCGCGACCTCAACTTCGATCCCTTGATCCTGCCCCGCGGCATCGAACCTACCGCCGACCCTATACTCGCGGCCCGTTCAGCGGCCTATTCCGAATCGTTCAACCGTCGTAGCCGCGAGTCCTTGAGCACTGGAGCCCGACCATGAAACCCACCGTCTTTCATCCCGTCGCCCGCGTGCTGCACTGGTCGATGGCGATTCTGATCCTGGCCATGCTCTTCATCGGGGTAAGCATGGTCACGGACCTGTCGGTCCGTCATCCAGTGCTGGTCAGTTTGCACAAGGGCACAGGGCTGGCGCTGCTGGTACTGGTGATAGCGCGCATCATCGTGCGCCTGAGTATTCCCCATCCGCCCCTGCCCCAGGACCTGCCAGCTGTCCAGCGCCTGGCTGCGGGCGCTTCGCATCTGCTTCTGTACGGCCTCATGCTTGCCATGCCCTTGCTGGGGTGGGCCATGCTCTCGGCCGGCGGGTACCCTCGCCCGCTCGACCTGCCGGCGATCGCGCCTCATGACGTGCAGCTGTATGCCGTGCTGCGCCAGGCGCATGGCTGGGCGGGTTACCTGTTGTTTGCCACGGTACTGGTACACGTGGGCGCTGCGCTGATGCACGCCTGGGTTCGCCGTGACGGGGTGCTGCGCAGCATGTGGCCAGGCCCGAGAGCGGAATAAGGGCGCCGTATCTCGCCTGGCGATGACCCATCCGGCATCGCCAACGGCCTGCACTGGCAAACCGCAGCGCGCAAGGCTTGAGAGTATGTTTTAATGCGCCTCGCTCATTATTCTTGACACCTCTTATCACAAGGCGGCTATGGACACGGGGACGCGACTCAAACTAGTGCGTGAACGCAACAACCTCTCGCAGCGAGAGCTGGCGCGCCGCAGCGGGCTCACCAACTCGACCATTTCGCAGATCGAGCAGAATCGCGTCAGTCCTTCAGTCAGCTCCTTGAAAAAGCTGCTGGAGGGCATTCCGATGAGCCTGGCAGAGTTTTTCAGCTTCGATGAACCCGTGCGTGAGGAGCGATTTGTGTTCCGGGCAGGCGAGCAGCCCGACTTGGGTCGCAACGGGTTGCGCATGCTGCTGGTGGGTGCCAGCGTCGAGGGCCGGCAAATGCGTATGCTGCGCGAGCTTTATGCCCCAGGAGCCGACTCGGGCGAGCCCATCGTGCACGCCGAGGGTGAAGAGTGCGGGCTCGTCACCCGAGGCACCGTCGAGCTGTGGGTCGATGGCCAAGTCAGCGTGCTCAATGCCGGTGACGGCTACTACATCCCAACCACGCTGCCCCACAGTTTCAAGAATATTGGCCAGGACGAAGCGGAGATCATCAGCGCCAATACCCCCGCGAACTTCTGATTCAGGCGCCGTGATGGTTGCAGCCCAGGTCGGCTGCAACCATCACCGGTTCATCGGACCGTTGGCACCTCGATATCATCCTGCTCGCGGCTCGCGTAATGTTGCGCCAGCACGGCGCAGACCATCAGCTGGATCTGGTGGAACAGCATCAGTGGCAGGATCATTGCGCCAATGCCGCTCCCGACGAACAACACCTGCGCCATCGGCACCCCGGTTGCCAGGCTCTTCTTCGAGCCTGCGAACAGGATGGTGATTCGGTCTTCCAGGTTGAAGCCAAACACTTTGCCCAGCAAGCTCGTCCCCACCAACACCACGGTCAGCAGGATGCCGCAGACGGCGAACAGGCCTGCCAGGTGCTGCGGCGAAACGGTGTGCCATAAGCCTGTGACCACCGCTTCGCTGAAGGCGGTGTAGACCACCAGCAGAATCGAGCCCTGGTCGACGATCTTCAGCCAGCGCGCATTGCGCTTGACCCAGGCACCAATCCAGCGGCGGGCGAGCTGCCCGGCCACGAACGGCACCAGCAACTGCAAGGTGATCTTGAGCACTGCGTCCAGACCTGAGCCGGTGTCCCCGCTGGCGCCCAGCAACAACATCACCAGCACTGGGGTCAGGAATATGCCCAGCAGGCTGGAGGCGGCTGCGCTGCAGATGGCCGCCGGCACGTTACCCCGTGCCAGCGAGGTGAACGCAATGGCCGACTGGACGGTGGCAGGCAACGCGCAGAGGTACAGCACCCCCAAGTAAAGCTCATCTCCCACCAGTGGCAGGAACAGCGGCTTGAACGCCATGCCCAGCAGTGGAAACAGAACAAACGTGCAGGAAAACACCAGCAGATGGAGGCGCCAATGCCCCGCCCCAGCGATGATTGCCTCCCGCGAGAGCTTGGCCCCGTGCAGGAAGAACAACAAACCGATCGCCAGGTTGGTGAGCCAGCCGAAATACACAGCCCCCTGACCTGAGCAAGGCAGCACGGTGGCAATCGCCACCACGGCCAGCAACGCCAGGGTGAAGTTGTCGAACAGCATGCGCAGATACTTCATCACAGTTCCGTTCCGTCTTGTCTTTGGGCAAGCACGGAGGATAAGGTTTTGCGCCCCCAGGCGCTAACGCCGGAACCCCTGCCGGTATCGCGCAACGGACACTCAGCCAAGGAACTTCAATGATCTGCCCCCGCTCCGTCTATATTGCGGTCGCCCTCATGCTCGGCGCACCCTGGTCATCCGCCTACGCCAATGATCCGCTGCGAAGTAAAGTCGACACCGTCATCGGCCCCCTGATGCAGGCCGAGGGCATCAGCGGCATGGCCGTCGCGCTGTATGCCCATGGCCACGCTCATTACTTCAGCTACGGCGTCGCCAGCCGCGACGGCGGCGTGCCCGTTAGCCGCGACACCCTGTTCGAAATCGGCTCGCTGAGCAAGACATTCACCGCCACGTTGGTAGCCGTGGCCAATGCCGAAGGCCAGCTCGCCCTCGACGCCCCTGCCAAACGCTATCACCCGGCCCTGGGGGGTACTCCCATGGGGGACGCCACCGTGCAGGACCTGGGCACCTACAGCGCTGACTGCTTGCCCTTGCAGTTCCCCGACACCGTGAACTCCACCCAGCAAATCGTGACGTTCTTGCGGCAATGGCAGCCCAAAGGCACGCCAGGTGCCCAACGGTGTTACTCCAACCCTAGCCTGGGCCTGTTCGGCGACCTGGCCGCCCGTGCCCAGCATCAACCGTTTGCCACCTTGCTTGAGCAAAACGTGCTCAAGCCCATGGGCCTGCACAGTACCTACCTGGATGTGCCCAGCGATGCACGTAGCCTGTATGCCCAAGGCTACGATGCCAGCGACAAGCCTGTGCGCGTGAACCCTGGCCCTTACGCGCAACAAGCCTACGGCATCAAGACCAGTGCCAGCGACCTGCTGCGCTACGTGCGCTTGAACATGCAGCCCGACGATCTGCCCGCGCCCTTGGCCCGCGCCGTCCTCATCACCCGCAATGGCTACGCCCAGATCGGTGAGATGACACAAGGCCTGGGCTGGGAGCGTTATGCGTACCCCGTCACATTGCGCACCCTCCTCACCGGCAATGGTCCGCAGATGATACGAGGCCCCCAGCCGGCACAACGGCTGCAGCCGCCAGCCGCTCCGTTGGCGGCAGCGTGGTACAACAAGACCGGCTCCACCAACGGTTTCGGTTCATATGCAGCGTTCGTCCCATCAGAAGGGTTGGCCATCGTGCTTCTGGCCAACCGCAACTACCCCAACGAAGCCCGGGTCCGCGCGGCATTCGAGATTCTTTCAGGGCTCTGAAACCAAGGATTGTCGGACAACTCTACGAAAATGTAGTGAGCAAAAATAATCACTACAAAACGGTTGACGCCGTTCATCGCGCTTGTGCATGATGAGGCCGTCTCCCTGATCGGGAGCCGTGGCAAGGGTGTTCCAGGCCGCCTGCGCGGTAACGCAGGCGGCCCGTGGAGAGGGAACTGTCCAAAAGGCAGCGTGAGAAAGCCCCTGTTGCAAAGCTGCAGTAGCAGCCTTGGAAACGCGCTACATCGCGATAGCGCCAACTGTGAATATCACCTGAAACTGGGTAATGGGGGCTTTATGATGAACTTGAACGACAATCCGACCATTGATCAATTGGCCAAGCTGTTCGCCACGCGCAAGGACAGCCTTGATGACCATCTGCTGTGGGTGAGCCAAAGCGGCGAAGTGCGCCTGGACCGCTTGCCACCCAACACGATCGAAGATGAATTCCAGGAGCACCTGCCAAGCATGCGTGCGCGCTTCAAGGCCTACCGCCGAGGCCAGGGCTATGTAGGCAAGAAGGCGGCTGCCGATACCGAGTTCGTCGGCCGTGTCTTGCAAACCCTGCAACAGCAATGGCCAGAGGCGCGTACGCAACATGCCGTGAAGGTGATCGAAGCGCAGTACTGACCCTCACGCGGTCTCAAGCCCGGCCACCGCGCCGGGCTTTTTCATGCGCGCCTTTTTGCCTTATGGGGTAACGGCGTGGCGCCCGTGGCCAATGCCCGAGCGCGCTCCACACCCCACACCAGCGCGCGGGTCATGGTTTCGCCGCAGCGGGCGGGATAATACTCCTCCACCAGAGCCTGCCCGTCGCGAGCGTAAAGGCCAAGAAACAGTTGAGTTGCGCCTTGCCTGGACAGGCGCACCTGCACATCGAGGGTCGTGCCGTCGCTGAGCGCCTCGTCGTGGCAGCGGCTGTGCAGTTGTGCATCGGCCCACTGCCAATAGATTTCGTCCCTGACTCGCATCGTTTGCGGTCCTCCCTACCAAAACGTAGCCAGGGAAGCATATCCGTGCCTGCTGGGCGACTGTAACCGACCAACAACATGAGCCTGGTCAATCAAAAGTCGAAAAAAACGGGTAGCGCCCGCAGTTACTCAGGCCCTCGCGGCCCTGAGCCGCTGGCCGAGTCGGGCACCAAACACGTTCACCAGCAAACCACACATGACCAGCAAGGCACCCCAACCCTGGGTTTCGGTCAGGCGCTCACCCAGCAGCAGTGCCGACGAACTCAGGCCTACCACAGGCACCAATAGCGAAAAAGGCGCGACCTTGCCAGCCGGATGGCGCGACAACAGCGTGCTCCAGAGGCTGTAGCCCAGGATGGTGGCGACGAATGCCAGGTATGCCAGCGCGGCAATCGAGTGCCAGCCGATGTGCGTGAGCGCCTGGCTGATGCGTTCAGGCCCCTCCAGCCAGCCAGAGAGCAGCAGAAAGGGCAGCGGAGGGATCAAACCGCCCCAGATGACCAATGCCACCAGGTCAATCGATCCGAAGCGGCGGGTAATGATGTTGCCCAAGCCCCACATCGCCCCGCCACACAAGGTCAATATCAGCGCGAGCGTGGGAACATGGCTGCCGTCTTCACTGCCGATCAGCGCCAGTCCACCAGCGGCCACCAGCAGCCCGAGCACACTGGCCACGCGCAAGCGCTCGCCCAGAAACAGCGCGGCGAAGCCCAGGGTGAAGAAGGCCTGGGACTGCAGGACCAATGAAGCCAGCCCCGGTGGCATGCCGCTGGCCATGGCCTGGAACAGAAATGCGAACTGCCCCAGGGAGATGGTCGCACCGTACGCGATCAGCCAACGCCAGGGCAGGTTTGGCCGCTTGATGAAGAACACCGCGGGGAATGCCACAAGGAGAAAACGCAGCGCCCCCAGCAACATGGGCGGCAACCCATCGAGCCCGACCTTGATCACGACGAAGTTGACGCCCCAGGCGATGATTACCACCAGAGCGATGAGCAGGTCCTTGAGCGGCATTGCGGCTTCCTTCTTCAGCGCTTATACATATTTCGTTACAGCATAAGGCTATTCCTCGATGACCCACCATTACAGTTGAGCCCTAGCGTTGCGCAACAGTAGGCTGTGTCGCCGTTAGCGGAATGCGGTGGCCGCGCATGAAAAAGGGCCGCCTAGGCGACCCTCAACTTGCGCTAAGGCGAACCCCCGCCGTCACGCAACGGCGAACAGATCGTTCTCGATGTGCGCCTGTGCAGCGGTAATCGCTTGGATACGCTGCTCCGGACCGTAAGCCAGGCCGTGAGCCCGAACCACCTGCAGGTCGGTAATGCCGATGAAGCCCAGGAACACCTTGAGGAAGTCTTCATGGCCTACCCCGGTAGGTTGATCGGCGTGCACACCACCTGCCGTGGAAACCAGCACCACTTTCTTGTCACCGCACAAGCCTTCCGGGCCAGCTTCGGTGTAACGGAAGGTCTTGCCGGCGACGGCGATGCGGTCGATCCACGCCTTGAGTTGGGTCGGCACGCTGAAGTTGTACATCGGTGCGCCAATGACCACCGCATCGGCGGCCAGGAACTCTTCGAGGGTCTCGGCACTGAGCTTGGCCTCGAAGGCCTGGGCTGCATCGCGCAGCTCTTCACCCGTGCCGGCAGCCATCAGGGTAGCGGCCGAGAAATGAGCGATGGCATCGGCTGCCAGGTCGCGATAGACCACTTCGACGTTTGGCTCAGCGGCCTGCCAAGCGGCTACGACCTCACGGCTCAGTTGGCGCGAGGCCGAGTTGTCACCCAGGATGCTCGAATCGATGTGCAGCAGTTTCATGAGGTGCTCCTGCGAAAAGGGGTTGAAGCGGGAGATGTTTGATGGGAACGATATTACCTAAGCGAGTAATGGATGATAAGTGCCCCCAATCGCGTTAGTTTGTCCTATCCCTGGAACAATGAGCATTGCCCATGCAGGATTTGAACGATCTGTTCTACTTTGCCCGCGTCGTCGAAGCAGGCGGCTTCGCCGCCGCCGGACGCCAACTGGGCATTCCGAAATCAAGGTTGTCCCGTCGAATCGCCGAACTGGAAGAACGCTTAGGGATGCGCCTGCTACAGCGCACTACACGCCAGGTGAAACTGACCGCCGTGGGCGAGCGCTACCTGCATCACTGCCAGGCCATGCTTCTCGAAGCCGAGGCTGCCGAGGAAGCGGTAGCCAGCATGAGCAGTGAACCGCGCGGCAGGCTACGCGTATCCTGCCCGGTGGCCTTGGGTCATGCGTTCTTGCCGGACGTGGTGACCCAGTTTTTGCGGCAATATCCGCTCGTACAACTGGACCTGGTCTTGCTCAACCGTCGGGTGGACCTGATCTCCGAAGGTATAGATGTAGCGCTGCGTGTGCGTGACCTGGGCGATGAGGACCCTACGCTGGTGACCCGGCGACTTTGTCAGGCACAGATGCAACTGGTTGCCGCGCCTGGTTTTGCCCCACAGGTACGCGAGCCTGAGCAGCTAGCCGACCTGCCGGTGCTCGGCGCACCCGAATCCGACCGCCTGGTACACCTGAGGCTGCAAGGGCCTGGGGGCCAGCTGCGCGCCTTGGCGCTCGAACCCAGGCTGTCAGTGGACGATTTCGTAGTACGTAATGCAGCTGTACGCGCGGGCCTGGGCTTCACCGCCCTGCCCAGCCTGTTTTGTGAAGAGCAGCTGCAGCGTGGAGAACTTGTCAGGCTGCTCCCGGACTGGTCCTTGCCAGGCGGCTACCTGCAGGCTGTATACCCTCACAGACGCGGTGTCACGCCTGCGGTGCGCGTATGGATCGACCATTTGGCCGCCTCATTCGAAACGTGCGGGGAACGCTATGTCTGACAGGTCACTGAGCAAATACAGGAGTGGCCGGGAAATGTATTAAGCGCGCTCGCTCCCGTGTGTGATAAAGCGGTTTCACGCCAATGCCGCAGCTCGCCCCTGGAAGAACAGCCAATACGCCCAGGCGGCCTGGTGCACGACCACGATGGCCCAGAAGGTAACCTGGTAAGGCACCTTGCGTGTCTTGTGCCTGAACAACTGCTGCGCCAGCAGAGCGCCAGGCCAGCCACCGAACAGTTCTGTACCGTGCAACAGCTTCTCCGGGATGCGCCGCGCCTGGGTGCGGGCCTGGGTGCGGGCCTGGGTGCGGGCCTGGGCCTTGTCGTGCCAGTAGAGCAACACGCTGACCAGGCTCATCCCCGGGTACACCACCAGCGGCCACCACGCCTGCGCGTCGTAGGCCAGGCACGCTACACCCAGCACCGGCAGCACACACAGCAGCCCCAGCAGCACCCCCTTGAACCGGGCGTGGCGTATCTGCGCGGGGCGCTGGCGATCTGGCTGCTCAACCATGGGCAACGGTCCAGTCGACCCAGCCGAACAGCCAGCTGGCCAGAATCAGCATGCCGAAGACGATCCGATACCAGGCAAAGGCTGCATAACTGTGGTTGGCGATGAACTTCAACAGGCCGCGTACGGCGATCATCGCGAAGATGAACGAGGTCACGAAGCCCAGCGTAAAGATCGGTAGATCATCCGGCTGGAACAGATGACGGTACTTGTAGCCCGAGTACACGGCAGCCCCCACCATCGTCGGCATCGCCAGAAAGAAGGAAAACTCCGTCGCAGCAGTACGCGACAGGCCAAACAGCAGGCCACCGATGATGGTCGAGCCGGAGCGCGAAGTACCAGGAATCATGGCCAGGCACTGCACAAAACCGATTTTCAGCGCATGGCTCCAGCGCATCTCATCGACATGCGTCACCTCAACCGTATGTTGCCGTCGCTCGGCCCAGAGCATGACCACCCCACCCAGCACCAGCGCAGCCGCCACGGTGACCGCGTTGAACAGGTACTCATGAATCAGGTCGGCGAACAATACACCCAATACCAGCGCTGGCAGAAAGGCCAATAGCAGATTACCGGTGAAGCGCTGGGCCCTGGGCTGGGTGGGCAACCCGCGGACCACGTCGACTATCTTGCCGCGAAACTCCCACATCACCGCCAGGATGGCGGCCAGCTGAATGATGATGTTGAAGGCCATCGCCCGCTCACCTGTGAACCCGATGAGGTCGGCGACGATGATCTGGTGGCCGGTACTGGAAATCGGCAGGAACTCCGTCAGCCCTTCCACCACGCCCAGTATGATTGCCTGAAAGGCCGTCCAAAAATCCATCATCCCCCCGATGGAGCCTGCTCGTGGCAAGCTCCTTGTTCTTGATTTGCCTGAATATTGCCGCACGCGGCCCGGCTGTTTTACAGCGTCTGTTGGTCGCAAAGCCAGTGGAAAAGTTCACGGTTACTAAAGGTTTCATGTTGCGCCGCCGAAATGCTGGCAGAACCCCTTTGCACTGTCATGACGTTGCAGGCAACAGACTCCACGGCACATGGCACTTAGCCATTGGTCGAGTGGGTCCATGGCCACAGGCGTGCTTGGATGCAGGTGAAAACAAGAACAAATGGAGCATGCGCAATGAAGACGCTTAGATCGATGTCGATCAGCAGCCGCTTGTGGCTGATCCTGGTAGTGGCGATAGCCATGCTGTTGGCGCTTGGTCTGCTGATGCTGCGCCAGATCCACGGCGACTTGTACCAGGCCAAGGCTGAGAAAACCCGGCATGTGGTGGAAACGGCCACAGGTGTATTGGTGCATTTCCAACAGCTGGAGGCCGCCGGCACGTTGAGCCGCGACGCGGCCCAGCAACAAGCCCTGCAGGTGGTGAGGGCGCTGCGCTATGACCATGACGACTACTTCTGGATCAACGACCTGACCCCGCGCATGATCATGCATCCGGCCAATCCCAAGCTCGATGGCCAGGACCTGTCGGGCATCCGGGATCCGGATGGTTTTGCGGTATTCAACGAAATGGCTGCGCTGGCGCGCCAGCAGGGGGCGGGGCCTGTGAATTACCGCTGGCCCAAGCCCGGGGCTAGCGAACCTGTTGCCAAGACGTCCTTCATCCAGCTGTTCAAGCCCTGGGGCTGGATCATCGGCTCTGGCGTCTACGTGGACGACGTACAGGCCGAGTTCGCTCGACAGCTGCGTGACGCTTCGCTGCTGGGCGTGGTGATCGCGCTGCTGATGGGCCTGATGGTCTGGGTCATCGCACGCAGCATTGCCCGCCCGCTGCAGGAAGCCGTGCAGGCCATGGGCAATATCGCCAGCGGCGAAAGCGACCTGACCCGGCGGCTGGATACCCACGGGCGTGATGAACTCAGCCAGCTGGGCGAGCACTTCAACCGCTTCAACGGCAAGCTGCAAGGGGTGATCGGACAACTGCAAGGGGCGGCGCATGCGCTGGCCAGATCGGCCGACCATGTAGGCGACAACGCCGGTGCGGCGCAACAGCAAAGCGCGCAGCAATCACTGCAGATGGACCAGGTGGCAACGGCCGTGAACGAGGTGACCTACGCCGTGCAGGATGTTGCCAAGACCGCCGAGCAGGCCGCCGGGGAGATGCACACCGCTCAGCAACAGGTCGCGCAGGGGCAGCAGGCGATCCATGGCAGCCTGGCTCAGATCGACCGGTTGTCCATGACCATCGAACAGGCAGTGCAGGTGATCCGCGATCTGGCCGGGCACAGTACCCGCATTGGCGGCGTACTGGACGTGATCCGCTCGATTGCAGAACAGACCAACCTGCTGGCCCTCAATGCGGCGATCGAAGCGGCTCGCGCAGGCGAGCAAGGCCGGGGTTTTGCCGTGGTAGCCGATGAAGTGCGCCTGCTGGCGCAGCGCACGGCCCAGTCCACCGCCGAGATCCACACCATAATCGAACACTTGCAGAGCCAGTCCGATGCCGCCGTCAAGGCGATCGACACCAGCAGCGAGGCCTCACGGCAAACTGTCACGCAAGCCCGTGAAGCAGGCGCCAGCCTCAATGCGATCAACCAGGCCCTGCACACCCTGACAGCGTTGAATGCTTCCATTGCCAGCGCCACCCTGCAGCAATCCCACGTAGTGGAAGACATCAACCGCAACGTGCTGGACACGGCAGGCCTTTCCCAGCAGGCGGCCGATGCGGCGCGTCAGTCCAGTGAAGCCGGCGTGGCGCTGGGCCGGCTCAGCCAGGACCTGGAACAACTGCTGCGCCAGTTCAAGGTCTGAAGCCGACACCGGCTCAGGGCTGCAAGACGGCCCTGATGCCGGCAACGCCCTACACCTTCCTTGAGCTAACCGCTACAATCGCGCCCCCCGCTCAATTCTCCAAGGATCGCCGATGTCCGGCCTTGAACTCATCGCCGCCGTCCTCGGCGTCATCGCTGTGTGGCTCACGGTCAAGCAGAACGCCTGGTGCTGGCCCATTGGCCTGATCATGGTGCTGATCTATGCCTGGCTCTTTTACGAGGTCAAGCTCTATTCGGGCATGCTGCTTCAAGTTGCCTATGCGCTGTTGCAAGTGTATGGCTGGTGGCAGTGGAAGCGCCCTGAACGCCAAGATGCGGCACGCCAGGTATCGAGCTTGCGACCCGGCGCGCTGCTCACCCACCTGTGCCTGGGCGTGCTGCTCAGCGCAGCATTAGGTGCTGCCATGGCCACCTGGACCGATGCCGCCCTGCCCTGGCTGGACGCCAGCCTGACTGGCTTCAGCCTGGTGGCGCAGTGGTGGATGGCGCAAAAGCGCTTGCAATGCTGGCCCCTGTGGGCCGTGGTGGACATCATCTATGTCGGGCAGTACCTGCACCAGCACTTGTACTTCACCGCAGCGCTGTTTGCGGTGCTTACCCTCATCGCCCTGCGCGGATGGCTGGAGTGGTACCGGGACCCAGCGTTGGTGAAGGCATGAGCGCTGTGACGAGCACTCAGGTGGTGGTGCTGTGCGGCCCCGAATCCAGTGGCAAGAGCTGGTTGAGCGGCCAGATCCAGGCGCGTTTCGGTGGGCTGGTAGTGGGTGAGTACGTGCGTCACTTCATCGACCAGCACTGCCGCGACACGTGCTACGCCGACATCCCCAGCATCGCCCGTGGGCAATTGGCCTGGGAAGACGCTGCACGCGCAAGCTCGCCGTCGCTGCTGATTCTGGATACTCATCTGCTCAGCAATATGCTCTGGAGCCAGACCTTGTTCGGCGATTGCCCACCTTGGCTGGAGCAGGCTCTTCTCGATCGTCACTACGACCTGCACTTGCTGCTTAGCCCTGAGGGCGTGCCCTGGGTTGCCGATGGTCAGCGCACCCAGCCGGATGTGCGAGAGCGCCAGCAGTTTTTCGGGGCGAGCCTGCACTGGTTGCAAGACCACGATCAGCCTTACCGCATCATCGAAGGCGACTGGGCAACACGGCAGGCCCTGGCGCTGGAGCTGGTCGCTTCAATGCTGCGTCGCTCGGCCCCGGTGTAAAGCCCCTGACACACCCCCGCCGCAGCCAACCCTGCAAGCATGCGGCTTACGCCGTGAAGTGCGGTAAGTGTCACGCCACCGAAACACTGCCTGCCACTGTGATCAAACCCTCTCCCAGAGGTGACCGCTCGGTCACCGGTATCTGCTCGTTGTATCAGCCCTGACACAACGCAGGCCTGCACGACGGCCTTTATCACGCTAACCCCCTGAAATACCGCGACTTCTCAAAAGCGGCACGGCTCCTGCTCTTGCTAGCGCAACGCTGAACAAGGCCAGCGGCTGAAGAAGGAACCGCCGTCGTGAGGAACATCGACAAACGCCTGGGTTACCTGTTGCTGCTGGGGTGCGTGGTCAGCTCGCTCAGCGCAACCACCCAAGCCGACAATGGCACCATCGTCATTACCCGCGACGTGCAGACACGCAATGCCGTGATTCCCCCACTGCGCCCGGACCCCACACCTACCACCGTCAATGCCAACCCGGTCAATCATGTGCTGCGCCAGACCAACGAGTTGAGTGACGGCGACTTCGCCAGCATCAGCAGCGGCTCAGGCATCAACGCCATGATCACCCAGCAGACCGACCACCTGGGCGGCAACCTCGGCCACCAGACCCAATTGCCCAACCTGGCAGGCGGACGTGGATCAGGCTCGGGCAACGGGATCTCCAACATGGTCAATTCGAGCGTGCAGAAAGGCCTAGCGCCCCTGCAGATCCTGACGGGGGGCAAATGACATGAAGCCTGCCCTGCTCGTAATCACCCTGCTGTGCAGCGCGTCCGCCATCGCCCAGCCACCGGCTGCCGTCAGCAACAACGCCACCATCGACGACGCCGGCCGTGCCTATCAGGGCAACATGACGGTCAACCAGGCTGCCGGAGACCTGCAGCAGCAGGCCAACGCCCGGGCGTTCGCCCTGGGCCACGGCGCCAGTGCCACGACACAGATCCGGCAGCGGCTCAATACACCTCCGGACGCTGCCATGGATACCCAGGCCAATATTGGCGGCGCCTCGTTCAGCCACGGCAATGGCGCGCTTGGTGTCAACCAGAGCGCCGGTGCAGGCACCCAGCAGGCCAACGCCCTGCGCATCAGCGTGGGTATACAACCGCAAAGCATCGACGACAGCGTCCTCCTGCAACAGAACGTGACGCTGCTCAACACCTTTGACTCAGCTACTACCTCGACGGGTCATCGCCAGGTCACCACCAGTGACCAAGCGTTCACCGGTGGCCGTGGCGTGGTTCAGCTGAATCAGAGTGCCGGGGTGGGAAACCGCATGGCCAACACCTTGAGCATACGGGTCGCCGACTGACCGTTTGAGTCATGAACGACACTTAACCTTTAGAGTACGGAGAATCACCATGAAACCTTCGATGGCACTCAAGCCTCTGGTTTTCGCAATTGCTGCGGTCATGGCCGTTGCTGTACAAGCCGATCAGAACCGTCGCAGCTACAACGGCAACAGCACCACCTGGCTGCCCATCTCGGCCAAGGCCGATGCGCTGGACACCCAGCGTAGCACCGGCAACACCATCACCAACCAGGGCACCGTCAACGAAGCTGAAATGAGCAGCTCGGCAACCGGTGCCAGTGGCAACGTGGGTGTCAACGTGGCGTCTGGTAACGGCAACCAGCAGGGCAACGCGTCGGCCATCGCCAATGCCGCTGCCGACTCTACCCTGGACAACAGTTTCGTCTTCGGCACCGCCGAAGCCAACGCTGACGTCAGCCAGTACAGCAACAACAACCGTGTCGACAACTGGTCGACCCAGTCTTCGGCAGTGATGAGCGGCTCTGGCGAAGGCAGCTCGGGTAACGTGGGCATCAACATTGCCGGCGGCGACCTGAACCAGCAGAAAAACAGCATGGCCATCGCCAATACCAACGCCGGTATCGGCAATGCCACGGCTACGGCCAAGGCCGATCAGAACGGCCCAGGGCTTGTGGTCAACAACGGGGCCGACCGCACGTACCGCGTCGATACCCTGACCTTCACCACCTCGGCCACCGGTTCCAGCTCGCGTGAAGGTACGCTGAACTCCACCGATGACCGCAGTGCCTCGTCCAGCTTCAACCTGGCGGGTTCGCAAAGTGCCAGCTCCAGCGGCTCCAGCGGTTGGAATTCAAGTGGTTCGAGTGCCAATAACGCCAGCGGCTCCAACAGTGCCAGTGCCAGTGGTTCCAACAGCTGGGGCATGAACGGTTCGGCAAGCGGCAGCGCCAGCGCCTCGAGCAGCGCCAGCCTGAGTGCCAGCCTGGCAGCGGCTGCCGATGCCACGCGTACCCTGACCCTGACCAACGGCGATCGCGAGCGCACCCGCACCAGCAGCGTAGACGGTTCGCTCAATGCATCCCTGGATGCTTCGGTGAACACCTCGCAGCAAAGTGCATACGACTCTTCGTTCGAAAAAGCCTTCGACTCCAACTACGACAAGTCGCGCGAGTCGTCCTATAACCATTCGCGGGACTCGTCGTACACCAAGTCGCATGACTCTTCCTACGAGAACGCTTCGGCTTCGGCGTATGAAAAGTCTGGCGAAACCTCCAGTCAGTCCTCCAACGACGTCGCCAAGAGCTACAGCGAAAGCAGCGCTTACGACTTGAGCAATACCGTGTCCTTCCAAGTGCTGACCCCGACCGGCTGGGCCAACCCTGTGACCAACACTGCAACCCTTAGCGGTTCGGTCAATGGCGGCAGCGGCAACCTGGGCGTGAACGTGGCGGCCGGTGTGGGCAACCAGCAGAGCAACTCGCTGGCCATCTCCAACACCTCGTTCTGATGCCAGACCCCAAGGCCCCCTTCTTGGGGGCCTATCTCCAACGCACCCAAAGGCGTCGATCATGCGCGTATTCGCCCTGGCGTTCCTGCTGTGCCTGGCCAGCATGGGTCAAGCAGCCCAGATGCCGCTGTCCGTCCTGCCTGGCGGCGCGGTGGTGTTCAAGCCCATCCAGAGCATGCGCGAACGCAAGTTCGCCGACTTGGTGCAACAGAAGACCGATTTCAGCTGCGGCGCCGCCGCGCTGGCAACCATCCTGCGTCAGGCCTACTGGCTGGACGTGGACGAACACCAGATCATCGAGGGCATGCTCACCCATGCCGACCAGAACCTGGTCCGCACCCAGGGGTTTTCGATGCTCGACATGAAGCGCTATGTGGAAAGCCTGGGCATGCGCGCCCGGGGTTACCGAGTGGCGCCCGAGACACTGAACAGCGTTCGAATCCCAGTGGTGGTGCTGATGGACATCCGCGGCTACAAGCACTTTGTGGTCATGCAGAAGGTCGACCGGGGCTGGGTCTACATCGGCGATCCGGTGCTGGGGCACAAGCGTTACAGAACCGAGGACTTCCTAAAGGGCTGGAACGGCATCATCTTCGCGGTGATCGGCCAGGGCTACGACAAGCAAAACGCCCTGCTCGACCCTCCGCTGCCGCTGACGGCCAAAGGCCGCCTGGACGGCTTCACGCCGGTCAAGGATGCCGATCTGCTGGACTACGGCTTCATTCGAAGCGATTTCTTCTAACGCCTCTTCCAAGAACAAGGTGCACGATGCGCCGGGGAGCATTGCATGAAGACCCCTATCTGGTTGGTTCTGGCCTGCATGACGGTCAGCCTGCCTATCCACGCCGAAGTGCTGCACCCTATCGAGCTCAAGGACCAGGAACTGGCGAGCTTGCGCGGACGCTACGTGATGCCGGGTCGAATCGTGAGTTTCGGCATCGTCATGAGCAGCACCTGGCAGAACGCGCGCGGTGAAGTGATAGGCGCCAGCAGCACCTTGCAGGTGCAGCAGGCCACGATCAAGCCGCAATTCTACGTCTCGTTGATCGATGAGCGCGGCGCGCCGACGGCCCAGGGAAGTGCCCAGCCGGTTGCCCAGGGCAGCGGTACGGTGAGCGGCGGTGCCGGGCTTGGTACTACGCAGGGGGTGACCCAAGTGGTCCGCGCGGCCGGCGACGACAACAGTGCCTACAACAATGTGAACGTCAATGTGACCAAAGCCGACCAGGCTCCCACAGTGCAGCCCCATGGGCAGGTATTGGCCGCCGGACAGACGCTGATGGCCGAGAACGGCGCTGGCGCGCTGAGCGTGTCGTCCACAGGCGTAGGCGTGCAAATGAACATAGATGCCCACGGCAATCAGGGCAACAGCGTGCAGCGTCTGGCCCAAGGCGGGTTGATGCAGAACACCACCGTGCTCGGCAATGGCAACCTGGTGAACAACGTCACCTCTCTGAACGTGGTCATGCGCCAGAACCTGCCAACCGCCGCTTCGCTAAATGGCAGCCTGGACCAGCTCAAAGGGCTTCGCTCTGTCGGATACTGATCTACGCTCAGTCTCATCACAGCAGTCGGAAGGGACGGCATCTTCATGCAACGATCGTTAGCACTCAAAGCGGTTGTGTGTTTGACAACCTTGGCACCCGCCACATCGCTATACGCCGCTGTAGATCCGCAAGTCGAAGCACTCAAACAGGAACTGACCGAACTCAAGCGCCGCTACGAAGCCCAGCAGCAGGCGCTGATGGTGCTGGAGCAGCGGGTTCGCCAGGTCGAAGAAACCCCGGCAGCCCCCCCGCCCAAACGCCTGGTGCGATCGCCCAGCGAACGGGTCAAGGGGGGGCAGACCGTCGCTGCCGGGGCGCCTGGGACCACCGGCGCCTCGTATGGGCAGGCGCTGGCCGCGGACTCCGAGCCTGCGCAGAGCGTCTCCAACTTGTACGACGAGGCCAGCGGGTTCTTCGGGGGTGGCAAGTTCAGCCTCGAAACCGGCTTGACCTATACCCACTACGACACCCGCGCCCTGACCCTCAACGGCTTCCTGGCGCTGGATTCGATCTTCTTGGGCAATATCAACCTGGACCGTATCAAGGCCGACAACTGGACCCTGGACCTGACGGCACGCTACAACCTGGACCAGCGTTGGCAGTTTGACATCAACGTCCCGGTCATCTACCGCGAGTCCACCTATTCGTCTGGCGGCGCTGGAGGGGCCGGGCCGAGCACCTCGGACGCCACGGTCACGCGCGACCCGGAAATCGGCGATATCAACGTAGGTGTCGCCTACAAGTTCCTGGACGAATCCGAGACCTGGCCAGATGCCGTAGCCACCTTGCGGGTCAAGGCGCCGACCGGCAAGGACCCCTACGGGATCAAGCTGCGCGAAGTGGCGGGCAACGACAACCTTTCGGTGCCTGAGAGCCTGCCGACCGGCAACGGGGTCTGGTCCATCACGCCGGGTATCTCCCTGGTCAAGACGTTCGACCCGGCCGTGCTGTTCGGCAGCTTGTCCTACACGTACAACCTGGAAGACTCCTTCAGCGACATCAGCCCGCAGGTCAACAGCAAGGTACCCGGTGACGTGAAGCTGGGCGACTCGTGGCAAATCGGTGCGGGCATTGCCTTCGCGCTGAACGAGAAGATGAGCATGTCGTTCTCGGTCTCCGACCAGTTCGGACGCAAGAGCAAGATCAAGCCCGACGGTGGTGACTGGCAATCGGTCTCCAACAGCGACTACAACGCGGCCAACTTCAACGTCGGCATGACGTTTGCGGCGACCAACAACCTTACGATCGTGCCCAATCTGTCCATCGGGCTGACCGATGATGCGCCCGACTTCTCGTTCAGTCTGAAATTCCCCTACTACTTCTGATGGTCGACGCACCGGGCCCGCTTACGCGGGCCTGGCTTTTGTGTGCCAGCGCTTTGCACGCCCGCTTTGCCCGCCCTTGGCCTGTTATCATCAGCCACAGATTGATGACGATTTAATGGCAAAGGAACGTTTTTGTGAAAAGCCTCTCAGACCCCTCACACAAGCGGCTCGCCGCCTTGGCCGTGTTGGTGCTGGTGCTACCCTTGGGCGCACGTGCCGCGTTGGGCTGGTCCAACCCGCTTGGCTATCTCTCCGACCTGGCCCTGGGCGGCGCGCTGTTACTGCTTTTGCATCGTCGGCCCTGGTGGCTGGCGCTGCCGGTGCTGCTGGCGTGGGCCCTGCTTTGGGTCGCCTCGGCCGAACTGGTGAGCGCGGTGGGACGGTTGCCCACCAGCGCAGACCTCGCCTACCTGGTCGACCCGCAGTTCATGGAAAACTCCACCGGGGGCGGCCTGGCCCACGCCTGGCTGGCTTGGTCCATGGGTGCCGGGCTGCTGGCCTGGTTGGCCTGGGCATGGAAGACCCGTCGCCAGCCTGGCCGGCCGTTACCACGCAAGGCGTGGGTAGCGGTACTGGCCTTGTTTGGCGTGCATTGGGCCAGTCAACACCTGGCACCCTCCGATGCCGAGCAATGGCGCCAATACAACCTGGGCCATCAGCTCGCCTCTGCGGCGGTGGGCGATGTGCAGCGCCAAGTGCAACGCTGGAGCGGCCAGGTGACGCCGTTCACCCCCCTGCCCAGCGCCGGCCTTACCCAATCAGACCTCAACGGCCAACGCTTGCTCGATGGCCCAGGCAGTGCGCGCAACCTGCTGGTCATCACGGTCGAGGGCATCCCCGGTGCCTACCTGCGCCCCAATCGCGAGGCGCTGCACAGCCGCTTCGACGAAGACTTGATGCCGCGCTTGAGCCAGTGGGCTACGCGGGGCATGAATACCCCGGACTATGTCCTACACAGCCACCAGACCATACGCGGGCTGTATGCAATGCTCTGCGGCGACTACGACAAACTGGCCAACGGCACGCCCAAAGGCGTGGAGTTGTTGACCCAGGCCGAGCGCAACCAGGCCTGCCTGCCGGCGCAGTTGCGCCAAGCTGGTTTTACCACCCATTACCTGCAAGGCGCTGGGCTGCGTTTCATGGCCAAGGACCGCATCATGCCCCACGTAGGTTTTGATTCGGTACATGGCGTAGAGTGGTTCGGCAACCGCAATTACCTGGACTTCCCATGGGGCAAGGATGACCGAGCCTTTTTCGAAGGCGCGCTGGATTACGTCGGGCAACTGCGCAAGCAAGACCAACCGTGGATGCTCACCCTGCTCACCGTCGGCACCCATCAGCCCTACTCCGCCCCTGCCGATTACCTGGCGCGCTTCGACACCCCCAAGCAGGCCGCCGTGGCCTATCTGGACGACGCCTTGGGCGCTTTCTTGGACAACCTGGAGCGCCAGGGCGTGCTCAAGGATACCTTGGTGGTGGTCACCTCGGATGAATCCCACGGCATCGATGGGGTGCGCTTGGCTTCTTCCTGGGGCTTCAACCTGACCCTCGCACCCGATCAGGCCCAGTTGCCTCACCTCAAGGGCGGTACCTACGGGCACGTCGACCTGGCCACTTCGCTGCTCGACTATTTCGCGCTGCCCATCCCGCTGGCCCTTGGCGGGCGGTCGATGTACCGAGACTACGACACCGGCCGCGAAATGATCTCGTTCACCAATGGCATGCTCCGCTACCACGACGGCAAGGGCGTGTTTACCGAGTGCGATTTCCAGCAGCGCTGTCGCCGTTACGCCAGTGAAGGGTTCATTGCCGATCGGGCCCGCTACCTGGACCAGGGCGACAATGCGCTGGGGCAGCAAATAGGTGCATTGGCCGGCGTACTGGACCAATCGCTGATGCAAAGCCCCCTCAATCTGCGCTATCAATTTGGCGGGCCCTCACCCATCCAGCTCAGCAAGCGCATCCATGACGACTGGGCCGATAACCTGATCGGCGCGCAGTACCTGGAGATGCCCGAAGGCTCGCGCACGCGTGTCAGGGTCAAGGTGCGTGCGCTGGACGCCCGGCACGCCGCTTACATCCAGCTCAAGGCCAAGCAACTGGAGCAGGATGTGCCGCTAGGCTTGCCGGAGGAAGTCAGGGTCACCGCCGACGAACCGTTGGAGATGGAGTTCGGGTTCGACAACCCAGTGGAACGCAAGGCCTTCTCGTTCCACCTTCTGGGTTATGGGGGTGGGCAGGTCGAGGTGAGTGACTTCAGCGTCATCACCGCATTGCCTGGCGAGGCGGATTTTCAGGATGAACTGACGCCGGAGCACGTTGCGCACTCAGGCTGATGCGCTGCCTGGTCTTGTCTACCCAGCCTGGCGTACGGCCCAGGCTGGGGGTTGCACATCAAGCGGAGTCAGGTCCGCACGCCCAGCATGCCTCGCTCGATGATGAAGTCGATCACCGCCTGCAACCCCTCCCCTTTTTTCAGGTTGCTGAACGTCCAGGGCCGCTCGGGCCGCATCCGTTGGGTGTCACGCTCCATTACTTCGAGTGAAGCCCCAACGTACGGTGCCAGGTCGGTCTTGTTGATGACCAGGAAGTCCGACTTGGTGATGCCGGGTCCGCCCTTGCGCGGAATCTTCTCCCCTTCGGCGACGTCGATCACGTAGATGGTCAGGTCCGCGAGCTCGGGGCTGAACGTGGCGCTCAGGTTATCGCCGCCACTTTCGACAAAGATGACTTCAAGGTTGCCAAACTTGCGCGCCAGCTCCTCGACGGCTGCGAGGTTCATCGACGCATCTTCACGAATGGCCGTGTGCGGGCAGCCGCCGGTTTCCACGCCCACGATGCGCTCAGGCTCAAGTGCGCCGGCTTCGGTCAGAATACGCTGGTCTTCCTTGGTATAGATGTCGTTGGTCACCACCGCGATCTGGTAATGATCGCGCATGGCCTTGCACAGCGCCTCGAGCAATGCGGTCTTGCCGGAGCCCACAGGGCCACCCACACCGACACGCAGGGGTTGTTGATAGCTTTGCATTCAGGCAGTCCTCAAGAGCGGAACAAACGGGTGTATTGGGTTTCGTGACGCGACGATGCGATGGCCAGCAGCGGCAAGCCGCCGCCAAGCTGGTCGTCGCCAAGGGTCAGTGCATGATCGAATGCGTCGGGCAGGTCGTTGCTGAGCGCATGCAGCAGGGTCTGGGCAGCCTGTTGGCCGAACGGCACCAGCTTGACGCCGGCCATCACCGCCCCTTCGAGCCAGGCGAAGCCGTAGCCCATGGCCAGTTGGCGCAAGGGAATCGCCCAATGCACAGCCAGCCAGGCCATGGCACCGAGCTGGGTGAGCCCTAGGCTGTCACGCCAGGCCGGGACCTGTGCCAGTTGCCAACCGTCGAGCAGGCGCGCCAGCGCGGCCCCGCGCTGTCCCTCTTCCAGGCGCAGCTCTGCGGTTTCGCGATTGGCCAGCAAGAACCGGCACCAGCGGGCGTAAGCCTGGGCATCGCTGGCCAGGCAGGCGTCGTATAGGCGGACAAGCACGGGCCAGTCCAGGCACGCGAGGGTGTCCTGGACCTGTTCGCGTTGCCAGGCTGCAAAGCCAGCCGTGTCCTTGACCCACCCTGCTTCAACTGCCCATTCCAGGCCTTGCGAGTAAGTGAAGCCCCCGACTGGCAAGCCGGGGCTTGCCAGCTGCAACAATCGCAGCAACGCCAGATCGGTGCTCATCAACCTGCCAGCACCAGGGCTGCACCGGCCAACAGCCCACCGCCGAACGCTTTCTGCAGCCGCGCATGACGACGCAGCAGCAGGCCTGCGGCGTAGCCACAGGCCAGTAACAGGCCGCTCACTGCAACGAAACCTGCGCTGAACTGCCAGAACGCGCTAGGCGTCGCCTCCACCCCATGCGCCCAGCCATGGAACAGCGCGAACACCGGCATGGCCAGGGCCAGCAGCAGTTGCCTTGCTGGCAGCAGCATTGCTGCACCAGCCACCACCAGCGAGCCAGCAATCAGGGTTTCCATGCCCAGCACATTGCCGAACACGTGCCCCCCTACAGCACCGGCGAACATCGCCGCCAATGTGGCCAGGGGGAGCAGCAACGTGCGGCCGGTGAGCGCCGCTAACACGCCTGTACCCAGCAGCATCAACAGGTGATCCAGCCCGGTCAGTGGGTGCAACAGCCCGTCCTGTAGCGGGTGGGTATCGTGACCCGGGTGGGCGAAAGCCGGCAATGCCAGCATCAGCAGCAACAACGCGAACATCTTTTTCATAGGTAGCTCCAACAGGGTCAGGAATGAGCAGGCAGGCGCACGAAGGGATGGCCATGGGCATGGGCATGTGGCGCACTCTGGTAGGCGCCGGCCTCCGGTTCGAAAGGCGCCTGTTCGGCCTCCACTGTCAGGCCCAGGCCACGCAGCATGTCATCGAGCACATGGTCATGCTGAAAGCGCAGCAGGCCAGGCTCGATTTGCAGGGGTACGTGTCGATTCCCCAGGTGATAGGCGGCGCGTGCAAGCAGGTGCGGGTCCGCACAGCGCACGGTCGAGACTGCTTCGGGCGCGGCTTGTACTCGGATCAACTGGCTACCGGTGGCATCTGCCAGCAGTTCTCCGCCGCGCAGCAGGTGACCCCGTTCCAGCATCAAGCCCGCTTCGCGGCCATCGTCCAGGGTTACCCGCAAACGGCTTTTGATGCGGCTGTCCACATCCAGGGTGACAGTGCCGGTTTGGGCATGAGTACCGGGGTCGGTGATACGACGGGTAAGGACTAGCATCGGAACTCCTTCAGAACAGGAAATAGCGCTGCGCCAGCGGCAGCTCGGTGGCCGGTTCGCATACCAGCAGTTCACCGTCGGCCCTGACCTGATAGGTCTGGGCGTCGACTTCGATCACCGGTTGCAGGGTGTTGTGGATCATGTCGGCCTTGCGCACCCGTCGGCAGCCGTGGGCCACCCCGATCAGGCTGCGCAGGTTCAATGCCTGGTGCAGGCCGTCGTCCATTGCGGCCTGTGGCAGGAAGGTCATGCGTGTGGCATGGCGGGCCGCGCCCAGGGCGCCGAACATCGGCCGGTAGTGCACCGGTTGCGGCGTTGGAATCGAGCCGTTGACGTCGCCCATGGGCGCAGTGACGATCATGCCGCCCTTGATCACCAACGCGGGCTTGATCGCGAAAAACGCCGGTGACCACAACACCAGGTCTGCCAGTTTGCCCGCCTCGACCGAGCCGACCTCATGGGCGATCCCGTGGGTGACTGCAGGGTTGATGGTGTACTTGGCGATATAGCGCTTGACCCGGAAGTTATCGCTGTAGGCCGTATCGGGCGCCAGGGGTCCGCGACGCTTTTTCATCTGGTGTGCCACCTGCCAGGTGCGTAGCACGACTTCCCCGACCCGGCCCATGGCCTGGGAATCGGAAGACGTCATGGCGAAGGCGCCCATGTCATGCAGGATATCCTCGGCCGCAATGGTCTCGCGCCGGATACGCGACTCGGCGAAGGCGACGTCTTCGGCAATGCTCGGGTCCAAGTGGTGGCAGACCATCAGCATGTCCAGATGCTCATCCACGGTATTGACCGTGTAGGGCAAGGTCGGGTTGGTCGAGGACGGCAGTACATTGGGCTGCCCCGCTGCCCGGATGATGTCGGGCGCATGCCCCCCGCCAGCCCCTTCGGTATGAAAGGTGTGGATGGTGCGCTCGCCAATGGCGGCCAGGGTGTCTTCGATGCAGCCGGACTCGTTGAGGGTGTCGGTATGGATAGCCACCTGGATGTCCATCTCCTCGGCCACCCCCAGGCAACAGTCGATGGCCGCGGGGGTCGACCCCCAATCCTCGTGCAGCTTGAGCCCCACAGCCCCGGCGGCGATCTGCTCGCGCAGCGCCTCTGGCCGCGAAGCATTGCCTTTGCCCAGCAACCCGATGTTGATGGGCAGGCTGTCAGCTGCCTGGAGCATACGCGCCAGGTACCAGGGGCCTGGTGTGCAGGTGGTGGCATTGGTGCCGGTGGCAGGTCCGGTACCGCCGCCAATGAAGGTCGTGACGCCGCTGTTCAAGGCTTCATCCACCTGCTGTGGGCAGATGAAATGGATGTGCGAATCGATGCCGCCGGCGGTGACGATCTTGCCTTCGGCCGCAATCACCTCGGTGCCGGGACCGATTGGCAAGGTGACGCCTGGCTGCACGTCAGGGTTGCCGGCCTTGCCAATGCCTGCAATGCGGCCCTGCTTGATGCCAATGTCAGCTTTGACGATGCCCCAGTGGTCGATGATCAGCGCATTGGTAAGGACCAGATCCATGGCCTCGGCGGCCAGCATCTGCCCTTGGCCCATGCCGTCGCGGATGACCTTGCCGCCGCCGAACTTCACTTCTTCACCGTACAGGGTGTAATCCTTTTCGACGGCCACCCACAGCTCGGTGTCAGCCAGGCGTACCCGGTCCCCCACCGTGGGCCCGAACATGTCGGCATAAGCCTGGCGAGACAGTCGGCTCATGCTTCACGCTCCAGAGGCCCCATGACCTTGCCCTGGAACCCGTACACCTCACGCTTGCCGGCGTAGGCGACCAATTGCACGGTACGAGCCTGGCCGGGTTCGAAACGCACGGCGGTACCTGCCGGAATGTCCAGGCGAAACCCGCGGGTAGGGCCACGCTCGAAAACCAGGGCCGCGTTGACCTCGTAGAAATGGTAATGCGACCCGACCTGCACGGGGCGGTCGCCGTGGTTGGCAACGCTCACGCTGACGGTGGCACGGCCGCTGTTGAGCTCGATGTCGCCGAGGGCGACCTGGATTTCACCTGGAATCATCAGGGGCTCCGGTGGGGTTTCAGACAATGGGGTCATGCACCGTCACAAGCTTGGTGCCATCGGGAAACGTTGCTTCTACCTGCACGTCGTGCAGCATCTCGGCGATGCCGGGCATGACCTGCTCGCGGGTCAGCACCTCACGGCCGAGGCTCATCAGCTCGGCGACCGTTCGCCCGTCGCGTGCTCCTTCGAGCACCGCCGCGCTGATCAGCGCCACCGCCTCCGGGTAATTGAGCTTCAGGCCACGGGCCAGGCGCCGTTCGGCCAGCAATGCGGCGGTGAACAGCAGCAGTTTGTCTTTCTCTCTAGGGGTCAGCTCCATCGGTACTCTCTTCAGGTGGCCCAGATGCGTGGCGGGCAGGCGGACAGCCCCAGGACGGCCGGACGCAGCACTTGCCACAGGCGTTGCAGGGTGTGTTGCAGGCGTTGGTTATCGTGATCGAGCAGGCGAATCACCAGCAGCGAGCCGAGCAACGTCGCGCCTGCCGGGATACCTAGCCCATCCAGATGCGGGCGTACGGCCTCGAGGGTGTCTTGATTGGCGGGCGCAGCGCAGAAGGTTGCCAGCAACGGATGACCGCCGAGCTTCTCCAGGCGTCCACCGCGCACCCGCAAGCGTTCGTGCAAGCCGATTTCGTCTGCCTGCTCAATGCTCAGCAGGCTGTCGAGCGCGCCTTGCTCGAAGCGCTCCTGCATGACCGGCCTGCCCAGGCAAAGGGTTTCCCAGGCCAGCAGTCGAGCACCTGTTTCGAGGGTGAAGCGGCTCTCGAGCGTTGCCTTGGCACCATTGAAAAAAATGCTGTCCTGCGGCAGCCACTCCAGTGTGCTGCCCGCTGCCAGGCGAAAGCGCTGGGTCAGGCGCGCCGTCGGCCCTACGCTGCGGTAGAACTTGCTCGCCCCCGGCATGGTGAGCAGTGCGTGGCTACCGGGTTCCAGGCTGATGTCCAACTCCAACCGGTCACCGGCAACGATGCCGCCTGGCGGATGCAGGACATAGACATGGCATGGCGCACCTTCTGGATAGAATGGCCGTTGCACCAAAAGAGGTCCGAAATGCCGGCGCGCACCAAGGCGGGTCACACCCTCACGTAGGACGAAACGCAATTGCAGATGAGCGCTCCACCCGCTCGGGTCATCCAATGTATTCAGCGGCTCTGCGAGCATCATCCTGCAGCCCTTGTAATGCGTGGCCTGGTAGCCGTTGGGAGGGCATTGGGCGGGAACGGCTGCCCGCCCCTGCCTGACCACTCGATCAATATTCTCGAAGTGGACTTAGCAGGGAATGGGCCAATTCAGTGGATCAGTCACAGACGCTGATATCAGACAGCTGCGCCCGCATCGGGCAGCCCGATGTCGCGTGCACTAGGCAGGGGCAACCACGAGCGCTATTGAGGTGCTCGTGGCCATGGGCGTAGGGTCTTCCATCCTCAGGAGAAAGGATGGGCATGTTCAGTAGTCGAAGCGGTCCACAGCACGCCGACGTTCATTGTCATCGCGCCGGTCATAGATGGCAGTGGTCTGGATGTTGGCGTGGTGCGCCAGCTTCTGAGCGATGGACAGGTCGTGCTCTTCGATGACCCGCGTGATGAAGGCCCGACGAAAATCGTGCGGCATGATCTTCACGCCTACCTGCGTGCCGCGTTGGCGGGCAATGTAGTAGATCGCATGCTTGGTGATCCGGGCCCGGGTGATGTGGTTGCCCCGCCGGATACGGTTGAACAGAAACGGATCGTCCTCGGCGCCGGCAGGCAAGTCAGCGCGCCGCAGGTCAAGCCAGGCCTGCAGTTTCTCGAAGGCCCAGGGCGGGGCGTACTTGATCAGCTGGTGATTGCCCTTGCCCACCACCTGCAAACTGCGGGCCTCGAAATCCACCTGGTTCAGATCGATGTCCACCGATTCCGACTTGCGCATGCCAGTGCCGTACAACAAGGCAATGATGGCGGCGTCACGAACCCCCTGCGGGCGCGGGTCAGCGGCGCACACATCCATCAGTTCACGAATCAGGCTGCGCCGCAGGTTGCGACCAGGCGGTAGTCGCGAGCCAGTGGCAGGTTTGACTTCGCGCATGCGCAGCAGGTGCTCGTGGTCGATCAGGCCCTGTCGCCAGGCCTCGTTCATGACGCCGCGAATGGCATTGACATACAGTGACGAGCTGTTGGGCGCAAAACCATCACTGCGCAGCGCGGCGACCAGCCCTATCACATGGCCAGGCTCAAGCTGGTGCCACGGCACATCGACCAGGTTGCAGTCCACGAACCCTAGCCGGTCGGCAGCGTCCTGGAGGATATAGCGCATGGTCTGCTGACTGGAGGGCGCCAGCCGGTCCATGTACTGCAAGAGCGGGTTTTTCGGAAGT
Organism: Pseudomonas sp. FBCC-B35; assembly: GCF_059133755.1. Classification (NCBI taxonomy): domain Bacteria; kingdom Pseudomonadati; phylum Pseudomonadota; class Gammaproteobacteria; order Pseudomonadales; family Pseudomonadaceae; genus Pseudomonas; species Pseudomonas sp. FBCC-B35. Next base: position 2,102,864 of record NZ_CP101439.1, on the reverse strand, counting down.
TCGGACAAAACATAAATCCTGTAGCAGTGTTGCAGCGCAGGCGGGCGATGAGTGCAGGCTACCCATTCTCAGGCTTTTGAGACAGCGCACGGGCCAGGCCACTGCGAACCTGACACGCTCAACCGCCCTCCAATACAACGGATTGCGGATCGGTGTGGTCGCTGATCTTACCGCAAAGGCTCGACCAGAACGAACGCAGGGCCTCAAAGCCGCCTTTTCATCAGTTGAGGAATCGGGCCCAAGCAGCAGGGTCAGGCAATCGCTGGCGGCCACCAGCCTGGGAACATCTGCTGGACGCGGGGTTCGGCAAAGCGCTCGTCGATGAGCACCAGCACTCCGCGGTCCTGGTCGCCCCGGATGACCCTGCCTGCGGCCTGGATGACCTTGCGCACACCTGGATACAGGTAGGCATAGTCAAACCCGGCGCCGAACTGGCGCCCAAGTCGCTGCTTGAATTGCTCGTTGATCGGGTTGACCTGGGGCAGGCCCAAGGTGGCCACGAATGCGCCGATCAAGCGCGTTCCCGGCAGATCGACACCTTCACCGAAGGCCCCGCCCAATACCGCAAACCCTATGCCGCGCCCGCCTTCGACGAATCGGTCCAGGAACGCCTGACGTTCACCCTCGTCCATGCCTGGCGCTTGCGACCAGAGGGGGATCTGCCCGTGCTGGCGCGCCAGCAACTCGGCCACCTGCTGCAGATATTCGAAGCTGCTGAAGAAGGCAAGGTAGTTACCGGGAAGGCGCTGGTACTGCTGCGCAATCAGCTCGACGATTGGCGCTAACGAGGCGCTGCGCTGCTGATAACGCGTGGAAACCTGGCTTGCGATGCGCACTTGCAGCTGCTCGGCGCGAAACGGTGCGGCCACCTCAAGCCAGGCGGTGTCCGCCGGCATCCCCAGCAGGTCGTGGTAGAAGCGTCGGGGGCTCAGGGTGGCTGAAAACAGAGTCACGCTGCGGGCCGCCCGCATGCGGGGCGAGAGCAGCCGCGCCGGGTTGACGCTACGCAGGCACAGTGTGGAATAGCGCTTGTTGCGTGGGCCGTTGCGCACACTGATGTCGAACATGAAATGCTCGTCGAACAGTTCAGCCACCCGGTTGAACTGCAACGCACTGAAAAAAAACTGCAGCAGTTGCGGATCGGTGTGCGCCGGGGACTGATTCATCTGCTCCTGGATCAGGCTTATGCATTGCTGGAGTGCGCGCAGCAGCGCTTGGGGCAACACATCACTGGCCTGATACGGTGCACGCTGCTCTTTGTGCAGTGCATTCCACTGCCGGTTCAAACGGTCCAGCGCGGTGGTCAGCCCGGCCGGCTTGCGTTGGCGTAATGCCTGCAGCTGGCCCTGATCGAGGCTGGCGCTGTACATGCTGCGGCCTCGATCGACCAGGTTATGAGCCTCGTCCACCAATACGGCGGTACGCCACTGGTTGGCCTGGGCCAGGCCGAAGAGCAAGGCGTGGGCATCGAAATAGTAGTTGTAGTCGGCAATGAGCACATCGACCCAGCGCGCCATTTCCTGCCCCAGGTAATACGGGCATACCTGGTGGGCCAATGCCACTGCGCGCAGGCTGCTGCGGTCGAGCAAGGGCTGGGCAGCGGCGGCTTCGCGTGCAGCGGGGAGCCTGTCGTAGAAGCCCGCCGCCAACGGGCATGACTCCCCATGGCAGGCTTTGTCCGGGTGTTCGCAGGCCTTGTCGCGGGCGATCAACTCCAGCGTGCGCAGGCCGGGCTGGGCCTGGGTGTCGGTCAGTTGACGAAGTGCATCAAGGGCCAGCGCGCGTCCCGGTGTCTTGGCTGTCAGAAAGAACAGCTTGTCCAGTTGCTGCGGCACCATGGCCTTGAGCAGGGGAAACAGCGTCCCCAGGGTCTTGCCGATGCCAGTGCTGGCCTGGGCCATGAGGCAGCGGCCAGTGCTCACGGCCTTGTACAGGGTCTCAGACAGCTGTCGCTGCCCTTGACGAAACTGCGGATAGGGAAAACGCAGCGCCAGTAGCCCTTGGTCGCGCTGCGCAATGCGCCGTTGCTGACCGTGAGCCCAGGCCAGAAACCGCTGGCACTGGTCGTCGAAGAAGGCCTGCAGATCCGTCGCTGTGCAGTGCTGGGTGATCAGCGTCTGCCCATCACTGTCGACGTCCAGGTATACAAGGGCGACATCTAGGGCTGCCAGGCCACGCGCCTGGCATAGCAGCCAGCCATAGACCTTGGCTTGAGCCCAGTGCAATTGGCGATGATTGTCAGGCTGACGAGCCAGGTCACCACGGTGGGTCTTGATTTCTTCGAGGCGGTTGCAGGCCGGGTCATAGCCGTCGGCGCGTCCGCGCACGCGCAAGGTTTCGAACTGACCTTCCAAGGCGATTTCCGATTCATAGCCCGCGCCCCGCCGTGCGACCACGCGCCGATGGCCTTCGATGCCTTCCTGGGCTGTGGGCGACGGCGTGAAGCGCAGGTCCAGGTCACCCACCTTGGCGCTGAACTCACACAACGCCCGTACGGCCACGCTGTAGCTCACGCCGCCTCGCTCCAGCGCACATGGCACACCGCAACCGGCAGGCCGTGCAGGCGGCAGAATTCCAGCCAACGCAGCTGGTTATCCTGCAGGCGATCACCCGGCCCCTTGACCTCCACCATGCGGTAGCTGCCCTGCTCCGGCCAGAACTGAATCAAGTCCGGCATGCCGGTGCGGTTATTGCGGATGTCCTGCAGCAGCCTCAAAAAGCATTGTTTCAAATGAGCGCCCGGCAAGCAGCCCAAGGCTTGGTCCAGCAGGGTTTCATTAAGCATGCCCCAGAACACGAACGGCGATTGCAGACCGCGCTTGGTGGCATAGCAGTCCCGAATGATTTGCCGATGCGTACCGTCGTCCAGCCGGCTCAGGCAACGCTCGAACACGTCGCTGCGCCGATGCTGGAAGTCGCTGTCGTGCAGGTCTTGGGGCGCCGACTGGAACGGGTTGAAGAAGGCCCCTGGAACCGGGGCGAACACAGCCTCCCAGCACAACAGGCCGAACAAGCTGTTGAACAAGGTGTTTTCCACATAGTGCACTTCGCCACCCGACGCAGCCAGGTGCTGTCGCACCGCTTCCTCAACGCCAAGCTCGGCGTGGGCCCTGGGCAGTTCCAGCTCGATCAACTCGACTGGCTTGAGGCGCTGGCGACGCTGAGGTGGCCCGCCAAGCTTGCGCGCCAAGCGCGGCAACATGCGCTCCAGCGCCTGTACCTCGAGCGCATTGGCCGGCGCTGCTGCCAGTTGCAAGGCCAGGGCATGGGCCTGCTCCCAGGACTGCGTGCGTTCCAGTACGCGCACTTGACGAATGCGCGCCTGGGGGTGGGCGCACTGGGCGTACACTGCCATGGCCTGATCCCATTCGCCCCTGCGTTCACACTGCTGGCCCAGCGCGAACAGTAACCGCGCCCGGCGCCTGGCCAGCCATGCATTGCCACTGTGCAAGCCTTGCAGTGTCGCCAGGACCGAAGCGGTATCGGCCCCCTCCTCAAGACGCTCGGCGCACTGGTGCAGCGCTAGCGCCAGGTCAACCTCCGAGCGCTGGTGCAAGGCCCGCGAGTCAGCACTGAACGCTACCTGCTCGAAGCGCAATACACCCAGGTCGGCCAGCACGAAGTCCGACCAGTCTTGATAGAGATTGCCGAAAAACAGCAGCCGGATCCGGTCACAGACCGGCTGTCGGCACCACTGCACGATACGCAGTTCGCTGTGGGCGAACCATTGGCGCAACGAACGGGGCGCCAGCTCCAATGCTTGCAGCTCGGCCAGCAACTCATGCTTGGCCGCACGCGGCCGGCTGAGCTGCGTTGCGAAACACTGCGCCAGTTCATCCTTGCGCAAGAGCGTGAACAACTGCTCCAGGGTCAAGCGCTCGGGCTCGCACACCCAGCCAAGCCCCATCAAAGGTGCCAGCGCCTGCCCGATATCACCAACCTCGGCATACTGCAGGCGATCATCGCGAAACAGCTCACCCTTGCGCATGACCATGCGCACCATGATCGCCTGTGCAGGTGCGTCGAGCTCGGCGAACGTAGCGATGAACGCCTGCTCGCTCAGATCGAGCAGGTCTGCATAGCGCTGACCCACCCAGCACAGGACCTGGCGGAAGTTATGCAGGTAATACAACGGATCTTCGACAGAATGGGCAATCACGGAAATCGGTCGGACGGCAGCTTTACGGGGTACTGGTTATACATACAGACTAGCGCGTGTGACAAGTGCCGCGGGTCGGGCCGTGCATCTTCGCGCCCTGGCAGCATGGCCGATGCAGGCCTGGGGCGGTCATCAAGGGTGCCCGGCGACCTGAGCCAGTCGATCGACGGCAATCTGTAGCTCTACCGGGTCATCACCTGTCCAGCCCAAGGCCAGATGATGCTGAAAGCGGCCGTGCAAGCTGAAGTGCTTGCCAGGCATGGCATGCAGCGGCGTACCGGCCAGGGCCTTACTGATGGAATCCCAATGGACAGGCTGGCGCAACCTTGCCCAGAGCAAGCCGCCACCGTCGGGCAAGCGCAGTTGCAGCTGTGGCCCGAAGCGCAACGCGAGCACGCGTGCCAATGTTCGGGTACGGCGTTGCAGGGCCTGGCGAAGCCGGGCCCATTGTGCATCCACCTCCCCCTTGTCCAACATGCAGGCCAACGCTTGCATGCGTAAGGGTGGCAAGCGGAAAGCCCGTTCGCAGAAGCCTCTGGTCAGGGCACCGGTCGGTCCTAACACGTAGGCATACGGGGCCTCGGGCCCAAGCACTGCCTCGAACCCACCCACCACCAGCAGTTGCCTGACATCCACCCAGTCTCGCTGGCGGATGACAGGCGGGCCTGCGTGATAGAGCTCGCTGTCCAGGTCGCTTTCCAGCACCCATACCCGATACCGCGAGAGCAGATGGCCCAACTGCTGCTGGCCCGCCGAGGTCACCAGCCGGCCTTGTGGCGTGCTCAGACAGGAGGGCAGCACCACAAGCCCCACTGGCTCGCTTTCCAACAGACAGGTCAGCGCATACAGATTGAGATCACCCCGAGTATCCACTGGCACCTCAAGCACGGGCACCCCGGTGCGAGCGAGCGCCTGCAATAGCTGCCAGCAGCAAGGTGAATGAACCACCACTGCCGCATGCTTGAGCTCAAGCGCTGCCCACACGGTATCGAGCAACGCAGTGAGGTCCGGCGCCACGTGCACATCCGTGGCGCACCAGTAGCGGCTGCTGGAATGGGTGTAGCGCTCGGCAAGCGTCTGACGCAATCTCACGCTGCCCGGGTCCTGACCCCAGCCCATGGCTCGCAGCCGCTGACGCGCCAGCCGGCGTTCATGATTGTGCAAGTTCAGCTCGAACAGCGATGGCTCGAATACCGGCGGTTGCCGGGGCGTGAGGGCCACCTCGCTGCTTGATGCACTGTGCACGAAGTAGCCCGACCTGGGCAGACGCTCAACACGACCGGCCTCCTCCAGCAGGTTATAGGCATGCTGGACAGTGCCCAGCGACACCCGTAGCCTCGAAGCAAGGCCTCGCAGCGAGGGCAAACGCTGCCGTTGCCCGGGCGGCGATTGATCAATGAGTGCTTCGATGTACCGGTAGACCTTGCGATAGGCAAACTCGCGATGCGGGGCCTGCGGCATCACGGCCGCTCCACGTCGCAGCCTTGCGCCGGCAAGGGCGCCTGGCACAGCAGACGCAAGTTGATGTCACGCCGGGCCAGGTGCCTCAACACGCGCATGGCCGAGGCAGGCAAGTTGGTTTCATACAGGGCCCGCAGCTGTGCAACAGGCAAGCCACTGACATTGACGAGCCAAGCCTTCACGGCTTGTGGACATGGCTCGCCGCGCAAGGCGTGATGCAGGTAGGGCAATGCCACCAGCATGTCGGTATGCCGGCACTTGAGGAAGCGCTCCAAATGCTTACCCCTGCGAGCAAAGGGTGTGAACAGCAAGCACATCAGCTGATCGTGGCTCAACCCCAACACGCCGCCCACCTGCCCAGTGCGGCCCCGGCCCGGTTTGTCCACCTGATGCTTGAGCGACAATGCGGGCCTGCACCCCTGGGCTTGCTGAGCGCGGGCCTGCAGTTGGTGCACCTGCGCCAACGCCTCAGGATCCACGAAAGCCCCCAATGGATAGGCATCCTGCGGCACTGCGCACGGATTGCCGAGCATCGATTCAAGTTTCTGTCCTTCAAGCAAGTCTGCCAGAAGCTCATCGATCGCCATGACCCGCAGTGGCGTGCGTACCTGCTCCTGTCGACCTGCCGGCCTGATTTCCTGGCCACCAACACCCTCCAGCCGCTGGCCCAGTTGAGCGAGCCCGTCAGCCAACGCAGCCAGGCAATGCTGCGCCTCGGGCAAGCCGCTTTCGCCGGCAAGGTGCAAGATGCGCCGGAACCAGGCCAGAAAACGATGCCGCTCTTGAGCCGGTATTGCCGTGATCATCACGTCGACAGGTGTTTGGAACTGCACGGCCTCGCTGAATGTGTTTGCCAGGTCCAGATAAAGCCAAGCGCCCAACAATCCCTCGGGCCTGGCCCCTGCCAGATGCCCCAACAGCAGCATGGCAGTGCTGGCCAGAGGGACGTCGTCCCTGCTGGGCACCCAGTCTCGCGAAAAGGGCCTGACCGCCCGACCCTGGACCATGAGCAACTCAACGCGTGGATCATCCTGGAGGAACAAGGCATTGAACGCACGCTCATGACATACCAGGGTGTGAGAACCAGGAGCGGGTTGACTGATCACCAACACACGCAACTGGAAGGTGACCGGCCCGCGTGTGGCGATGCTCAATTGCGCAGCCCGGAGCATGGCCAGCAATCTGGCACTACGGCGGTCGTTGCCATGCAGAGCCAATACACGAAACGTCCCGATATATTCAGCGCCTCCGGCAGCTATCAGCAATCGCTGAATCAACAACTGCAAGGAAGCACGTTGTGATTGGGACATATGATTCAACAAGCGCTCCAGCACTTGCCGATAAATATGATGCATTGCCTGATCGTGAATAGCCGTCACGATATTACCTCGTCCAGTTCATGCGGCCAGTCGATGCACAAGCACTCGGCATCAACCCTGGCCGGGATATTCCGAATGGTCGTTACAGTCCACGCACAACGAAGTTCATCTTCACTGTCGACACACGCCGGAAGCCCTCACCGCATACCCATGGCACACCGGCTTTTCACGCCATTGCCCAGCCAGCTCAGCCCTGCTCATATCACGCTCCTTGCGTAAACTGTCATTGCGCCATTATCGATATGCAACAGAAGAATTGAAGATACAGATCAGGGGAAAAAAAGTAGTCAGAGCTGTTGAAACGACAGCTTGACCTTGAAACTTGAAGACTTCAATCAAAGATAAGAGGCGAGATATTTCCCAAACTCCATAACACTGAAACTTTATGTAGTATCAGTCTTGGTGCGTTGTAGGAATTATCCTTTTATAAAATTCATGCACAGGATCGCCGGCCACTTGCCGAACCGAGTGAACGGCCAGGAACAGTCAGTCGCCGCCGGCCAGGACGCCGACGACAGCTGAACGTTGGGATAGGTATCGGCGGGTCAAGCCCGATGCGGTCGGCGACGATCTGTGGACGCCCGCCTAATGAAGCGAGCCATCATTGCGCGCACAGCCTGTCAGGCAGGCATCAGGTCCAGCACCACGCGCCCACCGCAAGGGCACTGATCCATGTAGCGATGGGCGTCGACCACTTGCTCGAACGGGTACACCTTGATGATCTGCGGGGTGAGCAGCTTGTCGGCCGTGAACTGGTTGATATCGCGCAACGCCCTGTGCAAAGCCACTTGGTCCTGGCTGATGCCCAGTTCAGGCTTGCCCGTAAAATTGCCAATGCAGTGTACATAGAACTGAATGTTCTTCTGAAACGCAGCACAGGCCGGAAATGGGGTCTGGTTGCCGCCTTGCAGGCCATACAGCACAAGGCTGCCACGCGGGGCCAACACATCACCGAGCAACGACATCTGCGGCCCACCCAGGCCATCGAGCACCATGTCCACACCGCGACCCTCGGTGTACTTGCCTACCTGCATCACCAGGTCTTGCTCCTCGGTGACGATCACCTTGTCAGCGCCCAGGCCGAGCAGATAATCACGTTGCTCGCCATCCTTGGTCGCAGCAAACACCGTCAGGCCAAGCGCCTTGCCCAACTGCACGAACGCCGGTCCCGCGCAATGACTGGCATCGGTAACCAATGCCGTCTGCCCACTTTTTGCACGGGCCAGATCGACGTACGCGAAATAGGCGATCAGCAATGGCGTGTAATGCACGCTCGCTTCAATCGGTGTCAGCACCTCCGGATAGCGGGTGATGGCTGAACGGGGCAAGACGATAACGTCACCGTACACGGGGTGATCGTTGGCACTGGTGGCTGGGAAGCTCGCGACCCTGTCTCCGACCACGATGTCGTCGACCGCATCGCCCACCGCCGTCACCACGCCGGCCATTTCATGACCTATACCGGCTGGCAGCCGGGCACGGGAGGACGCCAGGTTCTGGCGCCAGAGCACGTCGTACCAGCTGACACCGATCGCCTCGACGCGGATCTGTACCTCACCGGCGGCAGGCATCGGCTCGGCCTGCTCCTCGCAACGGAGCACATCCGCAGCGCCGAACTTGTGGAACCGAATCATGCGGGACATCGCCTACCTCGCCTAGTGAAACATCAATTGCCACTGACTCTATCCGGGCTTTACGCATCGGACCAGCCGCGGTCATTAATAGTCGACATGCCTGTCATCGATTGGGCCCCGCATTTTCCCTGCTATTGGCCCCCTGGATGGGTGCAGATTACCAGCCTTTGGCCTTAATATTCACCCCTGCTCCTTTTCTGGCGAAGCGCCCCGATGAATCGAAACGACCTGCGTCGCGTAGACCTCAACCTGCTGATCGTGTTCGAAACGCTCATGCATGAGCGAAGCGTGACCCGTGCAGCGGAGAAGCTGTTCCTCGGCCAGCCCGCCATCAGCGCCGCCCTCTCGCGCCTGCGCAACCTGTTCGATGATCCGCTTTTCGTGCGCACTGGGCGCAGCATGGAGCCGTCCGCCCGCGCCAACGAAATCTTCGCCCTGCTTTCGCCCGCGCTGGATTCGATTTCCACGGCCGTCAGCCGAGCGGCCGAGTTCGACCCGGCCACCAGCAACGCCGTGTTTCGCATCGGCTTGTCGGACGATGCCGAATTCGGCCTGCTGCCGCAGTTGCTCAAGCGCGTACGCGCCGAGGCGCCAGGCATCGTGCTGGTGATACGACGCGTCAATTACCTGTTGATGCCCACCCTGCTGGCCTCCGGCGAAATCTCGGTTGGCGTCAGCTACACCAGCGAACTCCCGGCCAATGCCAAGCGCAAAGTGCTGCGCCGCAGCCGGCCAAAGCTGCTGCGTGCCGACAGCGTACCGGGCAGCATCAGCCTCGATGATTTCTGCGCACGGCCCCATGCCCTGGTGTCTTTCGCCGGGGACCTGTCGGGTTTTATCGACGAAGCCTTGCAGGCGCTTGGGCGCAAGCGCCACGTGGTCCTCGCCGTGCCGCAGTTCAATGGCCTGGGCAGCCTGCTGGCCGGCACCGACATTGTCGCCACCGTGCCTGACTACACGGCCGATGCCCTGACGGCGGCCGGTGGGTTGCGGGCTGAAGAGCTGCCACTGGACGTGCGCAGCTTTGAATTGCACATGGCCTGGCGTGGGGCGCAGGACAATGACCCGGCGGAGCGGTGGTTGCGGTCTAGGATTCAGATGTTTTTTGGGGATCCTGAGAGTCTCTAGTCGCCGCCGGATAGGCTGTTCGGCTGATCATTCCTGCCTTTCCACAAACCATGGAGCTCTATGTACTTCCAGTGGATTGCTACATTGGTGGGCATATATGACGGCATGCTATGGATGGTTTGAAAAGGATGCCCCTAGCCTGAGGCCAAGCAGGTTATAGATGGCAATGGGTGGACTGAGGGAGATATGAACCCGCGACCCTACCCCGTCTCAATGACCGAGCCTTAGTGAGCTCACCACCCGCCACGCTGGACAAATGCGTGCAAATGTAAAAAATTATGATGGCATAATGCCTCGTCAACCGGCAAAATCCACACGCTCCCAACGGATTTGAAGGACCGGTTCCGATGACATGGCCAGTCACGCTAAAACTCGACAGTGCAGCCTACCCGCTCAGCGTGGTGCAACGCGCCGCTTATTCCCTGGCCGACACTGTCACGATCCAGGTCGGTATTGAAGCCAATCAGATAAGCCTCACGGCCCACCCCGCTGAAGCAAGGCTAACGCTTTCCCCGGAGCAAGCTCACTCGCTGATCCTTCAGCATCTGAACGACTTCGCCCTACGCGACCATATCAACCGCGAAACAGTAGGGTTGCGCGAAGTCCTGGCCCGAGCCGCGCTCGCTGGATGTGGTATTTCACAGTGACACTGATTGCGACAGACGCCAAGCACTACCGCTTGCTGCCTTTTCGATTCATGCGCATGAACACGGGAAATGAGCGTGACATCCTGCTCACCTCCGATACCGGTGAGTACATGCACGTGAACGACGCGCAATTACGAGCCCTCAGTTACTTCGACCTTCAAGCAAGTACGCCTTTTTACAAGGACCTGCTGGCCCGCCACTTCATCTACGAACCAGGCCGCCACGATCCGTTCCCGGAAATGGCCGCGCAATATCGGAGCCGAAAGGACTTCCTCTTCCAGGGCCCTGCACTGCACTTGTTCGTGGTTACATTGCGCTGCAACCACACCTGCCAGTACTGCCAGGTATCGAGGGCCCCTCTGGGAGGATCCGGCCACGATCTATCGGAAGCAGATGCACAGGCGGCGGTCGATCGCCTGTTCGAATCGAACGTTCCCGCCTTGACTGTGGAGTTTCAGGGTGGCGAGCCGCTACTGGCCTTCGAGCGCGTCCGCCAGATTGTCGAATGGGTCGTTGAACGGAACGTGGTCGAACAAAGGGATATCCAGTTCGTCATCACCACCACGCTGCACCACCTGACGGAGGAAATACTCGACTTCGCAGAACAAAATCGCATCCAGTTTTCGACTTCGCTCGATGGGCCGGCGCCCTTACACAATGCCAACCGCCCTACCCCGTCACGAGACTCCTACGAACGCACTGTAAAAGGTATCCAGTGGGTCCGTGGGCGCCTTGGCCATGATGCAGTTTCCGCGCTGACCACGCTAACTTCAAGAAGCCTCGAACAACCTGAAGCGATCATCGATGAGTATGTAAGCCAGGGCTTCTCCAGCATTTCGCTTCGGCCTCTGAGCCCTTATGGGTTTGCCACCAAGAGTGCCCATCGACTTGATTACCCTATTGAGCGATACCTGGCCTTCTACAAGAAGGCACTGGCCTATTTGCTGCATATCAACCAACAGGGCGTATATATCTCAGAGAGTTATACAAGCCTGCTGCTGAAAAATATCCTGACACCCTTCTCCTCCGGCTACGTAGACCTGCGGTCCCCTGCTGGCGCTGGCACTGCGGCGCTGGTTTATAATTATGACGGTTACGTCTATCCCTCGGACGAAGCCCGAATGCTGCTGGAAATGGGTGAAGACGGCTTGAGGCTCGGCACCGTGCAGCAACCTTTGTCAGCATTGCTCGCATCGCCAGTTATGAATGCGTTGCTCGCCAGTGGAATAGCAGAGGCGCTGCCGGGCTGCTCCGACTGCGCGCTTGTCCCGTACTGTGGTGCTGACCCCATCGAACACTATGCTCGCCACGCTGACCCGATCGGACATCGAGCGTTCAGCAGCTTCTGCAAGAAGAACATGGGTCTTCTGAAGCATCTTTTCGGCCTGCTTCGCGATGGCGACGACAACGTGCAGAGGGTGCTGCTGTCCTGGTTGAACAGGCGCTCTTACAGCGATGTCCGGATCCCGGGTTACAGGGGCTGATTGCGATGCTGCGCAAAGATACCCACTTCGAAATCCATCACCTGAATGAGCCGAAACTGCTCAAGGTCATCACGCTGGATGAGTTCATCGAACACGGCCTGGCTGCTTGCGCCGGAACTGCCGCGTTCGATGACCTGCTGCTTTGGCTGCCAAACGAAGAACGGCTACGCAGCCCGCATCTGCTCTCGCTGCCAGTAGGTGGGTTCCTGATCCCGGAGCCATTGATCGGCGACTTCGACAGCGCGCGGCCATACCTGCACACTCCCAAGGATGCGGATGTCGTGCAGCCCGGCGATGTCATTGCCATCACTCCAGGCAACACGTTGGTGCGAGTGCTCTATCGACGAGGCTCGGACAGCAACCTGCTGTTCATGACCGATCGTTGCAACAGCCTCTGTCTGATGTGCTCGCAGCCGCCCAAGGATATCGATGACCGTTGGCACATTGAAGAAAACCTACGGCTGATCGACCTGATGGATCCGGGCGAGGAAAATCTAGGTATCAGCGGCGGAGAACCAACACTTTATCGCGATGGCCTGCTGGAAATCCTGGCCAAGTGCAAAGCTGTTTTGCCGCAGAAATCCATTCATGTGCTCAGCAACGGGCGCCTGTTCCGAGACCCAAGCTGGATCGCAGCGCTCTCTGCAATCGGTCACCCTCAGTTGAGCTGGGGCATCCCCCTGTACGCCGACAATGCCGAAGACCATGACCATGTGGTGCAGGCCCCAGGCGCGTTCAGCGAAACCCTGCAAGGTCTTTATAACCTGTCGCGGGCCAACCAGATCATCGAAATTCGCGTGGTGCTCAATCGCCTGACCACACCACGCTTGCCAGAGCTCGCCCACTATGTATTCAGAAACCTGCCCTTCGTGCGGCATGTTGCGCTGATGGGCATCGAAAGTACCGGCCTGGCGAGGAAGAACTATGAAGAACTGTGGATTGACCCGCTGGACTATCAAGGGTCGTTGACCCAGACCGTGTATTTCCTGTCCAACCGTGGCGTGCCGGTTTCGATCTACAACTTGCCCCTGTGCCTGATCCCGTCCCACCTCTCGCGCTTCGCCCGCCAGAGCATCTCGGACTGGAAAAACCTGTTCATCGAAACCTGCCAGCAATGCGCTGCCGTCAAACATTGCTCTGGCTTTTTCAAATCCCATACCGACCGTTGGCAGAGCCGCGGCGTACAACCACTATCGACCGAGGCCTTCAGTGCCTATGCAAGGAGTGCACAGTGAAATTGCTCGAACGCTGGAAAGTCCTGATCAGTGGGATCAGCCTGCTGCCAATGGCAGGTACTACCCTGGCACAGCCGGGACATCTGTCACTGGCCGATGCGAACTGGCAACCCAATGACAAGCTTCAGCCCCCGGTATTTACCGATACGCTCAATGCGCCAGATGCCGTCAACATCTATGCAGCACATCGCTCACACAGTTCACACCGGTCCCACAGTTCGCACAGTTCTCACTACAGCGGCTCGGGTGGCTATAGCGCACCTCGCTACTACAGCCCACCTGCTACCAGTACCCGAAGCTACAGCGCGCCGAGTGCTTCGAGCAGCACCTCAAGCAGCAACAGCCTTTATCAGTCGTCTGGCACTACCAGCGGGACAAGTTCGAGCACTTCAAAGAGCCGCGCGACCAATGAGCAAAAAAGCAACCTGGTCACCCGTGTGCAGACCGCGCTGATGGTGCGCCAGTATTACCAAGGCACCATTGATGGGGTGATGGGCAAGGCGACACGAGGTGCGTTGATGGCCTTTCAGATGGACAGTGGGCTGACCGTGAATGGCCGGATGGATACGCCATCGCTGAATGCGTTGGGTATCAAGATTCCATAAATCGCTTCAGGTTAAAGCTAGCGTCCGTTCAGTAACGAAAGAAATTATCCCATGCAGCACATCATTCAAATCGACAACACTCTCTGGGCATTGATCAGCCGCCTGCAAGGCAAGGAACTGCAAACACCGTCGCGTAGCGCCCGTTTCCGAATCACGACCGTTGATGCAAATCGAGTTGTGATTGAAACCGGGTCGGAAGACTCGCAGTTGGCGCTGACTCGAGCAGCTTTCCAGCAAACGTTGGACTACCTAGCCGGTAACAATCATTTCGGCCAAGCACAAGCTGTGGAAATCAGCTCTAACCATACCTACGAAAAAGCAGGCCCACTTTGCCAGGCGGCTCGTTACAGAGCAGAAGGCAAGCCGGGGCGTACCAACATCACCTACATTCTGCCGATTCTGGAGCAGTGCCAGGCAGTCGGCATCCGGTCCACCACCCCAAACAGTACTTGGCAGCTGCCCTGAACAGCTCCTGATATCTTTACAAGGACGCCAACATGTACGCCAAAATGGACACCTTTCGCCCCGGCAGTGCCGCGTGTTTGATCAACCCTGCAAGGTGACGATCGACATCGAGTTTATCACCGTCTCCTATGACGACGGGGCAGACCTGGCAATACCGAGGCCAGGCAAAAGGCCTGGGGCATTACGAACTGCAAGCAGAAGGTTTCGACGGCAGAGCAACGCTGTACCGCTTCGAAGGCTCGAATGTACTGGAAGGCACTCGGGTCGAAGACGGCGTACGCGGGATGTGGCGGATTGTCTGCCAGCCGATTGATTCGTCATTCGTGCCCACATAAATAAGCTGAACTCGTGGGAGTTTGATGGGGCGCCACGAGGTCATCCACCTCAAATGGCAGAACAAAACGTACATCAAGGCGGCCAAGCATTGCTATCCGCATGGATTTGGAAGCACTGAAAAGAAGTTCAAGGATGAAAAATGATAGCTCTGAAAGCAAAACTGCTCGCCAAATTCCAACAATATTCCGTATCCCAACGGTTCTATCTCGCCTCGGTAGTTACGTACCTCATCACGATTGCAGCTTCTCAATATACGGGCATATCCGCGCTTACCATCGGGACGACGGTCGCGGCTGCATTGATAATTTGCGGATTCATTGCCTGGTGCATCCCTTTCGCCCGCTGGCTCCATACAGCATGGGAGAAGCCATTCGCCAAAACGCCCATCATCATTATGCATCTGCTTGCACTGCTGATATCCACAGCATGCGCGCGTTTCACGGTTGCCGAGACGTTAGGGCTGCCTCCTCAAAGTCTTGATCTGACAGTCGGCTTTCTCGCGTTGCTATTTTACATTCCATCGTGGCTGCTTGTGGTGGCAATACTCCTTGGTCTGACAGCAATACTGATCATGGTCATCGCGATGATCAGCCTGCCATTCGAAGCAGCCTGGCAACACATGACCCGCTTGGCCGCGCTCCTCAGCTTTCAGGCTAAGCTCAAGCAATCGCGCAGTATGATCATGTTCCATGGTGCAGGGGCTCTTATCATTAGCGTGCTATTTGCCATGAGCTACGACTATCTTACCGACAACTTCAGCCCGGCCTTCAAGGCCGTGACCAAAGTCATTGCACTACGAAGTAATTTCCACAAAGCCCCAAACTATCCCGACGTGCGGACTGGAGAATATGTGCATCCGTTGGAGAATGGCTTTATTGCTTACGCCCGCGAATAAGAAGACAAAAGTGTCATCATTGGCGTTCGTTTACAGCCTACTGAGAATTACGATGTCGTGGTGTCGACTATTCCCCCTCTCAAGGTTGCAATGACAACCATGGCAGAACACGTCAAGCAATCCCCTGCCCTGATTTGGCTGCTCAGCAGCGCTGCTTCAGAGACTGAGTCTGACTCGATACTGCGTTAAACCTGGTTGGCCACGATCAAAATACAGGCGAGCACCTTGAGAAACGTACTACTGGCGGGTACTTTGAGCATGGCTAACAAAATCACCAGCAATACAAAGGCCACCAGAGCGAGTGGATTACTCACATAGGGCGCCAATGCGTTTACATCTGTCATGTCCAATAAGATCCTCTTTTGAGAAAGAACAGTGTTGCCGATCTCGAGTGACCGGTTTGTTAGTAAGCCATGCGAGTCGTTCGAGAATTTGCAGAGAACTCCTTTTCTAGAATTTGGCAGCAAACCTCGAGGTGCCAAGCGCCGAAAAGCGACCACGCTCACACTACAGAATTGACGCCGCGAGTAGGCCAAGCCTACGCACTGAAGTCAATACGCCATCCTGGCATGTCGCCGCCGAGGTGGAAAGGCAGACGTAGCCCTTCTTCTGATCAGTGTCAGCATCTCGCTCCTTGGCCAGAAACCAAGATTGACCACGTAAGGATTATTCCTTACCATTCGCTTAGTATATCTGGGAGAACACTCATGCCTGCCATCCACGAAATCGCCACGTTGACCTCGAAGGGACAGGTCACACTGCCCAAATCCGTTCGCCAGCTTTTGGGCATTGACACTGGTGGCAAGATTGCATTCGACGTGCGCGGGGGTGAAATCGTGGTCAGCCGCGTAGAAACCACCCACGAAGACCCTGCCATCGGTGCGTTCCTGGGTTTGCTGGAGGCTGATATCCGAGGCGGCCGCAACCTCACTACCCTGCCGGAAGACTTGGCGCAAACCATGCTCGCCAACGCAAATCACTCCGTAAACCTGGACGAAGATATCGATGGTGAGGTCGCGATCTGATGGTGCGACGTGGGTGGACACTGTTGTTCCATGAAGGTGTGACTTTACAGCTACGCAAATTGCAAGAAGCCGCCGCCCGGGCCGAGCAAAACGACCCGCAAGGTTTTGAGAGCAATGCCAACGTCAAGCTGTTTCGGGCATTGAGCCATCTGATCATGGAGGCTGTGCCTGCCGACCCGGGCCGTGATGAGTTCCGCCAAGGCAACACGCTGGGCACCGCCTACCGACATTGGCGGCGGGCAAAGATCGGTAGGCGCTTTCGGCTGTTCTTTCGCTACGACTCAAGATCCAAGGTCATCGTCTATGCATGGGTCAACGACGAAAATACCCTCCGGTCTGCAGGCAGCAAATCCGATCCCTACGCTGTATTCGAGAAGATGCTTAGCCGCGGCAACCCTCCTGATGACTGGGATGCGCTGACTGCTGCGACGCGTAGCGACTGGGACGAGCCCAAAGCGTAGGCGGCACGCTTTGGCGAGTGATAGGACGTTCAACACCGCGCCTCAGTGCGTCCACTATCGTCCACTCGGAACCACTGCAAAAAGGGGTACTTCTGGGGGTACAAATTGAATTTCTCACTCGTAACTTGGTGATTAGCATGATTGCCCAAATGTCTTTTGGGGATCCTGAGAGTCTTGAGGCATCTTCTGGCAGGCTGGTGCGTCGCAGAGCATGTGGATTCTGGTTGTCAGGCCGCCACGACTGCGGCCTAGAGCGTGATCGGCAGGTTCGTCAGCCCCCTTATTTCCCGGCGCCAGATGAGGCTCGGTTGCGCGTACTGCGGTTGACTCGATCCTCCAGGTTTGCAGATCGATCAAGCCCAGCTCATTCAATCCCAGGTGCAGACGTTTGAGCATCTGCTCGAAAGTCCCTTGGTTTCGCCAGTCCCGAAACCGTTGATACACCATTGACCATGGACCGAAGCGCTCAGGCATATCTCGCCATGCAGCCCCTGAGCAGAGTACCCAGAGGACGCCATCGAGCATCAGTGGGTCGCTCAATCGCGGCCGGCCCCGGCCATGGGTTTCGATGAAGAGATCGGAGACCACATCCCAGGCCTCGTCCGCGAGTTCGTAGCGCCTTGCCAGCACAGGGTTCCCTTCCGTTGATGGCGTGTGACTCTACAAAATCTCAGCGCTGAAGGGGCAACGATTAGGTTTCTCGTGATTTCGCAGAGAGCCTAGGCTCCGTGTGAACAGTGTCTTGAGACGAAGCTCAGGCAAGGCGAAACAGCCCAGGAACGGTTGGAGTCGGGCTCGACTTAACGGGTTGTAAATGAGCAATCCGACCGGGCTGGCGCACTAGGCTGTTTTCGACGCAGCATCACCGAGTATCAAGGCTTTTCACACAGGGCCTAAGGTCTGGGCACCAACCGGCATTGAGTACCACCAATAGACCGGAGACTTCCCTGATGCATTAGGTTATGCAGCACAGACGTCGCGCCCCTCATAACAGCGGCTTCTTCTTACTGCCCTGCTGGCCCCGGTCGACCTAGCTCAGGAGGTCGCGGTTGTACCGTGTTGCAAGATGAAGACCTGTCAAAACTGACAGTTGTTTGCACAAGGGATCCGAATAGCATGACTTACATCGCACTATCGCGACGTTTACATAACGAGGAATACTCAATGGATACCCGTCAAGCACAGTCCATGACCGCAATATTGCGAGATGAACACGCTGACCTGCCTGAGCCTGCCAACGACGTACCAGCGTGGGGACCTTACATCACCGCCCACTTCAACCCGCGCAAAGGGGTTGAACTGTTCTATGCCGAGATACATGTGCCGCAGGCCGGGGCCCAGCGCTACATCTACTGGAGCCTGATGAATCCAAACTATGGAAAGAACCCCAGTTATGCTGGAATACAGATGAGCCTAGTGCCGGGTAACGATGTTTACGGAAACAACATCTGCTCCATCTGGGATTCCGATGATTTGCCCGAGGACACCTTGCCCGAGGCAACACTTATCAGCGGTAGACCTGGTATATACTGGGATCACTTCGGCAATGAAGGAACTGGTTTGCACACCAGTAATCAGAATGCATGGAAACCCGGTGAGCGCTATGCCATGGTCATACGCCGCTGGACACGCAAAGGTGATGACAAGTACACCTACACGTCGATGTTCATGTATTCGTTCACGGCCAAGACATGGACGCATTGGATGTCTGCACGGATTGCAGGGCGCGCGCTGATGCTTGAGGGTAATCCCGCCGGCTTCGTAGAGCGCTATGGAGGCGATGCACAGCACTACTACGGGCATTTTGGCAACTACTTCATCATGGTCGAGGGTGGCGAGTGGCAGTCACCCCACAAATACACCGTCGGGGCCGGCAAAGCACCATGGCGAGCCTCCTTGGTCAATGGTCACTCCGGACAAGACGTCAAAGTCCAAGTTGGGCAAACGCCCGAACGAGATCAAGAAATCACATTGAGGCCAGCGCAGCAAAACCGGCCCACCACCATCACGCCGCCGATCATTGAGTCATTCACCGTGACCTACCATGTGCGTGCGCAAACAATTGAATGGGCGTGGACCATCAAAGACAGTTCGCCTCCTCCCATCAGGACCTTGCTCTCCATTTCACGTGATGAAGTATACGGACAGGACGTCTATCTCCATGAAATCAACGGACCCAGTGGCCGCAAGGCTATCACCAATGACCTGCTGCTCAGGGAGAACGATTACAAAGGAACGTACAGGTACTTCGCACGTATCGAGTACTTCGACATCTTTGAGCAGAAATCCAATAATGGGTACGTTCAGGTAGTATTTGATTACGCCTAACCTGAATGGCGACGCACATAGGCGGCCCATCTGCTCAACCCGACACCGGCGGTGGCTCTGATTGTGGACACTAGGCTTTGTATCAAGCGCCTTGATACTCGGTGAGGCTACGTTGAAAACAGTCTGGAGCGGCCGCACGGTCGGAAGGCTCATTTGCAACCCGTAAAGTCGAGCGCGACTTCGGCCGTCCTTCGGCTGTTTTCGCTTTGCCTGACCTTTGTCTCAAGACTTTTCACACAAAGCCTAGGATGGCAACGCCAGCATGCTGGGAGACAATCAGGTTGCCCTTTTCAGTCAAAGCCAGGGCGCCAATGCGCGCAGGCGATTCATACAGTCGCGTCAGTTGCCCATGCAGGTCCAGCGCATTGATCTGGCCGCCACTGA
This sequence comes from Pseudomonas sp. FBCC-B35, assembly GCF_059133755.1. Lineage (NCBI taxonomy): Bacteria > Pseudomonadati > Pseudomonadota > Gammaproteobacteria > Pseudomonadales > Pseudomonadaceae > Pseudomonas > Pseudomonas sp. FBCC-B35. The sequence continues at coordinate 2,083,238 of NZ_CP101439.1, read as the reverse complement.
TGTCGACGAAGCGCAGGCACTGATGAGCTTCATCTCAGACCGGGCTTTCCTCCAGATCGGCCTGGCACGGTAAGAAGCGTTTGAGGTTTTCCTGAGGAGGCCTATTCATCGCTCCTTAATGTGGTCCCACCGCTGGGCAACTTGTTCGGCGCTAGTGGCCTTCACGCGGGCCAGATCGACCGGGTAATCGACATTTGGGTTTTCCACAAACCGCGTGGCCGTAAATTGGCCATTGCTGGCACGCAGGACATAACCTGTGTCCTGGCACTGCGGCGACGCCAGGAACACCACGCCGGGCGTCACCCATTCAGGCTTGAGATTCTCCGGTTCACCCGTCACGCCCCACATACGGGTCTTGGCCACTGGAGATACAGCATTGACGAGAATGCCGGCTTCGGTGCCTTCCATGCTTAGCGCATTCATGATGCCCAGTTGTGCCATCTTGCCGGCGGCATACGCCACCAGGCCCGGTTGGGCATATTGCTGGTACATCGCGCGGTCGGATGAGGTCAGCACGACCCGTGCGGCAGCAGACTGTTTGAGGTGTTTCCATGCATGTTTGCATAACCACACGGGGGTATAGATATTGATATCCACGGCGCGGCCAATGAATGTCGCATCAGCGTCTTCAATCGCTTGATAACCGACCCAACCGGCGTTATGAATCACGATATCGAGTTGACCAAATGCCTCGATGGCCATTGCCACCAGTTGCTCGCAACCCTGCTCACCGGACAAGTCCCCATGATGCCCCAACACGTTGAAACCTTTGCCCCGGAGCGCTTTCGCAGCCTCCATGGCAATGGAGCCATCGCCCCCGGCGCCCAGCTTATCTGCGCCGATATCACTAATTACCACATTGGCGCCCAGTGTCGCCAAAGCGTGCGCATAACTGAAACCGAGTCCTCGGCCAGCACCCGTTACAAGAGCGGTCTTTCCTGTAAAGTTCATGGTCTGTTTCCGCTTGAGTACCGCCCTACCTTAACAATGAATGTTCACGTTGTTTAATACTAACGGCAGCGCAGGTTGATACCTGGTGCCTATCAAGTTGCTGGTAAATCCGAATAATTTCTTGATGATTACTCTTCTGAGGCCCATTCGTAAGCCACGCCACCGAACTCGGACCTGTTCGAGACCGCTTGCGGGTATTGGATCCAATGATTAACTTAGCTCTACTTTTTGTTTAGTATTTAGTCGGGGGCCTGTTAACCAGTAACCTTGCCGCACCCCCGTCCTCAGATCAATTCAGATGAAGGAACAGAAGAAATGATCGAAACCCGCCTGCTGCGCCAATTCATCGCCGTGGCTGAAGAGCTGCACTTTCACAAGGCCGCTATTCGCCTGCACATGGCCCAGCCCCCGTTGAACCAAGCCATCCATCGGCTGGAAGACAAACTGGGGTTCAGTCTGTTCACGCGCAATAAGCGCGGGGTCAAACTGACCCCCGCCGGCAGTGCATTCCTGAGTGCGGCCTACAGCACGTTGAAGGCGCTTGAGCTGGGCATCGAACACGCACGCCAGGTGTCCGAGGGCATTGCTGGCAAACTCACGGTAACGGCGGTGTCCATCGCCTATTACGAGTCACTGCTCAGTACCCTGCGCCAGTTCCGCGAGACTTACCCCAAAGTCCAGCTGATCATCAAGGAGATGTCCTCGTCTAGCCAAGCCAAGGCCAATTTGTCGGGAGAAGCGGACATTGCCTTCATGCGCAAATTGCCGATCTCGGCGGAAAACGTCGAGTCGCGCCTGTTACTGGACGAAGAGATCGTGATGGCCCTGCCCGCCCATCACCCGAAGGCAAAGGAAGGTCAGATCGACTTGAGGGACTTCGCCGGGGAAGACTTCGTCTTCACCCCCGAAGCGCTGGGTACCGGCTATCACAGCCAGCTGACCGCCTTGTGTGAAGCCGCCGGTTTTTACCCCAAGGTGGTGCAGGAGGCCGCGCAGATCCATACCTTGATAGGCTTGGTGGCCTGCGGTTTCGGCGTTGCTTTGGTGCCTGAGTCGATTGCCAACTCGATCATGCGCGACAGGGTCGTGTTCCGCCGTATCCACCCCGTGACCGCCTCTCCCAACCCGGCCATCGGCCTGTACATGAGCTGGAGCACCCACAACGAATCACCGTTGATGGACAGCTTCATTTCCATGTTCGACCTCGATGTCGCTCCCCAGGTCGAGGGGATGTTGGCCGCTCGTGTCAGTTAGAACGCCAGCTGGACATCCTGGAGCCATGCGGCAAGGACCAAGGTGATTGATGCCCATGCTTAGGCCGCACGCCGATAAATTGCGCCTACCAACCGTTCCGGGCTGTCAACAAACCCTGCACACCACTCACCCCTTGCCCTTCTTTTTGATCTTCTTCAAGCGCGCAGCCGCTTTCTCGACCGTCGCCTTCTTCTCGGAACGCTTCATGTTTCGCCAGCCGCGTATCTCCTCCTTGCTGCGCCCGCAGCCGGTGCACACCTCATGCTTGAGCTTGCAGCTCGACACGCAAGGGTTTTCAATCTCTTTGGCCATTGAACGGTTCCTGATGAGTAGCAGCGCAAGTCTGCGCAGGGGCGCGGTTGGCTAGTGAAGTATGGGACATTCAAAGCTCGCACATGATCGCTTGCCCCCGTCACTGTCCCGCATCACCCTCGCTAATGGTCCGACCAATGCCCTTGCCCGCCAGCCAGTGCAACACCGCCCCCAAGCCCAGCAATGCCCCTGCCCTCAGCCAGTTCTCGAAAGGTTGCTGACTCAGCACCAGCAGGCACGACAGGATACCCAACACAGGGACCACCGGATGAACCGAGAAATGCTCGGCATCGACCTTTTCCTTCTTGAGCACCAACACCGCCACGTTCGTGCTCAAAAATACGAACAACAGCAACAGCACGACGGTTTCGGCCAGCACTTCCAGCGAGCCAGTAAAGGTCAGCAGGATGGCCAGCAGCGTGGTCGCGGCTATCGCATAACCGGGTGTGCCGCGGTTGGGTAGCACTTGACCCAGAACGCGCGGCAGCATGCCATCGCGGGCCATGCCCCAGGCAAGGCGGCTAGCCATGATCATGGTCAACATGGCGCCGTTGGCCACCGCCACCAAAGCGATGATGGCGAATACACCGTGGGGCAGCCCCAGGTCAGCGTTGTGCACGATGTCCATCAAGGGCGTCTTGGCGTCGATCAGTGCCTGCACTGGCATGACCAACGCGGCGCCGGCGCCGACTGCCAGGTAAACCAGGCCGGCCACCAGCAAGGCCCCGAACAGCGCGCGTGGGTACGTCCGGCGTACGTCCTTGATTTCCTCGGCCAGGTTGGCGGACGTCTCGAACCCCACGTACGAATAAAATGCCAGCAAAGCGCCGCCCAGTACCGCAGTAGCCGGGCCCTGTTCGCCGAAATCCAGCAAACGGGTAGGCTCGGCCTGCCCTTGGCCGCTCAACACCGCCACAGCGACGATCACCAGCACCAAGCCGCTGAGTTCGATCAGGGTCATGACCAGGTTGGCACTGAGCGACTCCTTGATACCCCGGGCGTTGAGCATTGCCATCAATACTAGAAACAGGGGCGCCAGCACCGCCGAAGGCCAGTCGATAAACACGCGCAGATATTCCCCAGCAAACGCCAGCGCCAACCCTGCGGCACTGGTGATGCCTGCCGCCAACATGGCGAACCCCACCAAAAAAGCCAGCAACGGCGAGCCGAACGCCCGCCGTGCGAACACCGCCGCACCGCCAGCCCGGGGGTATTTGCTGACAAGCTCGGCGTAGGACGCCGCAGTCAACAGGGCGAAGAACAGTGCCAGGGCCAGAGGCGCCCAGATGGCGCCACCGGCCCGGTCGGCGATGGCGCCTGCCAGTGCGTATACCCCGGCGCCCAATACGTCCCCGAGGATGAAGAACACCAACAACGGCAGGGTGATCACGCGTTTGAGTGAGGCGGTTGCGTCGCTGGCCATCATGGCGCTCCAATCGTCTGGTCAATGGCGCTGTGACTGCCCCCCTGCGCGCAAGGTTCAGTGCCCTGCCCAGGTGGCGCGCCAACTACCAGCCACCCATGGGCATAAGTTCCCTGACCTGGGCTGCCATTCGTCGAACAATCGCGCATTGCAAACAACCTTGGGAGCATTGGGTTCCTCTCAGATGTGATAGCCGAAACATCTGACAACACATACGGGATGCTCACATGGCCAGGGAACCGAAAACGGCAAGGCGACTGCTCTGGATGATGGCGCTGGGCACCGTAGCACTCCAGCTCTCGGGCTGCGACATGGTGTTATTCAACCCCAAGGGGCAGGTGGGGCTCGAGCAGCGCAACCTGATCATCCTCGCCACCTTGCTCATGCTGATCGTAGTGGTACCGGTGATGATCATGGCGCTGGTGTTTTCGGTGCGCTATCGGGCCTCGAACGAAAAGGCCCGCTATACCCCCGACTGGAGCCACTCGCGGCTGATCGAAGCGGTGGTATGGGGCGTGCCGCTGGCCATCATCATCGTGCTGGGGGTTGTCACCTGGCGTTCGACCCATGCGCTGGACCCGTACCGGCCGCTGGCATCCGACACCCCTGCGCTCAAGGTCCAGGTCATCGCCATGGACTGGAAGTGGCTGTTCGTCTATCCCGAACTCGGCATTGCTTCGGTCAACGAAATGGCGATGCCTGTAGACACGCCCGTTGACTTTAGGGTGACTTCCGACGGCGCCATCACTTCGTTCTTCATTCCGGCCCTGGGCGGCCAGATCTACGCCATGGCCGGGATGCAGACACGGCTGCACCTGATCGCCAACCACGCAGGCGACTACACCGGGATCGCCGCCAACTACAACGGCCCGGGGTTCTCCGACATGCACTTCAAGGCGCTGGCCCTCGACCCGGCGGGCTTCGATGACTGGGTCGAACGCACCCGCGCCGCCGGGCGCCAGCTCGATGGGGCTGCCTACACGCAGCTGGCCAAGCCCAGTATTGCCCACCCGGTAGAACATTACGGCAAAGTCGACCCGCACCTGTTCCAGTCGTTGATCGACAAGTACCAGGGCGTCAACCGCTCACGGGAGGTCGAACGCCGCCTCAGCGATTCCCAGGGCCAGAGCCCCCAAGGCAGCAAGGAGTAAGCGCATGTTCGGAAAACTGACCTGGGACGCCATCCCCCTCCACGAGCCGATCATCATGTACACGCTGGCCGTCGTCGGGCTGCTGGGCCTGGCGGTCGTAGGGGCCATCACCTACATGGGCAAATGGAAATACCTGTGGCAGGAGTGGTTCACTAGCGTGGACCACAAGCGCATCGGCGTGATGTACATCGTCGTCGCCCTGGTGATGCTGCTGCGCGGGTTCGCCGACGCGTTGATGATGCGCACCCAGCAGGCCATGGCCTCGGACGGCTCGCCTGGCTACCTGCCGCCTGAGCACTACGACCAGATCTTCACCGCCCATGGGGTGATCATGATCTTCTTCATGGCCATGCCGTTCGTGGTCGGGCTGATGAACGTGGTGGTACCTTTGCAGATCGGCGCCCGCGACGTGGCCTATCCATTTTTGAATGCCGTCAGCTTCTGGCTGTTCGTTTCCGGCGCCGTGCTGGTGAACCTTTCCCTGGGCATTGGCGAGTTCGCACGCACCGGCTGGGTGGCCTACCCCCCGTTGTCCGGTATCGGATACAGCCCCGGGGTGGGAGTGGACTACTACATCTGGGCGTTGCAGATTTCCGGGGTAGGCACCCTGCTCACCGGGCTGAACTTCTTCGTCACCATTCTGAAGATGCGTACCACCGGCATGACGCTGTTTCGCATGCCGGTGTTCACCTGGACAGTGTTGTGCACCTCGATCCTGATCCTGGCTGCCTTTCCCATCCTCACCGCCACCTTGTTCATGCTCACGCTGGACCGCTATTTGGGCATGCACTTCTTCACCAATGAACTGGGCGGCAACCCCATGATGTACGTGAACCTCATCTGGGCTTGGGGCCACCCCGAGGTGTACATCCTCATACTCCCAGCGTTCGGTATCTTCTCGGAGGTGGCCTCGACGTTCTCGCGCAAGAAGCTGTTCGGCTACTACTCCCTGGTGTGGGCGACCATCGTCATTACGGTGCTGTCCTTCATCGTCTGGGTGCACCATTTCTTCACCATGGGCGCAGGACCCAACGTGAACGCGTTCTTCGGCATCATGACCATGATCATCGCCGTCCCCACCGGGGTGAAGATCTTCACCTGGCTGTTCACCATGTACCGGGGTCGGGTGCGTTTCGAGACGCCGATGCTGTGGACGGTTGGCTTCATCGTCACCTTCAGCATCGGGGGCATGACCGGGGTCCTGCTGGCGGTGCCCGGTGCGGACTTCCTGTTGCATAACAGCCTGTTCCTGATTGCCCATTTCCACAACGTGATCATCGGCGGCGCGGTCTTCGGCTACCTCTGCGGCCTGACGTACTGGTTCCCCAAGGCCTTCGGCTTCAAACTCCATGACCCACTGGGGCGTGCTGCCTTCTGGTGCTGGTTGGCTGGATTTTACTTTGCCTTCATGCCGTCCTATTTCCTGGGGTTCATGGGCATGACCCGGCGCCTGAATCACTTCGACGTACCCGAGTGGCGGCCCTTCCTGCTGCTGGAAATGGTCGGTGTATTGATCATTCTGTGTGGCGTGGCCTGTCAGGTCATGCAACTGGTGGTGAGTATCCGCAAACGTCATGAGAACCGCGACACCACGGGCGACCCCTGGGACGGGCGCACGCTGGAATGGGCGACCGCTTCGCCGCCCCCGTTCTACAACTTCGCCGAGCAACCTGTCGTGGGCGGCATCGACGCGTACTGGGGCATGAAGGAGAAAGGCGTGAAAACCCTGGCCGAGATGGATTTTCGCAAGATCCACATGCCTCGCAACACCAGCCTGGGCCTGGTGCTAGGCGTTCTGTCCACGGTGCTGGGCTTTGCGTTGATCTGGCACATCTGGTGGTTGGTCATCGCCAGTTCACTGGCAGTCATCGCCACCCTGATCGTGCGCAGTTACGACCCCAATACCGACTACTGCATCCCGGCCGAAGCGGTCGAACGGATGGAAACCGAGCGTCGCCAACGGTTGGCGGAGGCCTGAATCATGTCCCATGTCGTGCACAACGAAACGGCCCGCGAGCAAGAGCATGGCCACGAAGACGCAGGCTCCCTGAGCCTGTTCGGCTTCTGGGTCTACCTGATGACCGACTGCATTCTGTTCGCCACCCTGTTTGCTACCTATGCGGTGCTGGGACAGTCTGTGGCAGGTGGGCCCAGCGCGGCGGACATCTTCGAACTGCCTTATGTGCTGGTGGAGACGTTCCTGTTGCTCTTGAGCAGCATCACCTACGGCTATGCGATGCTCGCCAACCACCGCCAGGACAAGCGCTGGGTGCTGCGCTGGCTGGGCGTCACGTTCCTGCTCGGCCTGGGCTTCATCGCCATGGAGATCAATGAATTCCATCATCTGATCAGCGAGGGCGCAGGCCCCCAACGCAGTGCGTTTCTGACGGCGTTCTTCACGTTGGTGGGCACTCACGGCCTGCACGTGCTGGTGGGGCTGATCTGGATGGCCCTGTTGATGATGCAGGTTCACCAGCGCGGCCTGACCTGTGTCAATGCTACGCGCTTGAGCTGCCTGAGCCTGTTCTGGCATTTCCTGGACATCGTGTGGGTCTGTGTGTTTACCGTCGTTTATCTGTTCGGGGTGATCTGATGAGTCGTCAAAGCCATGTACCTAGCAGTGCCGGCGCTAGCCAGAGCAGCCACCGTTCGTATAACACAGGGTTCGTGCTGGCAGCCCTGCTCACCCTGCTGCCCTTCGGGCTGGCCATGTACCCCAGCCTGCCGCGTCACCTGACCTTCATGACCGTGCTGGTGTGCGCCCTGGTCCAGATCGTGGTGCACATGGTGTTTTTCCTGCACCTGACCACAGCGCGAGAGCAGCGTTGGAACTTGATCGCGCTGGTGTTCACGGTGGTGATCATCACGCTGTTGGTGGGGTTGTCGCTGTGGATCATGTACTACGTGCACTACAACATGCTCGGGTTATGACTGTCTTCCCATCCGGGCTGGCCTGCCACCAGCAGGTCGGACCGGCGCGCTCATGCAGCCCGACGGTTGCGCCATGCACAAGTCCCCGCGACACCCAACAGCAACACTGCCCCGGCTGCACCCAAGGTGGCCGGGGCGCCCACACGAGCAGCCAGCAGCCCGGCGGCCATGCCACCCAACGCCTCGAAACCGAAGCGCATGGCGATGTAGAACGCAATGACACGTCCGCGCAGATGGCCCGGCGCTTGGCTCTGCAACTGCATGTTGGTGCTCACGTTGCTCAGCGTGATGCCGAACCCCAGCACCAGAAGCGCCAGCAATGCCAGCTGCCACTGCCCTGCCCAGCACACACCCAGCAGTGCCAGGGCGCAAAGCCCTGCGCCCACTTCGATGAACTGCCGAAGGCGAGGCAAGGCTCCGCCCACCGCCAGCACTAACGTGGCCACGAACGCGCCAGCGCCTGCCGCGCCCCAGAGCCAGCCCAGCACCCGTGCGTCACCGGCGTACACGCGCTTGGCCAGGATCGGCAGAAGCGCTGCATAGCAGGACGCCAGGAGGTTGACCATGATGACATTGAACAGCAGTTGCCTGACGCCCTGTTCCCGCCATAGATAAGCGAGGCCCTCACGAAAGACCTGGGCAGTGGAACCTGTCGCCCGAGGGCTGGCTGTGGCTTGCACCTTCAGCAACCCTGCCAGCAGCGCGGTGAAGGCGACGGCGGTCAAGGCGAAGCAAGCCGCCTCCCCCGCCACGGCTATCAGCCCGCCGGCCAGTGGCGGGCCCACGAAGCGGGCGGCGTTGATAAGCATCGCGTTGAGGACCAGCGCGTTGGGCAGGTCAGCTGGATCTTCCACGAAAGAGCCGATCAGGGCCTGACGCAGGGGTGTTTCGACGGCATTGAGCAAGCCCAGCAGCAGTGCCATTGCGGCAATGAAGGGGCCATCTACCCAACCAGCCCAGGTCACTAGCGCAAGCGCGGCCGATTGCGCCACCAGCATCGACTGGACCACGATCAGCAGTCGACGCTTGTCGTGGCGATCGATCCAGGCGCCTGCGAACGGACCGACGATCAACTGCGGGGCGAGAGAAAGAAAGGTGATCAGGCCCAGCAATACAGCTGACCCGGTCAGGTGATAGGCCAACCAGGACAGCGCGACTTGCTGAACCCACTTGCCCAAGGTCGAAACGCCTTGGCCGGCAAAATAAACCTGGAAATGATGGTGGCCCAATGCGCGTACAGCAGAAGGCCAACGGGTACGAGGGGGCGGCGTCAGGTCAGACAAGTGAGCGAGTCCTCAGGTGAGAAGCAGCCGCCATTGAAGGATCTTGCTCGGACCACGTGCGGGTCGATCCTCAGTCAGGCAGCAGGCAGCCTTTCTTTTTCAAGGACTCCAGGACCCAGGTGCGGTCATTGGTACCTTGAGCGATATGTTGCATTTGCGCCGTTTCGGCAGCGTGCTTGGCCGTGGCGCGTTGGTAGACCTCTGCGACATGGGCATAGGGTACGCACAGCAAGCCGTCATCGTCACCGATGATCAGGTCCCCGGGTTCGATCACCATGCCATCGATGGCGATGGGCACGTTGATCTCACCCGGCCCGTCCTTGTAAGGGCCGCGATGGGAAACACCGGCAGCGAACAGGGGGAAGTCACCGGCCTTGATGCTGCCAGCATCGCGGATTGCACCATGGATGACGATGCCCGCTACACCGCGCTTCACGGCGTACGCCACCATCATCTCGCCGATCAGAGCATTGGTCAGGTCGCCGCCGGCATCGACCACGATCACATCACCTGGCTCGGCGCTGTCGATGGCGTAGTGCAGCATCAGGTTGTCACCAGGACGGGCCTTGACCGTCAGAGCCGCGCCGCACAGCACACCTTCCCGGTGCATGGGGCGCAAACGCGCACCACCCGCCGTCATGCGATTCATCGAGTCGCTGACGTTGGCGACCGGCACCTCGCGGTAGCGCGATACCCACTCATCACCGATTTTTCGCGTGCGCTCAAGCACCTGGAAACCAATGCTCATGTGACCTACCTCTTCTTGGATTTATTGGGCGCGCTCAACGTCGAATCAGAACGCTATTTCAGAATGGCATTCCATTAAACAGATTTCAAGGGTTTGAAATCTCAGTTATTCGGCAATATGGCTGACTAAAAATCTATTGTTGCAACGCCATTTCATTATGCTAGGTTATTGGTGAAAGCACTCAGTGCAGTCCTACCGTCTTCAACAAAAACAAGGTATCGACGATGTCCCGTACCCTTCTGCTGACAGGTCCGGCGCTGGCCGACGACGCGATGCGCCTGGCCGATCAACACGCCATCCGCGTCATCCCCACCACGCCCTATCTGCCCGAGCATGAGCTCGAAGCGATCATCCGCGCAGAGCAACCCGATGCCATCATCGTGCGACAAGGCAGCCTGACCCGCGCCATGATCGACGCATCCAACGCGTTGAAGGTGGTCGCCAAGCATGGGGTCGGCTACAACACCATCGACATCCAGGCCGCCGCCGACCGGGGTATTCCTGTCTCCGTCGCCGTTGGGGCCAACGCCCAGTCAGTGGCCGAGCACGCCTTTGCGTTGATGTTCAGCGTTGCGCGCCAAACCGCCTTGCTCGATGCGCGCATGCGCCAAGGCCACTGGGACAAGGCCACTGCCAACGGCATGGAGTTGGCGGGCAAGACACTGGGCCTGGTCGGCCTTGGCTCGATCGGCGCGATCCTGATGGACCTGGTGGCGCCGCTGCGCATGAAGGTCAAGGTTTACGACCCTTACTTGCAGCAGTTACCCGTGCGTGATCACCTCGAGCGCGAAGAGGATTTCGATCGTTTGCTGGCCGATAGCGATATCATCAGCCTGCATTGCCCCCTCACAGACACCAATCGCAACCTCATCGGCGCCCAGCAGCTTGAGCGCATGCGTTCAGGTGCCATCTTGATCAACACCGCACGTGGCGAGCTGGTCGATACCGAGGCCTTGGTGCTTGCGTTGAGCGAGCGGCGCATCGGGGGTGCCGGCCTGGACACTTTCCACCCCGAACCGCCTCCGGCCGACAGCCCGCTGTGGGGCCTGCCAACCCTGGTCGCCACACCTCACATCGGGGCCAACACCAGCGAAGCCCGGGACCGCGTAGGCCTGGTTGCCCTGCAGCAAATCCTCGATGCCTGGGACGGCAAGGCGCTGGACCCGCGCTGTGTGGTGAACCGTCACCTGATCGATAACTGATTGCCCTTGCGCCGGCTTGTCCGGCCGCACAGACCCCTGCGTAACTCCAGAAAAAAAACAATTGGAGAGCACCATGAAAGCAGCCTCAACCCCGCCCAGCGAGCTCGAACGCGCCACCATGCGCCGTGTTGCCTGGCGTCTACTGCCCTTTCTGATCATCTGCTACCTGATCGCGATCATCGATCGCGGCAACATCGGCATGGCATCGTTGCAGATGAACCAGGACCTGGAGTTGTCAGCCAAGGTCTTCGGTTTCGCCAGCAGCTTGTTCTTCTTCGCCTACTTCCTGGTGGAAGTCCCCAGCAACCTGGCCATGCAGCGTTACGGTGCGCGCATCTGGATCGCGCGCATCATGATCACCTGGGGGCTGATCTCCGCCGGTACCGCCTTCGTGCAAGGGGCCAACTCACTGTATGTGATGCGCTTTCTGCTGGGCGCTGCCGAGGCCGGGTTCTTCCCAGGGGTGTTGCTGTACCTCACCTACTGGCTGCCGTCGGCGTATCGCGCGCGCATGGTGGCGCTATTCATGGTCGCCATTCCCGCCGCTAACTTCATCGGCTCGCCGATTTCAGGGCTGCTGTTGAGCCTGGACGGCTGGTTGGGCATGCGTGGGTGGCATTGGCTGTTCATCCTCGAAGGCATCCCGGCGGTGCTGCTGGGGATCGCCTGCCTGTTCGTACTGACCGATCGGCCTGAGCAGGCCAAATGGCTGAATGACGATCAACGCGGCTGGCTCACCGGGCGGTTGGCCGAGGAACGAGCACAGAAAACCACCATCGGTCATATCTCGCTGTGGAAACTGCTGCGCCACAAGGACATCTGGGTGCTCGCGCTGATTTACTCGGGCGCCTCGGCGGCTGGCAGCACCATGAGCGTCTGGGCGCCACAACTGCTCAAGACCTTCGGCCTGAGCTCCATGGAGATCGGGCTGGTGAACGCGATTCCTTATGGCGTTGCCTCGATCCTGATGGTCATCTGGGGCCGCAGTTCCGACCGCACCGGTGAACGTCGCTGGCACACCGCAATGACCATGTTGCTGATTGCGGCCGGCCTGCTGATGACCCTGTTCACCTCGTCACTGCCGGCCACGGTGGTGATGCTGACCATGGTGCTGGTGGGGGCCTACTCCATGAAAGGCCCGTTCTGGGCATTGGTGTCGGGCTGGTTGTCCTCCTCCACTGCAGCAGCTGGGCTGGCTGCGGTTGGCGCCATGGCCAACCTGATCGGGGGTGGCTTGATGGTCAACGTGTACGGCGCCATCCATGACGCCACCGGCAGCTACGCACTGGCACTGATGCCACTGGCGGCGTTGTGCACGCTGGCTGGGGTCATGGTGCTGGTCATTGGCCGCAAGCGCCAGCTTGAACAGGCGCAGGCCGCAGGAACGCTGGCTGCCAAGTAGAAGCCGCTTGGCGCTCGGTTGCCGTCCATGGCTCACAAGCGTGCCATGGAGCCGGCGAAGCCGGCGCCAAGTCAAACCACAACACTAAAAATCAGGCGGTGATGGCTTTACCACGTGGAAGGTTTATTCAAACGACCGGTAGACTCAGACTTCATACCTGGCGCCGCCGCTGCTCGGGCGACGGCGCCAGCGAACCTAGAGCGATTCGCCGTCGTCCTCGATGTCCATCTCAGCCTCCGCCGCCTCCGTGGCATCCGCGTCATTGAGCGCAGGGGAAGTCGGTTTTAACGGATCGTTGATATAAGGCACATCGCTTGGGCCTTTCTCTTCAGTGCCCGCGGTTTCTGGTTGCATGGCGTACTCTCCTCGACTTACAGGCTCGGCCCTTTAGGACCGGGCTCATGGATTGGGCACCCATTGTGCTGCCCACGAAAATTGGCCGACATTTCATAGGCCGGCTTGCGCACCCGCATCACGCCACCCAAGGGCCTGTGCGCCGCCAGACCGTGCCAGGGGCTGAACGCCATGCCGTCGTCGATACGGCGCACATTCTCTTCACTCCATGCCGCTTGAGGCTTGACCTCCAACGTGGCCACGGTCACATAGGGGCTGAGCGTCTCGGGCCACTGACTGGATGCATCTTCGATCGGCATTTGATCAAGGTCGGTGGCCAACTGGACCTGAAGCTCCCAGACGCCGCCCTCGCTTGCAAAAAACGCTTCCATGGCGTGACGTAGCCCGTCTGGATCGTCTTTGAGGTCAACAACCTGATCGGTCAGCGCAGTCAAGGCCGCCGACACGGGCACTACCGCAAGCTTTGCGTAGTAAGGGCCATAGAGTACAGGTACGACGGTGCTGAAGCTTTCGCCAAGAATGTGGGTTTGAGGGTGCCCACCAAGGCTTTTGAGCGTGCCGCTCTCACCGCCAAACGCTTCGACCACTTTTTCTGCACCGCGCAGCACGGCCGACACTACCTTTTTCGTACCCGGCGCTTTGTCAGTGGTTTTGGCAAGCAACTTCAACGTCTTGAGAAACGCCTTGGGGTCTGGCGCGGTGAAGGCTTTGGCATTTTGCATGACAAAGTCCTGCGTGACTTGCCCTTCACTGCCTGGCAACCGCGGGCCTTGTACGCCAACGATCTTGAGCGCCAGCCCCCGTGGGGTGGAAACCTTGTCATCGAGGATGTCACCCGGGTTGGTGGAAAACCGCAGGTAAGCATCGAACTCACCCGGTGTGGCGAACGCCCCCTGAGCGAGCTGCGCCGGCAACCCTGGCGCCACTTTCAGTGTGCCGCGCAACAATCCATGTGCTTTTGCATGAACGCTGCGGTTGGCATGGCCATTGTCCTTGAAGGTGGTCTCCATGATTTCGCGCAGCGTATCCTGCAACGCCTGGCTGGTCTGTGCTTCATCTTCGGGAATCTGTTCAAACCCAGGCTCAAAAGGTAATGGCACTACCAAGGCGGGGGCATCGGGCAGCTTATTCATTACTACGCTCCTGTCGTCTCGAGACGAACAATGGGATGGTTACCAGCACACAGCCTTCACGATTCTGCATGGTCCAGCACCCCTCACGCTCAATTGATCTGATCGTGCGCAGGCACTGCCTTGCTGAGGTCGCTTGCACGGGGCTCGACCTTGTGCAGCGTCACCGGCACGCACTTGGCGGCAGGCACCTTGCTGCGTTCAGCGTGGTGCCACAGCGGGATCAGCGGATTGCACTCAGGGTAATAGGCGCCCGCACAGCCTTCGGGAATGTCATAGGCGATGATCTGCAAAGGACCGACTTCTCGCACGACCTGGGGCTCGACAGCAGTGCGTAGCAGCACCCAGTCGCCTGCAGCCAAACCCAACCGAACCACATCGCTGCGATTGAGGAACACGACGCTACGGGTGCCTTTTACCCCACGAAAACGGTCGTCGTAGCCATAGACAGTGGTGTTGAACTGGTCATTGCTGCGCAGCGTCATCAATTGCAGCACATCATGCGCCGAGACAGCGGGCTGCAAGTCGTCGTCCTCATCAAGCCGCTGGGGCGCCACGAACTGGGCTTTGCCAGACGGGGTCTGCCACTCCCGTTTAGCCGCCGGCAGGGGCCTATGGAAACCGCCGTGCTCCCACATGCGTGTTTCCATGTTGTGAAATATCTCGGGGTAGACCTGGCTGATCGCTTCGCGGATCAATGCATAGTCGTGGCGCCAAGCATCCCAGTCGACAGTCGTTCGCTGATCCAGGGTCGCTTCGGCCAACCCGGCAATAATCGCCACTTCGGAGCGCAGGTGTTCACTGGCTGGCTCATTGCGGCCCTGCCAGGCGCGGATGCAGCCGGTACTGTCCTCGGTGGTATAGACCTGCTCTACACCCTCCTGACGATCAGCTTCTATGTGCCCAAGACAGGGCAACAACCAGCCATGTCGCCCCGGGAACAGATGCGTGCGATTAAGCTTGGTCGCCACCTGGACGTTCAGCGTAAGCGTCTGCCAGGCCGCCTCCATGCACTGGGTGTCGGGAATCGCCCGCAGGAAGTTGCCACCCAGGCCGATGAAAGCCTTGACCTTGCCCTCGACGAGCGCTTGGCAGCAGTCCACCGTGGCCATGCCCTTGTTCGGTGGAACCTGCACGCCAAACAGTGCTTGCAGTTTTTGACCCGGAACCTTGGCCGGGTCCTCCGTGATACCGACCGTGCGCTGGCCTTGCACATTGGAGTGCCCGCGCACGGGACAGATGCCTGCGCCGGGCTTGCCGATGTTGCCGCGCAATAGCAGCAGGTTGACCAGCATCTGCACGTTGTCGACACCGCGTCGGTGCTGGGTCATGCCCATCCCGTAGATGATCATGACCTTGCTGCTACGGGCATAGACGGTAGCTGCAGCTTCCATCGCAGCACGCCCGAGGCCGGACTGACGCTCCAGGGTCGCCCACTCATGGCGCTGAACTTCTTCTCGCAGCGCGTTCAACCCATCGGTGTGTGCCTGGATGAACGCATGGTCGAGCACAGCCGGCTTGCCCTCGTCACTTGCCTGTTGTTCCATCGCAAGCAGGGCCTTGATGATCCCCATCACTGCTGCCAGGTCGCCCCCTACCTTGACCTGATGATACTGGGTACTGATCACAGTCGATTCAGGCCCCAGCATTTCACTGGGGGATTGAGGGTTGACGAAGCGCTCAAGCCCTCGCTCGCGCAGTGGATTGAAGGTGATGATGGGCACATTGCGCTTGCGCGCTTCCTGCAGCGGGTGAAGCATTCGCGGGCTGTTGCTGCCTACGTTCTGGCCGAAGAAGAAAATGCAGTCGGTGTGTTCAAAATCTTCCAGCGTGACGGTGCCGACGGGTACACCAATACTCTCCTGCAGTCCGACCGACGTGCTCTCATGACACATGTTCGAGCTGTCGGGGAGGTTGTTCGTGCCGTAGGCGCGGGCGAACAGCTGGTACATGAACGAGGCTTCCAGCGATGCCCTGCCCGAGGCGTAGAACACCGTTTCGTCCGGGCTCAGGGCTTGCAACTGTTGGCCGATCTGCTGGTACGCTTCTGCCCAGGTGGTAACTTGGTAACGGTCGCTAGCCGGGTCGTAGCGCATGGGGTGGGTCAGCCGGCCTTGCTGCTCCAAGGCGTAATCGGTCCATGTGCGCAGCGCTGAGAGGGTATGAGTGGCAAAAAAATCCGGGCCGGTGCGGTGGCGGGTAAGTTCCCAGGCGGTGGCCTTGGCGCCGTTCTCGCAGAACTCCAGCGCGTGTGGGTTGCCTGGCTTGGCCCAAGCACAGCTGACGCAGGCGAAGCCTTTGGGTTTGTTTTGCCTGACCAGCGCCATGGGTGCTGTTGTAATGGCCTGTTCCCGCCAGAGTATGGTCATGACAGAGCGCGCCGACCCCCAACCGCCTGCTGCATCTTTATAGGGCTTGTATCGCGCTTGAGGGTGGATGAGCGACATGGCCGCCTCGCTGTAGTTATGTCTGAATATTTCGAGGTGGGATGGGAGAGGGAAGTTCAAGCGAGCATGGTGTTTGCTGGCTGAGTGGGCGTGGGGTGGGAGCGTCTTCTCAAAGGGGTCGCTGCAAATTGGTCTTTTCTGAGATCGATCCGATAACGCCAGGGGCCGCTGTGCGGCCCATCGCGGCACGAGACCGCTCCCACATGGGGGATAAGGGTACCTAGGGGCGATATTCAATTCTTAGTTATTCGATATGGACACGCTTACAAACTACTTCCAACATAGTTGTCATCGTCGTCACCGCTGTTGCTGTGGATCTTGATCTTGATCTTGATCTTGATCTTGATCTTGATCTTGATCTTGATCTTGATCTTGATCTTGATCTTGATCTTCGCGACTTCAGAAGGCCGAACGCAGGTCTTGCGGAGGGAGGTGACAGGCATGGATGCCTGTCAAGCGCTGGGCCCCAGGATGGGGCCTGCAGCGCGGTCCTCCCGGGAGCAAGACCGGAGTGAGGGAACCCCGAAGCGCAGCGTAGGGGCCGTATGAATGGAGCGCAGCCTTTTTTGGTTACTTTTTGTGGCGTTTGACAAAAAGTAACTCGCCGTAAGGGCGAAAAGGTGATTAACCGTCGCCATCGCAAATGGACTATGCGCTCTATCAATACCCACACCAACCCAATCAAACTTCAAACTTCAAACTTCAAACTTCAAACTTCAAAGCGTTGGCGCATATATCGAGTTGGTATTCATTGGCGCGGGTGGCGCACAGTCACCCTTCCGCCCTTACGGCGGCTCACTTTTTGTCTTGCCAAAAAGTAAGCAAAAACCGCCTGCTCCTATCATCCGGCCCCTACGCTACGCTCCGGGGTCCCCTCGCTCCGGGCTTGCTCCCGGGAGGACCGCGCTGCAGGCCCCATCCTGGGGCCCAGCGCTTGACAGGCATCCATGCCTGTCACCTCCCTCCGCAAGCCCTGCGCTCGGCCTCCTGAAGTCGCGATCTGCGGCGCCTGGGCTACCGCGCGCTTAGAAGCAAGAGCAAAAGCAACTGCAACTGCAACTGCAACTGCAACTGCAACTGCAACTGCAACTGCAACTGCAACTGCAACTGCAACTGCAACTGCAACTGCAAGCCGCGCGCCCTGCAAGATGTATTGCAACTGAAATTAGTCTTGTAGGGCCATAGAATATCACCCTAGCCAAGGCTCATCCCCAACAACCCTGGTGAATCATCGTGCTCGTTCGTTCATATAAAAAAGCGGCGGAATAACCCGCGATCACGCCTAGGACGAACGGACACGCCATGACACTTCGCACCCAATCACTTTCACGTACCCAGATATTGCGCCTAACCTTGCTAGCCGTTGCCCTCTCACCGCTTGACCACCTACCCGCCCTGGCAGCTGATCAGGTGAAGACCATCAGCCACGATATCGCCCCAGGCCCCCTCGACAGCGTACTGAACGAATACGCCCAGCGCGCCGCCCTTTCGGTGTCGTTCGATCGTAACGCCCTCGCCGACCTGCGCTCGAGCGGCCTGCAAGGACGCTACGGCGCATGGGAAGGGCTTAATCACCTGTTGCAAGGCACTGGCCTGCGCCTTAGTCGCGACACCAATGGTGGCTACCTAGTGCTCCCCCCCGCCCCGAGCAACAGCGGGGCGATTGAACTGACCGCCCTGAGCATTTCCGGCAAGGCCCCCGGCGCACTCACCGAAGGTTCAGGCGCCTACACGACCGAATCGTCCAGCAGCTCCACGCGCCTGAACCTGTCACTCAAGCAAACCCCACAATCGATCACGGTCCTGACGCGCCAGCGCCTGGACGACCAGAAGCTCGATACCCTCACCGACGCACTGGACGCAACCACCGGCATCACCGTCATTCGCGAAAGTCTGGGCGCCGACAGTACGGCGTACCTGTCACGGGGCTTTGCCATCCGCAACTTCGAGATCGACGGCGTCCCCACGTCGGCGAACATGGACAACTACACCCAGAACACGGCCATGTACGACCGCGTGGAAATCGTGCGCGGCGCCACGGGCCTGATCAGTGGCATGGGCAACCCATCGGCCACCATCAACCTGATTCGCAAACGCCCCACCGTTGATCCTCACGTGCAACTGAGCGCCGAGGCTGGTAGCTGGGATCGCTATGGCCTGGGTGTTGATGTGAGCGGCGCGCTCGATGAAAGCGGCAGGCTGCGCGGCCGCCTGGTGGCCGATCACAAGGACCAGCACGCCTGGATCGACCGCTTTAGCCAAGCACTCTCGACCCTATATGGCATCACCGAACTGGACCTGAGCGACACGACCCTGCTGACGTTGGGCCTCAGCCATCAGGTCACCCACAGTAACGCCCCCATTCGCACCGGCTTCCCGCTGTTCACCACGGACGGGGCACGCACACATTTCTCCCGCTCGTTCAATACCGCGCCAAACTGGAGCTACTATGATCGGCAGCAAAGTACTCTCTTCACCTCGCTTGAACATCAGTTCGCCAACGGGTGGAGCGGCAAGGTGGAGTACACCCACGCGCGCAACGACTACGACACCGTGATCGCCTACGTCGATGGCGAAATCGACCCAGCAACCGGTGCCGGTGCAACGATCAACCCGACACGCTGGAAGGCAGCGCCCACCCAGGACAGCCTGGACGCCTATCTCACCGGCACCTTCGACGCCCTGGGGCGCGAGCACGAATTGATCGGTGGCGTGACCCTGTCGCGGACCGAGGAAAGAGGCACCTCCAACTTCGGCGGCTGGCAGAGCGCTCGAACAGGCTACGACGACACCATCGACAACATCTTCAACTGGAACGGGTCGTCCCCCAAGCCAGTGTTCACCCAAATCGGTACCACCGACATGACCGAAACCCAGTACGCCGGCTACTTGACCTCGCGGCTGCACCTGAGCGACGCCGCCAGGCTGATCCTCGGGGCGCGCGTGGTCGACTGGAACAGGGTGAACAAGAGCGCGCTCTATAGTGGCTCGCGTCAACGCACCGAGCGCACCGAAAATGGTGTGGTCATCCCCTATGCTGGGCTGGTCTATGACCTGAACGATACCTGGGCTGCCTACGCCAGCTATACCCAAATCTTCAACCCGCAAGGTAACCAGATCCGCGACGTCAAGGGCTCGCCCCTCGATCCACAGGAAGGCACAGGCTACGAAGTAGGATTGAAAGCCGACCTGCTCGACGAACGCCTGACCGCGAGCCTGGCCCTGTTCCGAGTAGAGCAGGACAACCTGGCAATCGCCGATGGGCGCCTGCTCCAGCCCAACGGGTTTCAGGCGTATCGCGCCGAGAGCGGCACCACGAGCGAAGGTGTGGAGCTTGAGGTCAACGGTGAGCTGGCTGAAGGCTGGCAGGTCACGGCGGGCTATTCCTATAACGTCAGCTTCGATACCAACGACGAGCGCATCGTCACCGAGATTCCGCGCAACAGCGTGAAGCTGTTCACCACTTACCGCCTGCCGGGTGGGCTGGATAAATGGACTGTCGGCGGCGGGTTCAACTGGCAAAGTGAAACGGGCTACGCCTTGAGCTACGCCACCACCCAGAGCAGTTATGCGCTGGTCAACCTGATGACTCGCTACCAGGTCACTCCACAGCTTTCAGCCAGTGTGAACGTCAGTAACCTGTTCGACAGGCACTACCTGACGACCACGGCGGGTGGCATCTACGGCGCCCCACGCAACGTCATGACAACGCTGCGCTACCACTTCTGAGGCCCACACCCGCCAGCGGATAAGCGGGCCCATCAATGACGGGCCCGGTAGTCACGCCAGTTCTCCCTCCCAGGGATGCTCCAGCAGCAGCCGCAAGGTCAATGACAGGGTCAGCTGGCGCTCGGCCGCGCTGCGCTCATCGGCAAGTTTACCCACGGCCTCGATGATCTGCTGCTCGGTCATACCTTCCTGGCCCTGCAAAAGTGCCTCGAGCTGGACGTGGTAGGGCTGGTTCAATGTCTCGTATTCGTTTGCATACGAAGTGCGCACAAAATCCATCCAAAACGTGCGCTGCAGTAGCGAATCGGCAATCCGCGCGTTGCTTTCAGCCAGCAGAATACTGCGTGCGGCTTCACGCAGACGCACATCGTCGACGTCGGAAAATACCCGGTGATACATGTAGCGTGATTGAGCCGGCAGTCCCAACGGCCGGACCAACCCTGCCCGATATGCCAGGTGTATCTCCACTTCATCGATCAGGCCGTAGGGGTTGCTGGCCCGCTCGCTGGCAATGTGCTGGGCTGCGACACGATCCACCTCGTCCAGGCGATACAGCTCGCGGCCAATGCGCACGAGAGCAGGCGCCGTGTCTGCGGCGGCAAGCCCTGCGGTGCGGGTCGCGACCAGGGCACGCACCTCGAACAGGCTAAGCATCAGCAGCATCTGATCAGCACAGGTGCGCGGGCCCGCTGCCTGCTGGAAGACAGCTTCACGGACCTGCGAATGCTCGACACACACCTCGATCAACGCCCAGATGCGCCTGCGCAGATCGATGCCTTGAAAGTCATAGTCGTTCGAGCGCCCAAGGTCGTTGAAGAACCGCATCAGGTCATCGCTGCCAGGCTCGTCGGTCAGCGCCGCCCAATGCTCGGAGCGAATCCCACGCTCCTCAGGGCTGGAGTCCGCCAACCAGCGCTCAAGGGATTCTTGCCCGCCAGGGCCATGACGGCGCACAGGCAAGGCCGTTGCCCCGACTTCGCCCAGCGTGCTGCGTAGCGCGGTCTGGGTGGGTTCGGGCACAGGGTTATCGTGCAGGCTTAGCCCAGCCAGACGCCGGTGGGAGTGAGCAAGGGTCGGGCTCATGCCCGCGATATGGTTGTCGCGAAGGTCGATGTCTTCCAACGCGGGGTGCATGTATACCTCTATCGGCAACTCGTTCAAGCCCGTGCCACGCAAGTGCAGCCGTTGTAGATCCAGCAACCGTCCCAGCGGTGGCAGCCGACCGATAGGGTTATGCGACAGGTCAAGGATGCGCAACCTGGTCAATGCACTGAGCCTGGCCAGGCCTGCGTCGTCGATCACGATCTGGTTGCGCGTCAGGCGCAGCTCGGTGAGCTGGGTCAGTGCCTGCAAGCCTTCTGGAACACTGCTTAGCAAGTTGTGGCTCAAGTCCAGGGTGCGTACATTGGGGAATCGCTGGAGAAACCCCTCGGTGATGCCCGACAAGTAGGCGCGGCGAATTGTCAGGTGGGTGACGTGATCGAACGACGCTTGCTCAGGCAACAGCGGAAGACTTTCGATGCGCTCGCTGTCGATGACCAGGCGGTACTCGCCATCGGCATCGGGTCGCTTACGCCGCCAGCATTGGCGGATGCGACGAGCAATCTGTCGACGGCGCTCAGGCAAAGGCGCAGTGGTTGCTTCTCGGCGCCAGGCTGCCAGGTTTTCACCCAGATCGACAAGGCACTGCTGCAATTGGCGCAGGTGATCCCACGGTTGCTCGCCCTGCAACCGCACCCGCTCAAGATACACTTCGATTTCCATCTCGTTCAGCGTCGGGAAGATCTGCTGGTAGCCCCGAAGCATGGCTTGCCGCGACCCTTCCGGACGGCCACTCAGCCTATAGCCGATACGTCCATCGCCAAGGCGCATCGCAGGCCTTGGCTTGCCCACCGGCACCATGCCCAAGAGCCGCGCAGCCTGTGTCCGGTCAGCAAAGGCACGGTCTGCCAGCGCGCTGGCAAGATCGGCCGGGGCCCCCGAGGCCGCCCCCATGGCAACGCGCTGCTCGGGGTCAAGGGTGCGCAGCAATGCCTGGAAAAAATCATCACTGGCCACAGCACCGTGCAGGGGACGTCCTGCATGATCGGTTATCAGGTACCCCTGTGCCTTATGAATCAGGCAGCGGGTCTCGGGTGCCGTGTCAGCGCCTACGCTGGCTCGCATATCGCCCCCGAATTGCGCCTCGTGCACTTCTATCTTGACTGCCGCAGCCCAAGGCCAGTCGCGGTGCAGCAATGCCAAAGCCAACCGCTCGGTATCCCTGTTAACGGCGTTGGCCTGCTCGAAACCGGCACACGCACGATCCAGGCGTGCGTCATGCAACGCCCATCGTGCCCGCTCGGCCAGCGCGAGCGGCACTTTGCGTTGCTCCAGCAACTGCCTGAGCTCGGTATCGCCCGCGGCCGTGAGCAACTCCCGGCCAGCGCGCGTGGAAAGTGCTGGAAAATCGCGGTGCAGCGGCTCGGCCGCCAGCGCGGGCACTTCCTCTGCCTCATGCCAATGCGCTTCGAAGGCTTGTCCACGCAGGCGGGGGAACGCTCGATGCAGCTCGTATCTGTGCACGGCATCACACAAGCGCGCAGGTGCAGGTGCGTTTTCAAGATGCAAGCGACGCAACGCGGCTTCGTCCAGCCCTACACTGCGCAGCACCGCGCGCACCGCTGCTGGGCTAACCGAACTCAGGTTCGAGCCCAGACGCGCCACCAGCATGCCGACGTCGGACCACTCCTGAGGGCGCTCCAGTGCATGGCGCATCCCGCCCGCCTCATTGTCTTCCAGGCTAACTGCAGGGGCTTGGACACGCTGCGGATGCTCAATCGTCGCGCGATACTCACTAGGCCCCAACCTGTAGGCACTGCCCTCTACGGCCACGTGTAAACGCCCATTGAGCAAACCCCGCTGCCCGGCCATCAGGTCCGAGTCGGGAACCGCATAACCTGGCAGGTCGACCCGGGCCAGGCGCTGCTCGCCCGCAGGCGTCAGCACAGGTGCCAGTTCATCGATGACGCCCTCTCGCGCCAGCATCCGGCCCGTGGCTGCACCGACAGCGGCGCCTACCCCAATCATGACGACGTTTTGCGCCACCGACATCAGATGACCGAGCGCTGCCTCTCGATCGCCAAGCGCCCACTCGTGGTAGCCATCGATCACGTCATCGGTAACCTGGCGCGCCGCCAGTGCGAGCAAGGGCAACCCGAGCTCGGGTACGAAGAAACTGGCCAAGCCCAGCAGGTCCAGCCCGAGACCCTTGAGTAAGTGGTTACGCCGGTCGCGCGCTTGACTGTCCACCGCCGTGCTGGGCACAGCCAGGGAATGCGCGTCCTCGAGCAGGGTATCGACCTGGACGCTGCGCAGGTGCGCGATCAGTGCACCGTGGATGACTTGGTGGCGACCGTCCAGTTCGATGGGGTCCTCAGCCGCTGCGCTGCCCAGCGCATGCTGGAAGCGCTGGCTGAAATGCAGGCGATCATGCTCCTTGATGAAGCGCTGGAAGAACTGCCGGTACGCAGGGTCGCGCAAACGCGTGCCAAGGCTGCGAAACAACTGCGACCACGAAGGGTAAGCGCCAATGGCGCCATGGGGATCGTCAGGTATCCACACGATCAGGTTCTGTGGCGCGGATGAGCCGTGCTCAGACGCAGGTTCGAACACCGTAACACCGGTCACCACTCGGCCAAACAGCCGAATTTCGCTGAACGCGCCTGGCAGTGGCTCGACAGCGCCGGCTACAGCACTGACCAGGCGATCAAGCTTCGCACCCTTCACGACGCCCTGTAGCCGCGCGAGCTCTACAGCGGCCAGTAGGCTGCGGCGCCACCCCTCTTCAAGGTCCGCGTTGACTTCGCGTCGGCGCTTGTCGCCGGCAAACAGCACCTGCTTGAGGTGCTGCTGGTAAGCAGCGCCCAGGTCCAAGGACCGACAGACCCCCGCGAAAGCCCGCGGACGCAAGGGGAGCACCGTCCCATCCGCATCCAGCACGTTCGACTGTGGCAACCAGGCTACCTCGGCGGTCTCTCGCCGATCAAAATTGTGCAACGCACAGGCCAGCAAGGGTTGCTCCAGCGTCTTGGGAACCACGCGATCAGGAATGGCGGTTACACCGGACGGGTAACGTACATGCACCACGCGATGAAGCCTGGCAGCTCGGACGTCCACCGGCCGGTGCAAGAGCCTTTGCAATGCCGCCTCAAGTAATGTGCTGGCGAAGTCGTCCAGAGGCTGCACTTGGGCGAAAACGGCCTGAACCTGCTCACGCGCCCGTTGCTGGTCAAGCAGCGCCTGATGCAGGACTTGGAGCTGCTCGACCGTGGCATCAGTCATCCAGGGTGGCAGTCGGTCGGCGATGAATGCATCCACGGAATCATCGGAAAACGGCGAGTTTGTCATGAAGCACCTGTGAGTCGCAAAAGCGTCACTCAGCCAGCTTCGAGACCTGTCTTTGAGGTAGTTGTCTAACGCCACCCACATGCAGCGCGGTGCATAGCCCGGCGTCACCGACCTCAGTCTCCCCACACGTGGCCAGTTGCGCTACAATCGCGCCCGGGTGCTAGCTGCTTGGGGCAGTGAAGCAGGTTAAACAAGCTACGCAGGTCGGGCCGCCATGCGGGAGTTATTGCGCCTATGCAAAACACGATAGTCCCCAAAGCACAGCAACTGGCCGAGCGCGCGCTGGCCAGCCTCGAACGTTTCCTGCACATCGAAGCCGTCAGTGGTGTGGTACTGCTGATCGCCGCCATCGCCGCCCTGATCTGGGCCAACTCCCCGGCCGCCGCCAGTTACGACGCCCTCTGGCATACGCCAATCACGCTGGGCATCGGCTCGCTGGTCTATTCCCAGTCCCTGCATTTCTGGATCAACGACGGCCTGATGACGATCTTCTTCCTCGTGGTCGGCATGGAGATTCGCCGCGAGATTCATGAAGGCGCCCTTTCCAGCCTGCGCCAGGCGTCCTTGCCCATGGTGGCAGCCATGGGCGGCGTCGCCGTGCCTGCCATGGTCTACCTGGGCTTCGGCCATGCGCCCAGCGAACAGCAAGGCTGGGCCGTGCCGACAGCCACCGATATCGCCTTTGCGGTCGGCGTATTGGCGTTGCTGGGCAAGTCGATCCCGTCGAATATTCGCGTCTTTCTGCTGGCCCTGGCGATCATCGACGACATCATCGCCGTGCTGATCATCGCCGTGTTCTATTCCGGTGGCCTGGACTACCTAGGCTTCGCTGTCGCGGCAGTGGGCGTGCTGCTGGTCCTGCTCATGCAGCGCATTGGCGTCGGCTCGGCCTTCGCCTACGTCATCCCAGGCGCGATCACATGGGTGGGTGTGCTGATGACCGGCGCCCACCCTACCCTGGCAGGCGTCGTACTCGGCCTGATGACCCCTGTCACCAGCCGACCCATGTGGGAGCGCCCCGTAGAAGCCGTGTCGCGCCTGAGCGATGAGGTGGTCGGCCGCGCCAAAGCCGCGGCCCAAGACGCAAGCGAACTGCTGACGCCCCTCAAGCAGCTGCGCGTGGCCCAACGTGAAGTGCTGCCGCCGGTGGTGCGTGTGCAAAGCGCGCTGCACCCTTGGGTGGCATTCGGGATCATGCCGCTGTTTGCCTTGGCGAATGCCGGGGTGAGCCTGTCGGGCGTCAACCTGGACAGCGAGACGCCGCGCTGGGTGATGGAGTCGGTGATGGCGGCGCTGGTCATCGGCAAACCAGTGGGCATCGTCGGCATCAGCTGGCTGATGGTGCGCCTGGGCGTGTGCTCGCTGCCGCCAGGGGTCAACTGGAGCGGCATCACCTTGATCGGGCTGCTGGCCGGCATTGGCTTCACCATGTCCATCTTTATCGCCAACCTGGCGTTCGCCAGCCCAGCGGCGCTGGGTGCGGCCAAGTTGGGCGTGCTGGCAGGCTCGGTGGTTGCGGCCACGCTGGGCCTGGCATGGGGCGCGTGGCGCGTGCGCGGTAAACACAGGTAGCGCCGACGCTGTTTCCCCATGCTCACGCGCATGGGGAAACACGCTTAAGGCTTGCCAACGGCCGCTCGTCGTCCCAATCATCGATCCGAGTCAACCCAGGGCAACGGGACCTTTCGAACAGGTACGAGCATTCTCAACTGCAGGAGCTTTTACCATGCGCGACTACCCTACCCCGCCCTTCCCCTCCCAACCCCAGACAGTGCCCGGCTCCCAGCCGAAAATGGACCCGGTACCGGACTGCGGCGAGCAGACCTACGTCGGCCATGGCCGGCTCGAGGGCAAGAAAGCGCTGATTACTGGCGGCGACAGCGGCATTGGCCGCGCAGTGGCCATCGCCTATGCCCGTGAAGGCGCCGATGTCGCTATCTCCTACCTGGACGAACACGAAGACGCCAAGGAGACCGCGCGCTGGGTCGAGGCAGCCGGGCGCAAGTGCCTACTGCTGCCAGGCGATCTGGCGCAGAAGCAGCAGTGCCATGCGATCGTGGAAAAAACCGTGTCCGAATTCGGCCGCATCGACATCCTGGTCAACAACGCCGCCTTCCAGATGGCCCACGAAACGTTCGAGGAAATCGAAGACGACGAATGGGTGAAAACCTTCGACACCAACATCACGGCGATCTTCCGCATCTGCAAGGCCGCCTTGCCGTCCATGCCCAAAGGCAGCTCGATCATCAACACAAGCTCGGTCAACTCCGATGATCCGTCTTCCTCGCTGTTGGCCTATGCGGCGACCAAAGGCGCCATCGCCAACTTCTCCGCAGGGCTTGCGCAACTGCTGGCCAAAAAAGGGGTACGCGTCAACAGCGTAGCGCCAGGCCCGATCTGGACGCCGTTGATCCCCGCGACCATGCCCGACGAAGCAGTCAAGAATTTCGGCTCCAGCTACCCCATGGGCCGCCCGGGCCAACCGGTGGAAGTAGCCCCGATCTACGTGCTGCTGGGTTCGGATGAAGCGAGCTACATCAGCGGCTCGCGCTATGCAGTGACAGGCGGCAAGCCCATTCTCTGACAGACGCAGGGCTCTGCACCCGCAGAGCCCTCCACCACCTCACGGCATCAGAATCGCCTGAGCGTGGTCAATGCAAGGCACCGGCATGCTGTCCCTGCTCACCATGAGCCACTGGCGCATGCGAGCAGTGTCGAATATCTGGCCTTCTTCCATCATCGTCAGAATCAATGCCTGGGACATTCGGTAACACCCACACTGGGCGCACTGGCGCTGCTCCCACCCGCCGGCACATTCGACGGACTCTGCTTGTCCTGCGCATATCAGACAGCTCATGTAAGCCCCCTTGTTGTTCTTGTTCACCAACGCGTGGTCGCATGACCCACCCGACCCGGGCATGGCCAACTTCCATGAGATATCCGTGCCAACGCTTAAATTCCGTGAAATACGCTGCCCGATTGTCGGTCAGGTCAGCAGTTGACTGAGCACCGCGCGCAGTTTCCCGGGTTTTACCGGCTTGTTCAGTACCGGCATGCCCAGCGCCTGGAACGCCCGCCTGCCTTCGTCGCTGCGGTCGGCGGTAATGATGACCGCAGGGATCGTGCACCCGAATTGCTCACGCAACCGCTCAACCACGTCGCACCCCAAAACGCCATGATCCAGGTGATAGTCGGCCAAAATCAATTCTGGCGGCCGACCCTGCAGCGCGATACAGGCCGCGTGCTGATCCAAAGCCGTGACGACCTCGCACCCCCATTGGCTCAACAAGGCGCCCATGCTGTGCAAGATACTCGACTCGTTATCCAGCACCAGCAGCCGCCGCCCCGGCAGTGGGTCCCCCATGCTCGGCTGCAGGAGGACCACTGGGGTAGCAGCCGGCAGGCAGCTTGCCATTGGCACCTCAATCGTGAACACCGACCCTCGTCCGGGCCGCGACCGCACCCGTACCGGATGCTCGAGTATCTTGGCGATGCGCTCGACGATCGCCAGGCCCAGGCCAACCCCCTTGCGCTCGGCTGCACGGCCCACATCCAACTGGTTGAACTCGAGGAAGATCGACTCCAGGCGATCTTCCGGGATACCGCGCCCGGTATCCCATACCTGCAGCGCCAGGTAATGGCCACGCCGCTGCGCCGCCAGCAGCACGCCGCCCGTTGACGTGTAGCGGCAGGCATTGCTGAGAAAATTGCGCAGGATACGGGTCATCAGCCGCAGATCGGTGCCCACGGCAACGTCGGGAATGCGCGCCCTGAGCTTGAGCCCTGCGGCGTCGGCCACTGGCTCGAACTCAGACACCAGCGGCGCGAACACGGTGCTCAGGTGGTACACGCCCATGTCCGGCTTCACGGCGGCCTGATCAAGTCGCGAGATGTCCAACAGGTCAGTCAGCAGGTCTTCGGCCCCTTCCAAGGCCTGGTGAGTGCGCTCCACCAGCAGTTGTTCGGCCTGCGCAAGCGGCCGCTCGCGCAGGGTCGCGATCAGCAAGCGGGCGGCATTGAGCGGCTGCAGCAGGTCATGGCTGGCCGCCGCCAGGTACTTGTCTTTGCTGCGATTGGCCAGTTGTGCGGCGTCCCGGGCGTCGCGCAGGGCCCGGGCGATCTGCTTGCGTTCGGTGATCTGCTGGTGCAGGTTGCGATTGGCTTCGAGCAGTTGGTCGGTCCGGTCGGCCACCCGCTGCTCAAGCTCATCGTTGAGTTGCTGCAAGTGCTGCTGCGCCAGCTTGCGCTCGGTAATATCGGCCACGAACCCTTCCACCAAGCCCTCATGCCCGGGTTTGCGCAACAGGTTCATGAGCACGTCGATGTGGCTGCCATCACGGCGCCGCAGGCGGGTTTCGTAACCGTGCAGGCTATGCTCGCGCGCCAAGGTCGTGGTGATGGCGTGCAGTTCCTGAGCACCCCCGACGAAGAGGTTGGCGCCAAGGTCGGTCAACGAGAACAGTACGGCCTGAGGGTCGTCGTAGCCCAGCATCCGCGCCAGGGCCGGGTTGGCAGCACGCATGCCGTCCTGCAGGCTGGCCTGGAAGATGCCGTGAACGGCATTTTCGAACAACCACTTGTAGCGGTTGCGCTCAGCTTCCAGTTCCTCCAGCCGCGCGGCCAGCTCCGGGTAATGACTCTTGCGCGCGGACTGGTCGCCCAGCCCGAGCAGCCCGGCCAGTGCTCGCTGCTGCGCTTCAGAGGGCTTCGCCATAAACGACCTCGACGTCTCGCTGACTGGAGGCACGTGGGTTGGTCAGGATGCACGGATCGTCCATTGCGTGCTGCGACAGGAATGGAATATCGCTGGTGCGCACACCGTGCAGCCCGAGTGTTTCATGGAAGCCCATGGCGTATTTCAAGGCGATCAGGTGGTCGACCAGACGCGCGCAGATCTGCCGGTGGTTCAGGCCCCGGCAATCGATGCCCATCACCTCGGCAATCACCTTGAAACGCTCTGGCGCCGAGCTGTAGTTGAACGCCACCACATGCTCGACCAGCACCGCGTTGCACAGCCCGTGGGGCAGATCCAGGAAGCCGCCCAGGCTGTGGGACATCGCGTGCACGGCGCCGAGGATGGCATTGGAAAAGGCAAGCCCCGCCTGCATGCTGCCCAGCATGACTTTTTCGCGCAGGCCGATGTCGGTCGGATTGGCGATCATCTGCACCAGGTTGCCGTTGATCAGCCGCATGGCTTCAAGGGCATGGGGGTCGGTCAAGGGGCCGTGGCCGGTGGAGACGAACGCCTCGATCGCATGCACCAGGGCATCGATCCCGGTACAGGCCGACAGAAACGGGTCCATGCTCAGGGTGGTCTGCGGATCGATCAACGACACGTCGGGCACCACCGCCTTGCTGACGATGGAGAACTTCATGCGTTCCTGTTGGTTGGAGATGATCACGAACTGCGACACATCCGCCGAGGTGCCGGCCGTGGTCGGGATCAGGATCAGCGGGGGGCTGGGCACGCGGATCATGTCCACACCCTCGAATTCGAGGATGCTGCGTCCGTGCGCCACCACGATGCCGATGGCCTTGCCGCAGTCCATCGGGCTGCCCCCGCCGACTGCGACGATGACATCGCAATGGTTTTGCCGGTAGATCTCGGCGCCGAGCATCACCTCCTCGACCCGGGGGTTGGGCGACACTGCGCTGTAGAGGCAATAGTCGATGCCCTGGGCTTGCAGGCTGGCCTCGACGTCGGCCACCCACCCGGCACCGATCACCCCGGGGTCGCTGACCACCAGCACCTTGCGGGCCCCGAAGGTCTTGGCGTAGTTGGCCACGTTATGCCGGCAGCCGGCACCGAAGATGATTTCAGGCGAAACGAATTTGCGTAGCGGGCTGAAACTCTGGCTCATGGGCAAGCCTGATCTTATTGTTCTGGAAGGTGAGTGCCAGCGTAATGCATCCATCCACGAAAGCAACCAGACCTAGGTGGCATCGTCGCTCACTCGACCCAGGCCCTGACCCTGGCGAGCTCGAGAAAGCCCAGCACATCCTCCTCAAGGCCTCGCACGTCCCCATAGCGCTGACGCAAGTGCTCGATCACAACGGCCACGCTGCGCTGCCCGTCCAGCAGTTCCAGCACCCAACCGGCACTGCCGGTCAGTTCGATGACCATGCCCGGGCATTGGAGCACATGCATGCCGGTACTCGGCTCCCAGCGCAAGCGTGCCCGCCGGTGCACTTGCAAGGCCTGCTGACGGCTGATCGGCTCCACGGCTCAACATGTTCCTGGCGGGTAGAAAGACGCCGGCCACCGCGAGGGTGGCCGGCGTGCGGATCAACGGTTAGCGAAGTACATCGTCACTTCAAAGCCAATGCGCAAGTCGGTGAAGGTGGGTTTGGTCCACATGGCGTGTCCTCTTCTTGGGCCGGACGATTCCGGTACAGCCATTAATGCACGGGCAGCCGCGGGGCCAAATGCTACTTTGGAACGAACTCACGGCGCCCATGGACGAGGGTGCCTGAGCCTTAGAAGAAGCCCAGTGGATTGATGTCATAACTCACCAGCAGGTTCTTGGTCTGCTGGTAGTGGTCGAGCATCATCTTGTGGGTTTCGCGGCCCACGCCCGACTTCTTGTAGCCCCCGAACGCAGCATGCGCCGGGTACAAGTGGTAGCAGTTGGTCCAGACGCGCCCGGCCTTGATGCCGCGGCCCATGCGGTAGGCACGGTTGATATCGCGGGTCCACACGCCAGCGCCCAGGCCGAATTCACTGTCGTTAGCGATGGCCAGCGCCTCGGCTTCGTCCTTGAAGGTGGTCACACCCACCACGGGCCCGAAGATTTCCTCCTGAAACACGCGCATCTTGTTGTCGCCCTTGAGCAGCGTGGGCTGGATGTAATAGCCGCTGGCAAGGTCGCCCTGCAGGCGCTCGGCAGCGCCGCCGGCCAGCAATTGCGCGCCTTCGTCCTGGGCGATCTGCAGGTAGGACAGGATCTTGTCGTACTGCTGCTCGGAGGCTTGCGCGCCGACCATGGTGTCGGTATCGAGCGGGTTGCCACGGCTGATCTTGGCGATCTTCTTCATCACCTCGGCCATGAACGGCTCGTAGATCGATTCCTGGATCAGCGCCCGCGACGGGCAGGTGCACACCTCGCCCTGGTTGAAGAAGGCCAGGACCAGCCCTTCTGCCGCCTTCTCGATGAAGGCGGGCTCGGCCTGCATGATGTCCTCGAAGAACACGTTCGGCGATTTACCGCCCAGCTCTACCGTCGAGGGGATGATGTTGTCCGCAGCGCATTTCATGATGTGCGCGCCCACCGGCGTGGAGCCTGTGAAGGCGATCTTGGCGATGCGCTTGCTGGTGGCCAGGGCCTCTCCGGCTTCACGGCCAAAGCCCTGGACGATATTGAGCACGCCAGCGGGCAGCAGGTCGGCGATGAGTTCGGCAAACACGGTAATCGACAGCGGCGTCTGCTCGGCGGGCTTGAGCACCACGCAGTTGCCAGCGGCCAGTGCCGGGGCAAGCTTCCAGGCGGCCATCAGCAAAGGGAAGTTCCAAGGGATGATCTGCCCCACCACACCCAGCGGTTCATGGAAATGGTACGCGACGGTGCCCTCGTTGATCTCGGCGGCGCCGCCCTCCTGGGCTCGGATGCAGCCGGCGAAATAGCGGAAATGATCCGCCGCCAGCGGCACGTCGGCATTGAGCGTTTCACGAACGGCCTTGCCGTTGTCCCAGGTTTCGGTAATCGCCAGCACCTCCAGGTTCTGCTCGATGCGATCGGCGATGCGCAGCAGCATCAGCGCGCGGTCCTGCACCGAGGTTCTGCCCCAGGCATCGGCCGCGGCGTGGGCGGCGTCCAGGGCCTTGTCCACATCCTGGGCGGTGGACCGCGGAAATTCGGCGATCGGCTGGCCGTTGACCGGCGAGCTGTTGGTGAAATATTGCCCCGCCACTGGCGGTACGAACTGGCCGTTGATGAAGTTGCCATAGCGTGGCTTGAAGGACACGACGGCGCCTGGGGTTCCGGGTTGTGCGTAGATCATGCTGAGCCTCTGCGGGTCGATGCCTGCCTGCGACAGGCGATACGACGATGGTAAAAAGCCCCGCTTGCCAGGCGAATGCATCGTTGGCAGCGGGGCGCTCGTCATTTGGTAGTAGGGTTCAGCGCTGCGCGGTTGCGCTGGCGCCCTGCAATTGCTTGGGCAGCTTGAAGGTCCAGAGCATGCCGCCCTGGTTGAAGTCCTTGACCCGCTTGGCCACCTCCCCGCCCCACAGCGGTACAGCCCCGCCCCAGCCGGAGACCACCGACACGTACTGCTCGCCATCCATTTCCCAGGTCACCGGTGAGCCAAGGACACCGGAGCCGGTCTGGAACTCCCACACCTTCTCGCCGGTCTTGGCATCGAAGGCCTGGAGGAACCCCTCGGGGGTGCCGGTGAAGACCAGGTTGCCCTTGGTGGTCAGCACCCCACCCCACAGCGGGGCGTAGTTCTTGTGGCGCCAGACTTCCTTGCCGCTGACCGGGTCGATGGCACGCAGTACGCCGATGTAGTCTTCGTTCAGGGGCTTGATGGTGAAGCCTGCGCCCAGAAACGCTGCGCCTTTCTTGTAGGCGATGCCCTCGTTCCAGATGTCCATGCCCCATTCGTTCGAAGGCACGTAGAACAGCCCGGTGTCACGGTTGTAGGCCATGGGCATCCAATTCTTGGCGCCCAGGAAGGCAGGCGCGACGAACACCGAGCTGCCCTTGGCCTCGCTGCCCGGTGCGCCCGGGCGACTGGCGTCGTTGTAGAGCGGGCGACCGTCCTTGTCCAGGCCCGTGGCCCAGGTGATCTTGTCGACGAAGGGGAAGCCGCGGATGAACGTGCCGTTGGTGCGGTCTAGCACGTAGAAAAAGCCGTTGCGGTCAGCCGTGGCGGCGGCCTTCACCTCCTTGCCCCCGTCCTTGTAGTTGAACGCTATCAGCTCGTTGACGCCGTCGAAGTCCCAGCCGTCGTGGGGCGTGCTTTGGAAGTGCCACTTGATCGTTCCATCGTCCGGGTTCAGTGCCAGGCGCGAGGACGAATACAGGTTGTCGCCGGGACGCAGGTGCGAGTTCCAGGGGGCGGGGTTACCGGTGCCGAACAGGATCAGATTGGTTTCCGGGTCATAGTAGCCGCCCAGCCAGGGAGCCGCGCCGCCGGTCTTCCACAGATCGCCCGGCCAGGTCTTGCCGGCTTCACCGCCCGAGATGCCGTTCTCGATGGCTTTGCCGTCCTTGTAGACATAGCCCATGTGGCCCTCGACCGTGGGCCGCATCCAGAGCAACTCGCCATTCTCCGGATTGTAGGCCTGGATCTTGCCCACCACCCCGAATTCGCCCCCGGCAACGCCGGTGATGAGCTTGCCGTTAACGATCATGGGCGCCGCGCTGATGGAGTAGCCTTCCTTGTGGTCGGCCACTTTTTTGCTCCAGACCACTTTGCCGGTGTCCTTGTTCAGGGCCACCAGTTTGGCATCCAGGGTGCCGAAGAAGACCAGGTTGCCGTACAGCGCAACCCCTCGGTTGATGACATCGCAGCAAGGGCGGATATCGTCGGGCAAGCGGGCATCGTACTGCCACAGCTTCTTGCCGGTGCGTGCGTCGACGGCGAATACCCGTGAGTAGGAACCTGTGAGGTACATGACCCCATCCTTGATCAACGGCTGCGCCTGCTGGCCGCGCTGCTTCTCGCCGCCAAACGAGAATGCCCAAACCGGCCGCAACTCCTTGACGTTGCGGGTGTTGAGCATGTCCAGCGGACTGTAGCGCTGGCCCTGCACACCCAGCCCGTTGGTCACGATCTGCTGGGGGTTCTTGGGGTCTTGCAGGATCTCGGCATCGGTGACGCCGGCGTGGGCTGCGCCGGCAAGCAGCAAGGCGCTGAACACAAGGCTCAAGGCAAACACGGGACGGCATGGAGTACGGGTCATGGCAGCTACCTTTGGCTTTTTGTTATGCCGGGAAATTTTCCCGGTGTGGCGGGAATTCTTGTTCCCGCCCTGGCTGCCAGCAATTGACCGCAATGCGCAAAACCCTAGTTCCTTGGTACAAGGGAACAGGGCCTGGCCGTTATCAGGGCCTCACATCCACCCGTTGCATCACCTGCTTTTCATAGCGTGGGTACAGGTGACTGACACTTCGAATCAGCTCATAGCGCGTCAGGCTGATCGCGGCAAACCGCTCGGGCACAGGGCTGCGGATCATCTCGACCATGTCGGCGCCCTGCTCGGCGCCTTCGCGCATCAGGCCATCCAGCCAACGCAGGTAATCGTGCATCTGGGCAAAGGGCCTGCTATCGCTTGCGACAGGGCCATGGCCCGGTACCAGTTGCTGCCAGGGCAAGGCCTGCAACGTGTCCAGGTCACGTTGCCAGACGTCCAGCCCCGGGCTGTTGGGCGTGGTCAGGGCACGCTCGTAGAACACCAGGTCGCCCGCGAACAGCACGCCGGTCGTTTCATCGAAAATGGCCAGGTCAGCGCCGGTATGCCCTGCCAAGCCCAACAGGCGCAGTCGATGCCCGCCCACTTCACGCCTGCCGGGTTGTACCACCTCGGTCGGCAAGACCACTTCGGTGCCTCGCATCCAGTCACCGACCAGACGGTACATGTTCTCGGCCATGGCATCGCCCTGCTGGCGCAACAGCTCGGTCGTACCGGCCAGTGCAGCGATCGGCACCTCGGCGAATGCCTGGTTGCCCAGCACATGATCCGGGTGGTGATGGGTCAACAGGACTTCGATGACGGGCTTGTCCGTGACCCCGGCGATTGCCTGGCGCATGGCCTCCCCATAGCGCTTGGACGGCCCACTATCGATCACCACCACACCGGCGTCGGTCACGATGAACGCCGTGTTCACGACATTGCCGCCGTTGGCCTTCTGGAAATTGTCGGTACTGCCTTCAAGTACCCAGGTGCCCTGGGCGATCTGTCGCGGCGCTAGCCGGTAGTCGAAGTCGGCCAGCGCCGGCAGGCCCACGCCCAGCAGCAAGAGCATCATCCATCGCATCAGGTACCTCCCATGGGCATGAAACCACGCCGGCCACGTTCAAGGCACGGCGGCTTCGAACCGATTGCCGCTGTTGTCCTGAAGCACCAGGCGGATAGGCCCCGGTGCGCGTACATCGAACCCAAGGCTTGGGTTTTCACTGACCGCCGGATAAAGCACCAAGGTCGCGATCTGCTGCCCGTGTTCATCCAGCAACTCAGCTTGGTTGATGAAGAACTCGGGAATCCCGCTGACCAGGCCATTGTCCATGGGGTGAGCGATCTGCAGGCGCAAGCGGCTGCCATCCTGGCGCCGATAGCGCCCCCCGAGCACTTCACCCAAGTGCTCCTCCCATCCAGGCTGGGTGCGCACCACGCTGGGTGCGGTGCACCCCCCACCCGCTGCGTCGACCAGGACCGATCCCACATGCCAAGTGCCGTCGCGGGTCAGCGCCGCTGCGCGTAACGGCGTAGCCTGCTCGACCCGGATGCGCACCGACAACCAGGGCATGACCTGTTCCCCAGGTTCGAAGTCGACGATGCGCGGCAACGGATTGAGCTCGGCCCAGGCCAGAATCCGCACCACGTCAGGCAAGGCCCGAGCATCGATCTCCAGCGGGACCTGGCGAGCATCCTCGGCAAAAGGCGGCGCCAGCACCTTGACCCGATCATCGAAGACGAACGGCGCCTGGTTCAAGATCTGCTTGTGGTAGAACGCCCACATCACCGAAGGGACAGGGTCGGCATTGCTGGCAGGTGTACCGCCCAGCCCATGAGCCGACCCGCTCAGGATGCACACCAGCCCCAATCCCGCTCGCCAGTTCATCGTCCGCTCCTATTGGTACATCTCCGGGACTTCGTAGCGCAGCACGTAGTGCGCGTAGAGCGCCTGCATGCGCCCCTCGCGGATCATCGTTTCCAGGGTTTCTTCCAGGGCATAGGCCAGCTGCCGGTTGCTTTCGTGCACCGCCATTCCGATTTCCCAAACCTGCTTGCCCAGGCTGGGGTAGGCGTTTTCAGCCACCTGCAGGTGCCGATCGCGGGCCTGGTGCAGTTGCCAATCCACTTCACCGCGCATGGCCATCACCGCATCCACCTCGCCCTTGCCCATGGCCGCGAACGCTCGCTGCACGCTGGGGTAGTGGCGCGCGCTGGCACGCAGTAGCCCGTCGAACACCGATGTCAGGTAGAACGAAGGCACGCTGTCCACCTCGACCCCGACCGGGTGACCCTCTAGCGCCGCGATACTACTGACCGCAGGCAGGCGCCTGCGATCGAACGCCACCTGCCAGCGCTCCTGCTGGTAAGGGCCGAACATCACCACCTGGCCGTTTTCCAGCTCGCCCAATTCGTTGCGCTTCTGGGTATAGGCCTGGTCGTAGGGCACGCGCATCATCACATCGGCCAGCTGCTGGTGACGCAGCGGGCTTGCTCGCCAGATGTAATCGCGCAGGTCGTCGTCGAGCTTCTCGCCAGGCGGTGCCCAGATCAGTTGCAGGCGTACGCCCAACCCGTCGGCCAGCGCCTGCGCCAGCTCCACGTCCACCCCACGGGCCTGGCCATGGTCCTGGAAACTGTAGGGGGCAAAGTCCTTGTAGACCGCCACCTTGAGCTCGCCTGCGGCGATGATCGAATCGTAGTTGCGCACCTGCGCCTGCACCGCCGCACCCCCTAGCAGCAGGCCGGCAATGGCGCAGAACATGGCCGCCCAGTGGCGCACGACGTTCATTCCTCCACGTGCACGCTGTCCAGGTAAGTGCGCACTGCCCAGAGCGCTTCCTGGCTCAGGTAGTCCGCCATCTTGGGCATGTATACGCGGCCATCGCGTACGGCACCGTGACGCACACGTTCGACGAACCACTCATCACCCGCTTCACCGACGTCGAGCATGCGCAGGTCAGGCGCGATGCCGCCGGACTTGGCTTCAAGACCATGACACGCCGCGCAGTTCTGGTTGTACGCCGACGCCCCGATTTCGACCGCCTTGTCGTGCTCGGGCGACTCGCGGTAAGGGTTGACCGCCGCCCAGCCATCGGCATCCAGGCTCACGCCAGCCTCCTTGATCGGGGTCAGCCCCTGGGTCTCCACCGCCTGCGGCACCACGTTGCCATGGGCCCAGGCCGACCCGGTCAACACGGCACCGGCCAACAGGCCGGCAGCCAGCACGACGTTGCGTTTGATTGTCATTGTTATGCCCTCACGGTTGCACGCAAGGCCTCAACCACAGAGGCCGTGCCGCCATCTTAGAAACCGCGGCGCCGGGGCCGTATGCTGCTTTGGTGGTCGGGTGCTCGTTCCTTGGTAGTAGGGCTTGCGACGACGTGCGAAAAGAGGTTGGCGGTGGGAAGTTTTCCCGGCCTCGGCGGGATTTTCTCCCTGTTGCGCAGCGTCCGGACGGACCACGCTGTGCGGGCCAAACTCCACAGGGAATTGCAACCATGACAACAAGATCGCTACCCGCCCCGTCTCCCCTGGCCCTGAGCGTGAAGGCCCTGCTGCTGGCCGCAAGCCTGGCCACCGGGACAGTGGCCACGGCGGCAACCACAAGCCCGGCACCTGCCAGCAAGAACGTGACCTGGGAAGACATCGCCAACGACCACCTCACGACTGGAGACGTCCTGCAATACGGCATGGGCACCAACGCCCAGCGCTGGAGCCCGCTGGCCCAGGTCAACGACAAGAACGTGTTCAAGCTGACCCCGGCCTGGTCTTACTCCTTTGGTGACGAAAAGCAACGTGGCCAGGAGTCTCAGGCTATTGTCAGCGACGGCGTGGTGTACGTCACCGGCTCCTACTCGCGGGTATTCGCCCTCGATGCCAAGACCGGCAAACGCCTGTGGACCTACAATCACCGCCTGCCGGACAACATTCGCCCGTGCTGCGACGTGGTAAACCGTGGCGCTGCCATTTACGGCGACAAGGTCTACTTTGGCACGCTGGACGCCCGGGTCATCGCGCTGAACAAACACACCGGCAAGGTGGTGTGGAACAAGAAATTCGGCGACCACAGCGCCGGCTACACCATGACCGGGGCGCCTGTGCTGGTCAAGGACAAGACCAGCGGCAAGGTGCTGCTGATCCACGGCAGCTCCGGCGACGAATTCGGCGTGGTGGGCCAGCTGTTCGCCCGTGACCCGGAAACCGGCGAGGAAGTGTGGATGCGCCCCTTCGTCGAGGGCCACATGGGCCGCCTCAATGGCAAGGACAGCACCCCTACTGGCAACGTCAAGGCACCGTCCTGGCCGGATGACCCGACCACCGAAACCGGCAAGGTGGAGGCCTGGAGCCACGGCGGCGGCGCACCCTGGCAGAGTGCAAGCTTCGATGCCCAAAGCAATACCATCATCGTTGGTGCCGGCAACCCAGGCCCCTGGAACACCTGGGCACGCACCGCCAAGGACGGCAACCCGCACGATTACGACAGCCTCTATACCTCCGGCCAGGTGGGCGTGGACCCCAGCACTGGCGAGGTCAAATGGTTCTACCAGCACACCCCCAACGACGCCTGGGACTTCTCTGGCAACAACGAGCTGGTGCTGTTCGACTACAAGGACAAGCAAGGCAAGGTGATCAAGGCCACAGGGCATGCCGACCGCAACGGTTTCTTCTACGTGGTCGATCGCAACGACGGCAAGCTGCAGAACGCCTTCCCCTTCGTCGACAACATCACCTGGGCCAGTCACATCGACCTCAAGACCGGCCGTCCCGTGGAAAATCCAGGGCAACGGCCCGCCAAGCCGCTGCCGGGAGAAACCAAGGGCAAGCCGGTGGAAGTGTCGCCACCCTTCCTGGGCGGCAAGAACTGGAACCCCATGGCCTACAGCCAGGACACCGGTCTTTTCTACATCCCGGGCAACCAGTGGAAAGAGGAATACTGGACCGAGGAAGTGAACTACAAGAAAGGCTCCGCTTACCTGGGCATGGGCTTTCGCATCAAGCGCATGTACGACGACCACGTAGGCACCCTGCGCGCCATGGACCCGACCACCGGCAAGCTGGTGTGGGAACACAAGGAGCACCTGCCGCTGTGGGCCGGGGTGCTGGCGACCAAGGGCAACCTGGTGTTCACCGGAACCGGTGACGGTTTCTTCAAGGCTTTCGACGCCAAGACCGGCAAAGAGCTTTGGAAATTCCAGACGGGCAGCGGCATCGTTTCCCCGCCCATTACCTGGGAGCAGGACGGGGAGCAATACATCGGTGTCACTGTCGGCTATGGCGGGGCGGTGCCGCTGTGGGGCGGCGACATGGCCGAACTGACCAAGCCAGTGGCCCAGGGCGGTTCGTTCTGGGTGTTCAAGATACCGAGTTGGGACACCACGACTGCTCAACGTTGACCGACAGCGGGGCGCGCTCCGGCTGCGCCCCGCCCTTTTGCGCCTGTCCAGGGAACTCGATCATGACCTTTCTACCACTGGCCTTGTTGCTGGCCATCACTCCCGCGTTGGCGCTGGCCACTGATAGCGATGACGGCGACACGCCGTTGAGCATCAACGGCTGCGTGATCGCCGAAGCCAGCCAATGCCCCGGCGCCAACCTGCGGGGCGCCAAGCTGGCCAATCAGGACCTGCGCAAGATGAACCTGGCCGGCGCCGACCTGCGCGATGCCGACCTGCGCCACGCCCGGCTGGACCTGGCCAATCTCGAAAAAGCCCGGTTGCAGGGCGCCAACCTGACCCGCGCCAGCCTGCAGCAAAGCAACCTGCGCCTGGCCGACCTGAGCAGTGCACGGCTGATGGCCATCCAGGGCTGGGGGCTGTTTGCCCAAGGCGCCCACTTCACCAACGCCGACCTGAGCGCTGCCTACCTGCAATTCGCCCGGCTCTCGGGCGCCAGGATGCAGCAGGCCAACTTGCAGGCTGCCGACCTGGAAATGGCCTGGCTGAACAAGACCGACTTGCGCGGCGCGCATCTGAACGATGCCAACCTCCAAGAAGCCAAGCTTGGGCAGAGCAACCTCGAACAAGCCAAGCTGGAAGGCGCGCGCCTTCACTACGGCAACTTCCAGGACGCCAACATGCAAGGCTGCAGCGGCTGCCCAGCCACCTGGGAACATTGACTTCGAGCACTCGGCTAACCCGCTACACGTACCAGACCCAGGTCGATGCCCACGTGCACCAGTTCAGCATGGGAGCCGACCTGCAGTTTGCTCTTGAGCATGGTCAGGTGATTGGAGACGGTCTTTGCACTGATACACAGCTGCTCGGCGATCGACCGGGCCGGTGTGCCGCGAACCAGCATCACGAAGATTTCCAGCTCCCGCTGGGTCAGGCGTTGCAGCCTGGGATCACAAGCATCGTGCGTCGAGCTGCAGGCCAGTTGGGTAGCCAGCCCCTGCTCGATGTACGCGTATCCGGCAAGCACGCGCTGTACGGCCTCGACCAGAACCTGCGGGGCCGAGCTCTTGGTCAGATAGCCGGCCGCGCCGGCGTCCAGCGCCTGGCGTACCAGTGGCAGCTCGTCATGCATGCTGAAGAACAGCACCCGCAACTGCGGCAGGCGCTGGCGCAGGCGTCGGGTGGTTTCCAGCCCACTGATGCCGGGCAGGCCGAAGTCCATGATCACCAGATTCGGTACCTGCTCCTGCACGCGAGCCAGGGCTTCTTCACCGCTGGCAGCCTCACGCACCTGCATCGATGGCAACACGGCGCGCAGCAGGCTGGCGTAGCCTTGGCGAACCACGGCGTGGTCGTCGACCAGCACGATATTCATGACACCTCCAGGGGAATCGTCAGGGCCAGTGCCCACCCGGCACCGGGACGGGTGAGAATGCGCAGTTCACCGCCCAGGCTGCGGGCGCGCTCGGCCATTGAATGCAAACCTACCCCGGGCCGCCCAGGCTGGCTGGCGCCGCAGCCGTCGTCGCGAACCAGAAGGCGCAGCCCGTTGGCGCCCCGTTGCAGGCTTATCCGCACCTGACGGGCGTGGGCATGGCGAGCGACGTTGGTCAGCGCTTCCTGCAACAACCGGTACAGATGCGTGCGTTGGGTAGATGACAGCGCCGGCAACTGGGCCCCGACCCGCAAATGACACTCGATGGCCTGGCTGGCACGCCATTGGCTCACCAACTGGTCGAGGGCTTCGGCCATGGGCAGGTGCTGCAGCGCAACCGGGTACAAGTCCCGTATCAAGGCTCGGAAACCGAACTGCAAGCCTGCACAGTTGCGCTCCAGCGTCTGGGTGGTTTGTCGCACCTGCTCAGGTTGGTGGGCACACAATTGCAACAGACACACCTGGGCGCGGATGCCGGCCACGTACTGGCCCAGGTCGTCGTGCAGCGCCTGAGCCAGCCGCGTGCGTTCCTGCTCCTGGACCGCCAGCAAAGCGCCAGTCAGTTGCTGGTTGTCGGCCTGGGCCTGCTCGATCGCCGCGGCCATCTGGTTGAAGTGCCCGGCCAATTGGCGCGCTTGCGGGCCACCGGTCACTTGCAGACGCACGTCCAACTGCCCTTGCGACACCTGGCGCAATGCACGCAGCAGCGCAGCCAGCAGGCGCAGCCCGCGCTGCACGGCCCAACTGATGGACAGCAGGCTCATGGCCAACGCGACAGCACATACCGCCAGCAGCTGTTGCAGCGAGTCCCAGACTTCATCGACCTCATCGCGTGCGTCCACGCTCAACGCGACGCGGCGGCCATCATCGAGTACCAGCATACGGGTGCTGTCGTAGTGCTCGCCTGCCAGCACCGTGCCCAACCAGCCATCGAGCCCGGCCTCGGACGGCACCGCCGTTTTTTCAGGCTCGCCAGGGTTCAGCCAATGCACGCGCACGTGGCGCAGGTGCTCGGTCAGCACAGGTTGCAGGCTCGCCGGGTCGTGGCTGGCGGCTTGGGCCATGTACGCCATCACCGCTTCGGCCGACTGCAACTCCCGCTTCACATCGGCTGATGCCTGGTGCAGCACGACCCCCGCGCAGGCCAGGGTCAACACCGCGAAACAGCCAGCGACCCACAGGTTGATACGCCAGAGGGCAGACAGATTGACAGCATGCATGACCAGGCTCCAGGGCAACTGCTGCCATCCTAGGGCGCCACGCCAGCGCACCCGCTACTACCTTGGTAGCGGCTGGGCGCTACTTTCTGCATATTCCCCGGCCCCGGCAGGCTTTCTATGCTGGCGCCATCTGCCGTGGAGTGCGATATGCGCCAGCCTGCCCACCTTGTCCTGACTTGCCTGCTGACCTTGCTTGCGCCGACGGCCTGGGCTCAGAACGAAAGGGCCGACACACAGGCCGTGAGCCCCTTGCAGATCCGTATCGGCTACCTGAGCTATCGCCCTGACAGCGGCCCGCTGTTGTCCACTATCTGGCCTGAACCGAACGATGCCGGCCTGCAAGGGGCACAGTTAGCCGTTGCCGACAGCAATACCACCGGGCGGTTTCTCAAGCAGCAGTTCGCGCTGGTCAGCGCACGTGCCGACTCCGCCGAGCAACTGCTGCATGCCGCCCAGGCCCAGCATGGGGACGGCGTGCGGTTGTTCGTCATCAACGCGCCGGTCGCCAGCCTGCGGGCCTTGTCTGCGGCCCTGCCCGACAGCCTGCTGTTCAATGCCGGCAGCCCGGATGACGCCATACGCAGCGTGCAGTGCCTGGGCAATGTGCTGCACGCCCTGCCTGGGCGGGCGATGCTGGCCGATGCGCTGGTGCAGTTTCTGGTGCTGCGCAAATGGCAGCGCGGGTTGCTGATCGTCGGGCAGACCCCGGACGATGAAGCCTACGCCGCCGCGCTGCGCCGCGCGGCCAAGCGCTTTGGCCTGCAACTAGTGGCCGAGAAGCGCTGGACGTTCGACAACGACCAGCGCCGCAGCGCC
Organism: Pseudomonas sp. FBCC-B35; assembly: GCF_059133755.1. Taxonomy (NCBI): domain Bacteria; kingdom Pseudomonadati; phylum Pseudomonadota; class Gammaproteobacteria; order Pseudomonadales; family Pseudomonadaceae; genus Pseudomonas; species Pseudomonas sp. FBCC-B35. The sequence continues at coordinate 2,039,767 of NZ_CP101439.1, read as the reverse complement.
CAGGCCGACATGCCGCTGTTCACTCAGGCGCGCGAATACGACGTGGTGCTGGTGGCTGATGAACGGGGCGACTTCGGCGAATACGTGCCCTACCAGACCTGGTTGCCACGCCCGGTCGCCGGCACTCAGGGCCTGACGCCCACCGGCTGGCACAAGACCGTAGAAACGTTTGGCGCCGCGCAATTGCAAAAACGCTTCGAAGCGCAGGCCGGCCGTTGGATGAACGACCGCGATTTCGCAGCGTGGATGGCCGTGCGCAGCATCGCCACGGCCGTCAGCAAGCTGCGCGAGGCCAAGCCCAGGGCCTTGCAGCAACTGCTTGTGAGCGAACAACTGCCACTCGACGGTTTCAAGGGGCGCAAGCTCAGCTACAGGCCCTGGAATGGCGAGCTGCGCCAACCCATCCCCCTGGTGCAGCCCAGAGCCCTGGTCAGCACCTCACCGCAGGAAGGCTTCCTGCACCCTTCCAACGAGATGGACAGCCTGGGATTCGACAAGGCCGATGTGACCTGCACTTACCCCTGACACGCCCACACAATAACAAGGAACCTGTCATGCGCCGCCGCCCCTCATCACGCTGCCTGCTGTGCGCCCGTCTTCTGCCGGTCGTGCTGGCCCTGGCCGGCGAGCCTGCTCTGGCCGCCACCGCCTGGGTGTCCAACGAGAAGGACAACACCCTGAGCCTGATCGACCTGCAGACCTTGACGGTGACCGACACCCTGCCCGTCGGCCAACGCCCGCGCGGCCTGCTGCTGTCGCACGACAACAAGCTGCTGTACATCTGCGCCAGCGATTCGGATCGGGTGCAGGTGATGGACGTGGCCAGCCGCACCCTCGTCAAGGAACTCCCGTCAGGCAAAGACCCCGAGCAATTCGCCCTGCATCCCAACGACCGTTGGTTGTACGTGTCAAACGAAGACGATGCCCTGGTCACGGTCATCGACACCGTTAGCGACACGGTGCTGGCCCAGGTGGATGTGGGCATCGAACCTGAGGGCATGGCCGTGAGCCCGGATGGCAAATGGGCGGTCAACACCAGCGAAACCACCAACATGCTGCACTGGATCGACACCCAGACCCAGACCTTGGCCGACAGCACCCCGGTGGACCAGCGCCCCCGTTTCGTGGAATTCAGCCAGGATGGCAAGCACCTGTGGGCGTCGGCAGAAATCGGCGGCACGGTCACCATCCTGGACGTGGCTTCGCGTAAGGTGCTCAAGACCCTGAACTTCGCCATCAAGGGCGTGCACCCTGACAAAGTCCAGCCAGTGGGCATCAAGCTCAGCGCCGATGGCAAGTACGCGTTCGTGGCACTGGGCCCGGCCAATCATGTGGCGGTGGTCGATGCCAGGACATTCGAAGTGCTGGACTACCTGCTGGTGGGGCGTCGCGTCTGGCAGCTGGCCTTCACCCCAGACCAGCAGCAACTGCTGGCCACCAATGGCGTGAGCGGCGACGTGTCGGTGATCGACGTGGCCAGCCTCAAGGTGCTCAAATCGATCAAGGTCGGCCGCTATCCATGGGGTGTGGTGGTCACGCCATGAACGCGCTGCACATTGATGGGGTCAGTTTCGCCTATGGTCAGCGCGCGGCACTCAGGGACGTGACCTTCAGCCTGACGCCCGGCCACTTCACCGCCTTGCTGGGGCCGAACGGCGCCGGCAAGTCGACCTTGATTGCCTTGATGACCTGCCTGTATGACGTGCAGCACGGCGATATCCAGGTCTTGGGTTATTCGCTGCGCCGTCAGCCTCGGGCAGCGCTAGGGCAGCTGGGCGTCGTGTTTCAGCAGAGCACGCTGGACCTGGACCTTAGCGTGGAACAGAACCTGCGCTATCACGCAGCGCTGCATGGGATGCCCCGGCGGGAGGCCCAGCGCCGCGTGGACGCCGAACTGGCCCGCCAAGGGCTGGGAGAGCGGCGCCGTGACCCCGTGCGCGAACTCAATGTTGGGCACAGGCGCCGCGTCGAAATCGCCCGGGCACTGCTGCACGGGCCCCGCCTGTTGCTACTCGACGAAGCCAGCGTTGGCCTGGATCCGCCCAGCCGGCAAGCACTCAACCAGCACGTGCGTAGCTTGTGCCACAGCGATCGGCGCTTGAGCGTGCTGTGGACCACTCACCTACTCGATGAAGTGCAGGCGACCGATGACCTGGTCATCCTGCACCAGGGTCGGGTGGTGGCAAATGGGCCTGCCGAGGCCATGATGCAGCCCCACGGCGGCGATCTGGGCCGTACGTTCGCCTATCACACGTGTAACACGGCTGGAGCGCCCGCCTGATGAACGCCTACTGGTACTGCTTTAGCGGCATCCTCATGCGTGAAGCCCTGCGGTTCGTGCGCCAACGCACGCGTCTGATCAGCGCACTGGTGCGCCCCTTGTTGTGGCTGGTGGTGTTCGCTGCCGGGTTTCGTGCTGCACTGGGCATCGCCATCATCGAGCCATACGACAGCTACATTCCCTACGAGGTCTACATCGTGCCGGGCCTGGCCTGCATGATCCTGCTGTTCAATGGCATGCAAGGTTCGCTATCGATGGTCTACGACCGGGAGATGGGCAGTATGCGGGTGCTGCTGACCAGCCCGCTGCCCAGGGCCTTTCTGTTGTGCAGCAAGCTTTTGGCGACGTCGCTTATCTCTGTGCTACAGGTGTACATCTTCATCGCCATCGCTTGGCTTTACGGCATTCAGCCCCCGGTCGGCGGCCTGGGGCTGGCCCTGCCCGCGGTACTGCTCGTGGGGTTCATGCTCAGCGCACTGGGGCTGTTGCTGTCCAATGCCATCCGCCAACTGGAGAATTTTGCCGGGGTGATGAATTTCGTGATCTTCCCCTTGTTCTTTCTGTCGTCGGCGCTCTATCCGCTTTGGAAAATGCAGGAGGCCAGCCAGTGGCTTTACTGGCTGTGTGCGGTCAACCCGTTCACCCACGCCGTCGAGCTGGTGCGCTTCGCGCTCTACGAGCGGCTGAGCCTCCTGGCGCTGGCGGTATGCCTGACGCTGAGCATGCTGTTCACGCTGCTGGCTATCGTCACCTTCAACCCGCAGCACGCCGCCCTGCGCAAACCACGGTGAGGTGCCCCGGTGGACCGTGCGCTGCAGGGGAGGCTCGCCTCTACTACTTTGGTACTGCCCAGGGTGTCTATGGTCGCATTCACAAAGCCGTGGCACTGGCATGTAATGCGCTTATAACAAGAAGGAACAGACCATGCCACGTGCCCTCCAAAGGCTGCCCCTGTGCTTGCTGGCCGCCGCCTCGCTGAGCCTTCTGCTGGGCCATGCCCAGGCCGCCGCCCCACCGACGTTCACGCCAGATGGCTACCGCGCCACGCTGTACCGCAGCCCGACCCCGCCGCAGGTCGAAGGTGGCAAGGTGATAGACACTGCCGCGCTGCAATCGATGATGCGGGGGCATCCGGCCCCTGTCCTGATCGACGTCTACCGCCGCCAGTGGCTGCATGAACGCTTCATCGAAGACGAGCCCCACGCCAACCTGCCTGGCAGCCTGTGGCTGCCCAACACCGGCGACGGCGTGCTCAGCCCTGCCTGGCAAGGTTACTTCGAGCATCACCTGCGTCAGGCCACAGGGGGGCAGCCTCATTACCCTGTCGTCTTCTATTGTCGGTCCGATTGCTGGTTGAGCTGGAACGCGGTAAAACGCGCAGCACACCTGGGCTACACCAACCTCTACTGGTACCGCGACGGGCTAGACGCCTGGCAGCAGGCCGACCTGCCCGTGCAGACGGCCCAGCCAGCAGCGTTTCCCTGACAGCTTGCTTGCCCCTGCGCGCTTAATTATTCAAACAAGAACAAGGTGAAAAGGCCATGTACAAAATCTTGATTGCCGACGATCACCCGCTGTTTCGCGAAGCGATCCACAACGTCATCAGTGACGGGTTTCAGGGCAGTGAAATCATGGAAACCGCCGACCTGGACAGTGCGCTGACGCTGACCCAGGACCATGACGACCTCGACCTGATCCTGCTCGACCTGAACATGCCGGGCATGCATGGCCTGAACGGGCTGATCACCTTGCGCAACGAGGCACCTACCACCCCGGTGGTGATCGTCTCGGCCGAGCAGGAGAAGCAGGTGGTGCTGCAAGCCATCACCTACGGTGCGGTGGGCTTCATCACCAAGTCCTCGCCGCGCGCGCAGATGATCGAGGCGATCGAGCAGATCCTCAACGGCAACGTGTACCTGCCGCCGGATATCATCCGCGCGCAGAAAAGCAGCAGCCGCCGCCTGAGCGATGCCCCAAGCTTCCCGCCGGAAATGCTCCAGGCCCTGACGCGCAAGCAGTTGCTGGTGCTCGAACGCATGACCAAGGGCGAATCGAACAAACAGATCGCTTATGCCTTGGACATCGCCGAAACCACCGTCAAGGCCCACGTCTCGGCCATCCTGCGCAAGCTGAACGTGCACAACCGGGTGCAGGCCATCCTCAGCGCCGGCGACATCGACTTCGCTGACTATCTACGGCGCTGACCCCCAAGGGGCCCGGGAGGCCAGCAAGTGGCTCATGGCGGTCTTGAGTTTCATGGGCCGTACGGGCTTGTGCATCAGCGTATGGCCTCGCTCACGGATCTGTTGCTTGAGTTCATTGCTGTAGTTGGCGGTGATCATCAGCGCAGGCAGCGGCCGGGCACGGCGGGCATTGATACGTGCCACGGCGTCGACGCCAGTGCAGTCGTCATCGAGGTGATAGTCGGCAATCAGCAGGTCGGCATCGGCGTGGTAGTTCTCCACCTGACGGGCCAGGTCCTGCTCCGACAGTGCCGTGGTCACGCAACAGCCCCAGCCTTCGAGCAGTGTGCGCATGCCGGCACAGATGGCAGCGTCGTTGTCCAGCACCCACACCCGGGCCCCACGCAGGCACTCGAGCATCGGCTGGCATACGGCATGCTCGGGCCGTGCAATCGGGACGGCGGTGCTCATCGGCACTTCCACGGCGAATACTGACCCCTTGCCGGGCCAGGAGCGCACGGCAATACGGTGGCCGAGGATGCCGGCAATCTTCTCGACGATGGCAAGCCCCAGGCCCAGGCCGCGATCCTGATCCGGCCGCTGCACGGCGCCACGCTTGAATTCCTGGAACATTTCCTCCAGATGCTCCTCGGCAATGCCGATACCGGTATCCCACACCTCGATGCGCACGCAACCTGCCTGGCGGCGACAGCCCAGCGCCACGCGCCCGCTGGGGGTATAGCGGATGGCGTTGCTGAGCAAGTTGCGCAGGATCCGCGCCAGCAGCTGGATATCGCTGCGCACCACGACCGAGCAGCTTACGAAGTGCAGGGCCAGCCCTTCGCTGCGGGCGACGTGGGCATACTCTGCCGCCAGGTTGTCCATCAGTTCCGCCAGGGCGAAGGGTGCCACGTCGGCTGTGATGACGCCGGCATCGAGCTTGGAGATGTCCACCAGCGTTCCCAGCAGGTTCTCGACGTCTTCCAGGGAGTTACTGACATTACGCACCAGCTGTGCACTGGCCAGCGGATCGCGGCGCTCGAGCAAGGCGCTGGTGAACAAGCGCGCCGCGTTCAGTGGCTGCAGCAGGTCATGGCTGACCGCGGCAAGGAACTTGGTCTTGGACAGGTTGGCCTGGTCAGCCTCGTGCTTGGCCTCGCGCAAACGCGCCTCGGCACGTCGCCGTTCTTCGATCTCCCGTAACAACTGTTCGTTGAGGCTGGTCAACTCGGCCGTACGCTCACGGACCCGCAGCTCCAGGTGCTGATAAGCCTGGTGCAGCGCCTGGGCGGTGTTGCGCCGTTCGGTGATGTCACGGATCAACACGAAGATACCGACCACCTCGCCAGAGGCCAGCCGATTGGGCACATAGGAGCGCAGCATGTGGCGCTCCTGGCCGTTGATGTTGGTTTCCGGAAATTCGAACGTGACGCTCTCCCCTGCCAGCGCCCGCGCCACATAGGCTTCAAGGCGCTGATAATGCTGCTCGCTATGGGCCTGGCGCAGGCTCTGGCCCAGCATCAGCCCACTGGGCCAGCAATACCATTGCTCATAGACCTTGTTGGTGAACTCATACACCAGGTCGGCATTGAGGTAGGCGATCAGTGCCGGCACATGGTCAGTGATCAGCCGGATCCAGCGCTCGCTTTCGCTGAGGGCCTCGGCATGCAGGTAGCGTTCGGTGATATCGGTAAACGTGTTGACGAATCCGCCAGTGGGCAGTGGATGCGTGCGGATCTCCAGCATGCGCCCGTCGAACAGGCGTTGCTCGCACTCGTGCACCATACGCCCGTTGTCGTCGCGGCTTTCGGGCGTGAGCAAACGCAGCTCGCTGTCGGCAATCACGTCGGCGAAGGGACGGTGCGCAGCGACCGGGGCCAGCCCGCTCAGCTCCAGGAACCGGCGGTTCCACAACTCCAGGACACCGTCCGCGTTGACCATGGCCACGCCTTGGGACAGGTTGTCCACCGCCCGCTGCAACAGGTGCGATTTCTGCGCCACCGCCTGTTCCCTGCGCAGGGTTTCGCTGAGTTTGACCTCGGTGATGTCGGTGAACAGGATCACCCGGCCACCCTCGCAGGTGGGGCGCTCGTTGACCTGCAGCCAGCGGCCATTGTGCTGTCGGTACAACAGATGTTCGTCGGCAGGGGCGCGCGGATCCTCGCTGAACAGGCCGCTGCTGGTCATCAGCTTGCGCACGTCGACCAGGCGCATGCCGGGAATGATGCGCACGCGGCGGTTCTCCCAGAAAGCCTTGAAGCGGCTGTTGCACAGCACCATGCGCAGGTTTCGGTCGAACAGGATGAACGCGTCGGAAATGCTTTCGATGGCATCGATCAGGTGCTGGTGCGCGGTTTCAGCGCGCAGACGCGCTTCGCTGAGCAGTTGGTTGCCCGCCTTGAGTTCGGCCATGGCCTGGTTCAACGCATCAGTGCGCTCGCGCACCTGCTCGGCCAGCACCACCGAATGCTGGAAGGCCGCATAGGGATCGCTGCCGCGCGTGACACCCGACTCGATGCGCTCGATCAGCGCGGCGTTGATCCGTTGCAGCTTGCGGTTTTCATAGCGAAGCTGCGCCAGTTCGGCCTGCACGTCATTGCCCGGGGCGGGTTCGGTTGCGGGCAATGGCAACCCCGGTGAAGGTCTGGTTGATGTGCATACCATTGAACTGTTCTCCATAGGTGTTGAAGCCCATCACCCGCTGCTCGCGCAGAAAATCACCCACCGCCGCCAGGCCTTGCTGGGTCTCCAGCTCCAAGCGGCGCAAAAAACAGTCGCAACCGATGGTGAGCATCAGCGGACCCAGGCGTTGCTGCAGGCCATCGAACAGCTGCTGCAGGTTCGGCAGCAACGGGCCGGGTGTCATGGGCGTGAGCACAATGCCGTTCTCTACCGCACAGTAGAAGCTCAGGCTCAGATCGGCATGCACCTGCTGGATGGCCCGCACGTAGTACCGGTTGTGCATGCGCACGGCCAGCGGGTGTGCGGCAAACAGCCTGTGGTCCAGGGCGCTGACGGGCACCCCGATATGGCGTGCATATTCTTCGGCCGCAGGCTCGGCATTGAGCTCATACACCCGTCGCTGGGCGCTGTCGGCGCCGGTGACCACCAGTTTTTCCTGCCGTGGCTCAAGGTGGTGGGTGGTGAACACTTCGAAGTCCAGCCAGGTATTGACCAGCACCACCACGGCAGCACCGTGGTGAAACGCCCCGCCATAGAAGACGTGGGTCCGTGTCAGGTAGTTGTCGTCCCCGGCCGAGCCGCCAAAATGCGGGATATCGCCCAACGCTGCGCTCAGGGCCGCCAGCACCGTCTCTTCACGGCTGGACAAGCCATCGAGCAAGGTCAAGGCGAAGCTGTGTCCTTTGATCTGGGCCAAGGCGTTGCCGCGACAGCTGCCGACCAACCGCTCGACCATCTGCTGGGCGTCGATCAGGCTGAAACGCTCCATTTCGTCGATCAGTTCGGTGGCGATGGAAAAATGCCGGTGATCAAAACCTACGGCCGTCACGCAACTGCGCCCATAACCCAGCGGCGTGATTTCCCCCGCACTGGTGCACCCGACCAGCGGGATGCCGCCAAAGCCTTGTTCAAGGGCCTGGCCCAAGGCCTGCAGGTCGTACTCGGCGGTGCAGAAGAACAGCACGAAGCCCAAGTGCGGATGCAGCAGTTGCCGCGCCAGTTCCTGAGCCGCCACGCGTGCATCGCTGGCCTGGGACATGGCGCTGACCACGCCCTCGTTATGTGCCTGCTGCATCGGGGTCTCCGGCAAGGGCTGGCTGAGCGGTGAGTGTACGAAGCATGGGCCAGGGTTCGAATGCTACTTGCGTAGCGGGTGCACGCGTCGATGGGCGTAGTGGTGAGCTACTGACGCACGCTATTGCTGGAGGAGGCGAATGCCCTGGGTGGCCCAGAACGTCCGGTAGCAGCACTGCCCGAGCCTCCATGCACTGGCGAAACGATCCCCGCACCATCGCAAGATCATCCAGGCGGTCGTCAGCGCGCCTCTCGCACGCTCAGCTACCGCCCTTTCACTGTCCGTCGTCGCGTGACGGCAATTTGGGCGTTTCCTGCTTGGATCCTCCCCGTTTTGCCTTAGCTGCCGCAGGGCTTCTTCCTCGTTTCGGTTCAGCCTGGGCGGGTGTATCGGTCAACGACACCGGGTTAATTCCCCCCCGGGGATTGAGCACAATACCCATCCGCAGCCCAAAAAGACGCAGCACAGCCTCCAGGGTGCCGAGTTTGGGGTTGGATTTCCCACTTTCGAGTTCATACAAGCTTTTCGTGGACATCTTGCACATCGTTGCAAAGGTCTCTTGATCCAGACCGGTGACTTCGAGCCGCAAGCGGCGGATGGATGCTCCGATCGAATCAAGCCCCAAGGCGTTGCGCTGGGCGATCTCCTCCACAAGCTGAGCACGCTGTTCGGGCTGTAATTTTTTCATCTCAACCCCCACTGTGCGAGTCGCTTGTCCAGGTCATTGACCGGCAAAGAGGCTGCATTGCGTACCGACTCGGGGACACCCGTCAGCAGATCGGGCAACGCCCTGAAGCCATCAGCCGCATTCATCAACCGTTGCAGCAGCACATCGGGATCGGTGTAACCGGCCAGTTCAGCGCAATTGTCCCTCCAGTTGGAGGAACCCTTGCGCTCGGCCACCCACTTCGTCGTCCGTGTGACGCCCTCTTCGTCAAGGATCATTGGCGCAAGGTCATAGATCGGGGCCAAACGAAACTTTCCATTTTCACGGATGATGGAGATGTTTCGTCCGTGGTTATCGGTATTGCCCAGAATGCGATTGAGCAGATCGCGCCGTACGTACTCGAACACCAAGTCCTCTATCTCATCCTGCTGGCCGTTGTGGGTCCACAGCTCCACCAATCGGTGAACGACTTCAGCATGGGCCATCACCTGCCCATAACCGGTAATGCCGCAGGTTGAATACACCGACTCCAGTGGCACCCGCTCCACTACGCCATTCACGACTCGGCGATCAAAGCGCGGCATCCACAGGCTGGGCTTGACTGCCTCCTCGAGCATCAAGCCCTCAGTGGGAACCGTATCAAGTCCCAGGGCCGCCACCGCGTTGTAGTAATGGAACTCGGTGCGCAGGATATCGTTATCGCGCTCACTCCCTTTATTGCGCGCGAACTTGATCAGCCAGTGTTGACGCGCTTGGTTATCGGCAAGCATTGCATCAGCGTATAGCGCACCGTCGTGGGCTTGGGTCATAAGCAGTTTGGGGGCTTGCCCGTTGGCACCGGTAGCGCCACCCAACGCCGCACCGGTTTCAAAGGCGTACTCCAGAAACTCATGCGTCCTGTTCACGACTTCAAGGCGCGCGAATGCCTCTTGTCGACCCGGCTGGAGATCCTCTACCGACTCCTTGATACGCAGATGCCCGACGGGGGCCGGCGTGAAACGCTCCAAAAGGTACAGCCCCATTTCCATACCTTCGGGTTTGGATCGCGCGTAACGCGATTCAAGGGACTCTTTGGCAGCGCCAGAAGGAATGAGGTCGTATAGAAATGCCGGATAGCCTTTCCCGCGGTGGTGATCCCAATTCAAGGGCAGGCCAACGCTCAGCGCCCGTTCGCAACGATCTTCCATGCAATCAAAGTTTGCGATGATGTAGTCGTCGTCATAGGCCACCAGGCACGCACCCTCAGCAACACGCTCAGGGTTCTCAAACGTAAGCGTGGCCGCGTCGGCCCATGTGCCCTCAAAAAAAGCTTGAATGACGAGCTTGAGCGGCATGTCAATCTCCTAATCAGTACTGCAATGCTGATTAGAATAGTCCCCGGGTCAATAACCGGCAATAAAATGCTGACTAACAGCCTGAACTTTGAAAAACCGGCACTAAACTGCTGGTTTGAATTGCTTGCCGCATGCATTGGGTGCTGTCCTGACGGCTGGGAAGCGTCCGGCGGGCAAGTGAGCGTCAACAGCGTTGTGCGTGCAAGCATCATTCGGGCTGCAGCGCTGCACCGCCATCAGGCGCCTGACCCTGAAGGTCTGGAATACCACGCAAGCCCCGTTGAACACGGGGCCTACGCCACATCGCTACCACGTCAGCACCGCACCCACGGCAAACGTATCGGTGTCTTCGTTCTGCTCGCGAGTCTCATGGCCCTCAATGGAAAACTGGTTGTACTCGGCCACCAGCTTGAGGTTGTCGTTGATGTCATGGAACAGCGCCACCCCGCGGGTTTGATAATCGGCACCGCTGCCTACCGCGCCGTTGCCGTCGTCCTTGGTCTTGCCGTAGGAAAGCGCAACCCGGTTCTTGCCGACCTTGTAAGAGGCTTGCAGCAGGTAGCCGTCGCTGTCCACGTTGCGCAACACCGGTTCGCCGGCATTGTTGGTGAAGAACGGGTTGATGCCCTTGGCCTGGAAGCCGGACCCGGTCAGGGACAGCCCGCCCAGCTTGGCCTGCACGCCATAGCCAAGCCCTTTTGAGGTGACAGACCGCACCGCGTCGTCAGTGTTGTCGGAGGTCTGGTAGCTGCCGTTTAGCCAGCTGTAGATGTGTGCGCCTGCCAGGTCGAACTGGTACGTGATCTCGGACTCGGTGCGGGGGTTCTTCTGGTAGGCCTTGCCCGTGGGGCTGCTGTCATTGGTGTCGACCGGGTCCATGATCCCCACGGCGATACGCAGGCCCTCCATGACCGGGGTACGGTAGGTGATTTGCGAGGTCGGGAACGGGTACGGGTAGCCGCTGCCGATGTTGCCGAACGATACCCCACCGCCATCGACAAGGCCCAGCGTGTCACTGACCTGGCCGTAACCGGCGAGCAACTCGTCGAGCAGGATGTTCGAGCGGGCGAACAGCCCGAAGTCCTTGCCGATGAGCACCTCGCCCCATTCAGGGTTGGCCACGGTACCGTAGAACTGCCGGACATCGATGGCCGTGTCGGTACCCGTGCTTTCGCTGTCGTTGATGGTGACCCAGAACGAGGCACGGGCACCGAGCTTCAGGTCATTGACCTGCTTGCCCATGTTGAACCCCAGGTAATTGGGCAGAAAGCCCATCTTCACCCGAGACTGGCGGCGGTCGAACTGCTCACCTTCACGATCGACCTTGCTGTTGACGTAGAACGCGTTGATATAGCCGTCGGTGGAAAAGGTGGTCTGGTTCTGGTCGTACAGCATGATCTCGGCTTGCGCCAGGGAACTCAGGCTGACAGCCGCAAGGCTGGCGATGGCAACTGCCAGGTAACGAGGCCGCAGAGACTTGTTTTTATTGTTGTGCATGGCGCGCTCCAAACGGGGGACAGAGGGTCGGAGGCGATTATCGAAAGGTGGGTAGCGGTCAGAAACGCTGCTTTGGCGCAGCATCGAGCCTGCTTGCGAAGGGCGTGCAAGGCCCGGTGGTTTGGGACCACTACGGGCTAGGCCGGGTCGTGCGACCTAGGGCTTACGCATCAATGATGGACACCGAAGATCGGCACGAAAGTGGCCGAGCGTATGAACGGGACAGCTGACCAGACAGGGCCTGCCTGGCCTCTGGCGGGTCAGGAAGCGAGCATCGATCCCCGCTGCGCACGTGCTGTGGTAAAGCGATGAGGTTGCTGCCAGGCCAGCGTGGCCTGAACATCGGTAGCCGCCTGCTTGACCTTCTGCGTCCATTGGTCGTCTTTGGGGCAGACCACTACCACGCGAAAACCATGCTCGAGCCCCTCGAGCCGTACACCTTCGGAGTCGTCCACATGCAGGTCGATGTCAAACGCCGAGGGCAGCTTGGAGGGCGAGTTGACCAGCCCCCGCTGGCCCAGCATGTGCTGGTGGCGGTCGCTGTTGACCACGCCATCGACGCGGATACCGTACAGCAGCAACCATCGGCGGATGTAGGCCGGCGTGCGTCCGGACGATGTGTAGATCCACACGCTGCAACCCTGGCGGCGCAGGTCGCTGATCAATTCCCGGGTACCGCTGCGCAGTGGCTCGCCCAACCAGCGGTGGACGAAGCTCGGCAGCCGGTCTGGCTCGGCTTCGGCGTGCTCGGGCAGGCAGGCCAAGGTATCGTCGATGTCGAACGAGATGCGCACTCGCGCTTGACGTACAGTGCTTTCGAGCACCGCTCGGCAGCGCTGCCAGGCTAATCCGCGACTCATCGAAGGCTCCTCTCGCGCAGGGGGGTTGGCAGGAAAAACGTCTCGGGCGCCGGGGCATGGGCTTCCAGGAAGGCGGCGTACTTTTTCTTGATCTTGGGCAGCTCGTACAGCGCCTTGACGCCATGCTTGGCCGAGTTGCGGATGACTGACGAGGGATTGAAGTAGCCTTCGGCGTTCTCGAGCGACAGTACGAATGGCGGCAAGCCTGCGCGCATCAGCAGATAACTGACGATCAGCGAGCCGGTACGGTTGTTGCCTTCGATGAACAGCTGCGGCTTGCTGAGGATGCGCACGTACACGCCAGCTGCGCGCTTCCATATCGAATCGCTGCCATAACCGCAGTACCAGTTGTACAAGTCCTTGATGCCGCCTTCGACGTTGTTGAAAAAATGGGTTTCGGTAGCCGCCAGGTGCGCAGCGAACTCCTGGCGGCGGGCGGCGTCGGTGCCACAGAGCACCGTGGCGTTGATTTCCAGCATCAGGTTCACCTGCTGCAGGTGAAACAGGTCGATACCGCGCGCCACGTAGTGATCGACCAACGCGTAGCCCTCCAGCACGTTGCACAGCACCTCGTCGGTGAACGGGTCGCGAGGTTCGGTGAAGTGGCGGCTGAGCTCGGCGAAATGCGCCTGCACTTGGCGCAGGGCGTGCTCGACGGCGTTGAGATCCAGGCGGGGCGTCGCTGGCATCGGTTATCCCTGATTGCGGTATTGGGGTAAAGACCACCGCGGGCCTTGGCCGTCCTGGCACTGGCGCGCGGGCGTTCTCAAGCGAGGCTCAGCTGAACTTGCCACTGATGTAGTCGGCAGTCAGCTGTTCACGAGGGTCCTGGAATATCTGGGTGGTGGGCCCCATCTCTACCAGGTAGCCCGTGCGCGTGCCTTGGGAAATGTCGACCGAAAAGAACGCCGTGGTGTCAGCCACGCGAATGGCCTGCTGCATGTTGTGGGTCACCAGCGCAATGGTGTAGTCCTTTTTCAACTCCACCATCAGCTCCTCCACCCGCCGGGTCGCAATCGGGTCAAGCGCCGAACAGGGTTCATCGAGCAACAGCACCTCGGGTTCGGTGGCGATGGCCCGGGCAATACACAAGCGCTGCTGCTGGCCACCGGACAGGGACAGGCCACTGACCTTGAGCTTGTCTTTCACTTCATCCCACAACGCAGCGCCTTGCAAGGCATGCTTGACCCGGTCACCGATATCGCCCTTGTAGCGGTTCAGCCGAAGGCCGAAGGCCACGTTGTCGAAAATGCTCATCGAGAACGGGTTGGGCTGCTGGAACACCATGCCGATGTAGCGGCGGACCACGACTGGATCGACCCCCTTGCCGTAGACGTCCTGCCCCAGAAAGTGCACATGCCCTTCGAAGCGAAAGCCCTTGACCAGGTCGTTCATGCGGTTGAGGCTGCGCAGCACGGTGCTTTTGCCACAACCGGACGGGCCGATGAAACCGGTGATCTCGTTCTTGCGGATCGGCACGTGGCTGTCGCGCACGGCCATGAAGTTGCCGTAGAAGATCTTGTCCAGCTTGCAATCCATGACGATGGGGGTTTCGCTGGCCAGGGGAGCGACTCTTTGGGCGGTGGATACGTTCACGTCGAATGCTCCCTTATCAGTACTTGGGCTTGCCGAATACACGGCTCAGGATGTTGATGACCAGCACGATCATTACCAAAACCAGCGACGCCGCCCAGGCGAGCTCCAACTGGTTGTCGAACGGCATGCCGGAGAAGTTGTAGATCAGCACCGCCAGCGAAGCGGTGGGGTTCATCACCGCCAGGCTGCCATCGTGGTAGATCCAGTAGTTGCTGAACAACGCGGTGAACAGCAGCGGCGCCGTTTCACCCGCCGCCCGGGCCACGGCCAGCATGACGCCGGTCAGGATGGCGGGCAGGCCGGTGGGCAGCACGATCTTCCAGATCACCTGGGCCTGGGTGCAGCCCATGCCGTAGGCGGCGTCCTTCATGATCTTGGGCACCATCTTCATGGCTTCCTCGGCGGTCAGGACCACGATTGGTAGCATCAAAACGGCCAGCGCCACGCCGCCCGCCGGCGCCGAGTAGGTCCCAGTGGTCATCACCACCAGCGCATAGGCAAACACGCCAGCCAGGATGGACGGCAAGCCGGTCAGCATCCTGGCGGCGAAGCGTGCGGCGTTGGCCAGCTTGCTGTCAGGCCCGAGCTCGGCCAAAAACACGGCCGCCAGGATGCCCACCGGCACAGCGATGGCCGCTGCAATGCCGACCATGACCAGGGTACCGACCATGGCGTTGCCGAAGCCGCCGCCCATTTCGAAGCCGGTTGGCGGCAGCTCGGTGAACACTTCCAGGTTCAGCCGTGCGCCACCACGGGTGATGAGCATGTACAGCACCGAAATCAGCGGCACGCTGGCCACCAGGGCGGCGAGCCAGGCCAGTGTGGTCAGCAGTACGCTGCGCAGCGCCCGGCCCTCGAGCTTGCGCTGCAGGCTTGGCAGCGCGGCCACTGGTGTAGAGAGATCGGTCATCAGCGGTTACCTCGTTGCGCGTAGAGCATGATCATCGAGCCCAGCACGTTCACCAGCAGCGTGATGAACATCAGCACCAGGGCGGCGTACATCAGCACTTCCACCTCGTTTGGTCCGGCTTCGGGGAAGTTCAGGGCCAGCAACGCTGCCAGGGTATTGGCCGGCGCGAACAGTGACACAGAGAGGGTGTTGGCGTTGCCCACCAGCATGGCCAGTGCCATGGTCTCGCCCAGGGCGCGGCCCAGGCCCAGCACCAGCGAGCCAAAGATGCCGGTCGCAGCCGAGGGCACCATGACTTTGAGAATCGCCTCCCAGTGCGTCGTGCCCATGCCATAGGCGGCTTGCTTGGTTTTCATCGGCACACTGGTCAACGCGTCCTGGGAGACCGCGGCGATGGTCGGCAGAATCATGATCGCCAGCACCAAGGCTGCAGGCAGCAACCCCGGCCCGCTCAGGGACGTGCCGAAGAACGGGATCCAGCCCAGCTCGCTGTTGAGCCAGGTGGTCAGTGGCCGTATGGCCGGAATCACCACATAGATGCCCCACAGCCCGTACACCACGCTGGGGATGGCGGCCAGCAGCTCGACGATGGTGCGAAACACCGCCGCGAGTCTGGCCGGCAGAAAATCCTGGGTCAGGAAGATGGCCATGCTGACGCCGAAGAAACCGGCGATCAGCAAGGCGATGAATGCGCTGTACAGCGTGCCCCAGATGGCAGGAAGAATGCCGTACTGGCCTTGGTTGACGTCCCAGACACTGCCCAGCAGCACGTCGAAGCCATGCTTCTCGATGCCGGGCAAAGCCTTGCGGCCTACCTCGTAAACCAGTGCGAAGACCAGTGCCAGGACCAGCACAACCCCAATGCGGGCCAGCGCCCGGAAGGTGCGGTCCACCAGCACGTCCCTGGCAGACGGCGGCCGGCAGGCGGAGTCGGGGTTATCCGGTAGGTCGAAGGGTGTGTTCATTGGCAGGTTCCGGGACAGGGTGCTGACACCCCGGCGTATCAGGCGCACGCCGGGGACGCCGGTATCACTTGATGTTGGCGGAGGCTTTGCGCACTTGCTCGACCACCGAAGGCGGCAGCGGGATGTAGCCCATCGAGTCGGCGATCTTCTGCCCTTCGGTCAGGCTGTACTCGACCATGTCGCGCATGGCCTTGGCCTTGGCGGGGTTGCCATTGTCCTTGCGGAAGATCATCCAGGTGTAGGAGGTAATGGGATAGGACTTGGCGCCGTCCGGATCAGGCAGCCAGGCCACCAGGTTTTCCGGCATGTTCACGGCGGCCAGGGCCTCGGCGCCACTTTCGGCATTGGGCACCACGTACTGCCCGGCCTTGTTCTGCAGTTGGGCGAAGTCCACCTTGGCCAACTTGGCAAAACCGTACTCAATGTAGCCAATGGCGCCTGGGGTCTGGCGTACGGTGGCGGTCACACCATCGTTTTTAGGTGACTTGATGAACTTGTCGGTAGCCGGCCAGTTGACCGTGTTGCCCTCACCCAGCTTTTGCTTGAAGTCGGCATTGATAGCCGAGAGGTGCTTGGTGAACACCGCTGTCGTGCCACTGGAGTCGGCACGCACCACGACGGTGATGGGGGTATCGGGCAGCTTGAGCTCCGGGTTGGCGGCCGCGATCTGCGGGTCGTTCCAGCGGGTGATGTTGCCAAGGAAAATATTGGAGTACACCTCGCGCGGCAGCTTGAGCCCTTTCGGGTTGCCAGGCAGGTTGTAGGCCAGCACGATCTCGCCGGCGGTCATGGGCAGCAGTTGTACGCCCTCGCCCACCTTGGCCATGTCAGCTTCGCTCATGGCCGAGTCGCTGGCGGCAAAGTCCACGGTCCTGTTCAGAAAATCCTGCACCCCGGCGCCGCTGCCCTTGGACTGGTAGTCGACGGTCACGCCGTCGGACTTCTTGCTGAAGTCCTTGAACCAGGTCAGGTAGATGGGTGCGGGGAAGCTGGCCCCGGAACCGGTCAGGCGAATGTTTTCTGCGGCGATCGAAGCCGATGTGGCGCAAAGGGAGACCGCAACGGCGAGTGCAGCAGACTTCATCAGGCGTATCATTGAAAGCGCTCCGTGTGATGGCCGGCACACTTTGCATCAGCTGTGTTACAGCTTTGTGACCACCGCGTGGCACCGCGCTCCTCTCCACGCCACGCCCTGCCCTGCCCTGCCCTGCGCCCCATTGAGCTGCGGCATTTTTTCAATGCCTTACGCTCACGTCCATGGAACACTCACCGTTTACCGCACTCCCACCCTTATCAGGGCAGCGGCCCTGCACAACCTGAGCTGGAGGACAAACCTGCATGAAGAAGATCCTGATGGTGTTGACGTCCCACGACCAACTGGGTGACACCGGCAAGAAAACCGGGTTCTGGCTGGAAGAGTTCGCGGCACCTTATTACGCATTCGTGGATGCCGGCGCCGACGTCACGCTCGCTTCGCCCAAGGGCGGGCAGCCGCCGCTGGACCCGAAAAGTGACGAAGACGATGCACATACCGAGGCCACTCAACGCTTCGCCAAAGACACCGAGGGCCAGGCTGCCCTGGCCGATACCGTCCCCCTTGGCGAAGTCGACCCTTATGATTTCGACGCCGTTTTTTATTCAGGCGGCCACGGCCCACTGTGGGATCTGGCCGAAAGCCAGGACTCGATCGTTCTGCTGCAGGCCTTTTATGCCGCCAACAAGCCCATCGCAGCGGTATGCCATGCACCGGGCGTGTTGAAAAACGTCAAGGCGCCTGACGGTCACCCTGTCGTCAAGGGCAAAAAAGTCACGGGCTTCACCAACAGTGAAGAGCAAGCCGTGGGTCTGACCGACGTCGTCCCGTTTCTGGTGGAGGACATGCTGCGGGGCCATGGCGCACACTATGCCAAGGCCGAAGACTGGGCGAGCCATGTGGTCGAGGATGGGCATCTGATAACAGGTCAGAACCCGGCATCCTCAGCAGCAACTGCCAAGGCATTGCTTAAACGGTTAGCCCAGGAACCCGGCGCCTGAGCATTGGTTTGTGCATCGCAAAGCAGCAAACGCTACGCAAAGGAATTTTTTGCTACAGCCCGAGGTCACAACGGTAGCGCACAGCTATCGCTTGCACCTCTGGCTGCAAGTCTACATCGGATGTTCCCTTTATTCAGCGTGCGCAGAGCCAGAGTATTGCCATGAAAACGTGCGAATTCCCAAGCTGTCCGACCGTTCTGCTGGTTGAGGACGAACCTATCATCCGTGAGCTGATCGCCATTGCCCTTGAGGACCTGGGCGCAGCGGTAACCAGCGTGGAAACAGCACAGGAAGGCCTGGAAATAACCTCGCGCTCGGCATTTTCGATGCTCCTCACCGATGTCCGCACCCCTGGTGCGGTGAACGGACTGGAGCTGGCCTACCAGGTGGGCCAGTCGCAGCCTGACACTCGCATCGTGGTCATGAGTGGTTATCACGACCCGTCAAGCTGTGCCCTCCCCTCTGGCGCTATATTCCTGCCCAAGCCCTGGACCCTGGATCATTTCATCGGCGTGATCAGTGATCAGCTCGCGCGTTCAGCTTCGCTTCGCGCTCAGCCTGCGGCTTGATCCAGGTTCAGCCAGTTCGGATCGACCGCATGCTACCGATCCTTGGAAGTGAGTGTGCATGGATTGCGGTCGAGCCGTTTCAGCGGGCGCCTTCCAGTGCCTGCTGCAACGATTGGTCAGCCAGTTGTCGAAGGTCCCGCCACTGCTGCCTAGCGATCAGCCCGAGCCGCTTCATCTCGTCCGCCTGACGCAGCAGTTCCTGGTGGGAGGCACGGGGGCAGGCGCAGCGTGCCACGTCATCATCGAAGGTAGAAAACCAACGGTTGATTGCCTCCAAGTACATCAGGTCAGTAGAAGGCTGCTCAATGAATGCCGTCATGCCGGTCTCCCTGGTGCTCGCTTTTTCAATCGAACCCAAGGAGTGACCGATGGTTCACTCCGGTTGGTAATCGAGCGAGCCGGCCTCACACGATACCCGTATGGCCATCCAGTACCTGTCGCACGCGCCGTGCCAGATCATGGGGCTGGCAGGGCTTGGAGATCACATCGAATTCAGAGCCACCGATGTCGGTGCGTTCGATCGAGTTCTCCGCGTAGCCGGTGGTGAGCAGCACCTTGATCTGCGGCTGCAGGCGACGCACCTCGCGCGCCAGCATCACCCCATTCATGCCACCGGGCATGATCAAGTCGGTGAACAACAAGTCATAGCGCTCACCCGCTTCGATAAGCTTCAGCGCTTCGCGTGCGTTGAGCACCATGTCGGCGTCGTAGCCATAGTTTTCCAGCACCATCTTGGCCAGCTCCGCAACGTCTGGACGGTCTTCGACGATAAGAATCCTCTCGGTACCGGAACTGCGCTCGACCAGCTTCACGGGCTTTTCCTGAATCGGGCTGGCTTCGTCCACCGGGAAATACAAGCGCAGCGTGGTCCCCTCACCCTCTTCGGTGTAGATCCTGGCAGCGCCGCCGGACTGACGCGCGAAGCCATACACCATGGACAGACCCAGCCCCGAGCCCTTGCCCTCCTCCTTGGTCGTGAAGAAAGGGTCCATGACGCGATCACGAATGCTCGCAGGCATGCCGATGCCGTTGTCGGTAATGGAAATGCTCACGTAACTGCCCGGCAATAGGCCGTCGAAGGACAGATTGATGTCGCTTACGTGCACGTTTCGCGTTTCGATGAATACGTGGGGGCGCTTGCGACCGATCAGAGCGTCGCGAGCGTTCATGAAGATGTTCAGCAGTGCCACTTCGGCCTGGGTCGGGTCGATGCGACAGTTGCGCAAGTGCTCTTCCAAGTCGTATTCGACCGTCACCTGGGCGCCGAAGGTGCGCTCGATGATAGGGCTCACGTCATCGAGCAGATGATTGAGGTTGAGCACGCGGCCGTGCAGTTTCTGCTTGCGGGCAAAGGCCAGCAACTGCTTGGTGAGGGTACTGGCACGATCGACCGCCGTTTGCGCATGCCCGACGCTTCGGCGAATGCGGCTCAGGTCCGGCTGCGCCTTGTCGGTCTCGCTGGCCACCAGCCCCATGTAACCGCCCATCACTTGCAGCAAGTTGTTGAAGTCGTGAGCAATGCCGCCCGTCAACTGACCCAGAGCTTCCATCTTCTGCGCCTGACGCAATGCATCCTCGGCATCGCGCCGACGGCTGACGTCCAACTGCGAGGCGAAGAAGTAGATCAGGTCGCCACGCTCGTTGAAAATCGGCGAGATGAACAGCGCATTCCAGAAACTGGAGCCGTCCTTGCGGTAATTGAGCACTTCGGTGGCGATATCCACGCGCTTCTCGATCGCCTCACGGATAGCGTCGACCACCGACCGCTCAGTCTCGGGGCCCTGCAGGAAGCGGCAATTTCGCCCCATGATCTCACCGGATTCATAACCGGTCATTTCCAGAAACGCGCGGTTGGCAAAGATGATAGGATTGTCGTCGCGGCTGGGATCGGTCACGATCATGGGCATGCGCGTCGTTTGCACGGCAGCGAAGAACATGTCGTGCGGCAGGTTGGATATGTCTCCGGTCGCCTGATTGCTGACGCGGGCCTTCTTTTCCGTCACGTGACTCTCCTGGTTGGGCAATGGTGCAACTCGTCACTTCTTGACAACGCCAAGCGGTAAATTGCTCCGCCAATAGCGGCTGCTTACGAAACTATTGTTCGATGGCCAATGTCGATTCGTCATCTCCGGCCTACGCTTGCTTGTAAGCGGTAGATTCAACAGCCAACGTTGCCCAAGCCATGCCCCACCCACCCTGCCACGGATGCTGCACACCCTCTTGGAAAGCCATGACCTTATCTACGCGTAACCACGTGCGCATCACCGGTGCTGGCCCTGTCACGTTGATCTTTTCCCACGGTTTTGGCTGCGATCAATCGATGTGGAAGTACCTGTTGCCGCATTTTCAAGCGCGCTTTCGCATCGTGACCTACGACTTGGTTGGTGCTGGGCAATCGGACTTATCGGCGTACGATCGCGTCCGGTACGACTCCTTGGCGGGTTATGCAGCGGATCTGAACGAGATAATCACAGAATACGGCCAAGGCGCCGTGATTCTGGTCGGTCATTCGGTCAGCGCCATGATTGGTGCACTGGCGGATCGACAGCAACCTGGTCGCATTGCAGCTCATGTGATGGTCGGCCCATCGCCATGCTATATCGACGACGGCGACTACATCGGCGGTTTCAAGCAGGAGGATATCCACGAACTGCTCGAAACACTGGACAGCAACTACCTGGGCTGGTCGAGTACCATGGCGCCGGTGATCATGGGCGCGCCGGGCCAGCCTATGCTGAGCGAGGAGCTGACCAACAGTTTCTGCCGCACCGATCCAGACATCGCTCGGCAGTTCGCGCGTGTCACGTTCCTGTCTGACAACCGGCTGGATGTGCAGGGCCTGCCTACGCCCGTGTTGATTCTTCAGTCCATCGACGATCTTATCGCGCCAGTTTCCGTGGGCCAGTACCTCCATGCCGTGCTGCCCAACAGCACGCTGTGCCTGATCGACAACATCGGCCATTGCCCGCACATGAGTGCCCCTACAGCCTGCTCCCAGGCCATGGACGCCTTCCTGCAACCCTGGGCACCGGGGCCATGACCGGCGCGGGTGAGATACCGGCTGTCGACGCGTTGTTCGAAGGGGCACCCTGCGGCCTGGTGGTCACCACCGAGACGGGCGTGATCGTGAGGGCAAACCAGACCTTCTGCAAGTGGTTGGGCTACGCGCCCGAGGACCTGACGCAGTGCAGTTTTCAGGAGCTGTTGACCATGGGCGGACGAATTTTCCACCAGACCCATTGGGCGCCGCTGATGAGAATGCAGGGTTCGGTCGCCGAGGTTAAGCTCGAAGTACGGCACCGCACCGGTCACGTCATCACCATGTTGCTCAATGGCGTGCGCCGTCAATATGCCCACGGCGTGTTCCACGAGCTGGCGCTGTTCGGCACCATCGAGCGGGATCGCTACGAGCGTGAATTGCTCACCGCCCGGCGCCGCGCCGAGCAATTGCTGGCGCAGACCACTGAGGCCGAGGCTGCGTTGCAGCAGGCCAAGGCCGAGCTGGCCGACGCCTACCAGAGCGCCCAGCGACGCGCAGCCTTTGCCGAACAGATGGTCGCCATCGCCAGTCATGACCTGAAAAACCCGCTGACTGCGATCAAGATGGCGACGCAGTTGCTCGAACGCGGTGAGCACAGGGACAAGGAACGGCGTCTGCTGGGCAGTATCAGCCATTCTTCGGAGCGCGCCAGGCGCATGATCGCTGATCTGCTCGACTTTGCCTCGGTCAGGATTGGCCAAGGCATCACCATCTGCCGTCAACCGATAGACCTGTGCTCGACGGTCGATCAAAGCGTCAACGAATTGAGAGTCGCCTTCGCCCAGGCGCGCATTCGTCACCTATGCAAAGGCAAGGGTCAACGTGCGCTGGACCCAGACCGCGTGCAACAAATGATTGGCAATCTGGTGGCCAACAGTGTGGCCTATGGTGACCTCACCCATCCCGTCACCGTTACCACTGATCTTCATGAGCATGGCGCCGTCATCAGCGTGCACAACCATGGCCCCTGCATTCCTGATACCTTGCTTACATCCTTGTTTGCACCTATGACTCGGGGCACGGACCGTGCCGACTCGGTGCGCTCTGTCGGGTTAGGGCTGTTCATCGTCAGCGAAATCGCTTTGGCCCATGGCGGCGATGTCACCGTCGCTTCGGATGCGGCGCTCGGTACCACTTTCACGATACGCCTACCGTTACTGGCAGACTGAGCACGACGGCACGGGTATGCGCGTGTCCGCATGCCCGCCGAGCTTTTGACCTGAACTTTTGTTTGTCCTGTGGTTTCCCCTGCATAACACACTCGCCTTCGCAGGAGTTGAACCATGAGAGCATTGACGTACCACGGCGCACAGGATGTAAGAGTCGACACGGTTCCGGACCCTATCCTGCAAGACGCTGACGACATCATTCTGAGGGTTACCGCCACTGCCATCTGCGGATCTGACCTGCACCTGTATCACGGCAAGATTCCACAAACCGAACAGGGTGATATTTTTGGCCACGAGTTCATGGGCGTCGTCGAGGATGTCGGCCGCGGGGTGACCAATGTGCAAGTTGGTGACCGCGTCGTGATTCCCTTCGTGATCGCTTGCGGCAGCTGCTTCTTCTGCCAGCACGACTTGTTTGCCGCCTGCGAGACGACTAACACAGGCCGCGGCGCCATCATCAACAAGAAAATCATTCCACCAGGTGCAGCGCTGTTCGGCTACAGCCATTTGTATGGTGGGATCCCGGGCGGTCAGGCGGACTATGTACGGGTACCTAAGGCCAACGTAGGCCCCTTCAAGGTGCCCACTTCGCTGTCAGACGACAAGGTGCTGTTCCTGTCGGATATTCTGCCCACCGCTTGGCAGGCAGTGACCAACGCGCAAGTGGGCCAGGGTTCGACAGTAGCCATCTACGGTGCGGGCCCCGTCGGCTTGTTGAGCGCAGCCTGCGCTCGCATGCTGGGCGCTCACACCATTTTCCTGGTCGACGACAACGACTACCGCCTGACGTTTGCCCGCGACGCTTATGGGGTAGTACCGATTAATTTCGAGCAGGACGATGACCCTGCCGACAGCATCATTCGGCTAACCCCGGGCATGCGCGGCGTTGATGCCGTCATCGATGCAGTAGGCTTCGAGGCCAAGGGCAGCACCACCGAAACCGTCATGACAGCCCTGAAGATCGAAGGCAGCAGCGGCAAGGCGCTGCGTCAATGCATTGCTGCCGTACGGCGCGGCGGCGTGGTAAGCGTCCCTGGTGTGTACGCCGGGTTCATCCATGGCTTCCTGTTCGGCGACGCGTTCGACAAGGGCCTGACGTTCAAGATGGGTCAGACCCACGTTCAGAAGTTCTTGCCAGAATTACTCGAGCATATCGAGGCTGGCCGGCTGCAACCTGAATTGATCGTGACGCATCGATTGGCGCTTGAGGAAGCGGCGATGGGCTACAAGATGTTCGACCAGAAAAAGGATGACTGCCGCAAGGTGATTCTGGTGCCTGGTGCGGCGGCGGGTACGCTGGCTCCCGA
This sequence comes from Pseudomonas sp. FBCC-B35, assembly GCF_059133755.1. Classification (NCBI taxonomy): domain Bacteria; kingdom Pseudomonadati; phylum Pseudomonadota; class Gammaproteobacteria; order Pseudomonadales; family Pseudomonadaceae; genus Pseudomonas; species Pseudomonas sp. FBCC-B35. The sequence continues at coordinate 2,015,598 of NZ_CP101439.1, read as the reverse complement.
GGTACCGATTTAAGGGCATTCCACGCTGTCTGTGGCCTGGCCCGCGGTTAGCGGGCCGAGCCCGGCTTCACGCGTGCATCAGGGTGCTCAAGGCCCCGACCAACGTGTCATGATCGAATGGCTTGCTCAGTACCATCCCGCCATGGGTGGGCCAGGTCTGCTGCTCAGGGGTGGGCGGTGCATAGCCAGTGATGAACAGCACTGGCAGCCGCGGCCTGATCCCCCTTGCAACGTCGACCATCTTTCTGCCATCCAACCCGCCAGGCAGTCCGACATCGGTGATCAGCAGGTCGATACGCGTGTCCGAGCGCAGCAATTGCAAACCCGCCAGGCTGTCGGCTGCTTCGATGACGACGTAGCCCATTCCACTGAGCGTTTCACTGACATACAGGCGCACCGACGCTTCATCGTCCACCACCAATACCGTTTCACCCGGCCGCGCCCGGTGATTCACTGCAGGGGCAACGCTGTCGCTGACCACACGGGCAGGCCCACCGTGACTCGGTAATTGCACAAAGACCCGAGTGCCTTGCCCCGGCGCCGACTCGATGTGCACATGTCCGCCGGTCTGGCGGGCAAAACCGTACACCATCGACAGACCCAGCCCCGTACCTGCACCTAGCGGCTTGGTGGTGAAAAATGGCTCGAACGCCCGCGAGAGGGTTGCGGCGTCCATACCAATGCCCTCATCCGTGACGCAGATGCTCAGGTAATCGCCCGAAGCGATCTCAGGGTCTGCATCCCCATCGATGCGCTTGTCTGCCGTGCGAATGCAAATCCGGCCGTTACCGTCCATGGCATCGCGCGCATTGATGCAAAGGTTCAGAAATGCGTTCTCAAGCTGGACGGGATCGACCAGACACGTGTGCAACGAAGCGGACAACTGGACCTCCAGCTTCACGGAAGGGCCTACCGTGCGGCGCACGAGCTCAGCCATACCATCGATCAGCGCATGGACATCCGTCTGCACGGGCACCAGGGTCTGGCGCCTGGCGAACGCCAACAGTCGGTGCGTCAGCGCGGCGGCCTTGCGTGTAGCACCGTAAGCCACGGTCATGTAGCGTTCAACGTCCTCATGACGGCCCTGGGCCAGGCGAGACCTGATCAGGTCAAGACTGCCCGAAATGCCCGCCAACAAGTTGTTGAAGTCATGGGCAATGCCCCCAGTCAATTGTCCAACCGCCTCCATTTTCTGGGCCTGACGCAAAGCGGCTTCGGCCTCCTCCCGCTCGGCTACCGCCTGGGCAACACGCGCCTCGAGCGTTCGGTTGAGCTCAAGAAGTTGCGCCTCTACCTGCCTGCGGGCCGTGACGTCGATGGAGGATCCTACCAAGCCGATCACCTCCCCGTCGTCACTGAGCAGCGGTGCCTTGACCGAGAGCCAATACGTGGCCGACCCGTCTGGCATGTCCACCCGCTCTTCGACCTGCACGGCCGTCCCGCCAGCCATCACACGCTGATCGGTTTCCATCACTTGCCTGGCCTGCTCCTTGTCCTCGAGGAACTCAAGGTCGGTCTTGCCCAGGTAGAATTCCGGCGGCTTGCCAATCAGCTGCGTGGCGCCATGATTGGCCACCAGCATGCGCCCCTCCAGGTCCTTGGCGTACACCACGCCGGGAACCGCGGCAGTGAAGGTACGCAGCAACGTGGACATGCGGTCGCGCTCGGCCTGGGCCTTGCGACGTGACTCGATGTTCATCAGCACACCAGGAAAGCGCACCGCAATGCCCTGCTCATCGAGCTCGACTCGACCGTTGGCTTCAACCCACCGATAACAGCCATCGTCCTGGCGGACCCGGTATTCACAGCGAAACGGGCCGCCCAGGGCCGTGGCCGCCTGAATGGCTTGCGCGACGCGTTCGCGGTCATCGGGATAGATGGAGGCAAACGCTTCTGCCAGAGGCATCCCTGTCAGGCATTTGGACAGCGGCAAGCCAAACGAATGCGAAAAACGCTCATCGGCCGTAACCCTGTCATTGGGTATATCCCATACCCACGTGCCGATGATCGCGCCCGCGTCCAGCGCAAGCTGCAACCTTTCTGCGGTTAACGCGGCATTATCCTGGCCACTGGCATCGATACCAGCGGTACGTTGATTCATCGATCGACCTCGAACTTCCTGAGTACAAGCACGGGCACCGGGCACGTCGCGCTGCGCAAAAGGCGCCTATCATGGGCCCCGCGGCCAAGAGTTGAAAGGCCTGGTCTTTATGCCAACTGAATAAAGATGGCGTATGACCCCAGCAAGACCCAGCACACGAGGAAAATCCAGGGTGTACGCAGCGAGAACAGCAAGGACTTGCGATGACCGGCCTGGGAGGTTTCGGTCTCGCTGAACAAGGGCGACTCGTCATAAGCCAGGCCCATCATGGGTTCGCTTCGCAGCAGATGGCTCTGTTTGAGCTGCCAATGCTCGATGATCTTGTAGGCGGCGTGAATACCTGGCCAGGCGTTCAGTGAACTGAGCACGCCAAGCAGCGCCAGAAACGGCGGCACCACCAACGTGAACATTTCACCCCAACTCTGATTGGTGTTGCCCATGGCAGATGCGTAGGCAATCACCAGAAATGACTGGGCAGCCAGATAAGCATCCGTACGATTGGCAAGGATGCTGGTCTCGTACTGGATTTCCTGTCGGTAGAAGTCCAGCCGCTCCTTGGGCGAGCCGAACATGCGGGCATTATGCTCCTGGATTTCGTGCTCCGGGGTGGCTGGGGTGATGATACGTGGCACAGTACGGCTCCTAGAAAGTATTCACGGGCAGGGACAATGCCCACGCGTTAGTCAACAGCGCTTGGCTGCCGTTGACGTCGCGCGGTGTAGCGAAGCTGGCTGAACACTGCTTTACGGCTTGTGCGCAGGCACATCCCTGGCGGTCTTCTGCGCCGTAGTGTCCTGCTCGGTGCCCGTAGACCCGTCTGGACGGTGAGCGTCATTGTCTCGCTCTTCTTCGCCTGTGGTACGCGCTTGCTCAACGCGCTTGGCGTCCTGCTCATTCGATGTGCTCATGAAGACACCTCAGCCTTTGCTATGTTCAGGGGAAGAAGGTCCAGTGCCGCGCTTGATGCCACGCGGCCCCCAAATACCCCAGATCGCCAGACCCGCAACAGGCAGCGCCAGGAGCAATAGCGCCCAGGCCGCCTTTGTGGAATCGGTCTTGTCACTACGAAACACGCTGACGATCGCCCACAAGTCCACCAGTAGAATGAGGACCGCCACGGCAATCCAGAAGTACGTCACAGGCTCGTTCATAACCGCTCTCCAGGTTTGATCGGTTTTTCAACCTCTTTGAAGAGGAAGCATGAAAGTCCTGCTAAGTTCAGCTCGATTGTTGCGCGATGGACGGGCGGGCGCACATGCACTGAACCAAAAGCCTTGCGCTCGCGTCCACTGCAAAATGCTGCGCGAGTTACAGGTATGGTCACTGAGCCGATTGAGTCCGTTTTCGAGTATTTGAAAAAACATGACCTTGTTCTGACCACTGCCGAGTCCTGCACTGCAGGCGCCATGGTAGCGGCACTGGCCGCCCTGCCAGGAACAGCCGAGGTGCTCGAAAGCGGCTACGTCGTCTACTCTCCTGCTGCCAAGCAGCGTCTGCTAGGCGTCAGCCCCACGACCATCGAGCGCTATGGCCTGACCAGCGAGGCGGTGGCCTGGGAAATGGCATTGGGCGCATTGAAAGACAGCAACGCTACCGTCGCCATCGCCACCACGGGCGTAGCGGGGCCTGCCGCGCAAGGCAAAATTCCGCCAGGTACGCTGTGTTTTGCCTGGGCATTCGCGGGTGAGCCGCTTGCCGTTTTTACCGGCACCCAACGTTTTTTTGCCGAGCGTGAAGAAGTGATGCGCCAGGGGGCAGTCTATGGGTTGTCGCAACTTGCGCATTATCACCAACGCTGGCTACGCGGCGAACGAGCCTGATCACATCTCGATGAATGAGCACCCGATGAATTCCAAGCATTATCCAGCGCCCGAAAGCGCCAATGCGCACCACCCTTTTTGGCCCGCCGGACGCATTAAATGGTGTGCACTTTTGCTGCCCCTGGGTGTAGTAATGGCCGCAATGCCGGCCAGTACCTGGCTGATCGATACCCAGGCGAGCAGCGCCGATGGCAAGGTGCAGGTGCAGTACAAACGACTGAGTCGCAGCGCAAGCCCTGCCGATCTTTCGATTGAAGTAAGGGGAGCGCCGAGCAAGCCGCTTTGGGTTCAGCTCGGCGGCAGCATGCTTCAGGAGGCGAGCATCGAAACCGTGCAACCGCAACCGCTGCGCATTCAAACCCAAGGGAAGGCAATGCTCGTTGAAGTGGCGACAGACGAAGCAGGGCTGGCCACGTTGCACCTCACCGTGCGCCATGAAGCACTTGGTCAGGTCACAGGTCACGTACGGGCCGGCGCCAACAGCGCCGTGCGACTATCGACACTCCTGTACCCGTAGCCCTGAACGGCTGAACACACACGCCTGGACACGAACACGCCGGGGCCCGTGCCACCGGCGTGTCGCCAATCTAATTCAGGACTTCTCAGTGGCAACTGCGAATTTCGTCATGTCTACCGCCGGCGCGACGAACTCCGGGCCTTTGCCCGAGACCCGCCACCGCACGTTGGTCAACCCATAGCGCTCAGCCATGGGTCGGCTGACTTTCTTGATCTTGTGCTGACCGAACCGCGGGATGATACCGACGCCTGCATCGCAACTCGCCCAGTGCCAGGCCTCGGCGTTGTCCATGCGTTCCAGTCGAATGATGAAAGTCCTGAATTCTCCGTGTAGCTCGTACTCGATTACATACAGTTGTTGTCCTGCCATTGGACTCTCCTCCATCAAACTCAGCCTAATGGAGCCAAAGGCGTAACAAAAAATTCCATTTATTTTGACCCGACAGTCATCGTCTTGCCGTTGCCCATTTGTGCCGAACTGTTGTCGCTTCGCTTCAGTCACACCTGTACAAAAGGTGCAGGAGCTGCAATGTGGAAGACGTATCTGAAAGCCCGCGGCAATGTGCCGAGCCCCAACGAGATACCGGTGGCTGGCTGGCGCTGGAGCAGTATGCGGCCCTTGGCGATGGACGCTCGGTAGCACTGGTGGGCCTGGACGGTTCCATCGACTGGTGGTGCGTGCCCCACATGGACTCCCCCCCTCTGTTCGATCGACTGCTCTCGCCCAGGACCGGCGGTTACTTTGCCATCACCCCAACCCAGCCCTATCAGGCAAAGCGTCGCTATCGCCCCGGCAGCAATGTGATGGAAACCGAGTACATCACCTCTACCGGCAGGGTGCGATTGACCGAATCGCTAAACAGCGGGCCTGCCGGGCGCTTACCCTGGGCGGAACTGGCTCGCCGTATCGAGGGCATCGAAGGGTCGGTCACGCTTGAGATCGCCATCGATTTTGGTACCCAGGCCGACACGGTTAGCCCGTACCTCACGCCCAACGACAACGGCTGCGTTTTTCACGCAGGCCATATTCTCGGGATGTTCCTGCATGATCAACAGATCAGCGTGCGGCGCAAGGACGACATAGGCGTGCGCGCCACACTCGACACCTCGCCGGGGCAACGCACCGTGGTGGCCCTGATCGCGGGGCGTGACGAGCCCTTGGTGGTGCCGCCACTGAGCCTGATCGATGAACGCATCGACGGCTCTGATCGTGAATGGCGGCAGTGGTCGAAAAGCCTCATCTATAAAGGCCCCTATCAGTCGGTGGTGATACGCAACGCGCTGGCGCTCAAGTTGTTGCTGTCATCACCCAGCGGTTCGATCATGGCGGCTGCCACCACGTCGTTGCCAGAGCGCATAGGCGGCACTAAGAACTATGACTATCGGTTCGCATGGATACGCGATGCCGGGTATACCATCGAAGCCTTCCTCGGCATTGGCGCTCAGCCTGAAGCCAAGGCTGCGTTTACCTGGTTGCTGCGCAGGCTGGCCGAGCACGGCGCGCAGGTCTTCTACACCCTGGACGGGGCCATCGGTGACTGCACACGCACCATCGACCTGCCGGGCTACAAGCAATCCCCGCCCGTAGTGGGCAACGACGCCCGCGACCAGTTGCAGCACGGCGTGTTCGGCGACATTTTCGAAACTGCCCGTTGTTTCATCGACACCGGCAACATCCTGGACGGCAGCAGTGCAGTGCTGCTGTCACGGCTGGCCGATCAATGCGCAGACCAGTGGCGCCAGCCCGATGCCGGTATCTGGGAGTTACCAGAAACGCGGCACTACACCCTGTCGAAGATCAGCTGCTGGCAGGCCCTGAGCCGGGCCATCGAACTGGCCGACGGCGGCCATCTACCCACAACCTGCCGGCAGCGCTGGGCGCGCGAGCGTGACCGTGTTTTCGAGTGGATCGAAACCCATTGCTGGCATGAGGGCCGCCAGGCGTATGTGTTCTACCCAGGCAGCGACCGGCTGGACGCAGGTATCGCCCTGGCGGTGCGCTTCGGCTATCCGGCGCCTGAGAGGCTGCAAAGCACCCTGGAGGCTGTGCAGCAAAGCTTGTCGGCAGGCCCCTTCCACTACCGCTACAGCGGTGCGGTCGAGGAGGAAGGCTGCTTCCTGGCGTGCACGTTCTGGCTGGTAGAGGCTTGGGTGCTGCTCGGCCAACACGAACGGGCGCAGCACGCCTATGAAGCTGCCTTGCAAGGCCTTGCCCATGGCGCAGGCATCTATTCGGAGATGGTCGACCCTGGCACGGGAGAGTACCTGGGCAACCTGCCGCAAGGCCTCACGCACCTGGCGGCGCTGCGCGCAGCGTTGGCACTGGGTGGCCGCGCACCGTGTAGATGAGGGTACACGCCAGGCACGTCATCTGCGCAGCGGAACTGATGGCCTGGCGCTCGACTCAACCCATGGCAACCGTGATTACAACAACCTGCAGAGGTGATCCATGAACGCCATCGAATTGCTGACCCAGGACCACCAGTTGGTCAAGAAACTGCTCGAAGAGTTGTCTTCGACAACGGAGCGCGCGGTGAAAAAGCGTGCCGAACTGCTGGAACGCATCAAGCAGGAAGTCACTATCCATACCGCGCTGGAGGAGGAAATCCTGTACCCGGCCATTAAAGAGGCTGGCGGCAAGGAAGAGGAAAAGATGTACTACGAGGCCAAGGAAGAGCACCGTACCGTCGATTCACTGGTGCTTCCTGACCTTGAAGGCACAGACACCGGCACGGTCGAGTTTGCAGGCCGGGTCAAGGTGATGAAAGAGTTGCTGGAGCATCATATCGAGGAAGAAGAAAGCGAGCTGTTCCCTACGGCACGCAAGCTGCTGGGTAAGCAGCAACTCGAGGAGATGGGCAAGACGATGATGGCGCAGAAGAAACTGCTCAAGGGCAAGTCGGAGCAGCGAGCCGCGTGATCAAGCCTGCGCGCCCCCTCAAGGGAGCGCGCAGCTCGCCCGCTATTCTGCCGGCGATTCGGCATCGACCATCGGCGGTACTGGGGCCAGGGCAAAGGCCCTGCGTTGTTCGGATCGCCGCGCGAACGGGCGAGCGGGCAGCGGTTCCAGCTGTTGTGGCGTACCGGTTTCAAGCGCTCGCTTGATCGCCTCGACTACCCGTACATCGCGCCACCCCTCCTCCCCGTCGGGTTCGGGCGCGACGTTGTTGAGGATGCAGTCGGAGAAATAAGCAGTTTCCCCAGCAAATTGATCCACCACAGGGTTAACGTGCACACGCGTCTCGCCATCGATGGTGGCCCTGTAGCTGATCGCCACCCCTTCCCCATAACCAAAGCACGGTGAAGCCTCGATCTCGCCCTTGGTGCCCAATAACTGGAACCGCTCGGTAGACGGCAAGGTATAGCTGACGGTGAACTGGGCCAGTCGTTCGTCTTCGAAGCGCAGGCTCACGGTGACCGTGTCCCAGGTGTCCATGGTGCTGCCAGGCGAGCGAACTCCCATGGCCGAGACTTCGATGGGTTCGGCGTTGAACAACTGGCGAACCATGTTCAGGGGATAGGGGCCCATGTCGGGCACCGGCCCGGCCTCGAAACCATTCTGGGCACGGTGGTTATTGGGCTTGACCCGCTGCGTGAAGATAGAGGTGAACAACCTGGGATCACCGAAATCGCCCTTGTGCACACGCTCGATCATGTCCAGCGTGCCAGGCTCGCAGTGCAGACGGTAGGCAACCATCAGCTTCGTCCCAGTGCGTTTCGAGGCCTCGATCATGGCCTTGCAGTCGGCTTCGCTGATGCCCATGGGCTTTTCGAGCAATACATGAATACCGGCTTCGAGCGCCGGCACCACGAATTCACGGTGACGGAAATTAGGCGTTGCGATGTAGAGCGCATCCACCTCCCGCGCAGCAAGCATCTGAGCATACTGGTCGTAATGGTAGGTGCGCAGGGCATAACGCTCGCCCAACTGTCGGGCTTTTTCCTCATCCCCGGTGACCAGGACGGTAATTTCCGAGTTGTCGGTCTGCCCGATACCAGGCATGAACGCACCCTGGGAAATCGAGCCCCCGGCCACTACACCATAACGGACCTTGCGTGCTGTACTGGGCATGACATCCCTCCTCTTGATCACGATTCAAAGCAGTACCTCTCAAGTGGGCAAGCCAAGGCTGGGTGAGGTTCAAAAAAACGTGTGTGCCCGCGCTGTCATGGCCATGCGTATCCGGGTAGAGGAACGATCTGAACCCGTCCTCAGCTGGCCTGTCCCACGAACAAACCAAGACCGAGGACAGCGCGATGGAGGATTGGATCGATTGGCTGGAATGGCCGGCCATGGTGCTGACGGTAGTGGCAGCATGGTGCATAGGGTCGCGGCGACCCGCCCGCCGCAAGGTCGGCTTCTGCTGTTTCATTGCAAGCAATCTGTTATGGGCGGCCTGGGGCTGGCACGCCGAGGCCTGGGCGCTGATCATTCTGCAGTTCACGCTGTGCGTCATGAATCTGCGAGGATGGAAGAAGAATACGAGGATGGAGCCGGGTTAACGTGGATCTAGGTGTGAGTGCCTTTGCCGGAGCGCCGGGCCGGCCCCGGTAGCTGAAGGTGTCAAGTTGACTGTCAGGCGCCCAGCTCAAATCGTGGGGCCGCTTTGCGGCCCATTGCAGCACTAAGCCGCTGGCTTCAATTTCGGGAAAGCCCAGCGCATGCAGCAAAACGACCCCATCGCTTAGCGATCCAGGCGCTTTTCGACGTTCTCAGTCTTCTGCTCGATCGCCCGCGTCTGCTCTTCCAGTTCCTTGATGGATGTCGGGGTGATCGCCTTGTCTACGGCCTCAGTGGCCGGATCAGGGCGTTCCAACACCGGATCAGGTGACTGCTCGCCTTTTTGCGCTTCCTCAGAGGAGATCGGACGCGGGACTTTGTCGCCGGTGTGGGTATGAGTGTCTTTCATGGGCATCTCCAACTTCAACAGGGTGTCTTTATGAGCAGAGCGCAACGCTGGGGAAAAGTTTGATCCGCTTCGCTTAGCCCAGTTGACTGCGAACCGTCAACGCATCACCCACGGCGGCGCCACTGGCTGTGTTGTCAAAGATGCACCAGGTGATCGCCCCCTGAACATGGGTACGTGTCACCTGCGCGCCAAGCTGCCGTAAGCATGGATCGGAATAAGCGCTGTGATACAAAACCGGTACGCCGTGCAACCGCCAATACGCTATGCCTGGCCATCCTGAGGGCTGGCCGTCTAGCACGAATCTAGGCGGACTTGCCGCCACCTGTCCCACCTGAAGGTCAATCAGCAGCGTTTGCGCTGAATACCATGTCGCATGCCTAGGTTCGACGACGACCGGCTTGTCGGACCGGCGGCGCAGCGCTTCGAAAAAACGCCTGGCTACCGCTTCGTCAAAGCTTAGCGACGGTGGTAGCTGGACCAGCAAGCAGCCCAGTTTCTCCCCCAACTCCCCGCATTGGGCCAGAAAGCTGTCCAACGCCGCTTCACACCCTTGCAGACGCATCTCATGGGTAATGGCCTTGGGCACCTTGACCGAGAAGCGAAAGCCCTCAGGTGTCGATGTGGCCCAGCGCGCGTAGGTTTGCGGCCGATGGGGCCGGTAGAACGAACTGTTGATTTCCACAGCGCTCAGGCGCGCAGCGTAGCGCTCCAGATGGCTGCCTGCCTCGGGAAAAGCCGGGGCATGCTCCTTGGGCAGACTCCAGCCTGCACAGCCTAAGTAGATCATCTCAGTAGTCCGTTGAACTCACTCAATGATGGAGCCGCTTCAGTGTCAGGACGTTCCACTGGGCAGATCGATGGAACACCCGGCAACGGGCTGGGCACTAACGCAGCACATCCCAGAGGAATCCAACATGACTGACCCCAATCATCCAGACCCTTATGTGGACGACGTACCCCACAATCCGGGTGACACCATTGGTACACCTGAACAGGCGCCCACAGAGCCGGCTCCGGAATGGCCGGAAGGCCAGGTGCCACCTGAAGAACAATCTGACGGCTGACCGTTTCACACCTGGCGGCGTACGCTGCGCCGCCGCAAACCACTGCAATCACCAGGAGGGATCCGATGAAGTTCGCGCAGTTCTGTCAGTGGCTATCCAACCAGGCTGGCCGCCCCAGCACATTCCTGATGGCCATCGTGCTCATCATCATGTGGGCGGTTTCCGGCCCATGGTTCCACTACAACGATACCTGGCAACTGATCATCAACACCTCGACCACCATCATCACATTCCTGATGGTGTTTCTGATCCAAAACACCCAGAACCGGGACAACGACATCATTCACGTCAAGCTCGATGAGCTGATCCGCGCCACTCAATCGGCGCAACGTTCGGTGCTGGACCTGGAGGCCATGGACAGCAAGACGCTGCGCGAGCTGCGCAAGGAGTACCGTGCGCTGGCTGCGCGTACCGGCGCAACGCTCGAAGACGACGTGCCGCATCCATGAGGAGCCCTCTCAGCGCATCGCCGGACGGGGCCCCACCTGTTGTCAATCGTGGGCCAATCAATGGCCTACGGGCGCACGGCCCCTTACCCGGTCTGCACTGTTCATCTTCTTATGATCGACGTGCACCCACCCTCTGATAACCACTCGCAGGGCAATTGTTTTGCTCGACGCCTGACACCTCGAAATCTTTGCTAGAGGAGGCAAGCCTTCATGAGCGATCGCATCATTACACTCTTCACCGATACCACGTTCTTCGGTATTTCCATTCTGAACCTGTTACTCGCCGTCACTGTGGCCGTCCTGACGTTCCTGGTGGCCAGGGCCGCCATAAGCTTCGTACAGCGGCGCGTCAAGCACTGGTCATCTCACGCCGGTGCCATGAGCCATGTGGTTGAGAAAGTACTGTCAGGCACCAGCAACTCGCTACTGTTCCTGGCTTCACTGTTGGTAGGGTTGAGCATGCTCGACCTGCCGGAGCGTTGGTTGAGCCGGGTCGGCAGCCTCTGGTTCGTCGTCGCCGCGTTGCAGATCGGCCTGTGGGTCAACCGTGCCATCGGTCTGGGCCTGGACCGCTACTTCACCCGCCACAATCCGGACGGTTCCCAGCAGAGCAGTGCCCTTGCCACGTTGTCGGCCTGGGGTGCGCGGGTATTGTTGTGGTCGATCGTGCTACTGGCCATGCTGTCGAACCTGGGCGTGAACATCACCGCCTTCGTCGCCAGCTTGGGTGTGGGCGGTATTGCGGTCGCCCTGGCTGTGCAGAACATTTTGGGTGACCTGTTCGCCTCGCTGTCCATCGCCGTGGACAAGCCGTTCGAGGTGGGCGACTTCATCGTCATTGGCCCATTGGCCGGTACCGTCGAACATGTAGGCCTGAAAACCACGCGCATCCGCAGCCTGGGCGGCGAGCAGATCGTCATGGCCAATGCCAGCATGATCAGCAGCACCATCCAGAACTACAAGCGCCTGCAAGAACGACGCATCGTGTTCGAATTTGGTCTTTCCTATGACACGCCTACCGAGGCGGTGAAGAAGGCACCCGGGATCGTAGAGGAAGCGATCAAGGCGCAAACGCAAGCACGCTTCGACCGCGCGCACCTGCGGGGCTTCGGCAAGGAAGCGCTTGAGTTCGAATGTGTCTATATCGTGCAGGACCCAGGCTACAACCTGTACATGGACATTCAACAGGCCATCAACTTCAAGCTGCTTGAGCGGTTCTCGAAAATCGGCGCCAAGTTCGCCGTACCGGTGCGGGCCATCAAGGTTACGGCGCTGCCGCAGGAGGCGAACGTGCATGCGCAAGGGCGAGACAACCTGGGTATGCGGGGGGCTTGAGAGCGTCACCTGTGACGCTTGAACGTGGCAGCGGACCCGGCGGTCCGCTGCCCTGCCGTCTCACATAGGCTCATCACCATTGACCTTGCCCAGTTCGGCACCGGTCATCGGTTGGAGGTCGGGATCGGACATGGTCCTTAGCTTCATGGCCTCCACTGCGTCCGCACTGGCTCCATCCAACTCCACCGAAGCCATACCGTTACCGCCATCCACAGCCGGCTGCGGCTGATCTACATAGACCCAATCCTGACCTTCGTTCCACGATCCGCGCACCTCACCGCCGTGGGACATGTTGAAGTAAGTGCGGTTGAACTCGGGATCACCCGGCATTTTGCCTTGCGGGAAGTTGGGCTGAATGGAATGCAGCGCCTTCTCGAAAGACATCTGATGGGCGATTTCTCGGCTCATCAGAAAACCGAGCGCATCTTTGATGCCGGGATCATCGGTCACGTTGATCAGACGCTCGTACACGATCTTGGCGCGGGCCTCGGCGGCAATGTTCGAACGCAGGTCTGCCGTAGGCTCTCCAATGGTGTCGATGTAGGCAGCCGTCCAGGGAATGCCTCCAGAGTTCACCAGCGCAGCGCCACCACCATACAAAAGGCTGGTGACATGCGAGTCGTTACCCGCGCCCGTGAGTGATCGATACAGTTCACCCTCGGCTTCCACACCCTCGGCCAAACGGCCTTTGGCACCTTTGTTGAGCATCACCACAATCGACCCAATGATCTCGAGGTGGCTGAGTTCTTCGGTGGCGATATCGAACAACATGTCCTTGCGCCCTGGATCATCCTCGGTCACGGCCTGGGTGAAATAACGCATCGCGGCGGCAAGTTCACCCTGGGGCCCGCCAAACTGTTCGAGCAACAGGTTCGCAAGGCCGGGGTCGGGCCGGGAGACACGGACGGTGTACTGCAATCGTTTGTTGTGCATGAACATCGGTAAATCCTCATCATCGTGCCGACGCAGCGGGCGCCACACCGGTCGTTTCAACGTTGATCAACGATTCTCATCGCTAGGTCGGCCAGCCGTTTGGCCTGGTCGTTTGCCCCTCTCGGGGTCACACAAGTGAGCCCTGTGTTCTCAAGGGACCGACGCCCCACGGCCTATCGCGCAAGTAATTCACATCAGGCTGACGAAACGCGCCAAGCAATGGCGTGCAAGTAGTGGATGGGGAAAAGTCCATGGCGGCAATAACCCAAGGCACGTTCAATGGCGCGCGAACGTGCCGGGCGCAAGTTGTCCAAGATATGGCTTACTGGCGAGGCTCTCGGCAGGTGGCCCTCGAATGTGCCGCTAAGCCGGTGAGCTGCACTGCCCACCGATTTCCTTTCAAAGCGTTTGCGAGGCACGACAGAGTGACTCAATGGCGCCTACCAGCTCGTCGTAGTGCACGGGCTTGGTCAGTTGCAGGTCGAAGTGCGCGACCCGACCCTCCCGGCTTGGCGGGCTGACCCCATAGCCACTCAACGCGATTGCAGGCGTCGCCTGATACTGAGCTTGTTCACGAATCGCCGTGATGAATGCGTGCCCGTCCATTTCAGGCATGCCGATATCGGTCAGTATCACATCGAACCGGTGCCCTCCCACATTCTCCAGCGCCTCAACCGGATTGAGGAACGTAGTAACGTGGGCGTCTTCCATTTCCAGCAGCATCCGCATGACGTCCACAACGTCCGCAGAATCGTCTACCAGCAAGACATGAACGCCCTTCAGCCTGCCTTCACTGGGCCCAGCGTCTGGGTTGGCTGCGCCCTTCCCAAGGGTGCGCTGCGACAGCGGTAGCTGGACACTGAATGTTGAACCAAGCCCCAGCCCCGCCGAGTGTGCGCTCACAGTACCGCCATGGGCCTGCACCAGTTGCTTGACCAGTGACAACCCGATGCCCAGGCCGTCACCGTGATGACGGGTGTGGTGGGGCTGCCGAAACAGCTCGAAGATGTCTGTCACATCATCTGCAGACAGGCCAGGGCCGTTGTCGCTGACAGCCAAACGCACGTTTTTTTCGGTAAGCGAGAGCTCGACCGTGACCCATGCCTGCGGGCCGCTGAACTTCAGGGCATTGTTGATCAGGTTCCAGATGATCTGCTCGAGACGCGTCGCATCACCATAAACCACCATCGGACCGCGCGGTTCGGGCAGTACGAGGAGGATCCGGGCCGTGGGGTACTCCTCAATGGCCATGGCATGTATCGACTTGAGCATATCGGCCAGATCCAGAAGCTCTTTCTTGAGCATGAGCTTTCCGGTCCGCAGGCGAGCGACGTCTAGCAAATCATCGATGATGCGGGTCTGGCTGGTCACTGCGTCGTTGATCACGGCAAGCGCCTTGCCACCCTTGGCCGTGTACTGCACGGCAGGCAGTCGGCGCAATATCTCGGCATTGAGCTGAATGAGGTTCAGCGGATGCTTGAGCTCGTGCGACATGAAGGCGAAGAACTCATCCTTGAGCAAGCTGCTGGTACGTGTCTCAGCCAGGCGCTTGCCCTGTTCATCCTGCAGGTGCTTCTGCCCCGTCATATCACGGGCAATCTTCACGTACCCCGGGGTATCACCACGCAAGCGCGCCGTTTCCCCGCTGCAGTACAAGCGGCTCCCGTCGCGACGCAAATGCCAGCGCTCGTCTTCGGCACGCCCATTTACCTGGGCTTTGCGCAATTCGGCTTCAGGTACACCAGCAGCTCGATCCTGGTCCGTGAACAGCACGTCGAAATGGCTGCCGGCAATCTGCTCGGCACTGTGGCCGAAGATAGACTCCGCACCGCGATTCCACTCACAGATGACGCCGTTGCCGTCCAGGATGATGATGGCAAAGTCCTGGGTGCTTTCCGCTACCAGTCGCATGCGCTCTTGTCCCAGGCGCAGGTCCTGTTCAGCTTCACGCCGTTTGGTGATGTCGATGAACGTGAGCACCGTACCGTCGATGTGGTCCTCGCTCGAGCGATAAGGCAACAGGCGAGCGATGTACCAGCGCCGGTCACTGCTACTGACCTCCCGTTCCCTGACGGTCAGCGATTGATGAACCGCAGCCGCGTCTTCGGTCATTTTCGGATAATCGAGCCGATGGGTGATATCCAGCAGCGAACGGCCCGTGTCCGTCTGGCGCATGCTGAAGATGTCTTGCGCTCTCGGCGTGAACCAGCGGATATGCATGTTGCGATCCACGAACACTGTGGCGATGTCGGTAGAAGCGATCAGGTTGGCCAAGTAGTCGTTGATCTTGTCGGTTTCTTCGACCTTGCTCTTGAGCTCGAAATTGACCGTGAGCAATTCTTCGTTGATCGACTGAAGCTCTTCCTTACGGGTTTCCAGCTCTTCGGTAGCCAAGCGCAGCTCTTGGTTGGTGGCTTGCAGTTCTTCGTTGGAAGCTTCTAACGCTTCGCTGGAGACTTCCGACTGTTCGATGGTTTCCTGCAGGTGCAGCTTGGTGCGATGCAGCTCGCTCTCCAGGCTCGTCATCACCTGATTTTGATTTTGCTCGACGGGGATGTTGGCGGCGACATTGGCGCGGAAAATCCGGTTGCGTTTATCGACCGCCTTGAACAGCTCCGGGCACAGGTCAGCAGACTCCGAGGAGCCCATGAACAGGTAGCCGCCAGGGCGCAGCGCGAAATAGAACATCTGCAGCATTTGTTTCTGGATCTCGCGATCCAGATAGATGAGCACGTTGCGACACACGATCAGGTCTACCTGTGAGAAAGGCGGGTCGCAAAGCAAGCTGTGCCTGGCGAACAGAACCTTCTCACGAATTTCCTTCCTTACCCGGTAGTGATCGTTCTCCTTGGCGAAGTACTGGCGCAGGCGCGTGGTTGATACATCGGTGATGATCGCCTCGGGGTAGATCCCCGCGCGACCTATGGCAATCGCACGCTCGTCGATGTCGGTGGCAAATACCTGCAGCTTGAGCGGAGCAGGCTCAAGTTTGCGGTGTTCGGCACACAGTATCGCCAGGCTGTAGGCCTCTTCTCCCGTTGAGCAGCCAGCGGACCAGATTCGCACGTCTTCACGCTTGTCCTCAGGGCCACCTGGGTTCAAGACAACGCTCAATACCAAGCGCTCGAGCGCCTCGAAGGCTTCCCGGTCGCGAAAATAGTTCGTCACACCGATCAGCAGGTCTTCGAGCAGGTTCTTTGCCTCATCAGGGTGCTGCTCAAGATGACGCAGGTAGCTCGGCAGGTCGGCCCGGCCAGTGATCTGCAAGCGGCGTTCGATGCGCCGTATGACCGTCGCGCGCTTGTAGTGCTGGAAATCGTACCCGGTACAGTTGCGCAGGGTCATGAGAATGTCCTGCAGCGCCTGCTCGCTATCCTCTCCCGCTTGCGCAGCGTTGGCTTGGATTCCGGCCTCTGGATCGGCGACACGGATGCTGCGCATGCCCATCCAGAAACCGAGCAGTTTTTGCGGTATGTCGGCTACCGGCAGTATCGCATCGACCAGTCCGGTGGCAATGGCAGCCAGCGGCATCCCGTCGAATTCGGCATCGGCCGGGCTCTGCACCAAGGTGATGCCGCCTTGCTCCTTGATACGCGACAAGCCCACGGCACCATCACTGCCCGCACCGGAAAGCACTACACAGAAGCTTCGCTGCTTGTGCACATCGGCCAGATCACGGAAGAACAAATCGATGGCGACATGCTTGCCCAGTGGCCGCGACGAGGGAACGACCTTGAGGTGGCCGTCAGTCATGATCAGTTGCCAGGCAGGTGAAATGACATAGACGTGATCGGGCTCGATGGGCACGCAGCAGTTTACCTGTACGACCGGCATGGAAGTCGCGGCCCGAATGATCCCGTCCGCGACGCGCTGATGATCGGGCGAGAGGTGCAGCACGATGACGAATGCCATGCCGCTCTCAGCCGGCATGTGTTCGAAGAAAACCTTGAGCGCGGCGATACCGCCTGCCGAGGCACCAATGCCTACCACCGGAAACCCAAGCTGGCTGGGTACGGTTCGATCTGTGTTGGCGGCGGTGCTGGACGGGCTGTTCATCGCTGGTTCCTGTCTGAAAACATCCACGAAGTGACGTGGTTTTCCTGTATGACCCCCGTCAAGCGCCGGAACACCCGCAAAAAACCGCATGCCCTGCCAGGCGGTCGGTTGGCACTTCATCGCCCTAGGGAAAGGCCCGTTCGTCGCCTACAGGGCACGGCGTGGTAGTGCAGCCTGACGAACACTACGAGGACACCTCATAAAAGGAGCTTCATCATGACAATGCTAAAACCTTCTTCCTTGCTGCTTGCACTCTGCCTGGGTGCGTCCGCGCCAATGGTCATGGCAGCTACCAACATGAACGATCAGCACACCCCCAGCATGCAGTCGGGTGATCACGGGACCATGAATGGCACCGGCGGCGCTACCGGTTCCGGCACCCCAGGGGACGGCATGGGTACCGGCAGTGGCACCGGAAGCAATGGTACGGACGCCACGGGTGGCGATGGCACAACCTCAGGCTCGGGTACCGGTAGTGGGGCGAACACGGGTCCCGGCGGCACCGGGAGTGGCTCAGGCATGGGCGGTACCGGGAGCGGCGACATGGGCGGTAGAGGCGACATGGGCGGCAGCGGGGGTACCGGTATGGGCAGTGGGACCGGGAGCGGCGGTACAGGTGGCGGTACGGGCGGCGCAGGCGGCTCGGGTGGCGGTAGCTGATCATCAGGGGTACTTGATCATCGCAAAGGCTCACCGAGCCTGATACCTGGAATCTAAGGGCTGCTTCGCAGCCCTTCCTGTGAACGGCAGCGATAGAGGCTCGAGGCTGGCGTGACGACTAAACCTAGACACGGCACACATGCCAGCAGCCCCGATCAGCGGCTCTACACTACGGATATTCCTGCCCGCCTTGATCGACTGCCATGGACCCGGTTTCACACGTTGCTGGTGGTGGCGCTTGGCATCACGTGGCTACTGGACGGCCTGGAAGTCACCCTTGCCGGGTCACTGGCCGGCGCCCTGAAGGACAGCCCTGCTCTGGCCATGAGCAACCGCAACGTTGGTCTGGCTGGCGCCACCTACATCGCAGGGGCGGTGCTCGGCGCACTCTTTTTCGGATGGCTGACCGACCGCCTGGGCCGGCGCAAACTGTTCTTCATCACCCTGGCGCTCTATATCGGGGCCACTGCAGCCACGGCATTTTCCTGGAATCTGTGGAGCTTTCTGGCATTTCGCTTTCTCACAGGCGCGGGCATTGGTGGGGAATATACGGCCATCAATTCGACCATCCAGGAGTTCACCCCAGCGCGCTACAGGGGCTGGGTCGATCTGACCATCAACGGCACATTCTGGCTCGGCGCTGCGCTGGGTGCAGTGGGCGCCATCGTGCTTCTGGACCCGTCGATCGCGAACGGCGACCTCGGATGGCGCCTCTGTTTCGGCACCGGCGCCGCGTTGGGATTGCTGATCATGCTGATGCGGCTGTGGGTGCCGGAGAGCCCGCGGTGGCTGATGATTCACGATCAGCCCGAAGCTGCTGAGCGTATAGTGGCCGATATCGAGCGCAAGTGCCGCGCTCAAGGCTTGAGACTGCCTGCGGTAGATGTTTCGCCCCTGCAATTGCGTGCCAGGCATCACACGCCTTTGCCCGAGATCTTTCACAGCCTGTTCGTGGTCCACAGACGCCGGGCCATGGTAGGCCTGACGCTGCTCACGGCGCAGGCGTTTTTCTACAATGCCATCTTCTTCACCTATGCCCTGGTGCTGACCGATTTCTACGATGTGCCCTCCTCCAGCGTTGGCTGGTATGTCCTGCCGTTCGCGCTCGGCAACTTCTGTGGCCCGCTGTTGCTCGGGCGGCTGTTCGATGTGCTGGGGCGGCGCATCATGATCAGCGCCACGTATGCCCTGTCGGGCATACTGCTGACCCTGAGCGGCTACCTGTTCGAACAGGGGATGATCGATGCCATCGAGCAAACGATCGCCTGGATGGTGATCTTTTTCTTCGCATCGGCTGCGGCCAGCTCTGCCTACCTTACTGTCGCAGAAACCTTCCCGCTGGAGATCCGCGCTCTGGCCATTGCCGTGTTCTATGCATTCGGCACAGGGCTCGGTGGCATGGTGGGGCCGACGTTGTTCGGTGCCTTGATCGAATCGGGCGAGCGCACCCAGGTCTGGTATGGGTATCTGCTCGGCGCCGCGCTCATGCTGGTAGCGGCATTCGTTCAGGCCGTTTACGGCGTAGCCGCAGAGCGCCGGTCACTGGAGCACGTTGCCCGTCCCCTTTCTCAGGTGGAGTCCGCCGATTAAAAGGGCCACCGCCCGTCCGCCAACAGGCACTTGAGCGCGTGCTGGCCTTCAACCCTATATCCATCAGAGAGGAGCGGCGACCATGGCACGCGGCGACAAGGACAAGTACACCCAAGAGCAAAAGCGCAAAGCCGAGCACATCGAGCAAAGTTACGAGGACAAAGGGCTCTCCAAGGACAAAGCCGAGGCGCGCGCCTGGGCTACGGTGAACAAGCAATCCGGTGGGGGCGACAAGCAAGGTGGCTCTGGCAGCAAGACCAGCAGTACGGACAAGGAAAGCGCACGTTCGGACTCTGCCAAACGAGCTGCCAAGACCCGTGAGGGGCACGCGCGCAACAGCTCGGCGTCCCTCGAATCGCAGACCAAGGAAAGTCTGCTCAAGGAGGCACGCAGCAAGGACATCAAGGGCCGCTCGACCATGACCAAGGCCGAGTTGATCGAAGCGCTGCGCAAGCACGGTTGATCTGCACGAACGGGTTATTCCGGTCGGCTGAACCGCTTCAAGTCCGTTGAAACTTTAGTATTCCCTGTCAAGTCCAGAACTTATCCGAGACGCGGCAGGAGAAGACAATGAGTGGCACTGTAGGCGATTTTCTGGTCGAGCGGCTGTACCAATGGGGCGTACGCCGCATCTTTGGTTACCCAGGCGACGGGATCAACGGTGTGTTCGGCGCCCTGAACCGCGCGGGCGGCAAGATCGAATTCATCCAGGCCCGGCACGAAGAGATGGCTGCCTTCATGGCCAGTGCCCACGCCAAGTTCACCGGCGAGCTGGGCGTCTGCATCGCGACGTCCGGCCCGGGTGCTTCGCATCTGCTGACCGGTTTGTACGACGCGCGCATGGACCATCAGCCGGTGCTGGCCATCGTGGGCCAGCAGGCGCGCGCAGCCTTGGGCGGTCACTATCAGCAGGAGCTGGACCTGGTCTCGATGTTCAAGGACGTCGCTGGTGCGTTCGTGCAACAGGCATCCACGCCCGAACAGGTACGTCATCTGGTAGACCGCGCCGTGCGCACGGCCGTTGGAGAGCGACGTGTGACTGCCGTGATTCTGCCCAACGATCTGCAGGACCTGCCCTACGAAGACCCGCCCCGCGCCCATGGCACCGTTCATTCGGGCGTTGGTTACAGTAAACCCAAGGTGGTCCCCTTCGATGCCGACCTGCAACGCGCCGCCGATGTGCTCAACGCCGGACGCAAGGTCGCCATCCTGGTCGGGGCCGGCGCGCTGGGTGCCAGTGACGAGGTAGCCGCAGTGGCCGAGCAACTGGGTGCTGGCGTTGCCAAGGCCTTGCTGGGCAAGGGCGTGCTGCCCGATGAGCTGCCGTGGGTGACTGGCGCCATCGGCCTGCTCGGGACGGAGCCGAGCTACAAGTTGATGGCCGAATGTGACACGCTGCTGATGATTGGTTCTGGCTTCCCGTATTCCGAATTCCTACCCAAGGAAGGTCAGGCGCGCGGCGTGCAAATCGACCTGCAACCCGACATGCTCAGCCTGCGTTACCCCATGGAGGTGAACCTAGTCGGTGACGCGGCGCAGACGTTGCAGGCATTACTACCTTTGCTGCACCCACGCCCTGATCACAGCTGGCGCAAGAAAATCGAGAAGTGGCGCGCCAGCTGGGACAAGACATTGACCAAACGCGCTTTGGTCAAGGCCGACCCGATCAACCCGCAGCGAGTGGTGCATGAGCTGTCCCCGCGCCTGCCGGACCAAGCGATCATATCCAGTGATTCAGGTTCGTGCGCCAACTGGTACGCCCGCGATCTGATGATCCGCGAAGGGATGCAGTGTTCCTTGTCGGGGGGCCTGGCCTGCATGGGTGCGGCCGTACCTTACGCCATTGCTGCCAAGTTCGCCCATCCGACCCGGCCGGTGATCGCCCTGGTGGGCGACGGCGCCATGCAGATGAACAACCTCGCCGAACTGATCACAGTGGCCAAATACTGGCAGCAGTGGGAAAACCCCACGTGGATCTGCGCGGTGTTCAACAACGAAGACCTCAACCAGGTGACCTGGGAGCAGCGCGTGATGGAGGGCGATCCGAAGTTCGAAGCCTCTCAGTCGATCCCTGATGTGCCTTATCACTTGTTCGCCATCTCGATTGGTCTTGAGGGTATCTACGTCGAGCGTGAAGAAGATGTCGCTCCCGCTTGGGAGCGTGCCTTGGCGGCCGATCGCCCAGTCCTGATCGAGTTCAAGACGGACCCCAACGTAGCGCCACTGCCGCCGCACCTGAAACTTGAGCAGGCCAGGAAGTTTGCGACCACCTTGCTCAAGGGTGACCCGGATGAAGCCGGCGTGATCGTGCAGACCGCCAAGCAAGTGCTGAGCGCGGTGCTTCCAGGCAAGAAATGACAAGGGCTTGGCGCTTGGGATGAACGTTCCGGGCGCCTGACCGGTCGCACTCCATAGACACAGCCTACTGTGCGCAATCGAACCGTGAGGACCTACCATGACTGCACTCCCTGAACAGGGCGCTGCACAGCAGACCCTGAACTTCACCCTCAATGGCCAACCCCAGGCCCTGACAGTACAACCCTGGACCACCCTGCTCGACCTGTTGCGTGAGCAGCTGGACCTGGTGGGCACCAAGAAAGGTTGCGACCATGGCCAATGCGGCGCCTGCACCGTGCTGCGCGACGGCCGCCGGGTGAACGCTTGCCTGACCCTGGCCGTGATGTGCGAAGGTGCCGACCTCGTCACCATCGAAGGCCTGGCCGAGGGTGACCAACTGCACCCCATGCAGCAGGCATTCATCAGTCAGGACGCCTTCCAGTGTGGTTACTGCACCCCTGGCCAGATCTGCTCGGCCGTGGGCCTCGCCAATGAAGGTCACGCTCATACCCGTGCCGACATCCGCGAGCAGATGAGCGGCAACCTTTGCCGCTGCGGCGCTTACAGCAACATCGTGGCCGCCGTCGAACAGGCCCTGCCGCTGATCAAGAGGGCACGCACATGACCCCTTTCAGCTACCACAAGCCTGCCTCGCTGGACGAGGCACTGCGCTTGACCAATGCGTCCTCGCGTTTTATTGCAGGCGGGACCAACCTGGTCGACCTGATGAAGGAAAATGTCGAACGGCCCGAGCGACTGATCGATATCACAGGACTGGAACTTGACCGTATCGAGTCCTCCAACGCGGGCGGTGTAATGATCGGCGCGTTGGTCAGCAACGCGGACCTGGCCTGGGACCCGCTCATCCGCCAGCGTTACCCACTGCTGTCGCAAGCGATCCTGGCCGGTGCATCGCCTCAGTTGCGCAACATGGCAAGCACCGGCGGCAACCTGCTGCAACGTACGCGCTGCTACTACTTCTACGACACCGGTACGCCTTGCAACAAACGCGAACCCGGCAGCGGTTGCCCGGCACGCAGCGGCTTGAATCGCATTCATGCGATTCTCGGCGCCAGCGAGGCTTGCGTGGCGACTCATCCTTCGGACATGTGCGTGGCATTGGCTGCCCTGAAGGCCGTGGTGCATGTGCAAGGGCCCGCCGCCAAACGCCAGATTCCGTTCGCCGAGTTCCATCGCCTGCCCGGCGATACGCCGCAGCAGGACAACCACCTGGCGCCTGATGAGCTGATTACCGCCATCGAGCTGCCTGATCAAGGCTTCGCCGAGCATTTCCGCTACGTGAAAGTACGTGATCGTGCCTCCTATGCCTTCGCGCTGGTCTCGGTCGCCGCTGCCCTGCACATCGAAGGCGGGGTTATTCAGGAGGCCCGCATCGCCTTGGGTGGCGTGGCCCACAAGCCATGGCGCAACGAAGCTGTCGAAGCGATGTTGCAAGCAAAGGCGCCCAGCACCGAGCTCTTCACGCAAGTGGCCACTGCCCTGCTGCAAGGGGCACAACCCCTGAGCCAGAACGGCTTCAAGGTGCAACTGGCACAACAAGCCATCATTCGGGCATTGAACGAGGCCGCCGCCGGCGGCAGCCTCGAGGGGGACGCGCAATGAGCAAGGTAGTAGGAACCCCAGCGGACCGCGTCGACGGCGCGGCGAAGGTCACCGGCCAGGCACGTTATGCCGCCGATTACCCGGAAGAAGGCCTGCTGCACGGCAGCGTCGTTTCCAGCACCATCGCCCGCGGCCGGGTGGTCAAGGTCAACAGCGACAAAGCGCTACAGGTGCCAGGCGTGGTGGCAGTACTGGACCACATCAACCGTCCGCGCATTTCCAGCTACGACGATGACTACAGTGACGATGATGCAGCCGAGGGCTCACCCTTCAGGCCGTTGTTCAATGACCGCGTGTTCTACAGCGGTCAGCCCGTCGCACTGGTCGTCGCACAGACGCTGGAAATCGCTCGGCATGCGGGCTCGTTGGTCGAGATCCAGTACAGCCAGGAAAGGCATGAATCTGACCTGGAAAAGGTACTGGGTCAAGCGCACGAGGCGCCGGCTGAAACACCTGAGCCCCGTGGTGACTTCCCAGGCCAGTATGCCAGCGCCCCTACCCGCGTGGACGCCACCTACTGGACGGCCAACGAACACCACAACCCGATGGAGCCCCACGCCTCCACCGTGTGCTACCAGCTCGATGGTAGCCTGGTCATCCACGACAAGACCCAAGGCACGCAGAATTGCCAGGAATACGTGCACAACGTATTCGGACTGCCCAAGGAAAAATTGCGCGTCAAGGCAGCCTTCGTCGGTGGCGCCTTCGGTTCCGGCCTGCGTCCCCAGTACCAGCTGCCCCTGGCGGTCATGGCTGCCCTGCACCTGATGCGCTCGGTGCGCGTGACCTTGACCCGCCAGCAGATGTTCACCTTTGGCTACCGTCCACGCACACAGCAACGCCTGCGCCTGGCGGCCGATGAGCAAGGCCGCCTGTCTGCCATTGGGCATGACGCCATCGGCCAGACGTCACGGTTTGAAGACTTTGCCGAGCACGTCGTCGAGTGGAGCGGCATGCTGTACCAATGCGACAACGTCGCGTTGAGCTACCGCTTGGCCCCACTGGACGTCTACACCCCATTGGACATGCGCGCGCCGGGTGCAGGTTCGGGCATGCTGGCGCTGGAGTGCGCCATGGACGAACTGGCCTGCGCAACAGGGCTGGACCCGGTCGAGTTGCGGCGACGAAACTTCGCCAGCCACAATGGCAATGAGGGTAAGCCTTACTCGAGCAAGGAACTGCTAGCCTGTTACGCACAAGGGGCCGAGCGTTTTGGTTGGGCCAAGCGCCAGGCTGCGCCCGGCTCGATGCGGGACGGCAATCAACGCATAGGCTGGGGCATGGCCGGCGGTGTATGGGAAGCCATGCAGATGCAAGCCAGCGCCAAGGCGCGTCTGGGCTGTGACGGGCACTTGACTGTCAGCAGCGCCACCACGGACATCGGCACCGGCACCTATACCGTCATGACGCAGATCGCTGCCGATGCCGCGGGCCTCGACATGGCCGATGTCACGTTCCTGCTTGGCGACTCCTCCTTGCCCAAGGCGCCGTTGCAAGGTGGGTCGTTCACCGTGTCCTCCGTCGGTTCTGCCGTGCGCAAAGCGTGCCTGGAGCTGCGCAAGCAGGTTGTCGAGCAAGCCAGGCAACAGCACCAGAGCCTGGCCAGCCTGGACGATTCCGACTTCGTGATCGCAGGTGGCCAGGTGAGCGCCGGTGAGCATTCGTTCGCCCTCGCCGACCTGCTGCCCAGTGCCCAGCAGGCCTGCTTCGAGGTGCAGGTCGAGGCGGGCCCTGACGACAAGCGCAAGCCCTACTCCACTGCCACCCATTCGGCGGTCTTCGTCGAGGTATCGGTGGACGAAGACCTGGGGACCGTGCGCGTCAAGCGCGTGGTCAGTGCGGTGGCTGCAGGCCGGGTCGTCAACCCCAAGACAGCGCGCAGCCAGATCCTGGGGGGCGTGGTGTGGGGCATCGGCATGGCGCTACACGAAGAAACCCAGACCGACCATGCGCTGGGCCGCATCCTCAACCACAACCTGGCCGAGTACCACGTGCCGGTGAATGCCGACATTGATGATATCGAGGTGATCTTTGTGGAAGAGCACGATGATGTGGTCAACGAGCTGGGCTCCAAGGGCGTGGGCGAGATCGGCGTGGTAGGTGTCGCTGCGGCCGTGGCCAATGCCATTTATCACGCCACCGGCAAGCGGGTCCGCGAGTTCCCGATCACCTTGGACAAGCTGCTGTAAACGGGCCCTGCCCTCTGGAGTAATCGCATGCCACGCCTGGGTTTCGCCTGCATGTACCGACACCCGCACCGCAGCTTGTCGGTCAAGGAGCTGGAGACCATCGAGCGTACGTTCAACCCGCGCAGCACGACGCTGCGTTGGGTTTCGGGCGCCTCCCGCGAGGCGGCTCGGAACAAGTTGCTTGAACTGGCGGAACACAACCTCCAGGCCCAGCTGCGCTTGCTCGACTATGTGGCCCAGCTGCCCCAGGCGCTGCGCATGCTGCGCCTGAGCAGCGACCTGCTGCCGCTGTACAGCCACCCTAGCGTGGCCCACGTGTACCGCGAGGCCGACTTTCAAGCGCTGATGGCCGAACGTTTCGCCGCCATCGGTGCTTTCGCGCGCGCCAGGCAGATACGCCTGTCATTTCACCCTGGACAGTACTGCGTGTTGGGCTCGGACCGCCCCGAGGTGGTGGAGAACAGCCTGGCCGAATTCGAATACCATGCCGACATGATCCGCATGATGGGTTACGGGCAGGTCTTCCAGGACTTCAAATGCAATGTGCACATTGCCGGCCGGCTGGGCGGTGCGGGGATTCGCACCGTATGGCCACGCCTGTCCGAGGTGGCCCGCAATGTGATCACCTTCGAGAATGACGAGAAGACCTATGGGCTCGACGACTGCCTGGCGTTGGCTGACCTGGCGCCGGTGGTGCTGGATATCCACCATTGCTGGATTCATGAGGGTGACTACATCGACCCGGGCGATACGCGAGTTGAGCGGGTGATCGAGAGCTGGCGCGGCGTACGCCCCACCATGCACTACTCTCAGCCCCCGGAGCACCTGCAGGCGCTGGGGTTCGGGCCTGATCGCAAGCTGGTGATCGGTGAGTTGCTGGAACAGGTGAACAAACGCGATCTGTACGCCCACAGCGCTCGCATGTGGAACCGCTGGACGAACCGCTACGCACTTCAGTTTCTCGACAGGTTCGACATCATGTTCGAGTCCAAGGACAAGAACCTGGCCACGCTTGACTACTTCAACGACTACCTGGCTTGATCGGGCCGGGCAGGCCCTCAGCCGCTTCCGGTCAGGTCACCGGCCACTTCGCAGCCGTTGCGACAGCTGCACTCGTACTCGGCCTGTGCGCGAGTAGGCAGGTTCAGGCTCAGCCTGACCTTGTCCTGCGTGTCGTACAGGTCGTAGCCCTCCCCCAGTGATGATCGAAAGCCGAGTCGCCGTGGCAGCCATTCTTTTGTTTGCGGTACAGCTGGAACCACAACGAATCGCATCTGCATGATCATCCCTCACCGGCCGTTCCTTAGTATTAGTCACGCTAAGAGAAAGCATCAAGTAGACTCATGCATGTTTATGACGTTCATTAAGTCGTACGCGCAGGTAACTGGCTGTAAGCGGAGCTTTGACGCCTGGCCAGCGCTCCCCCTGTGGGAGCGGCCTTGCCGGGGCATCGGACCGCTCCCATAGGGGAACTCAAGAGATGATGGATGGGGTACAGGGCAGCTGGAAAGATGCGTATAGGATCGTGCAATCAGGCGCTTGAGCTCCTGACCTTATTAGGTGACTCCAGCCGACTTGCGGCTGCGCCGACTCCCCAACTCGATCCAGGTCGGGGCATGGTCACTGGCCTTGGGCTCATTGCGCACCCAGGCATCGACGCCCGCTCGCTTGAGGTACGGCGCCAAGTCCCGGTTGAGCAGCAGGTGATCGATGCGCAGACCCGCATTGCGCGCCCAATGGTTGCGGAAGTAGTCCCAGAACGTGAACACCTGCTCTTGCGGATGCAGGTGCCGGATAGCATCGATCCAGCCGCTGGCCAGTAAACGCTCGAAGCAATCGCGCGATTCGGGTTGCAGCAGCGCATCCTTTTGCCAGGACTTGGAGTCGTAGATATCCAGGTCCGTGGGCACGACATTGAAGTCACCGGCCAGGACGGTGGGGTGACCACTGCCCTGCAACTGCCGGGCATGCTCGATCAGGCATTCGAACCAACGCAGCTTGTAGTCGAACTTCGGACCTGGTTGCGGGTTGCCGTTGGGGAGGTACAAACACCCTATCAACACCCCATGCACCGCTGCCTCCAGATAGCGGCTCTGGGTGTCGTCCTCCATGCCCGGCAAGCCTCGCCGTACCTCGAGCGGCTCGCTGCCGCGCGCCAGGATCGCCACTCCGTTCCAGGCAGGTTGGCCCAGGTGCAGATACCCGTAGCCAGCGGCTTCCAGAGCCTTACCCGGGAACTGATGGTCGGGTGCCTTGAGCTCCTGAAGGCAGACCACATCGGGCTTTTCACGTTCGAGCCAGGCCAGCAGTGCAGGCAGCCGGCTGCGAATGCCGTTGATGTTGAATGTGGCAATCCTGAGCGCTTTCATGTGTCAGGGTCGATTACATGGGCGCGCACGGCATCTTCGAGGGCATGCACATGCGCCTGGTCGGCCAAGGCCTTGAGCGCCAGCCAATCGTCCCAATCGATGATGCCATCGTCACGCAACGCTTCGGCGGTACGCACCAGTTCATGGTGGTAGGCATCGGGTGACTCACGGCGGTAGCTGATGTCGTCGTACTGCGCGTACCAGGCCGCGAGTTCAGGGATACTGCGTTCGATACTCATCGCACTGCTCCTGTGAAACCCTTTGGGGTTGTGAGCCTGCCTTGAGCGCATCGTTCAACTCAGACGCTTCGCGTCACGCCACCGTCGACCCGGATATTCTGCCCGGTGATGTAGGCGGCGCCGTCACTTGCCAGAAACGCGACCGTGGCGGCAATTTCGTCGCTGCTGCCATAGCGCTTGAGCGGCACGCTGTCGCGACGCTGCTCAAGGGCCGGCAAGCTGTCTATCCACCCCGGCAGCACGTTGTTCATGCGCACATTGTCACGTGCATACGTATCGGCGAAAAGTTTGCTGAACGCAGCGAGCCCGGCACGCATCACGGCGGAAGTGGGAAACAGATCACTGGGTTCGAAGGCCCAGGCACTGGAAATATTCACGATGACCCCGCCGCCCTGGCGCTGCATCACCGGCGTGACCAGGCGTGTCGGCCGGATGACGTTGAGCAGGTAGGTCTCCATGCCGGCATGCCAGTCGGCGTCGCTCAGTTCCAGCACAGGCCCCCGAGGCCCGTGGCCAGCACTGTTGACCAGCACGTCGATGCGGCACCACCGCTGCATGACTGCCTCGACCAGCCGCTCGAGGTCCTCCATGCACTGGTTGCTCCCCGTCACGCCCAGCCCGCCCAGCGTCATGGCCAAGGCCTCTCCCTTGCCAGAGGACGAAAGAATCGCGACCTTGTAACCATCGGCGGCCAGGCGCCTGGCCGCCGCCGCGCCCATACCGCTGCCACCTGCGGTAATGATTGCAACCTTTTCGTTTGTCATGCTGCCTCCTGTGATGGGCATAGAGTGGGTACAGGAACCAGGCTACCAAGGGGCAGAGAAGCGAGGGAGATAGCTCCCAACGCGTCAGCCAGTAGTTTTTCTATCGCCTGCGTCTGACCTGAGCCAGTCGATGACCCACTGCAGCTGCTGCGCGTCTCGAGCTTTGCGTGGCCACACCAGGTAGAACGCCTTGTCTGGGCGCAGATGCGATTCGGCAACCTGGACCAGGCGCCCTGCGTCGATCTCCTGAGCCACGAAGGCGCGTTCTGCCAGCGCAATGCCCTGCCCGCCAATGGCCGCGTCAATGGCCAGTGATGTCTGGTTGAACTGGACTGACCTTGCACCAACGGCGGGGTGACCGGGATAGACCTGCGCGCGATAAGACGGCCACAAGTCGTGGGCATCACACAGAGCTACATAGCGCTCCAGTGTTGCGAAGTCTTCAGGCGGGCCAAGCGCCGCTACCAGGGTGGGGCTCGCCACCGCGATGATCTCCGAACCCATCAACAGTGCCTGCTCAAGCCCTGGCCCGAAAGGTGGCCGCCCGTAACGCACGGCAAGGTCGACGCCGTCGGTATGAAAATGCGACAGACGATCGGTGGCCAGTACTCGCACATCCAATGTCGGGTAGCGCTCGGCCAGTCCACCGAGCCTGGGGATCAGCCACTTGGCGGCGAAAGTGGGTGTCACGCTGACGGTGATATGGGAAGGCGCAGGGCGCAGCCGGCGCGTTGCCTCATCGAGCATGGCCATTGCCGTACGCACGGTCTCGCTATACCCGCGGCCAGCGTCGGTCAATGCCAGGCCTCGAGGCAGGCGTTCGAACAGGCGTACCTCCAAGGCGCGTTCCAACCCCCGAATCTGCTGGGCCACGGCGGGCTGGGTGACACCCAGCTCTTCGGCGGCCAGGCCAAAATTGAGATGCCGCGCCACGACCTCGAACACCCGCAGGGCGCCAAGGGACGGCAACTCGGAAAAAACGGCAGGCATAGGGGGTAGGCGATCCAGGCTGGGCAGGTTGGCACGAGGCTAGCCCCATCCGTGCAGGAAGTCGATGAGCGTCCAGGACTGGGTACTCGCCTGGTGATATGGAATCGATCAGCAACTCTCCGGCTGCACGCTCAAGCAGGCACGAATACACTCCTTTGCAATTGCCAGAAAGAAGCGCTGGTACTATTAGCTCACCGCTTGCCCACACGGACCGTCAGCATGCAAATACGCACCCTCTATCGCCATGAACTCGATCAGGCCAATGCTCTGTGCATGGCTTCGTTCATGCATTCGGTAGCGCCACTTTTGCCTGCGCAGGCCATCACGACATTCACCGAAGTGGCGAGCGTGAACGCCTTTGCAGAGCGATTGCAAGGTGACAACCTCATGCTGGTGTGCGAGGTCCAAGGAAGGCTTGCGGGGCTGGTCGAACTCAAGCAAGGCCGTCATGTGGCAATGCTCTTCGTATGCCCCGCTCGTCAGCGCCAGGGTATCGGCCGACGCTTGATCGAGGCCGCTCTCGGCCATGCCCGCAGCCAGACGGTTACGGTAAGCGCGTCGCTGCCATCGGTGGCGGCCTATCAGCGTTATGGCTTCAGCCAGGCAGGTGAAGTTGGGGAGCACGCGGGGCTGATTTACCAGCCAATGCAAAAGGTCTTGAGCATGTGAAGCCTCACGCAGGCCCATGGCGCTGAAGTTTTTGATCAGATGGACACTCATTGTGTCTATGTAAAGGCGGGCACTGCTGGTGAAGTACCAGGGCAGCCACGCCATTCGTTTTTCCGGAGACACTGCATGCTTCGTATCTTTGAGCGTAGGCTCGACCCTTTCCCTCCCGATGAGGTGCCGCCGCCCCCCGTTGGCCTCATGCCTTTCCTGTGGGCGTGCACCCGTGGGGCGCGCGGCTACATTCTTGCGCTGGCCCTGCTCAGCGCTAGCGTGTCCCTCTACGAAGCCTGGCTGTTCAGCTTCCTCGGCCAGGTGGTGGACCTGCTGTCAGCCTGGCAGGCCGGCGACACCGCTGCCGCCCAGGAAAGCCACGTGTTGTGGGGCATTGGCATCGTGCTGGTGATTAGCATCGGCCTGGTGGCGCTACGCACCATGGTCCAGCACCAGGTGCTGGCCATCAACCTGCCGCTGCGACTGCGCTGGGATTTTCACCGGCTGATGCTGCGCCAGAGCCTGTCGTTCTTCTCCGACGAGTTTTCAGGGCGCGTCACCACCAAGGTCATGCAGACTGCACTGGCCGTGCGCGAGGTGCTGTTCACGGTCATCGAGATCCTGCCCGGCATTGGCGTTTATTTCATCGCCATCATCGCCCTGGCCGGCGGCTTTGCCTTGAAACTCATGCTGCCGTTCATTGCCTGGCTGGTGCTATTCGGGCTGGCGATGGTTTATTTCGTTCCACGCCTGGGCGCAGTAGGCGAAGAGCAGGCCCACGCGCGGTCGTCGATGACCGGGCGCATTTCCGACGCCTACACCAACATCACTACAGTCAAGTTGTTCTCGCACTCCAAGCGCGAAGCCCATTTCGCCCGAGCGGCCATGGAGGACTTCAAGCAGACCGGTTTCCGGCAGATGCGTCTGGTGAGCCAGTTCGAGATCGTCAACCAGGCGTTGGTGGTAGGGCTTATCCTTGGTGCAGGCGGTTATGCGCTGTGGCTGTGGCATCAGGGCCAAGTGGGCACCGGCGCTGTGGCGGCCATCACTGCCATGGCCCTGCGCATCAATGGCATGTCGCACTGGATCATGTGGCAGATGACCTCACTGTTCGAAAATATCGGCACACTGCAGGACGGCATGGCCACCCTGACGCGCGGTCCAAAAGTGCAGGACGCCCCGGACGCCACCGCTCTGGTGACCCGTGGTGGCGCAGTGACATTCGACAAGGTCAGTTTCAACTACAACGGTGAGCGCCAGGTACTGACCGACCTCAGTCTGGACATCAAGCCGGGTGAGAAAGTGGGCCTGGTCGGCCGCTCCGGTGCTGGCAAGTCGACGCTGATCAACCTGCTGCTGCGCTTTTACGACGTGGACAGTGGCCAGATCCGTATCGATGGCCAGGATGTAGCCAAGGTCACCCAGGACAGCCTGCGCAGCGCCATCGGCATGGTGACACAGGATACGTCACTGCTGCATCGCACCATACGCGAGAACATCGCCTATGGACGGCCGGACGCCACCGACGCGCAAATCCAGGCCGCCGCCCGCGATGCGCAAGCCGACGGGTTCATCAGCCAGCTCAGCGACCAACAGGGCCGCACCGGTTACGACACCATGGTCGGTGAGCGCGGTATCAAGCTGTCCGGTGGGCAACGTCAGCGCATCGCCATCGCCCGGGTGATGCTCAAGAACGCACCTATCCTGCTGCTTGACGAGGCAACCAGTGCACTGGATTCGGAGGTAGAGGTCGCCATCCAGGAAAGCCTGGACGAGATGATGGAGGGCAAGACTGTAATTGCGATTGCCCATCGACTGTCTACGATCGCCGCCATGGATCGTCTGATCGTGATGGATGAAGGGCGCATCATCGAGCAAGGCACCCACGCCCAGCTGCTCGAGAAAAACGGCACCTACGCGCGCCTGTGGCAGCACCAGAGCGGTGGTTTCCTTGGCGAAGACCAGGGTATGGCGCACGCGCTCAACTGAGTGGGCGCACGCTGACCCGTTGCCTGGACGGATGATGTTCGAGCGTTAACCCATCGCCCCTGTGTCGTTGATCGGGGGCGATGGCGTTGCAAGTACGAAGACACCGTTTGCGCTCGTCGCTTGCCTCACGGGTATGAATGACTTGGTTCAAAACCTGCGAAACGGTATCCTCCGGTAGCTTAAAGCCACCAGTTAGGCATTCATTGTCTGCCCCTCAAGGAAGAGCCTTTGCCCAGTCAGTCATCGCGTCACACCATCGCCCGCCAGTGGGAACTCCTCAAGCTCCTTCCGGGCCGCGATCCCGGCATGAGCTGCACGCAGTTACAGGCGGCACTGTCGAGCGCGGGCCATGCCACGACCAAGCGTACGGTCGAGCGTGACCTGGTGGAGCTGGCAGGACTGTTCCCGTTGCAGTGCAACAGCGCGTGCATGCCGTATAGCTGGCACTGGCAGCCCGGACGCAAATTGCGCGATGGGGCACCGCCCGCGCCAGGAGATGCGCCCGCTCAAGTGGAATTGCACGCCTGGGTGGACGAGTCGCTCTACCATCATCTGGAGATGCATCCGCTGGGCACAGGTATGCGCCTCACATGCCTGCCCAACGGCGGTGCCATCCTGGTCACAACGGTAGCGGATGATCGAGCGTTGATGGGCTGGCTGCTGTCCCAGGCCGGAGCGATCCGCGTTCAGGGGCCGCAATCGGTGCGCCTGGCCTTGCTGGAGCACTTGCGTCAGAGCCTGGCACTGCACGACACCGGCGCTTGAGCAATGCCTAGGCCGACCGCCGGCGGGACAGGCAGGCGTAACCCAGTGCCAACACGCTCAACCCCATTACAATCAACAGCCCCATCAGCTCTGTGCTGTAGCGGGCAGCCCAGGCCGGGAAGCCGGCGACCGACTGATACACCTGCACATCCGCCGTCCCCTCGGCATAGCTGATGCCTACCCCACTCTGGCGAATCTGCGAATAGTCAGCATCGAAATACACCCAGACCTTGCTGGAGCCGCCGGCCTCGATCGCCGGGATCTCGAGCTGAGCGGTGGCCGCCTCGAGCAAGGTGTCATTGCCGGCCGAATCCCGGACCTGCACCAGGCCTTTGGAGGGCAAGCGGATCCTTACCTGATCCACGGGGGCATTGCCGGTGTTCTGCAACTCGATGAGCAAGCCGGTCCGGTGGTCTACCAGGCCGGCCTCGAAAGGTTTTGCAAACAGCTGGGCATAAGGCGCCTGTGCCATCTCCACCAGCCGGTCGACCTGGTCGCGGCTCAGTTGACCTTGGCCGATCGTGTTTATGCGTGCACTCAACTGCTCGTACTTGAGCTGCTCGCTGGCTTTGCTGATACGCTCGCTGAACTGTCCCGGATAGGTCAGGTACGCGTAGGTCAGCGACGCTTCCAGGCGCGGGTTGCCCATCACTGCCTTGTAGACGAACAACAGGGCCGCCAGCCCGATCAGAACGGCTACGAGGAGTTTCCCCACCTTGTCCCAGCTCAATGCACTCTTCCTTTTGTCGAGTTACAGGCGATACGCGCCGCCAAGGGTGCCAAGTTCGCGGCCCCCAAGCAAGCGCCTGACCGCTATCGTTCGACATCGTCCTCACGAACATGGCGCAACGCCTGTAATTGCCCGTCGATGAGGGCCTTGGCCATTGCGGCCAGGTAGCAGGTGGCGAGCATTGCGTTCTTGCGGTCTGCAGGCTTGTCGATGGCCTTGCGGGTAAGCTCGGTGATGCAACCCATGATGACGGATGCTTCCACTAAGGCAGTACGCAAGGGCAACGCTGGCTTCATCTGGACCAGGTCGGTACCGGCGCTCGCGAATCGACGGGTTGCGTTGACCACGGTGGGGCCTTGGGGGGGTCTGGTGATGTCATTGTCCATGCTGTTTGCTCCCTGTCTGGAGAGCCGAGACTAGGCAGGTGCTTCCCTGAGCACAACGAGCAGCAAGTACCTGCGCGCAATTTCAGAAAGGGCCTACACGATCGCTACCTCTTGACCGTTTGCCGTCGGTCACCGAGGATCGAAGCTCCGCCTACAAGGATGTCAACATGCTGCGCATACTGGGCAAAGCCTCATCGATCAACGTACGCAAGGTACTGTGGGCGTGCGCGGAGTTCCAGGTCCCATTCGTGCGGGAGGACTGGGGAACGGGCTTCCAGGCTACCGACAGCGAAGCGTTTCTGGCGCTCAACCCCAATGCCATGGTGCCGGTCATCCAGGACGGCGACTTCACCTTGTGGGAGTCCAACAGCATCATTCGCTACCTGGCCAATTGCTATGGCCCAGCAGCCTTCTACCCGGGGGAGGCCCGTACTCGGGCCAGGATCGACCAATGGATCGACTGGCAGGCTTCGGACCTGAACGCATCCTGGCGCTACGCGTTCCTGTCGCTGGTCAGACACTCCCCCGCCCATCAAGACCCGCATGCCCTGGCCAACGCCTGTGCCGACTGGGGGCGCAATATGCTCATTCTCGAGCGCCAGTTGGCACGCACCGGCGCCTATATAGCCGGGCGTGACTTCACCCTGGCCGACATTCCCATAGGCCTGTCGGTCAACCGCTGGTTCGAAACGCCGCTCGAACACCCTCACCTGCCTGCCCTACGCGATTATTACGAGCGCCTGAGCGAGCGCCCGGCCTATCACGAACATGGGCGTAACGGCACGCCTTGACAGCTAGCACAGCCTTCGCGAAGGCGCATGCCTCAGGCCGCGACCTGGGTAACCTGGTGACGACCACGCCAGGCGAACGTCAGCACCATTATCAAGCCCAGCGCTGCGGTGCCTGCGCCCGCCAGCGCGATGGCCGAGTAACCGAGGCCGCCATTGATCACGGCGCCCCCCAATGCAGCGCCGATGGCGTTGCCCAGGTTGAAAGCACCGATGTTCACGGCCGAGGCCAGGTTGGGTGCATCCTTGGCCGCCTCCATCACGCGCATCTGCAGGGGCGGAACCAGGGCGAAACTGGCTGCGCCCCAGACCAGGATGGCGCCGGCAGTAAGCAGGGATGAGCCCATTACGAGTGGGAACACCAGCAGTACCGCGATCAATATGGCGAGCGAGACAATCAGGGTTCGATCCACGGACCGGTCCGCCGCTTTGCCGCCCCAGACGTTACCCAGGGTCAGGCCAACACCAAACAGCACCAGCATGGAGGTGACGAATGCGGTAGACGCGCCGGCTTCGTTTTGCAGGATGGGCGCAATGTAGGTGAACACCGTGAACATCGCGCTGGAGCCCACCACGGTCAGGAGCAAGGCTGCCAACACAGGCCCACGTGTCAGCACGCGTATCTCGGCCAGCGCACCGTCGCCCTTGGGCGATGGCACATTGGGCAAGGCATACCACAGCGTGGTCATCGCCACCAGGCCGAGCCCGGCTATGCCCCAGAACGCCGTGCGCCAGCCGAGCAACTCGCCGAACCAGGTTGCCAGGGGGACACCGCCGATGGTGGCCAGCGTCAGGCCCATGAACATCGCGGCCACGGCGCCGGCACGTTTCTCGGCGGGCACCACGCTGGCCGCGACGATGGCACCTATACCGAAGAAGGCGCCGTGGTTGAGGGAGGTCACTACCCGTGCGACCAACAGGCTGGCGTAGTCGCTGGCCAGGGCCGACATAAGGTTGCCCAAGGTGAAGATGGCCATCAGCCCGATCAGCAGGTATCGGCGCGGTACGCGTACGGTTGCCAGGGTCATGAGCGGGGCGCCGATCAGCACACCCAGTGCATAGGCGCTGACCAGCAGACCAGCGGCCGGAATGGACACACCCAGGTCAGTGGCAATGTTGGGCAGCATGCCCATGGGAGCAAACTCGGTAACCCCGATACCGAACGCGCCCATGGCGAGTGCTACAAGGGGTGGATTGATACGCATGGCTAACTCCTTATCTGTGCCGTGAATGCTACGATCTGTTTCACCAAGGCACTAGATAGCGATTGTGCGAACCACCTTTGCGTACGAGGCACAAATGGATCTGACAGGACGATCAGGTGAGATGGAGGTGTTCACCCAGGTGGCGCAAGCAGGCAGCCTGTCGGCAGCCGCCCGTGCATTGGGCCTGACACCCTCTGCCGTCAGCCGCATACTGGCGCGCACCGAGCAGCGTCTTGGAACACGGCTGATGCTGCGTACCACGCGCGCGATTACCCTCACACCCGAAGGCGAGACTTATCTACGCGGGGCACGCCGCGTGCTGACAGACCTTCAGGAGGTGGAGCAGGCCATTACGGACCAGGGCGTGCCCCGTGGTCGAGTTCGCGTCAGCGCTGCACTTGGGCACGGCCGACTGCGCATCGTCCCCTTGGTGGCGGCTTTCAGCGTGCAGTACCCGCAGGTATTGGTCGACCTGACCCTGAGTGACGAAGTCGTTGATGTGCTCGGTGGCCAGGCCGATGTGGCTGTGCGCTTCGGCACGCTGCCAGACAGCTCTCTGAATGCTCGGCAAATCGATGAAACGGGCCAGGTGGTCGTGGCCTCGCCAGACTATCTGAGCCGGTGGGGAACCCCTTTGCTACCCGAGGACCTGGCAAAGCACAACTGCCTGCGATTCAACTTCAGGCGAGCCACGTCGGACTGGCCGTTCGTACGTGACGGTCGCGAGTTCGCACTGAAGGTAAGCGGCAACATCGAGTGCAGCAGCGGCGAAGCCCTGGCCCAGTTGGCCAGGCTGGGCGCAGGCATCGCGCGGATAGGCACCTTCACCGTCG
The DNA here is from genome assembly GCF_059133755.1 of Pseudomonas sp. FBCC-B35. Lineage (NCBI taxonomy): Bacteria > Pseudomonadati > Pseudomonadota > Gammaproteobacteria > Pseudomonadales > Pseudomonadaceae > Pseudomonas > Pseudomonas sp. FBCC-B35. Next base: position 1,978,297 of record NZ_CP101439.1, on the reverse strand, counting down.
CCGATGACCTGGCCAGCGGCCGCCTGGTGTCACTGTTCGAGGCCTTCAATCCAGGTGACCGGGAGCCCATCCACGCCGTTTTCGCCGGTGGACCGAACATGCCTGCACGCGTGCGGGTGTTCGTGGACTTTCTGGTCGCTAACCATCAGGGGATGTGCACACGTCCCTCGTGACCGCTCTCGCGATAGCGCGCTTGCAGAACGCCGGCCAGGCACTGCTTGGCCTCAGGCTCTCCGTGTATCAGGCGAATATGCGACGGCCAAACCTGCATTCGCGTGACGAAACCGACCAGATCCGCCTGGTCGGCATGGGCTGAGTAGCCCTCCACACGCTCGATCCCGGCACGAATGTCTATGCGTTCGCCGTCCAGCATGACGTACCCGCCTTCCGGGCCGTGGGTCAGGATGTCCCGGCCAGGTGTGCCATGGGCCTGGTAACCGACGAAGACCACATCGTGCCGGGCATCACCTAGCATCGCCTTGAGGTAGTTGACGATACGCCCGCCCGAGCACATGCCATTGCCCGCGATGACGATCGCCGGCCGAGCCGTTTCGGCCAGGTGCTGAACGATGCGTTGGTGCTCCTCATGGCTGTCGATGGTGATCAGTTGCTTGAAGGACAGGGGTTTGCGCCCTTCCTTGATACGGTCCTGGGCCGATTCGTCCCAATACCCTTGCAAGCCCTTGTAGACCTGCGTGAAGCGGCTAGCCAGCGGTGAATCGAGAATAATCGGCAAGTGGGGCCAATCCACTTCCGGGCCGCTGTTGGCCTGATCGTTTCCCGCCAATTCGTGCTCGTGGAGGATTTCTTCTAGCTCGTAGAGCAAGTCCTGGGTGCGGCCGATGCAGAAAGAAGGGATCAGCACCGTACCCTGGTCTTTCAGCGCGCGCTCGATGACGGCCTGCAAGCGTTCACGCCGGTGCTTCCGGTCGGTATGCCGACGGTCACCGTAGGTGCTTTCCAGAATCAGCAGGTCAGCCCGCTCGGGAGGCGTCAGGTCTGGCAACAGTGGCGAATGCGGCGCCCCCAGATCACCACTGAAGACCACCCGTTGGGCAGTGGCGCCTGGCCTTTGCATGTCGAGTTCCACATACGCCGAACCCAGCACATGGCCGGCCGGTTGCAGCCTGACCTTGCAGTGGGCAGCCTCGGTTTCGTGAAGCGTGAACCAGTTGCCGTAGGGCAAGGCGATGGTGCGCTGCTCCACAACCTTGAGATAGCGTTCCAGTTGCTCGGGATCGTCACTGATACCGAGCCGGAACGCGTCTTCGAGTACGATGGGCAACAACTGAGCTGACGGTTCGCTACACAGGATCGGTCCCTCGAAACCCGCAGCCAGCAGATGAGGGATTCGCCCAACGTGATCCAGGTGTACATGCGTCACGATCAGGGCCTTGACGCCATCGATGGCGAAGTCGAGGGCCAAGCCCTCCCCGCCTTGATCTTCGTCCTCGCCTTGAAAGGCGCCGCAGTCGATCAGCAAGCTGGCCGTCTGCTTCATCCAGACTTGATGGCAGGAGCCGGTCACGCCCTCGCGGGCGCCGTGGTGAATGATTTCTGGGTGGTCCATGATGGCTAGCCTGCTTGAGCCTGGAGTAACGTTGGGCACTGCCCGATTGACGAGGGTTCAGAAAAGCTCGGGCGTCAGGGTTCGCGGGCCTACCCAGGCGCAAGGCTCAGGCATTCAGAGCCCGCGCCAGTACCTCGTAGATTTTCCCGTCGGCTGACTGCGCAACATTGAAACGCACATAATCGCCTGCCGTCTGGGACTGGCTGAACGCGTTCCCAGGCGCCAGCACCACGCCATTGTTCAAGCACACCTTGGCCAACGCGGCCGCGTCCTTGCCCTGCGGCAGACGGCACCACAGGTACAGCCCTGCCTGTGGCATCAGCCAGGGAATGATGCCGAGCGCTTTGAGCTTTTCAGCCGTTCTGTCCCTTTCGATGGCAAGGCGCATCCTCACGGTCTCCATGTGCTTGCGGTAGCCGCTGCTGGTGATCGCATGGTGAACGATGTCCGCTGCCAGACGACCGCCTCCGAAGGTGGTGGCGATCTTCAGGTCGACCAGGCTCTGGATCCAGTCATGACGTGCGGCGATATACCCACACCTGACCGAAGCGGAGACGGTCTTGGAGAAACTGCCAATCTGGATGACCCGGGCCAGACCATCGAAGGCTGCGAGCCTGGGCGCTGGCGTATGCTCGAAATCGGCGAAAACGTCGTCCTCGACGATCAACAGGCCCGAGGCCTCAGCGAGCTTGAGCAGCCGGTGCGCAGTGCCCGGTGACAGGGAGGCACCTGTTGGGTTGTGAATGCCGGAATTGGTGATGTAGAGCCGTGGCGAATGCGCCGCCAGGGCAGCACCGAATGCATCGATATCCGGGCCGGTAGGGGTCTGACGCACACCGACGATGTTGACACTGTGGGCCCTGAGCAAGGCATGGAAGTTGAAATAACAGGGATCGTCGAGCAGTACGGTGTCACCAGGTTGGAGCAGAAAACGGCAGATCAGGTCGATGGCGTGCGTGCCGGACTCTGTGAGCATGACCTGCTCCGCCGGTGCGTCGATGCCAAAGCCGGCCAGTCGCCGCGACAGAAAATCGCGCAGCGGCCGATGGCCCTGCGGCGATGCGTACTCAACCACCTGCTCGGCTTGCGAGCGCGCCGTAGCCCGGAGCGCCTTGCGCACTCCAGCCTCGAACATCCAGTGCGCAGGAAGCCAGCCGCAGCCAGGTTTCAACAGGTCGCCAGCGGGTTCCAGCGCCTGGCGAGAAATCCACAGTGGATCGACCTCATGCTCAAGCTTGGGTCCCAGCTCGGTCAGCACCAAGGGCGCCGCGCCCCCTGCCACATAAAACCCGGCGCCACGGCGGGCATGGAGTACCCCTCCGGCCACCAGTCGTTCGTAGGCTTCGACCACGGTCGACACCGAGATCTGCATGCTCTGCGCCATTGCCCGTACTGAAGGTATCCGCGCACCGGGCAAATAGGTACGGGCCGCGATGCGGGCATGGATTTCAGCCATGACTTTTGCAATGCGCGTGCTGTGCTCTTTCACTGGATTCTTCCCACCTGTACTGCCCATCAATACCTAACAGTTCCGCCAAACTGTACTGGATTGTACATGGCATCTGCGCGCACATCGGTGTTGTACTGGCTTCATTGACGACAAGGAGTGCGAGATGCAGAGAACAGCAAGCGGCTGGATCAACGGTTTTATCGGCGTGGTCATTTTCGCAGGCTCCTTGCCCGCAACGCGCGTGGCAGTGGCAGCGTTCGAACCCACCTTTCTGACCTGCGCAAGGGCAACCATTGCCGCGTTGGTGGGTGCTTGTTGCCTGATCTTGCTGCGTCAGCCCCAGCCTCGACGAGGCGATTGGCCATCCCTGGCCGTGACAGCGCTCGGCGTCGTGGTCGGGTTTCCGCTACTGACTGCATTGGCCTTGCAGCACGTCAGCTCCGCCCACTCCATCGTATTTGTGGGGCTATTGCCGCTGTGCACCGCCGGCTTTGCCGTGCTGCGCGGCGGCGAGCGTCCCAGGCCGCTGTTCTGGGCATTTTCGTTGGCAGGTGCCGGGTTGGTGGCGGGCTATGCATCGGCCTATGCAGGGCAGGCCTCGATAGTGGGTGATGGGTTGATGGTCGCGGCAGTCGTGGTATGCGGATTGGGGTATGCGGAGGGTGCACGTCTGTCTCGCACCTTGGGCGGCTGGCAGGTCATCAGCTGGTCGTTGTTGCTGGCGCTGCCCGCGATGCTGGTGTTGGCGGTCGCCACCATGCCCACGATGGCGAACCTGACGCAAGTCGGCGCCTCTGCCTGGTTCAGCTTCGGTTATGTCTCGTTGTTGAGCATGTTCATCGGATTCGTGTTCTGGTATCGCGGGCTCGTCCAGGGCGGGATTGCGGCGGTCGGCCAATTGCAGTTGGTACAGCCCTTCATTGGGCTGGGCTTGGCAGCAGTCTTACTGCACGAGCAGGTGAGCTGGGCCATGGTGTCGGTGACGGTGGGTGCGGTGCTGTGCGTTGCCGGGGCCAAGCGGTTCGCCCATTGACGCTCAACCCTGCGGTGGAACTGGAACCAGGCAACTGATTGCTGAACCAGTAGCCACCCGCTTTGGTTTAACCTGCCGCTGTCAGCGCAGCAGGGTCTGAATCTTGTCATGCAATGTGTCGAGGTCGAACGGCTTGGCCAGGATGGGCGCCTTGCGGGTGATCGGGCTACCGGACTCCAGGATCTCCGCTGGATAGCCGCTGATGAAGATCACCTTGAGGTCTGGCCGCAACTTGACTGCGGGTTCAGCGATTTCCACGCCTGAGATGCCACCGGGCAAGCGGAAGTCGGTCACCATCAGGTCCAGGTGCGGCTTGCTGGCCAGGATGGCAAACGCCTGCTCGCCATCTTCGGCTACCAGCACGTGGTACCCCTCCCCGGCCAGGTAGTCCCGCAAAATCATGCGAATAGCCGGTTCATCCTCGACGACCAGCACCACATCTTGTGCATCTTCACTCATATCGAAACCTTGGAAATTCTTGCAGTTTGCCATCAGACCCCGGGCTCACGCAGAGGTTGCCCGCGCCTGATCGTTTTGTTGTTCGCACACGCCAAGCGGCAATTGCAGGGTGAACGTGGCACCTTGGCCCTCCTCGCTTTCGACCAGAATACGCCCGCAGTGGGCCTGGACGATCTGCTCGGAGATGTAGAGCCCAAGCCCCAGGCCACCCGTCGCCTTGTGGTTCGAGACCCGCTCGAACTGCTGGAAGATACGCTGCTGGTTGGCCGCACCAATGCCAATGCCATTGTCTTGCACCTGCACGCATGCCATGCCGTCCAGCTCGAACACCCGCACGTGCACAGGCTTGCGCTCCCCGTAGCGCAGGGCGTTGGACAGCAGGTTCGCCAGCACTTGCTCAATGCGAAATTCATCCCACTCGCCAGCCAGGCACCCGTCACAGTGCAGGTCGATGCGGGTATCCAGCGCGATCGCTTGCGCCGTGAAGTTCTCCACCAGCCCCCGTACCAGTTGGCTGAGGTCAAACAGCTTCGGGCGCAGTGAGAGTTTACCGGTGCGGATGCGTGACACGTCGAGCATGTCTTCGATCAGCCGTATCAGGCTGTTGATCTGACGTTCGTCGCGCTCGACCATGGCCTTGAGCTTTTCCTCACTGAAAGCCTCCAGATTGCCCCTGGCCAGGTTCAGCTTGCGCAGTTGCGTTTCCAGGATCAAACCGTTCAGAGGCGTTCTCACCTCATGGGAAACGATGGACATGAAATCGTCACGCATCCGCACGGCGTGCTCCAGCTCGCAGCGCGCGCTTTGCAGCTTATCCAGCAAGGCCTCCTGCTCCTGCCGGCTGCGCTCGAGCGCTTGCAGTTGCTGGTCGAGCACTTTGCGTTGTCGGTAGAGATCCACGAAAACCGACACTTTGCTTTTGACCGCCATGGTATCGAGCGGTTTGTAGAGAAAATCCACGGCGCCGCTTTCGTAGCCCTTGAAGGCATAGTTCATTTCGCGCCCAGCCGCGGTCACGAACACGATAGGGATGTTGCGGGTTTTTTCGGTACCGCGCATCAGCTCGGCCAGCTCGAAACCGTTCATGCCAGGCATCTGCACATCCAGGATGGCCAAGGCGAATTCGTGCTCAAGCAGCAGTGACAACGCCGCTTCGGCGGACTGGGCTTGATGCACCTCGCGATCGTCACCCTGTATGAGGGCATCGAGGGCCAGGAGATTTTCTGGCAGATCGTCGACGATCAGCAGTTTGGCGATGGTCTGGCTTAACATGCGCTGGATTCCAGAGTACCAAGCAACTGCTCGATACCACTCAAAGGAAGAATATGGTCGGGACGATGCAGGGCCAAAGCGGCCTCCGGCATCAGCGCGACCTGTGCATCGCGAGGGTCCTGGACAATGGTCCGGCCGCCGCTGTTCTTGATGTACGCAAGGCCTTGGGCGCCATCTTCATTTGCGCCAGTGAGCAGTATGCCCAGCAGTGCCGCGCCATAGGCATCGGCTGCCGACATGAACAGGTAGTCGATCGAAGGCCTGGAAAAGTGCTGCGCCGGCTCCTGGCTCAGAGAAAGGGTGAAGTCGCATTCTACCGAGAGGTGGTAACCAGGGCCCGCCACGAAGATACCGCCGTCTTGCAAAGGCTGCTTGTCGCGTGCCTCGAGCACTGGTCGGCCCAAGCGACGTTGCAGCACTTCAGCCAGATGACTATGCCGGTCCTCGGGCAGATGCAACAGGCACACCACAGGCACCTTGCACGCCCCTGGCAACCCGCCGAGCACCTTGAACAAGGCAGTCACACCGCCCGCCGAGGCGCCGATCACGACAGCTTGTATGCCCTTCATGACTTGCGGTAGATCCGTTCAGGCTTGACCCAGGGCTCGAAGCGCTGGCTGTAGGCCGAGAAATCAACCGACTCCTTGCTGCCCAGCACCAGAAAACCCCGGTGGCAAAGGGACTCATGGAACAGGCCCAGGGCGCGGTCCTGCAGGACCTTGTCGAAATAGATGAGCACGTTGCGGCACGAGACGAGCTGGGTTTCCGAGAACACACTGTCGGTGGCCAGGCTGTGATCGGCGAAGGTCACCTGCTCACGCAAGGTGCTGTCCATGATGGCGTTGCCGTAAGCAGCAGTGTAGTAGTCGGAGAAGTCGCGTCGCCCACCAGCCAACCTGTAGTTTTCTTCATACTCGCGCATGCTTGGCATGGAATAGATGCCTTGCTTGGCTTTTTCCAGTGAGTGCGGGTTGATGTCGGTGGCGTAGATGATGGTGCGCTCCAGCAGACCCTCCTCGCGCAGCAAGATGGCCATCGAATACACCTCCTCGCCTGTGCTGCAGCCGGCTATCCAGATCTTTATCGATGGCCATGTGCGCAACAGCGGAACCACTTCGTTGCGCAGGGCAAGGAAGTGGCCAGGGTCGCGAAACATCTCGCTGACTGGAATCGTCAGGTACTGCAACAACTGCATGAACATGCCAGGGTCATGCAGTACCCGCTCCTGAAGTGCAGACACGGTCTGGCAGTCGAACTGGCGCAGGGCATGCAGGATCCGGCGCTTGATCGAAGCGCCAGAATAATTGCGGAAATCGTAGCTGTACTTGAGGTAGATGGCCTCGATGAGCAAGCGGATCTCGATGTCGGTATTGCGTTCGCTAATCAAATTCGCTCCAGTTGCGGCAACCACACACGTATCAGCGAGAACAGGCGGTCCAGGTCGATGGGCTTTGCCAGGTAATCATTGGCGCCGGCCTGCAGGCAGCGGTGCTGGTCGTCCTTCATCGCCTTGGCAGTCACGGCGATGATCGGCAGCTTGCGCCAGCGAGGCTGCTGGCGGATCAGCCGGGTCGCTTCGAACCCATCCATTTCCGGCATCATGACGTCCATCAATACCAGGTCGATATCCTCATGCTGTTCGAGGCGTTCGATGGCTTCGCGGCCGTTGCGGCCGATTTCGACGATGGCCCCCTTGTGCTCCAGGGCACTGGTCAGGGCAAAGATGTTGCGCACATCGTCGTCCACCAGCAGGATCTTGCGCCCTTCGAATACCTTGTCGCGGCTTCGCGCCGTCTTGAGCATACGCTGACGCTCATGGGACAGCTGCGATTCCACCTTATGCAGGAACAGGGTGACCTCATCGAGCAGACGCTCGGGCGAGCGTGCGCCCTTGATGATGATCGAGCGCGAATACTTGAGCAGGTCGGCCTCCTCTTCACGCGTCAGGTTACGACCTGTGTAGACGATCACAGGTGGGAACGCGCGGATATCTTCAGCCGTCATGCGCTTGAGCAACTCGTTACCGAGCATGTCAGGCAGCTTGAGGTCGATGATCATGCAGTCGTAGACGTTTTCGCGCAGCAGTGCCAAGGCTTCCTGGGCCAGGCCCACAGCGGTGATCTCGACGTCTTCGTCGCCGATCAGCCGGGCAATGCTCTCTCGCTGCAGGTCATCGTCCTCTACCAGCAGGATACGCTTGAGCTTCTGGGTCAGCTTGGCTTCCAGGCGCGCGAAGACTTCCTTGAGCTCTTCGCGGCTGGTGGGTTTGACCGCATAACCGACTGCGCCCATGTGCATGGCCGCTTCGACGCGGTCCTCGACCGAAATGATATGCACCGGGATGTGCCGCGTCTCGGCTTGTTCCTTCAGGCGCTGCAGTACGGTCAGGCCGGAATGGTCCGGCAGTCGCATGTCCAGCAGTACGGCATCGGGCAGGAACCGAGCAGCCAGCTCGAAGCCCTCGTCGGCGCCATGGGCCACCAGGCAGCTGTAGCCCAGTTCATGGGCCAGATCGAAGAGAATACGGGCAAAGTTTGGCTCGTCCTCAATGACCAGAATGCAGCGGTTGGTGAACGGCGCCCGCTCGCGGTCATCGGTGAAGGCCAGGATCGGCGGTTTGGCCGCCGCTGCTGGCGGCTGGATGACCGATGGCAACGCAGTCACCGCAGGGCGTAGGGTAAGCGGCGCGACGGGCTGTTCGTCGACATCATGGCGCTCTGGCAGTACCAGGCTGAATACGCTGCCTTGGCCCGGCGTGCTCTGTACGGTGATCTGCCCGCCCAACAGGCGGGCCAGGTCGCGGGAGATGGACAGGCCCAGCCCGGTGCCACCATAGCGGCGGTTACTGGTGCCATCGACCTGGTGGAATGCACCGAAAATGGCTTGCTGCTGATCGGGCGCGATGCCAATCCCGGTGTCGCGCACCGCGAACACGATGCCGGCCTCGGGCTGGTAGCCGATATTCAGGCTGACCTGACCCCGCTCGGTGAACTTGATGGCGTTGGACAACAGGTTCTTGAGGATCTGTTCCAGGCGCTGGCGATCGGTGAACAGGGTAGCCGGCACGTGCTCGGCCGCTGTGACCTCGAAGCCCAGCCCCTTCTGAGAGGCCAGTGGCGTGAACATGTCACGCAAGCCCTCGACCAGCCGTTCGACGTGGGTCGTTTCGGGGCGCACCTCAAGCTTGCCGGCTTCGACCTTGGCAATGTCCAGAATGTCATTGATGAGGTTAAGGAGGTCATTGCCCGCCGAGTAGATGGACTCGGCGAATTTGACCTGCTCCTGGCTCAGGTTGCCTTCGCCGTTCTCGGCAAGCAGCTTGGCCAGGATCAGCGAGCTGTTGAGCGGCGTGCGCAGCTCATGGGACATGTTGGCAAGGAATTCGGACTTGTACTTGCTCGAACGCTGCAGCTCATCGGCACGAGCCTGAAGCTCGGCCTGTGCACGGCTAAGCTCCTCGTTCTTGAGGTCCAGTGCATCGGTGCGCTCGGACAATTGCTCGTTGGTCTGCTCAAGCTCCGCCTGTTGGGTCTCAAGGTAAGCCTGGGACTCCTTGAGCACCCGGGACTGCTCTTCGAGTTCTTCGTTGGCGGTTTTCAGCTCTTCCTGCTGGACCTGTAGCTCTTCGTTGAGCTGCTGGGTTTCGGCCAGCACTTCCTGCAGGCGTTGACGGTAGCGGGCGCTTTCGATGGACATGCCCAGGTTGCCCGCCACACGCTCGAGCATCTCCGCGTCGCGGTCCTGCAAGGGGCGCAGCAGGCCCAGCTCGATGACACCGTTGACTTGACCGTCCTCGGTGGCCGGCACGATCAGGCCGCTGCGAGGCAGGCCCTTGCCCAGGCCCGACGCCAACCGGTAATAGTCTTCCGGCAAGGCATCGAGGCGGATCAACCGTTCTTCACGCACCGCTTGTGCCAGCAAGCCGTGATGATCACCCAGCACCTGCTCGCGGGCCTGTTCCTGGGCTTCGAGCCCATAACTGGCCACCCGCACCAGGCGGCCATGTTCATCACGCACATACACGGCGCCAACCACGCTGCCCAGGTAGGCAGCGAAGAACCGCAGGATTTTGTCACCCAGCATGGGCAAGGACAATTGACCCAGCACCTGCTGGGCCAGTTGGGTCTGGCCGTTACGCAGCCAGGCCTGATGCTCCAGTCGCTCTGCAGCGCGCTGCTGGGCCTGCAAGTTCTTGGTGTAGCTGTCGGACAAGGCCAGCAGGTCTCGGCGTCCGAGGTAGGCGAGCAATGCGCTGAGCCCGACCAGCAACACAATGAACGTGATGATGCCCGCGACGGTGACAGTGCTGACCGTCTCGTTACGGGTCATGCGCAGCTGTTGCTCGGCGCCGATCAGGTCCTCGAATTCCTTGCGGATTTCGTCGGTCAGGCGTTTGCCACGGCCGTTACCGATCAGTTCTCGGTATCCCCCTTCGGCGCGGCGCAGGTCGATCATCTGGCTGCCGAAGTCGTTCCACGCGCCCTGCAGCGCGATCAGCCGATCAATGCGCTCGACCTGCTGGGGATTATCCTCGACCATGCTTCGCAGGCTTTGCAGGCTGTTGAAGATCCTGGGCTTGGCCACCTCGTACGGGTCCAGGAAACGCTCATCGCCTGTGATCAGAAAACCGCGCATCCCGGTTTCCATGTCGATCGAGAGCTTGAGCGTTTCGTTGGCGTTACCGATCACTTGGTCGGTATGTTCCACCCACTGCATGGCAGACAGCAGGTAGTTGATAACGGCGACGAACGCCACGGCACCGAGCAGGCCGAGCCCCAGGGGCAGGCCGATGTTGCGGCTCAACAGCTTGCGAAAGCTACGTTGATCCATCGAGGCAGCTTGTATCATCTGAAAACGCCCGAGCAAATGAGGTCCATGAACAGCATGGTCAATCTTTCCTTATGGTAAGGGGCAGCCCCTGGCCTGGCGCACGCCCTGATCAGCGTGCCCGGCATTTAGCCAGCATTTGAAACATACCTGCTCCAATCGTTCCATCGGATCGATCAGATAGGTATTCTTCGGGAACTTCTGGGCCCTGGCGACGCACAGAACAAAAGACATTCAACAAGACAGGATCTGAACCATGTCCCTTCTGGTAGTCGAGGACGACGACATCGTACGCATGCTCATGGTCGAGGTCCTCGACGAATTGAAATATGACGTGATCGAGGCGCAAGACGCCACGACCGCACAGAAAGTACTCGAAAATCCTGACCAAACGCTCGAACTCATGATAACCGATGTTGGCTTGCCGGACATGGATGGCCATGACCTGGCCAAGCGTGCACGCGCACTGCGTCCAGAACTTCCTGTGCTGTTCGCCAGTGGCTATGGCGACAACGTCGAAGTGCCTGAAGGCATGTACAGAATTGGCAAGCCTTACTCCATTGACCAATTGCGAGACAAGGTGGCCTCTATCCTTGATGCCCATCAAGCGGGGTAGTTGGTTCGGCTTGATAATCCGTTGTCGGGCGTGCTTCACGGCGCAGCAGGTAGATGTCCATTATCCAGCCCTTGCGCCTGCGTAGAGTTGACCGGGCCTCCACAATGCGTGCCTTGACCGCGTCAAGTGGCCCGGCGATCACCAGCTCGTCTGCGGTTCCCAGGTAGGCCCCCCAGAAGATCGTGAGCGCCGGATCGGACAGCTCAGCAAAGACGCAGGCACTGTCGAGCATCACCACAACATTCTCGACTTGTTCGAGATCCGCCAGCCGCCGTCCTGGCAGCACGATCAACGGCTCACCGGCACGTGTGAGCGCGATCTGGTGACGGGCGGCCAACAGCTGCATGCTGCTTATTCCTGGTACAACCTTCAAAGCAAGCGACACGCCCTGCTCGCGGACCAATTCCATCACACGTAGCGTGCTGTCGTACAAGCCTGGTTCACCCCACAGTAAAAATGCGCAGGTCTGCCCTGGGTGCAGTTGCGCCTGCAGCAGCGAGGCATACGCCATGGCCCTCTGACGGTGCCAGACATCGACCGACTCGGCATACCCTGGAGCCTGCCTGGCGCGTGGCGGGTCGGTAATCTGCACGATGCGATAGCTGTCGTCGGGTCGGTAGCGCTGCAGGATCGCCTTGCGCACCTCCAGAAGGTCCTGGACCTCGGGACCTTTGTCCATGACGAAAAACACGTCTACGCAGCGTAACGCCTCGACCGCTTCGTAGGTCAACTGACGAGGATCGCCAGCACCAATGCCGATCAGCAGTACCTGTATCATTTCCCCTCCCGTGCCATTTCGCCCACTCGCTAAAAGGCGACTGGCCATGAATGTGCTCGCGTTGGCGCAATGATGAAACCTCAACACTTGCTTCACACTTTTTTCACAGCGCCATAGGCATCATCAACACAGCTAACGGACTAGCGACCCCATCACGCGCCCGCACACGCGGGCCTCTAATTCCAGCGCCCTGCCTTCAGCAGGGCGCTTTCATTTGCGCAATCGTTTCACTGCCGTATCATGAGCAGCCTGTCTGTTTCGCCGGGTCCTTGCACCCGGCCCCGTCTCAGGAGTTTCCATGAGCTTGCACGATCTGCAAACCGTTCCGGGCGTCACCGCACAGCCTGACGCTGCCACTGCCCAATTCGTCTTCAACCACACCATGCTGCGGGTCAAGGACATCCAGAAGTCGCTGGATTTCTATACCCGCGTACTGGGTTTCCGCCTGGTGGACAAGCGTGATTTCCCGGAAGCTGCTTTCAGCCTGTACTTCCTGGCCCTGGTCGACCCTGCCCAGATCCCAGAGGACGACCATGCCCGCCACCAGTGGATGAAGTCGATCCCGGGCGTGCTCGAACTCACACACAACCATGGCACCGAACAGGATGCCGACTTCGCCTACCACGATGGCAATACCGATCCACGCGGCTTCGGCCACATCTGTGTCTCGGTGCCGGACGTACGTGAAGCCTGCGCCCGCTTCGAAGCCCTGGGCGTGCCGTTCCAGAAACGCCTGCAAGACGGACGCATGAACCACCTGGCCTTCATCAAGGATCCGGATGGTTACTGGGTCGAGGTCATCCAGCCTGGCGAGGTGAAAGCCTAAGGCTCACAGGCCACGCTTGTCGGGTGACCGCCCGCATACCCTTTGCTGTGGTATATGAAGTAGAGGCTTCATTGCCACAGCGAGGTACCGATCATGCAATCGCTCCAGTGTGAATACCGCAAGCACGTCATCACCGCCAGCGTCATGCCTCATCCTGACTCGCCGCTCCCCTTTGCGGCAGGCTGCCTGATCACAGCGCCCGACGGCCATGTCAGCCGCCGGCTATCGATGCCCATGAAGTTCTTCAGCGACTTGGACAATGCCCAGCATGTGTCGCTGGCGTATGGCCGTGCGCTGGTTGACAAGCAGTTGGATCAAGTAACCCAGGTGCGCTGATCGCTGCAGCGACCCGGCTTTGCTTGCTGGTCGCTGCATGTCGCAGGCTCTGCAGCTGGCTCAGCCTTGACGCGCGTAGGTCACGGCAGCTTGTACCTGTTCAGCCGTTGGCCTGATCCCGGTGTACAGGACAAATTGCTCCAACGCTTGCAGTGCGATGACTTCAAGCCCGGTGATCACCTGCTTGCCGAGCTGCTCTGCGAGCTTGATCAGCGGTGTTTGCGCGGGCATGGCCACGACATCGAATACGCGCTCGGACGCAGCAATTGCCATCTCGCTGAACGCCAACTGCTGCGCCTCCGGCCCACCTGCCATGCCCACCGGGGTGACGTTGATCAGCATCGGCGGGCAAAGGTCGCCAAGCTCGGGCAGCCAACGGTAGCCGCACACATCGGCCAGTCCCCGCCCGGCCTGCTCGTTACGGGCGACAATCATGCCTTCGCCAAAACCTGCGTCACGCAACGCACTGGCCACCGCCTTGGCCATGCCACCGCTGCCGCGCAAGGCGAACGCCGTGGCCGGGTCCACCTTGTGCTGCGTCAGCAACTGCCGGACTGCCAGGTAGTCAGTGTTATAGGCTTTGAGGTGGCCCTCGGTATTGACCAAGGTGTTGACGGAGTCGATTGCCGCAGCCGAGGGGTCAATTTCATCGACCAACGCCATGCACGCTTCCTTGTACGGCATCGAGACACCACAACCACGAATGCCAAGCGCCCGGATGCCCGCTACAGCAGCCGGCAAGTCATCGGTGCGCATGGCCTTGTAATAGAAATCCAGGCCAAGCTGCTCATAGAGGTGGTTGTGGAAGCGGACACCGAAGGTCCCTGGACGGCCTGCCAGGGAAATGCACAGCACGGTATCCCGGCTGGGTATAAGGGACATACACGATCCTTTTGCGGTGTACAGACGGTGACTGAGCCTAGCAGAGCGGATGCCCCACGCATACCGACTCGAGGCTGCTCGCAACGCCCTACGAATCGACCATGCACAATGACGCCAGCACATTAGGCAAAACTGATAAGCACTATTGAGCACATTGATTTCAGTCCCGCCCAAGGCGTCGGTACAGTAACGCCATGTCTTAGCGGAGGGCTGTAGATGGCCACTATCGAGATCATGTCCGTGATCGGCTCGGCAGTACCGGCCTCCTTGCGCAATCAGGGCCTGCTGGCTTGCTGGTACCTGGTCAGTAATGGCGAGCCGGTCAGCGGGCCGATGCCGAGCCTGGCCAGTGCGCGCGCCCTGATCGAACAGCTGCAACCCCTCAGCCTACTCGCCTGACACGAACATTTAGTGCTGCTCCCTGTTGCCCGCCATCGTGCGGGCTTTTTTTTAAGTGCCCTGTCACTCGCCAGGCTGCGCGCATCCGCGAAACGCTGTAACCTTGCCGTTTCAAAACACCGAGACACTTTACCCAAGGAGACGTCGTTGCCATTCCCTGCAAGGCTTCCTGGCTCATGACGGCACTGGCTGCGCAACTGCCGGGTAGTCACGTCGGCATCAATATCCTGGACCATCCAGGCAAAACCTTCAGGCACTCTGTCTTTCCGAGCCTGCCTGAAGCATTCAGCAGCAAGCTCACTGGCAACCCCATTTCGACAAACCGCGGCTCATGCGGTTTGGCCATTCTCAGCGGCGCGGCCATTGATGTGCCTGACGTGGCTACCGATCCACGTTTCGCAGCAGCGTGAAGGGCCTGTTTCGTGAGCATGGGCTCAAAGCATTGACGTCGTTTCCGGCCCCGGACAAGGACGGCGCCGTACAAGGCACCATCGCCCTGATCTACGACCCACAACGCCCGATTACCGAGGCTTTTCGCGCACAGATGCCCAGCGCCTTGCGTTTGTGCGCGCAGCTCTGCGCCTACAGCCGTACCCAGGAAGCGGCGGCGATACTCGTGACCGAACTTGATCATCGTATGCGCAACCTGTTCAGTACCATTGGCGCTGTTGACATCCTGACGGCGAAGCATCATCCAGAAATCACCGAGTTCCGCAGTGTTCTGCAAAACCGCCTGGTGACGATGCAGAAGGCTCACACGCTGGCGCTCGCGAAGACCCCTATCAGC
Organism: Pseudomonas sp. FBCC-B35; assembly: GCF_059133755.1. NCBI lineage: Bacteria > Pseudomonadati > Pseudomonadota > Gammaproteobacteria > Pseudomonadales > Pseudomonadaceae > Pseudomonas > Pseudomonas sp. FBCC-B35. The sequence goes on along the minus strand of NZ_CP101439.1, from coordinate 1,963,062 downwards.
TTGCACAGCCTGGTGACTGAAACCTTGGCCCCCTATGTGACGGACATGCACGACGACAAAAGCAGGCCGTACATAATCCTGGCGCCCGAGGCGGCTTCTGCACTGGCGTTGGTCCTGCACGAGTTGGCGACAAACGCCGTGAAATATGGAGCCTTTTCACAATACGGCGGCGTTGTGGCCTTCAGTTGGCAGATTGAAGAGCAGACGGACTCACCGCCTCATTTCACCTTCAACTGGCATGAATCCGGCGGCCCAGTGGTTGCGCCGCCCACCAGGCGAGGCTATGGCACTCTGATGATGCAAGGCAGCTTACGCAACGCGTTCAACGGCAAGGTGACGTTCAACTACCAGCCGGCTGGATTCAGTTGCCAGATCACCGCCCCGTTTACCCAGAAGCTAGGCAAACACATCTGCTGAACGGCCTGAACGAGCAGCTGAAACCGGTGATGGCATGCATGCCACTGTTGTACAACAGTCGAGTTTCAAGCCAATAGCTGTACAAACTGCACCGCCTATCCATTCGAAGCAACGCGCTGCTGACCTAGCCCTCGGAAGCACATGATGGAAACGATGGTCTGCGCTCATGAAGGGAAAACGGATCTTAGTGGTCGAGGACGAGCCTGCCCTGCGGGAATTCTTGGCCATGATCATAGAAGATACAGGCGCGACGGTCGTCTCTGTGGATACCGCCGAAGAGGGTATTCGCCAACTCGATAAGCAGCCCTGGGCGGCGGTGGTGACCGACGTGCGCACACCGGGGCTTTCCGATGGCTGGGATCTGGCCTGGACGGCTTACGAAAGATGGCCGCGCTTGCCTGTGATCGTGACCAGTGGCGGGCACAGCAGGCTCGACGTGCCATTACCACCCACCGCTGCATTCATTGCCAAGCCGTGGTCGATCGAGGCGATGATCATGCTGCTGGTGGGGTGCACCGGTACGGACCACTCATCCGACAGCTAGGCCGCAGGGCGCTACCAACCTGGTAATTGCCAGTGGGCAGGCAACGCTTTATCTTTGCGTTTTTAGGTACCGCTGACAGACATTTCTCGGCAAGGCATTCGGTATAAATGCCTGCCCAAGGATTCGTCATGTCTAAAAACACCCTCTGGTCGATTTCGCTTCTGGCTGTCACCGCGGTATGGGGTTGGAGCTTCGTGGCCAAGCACGACACGCTGAGCATCATGGCTGCCTCCACCTTGAATGCGTGGATGTTCAGCCTGGCCGCATTGGCGCTGCTCCCCTTCTCGATTCGCTCGTTTCGACTGATGGGCCCACGCACTTGGTTGAGTGCTGGCTTGGCCGGGGTCGTGCTGTTTTTGGCTTTTTCGCTGCAGACCTCCGGTACTGCCCTGACGACGCCCTCCAATGCCGGTTTCATCACGGGCCTGTGTACTGTGTTCACGCCGGTGCTGATCTACCTCATGGGCAAGGGTCGCCCCAGCCTGAAGCAAGGGGTCGGAACCGGTATCGCGGTAGTCGGGCTCGGCCTGCTAAGCCTGGATGGATTTACCCTGCACTACGGCGATTTGCTGGTGCTGGGGTGTGCCGTGTGCTTCGCGTTGCATATCGTGATGGTATCGACGTTCACCACGCCTGCGCTCGCTTTGGCATCGGCTTCGATTCAATTAAGCGTCGTCGGCGTGCTGTCGCTGATATGGAGTTGGTCGAACAACGAGTTCTTCGTACCCACCACGCTACCTGTCACCACCATCCTCCTGGTATTGGCGCTGCTGGCAACAGCCTTGGCTTACGCCATCCAGAACCGTGCCCAAGCGGTGTTGCCCCCGGAAAAGGTTGCATTGATACTCATATGCGAGCCAATTTTCGGCGGCCTGTTCGGCTACTTCCTTGCCGGTGATCGTTTGCCTGCCGAGCGTCTGGCCGGCGCAGGCTTGATATTGGTCGGGTTGGCCATCACCGAGCTGCGACTGACGCGCATCGCCTCGCGTGCCTGGCGCAGGGCATAGGTATTTTACGATCCGAAAGTGCCAGCAGGCCCGTGGGGGCTGGGCCCGCTGCGAGGCTTCATTTGCTTCCCATCACTCTGGCTTGGGGACCGTTTCATCTTCATAGGTAAGGTCTACGACGAGCTTCACTGCATCTTCATCATCTTCGAGCAATTGCACACTCCCCTCCTGGTCCTCGACCTCGTAGAGTTCATCGAGATCGTCACGCTGGTACCACTCCGGTATGTCATCTCCGCGATACGTTCTCAATTTCACAACCATGCCTGGATCCTCCGTATGTTCAAAGGTGACAGGGCCGAGTCCCACGGAGTTCACCTCGAATCAGTAAATCAGCCCAAGCGGTTCAGTGAGAGGGTACGACCAAAGGATGGGGAGTTGGCCTACTCAACGCGCTGAAGCCGTACCCGCAGGATTAAATTTCCTTCACCTTGCGCCCATTGGTGATAAGGCAATCGACACGGCTTGAGCCATACTCCAGAATGCGCCGGCTTGGGGAAAACCCTCGCAATGCCAACGACATAGCCCTCTTTAGTGAGCCTCAACGTGAAAACGATCCTGTCCACCCTCAGCCTTGTGTTGTTGCTCACAGGTACCCTGACCCCTATTACCGGCGCTGTCGCTGCACAGCCCGCTGCCCAGTTGCAACGTGACCCCGCCAAGCTGCACTTGGCCTCCGGCAGCGCCTTGTTGATCGACCTCAACACCAACAAGGAGCTGTACGCCAGTCACCCTGACCGCGTGCTGCCCATTGCGTCGGTGACCAAACTGATGACGGCCATGGTCGTGCTCGATGCCAAGCTGCCCATGGACGAAATGCTGACCATGACCATTGCCAACAACCCGGACATGAAAGGCGTCTACTCCAGGGTTCGGCTCGGCAGCCAGTTGAACCGACGCGAGACGTTGCTGATCACCCTGATGTCCTCGGAAAACCGCGCCGCAACCACCCTGGCCAACCACTACCCTGGCGGTTACCCGGCTTTCATCAAGGCGATGAACGCCAAGGCACGCAGCCTGGGCATGAGCCATACCCGCTACATCGAACCCACCGGTCTTTCGACTCAGAACGTCTCCACTGCCCGCGACCTGACCAAGCTGTTGATGGCGTCGCGCAAGTACCCTATGTTGAGTACGTTGTCGACCACCCGTGAGAAAACCGTAGCGTTCAGCAAACCCAATTACACACTCGGGTTTCGCAACACTGATCACCTGGTGAACAAGAGCAACTGGGACATCAAGCTGACCAAGACCGGCTTCACCAACGAGGCTGGACACTGCTTGGTACTGTTGACACGCATGGACAACCGTCCGGTCGCCATGGTCATTCTCGATGCATTCGGCAAGTACACCCACTTCGCCGATGCCAGCCGTATGCGCCAGTGGCTGGAGACGGGCGCGGCCAAGCCAGCCCCAGCGGTGGCCATGCAGTACAAGGCCGATCGTCACAACAAAGCGCGGTTGGCCGCCGATTGACCCTCTCGGTTTGGTCAGCGCCGGCTAGGCACGGGTGCTGACCAGGCCACCGGCACTGCCACCACCGCTTTGCTGCAACAGTTCGAGCAACTGTGCCGAGGCCGCGATGATCTGGCTGCTGAGCGTGGCAATGCTGCTTTGCTTGGTGCTGATGGCAGCCATCTTCGCGGTCTCTTCCATGTCGCTGTTCATCAGCGCTGAAAGTTGTTTCTGCTCCTCTGCCAGCTGTTTCTGCAACGTCTTGATCAACTCGCGCAGCTGCTTGACGGCCTCTGGCTCGTCGCTGTCGTCGCTCTGGGCAGATTGTGCCTGGCCCGTAGCCGTGGCGTTGAGGCTGTCACTGGTGATGCTCAACGGGCCGGGCGCTTCGCCCGCCTGCACACGCCGTTCACGCTCGGCGGCAGCGTCAACGCTCAGCGTCTGGGCTGAGACGCCGTTGATCAACAGATTGCTCGAGTTGATTGCGACCATGATGATTCCTTGCTCCAAAACCGGTCCGTGCCCCATTTATCGGCACAAATGGGCTTGTCTTGAGCCCTGCTAAATTCCCTGTCGGTTGGCTCGTTCCAGAAGATGTACCAGCGCGGTAGCCGGATCACCGGTGAGCGTCCACATCGACCTTATGGAATCGCGGCCATGACCCAAGCCACACAGCAGGAAACCATCAAAGATCTGATCGGCGTAGGCTTCGGCCCGTCCAACCTTGCGCTGGCAATCGCCCTCGAAGAGCTGGCCGAAAGCCAGGGGCGCGCCCTTGACGCGCTATTTATCGAGAAGCAGCAGGACTATCGCTGGCACGGTGAAACCCTCGCCACCCAGAGCGAGTTGCAGATCTCCTTCCTCAAGGACCTGGTGTCCCTGCGCAACCCCACCAGCCCCTACAGCTTCGTCAACTACCTGCACCAGAAACAGCGCCTGGCCGACTTCATCAACCTGGGCACCTTCTATCCCTGCCGACTGGAATACAACGACTACCTGCGCTGGGCTGCCGAACATTTCGCGACCCAGGCGGTATACGGTGAAGAAGTGCTGCGTATCGAACCTGAAATCACCCAAGGCCGCGTCGAGCACCTGCGCCTGGTGTCCCGTGATGCCGAAGGCCGGGAATACACCCGCAGGGCCCGTTCGGTCGTGGTGGGCAGCGGCGGAACACCGAAGATTCCGGAAACGTTCGCGGCCTTCAAGAACGACCCGCGCGTGTTCCACCATTCCCGCTACCTCAGCAGCCTCAGCCAGCTGCCCTGCAATGCCGGAAAACCAATGCGCATCGCGGTCATTGGCTCAGGCCAGAGCGCAGCCGAGGCGTTCATCGATCTCAACGACAGCTACCCGTCGGTGAAGGTGGACATGATCCTGCGCGCCTCGGCGCTCAAGCCAGCCGACGACAGCCCGTTCGTCAACGAGATTTTCGCACCCGACTACACCGACCTGGTCTACAACGAACCGGCCGATCAACGCAGCAAGTTGCTCGATGAATACCACAACACCAATTACTCGGTGGTCGACCTGAACCTGATCGAGCGCATCTACGCCATTCTCTATCGGCAAAAAGTGGCCCATCAGTTCCGCCACAACGTGCTGTGCCGGCGCCAGGTAGAAGCGGTGGTGGGCACCTCAGAAGGCATCGAGTTGACCCTCAGCGACCTGGCCACCGGCCAGCAACAGACCCACCGCTACGATGCCGTCATCCTGGCCACCGGCTACGAGCGCCGTTCGCACCGCGACTTGCTGGCCCCCCTGGCTGGCTACCTGGAGGACTTCAACGTCGATCGCAACTACCGCGTACTGACCAGCCCCGACCTCAAGGCGTCGGTGTACCTGCAAGGCTTCTGCGAGAACAGCCATGGTCTGAGCGACACGCTGCTGTCGGTTCTGCCCTCGCGGGCCGCCGAGATTGGCCGTGCGCTCTATCACGACCTGCCATCGTTGCGCACCCTGCCACTGCCAGAAGCGGTCCTGTCCCGCGCCTGACAGACGCTTCGCCACCGGCCCCCCGTTTCAGGTGCAGGGGGCCGGTTCCTCAGCCTGAAACATTTCCTTGCATTTAAATCGACGGAATTTCGATTCTCATTCGTCCTTATCAATACAGCTCTCCAGGGTTGGGCTTAAGCTCGACCCCTTATTGTGAAGATCGTCTGATGGCCAAAACTCCGAAAAAATCCAAGTCCAGGCTCTGGTTCCTGGTCCACAGCTGGCTCGCGCTGCCGATCTGGTTCTTTGTCCTGATCGTGTGTTTCACCGGCATGCTCGCGGTGGTCAGCCAGGAAATCGTATGGCTGGCCGACCCTGCGGTGCGCGCCAACAAGCCCGATGCCGACGTGGATCGCCTGAGTTTCCAGCAAGTGCTCGATGCGCTGCACAAGGCCGAGCCCGAGATGATCGTGGACATGCTTCGCCAGCCCGACGGCTCGCACTTCGCGGTCATTGCCAACGTTACCCTGCCCGACGGCACCAGCCCCACGCTGTATGTAAACCCCTACACCGGGGCCATCCAGGGCAAGACGCCCGACTTCGACTTCGAAGCCTTCACCCGCGCCTTGCATGGGTGGTGGCTGGTGCCATTCACCAACGGTTACAGCTGGGGCTGGTACCTTGTTTCACTACTGGGCCTGCCCATGCTGGCGTCCCTGGTCACAGGGCTGGTGGTGTACAAGAAATTCTGGAGGGGGTTCTTCAAGCCGGTGCGCACCGGTCACGGCTCGCGGATTTTCTGGGGGGACGTGCATCGCCTGGCCGGCGTCTGGTCCATCTGGTTCATCGCTGTCATTTCCATTACCGGTACCTGGTTCCTGATCCAGGCCATTCTGGGCGATAACCACGTCACGATTTCCACACGCCCCATCGTGCCGGTGATTGCACGCGAGGACGTGCCGCAGACCACCGACGGCACCCCGGCACCACGCATCGACCTGGACGAAGCCGTGCGCATTGCCGGGCAAGCGGTACCGGGCCTTGAGGTCAGCTTCGTGATATTGCCCGCCACGGCGTACAGCCATATCAGCCTTTCGGGGCCGGGGTGGTACCCGTTGATGTTCCAGAATGCCTCGGTCAACCCCTACACCCGCCAGGTCGACAGCCAGTTCCGCATCAGCGACCGCACGCCCCTGGAGTTCGTCACCGAATCCATGCGTCCGCTGCACACCGGCGACTTCGGCGGGCTGCCGATCAAACTGGTGTGGTTCTTCTTCGGCCTGGTATTGACCTTGATGGTGTTCAGCGGCCTGCTCATCTGGACCAAGCGCACCGCCCAGGCTACCGCCGCCGCCCTCAAGCGCAGCGAGCGCGCCCCGCGCGTCGCACAGCGCGAGCCTACCCTGGAGACCCAACCATGAGCCAGGCACACACCCTTGAGCAACGGCCATTGAAGCAGATCTGGTTGAAGTGGCGGTTTCACCTGAACATTCTGCTGGTCCTGATCCCGCTGGGCTTCATGCCCCAGTACTTTGCCGACGCCAAGCTGTTTCGCGGCGAAGCCGGGCTGGGCGCGAACGTGATACGTGATATCAAAGTAGGGCCCTACAGCCTGGACCTGGCTGAAATGCGTGACGAAGTGCCCCAGGCCGATGGTCCGGCCGGCTACTTCAAGGTGTTCAATGCCTCGCTCTGCAAAGGCTGCGCCCAAGAGGTGAAAGCCACCTACCTGCGCATCGGCAAGCCGCGCAGCCTGCGCGCCGCCGGCACCATTTTCTTCGGGGCCCCCTACCACATGGGTACCTCCCTTCCAATTGCGCCGCGTACTCGGCCAGATGCCCAAGTGTGGATCACCCTTGAAGGCTGGGACGGCAGCATGCATCAAGCCTCGGTGCCCTTGGCCCAGGCATCGCCAGCCACCGTGGCCTGGCTCAAGAAACAAGGAGGCAACAAATGAAACACCTCATGCGTAGGCTCATGCTCCCATCACTGCTGTTGACCGCGACGGCTGCCATGGCACACAACCCCATGTGTGAATGTGAGGAAGTGCCAGGCAGTCAGATCAAATGCACTGGCGGCTTTTCTGACGGTAGCGGTGCACCTGGTGTAACCCTGGACGTGATCGGCTACGACGAACAGGTGCTGGTCGGCGGCAAGCTCGGGGATGACTCCACCCTCACCTTCAAGCGCCCGGATGGTGAATTCTACGTGTTGTTCGACGCAGGCCCTGGCCATGTGGTCGAAGTCGACTACGCCGACATTTCGCAACCATGAGCCGGGTTCAGGTGATTCGCCCGGCCGGCGCCGGGCATGAAACGTTGTATGTGCTGATGGTCAGTGCATTTATCGTAGCCCTGGCAGCCAGCGTCGTGCTGGTGCGTGGGGAGCGTGTGGACGATCAGCCGATCGCCAGCCATCAAATTGACGCTCGGCGGGACCTGACGCCGGCTGAGCAAGGCCTCTACACCGACCTGCGGGTGGCCTTCGACGAAATCCAGTACCTTCGCGAGGAAGAGGGCGCCGTGCCCGACGTGCAAACACTGGCGGCCGAGGGTCTGCCGCCTTTCGTCGTTGATGCCGGTAGCCAGGGCCGTGGCGATCACCACTGGTCGTTGCTGGCCGACGGCGCCTACCTGGGCCGCAGCCAGGCGCCGGAAATCGCCGGCGACCTGCTGATGATCCTGCCCGCCGAAGCTGGCGCCGAGGCCGAGGTCTGGCTCCTTAGAGACAGCCCCAGCTCATCGGTCGATGACCTTGCCCCGGCAAGCCTGATCGTCGCCGGCTGGCGCCAGGTCGTCAGCCACTACGACGCCGGTGTCACCCGCGAACACCGTCACTGACTCCAAAGGAATGTTCCATGCTTCGCTCCGCCCTCGCCCTGCTCCTGGCCTGCGCCCTACCCGCCTTTGCCCTGGCCGACGCCGGCAAACCGCTGCGTATCGGCATCACCCTGCACCCTTACTACAGCTATGTGAGCAACATCGTTGGCGACAAAGCCGAGGTGGTGCCGTTGATTCCGGCTGGCTTCAACCCGCATGCCTACGAGCCTCGCGCCGAGGACATCAAGCGCATCGGCACGCTCGATGTGGTCGTGCTCAACGGCGTCGGTCATGACGACTTCGCCGACCGCATGATCGCGGCCAGCGAAAAACCGAACATCGCCACCATCGAATCGAACCAGAACGTGCCTCTGCTCGCGGCAACCGGCATTGCCGCACGCGGCGCTGGTAAGGTCGTCAATCCGCATACATTCCTGTCCATCAGCACCACCATTGCGCAGGTCAATAACATTGCCCGGGAGCTGGGCAAGCTGGACCCGGAAAACGCGAAACTCTACACGCAAAATGCGCGGGCCTATGCCAAGCGTCTGCGTGCCCTGCGTGCAGAGGCCTTGGCCAAGGTGAGCCAAGCGCCTGGTGCCACCTTCCGGGTGGCCACGATCCACGCTGCCTACGATTATCTGGTGCGTGATTTTGGCCTGGAAGTCACCGCCGTGGTGGAGCCTGCCCACGGCATCGAGCCCAGTCCCGCTCAGCTGAAGAAAACCATCGACCAACTCAAAGCGCTGGATGTGCGCGTCATCTTCTCGGAAATGGACTTCCCCTCGGCCTATGTGGAAACGATCCAGCGTGAATCCGGCGTGCGCTTGTACCCGTTGACGCATATTTCCTACGGCGAATACACCAAGGACAAGTATGAGGTCGAAATGAAGCGCAACCTCGACACAGTGGTGCGCGCCATCGAGGAGAACCGCGCATGACCGCCGCCACTCAGGTGCTGCCGGTTTGTGGACCTCGCATCGAGTTCGAGGCGGTCAACCTCGAACTGGGCCGTACGCGCATTCTCGAACAGGTCAGTTTCAGCGTCGCGGCCGGCTCGGTGCATGCCATCGTCGGACCCAATGGGGGCGGCAAGAGCTCGCTGATCAAGACACTGCTGGGGCAGATGCCTCATCAGGGCCGATTGGCCATGCACTGGCCCAGCGAGCGGGAGGTGATCGGCTACGTGCCTCAGGCGCTGGAGTTCGACCGCGGCTTGCCCATGACCGTGGACGACTTCATGGCTGCCATGTGCCAGCGCCAGCCCGCCTTCCTAGGGTTGTCCAAGCGTGTCCAGCCGGCCATCGAGGCGGCCCTGACCCACGTCGGCATGCTCGACAAGCGCAAGCGGCGCATGGGGGCACTGTCGGGCGGTGAGCGTCAGCGGGTGCTACTGGCGCAAGGGCTGATTCCCGAACCGCAACTACTAGTACTGGACGAACCCATGTCGGCACTGGACGAAGCGGGTATTCGTGTGTTCGAGCACTTGCTGGCCAGCTGGCGTCGCTCCGGCACCACTGTCTTGTGGATCGAGCATGACCTTGAAGCCGTGCTGCGGCTGGCTGACCGGGTAACCGGCCTGAGCCGCCGCGTGCTGTTCGATGCACCGCCTGCCCAGGCTCTCACCCCTGAGCGTCTGCTCGGGCTGTTCTCCGTCCATCCGCGCAGCGAGAGCCTTGCCTGATGAGTTTCGAATCCTTCCGTGAACTGGTGCAGCAGTGGGCCGTTCAAGGCTACTTGCCCGAGGCGCTGGCCTACGGCTTCGTCGTCAATGCGCTGCTGGCAGGGTTGATGATCGGGCCGGTGCTCGGTGGCCTTGGTACATTGGTGGTGGTCAAGCGCTTTGCCTTCTTCTCCGAAGCGGTCGGCCATGCGGCGCTGACTGGCGTGGCCATCGGCATCCTGTTGGGCGAACCCTATACCGGGCCTTACGGCAGCCTGTTCGGCTATTGCCTGCTGTTCGGCATCCTGCTGAATTTCCTGCGCAACCGCACCGGCTTGTCGCCCGACACGCTGATTGGCGTGTTCCTGTCGGTGTCATTGGCGCTGGGCGCCAGCCTGCTGCTGATGCTGGCCGGCAGGATCAACGTGCACATTCTGGAAAACGTGCTGTTCGGTTCGGTGTTGACCGTCAGCGGTCAGGACCTGGTCGTGTTGGGAATCGTCGCCGTGCTGGTGCTGGCCTTGGCGCTGCCGCTGTACAACCGCATCATGCTGGCCAGCTTCAATCCGCAACTGGCTGCTGTACGCGGGGTGGCGGTCAAAACCCTGGACTACCTGTTCGTGGTGCTGGTGACCTTGGTCACGGTGGCCGCGGTCAAAGTAATCGGTGCGATTCTGGTGGGCGCGTTACTGGTCATCCCCGCGGCTGCCGCGCGCCTGGTCAGCCAGTCATTGAAAGGCTTTTTCTTCATCTCGGTGTTCATCGCTACCCTGAGCACCCTGTTCGGCATTCTGCTGCCCATTGTCTTCGACCTGCCTGTACCGTCCGGCGCCGCGATCATTCTGGTCGCTGGCCTCTGCTTCGCCCTGGCCGCCCTGGCCCGCGCGCTCGTCCCACGTCTGCAAGGAAACCCGGCATGAACCTCAAACGCCTGTGTCTGGCCGTCGCCCTTACCAGCCTGCCGTCCCTGGCCTCGGCCACCCAGGTGCTGACCACCCTGCCGGTGACCCACAGCCTGGCCAACACCTTGCTCGAAGGCACTTCGGTTGAGCTCAAACGCGCTGCGCCGGCGAATTTGCCCGCCAGCCGCCAGCCGTCATATTTCAGTGGTCGTGGCGAAGCCAGCCTGCACAAGGCGGCCCAGCAGGCTGACGCTGTGATCGGCGTGCGTTCGATCTGGCGAGACGATCCGCTTTATCCGGTGGCGCGGCGCAGCAATATCCGCATCGTGGAAATCGACGCCGCTCGCCCCGTCGATGGTGCATTGCCAGGCATCGCCGTGACGGGGGCTGATGCCTACGCCGGCTACCCATGGCTCAGCCCCACCAACCTGGGCCGCATGGCCGATGTCGTGGCCAATGATCTGGAGCGGCTGTCACCTGCGGACAAGGCACGCATAAAAACCAACCTTGCCGGCTTCAAGCAGCAAGTGTTGGCGCTGGCCGCCGATAGCCAGACGCGTCTGGCCAAGGTGGAAAACCTGACAACCGTCAGCCTTTCGGAGCGGCTGGGTTACTTGGCCAGCGGATTGAACCTGGACCTGGTGGACCAGCCGCTGCCCACCGAGTGGGATGCCGCTGCGCTCAAAGCCTTGGCCGACAACCTCAAAAACCAGGACGTGGCCCTGGTCCTGGATCATCGGCAACCAGAGGCCGCCGTGGCGCAGGTCATCAAAGACAGCGGCGCGAAGCTGGTTGTCGTGCAGAGCGATACCGACGACACGCTGGCAGGCTTGAAGAGCAGCGTTGATCTGATCGTCGAGGCATTAGGCCAAGGCTGAAGGGGTAGCGCAGTACCTGTGTGGAGCATAAGGGCCGAATAAGAAGAGCAGACCCGCACTTACTCAACGACTCATACACTGCTCATAGCGCCCATCCACCCGATCGGCAAACCAGGCAGTGGTCAGCTTGCGGGTGATCTTCGGGCTCTTGAGCTCGATGCCCGGCAGCACGGCCCGCGGCAATGCACGGCCGGCCCTGGCATCGGCCAGGGCAAACACCTCCCGGTACAGCCGAGTCTCTTCGAAATCCAGTTCGGTGCCCTGCTCCAGCTGACTGCGAATCTGCGGGTTGCGCAGGCCCAACTGCCGACCCAGCTGACGTGCTGCCCTTTCTGTGGTGCCGGGCATGATCGACCCAGGCGCAATCAGGTCACCGTCCAGCGCCAGATCTATCCCGGTGACCTGGCTGAGCGCCGCCTGAAACGCCGCATTACGGCTGGCGTACCAGCCAGCGTTGAAGTCAGCGAACCGATAGAGCTGACGCTCGTAGTTGGCGGGATAGCCCAATAGATGCGCAATCCCGAAATACAGGCCACCGCGGCGCGTGAACACTTCCTGGCGCACGCTACCCTCGCGTGCGTAGGGATAGGCTTGCGCGTGTTTCTCGGCAAAATCGATGCTCACCTGCATCGGGCCGCCGGTATGTACCGGGTTGAGCCCCCCCAGCAAGGTACGGCCCAATGGCACCCGCGCGATCACCTCATCATACAGTTCGCTCAATTGCTTCTCGGTGCGCACTGCCTGCAAGCGCTGTGCGTAGGTCTTGCCATTGCCAGACGGGGTTTTCAGCGCGCCGTCGACCAGCATTCTGGGCACATGCACACGGGCAGCCCGCCGATTGATTTCCTCGCGCGCGATACGGCCCAACTGGGGCACCTGGGGGTCGGCGTTGAAGGTGGACTCCTGCTCGGTCACAGCCAGTACCGCGCACAGGTTTCGCTTTGAAGGCTCGATACCTTGGGCCTGGAACGCCTTCTGGATATCAGCGGCCCAGCCGGCCCGGTCGCCAGCCTTGGCGGGCAACAACCGCATCAGCTCGGCGTGCACCTGCGCAGGGTCGGCTTGGGGTACGGACGCTCGGCGCCCCGTACACCCTTGCAATACGGCCAGGGCCAGAACGGCTGCGGCCAGCATGCGCCCGTTCAGAGGTGGGCTCCTGCCAACGGGCGCGCAGAGGGATTGATCAGCATGGTCTGTCCTGGGGGTTCAAAGCCCCTAGCCTCGCCGACCGTGGGCGAGACGTCAATCAACCCGTCAGACGCAGCGGTTCCAACGCCCTGGTCAATGCCGCCAGGACGCCTGACTCGTGGTCATGGATGAAGAAGTGACCGCCAGGGAACACCTGCAGCGAAAACGAGCCCTGGGTTTCGTGCTGCCAGGCCCGTAGCTGCTCGTCGCTGGCCCGATCATCTTGGCCACCCAGTACGTGCAACGGGCAGCGAAGCGCGGGCCGCTGGCGATACGCGTAGGTCCCGCACAGCAGAAAGTCAGCGCGCAGGATCGGCAGTGTCAGGCTCATCAGTTCATCATTGGCAAGCACCTGCTCTGGCGTGCCTTGCAGCTCACGCAATTCATCGATCAGCTCAGTGTCGGACTTCGGCTCGCGCCAGCGCCTGCCGTCATAGTCTTCCCGGCGGGTAGGCGCAGCAGTGCCGCAGGCGAACAGCGCCAGCGGTGGCTGGCAACCAAGGGCCTGCAGTTCATGGGCCAGTTCGAAGGCCAGCAGCGCGCCCAGGCTGTGGCCGAGCAAGGCATAAGGCGTACTGGTCGCCAGGCGCTGCTCCTGGGCCAGCTGTCGGGCCAGCGCCTGCATGTCTGTGTGCAACGCCTCGGCCATGCGTGCGCCGCGGCCTGGCAATTCCACTGGCCTAACCTGCAACCACGCCGGTAGCGCGCGGCGCCACCGGCTGTACACCATCGCACTGGCCCCCGAATACGGCAGGCACAGGAGATTGATCACCGTCACTGTGCGCCAGCTTCAGCCATTTTCTGACGCAGGCTGAGCGGACGCATGTCGGTCCACACCTCATCGATGTAGGCCAGGCAGTCCTTTTTCAGCCCTGCTTTGCCCACCGCCCGCCAGCCCTCGGGGATCGCCTTGTATTCCGGCCAGATCGAATACTGTTCTTCGTGGTTGACCACGACCTGGAACTGGATGTCTTCACGGTCGAAAACTGAAGTCATGTTGCCTGCCTCCTTGAGTGGGATTGCCACTGCGCGCGCGGCGCAGGGGAACTCTCAAGTAGACGTGCAGGGAGTGGAAAAAATTAGGCGACCGGGCGATGCCGGGCCGGCCTGTGGATGTGGGGCCGGTTCGGTCAGGTATCGCGCAACAGGTCGTGGGTGTCGAGCAGGCGGAAGGCAACCTGCGGATTTCGTTCGAGCCCCTTGCGTATGGCCGCCGGTATGGCCTGGCGCGTCTTGCGGCACAACCCAGGCTGATCGTCCAGCTCGATGACGATCCCGCGCATGGTGCGCACTTCATGATGGCCCGGTGCGATATGCAGCCGGATGCCCAGGTTGTCATATAGCCGACGTTGCAGGCGATAGAGATCCTCGATGTCCTGAAGGTTCTCCAGGCGTTCGAGCAGGCGCTTTTCTTCCTGCCGGGTCAGCAGCAGGATGCGCCGAGCAGGCTCGCACTCGGTGGCCATCTGATCGCGACCGCAGATGCACGCACCGGGCGGACAAGGTTGGCGCAATGGTACAGAGTTGGTCATTGCCCAAGCATAGCCAGGATTGCGGCACCCGTGCTACGCCCGGTGGTGTCATGGCGCGACGCCCTCGACGATGATCACCTCGGCGCATGCCGCACCTTGGCGCAGGCCGCAGGCTTGCTGGTAAAGGTCGGATCGATAACAGGCCACGGCCTGGTCATAGGAGTCGAACTCGATCACCACGCTGCGTTGGGGCGTAGGCCGCCCTTCCAAGGCCTCACTGCGCCCTCCCCTGGCCAGAAAGTGCCCACCGTAGGCCTGGAAGGCTGCCGGGGCACGCTGAGTGTACTGCTGGTATTGAACCGGGTCGGTCACATCCACATGGGCAATCCAATAGGCCTTCATCCGCTTGTCTCCTGCGTGGGGGCTTTTGTGTATGATGGTATACCATAAACAATAACTCTCAGCACGAGCACTCGACATGCCTTTCAACAGCATCGATGAAATTCTCCAGGATTATCGGCAAGGCAAGATGGTCTTGTTGGTGGACGACGAAGATCGTGAGAACGAAGGCGACCTGCTGATCGCCGCCGAATACTGCGACGCACAGGCCATCAACTTCATGGCCAAGCAAGCCCGTGGCCTGATCTGCCTGACGCTGACGGATGAGCACTGCCAGCGCCTGGGCCTGGAACAGATGGTTCCGGCCAATGGCAGCATGTTCAGCACCGCCTTCACCGTCTCGATCGAGGCCGCGACCGGCGTCACCACGGGCATCTCCGCCGCCGATCGCGCACGCACCGTGGCAGCTGCCATGGCCGCCGATGCGCGCCCGGAAGACCTGGTGCAGCCTGGGCATATTTTCCCGTTGCGCGCCCGCGAAGGCGGTGTTCTCACCCGCGCAGGGCACACCGAGGCCGGCTGTGACCTGGCCCGCCTGGCAGGCTTGAGCCCGGCGTCGGTCATCGTCGAGGTGCTCAACGACGACGGCACCATGGCCCGTCGGCCCGAGCTTGAAGCCTTCGCGGCCCGCCACGGCATCAAGATCGGCACCATTGCCGACCTCATCCACTACCGGCTGAGCACCGAGCAGACCGTCAAGCGCATCGGGGAGCGTGAGCTGCCCACGGTGCATGGCACCTTCCGCCTGGTCACCTATGAGGACCGTATCGACGGCGGCGTGCACATGGCCATGGTCATGGGCCAACTGCGCCGTGAGACGCCTACGCTGGTGAGGGTGCACGTGATCGATCCGCTGCGCGACCTGGTCGGCGCCGAGTGGGCGGGCCCGGCCAACTGGACGTTGTGGGCGGCACTGCAGAAAGTGGCTGAGGAAGGCGCAGGCGTGGTCGTGATCCTGGCCAACCATGAGTCCTCCCAGGCGCTGCTCGAACGTGTGCCGCAATTGACCCAACCCCAGCGCCCCTACCGGCGCGGGCACTCGAAGGTGTATTCGGAGGTCGGCACTGGTGCGCAGATACTTCAAGACTTGGGCGTGGGCAAGCTTCGTCATTTGGGTCCGCCCTTGAAGTATGCAGGCTTGGCGGGCTACGAGCTGGAAGTGGTGCAGAGCGTACCGTTCGAGCCAATGGCTGGCTGATCGCGCAGCCTGCATGGCCATCGACCAAATGATGGCCGGTAGCCTGCTGCTACTTGCGAAAAGTTTGGAATACCATAATATGACATTCCGTAGACCTTGAATTTGTCTACCGCTGCTCCCTGAATACTGTTGGCGGGCGCACCACAAGCCCTGCCTCGAATAACAAAAAGCAACGAGGGCGTAATCATGCTGTTGAGCAAACGTGTAACCGCAGTGCTGTCGGCCAGCCTCCTGACATTGGCCTGCCAGGCCACTCAGGCGGCTGAGAGCCTGAATTTCGTAAGCTGGGGCGGAACGACCCAGGATGCTCAGAAACAAGCGTGGGCAGCCCCATTCAGCAAGGCTACCGGCATCAAGGTGGTGCAAGACGGCCCGACCGACTACGGCAAGCTCAAGGCCATGGTCGAAAGCGGCAACGTGCAGTGGGACGTGGTCGACGTCGAGGCTGACTTTGCCCTGCGTGCTGCCAGCGAAGGCCTGCTCGAACCTCTGGACTTTTCCCAGATCCAGCGCGACAAGATTGACCCGCGCTTCGTTTCCGATCATGGCGTGGGTTCGTTCTTCTTCTCCTTCGTGCTCGGCTACAACGAAGGCAAGCTCGGTGCCAGCAAGCCAACCGACTGGACCGCGCTGTTCGACACCAAGACCTACCCCGGCAAGCGCGCCCTCTACAAATGGCCAAGCCCAGGTGTGCTGGAACTGGCGCTGCTGGCCGATGGCGTAGCACCGGACAAGCTCTACCCGCTGGACCTGGATCGCGCCTTCAAGAAGCTCGACACCATCAAGCAGGACATCGTCTGGTGGGGCGGCGGTGCGCAGTCGCAACAGCTGCTGGCCTCCGGTGAAGCCTCCCTCGGCCAGTTCTGGAACGGCCGCGTCTACGCCCTGCAACAAGACGGCGCGCCTGTAGGGGTGAGCTGGAAACAGAACCTGGTCATGGCCGATTTCCTGGTCGTGCCCAAAGGCGCGAAGAACAAGGATGCGGCCATGAAGTTCCTGGCCAATGCCAGCAGCGCCGAAGGCCAGGCCGAGTTTGCAAACAAGACGGCCTACGCCCCGGTCAATACCGACAGCCTCGCCAAGCTGGACAAGGACCTGGCCCCGAACCTGCCGACTGCCTATGCGCAGGATCAGGTTACCCTGGACTTTGCCTACTGGGCCAAGAACGGCCAGGCCATTGCCGCCCGCTGGAATGAGTGGCTGGTCAAATGAAAGTCGCGATCAATGCCCTGCATAACGCCCAAGGTGCCCCTTCGGGCACCGGTGCTCCAGGGGCCGGGTCACGGCGCGCCTCCCTGAGCCAGCGCTGGAAGGGCAGCCGCAACCTGCTGCCAGCCCTGCTGTTCCTGGGCCTGTTTTTCTTCGCACCGTTGGTTGGCCTGTTACTGCGCGGCGTGCTCGAGCCCACGCCTGGCCTTGGCAACTATGAACAGCTGTTCGCCAACTCGGCCTATGCCCGGGTGTTGTTCAACACCTTTTCGGTGGCCGGGCTGGTAACGCTGATCAGCGTACTGCTGGGCTTTCCGCTGGCCTGGGCGATCACGCTAGTGCCCAAGGGCTGGGGCCGGTGGCTGCTGAACATCGTACTGCTGTCGATGTGGACCAGCTTGCTCGCACGCACTTACTCCTGGCTGGTGCTGCTTCAAAGCTCGGGGGTCATCAACAAAATGCTGATGGCCATTGGCATCATCGATAGCCCACTTGAGATGGTGCACAACCTCACAGGCGTGGTGATCGGCATGAGCTACATCATGATCCCGTTCATCGTGCTGCCGCTGCAGGCAACCATGCATGCCATCGACCCGATGGTGCTGCAGGCAGGCTCGGTGTGCGGTGCCAGCCCGTGGACCAATTTCTGGAAAGTGTTTCTGCCGCTGTGCCGGTCGGGGCTGTTCTCCGGGGCGTTGATGGTGTTCGTCATGTCGCTGGGGTACTACGTCACCCCGGCGCTACTGGGCGGGGCGCAGAACATGATGCTGCCTGAATTCATCATCCAGCAGGTGCAGTCGTTCCTCAATTGGGGCCTGGCCAGCGCGGCAGCCGCCTTGCTGGTGGTCATCACCCTGGTGCTGTTCTACCTGTACCTGAAGCTGCAGCCGGAATCCCCGGTTGGCACTGCGAGGTAAACCACATGCTCTTGTCTCCCAACGCCATGGGCCGGCCGCTTCGCACCGGCCTGTACTTGACCACCGGCGTGATTGCTGCCTTCCTGCTGCTGCCGGTGGTCTTCATCGTGCTACTGTCGTTCGGCTCATCCCAATGGCTGGTGTTTCCGCCGCCGGGCTGGACGTTCAAATGGTACGGGCAGTTTTTCTCCAACCCTGAGTGGATGGACGCGGCCCTGGCCAGCCTAAAGGTCGCCGTGCTCACCACCGTTGCGGCAGTGCTGCTGGGCCTGCCCACGGCCTTTGCCCTGGTACGGGGGCGCTTCCCGGGGCGCGAACTGCTGTACGGTTTGTTCACCATGCCCATGATCGTGCCCCTGGTGATCATCGCCGTGGCGGTATACGCCTTGTTCCTCAAGCTGGGCTACACCGGGACTTTGTTCGCCTTCGTGGTGAGCCACGTGATCGTCGCCCTGCCCTTCACCATCATCTCCATCATCAATTCCCTGAAGCTGTTCGACCAGTCAATCGAAGACGCCGCCGTCATCTGCGGCGCCTCGCGCCTGCAGGCCATCTTCAAGGTGACTTTCCCGGCCATCCGGCCTGGGATGATCGCCGGCGGGTTGTTCGCGTTTCTGGTGTCCTGGGACGAAGTGGTGCTGAGCGTGATGATGGCCAGCCCCGACCTGCAGACACTGCCGGTAAAGATGTGGACCACCCTGCGCCAGGACCTCAGCCCGGTAATCGCCGTGGCATCGACCTTGCTGATCGGTCTGTCGCTGCTTGTGATGTTCCTTGCCGCCGCCCTGCGCCGGCGTGCCGAAACCAACGCCTGAGCGCGCGGAGATTAACCCATGAGTGCAGTGATCCAAGACAACGCGCGTGGCAAGGCCCTGGTCAGCCTGCGCGGCCTGAACAAGCATTACGGCGACTTCACCGCCGTGGACAACCTGGACCTGGACATTCAGGAAGGCGAATTTCTGACCTTCCTGGGTTCCAGCGGCTCCGGCAAGTCCACCACCCTTTCGATGCTGGCTGGCTTCGAGACGCCCAGCAGCGGCCAGATACTCGTGGAGGGCCAATCGCTGGTCAACGTGCCGCCGCACAAGCGCGACATCGGCATGGTGTTCCAGCGCTATTCTCTGTTTCCGCACCTGAACGTGCGCGACAACATCGGCTTCCCCCTGGCCATTCGCAAGCTGGGTGCGGCTGAAACACGCAAGCGTGTCGATGCCATGCTCAAGCTGGTGCAACTGGAGCCCTTCGCGCACCGCAAGCCCTCGCAGATGTCTGGCGGGCAACAGCAACGCGTGGCCATCGCCAGGGCGCTGGTCTACGAGCCGCGCATCCTGCTGATGGACGAGCCGCTGGGTGCCCTGGACAAGAAGCTGCGTGAAGACCTGCAGGACGAATTACGCCAACTGCACCGGCGTCTTGGCATTACCATCGTCTACGTCACCCATGACCAGGAAGAGGCCATGCGCCTGTCCCAGCGCATCGCGATCTTCAGCCATGGCAAAATCGTGGGCCTTGGCAGTGGCTACGACTTGTATCAGAACCCGCCCAACGCGTTTGTCGCCTCGTTCCTGGGCAACTCCAACTTCCTGCGGATCAAGGCCAATGGCAACGGCGCCGGTAGCTTCGAAGGCCAGAGCGTGGCCATCCGCCTGACCCCAGGCCTGAGCCAGGACCAGGATGCCCTGATCATGGTGCGACCCGAGAAGGCCCTGGCCCTGACTGCTCAGCAAGCTGCCGAGCAACCTCTGCCTGCGGGCTGGAATGAAGTCAGCGCCACGGTCGGCGAGGTGTTGTTCCTGGGTGAAAGCCAAACCTGTCATGTGGTCACAGCAGGCGGTACATCGTTGACGGTCAAGGCGCTTTCGGCGGCAGGCATGCCGATGCAGCCAGGCGACACCGTCAAGGTACGCTGGGCCGTGGCCGATGCGTGTATCTATACCCAATGGGCAGAAAGTGACCTGAGCAAATCGGCCGGCGCTCACTGAGCCGAGGAGCTGACGCCACGTATCAGGCCGTGCGCTAATGCCTGCGCACGGCCGCCTTGTCATCACACTATCACGCCACTGTCTTACGCTCAGGCCATTCCCACCGTAAAGGTCCAATCGGCATGGCCCGCCTGTTCGCCCTCCTGTTGACCATGCTACCGGTGATGGCCTGGGCCGAGTCCGTGCCTCTGCGCATCCAGGGCTCCAACACGCTTGGCAGCGCCCTGTTACCGGCATTGGTACTGGCGCAACTGCGTGCTGAGCTCGCCACCCAGGTGCAGGTTCACCGCGGTCAGTCTGACAATGAGTCAGTGATCACGGCGACCCGCGCCGACGGCGTAGCCGTTCGGGTCGACATCGCGGCACATGGTACGAACACGGGCTTTTCTGCCTTGGCTCGTAACGAGGCCGACCTGGTCGCCGCCTCACGTCCGATCAATGACAGCGAAGCGCGGCAATTGCAGGCATTTGGTGACCTGCGGGCCCCTGCCGCCGAACATGTGATCGGATTGGACGGTGTCGCCATCCTCGTCAATCCTGCCAACCCGTTGCATGAGTTGTCCCTGGATCAAATTGCGCAGGTTTTCAGCGGGCAGATACAGCGCTGGGAGCAACTGGGAGTGGCCGGTGGCGACATCCACCTGTACGCCAGGGACGAACGCTCCGGGACGTTCGAAACGTTCAAAGCACGGGTGCTGGCGCCTGGGCAGGTCAGCCTGGCGCCGACAGCCACGCGTTTCGAAGCCGGCGATCGTCTGGCCGCCCAGGTAGCGGGTGATCGCCAGGCGATCGGATTCTCCGGCCTTTCGACCACACACGGGACGAAGGTGCTGGCAGTGGCCGAAGGCACCGCTGCGGCGCAGCTGCCCGAACGCGCCTTGGTGGCCAGCGAGAACTACCCCCTGTCACGTCGCCTGTTCCTGTATCTGCCCACTCCCTCAAGCCCTCAAGCCACCGCATTGATCGACTTCATCCAGAGCCCTGCTGGTCAGGCCATCGTGGCCGAACAAGGCTTTGTGTCACAACAGGTCTTGGCCCAGCGGGTGGTACCTGTTCCGGACATGCCCGCCCGGTATCGCGACCTCGTAGAGCACGCCCAGCGGCTGAGCGTGAATTTGCGCTTTCAACCGGGCAGTGCCGCCCTGGACAGCAAGGCCATCCAGGATGTGCAGCGGATCATCGATTACCTGAACCAGGCCAGCAAGCAGCAGCGCAAGGCTGTGCTGGTCGGCTTCGGCGACCCCAAGGACACACCGGGACGCGCGGCCCTGCTCTCGCGCCTGCGCGGCGAGGCGGTACGCCAGGCGCTGGCGCGCGGGGGTATCGAGGTGCTGGAGGTGGCGGGGTTAGGTGACCAGATGCCGGTGGCCGGTAACGAGCTGGAGCAAGGCCGATTGCGCAACCGTCGCGTCGAGGTCTGGGTCTATTGAGGCTTGCAGTACTGCACCAAGGCCTGAGCCGTCAGCGCATCGAAAGCCCTTCGCAAAAAAATGTAAGAGCTGCCCATTCGGCGTGCCCCACAAATGGATCTACGCTCAAGCTTAAGTGATACCGGGCCCCTCTGACGGTTGCCAGCCGCCATGTCGGATCACTGTTGCCACGCAACGTCGACCGACCAGGAGGGGCTCATGACAGCTCTGCACACCTTTCTCACCACACCTTTTCTTGGCACCAGCGCTTGGCTATGGCTGATCTTCGTCGCCATCGTCGTCGGCTTGCTGGTGCTCGACCTGGGCGTGCTGCATCGCCATGACCGTGAAATCGAAATGCGCGAAAGCCTGCTGCTGTATTCGGGCTATTTTGGCGTTGGCGTGCTGTTCGGCGTTGGGGTTTGGTACTACCTGGGCGCGCAGCCGGCGCTGGAGTTCTACACGGGGTTTCTCGTCGAGCAGTCGTTGTCGATGGACAATGTCTTCGTCATGGCGATGATCTTCAGCTACTTCGCCGTTCCCAGGCGGTACCAACACCGCGTGTTGTTCTGGGGCATTCTCGGTGTGGTGGTGTTGCGCGCCATCATGATCGGGGTAGGTGCGGCCCTGGTGCAGAACTTTGCCTGGGTACTTTATATCTTCGGCGCTTTCCTGCTTTTTACCGGCGTGAAGATGGCGCTGTCCAAGGAAGGCAGCCAACCGGACCTGGCCAACAATCCGATTCTGAAGTTTGTACGGCGGCACATGCGCGTGACCGATCAGATCCACGGCTCGAAGTTTTTCGTGCACATCACGCCCAGCGAGGGCAGCCATGCTGTGCGCCACGCTACGCCGCTGTTCCTTGCGCTGGTTTTGATTGAACTGGCCGACCTCGTCTTTGCCGTGGACAGTGTTCCGGCAATATTCGCCATTACTCAGGACCCTTTCATCGTCTACACATCCAATATCTTTGCCATCTTGGGCCTGCGTTCGCTTTACTTTGCCTTGTCGGCACTGATGCACCGTTTCGTGTACCTGAAATATGCGTTGGCGCTCGTGCTGATCTTCATCGGTTGCAAGATCTTCTACCACGGCTTGATTGGCAAGGTGCCCGCCCTCTTGTCGTTGGGTGTCACGTTCGGACTGCTGCTGGGCGGTGTGCTGGTGTCGCTGATAAAAACACGTGGTCAGGGCAAGGCTGCGATTACTGAGTCGGATCAAGCGACTGGAACCACTGGGCATAAGGAGTATTGACCGCCATGCGCCGGTTGAAGTCCGGGCTCCCGTCGGCCCACCAGACAGGACCCCGCTCACCCAGCGCCACCTTTGCCGTCTGAACCTGGGCACGGGCGCGGGTTAACTGATCGGGATCGTTGTCGGCTTTTGCGTCCTTTACAGCTCTGCGGGCGTCCATCAGGGCATGCACCCAGTGCTGACGCTCAGCCTCGGACAGGGAGGGGTCGGTACAGCGCCACAACCGCCCCCGGACAACGAAATAGCGGCCGTCCGGGGTCGTGGGGTAACGCTGGGCAGGCATTACTTGGCCAGCCAGTTTTCCACTTCATCTGCGCCGTGTTCTGCCTTCCATGCCTTGAGCTTGGTGTGATTGCCACCTTTGGTCTCGATGACTTCACCGGTGTGAGGGTTCTTGTACTGCTTGACTTGCCGAGCACGACGCGGCGCTTTCTGGGACGCAGCAGGCGCAGCGGGACGTTGACCGTTTTTCGGATCGAGCAGGTTGACGATGTCGCGCAAACTGTATTCGTACTTGGCCAGCAGATTTCGCAGTTTGGTTTCAAACTCGATTTCTTTCTGCAGCTCAGGGCTACCTTTCATGGCTTCCAGCTCTGCAAGTTGGGCAGCCAATTTCTGTTCCAGTTGTCGAAACTCTGCAAGACGAGACATGGGGACGTTTCCTTTTCAGTACGACGGGCAATAAAACTTCAGTAACTTGTTAGTGCAGTCGAACATACGCTTGGTTCAACCCGCTTGACTAACTAGACCGCATTACCGTCTGTCCGTCAAAGAAAATGTTAGTGCCCTGCAAGCGGTCTGTTGCGCACACCCAGCGGAGACTGAATCATGCCCAACCCGTTCCCCAGCCTTCTTGGCTTGTGTATCGCCAGCGCCCTGCTCGCCGGTTGCTCAGGTGCCAAAACCGCATCACCCGTACACACACCCGGCGCCCCAATAAAACCCGGGACGCAATGGCTTGAAAAAGGCGCGGCGCTGTTACAGTCCAAACCACCCATTGAGGCACTCAATGCCTACCTGGACGGCTTTCACTTCTATAACGGCCATCCGGATATTCAAATGGAAGCGCATCATTACTGTGCGATCCTCAACGAAGACGTCATTCAGTGCGTGATCTACGATGGCAGCACGGCCACGGCCAAGATCATGGGCGTGGAGTACATCATCGATCAGAAGTTGTTCGCCCGTTTACCCGACAAGGAAAAAGCCCTGTGGCACAGCCACGGTTATGAAGTGTCCTCTGGCCAGTTGGTGGCGCCCGGTATACCTGCGCCTGCCGAGCATGCCTTGATGAAACGCCTGGCCACCACCTACGGCAAGACGTGGCATACCTGGCATACCGACCAGGACAAGTCCCTGCCGATGGGCGTGCCCCAACTGATGATGGGCTTTACGGCAGACGGTCAGGCAGACCCTGCAATGGTCGAGCAGCGCAATCGTCGCCTGGGCATCGATACCACCCAGACGCGCAAGCAGCGCGCTGACATCGACATTCCGACGCCTGACACCGGCGCCGACAGCTGGCAGAAAGGCGTCGTCATTCAGTTGGATGACCCTACGGGCGCGCATCTGCACAAACCTGCCACCACTACGCCTGCCGGTACCAACAGCCGTTCGGCCCGTTGAGCCTGGCGGGGTGACCACAGCAATCAGCGTTGGGCCGCTGAACCCGACGCAGGCAGGTGCTTGCCGATCTCGTACTTGCCGATCGCAGCCCGGTGTACTTCATCGGGCCCGTCGGCCAGGCGCAGCGTGCGCTGCATGGCGTACATGTAGGCCAACGGAAAGTCAGCGCTGACCCCCGCGCCACCGTGCAACTGGATCGCCCGATCGATCACGCGCAGCGCCACGTTCGGTGCTACCACCTTGATCTGGGCGATTTCGCTGCGGGCCACCTTGTTGCCCACCGTGTCCATCATGTAGGCCGCTTTGAGCGTGAGCAGTCGTGCCATGTCGATGTCCATGCGCGAATCGGCAATCTTGTCGACATTGCCGCCCAGGCGCGCCAGTGGCTGACCGAACGCAGTCCGGCCAACCGCGCGCTTGCACATCAGTTCAAGGGCCCGTTCGGCCATGCCAATGGATCGCATGCAATGGTGAATGCGCCCAGGCCCCAGTCGGCCCTGGGCGATCTCGAACCCCCTGCCTTCTCCAAGCAGCACGTTCTCCAATGGCACCCGCACATTTTCGAACACCACCTCGGCATGGCCATGGGGGGCGTCGTCGTAGCCGAACACCGGCAAAGGCCTGAGCACCCTCACACCGGGGGTATCCATCGGCACCAGAACCATCGAATGTTGTTGATGCCGCGGGCCGTTCGGGTTGGACAGGCCCATGAAGATCAGCACCTTGCACCGTGGGTCACAGGCGCCGGAGGTCCACCACTTGCGGCCATTGATGACCCATTGGTCCCCTTCGCGCACTGCTGTGGCCGCCATATTGGTGGCATCTGAGGACGCCACATCGGGCTCGGTCATGGCGAATGCCGAGCGGATCTCGCCCCGCAGCAAAGGCTCCAGCCACTGCTGCTTCTGCGCGGCCGTGCCGTAGCGCACCAGCACTTCCATGTTTCCCGTGTCCGGTGCCGAGCAGTTGAACGGCTCCGGGCCCAGCAATGAACGGCCCATGATCTCTGCCAGTGGGGCGTACTCCAGGTTGGTCAGCCCTGCACCGTACTCGGATTCAGGCAGAAAAAGGTTCCACAAGCCCTCCTCGCGCGCTTTGGTCTTCAACGACTCCATGATGGCGGTAGGCTGCCAACGATCGCCTTCGGCCACCTGGCGGTCGAATACGGACTCGGCAGGATAGACGTAGGTATCCATGAATGCAGTCACGCGCTCGCGCAGCGCTTGCACCTTGGGCGAATAGGCGAAATCCATTGGCGGGTTCCTTCGGGTCGAATGACATGAAGCAAGCCTAGGGCAGGCATGGGTCATCCACCTAGTCTATTTTCGGCGTGTATTAACATTCATAACCGATATATGATCAGCCGATAATTCCAAGAACGAGCGGCGCTCATGAACCTCAGCAAGGTCGATCTCAACCTGTTCATCGTCTTCGATGCGATCTACACCGAAGCTAATCTCACCCGTGCCGGGCAGATCGTCGGCATCACCCAGCCTGCCGTGTCCAATGCATTGTCCAGGCTGCGGGAGACCTTCAACGATCCGCTGTTCGTGCGCACCGCCCAGGGCATGGTGCCGACACCCATGGCGCAAAACATCATCGGCTCGGTCCGCAGCGCCCTGGCGTTGCTGCGCACCTCAGTGCAGGAAAGCCGAACGTTCAATCCCCTGCAAGCGAGCAAGACCTTTCGCATCAGCATGACCGACCTGACCGAGGCCGTGATCCTGCCGCCGCTGTTCCAGCGTCTGCGTCGCCTGGCACCTGGGGTGCTGATCGAGAGTTTCCTGTGCAAGCGTCGAGAAACGACCAAGGAGCTCGCCGCGGGACGACTGGACTTCGCCATCGATGCCCCTCTCAACACCGACCCTCAAGTGCGGCACATCAAGTTGATGCAGGACCGCTACGTCTGCGCCCTGCGCCAAGGCCACCCGCAGGCCGACAAGGCATTGAGCCTGGACGCGTACCTTGGCATGACCCACATCCACATTTCCAGCCGCCGCAACGGGCTGGGTTACGTGGACCTTGCGCTGGGCAAGATGGGCGTACAGCGCAAGGTTGCCCTGCGCTCACAGCATTACCTGATGGCCTCGCAAGTCTTGCAGCAAACCGACATGGTGATGACCGTGCCAGAGCGTTTCGCCCGCCGTCATCAGCTGTGCTACAAGCCCCTGCCTGTGGAGGTGCCTGCGTTGGAGACGCACCTGTACTGGCATGAAAGCACTGATCAGGACCCCGCGAACCGCTGGATGCGCGAGCAGATCACAGAGTTGTGCCAGCGAGTAGTCAGCGAAGAGGAACGGTCTCTGCGCGGTGCGTGAAGAAAAACCGTCTGAAGGGTCGTGGCAAGCACGGGAACATTTTTTCCGTTATGCCTGAGCGGGAGAAAGCTTTTGCAAAATGGTCTTAAAAAGCCCTGATTTAGAGCAAAAGTCTCTTCACAGCGCAGTTAATCTTGTTCAGGCACCCTCGTTCTCTTGCCAATGGACCTGCTCATGACTGACGCCCCGCTCTACTTCGATTACGCTGCCACCACCCCGGTCGACGATCGAGTGATCGAGACCATGCTTGCGTGCCTGGGTCGGCATGCCCATTTCGGTAACCCGGCCTCGAGCGGGCATGTCTACGGCAAGGCAGCGCGTGATGCAGTCGAACTGGCCCGTGAGCAGGTGGCCGAACGCGTGGGGGCGTCGCCGGCGTCGCTGGTATGGACATCCGGGGCGACCGAGTCCAACAACCTGGCGCTCAAAGGGATCGCACAGGGACTGGGCCAGCCTGGGCATCTGCTTACCAGTCAGCTAGAGCACAAGGCCGTTCTGGACACAGCGGCCGAACTGGAGCGCCAGGGCTGGACAGTGACGCGACTGCAACCGGACCGATCAGGCCTGATCCATCCCGCCATGGTTCAGGACGCGCTGCGCGCCGACACGCGCCTGGTGTCGCTGATGGCGGTGAACAATGAACTGGGAACGGTGACCGACATCGCTGCCATCGGCGAGCGGGTGCGGGCGCACGGCGCCCTGTTGCACGTGGATGCCGCCCAGGCGGTTGGCAAGCTCGACATCGACCTGGCCGGCCTGCCCGTTGACCTGATGTCCTTCTCAGCCCACAAGGTGTATGGCCCCAAGGGCATCGGTGCGCTGTTCGTCGGCTCCCGGGCCCGCGCCGGCATGCGTGCGCAGCTGCATGGCGGTGGTCACGAGCAAGGCTTGCGCTCCGGCACCCTGGCGACGCATCAGATCGCGGGCATGGGCAGCGCGTTTGCCCTGGCGGGTCAACCGGGCGACGGCGAGTACCAGCGCTTGGCACAGTTGGCCACGCGCCTGCGCGAGGGTCTATTGGCACTGCCCGGCATTACGCTCAACGGCTGCGCAACCCAGCGCGTGCCGCACACCTTGAACCTGTGTATCGAGCAGGCGGGGTTCAACAACGCGGCGCTTGCCACGCAACTGGCGCTGTCGACCACCTCGGCCTGCAATTCGGCGAACAATGCGGCATCCCACGTCCTGCTGGCCCTGGGGCTGGACGAGCGCCGTGCCCGTAACAGCATTCGCCTGAGCATCGGCAGGTTCACCACAGAGGCAGAGGTAGACAAGGCCATTGCGGTAATGGCCTCGGCATTGAAGACGGCCAGCGCTGCACTGTGGTGAATCACGCCAGCCGGGCATGCCTTTACAGGAAGGTGAATACCTGGGAGGCCGGGAGCCGCGATTTGCTCAACCCGGCATTGAAGTCGGTTTCACTGCGATAGCCCAGGCTCAGCAGCACTACGCTGGTGAAGCCTTGTTCGCGCAACCCCAGCTCGGCATCCAGGCGCTGGCTATCGAAACCTTCGATGGGGGTAGCGTCCAGGCCCAAGGCAGCCGCGCCCAGCAAGGCGGTACCCAGGGCAAGATAGGTTTGCTTTTCCATCCAATGCTGCAGGTCCTTGCGCTCGTAACGGTGCAGGTCGGCGTAGTGGCGCCGGCTCTTGTCCTGAGCCGCCTTGGCCTGCTCATCCCGAAAACGCCCGTCGAGTGCTTCCTGGGCGAGCACGGCCTCCAGGTGCACCTGGGTCATGTCGGTACGCGCGCAGAAAACGATGACATGGGAGGCATCGCGCAATTTGGGCGAGTTGTAGGCGTAGTCGGTGTCGGTACTTGTGGTCAGGCGGGCTTTGGCAGTGTCGCTCTGGGCGACGACGAAATGCCAGGGCTGGGAATTCACCGACGATGGGCTGTAGCGCAATTGCTCAAGTAAGGCATCGACCGTGGCTTGGGGAATTTGACGCGATGCATCATAGGCTTTGGTGGTGTAGCGGCGCTTGGCCAGCGAGACGGTATCCATGGGCAATTCCGATCGTCGAGAGGAAAGAAGTGCCCATGGTATCTTTCCTGCCACAAATAAAAACCGGCACAATCGAGCAACACTTTCACCCACGGAGTGACAATGCTGCGCCTTGCCGACCTCGAACTATTCGTACGCAGTAGCGCACTGGGCAGCTTCACCGCAGCTGCCCTAGAAGCGAACCTGTTACCCGGCCAGGTGGCAGCGGCCATCAAGCGGCTGGAGCGTGACCTGGACGTGCGCCTGTTCGTTCGCACCACCCGCAGCCTGCGCCTGACTGCCGAGGGCGAGCGCTACCTGCCGACCGCCGTGAACGTGCTGGAAAGCCTGCG
Organism: Pseudomonas sp. FBCC-B35; assembly: GCF_059133755.1. Lineage (NCBI taxonomy): Bacteria > Pseudomonadati > Pseudomonadota > Gammaproteobacteria > Pseudomonadales > Pseudomonadaceae > Pseudomonas > Pseudomonas sp. FBCC-B35. Next base: position 1,934,139 of record NZ_CP101439.1, on the reverse strand, counting down.
CCGCGCTCATGACGATTTGCACGGCAATGCCACCGCCCTGCGTGGCACCTTGCAGGTTTCCGCGCCCTCGGACCTGGGCCGCAACATGCTGCTGCCGTGGCTCAGCGCATTTCGCCGGGAACACCCGGCCCTGCACCTGCGCTTCATGCTGTCCGACCAGATTGCCGACCTGAGCCGTGATCCGGTGGACGTCGCCGTGCGTTACGGCCTGAATCAGGACGCCAACTACATTGCCCTCCCCCTGGCCGACTGGAACCAGCGCGTGCTGGTCGCCTCGCCCGATTACCTGGCCCGCCACGGCCGACCCCAGACACCCGAAGCACTGCACACTCATGCCTGCTTGTTGTACATGCAGCACGGACGGGTGTACGACAAGTGGCAACTCGGCCAACGCACGGTGCACGTGCAAGGGCCACTGGTCAGTGATGATGCCGATGTGATTCGCCGCCTGGCGGTACTTGGCGAGGGAATCGTCTACAAGTCGTGGCTGGATGTCAGCGACGACCTGGCCTGTGGCAGACTGGAAATCGTCCTGCCTCAATGGCCGGGCGAGCCGACGCCGGTCACGCTGGTATGTCCGCACCGCAAGCAGCTCACGCCCGCCGTCACGCAACTGCACCAGTGGCTGCGCCAGCGGTTCGACGCACTGCAGCCGGCAGCCAGGCTCGGCAGTTGCACAAATCTTCCAGACACCTGGAACCGGGGGCATTAGGCTCGTGATACAGCCCCCGCATCAGCGTGCACACAGCGAGCTCCCATGAGTAACTGGATCGACCTCAAGCAGGACGCCGAGACCGGCATCGAGTCGATCCGCGCGCATTTCGTCGGTCATGCCTACGATCCCCATTGGCACGACAGCTACCTGGTCGGTGTGACCGAGCAAGGGGTCCAGCAATTCAATTGCCGTCGGGTCAGGCACCGCAGCGTGCCGGGTCAGGTCTTCATGCTTGAGCCTGGGGACCTGCACGATGGGCTTGCGCCTACTGAAGACGGTTTTACCTACTCTACGCTCTACCTGGAGCCGGACTGGCTGGAGCAGCAGTTGCGCCTGCTGTTCGAACACGCGCCCCGTGATGCCTTGCCCAGTTTCGCCGACACGCTGACCCAGGACCTGCAGCTCGCCCAAACCACCGCTTTTGCCTTCAATGCACTGCATGCAAACGAGCTACTCATCGTCAGGCAGTCGGCCACCGACGCCCTGCTCGCCTGCCTCACACGCCACCTGCACTGGCGCAAGCGGGTCGACCCGGACCCGCGCCTGCCGCTCACGGCGCAACGGGCCCGCGATTATCTGCATGACAACCTCGCACGGGATGTGGGCCTCCAGGAGCTGGCAACAGCCTGTGGTATCGACCGCTATCGCTTGACCAGAGCCTTCAAGGCGGCATTCGGGCTTGCCCCCCATGCGTACCTGATCCAGCTGCGTCTGGCCAGGGCCCGGCGTTTGCTCGCCAGCGGAGCCAGCCCTGCAGACGTAGCCGTCACCTTGGGCTTTGCCGATCAGAGCCACCTGGGCCGCTGGTTTCGGCGGGCTTATCAACTCACGCCGGCACACTACCGCAAACGCTGCTCAATCCTTCCAGACTGATCCGATGCAGATGGCGAGCATGGTGGCTGATCTCAAGGAGCCCCTGCACATGACGCATTCTTTCCTGCCATTTATTGCATTTGCCCTGGTTGCCAGCATCAGCCCGGGCCCGACCAATCTGCTTATCCTCGCCCAAGGTGCGCGTCACGGCCTGCGCAGCACACTGGTACCCATCCTGGCGGCTTGCCTGGCCGCTGCGGCCACCGTATTGCTGGTAGGCATGGGGCTGGGCCAATGGTTGACGCGTCACCCCCAAGCCCAGCATCTGATGATGTGGGGCGGGGTGTTGTGGTTGAGCTGGCTGGCTTGGCAACTGCTGCGTAGCGCCGGCGACACCGGCGCGGCAGCCCAGGTGCGGGCGTTTACGGCAGTGGACGCGGCAACGTTGCAGGTAATCAACCCCAAAGTGTGGCTGATGGCCGTGGCCGTGATCGGCGTGTTTGCCGCGCCCGGCCTGGCGGTGTGGCAACTGGCGCTGCTGTTTCTGGTGATCGCCCTGCCGTGCATGACGCTGTGGGCGGTGCTGGGCGCAGGCAGTGCGGCCTGGCTGCAAACGCCACGCCGCATGCGCTTATTCAACCGAGCCCTGGGCGGGCTGCTCTTGCTCTCAGCGTGGGCTGCGGTACTGAGCTGAGCAGCCTTGCTGGCCTGTAAGCCACACTCAATGCGTCAGCGCGTCGCGAAAGCGGCGGGTACTGCCGACTGCCAGCAACAAGCCGACCACTGCCACGCTGCCGCCGACCAGGCCGATATTGGCCACGCCCAGGTAGCTGCTGACGATACTGCCCAGCAACGCCCCCCCGCCGATGCCAATGTTGTAGATGCCGGAGAACAACGCCATGGCCACATCCGTGGCGTCGGAAGCCAGCTTCAAGGTGCGTGACTGCAACGACAGGCTGAAGCTCAAGATCGCCACACCCCAGCACATGCTCAGCACAGCAAATGCATTGAAGCTGCCGGACAAGGGCAAGAGCAGCAGCAAGCAAACTGCCAGCATGCCGATCGAACCCACCAGAAAACCCTGGGGGAAACGGTCGCTGTAGCGGCTGAACAGGAACGAGCCGACCACGCCAGCGCCGCCAAACAACAGCAGGACCAACGTGGTGCGTTCACCGCTGATCTGCGCGACATGCAAGGCGAACGGCTCGATATAGCTGTAGGCGGTGAACTGCGCGGTGATCACCAGCGTCACCAGCAGGTAGGTGATGACCAGCGCAGGCCGCTTGAACAGTATCGGCAAGCTGCGCAACGACCCCGAGTTTTGGCTCGGCAACAACGGCAGCGATTTCATCAGGCACAGCATGGTCGCCAGCGCCACGCCGGCGATGCTCAGGAAGGTGACGCGCCATCCCAGCGCCTCGCCCACCACGCGCCCCAGGGGGATGCCGAGCACCATCGCCAGCGTCGTGCCGGTGGCCAACAGGCCCAGCGCCTTGGCCTGTTGTCCAGGCGGGGCGACGCGCACCGCCAGCGAGGCAGTGATCGCCCAGAACACGGCGTGCGCCAGGGCTATGCCGATGCGGCTGAGCAGCAGCATCGCAAAACTCTGCGACAGCCACGACAGCAGGTGGCTGACGATGAACACCAGAAACACGAACAGCAGCAGGCGCCGCCGCTCGATGTTGCGGGTCATCAGCATCATCGGCAGTGATGCCAGTGCCACGACCCAGGCGTAGATGGTCAGCATCAGCCCCACTTGCGCAGTGGTCATGTCGAAGCTGCGGCCAATGTCGCTGAGCAGCGCCACCGGGACGAACTCGGTGGTGTTGAAGATGAAGGCGGCCAACGCCAGGGCGATGACGCTCAGCCAGCTGCCGCCGCCTACAGTGGGTGGCAAATGGTCAGGTAGGGGTCCGTTCATGGCGTGAAACCGGTTCTCCACAGGCAAGGCAAGACCACGCACGTCCAGCCCCGGCAAGGAGTGGTATGAGCGTGTGTCTTATTAAAATTGGGGACGCAGGCATGGTACGCGTCATGCTTGGGCCTCACAACCGCCGTACCGAAGGAGTACCATGCGCAATCTCGGATACTGGCGCACATCAAGGAGTTCCACCCACTCATGGACAAGCAGCATCCCCAGCAGCAATGGCAGCAGGCCGTTATCACCTACGCCCAGGCCGTCAACGACTATGTCGCACAAGGCCGTGCGCACGGCTGGGACCAGCTCGAAGAACCCCGGCACCCTGCCACCGAGCACTTGCTGGACGCCTGGCGCGCCGCCTTGCGCACGGTCAATCAGCCGGCTGTCGAGGAGCACCAGCGCCAGACGTTTCGCCAGGCCTGGCCGCCAGCCCATGCGCCCTTGTTGCCCCTGCTCGATACGCACGGCCAGGGTATCGCCACGTTACTGCTGCTCGACGACGGCAGCCTGCTCGCACGGATCGGCATGCCTCACGAGAAAGGCCAGGTGGTGCGTATCGATGGTTACAGCGTGACACCCATCATCGGCGTCGAACATTTCGGCCGGTGCCCGGCTCGGCGCTTCTTCGCCCTGGCCAATGCCGAGGGTGTGCGCGTGACCGATGGATGGGGCGGCCCACAGGTGCGGCGGCTGGCCTGGCCTACCGGTTTGGAGGGGTTGCCCAAGGGCTATCCGTTCGAGCCTTTCGACCTGCCCCCCGTTGCGACTGCCTTGATACCGTTCCCCGACGGGCAACAGGTGCTGCTGGTCAGCGACGAGGGCATTTTCGTGCTATCCGAGCAGGGCGCGAGCCGGCTGCTGCCACGCCAGGAGCAGGTCGAGCAAGCGCTGGCAGAGGGCACGGACCCCGATGACATCATCCTTGGCCTGAGCATGGCCCACGGCGCTGTTTCGCCTGACGGCAAGCGGGTCGTGGTGGGCGAGCAAGCCAACCGACACCAGGTGCTGGACCATCGGTTACGGCCTGTTGCCAGTATCGGGCCGGCCAGCGAATACCCGCACTACGCCCTGTTCAACCGCGCCGGGGACCAGTTGCTGCTCAATGCCTGTCACTTCTACAGCGGCGCATCGCTGGCCGTCAGGGTGAGCGACCTGGAAGGCCTGGACACGGATTACTACAGCCAGGACCCCCGCACGCCGGTGGTGCAGGAAGGCGCACGGGTCTATGCAGGCGTGGCGCGCCAGGACGAGTACATCGTCGGTGATGCCTATGGTTATCTAAGGGCGTTCGGGGAAGACGGTAGCGAACGCTGGCAGCACTATCTGGGTTCGACCATCAGCGCGATGGACATCAGCGAGGATGGGAGAACCCTCGTCGCTGCAAGCCATGCGGGGTTCATCTCGGTGATCGCGCTCGACCGTGGCCGACCCGATTGGCAGATCGGCACAGGCCCGCATGGTGAGGTCCGGCGCTGGCTGTTCTGGAGAGGTGGAGAGAAGCCGCTGGCCTGGTAAGGCCAGCAACAGGACCTGCACCGGCTGCCCCGGAGCAGGTCAATGGCTGATCAGGCCTTGAGGGTCGCCATGTCGATCACGAAGCGGTACTTCACGTCGCCTGCGATCATGCGCTCATACGCCTCGTTGATGTGGCGGATGTCCAGCATCTCGATGTCGCAGCGAATGTCGTGCTTGGCACAGAAGTCCAGCACCTCCTGGGTTTCTGCGATACCGCCGATCAACGAGCCGGCCAGCACGCGGCGCTTCATGACCAGGTTGGCAGCATGCAGCGCAGGCTCGATCGGTTCGATCAGCCCGACGAGGATGTGCACGCCGTCGAAGGTCAGGGTTTCCAGGTAGGGATTGAGGTCGTGCTGGACAGGGATGGTGTCGAGCAGGAAGTCGAAGCGACCGGCAGCGGCTTTCATCTGCTCGGCGTCGGTGGACACGATCACATGGTCTGCTCCCTGGCGACGCGCCTCAGCGGCCTTGGCCTCGGACCGGGTGAACAGCGTGACTTCGGCACCCAGCGCCTTGGCTAGCTTGATGCCCATGTGCCCCAGGCCACCCATGCCAAGAATGCCCACCTTGTGGCCTGGGCCTACACCGTGGTGCTTGAGCGGTGAATAGGTGGTGATACCGGCGCACAGGATAGGAGCGGCGCTAGGCAGGTCCATGCCTTCGGGGATGCGTACCACGAAATGCTCGCTGACCACGATGCTGCTGGAGTAGCCACCCATGGTGTTGCTGCCATCGACGCGATCGGGCGTGGCGTAGGTCATGGTCGGGCCTTCGAGGCAGTATTGCTCGAGGTCCTTGGCGCAGGCCGCGCACTGACGGCAGGAATCCACCATGCAGCCGACACCGACCAGGTCACCGACCTTGTGGCCGGTGACCTGGGCGCCTACTGCCGTCACGCGGCCGACGATCTCGTGGCCGGGCATCAAGGGATAGACCGCAATGCCCCATTCGTTGCGGGCCTGGTGGATGTCCGAGTGGCACACCCCGCAATACAGGATGTCGATGGCCACGTCATCCGGGCGCGGGCTGCGGCGCTCGAAGGTCATGGGTGCCAGCGGGCTGGTGGGGGTTTGGGCGGCGTAACCGATAGCGGTATACATGGAGACCTCGCGGTTAAGTGAAACGGTTCATGTGAAGCATTTTGTTCCTAGAGAGGGACATTGCCCACCGCAGATTCTCCGGAAGCCTTGCCTGATTCTCCGAAGCTGCTGGTGAAGACCACGCGCGGCGGGCATAATTCGACTCCCCATGCTGTCCGATTCTCTGCCCCGGTGCTCCATGCAACTGACCCGTCACGTAGACGCCAATGCCCCGCTTTGCACGCTCATACGTCGCCTGGCACTACGCCCAGGGTTCGTGTCCACCCATCTGCCCCAGGTACAAGTGCTGAGCTGGGACCACTACGTGGCCAGCAGCCCGCAGATCTACGAGCCGAGCCTGATGATCCTGGCCCAGGGCAGCAAGCTGGCCCGCCTGGGGCCCCGCACGCTCGAGTACGGCGCCGGGCATTACCTAGTGCAGGCGCTGTCGGTCCCTTTCATGTGCGAGACCTTCGCCACGCCCGATGTGCCCTTGCTGGGCGTGGCAGTCGCGATCGACCGCGCCACGCTGAGCGAACTGGTGCAGAGCACCGGCCTTGCCACGGATGGCCCGGTACAGGCTCAGACGCCCCAGTCGATGACCTCGGCCGCCCTCGACGCGCCCATGCGCGAGCGGGTCGAGCGATTGCTGGAGTGCCTGCAAGACCCTGTGGACGCCAAGGTGCTGGGGCCGGCCCGGGTACGCGAAGTGCTGTACGCCGCTTTGCGTGGCCCACAGGCCGGGGTACTGAGAGCGTTGGTCGAGCAGCAGGGCCATTTCGCCCGCATTGGTGCTGCATTAGCCCACCTGCGCGAGCACTACAGCGAGCCCCTGAGCGTCGAGGCTCTGGCTGGGCGAGCGAACATGAGCGTCTCCACCTTCCACGAGCATTTCAAACGCTGCACGGACATGGCGCCTATGCAGTACCTCAAGCGCCTGAGGCTGCTGAAGGCACAGCAGATGCTGATCGGCGAAGGAATGGGCGTGGCACAGGTCGCCCATCGGGTGGGCTACCAGAGCACGTCGCAGTTCAGCCGCGAGTACAAACGCCAGTTCGAACGCAGCCCCGGCGAAGAATTGCCCTATCAGAGCCTACCGGTGTGAGCCCGGCGGGCTCAAGAATGCGCCCCCATCCCCTAGTGCCCAGCGCGCCAGTGCCTGGTAAGCGCCCTTTCGGGACTCGTAAAGTACACATTCCCGGGCGCTGACAAAGAACTCCGGTGGCGAGCTGGCTTCAGGGGGCTGCCCGTGAAACTCGCGAGACAGCGTCAAGTGCGGGCGAAAGCTGCGGTCTGCCACGGCGATCCCCAGGGGCAGCAGCGCCTGTTGCAGCCCATAGACCAGTTGAAGAAGCGCCGCAGGCGTATGCTGCGCCTCAAGCACCAAGGCACCGGCCTTCTGCCACACCTGCAAGCGATCGAGCACCAGCCTCGGCGCCTTGTCGGGCAGCACCAATTGGTCGACGGCAGCGCACACAGACGGCACCTGAGCCGCGTCGACATTGCCCAAGAAGGCCAGGGTGACATGGAAGTTGGCGGCTGGCACCGGCTTGCCGCTGCGCAGCGCCAGGCTGCGCCGCCACTGGGAGACATCGCGGCGCTGGGCATCACTGACCGGCAGGGCGAAAAACAGCCGCTTGAAGGGGCTGGCGCTGGAGCGTGTGTCCTGAACCATAAGATCTCCTGAAGGTGAAACCAGGGTCGCGGACTGTGCAACGCGACACCGAATCGGCCGGACAGTTTCGTAACAATCAGTACAAACTGCTGCGACGATTGTTTATGCTGGCGGGCTTATGCCATGCGCATGGCCATTTTTCGACAAGTAAACGTCCATGAAAATTGCACTCGTTCTGCTCTTCGTCTTCTCGATCGCCTACGTTCACCTGCGCGGTCGGGTACGTCACAAGCTGACTCGCCAGCTGGGTGACCATTCCAGTTTCCTGGCCCCGGTCAACAGTTTCCTTTACTTGTTCTCGAAACATCCAGCCAAGCCCTACCTGCCGGTTGAAGCCTTCCCCGAGCTACAACCGCTGCAGGAACACTGGCAGGAGATCCGTGAGGAAGCCCAGCGTTTACTCCAGGTGGGTGAAATCAAGAAGTCCGATAATTACGACGATGTTGGCTTCAACTCGTTCTTCAAAACCGGCTGGAAGCGGTTTTACCTCAAGTGGTACGGCGAGAGTCATCCGTCGGCCATGACCCTGTGCCCACGCACCACACAACTGCTGCAAGGCATCGGCACCGTCAAGGCCGCCATGTTCGCCACCCTGCCCCCTGGGGCCAAGCTGGTTCGGCACCGCGATCCCTATGCTGGCTCCTACCGCTATCACCTGGGCCTGGACACTCCCAACGACGACGGCTGCTACATCGACGTCGATGGCGAGAAATATTCGTGGCGCGATGGCCAGGGCGTGGTGTTCGACGAAACCTACATCCACTATGCGGCTAACACCACCGAGCACAATCGCATCATTCTGTTCTGCGATGTGGAGCGCCCCCTCAAGTACCGCTGGGCCACGGCGTTCAATCGCTGGTTCAGCCGCAACGTCATGGCCGCTGCCGCTGCACCCAACGATGCGGGGGACAAGACCGGCGCCATCAATCGCCTGTTCACCCGTATCTATCGCATCCGCGAACGGGGCAAGGCGCTGAAGAAGCGTAATCGCATGCGTTACTACCTCGAGAAATGGGCAGTGGTCGCCGCGTTGGTGCTGGTGTTCATCTACATCTGAGGCTGCACATGATCAATATCCGCCCCATGACGCCAGACGACTTCGAGCGCTTCTGGCCTACGCTACAGGCGGTGGTTCAGGCGCGGGAAACCTACGCCCTTGACCCCGACATGACTTTTGAGCAGGCCCGGCATCTGTGGCTCGAGCTGCCCCGGCACACACTGGTGGCCGAAGCCCAGGGCGAGCTCCTGGGCTCCTACTACCTCAAGGCCAATGCCGGCGGACCAGGCAGCCACGTGGGTAATTGCGGCTACATGGTGACCGAGCAGGCACGTGGCCGAGGCGTGGCGCGCCTGATGTGCGAGCACTCACAGAAGCTGGCTCGCCAGGAAGGCTTTCTGGCGCTGCAATTCAATTCGGTGGTTGCCAGCAACGAGGTGGCGATCGCCTTGTGGCACAAGCTGGGCTTCGAAACCGTCGGCCGCTTGCCCAAGGCCTATCGGCATGCGCATCTGGGGTTGGTGGATTGCCTTGTCATGTACAAATGGCTGGCTGATGAGCCAGTCACGGAAAAGCCTGCGCTGCTCATTGGGCGCAAGAACATCGAAGCGCGCGTAGCGCGTCGCAAGGGTCGGTAGGCAGTACAGGCGCAGGGGCGTTAGGGCCGGATGCGTGCAACGGCCCTGGGCGATACGAGCGAGGTGCGCATGCCAAGGACAGCCTTGCTCAGCGCATGAGTTATAAGATAACGTTGCGATCTTCGTTTTGATACGTGATGTCCATGCCCCCTGCAATCCTGCCAACGCCCCTCTCCCATCAACGCCTGCAGAGCATCGACGCCCTTCGCGGTTTCGTCATGCTGATCATGCTGCTGGACCACGTCCGCGAAACGTTTTTCATGCAGCATCAGGTCAGTGACCCGATGGCAGTGGAAACCACCGACCCGGCGTTGTTCGTCAGTCGCACCCTCGCCCACCTGTGCGCGCCCGTCTTCGTGCTGCTTACCGGCTTGTCTGCCTGGCTTTATGGCGAAAAGCGGCAGAGTCGCAGGGAAGTCTCGTCATTCCTGTTCAAGCGCGGGCTGTTTCTGGTAGTGCTGGAGCTCACCCTAGTGAACGTTGCCTGGACATTCCAGGTGCCGCCGACTGTGATCTACCTGCAAGTGATCTGGGCCATCGGTATCAGCATGATGGCGCTGTCAGCTTTGATATGGCTGCCCCGGGCTGGTCTGCTCGCTGTTGGGCTGGCCATCATCGCCGGGCACAACCTGCTTGACGGCGTACACTTCGACGCCACATCCCCTTGGCATGTGCCGTGGGCCATCGCGCATGACCGTACCTGGCTCGACATCAGCGCCACACTGCGTCTGCGCACATCCTACCCGGTACTGCCCTGGCTCGGCGTCATCGCCGTTGGCTACTGGCTGGGCCCTTGGTTGCACAGCGCCTGCACGCCGGCACTGCGTCAACGACGCCTGCTACAGGCTGGGTGCGGCGCACTCCTGGGCTTTGTCGCGCTACGCGTGATCAACGGCTATGGCGAAGCGCACTGGAGCATTCACCCTGCGCTGACGCAGACGCTGATGAGTTTCTTCAACATCACCAAGTACCCTCCATCACTGCTGTTCCTGATGTTGACCTTGGGCGTTGGGCTGCTGTTGCTGCGCGCATTCGAGCGCGCCGGGCACCCGCGCTGGATCGCAGTGCTGGCGATGTTTGGCGCAGCCCCGATGTTTTTCTATCTCCTGCACCTGTACGTGCTCAAACTGCTGTACCTGAGCGCAGTGGGCGTGTGGGGCGCCAACCAGGGCGCCTACTTCGGTTTCGAGACCATTGCCGCAGTCTGGCTGACGTCGGCCCTGCTACCGCTGATGCTCTACCCACCTGTGCGCTGGTTCGCCCGGTTGAAGGCGCGCAGGCGTGACTTGGCGTGGCTGAAGTATTTCTAGGCGCTAAATCAGCCCCTTAAAGCGTTTCACCCGGCGGCGCGATGGTCTACCATGCGTGCCCCCCGGTTTCCACCGCTCAAATCAATAGTGAATCCCGCGTTCGTCTTGCGCGAGCCACCGGGAACTGCCCAACAGGAGATCGTCCTGCATGCTGCCCCGTTTCGCCACCCTGCTCGCTGGCCTTGGCATTGCCGGCTTGGCTCAGGGTGCACCTACCGCGTATCCGCTGACGGTCGACAACTGCGGCAAACCCCAGGTGTTCGCCCAAGCCCCCCAACGCGTGGTGACGATTGGCCAGGCAGGCACCGAAATGCTGTATGCGCTGGGCTTGGCCCCCCGGCTGGCCGCGTCATCGCTTTGGTTCAATGACGTATTGCCCGATTACCAGGCGCAGGACGCCAAGGTCCCTCGGCTTGCCGACAACGAGCCCAGCTTCGAGGCGGTAGTGGGCAAGCGCCCGCAGCTGGTGACGGCCCAGTTCGAGTGGATGGTGGGGGACCAGGGTGCGGTGGGTACGCGCGAGCAATTCAATGAGCTGGGCATCGCCACCTATGTGCTGCCGTCGGATTGCGAAGGCAAGGACAACCGGGTGGGCGCCGACGGCACGCGGCTGCAAGCCTTCCAGGTCGAAAGCATCTACAAGAGTGTCAGTGAATTGGCCAGCGTCTTCGATGTGCAGGCTCGTGGCGCCGCCCTCAACGACGAGCTCAAGGGCCGCCTGGCCCATGCCCAGGCGCAGCTGGCAGGCGTTGACCTGTCCACTATCTCGGCGCTGTTCTGGTTCTCCAGCGCCGATCTGGCCACCGACCCGTACGTGGCAGGCCGCCAGGGCGTTGCGGACTTCATGTTGCGTGCCCTTGGCGTGCGCAACGTGGTGAGCTCCACCGAGGAGTGGCCAACCGTGAGCTGGGAGACATTGGCCAAGGCCAACCCGACCTGGCTGATCATTGCACGCATGGACCGCCGCCGTTTTCCGGCCGACGACTACCAGAAAAAACTCGATTTTCTGCGCAATGACCCTGTGACGCAGCACATGGACGCCGTCAAGCATGGGCGTATCATCGTGCTCGATGCCGAGGCGATGCAGGCGGGCATTCGTTTGTTCCGCGGCGTGCAGACGCTGGCCACGGCCTTCTCCACCGGCGTCGCAGCGCAGTGATCAAGCGTCTGGGGCTGACCTGCGCCGCACTGGCGGCCCTGCTGGGCGCGCTGTTGGCGGGCACTTCAATCGGTGAAAACCCGCTGTCATTGGGCCTGGTCGGCCAGGTACTGGCCAACCATGCTTGGCAGGCGGGCTACCCGGTCGACCCCATCGACGCCGGTGTCGTGTGGAACTACCGGCTGACCCGCAGCCTTGTCGCGGCGGCCTGCGGCGCAGGGCTGGCCACCTGCGGCGTGATCCTCCAGGCGTTGCTGCGCAATCCGCTGGCCGAGCCCTATCTGCTGGGCCTGTCGGCAGGCGCCTCAACAGGTGCAGTGCTGGTCGGGCTGCTGGGCCTGGGCAGCATGACGCTGAGCATGTCAGCCGGGGCTTTCATCGGTGCCCTGGCCGCCTTCGCACTGGTGCTGCTACTGGCGCGCGCCGCGAGCCCGGGCGGCATTGGCGCTCACATCATCCTGGCTGGGGTTGCCGGTTCACAGTTGTTCAATGCCGTGACGGCGCTTCTTATTACCAAGTCGGCCACAGCCGAACAGGCCCGCGGCATTCTGTTCTGGCTGCTGGGCAATCTCAGCGGCGTGCGCTGGCCTTCGGTCTGGCTGGCCGTACCAGTTGCCCTATTGGGCCTTCTGGTTTGCCTGTGGCAACGCCGAGCGCTGGACGCTTTCACCTTCGGCGCCGACTCGGCAGCCTCCTTGGGGGTTGCGGTACGGCGCACTCAACTGCTGCTGATCAGCTGTGCAGCCCTGGTGACCGCCGTCATGGTCTCGATCGTCGGCGCGATCGGTTTCGTGGGCCTGGTCATTCCCCATGCGCTACGCCTGCTGCTCGGGCCCGGTCATGACCGCCTGCTGCCGGCCAGTGCCCTGGGCGGGGCGCTGTTCTTGATCACCGCGGACATCCTGTCGAGGACGCTGATCGCCGGGCAGGTCATCCCCGTGGGGGTGGTCACGGCCCTGATCGGTGCGCCAGTGTTCGCAGTTATCCTGGTGGCCCGTAGGGGGCGCGCGTGACCGCCATGGCGCCCATGCAGCTCGCCCCAGTGGGCTGCCAGGGCATCAGCCTGCACCTGGGGGGCCGCCCGGTGCTCGACGGGATCGACCTGACGGTGCACGTCGGCGAGACCCTGGCCATCGTCGGGCCAAATGGCTCGGGAAAGTCGTCGCTGCTCAAGGTGCTGGCAGGCCTGCGTAAGCCGGCCACTGGCACCGTGCAACTGCTGGGCAAGTCGCTCTCGCGCCTGCCTCGCCGAGCGGTGGCAAGGTCATTGGCACTGGTCGAGCAGCATGCTGACACGCTCGATGCCATTCGAGTCTTCGACGCTGTGGCGTTGGGCCGTATCCCCTGGTTATCGGCCTTGGCGCCGTTCGGTGAGGACGACAAGGCCATCGTCGAGCATGCGCTGACTGATGTGGATGCACTGCATTTGCGCAGCCGCCTGTGGGGGTCGTTGTCCGGTGGCGAGCGCCAGCGCGTTCACATCGCTCGGGCCTTGGCGCAACGCCCCGCAGTGCTATTGCTGGACGAGCCGACCAACCACCTCGACATCCAGCATCAACTGGGCCTGTTGCAGCAGGTGCAAGCATTGCCGGTCACGACCTTGGTGGCCTTGCATGACCTCAATCAGGCATTGACCTGCGACCGTGTGGCGGTATTGAACAACGGGCGACTGGTCGCACTGGGCAAACCGCTGGATGTGCTCACGCCCGCTTGCTTGCTGAGTACCTTCGGCGTTCACGCACACGTGCTCACCGACCCGCTGGACGGCGCTCAGGTATTGCGCTTTCGCAGCGCGTGAGCGCCTGCGTATCACGCGCCACATCGTGAACATCGAGTAGGCCGACGGTAGTGCGTGTTGAATACGGGCGGCGACAGCGAGGCCGCCGCGCGCCCCTGTCAGCGGTCAGTGAACGGTATCGGCCGCCGTGCGGCACCATTGCGCCCGCTCCTGGCCAGTGAGCGAGCCAGACAGTTCGATGAACGTGGCTTCCAACTCCGGTTCGACGTGGCCGGCCACCTTGATGCGACTCAACAGGTATTGCCTGACCGTCCTGGGCCACCTGCCCTCTCGGTGCGCGGCATTGATGATGCAGGCGGCATCCTGGCGGGTGGCGCCACGCCAGATGTCCATCAGGCGGTTCTGGAAATCGTCGAACGACCAACCGTCTGTGCGAACCTCGAATTCATCCAGCAGTTTCAGTTTGTACAGGGCCATGTGCGGCATTGTCACTCTCCCTCTGCGGCTGTGAAAAGTCCGTGCACGAGGAAGCAAACCATCACCTGCCTTGTAAGAAAATGAACGCGTGGTCCATCACACCTGCGTCAATGTAGGACATGTCCGAGCGCCTAACGCAGCCGCAGGTCCATGTGGGTCGTCTGCCAGATCGGGTCGTCCTCAACGTCTAGCAGGGTGAAGCCCTGCCGCTCCCAGAAGCTGACGGCGCCCGGCAGAAATGGGTGGGTGTGCAGGTAAAAACGGTCGATTTCATCGATTGCCGCCTGTGCTTTCAAGGCCCCGAACAAGCGTGCCGCCACGCCAAGCCGGCGATAGGCAGGCAACACGAACAGGCGCACGACCTCGGCCACACGCTGGTCACCGTAGTCGAACTGCGCAAAGCGGTTGTCATAGGGCAGGTAGCCGATCACGCCCACCAGGTCTGCGCCCGCCCGTGCTTCGAGGAAGGCGCCGGCGCCTTGCAGATAGACATCATCAAACTGTGCAAGGTCGGGAGGTAAAGGCGCTTTGGCAAGCATCGGGAACAAGTCCCGTCGCGCGGCCTCGACAAAGGCCACGACCTCGTCACGGCTTTCGGGGGTCACGGGGCGCAGGGTAAGTTCAGGCATGGGGCAACCGTTGCAGTCAAAGGCCTGGTTCTACCGCAGCCAGCCCGGCAAGGCAAATGCAACGCTCGTCCCGGACGTGCGCGCACCCGTATAATCGCCCTACCCCACAGCCCATTCAGGCCAAGCCATGCCTCGCTTCCCGAAGTTGCTGCTCATGTTTGCGCTCACCGCCGCGGTCACGGCATGCGACCAGAAACCCTCGCGAGAAGAACAGATCGTTGCCCAGTTGCCGCTGCAGGAGGCTTATGACCACAACATTCAGCGCATGGCCGTGCTCCTTGCGGGCAAGCACCCTGACGTGAGCCAGACCCGTATCGAACAGGTCCTGCGTCGGCACCTGACGGTTGACGACCAGCGTCAGGACCTGTTCCGCTTGTACAGCGAACAGAACTTCACCGA
The DNA here is from genome assembly GCF_059133755.1 of Pseudomonas sp. FBCC-B35. NCBI lineage: Bacteria > Pseudomonadati > Pseudomonadota > Gammaproteobacteria > Pseudomonadales > Pseudomonadaceae > Pseudomonas > Pseudomonas sp. FBCC-B35. Next base: position 1,919,071 of record NZ_CP101439.1, on the reverse strand, counting down.
TGCCGAATTCGCCAGTATCGTCGGCGCCTTGCAGGACCCCGCCAAGGCCCGCGCCTTGGAAAAGACACCGCAAGGCAAGCGGTTGAGTGAAAAACTCACGGCACTGATGCAGCAAACCGCCGCAGATGCCAAGGTACAGGCGGTGGCTGAACAGCGCATGCAGGACGTGGAGGCTGAACTCAAGGCGCTTGAAAAAAACGCCCCCTGAGTGACACTCGCGCTACGCGACTGCCAATGAGCATTCCTTGCCATTCGCCGCATTTGATGATTCCGAGGTCAGGATTGCCTAACACCAAGCATGGATTGCGACTGGACCTGCGCAGGCTCATTCTGGTGCTCTGCGCACTCACCGCACTGGTGATGCTGTGCGCCAGCTATTTTGCCAGCTACCGCGTCCAGCGGCAGTTGCTGATCAATCACGCACTGGAAGCGAACCGGGTGTACGCCACCAAGTTGGCCACCATCACCGAAACATTCATCGGTAACGCCTTGCAGCAACTGCAGTTCAGCGCAGGTGTACAAGGCCGACAATTGAGTGACGCCGTGGCCTTGCAGGTTGAAACAGACCGCGTGCTGGCGCAGAGCATGGCGTTCAATTCCACGTTCGTGATCGATGCCGACGGCACATTGTTGTCAGTTTCCCCTGCGCCGCTACGGCACCTGGTGGGCGGGCGCATGCGCTCCCCAGGCGTCGACGAAGCGCTGCACCTGCGGCGTGCGCTGGTCTCGACCCCGTACGTCTCTGCCGCCAACAACCTGGTGGTCACGCTCTCGCAGCCGATCATCGACAAGCAAGGCCGTTACCTGGGCTACGTAGGGGGCACCCTCTACCTGCGCGAACGCAATATCCTCAACAGCCTGCTGGGCGAGCATTTCTACAAGGACGGCTCATACCTCTATGTAGTCGACCACCAACGACGCCTGCTCTATCACCCTGATAACCAGCGCGTCGGTACTGTCGTGCAGGGCAATGCTTTGATCGATCAGTTGCCAACACTGCCCAGCGGCACCGTGGCGCTCACCAACAGCCAGAACGTCGAGATGCTCGCAGGCTTCGCCACCGTGCCCAGCGCCCGCTGGGGCGTGGTCGCCCAGCAACCACTGTCACGCACCGTGGCGCCGCTCAATACCCTGGTCCTCAATGTGATAGGTACATCAGCGCCACTGGCGCTGGTCGGCAGCCTGCTGCTCTGGTGGCTGGCATTGGTCATCGCTCGGCCGCTCTGGCAGCTCGCCGCAAGTGCACGGATGATGGACAGCGCCAACACGGCCGAAGACTTGCATCGGGTGCGTGCGTGGTATTTCGAGGCGGCTGAGCTCAAGCGAGCGTTGTTGTTCGGCCTGAACCTGCTGCACGAACGCATTGGCCGCCTGAACCGCGAAGCCCAGACCGACCCCCTGACAGGGCTGATCAATCGCCGCGGGCTGGAATTCAGCCTGTCGTTGCTGGAGGCCGAAGGGCGGCGCTTTTCAGCCATCGTCATGGACGTGGATCATTTCAAACGGATCAACGACGGCCACGGGCACGACACCGGCGATGCCGTGTTGCGACAACTGGCCCATTCGATGCGCCGTTGCTGCCGGGAAGGCGACTTGCTGTGCCGTACTGGCGGGGAGGAATTTCTGATGCTCTTGCCCGGTGCGGATCTAGCTGTGGCAGCCAGTGTGGCCGAGCGCCTGCGCGCGACCATCGGGGACACCCCGGTAGCGCCGGTGGGCGCCCTGACTGTGTCGCTTGGGGTGGCGCACTGGGAGGGCACAGGCGATGCGGCCGGCACGTTGGCCGCGGCTGACAGAGCGCTGTATCTGGCCAAGCAAGGTGGGCGCAATCGCGTTGTCGTGGCCTAAAGCCCCGATCGCCGCGGTCGTTTCTGGCATCCGAAGGTCGTCCTCGACAAAGCGACTCGTAAGCGGGGCCGATCTACTGACAACCATAACTACTGATGGCGCGGCTCGACCGCACCACGCTCGTCATGGCTGCCAATGGAAAATCGGAGAGCACCCGCATGTCCGCACTTCACGAGGTATCCCCTGCCACCCTGCGCAGGGTGATCGCCGCTTCGGCCATCGGCAATTTCGTCGAATGGTTCGATTTCGCCGTTTACGGCTTTCTTGCAACACTCATCGCCAGCCAATTCTTCGCCAGTGGTGACCCGAGCGTCGCCCTGCTCAAGACCTTCGCCGTGTTCGCGGTGGCGTTCGCCCTGCGCCCACTGGGGGGTATCGTGTTCGGCGCCCTGGGAGACCGCCTGGGACGCAAACGTATCCTGTCGCTGACTATCTTGCTGATGGCAGGCTCGACCACCCTCATCGGCCTACTGCCCACGTATGCCAGCATCGGATTGGCAGCCCCCGTGCTCTTGACGCTCGCCCGCTGCCTGCAAGGTTTCTCGGCAGGCGGTGAATATGCTGGGGCCTGTGCTTACCTGATGGAGCATGCACCAAACGACAAGCGCGCGTTCTATGGCAGCTTCGTGCCGGTCTCGACGTTCTCGGCCTTTGCCTGCGCTGCCGTGATCGCCTACGGCCTGGAAGCAAGCCTGACCACAGAAGCCATGGCCACCTGGGGCTGGCGCGTACCCTTTCTGATCGCCGCACCACTGGGCTTGGTCGGTTTGTACCTGCGCTGGCGCATGGAAGAAACGCCAGCCTTCCGTGACGCACTGGCTCAGGGCAAGGAACATGAGCATTCGCCCCTCAAGCAGACCTTGCGCCACCATGGACGAGCGATACGCAACCTGGGCGCGTTCATCTCCCTTACTGCACTGTCGTTCTACATGTTCACCACCTACTTCGCCACCTACCTGCAATTGGTGGGCAACCTGACTCGCGCCCAGTCGCTGCTGGTGACCACTGTCGCGCTGCTGTTCGCCGCCGCTGGCTGCCCGGTTGCCGGCGCTGTGTCGGATCGGATCGGGCGGCGCAAGACCATTGGCTTCACCTGCTTGTGGGTGATGGTGTGCGTGTTCCCAGCCTACTGGCTGGCCAGCTCGGGGGCGATGTTCGGCGCCTTGCTCGGTGTCGTGCTGCTGGCGGTAGGCGCGTTGTCCAGCGGCGTGGTAACCGCTGCCCTGCTATCGGAAAGTTTCCCGACACGTACACGCTATACCGCGTCGGCCATCACCTACAACGTTGCCTACACCCTGTTCGGCGGCACCGCCCCACTGGTCGCGACCTGGCTGATCGGGCAGACAGGCAGCAGTCTGGCGCCAGCTTTCTATCTGGTCGTCATTGCCTTGATAGCGCTAGTGGGCGGGCTGGCGTTGCCGGAAACCTCGCGGATATCGCTGCACGATGACCCATCCCTGGCCGAAACTGGCAGCGCAGGACAATCCACGACCTGAACCGTGAGGGCTGCGCTGGCAGCCCTGCATGGCACCCGGTCTTCCATGAAAGGGCTCGACTAGAGGCTCAGTCTTCCAAGGGCTTGGGCGGTGAGGTGGGCTTGGCGGCCTTGCCCGGCTTGGTTTCCTTGGTCTTTTCCTGCACTGCGGTCGCAACCGGCTCGGAAGCCTTGACCGCTTTTTCACTGGCAGGTAGATCGTCCACCGCCTTGATGATGGCCTGGGGATCGAGGACCTCCCCAGTGTCGTCATCCTTGAGCATGTGCCGCTCACCGTCCTTGCCAACGAGGATGACCTTGGTCCCCTTGCTCGCACCAAGCTTGAGCTCGCGGATCAGTGCCATGGTGGTCTGCTGCTCCAGGTTCTTGTCGTCCCGTTTCCCCATCATCTGGGCGACGCTGTACAGCACGACGCTGCGCTCCTTGAAGGCAGCCTGCGTAGCCGGATCCTCCATGGCCTTGGTCACGGCCCTGAGGGTAGGGTCGGCACTGCTGGGAGCGATGATGACCAATGGCCTTGCCTTGCCCAGCTCCTGGGCCAATGGCCCACTACTGTCGGCCGCAAAAGCCGGGCTCACGGCGGCGAGCAGGGCGGCGAGGGTCAATGACCGGACAAGCATGCGCATCTCCTTATTCTCTCGATCAAACAAAGACTACGGACCTTGGAGAAAGATCCGACGCAGGAGCCTAAACCAACCCACCCGGCAAGGCGCAACTCAAAAGTAACTGGAGGTGTCACCCTGCCATGTGGCGCCTTACATGGCTCGTGCATGCCTACGAGCATAGCTCAACACGCTCACCCTGCTCCGGCACGACGGCGCTCCTGTTCCTAGGGTTGAAGGGGCTCGGCCGCGCTGTCCAGCGCCTGACGCGTGATGTCCAGCAGAAGCGCCCGTTCGGCCGCCTGGCGTTGCTGCGAAATTTCTTCCGTCTGCTGTAACACCTGCTGTTCGCTCAGATCAGCAGCCTCTTGCACAGCCTCCAGCCGTGCATGAAAAGGTGCGTTCATCTCGTCGAAACGTTGTGCATGCAAGCGGCGCACGTGACTGCACCAGAATTCCCTGTCCAACAGGGAGTTGGCCAGTTGCTCGCTGGTTTCTGCTTGCAACACGCGCCTGGCTGCTCCTTCGATATGCGTCTCGGTGACCCCGGCCACCGCCCTGAATGACATGCCGCTGGTGAAAATGGGCAAGTCAAGGCGCTCGCGTAGCGCCAGGCGGTAAGCCAGCACCACCTCGATCTCGTCAGGATCGGCACCATCGGCCTGTCGCCAGCGCACGTCGTCCATGGCCACACGCTCGACTTCATCCAAACGCCACAGCTGCCGCCCTAGGTGCAACAGCACCTGCTCTCGTTCACCTTGCTGCGCTTGGACTTCGGCCTGCCAGACCCGCAGGCGCACTTCCAGATCGCTGAAACGCAATGCCACGCTGTCCTGACAGGTCAGTTGCTCAGCGTCGCTGAACATCGCCATCCTCAAGTCGCTCGAATCACGCATGGCCCCCAACAATGTCAGGACTCGGCCGGCAAGATAGCGCGCGCCTGTGCGGTGCTGAAAATCCGCTGTTTCCATCAGGCGTTCGAGCAGACCGAAGAACTCGCCGCTGCCCTCCATGGCCTGCAGGTGTTCCCAGCAGGTGCCCAGTTCCGTGCGCTGGGCCAGGCCGATCGCATCCATCCAGTTCAGCCGCACCAGTACCATCGCTCGATCACGGGCGCGGGTAGCCGCTGTGAGTAACGCTTGCTCCAGCCGTTCGCGCTCAACAGCCGACAGCGGATTACCGCCCAGGTGGACCTCCCCCTCCACCCACAGGCGCGATTCATAGAAGTCTTCAGGCAACGCCGTAAGCAGGTTGTCGCGCAAGTCGACCACTCGCAGCGAAGTGCTCTCGAGCAGTTGGTAAGGCAAGCTGCGCAGGCCGGCGCCTGCTATACGCAACTCGTGCAGGCATGTCAGCCCGCCCACCGAAAAGGGCCTGCCCAACGGGTTGCGTGAGAGGTCCAGGTAACGCAAATGGCTGCAGCTACCGAGAATGGTTGCCTGCCCCGCGTCCAGCACCACTTGGTTGTGCGCCAAGTTCAGCGTCCACAGATGTTCCATCTGCAAGAGCGCCTGGGGGATCCGAGAGATCTGGTTATCGGGAAGCTCGAGCGACCGGACACTGGTAAACGCACCCAGAAAGCTTTCAGGCAGGTAGCGGATGCTGGCGTCGCGCAGCGACAGCGAATACACATGATCGAACCGTATCTGGGGCGGCAGCTCCGGTAGACTTTCGGTGTGAATGCCGATCATGTCCCAACGATAGGCAAGAATCAGACTGTCGCCGTGCATGCCCTCATCGAGCACGTGCTGCCAGCAATTGCGCAAGGCTCTTCCCAGCGTCCGGCGACGTTGACGCTCGGCATGACTTGAGCCTTGCCTGGCCCACGTACGCAAATGCATGTTGAGCGTCCGGTACTGATCCTCCAGGCACTGCAGCCGCGCCTCGATGCCTCCTGCTGCCGAACGCGCATCAGTCAGCCACTCGTCGAGTTGATTATCGGTGTAGGTGGGGTACAGGAACCTCAGCCTTCGCAGATAGGGGTTGGGCCTGCGCCCTCCACGTCCACTGAGCACGTAACCCACGCGGCCGTCGGCCAAGCGGGTGGGCAATTGCCAGCGGCCGCGAGTCGCGATGCCCAGGAGCTCAGGCAGCGCTGCCCGGTGAACCTGGGCAAGCGCAGCGACTTCCTGGCGCAAACTTTCGGCGAAAGGCGCATGCAGCCCCATGGTTGTCAGTTGGGCCTGATCGTAGGCATTCACGATGACCTCGAACAGGTCCCCGGGAGGGCAGATCTCCTGCGAAAAGGCGTTTCTTACGCTGAAGCCTTGGGTGTCATGGAACAGCTGTAGCTCGACATCCCCTTCTCCGGCACTGGTCAGTTGCACGCCGTTGAACTGCGCACTCAACAGGCGCCACCGCACATTACCGATGCCTCCAACTCGATAGTCGAGCAATTTCAGGACCAGCTTGGCCAAGTCCGTATCCTGCGACGTCCGCAAGTACAGGCCTTCGAGGGCGCGCTGCACACGAATGTGCGAGCTGCGCTCACGGGCAGCTTCGGCCAGTTGCAATGGCACGCGACCCGTCCGACGCAGACGTTGCAGGTCGACACTGCTCGCATTGGCCAGCAGCGCCTGTGCCGCACTGGGGTACAAGCGTGGGAATACGCACTGCAAAGCCTGGATATCCTGACTGGAAGGAGACATTTGCTGATCAAGCAGGTGCTGCATGACCTCGTACCGTCGTACATCGAGCTGCGCCGCCAGATCCGAAGAAGACAGGCCCTCGCCACCGGTCAGCTGCACAACCTGCGCAAGCAGCCTCTGATCTTCGATTACAACACCAGTGCGCAACTGCATCAGCAGGTTCTCGGTACGCTGAGCAAGATGCGCACGGCGGCTGGTATCGATCAGCGCTGGCAAGAGGTCGGCGCCGCGAAAATGCAAACCGCGTAGCTGGTCATCGTCGAGCGCGTGAATGGCCATGACCTGCTCGATTCGCGTGTCGTCAAGTTCAGCCATCGGCTCGCCCAGGCGCCTGAACAGGTAATGGCTGGTCGACCAATCCAGGGGAGACTCACTCCACAACCGCCACGCACCTGCACCGTTGTGCTGTAAAAGAGGACCTACACCCTCGCGCGGCACCAGTTGCCACTGCTCGTCCGTCGTGCGTTGCTGCACCGGGTAGGTGTGGCCGTCCATGCGGATCCATGCGCGGCTATCCTGGCGGCTGATCCCCTCATGATCTGCCACCGCTTCAACAGGTGGCGGGGAGCTTCGAAAGGGCGCCAGGTCCTCGGACCACAGGCGCGCGCCCCCATCCTCAACGTTGGACTGGACCAGACCATCTACCCACGTCGAGCGTTTCCACACCTGGGCCAAACCATAACCCGCTCCCGCGGTAACTCCAATCAATGCAACTTGAGCGGCCACATGGGTCATATGGTCCATAGCCTGCTCCGTCTCGCCTTCGTGCCAAGTGTCTACCCCGTGATACACCTCCTTCATCAACTCCCAGGCAGTCACGGCAAGCAATACCAGGCCCAACCCAGGTAGCCAGAAACTGGCCAGCCCCAGCAACGTCCAGCCCTCGACTGCCAGGCGTTTCTCATGCGCGCGCCCAATGGCCCGATCCAACGCGTTGACCGGAGGCGCCAGCGTTGCGGCATCGTCCATTACGTGTGCAACGCGGCTGCGGGCGAGGGTTTCGAACACAGGCTCCGACAAGGCGCTTGCTACCGGGTACAGGTCAGCTGTTGCCCAGATCGGTATGTCTTCATAGAAAGCCGACGCGAGCTGGCTGAAGAATCGTTGGCTATCACGACGTCGAATGAAACGCGCAAAAAACTGCTGATAGGCAGGCTGGCGCAAGCGTGCGTTGAGCACAGCGCGTTCAAAGCGTTCCAGATTATCGGCTGTGCTCCAGGCTCCAAACGGGTCACCCGGGATATACACCAGCACACGCTTGCTCGACGTGTAGAAAGGTGCCAACGATTCGTCCCGCACATCCAGCACCAGAATCTGCTGCAATGGACAATCCATAATCTGCAAGCTTTTAGGAAGCACTCGATCGCCGTGCAGGCGTCCCAGCCTGCCGCTTTGCCACAAATCGACCAACAGTTCGAGCTCGCCGGGAGCGAACACGCCCTGGGCATCGGCCTTGAATGCATCAAGCACCATTTCGTGCCGGTTCAGCTCACCCAGTAACGCTTGCATGGAGGCCGACGCTAGATGGGCAGACAAGTGTTGTTGATAGAGCCCACCCAGATCCAGTTCCCGGGTCAACTGGGCAAACCGAGCGGCGCTAAGCCTGGGCACCGAGTTACCTGCCGCGTCGAACACGCCAGCCATCGGCGGCAAGACCTGGGGCTGCGTCTGTTCAGCGGTAAAATTTCGCAAGACGGCTTCAAGCAGCGGTATCTGGTAGTAGTGGCGTTCGTACAAGGGCACCCGTATCGGGAAGTAAGTGGCGAGCGGTACCTCGTAAGCATTGCGAAACCACAACTGGTCCACGCCCTGGGTGATACCGAAACGAGCGCTCAGGGATTTTTCCAGCAGGGGCTTGGCGAATGCCTCGATACCTTCGATCAATCCCCACCGCGCGGCCAGACGCTGGCGGCATTTCAGGCTGCTGTTCAGCGCTTGCCCTGCCTGGGCAATGAATGCCTTATCGAGCTTTTTGAGCCAGGCCGGCAAGCGAGCAGCGATCAGGCCATCCTGGCAGGCCTGCTCCGCCAGCTGTTGATCAGTGAGTGCGGTGTCCATCAGTTGCTCCCGTGAAGTGATTTTGCACGGGAGGTTAGCGAGACGACAAACATACCTGCGGCGACGGGGTACTACCTCACGATCAAAACAGCAGCATCTGGTCATCGATCAACGTAGAAAAGCGATCACCCACAAAGGGAAGAATCGCATCGGCGACCGGCTGCAGCTGGCGTGACAGATAATGGTCATAGTCGATGGGGGCACGACGATTCTCCAACGGCTGGGGCCCGGCAGTGGTCATGAGGTAGCTGATCCAGCCTCCGCGCTGGTACTGGAGCGAGCGACCCAGTTCCCGGTTATAGTCATCGGCAAGCCGTGCGGCCCGCACATGCGGTGGCACGTTACGCTGATACTCCGCCAGCGGGCGGCGCAGGCGTTTGCGATATACAAGCGAAGCGTCGTGCTCTCCAGCGAGCATCTGGCCGACGTACTCGCGAACGAATTCGCGATAAGGCTCGCCGCGAAAAATGCGTCGGTAGAGCTGCTGTTGGAAGGTCCTGGCCAGCAGCGACCAATCGGTGCGTACCGATTCCAGCCCTTTGAAGACCATGTCTTCAGTGCCATCGGCACGCTGAACAAGGCCGGCATAGCGCTTTTTGCTGCCCTCCTCGGTGCCGCGTATGGTGGGCATGAGAAAACGCCGGTAATGGGTCTCGAACTGCAACTCAAGCGCACTCTCCAGGCCGAGCGTCTGGCGCAGGTGTTCGCGCCACCATTGATTCACCTCGCGCACCAGTGCATTGCCGATCTGCTCGGCCGCCGCCTCATCATGGCCGGTCTTGAGCCAGACGAATGTCGAATCCGTATCGCCATAGATCACGTCATACCCGCGGGCTTCGACCAGGGCGCGGGTCTGGCGCATGATCTGGTGCCCGCGCAAGGTGATCGATGAGGCCAGTCGCGCATCGAAAAACCGGCAGCCACTTGAGCCCAACACCCCGTAGAAGGCATTCATGATGATTTTCAGCGCCTGGGACAATGGCGCATTGCGATCCTGCTTGGCGTGTTCCCTGGCGCGCCACACACGTTCGACGATCGCCGGCAGACAGTGACGTGTGCGTGAGAAACGCGCCCCTCTGAAGCCTTCGACCGCGTTTGTGTCATCTGGCTGTTGCAGCCCCTCGGCGAGGCCGACAGGGTCAATCAGGAATGTGCGGATGATCGAGGGGTACAAGCTCTTGTAGTCCAGCACCAGTACCGAATCGTACAGCCCAGGTCGTGAATCCATGACGAAACCGCCGGGACTGGCTTCGTCGGGGCGGCTGCCCAGGTTGGGCGCGACGTAGCCTTGGCGGTGCATGTGAGGCATGTACAAGTGGCAGAAGGCGGCCACCGAGCCACCGCTGCGGTCTGCCGCCAGGCCCGTGACCGACGCGCGCTCAAGCAGAAACTCCAGCAACCTGGTGTGGACAAAGATGCGTGTGACCAGTTCACAGTCCTTCAGGTTGTAGCGCGCCAGCGCAGGCTTGTCCTCGGCGAACATGCGATTGATTTCATCCATGCGCTGGTAGGGCGTACTGATGGCCTTGCCGTCACCCAAGAGGGTTCGCGCGACATTTTCAAGACTGAACGATGGAAAACTCCACGTTGCCGAGCGCAGCGCTTCGACGCCGTCGATCACCAATCTGCCGGGCACATCAATGAAGACATGGCCACCACTACCTGACGCGCGCAGGGTCATGGCCGCTCCCCCCCTGCCCAGGTGCATGGGTACTTGCAGCTGCTTGCCGTGTTCATGCAGCAGGCGCAGGTCGAACTGCACCACGTTCCAGCCGATGATCGCGTCCGGGTCGTGGCGCGCTATCCAGTGGTTCAGGCAGTGCAGCAACGCACTGCGATCGGCGCAGTAGTGCAGGTCGAAGTCAACTTCGCGAGGGTCACCGTTGGGTGGGCCGAGCATGTACACCTGGCGCTGCCCACAGCCTTCCAGGGCGATGCTGTACAACTCGCCCCGCTCGGTGGTTTCGATGTCCAGCGACACCACGCGCAGCGATGGACGGTAGCTGCCGTGCGGCTTGAGCTGGGCATCGCAGAGCACGCCCTGCTCATCCAGGCGTCCAGCGAACTGCACGGGGGCCGTAATGAAACGCTCCATGAGGTAGCGCTCCGGTGGCCTGACATCGGCCTCGTAGACGTCGATACCTGCGGCGCGCAGCCGTTGTTCTACCTGAAGCAATTGCCGGTATTGACGGCAGTACAGGCCCATTACTGGGCGTTGATCGAATGTCTTCAATCCAAGCGGGCGCAGCTCTGCATCCGGCTCGTCGGCCAGCAACCGTTGCGCGTGCGCTTGTTGCGCCTGAGGGACGAACGCCACATTGATCTGGGGCGCCAGTCGCACTTGCCGGGGGCCCTGATCGGTAGCCAGCCACAGCTCCACGCACGTACCTGCCTGCGTGTCGTACCAGTGCCGGGTCAGGACGAAGCCCTGCTGCAAATCCACCGCCGCGCCCTCTGCGTTGTTGATGATGACGAATGTAACGGGTCGCTCCAGGCGCACCTGGCCTTGCCTGCGAGACGACATGATTGCGCCGGCAACCAAGCCCCAGCGTCTAACCTCCACCGTCGGTGGACGGGTCGCGCTTACCCTGTGCGGTGTAGTGAATTCAGCTGTACAGGTAGTTGATGTCCTTGAGCACCAGTGGAGGCACTTGACCGAGAAGAAAATCTCGCAACTTTTGCATCTGACGGGCCTTGGGGCTGTTTTTCAGCCAAGTCATGTAGTAGCCATCCCCAGTTGCCACGGCTTGCTTGAAAGGTGTCACCAGGCGCCCGGCTGCCAGATCGGCACTGGCCAACACCAGATCGACCACGGAGATGCCCAGGCCCTGCTGAGCGGCGGAGATACCTTGATCGAGCGTGTCGAACACCTGGCCTTGGTCGATGCTGACATCAAGGGCCTCCATCCGCGCCAGCCAGCGCCGCCAGTCGCGCCGATCCGGCGAGGGATGCAGCAGTTCGCAACGGTTCAGGTCCGACAGCACAGGCTGCGCCTGCTCCATGTAGTCAGGGTGGCACACCGGTATGAGCCACTCGTCGAACAGCCGGCAACTCTCCACATCGGCAGCGAACCGACCGTTGGCCAGCAAGATGGCGCAGTCGTAGGGTTCGGAATAGAAATCGACGCTGTCGATGTCCATCCACACGCTCGACAGCTGCACCGAACAGGTGTCTTCGTGTTTCTTGAAGCCATCCAGTGCCCTTAGCAACCAACGCACGGTGAGCGTTGAAGGCGCCTTCAGACGCAGGCCGTAGCGGTCCTGGCGCAGAAGCGAGCAAGCGTTCTCAATGATCTTGAAGCCGACCTTGAGCTCTTGAGAGAGCAAGCGCCCATGCTCGGTCAGGCTCAGTTTGGGCCCGCGCCGCTCGAACAAATCGCAGCCGAACATGCCCTCCAGGGTCTTGATATGGTGACTGACTGCGCCTTGGGTCAGTGCGAGCTCTTCCGCCGCCTTGGTGAATGAACCATAGCGGGACGCAACCTCGAACGCACGCAGTGCATGCAAGGCCTGAATCCTTTCCGACATTGACGCCTCCTGAGTATTAGCAAGACTAATAGTAGCTCATAATTTCACGCGTTTTACAACCTGCCGACAGTGCTAGAAAATGCAGTGAAAAAACATACATAACCTAAATCCTGCCTGAATCTGCGTGGATCGTTCATCATTTGAAGCTCGGGGAAACCATGTTTACGGGATATGGACATTGCTACCGCCTGGATGCGTTTGAGCAGGCCCTCGAACATGAGTGCATCGAAACACACTGGACAATCGCTACCCTGCAACACTTTCGCCAGACCCTTGCCAATCCGGAATTCCCCTGCCTGTTCGGGCGCAAGGCAGTCAATGCGCAGACGTGCTATGTCCTTTTCGCCCGCGCCGAACAGCTGGCGGATGACATCGCTCAAGGGCTGGCCAGCTATGTCCGGCTGATGGATCCGGTTGCGCCCAAGCTACGTATCGGCCACCCGTTGGTGATATTTCTCGAAACGGTGACCGACATGCCGCTTGCCCAACAGCAGGCGCTTGCCTGGAAGGTGCTGCAAGGCGTTCATGCTCGGGATCCGAACCCCTGGCCCCAGACAGTGCCAGCCGACCCCGCCGACAGCGGCTGGTCGTTCTGCTTTGCCGGCATGGCGCTGTTCATCAACATGAATTTCCCGGGCCACGAGCAGATGAAAAGCCGCAACCTGGGCAAGCACATCACATTCGTCATCAACCCCCGAGAGAACTTCGACGAAGTGGCCAATGTCGCCACCCAGAGCGGCCAGCGCATCCGCGAGCGCATTCGTCAACGGGTCGGCCACTACAACGACGGGTTAGTACCTGAAAGCCTCGGTTTCTTCGGTGAAGCGGATAATTTCGAGTGGATGCAGTACCAGTTGCAGGAAACCGGTTCGTTGAACCCGGCGCGCTGCCCTTTCCATGCCAGGACCGCCGTGTCTGCCACCCCCGACAACATCATCGAGAAATGACGTGAATACCGCCCTGACTGCCACCTACGCCCTTACCGTCCTGCTGCTGATCGCCACTCCAGGTCCGGTCGTGGCATTGATCGTCAACACCGCAGCCGCTTCGGGCTCACGCAAGGCCATTTTCACGGCCCTGGGCACCAACTGGGCCTCACTGGTACTGATCGGAGCAGCGGCCTGGATCATTCTTACCAGCGCAGCCATTGACAGGGCATGGCTTGGCGCCATGAGCCTGCTGGGTTGCCTGTTCATCGGCTACATCGCCGTGGGCACGCTCAGGGAAGCGCTCAAGGCGCCGCATCCCAACCACGAGCCCGATATGGCCAAGCCCGCGGGCCGCGGGGGTCTTTGGCAAGGCTTCATGGTGGGCATCTCCAACCCTAAGGACATCATTTTCTTCATCGCCTTCTTCCCGCAGTTCATCCAGATTACCGAGTCGTTCGGCAAGAGCATGGTCGTGCTTTCTCTGCTATGGATCGTTATCGACTTCGCCGTGCTGAGTCTTTACATCTTTGCCATCGGCAAGATTGCCTCAGCACGCAGCCATCGATTCATCAGCCTTGCGTCTGGCGTGGCATTGCTGTTGATCGCCATCGGCGGGCTTTTGTACAACCTCAGGGAGCTAACCGCCTAGCACCTTGCCTGACGCGGTGCCTTGCCAGGAGACCAGATGTCCACAGCCAGTCGCCAAGGGCTTTCGCCTTTGCAGCTCGAGTACCAACAGCTGCTTGCCAAGGCCACCCAGTGCGCCACTCAACGCGTTCGGGTGCACGAAACCGGGTTCAGCTCGGCCGTCGTCAACACCGACGCCCTGGGCCTGCGCTACAGCTACTGCAACGGCCGGCGGTTTTCGGTGGCTGAACGCAACGGCACTACGCGTCTCAACCTGCTGGTCGGGGGGTCGGTGGCCATGGGCATCGGCGCCAGTTCGGATGAACACACGGTCGCCTCGCAGCTCTCGGTGCTGACCGGAGAAATCTGGTTGAGCCTGGCCGGGTGCGGGCTGGATGCGAGCCAGGAGCTGCTGCTGTTCCTTACCCACGAGCACCGCCTGGCGCCGCTGGGACATGTGGTCATACTCAGCGGGCTCAACAGCTTGGCGCACGAAGCGCTTTGGGACATCACTGCCTGCTCACCTGAACCTCAACAGAGCAATGACTGGCAAACGTCCGTGGCCGGCTCAGAGGAAGTCCAGGCAGTATCACAGCCTGGCCTGACCCTCTGGCAGCGGTTGACCAAGGTGCTGGCACCGCCGGCCGCCGCGCCTCGACCTTATCAGTCTATCGAAGCACTGTCCCCGGCAGAAAAACGCATGACCCAGGCAGCCGACCATATCGCTCGCGCAGTGCAGCAATGGGATCGGCTATTAGGCAGCGCCCATACCACCCTCACTTTCATCCTTCAGCCCCTGGTGCACTGGTGTCGCGAGAGTCTGCCAGCGGGTGAGCAGGCCATGCTGAGCGCGCTCCAGCAAACGCCGGGAAGCACCGACCGCTTGCTCGAAGGCGTTTTCGATCGCAGGGTACACGCGGCATTCTTTCGCCGCATTCGTGAACAGGCCGCGCCGGTGCCCTGCTACGACATGAACTGCATGCTCGACAGCTCCCCAGCCTTCGGTTCGGACCTGTTCATTGATCGCCTGCACCTCAACGATTTGGGACAGACTGCGTTGGCTAAAGTGATAACGGCCAAGCTCGGACTTGCCCAGGAAAAACCGCAGCGCGCAAGCACACTGTAAGCGTGTCTGACTGACAATCGTCGGGTGGTCTTTCGGACCGGCCTGTTGCATGGCTAGAATAGCCTGTCGTTCCGATTGCCTGAGGCGTACGCTTGACTGTCATGAATAGAGAAGCCGTCCATCCTTGCCTGGCAACTTGCGAGGCAAGCCTGTGAGTCGCTTGCCACAAATGGCACTGGTACTGGCCGCCCTGGCACCTGCGGCGGGGCATGCACTGGAAGTGTCCATCGACCCCCATGCCGATCTGCTCTACCGCCAGGCATTGCCCCTTCTGGAACAGGCCGATACCCAGGAGGATGAAAGCGTCTTGCGAACGGCCCTGGGTAGCGACCCAGAGCTGCGTCGTCAGGGGCAGGCCATGGCACACACCTTGCCGACTGCGGTGGCACTGCTCAAGAAGTCGGTCGCACTCGGTCACCCAGTCGCGCAGTACCGTCTGGCGCTCTATTACATGACTTACTTGCCCGCCGCGCAAATACCCGACGCTGCCTGCCCTTTGCTCCAGGCAAGCCTCGACCAGGGGTTTGCGCCGGCGGCGCCTGCCATCGCCACCTGGTGCCCACCTTACAACGCCAGTGCCCAGTACCGCGCCGCTTTGGAGGCCGTACCCAGCATGGCAACCCTCTATGCGCCTTACTACCCCCAGCCTGCCACCCGCATGGCCTGCAGCCGCAGTCAACCCCAGGGCCTTGAGATGCTGTGGGGACGTCAGCGCGATTACCAGGCTGAGGTCTACCGCCTGCTGGGTGATCTCGATCCGCAACACCGCCACTCATTGCTGCAAAAAGCCGTAGAGACCAACGGCTGTGTCACGGCGCAGCAGCATTTGACCAGCCGGCCCTGACCCACCCGCCGCGGGTCTGGGCGCGGCGCACCAAGCGGGTGACAAGAGAGCAAGAACGTTCAAGCCATCGCCTGTGATGGCTTGGCATGCTGGCCTGCCTTGTCCAGATGCCCATACCTATGCCGTCCATCGCACGCCACGCCTTCCTGCAGGGCGCCATCGCCATCCTGCCGTTGTCGCTTGCTGTCGCACCCTGGGGCCTGCTGGCCGGGTCCATGGCCATCGCAGCCAACCTCAGCGCCTGGGAA
Organism: Pseudomonas sp. FBCC-B35; assembly: GCF_059133755.1. Lineage (NCBI taxonomy): Bacteria > Pseudomonadati > Pseudomonadota > Gammaproteobacteria > Pseudomonadales > Pseudomonadaceae > Pseudomonas > Pseudomonas sp. FBCC-B35. Next base: position 1,903,119 of record NZ_CP101439.1, on the reverse strand, counting down.
GGCCAAGGGCTCTCGGCGATCGTCTTTGCCGGCGCCGCGCAACTGGTGGCCATCGGCATGCTCAAAAGCGGTGCCAGCCTGGCCTACATACTCCTGACGACCTTGTTACTCACTTCACAGCACCTGCTTTACGGGTTGTCGATGCGCCCAGCGCTCTCCCCTTTGCCATTGCGCTGGCGCCTGGGCCTTGGATTTCTGCTGACCGATGAGTTCTTTGCCCTGACCAGTCGGCACGACCACCAGCATTTCAATCGCTGGTATGCCTTGGGCATAGGCTTCACATTCTACGTTGCATGGAATCTGTTCACCTGGGCCGGAATCGTGCTGGGGAAAAGCATTCCACACCTTGATCAGCTAGGCCTGGACTTCTCAATCGTCGCCACGTTCGTCGCCCTGATCACGCCCCTGGTACGTAATCTGCCTACCCTGGCTTGTGTCGCCGTTTCACTGGGCGCCTCAGTACTGTTCAGCCACTGGCATTGGGAAACGGCCTTGGTCAGCGCTGGCCTGCTTGGGATGGGCACCGGTTTCGCGTGCCAGAAGCTTGGGAGGGTTGTGTGATGACCTGGCTGCTTATCATCGGTATGGGCGTAGTGGTCTTCCTCAATCGCTATGCTTTTCTCGAACCGCGCTTACCGTTGCGGCTGAGCGCCAATGCGCGTCAATTTTTGGGTTTTGCGGTGCCGGGCATGCTCACGGCCATCTGCGGGCCTATCATCTTCATGCCGGGGCATACGCTCAACCTGCAACCGCTGAACCCTTACCTGTTGGGGGCGGTGGTGGCCGCCGCACTGGTGTGGTTGACCCGCAACGTGATGCTGAGCATGCTGTTGAGCATGTTGATTTTCTTCGTCCTGCGAAGTGTCCTCTCATGAACGCCACGACCTGTGAGCAAACGCACCTATGGCAGGCACCGGCGCTGGGCGATGTGGAAATGCTGCACGCCCGGTATGTGCAACAGCGGTTCGCACCCCATGTGCATGAAGGCTATGTGTTCACGGTCATCGAGTCCGGTGCCCAGCGCTTCTGGCACCGAGGCAGCGAGCACCTTGCCCCCGTTGGCAGCATGGTCCTGATCAACCCGGACGAACTGCACACCGGTGCCAAGGCCCACGAAGCCGGGTGGCGCTATCGCGGGTTCTACCCTGAACATGAGCGCGTAACCGGCGTGCTCGATGAACTGGAACTGGGCCATGCGGGGATGCCGCGCTTTCGCGATAGCGTGATCCACGACCCTGGCCTTGCCAGCGCCTTCAGCCAACTGCATCAACTGTCCGAGAGCAGCGCCAGCGCACTGCATCAACAAACCGTATGGCGCCAGGCGGTATTGGCGCTGGTTCAACGCCACGGTCGCCTGGCCGAACTGTCTGCCCCAGGTCAAGAGCCTCGCGCTGTTGTACGTGCCCGGGAGTTGCTGGAAGCCCACTTGGCCGACCCGCCGTCGCTGGAGTTGCTGGCGGCTGCCGTCAACCTGTCGCCGTTTCACTTCGCACGGGTGTTTCGCCAGGCCACGGGCATGCCCCCTCACGCCTGGCTCAAACAGCGACGTCTTGTAAGGGCCAGGGAACTGCTCAAGCAGGGGCAGCCGCCTGCGGCAGTGGCGTTCAGCCTGGGTTTTGCCGATCAGAGCCACTTGAACAGGCAGTTCAAGCAAGCCTATGGCATCACCCCGGGGGCCTATCGGTTAGCCTGTTTCGCCGCTTGAGTGCGTCAACGCGGCGCAGTCGGTTGGCCGTGGCGCTGCTACACTTAAAAGGCTGAAAGGAGGAGCCGTCATGTCTGAAAGAGAGATCACCACCCTTCTGTCACTGATGAATCAGCGGCAAGCGTGCCTAAGCACCGCCTGCAAGGAGATCGCAGACTGGATCGACCGACAGGGCGACCTGCCGGCGGCCGGTAAGATAAGGGCGAGCCTGAAGGCCCTGGAAGCTGACGAAGCACGTGTGCGCCGAGCACTGACGTCATTGACGCTGGACAGGCCACTGCCGAAATTTCGCAGTTGACCTTGCTGGGGCCGCAAAGCAGCCCCATTGAGTGTTACGGGTGGTCCATGTGCATATGATCATGCTCACCTGGCGCCTGGGCAGTGAGCGCACGTACCTGAGCTTGCACGGCGACTGACTCGGTAGTGCCATCAGCGGCTTGCACCGTCAGGGTCAGCGGGACCTGCTGGCCTTCCTTTACCTGATCGTTCAAGCCCATCAACATTACGTGCAAGCCATTGGGGTCCAGGGTGACGGGCTTGCCGGCCGGCAGCGGAACCGCCTTGACCTCACGCATGCCCATGACGTCCCCGTTCATGGTCATTTCATGTACTTGGACGGTCTTGGCCACAGGCGAGGCGACACTGACCAGCTTGCTATCGCCACTGGCGGTAATGGTCATGAATGCGCCGGTCGACTGCTGGTGAGGCACGCTGGCGCGCACCCACGCTTCGCTGACGGTGGTCTGGGCCAGTACCGGCCCAGTGATGCCCAGCAGGACCAAGGCCGCCAGGCCGCGCTTAACGGATTGCAATGACATTCAGCAGATCTCCATCAGGGTAACCAGGTCTTCGGCACATTCCTTGGCTGTCAGGGAATGCCCGAGGCTCAGCCGCAGGGTGCCACGGGTGTCGTAGACGTAGCTGGTGGACGAATGGGAAATGGTATAGGTGTCGCCGGCCGGGACCTTTTCGTAGAACACCTTGAACTCCCTGGCCACGGCGTCGATTTCTTCAGGCGTACCGGTAAGCGCGGTGAAGGTCGGGTCGAACGCCTTGACGTAAGCATCGAGCACTTCCGGCGTATCGCGCTCTGGATCGAGCGTGATGAATACCACCTGGAACAGATCACGGTCACGGCCGCGCAGCAGTTTGCGAATTTGAGCAGCTCGCGCCAGGGTGGTCGGACAGATGGCCGGGCACTGGGTGAAGCCGAAGAAGACCATCGGCATGCTGCCATAGAAGCTTGACAGGGTACGGACGTTGCCTTGTGGATCCCGCAGCGAGAACTTTCGCCCAAGGATTTCATTGCTCATGTTCTTGCCGTACTTGAACTCAAGCCCACGCGCCGGACTGCAACCTGCCAGCAGGCCAAGTCCAAGAACGCCCATGCCGGCGACGACTGAACGCCGGGTCAGAAGATCATTCATGAAACCATCCTTTACAGGGAAGGTGCCGACCCTCGGGACGGGCCGGCCAGAAAACCGGCGCATTCTGGCATGCCCCCCATGTCCCTTCTACCCACCGGCGGCGATTACCTCTCCAGGCCGCTGAATACAGGCAGCGGCCAATTGTCGCAGAGGTTGCAAACGTAACAGTTTGTTGCTAGCGCAAAGCGGCACGTCGGCTACAGGGCCCACGCCAAGTCCGATTCCGGCTCGGCGCAACCCGGAAGCCCTACTAGTAGTAGGCGTTTTCTTTCTGGCTATGGTCAGTCACGTCACGCACGCCCTTGAGCTCGGGGATACGCTCCAGAAGCGTGCGCTCGATGCCTTCCTTGAGGGTAACGTCTGCCTGACCGCAACCCTGGCAGCCACCGCCAAATTGCAGTACTGCAATGCCCTCGTCGACCACATCCACCAGGCTGACCTGACCGCCATGGCTAGCTAGGCCAGGGTTGATTTCGGTCTGCAGATAGTAGTTGATGCGTTCGTTGATCGGGCTGTCTTCATTGACCATGGGCACCTTGGCGTTAGGCGCCTTGATGGTCAACTGGCCACCCATGCGGTCGGTGGCGTAGTCCACCAGCGCGTCTTCCAGGAACGGCACGCTGACCGCATCGAGGTAGGCGGTGAAGCTCTTGAGGCCCACAGCAGTGTCATCAGGCTTCTCTTCGCCCGGCTTGCAGTAGGCGATGCACGTCTCGGCGTACTGGGTACCCGGCTGGGTGATGAAGATACGAATGCCGATACCGGGCGTGTTCTGCTTGGACAGCAGATCGGCCAGGTAGTCATGGGCGGCGTCGGTAATGGTTATAGCGCTCATGTAGGTTCCTCACAGACTTGCGCGTCAGTGTACGCCAACGCAGCCCTCTAACAAAGTCCTAGTATTTGACTCGGGAAAGCACATACGGCTGCGCCTGCGCGCTCGGTGCCTGCATCCAGGCCTGCATGCAGCGGTACAGCCCGCGCTCGATCCACTGGTAGCTGAGCCACGACAGGGTGGCGATGCAAGGCACGCAGAGGGCGAATGTCAGGTACGGGTCCAGCCCCAGTTGCTGACTGGCAAACCAGCCCAGGTGCAGGACCAGCACATGGATCAGGTACACCGAATACGAGCAGTCGCCCAGCGCCTTGAGGATGCGATTACCCTTGAACAGTGGCTCCATGGCGATGAAGGCGAGGACAACCATTGCACTTGGCAGGCCCCAATGCAGCAGCCTTTGGGACGCATCGAGCTGATAGATGGCCAACGCGGCTACGGCCAGGAGCCCCATCGGGACCCAAATACCCTGACGGACCAGGCCACGGCGGTAAAGCACACCTATACCAATGCCCAGCAGAAACTCATAGACGATGTCGTTGTTGTAGAAGTGACTGACCACGCCCAGGCGCCCCAGGATTTCACTCACCCCTACCAACAGGCCGGCGACCACCAGTAAATGCAGGCGCCGGCTTACGAGAAACGCCATCCCGAACAGCAGGTAGAACATCATCTCGAAGTTCAGGGTCCAGCCAACGTTCAAGGTAGGGTACATACCGTAACCACCTGGGTTTTCTGCTGGTATGAAAAAGAGTGAACGCAGCAGGTGTTGCCAGGTGAATACCTGATGCGGCATCCATTGACTGAAGGCGAGCAGCATCAAGGCCATCAACGCCGAGTAGAACCAGTAGGCTGGCACGATACGCAGCACGCGGTTGAGCACAAACTGATGCGGGACAACCTGCTTGTCGCAGGTCGAAAGGTAGATGACCAACCCACTGATGACGAAGAAGATATCCACGCCCACCGCACCTCGGTCAGTGAACAATTGGCCGACGGGGCCGGAGGCGTGAAAGTCGAAGAAAACCTGCATGAAGTGGTGGCAGACGACCACCCAGGCGGCGAAAGCACGAAGTGCCTGAAGCGAATACAGCATGAAGTACCCTGCGTTTGCCGGTGCATTCAGGCACCGGCTACAGCGCAGCTGCCGGTGCCACTCATGGGTTGGGACCGCAGGAGGGCGCGAAAGGTCAGCGCGCCCCGATCAGAGGTTTTCGTAGCGATTCATGTCCAGCACGCCCGTTTCCACGGGGTCGGTTTCCAGAATGAACGCGCTCAGGTCATGGAAGTAACGCCAGAATTGCGGATGGGTACGGCGTATGCCCCACCGCTCTACGATGCGCTCGAAGCGAGCGGTATCATCCTTGGCCTGACTCATCAGATCGACGAAAACCGGTACTTCGGCGGCTGGCACGTTGAACATGAAGTTGGGGTAGCTGGTCATGACCCCGGGCTGCAAGGTCAGGGTATCGAGGCCCGGCTGGTAACGATAAGCCTCGCCCAGCAGGAATGCCACGTTGCTGTGCGCCCGGTTGCGCATCAAGGTGTAGACCTGCCGCTGCCCACCCTGCCCATCGATGCGCAGCAGTGTCGCCTCAGGCAACTGATTGATCACTTTCAACCCGGCTGCAGGACGCGAGACCAGCCGGCTGAGCGACTGCTCTGCGTTGCGAAACTCTTCACTCATCTGCGGGCGCGAGCAATACGCCCCCTGGCAGCGGTTGATCGGATCGGGTGAGGCATTGATGCTGGCGGTACGCGCGATCAACTGCATACCGAAATCGCGCTTGGGATCGCGTGGGCTCAAGGCAAGGCCGCTCGGCGTATCGGCGTCGATGTTTTCATAGTCGAGCCACATCTTTATCTTGCCGCTGTCCTGATACCAGTCGCTCAGGATGTCTTGGCGCGCCTCAGCCGGCATCAGGCGCAGGAAATTGACCTCGGCGCCGTTGCGGATCAGGTCGAAGTACAGGCGCGTCTGCAACTGGTGCGACAGGTTGCCGAAGACGTCGAAGTTGACCGCCAACTGATAGTAAGTGCGTTCCAGCAAGGGATAGTCGAACAGCCACATCGTCAGGGGTACGTCCCCCACCAGGCCCTTGGTCACCGTCGCGCTGTCGAAATGACGGAAGATGCTCAGCAACGCGTTGTCGTTGCCCGTCCACAATGTCGACCAGCCCGGGGCCGGCATGTCGGCGTAGGCCTCACGGCGCAGTTTCTCGTACGCGTTGCGCTTGTCGCGATAGGCGCGCCACAACGCAAGCACACTGCCCACGTCATCGTTCTGACCTGGCATGGCGAGCAAGGGCGTGGCCTTGCCACGGTAACGGGCATCGGTGACGTAGCGATCGAAAGCCGGCTCCTGGAACAGCGCCCAGAAGTTGTCGCGGATCACGTCCGTGGCAATCTGCCCACGGCAGACCGGTCCGCGTATGAAGGTGCGCACGAAGTACTCGGCGTTGTCGAGCATGAACTGGTAGCGCGCCACCGCCGGGATCGCCTCGAACGTTTCGAAGGGATTGGCGCGGTGCCGAGGGCCGTAGCCTGGCAGCGTGGTCACCTGCCAATCGCCGGCGTAGAAGAGCTGCTTGACCCGCTTGAGTTTTTGCGGCCCGAGGGGGTAAGTGATGTGAGTCTTGTGCACGATCACACCCTGCACGGGAATCAGGCGATAGAAGAACGCTGTGCCGGGCGGATCATTGGGCCTGCGCGTGGCAATGATGTCGGCAGGCTGCCCGCTGGGCGTGCGCGAGCGTACCCATTGGAAAAAGTGCCCCTGCTCACCCCCGGTAAAATGAATGTGGGCCAGGAACAGGTGCTCGTACAGCCAGCGCCCCACCAGGGCTTCTGAAGCCCCTGGACGATTGAGCAGCGCTTCCCATTCGGCGATCTGACGGGCTTCGCTGGCACTGGGCTTGATCGCCTGGTACTCGACGGGCGCACCCGCCGCCAGCCAGCCACGCAGTGTCGCGTATTCCTGGTCGGTCAGGCCGGTCACGGCCAGTGGCATGCCCTCCTTGGGATGCACACCGGCATAAGCATCGAACTCATGGGGCAACGGGCACATGTTGTTGCGGTTCAGGCCAAGTGCAATCTCATCCGGTACCTTGGCATTTGGGGTGAGCGGCGTCTTGTGCCCCAGTTCGAGCATGCGTGCCATCAGCGCGGCCTGGCCGCCTTGATTGTCGAGCACCGAATAGAAGCCTTTCTTGCGCCACTCGGCCTCGCTATGGGCGTCATAGAACAATCGCGTGGGCGCTACGGCCTTGCTGCGCTCGCCCTGATAGACGGGCACCTTGCTGGCACCGCGCACGGCACCTTCGGCGCCCTCGAGCTTGAGCTGGCAGGCGGCGTCGTTGCAGGCGTGGCAGGCGACGCACTTCTCGGTGAAGATCGGCTGGACATCGCGGGTATAGGAAATGGTTGGAGCTGGTTGAAGACCTTGCCCGAGCACCGCGCCACTGATCAACAGGGCAGTGAGGCCGGCAAGCATACGATGCACCATGTGCGGGATGTCCTGATTATGTGCAGCCAAGGCAATGAAAAATTGGCAATGCTTGTATTAATAGCTGGGATGAAGGGTTGGCAACATGAACATATTTCATGAAAACCGGGCGCACCCCTAAAAACCGTGCAGCTTTGTTATGATTCAGCACTTTCTGATTTCCGCCCGACCAGGTAGTTCATATGTCCGACCGCAGCGCTCGTCTTCACGCACTTCAACAAGCACTTAAAGAGCGCATCCTGATTCTCGATGGCGGCATGGGCACTATGATCCAGAGCTACCGGTTGGAGGAAGCCGACTATCGTGGCACGCGCTTTGCCGATTGGCCAAGCGACGTCAAAGGCAACAATGACCTGCTGCTTCTCAGCCGCCCCGATATCATCGCCGCCATCGAGATGGCCTACCTGGACGCGGGCGCCGATATCCTCGAGACCAACACCTTCAATGCCACCCAGATCTCCCAGGCCGACTATGGCATGGAATCGCTGGTGTATGAATTGAACGTGCAAGGCGCGCGCATCGCCCGCCAGGTGGCCGATGCCAAGACGCTGGAAACCCCTGACAAACCGCGCTTCGTGGCGGGCGTGCTCGGCCCGACCAGCCGGACCTGCTCGATCTCCCCCGATGTGAACGACCCGGGCTATCGCAACGTCACGTTCGACGCGCTGGTGGAAAACTACATCGAGGCTACCCGCGGGCTGATCGAGGGTGGTGCCGACCTGATCCTGATCGAAACCATCTTCGACACCCTCAATGCCAAGGCCGCTATCTTCGCCGTGCAGCAGGTGTTCGAAGATGATGGCATCGAGCTGCCGATCATGATTTCCGGCACCATCACCGATGCCTCCGGCCGCACGCTGTCCGGACAGACCACCGAAGCCTTCTGGAACTCGGTCCGGCATGCCAAGCCGATATCCGTGGGCCTGAACTGCGCATTGGGCGCCAAGGACTTGCGTCCTTACCTGGAAGAGTTGTCGAGCAAGGCCGACACCCACGTTTCGGCACACCCCAATGCGGGCTTGCCCAATGCGTTCGGTGAGTACGACGAAACCCCGGCGGAAATGGCGGCAGTGGTCGAGGAGTTCGCCGCCAGTGGCTTCCTGAACATCATTGGCGGTTGCTGCGGCACCACCCCTGGGCACATCCAGGCCATCGCCGAGGCGGTGGCCAAGTACCCACCACGGCCAATCCCGGAGATCGCCAAGGCATGCCGCCTCTCGGGCCTGGAGCCCTTTACCATCGATCGCCAGTCGTTGTTCGTCAACGTCGGTGAGCGCACCAATATCACCGGCTCGGCCAGGTTCGCGCGACTGATTCGCGAGGAAAACTACACCGAGGCTCTGGAAGTGGCGCTGCAACAAGTAGAGGCTGGCGCCCAGGTCATCGACATCAACATGGACGAAGGGATGCTCGACTCCCAGGCGGCCATGGTCCGTTTCCTCAACCTGATCGCCGGTGAGCCGGATATCTCGCGCGTGCCGATCATGATCGACTCTTCGAAGTGGGAGGTGATCGAGGCCGGCCTCAAGTGCATCCAGGGCAAAGGCATCGTCAACTCCATTTCCATGAAGGAAGGCGTTGAGCAGTTCAAGCACCACGCCCGCTTGTGCAAGCGCTATGGCGCCGCCGTGGTGGTCATGGCCTTCGACGAAGTCGGCCAGGCCGATACCGCCGCGCGCAAGCAGGAAATCTGCAAGCGCAGCTACGACATCCTGGTCAACGAGGTTGGCTTCCCTGCCGAGGACATCATCTTCGACCCGAACATCTTCGCTGTCGCCACCGGCATCGAGGAACACAACAACTATGCAGTCGACTTCATCGAGGCCTGCGCCTATATCCGCGACCACCTGCCCCACGCCCTGACCTCGGGCGGGGTGTCCAACGTGTCGTTCTCGTTCCGGGGCAACAACCCGGTGCGCGAGGCGATTCACTCGGTGTTCCTGTACCACGCCATCGCCAACGGCCTGACCATGGGCATCGTCAATGCCGGTCAATTGGAAATCTACGACGAGATCCCGGCGCAGTTGCGGGAAAAGGTCGAGGATGTAGTACTCAACCGCACGCCCCAGGGCACCGATGCGCTGCTGGCCATTGCCGACGACTACAAGGGCGGCGGTGCCACGCGGGAAGTCGAGAACGAGCAATGGCGCTCGCTGCCGGTGGAAAAGCGCCTGGAGCATGCGCTGGTCAAAGGCATCACGGCGTTCATCGTCGAGGACACCGAGGCGTGCCGCCAGCAATGTGCACGGCCGATCGAGGTCATCGAAGGCCCCTTGATGAACGGCATGAACGTGGTCGGCGACCTGTTCGGCGCAGGCAAGATGTTCCTGCCCCAGGTGGTCAAGTCGGCCCGGGTGATGAAGCAGGCCGTTGCGCACCTGATCCCGTTCATCGAGGCCGAGAAAGGTGACAAGCCCGAGGCCAAGGGCAAGATTCTAATGGCGACGGTCAAGGGAGATGTGCACGACATCGGCAAGAACATCGTCGGCGTGGTGCTGGGCTGCAACGGCTACGACATCGTTGACCTGGGGGTGATGGTGCCCGCCGAGAAGATCCTGCAGACGGCACGTGACGAGAAATGCGACATCATCGGCCTGTCGGGCCTGATCACACCGTCGCTGGACGAGATGGTGCATGTGGCGCGCGAGATGCAGCGCCAGGGCTTCGAGCTGCCGTTGATGATTGGCGGCGCGACCACTTCCAAGGCTCACACGGCCGTGAAGATCGAGCCCAAGTACAGCAATGACGCCGTGATCTACGTGACCGATGCGTCCCGCGCCGTGGGTGTGGCGACTCAATTGTTGTCCAAGGAGCTCAAGTCAGGTTTCGTCGAACGCACACGCCAGGACTACGAAGAGGTACGCGCGCGCACGGCCAACCGCAGCGCCCGGACCGAGCGTCTCACCTATGCCCAGGCAGTGGCAGCCAAACCCCAGTACGACTGGGCCGGCTACCAGCCAGCGGTACCCTCTTTCATGGGTACCAAGGTCCTGCATGACATCGACCTGCGCACCCTGGCCCAATATATCGACTGGACGCCGTTCTTCATTTCCTGGGACCTGGCAGGCAAGTTCCCGCGAATTCTCACTGACGAAGTCGTTGGCGAGGCGGCGACCGCCCTGTACGCGGACGCCCGCGAGATGCTCGACAAACTCATCGACGAAAAACTCATCAGTGCTCGCGCGGTGTTTGGCTTCTGGCCTGCCAACCAGGTGGCCGATGACGACATCGAGGTGTACGGTGAAGACGGCGCTGCGCTGGCGACCTTGCACCACCTGCGCCAGCAGACCATCAAGCCCGACGGCAAGCCCAACTGGTCGCTGGCCGACTTCGTGGCGCCCAAGGCCAGCGGTGTGACCGACTACGTCGGCGGGTTCATCACCACGGCGGGTATCGGTGCCGAAGAAGTCGCCAAGGCCTATCAGGACAAAGGCGACGACTACAGCTCGATCATGGTCAAGGCCCTGGCCGATCGCCTGGCCGAGGCCTGCGCCGAATGGCTGCATGAGCAGGTGCGCAAAGACTACTGGGGGTATGCCCGGGAGGAGCAGCTGGACAACGAGGCGCTGATCAAGGAGCAGTACCGTGGCATCCGTCCGGCGCCGGGCTACCCGGCCTGCCCCGACCACACTGAGAAAGAGACCCTGTTCCGCCTGCTCGACGGCAGTGCCATCGGCGAAACGGGCCCAAGTGGCGTCTTCCTGACCGAGCATTACGCGATGTTCCCGGCCGCGGCTGTCAGCGGCTGGTACTTCGCCCACCCGCAGGCGCAGTACTTTGCGGTGGGCAAGGTCGACAAGGATCAGATCGAGAGCTACAGCACCCGCAAAGGTCAACCCGTGAGTGTCAGCGAGCGTTGGCTGGCGCCGAACCTGGGGTATGACAGCTAAGGCTTAACTGGGTCCGTCCAGCTGTTCCCGAGAGGGGCAGCTGGAAATACGGCGCGTGGGTGCCACTGCGCCGTGTAATCGGTAAGCAGGATTACGGGTGAGTGCCCCAATACACCGCCGTGATGACGACCAGCGCGACCAGGCACAGGATTGCCCAGGTATCGACGCTATGGCCGGGCTTGCGCAACTTCGTTGGGTTGGTCATGGCATTGCCTCTTCTAGTGATTATGGGAATGCACCGCACAATCGGCAGTTAAGACCAGCAAAGACCTTTGCTCAAGCAGGGTTTCTCAGTATTCGACCGGTGACGTGAGAAACGGATACTGATAGCCGGCCGTGCGCCCTATGGCGCTGTACGCTTTGAAGTCCACGCCGTAGTCGGCCAGCTCCAGTCGTTTGAGCCATTGCCCGGCCTTGGCCTGGTCGATGCTCTGCAACACAGGCAGGCTGTAGTCGCGCAGGCCATCGCGGCCAAACGGCAGGCCGTGGGCATCGTCATTGAGCATGACCATGGCCCAGCCCCCAAGGCTGAAATGCCCGCCCATCAGGACACTCAAGCGTCCGTCCAGACGCGCACGCAATGCCTCACCCGAGCTGTTCACCGCACTGAACATCACATCCTTGCCTGGCTTGAGCCCCGCCTCCTCGAACGCCTGCATGGCCCCAAAGGCCATCTCGTCATTGGCCGACCATACAAGCCGTGTTTGCGGGTAACGTTCGAGCAGAAACCGCGCCTGCTCGTAGGCGCGCTGCCGGCTCCACCCGCCGTATACCACCTGGCGCAAGCGCACCTGGGGGAAGTCGGCCAAGGCGCGGCGCATGCCGTCTTCCCGGCGCTGCGAGGCAGGCGTAGTTTTCACGCCTGAAAACGCGACCAGATCCACTGGACCGCTTGCGGCAGGCAATTGCGCGATCATCTCGCGCAACATCTGGAACCCGGCTTGTTCGTCATTGGTGGTCAGAGACCCCAACGGCTGAGCGAATTTGTCAGGTCGGGCGCTCACAGCCCGTGCCTGGCTGGGCGTCAAGCCGTTGTTGACCAGCAGCAGCTTGACCCCCGCCCCTTGCGAGAGGCGCATGATCTCGGGGGCGATGTACTGTTCGTTCACCAGTACCAGGTAATCTGGTCGCCTGGGCCCATCGAGGGCCGCCCGGGCCTGACTCAGGGCGAGATCGGTCCGGCGCTCGCCATATTCCACACGCAAGTCCATGCCCAGTTCATCGGCAGCGGACTGCATGAATCGGCTGTAGCTGGCCCAGAACGTCTCGCCCGGCGAGCCCGGGTTGAGGAAAACCACCGACACCGGCTGCGCACCTGCGGTCAATGGCAGGGCGAAGCACAGGCACAGGCAGTGGCACAGGGCCTTGAGCATAGGCTGAGGTCTCTGAAACAAACCCAGGATTATACCCACCGGGTCAGGACAAGCGCATAAATGGCAGTCAGTCTCACATAGTTCGTTTGGTTCTTTTCATATGCAAAAACATCACTTTTGCGCATAAATACAACCTGCTATGGTGCCCCGGCTCCGAACCGGAGTGCGCGGCCGTGCGCGCGAATAGCTGCATGCCTGAGACAGGACTTTTATGTACGTATATGACGAATACGATCAGCGGATCATCGAGGACCGCGTCAAGCAGTTCCGTGATCAGACCCGCCGTTACCTGGCCGGTGAGCTGAGCGAGGAAGAATTCCGCCCGCTGCGCCTGCAGAACGGCCTATACATTCAGCGATTCGCGCCGATGCTGCGTGTCGCCGTTCCTTATGGCCAACTCAATGCCCGACAGGTGCGTACCCTGGCCAAGATCGCCCGCGATTACGACAAGGGCTATGCGCACATTTCCACCCGCCAGAACGTTCAGTTCAACTGGCCGGCCCTGGAAGACATTCCCGACATCCTGGCCGAGTTGGCGACCGTGCAGATGCACGCCATCCAGACCAGCGGCAACTGCCTGCGCAACACCACCACCGATCAGTTCGCAGGCGTCGCCGCCGATGAAGTCATCGACCCGCGCCCCTGGTGCGAGATCGTCCGTCAGTGGACCACGTTCCACCCGGAATTCGCCTTCTTGCCGCGCAAATTCAAGATCGCCATCAACGGTTCGAAACAGGACCGCGCCGCCATCGAAGTGCACGACATCGGTCTTGAGCCGGTGCGCAACGACGCTGGCGAGCTGGGCTTCCGCGTTTTGGTTGGAGGCGGGCTGGGTCGCACGCCGGTGGTCGGTTCGTTCATCAATGAATTCCTGCCCTGGCAGGACCTGATCAGCTACCTGGACGCCATCCTGCGCGTCTACAATCGCTACGGTCGCCGGGACAACAAGTACAAGGCGCGGATCAAGATCCTGGTCAAGGCCCTGACACCTGAAGTCTTCGCCGAAAAGGTCGAGGCCGAAATGGTCCACCTGCGTGGCGGCAGCAGCACGCTGACCGAGGCGGAAGTGCAGCGCGTGTCGCGTCACTTCGTCGACCCCCAATACCTGGCGCTGGACGATGTCGACTACAGCGCCCTGGATAGCGAACACCCAGGCTTCGCGCGCTGGCGCTCACGCAACACCCGTGCCCACAAGCGCCCTGGTTACGTGGCCGTGACCCTGTCGCTCAAGCCCACCGGCGTTGCTCCAGGTGACCTCACCGACAAGCAGCTCGACGCCGTGGCCGACCTGGCAGAACGCTACAGCTTCGGCTTCCTGCGCACCTCCCACGAGCAGAACATCATCCTGGCCGACGTGGAGCAACGCCAGCTGCATGCCCTGTGGCTGGAGCTGCGCGAGAGCGGATTCGCCACCCCGAATATCGGCCTGCTGACCGATATCATCTGCTGCCCAGGCGGTGACTACTGCTCCCTGGCCAACGCCAAATCGATCCCCATCGCCGAATCCATCCAGCGCCGTTTCGACGACCTGGACTACCTGTTCGACATCGGTGAGATCGACCTGAACATCTCCGGGTGCATGAACGCGTGCGGGCACCACCACGTGGGTCATATCGGCATTCTGGGCGTGGACAAGAAGGGCGAAGAGTTCTACCAGGTATCGCTGGGCGGTAACGCCGCGCGCGACGCCAGCCTCGGCAAGATCCTGGGCCCCTCGTTCGCCCAGGACGACATGGCTGATGTGATCGAGAAGCTGATCGCCGTCTACGTCGAACAACGCACCGAAGAAGAGCGTTTCATCGACACGTACCAACGCATCGGCATCGACCCCTTCAAGGAACGCGTGTATGCAGCGAATCATTAAGCACAACCAGATCGTCGACGAAACCTGGCACCTGTTGCCCAAGGAAACCTCGTTCGACGAACTGACCAACTGCGACGACTACATCGTGCCCTTGCAGATGTGGCGCGACCATGCCCATGCCCTGAAAGCCCGCGACGGTGGTCTGGGCATCTGGCTGGACAGCGATCAGGAGGCCGAGGAAATTGGCGAGGACGTCCAGCACTTCCAGGTCATCGCCCTGAACTTCCCTGCCTTCACGGACGGGCGCAGCTACTCCAATGCCCGCCTGCTGCGCGACCGCTACGGCTACAAGGGTGAGTTGCGCGCCATTGGTGACGTGCTGCGCGACCAGCTGTTCTTCATGGCCCGCTGTGGGTTCGATGCATTCGCCATCCGCGCCGACAAGGACCCTGAAGACGCCCTGCAGGGCCTGAAGGACTTCTCGGTCACCTATCAGGGTGCCACGGACCAGCCGCTGCCCTTGTTCCGCCGGCGCTGAGCCATTTGTTCGTCACGACCGTGCACCAGACACGGTTGTGGCGGGCAGTGCCCAAACCCGATCACACCGGGTCTGCGTACACATCGACATTGTTGTCGCCGACGCAATTGTGAAGTCTGCCCGGTGATGATTCTCGCTTTGCCCCTGGCACGCTACGCTTTTCGGACACATTCATGCCGAGGAGTCGAGCAATGTCCCGTCCACCCCTGCCACCCTTCACCCGCGCCAGCGCCATCGAGAAAGTCCGCCTGGCCGAAGACGGCTGGAACAGCCGCGATGCTGCCAAGGTGTCGCTGGCCTATACCCCTGATACCGTGTGGCGCAATCGCGCCGAGTTTCCCCGCGGGCGAGCCGAGGTTGAGGCTTTCCTGACCCGCAAATGGAATCGCGAGCTTGAATACCGACTGATCAAGGAGCTGTGGGCCTTCACCGACAACCGTATTGCCGTGCGCTATGCCTACGAGTACCGTGACGACAGCGGGCAATGGCACCGGGCCTATGGCAACGAGAACTGGGAGTTCGCCCCGGACGGGCTGATGCACTATCGGCACGCGAGCATCAACGAGCACCCTATCGCAGAAAGCGAGCGCAAGTTCCATTGGCCGCTAGGTCGACGGCCTGACGATCATCCTGGCCTGAGCCAGTTGGGGCTCTGAACCAAGGCCAGGCGCACGGGGGCGCGACGACGCCTGCAAGCGGTGTACAGTATTGGCACAACAACACCGCCAAGGAGCCCGCCCCATGACCGTGACGCTGTCACCGCTGCATATCGATTGCGACTTCGATTCTGGCAACATCGAAGTCATCGACGCCAGCAATCCTGCCCAGGTCCGCCTCGCCATCCGGCCGGATACCCACAGTGGCCACTACCAGTGGTTTCACTTTCGCGCCAGCGGACTGACGCCTGGGCAGAACCATCGGTTCAGCCTCGACAACGCCGCTGGCTCTTCCTACAAGAACGCCTGGAGTGGCTACAACGCCGTGGCCTCCTACGACCAGCAGACCTGGTTTCGGGTGCCGAGCCAATTCGATGGCAGTGCACTGAGCTTCGAGATCACGGCGCAGCAAGCGCAGGTCTGGTTCGCCTACTTCGAGCCCTATCCCCGTGCACGCCACAATCAATTGATCGAACGGGCGCTCGCCCTCCCGGGCATCACATTGCTGGCCAGCGGTCGCAGCGTCCAGGGTCGCGATATTCCATTACTGCGCGCAGGCGACGGCGCGGCGGGCAAGCGCAAAGTGTGGTTCATCGCCCAACAGCATCCCGGTGAGCACATGGCCGAATGGTTCATGGAGGGGCTGATCGACCGCGTGCAAGCGGGTGACGCCACTGTCCAGCAACTGCTGGAGCGCGCTGATCTGTACCTGATTCCCAACATGAACCCTGATGGTGCCTTCCTGGGCCATTTGCGCACCAATTACGCCGGCAAGGACCTGAACCGCGCCTGGCAGGACGCCAATGTCGAGCTCACTCCGGAAGTGTTCTTTGCCCAGGCGCAGATGAAGCAGCATGGCGTGGACGCCTTCATCGACGTGCACGGGGATGAAGAAATCCCCCATGTGTTCACTGCCGCATGCGAGGGCAACCCAGGTTACACCGCCCGCCTCGCCCACCTGGAGGAAACCTTTCGCAGCACACTGATGAACCTGACGGCAGACTTCCAGACCACCCACGGGTACACCCGCGACGCGCCTGGCCAGGCCAACACGACATTGGCATGCAATGCCGTGGGGATGGCTCACGACTGCTTGTCGCTGACCCTGGAGATGCCTTTCAAGGACCACGACGATGCCCCCGACCCGCACACGGGCTGGTCAGGCCTGCGCTCCAAGGCGTTGGCGAGCGCCGTATTGGATACGCTCGCCGCGATGGTAGACGACCTGCGCTGAGCCTGCCTTGTCCCTCAGAACTGTACGTCCAGTACGACGCTGTCCGAGTAGCTGGCCGCCGGCGGCGTAGGCTGATCGGTATAGACCCGGGCGCTGTAGTTGAATACCTGGCTGCCAGTGCCAGTGCCAACGCCTGGGTTGACGTCGGCGTCGGCACTGGCCCGCCTGGCGCTGCCGGTAGCGCCCCAGCGAACGGTACCTGCGCCTTTGTAGATGTCGTACGCCAGGTAGTTGTTGGCGGCCGACTTCATGCGCCGCCGTCCGCTCAGCACGTTCTGCCCATCACTGAGCCCGACACTGTAGGCACTGCCTTTGGTGCAGGAGACGCTCAGGCTCTGGCTGACCGTTGCGAAGGCGCTGACCACAGGCGCAGACCCGAAGTTGATATTCGGCGTAACGATCTGGCAATCATTGGTCACCGTCAGGCTGACGGTCAGGTACTGGGTGCCTGATCCGGTATCCCTCCCGATGCACAACCCGCCCAGCGAAAGCCCTTCGCAATAGTTCCAGGTCCAATCCAGCCGGAGGGTTTCCTGATAGAGACCTGCCGCCACGTTACTCCCGATCTGGGTACGAAGGTACAACGGCACAGTCTTGGGTGTACCGTTGAGCAAACCCAGCAGATCGAGGATGCCCGTGCGTCCATATTCGAAAGCAACTCCTCGGCTGATGGGGAAGTTGGTGGTGGCGTCGGCGTAGAGCGTGTACGGGATGACATCTCCCGTGGGGCCTAGCAGCCCACCCGTGGTCGGCTGTACCGTCAGCTTGAATGAGTCAGTGTTGCTGAGCACGCTCAACACCGTGCCATTGCACTGCAGGCCGGCGTTGGTTGTGGACGCCGTCTGCACGGCTGTGCGTACCTGCGTCGAATTGAGGGCACCGAACAAGGCTGGCGCGGTGGCCACCGACGCGCATTTGGCCTGGGCAGGCTCTGCGCAGAATACTAGAAACCCTGCGCAGAGCCATGCCTGGTGACGGTTCACTTGCACACCAACGGCCCGATTAACGGGATCGAACCTGTGCTTTCTGGCATGACGAAATCGACCTCACACTGCCCTCCCCCCGCCAGTTCGACCTGCACGCGATTAGTGGGCTGTAAATTTTCCAGGTAGACCAGCCCGTCCCAGCCCACCACGGCTTGCGCGCCGCTTTGCACGTGCCTGACGCGGCTCCCCAGGCCCAGCGGTCGCTGATCGCCATCCACCAGTTCCAGGCTGGCTGCTCGCACCTGCTTGAGTTCGAAGTCGAGCAGGTAACCGCTGCCGCGGCGCACGGCAACGCGCTGCTCCACCTGCGGTGCCAGAATGTCAGGCGGCAAATCCATCGGGTCTATTTCATATTTGCCCCGGTAGTAGGCACTGCTATAGGGCACAAGCAGGTGCCCACGTTTGTCGGTGCGGCCTACCGGCTGGTTTTCGTAGCGCACGGGCACATCAGCGTAACCGGAGGTGCTGACCACGACGAACGCATCATCGATGCGGTTGGCCGCGAACAGGCCGGCGTCCATCCACACGATCGAGCCGCTGGCATCGGCCCAACGGGTCATTTCTCCACTGCTGCCGTAGACACCCGCCTGCAGCTGGACCGATTGCAGGCGCCAGGTGGCATCGGCCTGGCGGTAAGCCCTGCGATCGCTGCCGGTGGCATACCCGAGGTTGTAGCCCACCCCGGTGCCCACTGGAACGGCCCGGCTGTAATTGACCCGCTGTTGGTGCTGGCCCTCTTTGTTGCGTTCGATGCCCAAGGCCAGGGTGCCGGTCATGTCGAACGGAATCACCAGCTGCGCCTGCATCGCCCACTGGCGATCACCGACCTCTCGGTTAGCAGAAAGGTAAACGCTGCTGTTGCCCCATAGCGGTCTGCTGTAACTGAGGTTGATCAAACGCGTGCGGGTGCCGTCCCCTGCACGCACATCAAAATAACCTGCGCCTAGATTCCCGTACTGGTTGAGGTTCAGACTCAGCGTCACCTGCTCACTGCTCCTGCTAAGTTGCATGTCGCGCCGATCGATGCGCGTCAGGTCGGCGTAATCGCCATGGCGTTGCAGGCGCTGGTAGCTGAACCCCAGGCGTTGACTGTTGTATTGATAACCCAGGGCGGTTTGCTGACCTTGGCTACCTTCGAAACGGCTTTGAGCAAGCGCAGCATTGAGCACCCCGAACTGCCCTAAGCGCACGTTCGCCCCCAGGCCGCCGAGCATCAGGGACTCGGCCGTTTGCGCATGGGCCTCCAGCGTGAAGGTGTCGCTCAGACCGTGGCGCAGGCTGGCCGAAGCCACGCCTGGGCCGTAACCGAAGTCGCGCACCCCGTAGTCTCGCCTGAGGCTGCCGGCTGCCACCGCGTAGTCAGTCAGACCTTTTTGCAACAGGTTGCTGGTCACGTAGAACGGCAGGGTCGTGGAGACTTGCCGGCCCAGGGTGTCGGTGGTAACCACCACTGCCTCGCCAGCACCGTTGATGAAAGGGACGTTGGTCAGGGTGTAGGGGCCGGGTTGCAATTCGGTGGTGCTGGTTCGATAACCATTGATGAAAAGCTCAAGGGACGTTGGCACGGCCGCTTCGCCTGCAAAGGCGGGCAACGGGTAGGTCACAAGATCTGGCCGGGCGGCAAAGTCCCTGGACAGCTGCAGCCCACCCACGCGCACCGAGCTGCTCCAGGGCAAGGCGGCAGTGATCAGGTCGCCGGCCTCGAAGGTCAGCAACCGTTGCTCGTCGGTGAAGCGCCAGGTGGTGTCGTAACGCAGGAACCCATCACCCGTGCCACTGCGTGTCACACCGTTGAACGAATGCCGCCACTGGCCCGTGCTGGAGACGGTGCCCCAACTGTCGAACACGCGCAGCTCATTCCAGGCGGCTAGGTAGGTGCCGCTGTCGTCGGTATCGTTCAGGTACAGGTCATAATTGAACACGGCACCGAAGCTGCTGCGCGCATCGGTAGGCGGGTAAAGCGTGCGCTCACCGACTTGCTGATCCGGCAACCAGCCTGGGGGCACATCCAGCAGCAGTTGCTGATTCTGGCTGTCATATTCGGCATGCATCCCCGCAACGGCGTCCAGCGCCACGTCGCCCAAGGGGTCGCCGGGCAGCGCAAGGCCTGCTGCACGCAGCACCTCACTGTCTATGTAAAGGCGCCCGGCTCTTTGTTGCACCGGCACCAATTCAGCCTTAGGCATCTGGTTCACCGTGAGGTCCAGGTACAAGGTGGCATCGGCAACCGCCGACAGCTCCGTGGGGGGCGGCGGCAGGTCGTCCGCCAGCACCAGGGTTGAGCCGGCCAGGGCCAGCCCCAGACACCCCAGGCGCTTCGTCGCGAACCTCTTCACGCATCGGTCCTGACCATTGTCGGGCCCTCCCTGGCCCCGTGACTTGCCTGTGACTTACCGGCCCTGGCTGATGACGGTCGCCTCACCCTGGCCGTTGACCCGCCCCTTGAGTATCCCCCCGGCACCCACGGTCAGCGGCGCCGGCCAGCGCATGCTGGCCCCAGGCAATACATAGCCCAGCAGTCCTTCTGCAACAGGCTTGGCCTGGTTGCCTTGCTGCACCACCACATCGGTCAAGCGTGCATGCACAGGGCCAGTGTTTCGCAACTCGATATACGGCTTGCCCTGAACCATGACCGGCTGCCAGGTCAGCTGCGGCTTGCCTACCCCCTGCTCGTTGCGCTCGCCGTTCGGGTCCGGGCGACCCCAGAGGCCCTCCCCGTAAACGAATAGCGGCACCGAGTAGCGCATTTGCAGGCGAATCGCGGCCGTGGTGCCGGCCTCGGCCTTGTCCACTGGCACTGCTGGCGGAATCTCATCGATGATGATGCGGTAGGCCTGTTCCTGGCCGGCGGGTGCCGCACCGGTGCGGGTCAGACGAATGAGTTGCTTCTGACCGGGTGCGACAGTGGCGACCGGAGGGCTGCCGATGATTTCACGTTGCGCGCTGAACTGCTCCTCGAAGCGGCCTTGACGCCAGGCAAACACCCGCACTTGAAGGCTTGCCGCCACTGTGCCGCGATTCTCCAGCCACAGCGCCCCAGCCTTCTGCCCCGCTTCCAATACAGGGTCGATGGGCCAGATCAGTACGGACGTGGCAGCCAACGCCGGCTGGCCACCCACGCTGCACAGCAGTAACAAGGCCCGGATCCATTTGCTGCGTGCTCTCATGTAGCCCTCCCTGGGACGGTATGTTGGCGAATCGACCGGTCACCAGGTCAATGTCACCTGGACTACGTCGGTATAGGTGCCGGCAGGCACCGTTCCGGGTAGTTGAAGCCTTCCGTAGACAGGCAACCTTACAGCTGCAGGGTCGGCATAACTCACGTTCACGTTCTGCCCAATGCCGATGCCCTGCGCCAATGCAGCATCCTGGTACAACTGGTAGGGCACTACCTGCGTGCCTCCCGTACGCTTGAGGTTTCGCATGCCTGCGTTGGCGTTCTGGCCAGCATCCAGGCTCATGCTCAACACGACCCCAGGCGTGCATTGCAGCGACACGCTCGAACCGCCCAATGCCGTACTCAACACGGCCGTGGACAAGGCCGACTGCGTACCGTAGTTCAGGGTGCCGTACTGCGTGGCGCCCCCTGTGACCAGACAACCGGCGACAACCTGCGCGTTCACCGCAAAGGTACTGGTGGTGGCTGCACCCAGCGGGCCAGCCAGCATCAGCAGACAGCCGGCAACGCTCCCTGTACGCCAGACGCGCATGTCTCAGAACGTCAGCTCGACGGCGACGGTGTCGGTATAGACACCCGCAGGCAACCCGGCCTTGCCACGCGCTTGCCCATAGAGATTGACGGTTTGCGCTACCCCGGTGCTGGTCGGCAATGTGATCGTGCCGTCGATGGCCAGCAACTGCGTGCGCCCCGCATCGGTATAGAAGTCATAGGGAACGAAATTGCCGGCGCCGTCTGCCAGAGCACGGGTGCCACCGGTGGACTGGCCATCGTGGGCGCCTGCGCGTACCCGAATGGCGGGCACCGTGCCCGCGGAACACAGCACGCTCAGTGCCCCGCCGCTGCCGCCGAGTACCTGCGCGTTGGCCGTACCGAACAAGGCATCCTGAGTACCGAAGTTGAGGCTGCCGAAATTCAGGCCTGAGGTGCCAGAACTGCCGTTGACCTGACAAGCTGCAATCAGGGTCAGTGTCGAGTTGATGGTACCTGTGACGGTGGCTGCCGGCGCCTGGGAAGCCAGCGCCATGCCCAGCCCGGCGAGGATACAGCGTGAGAGGTGGGTTCGCATCGATATCTCCTTGATGGGTTACCAGTCCAGGGTCACTCTGAGGGTGTCGCGATAAAGGCCAGCGGGTAGCGCACGAGGCTGTGCGACCAGCACGCCGTAAATGGGAATAGGCATTTGCCGAGTGCTGTTGATGACAAAGGGCCGAGCCTGGCCGACCGGGTAGTGGCTGCGGCCCGCTGGATCGACAGCCAGTTGGTACGGGATCAGTTCGCGCCCATTGCTCAGGCGACGTATTCCGTCATCGCCGTTCATGCCAGCGTTGATACTCACCTTGAATGCACGCACCTCAGGCGTACAACTGATCTGCAAGCGGCCTTGGGTGCCAACGTCATCTACCCGGCTGCGAACAGGTTCTTCCCAGTTGGGGCCGCGGGCACCGAAATCCATCAATCCAGGGTTGGCCAGTGTCGCAGGTTGCGTTTCATCACTACTGATCTGGCAAGCAGCACTGATGATCAGTTGCGCCTGGATGAAGCCGGTGGTGGTGCCATGCGCCGCGCCGCCCGGTATGAGCAACGGGCCGAGCGTCAGCAGCAGCATTGATGATCGGTTCACAGCTTCACATCCTTGTGCATGGGTTTACCTACCAGGTGACCGTCACTTTGAGCAGGTCGGTATACCGCCCTGTCTCAGGGGCCCAGGCCAGCTTGTCCAGCCTCGCGTACAACGGCAGGTCGACCTGGCCGCTGCCAGGGACCCGCGATGACTGTGGCTCATCGACCATCAACGGCTGGCGTCCGGCGGCATCCCGGTACAGCCGGTAGGGAATGGGTCTGGCACCGGAGCCTGAGATAGCCAGGAACCGCACGGCCCCGCTCCCACCATGCTGGCCGGCGTCCACACGTACCTGGTAAGGCGTGTCCGGATTACACGCCAGGCGGGGTACAGAGGGCCCCAACAGCGTCCCACTTCGAGGGGCCTGCGGCCCATCCAATCGTGACACTGCGCCAAAGTCGATGCGCCCGAGTGCTTGTGCACCCGCCTCCCGGGCAGGGTTGACGAGCATGCAACCGCGCTCTACCAACACCCTCACTTCGACCAGAAAATCTGCCGCCAGAGCACTGCCCAGCGGCAGCAGGCCCAAGAGCGCGGCAAACGCGTGCTTGTTCACGTCAGCGTCCCTGTCATTCACACTGTTTTCAAGATTAGCAGCGGGCTTACCCTCAAACCGTTCGACACGCCTGTTTTTTGGTATTAGCAAAAAAGCACTAACGGCTGTGGCAATACCTGAAAGTGCTTGGCAGCTTACATGCGAGATGCGTTTTGACCGCCAAAGCAAGGCAGGCCTAGCGATATTCTGATAGGGTGTATCGCCACCATCCTGCCCCAGACCCATGCGGCATGCAGGTCCCAAACGACAGGAGCGTTTTCTTCGATGACTACCGACCAAACACTTGCCCAGGCGATCGAACGCTGCGCTCAGGAGCCCATTCAAGTGCCGGGTAGCATCCAGCCTCACGGGTTTGTCCTGGTGCTCGATCCCGAGCATCTGCACATCCTGCAGGTCAGTGAAAACATCGTGCAGTGGCTGGGCAGGCCTGCCGAAACATTGCTCGGTTGCAGCTTCGACGAGATCGTCCAGGCTGGCTTCGACATGCGCCAGCACCTGGCGCGGCTGCCCAAAGACGAAGCCTTTCCATTCCATATCGGTGATGTGCGCTTGCACGACAGGGCACCTTACCGAGAGGAGCTTCATCTGCTGGCACACAGGCATGACGGTGTGCTGATCGTCGAGCTCGAGCCACCCAGAGTCCCCGAGGACCTGACTGCCCAGGGTGATTACTACCCGTTGGTGCGCGCCTTCGTCAGCAGCCTGCACCTAGCGGGTAGCCTGGAGGAATTGCTGCAGCAGACCGTGGTTCAGCTCAAGCGTGTGACCGGCTTCGGACGGGTCAAGGCCTATCGCTTCGACGCCCATGGCAACGGTGAGGTCCTGGCCGAGGTTGCCGACCCGGGTTATCCCAGCTTCCTGGGCCTGTGCTTCCCTGCCTCGGATATACCGCGTCAGGCGCGTGAGCTCTATCGGGTCAACCGCATCCGCGTCATCGAAGATGCCAATTATCAGTCGTCACCCTTGTTACCGCCGCTCAACCCAGTCACTGGCAACCCGCTGGACATGAGCTTCACAAGCCTGCGTAGCGTATCGCCCGTGCACCTGCAATACATGCGCAACATGGATACGCTGGCATCGATGTCCTTGTCCATCGTGGTGGATGGCCAGCTGTGGGGGCTCATTTCGTGCCATCATGCACAACCCAGACCAGTGGCTCTGCGCACGCGTACCGCCTGCGAGCTGCTGGCCAGCGTACTGTCGTTGCAGATCGAATCCCGTGAAGCCCACGCCAGCACCCGTCAGTTACTGGAACTTCGCCAGTACATCGTGCGGATGATTTCGTCCATGGCCGACCATGACAGTGTCAGCGAAGGCCTGCGCGCCTTGCCCGATGTACTCATGGCCTTTGCAGGCGCCCAAGGCGCTGCGATCATTTCAGCCGAGTACTGCGAGCGGGTCGGCATCACCCCGCCAGAGGCGCAGGTCAACGCGCTGGTACATTGGCTGGCCCGCCAAGGTGAGGATGTATTCCAGACGGATAATGTACGCCGTGACGTCAGCGAGCTGCCCGAACTGGCCGAGCATGCCGGCGGCGTGCTGGCAGTGGCCATCTCTAAAATTCACTCGCACTACCTGCTGTGGTTCCGGCCTGAGCAGGTGCGCACCGTCCAATGGGCTGGGCAGCCCACCAAGGAAGTCGCACCGCTAGGCAACCTCGCACCTCGCCATAGTTTCGAACGCTGGCAGGAGCAACTGCATGGCTATTGCGCACCGTGGGACCCGCTGGTCATCGATGGCGTCATGGAGTTGCGTACTGCGGTCTTGGGTATCGTGCTGCGCAAGGCTGAAGAGCTGGCGCAGATGGCCAACGAATTGCGCCGCTCCAACAAGGAGCTCGAGGCCTTCTCGTACAGTGTTTCCCACGACCTGCGTGCGCCCCTGCGCCACATCGCGGGCTATACGGAGTTGCTCGGCGAAATGGAAGGCGCCGGTCTGAGTGAACGTGGCAAGCGGTTCTTGCAACACATCGGCGAGGCTGCTCATTTTGCCGGCAACCTGGTCGACAATTTGCTACATTTCTCGCAAATGGGTCGCTCTGCCCTGCGGATGTCGGACGTGGACCTCAACGCGCTGGTCGAAGCCATTCGCGCCGAACTGGCACCCGACTACGCCGGGCGTGAGATCATCTGGGACGTCGCGCAGCTGCCCCGCGCCTACGGTGACCCGGCATTCATCAACCTGGCATTGAACAACCTGGTGGCCAATGCCATCAAATACACCCGTGGACGTACACCTGCCCGTATCGAGATCACCGCAGTGCAGCATCCAACCGAGACCGAGGTCTGTGTCCGGGATAATGGCGTGGGCTTCGACATGGCCTATGCCAACAAGCTGTTCGGCGTCTTCCAGCGTTTGCATCGCATGGAGGATTTCGAAGGTACGGGCATCGGCCTGGCCAGTGTTCGCCGCATCATTGAAAGGCACGATGGCCGTGTCTGGGCCGAAGGCCAGATCGACAAAGGCGCCAGTTTTCATTTCACATTACCGCGCCCATCCGCGACGCACTGAGGCACCGCACTTACCATGCTAAAACCCATCCTGCTGGTCGAGGACAACCCTCGAGACCTGGAGCTGACGCTCCTGGCCCTGGAACGTAGCCAGTTGGCCAACGAAGTCATCGTGCTGCGTGACGGCGCAGATGCCCTGGATTACCTGTTGCGCCGCGAGGCCTACGCTGACCGCGACGACGGCAACCCTGCCGTGATCTTGCTCGACCTCAAGCTGCCGAAAGTCGATGGGCTGGAAGTACTCAAGGCGCTGCGTGCCTCCCCGGAGCTGCGCAGTATTCCGACCGTGATGCTGACTTCGTCCCGCGAAGAACCCGACCTGCTGCGCGCGTACGAACTGGGCGTCAACGCCTACGTGGTCAAACCCGTCGAGTTCAAGGAATTCGTTGCCGCCATTTCCGACCTGGGCATCTTTTGGGCAGTACTCAACGAGCCACCACCCGGCTCGTTGCGCTTGAACCGTCGCGGCAACTGAGGCCTGCACCACGATGCAGTCTACCCCGCTGAACCTACTGATGGTCGAAGACAGCTCGATGGACGCCGAGCTCACCCTGATGCGCCTCGAGCGTAGCGGGCTGCGCATCCAGTCTCACCTGGTCTTCGATCACAACGGCGTCGAGCATGCCCTTCGCGAAGGGCGCTATGACCTGATTCTGTGTGATTGCGTACTGCCGGGCTCATCGGGCACCGAAGTGCTTTCGATCGCCCAGCGCCTGGCCCCTGATGTGCCCTTCATTTTCCTCTCTGGTATCTACGGAGAGGAACATGCGGTAGAGATGATCCGCCTGGGCGCCACCGATTACGTGCTCAAGAAAAACCTGCCGCTGCTGCCCAAAGCCGTGCGCCGTGCTCTCACCGAGGTGCAGGAGCGCCAGCGCAGACGCCGTGCCGAGGAGGCCTTGGCTGAGGTAGAAGCCCGCGCGCGCATCGCTATCACCGCTGCGGGCATGGGGACCTGGGACTTGAGACCTCAGGAGGGGTTGCTGGCGTGGGATGAACGCTGCAAGGCGTTGTTTGGCCTGCCGCTGGACACCGAGATGAGCCTGGAGGTGTTCTACGCTGGCATCTATCCAGACGACGTCGAGATGGTTCGCAAAGCTGTCAACCTGGCCATGCTTCCGGACAGTGGCGGCAACTATCGCATGGAATTTCGCATCGTGCCGCCCGATGGCCAGGAGCCCCGGTGGGTGCTGAGCAGTGGCCAGAGCCAGTTCGTCGACGGCAAGTGCGTACGTTTTTCAGGCGTTCTTCAGGATGTTCACACCCAGCGCGTGGCCACTCAGGCATTGCGCCAACTCAATGAAATGCTCGGCGAGCGTGTCGAGCGACGTACCCGTGAGCGCGATCGTGCCTGGGAGCTCTCCCAGGACCTGCTGGCCGTGCTCAACCACGACTTGACACCGGTGGCGCTCAACCCGGCCTGGGAAGCCAGCCTGGGCCTTTCGCGGGAGCGCCTGAGCCAGTCTTCGTTGCTGCACCTGTTGCCGGAGCCGGATCAGGAACTGCTGCTGACCGAACTGGCGTCGCTGGCCCATGGACGCACCAGTGCCCGTTTCGTGGGCCGGATTCTCCACGCAGGCGGCCAGCAGCGCTGGCTGTCATGGGTCGTGGTACCCGAAGACACCCTGCTCTACGTAGTCGCGCGGGACATTACCAGCGAACGTGAAACTGCAATGGGCTTGGCTGAAGCCAACGCCCGTCTGCGTGAACAAATCAGCGAGCGTGAGCGTATCGAGGCCGCCCTGCAACAGATGCAGCGTCTGGAGGCGGTGGGCCAGCTTACCGCGGGCGTGGCCCACGACTTCAACAACTTGCTGACCGTGATCCTGACCGGGGCGAGCTTTCTGGAGCGCGACCTGGTAAAGGCCGATGTCGAGAAGGCACGAACCCGGCTTACCCATATCAGGGAAGCGGGTGAACGCGGAGCCAAGCTGACCTCGCAGTTGCTGGCATTTTCCAGGCGCCAACGGCTCGAACCTGTGCCGCTGAACCTGAACCGCACGCTTGATGGCCTCGAAGAACTGCTACGCCGCACCCTGGGCGGCAATGTCTCCGTACGCCTGGATCTGGACAAATCGCTCTGGCAGGCGCTTACAGACCCGACCCAGACCGAGATGATCATCCTGAACCTTGCGATCAACGCCCGCGATGCCATGCCGGAGGGTGGGCAATTGACCCTGTCCACGCGCAATACGCGCATTGACGACTTGCCACGCCGCCCGGAAGATCCGGACCCCGGCGAGTACGTCATGATGAGCATCCGTGACACGGGGTGCGGCATGAGCGAAGAGGTACTGGCCAAGGTCTTTGAACCGTTCTTCACCACCAAGGATATCGGCAAGGGCTCTGGCCTGGGCCTGGCGCAGGTCTTCGGGTTTGCCAAGCAGTCGGGCGGCGGTGTGCGCATTGATACCGCACCGGGCAGCGGTACCGAAGTGGCCGTCTATTTGCCTGCGGTGAAGGACCAGGTCGCGAGCGAACCGGAACCGCTGCCATTGACCCATACCATCACCGAAAGCGGTTACAACCGTAACGTGCTGCTGGTGGATGACGACCATCTGGTGCGCGACATGCTGGGCGATGTCCTGCGCCAATATGGGTATCAGGTTCGCCAGGCACACAGTGGGGAGCAGGCACTGGCACTGCTGGACGATGATATCGACTTGCTTCTTACCGATTTCGCCATGCCTGAGTTCAATGGCGCTCAGCTGGCCATGGCGGCGAGAGAGCGCTACCCCAAGCTGCGCGTGGTGTTCCTGACGGGTTATGCAGAGCTCCAAGGGCTGGACCTGCCCGACAGCCTGGTCATTCAAAAGCCAGTACAAGCTGACGAACTCGCCAGGGCACTGAACGAGATGCTGGGTACAGCGACCTGACGCAGAGCACCATGGTCCGCCCCGCGCGGCTTTGAGAGGAGGCGCATGACACGATGCGCCTCTCGATCAAAGGCCACCCGCCAAAAAATCCCGAATCGCAGAAACGACGAATTCAGCGCTGGTAGCCCATGCACTGAAAAATAAATGTAGAAAAATGGCAGGGGCGGCTGGATTCGAACCAACGCATGGCAGGATCAAAACCTGCTGCCTTACCGCTTGGCGACGCCCCTGTATCGGATGCAGCTGAAGCTGCTCTGAAGATTCCAAGTAACTGACAACGCGTTGTTGTCTTGGAATGCGCGGCACTTTATCAACAATGTTTGGGTTTGGGAAGCCCTCTGATAAAAAAATTACCAAAAAACAGCGAGTTAGTCTTCAGCAGCGGTTGAGCGCTACCGTTCGTCGCATTCCTGCCCCTTCTCGTCAACGCAATCGCAAACCTTCATTCCAATGGTTATCGCCACTGTCATGCCCCAAGGAGGATGCCATGCCCGTATCACACGATTTGTACCAAGACCTGCACTACCCTCGTGAAATCGTTCAGCAACGTCGCCAGACCGATAAGGACCTGGACCGTTTGCTCGACGAATACGTCGACATCGATAACCAGGTGCTGGCCGCCGAATCCATCTCGGCAGGCAATTTCGAGGACGACGACCTTCGTCGCCTCAAGGAGCGCCGGTTGGCCGTGAAATACATGATCGAGAGTCAGCTGCAACTCAAAGCATGAGCTGCCCGTAGGCTGTGACCTATCGCAGCAAGCGATCAGTCGATGTCACTTTCTCGATTGGTCACACAGCCCAGGCTGGTGCAAGATCCTCGCTACCGTCTGTTACAAGGAAACGAGCCATTGCCCGCCTGGTTACCTGCCCCGCTGCGCCACCTTGGCAAGCGCCTTCGTCATCGTGCAGTGGCGCCGAGCAACGATTTGGCTGCCGCCTTCGATGACAAGGCGCGTCGATGCGGCTTCACGCTTAGCGAGAGCCAACGTCAGGCCATCATCTGCCTGTCCCAGCAGGTTGAACGGCACAGGACGGGGCAAGCGACGGGCGTGTACCTATATGGCCCGGTCGGTCGGGGTAAAAGCTGGTTACTCGACAGCTTTTTTCAATGGGTGCCCAACCCATCGAAACTGCGCTGGCACTTCCACGACTTCTTTGCCCGCCTGCATCACGGCGTGCACCGCCACCAAGCGACGGGCAATGCCATTGGCATCACGCTCGACGAGTTGACCGAACAAAACGACATCCTGTGCTTCGACGAATTTCATGTGCATGACATTGGTGATGCCATGCTACTGACTCGATTGTTCGAGGCCCTGTTCGCACGGGGCACGTTGCTGGTGCTCACCAGCAACTACGCACCTGAGGGGCTGTTGCCCAATCCGCTTTACCATCAGCGGTTCCAGCCTGTGATCGACCTGATCAACCGTTGCATGGTCATCAAGGAAGTCGGCGGTGAAACGGATTTTCGCAGCCTGCCGGTCAACCGGGCGCTGCAACGTTTTACGCAGGGCCGTTATGTCTGGCCCGGGACCGGTGCGCAGCGCCAGTCCCTGCACATCCCCAAGGGCCAAGGCGATACCCTCATGGTCAACAACCGCCTGCTACGCGTGCAGGGCGCTGAAGGCGACCAGATCAGGTTCACCTTCGAAGACCTGTGCGAGCAGCCTACAGCCGTGATCGATTATCTGGCATTGGCTCGGCAATACTCGCACTGGATCATCGAGGGCCTGGACGGTTTGGAGGCGTGTTCGCTTGCTGCCCAGCAGCGTTTCGTCAACGTGGTGGACGTGCTCTACGACCAGGATCGGCAACTGACCCTCATTGGCTCGCGCCCGCTGGCGGAAAGTCTCGAGGGATCGCTGCCAGACCTGATGCGCACCCGCAGTCGCCTTGGCCAGCTACAGCAAATGGGCCCCGCAGGCGCCGAAGGCTGAGCAGGGTCGGATTTGCCTTCTCAGCTTGCCCGCGCAAGCCCTGACAGCACCGCTTCGATTTCTTGGAGCACTGCCGGATCGTCCACTGTAGAAGGCGGCGTGTACGCTTGACCATCGGCGATCTTGCGCAGCACCGCGCGAAGAATCTTGCCAGATCGGGTCTTGGGCAGACGCTTGACCAATCGGACTTGATTGAAGCAGGCCAAGGCGCCAATCTCCTCGCGTACGCTGGCCACGAGATCGACCAGCAGCTGCGATTCAACGATGCCGGCGCCGTCCTTGAGCACCACCAATGCCAATGGCACCTGCCCTTTGATGTCATCGTGAACGCCGATCACTGCACACTCGGCGACAGCAGCATGACGCGCGACTAGATCCTCCATCTCACCTGTAGAAAGACGATGCCCGGAAACGTTGATCACATCGTCCGTGCGACCCATGATGTAGACGAACCCGTCTTCATCGAGATACCCGCCGTCACCTGTGTGATAGTAGCCAGGGTACGTGCTCAAGTAGGCCTGGACATAGCGCGAGTGATCGCCCCACAACGTCTGGCTGCAGCCTGGCGGCAACGGCAGGGCGATGACGATTGCGCCCTGGTGATTGGGGCCGGCCAGATGCCCTTCGTCATCCAGCACCTGCACGTGGTACCCAGGCACCGCACGATTGCTCGACCCTGCTCTTGCCGCGCTCCCCTCGAGCCCCACGCAGGGCGCAGTCACCGGCCAGCCGGTCTCGGTCTGCCACCAGTGATCATGCACCGGCTTGCCGCTTACCCGTTCCAGCCATTGATGGGTACTGGAATCGAGTTTTTCGCCTGCCAGGAACAACTGGCGCAGTGAACTCAGGTCATGCTTGCGCAGCAGTTCGGCGTCAGGGTCCTCCTTGCGGATGGCACGCATGGCTGTGGGCGCACAGAACAGCGCATTGACCTTGTACTGCTCCACTACGCGCCAGTAGGCAGAAGCATCCGGCGTGCGGATGGGCTTGCCTTCGTAGAAGACGCTCGTGCAGCCGCACATCAGCGGCCCATACACGATCAACGAGTGCCCCACCACCCAGCCCACGTCGGAGATACCCCACCAGACATCGCCTGGCTGCATGCCGTAGACGGTGCGCATGGCATAGTGCAGCGCAACGGCATTACCGCCATTCTCGCGAACGATGCCTTTGGGTTTACCGGTGGTTCCTGAGGTGTACATGATGTACAGCGGGTCTGCCGCATCCAGCTCCACAGGCGCCACTGGCTGAGCATCGACGACAGCCTGAGCCCAATCCAGGTCTCGGCCTGCCTGCAACGGCGCTTGCGCATGGGGCCGTTGCCAGACCAACACGTTGCGCGGGCGGTGCTGGGCCAGTTCCAGAGCGCGATCGACCAACGGCTTGTACTCGATGACG
Source organism: Pseudomonas sp. FBCC-B35 (assembly GCF_059133755.1). NCBI lineage: Bacteria > Pseudomonadati > Pseudomonadota > Gammaproteobacteria > Pseudomonadales > Pseudomonadaceae > Pseudomonas > Pseudomonas sp. FBCC-B35. The sequence continues at coordinate 1,871,088 of NZ_CP101439.1, read as the reverse complement.
CGCTCGAACTCCAGCCCACAGGAAGCGGTTAGCAGCAACACCGGGCGCGCATCATCGATACGCAATGCCAGCTCATTGGCCGCAAACCCGCCGAATACCACCGAGTGAACAGCACCGATGCGCGCGCAAGCCAACATGGCCATGGCGGCCTGGGGCACCATCGGCATGTAGATGATGACGCCATCGCCTTTTTGTACCCCAAGCTGGCGCAGCAGGCCGGCCAGTCGCGCGACTTCTTCGCGAAGCTGAAGGTAGGAGAGCGTCTGCTGGGTGCCGGTCACCGGGGAATCGTAAATCAGCGCCAACTGATCTCCCCGACCCTGCTCGATCTGGTGATCCAGAGCCAGGTAACAACTGTTCAATCGTGCGTCAGGAAACCACCGGTGAGTGCCATCGGCATTGTTCTCGAGAACCACGGTGGGTGCGCGGTACCACGCCACCGAGCGCGCCTGCTCTGCCCAGAAGGCGGCGGGGTCGGTAATGGATTGGGCGTAACTGTGCTGATAGCTCATGGTGAGTTGACCCGATGTTGTTGTTCTTGAAGGGCGAACGCTGAGTATGGATGCCCTGCACCCAGGCGCCAGGCGCGATATGGCCTAACTGACCTGCATTTTTGCAGCGTGGGCAAAAGCCATTCAATGCGGCGATAAACTCACTAGAATAGCGACCAGTTTTTACGGTGAGTACCTCAATGGACATCGATCAGGCCCGCACTTTTCTGGAGGTCGTGCGCAGTGGCAGCCTGGTGGCGGCTGCAGAGCGCCTGTGCGTGTCGCAGACAGCAGTCACCGCCAGGTTGCAGCGGCTCGAGCAGCAACTGGGCTGCACCCTGTTCACAAGAAGCCGGACTGGCGCCCGCCTGACCAGCCACGGCGAAGCCTTCGTCGGGTATGCCAACCAGCTGGTGCAGACTTGGGAGGCAGCACGACGCGACCTGCCCCTGCCACCGGGCTATCAGCAGGTGCTGCACCTTGGCGGCGAGGTGAGCCTTGGCAACCCGATGATGCTCGACTGGGTCACTGCGCTGTACCAGGAGCTTCCTGGCCAGAGCATCCACAGCGAAGTGAGCGATGGCGAATCATTGCTGCGCAAGGTGGAGATGGGCGTACTTGACGCCGCGCTGGTGTACCAGCCGATCTACGGGCCGGGCTTGCAGGTGGAGCAGCTGATGGAAGAAAAGCTGGTGCGGATCCGGCGGGTCGAGCGGCCGGAGCCGTACATCTACATCGACTGGGGTGAGGCGTTCCGCCGGCAACATGACGCCGCCCTGCCCGACTGCGCCCGCGCCGCACTGCGCTTTAACCTGGGGCCGCTTGCCTTGCAGTTCATCCTCGACAAGGGCGGGAGCGGCTATTTTCGCACGCGAGTGGTGCAGGCTTACCTGGACAGTGGCGTCTTCGAGCGCGTACCGCACGCGCCGGAATTTACCTACCCCACTTTTCTGGTCTACGCCCGCGAGCGTGACAGCGACGCGTTGCAACAGGCCCTTGGCATCCTGCGCCGGCTTATCGCAGCCGAGGCCAGCGACTGGTCACAACGCTGGGATCCGACGCTCTGAGGCATTGGCGCTGCTGAGCAACTGGCGCTTGAGCCCGGCGATCAGGTCGGTCTGGGTGACCACCCCTACCAGCACGTCGCCGTCGAGCACCGGCAGGCAGTGCAGCCCCTGCTCGCACAGCAGCGGCAGCAGGCGCTCCAACGGGTGTTGGCTGCTGACACTGACGACCCGGCGGCTCATCACCTGCGCCATGCGCACGGGCTTGCGCCCGAACAGCCCCCGCCAGCTCAAACGCGCCTGCTGCATCGCTGGGCCTACCAGGTCGCTCAGGCTGACGATCCCCACCAATGCGCCGTCCTGCACCACCGGCAGGGTCTTGACATGATGGCTGTCGAGCAGCTTCCAGGCTTGCTGCAAGGTGGTGTCAGGGCTGACGAACTGTACGTCCTTCGACATCACCGACGCCGCCGTGATGCCCCCTAGGCTGCGCTGCAGGGCGTGCTGCTCGGTGGCGAGAATGATGCGCTCCAACTCGTCACGGGTTACGTCGACGAACTCGCCCAACTCTTCCAACGCCTGATCCAGGTCTTCACTGCGGATGCCGACGCGCTCACTTGGCAGCGGGTCGTGAGTGTGGTGCAAATCCTTACGCGGTGCAGCGCCTTTGGGGTAGCGCACACCGGTCAAGCGGTTATAGACGATGGCCACCGCGACGAGAATCAGCGCGTTGAGCAGTACCGGCTCCAGCAGATGGTCACCCAGGGCGGTCAGCCCTGGGTCGGCCAGAACCGCACTGACCGCCACTGCGCCACCGGGCGGGTGCAGGCAGCGCAGCAAGCACATCACCAGGATGGACATACCCAGGGCGGCGGCAGCGACCCAAAGCCCGGGACCAAAACCGTCCCGCATCGCCAAGCCAACGATGCCGGCCAAGGCATAGCTGCCAAGCACTGGCCAAGGCTGTGCCAGGGGGCCTGAATGAACGGCGAACACCAGCACCGCCGAGGCTGCCAACGGCCCGAGCAGGTGCAAGGCGATATCCGGGCCATAAGCCAGGCTCGTGAGCCAGCCTGCCAGGAACAGGCCGACCAATGCGCCGACACCGGCACGCAGCCATTGGGTGGGAGGGATGTTCATGGGAGCGGGTAATAGCCACTGCAGAAGACGTTCGGTACGCGAGGCAGGCATGTCGTTTCGGGTTCTGTATAGGTCTGGACGAAAGAGGAACCGTAAGCCTTGGCCAGTGGTGCGCGGTATTGACAGTTGTCTTGGACGCCGGCGAGCGAAGGCTACGAGGAGCGATTCTGCCGAGCGACGTCGATTTGGGCTAATTCAAAAAAATGTGGCAGTGGTGCATTTTTTTTGCAGTACAGCTGTTTGCCTGCTGGGAAGTGGGAACCGGGCCGCGCTGTGGGACTCAGCGCTGGTCACAGGCTACGGCGCGGCAATTGGATATTCACACGCAATCCGCCCATCGGGCTTTCTAGCAGTTGCAGCTGCCCACCCCAGGCCTGGACGATGTCACGCACGATGCCCAGCCCCAGACCGTGCCCATCGACTTCCTCGTCAAGGCGAGAACCCCGTTCGAGCACTTGCACACGTTGCTGATAGGGGATGCCAGGGCCGTCGTCGTCGACCCACAGCTGGTAATGGTCCTCGGAGGTTGCGATGCCCAGGTGCACCTCACTGTCCGCCCATTTGCAGGCGTTATCCAGCAGGTTGCCCAGCAGTTCCAGCATGTCTTCGCGATCCCAGGGCAGCAGCAGGCCAGATGGCACGGCATGGCTCAGCACCAGGCCCTCGCCATGGATCATGCCCAAGGTGCTCAGCAACCCTGGCAACTCCTCATCACAGGCAAATTGCGCACCTGGCAACGCATCGCCTGCCAGGCGTGCGCGGTTGAGCTCGCGGGCCAGGCGCTGCTCGATCTGCTGCAACTGCTCGCGCATCTGTGCACGCACCTCAGGCAAGCCCTGCAGGCGCTCGTTGGACGCCAGGCTAAGCAGTACCGCCAGGGGTGTTTTCAGGGCATGGCCCAGGTTGCCCAGTGCATTGCGCGAGCGTCGCAGGCTGTCTTCGGTATGGCTGAGTAAATGGTTGATCTGGCCAACCAACGGCACCAGCTCACTGGGTACTTGGGCATCGAGTTGGGAGCGCTGACCCTGCTGCAACTGGGCGATTTGCTGTCGAGCCCGCTCCAGTGGGCGCAGCGAGCGGGTGACGGTCATGCGCTGAAGCACCAGCACCAGGGCCAGCGCGACCAGGCCCATGCCCAGCCCAATTTGCTGAAGGCGCCGGAAGCCTTGGCGGACAGGCGAGTAATCTTGGGCGACACTGATGGATATATCCTGCCCCAGGCGCCGGTAATCAGCACGCAGCGTCAGCAACTCCTGCCCCTCAGGACCAAGCTCGTGCTGGTCCGACAGACCAGGGGCCGACGGTTTGGGCAGGTTCATGTCCCACAAGGAGCGTGAACGCCAAGTGCCTTGGGCAAAGTCGATGCGAAAGTAGTAGCCAGAAAACGGCCGCTGATAAGCCGCCGAGATGCGTTGCTCGTCGAGCTGCATGCCTGCAGGCCCGCGCACCAGTGCTACCAGCAGGTTCTCGCTTTCGTTGCGCAGGCCGTTTTCCAGGTAGCGTTGCAACCCGGCTTCGAACAGCCATAGCGTCAGCTGCGCCAGTACCACCCCGACTACCACCAGCACGGCAATCAGGCCCAGGCTGAGCCGCGCCTGGATCGACTTCACGCAGCGCTCCCGGCGTATAGGTAGCCCTGGCCGCGCCGTGTCTCGATCACCGTACGGCCAAGCTTGCGGCGCAAGTGGTTGACGTGAACCTCGAGCACGTTGGAGTCGCGCTCGGTCTCGCCATCGTAGAGGTGCTCAGCCAGGTGGCTTTTGGACAAGATCTGCTGGGGATGCAACATGAAATAGCGCAACAGGCGAAATTCTGCAGCCGTGAGCTGAATATCGACGCCCTCGCGACTCACGCATTGGCGACGCTCGTCCAGATGCAAGCCGGCAGCTTCGAGCTTTGGCTGGTTGGCAAGCCCACGCGCGCGGCGCAGCAGCGCCTGGATGCGTAATTGCAATTCTTCGGGGTGAAAAGGTTTGCTGAGGTAATCGTCGGCGCCGGTCTTCAGGCCTTCGATGCGCTCGGCCCAGGAACCACGTGCCGTCAGGATGAGTACGGGTGTCAGTAGACCGCCTGCACGCCACTGCGCCAGGACTTCGAGGCCAGGCAACCCTGGCAGACCAAGGTCCAGGATGATCAGGTCGTACGGTTCGCACTGGCCCTGATAGACCGCATCACGGCCATCGGCCAGCCAGTCGACGGCGTACCCCTGACGCTGCAGCGCCGTGGTGAGTTCGTCTGCCAACGGGACGTTATCCTCGACAAGCAACAAGCGCATTCAGTCATCTTCCTCATCTTTGAGCAGGGCGCCAGTAGCAGCATCGAGCTTGATTTCCCGTACTACGCCGTCAACCGTCAGCAACTCGACCTCGTACTCATAGCGGTCGTCGTCTTCTTCAAGCTCTGCCTCCAGCAAACGCGCGCCTGGGTGACGGGCCATGGCCGTCTCCAGCAGGTGTTCTAGCGGTAGAATCACGCCCTTCTGGCGCAAAGCCAGTGCCTCATCCTGGTCCAGGTCACGGGCAGCGGCCAGCGAGCACGCGGCCAGCAGGGCGAGGGCCAGATAGCGCGCTGCCCGTGGTGGTGGGTTCATCAGTTGTCTCGCTCATCCTTCAGCAGTTCACCGGTCTTGGCATCGAAGGCCACGTCCCACTCCACATTCTGGGGATCGCGCAGTTCGACCTTGTACACGTAGCGGCCGTATTCGTCTTCAAGTTCCGAGTCCTTGACGGTGGAACCCGGGTGCTTGGCAATCGCGGCCTTCTTGAGTTCATCCAGGGACTTGATGGTCTTGTCGTTGACCAGTTTGACCACTTCGTCAGGCTGCACATCCTTGGCGAATGCAGCAGTGGCACCCAACGACAGGGCAGCGGCGGTGAACAGTGCAGTCAAGGTTTTCATCGTTCGTTTCTCCATAATGCTGTACACGTTGTCTACGCAATCAACATTAACCAGCAGTCCTTAACTCAACCTGAAAACAGCTGGCCGCATGATAGCGCAGCCGGCAGACACCCGGACACGCCTCGAACTGCTGCATCACTCTATAATGCTGCGCCCGTCGCCGCAGAGGACCACCATGAGCGCCATACACGTCAAGTACCCCGCCCTTACCCTGAAGGCTGGCCATCGCGCCTTGCGCCAAATCAGAGAGCGCGGGCTGCAGGCTGTCGACGTCGGCGTGCTCCCAGGTGCAGCAGGGGGGCCGAAACCGTTGGGCATTCAGGGCCTGGACCTGGCGCTGTTCGGCCAGTTCCTGCCATCGGCCCCTCGCCCGCGCGCGCTGATCGGCGCATCGATTGGCGCCTGGCGCTTTGCAAGCGCCTGCCTTGACGACCCGGTTGCCGGGTTGCGGCGGCTGGGGGTGCTCTATACCGAGCAGGATTTTGCAAAAGGCGTCACCCCGGCCCAGATCACGCGCAGTTGCCAACGCATGCTCGATGACCTGTTGCAGGGTCGTGACGGCCAGGTGCTGGCGAACCCGGCGTACCGGTTGAACATCTTGGTCGTCAAAAGCCATGGCCAGCTCGCTCACGATCATCGCGGCCGACTGGGTATGGGCCTTGGCTCGGTGATCGCCAGCAACCTGCTGGGCAGATCTCGCCTGGCCCGACATTTCGAGCGCGTGATTCTGCACGACAGCCGCAGCCAGCCACCGCTTGATGCCCTGACGGATTTCCCGACGCGCTGCCTGCCGCTGGACCTGGCTAACCTGCGTCATGCCCTGCTTGCCTCGGGTTCGATCCCCATGGTCATGGAGGGAGTACGGGACATACCTGGAGCCGGCTCCGGTATGTACCGCGATGGCGGGCTGCTGGACTACCACCTTGACCTGCCCTACGGGGGCGATGACCTGGTGGTCTACCCGCACTTCACCGACAAGGTCGTCCCTGGCTGGTTCGACAAGGCCCTGCCGTGGCGCAAGGGCGATGCCAGGCGCCTGCAGAACGTACTGCTGCTGGCGCCCTCGCCGGCCTACCTGGCAACCCTGCCTCACGGGAAGCTGCCCGATCGAAACGACTTCAAGCGCTTCATGGGCGATGCACCGGCGCGCAAGCGCTACTGGTACAAGGCCATCGATGAAAGCCAACGCCTGGGCGATGAGTTTCTGGAATTGGTCGCCACCGGGCGGCTGCATGAACGACTGCAAGCCTTGTGATGGGCATGCTGGTAAACTGCGCGCATTATTGATTCAGACAGAGTTTGACTGCGTGGAAATCTTCAAAGATTCCACAGTGGATTCCCGCCGAAAACCGAGCGATACCGCAGCCAGCCATGGCGCCCCAATAACGGCGCCATAGGGGTATCGCCTCGTACCACGCTATACCTTCCCAATCCCAAAAACGTAGTACATCATCCAGTACATCCAAACATCATCAAGAGGCAATGTACTAGTGGCGCTCACGGACACTGCGGCCAGGCAGGCCAAACCCCGAGAAAAGGGCTACACCCTGGCGGACTCGCTGGGTCTCTCGCTGTACATCGCTGATACCGGGGTGAAAAGCTGGCACTTCAGGTTCACCTGGCTCGGCAAGCAGGCCAGGATTTCGCTTGGAACTTATCCAGAGATCGGCTTGAAGGAAGCGCGTGCGCGGAGGGATGAAGCGCGCGAAGAGGTTGCGCAGGGGATTGACCCGCGCGAATCAAGAAGGGAGAAGAAGGTCAAGCGCCTGGGCGCTCAGGAGAGGACATTCCGCCGCGTCTATGAGGAGTGGCTGGAGTTCAGGAGAGGAGGACTGACGGATTCCACGGTGAAGGTGATATCCAATGCCATGGAATTGGACGCCCTACCCGTTTTCGGTCAGCGCCAGATAGACAGCATCAAGCGTGCCGATGTGATCACGCTTATTCGCCGGATTGAACGGAGGGGATCCATCACTACCGCCGTCAAGACGCGACAGTGGCTAGGTCAGGTGTTCAGGTATGCCGTGGCCATCGGCATGATTGAAATCAATCCCACCGCTGAGATGCATGCAGTCACCGAGAAGATGGCTCCGCACAAGAACCGGCCGTTCCTGGCCTTTTCAGAAATGCCGACCATCATCAAATCCATTGAGGAAAGCCAGTCAGGCCTGCAACTGCAATGCGCCACCAAGCTGTTGATCCTCACTGCCTGCCGACCAGCAGAGGTGCGCAAGGCGGAGTGGTCGGAGATCGATCTGGATACGGCAACCTGGTCGATTCCAGCCAGCAAGATGAAGATGCGTCGAGATCATGTGGTGCCGCTCTCCCGCCAGGCGGTGCAGATCCTGCGGTCGATGCTGCCTATATCCGGCAGCATGAAGTACGTCTTCCCTAATCGGACCGACGCCGTTCGACCGATCGGCATCAACTATGCAGTCAATCTTCTGGACAAGTGCGGCTACACCGGCCGGCAGTCTCCCCATGGTTTCCGCCACCTATTTTCCACAGAGATGAACAGCCGCGGCTACAACAAGGACTGGATTGAGCGCCAGCTGGCCCACGCGGACAGCAGCTCAATCCGTGACGTGTACAACCATGCCACTTATCTCGAGCAGCGTAGAGAAATGATGCAGGCCTGGGCCGACATGGTGCTACCTCAGTTAGGCGAATGATCCCGGACGCTGAACCGAACCACACCCCACACCTCGAACGTATCCCCCTCCATGATGTACCGCGACGGGTACTTTGGATTCTCCGACCGCAGGACAAGCACACCTTGCTCACGGCACATACGCTTACAGGTCGGCTCACCGTTGACCGCCGCTATCACGATGTCGCCGTGCTTGGCCTCGACGCTTCGATCAACGACCAGTAGGTCGCCGGAATACATCCCAATACCCTGCATGCTCTCACCCTCTATCTTGACCAGGTAAGTCCAGGGCGCACGGATTTGCATCAGATCGTCCAGGCTGAGCTGGGGCATGTCGTCGATTTCGAAGTCAAGGGCGGTGTTCACTGGTGGGCCTCCATACTGTATGAATGAACAGTATGGTAGTGGCCTGCAATGAGGCCGGCAACTGCCGACAAGCGGGGCGCGCTAGTGCGTAGGGGGTAATTTGTTGCCCATCAGCTTGGAGACGGTGCGAAGCTGGTAGTCAGAAACCGCCTGGGCCAAGGACTCGGAATGGAGCCGCAGCCGCTCTACTTCCTCAGCCGGCGCGCCACAGTCCCTCGCCTCCCAGTACCGTTTGAGAGCTTCCATCGACTGCTCAATCAGCGGTTCGCCTGCCTCAACGGCAGCGGAAAATTCATCCTTGTCCATCGGGGATACCCTTATTTTGTCAGGGCATTATAGACAGACTCGCACGCCAGGCCCGCTACTCGGCTTCGCTCAAGCGCTGTCGCGAGGCTTCCCGCCATTCGGTCAGACTCTTCATTCGATCAACTAAACTGCACGGAAGCAGGCCTTCGTAGCTCACCTTGATGAGTAGCGACGAGGTTCCGTAGGAGTTGCCACGCCTGCGTAGCCCGAAATTCCTATGCTTCAGCTAGCTTGCCCAATAGAAAGGTACAAGGAAAACACATGGAAGATCCGTTGAAACACTCGAAAGCAGAATTGAGAGCAGCTGCTCGATCAATCCAGGATATGGATAATGCATCTGACTTTGAGGAATTTGAACATAACTGGAAAGTATTTTTATTTTGCACTGAAAAGCTGTGGGAAAAACTAGAGAAGGCATGCGACAAAAGCTCTAAATTTCCTCCTTGGCAGGGAAAATACCGCCGAATACGGAAAAAGGATCCTTTACTTCGATACCTAAAGCAAGCTAGAAACGCTGACAACCACTCGATTCAAGACCTGAATTTTATTAACTCGGGATCATTTACGGTTACTCGCACTGACCCACAGACCGGAATAGCTGGAACCAAGCATATCAGTCAAGAGGAATCTTTGAATTACAATCCGGATGAGCTATTTATAAATCTTTTCGCACCTCACCCGGAAGTTCTGCCAGTAGTTAATAAAGGAGTTCGCTACGACCCTCCAAAGTTACATATGGGTGAAAGAATAGATGATTTACACCCTTCAACACTAGCCGCATTGGGTCTCGAATTCTACTCAAGATTAATAGACGAAGCGGAAGTTAGGTTTTTTAAAAAGAGGAATTGATTGCTAAACTTTAATTGAGCGGTGACTCGACATAGCTATGTCGAGTCCCATCTTGTAATTGTAGATAAATCTCTCTACCTGCGAATCAACCCATCATACTCGCGCGTACATTGCTCACCTGCTATTCGGGCGCGATCATAAGCCTGCGCCAGCTCTCCCGCTCTAGCATCAGCCCGTGCGAGCAGGTCGGAGAGCACCATGGCGGCGCGGGTGGCTGCCTGGCCTCGGGCGACAGCGGCGGTATCCGTGCCGGGGCAACTGACGGCGGCGGCGAGCTTGGAGCCTTCGTTGCGCAGCCGCTGGCCAGCAGAATCGGCGCCAGCAGCGTCAGCATCAGCAGCTTGGTGTTGTTCGTATGCATGGGCTCTCGCCTCCTCCTGCGCCTGGGCGCCTTGATGCTCCTGCTGACGGGCACCGCGCTCACCGAGCACTTCGGCAAGACGATCGCCGCTATCGCGCTGAGCTGAGGCTTGCCGGGCTTGGGCCTGCTCGACGCTTCGGCCGTGTTCGTAGGCGCCCAAGTGGCTGGCCACCAGGACCAGGCCGGCTGCCAGGCCAACCCAGGGGCTCATGCCACGGTCCCGCCCAGCTCTACCCACCGCCCCAGCAGCTTGTCCAGGCGGTGCGGGTTTTGTCCATAGGTGTTCCCGGGGAAGCTCGCCCAGATGTTCGAGCACTTGGCGATCGCTTGCTGAATACGGCCAGCCTTGATGTCATCCAGCGCGCGCCGCTCCCGGATCTGCTGCAGGGCTATGCGATCCTGGTTCTCAGGGGTGAAGCCCCCGGACAGGCGAAGGCTGACCCGGTATGCATCCCAGTAGCGCTCGAGCAGCTGGTACCGCCCGGCAGCAGTGCTGGTGACGTTTTTGCCGTTGATGGGAAACGTCAGCTTGAGTCGGGGATGGTCGGCATAGCCTTGGAACAAACCGCCGCCGTACAGCACGTTGTAGCCGTCATCGCTGGTCTTGATGGTGGATGTGCCTTCCGAGAAGGCGATCAGATCCAGGAACCGGAGCACGTTTGCACCTCCGGCCTGGGATTCGGTGAGTCTGGCCATGTTTTCTCCAGGCGAAAAAAAGCCCGCGCTTGGCGGGCTGGGTTTGATCGGAGCCGGTTAAGCGGCCGGGGCTTCCGTCTCCGGCGCTGCTGCGGGTTCCTTGGCAGTGATCGAGACCTTAGCGCTGTAGTCCTTCAGCACCTGGGCCACACAAACCTGCGCGGTCGGGAACTGATTCAGGATCTCGCGAGCGCGTGCGTCGGCTTCTTCTTGGGTGGCATAGCGGGTTTTATTGGCCACGTCATAATCGTTGGCTAGGTTGATCGTTACATATGGCATGGGTGCTTCCTTTTTCAGTTGGGTAAAAAATCAATATCCAGTCACATCGACCACAAGATAAGAGGGCACTACCCCGTTATCAGACTGGCCGTTGGGACCAATTTCGTTCGGATAGCTTCGTGTCATTCCCCAGCTATCAACTACGGCGGTGCTGATACTCAGTGAACTGCCGCTGATACTGGCAGCAGACATCCGGCTATTTCGGGAATCAAGAATGAAGACTGCGGGCGCCACCCCTTGGACCACACTGGCGTACTCGGTCAGCAGATACATCACTTGCGGTATGACCGCTATCGTTCTTCCAGGGTAGCCATAGCCGCCGTTCCCGGCCGTTTGCCCGAGAAACTTCAATAGCTGCCAACCGGCATCAAAGGCTATCGAACCATCAGCCTTGAATACCTGAAGACCAGTATTGGATACCGGACCAGCGAGACCAAATACCCAGTAGCTGATAACTGCCCCCGCAGGTGAGTCAGTCGAGAACACGACCTCGTTGCCATCCTTGGCAACAATCGCAGTGGGACTGGCACAGGCGAAGGCCACCAGTTCATTGTCGTTGATCGCTAAGCTAACCCGGGTGGGTCGGGTGTTTGTGACTGACCCATTCGAGTAGTTAGCTGTGGTGAGTTGTCCTCTGCGCAACACAGATAGGTTTGTGAAGTCACTGTCTATCTGTAGCGTCCCGTAGTCGTTGACCGCTTGGAATCCTTCAGGCACCTGAATATATCCCGTAGTAGATTGTTCCTGCTGGAGATGATGTTTCCTGCGCGCTTCGTTGTGGCCTGCTCCAGGTTAGCGTGTTGCCATTAACTCCGAAGCTCACTTGGGACGAAGTTATAAGGTCATTTCGACCACCACTAGCTCCTACAGGAGACTTCATCATACCAATAAATGGCACAACGAAAGGCCGCCCATTGGTTAGCTTCGGATTATAAATACTACCGCTCAGCTGATTTTCAGCCACATCGACACGACCAATCAATAAACCCACGATTGTAGAAGTATCAATGACTACTTGACCGGCAGCATCGAACACTTGCAGACCTTGCGGCATATAAACCCCTATGACAAATGAATGCTACTGACCCTGTTACCAAGTCCCCATGCGCACTCGGACGGCTCCGTTTACCACTACGACAATGCCGTTCCTATTCATGAAGCAATAAGTGTTCGAGCTGGTGGGATGCCGGGCAGTAATTTGCCCGCTGGCGAAGTCCGCAGACATGATGGGTTGGCCGTAGCTGGTCATAGCTGAAGACTGAATCGAACCACCTACGAGCGCCTTCTGGATCGTCGCGGTTGAGATAAACGCCTCGTTCAAGAACACCTGCCCATTCTGAATGGCGAATGGGCTCACAAAGCCGTTCCCGCTCGGATTGAGCACGGCGAACCGATCCGCCATCACAGCGAAGACCGACTGCAGCACTCCACTGCTGTTATCCGCCCCCAAGCCAAACCCTGCAGCCACGTATTGCCCACCAGCTGTTACCTGGAGCCGCACCGAGTACGAGGCGTTGACCTTGTTGTTCAAACTGGTTTGCGCCGTGCTGATCTGCTGCACTGACGCGTTGGTGCTGCCCAGGTTGCTCTGAACAGTGTCAACGCGCTTGCCCAAGGCGGTGTCGGCATCGGCTCGCGCCGTGACCTCGCTTTGGGCTGCTGCGAGAGCATCATCTGCTTTCGCCTGAGCAGTGGTGATGCGCGTGCTGAGTGCTGAGTCAGCATCAGATCGGGTTTTGGCCTCGTCCTGAATCGCGGCGCTGGCATTCCCTACTGACGATTGCAGGCCATCGATTCTTTGTGCCTGAGCAGTGATTGTCCCGCCCTGGGTCGATACAGTTGAGGACAGCTCGCTGAGCGCTCGGGATGCGGCCTGCGTCTCCCTCGCACTGTAGCCAACGCTGAACGTGCTGGGTGTCTCATTCGCTCCAACTTGTTCCTCCAGCATAAAGCCGTCGTACAGGTGGCTAGATGCAGAGGCAGTTCTGCTTTGGTAGAACACCAGGCAACTGCTATCCACTAAAGCTGCCGGCATCGTCAGGACAGCGCTGACCCTCGTCATAGCAGTCGTGACGTTGACCTGTGCCAGCTCAGCTTCCACATTGGAGCCGGCAGCGTTCGGGTAACGGATCCTGAGCGACATCGTTCTGGCCGCGTCTGCTTGCACCCAGAAAGACAGGATGTACTTCTTGCCGGGCTTGAGCTTCATAGTCCAGTCGGTGCCGCTGGCAGCCAGGTAGAAGTAGTTGACCTGCGAGACCGTACTGTCGAGCTTCAGCAGATATTTGCCTACAGCACCCGCACTTGCCACGCTACTTGCGTTGAGGCTTGCCTGCTTGTTCATTGCTGGCGGCGTAGCTCCGAACACGCTGTATTCGGCAGGCACCAAGTTGACTGCTCCACCAACCGACCCAAGCGTGTTCTGCAGATCGGTAATGCTGCTACTTGCACTGGTGAGGCTGTTCTCAGCGGCTGAGACCCTATTCCCAAGCGTGGTCACAGAAGCGGCAGATGCCTTAGTGGCTAGTCCATTCGAACCACTGTTGACCGAATTCTCGAGTGCAGTGGTACGGCTACTGACGCTTGTGAGCGTGCCTCCTTGTTGCGTTACGGCTGATGAAAGCGATTCGACCGCGGTTGAGAGCGCACCCTGTTCCGCGATAGCGACCTTTCCATTGTCTTTCCAGCCGCTAACCGTTGCGCTGAATTCAAGCTGTGTTCTGTCCACCTCCATGAAGGCATTGCTGATGGCTGCTGTCCCGTAGCACGTCACGAAGAAATTGCACTCCACGGTTCCTTCTGGAGCCACAACGCTGTGGGTGATACGGGCGAATTCAGAGGTAGCAATAGCATTGGTGGCAACCGGGGTTCCGCTTATCCCCCCACCTGAGCTATTCAGGAACTGCACCTCACAGCGTACAGCGAGGCCCGACGTCCCTCTGACAAACGCCGACATGGTTACCGGCGTGCCGGGGCTTACCGTTACCCTGCGGGAGGATGGGTTGCCAATCCGAGCCCATACTGATGGGCTGATACCCGTGACATCTATTCGCTGGGCGATCTCTCCTTGAGCAAGGGCAGAAGCGACTCTCGACGGCGTAATGACCGCCCCGCTGCCGCCCGCAATTGCCCATCCATCTGATAGTAGTGCAGTACCCTGTTTCTCGAACGATGGGTTGTAAATCCAGTTCTCACCCCCTGTCTGGCCGATGGAGTTAGCTAACGACGTGACGTTGCTCGATACGGACGTCAACCCTTGCTCGGTCTGACTCACTCTGCTCGACAATGCAGATGTCGCTTCAGCGTTCAGTTGCGACTGATCAAAGCTGGTGCCAGGCACAAAAGCGGAAGGTGCCGTGGCTCCTTCTGCTGCTTCTTCCACCATGATGCGATCGAGCCAAACCGAACGATCCGCACCGCCGGAGCGGTTCATCTGGAAGGACAGCTGCATCCGACTGCCGGTGTATGTCGCCGAGGTCATGTCGATAACTACGGCATACCGTGCCCAGTCGGTACCCAGGGTGGCCAGAGCTGCGGGGCCGGTCGTTGTGCTCACTCCATCCGCCTGCAATACCCGCAGGTAGTTCGCTACTTGATGGCCTGCAACGCTTGCCTTTGCGTAGTACGAAACGATGTATCGCTTGGCCCTGAGTGCCATGTTCATGCCGGCTGCTGCCACCGACGTGGAAAAATGCACGGCCAAACCTGTCGAGGCTGAGGACCAATCCAACTTCAGGGCATAACCGCGCATAGCGGCTGCGTCTGGGACGCTACTCGCGTTAAACGAGCTGCCGCTCAGCGCCGGCAGCGTCGATCCAAACACGCTGTATTCCGCAGGTAGCAGGTTAACCTTGCCTCCACCGAGACCGGTCAGGGATGCGCTGAGGTTAGTGATCGCCTGGCCATTGGCAGTGATGGTTGATCCCTGCTGCTCGACCTTGCTGTTCAATGCCTGTACAGCTGAGGCTTCAGCTTTGGTCGCAACCTGACTCAGGGCTGTGGCAGCTGCCGCAGCTGCGTCGGTCGCTACCTTATCTGTCACTGCCACCCAAGCCGAACCATTCCAGCGTTTCGGCGTGTTGGCGTTGCCAGCGGTATCGATCCACAGGTTCTGCACCAGACGCTTGTCAGCCGCAGGCGCTGAAGAGCCGTAGATGACCTCCCCCTTTGCACCTGCCGCTGTTGCAGCCGCCTGCGCGGCCTGCTGGGCAGCGGTGACGTTGCTGTTGGTAGCGGTCAAGCCGTTCTGCAGAGATACGATTGATCCGGATTGGGACGTCAACGATGACTCTGCCTGGTCGACCCGCCCCGTGAGGCTCTGCACCGCAGTCGCTGTGGCGGCAGCATTGCCCGCGTCTACCGCCCCGTTGTCGCGCCATCCAGTAACGACAGAGCTGAACTCGATCTGAGTACGGTCAACCTCCAGGAAGCCAGAGGCGATGGACGCAGTTCCGTACACCGTTACGAAGTAGTTGCACCTCACTGCTCCAGCTGGAGCCAGGACAGTGTGAGAGACACGGTTGAAATCACCAGTTAGGGCGGTGTTTGAGGCTACAGGAACCCCGCTAATACCTCCGCCAGCGCTGTTCAGAAACT
Organism: Pseudomonas sp. FBCC-B35; assembly: GCF_059133755.1. NCBI lineage: Bacteria > Pseudomonadati > Pseudomonadota > Gammaproteobacteria > Pseudomonadales > Pseudomonadaceae > Pseudomonas > Pseudomonas sp. FBCC-B35. Next base: position 1,855,452 of record NZ_CP101439.1, on the reverse strand, counting down.
GGATCTCACACCGGACATTGATGCCCGGGGTACCGCGCACAAACGCCGACATGCTGACTGGCGTACCCGGGCTTACCTCAACCCGTCGTGTTGATGGATTGCCGATCCGCGACCAAGCAGAGGCCGATACACCCGTCACATCAATACGCTGCGCCATCTCTCCGGCTGCCAGCGCCGAAGGCACGAGGCTGGGTGTAGTCGTGACACCACTCGCGCCCGCGGTCGCCCACCCATCTGCCAAGCCGTTGGCACCCTGCTTTTCAAACGATGGGTTGTAGATCCAGTTCTCCCCGCCGGCCTGACCAAGTGCGACGTCAATCTTCGTGAGCGATTGACCTTGTGCGGTGAGCTCTTGGCCTTGCTGGGTGACCATGCTGCCCAACGCCTGGACTGTTGAGGTGTCAGCTTTCTTGCTTACGCTGTCGGTCAGCGAAGTCAGCGCCTGGCTTTGCGAGCTGATGAGCTGATCCTGGGCCTTGTCCTTGTCTTCGGTCGCCGTCACGCGGCTTGTGACCTGTTGCAGCGCCTGCGAACTGGCCTTGCCGTCGATGCTGGTCTGCATGCCATCCATGCGGGTGGCTTGCGACGTGAGCTTGCCCTCGGCATCACTGACGCGGGTGCTCAAGTTACTCACCACACTCGCGTCGGCCTTCAAAGCTACCTGGCTGAGCGCCGACTGGGCAGCAGCTGCTGCATCGGTGGCCACCTTGTCCGTCACCGCGACCCAAGCCGAGCCGCTCCAGCGTTTCGGGGTGTTGGCATTGTTGGTGGTGTCGATCCAAAGGTTCTGGGCCAAGCGGTCGGCGACGGCAGGCGCTGCCGATTGAACAATGACCTTGCCCTTCCCGCCCGCCAGCGTGGCCGCATCCTGAGCAGCCTGCTGGGCTGTCGAGACGTTGCCATTAGTGGTGGTCAGGCTCGATTGCAGCCCGCTGATCTGAGATGCCTGGGCAGTGACCTTGCCATCCAGCGTCGATACATCAGTCTCGACCTTGGACACACGCGCGGCCATGCCGTTGGCAGTCACCACCGCCTGGCCAACATCGGTCCAGTAGGTGGCGTTCGGCGGTGGCGTGTTCAGCGGTACCGCTTTCAGGGCCTGGTACAACTTGCCATCGCTGCCCAGGGCGCTTTGGCCCACGCTGTAGGCCTTGTCCTTGCGGTATGGCAGAGAGCCGGCCAGGGCCGAGACGTTCGCGATCTGTTGCTGCAGCTCGGTCTTGGCAGCCGAAACGTCCGCGCTCACAGCAGTAATTTGCTGCTCGAGATTGCCCTTCACGGTGCCAAGGGCGTTGTTCACCTCGCTGATCTGCTTGGCCAACTCGGTCTTGGCGGTGCCGATCCGCTCGTTAACCGAGCCCGGGCCGTTGCCGTCAATGAGCGCAATTTTTTCGATCTTGCTGGTGAGCTCCTTGCCCAGCTCGCTCTCGGTGATCTGGTCCTTGATCTGCTCAAGGATCGGGCTGGCATCTGCACTTGCAGTGCCGGTAACCACGGTCGGCGCCACAGGGAAGAACGGACCCACATTGCCGGACCGGTCCACCAGGCGTGCCCAGAAGAAGAAGCGCTGCCCCGCGCGCAGGCCCTGCATGACATGCTCGCTCTGCGGGTAGGCCAGGTCAGCGAGTTTGGTTGCCGCGCCGAGGTCAGTGCCTTCGCTGTACCACAGCTCGGTACGCTCGGTGTCTTCAGCGCCGGCAGGCAGGCCCCACTTGATGCCGATGCCGAACAGCAAGCTCTCGGTTGCCAGGAACGTGACCGCCGGCGGCAGACCTTCCTTGCCGTTCAGCTGGGTCAGGTCCGAGCTTTTCCAGATCGAGGTGATATCGAACGCGCTCACCGAACGGACGCGGGCCAGGTATGCGCCTGCGTAGATACCGACCACGTCCACAGACGCGGCACCAGTGCGTTGCAGGCGGATCCAGTTGCCGTTGTCCTTGCGCCACTCGACATCGTAGGCAACGGCTCCAGCCACTGCCGGCCAGGCGATGGTCATGGTGCTGACCGCGATACCCTGGTCGATCATGTGGCCAGACGACAGCGATACGCTGGCCGGAGGTGCCACGGTGGTCACCGGAATGACGCTGATCGGACGCTCGTCCAGCTTCGCGCCGGTGTCGATCGCGGCGAACTTGCTCGGGTTGAACTCGAGCGCAGTGATTTCGTAGTTGCCCTCTTGGGTGCGGGTGGTCTTGAGCACCCGGAACAGCTGAACCGCCAGGTCGTCGTAGTCGATCGCCCACTGCAATTCAGGTTCGGGCTGCAGGCTGTACTCGGTGGTGACGGTCACCGCCCGGCCCGCGACGGAGTGCACGGTCCGCGCCTGGGCGGTACCGTTGGGCAGGTTCACGATCAGCCGGTCGCAGGCCTTGATCGGGGTGTCACGGTCCAGCGTCACGACGCGGCCAGCGGCAGAGGAAATACGGCCGCCGTTCGGCCGGCCTGCCACCAACTCGTCCGCCACTGGGATAACGAACCCAGGCAGCGGGATACGACCCTCCATGCCGGTCTTGAACGTAACGGTGCGGTCCTGGCTGTTGCTCAGCAGTGCCCACTTACCGCGGCGCTGGGCCTCGGACGCGCGGGTGCAGCCAATTGCCGAGAGCTCGATTGGGCGGTCCCGGTACCGGCGCTGCAGTGCGTTGTCGGTCACCGGAATGACGTCGGTGTCGTAGTTGTTGGCCGGGTTGTCATAGCTGACCAAGGCCCGGCTGTAGTGCGTGCTGCGCTCGGCGCCGCCATACACGAACTCGCCGTCGATCACGTTCGACCTGGTGAAGACGTAGTCGATATCCTGCGCACGCGGCATGTCCGCCTGCATGAACAGCGAACCGTGGGCCCAATACACCATGCCCCGATAGATCGCCGACAGGTCGCGCAGCAGCGTCCAGGCCTCGGCACGACCCTGCAGGTTCATGTCGCAGAGGAAGCGAGGCTCCTGGCCACCCACACCGTTCGGCACAAGCTGGTCGCAGTACTGGGCGATGCGGTACATCTCCCACTTGTCGACCATCCACGGCTTGATGCGCTTGCCCAGGCCGAAGCGGTCTTCCACGCACAGGCCATAGGTCACGAAGGCAGGGTTGTTGGTCCAGGCCAGCTTGAAGGTGCCGTCCCACACACCGCTGTAGGTGCGGGTGATCGGGTCATAGGTGCTTGGCACCGGCCAGCGCTTGGCCTTGCACTTCACCGTCACCGCCGGGATGTTCTGGAACTGCTGGGCATCGAACTCGATGTATAACAAGGCCGTGTTCGGGTACCGGATCTTCTGGTCGATGATCTCGGTGTAGCCCGCCACGGTCATGGTATCTGCCACGGTACCGCTGTTAGCGTTCGGCGTGAGCCGTCGCACGCGCAGCATCCACCCGGAAGTTGCCTTGGGCAGATTCACGCGCACCGAGCGCTGGTAGCCGTTGGTGGACTTGCCATCCACGGCGCCCAGATGAGCCTCGACATAAGCGCCACCGTCTGTAGCGATATCGATCGCGTACTCAATGCGATAGCCCTTGGTGTCGCCGTTGCTCTCCTGTTTGGCCAGGCGCGGCCAGGACATGCGCACGCGAACAGCTGAGAGCTGGGTGTTGCTCAGGGCGCGCGTGAACGGGTTATCGCTGCGCAGCTCAACGTTGACGGAGGTTTCGTTCTCCACCGACGGGATGCCCTGGATGTAACTCTGCTCAACGGAGCCCGGGCGCCATTCCCATTTCACACCTGGGAAGTTCACATTGCCGCTGGCATCAGCGATCGGGGTGTTGTCGAGGTAGATGTCCCGGTCGGTGGGCACCCCATCGAATTCGCCTTCGCCCACGGCCAGCAGGATCTTGGCGATGTTCGTGGAGCGCAGGCTGTCCGGAGACTCCACGGCCTGTTTTGGCTGGCTCTCGCCGCCCTTGGCGCCGACAATTTCCAGGTGATCTACTGGGCCCATGCTTTCCTCCGGGCGAAAAAAAACCGCCAACTGGCGGTCTATGCATTCTTTTGGCGCTATGCCTTGTCCTGCGCCTCAATCGAGGCGGAGATGATCGCCCCACCCCAGCGTCGTTCGCCGATGCAGATCGGGACAGGGTTGCCGCTGGCTGTGGTGTTCTTGGCGCTGCCGAAGGCGTACGACGGTAGGTTTTCTGGCGCTGCGCTTTGGGATAGGCCCTTGGCTTGGGGGCTGAGCATTTGAACGACTCCGCCGGCAACCATGGCAATGCCAACCGGCATCAACGGAGCGTAGAAGAACCCTGCGACGATCAGGACTATGCCAATAATCGTCTGCAGTACGCCGGCGCGCTTACGCCCCTCGACAACAGGAACGATCCTGATTTCCTGTGCTCCGCTTCGATCAAATTCCTTTTCACCAACGTTTCTTCTATTGCGGAAGATGGCGAATCTCATGCCTAACCGGTCGAGCCTTTTGATCTCATCCTCGAACCCTGGGAGGGTTATCTTTAAGGCCTTGAACGCCTCCCATGTATTACCCGAATCCAGAATTTTTCGGTGGGATCTGCCAAATTTCTGTGCCAGCGAGCCTGATAGTTTGATGTTTACACGATGCTGGGCAAATGCCGACATTTTTTCTCCAGACATGAAAAAGCCGCCCGGAGGCGGCTGTTTAGAAGGTGGTGGGCTTGACGCTCACACCTCCATCACCGGAGGTGTAGATACGATACTTTTTGGCTTGGCCGGGCTTAATCGACGCCTCTGCCTCAAGACGTTCTGCGTTCATACCACAAAGTGCTTTGCCTTCTAGTGAGGCACCGACCATCCACTCCCCTGCCGGGACGTTGAAGTAAGCCTTTTCCTTGGGATTTAGCCGCGCAACAGGCTCGCCGTTGATGAACACAGTGGCGTAGCAGCCACCACCGGGGAATCCGCTGTCACGGGTGACAATAATCTGCCCACCCCCAGTGACGCTGGATTGGTAACCCGTAACCCGATCACTTGGCGCTTGCTTAGCTTGGCTCAGTGGAACGGGCGAGGTGGCACACCCCGCCAGCAAAGCCAGCCCCAATGCTCCGATCAAAATTCGCATGCGACGCCTTCTTTTAGATAGGTAAAATCTAGTATTTTTGGAGGGTGAGAGGTTTGCCTTCATAGCCGGCTTCCTAATTTTTTATCATGGGATGCTTTATAGGCTTTCAGGTAATCCTAGGATAACCATTTTTCTCTGCGGATCACCCTACTAGGGCAAGCCAACACAGCTTAGAAAGGACCAACATGGCTCGCAAGATTTATGACAAGCCAACCCGCGCGCTCTTGAAGGACATGGTCACAAGCTGGGGTCTTCAGCCTGGCCAAGTATTTACAGCAAAGCGTGCAATCGAATGGTTTGAGGAACACTACCCAAGGCTAAAACCTGGGAGCATTACAGCTCACTTGGTCCAAGCTTCCACCAACGACCGAAGCCGGCTTCATCATCCTTCTACAAACAGCTCTGATGATCTTCTTTTCCGAGTAGCACCGAGACAGTATCGCCTTTTCGAGCCAGGTAAGGACCCTGCGCCCATCCACGAGATGGTGGATGGTGACGTCGCCCTTGACGACGAAACTAGCGCGGAAGAGGCAGAAGATCATGTCATCGATGCGCCTCCTGGATCATCGGAGTTTCTGCTTGAGCGCGACTTGCAACGATATCTCGCAGAGAATTTAGACTGCATCGAGCCCGGATTGAAGCTGTACGAAGATGATGGGCTCTCAGGCATTGAGTTCGATGCTGGCGGACGGCGGATTGACATTCTGGCAACTGACGCCGCTGGTGGTTTTGTGGTCATAGAGCTCAAGGTCTCGCGTGGGTACGACCGGGTAATAGGCCAGTTACTTCGGTACATCAACTGGGTCCGCAAAGAGCTCGCAGAGTCAGGGCAACCTGTACGGGGGATCATAGTCTGCCGATCCATTTCTGAAGATTTATGTCTTGCAAGTGCAAGCATCGCTGAGGTAGAGCTTTTCGAGTACAAACTCTCTGTGGCGGTGAAAAAAGTCCCCACGATTAGCCTCTGAGTCGATGCTGGACAATGGCGGGCTAGATCTCCCTCTACATCCAGCCTGCCCATCCATCCTGGACGCATCTCCAGTAACCGCCCAGTGCCCTGCCGTAGTAGCGTTGTGCCTCCCAACGACCCGCCCCGGTCCGTTGTCGGAAAGCCCATGGACTGGGGCCATATGTGATCTAGGAGATCAAATGAGCAAAGTAGGTCTTTCTTCATTCGAAGCAGGCGTGATGTCTGCTCTTGGCGCCATTTCACTGTACCTTCGCTCTCGGCCGGATTACGACGCGGCTGAGCTGCAGAAATACGTAAACTTCTTCAAGAACACTCGTCAGGAGGATGCGGAATCGAAAGCTTTCAACATGCCGCTTGACGCCGTTGGCGGAGACCTCAGCAACGTTCAAGAAGCAATCAAGAACGGCGTAGGCTCAACTCCGCGCTAATCACCCCTACGCATTGTCGGTAACAACCGCGCCGACAATGCGCACTCGTCCATCCTGGCCAACCTCAAATACTTTCTTCATATCGTTCTCCTGCAGCTCTGCCGCTTCATTTCGCGTCCCGATGACGCAACACAAGACGCATCCGGTCGAGCCAGGGCCCGCCGAACACAATGATTTCCGATGGTCGCCCCAGCAAGTGGTGCAGCATGAATGGGCCCGGCCCGAAGACCTGGCCGACCTCGCCAGGCAATTCAGGATTTGCGCCCAAGTAGATGCCCGCATGGTTGGGATGGGCAGTACGCCCCACCGCCATGACGATCAAGTCACCACGCTGTGGCTCGCTCACGTGATAGAAGCCGGCGGCTTCATAGGCCTGCTCGTACAGGCTTGGGCCGTCTGCATCCTCCCACCAGCCTGCCTCTCGAGCGTAGGCGGGAAATTCCAAACCCCATTCCCGGTGGTACCAATCGGCGCAGGCCTGCCAGCAGTCCCATGCCCCGTGCACAAACGGGCGACCTAGCAGCGGCGTGGATCCGGTGGGCGTGATCGTGCGCAGGTCGCCCTCCGGCCACGACAAGATGTACCAGGGCAGGCCGGTGGCCTCGCACATGGCCAGGTCGCGCGGTGACGGCCTGCTGGTGGCGTCGGGATGCGAGTGAACGATTCCAATCACCTCGCCCAGTTCTTCGGCCTCGGCGTACTGCTCGGGTGCAATTCGGAATTCCTCCGTCGGGTCGTTGGCCGCGTTGGTACATGGGTGGTAAGCCTGCCTGCGGCCGACCTGCATCAGCAGCCCGCAACACTCGCGCGGGTATTCAGCCGCTGCGTGCGCCTGCACGGCGGTGAGTATGTGTTTGCGCATGGTCAGCTCCGGGCGATCAGCGAGACGGCAGGAAAGCCGCCGAAGGGAAGTTCGTTGCCATGGCCATGCCGGACGGTGCACCCGGTATCCAGACAGCCGTTGCACTGATCCTTCGCCGGGTCGTCCGTAGGGTTTCCGTCCATGTCGTAAAACGGCCCGGTGTAGCCGCAGTTCGGCCCCCGGTACCCGGCCGTCATCGCCCAATGACAGAGCTGCGTCATCTGACGCCCAATCGTCTCGCCACCCACATCGCCCGGGCTTGCAAGCTCCCAGGCTACGGTGGTGCCGCTTTCGGACACCTTCTGATCGATATACCAGACTTCGATCGCCTCCTCTGCCGGATCTGCGGAGGGGTTGCCGCCGGGAAAGTTCGCAGCGTCCAGGTACTCGGCGAAGGTGTGCCGCATGGTCAGCTTGAATTCGAGCAGGTTGTCGAAGGCCAAGCACAGCGCGGTGATCCGGCCATTGACGTTGCCCACGCTGAACGTCGGTCGCACCGCGGTGCCGTCGGAGTTCGCCTCGATGCCTTCAATCTGCACTGGCCAGGCGCTGTACTCGTTGCCCTGCCACCAGATGGACTTGGCCTGCAGCTGGTCGGCATTGGCGCCGGCTGCTCGCAGCTCCTCGGGGGTATGAGGAATCGCATGGCCATGGAAGCGCAGGGTGTCGGCGCCGAAGTCCGAACCGTCGAGTTCGAACAGCAGCACCTCGTTGCCAGGCTCCAGGGTCTGGATGTCCTTGATCAGTGACATGCTGGTTCCTTATGGGTGAAAAGTCCGCTCGAGGGTGGCGGTCACTTTGAAACGACCACCACCCACCGGCGTAGGCTTGGGGTCTTTGCAGGTGAATAAGCCAAGATCCCCGAGCGGCGTGGTCCACAGAAAAGCCTTAGCCCCGCCGTGCCTGTCGAAAAACTCCATGACTTTGCGTACTTGGGCCTTCGTGCCGGTGACAGTGATGGGGTAGCTGTCTTCCATGTTGTTGGGCCCGTCACCGACCACCTGTCGGTACCCGCCCCCAAACCGGGATTCGCGGGTGCGGTAGCTGATCTCGGGGGTTTCACCGCGCTGGGTTGGCCAGCTGAATTTCTCGATGGCCATCAGCGCCTCCCGGTAATGTTTCGATGGCTGACACCACCTGGGCGCCATGAGTCAGCGACCGCTTTCTCGGCAGCCATCTGCATTTGTTTTTGCATGTTCTGCTGGAGCAGCGTTTGATCGAGCTGCATGCCCTCGCTGCTCCTGTCCTCCATAACCAGGCTCACAGGGGCGGATAGAGTGATGGAGGTAGCTCCACCGCCTACCGCCCTCACCCCAAGCTGACCGCCTGAAGTCCTGGTCAAAGGCATGACCGCCTCGTCGCCTGCCTCTCCCATCACGCCCATCCTGCCGCCGGCCATGCCGAACGCCGTGGGCGTACTCACAATCGAGTTGGTGAAGGCACCGCCATTTGCAAACAGCTGCACGCCGTTCGACCAGGCGCCGCCAAGAGCTTGAGGGAAGTAGGTGCTGCTGTAGCCTGCCTGCGATGCACCGAGACTTGAGGAAACCGCGCCTGCCGAGCCGGCCTCCATGCCATTACCCCCACCGCCGCCAAAATAGGCGGATGCCGCAGTGGCGCCCCAGCTCACCAGGCTGCCGAGCAGCCCAGAGGCAGCACGCTGCGTCTCGATCCGGACCATGTCAGCCAGGATCGACTTGGTGAAGTCTGCGAACGAGAACTTGCCGGTCATGGCGAAGTTGATGACCGCGTCTTCCATGCTGGAGAAGGCGTTGGTGAACAGGGATCGCGTCTGTCCGGCAACATCCCGGGCCTGCTCCAGGTAGTTCTGGAGGGCAGACGATGCCCCCTTACGCCAGTCGCCCTGCGCGGCCGTCATCTGGTCGTAGTTGGCGATGGTGGTTTCCTGCAGGTCCTTCTCGGTTTTGTTCAGGGCCGCCAGCTTCTGGTTGTACTCATCAAGGCTCATGCCGCGGGAGCCGTCGCCGTACTGGTTGGCCAGGTCCAGGCGCTGTTGGTTGATGCGATCAGTGATTCCGTACTGCTGATCCTGCAAGCCGCGCTGACGATCACCCAGTCCAAGCCCGTCTGCGGAGCGCTGCCCCTGCAGCCTAAGCGCTGTGACCTGCTGGCCGAGCGCGTCGGTGTAGGTCTGCACTGCCCTAGCCTGCTTAGTCAGCCGGCCCTGCTCGTTTGTGGCAAGCACGGACAGTTCGGTATCGGCATCCTTCTGTGCCTTGACCATCGCAGCGCGGGCATCGGCAATCTTCTGATCAAGCTGGATTCGCTGCTGCGCGCTGGTGCTGCTACGCCCCTTGGCCCCCTCCAAAGCTTTAATTTCGGCCTCGTAGGCGTTTGTGACCTCTGCCTTCTGCTGCTCGATGATCGCAGCGCGCTGGGCGGCGTACGACTCCTGAGAGATCAGGCCGGCCTTCTGCGCCGCATCCAGCTCCTTCTGGTGGTTCTTGTACTCGGCCTGGATGGCGGCAAGAGCGTTTTTCTGGGCGTTGAAGCCCGTGAGATCGACCGGTGTGGTGCGGCCAGCCGCGTCCTTGAACTGCTTGGCGATGTCCGCCTTTACCTTGGCGATATTTTCAGGTTTCAGTCGCTCATCTTCAGGATTGACCTTGCGAATCGCCTCCAGAGACTTGTTGTATTCCTTCAGCGCATCCGCCCGCTTTTCAGCGTTGGTCCTGGCGGACTTTTCCAAAGCGTCAATCTTTCCAATCGCCAATATTGCCGCCTGCTGCCGTTGAGCATCGAGCTCCTGAGCCCTCGCGATGGCTTGCTGCGTGTCTCGCTGCTGGATGAGCGCTTTGAGCTCAAGGTTGGCGTCGGTCAGCTTCTTCTGCGCTGCGGTGTCGTCAGGATCACCATTCACCGCACTCTGGGCCGCTGCTAGGCGCTGCTGCGTCTCGACGATGCGGCTTGCGATGTCCTGGCCCCGACCGATATTGTTGACCGAGTCCACGGTGGCAGCAACCTCGCCCCGCAGGGCTTTCCAGCCCCGTTCCCAGATCGAAAGGTTCTCAGTGACCTCCTTGCTGCGATTCTTTATGGTATCGACGTAGGTGTCGGTGAGCAGTTTGGCCGCTCCGATGGTGTCACCCTGCTCCTTCAAAGCTACGATCTGCGAGTACGTCGAGGCGGTCAGGAAGTTGTACTGCTCGTTCAGATCCTTGGCTGCTGCGACCGGATCCTTGCCGATCTTCACGAACTCGGCGACGGTCTCCTCCACTGCGCGGCCTGTAGCATCGCGCCATTCAAGCGCAGCCTCGGTGATCTCGACGAAGCTGCCGGCGGCAACCTTCCCGCTACCGGCTAACTGGGTCAGCACTTCCGCTGCGGCGCCGGTGGTGCCGACGGTGGCCGACACCTGGGCAGCCATTCCAGACAGGCGATCAGCAGTGGTGCCTGCAGCATTGCCGGAGGTGATGAGAGCCTTTTGGAAGCCGACCGCTTCCTCGCTCCCCTTGTAATAGGCGTAACCCAGTACGCCTACAGCGGCAGCTGCGACTGTGAAGGGGTTGACCAGGCCGAGGACGTACCCGCCGAGCGCTTTCACAGCAGGCCCGACGCCGCCGAACATGTCCTTGAGCTGCCCGCCCTGCTGGAGCAGTACGGTGAGCGGCGCCTGGCCGCCCTGCAGGGATACAACGATGTCGGTGAACTGCGCAGGTACACCGCGCAATGCCGCAGCAGTTGCCTTTGCCGACATACCGGTTTTGTTCAGCGCTGTATCTGCGCCTCCCAAGGCCGTGCGCGCTTGATCGATCTTTGTCTGGTACTCACCGAAGGTCTCGGAATCCAGCGCGCCGCTGGCGCGGTAGCCCTTGAGCTTCTGCTCCATCTGATCCAGCCGACCCAACGCCGCGACAGTCGGATCAATCTTGCCCAGCAGTTCGTCCAGTGCCTGCCCTTCCTCCCGGTGGGCCCCGGCCGCTCTCCTCGCCGCCTCCGCCTGGCGTTCTTCGGTGGCGATGAGGGCTTGAGCTCGGCTGTTGATGGCCGTCTGACGGCTAGCGCTATCTGAGAGCACAGCGTTCGCCTGGGCGGTGACCTCCACGCTCTGTTCAGTGGCCCGATTGAGCGTCTGAACATACTGGCTCGCCTCCAAAGAGGCTTTGGCCACGGCCAGAATCCTGGCCTGTTGCTCGTCAGCGGACTCAGCGGCACGCCGCCCAGCCTGAGCACCGGCATCCGTGGCAGTAGTCAGCGCCTGCTGGACTTGCCCGGCCTGCGCAGCCTCAGCCCGGAAGGAGCCCATGTTCGCTGCGGCGCTGCTGAATGCCGTGGATGCGCTGGTAACGGCGCGGCCCACGGTAGCCATCTGCTGCGCGAGTTCAGCCTGCTTGGCGTTGAGCGATTGCAGCTCCTGCACGATCTGCCGGGTGTCACCCTGCAGGCTGCCCAACGCAGTCTCCCAGGCACGCCCGGTTCGGCCAGCCGACTCTTCGCTGCGCTTGCCGGCGTCCGTCAGCTGGTCGAGGTTATCCTTGGCCTCAACAGCATCACCGGAATCGATCTGAAGACCGAGGGAGGCAATGGTGGTCATGATCTACTCCATGGATTCGGCCATGACGGCCAGGGCCTCGACTTCCATCACGCGGAGATCGGGAAAAATATCGGGAAGGTCGCGGCGCTTGATGCCCAGCATTGAGGCCGTGATGGGGGCAGCCGTGTAATCCAGCCCAGACGGGCCGCCCGGGCCTACCCGCCATTGCGTGCCCATTGCGTCGAACAGGCGGAAGGCAGGCCAGGCATCTGGCCAAACCTCTACCTCATCTTCTGCAATGTCTGCCAAGGTCAGGCCTAGAGCCGCCAACTGCTCGGCAGAGGGACCCTGCTCATAGCACGCCCGGGCGGCCGCCCTTAGTTTCCCAAGCGGGCCGGACTGTAGGCAGCCTGGAAGGCGTCGATGACGGCCTTTGGCGCCCCCGTACAGGTACGCGCCAGCTCAAGGATCGCTTTCTGGCTGAACTTGTCCTCCAAGTCCCACCCGGTAACGATTTCGCCCAGTTGCTCAGCCTGCAGAGCGATCTCGCCGGCGGTCACCTCTTCCCAAGTGGCGTTGTCGGCCTTGGCCTTCTCTGCCCAGGCGTCGCGCGCCTTGTTCCAGCGATCAAACATGCCAGCCAGCGTCACCCGGTCCATGTAGCGGAACTCGAATTCCACCGGAACCGACTCTCCACCGATTCGAGGCACCTGCACCTCGGCAGTAAAGGTCGGGTTCTGCGCGATTTTGATCTTCGCCATGAGGTTTCCTTAGGCAGCAGCCAGGTAGCGAACCGGACGGCCCGAGAGCGCGATGCTGATGGTTCGGGTCATCAGGTTGTTGCGCTCCATGGTCGGGGTGGTGGTGATGCTCACATAGCCCGGATAGAGGATCTGGTCACCGTTGGGCAGCTTGAGGCGGACGACCGTCAGTTCTTTGCTATCACCGTAGGCTTCAACCAGGCCCACGTAAGCAGCGGCTGGCTGATCTTCGACAGTGATCGACAAAGTGATGGGGTTGCGGTTGGTGGGAAACTGGCGATCGTCATCGTCCTCCAGGTACCCGACGGTGAGGTACTGCTGCTCGCCGCCGGAAGAGGTGAAGGCGGTCACCTTCGAGATCTGAGCCCAATTGGTCACAGAGATCACAGACCCGACACCTGCGCCGGCTGTGTACTTGTCGGCGTTGGTGGTGTTAAGGCCAGCCATCGAGAACTTGTCTGCGGCAACACTGGCAGCGCGGACCGCGCGGTCGTTGATAAGCGACCAGCCGGAGCTGACGACTAGGATGTCGCCGTTCTTGATGTTGTGCCCTGCGGCGGTGGCCACTGGAGGTGCAGCGTTGGTCAAAGCAGTGAAGGCAACGGCAGCGGCGAGTACGCTGGCGATTTCCAGCACAGAGCCGTTCGGCAGCGGGAAGCGTGCGGCCATGGATATTTCCTCTTGAGGGTTCGCCAGGTGGCGGGTGGTTATGCCCTTACGGGCGATTGGTCCGCGACGCCGCGGTAGGTGAAGCTGGTCGGGACCGTATAGGTCGCCGACTCGGTAATGGTTGGGCCCTGCTCCAGTGGCTCGGTGAGCAGCCCTTCGAAGCCGCTGCGGCTTAGCTCTGTATCAACCCGGAACAGGCTGCTCAGCTCGTCGACCAGTGATTCGGCAACGCCCAGGGCCTGGCCTGCCGGGCAAACGATGCTGATCTGGTAGACGCCGGTGTATTCGTAGGCGTCGCCGCCCAAGTAGCGGCAGGTGGTGCTGGCCGGCAGCAAGTAGGCTCGAAGATAGGTCTCACCAGACTCAGCCTCGAACCCCTCCTCGAAGTTGGCCACCCGGATCGGGCGCGCGGCGGCCCAGGCCATCAGCTTGACCTCGATGGCCTGGCGGGCTCGTGCATGGCTCATACGCTGTTGTTCCTGATGGCTTCGTCGACGATGCGCTGGAAGTTGGCCAGGGTGACCCTGACCATACCGGCTGGCGCCTGGGTTGAGTGGCCGTATTCCAGCGGAACCGCGTAGGCCAGGTTGTTCACGATGTAGGCCGTCTGGCCGATGGTGAGCGCCTGCACCTGGGTGATGAGCGCGGTAATGGCCTCGCTGCCCGACGGGTCGATGCGGTCAAGCTCTTCGGTCGCCGGCGAATCGATGGAGAACTGCCAGTTGCCCCGGAATCGCCCGCCGGCGTAACCCTGCCCGGCTACCAGGCCATTGGTAGCGAAATTCTGCTCGCGCTCGGTCTTGGTCAGAGGCTTGGCGTACTTCACGCCCTTGCGAAGATTGCCGGCTTTGGTGAAGTTGTCCTGGTTCAGGTTGATCAAAGTGTTGCGGACCGCGACCTTGAAGTCGTAGTCGTCGGCGGCCTGGTTGGCCTTGGCCCGGTGAGCGACGTTGGCCGCCCACAGCTCCGGGTTGCCGACCGGCGACATGCGGATGACGCTGCTTCCGATCTCGATCACGATCTCGCGGAAGGTGGCCTCCAGGGCTTGCTCAGCCTGCTCGGCGAACGCCCGGATAGCCTCGGCGAAGCCACCCTGCTGACCACCGTACCGCTGGGCCATGTGTGAGCCGCGCGCCATATTACTTCCTCAGCTGAACGGTCCAAGTCGCTTGGGCCGGGTCCTGGGACACGTTAAGTGCGCGGTAGCCGCTCACCTGGTCGCCGATCTTGGGCAGCGCAGGGACATCTGTTACAGCGCCTTCCTGGCCTTCGAACAGTTCGTTCTGGAGGACCAGGAGCTTCACGTCCTCGGTCTGGATACGTGTGCCATCGATTTCCTTGACCAGGTAGCTGCCGAAAACACCGCGCCCGACGTAATGGATGGTCGAGGCCGGGACGGTGCCGCCGGTCTCGGGGTCATACCCTCCCTTGACCGTGCGGCTCCCGGCAACGGGCTTTACTGCGTCGGCAAGGCCGTCTGGATCATCGAACGCTTCCGCCAAATCGGCCTGCAGTTCTTCGCGCATGCCCATGGGTCAGATCCTCTTGAGCATTACAGTGCCGGCGCGGCGGGTCCAGGGCGCGATGAGGTCGAGGGCGAAGTTCTCACCGGTCGAGCGATCAACAGACCCCGCAACGTAGGTCTTGCTGGTCGAGGTGCCAGCCTGGGCCGACACAGTCTTGCTCTGCACTTCGCGCTGGGTGTCCTTATAGAGCTTGCCTGCTGCGGCCAGCTTGGCCACCTGCGCACCGGCGGACTTGATGGCGTCCGGCACCACCTCGGGCACCGCGCGCTTGATCTTGGCCGTGAGCCAGGCGTTGGCCATGGCCACGGCAATGACCGCATCACCGTCGCCTGCCCAGTCCGGCCCCAGCTGCTGGACCACATCGGCCTCGATGACGAAGTCGGTCATGGCCTTACTCCTGCGGGATCAGCGCTTGCAGGTCGGGCTTCTTCGCGCTGGCGTCGAACTCGATACCCTTCGCGGTGAGCCATTCCTTCAGCTCGGGGACGTTCATCTTGTGCGGGTCGGTCTCAGACTGGTCGCCCCCAGATTGCTCGCCGACCTTGATACCGGCAGCCTCGTAGGCCTCGGCGATCTCGGGCGCGTCACCCTCGATCACAACCTGTGTAGCTCCGTCGATGACTCCGAAGAACTGGCTCAGGAGTCGATAGCAAACGCCGCGCTCACGGCCTGGCTTGTCGGTGTAAATGACTTTCATGGTGGTCTCCTGCGCAGGGCGCCAGGTCAGCGCCCCGCCTGGCGGGTCAAGGGGTGGCGGTGCCGCTGATGACGGCGGCGAAAGGTACCTGCTTGCGGTCGAATACTCGCTCCCAGTTCGCGGCGCTGGCGTACTGGGTGGCATTAGGGCTCAGGTTCAGGTTGTTGCTGCCCTTCCAGCTGAAACCGGCAGGCTGCAGGATGAAGGTCTTGCGCTCCCACAATACCTCGGCGCCACCACCGTTACCGCCGTCAGGCTTGCGCTGCATCTCGACAGGGGTGTGAGGGGTGCCTTCGCCGTAGCCGAATGCGCCCTGGCCGAAGAACACCGACAGGAACTGGCCGGACGCGTAGGTCAGACTGTCGTCCATGAATACCGGCTTGCCGAGGTATGTAGCCAGGATGATCTTGCCAGTGGAGTCGCGCAGGTACTCGATCAGGTCCTGCTTGACCATCTGGTTCATGACGACCGAGTGCACGCCGATTGCGCCGAACATGTCGGCCGCGTCGCCTGCGGTGAAGGCCGCATCCTGGAACGCGGAGGCGCTGATGCTGGCACCGGCGTCCTTGACCATGTCGCCGCCGTTGTTGGCGATGTTCGAGGCGATGATGCCTCGTGCGGCGCCCAGCAGGTACCGCTGCCACTGACGGGTCCAGTACGTGCCGAAGCGGTTGCGGATGTGCTGCATCGGCTCGCTATTGGCCAATTCGGCCGTGAGGTCAGCGACACCGTAGCCCTTGTTGAGGTACAGCGTGCGCGCGCGCATGCTGCCCTGCTCGGCTTTGCCGACCTCGCCCAGGTCATCCGGGTTGTCGTTCGAGATGTTCGGCGCCTCATCGGCATCGAGATCCTGCCAGTAGCTGATCTCGGAGGTGCCTTGGCCGTTGTTGGCGATGTTGTCCAGCGTCGGCGAGCGGGTCACGATGCCCGATTCGAAGACGGCGGTTTTTTCGGGGGTGTTCACCGGCGCCAACGCGCCGTAGTAGTCGCGGACGAAAATGTCCGACAGCTGGGTAGTTGCCATGGATTAGGTTCCTTGGGTGGCTTGGAGTCGCTTGAACGCTTCAGGGTTGTCTCGAGCCAGCGCAGCGCGCTCTTGCTCGGAGTACTCGCCCCATTTCTTCGTGGCCTTGCCACCGTTGTCGCCGGTCTGTCCGGCACCCTGAGCCCTTGGCCACAGGTGGGTAGCGGTTTCGCGCAGCGATTCCGCCCATTCGAGAGGAGACAGCGGGGTCTTGCCGTCCTTTCCGTACACGACTTCGCCGGCACGGTCGGTGGCAACCGGTTCGCCGTCTTCGCTCAATTTGAAGGTGCCGCGGGCGCGGAGGATGATGTCCTCGGCAGCCTCAGGCAGCGCGCCGGCCTTGATGGCGGCAGCGCGGATGGAGTCAGCCAGCACCTTGTCGCTGTACTTGGCAGCAAAGGCTTCTGCCTTGTCGGCGCGCTCGTTGGCGGCCTTGACCTGCTTGTCCAGGTCGGTGCGCAGGCGCTCGGTGCGGCGGCTGATGACCTCGTCCAGCTTGCCCTCGGCGATCAGCTTGGTCTCTTCGTCCTGGCCGGCCTTGGCCAGCAGGCCTTTGACGGCTTCGATGTCCAAGCCTTCGAATTTGCACTTGAGGCCGTCCAGCTCGGTCTTGATGGTCTTGTTGGAGTCGATCAACTCCCGGTTCTTGGTCTTGAGGCCCGAGACCTCGCCATCCAAAAATTTCTGCACCTCTCCGCCCAGCGCTGCCTTAAGCGCGGCAGTTTGTGTTTCGTCGAGGGTGAGGCCGTGGGCGGCCGGGTCAAAGTCAAAAGGCATGTGGCTATCCCCTGGGGACTGATGGACCCGCCTGGCGGGCATAAAAAAACCCACCTAGGTGGGCATGTATGAAAGTGATGACGTAGAATCCGTGCCTTTTGCATGCGGGGCACAACTGCAGATGCGCTTGCCAGAAAAACGCTTCATAAACTCGGAGCGAGGATCGATCGCTAGAAGCGATACCGTAACAGTTGGAAAACTTGCAGCTCTTGCGACCGTGCTTGCAGCAGCCTTTGCGCTATTTTCGAGTGGTCTCTCTACTGGGCAATTGAGAGAGCAAAACTGCATCGCTCGAATAGACAGCCAGGAAGCCAAGCTGCGAGAAAAAGCATCTCTGCTGCAGGGCACTCTTGCTGAAATGATCGCCGTAGCATCTACCCCTGAGCCCAATCGGCTGAAATACTCCGCCGCCGTGCAACAGGTCATGAAGTCAGCCTACGAAATGACTGCATACACGGGCACGTCAGAACTCGGACTCCAAGCACTTCGGGTTGCCGAAGCGGCCCGACGCGGGCTATCTGTCTTTACTGAAGATGATAGGAAAAAGGCTATGAGAGAAGAGGAGAATACGTTCTACGACTGGCCCCTTTACTACTCAAATATCCTCGATGACTTTGAGAAAAAACGCGAAGCATGCGCTGCGCCACTGTTCAGCCAACTCATAAATTCGCCCTCTCGAACGCCAACGGCTCCAACTCCTTGAGCTGGTCGAGCGTCAGTGGCTTGAAGTTCTTGTCCAACTGCAGCGAGGCGAACCGCTCCGCAGTAAGCCCGCCATCACGGAACAGCTTTGCGCGCACCGGTCCCAGCGCAGTGTCCTGAAACGCCGGTGGCTGCGTTTTCAGCCATTGGTAGTAGCTGAGGCTGGCGGAGACCTGCGCGCCGCCAGATGCGCCCACAGACGCGCGCGTGGCGCCCTTCGCGAACGCTGCTGACAGCTTAGTGATGGGCGTGATGGTCGTGCGGCAGTTGATGTGAAACGGCGGCACCGGCCCCTTCCCTATCTCGAACTCACGCCCGTCCAGGCTCTTGCACTGCTGGCTGGTCTTCCGGTCAAGGGTGGCCACGATGCGGTAGCCCGGAACAAGTTCGGCGTTAGCGGCGAGCGTCTCCATGCGTGCCGTCGCGGACACGTGCTGCACGGCGGTGTGCACAACCGACCTGGCGTTGCGGTTACTGACCGCCAGCACGCCATCGGTGAAGTTCTGCGCGGCAGTACCCCGAATGGCCTGGGTGATCTCTGCATTGGTCTGACCTTGCACCACGCCAAGGCGGATGGCATTGGTCACCCGGGTAGACTCAGTGCGCGTCCAGCCGCTCAGGAACGGCTTCAGCAGCGTACCGCCGTCGATTCCTGCCACCTGCAGGGGCTGCGTATTGATCGCGGCCCGGATCAGCGAGTCGGTCGGCATGATGGCATTGATGAGCAGTGCCTTGGACAGGCTGCGGCTTTCGAAAGCGGCCAGGTACAGCGCGATGTCAACTAGATCGGCCTGCATGCGATCGCCGAACGCGTGGTAGATGCTCAGCAACTTGCCGCCAACTCGGCCCAGGAACTCCTCAAGCCGGGTTCGGCTGTAGGTCGTGAGCTCCTTACGGGTCAGCTGGTCCCGCACTTGGGTATCAACCTGGCGCAGGACCGTCTCAAACTTCTTGACCTCACCCGCCTTGAGCCGCTCCAGCAGCACTGCGTGTCGACTGACCTGCTCCAGCAGCATCTCGTCCGCCGTTTGCGTCGGTTTCGTCGCCATCATCTTTGTCCAGGTTGATGCCGGCCGACTCGCGCTCATCGCTGATCAGCTCGGCCTCTTCGTCGTAGGCCCGCTCAGGCAGCTTGCCGGTGGTGAGGTACTGCCAGTAGGTCTCGGCGCTGATCGTGCCGGCCATGACGCCCTTCTGTAGCTCGGCCAGCACCTGGGCGTTGACCTCAGGTATGACGAACTCCGGCTTGACCGTAAAGACCACGTCGTCCGGGTTGTAGCCGGTCCACTCGGCGGCGTATCGCAACGCCTGCTCGATCGCGTTGGCAGCGGTGATGACGATGCTGTGCAGCGTGGCGTGCTGGTCGTTCTGGCGCGTCTTTCGGGCCTCGCCCGACTCGGTACCTGACACGTCCATGACCTTGGCGCCGGCCTCAAGGGCTGCGCTTTTCTGGTCGGACATGGCGGTGCGTACGGCCTCGACACCGGCGCCTTGGAACTCCAAATATCCGCACTGACCCTTTGGGCCTAGGTCCCAGGCCGCCGATGGGCCGGTTACACTCAGCTCGACGCTCTCGTCCAGGCCCGATACCCACGGCTGCGGGTGGCTGGTCTGGTGCAGCGCGGTGAAGTAGTCGGCGCTAAGCTGGTAGGACTTCAGTGCGGCCCTGGCCATCGTCAGCAGCGGGATCTCGTCCACGTCCGGTGAGTTGTCCGTTGAGCCGCAGTAGATGACCGGGATGTACTCAAGCCCGCGCACCAGTTGGTTGCCGGCGCCAACGGTGCCAAGGGGGCGCTCATCCTCAATGAGCTCGCCTGCTTCGTTGCGCACAGCCGTGTAGCAGACTTGTCCCTGCATGAAGAACTCACGGTAGACCGTCTGGCACTCGTGGCTGTAGCGGTCCTCCGCCTTCTTGCGGAACTCGCGGAACACGGCGAGCACCAAGTCTTGGCGCCCGCCCTGGTCGGCGGTGTCCCAGTTGATACCGTTCCGGGCCGCGTAGGTTGCGAAGTACGGCTGGCCCTTGTCGTCCACATTGACCACCAGCGGCACGCGACCGTGAGAGATCGTCTGCCGCACGATGCGCAGGAAGAGCTGGGTCAGGCCGAATCCGTCAGCGGTAGCGTTCTCTTCGACGCCCTTGAGCCCGCTGGGCAGCTTCACCTCAGGAATGAGCCGGGAGACTAGGCCCATCATCGAGCGCAGCGAATCGCGCACCCAGTGCTCGTACTGCGCTCGCGCCGTGTAGTTCTGGTAGAGGTAGGCATTGCCCTGGCCATCCAGCTTTTCAGCCTCGACCATGCCGCTGGGCTTGGGTAGGTTGCGTGGACTGCCCTTGATGGCGCACTCGCCTTCCAGAGCATCGTCCATCATCCGCCACTCTTCGATGTGAGCGTCGTACTCTGGGTTCGTGGATTGAACAGGCATTACGCCAAACCTCCGATGCGGCGGGTGCCGGCGGACTGAGTCTTGATCGGGAACCGCTTGGCGATGAAATAGCCCGCGGCATCGTTCATGTGGTCGTGACCTTTCTTCGGGTCTTTGTCCGGCTCGCCCTTGTCCGTGTAGGTCTGGCGCTCCAGGCACTGCGTGAGCTGCGGGCACTGGTCAATGTTGACCTTGAGGCGGCGCTCTCCGTAGGTGTTCAAGAACATGGAGTTAACCGCGTTGATGCGGTCCTTGACGCCAGGGTTCTGCGAGTCGACCACCACGGTGAAGCCTGCCTTCTTCAGCAGGGACAGATCCGATTCACTGGCATTCTTGCTGCTGGTGTTCTGTCCGCTGGCGTCTGGATACACGGAGATGCCATGCCCAGGGAATCGCGCCTTGATCTTGTCGATCATCTCAGGCGTGTCACGCACCGAGTGGAATTCGTCAAGCGCCAGCGGCAGGCCGTCCCGGACCACGTACACGACCGCCGCCATCTTCATGACGTTGAAGTCCATGCCGATGTGTAGAGCCTCGCCTGGCTCGATGCGCGCGCTAGTGCGGCACTCATTCCGGTCAAAGGTGTAGTAGACGACACCCGCATAGTTCTCGAACCCGGCCTCGTATTCCTGGCGGAACGTGCGCGGGTCCATCTTGCGTCGGGCCGCGTCCAACTCCTCGGCCGGGACATTGCCACCCTGGAGCGAGGTGTACTGCCAGCTCTTGTGGTCGGGCTCGCCACCTGGTTGGCCATCCCGGTAGGTGTCATAGCAGTGGTTGAAGCCCTTCGGCGTACCGATCCGTAGTGCGTGGCCACCCTTCCGAGCCTCCCCTGTCTGCGCGATCGTGTACTGGCACGTCGAAAGCATCGGCCGCAGCACTTCTTCCCACGCCGCCCACGGGCAGTCGGCCCACTCGTCCACCAACACAAAGAACAGGCCGGAGCCGCGCAGGTTGTCGTAATTGTCCAGGCCGACCACGCGCATGATGTGGCCGGACTTGAGCGTGATAGAGCATTCGGTCTCGTTTGGGCGGGTCGCGCGCCAAGCTTCTGGGATGGCCTGCTTCAACCGGCGCCAGAACACCCGCTTTGCTTGCTTGAACGTCGGCGCGCCGTACCATATCTCGTCCTCGACACTCACGCCCCACTCCGCAGCCAAACGGGCTGCGCGGCGCATCTCTGCCTTGCCGAGGAAGGTCTTGCCGAATCGACGCCCGCACACCGCATCACGAAAGCGAGCCTCAGGCTGGAAGCCCCAGACGTAGATATTCGCCTGCTTCGGCGTCAGCTTGACCGGCGCGTCATAGGTGCGGGGTAGTCGGGACATTCTCGTCTGGCTCCAGCGTGTACTCAGCAACGGCGTGCTGCTGGTCCGCCTGGGAGCCCAGGGGCTTGTCGGGTTCGATCTTGCGGTTGACGTACATGTCGCCGCATTCCTTGGCCGCCTGCTCGTAGAGCTGGGCGCTGAGTGCAATGTTGCGCATGCCCTCTGCTTTGTCAGCCATGCGGTTCAGACCACGCAATCGGTAGGCCTTGTTGGCAATGGGAATATCGGTGATGTCCTCGCGAAAGCGCTTACGAGTCTCTTCGAACAGCTGCTTCCATTTGGCCGCAAGACCTTTACCAGAAACCTTCGTCGGATCATGCGATTCGATTTGCTGACGAGTGATTGCCAGGCCAAATTCCTTTTGGACCGACTCGGCAACTTGGGAAGGCGTGTCAAAGCAGGCCAAGGCCTGAATTACGAAGACCTTCACCTCACTTGATAGGGCTGCCATAGGCGTTCATCCGTCCAAACCTGTCCAAAATCAGGCCGACTTGAGTAGACAGGTTCCGCAGGCCCTCGCAATGTTGATCTTGGCCACCTCAGGCGGCCGGCTTGCAGCGTCGATCAGCTGCTGTACGTCGTTGCTGGCACCGTAGCGGCGAACCACACCGATGAACTCCTCGACGTCATGGCCACGCATCTCAAGCTTGGGCAGTCCATCTTGGGTGAACTTGGGGGCGCCGTACTGATCAGTCGCCTGGGCGATGTGGTAGAGCTCGTGTTCGACGAGGGCGCAGAACTCGGCGTCGGTGCATTGGGCGCAGTAGTCAGCCGCCAGGGTGATGAGGAATTGGGGCTCTTCGCCGAACCATTCCCGCATCTGCTGTTCTTGCCGGGCCTTCTGCCATCCACCAGCTCGGAACATGAGCTGCTCGGCCTGACCGATAACGACACGCCCCTGTTTGGTAAACCCGCTGGACGCCCACAGAATGCCAATGTCGGCATCGATCAGGTGGGCGTGCTCGGTGTTATGGATGCTGCCGGTATCAGCTAGGATCTCGCTCTGGACCCAATCCCACACGCCGGTGGCGGGCCGCAGGGTCAGCCAGAGTGATTCGAGAAAATCATCTGGCGGCAATGGTCTGCTCATAAGTCGCACCGGGCGAGAGTACTCATGTAACGCATGTTGCCACCTCGGCAGGCGCCGCTATTTAAACCTTCAGCTAAAGATTCAGCAGTTCCAGCCGAGGCATGATGATGAAAACTCAACGGGGCTAGAGACATGCACGAGATCACGTTAACGCGGCGTGACACCGCCAAAGGATTTGCAGACACTCCTATCATGGTCAGTGTGAACTCCAGCCAGCGGAAAATGCACAACGGACAAAAGATCACCTTGCTTGAGGCTGTCCCAGCGAACGTTAAGGTTTACTTCAAAGATACCCTAATCTGGGAAGGGTCGGCTAAGCCTGGCAATCGTGGGGTTGTTGAGCTGAGTGTGGGGATTTCCGAGAAGACTGCACAGAAATTTGGACTTGGGGCCTTGTCCGCAGATGAAAAAACTAAACAAGCGTCGCCCGTGGAGAATCCGCCTCTCTCAGCTAGAGCGTCTCGTATAAAACAGGTTATGGCCGAAAATGAGAGACTTAAGCAGAATTCGAAGATCGCGTTCTGCTTTGGCGGTGGCTTCGTGCTAGCTGCCATCGGCGGAATGGTCAGCTCCAGCGAGCTGATAATCATCATTGGTTCGATCGGAGCAGTGATCTCCCTATGGGCCGGCATAAATCAGAGGGTAGAAATTCCGGCTGCGTGCACCAAGTGCAACGCGCCCACGGCAAAGCGCACTAGTCGTAGGGAGCAGCTGAACGGGGTTCGATCGGTTCAACGAATCATTCGCAACCAAACGACCAATACGAACGAACAGAGGACCGTGACGGTTAGCGATATCGACGTGGTTGAGCAGTGGACATGCGTCACTTGTGACCATGTTTGGACGAACCATTTTACCTACACGCGCGAGTAGTACGGATCTTTCACAACCTGCCTATGGCGCAACCCGATTGAGGGCCTCGTCAGCCTTGTCAGCGGCTTGGTTGGCGGTGTTCGCTGCCTTCGACGCTTTGGTCACGGCGCTCTCTGCCTTGATCGTCAGCTCGTCCAGGCGCTTGTCACGCTCGGCCATGGCAGCGCCGTAAGCTTCGCGGATCTGCGTCACCTGGCCGGCCTGGGTGCTGGCCATGGCCCAGTAGGCCGACTGCCAACCCAGTACCGCACCGCCGGCCACGAGCAGAGCAGCGATGATCCAGACCTCTGCTCTGCGCCACCATCGACGGGCAATGAATTCAAGTGCGCATCTGTCCATCACGACATACCTCCGAGCTTGGTGCGCAAGCGGGCGATCTCTTCGCTTTGCAGCGAGACGCGCTCAGTGAGCTGGCCGACCTGACTGGTCAAAGCCTCGATCTTCCCTTCCATGCGCCCAACGGTGGCGGCTAGGTCGTTGCGCTCTTTGGCGAACTGATCAGCGCGGGCCTCGGCAAGCTTGCGGGCCTCGCGCTCGGAGTCGAGCAGTTCGTTCAGGCGGCGCACCGTCCCAATATCGGCGTTGTCCATCGCGCGATCAGTCGCATCTTTCGATAGGAATTTGCGCAGCCAGAGAAAGCCGCCCAGCAAGACAGTGCCCGTTCCGCCCAGCCAGGTGGCTGTGCCTGGGCCGAGGTCGGTCGGGTCCATTCGTTTTACCTATACGGGCCCAGCCAACGATGGGCGATAGTCAGTGGTTCGTTCTCACCACTACAATCCCTCGCCAACAAACTGAGGACAAGGGCATGAAACAACAATTGATGGTGGGCCTGCTCGTGGCGCTGGGGCTGGCAGGCATCGCGCAAGCAGGCGAATTCACCAACGCAGAGATTTGCAAGGCGGCGATTTCTGTCGAGATGGGGCGCCCTACCAAAACGATGAAGGCCAAATCCTCGGGTGGCGACCCTGAGATTTCCTACAAGCGTCCTGATGGCGACTCGTTCAGATACCGATGCCAGGTAAGCGACGACAGTGTCGTTTGGTCAACGTTCTTGAACGACACCCGCTCATGGGGGCGCTGGCGGAACCGTTACTCAGAGGGAGATGCAACTACCACCTACTCAGTAGGGGAAGGTCAGCTGACAATCCGCAACGATCAGTCTGGTGACAAAACCTTCACAAAATTAGATTTCTGAAGGCATTGCCCCACCCTAGCTCAGCGTAAGAAGCCTGATGAAGGAATTAAAGAGGGTCCCTAGAAATCAAAAAACCCCGCGTTTGGCGGGGTTCCTTCATCCTTGATTTTCAGTCATCAAGCGCCAAAACGTCTTCTTCTGGCTCAGGATAGTAATCATCGTACATCTCATCAATTTTCGCTTCGACATCTTCGCAGCTGCCTTTTGCCCGTACCACGCCACGGATGCGTTGCACGCCAAGGCGTGGCCAAACATCAATTTTATCGTTCTGGATAAAGGCCAATTCGCCTTCTGTGGTCATTGTTTCAGGATTGACGCAGCTCCAGCCGAGCTGGGCCATTTCGTCAATAACATCTGCCACAAAGGTCTCGCGAAGTGCCAGACGATTGGCAGCAGTCTTAAGCGATTTTTTAGAAATCCGGAAACGGGAGAGGTCTTTACCCTTCCCCTCGCCATAGAGTGCAAGATTCAACAACAGGGCCTTGGCTGTGTGTTCTGCACTAATTCGGTTTTGGCTCATGCGATGTCCTTACTAGACGATGGTTTGTGGGTGTAACGATGGGGGCGCTCTCGAAAGAGCTGGTAGAACCTTAGCCAACCACAAGCGCAAAATCAAGTAAAAAGACGAATCTGCCACCAATTACCATAACCATCCATCAAATTTGGCGGACTGTTATGCAGCATTACTGGTTCATCAGCAACAAAAAACCCGACCTAGGTCGGGTTTCTTTATTATGTTTGCCAAAGGCAAAACTCTAACAATGCCGATAAGGTATCACCAGCCGTGCGGGAGCGCAATAGGCCCTCAAGCGGCCTCCTTCATTTCGTAAATTGCTGCTGCCACCGGCGACAGAGCTCGCTTGTCCAGGTCCTCGCAAACCTCGAAGCAGATCTGTACGAAAGGTTCCCAGTCCCGGGCCCAGGCGCAGGAAGGAAGAGCGACCCCATAGGTCTCATCGATCCAGCGCTTGAACCATTCAGGGCTGGCAAACGGATCCTGTGCCGAAGACTGCCCGCCCTGGTGCATACGCCGGTAACGGAACATGACGCCCTTGGCCACATACTCGCAGCGTTCCCGCTTGGCTGCGGTCATTCGCCCGGACCTGGCCATAGCCATGCCGAAGATAACCTCCTCGGCCACCTCTCGCTCGTCGTCGGCACAGCTCGGCGCATACATGTAATTGCCGAACGCCCGGAGACTGCCGGGCAGCTTGAAGATCGCCGCCTGCACACCACCCGCCAGCGCTTGGTGGACCGCATGGCTCGCCTTTCTCTGCTTCTCCGTGGTCTGGATCATCGTGCCCAGCATACCCAGGTTCTCGATGAACGAGCCCTGGCTGTCCCACGCAGTGTAGAAGCAGTCATGCCACGCCTGCCGTGCGCTGTTCAGTTGCATGGGCCTTCCCCCTTCTTGAGTCGGTTTGCAATGGTGTTTCCGTAGATCACGCACCAAGTCGAGGTGACGGCAATGGCCAGCAGCAATGCCCAGGCCGTGTCGCTGATAGTCCAGGTCATGCTGCTTCCTCCATCGGCTCAATGCGGACGCGCACAGCTCCGCCTTTGGTTACTTCACGGCGCACGATGCGCAGGTCGTCGATCTGTTCGTCGTCATGCCAAACCCCGGCGTGCGACAGGGCGTCCAGGAGGCCCTTGGCGATGTTGTCAAGGTCACGCCTACGCCTATCAGGGGGAAAGCACTCGATCGTCACGCTGAGGCGGCCTGAGAGCTTAGGTATGGCATGCGGTATGGACCAGCACACGTCTGCTCGGTACTGGCGCCCCTTTTCGCTGATCAGGTGCCGCCCGGCCAGCTTGCCGGTGGTGGGGTGGCGCCAATAGGTGTTAACGCTGGGCGGGTACGGCAGGTGAAGGATCGTCATGCGGCCCCCTTCACTGTCATCAGCCCGGCGCGGATCAGGGCCTCATGCGTCTCCGCGATGGCCCTGGGCATGTCGGACCAGTCCACCTCGCCCTTGCCGCGCCCATCCAGCACGTCGTGGCAGGCCGAGCAGGCGTAGACCGCCACGGTGTCGAAGCCCTTCATGCCCATGCCCTTCTGGCCGCATGGCAGGTGGGCCAGCACGGTTGTCTCGGGGTTGAAGTTGCAGGTGCCAGGGATGCGGACTGTGCAGTCCTGTCCCCGGGCGCTTTCGCGGACCTTCTTGCTGACTACGCGCATGACTCGGCCTCCTTGGGCATGATTACCCCGCGCGCCATGGCCTTGGCCACCAGCTCCGCGCGAGTTTTGGCGCCCAGATGAAACCGAGCATCGCTTAGGCGCTGGTTGACCGACTCATGACTCATGCAAAAACGCTGAGCAATAGCCTTCGAGTTCAGCCCGGCAGCCACCAGCACCAGGAACTGTGTGGCCCTGCGCGTGACGCCGCGGCCATAGCAGCCGATCCAGCCATCGCTCTCCCAGGTGCCTGTATCGTTGTTGCGAGGAAGGTTCTTCTCCTGTGCCTTCATGCCGCAACCTCGCCCACCAAATCACCGAAGAACACACCCCTGGCCGTGAACTCGGCCAGGATGCGGTCGGTGTACGCCACGCCCTGGGCGCGATTGAACAGGCTGGTCACCGGGAACCCATCCGGGCCAAACAGCTTGCACTCTCCCATCATCGCCAGCTTATCCTCGTACGGTAGGTGGCGCATGACCCGGTACCACGCCTGCTGGAACTCGGGGTCTTCGTTCAGCAGGATCTGCACGCCGATGTGCAGCTTGCAGTAGCGCCGGGCGTCGGCCGCGTCGCCGATCTGGGTCATCTCCGCGATGCGCTTGTAGAACGCAAACCACAGCGCGTTCTGGTCCAGGGTGCGGTCCTTGCCCGGGCGCAGGCTGACCACCACGAACTTCTTGTCGCGGAACATGCTGGTCAGCTTGCTGATGGCCTCGGAGAGCTTGGTGGTGCTGTTGACGCTGATTCGGTCAGCCACGGCTACCCTCCTTCACCCAGCGGCGGATTTTCATCTCGCAACCGCTGCACAGTCCCACCCCATTGGCCATGCCAAGGTGGGTTGCCCGACGTTTACACCCGCAGGAGCAGCGTCGGCGTGAGGTGTTTGGCATAGGCTCCATGTAGCGAATGTGTTGCTCACTACCCATTTGACCCCAGCCCTCCATACCACCGCGCATCGCAGCAGATCGTGCCGCAGGTGACATGCTGTTCAAGTCGGTCATGCCACCACCTCACACTCAGGCCAGATCAACTGCGCCTCACGCAGCGCGCCGGCACGGTCCAAGCTCTGCTCCATCAGCACCATCTGGAAGGCCTTGGGGCCTACGATTACTGTCCATACGCGCTTCATGGGGTCACCTTCAGGCCTTGGGCCTCAATGGCGTCCCGCACAGCGGGGGTTGGCAGCATTTTTCCTACGTTGGTCCGCCATTCAGTAGGCAGCTCCACCACCACGGCGGCGCGGGAGGCCTGCCAGATCAGGAAATAGATTGAGTGGGGATGGATCAGCTCGTTTTTGCACCACGCAGCGAACTCTGCGTAGCCCGGATGGGCTTCGATTGACTCCTTGACCAGCGAAGGCAGATCTGCGCGCATCTTGTTGGTGTCCATCAGTGCTTCTCCTTGGCCATGGCGTTCAAGCAGGCTTTGCAAGTGACGCTGCTCCGCTCGGGGGTGAACTGACTGGCCTTGACCAGCCGTCCGCACTTCACTGCGACAAGACCCAGGTAGGCCATGCGGTGCCACATGTGGATTCTGTTCATCACACCCCCTCCCCAGCCGGCTGCCCGGCGCGCTTGATGTTCAACTTGGCCAGCAACTGCGCTCGGGCAGCGGCTGCGGCGGTGGGGATGCCCTGGACCTCCAGCAGGCGCACCTGGCGTTGAGCGGCGTACTCGTCCGCCAGCTGCGCAGCGCCCTTCTGGCTGTCGTGGCCGATGCCGGTGGCGATCTTGCCGTCGAGGGGTTTTCCCTCCTGGGCGCGGCGCAGGACGATGGCGTAGGCGCGGTCGAAGCGCGCTTGCAGACCCTTGTCGTTCTGCTGGGCGGCGCGCAGGTCGAACAGGCCGGTGGCCACGGCGGCGATCTTCACGGCCTCATGGCTGTAGGTGCCGATCAGGGCCTCGACCCAGGCAGCGGCCGGCGCCGGCATGCCGAAGTCTTCAGGGGTTGGCTGGCACATGGCGATGAACTCGCCCACGCTCGGCGCGAATGGCTTCTTGAGCTTGCGGCACTTCTCGATGCCGAATTCGATCTGCTCGATCGTACGGATACCCTCGCAGGCGAATTCCTTAATCCACTCCTCCTTGGCGGCGGCCAGGGCCTCGGTGGAGGGCCACGCCTGGCGCCAAGCCGGGAAGATGCCCCGCAGGCGGCGGAACAGGTCGTTGACGACCTCGGCTGTCTCCAGCGACACGACCACGGGGCCGCTATGCAGCTCAGGCGGACGGTTGGCCATGGCGGCCATCAGTTGGTTGGCTGATTTCATGGGCGCACCACCAGGTTGTTGGCCCACTCAGTGCTATCGAAATCAGGCTCGCTACCCTGGCGCTTCACAGGGAACGGTCGAACGTTGCTTGCAGTCGCCACGTCTCGCTTCACCCACTTGACCAGCAGGCTCACCCAAGCTGCCTGCGTCTCGAAGCGGCCAGATGCCGAGTAGTGGCAAACGAAAGCGGCAGTCGCTTCATCGGTGAACAGGTCGACTGGGATGCCCATGCGCTTGGCGTAGGCCTTCAGCAGCTTGTCGTCTGGCTTCCACTCAAGGTCCATCTCGGTCGGAAGCTTTGGGTCAACGCCGAGTTCCTCGCCCGCGCGTTGTGTGTTGTATTCTTCCCTTCCATTCCCTTCCCTTCCGGGGTCAACCGGTCGACGACCAGTCGACGACTCCTCGGCGAATTGTCGACGACCACTCTCCGAGTCATCTGCGTTTTCAGCTGGTGGCGCGGGGTATTTGAAGTTCTTCTTCTCGATCTTCTGGTGCTTCCAGCCGCAGACGTGCAGGTAGTTTTTACCGGATACCCAGTAGCTCATGGTCAAACCGGCGCCCTCCAGCTCACCCAGCAAGCCGCTTACCTGATCGGTGGTGATATCGTCACCGGGAAACACCAGGGCCTTGATCGTGCGAGCAGCCAGCGGGTGATTGCCGCCGTCATCACAGAAGTTCCAGAGGCCGATGAACAGCAGGCGTGCAAGTGGCCGGCAGGACATCACCTGCTCGCTCGACCAGAATTCGGGCTTGATAGTACGAATGCGGGCCATCATTGGACCTCCAGGTTGTACTGTGCCCACTGGCCGGCCACCCAGGTGACGCCCTTGGGGGTGAATTTGGTTTGATTGAAGGCGTGGCCGCTGTCGCTTGTGCCGGTCTTCACGTCGAAACGGCCGGCGTCGATGTGCTGCTGGTAGGCCTGCCATTCACCACCCATGCGGTACATGATTCGCTTGTCGAGCAGGAACTCGCGGAAGCGGGCCTCATTGGCCCTCAGCAGCTTGGCGGTCTGGCGGAAACCCTTGAGGCCGGTCGACTGGACGTACTTGTCGACGAACTCGACTTTCGGGACAGCGATGGCTAGGGCCTGTTGGGCGATCTGCTTCTGCTCCACCTCGTCAGCCCAAGCGCGTGCGGCGGCAACAGGGTTGGAGAAGTCAGGCAGGGTTGCGATAACGCGAGGCGCTTCGAGCGACTTGAGCTTTTCGAGGACACTGCGGCGAACCGACTTTGATTCGCGCATCCCGACCAGCATGCACTGGTCCAGCGTTAGGTCGTAAGTGGCTACCTGGTTGCCGTACACGGGGGTGTAGTATTTTTGCACCCCCTCAAGCTCGCCTCCCAGCTCGTCCTCAACCCGAGAAAGAAACTGGTCATTGCGCACCTGGGGCTCGCCTGCAGATTTCCTGGAAGCGTTGATCAGATCTCGCAGCTCAAGGCTGCTCATCTTGCGCGCCACGAAATCTTGGTTAGCATTTTGTGGCGCGAGGGCCACGGTATTGCTTTGGATGGTCTGGTGCATATATGATGACCTCACACAAGCGTTACGAATGCAGTACAAAGAACCGGGCGGCCACCCGGTTTTTTTGCGCCTGCGGTTTGGGTTTTGCTGTGTTCAACGGCAGTTCCTCATGAGTCCCTCAGGGGCTTATTAGCCCTTGCGAAACGACCGAACATTGCTTCGGCCAGGCTCGGTTCTCGTCATCCTGTTCAGAGCCTCATTGATGATTTGTGCCGCCAGTTGCTCTGGGGTTAAGCCCTTCTGTCTGGCGAGAAATTCCAGATCTGAATTGCCCTTCCCGTCGAGCTGGATTCCCAGCTCTTTGCTTTCTGGCACAGGGCCTCCTCGGCCACTTCAGGCCACGTCAGTGTTCGCGTTAAGCTCTTGCATCATCTGGTCGAGACCGCGCTCCAGAATTTCCCTGGCGAGCACAGCCTTTTGCGTGCGTTTGAATCGAGCCATGGCCGAGAGCAAATCGTCGGCAGCCTCATCCAAGCGAACCTTGGTGGGCTTGTTATGCAGGTGGTCGGGGTCGAAGTACGACACGGTGGGTTCCTTTGTGGTTGAAAGTGGTTAAGCAGCTGTTTTCTTGATGCTGGCGCTGGACTGGGAAGCTTCATCCTTGGCTTCTTCCTCCAGGGCCTTGAAGACGTCCGGGCGGGCTACGCGCAGGAACATCATTCGGGCACGAGGAATGCCGTGCTTTTTCCAATCGCTCACCGATGGCGGGCGCACCTCGCACAGCTCGGCTACGCGAAATGTCCCGCCCAGGGCTTCGATAATTGCGCTGGGGTTCATGCCTGGTATCTCCGGCTGGAATCTTAGGCACAGATATTAGGCATACCTTTTATTAAGGTCAATAGGAATACCTTAGATGCATGATGTTAGGCTGGCCTAATGAGCACACTTCAAGAACGACTCCGACAAATCATGGCCGGGCCGCCTAAGGTTTCGCAGGCCGCGCTGGCGCGCGCCTGCAAGGTGAAGCCGCCGTCCGTTCACGATTGGCTTTCTGGCAAGACCAAGACAATTGAGGGACAGAACCTGCTCGCTGCGGCGGACTTCCTGCGTGTCTCACCCACGTGGCTTGCAACAGGCAAAGGGTCGATGAAGCGTGGCGTGGCAAAGGATGAAGAGGCCTCAAACGTTGAGTTTACGCTGCAGCCAACAAGGGCCTTCACGTACCCAGAAATCAGCTGGGTTCAAGCCGGCAGTGCCAGGGAGGCGATCGACATGGGGAATGTAGCGCTGTGTCCGCAGCATACTTCTGACGTCTGGGCGGGCGAAGACGCATTCTGGCTTCGGGTTTCTGGCAATTCCATGACCTCTCCATCAGGCACCTCTTTCCCCGAGGGAACCCTGATTCTGGTAGCTCCTGACATCGAGCCTCGCTCTGGTCAGTTCGTTGTGGCCAGGATGATCGATTCGAACGAGGCCACCTTCAAGCAACTAGTGCGGGATGCTGGTGACCTCTACCTGAAGCCGTTGAATGATTCTTACCCGACCAGAGCTGTTGACGACACTTGGGAGATTGTCGGGACTGTGGTTGATGGGAAAATGTCTAAGTCTGTATTCATGGTTTAACGGCTTTCTAAAAAGCCATTAATTTCAAAGGGATGGGAAGCTTCATGGACTTAAACTTTGATGATGCAGTCAGGTTTCTCACTACCAAGACAGCAAATGCCAACTGCCCATTTTGTGGCAGCTCTGGGTGGTTGGTACCCTTCAAAAATGATGATGCAAGCAAGGCCTATATTTATTCTGCTAATCAGGTTCGAGGCGGCCAAGAGATCTTTATTCTCAGCGTGGAGTGCAGTAATTGCGCATTCCTAAGACCACATAATGCAAGCGTCATAGCGGCCTGGCTAAAGGAAAACCCAGGGGGCAGCAGCGATGAGCACCTATGAGCGTAAACTCTTTGGTGCGCAGCACCTGCCGCCAACTCGGTACCAAAGGGCTGAAATTACCCGGCGACAGGCGCATACTACCCCTATGAACGAAATCACTCGCGACGAACTCAATGCTAAGCTCGAGGCAACCGAGGCTAGGATGGATGCTCGAATAGAGGCCGTATCTTCTAAGATCGACAGCTTTCTCGCAGCTCAAGCGGCGATACAGCTCGAGCGCGATAAAGCTCAAGCAGAGCGTGACAAGCGCTTGGAAATGCTTGCCGAGCGAGCGGCTAAAGCAGCAGAGGGAGCTGAAGAGGCCGCAAAGGTTGCAGCCACGGTCAAA
Organism: Pseudomonas sp. FBCC-B35; assembly: GCF_059133755.1. NCBI lineage: Bacteria > Pseudomonadati > Pseudomonadota > Gammaproteobacteria > Pseudomonadales > Pseudomonadaceae > Pseudomonas > Pseudomonas sp. FBCC-B35. The sequence goes on along the minus strand of NZ_CP101439.1, from coordinate 1,822,424 downwards.
TCCAATTACTGGGCTGCTGTGGGAGTCCAGCTACTAGCTGTGGTAGCTATTCTTGTAGGCGCTTACTACGCGAACCAGTCGAACGTACTCGGGGCAATGCAAACAACCATGGCTGCATTTGACTCAGGGAAAGGCTCACAAAGCTCTACACCTCCCGAGTCGGTAGCATCCCCTCCTCCAAAAAAATAAACCAGTCAGCAGCCCGCCTTCGAGCGGGTTTTTTATTGCCCAAAGAAAAAAGTTAGGAATGCCTATTGACTCCAAAAGAAGGAATGCCTAATGTTCACATCGCCGGGCGGCACTACACAGCCCCTCGACAGGCCCTCAAGCCGACCGCTCTTTAACAACCAGCGCAACAACCAACAGACCGCATTGCCTCTACCGGCGACCGGCGATCAGACAGCCCCGAAAGGCTGCCCACGACAGGGAGAACCCTGTACGGCTGACGAAGGTGAAACGCCTGAACCGAGAGAACGACCCGGGCATGCAATGCGCCCCGCCACCCCGGCGGTAATGGGACAGAACGATTTACTGATGCCGGCTCGCTGAGCCGGCATTGGAAATCAACTGGAGTAACACGACATGAACCGCAAGCAATTCCGCAAAGCCCGCGTCGCCGTGAAGTCCGACCGCATCAACAACACCTGCAACTGCCTCGTTCCGGGTTACGAAAAGGCGCTGATCCTTGAGCTGATGCACCGCCCACGCTCCTGGTGATTTCACTCGCAGCCATTCCTATGAGTGGCTGCTGGGAAATCAACCCGAGGGCATTCATGTGAACAAAGAAGAAATCTACGACGACCAAATCAGCCCGTTGATGCAAAGCATCATCGGCATCTGCCGCGAGCACGGCATTGCAATGATCGCCAGCTTCAACATCGCCCACGACGGTGAAGGCCCGAACGGCGAAGACTGCTCCCGCCTGACCTGCACCTCCCATCTGCCTGATGGTGAAGGCGCTTTCGATGAGCGCTTCAGTAAGGCCGCGCTGGCGATTCAGAAAAGCGCACCGCACCGCATCGGTATGAACATCACCACGCAGCACGCCGATGGCACTCGGACGCTGACTGCGGTGATCTGATTTCACTGGCTGGCCTTGCCGACAGGGCCAGACGGGAAATCAACCCCACGGAGCAATTCAAGATGACCACGATTATCGAAGACCGCTTCGACAGCGGTGCCAAGGTAAGCATGGAAATGGACAAGGACGAGGGCGAGCTCTTCGTCTTTCACTGCCCGGCAGGTCAGGGCTGCAAGGTCAGTAAATGGCCTCTGGATAGCTACCACATGCCGATCGCGATGACCCATTACGAGCAATGCATGGAGCTGGAGCGCGCAGCCTTCGAAGCAAGCGCCACGACAGCCTGTCGTTAACTGCCCGATGCCCTGCTCCCCATCGCAGGCTGCATTGGGGTGTGATCTGAGTACCGTCTCCCCGCGCGAGAGCAATGGGCGGCAAACGTCATACAGATCACACCCCGATGCAGACACATCGTAAAGCGCATGACCGTGACCCTTACAAATCGTAAGGCTCACCCAGCCGAACTTTATCGGCATCCCCTTCCCTTCACATACGACCGCATTAGGCAGGCGCCAGGCCACCTTTCACGGTGGGTTTAGTCACCCGCGCCTGACGCCTGAACAATGCGGTCAAGAGGACAACCCATGCACCAGCCACCAGAACCATCTGGCGTAGGCCACTGCCTGCGCTGTGAAAGCTGCATTGAAGAATCTGAGCAGGTCGGCGGTATTTGCTTCGAGTGCCAGCCAACCGAGGCCGGCGAGCAGCCAGCCTTCCCGGTTCAGGCCAGTGAGTATGGCGGCCACGGCACATGCTTCGGCTTGACCATTCGCGACTACTTCGCGGCCAAGGCGCTACCCATTGCCTGGGCCGCATTCGACGGCGGTTACTTCGACGCTGGAGAGTGGGACAGCATCAACCGCGGTGTTGCCGAGTGCACCTACCAGATGGCCGACGCCATGCTCGCCGCCAGGGTGAAGCCATGAGCGAGCTTGGATATTGCGAAGGTGACACCTGCGGCCGTGAAGGCTGCCAAGGCGTCATCGAATCGCACGATGTAGAGAACTGCAGCTGCCACATCAACCCACCCTGCGGCGCGTGTACCGCGCCTCGCGGCTACTGCGAGTCGTGCGGTTGGGAGGAGTCAGAAGACCCAGCGCCCGAGCCAGAGCCAATCAGCCAGAAGGAAAAGGACTTCTGGAAGGCACAGGCCGAAGAGTGGGAGCGCGCCAGAAATGCCCCGTTGGACAACACAAAGGTCAGCTGGCGATTCGTTCCCCACACCAACGCTTCAATGATCAAGGAAGGCGTCTATCCCGAACACATGACCCGCGAGGAGGTTGAGCGCGAGGTTCGCGGCACCTTTGGCGGCCGCTTCGAGCGATTCGGAAACGGCCGCTTCAAGTACATCGCATACACCGACTGAACCCACCACCTGGAGGCGACCATGTCCGCACTTCAAGCAGCACAATGGCGGTACGACCATGCTGAGCCAGCCGACGACTCGGCCTATCAGGAAGCGGCGCAGCAGTGGATCGAGAGCAACGCTGAAAGCCTTGTTGGCGGCTGCGACGTTCTGATCCCGCAGCGCTTCGGCGCTCCGGTTGGCGTCCGTCAGGAACAGTTCGTGGCCAGGCTGGCCGATCACCTTCGCGCTCTGCAAGAGGCTGAGAAGGACGACCTCAACGCCCTGGCCCTGCTGCTGCTCCAGGCGCAGGCCGGCGGGCCGGTGAAAAGCATGGTCCCCGACATTCTCGGTCCAAGCGATCACGTCAGCGGCAAGCTTTTTGAAATTGCCGAGTCGATGCTTGAAGGGTACGCCGAGCAGGGCGTGCAGCACGAAGCTGACTTGGCGAATGAGCTATGAGCCCTCACTGCTTGGCTGTCAGCGCCATCGAGGCCGCCATCGAAACGATGCTTCTGCCGGGCTCAGGCCCAGTAGAGGACGCCAAGGCCGAAACCCTGGTGGTCGCCTACTTCTCTCTCCTCGCCATCGATGACGTGGAGTTCAAACACTACTGCGAGCGCATTCGGCGTATTGCCGTAAGGCGCAAGGAGGCTGCGTGACTACTCCCGTTTTCCCAACGCTCATCGACGAGCAGATCGCCGAACTGCCTGAGTCGATGGCCTTGCCAAATGGTCAGGTGCTGATGGTCTTCAAGGGACCGACCATGCACGATGCCATGCAGGCTGCCGCCGATGGCTTCATCGCCAATCCAGAGGCCTGGCACTGTCGAGCTTGCCTGTGTGGTGAATGGACAGTCGGCTACCAGGTGCAGCTGTGACCCGCTACCAGCGCGCCCGCCGCCTGGTCATCTGGCGCGGCTCCTTCTCTGCCCTATTCGCCTGCACCGCCTTCATGCTGGCCAGCGCTCTGGCTGGCTCTATCACCCAATAACCAACTTGTCAGCGCCCACCGCATGGATGGCGCGGGAGAAACGCATGTCTGAAAAACAGCTCGCCGTGAAGATCGAGGAGATTAGCGAAGCGAACGCCCCTGTCCTCTATGTAGCCGGTGGCCTTCAGCAATTCATCGATCTGGTAAAGGGTGAGGTAGAGGGCGAGGTGCCTGACCTCAAAACCCGCAAGGGGCGTGAGCGCATCGCTAGCCTGGCTGCCAAAGTCAGCAAATCAAAGACCGCGGTGGAGAAGCCGGGCCGCGACTACCTGCGCCGTCTAAAGGAAATGCCAAAGGTGGTCGAGGCCGAGTTGCGCGATTTCGTGACGAAGATGGACGCCCTGCGGGACGAGACGCGCCGACCACTCACCGAGTGGGAAGCAGCCGAGGATTCTCGGATTGATCGCCACAACGACCGGCTGAACTGGTTGAAGACGCTGGCAGATGACCTGGGCGAACTGAGCTCGCTGCACATCAAAGGCCTGATCGCTGAGGCTGAAGGCATGCAGCTCGGCGCCCACTGGGAAGAATTCGAGGCCGAGGCCGCAAACGCCAAGGAAAAGATTCTGAACACCTTGCGGGCAGCGCTGCAGAAGCGCGAGCAGATCGAAGCTGAGCAAGCCGAGTTGGCCCGTCTGCGCCGCGAGGCAGACGAGCGCGCCGAGGCCGACCGTATCCGCCTAGCGCAGGAGCAGGCTGTGGAGGCCGAGCGCCAGCGTGTGGCCCGTGAGCAGCAGGCCGAGCGCGATGCCGCCACCCGCCGCGAGCAGGAACTGATCGAACAGGCCGCAGCCCAGCAGCGCGCCATCGAGCAAGCTGAGGCAAACCGCATCGCCGCCGAGCAGCGTGCGGAGCAGGAGCGCCAAGATGCCGCGCGCCGGGCTGAAGAAGCTGCCGAGCGTGCGCGCCAGGAAGAACGCCGCCGGGCCGATGCCGCCGCTGCCGAAATCCTGCGGCAACAGGAAGCCCGGGAGCGCGACAAGAACCACCGTGCCAGCATCAACCGCGCCGCCCTGGAGGCCTTCGTCGCCGGCGGCATGACCGAGGAATGCGCCAAGCAGGCTATTACTCTGATCGTCCAGCGCAAGATCCCCAACATCGCCATTTCCTACTGAGGTCGCCATGAGCCAAGCAGTAGCCATCATCTCGCAGGACATTTACGCGCAGCGGAATCAGTTCGCTAACGTACTGACTGACCGCTCGCTTAACTTCGAGCGCGAGGCCGAATTCGCCATCCAGGTCATCACCTCGAGCGAGTACGCCACCAAGGTCGCCATGCAGAACCGACAGTCGGTGGCCAACGCGATCACCAACATCGCTGCCATCGGCATCAGCCTGAACCCGGCCAAAAAGCAGGCCTATCTGGTCCCGCGCGACGGACGCATCTGCCTGGACATCAGCTACATCGGCTTGATGGACCTGGCTATGGCGACCGGCGCCATCCGCTGGGCTCAGGCCGAACTGGTCTATGCCGCCGATGCGTTCAGCTTGAACGGTTTCGACAAGCCGCCCACCCATTCCTACAACCCATTTGCCAAGGATCGAGGTGAGGTGATCGGCGTTTACGTGGTCGTGAAGACCGCCGACGGCGACTATCTGACCGAAACCATGAGCATCGAGGATGTGAACGCCATCCGGGATAGATCGAGCGCCTGGAAGGCCTGGGTCAGCAAGAACAAATCCTGCCCTTGGGTCACCGACCCGGGCGAGATGGCCAAGAAGACCGTGGTGAAGCGTGGCTACAAGTACTGGCCGAAGACTGAGCGCCTGGAACAAGCGATTCACCACTTGAACACGGACGGGGGTGAGGGTCTGGCCAGCATGGCGGGATCGGCGCCGAACGATCCGGAGCTAGCGAACAGCTGGATCGCTCTGGCGCAGAAGGCAGGCAGCCTTGAGGCGCTGGCCGATGTGTACCAGCAGGCCACGGAAGCCATGAGACAGGCGAAGGACAAGGTCGGCCATGCCCGCTTTAAGGCTGAGGTCACCAAACGCGCCGACGCGCTCAAGGCCCAGGCAGCGCCAATCGAAGGTGAATCTGAGGAGGTGTTAGATGGAGCAGCGTAGCGCTGAATGGTTCGCGGCACGCCTTGGGTGTGTCACCGCAAGCCGCGTGAAGGATGTGATGGCTACCGGACGCGGCAGCGCGCCGTCGGCCACCCGCAAGAACTACATGATGGAGCTTCTGTGCGAGCGGCTCACCGGCCAGGCTGGTGGCGCTGACCTGTCGCGCAATGCCGCAGTACAGCGCGGCGTCGAGCTCGAGCCGTTCGCGTGCATGGCCTATGAGGCTGACAAGGGTCTGATGGTGGTTGAGACCGGCCTGGTCATGCACCCGCGCATCGCACACTTCGGCGCATCCCCTGACGGCTTGGTCGGCAGCGATGGCTTGCTGGAGATCAAGTGCCCCAACACGGCCACCCACATCGTCACGATTCAGTCCGGCCGCCACGATACGCAGTACGAGTGGCAGATGCTGGCGCAGATCGCTTGCACCGAGCGAGCCTGGGCCGATTTCGTCAGCTACGACGATAGGCTGCCCGAGCAGCTGCAGTACGTGTGCCACCGCTTCGAACGTGACTTCAAGCGTATCCGCGACATGGAGGCCGAGGTGTCGGCGTTTCTCGAAGAGCTCGCCGACCTGGAGAAGGAGATGCGCGAGCGGATGAAGGAGGCAGCATGAACCCATCAATCGACTTGGAGGCAGCGAAAGCTGCCTTCTTCTCCTCTGGCGGCCAGCTTGTCGTGCTGGAGGGATTCACCTACCAGCCGTTTCGGCAGCGCAAGCACCCTGAGCCGAAGCCGAAGCGTTCCAGCCCGCGCCACGAAAAAGCGCTGAGCAAGCAGAAGGCTGCGGCCAGGGAGCGCGCCGCCAAGGTCGCCGAACTGGCCAAGACCATGAGCTGCGGCCAGGTGGCAGAGCTGCTGGGCACGACCAAAGGCGCTATGTGGGGAATCGCTGCGAGGGAGGGCTTCAAGTTCTACTCGCCGCCGAAGAAGGTCAGGCCAGAGAAGGCAGTGATTGACCAGGCAGCGGCCGACAGGCGAGTCGCCGATCAGATCATCGCCCTGCGTGATTCAGGAGCATCCAGGTGCAGGGTCACTGCCCAGCTCGGCATTGGCGACCGCAAGCTGCAGCGGATAATCGCTGCATTCGACATCGACTTCCCGCTCAAGCGGTGACTGGAGTAGCGGATGAGCGATCAAGGCGAACACCCCAGCGTTTACTACGATGGCCGCCAGTGCCGGCGCAACGGCGCAAGCAAGCTGGCCAGCCCCTTCAACCCCACCACATTCCACGGCGCATGGTTTCTTGCCGGCTGGAATGACATGGACCTCGAGATTGAGCAGAAAAATCCGAAGCGCGCTGCAAAGAACAAGGCGGCGTGAGCACCTGAGTATTCCCCCAAGCGGCCTGCAGGAGGTCCAGCATGGCAACCCTATTCGATGCGCCAGCGCGAAAGCCGGTGCGCAAACTGTACATCACCCGCAGCGGCGGCCAGTACCGGCCTGATGATGTGGCCGTGGCCTTTGCGCTGAGCCTGCGCTTCGACGACAGCGCCGATGCAGTGCGCAGCCTGGCCCGGCGCCTAGTCGACAAGGTCTGTCTGGAGCACCAGCCGAACCTGAAACGTCTATCCCGCGAGCCGGACGACGCCAAGGTCTTCGACGCCGCGCTCAAGATCATCAACCGGGTATGCGACCTGCTCGACATCGGGCCGGGCACCCGCTTTGTGCGCAATGGAGAAGATGATGGCTCTGACGCCGAAGCAGCGTGATGACCGGCGACGAGAAAAGCAGGAGCGATTGGGCGAACAAGATCTGCGCTTGAAGGTCACCGCCACGCACGCCGCCCAGCTCTCGGAACTGATGCTCTGGGGCGAGATGGCCGAAAGCAGCGAGGCGCTTACCCTGCTGATATACAACGCCCACAAGCTCGGTCGGGACAAGTTTCCCTTCTTCGCCGCCGGCGCCCGCATCGAAATAGAAAGCGATCAGCACATCAAGTCCGAAAGAGCCGAGATCAGGCTCATGGCCCGGCGCGGCACCGTGCAGCAGCTCGACACATTGGGCGAGTGGATCAACGCCATCGACCGCAGCTTCATTGTTCGCCTGCTGATCGAGCGCGCCCATGCACTTGGGCCGATTCAAACCCTCACGCTTCTCGCACTACCTCCGCGCCACGATTTCGTTATCAGCAATTCCGTGGCGCGCGCACTGGATCAATGGCGAATGCAGCGTGAAATTCGTGCCCCGGACATCAGGCTTGGCGCAGATCCTGACGACAAAGGCTTGCTACTGATCGCAGAGCATGAGCATTGTCAGTCTTTGAACGAGCGAAGCCCATGAATGTGATCACGCATTGCGCTTGAGATTTCGTCTTGAGCATCAATGATCCGATTCCATTCATTCGGAAACTCTTCACCCGCATCTGTGAAGTACACATGGTTCTTCTTCGAAGTGATCAGATTTTTCTGGAATGCAGCTAATTCAAGAACAAACCGATTAAACGCCTCTCTGACTTTCACATCGGCAAGAAGATCCACGACTGCTTTAAGATGAGCCAACTCCCTATCGAGCTCATTACCTGTGATTTTGGACCTTAGGAATAAGTCAATCGAGGCCTGTACCGAGAGATACTTTTCCTCAATGGATTTACGTCTATCAGATTTCTCAGCGCGACGAGCAGCGATGTCAGCACTGATCGAATTTAGGGCCCACTGAACAGCCATGCCGGCAATTACCGCAGCGCCGGAAATAAATGCGACGGTAACCTTGGTTAGCTCGTCAGCCATTCTCCAATTCCTTCTGCTGTGTAGTCACCCGTAATACTCCATCCCAAACCAAATTGCCACCATGCCGCCACCAGCACGGAGGGCGGCGCATGCTCGGGAGATAACCCATGCATCCAGAATGGAGGCCGGTTCCCGGCTTCGAGTCATCCTACCTGGTCAGCTCCCAAGGCCAGGTCAAATCGGTAGCCCAAGGCGCAGGCCGAGTGCCTCAGCGTCTGCTGAAGCAGTTTGCCGACCGGTGCGGATACATGAAGTTGGTGCTCTGCACCAAGGGCCAAAGGACCAATGTCTATGTCCACCGCCTCGTGGCGGAGGCGTTCCTGCCAAACCCTGATGGCCTTGCTCACGTCAACCACATTGATGGCGCCAAGGACAACAACTGCCGTGAGAACCTCGAATGGACCTCATCCGGCGAGAACAACATACATGCATGCCGAGTGCTGCTGAAGCGCGTGCGCCCAGTGGTGGCTGAAAGCACTAGCGGCCCGGTATCGCTCTGCTACCCGAGCATTCGCCAAGCCCTGGAAGATGGATTCCATCGCGGATCAATTCAGCGATGCATCGAAGGTCGGCGCCGTCGTCATGGCGGTTATCGCTGGCATGACTGCCTGCCAATGAAGGCGTAAAGAGGAGAAAGCCATGAGCCAGTTCTACCTTCAGGACAGCCGCAGCAACACGGGTGACGGCCTCATGTTCTGGGCCCTTGGGGGCGGCTACACCACCAACCTCGACAAGGCCGAGCTGTTCACGCAGGAGCAGGCCTGTGGCCACCGGGAAACAGACATTCCCTGGCCAAAAGATTACGTTGATGCCCGCGCACATCTCGGCGTCGACCACCAGTACATCTGCCTGGACGAAGCCCGCAACCAGCTGACCCCAGGTTGCACCGTTGTCCTGCAGATCCCAGGTCACTGGAACGGGAACGGGAACGACATTGCCCTGGCCAGATGGCCAATAGGCCACACCTTCCGGTTCGAGAAGGCACATCACCTCACCCTTGATGCGGCCGAGGCAATCGGCAACACCCCAGAGGAAGCAGTGATCTGGCCATTGGCTTACCTAGAAGCCAAGGCACGGCGCCTGGTACACAAGCGGGATGTGAATATCAAAGAGGCCCTGCAAGGTACCGGCATTGAACTGGTGGTTCCTCGAAAGCAACGCAAGCCTTGGGAGCGACCGCTCAATTGCCACGGCTGCGGACGCTTCATCAGCTGGGACGGCCGATTCCTCAACGACTGCCAGAACTGCGGCGCGAACAACTGCCCCTGACACTCCGGCGCTGCCCGCCAGCTCTTAAACGAAAACGCCGCCCTATATCGGCGGCGTCGATGGCAGCAGAAAAATCAGGGCGTAAAGCCCTTGTCCTTGCTCCGATCTGGCTTAGGGATGTCCCAGAGCTTGTCACTGGATTCCTGCTGCGCCTTAGCTTTCTGCTCGTCTTCTGACTCAAAGCATCCGCTCAGCGACAGCGCAGTGACGGCGACAAGGATTGCGCCGATGATTGTGCGTTTCATGAGGTTCCTTCCTGAGAAATGGCCCGGCGTTATATCAAATATCGACTCCCTCGGCAAAACATGGCGCTGAGCCAGTAGCCAGCGCCTTCCCCTATTCAACGATAACGCCTCCCCGGCGAGGATCGCCCATGAACATCTACCGCCACACCTTCACCGCCGTTTGCCCAAGCGATGCGGAGGTGATCGTCTATAACCTGGAGATTCGCAGCCAGTCGATGATCCGCGTGGAGCACATCAAGACCGCCATCGCGCTGATCAAGCAGGGTTGGCACGAGCAGATCGCCGACCAGTTGGCCGAGCGATTCGGTGGCGACCAGTTGATCAAGGCGGTGCATCAGGGCGTCGAGATCGAAACGGTGAGGCTGAGCGGATGATTCACTACCACGGCACGCCGATCGGCGGCTCACGGCAAGACGCGGCGCGGCTGCTGGCCGGCCGGCACGCCCTGGTGCCGTTCCCGCGGCAAGACGACATGGGCATCGTCGCCGAGGCCTGCCAGTCGTTTGTTTTCGACAACGGCGCGTTCACCGCTTGGAAGAAAGGCGGCCAGGTCGATGTAGATGGCTACACCCGCTGGGTGGATGACTGGCACCGGCACCCCGGCTTCGACTGGGCGCTGATCCCTGACGTGATCGACGGCGACGAAGACGCCAGCGACCGACTGCTCGAACAATGGCCTAGCCACCTGCCCGGCGTGCCGGTCTGGCACATGCACGAGTCAATCGAGCGCCTGCAGCGCCTGGCCCAGTCCTGGCGCATGGTCGCCTTGGGCAGTTCAGGCCAGTGGCGTTCACCGGGCACAGCAGCATGGTGGAAGCGTATGGGCGCCGCAATGGACGCCATCTGCGACGACCAGGGCCGGCCGCAATGCCGCCTGCACGGCCTGAGAATGCTTGACCCAGCAATCTTCCAGAGCCTGCCGCTGGCATCTGCCGACAGCACCAACGCTGCGGTCAACGGCGGCAGCATAAGCCGCTTCGGCATGTACACCCCGCCGTCGGCCGGCCAGCGCGCCAGCGTGATCGCCGACCGAATTGAGGCACACACAAGCGCACCTATCTGGCATAGAAATGCCCAGGTGGAAATGGCGTTGTAAGCCGAAGCCTCGTGGGCAGTCGTCAGTCCCACAAAGCTTCGTTAAGCGCTCAACGTATATCCATCGTGGTCTTTGCAACCACCACGTCAGAGTCGTCGAACCAGACAACACACCACTTCGTTTGGTCCATGAAGTAGAAGCTCTTTTGTCTTTCGGGCCTGCCCATGAGTCCGCGCTTCCCCCAACCGCCAAGCGCTTCTTCACCGACGATTTCAGTAACCTCTTCAAGAGTCATGCCGACCTTGATCATGCTGTCGCTCAAGTTGTAACGCACCAATATCTCCTTAATCCGGCTCCATGCCGTGTAACACGAATACCCCACTTCCACTGATCACGCCACCCCGGCGAGGGCGGGGCCTGCACGCAAGGACCACAACATGATCTGATCGCACGAACCTATGATCGCCAAAAGTATTCATCGGCTTAGGGGCTGTGCGAATGATGGAATCCCCGTCACCCTTCATTACCATTTGCAACTGTCAAGAAAGCATTTTTTCGCACTAAATAACAATGTCTTCGATCTTCCTCGTCATACCACGTGGAAATCGCGAAGCTCTGCGAATTACGACGCCCGCTTCTTACGACGTACTCTACAACCACATCGAAGTCATCCCACTCGTCCAGCCCATTAATCCAGACTTCCGCAGAATCCCCGCTGAAAAGTGGATCTATGTGCTTCGGCTTTATTTTGCGCCTCTCGTAGTGGACATTGAGCACCACGTGCTCACAGTACTCACCGAGGTTTTCGACCTTTATAACGCAGTAGAAATCATCATCCCTCCATCCAGCGTCATTAGCGCTGAGCCTAATCAGGGGCTCTAGCGAGCGCTCATAGTTTCTAAGGGACACCTCCTGTGCGACCGCGATCTTACTTTGCTGATCTACTGAGTTCTTCAATTCCTCAGTCTGCAGCTCGAGAGCCTTAGTTCCTTGCTTAAGCTCCTCCCCTTGTTGCATGTACCCGAAGACCAGCCAAATTAGAGCGAGCGGCCCTACGGCCCCGGCGAGAAAATCTCCTAACTCGTTCAAGCTCAACTGCTGAAACTCGCCCCATCTAATGGCTACTAGCGGCGCAATTCCCGCCACATAGATGAGTGTCAAAAAGGTGATTTTTTTCACCGACTGATCCCCTCCTGGAAAGCGGCCAACTATAGCCGCGAGGTATCCCCATGCCCACAGAAAACCGATCCAGCAACACAGACATCGCTGCGCAGCTGAACCCGTGTCCGCACTGCGGTCAGCAAGACGCTTTCGTTGAGCAGCTCGACAGCGATGCCTCTGTCGTCATCTGCCAGGGCCGAACTGACGAGTACTCAGCCTGTCTTGCTCGAGGTCCAGTCGGAGTTCAGCAGCACGAATGCGAAGACCAGCCAGGCCATGACCAGGCAGTGAAAGAGTGGAACAAGCGCGCAGCAGCTGTGCCCCACCCCGACCCTATAGCCTGGATGGTTGGTACTGCCTTCTGGTGGACCAAAGAAGAGGCAGAGAGGGATGCGGCGGAAACTGGGCTGCAGATTGTTGGGCTGGGGCCGATGACTGGCCCTGGCGAGGTGGCGCGAAAGTCCGTGAAACGCTACGACCGGGACGAAGTATTCGGCCACAGTGACGTCGAAATTACCGTTCCTGGCCTTCTGCACCATGACCACGGACCGAACTTAGCCGAAGCCCTGGCAAGACTTGCTTACCGTGTGGCCCAGTTCCACAAGCTGGACGCCCCTTCGCTTGCCGATCCTGTCGAGGTTGAGCGGCTGCGCGAAAACCACCGTAAGCATGCAGCGCGCTTGATTGACGAGCGTGGAAGGCTGCGCGCCCAGCTCGCCGAGGCGCAGGCTCTGCTACGCAAAGTGCGAGAGTTCGGCTGGACCAATGTCGCGCCTGAGGAGCGCGCAAGGGTTCGTGCAGAAGTTCGTGATCATCTATCCGCCAGCACAGAGCCGCAGGTGAAGTCGTGAAGACGCACTTCGCACCATTCACCGACCCGGAAGACGTTGAGCAAGCACCCTGCGGCACATGGCTAGGGGAATCCTCCGAACTGTCTGGCGACTGGGCCAAGGTCGATTGCCGAAGGTGCCATAAGCGCAAGAGCAGCATCACCAAGGCCATAGCGGCCGAGGAACACGCCATCGTCGAGCAGATGGGCGATATGGCTGCATACATGCGCGGACAAGTCTAACCGTCCAAGAGAACATCTGTACTCCATCCCACTGTAACCCCTCTCCCCTCTATTCACTGCCGCGATATGGCGGCCAAGGACGAAGTCATGCCTGAAGAAAAGCAACTGATTCAGCCTGTAGCCGTTGAGCGTGATGAGCACGGTTTCTGGACTCACCCAGCGTGGCCATCCACGGAAGAGGAGTTGATTCCTTATGCGTGGTTCCATGATCGCGGCCTGGACGTAAAGGAGGTTGAGTTTGAGTACGACGCACCCGAAACCCTGCAGGCAGCCTGGTACCACGACGGCACGGCAGATTGCACCAGCTGGAATCCTTCGCAACCGACGGGTGATGGCTGGTTCGTCTTTTCCATCCATGACACCGAGGACGGACCGATTTGCGTGTGGGTCCGCCACAAGGTGCGCAGATGACCCGCCTCGCCCTCTGCCTCCTGCTGCTGGCCACCCTGGCCGGCTGCAAATTCGAGGTCTGCATCGACGCCTCCGGCAAGAACTGCAGCCAGGCACGCGCCAGCACCTGCGAGTTCAACGCTGACACGCGGCGCCATCTCTCCCCGCACGAAACCCAACCCGAACCTACACCCGCTCTGGCGCCTGGGCGCTGGATTGATGAGAGGTATGAGCTGTGAGCCAATCGAACGTAACCGCCGCCGAGCGCACCGTGCTTCTCACCGAAGACCGCGCCAACCGCGTCTACATCGCCGGCCCCATGACCGGGCTGCCTGAGTTCAACTTTCCGGCGTTTCACGCCATGGCAGCAACCATGCGTGCCGAGGGTTGGCACGTTGAAAATCCGGCCGAGCACGGCCACGTCAACGGCGCCGAATGGGCCGACTACCTTCGCTTCGATATCGGCCGACTCTCGACCTGCGAAGCGATGATGCTGTTGCCAGGCTGGTCTCGGTCGCGCGGCGCTCGCCTTGAGGTGCACATCGCCAAGGAGATCGGCATGCGGATTCTGCTTGCCGCCAGCGCCGAGGCGATAGATACCCCGGAGGCAGCATGATCGAGCAGCTCACCCTCCACGAACTTGAGGCCGTGCTTAAGGGCGTAAAACCAGCCGACCTGCGCGGCGGCGAGACCATCGCCCAGTACCTGCACCGCGAGATCCAGCGCCTGGCCAAGGAGCGCGACAGCCTGCGCGAGGATCGCGACGGCATGCTCAATGCCGGCGCCCACCTGCTCTAACCCATCCCACTACTACTCAAGCCCGCCGACACGCGCGGGCGAGGATGACCCATGGCCATTTTCATCTGCTCATGCACGAAGCTCAGCAAATGCCAGTCGCTTGGCGATCAAGTGCGTGTGGTTGCCATGCGCCGCGGCAATGGCTGGCAAACGATCCGCGACGACCTGGCGCGCCTGGCTGAAGAGTGGTTTGGCCGCGAGCCGGCCAGGACCAGAAGCGAGATGCGCGCCGTATGCGAAGAAGTCTTCCGCACCAACTGACCAACCTGCCTCCACCGGCGGCGTGGAGACCATCCCATGAATCTAGTCGACTGCTACGTTACGAAGATCCTCAGCGAGCCATACCGTATGTTCGGCCATTGGTGGGTCGATGTGGAGTACGACAGCTGGGGCAGTCCCAGCAAAACAAAGCTCATGTTCCGCACCGAGGAAGCCGCCCGGGCGGCGAAGGTCGGGCACCACTTTCTGGCGTGACCCGTCTATATAAAGGAGACACCCAATGCGACACTCAGAAAACATTGATCGCTTGCTCCGCCTGGACGAGGTGCTGCACGTCACGGGCATGGGTCGGAACACCGTCTATCGAAGAATCCGTGAAGGGACGTTCCCGAAACAGGTTAAGATAGGGCCCAATTCGGTCGCCTGGCGACAGTCGGACATCACTCAGTGGATGACCTCTCTAACCCCCAGCGACGACCAATCAGTACATTGAGCAGTACACTGGAAAGCCAGATCGCGCTCAAGCCCTTATCCCACCAGCTTTACAGGTTCACCAGTGGAAATCTTCAAAGAATTTACGTTCGAATCCGCCCACCGCCTTCCCCATGTGCCCGAAGGCCATAAATGCGGGCGTCTACATGGGCATTCGTTCAAGGTCGGCCTTCATCTGACGGGTCCACTCGATCCGCATACCGGCTGGATTCGCGACTTCGCCGAAATTAAGGCGGTGTTCAAACCTATCTACGAGCAGCTCGACCATAACTACCTGAACGACATCCCTGGCCTGGAAAACCCCACCAGCGAAGTCATCGCCAAATGGATCTGGGATCAGGTCAAACCGTTGCTGCCAGAACTGTCCAAGGTGCGTATCCACGAGACGTGCACCAGTGGTTGCGAATACAGCGGGGACTGAGCCCGTAGGCAGGCTCGTCAAGCGCTGACGCTCACGCCCAAGCCCACGCCCACAACGCCTAGCCTTGCCTGGTCCGGCGTCCTGGGGGCCCAGCAGCGAACCTGCCCCGATCCAACTCCACCCGATCAGCAGCGGGCAGCCGTCTCCAGCACGTGAATCGTTAGCGAACCGTGCTGTCCTTGCTGGCCCGTGATCAACCGACGGCCATGCTGGGGCCACAGCAACGTCGCAGGTCCGCCGCTCAAGTGCTGCAACTGCACATTGAGGACAGATGTACCTTCGTCCAAGGTTTTGGGATCAAGTCCTTCGAGCTTCCAGAGAAAGTCCGGAAGCGCTCGCTGGCTGGTCCAGCGCTTGGCCAGGCTTGTCGTCCAACCGCGCTGCTCTCTTAGGGTAAAGTCGAGGCGCCTGCCGTGACTGTCGAGCGGCCATAGCTCATAGACATGGCTGTTCCCATCGCTGTAGGCGGCAAACCAAAAGTGGTCGCATGCCATGCGAAATTCGGCGATGTTCCAGCGATTCCCAAAGAAATCATTCGTCTCGACCACTAGCCCAGCTCTGGGAGACCACTCACTGCCTTCGTCGAACCTTGCCGTTACCAGGCCTCCTGCGGTTGATTCACCGTCAGGCCGCCACCAGGCACGTCCAATGAAGCTGTATTGAGGCTGAAATCTGTACCTGGCACGCGCCTTTTCCAGCGCCGTTCCCCAAGCCCACTCGCGAGCCTGATGACCATAGTCGAGAATCTCCAGTGCTATCCGGCCAGGCTCGCCGCGTACGGTATTGATGAGCGATGCGTCTGCTTCTTTATAGCGCCTTACGCGATGCCCTTGGGCATTCTCCAGAATCAGGTTGCACATTCGCGCACCGCGCTTGATACCGGCGTAGTTCATTGCCTGCACCGACCATAAATGGGTGGGATTGGAAAGACGCGGCTGCCCGGCGCTTGGCTCATTCTCGCGTTTGACCGCAACGTACCCCGACACCGTAGAGGGATTGTTGTAGAGGATACGGTTCAACGGCCGCCACCCGCTGTCGTAAGGCCGGATTTCGTAGCACAACTTCGCCCCATCCTCCCCTGAGGCAGCAACGTAGGCACCGAACCAGAACAGCTCGCCATACCGGTGGCCGTCCTTGGTGTAGTCCTCTGGCGCCAGTTGCAGTGGCCCCTTTCCCTCGGGCTCAGCTCGCCAGTAGTTATACCAATGATCGTTGTGGATACCGGCCCCGCCGACGTGAAGCCACATAGGGGCAAGCTTGTCCTGGTAGTCCCACCATCGATCCGGCTGAATCAGCTCGTCGGTCAACTGCCACCAGCAGCGGGCAAGAAACGAGAGTTCAGGATGATAAATGTAGTCGGTCATGATGGCTCACTCTTGGGTCGCAATGTGAGCTAAACGCTAAGCAACGCCGGCCGCGCATTGCAGAAGGAAGCGCTCTACATCAAGAATGTCGAATCGATCGACCTGAGTTCACCCCGCTGGCACTGACCGAGGTCCCCCTTGAATCGCAAGCTCGACGCTAGTGGAGGGCCAAACAGCGAAGTAGAGGAGAAGACGACTACTCCAACGCGCTGTTGAGAAACGATGGCGCGATGTAGCGCTGGTAATGCGCCTCTGACAACAGAAAGAACTCACGATCAATCGCATCGCGCAGTTGCGGCAGTTCCCAGTCGCGGAACTCGGGCAGCAAGGCCATGCCGTAGGCCTCCAAATCCCGAATCATGCGCGCGCCCCTGGCAATGAGCTGGTAGGCCCAGCAGTACTCGGACTGCTGCTCGACATACCGTATGGCACGCTGCTCCAGTTGCTGGCGCAGCACGCCTTTGTCGAACACCTCAAGCTTGGCCATCATCACCTGAACCAGCAGTTGCTCCAGGCGTAACCAAACCGCGCGTTTCTGCGCATCGTCGTAGCCATTCCAGTGGATGACCTCATGGTGGAAACGCTTGCATCCCCGGCATACGGTGTCCCCATAAACCGTGGAACACAGGCCGACGCAGGGCGTTTTGATGGACTTGTTGGACATGAAATACAACGGCTTGAAGGTGGAGTACGCGGCCATGTTAGCCCTTTGTCTAACCAGGGTCACCCGCTAAAGTCATCATCGCCGCCTTACCTTCCAGCGATTTATACCGTAGAATCATCCGGCCTTTTCGAAGGCAACAATGTCCGTTGGAAGCTGTTTTCAAAGCGTCACGAGCACAGTTGATCCGGCAGAACGACGTTGGTCCGGGCCTGCATCCCCGCAGGCCCGAGCCAGCCCTCATCAGATACTCGTTCTGCAGGCGTAAAACTTTGAAAGCAGCTTCCGCAAGGATTTCTTGCGACCCTGGCCAGGCGGCCCAAGAAGCCATGACGGCGCATGGGTGCAAGGAATGCTGGATGAGCGTCCCGGACCCCTTAAAGGGGCCACTGATGAGGGAAATACTGTGCTTGAAGCCTACCGCAAACACATCGAAGAGCGCGCCGCGCTGGGTATCGTGCCCCAGCCGCTGAACGCCGAACAAACTGCAGGCCTGGTCGAGTTGCTGAAAAACCCGCCGGCCGGCGAAGAAGCCTTCCTCGTAGACCTGCTCACCAACCGCGTACCGCCTGGCGTCGATGAGGCGGCCTATGTCAAGGCTGCTTTCCTTTCGGCTCTCGCCAAGGGCGAAGCCACTTCGCCGCTGATCGATCGCAAGCACGCCACCGAACTGCTGGGCACCATGCAGGGCGGCTACAACATCGAGACGCTGGTTGTGCTGCTGGATGACGCCGAGCTGGGCGCCGTCGCGGCCGAGCAGCTCAAGCATACCCTGCTGATGTTCGATGCCTTCCATGACGTGGCTGAAAAAGCCAAGGCCGGCAATGCTCATGCCAAGGCCGTGCTGGAATCCTGGGCCGCCGGCGAGTGGTTCACCTCGCGCCCGGCCATCGCCGAGAAATACACCCTGACCGTGTTCAAGGTGCCTGGCGAAACCAACACCGACGACCTGTCCCCTGCCCCAGATGCCTGGTCGCGCCCTGACATCCCGCTGCACGCCCTGGCCATGCTGAAAATGGCCCGCGACGGCATCGAGCCGCAGCAACCAGGCTCGGTGGGCCCGCTGGCTCAGATCGAAGCAGTCAGGGCCAAGGGCTACCCGGTCGCCTACGTGGGTGACGTGGTGGGTACCGGTTCTTCGCGCAAATCCGCCACCAACTCGGTGCTGTGGTTCTTCGGCGACGATATCCCGTACGTGCCAAACAAGCGTGCTGGCGGTTTCTGCTTCGGCACCAAGATCGCCCCGATCTTCTACAACACCATGGAAGACGCCGGCGCCCTGCCGATCGAGTTCGACTGCACCGACCTGGCCATGGGCGACGTGATCGACGTCTACCCGTTCAAAGGTGAAGTACGCCGTCACGAAAGCGATGAGCTGGTAACCACGTTCGCGCTCAAGACCGAAGTGCTGCTCGACGAAGTGCGTGCCGGTGGCCGTATCCCTCTGATCGTCGGCCGCGGCCTGACCGAAAAAGCCCGTGCCGAGCTTGGCCAGGGCCCATCGGACCTGTTCAAGAAACAAGAGCAGCCTGCCGACACCGGCAAGGGCTTCACTCTGGCGCAGAAGATGGTCGGCCGTGCGTGTGGCCTGCCGGAAGGCCAGGGCGTTCGCCCAGGCGCCTACTGCGAGCCGAAGATGACCACCGTGGGTTCCCAGGACACCACTGGCCCCATGACCCGTGACGAACTCAAGGATCTGGCTTGCCTGGGCTTCTCCGCCGACCTGGTGATGCAGTCGTTCTGCCACACCGCGGCCTATCCGAAGCCAATCGACGTCACCACCCACCATACCCTGCCAGACTTCATCCGCACCCGTGGCGGCGTGTCGTTGCGCCCAGGGGACGGCATCATCCACAGCTGGCTGAACCGCATGCTGATGCCCGATACCGTGGGTACCGGTGGCGACTCGCACACCCGCTTCCCGATCGGCATCTCCTTCCCTGCAGGCTCCGGCCTGGTAGCCTTCGCTGCCGCCACCGGCGTCATGCCGCTGGACATGCCAGAGTCGATCCTGGTGCGCTTCAAAGGCAAGCTGCAACCTGGCATCACCCTGCGTGACCTGGTGCACGCCATCCCTTACTACGCCATCCAGCAAGGCCTGCTGACCGTCGAGAAGAAGGGCAAGAAAAACGCCTTCTCCGGTCGCATCCTTGAAATCGAAGGCCTGGACGAACTGACCGTCGAGCAGGCCTTCGAGCTCTCGGACGCTTCGGCTGAACGTTCGGCTGCCGGTTGCACCATCAAGCTGCCGGAAAAAGCCATTGCCGAGTACCTGAAGTCCAACATCACCCTGCTGCGCTGGATGATCGGCGAAGGCTACGGCGATGCACGCACCCTGGAGCGTCGCGCCCAGGCCATGGAAGCCTGGCTGGCCAACCCTGAACTGCTGTCGGCCGACGCCGATGCCGAATACGCCGAAATCATCGAAATCGACCTGGCCGACGTCAAGGAGCCTGTGCTCTGCGCCCCGAACGACCCGGACGATGCTCGCCTGCTGTCCTCGGTACAGGGTGAGAAGATCGACGAAGTCTTCATCGGCTCGTGCATGACCAACATTGGCCACTTCCGCGCCGCTGGCAAGCTGCTGGAAAAGGTCAAGGGCGGTATTCCGACCCGTCTGTGGCTGGCCCCGCCGACCAAGATGGATGCACACCAGCTGACCGAAGAAGGCTACTACGGCATTTACGGCAAAGCCGGTGCGCGGATGGAAATGCCGGGCTGCTCCCTGTGCATGGGTAACCAGGCGCGAGTTCAGACCGGTTCGACCGTGGTGTCGACCTCGACCCGTAACTTCCCGAACCGCCTGGGCGACGCCACCAACGTGTACCTGGCATCGGCCGAGCTGGCTGCGGTGGCTTCGATCATCGGCAAGCTGCCGACCGTCGAAGAGTACATGCAGTACGCCAAGGACATCGACAGCATGTCTGCCGACGTCTACCGCTACCTGAGCTTCGACCAGATCGCCGAGTTCCGCGAAGCGGCCGCCAACGCCAAGATCCCAGTGGTCCAGGCGTAAGCCAGGCAGCCATCGACTGGCTGCATGAAAAAAGCCCCGGCAGTGATGCCGGGGCTTTTTTTTGCCATTTCAAACGGTCGGGCACCTGCTAAAGACCTGCAGACGCCTTCGTGAACGTGACCAGGCGGCGGCGAGCACGCCTGTCAGAAGCTATCACCAGGAACGCGCACCCAGCCTTCCATCAACACGCGAGCGCTACGACTCATGATGGCCTTGGTCACCGACCACTGCCCATTGATCAGGCGTGCTTCTGCACCAACCCGCAGGGTGCCCGATGGATGCCCGAAGCGTACTGCACTGCGCTCACCGCCGCCTGCAGCCAGGTTTACCAGTGTCCCCGGGATGGCCGCCGCCGTGCCGATCGCGACTGCAGCAGTGCCCATCATCGCGTGATGCAGCTTGCCCATGGACATGGCGCGCACCAGCAAGTCGATATCTTCCGCCCTGACCTGCTTGCCACTTGAGGCGAGATAGGCATGTGCCGGCGCCACGAATGCTACCTTGGGGGTATGCTGGCGGGCGGCAGCCTGCTCTACATGCTCGATCAGCCCCATGCGCAGCGCACCATGGGCCCGTATCGTCTCAAACCGCTCCAGGGCAGCCGGATCTCCATTGATGGCATCCTGCAACTCCATACCGCTGTAGCCAAGGTCGGCTGCATTGAGAAACACCGTTGGGATACCGGCATTGATCAACGTAGCCTTGAAGGTGCCAACCCCTGGCACCTCCAGATCGTCCACCAGGTTACCGGTAGGGAACATCGCCCCGCCTTCTCCATCGTCGTCGGCAGCCGGATCAAGAAACTCCAGCTGCACTTCGGCGGCCGGGAACGTCACGCCATCAAGCTCGAAGTCGCCGGTCTCCTGCACCTGACCGTTGTCCATCGGCACATGAGCCACGATGGTCTTGCCGATGTTGGCCTGCCAGATACGCACCGTGGCGACACCGGTGCCGGCTAACTGCGTGGGGTCTACCAGGCCACTGCCGATGGCGAACGCACCTACTGCCGCGGAAAGGTTGCCGCAATTGCCACTCCAGTCCACGAAAGGCTTATCGATACTGACCTGGCCGAACAGGTAGTCCACATCATGATCAGGCCGCTCGCTGGCGGACAGGATCACGACCTTGCTGGTGCTGGACGTTGCCCCGCCCATGCCGTCGATCTGCTTGCCATAGGGGTCGGGGCTGCCGATTACCCGCAGCAGCAAGGCATCGCGTGCCGGACCTGGCGTTTGCGCTTGTTCCGGCAGATCTTGCAAACGGAAGAACACGCCTTTGCTGGTGCCGCCACGGATGTAAGTGGCCGGAATCTTGATTTGAGGTGCATGTGCCATTAATTGAAGCCTCTTGGATGGGCCCGAGCCAGGGGGGGCGCCTAGGGCCGCAATGCGGCCACGTCGCGTTAAACGGTCGCTTCGAGGAAGTCCTGGGCAAAACGTTGCAACACACCGCCCGCTTCGTAGATCGACACCTCTTCGGCCGTATCCAGGCGACAGGTCACCGGTACGTCAAAACGCTCTCCGTTGCGACGGGTAACCACCAGGGTCAGGGTGGCGCGCGGTGTACGGGTGCCGATCACGTCATAGGTTTCGCTGCCATCCAGGCCCAGTACCTTACGGTCTGTACCTGGCATGAATTCGAGGGGCAAGACGCCCATACCCACCAGGTTCGTGCGGTGGATGCGCTCAAACCCCTCGGCGACGATGGCCTCCACGCCTGCCAGACGAACCCCTTTGGCAGCCCAGTCGCGTGAAGAGCCCTGACCGTAATCGGCACCGGCCACGATGATCAGCGGCTGCTTACGCTGCATGTAGGTCTCGATCGCTTCCCACATGCGCATGACTCGGCCTTCGGGCTCAAGGCGTGCCAGCGAGCCCTGCCTTACACTGCCATCTTCGTTGCGCACCATCTCGTTGAACAGCTTGGGGTTGGCGAAGGTGGCGCGCTGAGCCGTGAGGTGATCTCCACGGTGGGTGGCATAGGAATTGAAGTCTTCTTCAGGCAAGCCCATTTTGGCCAGGTACTCTCCCGCTGCGCTGTCGAGCATGATGGCATTGGAGGGCGACAGGTGATCGGTGGTGATGTTGTCCGGCAGTAACGCCAGTGGGCGCATGCCACGCAAGGTGCGCTCCCCAGCCAAGGCGCCTTCCCAGTAGGGTGGGCGACGGATGTAGGTGCTCATGGGACGCCAGTCGTACAGCGGCGCGACCTTGGGCCCGTGGTCCTGCTCCACGGCGAACATGGGAATGTAGACCTTGCGGAACTGTTCGGGCTTGACCGCAGCGCGAACCATCGCATCGATTTCGTCATCGCTGGGCCAGATATCCTTGAGGCGGATTTCCCGCCCATCCGATGCCACACCCAGCACATCCTTCTCGATATCGAAACGGATCGTACCCGCGATGGCGTAGGCCACGACCAAGGGTGGGGACGCCAGAAATGCCTGTTTGGCATACGGGTGAATACGGCCATCGAAGTTTCGGTTACCAGACAGCACCGCGGTGGTGTACAGGTCCCGGTCGATGATTTCCTGCTGGATGGTCGGGTCGAGGGCGCCGGACATGCCATTGCAGGTGGTGCAAGCAAAAGCGACGATGCCGAAGCCCAACGCTTCGAGCTCCGCCTCCAGGCCCGCCTCTTCCAAGTACAGCTGTACAGCCCTGGATCCAGGAGCAAGCGATGACTTGACCCAAGGCTTGCGCGCCAGCCCCAGCCTGTTGGCATTGCGTGCCAGCAACCCGGCGGCAATCACGTTGCGCGGGTTGCTGGTGTTGGTGCAGCTGGTGATGGCTGCAATGATCACCGCCCCGTCCGGCATCTGCCCGGGTACCTGCTCCCAGGCACCCGCAATCCCCTTGACGGCCAGCTCGCTGGTGGCCACCCGGGCATGGGGGTTTGAGGGGCCCGCCATGGTGCGCACTACGCTGGAGAGATCGAAGTCCAGAGTGCGCTCGTAGACTGCGTCGGCAAAGCTGTCGGCCCATAGACCCGTGGCCTTGGCGTAGGTCTCTACCAGTGCGACCTGCTGTTCCTCGCGGCCCGTCAGACGCAGGTAGTCGATGGTCTGTTGATCGATGGCGAACATGGCCGCCGTGGCGCCATATTCTGGAGCCATGTTGGAGATGGTGGCGCGATCGCCGAGCGTCAGAGCACGGGCGCCTTCTCCATGGAATTCGAGGTAGGCGCCGACCACCTTCTGCTTGCGCAGAAATTCGGTCAGGGCCAATACCAAGTCGGTTGCCGTCAGGTTGGGCGCCAGCTTGCCGGTGAGCTGGACGCCGATGATTTCCGGCAGACGCATCCAGGAGGCGCGCCCGAGCATGACGTTCTCGGCCTCAAGCCCTCCCACGCCGATGGCAATCACGCCCAATGCGTCCACATGAGGGGTGTGGCTGTCGGTGCCGACACAGGTGTCCGGGTAGGCCACGCCGTGATCGTTGTGTACCACGGGCGACATCTTCTCCAGGTTGATCTGGTGCATGATGCCGTTGCCAGGCGGGATGACATCGACGTTCTTGAACGCTTTCTTGGTCCAGTTGATGAAATGGAAGCGGTCTTCGTTGCGGCGATCCTCGATGGCCCTGTTGCGTTCGAACGCCTGGGGATCATAGCCGCCACATTCGACGGCCAGTGAGTGATCGACGATCAGCTGTACGGGCACCACCGGGTTGACCTGGGCAGGGTCACCGCCCTTGTCGGCGATGGCATCGCGCAAGCCGGCCAGGTCGACCAGCGCGGTCTGACCCAGGATGTCATGGCAGACGACCCGGGCCGGATACCAAGGGAAATCCAGGTCGCGCTTGCGCTCTATCAGCTGGGCCAACGACGCCTGGAGCGTACCGGGGCTGCAGCGGCGCACCAGGTTCTCGGCCAGCACGCGCGAGGTATAGGGCAAGCCCTGATAGGCGCCGGGTTTGATGGCCTCGACGGCAGCGCGGGCATCGAAATAATCCAGGTCGGTGCCTGGCAAGGCTTTGCGGTAGGCAGTATTCATATCGTTATCAGGCTCGGTCACGGATGGCGTTCAAGGGTGCGCGTGCGGGCAGACATGCTGGGCCACCCCGCGAGGCCAACAAGACCTGCGCGGGGTGGGCGCCCATCAGCGCTGCTCGATCGGCACGAACTGACGCTGTTCGACGCCGGTGTATTCGGCGCTCGGACGGATGATGCGATTGTTCTCACGTTGCTCGAACACATGCGCTGCCCAGCCGGTAAGCCGCGAGCAGACGAAAATAGGGGTGAACAGCTTGGTCGGTATGCCCATGAAGTGATACGCCGAGGCATGGTAGAAGTCGGCGTTGGGGAACAAGCGCTTCTGCTCCCACATGGTCTTGTCGATGGCTTCGGACACCGGGTACAGCACCGTGTCGCCCACTTCATCGGCAAGGCGCTTGGACCAGCCTTTGATCACCTCGTTACGCGGGTCGGACTCTTTGTAGATGGCATGGCCAAACCCCATGATCTTGTCCTTGCGCTCGAGCATGTGCAGCAACTCGGTCGACGCTTGCTGCGGGCTCTGGAAGCGCTCGATCAGCTCCATGGCCGCCTCGTTGGCACCGCCGTGCAGCGGGCCGCGCAGCGAGCCGATGGCGGCGGTGACGCAGGAGTACAGGTCCGAGAGGGTCGAGGCACACACCCGGGCGGTGAACGTGGAGGCATTGAACTCGTGCTCGGCGTAGAGAATGAGCGATACGTTCATCACCTTCACATGCAGCTCGCTGGGCGGCTTGCCATGGAGCAACTGCAGGAAGTGGCCGCCCAAGGTGTCTTGGTCGCTGACGCAGTCGATGCGCACGCCGTGATGGCTGAAGCGGTACCAGTAACACATGATCGCCGGGAAGACGGCCAGGAGCCGGTCGGTCTTGTCGCGCTGGGCATCGAAGGTGAGCTCGGGCTCGAGGGTTCCGAGCACGGAGCAGCCCGTGCGCATCACGTCCATCGGGTGAGCGTCGCGCGGGATGCGCTCCAGTACTTCTTTCAACGCCTGCGGCAGGTCGCGCAGGCCTTTGAGCTTGTGCTTGTAGTCGGCAAGCTCGGCTTGGCAGGGCAGCTCGCCATACAACAACAGGTAAGCCACCTCCTCGAATTCGGCATGGGCGGCCAGGTCACGGACATCATAGCCCCGATAGGTCAGCCCAGCGCCGGCCTGACCGACCGTCGACAGGGCCGTCTGCCCGGCAACCTGACCGCGCAGGCCTGCGCCGCTGAGTACTTTTGCTTCGGCCATGGTGCTTCTCCTTTCTTGAACTTGTTATGGAATGCTGGCTGGCTAACCCTTACTTACCCCTGAACCTGGGCGCTGCAGCGCGCTCAGCTGGCAGGTCAGCCTTTTTTCTGTGCAAACAATGCATCGAGATGCTGCTCGAAAGCGTGGTACCCAATGGCCTCGTAAAGCTCCATGCGTGTCTGCATGGTATCGATGACGTTCTTCTGCGTGCCGTCGCGGCGCAGGGCCGCGTAGACGTTTTCGGCAGCCTTGTTCATGGCGCGGAACGCCGACAGTGGATACAGCACCAGCGACACATCGACCGAGCCCAGTTCTTCGGTGGTGTACAAAGGGGTGGCACCGAACTCGGTGATGTTGGCCAGGATGGGAGCCTTGACCCGGTCGGCGAAGGTCTTGTACATCGCAAGTTCGGTGATGGCTTCGGGGAAAATCATGTCCGCACCGGCCTCGACACAGGCGGCCGCCCGATCCAGCGCCGCATTGAGCCCCTCGACCGCCAACGCATCGGTACGGGCCATGATCACGAAGCTGTCATCGGTGCGGGCATCGACCGCCGCCTTGATACGATCGACCATCTCCTGCTGGGTGACGATTTCCTTGTTCGGACGGTGGCCACAACGTTTGGCGCCTACCTGATCCTCGATGTGAATGGCCGCGGCGCCAAACTTGCTCATGGCGCGCACGGTACGGGCAACGTTGAAGGCCGAGGCGCCGAAACCGGTGTCCACGTCCACCAGCAATGGCAGGTCGCACACATCGGTGATGCGCCTGACGTCGGTCAGCACGTCGTCCAGGCCACTGATGCCCAGGTCAGGCAAGCCCAGCGAGCCTGCCGCCACACCGCCGCCAGACAGGTAGATGGCCTTGAAGCCGGCACGCTTGGCCAGCAAGGCGTGGTTGGCATTGATGGCGCCAACGACTTGCAGCGGGCGCTCGGCGGCCACTGCATCGCGAAAACGCTGGCCTGGGGTGCTCTTGACGGTCATTTTTCACCTCGTGTGCTGGGGGTGTGGTCGCCTTGGTAATGGCGCTCGATGTTGCGTTTGGACGCAGCGATGTGACGGCGCATCAACAGCTCGGCCAACTCGCCGTCACCCTCGGCGATCGCGTCCAGGATGCGGTGGTGCTCGGCGAAAGCTTGGCGTGGCCGATTGGGTGTGGCCGAGAACTGGATACGGTACATGCGCACCAGTTGGTACAGCTCGCCGCAGAGCATCTTGACCAAGGTCTGGTTGCCACTGCCCTGGATGATGCGATAGTGAAAATCGTAGTCACCCTCCTGCTGGTAGTAGCCTACGCCCGCCTGAAAGGCAGCATCGCGCTCATGGGTTTCCAGCACCTGGCGCAGCTCGTCGATCTCGGCCCTGCCCATGCGCTCGGCCGCCAGGCGGCAGGCCATGCCTTCGAGCGACTCGCGGATTTCATAGAGTTCGATGAGTTCGGCGTGGCTCAGTGAAACCACACGTGCGCCCACATGGGGCACACGAACCAGCAGGCGCTGGCCCTCGAGGCGGTGAATGGCTTCACGCAGCGGGCCTCGGCTGATGCCATAGGTGCGGGCAAGCTCCGGCTCGGAAATCTTGCTCCCTGGGGCTATGTCCCCCCGCACAATGGCCGCTTGAATCCGCCTGAACACATGCTCGGACAGGGTTTCCGATTCCTCGTTGCCAGTAGCGTCACTGGGTGAAAGCACCTGCATATTGTTGACACCATGCCTAAATAATTGCCATCAATCTAGCTGAACCAAATGCACCGGTCAAAACATTATCCCTGATTGTCGACAATAACCATTCCAAGAAACTAGCTTCCGATCAGGGTGTCAGATCGCGCACCGCTGGCGTCAATACGTCGGCGTGATAGAATGCCGCGCCTTCGATGGAGTATGGATAGCCCGTCTGCCCCGCCAGCATGGTGCCGGCAGATCAACGAGGAAGCTTGTGCAGCCGTTGCCAGTCGCCTTACCCCGAACCTTGCACAATACCGCGCCAGGACTATGAAACTGACACCCTTTGCTTTGCTGATTAGCCTCCTCCTGTTGCCGGCCCTGAGCCAGGCAGCCGGCAAGACCGTGTACGGTCTGAACGAATATGCTCGCCTTGGCGACCTCGACCTCGAAGTGGCGGCCAAGCTCGACACCGGGGCCAAGACTGCCTCGCTCAGCGCCCGCGACATCAAGCGTTTCAAGCGCAATGGTGAAAGCTGGGTGCGTTTCTATCTGGCCATTGACGCTGCCCATTCCCATCCCATCGAACGCCCGCTGGCGCGCGTTAGCAAGATCAAGCGCAGGGCTGGCGACTACGACGCCGAATCGGGCAAGGCCTACACCGCGCGCCCCGTCATCGAGCTGGACATCTGCATGGGCCAGGCCACGCGCACCATCGAAGTCAACCTCACCGATCGCAGCGCTTTCCAGTTCCCATTGTTGATCGGCTCGGAGGCCTTGAAGCATTTCGACGCCCTGGTCGACCCAAGCCTTAAATATGCGGCCGGCAAACCTGCCTGTGCCACCGACGCTCCCAAAGCAGAGTAATTCCGATGCGCTCTCTTACCCTCCATCTGAAAGTCCTGATCACCGTCCTGGTGTTGCTGGGCGTAGCGGTCACGGCTTATCAGATCTTCGTACTTGGCATCCCGGTGACCGAGGATGAAACGGACGATCTGTGGAACATCGATGCCAAGATCGAATTTGTGGCCAGCACCAAGGACCCGGTAAAGGTCCAGATGTTCGTGCCGCCCCTGAATCGGGATTATGTGAGCCTCAACGAAAGCTTCATCTCAAACAACTATGGTGTGAGCGTCAACCGCGCCGATGGCAACCGCAAGGTCACCTGGTCCGCTCGGCGCGCCAGCGGCAATCAGACCCTGTACTACCGGCTGGTGCTGACCAAGCGCTACAGCACTGAGAAAGCCAAGGTCAAGGGCCCGACTTTCCGCGACAGCCTTGCAGTAGAAGGCCCTGAGAAAATCGCCGCCGAAGCTTTGATGGCACCGATTCGTCAGCATTCGGCTGATGTCGAGACGTTCGTCAGCGAAACCATCAAGCGCGTCAACAACCTCAACGACGACAACGTCAAGCTGCTGCTGGCAGGCGATACCTCGCCGATGAAGAAAGCGCAGGTCATTGACCTGCTGCTGTCCATCGCTCACGTGCCGATGGAGAAGGTGCACACGATCCGCCTGGTGGCCGACACCCCGCAAACCCCGGAACTGTGGTTGCGCAGCTTCAACGGCAATGACTGGCTGTATTTCAACCCCGAAACCGGTGAGCAAGGCCTGCCCAACGATCGGCTGCTGTGGTGGACCGGGGATGACAACCTGATCACGGTCGATGGCGGCAAGCGGGCCAACGTAACCTTCAGCATGAACAACAGCGAGATGAACGCCATCCGCCTGGCCAAGCTGACGGACGAGAACACCGACGCCGACTTCCTCGAATACTCCCTGTACGGGCTGCCACTGCAGACCCAGCAGACCTTCATGATCATGGTCATGATCCCCATCGGCGTGCTGGTGATTCTGGTGCTGCGCAACCTGATCGGCATCCAGACCCTGGGCACTTTCACACCGGTCCTGATCGCCCTGGCCTTCCGCGAAACACAGCTGGGCTTCGGGATCGTGCTGTTCACCGTCATCACCGCGCTTGGGCTATCGCTGCGCTCCTACCTCGAACACCTGAAGCTGCAGATGCTGCCCCGCCTTTCGGTGGTGCTGACATTCGTCGTGGTGTTGATCGCCGCCATCAGCCTGTTCAGCCACAAACTGGGCCTTGAGCGCGGCTTGTCGGTTGCGCTGTTCCCGATGGTGATCCTGACCATGACCATCGAACGCCTGTCGATCACCTGGGAAGAACGCGGCGGCGGTCATGCCATGAAAGTGGCCATCGGCACCTTGTTCGCCGCGTCTCTGGCTCACTTGCTGATGATGGTGCCGGAGCTGGTCTACTTCGTGTTCACCTTCCCGGCCGTACTGTTGATCCTGGTGGGCTTCATGCTGGCAATGGGTCGCTACCGCGGCTACCGCCTGACCGAGCTGGTCCGCTTCAAGGCATTCCTGAAGAAGGCGGACGCCTGATGTTCGGCCTGATCAAGACGTGGAAAGCCCTGGAGGCCCGGGGCATCATGGGTATCAATCGGCGCAATGCAGACTATGTACTCAAGTACAACAAGCGCCACCTGTACCCGATCGTCGACGACAAGATCATCACCAAAGAGCGCGCGCTGGCAGCCGGCATCCACGTGCCGGAAATGTACGGTGTCATCGAGACTGAAAAGCAGATCGAGAAGCTCGACGAGATCATCGGCGGGCGCAGCGACTTCGTGATCAAGCCAGCTCAGGGTGCCGGGGGTGATGGCATCATGGTCATCGCCGACCGTTTCGAAGACCGCTATCGGACGGTGTCCGGCAAGATCATCAGCCATGAAGAAATCGAGCACCAGATTTCCAGCATCCTCACCGGGCTGTACTCGCTCGGCGGCCATCGCGACCGCGCCCTGATCGAGTACAGGGTCACCCCGGACCAGATCTTCAAGAGCATCAGCTATGAAGGCGTGCCGGACATCCGCATCATCGTCCTGATGGGCTACCCGGTCATGGCCATGCTGCGCTTGCCCACGCGCCAGTCCGGCGGCAAGGCCAACCTGCACCAAGGCGCCATCGGCGTAGGCGTGGACCTGGCCACGGGTGTGACGCTGCGAGGTACCTGGCTGAACAACATCATCAGCAAGCACCCCGATACCACCAACGCAGTGGACGGCGTGCAGCTGCCGACTTGGGACGGGTTCATGAAGCTGGCAGCCGGCTGCTATGAGCTGTGCGGCCTGGGCTACATTGGCGTGGACATGGTGCTGGATCAGGAGAAAGGCCCACTGATCCTCGAGCTCAACGCGCGTCCAGGGCTGAACATCCAGATCGCCAACGATTGCGGCCTGACGCAACGCACCCATGCAATTGAGGCGCACCTTGAGGCACTGGCCAAAGAGGGTGTGACCGAAGACGCCGAGCAACGCGTGCGCGTGGCCCAAGGGCTATTCGGCCACAGGCCCGGCCACTGAGAAACGGGGCTGGTCACCCGCCCCGGCAAGATGAAGATGGCGAATGTCGCCCTGACGCTAGGCGCAATGCCTGCGCCGGACTACAATCGCCGTCCTCGCTTTTACATCGCCGTCCCTACTGATGCCGACCTGTACGTTGTACGCCCTGCCCTACCAGCCCGACCCGGCTGCCTACTTTTCCTGCCTGCGTGACGCGCCGGGTGCCATTTTGCTCGACAGCGCTCGCCCCGGCGCAGAGCGCGGCCGCTTCGACCTGATAAGCGCGTGGCCCGTGCAGCACCTGCAGGTGCTGGCGGACGAAACGGGGCGCGCCTTCCTGCAACGGTTGCGCGATGCGCTGGCTGCCTTGGGACCTGCACAGCTGCCAGCAGAGAGCGAGCTGCCGTTTGCCGGTGGGTTGATCGGTTACCTGAGCTACGATTTTGGTCGTCGGCTTGAACACCTGCCGACCCAAGCGGTGGACGACCTCGGCCTGCCGGATGCCCAACTGGGCGTGTACGCGTGGGCGCTGGCGACCGATCACGCGACCCGTACTAGCCAACTGGTGTTCCATCCAAGCCTGGGCAGTGAAGAGCGTGAGCGACTGGTGCACCTGTTCGAGGAATGCGAGCCTACGGCCAATGGGGCTTTCAAGCTGCTCGCGCCGATGACCGGTGACCTTGCGCCCGAGCAGTACCATGCAGCCTTCGAGCAGGTTCAACGCTACATCCAGGCAGGTGACTGCTACCAGATCAACCTGACCCAACGGTTTCGCGCTGCTTGCCAAGGCGATCCCTGGCGAGCTTATCAAGCGCTTCGCCAGGCGTGCCCAACACCGTTTTCCGGGTTCCAGCAATTGGCAGATGGCAGCGCCTTGTTGAGCTTCTCGCCTGAGCGTTTCATCCGCGTCAGCAAGGGGCATGTGGAAACCCGTCCGATCAAGGGCACCCGTGCGCGGGGCCTGGATGCTGCCGAGGACGCGCGCAATGCCGAGCAGCTACGGCAAAGCCCCAAGGACCGGTCGGAAAACCTGATGATCGTGGACTTGTTGCGCAATGACCTGGGCCGTACGTGCGAGATTGGCTCTGTCAAAGTGCCTGAGTTGTTCAGCCTGGAAACCTACCCCAATGTGCACCACCTGGTCAGCAGCGTGACGGGGACGCTGGCGGCTGACAAGGACGCACTGGACCTGATCGGCGACAGCTTCCCTGGTGGCTCGATCACCGGCGCGCCCAAGATCCGCGCGATGCAAATCATCGATGAGCTTGAACCCACTCGCAGAGCGCTCTACTGCGGATCGCTGCTGTATGTCGATGTCCGCGGCGAGATGGACAGTTCTATCGCCATCCGCAGCCTGTTGATCAAGGACGGCCAGGTCAGTTGCTGGGGCGGTGGCGCCGTGGTGGCCGACTCTGAATGGCAGGCCGAGTACGAGGAGTCGATTGCCAAGGTGCGGGTGCTGATGCAGACCTTGCAGGCGATCTAAGGCGGTTTTACCCCGTCAACCGCTGGACGCACCTCGGCGCGCCCGCAACCAGGGTAGGTTTTTTGTTACCATTGCCTCACTACGAGCGCCCAGCGCCACAGCCAAGATGGAAACCGCCTGATGAGCCAACCTTTCGACGTCGCTGCCCTGGCAGCGGCTTATGCGGACAAATCCCCACAGGACATTCTAAAGCTCGCCTTTGAGCATTTCGGCGACGACCTGTGGATCTCCTTCAGTGGTGCCGAAGATGTGGTGCTGGTGGACATGGCCTGGAAGCTGAACAAGCAGGTCAAGGTCTTCAGCCTCGACACCGGACGGTTGCATCCAGAGACCTATCGCTTCATCGAGCAGGTGCGCGAGCATTACAACTTGCCCATCGAAATCCTGAGCCCCGACCGCAGCAAGCTCGACCCTTTCGTCAAAGACAAAGGCCTGTTCAGCTTCTACCGTGACGGGCACGGCGAGTGCTGCGGCATACGCAAGATCGAGCCCCTGCGCCGCAAGCTTGCGACCGTCAGCGCCTGGGCGACGGGGCAGCGCCGTGACCAGAGCCCAGGGACGCGCAGCCAGGTGGCAGCCCTTGAGGTCGACACAGGCTTCTCCACCCCGGAGCGCACGCTCTACAAGTTCAACCCCCTCGCGCAGATGACCAGCGAAGAAGTATGGGGCTACATCCGCATGCTTGAGCTGCCCTACAACAGCCTGCATGAGCGCGGTTTCATCAGCATCGGCTGCGAGCCCTGCACGCGCCCTGTGCTACCCAATCAGCACGAGCGCGAAGGCCGCTGGTGGTGGGAGGAATCGACCCAGAAGGAATGCGGCTTGCACGCCGGCAATCTGATTACCAAGGCTTGAAACGCGGGCGGCATCAGTAAAAAGGGCCGCTTGACGGCCCTGGCATCCAAGCATCAGTGCACCGGTAGCTCGACACCTTCGAACAGGGCCTCAAGCTCCTGCTTGTTGTGACACTGAATGGCCTTGGCCATCACTTCACGGGTCAGGTGCGGCGCAAACTTCTCGATGAAGTCGCACATGAACCCACGCAGGAAAGTGCCACGCCGGAAGCCGATCTTGGTAATACTGGCCTCGAACAGTTCGCTGGCGTCCAGGGCCACCAGATCACCGTCCAGCTTGGCGTCGACCGCCATGCCCGCAACGATACCCACGCCCAGACCGAGACGGACATACGTCTTGATCACGTCCGCGTCCGCCGCCGTGAACACCACCTTGGGCGTCAAGCCACGGTTGCTGAAGGCTTCATCCAGCTTGGAGCGCCCGGTAAAGCCGAACACATAGGTAACGATGGGGTACTCGGCCACCGCTTCAAGGGTCAGCTTGGGCAGCTTCGCCAATGGGTGGCCCTGTGGAACTACCACGCAACGGTTCCACTTGTAGCACGGCATCATGATCAGGTCGCCGAACAGCTCGAGCGCTTCTGTGGCGATGGCGAAATCCACCGTACCGTCGGCGGCCATCTCGGCGATCTGCATCGGGGAGCCCTGATGCATGTGCAGGGACACTTCCGGGTACTGCTTGATGAAGCCACTGATCACCGGAGGCAAGGCGTAGCGAGCCTGGGTATGAGTAGTGGCGATGGAGAGCGTGCCCTTCTTCTCGTTGGAGAACTCCTGGGCGATCTGCTTGATACTTTCGACCTTGCGCAGGATCTCGCCAGCGGTGTTGATGATGCGCTCTCCAGCCGGGGTGACACGCGTCAGATGCTTGCCGCTGCGAGCAAATACCTCGACGCCCAGTTCGTCTTCGAGCAGGCGAATCTGCTTGCTGATCCCCGGCTGCGAGGTATACAGGCTTTGCGCTGTCGCGGAGACGTTGAGGTCATGGTGCGCTACTTCCCAGATGTAGCGCAGTTGTTGAAGCTTCATAGGTTTCCCTCAGTTCAGCATGGGTCAGCGGCAGCGGGCAGCGACGATATATAACTATATTAGTGGTAATCGCAATAAATCTAGAACTATTTTGTTACACAGCTTGGAATATGCCTACAGCGTAATTCAGGCCTTCCTACGACCTAAATGCTGTGCCAAAGGGACCATGTAGACCGGCACCGGCGAAAGCTGTAGCAGTCTGACCGCGGTCCTACCCAAGGGCACGTCCACGCCGGCCCCGGCGCTGTGGCTGCCGAAGACAAGCAAGTCGGCGCTCAGACGCTGCGCCTGATCCAGGATCACTTGCGCAGGGTCGCCCTGGCGTACGCGTACCGCCTTGAGCACTGCCAGATCGGCTTGCTCCCCCAGCTCTTCTCGAAAATTTTCCAGTACACGCTGCTCGATGTTGGCCATTACCGTGCCTACGCCCTGGCTGTGCAGCTGATCAAGGGTGTGTTCATCCAGGTAACTTTGCAGGAGGGATTCAGCAAACTGGCCCATCGGTTCGACCGCATGAATCACGTACAACTCGGCACCGAATGTGCGCGCCAACGCAAGCGCATGCTGCATCACGAATGGCGCATAGACGCCGAGGTCTGTGGCGTACAGCAGAGAGCGGATCATTCGACCTCCTCGACTGCCATGGCGGCAGGGCAAGCTTGAGCTTAGCAGCGCATCAGCGCCTCGCTTGCCCAGGCTGATGCATGACTGCGCCTAGCGCATGGTCCCTTCACTGCGTTTACCGAGGTACGTCAGCGACTGGTACAACATCTCCATGCGGGGCAAATGGCAACCTGCCGCCTGGACGCGGGCCAGAGGTGCTGCATAGATGGCTTCTATTTCGAGCGGCCGATGGTGAACATGGTCGTGGTACATGCTGGGCCAGTAATCCGGCATGCGCTCGGTCATGCTCAGCAGCTGCTGGGCGTAGCCTGCGGGCATGGCATGACCACAAGTGGCGGCGCCCCCTATCACCTCCTCCATCAAGGCTTGCACCAGCGTGCGAGCATGGCTGTCGCCCAGCAGCTGGGCCGTGCTGGCATCGAGCAGCACTGACAAGCCGTTGAATGGGACGTTCCAGACCAGCTTCTGCCACCGTGCGCCAGCCAGATCAGGCATGCCGACGGCATTCACCCCCGCAGCCTGGAACAATGAAACCCCCTGCTCCACCAGGCGGCGTCCGCCATCGCTACTGGGGCCGCTGTGGTAACCCAGGTTCACGGTGCCTAACGCCTGATGGCGAATCACGCCGGGCGCCTGGCGGTCGGCGCAGACGAAGCACAACCCGCCAAGCAAGTGCATGTCAGCACGAAGCAACGGGCGCAGTTGCGCTTCGACATCCAGTCCGTTCTGCAGCAGGACCACGTTCGCATCCGGTGCAGCGGCCTGCACGATCAGCGGTGCCAGTTGAGGGTTGCCAGTGGCTTTGGCACCTATCAATAGCCAATCGCACGGCGGCATTTGCGCGGCGTCGGCGTAGCAATTCACGTTGCCATGCAGCTGCCCATGGACAGCACTGTGTACGGTCAGCCCATGCTGACGGACCGCTTCGTACTCGCTTCTGAGCAAAAAGTGCACATCGAAGCCGGCCTTTGCCAGCAACAGCCCGTAAAAGCCGCCTATGGCGCCACTGCCGATGATGCCAATCCGGGGGTTGCGCGCGCGCATGCGGTTCTCCTTCTCATGTCAGGCTGTTTTCACACCGGTCAAGCACCTTCGCGCAGGTCAATGTTCGCTGTCCACCCCGCCACCCGGAAAAACCCCGTCTGCGCGGGGCAATGCCCATTGTGGCGCAAACGCTAACGCGCTAAGGTTCGGCTCCCCGCTGCGATTATTCTTGCTGCTGGGCCGCACGGGGATAGCTGGCGGCCGGCACCCGTGACCTGACGAGTAACACGATGGCTGATTTACCGATCGATGACTTGAACGTTGCATCCAACGAGACGCTGATCACCCCCGACCAGCTCAAGAAGGAAATTCCCCTTAGCGCCCAGGCCCTGCAGACCGTGACTGCTGGCCGTGACGTGGTGCGCAATATTCTCGATGGCAAGGATCACCGCCTGTTCGTCGTGGTCGGCCCTTGCTCCATCCACGACATCAAGGCCGCGCATGAGTACGCAGAGCGCCTTAAGGCCCTGGCCGAAGAAGTGTCGGACACGTTGTACCTGGTCATGCGTGTATATTTCGAGAAGCCGCGTACCACTGTGGGCTGGAAAGGCCTGATCAACGACCCCTATCTGGACGACTCCTTCAAGATTCAGGATGGCTTGCACATCGGTCGCAAGCTGCTGCTGGACCTCGCCGAAATGGGGCTGCCCACAGCCACTGAGGCACTGGACCCGATTTCCCCTCAATACCTGCAGGACCTGATCAGCTGGTCAGCCATCGGTGCACGTACCACCGAGTCGCAGACCCACCGCGAAATGGCCTCGGGCCTGTCGTCGGCTGTCGGCTTCAAGAACGGTACCGACGGTGGCTTGACCGTCGCCATCAACGCCCTGCAGTCGGTGTCCAAGCCGCACAGGTTCCTTGGGATCAACCAGGAAGGTGGCGTTTCCATCGTGACCACCAAGGGCAACCCCTACGGGCATGTCGTGCTTCGCGGCGGCAACGGTAAACCCAATTACGACTCGGTCAGTGTCGCCCTGTGCGAACAGGACCTGGCCAAGGCCAAGATCAAGGCCAACATCATGGTCGACTGCAGCCATGCCAACTCCAACAAGGATCCGGCATTGCAACCGCTGGTGATGGAAAACGTGGCGAACCAGATTCTGGAGGGCAACCAATCGATTATCGGGTTGATGGTCGAGAGCCATCTGAACTGGGGCTGCCAGTCCATTCCCAAGGACTTGTCGCAGTTGCAGTATGGCGTCTCCGTGACGGACGCCTGCATCGACTGGTCAGCGACTGAGAAGACGTTGCGCAGCATGCGCACGAAGTTGAAGGACGTACTGCCTCAGCGCAATCGCGCCTGAGACCTCAAGGGGCCATCCAGGCCCCGTTGCCCGAAGCAGTGGTCACACCTTGCTGGCGTGACGCTGCTGACGCTCCATGTAACGTTCCACGTACGAGCACGAGGGTATCACCGTGTAGCCCATCTGCTCGGCATACTGCAGCGCGCGCTCGGTCAGGGCAGCGGCGATCCCACGTCCGCGCAAGGCGTTGGGTACGAACGTGCGGTAGATGTCCAGCGTCTGCTTACCCAAGTCCATGTAGGTGAGGTAGGCACGATGACCGTCCACGTTGGTCTCGAACTGATGACCCGCCTGGTCATGGTGGATGGTCAGCGCTTCGCTCATCACTACTCCTTGCGGGCCTTTCCGGCAGACCCTTAGCCTGATCGATGGTCAATACCCGGCACACTTGGCACATGCATCATCTATTGCGCGTTGGACCGCTGGACGTCTGCGTTCGTTCGGGCTTTCTGTAAACCCACATACTAGGCGCATACCCGTGGATTGCTCAAGTGAAGCGCTTTGAATGAATGCAAGCTACCAACCGCTTACGCTGTTAAGTGTGACGTTAGCTTTGCCGACAAATGATGTACGACTAAGACGCACAAAGACAGTAGAAGTCACCCTTAGTTCAACACGAAAGTTGCCGTTAGTGTCGTGTTGCACCGCTGCCTCGGGGCTGGGAGCCACTGGCCAGTGTGGGCGCAGACACTGCGCACTGTTTTTTTTGCAGTTCTTGCGTTCAGTCAGTTTACTTACTACAAGTAATGGGTACTATGTACGCCGGCCAGTTTCTCTTTTCTGAGAGATGGCTCATTAATAGAAAGTCCTTGAAGGGGAACACGATGAACAACGTTCTGAAATTCTCTGCTCTGGCTCTGGCCGCAGTTCTGGCTACCGGTTGCAGCAGCGTCTCCAAAGAAACCGAAGCTCGCCTGACTGCAACCGAAGACGCAGCAGCCCGCGCACAAGCTCGTGCCGATGAAGCCTACCGCAAGGCTGACGACGCACTGGCAGCCGCTCAGAAAGCTCAGCAGACCGCTGACGAAGCCAATGAGCGCGCACTGCGCATGCTGGACAAAGCCAGCCGCAAATAATAGTCCTTCGGGGCTGTTATCAAGCCGACCCCCTTGGGGGTCGGCTTTTTTTTGGTTTCGAAATCGCACGTTGGCGCGATGCGCCGCCCAAGACGCCTGGTGCGCCTTGGCAACGCCGTTCGCACAGCGGGTTACTGCATCTCCTCTGGAAGCGTCGAGACCATGGGTGTGGCGCCCTGATTGTCGACGGGCACGGCAATCTCCACCGGCATACCGTCTTCAGCAGCCACGACATCGCGGACCATGTCCCAGTTCATGCGCAGGTTATTGGCCAGGTCTTCGCGCTTGAGCAACGCGTTGATGACCGCCGTATGCTTGTCGACCACCGACGGATTGCCCTGATCATCCAGCGGCGTATGGGCTTCGAGGTATACCTTGCCCCCGCTCAACCCGAACTTGTACGGTTCGTTGATGATGCGAACCGGCGTACCCACTGGCACCATGCCCGACAGTTCCAGCACATTGTTGTTGAGCATGCGGAAGCAGCCATGGCTGGTACGCATGCCAATCCCGAATTTCTTGTTTGAGCCGTGGATCAGATAACCTGGTACGCCCAGGGTGAACTTGAAGGGCCCGAGCGGGTTGTCCGGGCCGGCCGGAACCACGGCAGGCAAGATGTCGCCATCGGCCGCATGTTCGGCCCGAATCGACGCCGGCGGCGTCCAGGTAGGGTTTGGCGTCTTGGCGATGATCTTGGTATTGGCAATTGGCGAGCCCCAGCCTTCGCGACCGATCCCCAGCGGGAAGGTGTGCACGACATTCTCGCCCTTGGGGTAATAATACAAGCGGTATTCGGCAAGGTTGATGACGATACCTTCGCGAGGGCCCGGTGGCAGGATGTAGCGCGTGGGCAAGATGATTTCGGTGCCGGCGCCAGGCAGCCAGGGATCGACGCCCGGGTTGGCGGCGATCATCTCCAGATAGCCCAGATCATTGGCCGTACCGATATCGGCGAATGTATCCTCGTACTTGGCCTTGATCACATGCACCTGACCGACGATGTCGTCCCCAGGTGGCGGCAGTGGCAACTCCAGTGCGACAGTGGGCCCCGCTACCAGCAAGGCGGCCAGGGACAGGCTACGAGTGACGGCGGGAAAGCGCGGCAACATCCGGTAAATCCTTTGGAAGGTGGGACGAAAGCCATGATTGTACACCCCCGCCCCAAGCAGCGGGAGGCACCCGGAGCCCGACACGGTTACAGATGATGAAAGGTGCGCGCCTAGACTGCCTGCAGCTGGGGCCAGATCGGCCGCATGCCCCGCCGTTGCGCGTCCAGAATGGCACGGCACAGCTCGCACAGTCGGGTATCGCGATAGATGGTGCGTGGTACGCCGGACCAGCGGGGGTGCGCGGGCAATAAACCCCCGCACAATGTTCTGTCTACCGGCACGCCGAGTTCGAGCTGCCGCGCGACCAGGTGAACGCGACTTTCCTGGCAGGCGAACAGGTCAAGCTGTTCGTCGGGCTCGATCAATTGGTAGGCGAAAAGGGACCAGGCAGGGCGCGGCATCGGGGGTACTCGGAACGGGGGGCGCAACATTAGCCCAAACCCGCCCCCGTTTAAAGCGTCAGAGCAACGGTTTAAGCACCGGCCAGGCATTTTCCAGCAGCCGCTGCTGGGCGCCCTGGGCGGGATGGATGCCGTCGGCCTGCATCAACTCAGGAACGCCCCCTACCCCTTCCAGGAAAAACGGCACCAGGGCCACCTGCTTGTCCTTGGCCAGCTCCTCGTACACCTTGGCAAAGGCCGTGGTATAGCGAACACCATAGTTGGGAGGCAGCTGCATGCCCAACAGCAGCACCTTGGCACCTGCCTGGCGCGACTGATCGACCATTGAGGCAAGGTTTTGTCGCAATTGCGCTGGCGGCTGCCCGCGCAACCCATCGTTGCCTCCCAACTCCAGCACCACCACCGCCGGCTTGTGCGCCGCCAGCAACGCAGGCAGCCGCGCTTGCCCGCCGGCGCTGGTGTCGCCACTGATCGACGCGTTGACCACTTTGTCGTCGAAACCTTCCTGGCGCAGGCGGGTCTGCAACAAGGATGCCCACCCGTAGCGGGTATCCAGGCCAAAACCTGCGCTGATACTATCACCGACAATCAGCACCGTTCCCGCAGTCGCGCTCTGGGCCAGGCAATACAGGGCCAGGCCGGCACTCATCAACCACATTCGCATCGGATTCTCCATGGGCCCCAGCATGCTCGTTGCGCAGCACCTTAGCAAAGTGGTCACCAGCGCGGAAGGTGAACTCACCATCCTGCACCCCCTATCGCTAGAGCTGGCCGCGGGGGACAGCCTTGCCATCGTCGGCGCCTCAGGTTCAGGCAAGTCGACCCTGCTTGGGCTGCTGGCCGGGCTTGATCAGCCCAGCGAAGGTTCGGTGACGCTCGCCGGGCACGACCTTGGCGCGCTCGATGAGGACCAGCGGGCGCGCATCCGGGCCGAGCACGTGGGCTTCGTGTTCCAGTCATTCCAGTTGCTCGACAGCCTCAATGCACTGGAAAACGTGATGTTGCCGCTGGAACTGCATGGCCGCGCAGACGCGCGCGATCACGCGCGCGCTTTGCTCGAACGCGTAGGCCTAGGGCAACGGCTGAGCCATACGCCGCGGCAACTGTCGGGCGGTGAGCAACAGCGGGTGGCCCTAGCCCGAGCCTTCGCCGCTCAGCCCGCCGTGCTGTTTGCCGACGAACCGACGGGCAACC
The DNA here is from genome assembly GCF_059133755.1 of Pseudomonas sp. FBCC-B35. Taxonomy (NCBI): domain Bacteria; kingdom Pseudomonadati; phylum Pseudomonadota; class Gammaproteobacteria; order Pseudomonadales; family Pseudomonadaceae; genus Pseudomonas; species Pseudomonas sp. FBCC-B35. The sequence goes on along the minus strand of NZ_CP101439.1, from coordinate 1,781,684 downwards.
TCGACAGCCACACGGGCGAGCGTATCAGCGACCTGCTGTTCGAGTTGAATCAGGAGCGCGGCACCACGTTGGTCCTGGTAACCCACGACGAGCGACTGGCGCACCGTTGTCACCGTCATATCCGCCTGGACGCGGGCCAGTTGGTCAGCCCCCTGGAGGCCGGATGAAGGGCATGCCGGCGTCGCGCCTGCTGGGGCTGGCCTGGCGGCAGCTGCTGCGTGATCTCAGGGCCAGTGAAGTTCGGGTGTTGTTCTTCTCGCTCCTGGTCGCCGTAGCGGCCAGTACTGCCATCGGGTATTTTGGCGCACGGCTCAACGGTGCCATGCAATTGCGCGCCAGTGAGTTTCTGGGCGCCGACCTGGTGCTGCAAGGCAGCGCCCCAGCGGCGGCGTCACAAATTACGGTAGGCGAGGCCTTGGGGCTGCATCACGCCCAAGTGGTCGAATTCACCAGCGTGGTCGGCGCAGATAACGGTATCCAGCTCGCGGGGGTAAAGGCCGCCGATAACGCCTATCCATTGCGTGGCCAGGTGCGCAGCGCCGCCGAGCCTTATGCCGAGGAAAACCCAGGCGGCGGGCCGGCAGCCGGCGAGGTGTGGGTAGAGCCCCGGCTGCTGGCGGCATTGGGCATGAACATCGGCGACAGCATCGATGTGGGCATGAAGACCCTGCGCATGAGCCGCGTGCTGACCTATGAACCGGATCGGGCGAACAACTTCTACAGCCTGACCCCACGGGTGATGATGAACCTGGCGGACCTGCCGGCGACCGGTGTGATACAACCCGGCAGCCGCGTGACTTACCGTGACCTGTGGAGCGGCCCTGCCGCGGCATTGGCGCAATACCGTGCCAGCGTCGATAACACGCTTTCGGCCAGCCAGCGGTTGCGCGACACCCGCGATGGCAACCAGCAAATCGGCGGCGCACTGGGCAAAGCCGAGCGCTACCTGAACCTTGCCAGCCTCGTTGCAGTATTGCTGGCCGGTGTCGCCGTGGCGCTGTCTGCCAGCCGCTATGCCGCCAGGCGCCTGGACGCCAGCGCCCTGCTTCGTTGCCTGGGACTGTCGCGGCGCCAGGCACTGCTCCTGTACAGTTTGCAGCTGGCCATGCTCGGGTTTGCAGCGGCGATCGTGGGGGCCGCAGTAGGTTGGCTCGCGCAGCTGGGTTTGTTCGAGCTGCTGCACGGATTACTGCCCAGCGACGTACCGCCAGGCAGCCTGTGGCCGGCCTTGGCTGGAATCGCCACGGGCCTGGTCGCGCTGACAGGCTTTGCCCTGCCGCCGATTGCAGCTTTGGGTAAAGTGCCCCCGTTGCGGGTGTTGCGTCGTGACTTGCTCCCTGTCCCTCCCAGCAGCTGGCTGGTCTACGGTGCAGCCTTGTTCGCCCTGGGTCTTATCATGTGGCGGCTAAGCCTTGACCTGCTGCTGACCTTCGCACTCCTGGCAGGTGGCCTGGCGGCGGCCCTGGTCCTGGGCGGGTTGCTGTGGCTGGGTTTGCGTAGCCTGCGTCGGCTCCTGTCAGGGGCGCCGTTGGCCTGGCGGCTAGGGCTGGGCCAGCTGCTTCGCCACCCCACGGCCGCCGCTGGGCAGGCCCTGGCCTTCGGGCTGATCCTGCTGGCCATGGGCCTGGTCGCGCTGCTGCGTGCAGAGCTGCTCGACACCTGGCAGGCACAGCTGCCTGAAGACGCCCCGAATTATTTCGCACTCAATATTCTGCCTGACGATCAGGATCGCTTCGCCCAACAACTCAAACAGATCAACGCCGCTGCTGCTCCTCTGTACCCGGTCACCCCGGGGCGGCTGATCGAGATCAACCAGCAGCCCGTTCAACAGATCGTCACGAAGGACTCCGCAGGCGAACGCGCCGTGCAACGTGACCTGAGCCTGACGTGGGCGGCGCAGTTGCCTGACGGCAACCAATTGACCGGTGGCCATTGGTGGCAAGGGTCACCAACCGATGTCGAGGTACCTGGCGTATCGGTAGAGGCCCAGCTCGCCGAAAGTCTTCAGCTGAAGTTGGGCGACACACTCACGTTCGATATTGGTGGCCAGCAACGTCAGGCCAAGGTGATCAGTCTGCGCAGCGTGCATTGGGACAGCTTCCAGCCCAACTTCTACATGATCTTCCAACCCGGCACATTGCAAGGGCTGCCTACGACCTATCTGACGAGTTTTTACCTCGCCCCCGGGCATGATCAGGAGATCGTCGCCCTGTCACGCGCATTTCCTGCGGTGACCATCCTCCAGGTCGATGCATTGCTCGCCCAATTGCGCAGCATACTTGCCCAGGTCACGCTGGCAGTAGAGTATGTGCTGCTGTTCGTACTGGCCGCGGGATTGGCCGTTTTGTTCGCAGGCCTTCAAGCCACCTTGGATGAGCGCATTCGCCAAGGTGCGCTCTTGCGTGCCCTGGGAGCCCAACGCCAGTTGCTGGTCAAGACACGGCGCATCGAATTCGGCTTGCTGGGGGCTTTGAGCGGTTTGCTGGCGGCGCTAGGGTGCGAGCTGATTACCTTGGTGTTGTATCACTACGCCTTCGCACTGCCCTGGAGCCCGCACCCGTGGTTGCTGCTCATGCCCGTCGCAGGCGCGCTGTTGGTAGGCTGCGCGGGTGTGCTCGGCACTCGCCGCGCACTTGATGCCTCACCGCTCACCGTCCTGCGTGAAGGGTGAAGCCAAGGCGGTCCTGCGTGACTCGGGACCGTCTTGCCGACGTGCCAGGCTTACGGCGAGCAGCTGCCCAGGCCGTGCTTCTCCAAATACCGCTGCTGGTCTTGGTCAGCCACCTGAAGGTGCGATGCCCCCTGGCTCGATCCCGATGTGTTCATGAAGTTGTTCGATATGCTCAGGGCGGATACCGCAGCACCCGCCTATGATCGTGGCGCAGGTGAAAGGCGCCACAGCATAACTGTTGGCCGTCACGATCCGCGCCGGCGCTTATGAACATCTAATGCGCCTGGAGCACGTGCTCTGGGGGCTCGATCAGCCCAAACGCCAACCGTTCCGGCTGCCTGAAGGGGGTTCCGCTGCGCTTGAGCACCTGCTCCATCCCACCGTCAAGCAGGTGATTGCGATAAGCCATTTGCATTGGTGACAAGCGCCGAGGGCGAAGGTCGCCAAGCCTGACGCACCTGGCGCCTGCGGGTTGGAGAAGCCTCGCAGATCACCAGGCTGTCGAACGAGTACCACGCCTGTGAAACGGCGGTGAACGGTTGGCTGAAAAAGCGTTGAAAAACTACGCGGCCTTGCAACCCAGGCTGCGCATCAAATCGCGGGTTGCGTCGAGAAAGACGTCGTTGATCGCCTCGGCACACTCTGGCGTCAAGCGGCTTGAAGGGCCTGACAGCACCAATGCACCGACCAGTTCATCGCCTGCCCCGTAGACGGGAAAGGCTACCGAAGCCGCATGCGGGTCCGTGGCCCCCATCGAGAAGAACGGCTTCTGCATGGTGATGCCGCTGGCAAACGGTGTACGCAAGGCCTGGGCGCCGGCCGCATCGTCCATCGGACGCATATCGCCAGGTTGAACGTGCATGCGTAGGCGATGGGGGGAGTTCACCCGGTACTGACACATGCGGTAGGCGCCGTGGCGCACGTAGAACGACGCCGTTTCACCCGTACGCTCGGCCAGAAGGTGCAGCCTGGGCATCACGTGCCGCTCCAGATCGATACCCTCTTCGTACACGGCGTTAAGCCGCATCACTTCACTGGCCAGCTGGTAGCGACCGTCGGCCATGCGGTTGACATAGCCGTGATTCTCAAGCGAAACCATCAGGCGCATGATGGTACTTTTGATCAGCCCGGTACGCTCGACGAGCTCGACGAGCGTCAGCGCCGTGTCCCCCACCTGAAACGCAGAAAGTACCGTCAGCACGCGGTCGGCCGAAGCCACTCCATTGACCGCGGGACGCGGCCGGACATTTACCATCGAGAGTTCCTCACCTGTGAATGATGCAAGTCATTGTCGGCATTGAAAGCGCCCATTATCTGGCAATGCCCTGACGACCGCCATCACAGCTGACCGCGTCGATTGGGTAGTTGCGCAATCTGCAGCCAGTCGTCCGGGGCTTCTTGCAAGCATGCGGACGCACCATGAACTCGGCCAAGGCCATGACGTGGCTCAGCTGCACGGACCATTCACCGCTGACTCCAGTGCTTGATCCAGTGCTTGAACATGGCGCATCTGGGCGGTTAACGTCTGTAGCCTCCCGGCTACCCTGTGCCACCTCCCCGTGCGCGCAGCGACAATGTTGGCCGGGTTCGGATATGGAAAAAAGCAAACATGGCGACTGACCTCATCACCGAAGCAGGCTACCAAGCCCTGAAAGATGAACTGGACTGGCTTTGGCGCGATGAGCGACCAGAGATCACGCGCAAAGTGACCTGGGCGGCGTCACTGGGCGATCGCAGTGAAAATGCGGACTACCAGTACAACAAGAAAAGGTTGAGGGAAATCGACCGACGTGTCCGCTACCTTCGTAAGCGCATCGAGAACCTGCGCGTGGTGCCCTACTCGCCCGCGCAGGAAGGAAAAGTGTTTTTTGGAGCATGGGTGACCATCGCCAACGAGCACGACCAAAGCAAGCGGTTCCGAATCGTTGGCGCGGATGAAATCTACGACCGCAAGGACTTCATCTCCATCGACTCACCGATGGCCCGGGCCTGCATAGGCAAGTGCGTCGGGGACGAGATCATGGTGCGCACACCCACGGGAGAAGCCTACTGGGACGTCACCGACATTCAATACGATGCACACGAAGCCGCGCCACGATTCGTCAAACCCTGATCGCTTTGCACCGTCGCAGGAGACGGCAGACTTTCAGCGTGCCGTGATCAGCCCTTGGCGCGCGATACGGACCAGATGGCCGATCACTTCGGCCGAGGCCTCGGGCGCGGGCGCTTGAATCACGGCAAGGTCGAACCGGTCATTGGCGTACTGGGCGAAATGCTCGCCGGTCTCGGCAAACTGGATCAGGAATGCACGGGCCTGGCCTCGTCGACGAGACAAGCCTTCTAGGTGGCGCAAAAGTGTGGGCTGGTGCGCCCCCCCAAGCAGGATGCGCGGGGTGCGCGACGCCTGACTGACAGGCAGAGGGCTTAGACAGACACTGGTACGTGGGCAACTCATGGTGAATTCTCCGCCTCGCCAATCTCGCTGGGCAGCGGTGGGAGGCGTCACCGAACCAGCGCTTTAGCGGTATTTCGGGACACCCCTCGGGCGTCTCTGCGCCCCGCAAGTAGCTGTTTAAATCGGCGCAGGCGTCATGCTAGAGCGATTGAACCGAACATGCAAGCGCACGATTCTGGCCAATTGCCCGCCTCGGTGCAGCCTCGCTTAGTGCTTGCCCTTGGGCTCCAGCACCCGCCGCTCCCGATTGAACGCCAGGAAGTACTTGTTCACGCTGTTGACGAAGTTGACCGGCCCCATGCCCACCTGCTCCATGGCGATGCGTTCGGTCTGGAAGAACCATTGGTTACCGTTTAGCCCACGCTTGCGCGCTTCGGCGCGCATGGCTTGCACGCGCTCGGGCCCCAGGTTGTAGGCGGCCAACACGAACGCCATGCGCTCACGTTCATTGATGCGGGGGCTGGAGAAGAACTTGCGACGGATCAGGGCCAGGTAACGCGCACTGGCCTGAACGTTGCCGTCCACCGTCTTGATGTTACTGACCCCGACCCGTTGGGCAGCCGCCGGCGTGATTTGCATTAACCCGTGTGCGCCCCCTCCCCCCCGCGCGGCCGGGTTGAGGGTCGACTCCTTGAATGCCAAGGCGGCAAGGTTGAGCCAGTCGATCTGCTGCGCCTGGCCATGCTTTTGCAACACGGCGCTGACCGAGGCCAGCCGTTGACGGTCCTGGCGGGCGAGCGGGTTGTGTACCCGGTACTGACGCCGATAGATGCGTTCGAATGCTGCATCCTCGTTGTCAGGGGCGCGATAGTTCTGTAGGAAGCGGTCGACCGATGCCTGCAACTGCGGCGAGTCACGACCAACGTACCAGCGCATGGCTTGCGAGGGCCCCAGGTGCACGCGCAGGTTGACACGCAGCTTTGGCATGACCTTTGACCAGCGGCGGGCGATCGGCTGTTCGACCACGGTCAAGTGATAGATACCGGCCTGGACCATCTCCAGCACATCCTCGATCGCCAGGGTCGGATCGACCCACTCCACCTTGACGGGGGGACGCTTGCGCAGGGCCAGACGCTGGTTCAGTTGCTCGATCAACGGGCCCGCGGCACTGGCGCTGGTCAGCGCGATGGTGCGACCTGACAATTGTTCCGCCTGGCTGAAGGTGCGCTCCCCCTTGCGCCCAACCAACACCAGCGCCACCTGATCACGCACCGGGGCAGTTGCTACTACGTTACGCACCGTAGCAGGATCGAGCAGTTCCCCTGGCGCGGCCAAGTCGCCCTCGCCCCGGCCCAGTGCGCCCAGGAGCTGCTCCTTGGCGCGTGGGATAAGTTTGAGCTCGATGCGCTGGCTGTCCTCTACCCGGGCATTGAGAAAGTGCTCGAGCGCGCGCAGGCGGTAGTACTCGACGCCCACGGGCTCGCCTTTCACTTCGCCGGAGCTGTTGCGGCTTTGATTGACCAGCACGCGCAAGACCTTGCTGCTGCGGATGTGCTGGAGATCGCGGGCATTGGCCGGCGCAATGTGATACTGCGGGCCCGGTGGGCGTACCTGCGTCTGCGCTTGGCTGGCCAGGGGCAGCCCCAACAGCAGCATGAACATGAGCCAGTAGCGTGGCATTCAAGGTATCCGTCGTGAGTGGTTAGCCAGCATGACGTTCGCCACGTTAGGGCTTGAGGTCAAAAAGACCATGCCCTGGACTTGAAGTTCTTGGACAGCCGTTAGGCACGGGCTTTTGCTATGCTGGCGTCCCTGCGGCACGAGGTAGCACCATGCAATTGATCGACATTGGCGTCAACCTGACCAACAGCAGTTTCGATGGCCGCCAAGCGGAAGTGGTCAACCGCGCCTTGGAAGCGGGCGTCGAGCAAATGGTCCTGACAGGCACCAGCTTGCCTGTAAGTGAACAGGCCATTGGCCTTTGCCAGCAACTGGACAGCGCGCAAAGTCACCTGTTCGCAACGGCTGGGGTTCACCCGCACGATGCAGACAGCTGGAACAGCCAGAGCGAACAGCACATGCGCCACCTGCTTGTCGAGCCGCGGGTGCGCGCCGTGGGCGAATGCGGCCTGGACTTCAACCGCGATTTCTCTCCACGCCCTGCGCAGGAGAAGGCCTTGCACGCCCAGCTGGCATTGGCCGTGGAGTGCCAACTTCCGGTGTTTCTCCATGAGCGCGACGCCAGTGAGCGCCTGCTGGCCATCCTCAAAGAGTATCGCGATCACTTAAAAGCAGCCGTGGTCCACTGTTTCACCGGGGAACGTGCTGCGCTGTTCAGCTACCTTGACCTGGACCTGCACATCGGCATCACTGGCTGGATTTGTGATGAACGGCGCGGGACGCACCTGCATGGATTGGTGGGCAGTATCCCCACCGGCCGCTTGATGCTGGAGAGCGATGCCCCCTATTTACTGCCGCGCAGCCTGCGCCCCAAGCCCAAGAACGGGCGTAACGAGCCGGCGTACCTGCCTGAGGTCCTGCGAGAAGTGGCATTGCACCGCAGGGAAACCCTGCAAGATATCGCCGCGCACACTACTGCCACGGCCAAGGCATTCTTCGAATTGCCGTCGCAATCCTGATATCTCTTGATACATATCAACACCCCTCGAGTCGCCGCGGACACAATGATGGCACCTTGCCAATATTGTTTCCGCTCAACTCAGAGAAGACCTGCCCATGGGTGCCTGGCTTAGCAATGTTTCCCTGAAATACAAGTTCTGGGCGGTCAACGCCGTCGCTTTCGTCACCACCTTGCTGCTGGTGCTGTACGCCGTCCATCTGGAGCAGCGCGCCCGTGCTGAAGGCGCTGAACATCAAGCAAACGCCCAGGCAAACCTGCTGGCAGCGTGGCCACAAGGCCAACCGTTGCCTCTTTCGGCAAGCGTCATCACCTGGGGTGCAGGGCAGATGGCCTCCTTTGCCGGCGAGCCCCTGGAGGCCTTGCGCGGCGCTCAGGGCTGGATAGCGCTGCCCTCCAACCAACTGTTGGGACAAGACCCCATTCAGGGCGCTCATGTGCTGCAGAGAGGTGATCAGCGTGTTGCCGTGATCGCCCAGTCACCCAGCCTGCGCCAGGTCTTCATCGATCGATTTACGCATTACGCGGTGTGCGTGTTGATTCTGATGCTGGCCATGCTCGCCGCTTCGCAACTGCTGATCCGCTTTCTACTCAGCCAACTCAACACGCTCAAGGACGTGATGCTGCATGTGGAAAAAACCGGTGATCTGGCGGCGCGTGTACCGCTGGCCGGCGGTGACGAAGTCGGTCAGATGGCGGGCGCCTTCAACGCCATGCAGGGCACCTACCACCGTATCGTCAGCACCGTCGCCACCACCGCAGCACAGCTCGACTCAGGTGCCGCGCGTCTTGCGGCCAGCATGAACGAGGTGCGTCACGGCATGCTCGGCCAGCAAAGCGAAACCGACCAAGCCGCGACAGCCATCAATGAAATGTCCGCCACTGTCTACCATATCGCCCAGCATGCAGGGGCGACCCGCGATCTGTCCCAGACTGCCGACACGCTCGCCGGCGGTGGGAAAGACGTGGTCAATCGCGTGCAGACGTCCATTGCCGGGCTTTCCAGCGGCGTTCAGCAGACCGCCGAAATGATCCGTCAACTCGCCGAAGACAGCCAGAAGATCAATGGTGTGGTCAGTGTCATTCACAGCATTGCCGAGCAGACCAACCTGCTGGCATTGAACGCGGCCATAGAGGCGGCCCGTGCCGGTGACCTGGGTCGTGGGTTTGCCGTGGTGGCCGATGAGGTCCGCAACCTGGCCAAACGCGTTCAGTCATCTACCGACGAGATCACTACCATGGTGTCTGCCCTGCAGTCAGGCACGCGTGATGCGGTCGAGTTTATGCAGGAAAGCTCCTACAAAGCAGACGATTGTGTGAAACAGGCCCAGGAAGCAGGAGCGGCATTGGCCGAGATCACTGGGGCAGTGGCGCAGATGCGTGAAAGCAACACCCAGATCGCCGTGGCTGCCGAACAACAGAGCCAGGTGGCAGAGGAAATGAACCGTGCCGTCGTCAGCATCCGTGATGTGACCGAGCAAACCGTGCAGCAGACCGTAGGTTCGGCCACCACCAGTTCGGAACTTGCGACACTGGCCGGGGCGCTGAACAAGGCTATAGGTCAACTGAAGCTATAACGGTCATAGGCAGTGGCGATTGGCTCTGGCCGCGCCTGCACACTACGCTTTGGGCATGACCGAGAGGAAATGCCCATGAACAAACGTCTACCCAATCTGCTCGCCTGGCAATGGCGCGGCTACCCGCACAGTCATCGTCACCCTGCGAACCTGGTGCTGCATTTGATTGCGGTTCCGCTGTTCATTCTGGGCGTCCTGTTGATCGTGTCCGGATTGTTTGGGCTGGATATCGTGCAGCTGGCGGTCGGCGTGCTCGCCCTGGTCGCGGCCCTTGGACTTCAACGTCACGGCCATCGCCTGGAAGCTGATACCCAAGAGCCCTTCATCAACCGCACCGACCGTGTTCAACGTGTACTCAGCGAGCAGTTCATCACGTTCCCGCGTTTCGTGGTGAGTGGCGCGTGGTGGCAGGCCTGGCGCGACCGTCACAAGCCTCGGCGGTGACGGGCATCACCCAAACACCGTCACCGTTTGCCTGCTCAAGGCCAACAATGCGCCGTCTGCACTCCATAATGCAGCGGCCGCATGGCCATATCCCTCGCGTGCGTATTCGGTTTCCACACGGTACTGGCACCAATCGCCAGCGTTCAGCGAGCGTACAGACTGGACGAACTCAATGGTCCAGGTAAGTGTACTGCCGGCTGCAGGCTGTCTGAGCATGGGCAGAACGCTAGGTGGCCAGGCGTCTACCAACGCCAGCAGGTGCGCCTCGTTCATTTCCCCGTCTTGCAGGTCACGCAGGCGCACCCAGCCCCCCATGGTGCGCGAGTCATTGCCGCTGAACGGAAGCCCACCGATCGCCCAGCGCAACTCCAGGTTTTTCATGAATTGCGGTGTCACACCTGGGATATGAGGCAATGGTGCTGCACTCGCCTCAAGCGCCGGCATTTCTGGTGCAGGTACGGCGGGTACGGACACGGCAGAGCTTCGTGCAGCCCCGAAACTGCCCTGTACCAGCGTCACCACCTGTCCTTGCTGCACGGCGCGGCCCAGCAGCGTGCTGACACCCGTGCCATGGCGCAATAACTCGACCTCCAGCCGAATCGGGGTATCTGCCGAGGCAGGACCCACGAAAGTAATGGCCAGTGAGCGCACCGGGCGGTCATGACCTAGCCGGGAACGCATCGCCTCGAACACCATGGCAGCCATCAGGCCGCCAAAAATCGCTCGCCCCTGGCCCCAGCCTGCCGGTACGCGCACGCTGTCGGGATGAGCTCTGGCAGCCTCGAGCACTTGTTCGAACGTCATTGGGCAGCTCCTGCACGGGTAACGGTGCTCCCATCCTAGCCGGCCCTGGCCCCTGCAACAGCCTTCATATCGGTCATTGTCCGGGCTTGCGACGGGCCAACGCAGCACCCAACGCGTCCAGCGTGCTGTCCGACCGCCGCTCGGCCTCTTCCGACTGGTGTTGCCATCCGCTAATGCAGCCCGCCAGATCGGCGTGCTGTTGCGCTTGCAGCAACCATTGCAGACGGTCATGCCAATCCCCCAGATCGCCCTGTGCTCGTTTCAGGGTGCGTTTGAGCTTCTTCGGGGCGTGGCCGAACTGGGGGTAGGCTTCGTCTGCGTACCGCGCTCGTTTGATCAGCAACCGCAACCGGTGACGATCGTGATTGGGATCCTGCAAGGCCTCGGTCAGCTTGCGCCACTGTTTGCGCAAGCGTTTCTCGATACGCTTGTCCAACGCCTGAATCAGGCCATCGCGATCTGCGCCACGCAAAAACGCGGGAAACGCATCCACCGCCCCCAGTAACCGGGTAAGCTGCGGGCTGCGTGCGACGCTGGCGTAGGATGGCCCTCGCCCTTGCAGACGCCTGCGCCCGGCCTGCTCGAACCCTTGGGTAATGAGGGCGGCGCCCAGTACTTCAGCATCGCGCAGCGGCGTGGTGAGCGTCCCTAGCGCCTTGGCGGCACTTTCGAGTTGCTCCACACCAGGCAACCCGCGCAGTGGTCGTACCAGGCTGCGCAGGCGGCGTACGGTGGTGCGCAGGTCGTGCAGGGCTTCACTGTCGGTGTCGACCGCCAGGCGTTCGCGGCACGCCAGGAGCCTGACGTGCAAGGTGATGATCTGGGCGATGAGGTGATCAAGCATGTCAGACATGTGGCAACCCTCGATCAACGGCCGGCACGGGACTCACGGATGTAGAAGCGTGCTTTTTCAGCCTTGCGCGTGCAGCTTTCGTAACCCTCGAATTGCTGCTGCGTCTTGGCGCCTGTAAGCAGCGACAGCGCCTTGGAATAACTCACGGCCCCCGCAAAGCCTTCAGCCTTGGCCAGGTCAAGCTCCTTCCAGGCGGCGTCCAGTTGTGTGGCACAGCTGTCACGGTACGCCGTCTTGCCAGCGCAACCAGCAAGGGTCAGGGCAATCAACGGCAGGCAGATCCAGGCTTTCATCAGCTAAACCTCTGAGGGAGAGAAACAATGCATGTTCGACGCCAACCCCTTGTAAAAGTGCCCGCCTGGCTTTGACCAAGCAGGTCCTCGACAGGTTGCGCATTGCTGCCAAGGGTACGATGCGTGCATTGTAGAGCTTAAGTGGCGAACGCTGAGGGAAGTTGATGAACAAACGCGTGGCATTGGTGCTCGGATCAGGCGGGGCCAGAGGGTATGCGCACATCGGCGTGATCGAGGAGATCGAACGCCGCGGATATGAAATCGCCTGCATTGCCGGGTGCTCCATGGGAGCGGTCGTTGGCGGCATTTACGCTGCAGGCAAGCTTGAGCAATACAAACGCTGGATCGAGAGCCTGGACTATCTGGATGTCCTGCGCCTGGTGGATGTTAGCTTCAGTCTGGGCGCTATTCGGGGCGACAAGGTCTTCGGTCAGATCCGCAAGATAGTAGGCGACATCAACATTGAGCAATTGCGCATTCCTTATACCGCCGTTGCAGCTGACCTGACCAACCAACAGGAAATCTGGTTTCAGGAAGGCTGCCTGCACCAAGCCATGCGCGCCTCGGCTGCCATACCCAGTCTATTCACGCCCGTGGTTCAAGGTAACCGCATGCTGGTCGACGGCGGCATCCTCAACCCGTTACCCATCGTGCCCGTGGTATCGAGCCACTGCGACCTGATCATTGCGGTCAACCTCAACGCCACCAACCAGAAGCAGTATCAACTTCCAGTGATAGAGCGACCTGCAGCCTTCAAGATGAGATTCGATGCACTGATCAACTCGCTTGGCTCGCACCTGCCGTTTCGCCGCAAGCCCGCCGAAGAGTTGGTCCGTATTGAAAAAGGCATGACGCGCGATCGTTTTTCCCCCGTGAACCCGTGGCTGGCCGAATCGGCAGATCCGCAGACACAGCAGCCTACGGCGGCCCCCGAAAGCGAAGGCGCGCCCAAGTCTGCCACCGGTTCGTTCATCATCGACAACGTAGGGCCGGCCTCGCTGCTGGACTTGATCAACCAGAGTTTCGAAGTCATGCAGACTTCACTGGCGCAGTACAAGATCGCCGGCTATCCGCCTGACGTACTGATCAACGTGCCCAAGCGTGTGTGTCGCTTCTTCGAGTTCTACAAGGCGCCCGAGCTGATCGCACTGGGCCGCGAGATCGCACGCGACACATTGGACAATCATGAGGGTGTCAAACGCTAACGCTTGCGGTGCCTGCGCACAGGAAAAAAAACAGGCCGCTTATAGCGGCCTGTCGCGTGTTTCCAAACGGCTTTAGTAACGCGTGATGTCCGCGTTGGCCTCCAGCTGTTTGCGGTAGGCGGCGAAGTCCTGCTGACCCGCACGAGACGCCAAGTAGCGGCGGATCTGCTGCTTCTCTTCATCAGTGGCCGCAGCACCGTCATTGACACCCTTGAGTTGCAGCACGACCAGGCTGCCATCACGCAGCACGACGCTGCCATAGACGGGCTTGTCCTTGGCTTGCGGCTTGCCGAGACGGAACAATGCCTGCAGCTCGACAGGATCGATACCTTCCTGACCACGCGAGACGGCTTCATAGGGCTTCCAGCCCTGGCCTTCCTGAACGCTTCCAGGGGCGATGGAGCCATCACGCAGCCCCGCGATCAGCTTGTCCGCCTTGGCCTTGAGGGCAGCGGTGGCTTTCTCTTTGGCCAGATGCTCGCGAATGTTCTTGGCAACCGTCTCGAGTGGCAGCTGTGCAGGCTTGCGGTGTTCCTTGACGCGCAGTACCACCGTCGTCTCCGGATCGAGCTCGATGGCGGTGCTGTTGGCACCCTCTTCCAGCACTTCCTCCGAGAACGCTGCCTGCACCACGGAGCGGTTGGCAGTGATACCGTCGCCGCCTTCGCGACCGAACGGAACGGACGTTTGCACCTTGAGGTTCAAGTCCTGAGCCGGCTGCACCAGGTCGGAGGCCTCGTAAGCGGCATCCTGCAACTGCTTGCTGGCGTCCACGTAGCGTTGCTCGACCAGTGGCGTCTTGAGGTCGCGGGTCAGCTTGTCTTTCAGGCTCGCGAAGCTCGGCACCTCGGGCGCTTCAACGCCCAGCAGCTTAATGATGTGATAGCCGTATTCGGTACGAACCGGGGCTGAGACCTGACCGTCGTGCAGCTGATACAGCGCCTGTTCGAACGCCGGATCGTACACACCAGGGCCGGCAAAGCCGAGGTCACCGCCGTTGCTGGCCGAACCTGGGTCCTGGGAAAATTCCTTCGCCAACGCGGCAAAATCTTCACCCTTGGCCAGGCGCTGTTCGATTTCGTCAGCACGCGCCTTGGCTTGGGCATCGGTGGTCTTGTCGTTGACCTCGATGAGGATATGCGCCGCGCGGCGCTGTTCGGCCAGGTTGGCGATCTCTTTCTCGTACTGAGCCTTGAGCGCCTCGTCAGTGACCTTGGCCTGGTCAAAGAACGACGATTTCTTGAGCTCTACGTAATCGATGACGACTTGATCAGGCGACATGAACTCTTTGGCATGGGCGTCATAGTGCTGCTTGACCTCTTCGTCGCTGATCTTGATCGCGGCTGGGTCGGCCTTGAAGGTCAAGGACGCGAAATCGCGGGTCTGCTTCTCAAGGCGTGCAAAAGCATCGACTTGCTGATCGGTTACGAAGCTGCTGCCGGCGATCCCGGCACGTAACTGCCCGATGAGCATTTCTTCACCGAGCATTTCGCGAAACTGCATACGCCCATAGCCCATCTGGCGGATGACCTGGTCGAAGCGGTCGCTGTTGAACTTGCCGTCAACCTGGAACTCCGGCGTTTGAAGCATGACTTGATCGAGCGCAGCATCGGAAAACGCGAACTTGGCGTCCTTCGCACCTTCGAGCAACAGCTTGCGGCTGATCAGACCCTTGAGGGCCTCTTCACGCAGCAGCTTGTCGTCAAGCAGCGCAGGATCGAAGTCCTTACCCAGTTGCTGCACCAGCTGGCGGCGCTGCATGTCGGCCGCCTGGCTCAGCTCGTTCTGGCTGATCGTTTCGCCGTTGACCTTGGCAGCATCCTGGCTGTGGCTGGCGGCTTGGAAAATGGCTTCGAACCCGGTCAATGCCATTAATACGACAATGAGACCGATAATGGTTTTGGCAATCCAACCTTGTGAATTGTCCCTGATATTTTGCAGCATGCGTCCCCCAGAGACGGCTGTACCACTGCGTCGACAACCGCGGAGCGTGGGTAGAGTCCTGATAAAAGAAAGGCGCATCCGAGGATGCGCCTTTTCTTAGCATACGAATCAGGCGGTAACGTTTGCGTCCCGCCTTCAGCGTGCTCGGACCTGGCCTGGCCGGGTCCGGCTGAAAGAGACGACTTAGTTGACGGCGTCTTTCAGGCCTTTACCTGCCTTGAAACCTGGAACCTTGGCGGCTTCAATTTTGATCGCCTTACCGGTCTGCGGGTTACGGCCAGTACGCTCAGCGCGTTCCTTGACAGAGAAGGTGCCGAAGCCGACCAGAACGACATCGTCGCCTTGCTTCAGGGCGCCGGTGACGGTTTCGATCACTGCGTCCAGCGCTCTGCCAGCGGTGGCTTTGGGAATGTCTGCATGTGCGGCGATAGCGTCAATCAGTTCCGACTTGTTCACTCGTAAGTCCCCTTGTGCTCTATTGAGTATGTTTCTAAGTATGTAAAGAAAAGCGTGTGAAAACGGTGCTGGGTGGCCTGATGACACTCACGTGCCGCTTTATAGCAAGGCGCCGAAAATACTGTCAAGAAAGCCACCCGGGCTGAAACTGTTAGTGCGTGCTAATTCTTTCCTTTGCCTCACTGTCGCGCTTATCGTCCTTCGCGACAATCTCGGAAGCCACATCTGGCAAGGGCTCCGGGGCGTATTGCAGCGCAATTTGCAGGACTTCGTCAATCCATTTGACCGGTTTGATCTGCAGATCCTGTTTAATATTCTCCGGGATTTCCTTCAGGTCACGCACGTTCTCCTCAGGAATGATCACCGTCTTGATGCCGCCCCGGTGTGCGGCCAGCAGTTTTTCCTTGAGCCCGCCAATGGCCAGAACCTGGCCGCGCAACGTGATCTCGCCTGTCATCGCTACATCCGCGCGCACAGGTATCTGAGTGAGTGCCGACACCAGCGCGGTGCACATGCCGATGCCTGCACTCGGGCCATCTTTGGGGGTGGCGCCTTCGGGCATATGAATATGAACGTCGTGCTTTTCATGGAAGTCTGCTGCGATCCCCAGGCTGCGGGCACGGCTGCGCACCACTGTCTGCGCGGCCGTAATCGACTCGACCATGACGTCACCGAGCGAACCGGTCTTGATCAATTGGCCCTTGCCAGGAATGACCACGGACTCGATGGTGAGCAATTCGCCGCCCACTTGTGTCCATGCCAGACCCGTCACCTGGCCGATCTGGTCCTGCTGCTCGGCCAGGCCATAACGGAACTTGCGCACGCCCAGAAGGTGTTCGAGCTGCTCGCCGGTCACCTTGACGTTGACCTGCTTTTGCCCTGCATGTTCCTTGACGACCTTACGGCAGACCTTGGCAATCTGACGCTCAAGACCACGCACACCCGCTTCGCGCGTGTAGTAACGAATGATGTCGCGAATGGCCGAGACATCGATCTCCAGCTCTTCTTTTTTCAGGCCGTTCGCCTTGACCTGCTTGGGCACCAGGTATTTGACTGCGATGTTTATTTTTTCATCTTCGGTGTAACCCGGCAGACGAATGATCTCCATCCGGTCCAGCAACGCTGGCGGGATGTTCATCGAGTTGGAGGTGCACAGGAACATCACGTCCGACAGGTCGTAATCGACCTCCAGATAGTGATCGTTGAAGTTGTGGTTCTGCTCGGGGTCCAGCACCTCCAGCAGTGCCGAGGCCGGATCGCCGCGCATGTCGCTGCCCATCTTGTCGATTTCATCGAGCAGGAACAGCGGGTTGCGAACGCCCACTTTGGTCATCTTCTGAATCAACCGGCCGGGCATGGAGCCGATATAGGTCCGGCGGTGGCCGCGGATTTCAGCTTCATCCCGTACCCCGCCCAGGGCCATGCGCACGAATTTACGGTTGGTCGCAGCGGCAATGGATTCGGCCAGGGACGTCTTGCCCACGCCAGGTGGGCCAACCAGGCACAGCACTGGGCCACGGATTTTCTTGACGCGCTTTTGCACGGCAAGGTACTCGAGAATACGGTCCTTGACCTCTTCCAGACCGTAGTGGTCTGCATCAAGAATGTCTTCGGCCTTGGCAAGGTCCAGGCGCACTTTGCTCTGCGCTTTCCAAGGCACCTGAACCAGCCAGTCCAGGTAGGAACGCACTACGGTGGCCTCAGCCGACATCGGCGACATTTGCTTGAGCTTGTTCAGCTCAGCCTGGGCCTTGGTCATGGCGTCCTTGGGCAGGCCAGCGGCCTCGATACGCTTTTTCAGCTCCTCGAGCTCGTTATGACCCTCATCACCATCGCCAAGCTCTTTCTGAATGGCCTTCATCTGCTCATTCAGGTAGTACTCGCGCTGGCTGCGCTCCATCTGCTTTTTCACCCGGCCACGGATGCGCTTTTCGACCTGCAGCAGGTCAATCTCGGCATCAAGCAGTGCCAGGACATGCTCGACCCGCGTTGGCAGGTCGACGATTTCCAGAATTTCCTGTTTCTGCTCGATCTTCAGGGCCATGTGGGCGGCCATGGTGTCGACCAGGCGCCCGGGCTCATCGATGCTGTTGAGCGATGACATCACTTCGGCAGGCACTTTCTTGCCCAGTTGCACGTACTGCTCGAACTGCGAAAGCAGTGTGCGCACAAATACTTCCGACTCGCGCTCTACAGCCTCGGTTTCGTCGATCAGGGACACTTCGGCGCGCACATGGCCATCGACTTCACTGAAGCGCTCGACAGTACCCCGCTGCTCACCTTCGACCAGCACTTTCACGGTACCGTCAGGCAGTTTCAGCAGCTGGAGCACGGTGGCTACGGTACCAACGCGGTATAGCGCGTCTTCGCCCGGATCGTCATCAGCCGGGTTTTTCTGGGCGAGCAGGAGAATCTGCTTTTCGCCCGTCATCGCGGCTTCGAGGGCCTCGATGGATTTCTCACGCCCCACAAACAGCGGGATGACCATGTGCGGGTAAACAACGACGTCGCGCAATGGCAAAAGAGGCAAGTCGAGGGTGGTCTTCATGATTTCGCCTCTACAGCGGCCTTAGTGGCCGGAAACCGTGGAATTGATGTTTGGACCTAATGTGGGGGTACACCCACGAAATTACAAGCGCTGGCGCAGGAAAAGCAAAAAGGGGGCCCAAGGCCCCCTCTGTGCTACACGGTCAGGCGACCTGCCCCTTGATCAGGCGTCAGGCGCGG
This sequence comes from Pseudomonas sp. FBCC-B35, assembly GCF_059133755.1. Taxonomy (NCBI): domain Bacteria; kingdom Pseudomonadati; phylum Pseudomonadota; class Gammaproteobacteria; order Pseudomonadales; family Pseudomonadaceae; genus Pseudomonas; species Pseudomonas sp. FBCC-B35. The sequence continues at coordinate 1,763,677 of NZ_CP101439.1, read as the reverse complement.
CCTTGGCTTGCGGCTCGCTGTTCTCGTAGATCATCAGCGGCTGCGAGGTACCCTCGATGACGCTTTCATCGATCACCACCTTGCTGACTTCCTTCGCAGAGGGAATCTCGTACATGGTGTCGAGCAGCACGCCTTCCAGAATGGAACGCAGGCCACGGGCGCCAGTCTTGCGCTCCAACGCTTTGCGAGCAACGGCCTTGAGCGCATCACTGCGGAACTCGAGGTCGACGCTTTCCATCTCGAACAGCTTGGCGTACTGCTTGGTCAGCGCGTTCTTGGGTTCGGTCAAGATCTGGATAAGCGCTGCTTCGTCCAGCTCATCAAGCGTTGCCAATACTGGCAAGCGGCCCACAAACTCGGGGATCAGGCCAAACTTGACCAAGTCGTCAGGCTCGACCTCACGCAGAGACTCGCCGACTTTCTTGCCCTCTTCCTTGCTGCGCACTTCAGCACCGAAGCCCATGCCACCTTTGGTGGAGCGGTTCTGGATGACCTTTTCAAGGCCGGAGAACGCGCCACCACAGATGAACAGGATATTGCGGGTATCAACCTGCAGGAATTCCTGCTGCGGGTGTTTGCGGCCGCCCTGTGGAGGGACGGAAGCAACAGTGCCCTCGATGAGCTTCAGCAAAGCTTGCTGCACACCTTCACCCGAAACGTCACGGGTGATGGACGGGTTGTCCGACTTGCGCGAAATCTTGTCGATTTCGTCGATGTAGACAATACCCATCTGGGCTTTTTCCACATCGTAGTCGCACTTCTGCAGCAGCTTCTGAATGATGTTCTCGACGTCCTCACCCACATAACCGGCCTCGGTCAGGGTGGTGGCGTCCGCGATCGTGAACGGTACGTTCAACAGGCGCGCCAGGGTTTCGGCAAGCAAGGTCTTACCCGAGCCCGTCGGGCCGATGAGCAGGATGTTGCTCTTGCCCAGCTCGACGTCGTCACCCTTCTTGTCACGCTGGTTCAAGCGCTTGTAGTGGTTGTAAACCGCCACGGCAAGCACCTTTTTCGCGCGTTCCTGACCAATGACGTACTGGTCGAGGATACCGCTGATTTCTTTCGGCGAAGGCAATTTGTGCGCGCTGCTTTCGGCCTGGGCTTCCTGCACCTCCTCGCGGATGATGTCATTGCACAGGTCGACGCACTCGTCGCAGATAAATACCGAGGGCCCGGCAATCAGTTTGCGCACTTCGTGCTGGCTTTTGCCGCAGAAGGAGCAATAAAGCAATTTGCCGCTGTCCTCGCCGTTACGGGTGTCAGTCATTCGATCGATCCAATCCGGTAGGCTTGCAACACAAGATGAAGGCAATTGCGGGCTTTTTCAAGTCCGCAGGCAGGCGCGTCATGCGCCTACCTGCCCTGGCCTCCCGCTTCAGGAAGCCAGTTGCCGCTTGTCGTATACCGAGTCGATCAGGCCGTACTCGGCTGCGCGCGAGGCGCTCATGAAGTTGTCACGCTCGGTGTCGCGCTTGATGGTTTCCAGATCCTGGCCGGTGTGGTAGGCCAGAAGCTCGTTCAGGCGCGCCTTGATGTTCAGGATTTCCTGGGCATGGATCTCGATATCGGTAGCCTGGCCCTGGAACCCGCCCAGTGGCTGGTGAATCATCACGCGCGAGTTCGGCAGGCAGTGACGCTTGCCCTTGGCACCGGCGGCGAGCAGGAACGCACCCATGCTGCAGGCCTGGCCGATGCAGATGGTCGATACGTCCGGCTTGATGAACTGCATGGTGTCGTAGATCGACATGCCGGCGGTCACGGACCCACCCGGCGAGTTGATGTACAGATGGATATCCTTGTCCGGGTTTTCCGCCTCAAGGAACAACATCTGTGCGACGACGAGGTTGGCCATGTAGTCTTCGACCGGGCCAACAAGGAAGATCACGCGCTCCTTCAGGAGGCGCGAATAGATGTCGTAGGCGCGCTCGCCACGGGCGGACTGCTCGATAACCATAGGGACCAGGCCGCCTGCAGCCTGGATGTCAGAGCTCTGCTGAATAAAAGAATTGCGGGACATGTCCTGCGCTCACTCCCAAATAGTCATGGCTTGAATACACACAAGCCAGCGCGAAGGCTGGCTTGTGGGGGCTTCCTGCGAAAAGACCGCTTACTCGGCTTCGTCAGGTGCCTGGGCTGGCTTGACGGCCTCTTCATACGAGACCGACTTGTCAGTCACAGTCGCTTTCTGCAGAACAGTATCCACAACTTGTTCTTCAAGTACAACCGAACGCACTTCGTTCATCTGCTGGTCGTTCTTGTAGTACCAAGCGATGACTTGCTCAGGCTCCTGGTAAGCCGAGGCCATCTCCTCGATCATTTCGCGAACCTTGGCATCGTCTGGCTTGAGGTCATACTGCTTGACCACTTCTGCGACGATCAGGCCCAGCGCAACACGGCGCTTGGCTTGCTCTTCGAACAGCTCGGCCGGCAGTTGCTCAGGCTTGATGTTGCCACCGAACTGCTGAACAGCCTGCACGCGCAGACGGTTGACTTCGTTTTCCAGCAGAGCCTTTGGCGCTTCGATCGGATTGGCGGCCAGCAGACCGTCCATGACCTGGTTCTTGACCTTGGTCTTGATGGCCTGGCGCAGTTCACGCTCCATGTTCTTGCGAACTTCGGCGCGGAAGCCTTCCAGGGTCGATTCCTTGATGCCGAACTGTGCGAAGAATTCTTCGTTCAGCTCAGGCAGCACAGGGGCCGACACGCTGTTGACGGTGATGGTGAACTCGGCGGCCTTGCCGGCCAGGTCCAGGTTCTGGTAATCCTCTGGGAAGGTCACGTTGACGACGCGCTCTTCACCAGCCTTGGCGCCGACCAGGCCGTCTTCGAAGCCTGGGATCATGCGGCCGGAGCCCAGCACCAGCTGAGTACCTTTGGCCGAGCCACCGGCGAACGTTTCACCGTCAACCTTGCCAACGAAGTCGATGTTGAGCTGATCGTCGGTTTGAGCGGCGCGCTCGACGGCTTCGAAACGCGTGTTCTGCTTGCGCAGCACTTCCAGCATGTTGTCCAGATCGGAATCGGCGACTTCGGCGCTCAGGCGCTCGACGTTGATCGACTCCAGGCCGGCAACGGTGAACTCCGGGAACACTTCGAAGACCGCGACGAACTCCAGGTCCTTGCCTTTTTCGAAAGACTTGGGCTCTACGGACGGCGCGCCGGCAGGGTTCAGTTTCTGCTCGACGATGGCTTCGTAGAAGGAAGCCTGAACCAGATCACCGAAGGCTTCCTGGCGGGCATCGGCCTCGAAGCGCTGACGGATCACGCTCATGGGCACCTTGCCAGGACGGAAGCCGGCAACCTTGGCGCGCTTGGCAGTCTGCTGCAGACGCTTGTTGACTTCGTTCTCGACGCGCTCAGCCGGAACGGCGATGGTCATGCGGCGCTCGAGAGCGGAAGTGTTTTCAACAGAAACTTGCATGGATATTCCTCGTTGCACAGACGTTAGCCGGCGTTAGCCCGACTCCAGAATCAAGGGCAAGCATTCTAGTGAGTCGCGCTGCAGAAGTCACCCCACTCGGGACGACCTGAAACAACGCCGGTCGATTAACTTTCAAGGGCCGCACGGCACACCGCGCGACCTGTTTCCAATAAGCCTGGCCCGACATTCCGGCCAATACGTGCCGCAACATCTTGCTCAACAAATACACCTTGAACCGCACGGCCCTTATTCGAGCTCGATCTCGTTGAACTGGCAGTACTCCTCCCAGGACAATCCAAGCGCATCGGCCACCTCTCGATGGGTCTCCAAGCGCATAGCCCGCAATTGCTCCGGGGTTTCAGCGATCAGCTCAAGTGCGAGCTCCCAGGGCTGGATGCCTCGTTGTTCAGCGGCATCCTCGAACGCCCACTGAATTTGCTGCGCCTGCTCACGAGCATCAAGCGCGCGGATCTCTTCGAGCAGGTGAGGGTTCGCTTCGGCGAAACGCTGCAGCGCGGCAGCCTGGCGGGCTTCTTTTGCGATCATTGGCTATGTCCTGGTACTTCCCGCTTCACCGGGTTTCAACCGGCTGAAATCTATCAGCTTTTATTGGGATGCCACCAGCGGATTGCAAGGGCGGCTAGCAACAAATACTGATCCCCCGCTTCATGTCGGCGGTTCACCTGAAAGGTGCGGCCAGCAGCGGAGCCGCCCGTGTGGCGAGCCAGCCCCCTTGGGAGCGGGCGAGTCGAGCGCGATGACTGCCCTGATTACCACAGGATCAGCCACGCCACGCACTCACTCAGGGTCCGGACGCACCAAAAACAAAAGGCGCCCGATCTCACGATCAAGGCGCCTTTCATATAAAGATGGGGTGGACGATGGGAATCGAACCCACGACAACTGGAATCACAATCCAGCGCTCTACCAACTGAGCTACGCCCACCATATTGCGGTGTAACGGTACTGCCTTACTGAAGCATGGTGCGGACGAAGAGACTCGAACTCTTACAGCTTGCGCCGCTGGAACCTAAATCCAGTGTGTCTACCAATTTCACCACGTCCGCGTAACGCTTAAAACAAAGGCGCCAGTTACAGCGCGGCGCCTTCGAAGAATATGGGGTGGACGATGGGAATCGAACCCACGACAACTGGAATCACAATCCAGCGCTCTACCAACTGAGCTACGCCCACCAAAACGCGTTCAATCACCTTGCTTGCCAAAGCTGCCTAAGTGGCGCACCCGGCAGGACTCGAACCTGCGACCATCCGCTTAGAAGGCGGATGCTCTATCCAGCTGAGCTACGGGCGCTTAAGCATGAAGCCTAACCGAACAAGGCACTGACAGCTCACTGCCAAACGACTCATTCTGCCCGACTTCGCCAACCAGTGCTAGGCTGTGCCCGACAAGTGCGGCGAATCTTATAGCCGACCCCTGGGGTCGTCAACAACTTTCTAAAAAAAATTTAAATTATTGAAGGGGTTAGGGCATTTGCCCGACCGCCCGCCTTTGCCCTCCGGCCATGTCGTGCGAGAATACGCGTTCTTTATTGTTTCCCTTCCGATGGTTAATCACGCGTCTATGACTGCACAACTAATCGATGGCAAGGCGATTGCCGCCAAGCTGCGCCAGCAAATCGCTCAACGTGTCGCGCAGCGGCGCCAGGAGGGCCTGCGCACGCCGGGCCTGGCAGTGATTCTGGTCGGCACCGACCCTGCCTCCCAGGTTTACGTCTCGCACAAGCGCAAGGATTGCGAAGAGGTAGGCTTCCTGTCGCAGGCCTTCGACCTGCCGAGTCACACCACGCAAGAAGCACTTACTGAACTGATCGATCGTCTCAATGACGACCCGTCCATTGACGGCATCCTGCTGCAACTGCCGCTGCCCGCGCACCTCGACGCATCGTTGCTGCTCGAGCGCATCCGCCCGGACAAGGATGTGGACGGCTTCCACCCCTACAACGTCGGTCGCCTCGCACAACGCATTCCGCTGCTGCGCCCCTGCACACCCAAAGGCATCATGACCCTGCTTGAAAGCACGGGGCAGGACCTGTACGGCATGAATGCCGTGATCGTCGGGGCCTCCAACATCGTTGGCCGGCCAATGGCGCTGGAGTTGTTGCTCAGCGGATGTACGATCACCGTGTGCCACCGCTTCACCCAGGACCTGGCAGGACATGTTGGGCGCGCGGACCTGGTGGTCGTAGCCGCGGGCAAACCCGGGTTGGTCAAGGGTGAATGGATCAAGGAAGGCGCCATCGTCATCGATGTCGGCATCAACCGTCAGGAAGATGGCAAGCTGGTGGGCGACGTCGTCTACGAAACCGCCCTCCCCCGTGCTGGCTGGATTACCCCGGTACCGGGTGGCGTGGGCCCGATGACCCGCGCCTGCCTGTTGGAAAACACCTTGTATGCGGCCGAGACGCTTCACGGCGATTGAGGCGAGCGAGCATGGCGGCCCTGCCGTCATTGCGTGAGCGAGGGGCGGTCATCGGCCGCCCCATTTTGATTCAGGCGAATTCGATTATCGGTTAGCCTGGGCGTCCTGCCACCGCATGTAGTCATCGCTAATCACTGCCCCTGCCATCCAACGCCAGAACTCCTCCTGGCCCTTCCTGCCAACGCGCGGCAATTCCCACTGCACAGAATGATCTAGCAACTCATTACCGCATTGGGCTTGCAAGAAACACGTCTGCGCTATACATGCTGAGCCCGCTCGGGCCTTTAGGCCACCCGCGGCCTGTATCCCATGGTCCCTCGCGCTTAACGCTGCGCTCCACTGGCAAGCTTATTGCTGCCTATATCCCGCCGCCTAGGCTCTGGGTTCTTGGATTGGTGATCTTGCGCTCACTGCACATTGATAGAGCATAAAGAGCCTACGCGCACCATGACTGGTCAGACCGGTAAGGCCAAAACTGCTTGCATTGCTCCGCGATTAGGCGTTTTATGGCCAGGCGCTGAACAAACCGGTAAGACCACAATAATTAAGTCCTGCGCTCATTCGCCCCGTGCGGCCAACGAAGCAAGGACACCGACCTGAGATCACTCCCATGCTCAAATGGTGCTCGCGTTCGATCTTCCTTCAAGTCGTGCTGGGGCTGGCCCTTGGCGTTGCTTGCGGCCTGAGTTTCCCCGACCTTTCCTTGCAGCTCAAACCCCTTGGCGATGGTTTCATCAAGCTGATCAAGATGTTGATCGGCCTGATCGTCTTTTGCGTAGTGGTCAGCGGCATTTCCGGTGCCGGTGACCTAAAGAAGGTCGGTCGCATCGGCCTCAAATCGGTCATCTACTTCGAAGTGCTTACCACGCTGGCCCTGATCATTGGCCTGGTGTTCGCATTCACCAGTGGTATCGGTAGCGGCGCCAATATCCACCTCGACCAGTTGTCCGGCGCTGACGCCAGCAGCCTGGCCGAACGTGGTCAGCACATCCATGGCGCCACAGCATTCTTCATGGACCTGATCCCCACCTCGGTGATAGGCGCCTTCGCCGACAACAATATCCTGCAGGTACTGTTGTTCTCGGTACTGTTCGGCAGCGCGCTCAACCTGGTCGGCGACTCGGCTGCGGGCATTTCACGGCTGATCAACGAGCTCAGCCATGTGATCTTCCGCATCATGGGCATGATCGTGCGCCTGGCGCCCATTGGCGTGTTCGGCGCCATCGCTTTCACCACCAGCAAGTACGGCCTGGAGTCGCTGCAGCATCTGGGCGGCTTGGTGGCGCTGTTCTACCTGACGTGTGCAGGGTTCGTGCTGATCGTGCTGGGTACCGTCATGCGCTTGTCGGGGCTGAAACTGCTGCCCCTGATCAAGTATTTGCGCGAAGAGCTGACCATCGTTCTGGGTACGGCTTCTTCCGATGCCGTGCTCCCGCAAATCATGCGCAAGCTCGAACACCTGGGCATCGGCAGCTCGACGGTCGGGCTGGTGATTCCCACCGGTTATTCCTTTAACCTTGATGGTTTCTCCATCTACCTGACCTTGGCCATCGTCTTCATCGCCAACGCGACCGGTACGCCCCTGGCGATGACCGACCTGCTGACGATCCTGCTGGTTTCACTGGTGACGTCCAAGGGCGCGCATGGGATTCCCGGATCGGCGCTGGTGATCCTTGCCGCGACACTGACGGCAGTCCCTGCGATCCCGGTGGTGGGCCTGGTGTTGGTACTGGCCGTGGATTGGTTCATGGGGATCGGGCGCGCACTGACCAACCTGATCGGAAATTGCGTTGCCACCGTGGCCATCGCCCGCTGGGAAAAAGACATCGACCTGGAGCGCGCTCAGAATGTGCTCGACGGCAAGCCTGGTTTTGCGCACAACCCGCGTAAGCAGCCTGCAGCCCACCAACAGGAATTCTGAAAGAAAAGGGCCGGCTCGCATGCCGGCCCCTGAAGGAGCGAAACGTGATCAGCTCATCAACCGTCGTCAACGCTGTGGTGGAAAAGCTGCGTCAAGCCCTCGCCCGTGGCCAATGGCGCAGTGGCGACATGCTCCCAGGCCAGCGAGAACTGGCCGAACAACTGGGCATCAGCCGCCCGAGCCTGCGTGAGGCGGTCATCGTGCTCGAGACCCTTGGGCTGGTGCGCGCTTTGCCTGGCAAAGGTGTACTGGTGCTGGATGCCGAGCCAACTGCCTCGGCTTCGGCGCCCACTAGCAGTGCACAGGCCAGCCTCGCCGATGTGCTGGAGCTGCGTTACACCCTCGAACCCTTCATCGTGGGACTGGTGGCTCAGTCGGCCAACAGCCAGGACATCGGCCAGCTACGGCTGACCCTGATGGATATGCGTGAAGCCTTGGAGGCCGATGACAGCGAAGCAGGCATGAACGCCTACATTGCCTTCCACCAGGCGCTGTTTGCCCTGACCACCAACCCGATCTTCCAGAGCGTAGTGGAGCAAACGGGAAATGCCCTGAAACAAAGCGCCGACATGCTGCGCAATTCGCCCGAGCACCTGGCTGCCCGGCTCAAGGAAAATGAAGCCGTGGTGCGCGCGATCCGTGAGCGCAACAGCACACAAGCCAGCGCCCAGATGCGCCAACACATTCTTGCCGAGGGTTCGCGCATGGGCATTGCGCTCAATGTTCCTGACGAACATCGGCACCCATAATCCAGGAGAGCGACCATGAATGGTACACATCGCCTGCCCGATCTGCTTGCAGCCGGTGAGACCCGACTTTCTGCTGAACAGATCTACCCACGGTTGTTCGATGCCATTCTGGAGCAGCGCCTGCCGCCTGGCACCTTGCTGCCAGAGCAAGCGCTGGGCCAGGCATTCGGCGTGAGCCGCACGGTCATCCGCCGGGTGTTGGGCCGCTTGAGCGACCAGCGGGTAGTGGTGCAACGTCCAAGCCACACGGCTCACTTGGCTGCGCCCGATCCTAATCAGGCGCGCCAGGTACTGAGCGCGCGGCGGCTTGCCGAGACCACGCTGATTACCCTGGCCGCCGAGCGCGCCCGTCCCGGGCAACTCAAGCAGCTACGCCAATTGGTCGAGCGTGAACGCATGCACCATGAAAAAGGCGAACGCTGCGCCGCTATACGTCTGGGTGGGGAGTTTCATCTGAAACTGGCCCAGATGGCTGCCAATGAACCGTTGTCGCGCTTTCTCAATGGGTTGGTGCCCATGACGTCCCTTATCATCGCGCGCTACGAGTCACCGTGCTGTGACCATTGCGCCTGGCAAGAACATACAGCGCTGATCGACGCGCTCGAGCGAGGCGATGCACAGGCAGCCCTCACCCTGATGAACGAGCATCTTGACCGGCTTGAAACCAAGCTCCGACTGGACTGAGCCGGGTTGGTCGTCAAGGCCGACTGACAGCGGCGCCTCACGTTGCAGCCATTGCCGAACTGGGCAGGCCGAATAGTTTGTCGAAGGCCCAGTTGTAGACGAAGGTGTAGCAAGGCACCAGCACGATGAATGCCATGTCCACCAACAGTGCATCGACCAGACTCATGTCCAACCACCACGCGATCAGCGGAATCAGGTAGATCACGAGGGTCAGCTGAAACCCTACTGCGTGCACTACGCGCCTAGCCACGCTGCGCCCTCGTGTGGCTTGCCGGCTTTCCCAATACTCAAACAACGCGTTGTAGATCAGGTTCCAGATCATGGCGATGGTCGTGATCATCACCGCGAGCGGACCCGTGTGAGAGGCCTGGGTATCGGACAGGTAGGCCAAGCCCAAGGTGGACATGCACAACCCAATCAACTCATAGAACGTTACATAAACCAGTTTGCGCTTCAAACCCTGCACTGCATCGACCTCATTCAAATAGCGTGGGCCGGGTATAGTGAGTCATTAGATCTGACAGCAAAAGTTAGCAGCTTTCAGTCTGACTGACAGGAGAAGCGTATGTCATTTAACAGTGAAACCATCCAGGTCTTTCTCACCGTACTGGACAGAGGCTCGTTTTCTGCTGCCGCGCGCAGCCTGCAGCGCGTGCCCTCGGCAATCAGCATGGCAATTGGCAACCTGGAGGCCGAGCTGGGTTATGACCTGTTCCAGCGCGGATCTCGCGAGGTTCGCCCCACAGCCCAGGCCCTGGCACTTGAGCCCCATGCGAGGTTGATTGCCGAGCAGTTGGGTTTGCTGCAAGTCCATGCTGTAGAGCTTTCCCAAGGCCTGGAGAGCAACCTCACGTTGGCGGTTGTTCCAGATGTTGACCAGCGGCCCTTGATAGCTGCCATTGCCGAGGTCGGCGAACGTTATCCATTGCTGGAAATAGCGATATTGAGTGCGCCGCAAGAACAAGCGTTGGGTTTGCTGGACAGTGGTCGGGCAGACCTGTGCGTGGCATTTGCAGGGCTTCAAGTTGACCCGCAGCGCGGGTTTCAGCTAATGGGTGTCGAGTCTCTGGTGGCGACCCTCGCTCCCCATCACCCGGCCGCACGGCCTGGTGCAATCCAGAACCTCGAAGACCTTACAGCCGTGCGGCAGATCCTGGTACGCAGCCGCGACCTGCCATTGAGCGATCCGCGCATGGTCATTGGTGCCACGCATTGGACGACTGACAGCTTCGATATCGCCCTGCAGATGGTCGAGGCGGGCCTGGGTTGGGGTGATCTGCCGCTGTCCAGGGTCGCGCCTCTACTGGACGCGGGCCGCCTGCAACGTCTGACCTTCCATAACACGCGCAATGAGCTGCAACTCCCGGTGCATGTATTCTGGCGCAAGCAGCAACCGTTGCTGAAAGCTGCAAGGATGCTGGTCGAGCGGCTGGCCTTGAGGTGATCGCCGCTTGTCGAAAGCTGTGAGAAATTTCCGTAGGCGTATCAACCTTTTATCCGCCACGCCGATACCCCTTTCGACAGGGCTGATAGCGCACCACACCCGCGCTGCGCCCTCCCGTTAATGGCTCAAGGTCTCGAAACATGAACCTGAAATTTCGCCACAAGATTCTGCTCAGCGCCAGCGGCGTAGTAGTATTGGCATTCGCCTTGTTCACGCTGTACAACGATTACCTGCAACGCAATACGATCCGGCAGAACATCGAGGCTTCGGTCGAACAATCCGGCGCATTGACCGCCAGCAGCGTGCAGAACTGGATGAGCGGGCGCATTCTCGTGCTGGAAAACCTTGCGCAAGACATTGCCCAGCTTGGAACGGGGGAAACCCTCGCAGGCTTGGTGGATCAGCCTTCCTATACACGCAACTTCCTGTTCACCTACATGGGCCAGGCCAACGGGGTGTTCACGCAGCGCCCGGATGCGCAAATGCCTGCCGACTACGATCCACGTAAACGCCCTTGGTACAGCGCAGCTGCCAATGCCGGCCAGACCCTGCTGACCCCACCCTATCAAGCGGCCGTGGGTGGCTTGGTGGTGACGGTAGCCATCCCGGTCAAAAGTCGGTCCAATGGCGAGCTATTGGGCGTGGTGGGCGGCGACGTCAGCCTCGATACGCTGGTCGAAATCATCAACAGTGTCGACTTTGGCGGCATAGGCCACGCGTTTCTTACCGACAGCGACGGCCAGGTGATCGTCAGCCCCGACAAAGACCAGGTCATGAAAAACCTGAAGGACATCTACCCTGGCGCCAATCTGCGCGTGGCACCGGGTATGCAGGACGTCGTGCTCAATGGCCAGGAACGTTTGATTTCGTTTGCGCCAGTAGCGGGCCTGCCCTCGGCCAAGTGGTACATCGGTCTTTCGATCGACAAGGACAAGGCTTATGTAGCCCTGAGCCAGTTCCGTACTTCGGCGCTGATTGCCATGCTCATCGCGGTCGCTGCTATCGCAGGCCTGCTTGGCTTGCTGATTCCTGTGCTGATGCGCCCCTTGACCACCATGGGTCGCGCCATGCGTGACATCGCCGAAGGCGAAGGTGACCTGACCCGCCGGCTGGCGGTGCAGCATCAGGATGAGTTCGGCGAGTTGGCCACCTCCTTCAACCGCTTTGTCGAGCGTATCCATGCCTCCATCAGCGAGGTGTCGTCGGCCACACGACTGGTCCACGACCTGTCTGAAAAAGTCGTCAGCGCTTCCAATGCGTCCATCAACGGCTCTGAAGAACAAAGCATGCGCACCAACAGCGTGGCGGCAGCGATCAATGAACTGGGTGCCGCGACCCAGGAAATCGCGCGTAACGCAGCTGATGCATCGCAGCATGCGAGCGGCGCCAGTGAGCAGGCCCACGATGGCCGTGCCGTGGTGGAGGAAGCGATCAGCGCCATGACCTCGCTGTCGCAACGCATCAGCGAATCGTGCGCACAAATCGAAACCCTGAACGCCAGCACCGATGAAATCGGCAAGATCCTTGATGTGATCAAGGGTATTTCTCAGCAAACCAACTTGTTGGCCTTGAACGCGGCCATCGAAGCCGCTCGTGCAGGCGAGGCCGGCCGTGGCTTTGCCGTTGTGGCCGATGAAGTGCGAAACCTTGCCCACCGTACGCAGGAATCGGCCGAGGAAATTCATCGAATGATCACTGGCCTGCAGGTAGGCTCACGCGAGGCGGTGCATACGATGAATACCAGCCAGGTTTCCAGTGAGCAAACCGTCCAGGTAGCCAACCAGGCAGGTGAGCGCCTTGCCAGCGTCACTCAGCGCATCGGCGAAATCGACGGCATGAATCAGTCAGTGGCCACTGCCACCGAAGAACAGACTGCCGTAGTGGAAAGCCTCAACCTGGATATCACCCAGATCAATGCCTTGAATCAGCAGGGCGTGGAAAACCTCAATGAAACGCTGCGCCATTGCGATCAATTGGCCCAGCAAGCCGGCCGATTGAAGCAACTGGTGGGTAGCTTCCGAATCTGACGATCAGGGTCGTATCGGGGGCAGCTCCTTAAGCAGGGTTGCCCCAGTTATAACCTAATAACGAACAAGTCTATTTAGCTATAAAAAAATCTATATGCTGGCTGCATCCGATAACGGGCAAAGCTGGGCAGTCGAGTAGCGTATGGATGTAGGTTCTTTCGGTTTTACCATTGCAGGATTGGTCGTAGGCTTCATTGTTGGCATGACGGGTGTAGGCGGTGGCTCGCTCATGACGCCAATCCTGCTGTGGTTCGGGATTAACCCGGCAACGGCAGTAGGCACCGACCTACTCTATGCGGCGATCACCAAGGCCAGCGGCGTGTGGGTGCATGCGCGCAACAAGAACATCGACTGGAAGATCACGGGGCTACTGAGCCTCGGCAGCGTTCCCGCCGCTGCACTGACGTTGTGGTTCCTCAGTACGCTTCACACCGACACCACGGCGGTAAATGCGATTATCAAGCAGGGCCTGGCCGTTGTATTGATCCTCACAGCCTTGGCTATCTTGTTCAAATCGCGTCTGCAGGCATTCGCCAGCCGCCATGCCGGTGACCATTACCATCTGAGCGATCGTAGCCTCAATACTCTGACTGTTCTGACCGGGGTGGTGTTGGGTGTCATGGTAACGCTCACTTCCATCGGGGCTGGCGCCCTGGGCACCGTCGCGCTCTTCCTGCTCTACCCTTCTCTGATCACACGACGCTTGGTGGGTACCGAGATAGCCCACGCCGTCCCGCTCACGCTGGTGGCTGGGCTGGGTCATGCGGGCATGGGTAACATGGACTGGTCATTGCTCGGCTACCTGCTGCTGGGTTCACTGCCAGGTATCTACCTGGGTAGCCATCTGACTGGGCGCATATCGGACCGAGTGCTGCGCCCATGCCTCGCTACGATGCTGCTGTTGATTGGCTATAAGCTGGCGTTCTGAGGGCAGTTGATCCGCAACCGCCACTGCCCGCTGAAGCTTAACTCGATGCGTGACAACGGCAGGACATCGATACGTTGTCCTGCCGTCATTGGGCAGCCCAGCACCTGTACCAATACTGCACGCATGACCATTGGGTGAGTGACCGCGGACCATTCACCCGGCCAATCAAAATCTCCTAGCCAAGCGCTCATGCGTTGGCAAAGCGTCTGAAAGGACTCCCCTCCATGTACCTCGCTCGCGGGGTTCTCCAGCCAGTCGGCCAAGGCCGACGGCTGCTCGGCTTGTAGGCGCTTCAATGGCAGCCCTTGCCATCGCCCCATGTCGCAATCCGCCAATCCTGACGCAATCTTTGCATCACCCCAGGCCAGGGCGGTTTGCTGAGCGCGTTGTTCCGGCGCTGTGAGGATCTGAGATCCGCCGTGCGGTACGCTGCGGTGGGGTATGGACACCAGTGAGTCTGCCGGCTCAGGGAAACATCCGCGCTTTTGGGCCAGCGTTAATCCATGGCAGATCAGGGTAAGGCGAGTGGCTTTCACCTTGTAGGCCTCGGGTGTAGGAATGAACAGGTTAACAGGGAAGGCGACTGTTCTAATGACCTCGTCAGGATCGGCTTAGCGTGCACAAGGTGATTCATTGGCCTAAGGCATTTATTGTCGTCAAACGTCCTGAGCACGGTCATATGAGTACACAGCATTGAGATTTTTCACAGCCCAAAGACAAAACCCCTATCTGCATGCGCAGATAGGGGTTTTGCGAAATGAATCTTGACGATGACCTACTCTCACATGGGGAAACCCCACACTACCATCGGCGATGCATCGTTTCACTACTGAGTTCGGGATGGGATCAGGTGGTTCCAATGCTCTATGGTCGTCAAGAAATTCTGTAGCCAGAATGTCCTGTTGGACAGCCCAGCGAATTCGGATATGTGATGTTGTGATGCGTTGCGAACTTTCGGTTCATGTCATCTTCACCACCGCAATCTGCAGAAGCAAATTGCTTGGGTGTTATATGGTCAAGCCTCACGGGCAATTAGTATTGGTTAGCTCAACGCCTCACAGCGCTTACACACCCAACCTATCAACGTCGTAGTCTTCGACGGCCCTTTAGGGGATTCAAGATCCCAGTGAGATCTCATCTTGAGGCAAGTTTCCCGCTTAGATGCTTTCAGCGGTTATCTCTTCCGAACATAGCTACCCGGCAATGCCACTGGCGTGACAACCGGAACACCAGAGGTTCGTCCACTCCGGTCCTCTCGTACTAGGAGCAGCCCCTCTCAAATCTCAAACGTCCACGGCAGATAGGGACCGAACTGTCTCACGACGTTCTAAACCCAGCTCGCGTACCACTTTAAATGGCGAACAGCCATACCCTTGGGACCGGCTTCAGCCCCAGGATGTGATGAGCCGACATCGAGGTGCCAAACACCGCCGTCGATATGAACTCTTGGGCGGTATCAGCCTGTTATCCCCGGAGTACCTTTTATCCGTTGAGCGATGGCCCTTCCATACAGAACCACCGGATCACTAAGACCTACTTTCGTACCTGCTCGACGTGTGTGTCTCGCAGTCAAGCGCGCTTTTGCCTTTATACTCTACGACCGATTTCCGACCGGTCTGAGCGCACCTTCGTACTCCTCCGTTACTCTTTGGGAGGAGACCGCCCCAGTCAAACTACCCACCATACACTGTCCTCGATCCGGATAACGGACCTGAGTTAGAACCTCAAAGTTGCCAGGGTGGTATTTCAAGGATGGCTCCATGAGAACTGGCGTCCCCACTTCAAAGCCTCCCACCTATCCTACACAAGCAAATTCAAAGTCCAGTGCAAAGCTATAGTAAAGGTTCACGGGGTCTTTCCGTCTAGCCGCGGATACACTGCATCTTCACAGCGATTTCAATTTCACTGAGTCTCGGGTGGAGACAGCGCCGCCATCGTTACGCCATTCGTGCAGGTCGGAACTTACCCGACAAGGAATTTCGCTACCTTAGGACCGTTATAGTTACGGCCGCCGTTTACCGGGGCTTCGATCAAGAGCTTCGCTTGCGCTAACCCCATCAATTAACCTTCCGGCACCGGGCAGGCGTCACACCCTATACGTCCACTTTCGTGTTTGCAGAGTGCTGTGTTTTTAATAAACAGTCGCAGCGGCCTGGTATCTTCGACCAGCAAAAGCTTACGGGGCAAGCCCTTCACCTTCGCCGGCGCACCTTCTCCCGAAGTTACGGTGCCATTTTGCCTAGTTCCTTCACCCGAGTTCTCTCAAGCGCCTTGGTATTCTCTACCTAACCACCTGTGTCGGTTTGGGGTACGGTTCCCAGTTATCTGAAGCTTAGGAGCTTTTCTTGGAAGCATGGTATCAACCACTTCATCGCCTAAAGGCAACTCGTCATCAGCTCTCGGCCTTGAAATCCCGGATTTGCCTAAGATTTCAGCCTACCACCTTAAACCTGGACAACCAACGCCAGGCTGGCCTAACCTTCTCCGTCCCTCCATCGCAATAACTGGAAGTACAGGAATATTAACCTGTTTTCCATCGACTACGCTTTTCAGCCTCGCCTTAGGGACCGACTAACCCTGCGTCGATTAACGTTGCGCAGGAAACCTTGGTCTTTCGGCGTGCGAGTTTTTCACTCGCATTGTCGTTACTCATGTCAGCATTCGCACTTCTGATACCTCCAGCAAGCTTCTCAACTCACCTTCACAGGCTTACAGAACGCTCCTCTACCGCATCATCATAAGATGATACCCGTAGCTTCGGTGCATGGTTTGAGCCCCGTTACATCTTCCGCGCAGGCCGACTCGACTAGTGAGCTATTACGCTTTCTTTAAAGGGTGGCTGCTTCTAAGCCAACCTCCTAGCTGTCTAAGCCTTCCCACATCGTTTCCCACTTAACCATGACTTTGGGACCTTAGCTGACGGTCTGGGTTGTTTCCCTTTTCACGACGGACGTTAGCACCCGCCGTGTGTCTCCCATGCTCGGCACTTGTAGGTATTCGGAGTTTGCATCGGTTTGGTAAGTCGGGATGACCCCCTAGCCGAAACAGTGCTCTACCCCCTACAGTGATACATGAGGCGCTACCTAAATAGCTTTCGAGGAGAACCAGCTATCTCCGAGCTTGATTAGCCTTTCACTCCGATCCACAGGTCATCCGCTAACTTTTCAACGGTAGTCGGTTCGGTCCTCCAGTCAGTGTTACCTAACCTTCAACCTGCCCATGGATAGATCGCCCGGTTTCGGGTCTATACCCAGCGACTAAACGCCCTATTAAGACTCGCTTTCGCTACGCCTCCCCTATTCGGTTAAGCTCGCCACTGAATATAAGTCGCTGACCCATTATACAAAAGGTACGCAGTCACCTAACAAGTAGGCTCCCACTGCTTGTACGCATACGGTTTCAGGTTCTATTTCACTCCCCTCTCCGGGGTTCTTTTCGCCTTTCCCTCACGGTACTGGTTCACTATCGGTCAGTCAGTAGTATTTAGCCTTGGAGGATGGTCCCCCCATATTCAGACAAAGTTTCTCGTGCTCCGTCCTACTCGATTTCATTGATAAGAGATTTTCGTGTACGGGGCTATCACCCACTATGGCCGCACTTTCCAGAGCGTTCCACTAATCTCAAATCAACTTAAGGGCTGGTCCCCGTTCGCTCGCCACTACTAAGGGAATCTCGGTTGATTTCTTTTCCTCAGGGTACTTAGATGTTTCAGTTCCCCTGGTTCGCCTCTTGCACCTATGTATTCAGTACAAGATAACCAGCTTGTGCTGGCTGGGTTCCCCCATTCAGAGATCTCTGGATCACAGTCTGTTTGCCGACTCCCCAAAGCTTTTCGCAGGCTACCACGTCTTTCATCGCCTCTGACTGCCAAGGCATCCACCGTATGCGCTTCTTCACTTGACCATATAACCCCAAGCAATCTGGTTATACTGTGAAGACGACATTCGCCGAAAATTCGCACGTCGCTCTTACGAGCAAAACTCACAAATTTTACCTTAGCCTGAATTCCAGCAGTGAAACTGGTCTTCAGTCTATTTCTATCACATATCCGAATTTTTAAAGAACGATCTGACAAAAGTCAGAAATCAACATTCACACCGGAATGTTCATTTCTGTATTCTGAACAGTGCTGCAAACCTGAAGGATTGGTGGAGCCAAGCGGGATCGAACCGCTGACCTCCTGCGTGCAAGGCAGGCGCTCTCCCAGCTGAGCTATGGCCCCGTATTCTACGGCTGAACCAAGTAATGGTAGGTCTGGGCAGATTTGAACTGCCGACCTCACCCTTATCAGGGGTGCGCTCTAACCAACTGAGCTACAGACCTATAACAGGGTCGCGTTACAGCATCGTCTTTTACAATGAATCAAGCAATTCGTGTGGGAGCTCATCAGCAGGCTGATGTCGTCGATTAAGGAGGTGATCCAGCCGCAGGTTCCCCTACGGCTACCTTGTTACGACTTCACCCCAGTCATGAATCACACCGTGGTAACCGTCCTCCCGAAGGTTAGACTAGCTACTTCTGGTGCAACCCACTCCCATGGTGTGACGGGCGGTGTGTACAAGGCCCGGGAACGTATTCACCGCGACATTCTGATTCGCGATTACTAGCGATTCCGACTTCACGCAGTCGAGTTGCAGACTGCGATCCGGACTACGATCGGTTTTGTGAGATTAGCTCCACCTCGCGGCTTGGCAACCCTCTGTACCGACCATTGTAGCACGTGTGTAGCCCAGGCCGTAAGGGCCATGATGACTTGACGTCATCCCCACCTTCCTCCGGTTTGTCACCGGCAGTCTCCTTAGAGTGCCCACCATAACGTGCTGGTAACTAAGGACAAGGGTTGCGCTCGTTACGGGACTTAACCCAACATCTCACGACACGAGCTGACGACAGCCATGCAGCACCTGTGTCAGAGTTCCCGAAGGCACCAATCCATCTCTGGAAAGTTCTCTGCATGTCAAGGCCTGGTAAGGTTCTTCGCGTTGCTTCGAATTAAACCACATGCTCCACCGCTTGTGCGGGCCCCCGTCAATTCATTTGAGTTTTAACCTTGCGGCCGTACTCCCCAGGCGGTCAACTTAATGCGTTAGCTGCGCCACTAAAATCTCAAGGATTCCAACGGCTAGTTGACATCGTTTACGGCGTGGACTACCAGGGTATCTAATCCTGTTTGCTCCCCACGCTTTCGCACCTCAGTGTCAGTATCAGTCCAGGTGGTCGCCTTCGCCACTGGTGTTCCTTCCTATATCTACGCATTTCACCGCTACACAGGAAATTCCACCACCCTCTACCGTACTCTAGCTTGCCAGTTTTGGATGCAGTTCCCAGGTTGAGCCCGGGGCTTTCACATCCAACTTAACAAACCACCTACGCGCGCTTTACGCCCAGTAATTCCGATTAACGCTTGCACCCTCTGTATTACCGCGGCTGCTGGCACAGAGTTAGCCGGTGCTTATTCTGTCGGTAACGTCAAAATTGCAGAGTATTAATCTACAACCCTTCCTCCCAACTTAAAGTGCTTTACAATCCGAAGACCTTCTTCACACACGCGGCATGGCTGGATCAGGCTTTCGCCCATTGTCCAATATTCCCCACTGCTGCCTCCCGTAGGAGTCTGGACCGTGTCTCAGTTCCAGTGTGACTGATCATCCTCTCAGACCAGTTACGGATCGTCGCCTTGGTGAGCCATTACCTCACCAACAAGCTAATCCGACCTAGGCTCATCTGATAGCGCAAGGCCCGAAGGTCCCCTGCTTTCTCCCGTAGGACGTATGCGGTATTAGCGTTCCTTTCGAAACGTTGTCCCCCACTACCAGGCAGATTCCTAGGCATTACTCACCCGTCCGCCGCTGAATCAAGGAGCAAGCTCCTGTCATCCGCTCGACTTGCATGTGTTAGGCCTGCCGCCAGCGTTCAATCTGAGCCATGATCAAACTCTTCAGTTCAATACTGCTTGGGTTTTTAAGAAACCCTAAACTTGGCTCAGCAATCTCAAATGACTATGTGATTTCTCGCATGGTCACTTGTGATGCTGATAATCTTTCTGACTATCAGTCCGTACTCACAAGCACCCACACGAATTGCTTGATTCGATTTGTTAAAGAGCGTTTGGCTAAGAGTGTTTCGTCTCAACCGAGGCGCGCATTCTACGCTTTCCTCACTGCCTGTCAAGCGTTTATTTTGAAGTTTGTTTCGAGAAACTCGTTCAACTTCAAAGGCTTGCAGTCGTCCAGCGCGTCAACTTGATGCCCGACTGCGCTGGAGTGGGGCGAATTATAGACACTAATTTCTCAGCGTCAAGCATTAATCTTCTCCGGATGTCATTTCAGGGGAACGCTTAACGCGCTGTTGCTGTCTCTCTCACCATTGCGCACTATAGTGCGCAAAAAACACCCTCAGGTAATTCGCCCTCATGACAAAACCGCCTCGCAGCCTGGCTTCGGTGCTATTCCCAATAGGCCTGCTGCTCATCGCCATGGCATCGATTCAGACCGGCGCTTCAATCGCCAAAAGCATGTTCCCGCTCATTGGCGCACAAGGCACGACCTCACTGCGCCTGATTTTCGCCAGCCTGATCATGATTGCACTCTTAAGGCCTTGGCGGGCGCGCTTCAATACTCGCACCCTGCGCAACGTCGTGATCTATGGCTTGGCGCTCGGCGGCATGAATTTCCTCTTCTATATGTCCTTGCAGACGGTGCCGATTGGCATCGCGGTGGCCCTCGAGTTCACCGGACCACTGGCAGTGGCAATATTTGCCTCACGCCGCGCGATCGACTTCATCTGGATCGCGCTGGCCATTTTCGGTCTACTGATGTTGCTGCCCGCAGGCCATGGCGGAGAGGCGCTGGACCCACTGGGCGCCTGCTACGCAATCGGCGCGGGGGCGTGCTGGGCACTCTATATAGTCTTCGGCCAACGGGCTGGTGCTGAACATGGCGTGCAAAGCGCAGCGCTGGGGGTGCTGGTCGCAGCACTGTTCATCGCACCGATTGGCATCGTGCATGCCGGTAGCCTGCTGCTGACGCCCGCGGTCATCCCCATGGCGATCGCTGTGGCGGTATTGTCTACCGCCCTTCCCTATAGCCTGGAAATGGTTGCGCTCACGCGCATGCCCGCGCGCACCTTCGGCACCCTGATGAGCATCGAGCCTGCCTTCGGCGCCTTGTCCGGGCTGCTGTTCCTGGGCGAAGTGCTGTCATTTACGCAATGGCTCGCCATCGGCGCAATCATCGCGGCCTCCGTGGGCACGACTCTGTCCATGCGCCATGGCCCAGGACCCGCGATAGTTGCCGATTGACAGGGAAAAACTTTCATCGGAGGCTGCGTGGGTGTTGTGGCGTCACCGCTCGCTGATTAAGCTGTCCCAGCGCAGTCGAATAGGGACGCTGTACTCTTCAGGACGAACCCGAGCGAAAACGACGGACCCAGCCAGCTGATCCGTCCTGCATTTAAGGACAGGAATGAAACGTATTTTGCTCATCCTGGCCATCTTGGCTATTGCTGGATGTGCCGCCACGGCTAAGACCGAGGTCAAACGGGGCAAGAAAGGCCTGCATATCAATTGCTCTGGCCTGTCTTCTTCATGGGACAACTGCTACAGCAAGGCCGCGAGCGCCTGCACCACCCGCGGGTACCGCGTCGTCGCCCGCTCAGGCGACAGCGACGAAGAGGACGGCGATTATCTATTCGGCATCAACCCTGCCGGCTACACCAGCCGCAGCATGATCGTCATTTGCAAATGACCGGGGCAGCCTGATGGCTGCCCTCATCCACTAAATCGCCACGGTACGTGACAGCAGCCAGGCCAGCGCCTTTCCTTCCAGGAGCGGAGCCAATCGCTCTCGCACCGTGGAGTGGTACGTATTGAGCCAGCAAACCTCTTGCTCAGTCAGCCGCTCCAACAACAGACAACGCGTATCGATGGGGCACAGCGTCAACGTCTCGAAATCGAGAAATTCACCGAATGCACTGCGCCC
This sequence comes from Pseudomonas sp. FBCC-B35, assembly GCF_059133755.1. Taxonomy (NCBI): domain Bacteria; kingdom Pseudomonadati; phylum Pseudomonadota; class Gammaproteobacteria; order Pseudomonadales; family Pseudomonadaceae; genus Pseudomonas; species Pseudomonas sp. FBCC-B35. The sequence continues at coordinate 1,742,084 of NZ_CP101439.1, read as the reverse complement.
GACGCTTCGCGCGGCTACCAGGTTTTCAATACGTACCCCCCATTGCCCAGGGCGGTAGGTGCCAGGCTCGATTGAGCTGATCATGCCTTCCTGCATGGCGGTCTGGGGCGTGGGCGCTGCCAGATAGGCGATCACCTGGGGCCCTTCATGAACATTGAGGAAATAGCCCACGCCATGGCCTGTGCCGTGGCCGTAATCGACCTGGTCGGCCCAGATTGGCGCACGGGCTATGGCATCAAGCATGGGCGACAACACGCCACGCGGGAAGGTCGCCCGCGACAGCGCAATCATGCCCTTGAGCACACGGGTACAGTCGAGCTTCTGCAAATCGCTCGGTTGCCCGATGGGGACCATACGCGTGATATCCGTCGTCCCACCGAGGTATTGGCCGCCTGAGTCGATGAGCAGCAGGCCGTCGCCCTCGATCACCGCGTGTGACTGATCGGTGGCCCGGTAGTGGGGCATCGCACCATTGGCATTAAACGCCGCAATGGTCGAGAAACTCAGTGAGACGAAGCCCGGCCGCCGGGCGCGCGCCGCAGTGAGTTGCTCATCGACGGTCAGCTCGGTCACCACCTGGCTCCCTCGCGCTTCTTCAAACCAGGCGAAAAACTCACACAAGGCGGCGCCGTCCTGTTCCATCGCCCGACGAACATGCTCAAGCTCGCCCTCAGCCTTGCACGCCTTGCTCAGGGTGCTGGGATTCGGGCCTTCCACGAGCACTACGCCTTCTGCAAGCGGCTCAAGCAATCCGCACGTCACCCGCGCCGGGTCCACCAACAAGCGATTTCCAGGTGACAGTTGACCAAGCGCGCGGGCGGCCTCGCTGTAGTCTCGTACTTCGATGCCATCCTGGCGCAGCGCCTGACGAAGGGGGTCATCGACTTTTGCCGAGGCGATGAAAAGCTGCGCACGCTGCGCATCGATCAGGGCAAACGCCAGAAACACCGGATTGTAGGACACATCACTGCCGCGCAAGTTGAACAACCAGGCAATGTCATCCAAGGTGGCGATGAAATGACTGTCCGCGCCTTTAGCCTGCATCGCCTGCCGCACCCGTGCCAGCTTCTGCGCACGGCCCACCACCGCGTATGGCGCAAGATGTGAGTACACCGGGCTGGACGGTAGCGCCGGCCGGTCGCTCCAGACGCGGCCCAGCAGATCCTGGTCAGTCACCAGCCTTGCGCCTCGTTGGCCAAGGCGCTCTCGCAATTGGCGCGCCGAAGCCAAGGCCATCGCACGACCATCCACACCGGCGCAACCTTGTGGTTGAACCTGTTCAGCCAACCAGTCCAGCGCGCCCGGCTGCCCGGGTGACAATTTCATCAATTCGATGCCGCTACCTGCCAGCTCTCGCTCAGCCTGCTCCCAATAGCGGCTATCGACCCATAGCCCGGCAAACTGCTGGGTGATGATCAGGGTGCCAACCGAACCGGTGAAGCCCGACAGCCATTGGCGACCTTGCCAATACCCTGGCAGATACTCGGAAAGATGAGGGTCGGCCGATGGAACCAGCAGGGCATCAAGCTCTTCTGCGGCCATGGTCGCACGCATCGCGGCAAGACGCTGGGCCGTGGTCTGTTGGGGAGTGGTGTGCACGATCATGCCCTTTTCTGTGGCGACATCGGTTATGCCTGAGCAATTGATGATGGAATAGCTACCCGCGTACTGCAATCAGCAATTGCTGGGCTACACGCCTCTGGGAAAGGTCCTACGCCGGACTGTACCGCCGATCCTGCCATGCTGAACTTAACCAAGGTCCCGGATTCATAGGCAGTACAGTCTCCCTGCAAGGCGGATCGCCATGCCCAATGCCTGTCAGCACAAACAAGGCGTCGTGATACTCGACACTCGCCCCCATACCCCCGATCACGAGCACGCCGTCTACCGCAAGCTATCGGAAGGCTTCGCACAGCTGCTGGGTTGCCCCGTGGTTGACCTGAACGGACCGCCAGAAGCGCACGCCTCCTATTACTACATGCTCACACAGCCGTTGGTTGATCCGGCCCATCTGACAGCCCTTGGCATAGAGAGCGAGGCCGACTTTTTCGGCGGTGCCGTCGCCCACCCCTTCATGGCCACCAAAGCCATTTCGCATCCTCTGCCGCCAGGTGCTCCACCGAAGCCTGATTGGCCTGAAGCATTTGCGCGGCAGGCGTGCGAGGCGCTGCTCAAGGGCTACACCGTGTTTGACAAGGCCACCGCACGGCGCGCGGCTCAACTACTATTGGTGGAAGGGCCCGCACGACTCAAACCCGTGCGCGCATGCGCGGGTCGAGGGCAAGTGGTGTTTTCTACGCTTGAGGAATTCGAACCCCTGCTCTGTTCAGTGGATGACGAAGAACTCATGACCTGGGGCCTGGTGCTGGAGCAGAACCTGACCAACGTCGAGACGTTCAGCGTCGGCCAGGTACGGGTTGCAGGATTGGTGTGCAGCTATTACGGCACACAACAACTGACCCAGGATCACCAAGGTATCGAGGTGTACGGCGGCTCTGACCTGACCTTCGTACGAGGAGGCTTTGCGTCTCTGCTGGGCGAGCCCTTGGAAGACAGCGTTCGCCTGGCGATCGAGCAGGCAATGGCTTATGACCAGGCTGCCGAACGACACTTACCTGGCTTCATCGCCTCACGCCGCAATTACGACATTGCCCGCGGCACCGACACCAAAGGTCAGATCCGCAGTGGCGTGCTGGAGCAATCCTGGCGGATGGGCGGTGCCAGCAGCGCCGAATTGCTCGCCCTGCAGGCATTCGCTGCCAACGGTCTGGTCAATCGAGTGCGCGCTAGCACCCACGAAGTGTTTGGCACGCCCGCGCTACCCGCGCACGCTACTCTCTTTTACCAAGGAAATGACAGTGAACTCGGACAACTCACCAAATACGCGCAGCTCCGATACGTTGGCCATTCAGAGTGAGACGATAGAGTTGCCGGTGAACGGGGATACCATCTGCGCGACCCTGGTCAGCCCCGGCAGCAAAATCCCCGGCATCCTGTTCGTCCACGGCTGGGGCGGTAGCCAGCAACGCGATCTTGCCAGGGCGCGGCACATCACAGGACTTGGCTGCGTCTGCATGACCTTCGATCTTCGTGGCCATGAGAAAACCCAAAGTCAGCGTCTGACAGTGACGCGAGAGCAGAATCTGCAGGACCTGCTGACGGCCTACGACCGGCTGGTCAGTCACCCCACCGTGGACGCCAACGCCATCGCCGTGATCGGCAGCAGCTACGGCGGCTACCTGGCCACCTTGTTGACATCAATGCGCCCGGTCCGCTGGCTGGCCCTGCGGGTACCGGCCATGTACTGGGACGAGGAGTGGAATACGCCCAAGCAGTCCCTGGACCGACAACGGCTCAATGACTATCGCCGTCGCCCCCTGGCGCCATCTGACAACCGCGCACTGGCTGCTTGCGCCGGGTTTGGCGGCGATGTTCTGCTGGTGGAGTCCGAGCACGATGATTACGTACCCCACAGCACGCTGATGAGTTACCGCTCAGCCTTCAGCAGTGCCCACTCGCTCACCCACCGGATCGTCGACGGCGCCGACCACGGCCTGTCCACCGAAGAAAGCCAGAAGGCCTACAGCGCACTGCTGGCGGCATGGATCAGCGAAATGGTCATTGGTGCTCGCCTGGACCGCTATCCCCACTACGCACCCTGGTACGCATGAAGCTCACACCATCTGGCAGTACAACGCTCCGTCAGGATGGCGAGCCAGACTCCGCAGCGCCGTGAAGGCAGTGAAGTTCACGGCGCTGGCATGATACTGCTGGAGCATGCTCAGAAACGACCCGTCCAGCACTTGCTCGATGGCCGCCTCACCGGCCTCCCGGTTGGTCCACTGCAGCGACTGCAACACACGGCAGCCATCTTCGCTGGCCTGGACACTGACCGCCCGCAGGTCTTCACAGCCTGCTGCCAATGACTCACTGCGCAGCACCAGTGCCTGGGCCAATGCCTGCTGAAAGACGACGGCGACCCGATATTCGATCATCTGGGTGTACCAGATGGCAGGGACACTTCCTGACATCAACAACCTCCTGACAAGGGATACACATCGCAATGCCCGGAAGGTTAAAACCTCAACCAATCTCGAGGTCAAGAGGTTCGCTATCCATTTCAACCTGCCCTCCAGGCTGTGGTGCCACCACCTGCCGCCGAAACGCACTGGGGGTGACACCTGTAGCGCGCTGAAAGACCTTGCGAAACGCCCCCGCGTCCCGATAACCCACATCCCAGGCGATCTGGTCGACTGTCCTGCGCGTGAACTCCAGCAGACGTGCTGCCCGGCACACCCTTATCTGCTGACAGTACTCGGTAGGGCGCAACGCTGTGGCCAAGCGAAACCGCCTCAAGAACGTGCGTGGTTCCAGGCAGGCGCGCGCCGCCATCGCTGCGAGGTCCGCCGTGCGTGCGCCTGTAGCTTGTAACCAGTGCTGAACCTTCAGGACGGCTTCATCGCCATGATCGAGCAACGGGTTGAGGCGAGAACCGGGCAAAGCGTCAGGTACCGGTTCTACTGCCAGGAAGTTCGCGGTGTCGGCTGCAACGGTATTGCCCATGAAGCGCTGCACCAGGCACAGGCCCAAAGTGGTCCATGCCATCAGGCCAGCGGAGCTGACGATATCGCCGTCATCGAGCAACGCCTGTTGAGCCTCGGCCCTGGCGTGCGGGTAACGCGCCTCGAGTATCTGCACATGATTGCGGTGAGCGCATGCAGTGCGTCCATCCAGCAGACCACAGGCCGCAATGAAGAATACCCCGATGCACACGCAGGCCAGAACGGTGCCCTCCTGATGCAATCGGCACAAAGCCGAACGATGGCGAACCAAGCAGGCGTCGTCGGGAATGGCATGCAGGCTTGGCGGGATGATCAGAACACGCAGTCGAGCATCACTGGCATCCCCTAGTGGGGGCTCAGCCAGCATCTCCCCCTCCGCACCCACACGCCATACGCTGATACGTACACGAGGCGCCTGGGCCGCACCCAAGGTGTCAGCCATGCGGTTAGCCACGGCGAACAAGTCTTGCAGGCCGTGGATCGCTGCCTCTTGTGCATCGGGATAGCGAAGCAGGCCAATCTCCAGAAAACGAGCCATGTCAGTTTTGCCCCGCATAGTGTCTTTCGCGCCGATTCACGCCTATCGCGCGACAGCCTATAACTAAGCAACCGCCAAAACCACTGCCCTTGGAGGCAACATGAGCACCCATGCACTGATCATCATCGATATCCAGAACGACTATTTCCCAGGCGGAAGGTGGCCATTGGAGGGCGCCGAGCGCGCCGCTGAAAATGCGGCCCGCCTGCTCCAGGCTGCGCGCGATGCAAAAGACTTCGTCGTGCACGTACGCCACGAGTTCGACAGCGCCGACGCTCCCTTCTTTGCCCCAGGCTCTTCGGGCGCAGCCATTCACCCGCGTGTTCACCCGTTACCTGGAGAGGCTGTGATTCTCAAGCACAAGGTCAACGCTTTTCTCTCGACCGATCTTGCGCCGACGCTCGAACGCCAGGGTATCAAGTCGCTGACCGTCGTGGGCAGCATGAGCCACATGTGCATCGATGCGGCGGTGCGCGCAGCAGCCGACCTCGGGTATGTCGTCACGGTCGCCCATGATGCCTGCGCCACCCTGGCCCTGGAGTTCAACGGCAAATGGGTACCTGCTGCACAGGTGCATGACGCATCGATGGCGGCCCTGGCGTTCGCCTATGCCTCGGTGCGCAGCACTGATGCACTGCTCGAAGAAGCTGCCGGTCGCACCTGATCGGCCTTCGGCCAGTACGGCCCTCAGATCACAACGTTGCGTACGAACTTCACTGCCACCGCGCCATCGTTGCGATAGGCGTAACGGCAATTGCTGGCGAATACGTGAAAGCGGCCCTGCTCGAGTCGGTGCTCGACATCCTCGATGATCAGCGTCAGTACACCTTCGACCACGTAGATCTGCTCGCTCCAGCCTTCGGCATCCGCCTCGCTGCGATAGTGCTCGCCGACCGCCAGCGTCCATTCCCACAGCTCGACTTCACGACGGGCCATGCTGCTTGCCAGCAGGATGGCCCGGCTTTGCGGATGTTCACCCGCCCAGGCCAACTCTTCGATACGACCAGGGTTACGCTGGTCAGGCGCCTGGATCAATGTACTGAACGCCACCCCGAGCGCCTCGGCGATGAGGTCGAGCGTGGTTAGGCTGACATTTTTTTCGCCCGCCTCAATCGCCACCAGCATGCGACGACTGACACCTGAACGCTCGGCCAAGGTTGCCTGGCTGATGCCAGCCACATTGCGCAGCCTGCGAACGTTCAAGCTCACGTGTTGCAGCACCGAAGCGCGATGCGAAGTGTCGTTGTGCACTATATTGCTCATCCCTAGTTGTTGCGCAGTATACTGCCCACTTTGCGCCGATTGTGCGCCCTGTCCTACGAGCCTGCAACCGCATGAATCAGTCACGCCCGCAACGCCCCACGTTTTCGTTCCGTCTCAGCAAAGCCGAGTGGGTGCTGGTGTTCATCACCATGCTCTGGGGCGGTACCTTCCTGCTGGTGCACAACGTGATGGCCGTCAGCGGCCCCATGTTCTTCGTGGGTTTGCGCTTTGCCGCGGCTGCCCTGTTCGTCGGCATGGTCTCGGCGCGCGCCTTGCAAGGGTTGACCCTTGTCGAATTCAAGGCGGGCCTGTGCATTGGCGTGTTGATCATGTTGGGCTACGGCTTGCAGACCATGGGCCTGCAGACGATCAGCAGCAGCCAGTCGGCGTTCATCACGGCGCTTTACGTGCCCTTCGTACCCCTGCTGCAATGGCTGATACTGGGCCGGCGCCCGGGCCTGATGCCCAGCCTTGGGATCGGCCTGGCTTTCGTTGGGCTGATGCTGCTGGCCGGCCCGCAGGCCGGTAGCCTGCACATGAGCGAAGGCGAGCTGGTTACACTGGTCAGCGCCGTCGCCATCGCGGGCGAAATCATTCTGATCAGTCGCTTTGCCGGGCGTGTCGACGTTCGCCGCGTTACCGTGGTGCAACTGGCAACGGCCTCGGTGCTGGCATTCATGATGATGCTGCCTACCCAGGAATCGGTACCCGACTTCTCCTGGCTTTTGCTGAGCAGTGCGATTGGCTTGGGCCTGATGAGCGCGGTGATCCAAGTGGCGATGAATTGGGCACAGAAATCGGTATCACCCACACGGGCTACGCTGATCTACGCCGGTGAGCCAGTCTGGGCCGGCCTGGTCGGACGGATAGCGGGAGAACGCCTGCCGGGATTGGCACTGTTGGGCGGCCTGCTGATCGTCATCGCCGTGGTCATCAGCGAGTTGCGAGTACGCCGCAGGCCAGAACCTGCCGATACCGAACTTGCACAGAATGAACGTCAACTCAAGACCGGTCTCTAAAGGTCCGACTGTCCTTTGTAAAAAACTGTTATAAAAAAACAGCCTGTCACAGCCCTTTTGTATGATTCTGCGACAGGTTGTGTGTTGGTCGATGACCCGTCCGGCACGTATGATCCTTGGAAAACCTCTCAGAATAGAACTCTATGTCTTTGATAGTGCTATTGCTTCTGCCGTTCGTGGGCAGTTTGCTGGCAGCCGCGCTGCCGCACAACGCACGTAACGCCGAGTCCATACTCGCCGGGCTCGTGGCCTTGGTCGGCACCGTCCAGGTAGCACTTCTCTATCCACAGGTGGCCCATGGCGGTGTCATCCGTGAAGAATTCCTGTGGCTGCCCAGCCTCGGGCTCAACTTCGTGCTGCGCATGGACGGCTTTGCCTGGCTGTTCTCACTGCTGGTGCTGGGCATCGGTACGTTGGTGTCTCTGTACGCGCGCTACTACATGTCGCCACAGGACCCGGTGCCGCGATTTTTTGCGTTTTTCCTTGCATTCATGGGCGCAATGCTGGGGCTGGTGCTGTCGGGCAACCTTTTACAACTGGTGTTTTTCTGGGAGCTCACCAGCCTCTTCTCCTTCCTCTTGATCGGCTACTGGCATCATCGGGCCGACGCGCGCCGTGGCGCCTACATGGCGCTGATGGTTACCGGTGCCGGAGGCTTGTGCCTGCTGGTGGGGGCGCTGCTGCTCGGCCATGTGGTGGGCAGCTATGACCTGGACAAGGTCCTGGCTGCAGGTGACACCATACGCCAGCATGCGCTTTACCCAGTGCTGTTGCCCCTGATCCTGATCGGCGCCCTGAGCAAAAGCGCGCAATTTCCCTTCCATTTCTGGCTACCGCATGCCATGGCAGCACCCACGCCGGTGTCGGCGTATTTGCATTCGGCAACCATGGTCAAGGCCGGCGTATTTTTGCTGGCGCGCCTGTGGCCAGTGCTGTCGGGTACCGACGAATGGTTCTGGATCGTCGGGGGTGCTGGTGCGCTGACGCTGCTGCTCGGTGCTTTTGCAGCGATGTTCCAGAATGACCTCAAAGGCCTCCTGGCCTACTCGACCATCAGCCATCTGGGCCTCATCACGCTGTTGCTGGGCCTGAACAGCTCGCTGGCCGCCGTCGCGGCGGTCTTCCACATTCTCAACCATGCAACCTTCAAGGCGTCGTTGTTCATGGCCGCTGGCATCATCGACCACGAAAGTGGTACGCGTGACATCCGGCGCCTGAGCGGCCTGGTCCGGCTGGTTCCCTACACAGCCACTCTGGCCATGGTCGCCAGCGCCTCCATGGCGGGGGTGCCGCTGATGAACGGCTTCCTGTCCAAGGAAATGTTCTTCGCCGAAACCGTGTTCATCACTTCCAGCGCCTGGGTCGAAGCCATGCTTCCGGTGATCGCCACCCTGGCCGGCACTTTCAGCGTGGCCTACGCGCTGCGCTTCACGGTCGATGTGTTCTTCGGCCCCACCGCCCAAGACCTGCCGCATACGCCACACGAACCCCCGCGCTGGATGCGCGCGCCGGTCGAGCTGCTGGTGCTGACATGCCTGGTGGTCGGCATTTTCCCCGCCCAGTCCGTAGGCCCGTTGCTGGCCGCTGCGGCACTGCCGGTGGTAGGGGGTACGCTACCCGAGTACAGCCTGGCCATCTGGCACGGTTGGAATGCGCCTTTGATCATGAGCCTTGTGGCCATGAGTGGCGGCGTGGTTCTGTACCTGCTGTTGCGCAAGCAACTGCGACGGGGCCGCTTCCCCTGCCCTCCCGTGATGGGCCGATTCGACGGCAAACGCCTCTTTGAGTACGGCCAGGTGCAGCTGATGCTGATGGCGCGGCGCATCGAGCACCTGCTTACCAGCCGGCGCCTGCAGGCGCAGCTGTTCATGCTGGTGGTAGCCGCCTTCCTCGCCGGCCTGACACCCATGCTTTACAGTGGCCTGACCTGGGGCGAACGGCCCAAGATCCCGGGGTCAGGGGTATTCGTCGCACTCTGGGTGATCGCCATTGCCTGTGCGATCGGTGCGGCGTACCAAGCCAAGTACCACCGTCTGGCGGCCCTGACCATGGTCAGTGTGTGCGGCTTGATGACCTGTATCACCTTTGTGTGGTTCTCCGCGCCTGATCTGGCCCTGACCCAGTTGGTCGTCGAAGTGGTGACCACTGTCCTGATCCTTCTTGGTCTGCGTTGGCTTCCACGTCGTATCGAAGGTGTGTCGCCTCTGCCCGGCAAGTTCGACCGCGCCCGCGTGCGTCGCTTGCGCGATCTGCTACTGGCGGTGTTGGTTGGCGCAGGGATGGCCGTGCTGTCCTACGCCATGCTCACCCGCCCTACGCCCAATGACATCTCATCGTTCTACTTGAGCCGCGCGCTGCCACAAGGTGGTGGTACCAATGTGGTCAATGTGATGCTGGTGGATTTCCGCGGCTTCGATACCCTGGGCGAAATCACCGTGCTGGTCGCGGTGGGGTTGACGGTTTTCGCGCTTCTGCGTCGCTTCCGCCCACCCAAGGAAAGCATGCAATTGCCGACCCAGCAGCGCCAGTTGGCACCAGATGTCGTCACCGACCTGATCAACCCGCGCCACGCTGCCGATACCGCACTGGGCTTCATGATGGTGCCCGCTGTACTGGTGCGCCTGTTGCTGCCAATCGCGCTGCTGGTGTCGATGTACCTGTTCATGCGTGGTCACAATCAGCCAGGCGGCGGCTTCGTCGCCGGGTTGGTGACTTCGGTGGCGTTCATCCTGCAATACATGGTCGCAGGCACCCAGTGGGTAGAAGCACAGATGCGCCTGCGGCCCTTGCGCTGGATGGGCACCGGCCTGCTCTGCGCAACCTTGACCGGTGGCGGCGCCATCGTGTTCGGCTACCCGTTCCTGACCACCCATACGGCGCACCTGCACCTTCCTCTGCTCGGAGACATCCATCTGGCAAGCGCATTGTTCTTCGACGTCGGTGTGTTCACCGTGGTCGTCGGCTCGACCCTCTTGATACTCACGGCCCTGGCCCACCAGTCGGTACGTGCCTATCGCCCGGCCAGTCCAGGCAAGACCCGTAAAGCAGGAGCCGCCTGATGGAAGAAGTGATCGCAGTGGCCATTGGCGTGCTTGCCGCCTCCGGGGTCTGGTTGGTGCTACGCCCGCGCACCTATCAGGTGATCATGGGCTTGTGCCTGCTTTCCTATGGGGTCAACCTTTTCATCTTCAGCATGGGCAGCCTGTTCATCGGCAAGGAGCCCATCATCAAGGAAGGCGTGACCCAGGACCTGTTGCACTACACCGATCCGCTGCCACAGGCCCTGGTACTCACGGCAATCGTCATCAGCTTCGCCATGACCGCCCTGTTCCTCGTGGTGCTGCTGGCATCGCGCGGCCTGACCGGCACCGACCACGTAGATGGCCGGGAGCGTGAGGAATGAGCGGCATGAGCCAACTGATCGTTGCCCCTATCCTGCTGCCGTTGATTACAGCGGCAGTCATGTTGCTGCTGGGCGAAAAGCATCGATTGATCAAGGCACGGCTGAACCTGCTGTCGACCTTCGCCGGTCTTGGCATCGCCGTCAGCCTGCTGCTCTGGGTGCGTACCCAGGGCCAGGCAGAATCGATCGGCGTCTACCTGCCGGGCAACTGGCCAGCCCCATTCGGCATCGTGCTGGTATTAGACCACCTGTCGGCGCTGATGCTGACCCTGACCGGCGTCATCGGGCTAAGCGCCCTGCTGTTCGCACGGGCACGCTGGGATGGCGCCGGTGCAAGTTTTCATGCGCTGTTCCAGATCCAGCTGATGGGGCTGTACGGCGCATTCCTGACGGCAGACCTGTTCAACCTGTTCGTGTTCTTCGAAGTGCTGCTGGCAGCTTCATACGGTCTTCTGCTGCACGGGTCCGGCCGCGCACGCGTGCGGGCCGGCTTGCATTACATCGCCGTCAACCTTTTCGCGTCGTCGTTGTTCCTGATTGGCGCGGCAATGCTGTATGGCGTGACGGGTACACTGAGCCTTGCGGACCTGGCCCTGAAGATTCCGCTCGTACCCGAGGCCGACCGCGGCTTGCTGCATGCAGGCGCAGCGATCCTCGCCATGGCGTTTCTGGTCAAAGCAGGCATCTGGCCCTTGAACTTCTGGCTCGTCCCAGCCTATGCGTCTGCCAGCGCGCCAGTGGCTGCACTCTTTGCGATCATGACCAAGGTAGGGCTGTATGCCGTGCTGCGGGTATGGACGTTGCTGTTCTCCGGGCAAGCGGGGGCATCGGCCCACTTCGGCGGGGATTGGCTGGTTTACGGAGGCCTGGCGACCCTGGCCATGGCGGCGGTGTCGATCCTGGCAGCGCAGCGCCTGGAACGCATGGCGGCGTTGAGTATTCTGGTATCGGCTGGGACCTTGTTGGGGGCGGTGGGCTTCTCACAATTGGCGTTGACCGGAGCAGCGCTGTTCTACTTGGTGAATTCTACCCTGGCCTTGTGCGCCTTGTTCCTTCTGGCCGAACTCATCGAGCGCTCGCGGTCTGCCAATGAGTTGCCATTGGACGAGGAAGAAGACGCCATGCCGGCCTTGCTGGAATCGCTTCACCCCCCAAAAGGCATCAACCTCGATGACAATCAGAAAGCCGTCATCGGGCAGGTCATTCCATGGACCATGGCATTTCTGGGCTTGAGCTTCATCGCTTGCGCGCTGCTGATCATCGGCATGCCACCGCTTTCAGGCTTCGTTGCCAAGCTCAACTTGATCAGTGCCCTGTTCAACCCCAACGGTCTGGGGGTTCCGAGCCCATACACACTGGGCGCCGCTGGCTGGGGCCTTGTGGCCTTGCTGGTCTTGTCGGGAATGGCATCGCTGATCGCTTTCGGACGCGTCGGCATTCAACGTTTCTGGAAACCCGAAGAGCGGCCCTCTCCGGTGCTCAGGCGTTTCGAATGCCTTCCGATCGTGATATTGCTGGGCCTGTGCATGCTGCTCAGCTTCAAGGCCGAGCCGCTGCTGCGTTATAGCCTCGACACCGCCGCCAGCCTTCAGGCGCCTGATGCCTATATCGATGCAGTCATGGCGGCGCAGCCGAAACCTGGCCCCACCTCGCTCGACGTTCAGGTGCAGCCATGAGCCGACTCTTTCCTGCCCCCCTGCTATCGGCATGCCTGTTCGGCCTGTGGCTGTTGCTCAACCTTTCGCTGAGTCCGGGTAACCTCATCCTGGCCGCTGTGTTGGGGACACTGGCTCCGCTGCTGATGGCGCCATTACGGCCGCAGCATGCCCACGTTCGACGGCCCTGGGTGATCGTCAAGCTGATCGGCCGGGTTGGGGTGGACGTCATCCTGTCCAACCTGCAGGTCGCTCGCGGCGTTCTGGGTGCTGGAAGGCGACCGCCTCGCTCAGGCTTCGTCCACATTCCCCTGGATCTGCACGAGCCCCATGGGCTTGCGGCGCTGTCCATGATCACGACGGTGATCCCTGGAACCATCTGGTCGGAACTGGCCCTGGACCGTAGCGTGCTACTGCTGCACGTATTCGATCTGGATGATGAAGCGGCATTCATCCAGCATTTCAAGGAAGTCTACGAACGTCCCTTGATGGAGATCTTTCAATGAGTGGACTGCTCGCCAACGCTGTTCTCGCCAGCTTGTTCATCTTTGCGCTGGCTATGTGCCTTACCCTGCTTCGGCTATTCCGAGGCCCTTCTGCGCAGGACAGGGTTCTGGCCCTGGATTACCTGTACATTCTGGCAATGCTGACCATGCTGGTACTGGGCATCAGGTATGCCAGTGACACCTATTTCGAAGGGGCCTTGCTCATTGCATTGTTCGGCTTCGTTGGCTCCTTCGCCTTGGCCAAGTTCCTGCTGCGTGGTGAGGTGATCGAATGACCGAGGCACTCAATCTGCCGTTCTGGCTTGAAATGATCACAGCCATACTGCTGGTAGCTGGCAGCCTTTTCGCACTGATCGGTGCAATTGGTCTGCTGCGCCTGAAAGACTATTTCCAACGCATGCACCCCCCAGCGCTGGCCTCGACCATCGGGGCCTGGTGCGTCGCGCTTGGCTCGATCATCTACTTTTCATGGCTGAAAGAGTCATTGGTGCTGCACGCATGGCTGATTCCCGTGCTGCTGTCGATCACGGTGCCCGTGACTACGTTGTTACTGGCGCGCGCCGGGCTGTTTCGCAAGCGTCAGGCCAAAGAGCCGGTACCCGAGGAGGTCAGCAGCGGTCTGGACCGTGGCAATTGACCGCAGTTAGCCTGGTTGCTCACTCAACTGCTGCAGTGCGCGTCTGACCATGGCGACGTAATGAGGCGGGCCTTGGGTATACAATTGGGCAGCTACCCAATCCAACCATCGCCCGCGCATCGCTTCACGGGCTGCGAGCAGCCGCTGCGCCTCGGCCATGGCGCGCGCCTGGTGCTCACGGTGATAGCGTTCCCGTGATCCAGGCGCTTGTTCTGGCAGCGTCACTCGCTTGCCTTGAACGTCGTCAGCTCACCCTTGCGCCATTTAGCAACCTTGCCGGTTACGGCTTTCAACAGCTTGCCGAGCCCTTCCTGAATTTGCTGATCGGCGGCAAACACCAGCATCACGCCATGGCCTTCACGCAGTACGACCCCCTCGCCTTCCGGGACCGATACGAACGCGTAGTCGCCTACCCCATACACATTGAGCTTGATATCGCGAAAGCGCATTTCCAGCTTGCCGCCTTCGCGGCTGGGCAGCACGGCGGCACGAAAATGATCGCCGACTTTCAATTCAAGGCGCTGCTTGTCGTCGACTACCAGCGCACTTTCCGTGTCGATCTCGGCCATGTAGAGGCCTTCGGGGTTTTGCTCGGTGACATAGACGAATCGACCCTGGAACAACTGGGCCAGTTTCCCGCGCAAATCGCCAAGGGTGAACAACGCGTGTGTATCAAGAGTGCTGACTGCCAATGAAGTAATCCTCAACCGTTTACAACCCGCCCTCGCAGGAGCTCGCGAAGCACGGCCATTTCAAATCGATAGGCAATGAGATTAATAAAACGCTGGGCGACATGTCTGTGCCCGCTGACGATGCAGCGTGCAGGATTTTTTACTCTAACGGCCGGCGTTGTTGTCGCTTACATACCCTTGGGCCATGCCCAAGCGCTGCCGGCGTAACGTCTGACATTGCATGCCCATGAAAATGCGATTCCGGATGGGTGCATGACCTTGGAGCCTGATGGCGGCTCACACACTATCATCGGCGGGATATCCGAAAACAGTGAAATCCTAGAGAGACGCCATGTTTTAACAGGCTTGCCGGTTACTGCGCAACTGCTCCAGGCGAATTGCATGGGGCGTTGCGGTTTGATGCCTGAAATGCAAAAAGCCCCACGAATCGCTCCATGGGGCTTGGCAACCTGAGCGGCTCAGGCCTGACGCTGATGGCGATCAAGCTGCTCGTGGCGCTCTTGTGCTTCGATGCAGTATTTGGTGGTTGGGCTGATCAGCAAACGCTTGAGACCGATCGGTTCACCGCTGTCGTCGCACCAGCCGAAGCTCTCGTCGGCGATACGGTCCAGCGCCATCTCCAGTTGGGGAAGCAGGCGCTGATCGCGATCGATGGCATTCACCAGCCAGCTACGCTCTTCTTCGACCGATGCTACATCGGCAGGATCCGAGGGGGTATCCAGGCCTTCGATGGTGGCACGGCTCAGCTCGATGCGTTCATGGGTCTCGACTTTCATTGCTTGTAGCAGCTGAGTGAAGAAGCTCAGCTGTTCAGCATTCATGTAGTCATCGGCCGGCATGGCCAGCAACTGTTCCTTGGTCATCGATTTCTCTATGAAAATAGGTGCATTTAGGCGATTCGTTTGCCGCCGACGCCTAGGCATCGGCAGCGGAATTTTTTCAAGCGCCAGTCGGCACTCTTCAACAAGGGGCGGCAGTCTAAGGCGCAGCGTCGCCTTGAGCAACAGCAAAATGGGGTGGCGTTGGCATTCGCTGCTTACAATCCGCCGGCCGGTGCTTGCGTCTGAAGGCCTAGGCGCGAGTTTGAGCAGCGCGGGTAGATTCGGGAACATGTTTACTGCAAGGCAACGGTAACCTTAGAAACTATAATGCCGTGCTATCTGGATGGCGATGAGGGAGCGCTTCGCACTCCATCGCGGGACAAGCCCGCTCCTACAAAGGGCGCTTCATATACATGCCATTTATAAGCCTCACTGTAATAATCAATTACGAGGCAGCAACCACTGAGCGCAACGAAACTTCAAATTCAAGATCAACACGCCCATCCCGATCTTGCTCTTGCTCTTGCTCTTGCTCTTGCTCTTGCTCTTGCTCTTGCTTTTGCTTTTGATCTTCGCGACTTCAGAAGGCCGAACGCAGGTCTTGCGGAGGGAGGTGACAGGCATGGATGCCTGTCAAGCGCTGGGCCCCAGGATGGGGCCTGCAGCGCGGTCCTCCCGGGAGCAAGACCGAAGTGAGGGAACCCCGAAGCGCAGCGTAGGGGCCGTATGAATGGAGCGCAGCCTTTTTTGGTTACTTTTTGTGGCGTTTGACAAAAAGTAACTCGCCGTAAGGGCGAAAAGGTGATTAAGCGTCGCCATCGCAAATGGACTATGCTCTCTATCAATACCCACACCAACCCATCGAACTTCAAACTTCAAACTTCAAACTTCAAACTTCAAACTTCAAAGCGTGGGCGCATATATCGAGTTGGCATTCATTGGCGCGGGTGGCGCACAGTCACCCTTCCGCCCTTACGGCGGCTCACTTTTTGTCTTGGCAAAAAGTAAGCAAAAACCGCCTGCTCCTATCATCCGGCCCCTACGCTACGCTCCGGGGTCCCCTCGCTCCGGGCTTGCTCCCGGGAGGACCGCGCTGCAGGCCCCATCCTGGGGCCCAGCGCTTGACAGGCATCCATGCCTGTCACCTCCCTCCGCAAGCCCTGCGCTCGGCCTCCTGAAGTCGCGATCTGTGGCGCCTGGACTATCGCGCGCTTAGAAGCAAGAGCAACGGCAACGGCAACGGCAATGGCAATGGCAGCATCAGCATCAGCATCAGCATCAGCATCAGCATCAGCATCAGCATCAGCATCAGCATCAGCATCAGCATCAAGGATTGCAAACCACTTAGGCTATTTGGTCAATGCCTCCGATTCCAGCTGCCGCAGACGCCGCCCGTCCGGCAACATGATCTCAACGGTCGTCTCGGAGACCCGCCGCTCAGGCTGGACCGCCTGTTGCTGCGCCTTGCGCGCTTCAACCCTGCGCTCGATCATGCTGGGGTAGCGAGACGCCCACAGGCCAAGCGCAGCAACAAACAGGACCACCCACACTATCGCACCGGCATCACCCTGAGCGCGACGCCTCTTCATCCTTGAACCACCGTGCAAATCACTGCAAAACGCCCCCTGTCAACGATCCTTGAACTGCGCTTCACGCTTGGCAATGAACGCGGCCATGCCCTCTTTCTGATCTGCGGTCGAGAACGCCGCATGAAACACTCGCCGCTCGAACCGCACACCTTCGCTGAGCGTGACCTCGAACGCGCGGTTGACGCTCTCCTTGACCATCATGCTCACCGGAATGGATTTGGCAGCGATGGTGGCGGCCACTTTCAGCGCCTCCTGCAACAGCTCGTCCTGCGGCACGACACGCGCCACCAGCCCTGAGCGCTCCGCTTCCTCAGCACCCATCAGGCGACCGGTCAGGCACAACTCCATGGCTTTGGCCTTACCCACCGCACGGGTCAAGCGCTGCGTTCCACCCATGCCCGGCAACACCCCCAGGTTGATTTCCGGCTGACCGAACTTGGCATTGTCACCCGCCAGAATGAAGTCGCACATCATCGCCAGTTCACAACCACCGCCCAGCGCAAAGCCCGACACTGCGGCAATGATCGGCTTGCGCCGATTGGCAATGCGGTCGGCATCGCTGAACAGGTCGTCCACGTAGATTTGCGGGTATTTGAGCTCAGCCATTTCCTTGATGTCTGCGCCAGCTGCAAACGCCTTCGCCGAACCTGTGAGCACCACGCAGCCAATGCCAGGGTCGCGCTCAAGCTGATCCAAGGCCTGGTTCAGTTCGCTGACGATCTGCGCGTTCAAGGCGTTGAGCGCCTGCGGGCGATTGAGCGTGATCAGGCCAACCTTGCCATGAATGTCCAACAGGATGGTTTCGAATGCCATGTGGTCTGCTCCTTCAAAGATTGCGCGCAATGACCATGCGCTGAATATCGCTGGTGCCTTCGTAAATCTGGCAAACCCGCACGTCACGATAGATGCGCTCCAGCGGGAAGTCGCTCAGATAGCCATAACCGCCCAGGGTCTGCAAGGCATGTGAGCAAACCTTCTCGGCCATTTCCGAGGCAAAGAGCTTGGCCATGGACGCTTCCATCAGCGCAGGCTGCCCCGCATCGCGCAAGGCGGCAGCGTGCAACACCATCTGCCGGGCGACGGCGACCTGGGTTGCCATGTCCGCCAACCGGAAAGCCACGGCCTGATGCTCGATCAGCGGTTTGCCGAAACTCTGCCGCTCCTTGGCATAGTCACGGGCCACTTCGAACGCGGCGCGCGCCATGCCTACGGACTGCGCCGCGATGCCGATGCGTCCGCCCTCGAGATTGGCCAAGGCAATCTTGTAGCCTTCACCCTCCTCACCCAGTCGGTTGGCCACAGGCACGCGCACGTTCTCGAACACGATCTGACAGGTGTCGGACGCATGCTGGCCGAGCTTGTCCTCGACGCGGGCCACCTGATACCCCGGTGCGTCGGTCGGCACGATGAACGCGCTGATCCCGCGCTTGCCTGCCTGCGGATCCGTCACGGCGAACACGATCACCACCCCGGCATTCTGGCCGGAGGTGATGAACTGTTTGCTGCCACTGAGCACGTAGTCGTCGCCCTCGCGGCGCGCACGGGTTTTCAGGCTGCTGGCATCGGAGCCTGCCTGAGGCTCTGTCAGGGCGAACGCCCCAAGCATGGCGCCGGTTGCCAGCGGCGTCAGGTACTCGCGCTTTTGCTGCTCCGAGCCAAAACGCAGAATAGGCACACACCCTACCGAGTTGTGCACGCTCATGATGGTCGAGCACGCACCATCGCCGGCAGCGATCTCCTCCAAGGCCATGGCATAGGCCACATAACCGGTGTCGCTGCCGCCCCACTGCTCAGGCACCAGCATGCCGAACAAGCCGAGCGCTGCCATTTCCTCGATGGCTTCGCGCGGAAACCGATGGTCCTTGTCCCATTGTTCGGCAAACGGTCTCAACCGTTCCTGTGCAAAGCTGCGCACAGCATCGGCGATTTGTTGTTGTTCCTCGTTGACCAGCATGGTTCACCTCACTCCAGGCATTCGACAGCCATGGCCGTGGCTTCACCACCGCCAATGCAGATGGCCGCCACCCCGCGACGCAGGTTGTTCTGGCGCAGGGCATGCAACAGGGTGACCAGAATGCGCGCCCCTGAGGCGCCGATCGGGTGGCCCAAAGCGCAAGCGCCGCCATGAATGTTGACCTTATCGTAGGGCAGGTCCAGACGCTTCATGGCTGCCAGGGTCACAACCGCGAACGCTTCGTTGATTTCGAACAGGTCGACATCGCTCAGCGCCCATCCCGTACGCTTGATCAGCTTGTCGATGGCCCCAATAGGCGCGGTCGGAAACAGGGCCGGGGCATCGGCGAAGGCCGCATGGCCGTGGATGATCGCCATCGGCTTCAGGCCTCGCTTGTGCGCCTCGGAGCGACGCATCAGCACCAGCGCTGCCGCACCATCGGAAATGGAGCTGGCGTTGGCAGCCGTCACCGTACCGCCGTCTCGAAACGCCGGGCGCAATTGGGCGATCTTGTCCAGGCGTGCCTTGGGCGGCTGCTCATCGTCTTTGACCAGACGGCGTTGCTTGCCTTGCGTCACCTCCACCGGCACGATTTCATCCGCAAAGCGGCCACTGAGGATGGCCTGTTGGGCACGGGTAAGCGATGCGATGGCGAAGTCGTCCTGGTCTTTACGGCTGAAACCATTGGCCTGGGCACAGTCCTCGGCAAACGTGCCCATCAAGCGACCCTTGTCATAGGCGTCCTCAAGACCATCCATGAACATGTGATCGATCACCTTGCCATGGCCCATGCGGTAACCGCCGCGGGCCTTGTCCAGTAGATAGGGGGCGTTGCTCATGCTCTCCATGCCGCCGGCGACCACCATGTCGGCGGTGCCTGCCGCCAGCAGGTCATGGGCGAGCATGGCGGCCTGCATGCCGGACCCACACATCTTGTTGAGCGTGGTACAGGTGGTGTGCTTGCCCAGGCCAGCACCCAGTGCAGCCTGACGCGCCGGCGCCTGGCCAAGGCCAGCCGGCAACACGCAGCCGAACAGCACCTGATCGACGCTGTGCGCCTCCACGCCCGCGCGCTCAATCGCGGCGCCAATGGCCGCGCTGCCCAACTGCACGGCAGAGAGACTGCTAAGCTCGCCTTGTAATCCACCCATCGGGGTTCGTACTGCGCTGACGATGACGATGGGATCTTCGCGGGTGTTCATGGGTGTAACCCTCACTTGGCTGCCATGCGCAAGGCACCGTCCAGACGGATGACCTCACCATTGAGCATGCTGTTCTCGATGATGTGGCGCGCCAGCGCCGCGTATTCCTCTGGACGCCCAAGCCGCGGAGGAAAAGGCACACCCGCTGCGAGCGAGTCACGAACCTCGGGCGTCATCCCGGCCATCATCGGCGTTTCGAAAATGCCTGGCGCGATTGTCATTACACGAATACCGTAACGCGCCAGCTCGCGCGCGGCGGGCAACGTCATGCTGGCAATGGCCCCTTTGGACGCTGCATAGGCACATTGCCCGATCTGGCCGTCGTAGGCCGCGACGGAGGCCGTGTTGATGATCACGCCCCGCTCGCCTGCGTCGTCCGCCCCTCCCTCGGCCATGGCCTGGGCACATAACCTCAGCAGGTTGAAGCTGCCCACCAGGTTGACATTGATGACGTGGGCAAAACTGCTCAGACGGTGCGGGCCTTGCTTCCCCACTACCTTTTCAGCGCCCACGATGCCTGCGCAGTTCACCAGACCGTGCAGGCTACCGAACGCTGCCAGTGCCGCCGATACGGCCGCCTGCGCAGCGGCTTCGTCACTGATGTCGGCCACGCTGAAGCGCGCGCGCTCGCCCAGCTCGTGGGCTTTGGCTTGCACGGCGTCGCCGTTGAGGTCCACGAGCATGACCGAAGCGCCTGCCTCGATCAGCATGTGCGCGGTAGCGGCGCCCAGACCGGAGGCTGCGCCGCTGACGATGAAGTGTTTGTTGGCTATTTGCATGATCGGTTTCCTCTCAAACGCCGGCCGTGGTGGCGAGCTGCGCGTGTTGTCGAGCTACTTCCTGATTGCGCAGGATGAAGCGTTGCAGCTTGCCGCTGGGTGTCTTCGGCAACTCGCTGACGAACTCGACTTCTCTGGGGTAGGCATGGGCGTAGAGGCGCTGGCGGACATGCTGGCGCAATTGCTCTTCAAGTTCGGCGCTGGGGCCGTAACCCGTGGCCAGCACCACGAATGCCTTGATCACCTCGGTGCGTTCAGGATCAGGCTTGCCGACCACTGCCGCTTCGATGACGGCCGGGTGCTCAATCAGTGCGCTCTCCACATCGAAGGGCCCAACCCGATACCCGGACGTGGTGATTACATCATCGCTGCGCCCGACGAAGCTGATGCTGCCATCGGGGTTCAGTTCGACGGTGTCGCCGCTCAGGTAGTACTTGCCAACGAAGGCCTTGGTTGGCAGCCCGTGGTAACCGGCGAACCAGCACAGGGGCGATCGTTCGCGATCCACCGCCAGGATACCCGGCTGACCGGCGGGCAGTTCGCGTCCCTGCTCATCGAGTACGACAATGCGATGCCCCGGTATGGCAAAACCTGCAGATCCCACGTGCACCGGGTGGGCCAGGCCGTGATGGTTACACAGCACCATGCCCAGCTCCGTCTGCCCATAGTGGTCATGAATGGTTACCCCGGCATGCTCGGCGAACCAGCGGATCACTTCAGGGTTCAACGGCTCTCCTGCACTGCTCACCACGCGCAGGCGTCCTTTGACTGGGGTGCTGAACTGATCACCGGCTGCAATGAGCAGGCGAAAGGCCGTTGGCGAGCCGGCCAGGTTGTTGATGCCCAGCTGGGTAATGACCTTCGTACAGCTGTCGACACTAAAGGGGCCGTTGTAGAAGGTGGTCGCCTGCCCGAGTGAAAGCGGCCCGGTCACTGCGTAATAAAGTCCGTAGGCCCAGCCTGGGTCCGCCAGGTTCCAAAACCTATCCTCTGGGCGCAGATCGATGGCATCACGCATGTAGCCTTGGAACGCTACGATGGCCCGTAGCGGGACCTCAAGGGGTTTGGCAGGGCCGGTGGTTCCGGATGTGAACATCAGCAGGAAGGGATCGTCACCTGTGAGCATGACCGGTTCACATTCAGGCGAGGCGTTTTCAAGGCACTCCTGGAAGTCCAGCTCGCCGTCACGGGCATCGACCGTTATCGTGAGCGGGCAGCCGTGGACGTCATCGAGCTTTATCCGGTTGCTGCGGTCAGTCACCACGACACGGGCATGCGACTGGTGCAGTCGATGTTCGATGGCAGCAGGCCCGAAGGCGGTGAACAACGGCTGATAAACGGCACCCAGACGCCAGGTGGCTAGAATGGTGATCAACAGTTGCGGGGTGCGCGGCAACAGCCCCGCTACACGGTCGCCCGCACTCACCCCGTGGGCGCGCAAGACACTGGCAAAGCGGGTGGCCAGTGCCTGCAGGTTGTCGAAACTCATCTGTTCGCAGTTGCCTTCGCTGTCCAGCCAGTTCAGGGCCAGCTTGTCGAAGCCAGTGTGGCGATCACAACATTCGACACAGGCGTTGAGGGCCTGCAGTTCGCCCTGCAGGGCAGCCTGCGCGGCCCCAAGGTAATGGAACGAGCGAACGGCCTCGGCGTAATCACGCATCGTCAGACTCCTGCTTTTTATTGTTGGAGTGCACTGTCAAGTCAGGACGATGTTCGCGCCGCTCAGGGGTAACCACAATGGCCAAACCATTCATTGTGAATGATCGGTTTGGCCACAACGGCGGTTAAGACAATCCGCGTTCGCGACCTATAAGAAACTGCCGAGTCAGTTCGAACACCAGCGACTGGTCCTGAGTGGCTTGTTCGGTGTCCAGGCTGTCTAGCAGAAGCTGATAATCGATGGCATCCAACGTTGATTGTCGCAAGGCCAATGCCGATCGACGTGCGGCGAACTGAGCGTGCAGCGCCTCGAACACCTCGGTATGCCGCTCATGGATATAATTCGCCCAGAACACACGTTGGGACAGGCTCATCGACAGCGCATCAGGGGTCATCGCTGCGATCACCTCACGGTAGGCGTTCTCAAGCTGAGTGCTGGTCAGCTCGGCAGCATCGGCGTAGAGCATGCTATGGGGCTGACACGGCAGGTTCAGGCGAGCCCGCAACCTCACACGGTAAGCCAGGCTGACGGCAGCCTGATCCACCCTCTCCAGCGCTGCGAGGCGCTGCAACACATCTCGCCTGGCGACCTGCTCAAGCCGGTCCAGACGAAACAGTTGCTGCCCGATACCCAATAGCTCATTACCGCGCTCCGGCGCGACGTTGTGCTCAGACCTATCGATAAGTGCTCTGACTTGAAGCTCACTGAACCGATCAGCAACGGTGTTCATGCAGGTTAACGGCAGGCGAGCCAGACTATGGATTCTCTGGCGCAGCTGCTCGTTTGCGTCAACTGCTTCGAGTAATGCCCACACTCGCTCCGCCAGCTGGAACGGTGCAGTGTCGTAGTCGCCGGTATCCCCGAGAAGCCCCAGCAACCGTACCAGACCATCGCTGCCCGGATCAGCCACCAAGCGTGACCAAAGGGCCTGACGGCTGACGCGCAAATGCGGATCGCCTGCATCGAGCCATAGATCACGGGTCACCTGCCGGTCGATTACGCGCCGTGGCTCGGGAAGATGGAAATGCTCGGCGATCGAATCAAGGGCAAACAGCCGCTGCATCTCGACACTGCTCAACCGGTTTCGCTCCACCATGAAACCCATTCGGCGGGCATGTGGCAGCTGTACAATTTCCGCTGGCACAACGTGCAAGAGGTTGTCACGCAGGTCGGCGCGTTCCAAGGTGCTGCACAACTCCAACCCCGAGGGCCACGCACCCAACCTGCAGCGACGCAAGTTCAATTCAACAAGGCGCGTCAACTGGTTATAGCGCATCTCGAATGCCCCCAGCGGGTTGTAGCTCAGATCCAGGTGAGTCAACTGCGGCAGGCGGGTCAATGCGTTCAAGGCCTGATCGTTCAGCCGAATGTTGTTGCGTGCCAGGCGCAGGGTGCGCAAATCGACCAGGTAGGCGACTTCTGTAGGCACGCCGAGCAGGCCGGTGCTGCTCAGGTTCAGTTCTCTTAAGCGGGTGAAGCTTGAAAGGAACCCAGTAGGCATATGCGTGATCGGCACATCACGGATGACCAATGAGCGTGTCAGCTCGAACTCGATATGGGCAGGCAGTTCGGGCAGACTGCCGACATTCAGGTTGATAATGCTCAGCCGTTGACCAGCCGTCTCATCGCCCAGAGGTTCGCCCATCTGTCGCCAGGCGCGGCGGATCTGATCGGCGACCTGTCGACGAGCCCGCTGACGGGCTGGATTGGACTCAAAGCCTGTCCAGCGGCTCAGGTGTCTTTCAAGGTCAGCATGGTCCTCTTCCAGTTCCAGCAAGGCGTCATAGGCAGTATGAGGGCCTGTAAGCAAACGCGCCAAACGGTTGTCGATCGCACTGTCGTCCAGGCCAGGGTACAGGTTGCGCAAACGGCTTCGCAGCAGGCTGTCGGGGTTACGTCGTCGAGCCGGGCTACCACTGAGTGGGTAGCCTATGCGACCGTCGGGCATACGACGGCCTGGATTGAACCAACGATCCTGTCGAGGCCAGCCCAGCAGTTGCTCGACTTCGGCGTGCGTTTCAGGCAACAGCTCAATCAGGCGATCACGCAAGGTCGAGGCAGCGTGATCGCCATCCAGATCAAGCGCAGTACGCTGGGAAGGCTCCAGCAATGCGAGCAGCGTCTGGTAGAAGTCGTTCGACTCATCGACCACGGCTCCATAGCCTGCTTCTGGCTCTTCGATCGCCCGGAAACGCCCCTCCTTGTGAACGATCTTGACCAGATTGGCGCCCGGCAGCTGATTACCTACCGCCGCAATCCGGCGCGCACCCGGACCGTCTGTCCAGAGCTCGATGTGACGGGCCGGCCATGCATCCAATCGCTGCAGCAGGGCCAACGCGAGTTCGCCCGCTTCATCGCAGTAAGCGTTAGGGAGGTACACACCGCACATGGCCCGGGTCAACCTGGCAACACGCAGCAACGAAGCACCCTGGCGTAGGCAACGCAACGGCAGTTTTCCCATGCTCAGAGCAAGATCGCGCTCGGTTCGCCCTACGTCCGCGGCCAACGCTTGAACGTAACGCTCGGGCAAACCCGGCATGCCTGTTCTGATGACGGCCGACAACGGGTCATCGACCGCTGGCACCTGGCACAGGTGCTGGAACATTAGCCCACGTAAGCGATCTGCATGCTCAAGTAGGTTTTCCTGCAGCTGCACAAGGCTACCGCTACCGGTTTGTTCCAGGCACCACTGCACCAACGCGCTTTCATCTCGCGGGCTCGCACCGTGTTGAAGGGCGGTAAAAAACCTGCTGACACGCGCATTGGCTTCGAAACGCTCCAGGCTGTCACACAAACTGGCTGGAATGTCCCGCGCCTCCACCAGTAACCCGCGAAGTGCCGCGACATCCATTCCGGCGGCCTGCATCACCCTGCTGGCCTGCTGATGAGTGAGCGATCTAGGCTGAGGCCAAAGCTGTTCAAGCATGAGATCAGGCTGATCCATTTCCACTGCTCGACCAGCGTTCAACTGCCAGCTTCGCTCGCCGAAGTGCTCCAGAACTGGCCCAAAGCCTGCCGGACGCCGAGCATGACGCAAGCGCCATGGCTCATTTGGATCAGGGCGATGCGCCTGGAAATAACGTTTGCCACTACGGAAAAAGGCTCGCCCCCAGTCTCTGTACAGACCGTCGCTGTGCAATTGCGGGTCCTCCGGCAAGCTGGCATAGACCTTGAGGTCGTTGGCCCATAGCCGCGATTTCCCATCGACCCCGCGCACGGGTTCCAGCCCTTCTACGAAATCAGTGGCCGCATAGCCTCTGGCCAGAATATTGGCTCCGGCGCCGACAACCGCAGTCACCGCCAGCGTCTCGGCCACGCCAAGCATCTGCTCCAGAGCCTCGTGCTGATGACCGTGATACCAATCAGTTGCACCCTCGAAGACTTCCGATAGCGTTTGCACCACCAACTGCCCAAGCAGCATCGCGCCCACCACAGGTATGAAAAGCCCGGCCAGGTTGACCAGATTCCAGCCCAACGAGCGCCACTGCTTGCGTCGCGCTTCAGAGGCGTCTCGGTCCACCTGTGCGGTGGGTACCAACAGCAGACGGGCGTCGTCTTTGATTCGCTGAACCTGTTGGTCGACCAGCCTGGAGAAGATATCCTCAGGTCCCGTGACGCCTTCAAGGGAAAGGTCAGACACGGCGTCGCTCAAGCGCTTGCTCAATGTATCGAGGAAGCGTGCGCGCTCTTCCACAGACACCAACTGACTGAAGTAAGCCCGGTAATCCTCCTTCTGCAGAGCGGCCGCGAGCACGGTGTTCATTTCCTGAATGGACGTGAAATGGCGCAATGCCTGGCCAGGATCGCTGGGTCTGTAGAGTACGATCCCTCGATCCACACCTTGCCGATCGCGCAACTGGACGACTACGACATCGCTCAGGGTATGCCCCAGCATGCTCAGCATACCCGGATAGGCACCCAGCTCAGCGTGAGAGGCCTCATCGTTTGCCAAGCCCGCCAACGCAATCTGCTGTCTTGCCGTTAAATCACCGCGCAGCGCCGCCACTTCGGTGGCCAACGCAAACGCCGCTCGCTTGTCTGCAATCAGCGCTTGGCAGGTGTCATCGGTGAATACCTGCGACAAGAGCTTCTGGTAACGCCCGCCCGCATCCAGGTCCCGGCACGCTTGCACCAGTGCATCCGTGCCCGCAGTGAGCAGGGCGTCTTCACCTGTACTCACCAAACCGGTGCCCAGATAGAAGCTGGCCTGCTCGTTAAAATTCTGCATCAGGCGCAAGACGGCAGGCTCTCTCACCTCGATGACCTCATCGACAGGCAGGACCATGCCATGCGGGACCTTGAAATTGCGCCGTATCTCCCGCCACTGCAGCGCATCCAGGGCCGGACTGCCCGGCAGGTGTGCAACCAGCCTCTGCATATGCAGCTCAGCGAAGCTTTGCAGTGGAATCAACCGCCGAGTAAAGGCGCGCACACGCTCCTGGCTGCCCTGGTGGGCCTTGAAGCGATCACGCAGGCGGTTGAGTTGAGCGGGAGAACCCCGCTTGAGCCACTCAGGTAGGCGCGCGGCTATGAAGTCATGTGTAGCGCTGGCGACCTTTGCAGAGGAGGGATTCGGGCCGGGAGCGGTCGTGGGAGAAGCTGTCATCGTGTAGTCCTGTCGATGCTGATTCAACCTCGACTGTGTGATGGGCGCTCAGCGACTGGCACACGGAAACCCCACCTAACCGACCTTCCCTGCACCCAGGGCCAACGTTCGATAGTGACCCGGATTGCAACCAAACCACTTGCGGAAGGCCTTGTAGAACGAACTGCTGTCGGCAAAGCCCAGACGCGCTGCAATTTCCAGCATCCCCACCTGCTCTTGAGCCAGCCAGCTGATAGCCAATTGACGCCGCACGCTGTCCTTGAGGGCCTGATAGCTATGCCCCTCCTCTGCCAACCTGCGCCGTAGCGTGGAGGTCGACAGGCATAACTGGCGGGCAAGTTCATTCGCATCGGGCCACGACGCTGGGTCGCGCTCGCTCAGATCGCGTCGAATGCGTCGAGCGAGGCTGTCAGGGTCCCGATACTTGACCAGGATATTGGCCGGCGCCTGGGCCAGAAAACGGTGCAGCTCATCGTCGCTGCGCCGGATGGGCTGATCGAAGCAGTCGGCTGCCAGGATCATGCGGGTGCGCGGGCGCGAGAACTGCAGGTTTTCCGAGAACATGACACGGTAGTCATCGCAGAACGCAGGTTCGGTGCAGCGCAACTCGATGGCCAGGATCGGGATGCGACGCCCTGCCAGCCAGCACGCTACACCATGGACGATCATCCAGAATGTGAAGTAAGTGAATGCTCGTCGAGGCTCATCACAGGGCTCGACGATGACGATCTCGGCCAGGCTTTGCTGCCGAATCAAGTGGGGCTGTAGATGATCCAGGGTCAACGACAGGAAAGCCAGTGCGGTTTCGATACCTGCTCCGATCGTCGGTTGTCCCCTGCTGGCACGGCAGAGAAATGCCAAGCTGCCGCTGCGTAGCCCGCGCGGGTCCATGGCAAAGAACTCATCGTTGCAGCGCCGCGCCAGCAGGCGCCAGAGGCGTGCGTAAGCAGTTGCCGGCACGCGCGCACCTGGCATCGTGAGCAGATGCGGCTCGATGCCTGCCTTGCGCAGCACCAGAGGCGCGTCGCCTGCTTGATGACAAGCCTGCAACAACGCCTCGCGTACCAGTTCGATGGAGATAGTGTCCTTGTCGCTCATTGACGGCCCAGTTTGCTCGAATGCAGCCATCTTAGGACCACAGCGCCAAAAGGCTAGCATTTGATCACCACAGGCCCAATCACCCTGGTAAGGCTTCACCCTCCCGGGCCAGTGCTTGGCGTGTGAGTTCGAGCGCCTTGGCCTTTACCGCCTCATCACACGCCTTGGCGATTGCCCTGGCCTGGGTATCGTACTGGGCATCTGTCAGACTCTCACGCCCTGCATAGAGCGCCTCCATCTGCTGCACGAACGGCTCGCATAGAACGTCAAAGGCTGTGCGGTACTGGCGTTGCAGGTGATCGAACCAAAAGCCACGCTCACTGATGTCCATGGCCAGATCATCGCTGGCCTCGGCTGCGCGAACCGCTGCTTCGGCTGCGTTCAGGTGCTCTTCCGTGACCCCTGCAATCGTCCTGAACTGCATGGTGGTTGCCTGACCTGGCAACTCCAGCGTCCGCGCCAGCCCCACCCTGTAGGCAAGGCTGACTTCGATCTGATCCACCTCCTCGCCACGGGTTTCGCGACTACTCATGTCTTGGCGGGCGTAGGCCTCCACTTGGTCCAGGCGGAAGAAACGTCGCGCCAGACTCAACAGTTCGCCTTCTGCGTGTTCTCCAGCGGCCGCCTCGACCGACGCACTCAGCAACCTGATCTCAAGCAAGCCGAAACTGGATATGACACTGTCCACGCACGTACGAGGTTCACTGGCCAAGGCAAAAGTTTGTTCGCGCAGTGCGGTGTTACTCTCGATTCTGTCTAGCATTGCCCAGACCCTGGCCTCCAGATCGTCCCTGGCCAGACGAAAATCACTGGTGTCAGTGAGTTCACCTATGAGCGTGAAGAAATCGCCACTGCCAGACTCATCCACCAGACGGTTCCACTGGGCGGTACGAGCGTCCTGTTGTGCTGGGCTCAAGCGCTCGACCCAACGGCTGAGATGAAACGCGTCACCGTCGGCACTGACCTCGCTTTCGGAGGTGCGACTGGCATCGATCCACAAGTCGCGGTAAAGGGCAGGCAGAGGGTTGCCCGTCAATGCCAATCTGCTTCGCCAATGGGTTCGCTGAGCCCGCAAGGGCAAGGGCAGCTCGCCGATATGGTTGTCACGCAGGTCTACATACTCCAGCGAAACCGCTCGCTCCAGATGGACCGGGACTTGCGTCAACCCCACTCTACGAAGCCCCAGCTGACGCAGGCGAGGTAATCGGTCCATGGCAATCGTGAAATGGCCGATACTGTTGTCACTCAGGTCAAGCACACTCAGCCTCGGCATGCCCGCAAGCACTTCTAAACCAGCATCGTCCAGATGCAGGCTATTGCGCGAAATCGTCAGCTCCTGTAGCTCACGCAACTGCGAAAGCCCAGAGGGGAGCCGGGTCAGGGCGTTGTTGTCCAGGTTCAGCGTCGTAATGCCATGAAAGGGCCTGAGAAAGCGTTCGGGCACTTCACCCAGCCGCATGTTGGCCAACACGACCTCGCTGACATGGCCGAAACCCTCCACCGCGCTCAAGTCGGGCAGCTCGCCAGCACCAATATCCGATAGCGATAGCAGCATACCTGGGTCCCCATTGGTCTGCCGCCTACCTGCGTGCCCCTGAAAGCGCCAGCAGCGCCTTAGCTGGTCGCTGACTCTACGTCGCAGCGCTACATTGGCCGCATCGGCAGGCAGTGCAGTCCATTGCTCGAGGGTCAGGTCCAGGCGCGAGTATTGGCCCTCAAGCTCCAGCAAATGGGTGAAAGGCGAACCGGGCTGCTCCTCAAGCACTTGAAGATAGAGTTCGAGTTGTTGTGCGCTGAAACCTGGATACAGGCTGCGCACGCGATCCTGAAGCGTCCGCTCGGCCAGGTGGTTGACGCTGCCGCGACCACTTAGCAAGTAGCCATAGCGATGATCAGGCAGGCGGGCGGGTGGGCGAAAGGTCGGCTGGCTCACCTGCATGCCCATCAGTTCCTGCACAGCCCTTCTTTGTGCCGGAATGCGCGCTTGCAAGCCTTCCCGCAGCGCTTTCACACCATCGGTTGTTGACCACCCCAAGCGACTACGCTGGTCTTCAGGCAGAAGCTGCCAAAGCCTCTCAAGCAAACCGCAGGCGCCAGGCACGTCTTGTGGAACGGGTTTGCCCCCCTCATAGACCGACATCTGCCCATGCTCCCACACCAGCACCTTCACACTGGCGGGATCCGTCACCGGGTACAGCTGTGCCAATACGCGCCCTGTGGGTGACGCTTCGCGAACCTGGACATTGTGGGCCATGGGCCATGCAGGTTCTTTTCGCAAGAGCCCGAAGACCAGCGACGCCAGGTCAGGGTGATAGGCATTTTCAAGGTACAGGCCCTGTAATGCGCGACAGGCGCGGGCCTCCTGTAATGCCAGGCGCGCCTTCTCGGCAAGCCCCAGATCAAGACGGCCCTGCGCGAGCAATCGCTCACACTGCTCGGCAGTGCCATTGGCTATTACCCCTTCAGCGTAAGCATCGGGTAACCCTGGAAAATCACGTTGGATTGCCGCCGCTTCGGGACTCATGGCAAGCCTGTGCGTCAAGTGGCTCATCAGGCCCTCACGCAAGCGAGGCGCCTGCGCGAGGATCGACGCAGATACGGAGGCAGGTGCGCGCTGTTGCTCGGTCAGCTGATCGAGGCACCATTGCAACAGAGGGGGATCGTTCTTGCCCTGGTGGCTCGCGAATGTGGCGAAGAAGTCTTCGATGCGCTTATCGGCTTCAAACCGTTCCAATGTGTCGCGCAGACGTACCGGCAACGCCCTCTGCTCAGCGACCGCCCGGCGCAACTGAGCCTGGTCCACGTCGGCGACCTTGAGTATCTGAGTCACACGTCCCGAATCCAGGTCGCCAGTCACGGGCCAGAGATGACTCAACAAGGCTCGCTCGCCACTCCACAATTGCGGTCGCTGCCAGTTCAGCCGCCAGCCATGCTCACCGTTCCAGTCCAACGCCGGCCCGAAGCCCGTCTTGCCATCGTTGCGCACTAGGCGCCAGGGGGATGACGCAGTCTTTCTGCTGACGGCGTAATAAGCGCCTTCATGAACCCACCAGTGCCTGTCGCCGTGCTGGAACAGACCATTCTGGCCTCGTACGGCATTGTGAGGCACGCCAACTGCTCGATAGCGCCTCAAGTCTTCAGCCCACAGCCGAGGCGATGCATTATCCAGTTCGACTGGCACCATCTCGTCAACGAAGGCGCTGCGCATGAAGCCGCGTGCAACCGCCGCGCCACCTGCCGCCGTCAGTGCGGTAACTGCAACCGTTTCGGCCACACCCAGTACATGCTCCAACGCTTCGTGCTGATGGCCCCGCGACCAGTCATACACCGCTACGCCAATTTCACCCAGCACCTCGACTACGGTCGCGGCCAACATCATCGCGCCCAGCTCCGGGACGAACAACGCTGCCATCTGTGCCAGGTTCATTCCCACCTGTTCAAGCGTCTGCAGCCGTTGAAGCCTTTGCAGCCTATCTACCTCTTCGACAGGCACCAGAAGAAACAGGGCGTCCGCTTTGATGCGGGCCACTTGCAGCCCAGCCAGCTCGGTAAACAGCGATGCGCCGGCGGTTTTGCCGGTCACTTCAAGATCAGGGGCTGCATCACTCAGACGCTTTTTCAGCACTGTCTGAAACGCTGCCCGGGCATCGGCCGCCACTAGCCTCAATAGATCGAAGGCATGCGCTGGCGTTTTTAACAGGTTCACCATGTGGGCCTTCAAACTGTCCAAATCGTCAAACTTCTTCAAAGGCCCATGGGGCAGGTAGAGCACCACCCCTGCACCCGGGCTGGCCTGGCCGCTGGCCCCGCCGTCGGACAGTTCGATCACCAGCGCCCCGATCAGTGCATGTCCGAGCACATGAAGGTGCTTGACCACGACTGCCAGTTGCTTCGGATCAGGCGCCACCACCTTGTCAAAGGTTTGCCCCAGGGCAGCGGCATCCACTTCGCTGATGTCGCCTCGCAGCCCGGCAACGTCAACGGCCAACGCAAGGCGCGCGCGCTGGCCCTGGGCGAGCAGCGTGCAGGCGGCGTCGTCAAAGAAGCTTTTGAGGTAGTCCTGATAGCGCTTGCCCGTGTCCACCAAGCGGCAGGCAGTGGCCAGGCTCGCACTGTTCACCAGCAGTGGCGCGGTCAAAGACATGCCATGAGCTCCGGAGATGATGCCGCTGCGGGCGTCGAAGCTCGATCCGGAGGGAAAATTCTGCATCAGGTGAGCCATGACAGGGTGAAACGTGTAGTGATGACGTAGCGTCTCGCCCCCAAGCACGCTATAGCTGTCCCAGCGCTCTCGCCAGAGCGCATGCGTCAGATCCACCTGCACGCCCAGCTTCTGCTCTATCGTGGCAGTCAGCATCTGCTCTGCGTACCACTTCGGCGAGACCATGCCTTTGAACAGTGACGCCAGGCGCTGCTCGATACGGCGGTTTTCTTCAGCGTGCATGCGCAGGGCTTGTATCTGCCCTAAAGAAGCGGCACGCAGCCACTCAGGCATGTGCTGTGCGATGAATCTGTCGGTATGGTTCGAAGGCGTAGTGAGGACGGCCATGCTAGGCTCCAGGTTAAGGGTTGCCGCGCACCTTTACCGAACCTTGCGAATCAATACAGAGGGAACTCGATCACCTCACACAGCCGCATTGCCCTTCTGCGAGGCAGGATGCCAAGGGGCAGGCCTGGCAGCCAACCCCTTTACCTCCAAAGCCAGTACCTGGTTGGCGGTTATCGCGGTAGCTGCACCTGAGGCTTGCTCGAAGCAAAGATCGCCCAACTGGAGATGAACAGCGCGGCGATCAGCGGGCCGATGACGAAACCGTTGAGGCCGAACACCGAAAGGCCGCCCAGAGTCGATACCAGGATCAAATAGTCGGGCATGCGGGTGTCCTTGCCGACCAGGATAGGCCTGAGCACGTTGTCTACGAGGCCGATCACCAGCACGCCGAATGCGGTCAGGATCACGCCTTGCAGGATTGCGCCGGTCATCAGGAAGTAGATCGCCACCGGCCCCCAGACGATGCCTGCGCCAACGGCAGGCAGCAGCGAAAGGAAAGCCATCATCACCGCCCAGACCAGCGCGCTGGGGATCCCCAGGATCCAGAAAATCAAGCCGCCCAGCGCGCCTTGGGTGATGGCCACCAGCACGTTGCCCTTGACCGTGGCGCGCACCACACGTTTGAACTTCAACTGCAGGCGACGCTTCTGGTGTTCAGGCAGCGGCACGGCCATGCGCACCTTGCGCACGACCTCGGCGCCCTCGCGCAGAAAGAAGAACAGCAGGTACATCATGATGCCGAAGCCAACCACGAAGTCGAATGTGCCCTGGCCAAAGCTGAAAGCCTGGGTAGCCAGAACCTGGCTGCCTTGGGAGGCCCAGGTGGTGATCTTGTCACGCAAGGCTTCCAGGTTGCCCATGCCCAGGTTATCCAGCGCGTTCTGGGCGAACGTTGGCAGCATGTCCTTGCCCCGCTCGACATAACCTGCGATGTCCAGCTGGCCGCTCTGGATGCGTTGATACAGCGTTGCCCCCTCCTGCACCAGCAGACCGCTGATGATGATCACCGGCAGTACCGCCACCAGTAAGCAGATGAGCGTGGTCACGGCAGCGGCCACATTGCGTCGGCGCCCGAAGCGCATGAGCAGGTTGCGTTGCAACGGCGCGAACAGGATGCCAAGGATTACCGCCCAGAAGATTGCGCCGTAGTAAGGCAGCAAGATCCAGACGAAGGCAATGGTGACCAGTGCCAGGAGCACCGCCAGCGCCTTGTTCTGCAAAGCAGTTTCGTTCATTTCCGGTCCTCGGATGGGTTCTGGGGTATTAGTGCGTGGTGCTGGGGTAAAAGTGCCACCTGCCCCTTGATTCAGATCAATAAGGCCCAACCGAAAGCGGCTTAGCATCCGCGCCCTTTAACCGGTGTATTCATGAACTCCGTTGCCAAGCCCGAATTGCTGGCGCCTGCCGGCACGCTCCACACCATGCGCTACGCCTTCGCCTACGGTGCTGATGCGGTCTATGCCGGCCAGCCCCGCTACAGCCTGCGGGTGCGCAACAACGCCTTCGACCATGCCAATCTGGCGTTGGGCATTCAGGAGGCGCACGCGCTGGGCAAGCGCTTCTATGTGGTGGTCAACATCGCGCCTCACAATGCCAAGCTCAGGACCTTCCTCAAGGACCTGGCCCCTGTGATCGCCATGGCACCGGACGCGTTGATCATGTCCGACCCGGGCCTGATCATGCTGGTACGCCAGCATTACCCGCAGATGCCCGTGCACCTCTCGGTACAGGCCAACACGGTCAACTGGGCCAGCGTGCAGTTCTGGCAGCAGCAAGGCATCAGCCGCGTCATCCTCTCGCGCGAACTGTCGCTTGAAGAAATCGAAGAAATTGGCCAGCAGGTGCCTGGCATGGAGCTGGAAGTATTCGTGCATGGGGCACTGTGCATGGCCTACTCAGGCCGCTGCCTGCTGTCGGGCTACCTGAACAAGCGCGATGCCAATCAGGGCAGCTGCACCAACGCCTGTCGCTGGAAGTATGATGTTACGCCGGCAACCGAGAGCGTCACAGGCGATATCGTGCGCGAAGTGCAGCCGACCTTGGGCCAGGGTGCGCCCACCGACCAAGTGTTCCTGCTGCAGGAAAGCGAGCGTCCCGGTACCGAAATGCCCGCATTCGAGGACGAGCACGGCACCTACATCATGAACGCCAAGGACCTGCGGGCCATCCAGCATGTCGAGCGACTGGCGCGCATGGGCGTGCACTCGCTGAAGATCGAGGGTCGCACCAAGTCGCATTTCTATTGCGCACGGGCCGTGCAGTCCTACCGAAAAGCCATCGACGATGCGGCCGATGGGCAGCCTTTCGACCGCACCTTGATGGACAACCTCGAATCCTTGGCGCAGCGGGGCTACACCGAGGGCTTTCTGCGCCGCCATGTGCACGACGAGTACCAGAACTATCAGCGGGGCAGCTCGGTTTCCGAGCGCCAGCAGTTCGTGGGTGAACTGACCGGACAGCGGGTAGACGGCTGGGCCGAGGTCAAGGTCAAGAACCGCTTTGCCCTGGGCGACCACCTGGAGCTGATGACACCGCGCGGCAATTACCACTTCGACCTGAATCAGTTGCATGACCGGCAGCAGCAGGCCATCGAAGTCGCACCCGGGGATGGCCATGTGGTGTACCTACCAGTACCTGAACAAGTGTCGTTGGCGTTCGGGCTACTAATGCGCGACCTGAACGGTGACCAGGCCGCTGGCTGACGGAACTGTAATGCGCCGGTCAGCAGGTTGAAAGCCAGACGGGGCGACCCTGGCGCCTTGCGCGTTTGGACCAGGCCGTGCGCTATGCTGGGCGCAGGTCACACGTTTATCAGGAGCTCATCCATGCTGCGATCGAATCGGCTGGCCCTTGGCCTGCTGGCCTTCACCACCCTTGCACAGGCCACCGACACCATTGATGTCTACCGCGACCCCAACTGTGGTTGCTGCAAAGCCTGGATCAGTCATCTCAAAGACAACGGCTTCACTGTGAACGACCATGTCGAAACGAACATGAGCGCCGTCAAGCAACGCCTGGAAGTCCCGCAGCGGCATGCGTCGTGTCATACCGGCGTCATCGCTGGCAAGTTCGTCGAGGGCCATGTCCCCGCAACCCAGGTGCATGAGCTGGCTAGCCGCAGTGACCTCAAGGGCATGGCCGTTCCCGGCATGCCGGTCGGTTCGCCGGGCATGGAAATGGGCGAGCGCAAGGATGCCTATCAGGTCATCGGTATCGACACTGAAGGCAAGGACTCGGTGGTCGCCGATTACTGACCCGGGGCTGGTTTCACGCTTGGTAACACCTTGCGCCTCTATGGCAACTGCCCGGCTGCTACAGTCGAGTCTTCCTACTTGATCTGACATGGAGTGCCTCATGCTGCGAGCATCCGCCCTGGCCATGGTGTGCCTGGCCAGCAGCCCGGCCATTGCCGCCGAATCGCCTACCTATGGCGCCCAGCTCGAAGGGTTCGACTACCCGCATACGCTCAAGCATTTCGACTTCGAATCACAGCGCCAATCGCTGCAGATGGGTTACATGGACGTCCCGGCTTCGGGTAATGCCAATGGCCACACGGTCGTGCTCATGCACGGCAAGAATTTTTGCGCAGCGACCTGGGAAACCAGTATCGATGCCCTGACCAAGGCAGGCTATCGCGTCATTGCCCCTGACCAGATCGGCTTCTGCACCTCCAGCAAACCTGCCCACTACCAGTACAGCTTCCAGCAACTGGCCAGCAACACCCATGCACTGCTCGAACACCTGGGCGTGAAGCAGAGCATCGTGCTGGGGCATTCGACCGGGGGCATGCTCGCCACCCGCTACGCCTTGATGTACCCGCAGCAGGTCACGCGCCTGGCCATGGTCAATCCGATCGGCCTTGAAGACTGGAAAGCCCTGGGGGTGCCCTACCGCACCGTTGACCAGTGGTACGACCGCGAACTCAAGCTCGACGCAGCCGGGGTGCGCGAGTACGAGCGCAAAACCTACTATGCCGGCCGCTGGAAACCTGAATATGAGCGCTGGGTGCAGATGCTGGTGGGCCTGAATCAGGGCCCAGGTCACGAACGGGTCGCGTGGAACTCGGCCTTGATCTACGACATGATCTTCACTCAGCCGGTTTATCACGAGTTCAAGGACCTGCAGATGCCGACCCTCTTGTTGATCGGTGACAAGGACACTACGGCAATTGGCAGCGACATCGCGCCACCGCAGCTCAGGGCCAAGCTGGGCAATTACGCCTTGCTCGGCCCGCAGGTGGCCAAGCTCATTCCCAAGGGCGAACTGATCACCTTCGAGGGCATGGGCCACGCGCCGCAGATCGAGGAACCCAAGCGTTTCAACCGCACGCTGATCCAATGGCTGAACCGCTGATCGGGCGCGGCCGCATCAGGCAAAGCGCTGCAGCTGCATTTCACGCAGCCGGCTGAGGGTGCGCTGGTAGGGAAAGGCGAGATACCCCTGCGTGTACAGCGCCTCGAGCGGCACTCCTGCTTCCAGGTACAGCGCCACCCGGCGGTCGTAGCATTCGTCGACCAGGGCGATGAAGCGGCGCACGGCATCGTCCTTGGGCGAGAGTGCCGGCAAGTCGCGGTCGCCCGCTAGTACACGCGAAGCACCGTCCTCCGTGCCGCGGGCAATGCGTCCGGTCTGTTGCTGACCACTTAGAGCCGGTATGTCCGACACCAGGATCGCCGCGAAACGGTCACACAGCATCATGAATTCCTGGGTAGCCATCGGTTGTTCGCACAACGCGTCGAAACGGCACCAGATGGCCTTCGCACTTCGGCGCACTACCTGTACCTGGCGACTCCCCAACATGAGGGGCCGGTCGGTGCCTGGATCGTCTGGGCTCAGCCGCTCGAAGACCGCAGCCAGGTGACTGCCCCGGTCGTCGGTCACCCAGTAGCGCTGGCACGGCAGACCTGGGTGTTGCCGGTGGTCTTGCTCGCCCGCTACCGGCAGCACACGCATGTGCCGCTCGATGGCAGCGATGGCGGGCAAGAAACGTTCGCGGTTGAAACCGTTGCAATACAGTTGGCCGGGCGGTTGATTGGACGTGGCAACCACGACCACGCCCAAGTCGAACAGGACCTGGAACAAACGGCCTAGGATGATCGCGTCGGCAATGTCGCTGACAAACAGCTCGTCGAAGCACAGCACGCGAATCTCGCTTGCCAGCCCCTCTGCCAGCGCCATCAAGGGGTCCGGCGTGCCGTTGAGCTCAAATAACCGACGGTGCACCCAGGCCATGAAATGGTGAAAATGCTGGCGGCGACTCGGCACGGTCAGGCAACGATGAAACTGATCCATCAACCAGGTCTTGCCACGCCCTACTGGCCCCCAAAGGTAAAGGCCGTGCGTGGATCGTCCACGTTCGACAGCCTCGTAGCAGGCCTGGAGCGCCTCGATGGCAAGGCGCTGTGCGGGGTCCACGACAAAGCCCTGGGTTTCCAGGGCTTGCTGGTAGCGCTGCAAGGGATTGGTGGTCATGGCGCATTGTACCTGTCGCCTCCTTGCCGACGACAGTGCTGCTTCAGTCTGGCTGCGCCAGCCCCACCTTCAGCAGCTCGCCATCCTTGTCATCGGTCAACACGTACAGGTAACCGTCTGGTCCTACCCGAACATCACGAATGCGCGCTTTCAAATCGCCCAGCAGGCGCTCTTCGTGTACCACCTTGTCGCCCTCGAGCTGCAGGCGGATCAGCTCCTGCGTGGCCAACGCGCCGATGAACAGGTTGTGATCCCACGCCGTGAACACGGGGCTGTCATAAAATGCCATGCCACTAACCCCGGGCGACTTTTCCCACACGTGGTTCGGGTCGACCATGCCATCCACATGTTTACCCTTGGCCTCTGGAATGGGCAGCATCGAATAGTTGATGCCGTGGGTTGCGATGGGCCAACCGTAGTTCTTGCCCGGCTTCGGGATATTGATTTCGTCACCACCGCGGGGACCGTGTTCGTTAGTCCACAAAGCGCCAGTCCAAGGATTCAACGCAGCACCCTGCTGGTTACGGTGGCCGAACGACCAGATTTCCGGCCGCACGTTTTTCTGGCCATAGAACGGATTGTCCTTGGGTACTTCGCCGTCTGGCAGGATGCGCACCACCTTGCCTTGCAGCTTGTCCAGATCCTGAGCCGTCGAGCGCTGATTGTTCTCGCCCAGGGCGATGAACAGGTACCCGTTGCGGTCGAACACCAGGCGCGACCCGAAATGGTTACCCACCGACAGTTTGGGTTGCTGACGGAAGATGACGGTGAAGTTTTCCAGCCGGGCACGATCGGTCGACAGCTGGCCGCGGCCCACAGCGGTCCCCGCCTTGCCGTCGCTGCCCTCCTCGGCATAGGACAGGTAGACCGTGCGGTCCTTGGCGAACTCGGGCGACAAGGCCACATCCAGCAAGCCGCCTTGGCCCTCGGCCCAGACTTTAGGCACGCCATTGATGGCCGGGCCGACCTTGCCTTCGGCGTTGATGACGCGCAGGTTGCCTGGGCGTTCGGTGACCAGCATGTCCTGGCCGCCAGGCAGGAACGCCAGCGCCCACGGCGTACGCAGACCATTGGCCACGGTATCGACGGTAAGGGTGCCCTCTTCACTTTTGAACGTCTGCTGGGCAGCGGCATTGGCCAACAGAGGCGATAACGCGGCAGCGGCCAGGGTAACCAGCCAGGTTGCTCGAGACATGCGAAGTTCCTTTGACATATACAGGGTACTGGAGTCAGGGCGCGCGCGGGTTATCCCGCGGGGGCCGCACAGGCTCCAGATTGGGCGTTTGCTGCTGACGGCGCAGGTTTTCACCGTTGCCGATGCCGCGGTTCTCTACCGTCGGGGTGCGCGGTATGGGCTGGGTAGACGGACCGCGCACAGGCGGCGTCGCCGGGACGCTGCCCTGGCGGCTGTTGGGATTGGCACGCTGTACGGGGCTGTTGTAGGGGTTGCTGCCATTGGCGGCAACGTGCAGCCACGGCTGCGCGGTCGCATGGGTAGGTAGCCAGACGGCCATGCCTACTACCAACAACGGTATTGTCAGTTTCATGCTTCACCTCCGTACGAAAACGCCTGGCCTGGTGGCTTTGATAGCCTACGGCGCAAAGGGTTCGAGTCAAAAGGCTTGGCGACGCTACAGGTGATTCACGATGTTTCAGCCAGCGCCCACTGATCGGGGCGCCGGTGTGGGTTAGGCCGTGCGCAACGGCCTCAGTAGGCCAGGCTCCAGGTCAGTGTGTAGGTCCTGCCTCGACCTTGATAATCGTAGAGGTAGGCAGGCCCATAGGTGGGCGCGTAGAACAGCGTCGCACGCTGGCCCCATACGGTGCTGTACTGCTTGTCCAGTAGGTTCTGGACACCTGCGCTGAAGGTGCCGTAATCGGTCTCCTGGCTGCCCAGCAGATCGAGCGTGGTGTAGCCATCGATCTTGTGCTGGGCGTCGTCCTTCAAGCTGAAAGCGCGATTGGCCTGCAGCCGCGCACTGCGCCCGTCATCCTTCCAACCAATGAAAGCGGTGGCTTTGGACAAGGAGGCATAACGCGCATCGCGCTTGCGCCACCCGCCGTCGTCTGCCTCTTCCTCGGAACGGGTGAGGTGCAGCGTGCCGCCGGCTTCCCAACCTTGGTCGAAGTGGCGCGTGAGTGCCCCCTCGAAGCCAAAGTCGCGACTCTTCTGGTCTTCGACGTCAATGGTGAGGGTTTGCGAATCCACATTGATGATCTTGTCCGACCAGATGTAGTACAGCGCAGCTTGAGCGTCCCACTGCACGTCGGCATAGCGCCAGCCCACTTCCACCTGGCGGCTCTTGATCCCAGCCAGCGGGTTGTCCCCGACACTGAGGCCGGGCTTGCCGTAGTACTTGGCCGGATCGGGCAAGTCAAAGCCTTCACCGTAGTTGGTCCACAGCTGATGGCCGTTCTTGAAGTCGTAGATCGCCCCCAGGTTGTAGAGATTGACCTGGTAGTCGTTACTGCCGCCCGGAACGCCTTTGTAGTCACCCACCTCCACATCCATCTGCTGGCGCCGGGCGCCGCCGGAAAACGTCAGGTTGTCGGTGGCGCGCCATTCGAGCTGGCCATACAGCGAGACCCCATCGACGACATAACTGGGGTAGCGCGCAGCCTTGCTGGCCTTGTCCAGGTCCAGCCCGCCACTTTCGGAGGACACACGTGCATCGAACACGGTTTGGTCAGCGTTGAAACGTTCCCGGTCAATGTCCACGCCATAGGTGAACTTCAGCGTGTCCCACTGCTTGGCGAACAACCCTTTGAGGCTGGTGACCTCGAAGTTCTGCTGCGAGGCTGCAAAATACACCCCGCGCGAGCCGGTGGGTGTCCCTCGGTTGTAGTAAGGGAACGGGTAGAAGTTGTTGTTTTCCTTGCGGTAGGAAGCCTGCAGGTAGAAATCCTGGCCCAGCACATCATTGTGGTGGTAATTGGCGTTGAGCAGCAGGCGCCGGGTGCGTGGGTTCAGGTCGGACGAGTACCCACTGCGCAATTGGGCCTCTTCCAGGTCGGAGGGGCCGTTGTAATTGAGGTTGGGAAACCAGATGCCGGTGCTGCCATGGTTGCCGGAATCGTAGTACTGGGCCAGCAGGTCAAGGCTCTGTTGCTCATCGAACTGCATGCCCAGGCTACCAAGCAGGTCCAGCGTGCGGTTGTATTGCAGGTCGGTCTGGGTATTGTCGATGAAGATCTGATCGCCTGCCCCATCGTAGAACGCCTCGTTCTGCTCGCCGGACACACCAAGACGGGCGGTGAAGCGCTCGTTGCCACCGCTGACCGACTGGGCAAAGCGGGTCGCCAGATCATCGCTGTTGTTGAAGCCGCTGCTGGCGCCGAGCTGGGTTTCGAAATGCGCAGGGCCCGCCTCGCCCTTTTTGGTCACGATATTGATGATGCCCCCGGTCGCACCGCCTCCGTAGATGGCGCTGGCGCCGGACAGTACTTCGACCCGCTGGACGTTGAACGGCGAGATACTGTCGAACTGGCGCGACAGGCCTCGCGAGCTGTTCTGGCTGACGCCATCGATCATCACCAGCACGCTGCGCCCACGCATGTTCTGCCCGTAATTGGTGCGCCCCTCCGGCGCCAGGTCAAGGCCAGGCACCAGTTTGCCGATGGCTTCCTTGAGGCTTACGCCACTGTCGATCTGCTCGCGAAGCTGCTGCTGATCGACCACCCATACGGTGCCTGGGATCTCGCTGATGGCGGTGCTGGTACGTGAGGCCACGCTCACTTCGATCGGCTTGAGGTTGATGGCTTCCAGGGTGGAATCGCGCTTGCGCAGCGTCACCGTGCGCGCATCGGTGAACTGCCAGCTCAAGCCGCTGCCTTCGAGCAACCGCTGCAAGGCGTGTTCGACACTGTAGGCGCCCTGCAAGGTCGGGCTCTGCAGACCCGCCACATCAGCCGTGGTGTACAGCAAATGCAGGCCGGCCTGATCGGCAAAGCGCGTCAACGCCTGGTCCAGCGGCTGCGCCGGGACGTTCAGCTGAACCTGCGCGGTCTGCACCTGCCCTTGCTGTGTCGCCGCAGCGACATGAGCAGGCAGCGTGCCGGCCAACACGGCCAACGCGCCGCACGACATCAATACAGGTGGCAGAAAACGGCAGCGGCTATTCGAGGGCTTGGGCATGAGAGGCACGAGAAAAGCTTCCAGGCAAGTCGTGAGTGGGAATGGTTTGCGGCTTAGCCCCACTACGACGATCCAGCTCACAAGAACTTGCAGTACCGATGGAAAATTTTTCGGATGAGTCTCGAAACGGCCGCTGCGAGGATCAATACACCACTGCGAGCCACGGCAAGTAGGTGACTTTCAGGCCATATCGCTGCTCCAGGGTGCGCAGCATGGCTTGCGGTTCGTCCAGGTCGAACACGCCACTGACCTCAAGACCCGCCAGCTGTTGGTCGGACAACACGATGCGCCCAAGGCGGTAACGCTCAAGCTCAGCGAGCACCTGCCCCAGAGGCTTGCCATTGAAGATCAACTTGCCCCGTTGCCAGGCCAGCTGCGCCTCGGCATCGGGCGCCACGCTCAAGGGCTGGGCGCCCTGCCGAGCAGCCCCCTGGCCAAGCACCACATGCCCGTCGCGCCGCACGCTGAACCTCGCGCCGGTGCCGTCTACCGGCAGCCCTGTCGTTTCGACCACGAAAGGACGGGCATCGGCGGACGTCTCGAACAGCGCTTCGCCAGCCACGACCACCACCCGACGTTCGTGCGCGTCGAATTCCAGCTTTATGGCACTGGCGCTGTTGAGGGTGACACGGGTGCCATCGGGCAAGGTGAGCATGCGCCGCTCGCCGGTACTGGTGTGATAGTCGGACAACCACACAGGTGCCTGCTGCCACGCCATCCAACTGCCCAGCATCAACGCCATGCACGCGGCAACGCCTGCCTTCTGCAGCCATCCCCGGCAGTGCCGCAGCGCCTGGCCGATGTATTTGGCCACCATGCTTTCGGACACGCCGAGCCTTTGCGCGACCTGCCTTTGCGTCAACCCTTCCACGCGGTTGAGCAAGAGCGCCTGACGCGCTTTGGGGGGCAGTTGCAGCAGGGCCTGGTCAAGAATCATCAGGCGCTCGCTCGCCAGCAGCGCCGCCTCCGGTGCCGGCGCGCCACAGGCCACGTGTGCCATGCCCTCGCTGTCGTCGTGGCACGCGGCGAGGCGCTGATCACGACGCAGGGCATCGATCGCAATGTTTCCCGCCACGCGAAAAATGAAGCGGCGCGGGTGCAGCACCGGCACGCCGTGCGCATCGATCTGCGCAAGCCTCAGGTAAGTTTCGTGGGCAACGTCCGCAGCGCGCTGGCGGTCACGCATGCGCCGTGTCAGAAACTGCAACAAGTCGTCATAGTGTTCCTGGAAACTTGCCAGCAGGCCCGGCACGGGAGACGTCAGCATGGTTAGGCAACTACACAGTAAGAGAAATTGTCGGGCGTTAATGAGAAACAGTATCTTTCATCTTCACCGACACTTTCAACGCTGCCGAGCATTTGCCACACTGCCGGACGATTCTTCCCAAGGCCTGCCCCATGACCCTACGCCCTTTGCGC
Source organism: Pseudomonas sp. FBCC-B35 (assembly GCF_059133755.1). Taxonomy (NCBI): domain Bacteria; kingdom Pseudomonadati; phylum Pseudomonadota; class Gammaproteobacteria; order Pseudomonadales; family Pseudomonadaceae; genus Pseudomonas; species Pseudomonas sp. FBCC-B35. Next base: position 1,698,525 of record NZ_CP101439.1, on the reverse strand, counting down.
CTCACCCGTCTGCTCACTGTCCTGCTGATGTCGGCGACCTTGAGCGCGTGCGCGCTGTTGCAACCCCGGGATCCGGTTTCGATCAGCGTAATCGGCCTGGAACCCTTGCCTGGACAGGACTTGGAAGTGCGCATGGCGGTAAAGCTGCGGGTACAAAACCCCAATGAAACACCGATCGAGTACAACGGTATTGCAGTGAACCTGGAGGTCAACGGCCAGCCCTTGGCAGCGGGCGTCAGCGACCAGGGCGGACAGATTGGCCGGTATGGCGAGGCTGTGGTCCAAGTGCCGGTGAGCATCACCGCGTTTGCGTTTCTGCGCCAGGCGTATGGGCTAGGCCAGTTGAACACGCTGCAAGGTCTGCCCTATACGCTGCGCGGCAAACTGGCCAGCGGCCCCTTCGGCACGGTGCGGTTCAGTGACAAAGGCACGCTGGACCTGCCCAAGGGCAGCGAGTGGTAGGGCGACACGTGCAGGGCTTAGCGAGCGGCGCTGGCAGCGGCCATCAGCTTGTTGACTTCGCTGCGCACCATGCTGGCGTATTCAGGGGGCGTCATGGTGTCCAGCTCATTGCGCACCCATTCGGCCCATTTGCCCTTGCGCCGAGGTTTTTCAGCGATCAGCCGGGCCGCCTCGCCCTTGGCCTTACCCAGGTTTGCTTGCCACATCTCGAACAGCCGGGCTTTCTCGGCCTCGATCTGTGCCCGTTCCTCGTAGCTCATGTTGGCCAGATTGAAACTCATGGATCACCTGCCTGATGGAAATGACCGGTATCTTACACCAAGGCGCCAGCGCCCACTGCGAGGCAACTTTTCTGGCGCACGAGTATCCATTGTTCTAACGACCCGTCCAGGAGGAGCATGGCATGGCCCGTAAAAATGCCGCATTACCCGACAGCGACCAGATCAAGGACCAGGTATTCAGCGAGCTACAGGCGCTGATCGAGGAATCCGAGCGGTTGCTCAACGACAGCGCCGCGCTGGTGGGCGAAGAAGCCGAAACCCTGCGCACCCAGATCAGCCTCAAGCTACGTCAGGCCCGCGAAGCCGCCGGTAACCTGCGTGACAAGGCAAAGCCCATGGTCGCGGCCACCCAGGATTACATTGGCGGCCACCCTTGGCAGACCGTGGCTCTTTCAGCGGGCGTCGGCCTGGTGGTGGGCCTGCTGCTGGGTCGACGCGACTGACACCCACCCTGCCGCCTGCTGAGCTCAGGCGGCCTGTGCCAGCGGTATGCCGCTGTGAAAACGCAGCTCTTGATCCGCTGAGGCGATGAGTTCCGCTTCTGCGGCGCGTACCAGTTCAACCCGACGCGCGATGTCCGCCTCATCGCCATAGTGATGCGCCAACTTGAGGTAGCCCTGATAGTGGCGCGCTTCACTTTTGAGCAGGCCGTGATAGAAACGGCCCAGCTCTTCATCCAGGTGCGGCGCCAGGGCCGCAAAACGTTCGCAGCTGCGTGCCTCGATGAATGCCCCGACCACCAGCGTATCCACCAACTTGACCGGCTCGTGGGCGCGCACCAGACGACGCAGGCCCGAGGCGTAGCGACCGGCCGACACAGGGCGCAGCGGTACGCCTCGACGCTTCATCAGCCGCAAGACCTGCTCGTGATGAACCAGCTCTTCGCGCGCCAGGCGCGACATCATGTTGATCAGGTCAAGATGGGTGTTGTACTTGGCGATCAGGCTCAATGCCGTGCTGGCCGCCTTGAACTCGCAATTCTTGTGATCGATCAGCAGCGTTTCCTGATCGGCCAGCGCCGCCTCGATCCAGGCATCGGGTGTGGGGCAGCCCAGGAAGGCGTCGATTTCAGGGATCAGGGACATAAGCGATACGACCATACGGAGACAGGCAGGGGCGGCGATTATAGCGGCGGCAGCCAGCGGCGTCAGTGGCTATGCTTGATGTGCATCAAGCGTCAGCGCAACGCGCGCGGCCTATAGTCTGGCACCGCCTGCCCACCTTCCAGGGAGTACACGCCCATGCAAGCCGTTCGCAGCATTCTCGTCGTCCTCGACCCCGAGCACGCCCACAGCCGGGCGCTGACGCGCGCCAAGCTGATCGCCAGCGTCACGGGCGCACGCCTGCACTTGTTGATGTGTGACAAGCGGCACGATCACAGTGCGCTGTTGAGCCTGCTGGGCAACCAGTTGCAGGAAGACGGTTTTGACCACGTCACCCACGAAGCGGCGTGGCGAGACAACCTGCATGACACCATCATCCACGTGCAGCAGCGCGAAGGCTGCGAGTTGGTGATCAAGGAGCATCGTCCCGACAATCCACTGAAGAGGGCTTTGCTCACCCCTGGCGACTGGAAGCTGCTGCGCGCTTGCCCGTGCGCGGTGCTGATGGTCAAGAGCGAGCGGCCATGGACGGGCGGCAATGTTCTGGCAGCGGTGGATGTGGGCAACCAGGACGAGGATCACCAGCGCCTGCATGCCAGCATCGTCGACCATGGCTACGAGATTGCCAGGCTGGCCAAGGGGGCGCTGCATGTGATCAGTGCCCACCCTTCGCCCATGCTGTCGGCGGCCGACCCTGTCTATCAGCTGAGCGACACCATCGAACAGCGTTATCGCCAGGCGTGCGCTGCTTTCCAGGCACAGTACGGTATCACCGACGAGTGCTTGCACGTGGCCGAAGGCCCGGCCGATGTGCTGATTCCCCATACCGAAAAACAGCTGGATGCGGTGGTGACGGTGATCGGTACCGTGTGCCGCACAGGGCTTACCGGCGCATTGATCGGCAATACTTCCGAGGTGGTACTCGATGCGTTGGAGGGGGATGTACTGGTATTGAAGAGTGAAGAGGCGATAGCGCATCTGGTGGGTTCGGCGCGGGGGTGAACCGTATGCAGTCCCTGTTGTGCCGTCTCGACCCTCAAATCGCGCTTGCGAGGTGAGGGTCAAGAGGGTATCTACACGGGGACCTCACTAGCTGCCGGAGGCGGCGTCAGAGAGCTGTATATGCTAACTGCAACGGCAGCTAGCACCTTTCAGCCCAGCGCCTCCTTCACCTTGGGATCCAACCCCTCCCCCGCCTTATTGGCCTCGATCCATTCTCCCAACTGCCGGCGCATGGCCGGCGTCCAGAAGTTGTGTAGATGCTGGCGAACGCCCTGCACAGCCAGGTCCCGATTCGGCTCGCTGTCGAAGTAATGGGCAATCTGGTTGGCCATCTTCACCAAACTGTCCTGGCTCATTGGCGCACCTCGGCTTTCTCGGCGGTTCGGCGCTCCTGCAACAGCCGACGCTGCTCGTCGCTGAAGTCCTGGTAGCGCTTCTGCCACTGGGATGGCTGGAACACCTTGACCACCTCCACTGCCGTGACCTTGTATTCCGGGCAGTTGGTCGCCCAGTCCGAGTTGTCCGTGGTGATCACGTTCGCACCCGACTCCGGGAAGTGGAAGGTGGTGTAGACGACACCTGGCGCCACGCGGCTGCTGACCTTGGCGCGCAGCACGGTCTGCCCGGCACGGCTGCCGATACCGACCCAGTCACCGTCCTGGATGCCACGGCTTTCGGCATCGGTCGGATGGATCTCGAGGCGATCGGCATCGTGCCAGGCGACGTTGCCTGTGCGCCGGGTCTGGGCGCCGACGTTGTACTGGCTGAGGATGCGCCCGGTGGTCAGCAGCAGCGGATAGCGGCTGTTGACCTTCTCGTCGGTCGGTACGTACCCGGTCAGCATGAACCGCCCCTTGCCCCTGACGAACTGGTCGATGTGCATGGTGGGAGTACCATCGGGCGCTGCATCGTTGCACGGCCACTGCAGGCTGCCGTGGCGCTCGATTTCGGCATAGCTCACCCGGCGGAAGGTCGGCGTCAGGCGCGCGATCTCATCCATGATCTCGGAGGGGTGCCGGTAGTTCATCGGGTAGCCCAGCGCATTGGCCAATGCCACGGTCGCCTCCCAGTCGGCCTTGCCCGCCAGTGGCTCCATGACCTTGCGAACCCGGGAGATCCGGCGCTCGGCGTTGGTGAACGTGCCGTCCTTTTCCAGGAACGAACTGCCCGGCAGGAACACATGGGCAAACTTGGCGGTTTCGTTGAGGAAAATGTCCTGCACCACCACGCACTCCATGGCCAGCAGGGCGGCGGTGACATGCTGGGTATTCGGATCGCTCTGGGCGATATCCTCGCCTTGGCAGTACAAGGCCTTGAAGCTGCCATCGAGGGCTGCTTCGAACATGTTGGGGATGCGCAGCCCCGGATCAGGGTGCAGCGTCACACCCCATGCCTGCTCGAACTCGGCCCGTACACCTTCGTTGGAAATGTGCCGGTAACCCGGCAACTCGTGAGGGAACGAGCCCATGTCACAGGAACCCTGGACGTTGTTCTGGCCGCGCAGCGGGTTGACCCCTACCCCTTCACGCCCGATGTTGCCGGTGGCCATGGCCAGGTTGGCAATGCCCATCACCGCAGTGCTGCCCTGGCTGTGCTCGGTCACGCCCAAGCCATAATAGATGGCCGCGTTGCCGCCGGTGGCATACAGCCGGGCCGCGGCGCGAATCTGTTGCGCTGCAACGCCACACACCTCGCCCAGCACTTCAGGGGCATTTTCCGGCAGGCTGACGAAGTCGCGCCAGCGGGCGAATTCTGCGGTTTCGCAGCGCTCGTCGATAAAGCGCTGGGCCAGTAGTCCCTCAGTCACGATCACGTGGGCCAAGGCGTTGAGCATGGCCACGTTGGTGCCGGGACGAAGTTGCAGGTGCAGCTCGGCCCGGGCATGGGGCGAGTCCACCAGGTCGATGCGGCGAGGGTCGATCACGATCAGGCGCGCGCCTTCACGCAGGCGGCGCTTGAGCTGTGAGCCGAACACCGGGTGCGCATCGGTCGGGTTGGCGCCAATGACCAGCACCACATCGGCCTTCATGACCGAATCGAAGCTCTGGGTACCAGCCGACTCGCCCAGTGTCTGTTTCAGGCCGTAGCCGGTGGGGGAATGGCAGACTCGTGCGCAGGTGTCGACGTTGTTGTTGCCGAAGGCCGTGCGCACCAGCTTCTGAACCAGATAGGCCTCCTCGTTGGTGCAGCGACTGGAGGTGATACCGCCGATGGAGTCCCGGCCGTACTTGAGCTGGATGCGGCGCAACTCGCTGGCGGCATAGGCCACCGCCTCGTCCCAGCTCACCTCCTGCCACGGATCTTCCAGGCGCTTGCGAATCATGGGCTTGGTGATGCGGTCCGGGTGCGTGGCGTAGCCCCAGGCAAAGCGGCCTTTGACACAGGCATGGCCGTGGTTGGCCCCGCCGTTCTTGTCCGGGACCATGCGCACCAGTTGGTCGCCCTTCATTTCGGCACGGAACGAGCAGCCAACGCCGCAATAGGCGCAGGTGGTGATCACCGCACGTTCCGGCTGGCCCAGTTGCACCAGGCTTTTCTCGGTCAGCGTCGCGGTCGGACAGGCCTGCACGCAGGCGCCGCAAGACACGCACTCGGAGGTCAGGAAATTGTCGCCCCCGGCCGCCGCTACCCGGGATTCGAAGCCGCGCCCGGTGATGGTCAAGGCAAAGGTGCCCTGGATATCTTCGCAGGCACGCACGCATCGGCTGCAGACGATGCACTTGCTGGGTTCGTAGTCGAAGTACGGGTTGGAAATGTCCTTCTTTTCGGTCAGATGGTTCACACCGTCATAGCCGTAGCGCACCTCGCGCAGCCCCACCTGCCCCGCCACGGTCTGCAGTTCGCAGTTACCGTTGGCCGAACAGGTCAGGCAATCGAGGGGGTGGTCGGAAATGTAGAGTTCCATCACGTTACGGCGCAGGCCCGCCAGGCGCGGCGTTTCAGTGCGCACGACCATGCCTTCGGTGACCGGCGTGGTGCAGGAGGCCGGGTAACCGCGCATGCCCTCGATTTCCACCATGCACATGCGGCAGGAGCCGAAGGCTTCGAGGCTGTCGGTGGCGCACAGCTTCGGGATGGTCGTGCCGAGCATGGCTGCCGCACGCATCACCGACGTGCCAGCCGGAACGCTGATCGCGCGGCCGTCGATGTTCAGGCTGACCTGCACCTCGCTGTCGCGGGCGGGGGTGCCCAGGTCAGTTTGCGGATCGAAGATATGGATCATTGCGCGGCCTCCGCTTGGGTCAGCCCGAAATCGGCAGGGAAATACTTGAGGGCGCTGGCGACTGGGTAAGCGGTCATGCCGCCCATGGCGCACAGCGAGCCGTATTGCATGGTGTCGCACAAATCGCGAAGCAGCAGTGCATGGTCATGGCGCTCGGTGATGTCATCACTGGCGATCAGCCGGTCCACCACTTCCATGCCACGGGTCGAGCCGATACGGCACGGGGTGCACTTGCCGCAGGACTCCTCGGCACAGAACTGCAAGGCGAAGCGGGCCATGCTGGCCATGTTCAAGGTGTCGTCGGCAACCACCACGCCGCCGTGGCCGAGCATGGCGCCCACGGCCGCGAAGGCCTCGTAGTCCAGCGGTGTGTCGAAATGGCTGGGAGGTACCCAGGCGCCCAACGGCCCACCCACCTGTGCGGCCTTCAGCGGCCGGCCACTGGCCGTGCCACCGCCGTAGTCCTCCACCAGTTCACGCAGCGTCAAGCCGAAGGCACGTTCCACCAGGCCGCCATGGCGAACATTGCCCGCCAACTGGAACGGCATGGTGCCCAGCGAGCGGCCCATGCCGAAATCGCGATAGAACGGCGCTCCCTTGGCCAGGATGATAGGCACCGAGGCCAGGGTCAGCACGTTGTGCACCAAGGTCGGCAGGCCGAACAGGCCTTCGAGCGCCGGGAGCGGCGGCTTGGCGCGGACGATGCCGCGCTTGCCTTCGATGGATTCGAGCAGCGCGGTTTCTTCACCGCAGATGTAGGCACCTGCGCCCACGCGCACTTCCAGGTCGAACGCCTTGCCGCTACCGGCCACATTGGTGCCCAGGTAGCCTGCCTGGCGTGCGATGACGAATGCCTGATCAAGTGTGCGGATGGCGTCGGGGTATTCCGAGCGCACGTAGATGTAGCCCTTGTCGGCACCCACCGCGAGGCCCGCGATGATCATGCCCTCGATCAACAGGTACGGGTCGCCTTCCATCAGCATGCGGTCGGCAAACGTGCCGGAGTCGCCTTCGTCGGCGTTGCACACCACATACTTCTGGGCAGGCTTGGCGTCGCGCACGGTGCGCCACTTGATGCCGGCAGGAAACGCAGCCCCGCCACGACCACGCAGGCCGGAATCGAGCACGGCAGCCACCACCTCGGCGCCGTCCAGGGCAACGGCCGCTTCCAGCCCGGCAAAGCCGCCATGGGCGCGGTAATCATCCAAGGACAAGGGTCGGGTGATGCCGGCGCGCGCGAACAGCAGGCGCTGCTGGGTCTTGAGATAAGGCATGTCTTCGACAGCCCCCAGCGCCAGCCGGTGGTCTGCCTCTGCACCGATCATGGCATCCAGCAGGCCGGGCACGTCCTGTGGCGTCACCGGCCCGAAACCCTGGCGCCCCTGCTCACTGTCGCACTCAAGCAGCGGTTCGAGCCAATAAAGCCCACGAGAACTGGTGCGCCGAATGTCCAACTGCACATTGCGCCGCTCGGCCTCGCGCTGCAACGCCTCGACCACTTGGTCTGCGCCGACGGCACGGGCCACCGAATCACCGGGTACATGGACCTTCAGCATGTGGCGCCCTCCTGGCAACCCTTGACCAACTCGCGTAGCCGCTCGGGCGTGAGCCGGGCGTGCACCTGACCGTCCAGCTCAAGGGCCGGCGAACAGGCACAGGCGCCCAGGCAATAGACCGGGCGCAGGCTGATGGCACCGTCGGCGCTGGTGCCATGGTCATCGAGCGCCAACTGCTCGCGCAGCTGTGCGGCCAGGGCCTCGGCGCCACGGCTCTGGCACGACTCGGCCCGGCACAGGCGCAGGGTGTGCCGGGCAGGCGCAGCGGTACGGAAATCATGGTAGAAGCTGATGACGCCCTGGACCTCGGCCCGGCTCAGGTTGAGTGCATGGGCGATCTCACCGAGGGCGGCATCGGGAATGTAGCCGACGGCATGCTGAATGGCGTGCAGGATCGGTAGCAGCGCACCAGGCGTTTGCTGGTGATCGGCCACGATACGTTGGACAGCGGGCAGGTTGAACATTTGATCAGGCATACAGCGGACCTCGGCATCACGGCCCGCCCCTGTTGTTGTATTGGCGGGTTCCGGCGTGTTCTGCTGCGGCGCATCAGCCACGTCACGGTGGCGTGGTGCTGACGGCCTCCTTGCCATCGACCGTGCGTCTGCGCGCGGGTCCGACGGCATCCTGCAAGCATGGCACTTGCAGCGCCAGAAGGTTGCGCGCGAACGACCAGGCACATTCTGAAACCGACGTCCGGTTCTTTCACTTACGGTGCGATCGTCGGACGGCGCAGCACAGGGCTGTGCACCCTGACGGTCCAGCGGGTGCAAGAACCGCTTCCCGGGTACCTGCTACCGACACGCGTGGCCAGAACCGGCTCGACTACCTTTGGCGCTGCGTTTAAGCTGGCGCCTTTTCGTACGCATGGAATCGCGTTTGTCCAGCACATACCAAGGAAGCTGCCTTTGCGCGGCAATAGGTTATGAGCTGCTTGGCCCGCCCAGGGCCATCAGCCACTGTCATTGCAGCCAGTGCCGCAAAGGCCACGGTGCTGCATATGCCTCATACGGTAGTGTGCCGCGTGAGGCGCTGCGCATGCTGCGCGGCGCCGACCGGCTTGCGGCTTACGCCTCGTCGCCCACAATCCTGCGCCAATTCTGTTCATCCTGCGGCTCGAGCCTGTTCTGGTCACGCAGTGCAGGCCAATACGCCGATTGGATCTCGATCGCCCTTGGCACCCTCGATACCCCCTTCATACCGACACGTGATACCCACCTGCATCTCGACGCCGCGGCGCCATGGCACCTGCCATCGACCCGGTCTGAGATCGACCCACTGAAAAGGAAGCCCAATGCGTAAACTCAAACTCGCCCTCGCCGCCCTGCCGTTCTTCGTCATCGCCGGTTGCGGCAATGACGCCCTGGAAGGCACCTATGAGCAAACCACGACCGTGATGGGTATCCAGAGCCCGAAACAGACGTGGGAGTTTTCCAAGGACTACATCATCACCAACGGCAACAAGCTGAAGGTGGATGAATGGGAGCGCAAGGATGACATGGTCACCGCCCGCAACAAGGATGGCATGGCGTTGATCAACGTACGCGTGCTCGACGGCGGCAAGCGCCTGGAGGCCGTCGGCGGTAGCGACATGGCCAAGAACGTCTTCGTGCGCGTCGACTAAAAAGCCTGCGCCCCGCCCACCGCCGATAAGTGCATTACGGCGGTGGGCGGGGCATGCCACGCTACAGATCGTCTACGCCCTGCTCAGAGCTTGAAGGTGCTGACCATGTCGTTGAACGAGATGGCCAGGCGCGACAATTCCTGGCTGGATGCGCTGGTTTGATGCGCACCGGCCGAGGTCTGGGTCGACAAGTCCTGGATGTTGATCAGGTTGCGGTCCACCTCGCGGGCCACATGGGCCTGCTCTTCGGACGCCGTGGCGATCAGCAGGTTGCGATCGTTGATCTGGGCGATGTTCCGGGCGATCCGCTCCAGCGATTCGCCGGTCGCCTGGGCCAAGGCCTGGGTGCTGTCGGCCAGGTTTCGGCTGTTGCCCATGGCCTTGACCGCATCGTCGGCACGCGACTGAACGCCTGTGATCATGGCTTCGATCTCACCCGTCGAGGCCTGGGTACGCGCCGCCAGTGCCCGTACTTCGTCTGCCACCACCGCAAAACCTCGGCCCTGCTCGCCAGCGCGTGCCGCCTCGATGGCCGCATTAAGCGCCAGTAGATTGGTCTGTTCGGCAATGCCCCGGATCACATCGACCACCTTGGCGATTTCGCGCACGCTACCGGCCAATTCCCCCACGATGACCGTGGACTGCCCGATTTCGCTGTTCACGCTGGTGATGGCCTGCACGGCTTCCCGGGCCTGGTCGCGGCCACTGGCCGCTTCCTCGGACGTCTGTCGGGAGGCTTCGGAAGTGGAGGTGGCGTTGCGAGCCACTTCCTCGACTGCCGCACTCATTTGCGTGACCGCCGTGGCGGCGAGCTGAATTTCATCATTCTGGCGCGTGAGCCCGCGGGTGCTCTCATCTGTGACGGCGTTGAGTTCTTCGGCCGCAGAGGCGAGCTGATCCGCTGCATTGGCGATTTGCTCCAGGGTGCGTTTGAGGCCTTGCTGCATGCCCCCCAGGGCATTTAGCAGTTGCCCGGTTTCGTCGGCGTGACCTGTGGCCACGGGTTTACTCAGGTCGCCGCCTGCAATGCGCTCGGCCGTGTTCACCGCCAGCGCGATCGGTTTGCTGATGACACGGCTGATGAACATGCCAAGCAAAATGGCCGCCACGAACGCCGCACCGATGCCCAGGTACAGGTTGAGCTTGGCAGCCGCCTCGTTGTGTTTTGCCGCTCGCGCGCCTTCATCGATCTGCCGGTTGTTGGACTCGACCATTGTGGTCAATTCGTCGAGCACGGTACGAAACGCCTGATGCAATTCGCCGGCCATCAATTGCCTGGCTTCATCCAGATCACCTCGTGCGATGGTGGCTACCGTCCGATCCATGATGGCCTGGTAGGCTGGCCAGTCCTTTTCCATGCGATCGCCGGCAAGGCGTTCATCATCGGCCAGGGGCGTGGCTCGGTAGACTGCAAATGCCTGCTCGCTGCTCTGCCGGTTTTCTTTCATCGACGCAAGAATGGCAGCGCGTTCAGCTTGCGGCGCATTGATGGCGGTGGCCGCCACTAGTCGGTAAAGGTCGCGGCTCTGGGCAATGGCACTGGAGCGTGCCTCTGCAACTTGTGCCACGGACACGAGGTTATTGGAAAACACCTGTTGCAAGCTGGACGAGAGCGAGCCGATTCCTTGGCTACCGACAACTCCAACACTCAAGGTGATCAGTGCGCACAGCGCGAAAGCGAGGTACAGCTTGACCGACAACCTGGCATCGTAGAACCAATTCATGAGTTGAAACCTGAACGAAGTGAGAGAAAACAACAGTGTCAAAAGAGCGGGTGCAACGGACCTGTAGCCGTAGCTTGGGCACCTGGCCTGCCAGCTGTCAGCCGCGCATCATGTCGGCCGCCTGTTCAGTGGCCTCCGTCGTGCGCGTGGCCAGCTTGCGTACTTCATCGGCCACCACTGCAAACCCCCTGCCCGCTTCCCCGGCACGTGCTGCTTCAATGGCCGCGTTGAGTGCCAGCAGGTTGGTCTGGCTGGCAATGCTCCGAATGGTGCCGACGATCTGGGTGAGCTTGGTGATGTTGGATTCCAGGGTGCGCTGGTGCGCAGCCTCCGTCTCGCGCATGGCCGACTGCTGATGCTCCAGGTCCACGTCCACCAATGCCCCGACCACACGTAATGGCGCGCCATAAGGGTCGCGCTTGGTCTGGCCACGGGCGCGGAACCAGCGGTACTCCCCGCTTTTCATCTTGAGTCGGTACTCGATATCGAACGGCGTCTTGCCTGTACGGTCGTTCAGGTGCGCCTGGAAGGCTTCCAGGCTGTAGGCCTTGTCCTCCGGGTGCAGGCGTGAGGCCCAGCTGTCCAACACATCCGGAAATTCCTCGACGGTGTCGAAACCCAGCAAACGCCGAAACTGGGGCGACCACCAGAAGGGGTTCTTGGGGTTGACCGGGTCACCGGCGATCACTTCCATGTCCCAGAGCCCGTCGGAGAGCATTTCCCGTGCCAGTTCGAAACGGGTGATGATCACGTCGTGCTCTTGTTCACGTTGCAACTCATCGTGGATGTCGCGCAAGGCGCCAGCAACGCGCAAAGGCACGCCACGTACATCGCGCAGGGTTTCGCCCTGGGCGAAGAACCAGCGGTAGCTGCCGTCTTTCATGGCCAGGCGGTTGCGCACCCGGTAGGGGGTCATGCCTGATTTGTCGTTCAGGTGGCGGGCAAAGGCGTCCAACGTGGCGGCCTTGTCTTCCGGGTGCAGGCGATCAGCCCAGCTGGCCAGGACATTGGGAAAATCGCGCTCGTCGCGAAACCCCAGCATTTCGCGAAATTGCTGCGACCACCAGAAGCGGTTGCGCGGGTTGACCGGATCACCTGCCACCACTTCCATGTCCCACAGGCCTTCGCTGGAGGCACGGTTGACCAGGTCAAAACGGGTTTCCGAGGCGCGCGCATTGGCGTCGGCCTCGGCCAGCATCAGCCGGGCGTTTTCCAGCTCGCGCTCGAGCTCGGCAATACGGCCTTCACGCGCAGTGGCATGCAACTCACGCGAGGTCCATTCACGTTGCACGTCTGTCCATCTGGGGGCAGTGCGGCCACCGTCAGTGTGGGTTTGCGGGAGGGACGCAGCCAGCTGCGTGAGCGCCTGACGCTCGCCGCGGTTACGAAAAAGATGAAGCATGGGTCGGTACTCGGAGGAAGACGAAAAAGACCAATCCCTGGCTTCAATACTGGGTCACGCACAGCAATCGCAGGTCGCGATCACTGCTGCCTGACCGGTAGTGCGTACTACGACAGCAGCACAACGACAAAGGTTGCGCGGCAATGACATCATTACGATATCAGTTATGTGAGGGTGCCAAGCAAGCCCCGCGCGGGCCGCTAGCGCCGGCCACCCACACAGGCCAATCAGCCGGCCGGATCGATCAAAGACGCTTGTCGCCCTGGGCCCTTTTAGCAGCCAGCTCAGCGGCAGTGCGCTTGCGGCTACGGTGCTGACGGTAGTAACCCATGCCCGCCTGGTAGGCAATCACTGCCAGAATCACTACCGAGGCGACCAGCCAACCGGTGGATGCCATGGCGCTGAAAAATCCGGCAAGCACAGGCTTGGGCCAGTAGCTGACGATGGCCAGGCTCAACCAGGGTGCAGCGATCAAGAACAGGACTGGCGCCCAAAAACCCCAGAAAAGAATCTCGCCCAACACCACGAAATTTTCGTTCCAGGACGGGCCTGGGGATAACGGTTTTTTTTTGGCCATGAATGCTCCTGCTTTCCACGTCGGCACAAGCGGTGCCGTTCCATGCACAGGTTGACGGCAAGGGTGCGGAGCAGGTCACAGGCCAGGTCTGCGGTAAATCGGACGGTGGCCATCAAGGGGGCGCTCGTCGGCAACGGCTGGCGATGCCATGTAGGCCCCGGAGAAACATCGCAATGGCATTCGTCGAAATCGAACCCGAAACAGCCTGACTTCAGATTCCCTTCAGATAAGCACTCGACACTGCCTCCCATCGAACCTGCTGGGAGACGTTTCATGACCCACCGTGACTGGAGCCACCTGCTTCCACTGGCCATCGGCAGCCAGGCCGATCGTCAGGCAACATTGTCGCTACACCTGGCAGACGACCCGGGGCGAATGGCCCTCGAGCGGTTCATACATCAGTGCTTTGCGCTAAGCCATCAGGCCGACATTCAGCATTTCCTGCCGCAATTACTGGCGTTTCACGACAGCCAAGGCCGGTTGACAGCCGCCGCGGGCATTCGCCCAGCCAATGACGGCCCCCTATTTCTGGAGCGCTACCTCGACATGCCTCTGGAAGACGCCGTGTCCCGTGTGGTCGGGGCAACCCTGCCGCGCAGTTGTATGGTCGAGGTGGGTAACCTGGCCTCGCTCAGCGCCGGCAGCGCGCGCTTGATGATCGCTGCGGTCACGTGGCTGCTGGCCTCACGCGGCCTGCACTGGGTCGCATTCACCGGCGCGGCGACGCTGATCAACAGCTTCCAGCGACTGGGGTTGACGCCCGTCGTCCTGGCGCCAGCCGATCCTGCTCGCCTTGAGGACCAGGCTGAAATATGGGGCACCTACTACAGCCATTGCCCTCAGGTGTTTGCCGGAAATATCCGTTACGGCTTCGATGCCTTGACCCGGTCAGGCGTCTTTCAGCGCCTTGGCTTTCCGGTCCTGACAGAGGAATCCGGTCATGCGGCATGAACTGAACCGCTTCAAGGCCTTGCTGAAGGAACACGCCCAACGTCAGCCTGACGCCATCGCCGTGCAAGGTGCCGACCAGCACCTGACCTATCGCGCCTTGTTCGAGGCGGTCGAGGTACGCGCCGCCTGGCTTGGGAGCCAACCTCAGGGCGCATTCGCCCTGGCCTTGGACAATGGCCCGCAACTGCTGCTGTGGGACCTTGCAGCGCTGTTCGCCGAACGTCCCTGCGTGGTCATCCCTCCGTTTTTCACCCGCGCTCAAATGTCCCATTGTCTCAGGCAAAGTGGCGTCACCCTGGTGCTGAGCGAAAGCGGATGGGACTCGCGCCTTGTCGAGCTGGGCTACGCCCCACACGCTCGGCCGGGGTTCTGGCTCTGTAAATCGTACGCTGCGGCGGCCATTGCGCCCGAAACGGCAAAAATCACCTACACCTCCGGCAGCACGGGATCACCGAAAGGTGTCTGCCTGAGCGCCGAGGCGTTGCTGGGCGTGGCCCATGAACTTGAGGCGGCTAGCCGCGCCAGCGCACCCATGCATCACCTGGCCGTTCTGCCACTGGGCGTTCTGCTGGAAAACCTGGGCGTATACGCCGCGCTGATCGCCGGGGCCTGCGTGCACCTGCTCAGCCAGCAGCACCTGGGCATCAGCGGCGCCACCCAGGTGGACTTCAAGCGGCTAGTGGGTGTGATTGTGCAGCGTCAGGCCCAGAGCCTGATCCTTGTGCCGCAACTGCTGATGGGGCTGGTTGCCGCTGTTGAACAAGGGGCGATGCCCGCTGAGCAGCTGAGGTTCGTCGCCGTAGGTGGCGCTCGGGTATCGCCCAGCTTGCTGGCCCGTGCCGAGGCTGTCGGGCTTGCGGTGTACGAAGGCTATGGGCTGTCTGAATGCGCGTCGGTGGTCGCGCTCAACCGTCCGGGCAGCGTCCGCCGTGGCAGTGTGGGCAAGCCGCTGCCCCACGTGCAGGTGCGCATCGCGAAGGATGGCGAGGTGCTGGTGGCCGGTTGCACGCTACTGGGCTACCTCGATGCCGCGCCTTTCGACGGTCGATGGTGGGCAACCGGGGACCTGGGCCATTTGGATGACGACGGCTACCTGTACCTCGACGGACGCAAGAAGCACCAGTTCATCACCAGTTTCGGCCGAAACGTCAGCCCTGAATGGGTAGAGGCCGAACTGACCCAGAGCGGCGTCATTGCCCAGGCATTCGTGCACGGCGAGAGCCTGCCAGGCAACGTGGCGTTGATCTGGCCGATGGACCCGAGCCTGAGTGACGACCAGATCGACCAGGTAGTGGGCCAGTGCAATGCACGGCTGCCCGATTACGCACGTGCCCACCACTGGCGACGCCTCACGGCGCCGCTCAGCGTCACCGATCAAACCCTGACAGCCAACGGCCGCCCTCGGCGCGAGGCGATTCTTGAACGCTATCAATCTCTGATCCGCATACCCCAGGAGTGAGTTCGCCATGTCCTTCTTTGAAACGTTGCAACTGCAAACCGCCCATGAGCGCCAGGCGCTGTTCGGCGTTCCGGTGATCCGCGAGGCCATGGCTGGGCAGGTCAGCCTCGACAGCTACATCGCATTTCTCACCCAGGCCTACTACCACGTGCGCCACACCGTCCCGCTGATGATGGCATGCGGGGCGCGCCTGCCCGCCCGGCTCGAATGGCTGCGCGGTGCCGTGTGCGAGTACATCGAGGAAGAATACGGCCATGAACAGTGGATCCTCAACGACATCGAGGCCTGTGGGGGCGACTGGGAGGCGGTACGCGACGGCCGACCCGCGCAGTCGATCGAGCTCATGGTCGCTTATCTCTACGACTTGATCGCACGGGGCAACCCGGTAGGGCTGTTCGGCATGGTCAACGTCCTGGAAGGCACCAGCATTGCCCTGGCCACACAGGCCGCCGGCGCCATTGCACACAGCCTTTCGCTGCCAGACCGGGCAATGAGCTACCTCAAGTCCCACGGCGCGCTCGACCAGGACCATATGGTGACCTACAGGCAGTTGATGGACCGCCTGGACAATGCCGAAGACCAGCAGGCGGTCATTCACGCGGCCAAGATGGTCTACCGCCTGTACGCCGAGATGTTCCAAACGTTGCCCCGTGCGGGCCAGTCAGGGGTGCGCCATGCGGTTGCATGAGTCGATCGTGGTGCTCACCGGCGCCAGCGGCGGGATTGGCCTGGAGCTGGCCGAGCAGCTCTGCCATGCCGGCGCGCAGGTTTTGGCCGTGAGTCGGCACATGGGCAAACTGGCCAGCCTGATGAACCGCTACCCAGGCAGCCTGCGCTGGCAGTCGGCGGACTTGCGGACACAGGAAGGCCGGGCACAGGTCGTGACGCGCGCGCGCGAACTGGGCGGCTTCAATGTGCTGATCAACGCTGCCGGGGTCAATCGCTTCGCCTTGCTCGACCAACTGGACGAACAGGCCCTCGATGAGCTGCTGGACATCAACCTGAAGGCACCTTTGCAACTGACCCGGGCTTGCTTGCCTCTTCTGCGCGAGCAACCCAAGGCGTTGGTCGTCAACGTCGGCTCGACTTACGGCTCGATCGGCTACCCCGGCTATGCCAGCTACTGCGCCAGCAAGTTCGCGCTGCGCGGGTTTTCCGAAGCACTGCGCCGTGAATTGGCCGACACCCCGGTCAATGTGCTGTACGTCGCGCCACGCGCAACCCGCACCAGCATGAACAGCAGCGCCGCTACCGCCCTCAACCAGGCGCTGAAGGTAGGCATGGACGACCCGGTCTACGTTGCCAAAGCCGTGCTCCAGGCGGTCCAGTCCGAGCGCAGCGAGCTCTACCTGGGCTGGCCGGAGAAAATGTTCGTGCGCCTGAACGGCATCCTGCCAGGGTTGGTGGATCGAGCCTTGCGTAAACAACTGCCCTTGATTCGGCGCCATATCGGCAGCCACATAAAGGAACCGAGCAAATGAAGCCCATCGTACTGGCCAGCCTGCTGGCATTTACCCCGTTTGGCTGGGCGCTTGATCAGACAGGCGCCCAACACCTGCACGACTTGCAGCAACAATGGGCGCATATCCAATATCAGTTGCCCAAGGATCAACGCGCAGGCGCGTTCGAGAAGCTGGCAAACGAGGCGGCCGTTTTCGTCCGCCAGAACCCCAATACCCCCGAGCCTCTGATCTGGGACGGCATCATCAACAGCAGCTGGGCTGGCGCAACCGGTGGGCTGAGTGCGCTAGGCAAGGTCAAGGCCGCCAAGGCCAGCCTGGAAAAGGCCATCGCCCTCGACCCTCAAGCCCTGCAAGGCTCGGCCTACACCAGCCTGGGCACCTTGTATGACCAGGTTCCAGGCTGGCCCATCGGCTTCGGGGATGACGACAAAGCCGACACGCTGCTCAGGCAGGCCTTGAAAATCAATCCCGCAGGCATCGACAGCAACTATTTCTGGGGCGATCATTTGGTGCGTCAGAAGCGTTACAGTGAGGCCAGGGCTGCGCTGCACAAGGCGTTGCAGGCACCGCCCAGGCCGGGCCGGGAATTGGCCGATGAGGGCCGGCGTGCCGATATCAATGCTTTACTCGACACCATCAAGGACAAACAGGACTAGACATGCGCCTGCTGCTGGTTGAGGACGATAGCGCGTTGGGTGAAGGCATCTGCGATGGTTTGCGCCAGGAGGGCTATACCCTTGACTGGTTGCAGGACGGCGTCAGTGGCTTGCACGCCTTGCAGCATGAAGCATTCGACGTGTTGATACTGGACCTGGGCCTCCCACGCCTGGACGGCATTGAATTGTTGCGGCGGCTTCGCGCGGGAGGCAACAGCCTGCCGGTGCTGATTCTCACCGCACGCGATGCCTTGGACGATCGCATCGCAGGGCTTGACGCCGGGGCGGATGACTACCTGGTCAAACCCTTCGACCTCAATGAACTCAAGGCACGCCTGCGTGCACTGCTGCGCCGCAGCGCTGGCCGCGCCACGGTGCTGATCGAGCACGGCGGTGTCAGCCTGGACCCGGCAACCCAGCAGGTGCATTTCAAGGGGGCCGAAGTGGTGCTCACGCCCAAGGAGTACCGGCTGCTGCACGAGCTACTCGCCCAGCCCGGCAAAGTCTTTACCCGCGAACGCCTGACGCAGTTGCTCTATGGCTGGGACGAGGAGCCGGAGAGCAATACCCTGGAAGTGAACATCTATCAGCTGCGCAAGAAACTGTTCAATGGCCTGATACGCACCGTGCGTGGTATCGGCTACCTGGTCGAGGCCAAGGTATGAGGTCGCTACGCCAGCGCACGCTGTGGCGCGTCATGCTCTTGCTGCTGATCGGCACCGGCTTGCTTGCGTTGTACAACTACCACGACAGCCGCCATGAAATTAACGAAGTGTACGACGCGCACCTTGCCCAGAACGCACGCCTGCTCCAGGGAGTAATGAGCATGCCAGTGCAAGGCGGCGCGCGTGACGACCTGTACCGTGCCTTCAACGCCGCGCTGGCTCAGGCGGGCCGACACCGAGTGGGGCATCCCTACGAGAGCAAGCTGGCCTTCCAGGTCTGGGACGAAAACGCCACCCTGATGGTGCAGACGCCCAGCGCACCTCGCCTGGACCCGCGGCCCATGCGGCCTGGGTTTTACGACTTCACCAGCGACGACAAGCAATGGCGCGGCTTCGTGCTACCTGTGCCCGAGAAAGGCTGGGTGATCTGGGTGGGTGAACGCGATGACGTGCGCTATGACTTGATCGACCGAATCGTTCGTCACACCTTGATGCCATTTCTGCTGGGGGCCCTGGCGCTTGCCGTGCTGGTATGGGCCGCCATTGGCTGGGGGCTCAAGCCGTTGAAGAACATGGCAGACGTCATTCGCGCGCGGCATGCCGAATCACTCGAACCGCTGCAGCTGGTGCCGCTGCCATCGGAGCTCGAGCCCATGCAGGCTGCCCTCAATCGCCTGCTGGCGCAGATCAAGGACCTGCTGCGCCGTGAACATCGCTTCATTGCCGACGCGGCCCACGAAATGCGAACACCCTTGGCGGTGTTGCGCCTGCATGCGCAGAACGCACTGGCTGCCAGCAACGACGTCGAACGCAACAAGGCCTTGACGTTCCTGATGGGCGGTGTGGATCGGTTGACGCGAGTGGTCAACCAACTGCTGACACTGGCCCGCGTGGAGCCTCGGCTCGGCCATCGCCCCCATGAGCCTGTCGACCTTGCCGAGGTGGTCACCGACATCCTGGCCGAGCTTACCCCTTGGATACTGGACAAAGGGCTGGAGCCCTCGCTGGAAATAGAGGGCGGCGAGCACCGTGTAGCCGTCGACGCCAGCGCGTTGGGCATTGCATTGCAGAACCTGATGTCCAACGCGGTCGAGCACTCGCCTCTCGGGGGGCGCATCACGGTCTCGCTGCGGGGCCACGATGAGCGTGTCGAGTTGGTGGTGGAAGACGAAGGGCCAGGCATCGACGAGGCGAGCCTCTCACGGGTGTTCGAACGTTTCTACAGCCGCAATAGCCCCAACGGCGCTGGCCTTGGGCTGTCGATCGTGGCAACCATCATGGAGCACCTGGGTGGCCGGGTGGTCCTGAAAAACCGAGCGGCGGGCGGGCTAGAGGCAGCGCTGGTGCTGCCGAGGCAATGAGGCGCGGTACCGAGCCTGTTACCCAAGGCCAGCCGTACACGCCTGCGCCGCCTGCCCCAGCATTTCCCCCGCCAACACCCGAAATCGTCGAGTCAGCACGTTCTCCGGCCGGTCGGATGAGCGCAGCAGATACGTGTAGAACCGCAACTGCGGGGCAAACGGCCGTATGTCGATGCCGGTGTGCAAATACTCTGCCGCAACCAGTGGACTGACCACGCTCACCCCCAGCCCAAGCCCGACCAGTGAGCACACGGTGGCGGCATGGGTAGCGTCCAGGTTGAGCACCCGCGGGTCGTCATCGGCAAACAGCCGGTCGAGCCGAGTGCGCGAGCCGTCAGTGTGCGACAGCGATATGAATTCTTCGCCCTTGAGGTCCGCGGGCGTCACGGCCTGCAAGGCACCGAGCCGGTGCTCCTTGGGGAAGATGCACACACCCGGTACATCACAGATGATCTGGGACTGCACGCCCGCCATGTCCTCGGCCACATAAGACACCAGGCACACGTCGCAAAACCGGGTCGCGGCCCAGTGCGCCACGTTCGGCGAGTCGTTGGTGTGGATGGAGATATGAACGTGCGGGTTCTGCTGGCGAAAGCGCTGGATAATCTTGGGCAGCAAGCCATGGGTCAGGGAAGGCACCGCACCGATGCGCAATTGCCCGGTGCCCCCGCGCTTGAGGTGCTCGGCGGAGGTTTCCAGGCTGTGCAGCCCGATGAACGCGCGCTCCACGTCGGCGAAGAACTGCGCGCCCTCATCGGTCGGCAGCAAGCGCCCCCCTACCCGCTCGAACAACTTGAACCCATTGGCCCGCTCCAGTTGCGCGATCAGCCGGCTGACATTGGGCTGGGAGGTATGCAGCGCCTGCGCCGCTGCTGTCATGGAGCCGCTGAGCATGACCGCGCGGAAGGTTTCGATCTGCTTGAAATTGATGGCCATATCATTTCTGCATGACGGGTTGATGTATTGTCATTTGATTGCATGACGCGCAGATTTTATAACTACAACCACATCGACGTCTGCCCCGATGCAGCGCGATACCCCCGAGCGCATACCGGCAACAACACACATAAAACCGGTGCTCCAGCGTCACTTCAGCTCTGCCCTTGTACTCACGCATCGCTCCAGCACATTGGCGCGATGCAGCCCGGTAATCAGGAGGCATCATGTCGTTCTCGTATAAAAAACTAAGCGCTGCACTGGCCCTGACGTGCGTGTCGTTGGCGGCGGTATCCACCGTTCAGGCCGCCGACCTGCCAGCAGTTCCAGCAGCCATCAAAGAGGCGGACCACCTGCGCGCGGGTGTGCGCTGCGACCAGCCACCGTATGGCTATCAGGACAACAAGGGTGAATTCGCTGGCGTCGAGGTCGAAATGGCCAAGCAGATTTCGCTATGGGCCCTGGGCTCGAAGGACAAGGTGAGCTTCACCTGCGTCACCGCCGAAAACCGAGTGCCGCAGCTGCTGGGCCGCAAGGTGGACTTGCTGATCGCCACGCTGGGCGTCACCCCGGAACGCCAACGGGTGATCGACTTCACCACGCCCTACCGGTGGGGTGCCAGTGACGTGGTCGTGAAGAAGGACAGCCCGGCCCGGACCATCGCCGACCTCAAGGGCAAGACCCTTGCCACGCTCAAGGGGTCGGTGCAGGCCAAGTGGTTCGAAGACCACATGCCCGACGTCAAGACCCTGCGCATGAACAGCGCAGCCGATGCCCTGCAAGCCTTCCGCCAAGGTCGCGCCGACGCCTACACCCACGATGCCGCGACCCTGGTGGTGGTCGCCGACAACGACCAGGATGCTCGCCTGATAGGCCAACCGTTCCAGATCTCCGACGCGGCCATCGGCGTACGCAAGAACGAAGCGCAATGGCGCGACTTCCTGAGCGCGGCGGTATTGCGCATGCGCGAAGAACACCTGTTCCGAGGCTGGGTGCAGCAGTTCGTACCCGAAAACATCCAGAGCTACTACATCAGCGTCTTCGAGCAGGCCAAGCCTGCCGAAGCACTTTGATCGGCCGCCATCATGGAGTTCGACGTCCATTATCTGATCGAGCAATGGCCTGCCCTGCTCGACGGTGTGCTGATGACGCTGCGCATCACGGCCCTGGCCATCCTGTGTTCCCTGCTGATCGGGGTGCTGGGCGGGGCAGTGCGCGTCATGAAGGTCCCGGTGCTGTCCCAGGCAGTGGCGCTGTACGTGGAGTTGATCCGCAATACGCCGATCCTGGTGCAGTTGTTCTTCATCTTCTATGGCCTGCCGGCCATTGGGCTTGGGCTGTCGCTGTTCTGGTCGGGGGTGGTGTGCCTGTCGCTGTGGGCCGGTGCATACCAGATCGAGAACATCCGCGGCGGGCTGGCCACGGTGGAGCGCGGCATGCGCGAGGCGAGCCTGGCACTGAGCCTCAAGCCCGTGCAGTACTTCGCGCTGATCGCCATGCCCATCGCGTTTCGCACCAGCCTGCCGGCGATGCTCAACACCGCGATTTCACTGCTGAAGAACTCTTCCTATCTACAGGCCATCGGCCTTGCGGAATTGACCTTCGTCGCGGTGGACCGCATCGCCACGGACTTTCGCGCCATCGAGATGTTCACGGCCATCTGCGTCATGTACCTGGTGCTGGTGGGGGGGCTCGCGTTGATGACTGCGCGGCTGTCTGCCCACCTGCAACGCCCTTTCCGGCAGTGAGGCGACCATGAATTTCCTACTCGAAAACTGGAGCTTCGTGTGCAAAGGGTTGTTGATGACCCTGTACCTGGCTTTGGTGGTGTTGCTGTTCACCACGCTGATCTCGGCCGTGCTCGGCGTGCTGGCCACGGTCAAGAACCGCCTGTTGGGGTGGACGATCCATGCCTACGTGGAGCTGTTTCGCTCCATTCCGCTGATCGTCAACGTGTTCTTCATCTTCTTCGGTGCGCCGATGTTCGGTGTGGACCTGAGCCCGTTCGCCGCCGTCACCGTGGGCCTGACCCTGTGGGGCAGCGCCAACGGGATCGAGATCGTGCGTGGCGGGCTGGAGTCGGTGTCCAGGCACCAGTGGAAAAGCGCCTGGGCCCTGGGCCTGCGCCCCTGGCAGATCTACCTGCACGTGGTTGTGCCGCAGTCGATGAAAGCCATTCTGCCAGCCTACACCGGGCTGCTGACGATCCTGGTGCAGGCCACGTCCCTGGGCGCTTTGGTGGGTGTGGGGGAGTTTCTCAAGGTCGGCCAGATCATCATCGAGCGTGAAACCGTCATGACCGGCGTCAGCCCTGCCTTCGCGGTCTACGGCGTGGTGTTGCTGGTGTACTTCGTCATCTGTTCGGCGCTGACCTGGCTCAGCCGTTATCTCGAACGTCGTCTGGGTCGTCCGGCGGCACGTACTTCCATTGAAGAGGTTCCAGCATGCAAGCATCCAAAGTCAGTCGGCGCCTGAAGGAAAGCACTGCGCCGCAAGTGAACGAGTACATCTACCGCCCGCGCCTGGAAGGCTTTGCCAGCGGCTTCGCGAACCTGGGTAACGTCAACAAGGCGCACATCCTGATGCTGGCCGAACAGGGCCTTATCCGCGGCGAACATGCCAGCGTGTTGGCCAAGGGTGTGCTGGACATGGAGCAGGCAGGACCAGAGGCGGTCGAGCTGGACCCTTCGCGCGAGGACGCCTACTTCAACTACGAGGCGCACCTGATCGAGCATATCGGCGCTGACATCGGCGGGCGCCTGCACACCGGTCGCAGCCGCAACGACATCCTGGCCACCCTCGACCGCCTGCGCTGCCGCGACCTGCTGATGGACCTGATCGACGAATTGGCAACGGTACGGGCCACGGCCCTGTGCTGTGCCAAGCGCTACGCCGAAGTGGTGATGCCCGGCTACACGCATCTTCAACCGGCCCAGCCAATCACCTACGGCTATTACCTGAGCGCAGTGGAACAGGCCCTGGAGCGCGACAGCAAGCGCCTGACCCAGACCCTGGAGTCGATGAACCAGTGCCCGCTGGGTGCCGCTGCCTTCGCCGGCACGCCGTTCGACATCGACCGCGCGCGCACCGCCGAGCTGCTGGGCTTCGACGGCTACCTGGACAATGCCCTGGATGCCATCGGCTCGCGGGACTTTCTGCTCGAAAGCCTGTCGCACCTGAGCAACCTGGCGGTGTTCTGGAGCCGCGTCGCGCAGGACTATTTCGTGTGGAGTACCCATGAGTTCAACCTCATCGACTTCCCCGACAGCGTCGCCGCCACGTCCAGCATCATGCCGCAAAAGAAGAACCCCACCGTGCTGGAGTACCTCAAGGGCCGCAGTGGCCATATCGTCGGCCTGCTGATGGGTGCGAGCGTGACCATCAAGGGCACCAATTTTTCCCACACCGGCGACGGCAACCGCGAAGGGACGCGGGGCTTCTGGGAGGCCGCCGAAGAAAGCCTGCGCTGCCTGAAACTGCTGGACCTGGTGCTGCGCACCGCCACCCCCAACATCGACCTGGCGGCACGCCGCGCCGGTGAGGATTTTTCCACCGCCACCGGTTTGGCCGACCTGATGGTGCGCGAGGTCGACCTGTCGTTCCGCGAAGCCCACCATGTGGTCGGGGGCGTGGTGCGCATGGCCATGGACCAGGGCCTGCCGGCCCATCAGATCACCACCCAGATGGTCGATGCCTGCGCCCTCGAGCAGCTGGGTCATGCCCTGCACCTACCCGAGCAGAAAGTGCGTGATTGCCTGGACCCGGTCAGCAACGTGCAGGGCCGCAGCTCCGCCGGCGGCCCGTCGCTTGGGTCGCTGATGCCAAGCCTCGCCCGCGCCAGCGAGCGCCTAAGCGCAGAGCGTACGGCCAACCAGCAACGCCGCGCGCGCATGAGCGAGGCCGACCTCAACCTGCAAGCCCTGACCCGGGCACAGGCGGGCCTATGAGCACGATCCTGACGGTGCGCGACCTGCATAAAAGCTTTGGCACCCATGAAGTGGTCAAGGGCGTCGACATGGACGTGCGCCAAGGCGAGGTGGTGGTCATCATCGGCCCCAGCGGCTCGGGCAAGTCCACCTTCATCCGCTGTCTGAACAGCCTGGAACCGCCCTCCAAGGGCACCGTGGTGGTGGGCGATGGCGATCAGACCCAGGCGGGAAACCGTAAAGCCCTGGCCCGGCTGCGCGAGGACGTGGGCATGGTGTTTCAGGACTACACGTTGTTTCCGCACATGACGGTGCTGGCCAACATGATGCTTGCCCCAGTCAAGCTCAAGCGCGCAACCAAGGCGCAAGCCCAGGCCCATGCCCTGGCCTTGCTCGAGAGCGTCGGCCTGCAGCACAAGGCCGGGCATTACCCGGCCGAGCTGTCAGGCGGCCAGCAGCAGCGGGTGGCGATCGTTCGCGCCTTGGCGATGAAACCCAAGCTAATGCTGTTCGACGAGCCCACCTCTGCGCTCGACCCGGAAACCGTCGGCGACGTGCTCAACGTCATGAAGGGCCTGGCGGCCGAGGGCATGACCATGATCGTCGTCACCCACGAAATGGGGTTCGCCCGCGAAGTGGCCGACCGCGTGGTGTTCTTCGATGCCGGCAAGGTCATCGAGACCGGGCCGCCGTCGCAGCTCTTCAGCGCCCCTGAACAGGCCCGCACCCGGCAGTTTCTGCAAAGCGTCCTGCGCTGAACGAACATCCTCTTCCCAATGCCGGTGCGCCCGCTTGCACCGGCCAAGCGTGGCTGCGCGCCAGCCAGGAGTATTCCAGATGAACCAAGCGACCCAATCGCTGGACTCACCGGGCCTGCGCCCCATGATCCAGATGGAGAACGTCAGCAAGTGGTACGGCAGCTTCCAGGTGCTCAAGAACATCAACCTCAGCGTGCAGCCAGGTGAGCGCATCGTGCTGTGCGGCCCATCCGGCTCAGGCAAGTCGACCACCATTCGCTGCCTGAACCGCCTTGAAGAACACCAGCAGGGCCGCATTGTCGTCGAGGGTGTCGAACTGACCGACGACGCCCGGCAGGTCGAAACCATCCGCCGCGAAGTCGGCATGGTGTTCCAGCACTTCAACCTGTTCCCCCACCTGACCATCCTGCAGAACTGCACCCTCGCGCCCATCTGGGCCCGCAAGCTGCCGCGCCACGAGGCGCAAGCCCTGGCGATGCATTACCTGGAGCGGGTGCGTATTCCCGAACAGGCGCACAAGTACCCTGGCCAATTGTCCGGCGGCCAGCAGCAGCGCGTGGCGATTGCCCGGGCGTTGTGCATGAAACCCAAGATCATGCTGTTTGACGAACCCACCTCGGCACTGGACCCGGAAATGGTCAAGGAGGTGCTCGACACCATGGTCAGCCTGGCCGAGGACGGCATGACCATGGTGTGCGTGACCCATGAAATGGGCTTCGCCCGGACCGTGGCGCACCGGGTGGTGTTCATGGACCAGGGCGAGGTGGTCGAGCAGGCTGCGCCAGCGGTGTTCTTCGAGCGACCTGACAGTGAGCGGGGGCGGTTGTTCTTGAGTCAGGTGTTGCATTGAGCAGGGAGTGCCCCTTGGGCGCCAACTGAACCACTAACAGGCACCTGAGCGACAACCTGCTCTTGCTGTCGACGGTAGAGCCGAGCCGCGCATCCACCGCGAGCATGCCCCGCGCGTGTTGTAGGCCGGGGCAGCTTAACCCGTTGCATCGACGCGCTTGAACACCGCCTCTACTTCAGGTTCCAGTTGATTGATCGCGCCGAGATACTCGATCAACTCCGCCGCCCGGCTACCACGCAGCCCGGCCGTGGTCATTTCTCCATCGAACACATAGCTGTACACACCACTTACCGCAAACGCCTTCAAACTTCCGATATGCCGCGCCTGATCCGCCAGCGTCTTCTTGAACGCCTGCCCCTCGAAAAACCGGCGCCGTGCCACAGGGTTTCCGAAGGCGACTTCCATGATCACCAGTTCGGCGCGCGCCGGCGTGGCCGTGTGTGCCACGTCTGGCGCCGGTGGATGGTTCCCATCGTTCTGGAAAGGGGCGCACAGGTGCAGTTGCACTTTCAATACCGATGCATCCTGCGCCAGCGTCGGCGCGAGTTTGTCGCGCACATACGCTTGCAGATCTTCAAGGCTTTGTCGTGGACTCATGTGCACGTGAATCCGATCGGCATGATCGAGCCCATTGAGGCGCTCGTCTGCCAGTCGATTCACCACCCTCATTGATCCGTGCGGCAGGTCGTACGCCAGCGTTTCCTCGAACATGTTCTGCTCGTCCGAAAACAGCAGAGGGCTGGCTTGCTTGAAGCGCTCCTGCTGGTCGGCGGACTTGAAGCCGATCTCCACACCGCCATCAAGTTCGTAGTCTGCGATCTCTGCCACACCCTCGGCCAATGGCCAGAGGTGTGCGTCCTGATTACGCGAGAAGTGATGCTGGATGTACAAGCCCAGGCCTGGCAACCGGGAGCACAACGGCCCGTGCACGTCGCGCCAGTAGTGGGCGAAGATGGCGTGTGGGACGCGCTCGCGTCTTTTGACCGTGGTGTAGCTGTTGATGGTGATCGTCATCGCTTGACCTTGTTGAGCTTGTGGGGTGTTTAGAGTCAGAGCTGGCTGGGGGGACGGCGTTCAGTCGAGGTCATCGCGGCTTGGCAAGAGGGAGACGGGCGTAACAGATCAAGAGGTTTAACGGCCGAGAGGTGTAGTCAACGGGAACTTCTTGATCAGCAGACCTGATAGAATTCTCGCTTTTGCGCTTGATCGTGGACTGAGCACAAGACACGGCTAACAGACCTCCTCTCTGAGGACGATTGCGGTGACCGGTCAGCAAAAAGCGCTCTACATCAGTAGTAACCGAGAGATTTCCGAATGCCCCCCGAAACGCCAGAAAACGCGGCCAGCCCCATGGATACGGTAGTGAGACGGTTTTCTGTTGCCCCCATGATGGACTGGACCGACCGCCACTGCCGGTTCTTCCTGCGCCTGCTCTCCAAACACACCCTGCTCTACACCGAAATGGTCACCACCGGTGCCCTGCTGCACAATGACGCCCAGCGTTTCCTGCGCCACGATGCCTCCGAGCACCCGCTGGCCCTGCAACTGGGCGGCAGCGTGCCGGCGGACCTGGCGGCGTGTGCGCGGCTGGCCGAGGCCGATGGCTATGATGAGGTCAACCTCAATGTCGGCTGCCCCAGTGACCGGGTGCAGAACAACATGATCGGCGCCTGCCTGATGGCGCACCCGGCGTTGGTGGCCGATTGCGTGAAGGCGATGCGCGACGCTGTCTCGACACCGGTGACAGTCAAGCACCGCATTGGCATCAATGGCCGCGACAGCTATGCAGAACTGTGTGACTTCGTCGGGCAAGTGCGCGAGGCGGGTTGCCGCAGTTTCACCGTGCACGCACGCATCGCCATTCTCGAAGGGCTGTCGCCCAAGGAAAACCGCGAAGTGCCGCCGCTGCGCTATGACGTGGCCGCGCAACTGAAAGCTGATTTCCCGGACCTTGAGATCGTGCTCAACGGTGGCATCAAAACCTTGGCCGACTGCCATACCCACCTTCAGACCTTCGACGGCGTGATGCTGGGCCGCGAGGCCTATCACAACCCTTACCTGCTGGCCGAGGTGGATCAACAGCTGTTCGGCAGCACGGCACCGGTGGTCACCCGCACCGAAGTGCTGGCGCAGTTACGGCCTTACATCGTGGCCCATATGCAGGCAGGGGGCGCGATGCATCACGTGACCCGGCATATTCTCGGCCTTGCCCAGGGCTTCAAGGGCGCTCGTCGGTTCCGTCAGCTGCTTTCGGCAGACATTCACAAGGCAGCCGAGCCGCTGGCCGTGTTCGACCAGGCCGTTGAGCTGTTGCAGGGGCGTTGAGGCGCTGGCGTGTCACGCAGGCGCCTGCCGGTTGCGCGACACGATGCAAGGCCCGGCCTGAAGGGAACCTGAGGGACGGTGGGTACTCGAACATTCACCTCTCGTACAGCCGGGCCCTTGAGCGACCGTGGGGGCTGGGGTAATGTCGAGTCATTGCACAGGACAGAGCACGCCCATGACTTCCAAGCTGGAACAACTCAAGCAGTTCACTACCGTGGTCGCCGACACCGGTGACCTGGACGCCATCACGCGCCTGAAACCGGTAGACGCCACCACCAACCCGTCGCTGCTGCTCAAGGCTGCCGCCATCCCGGCCTATGCCGAGTTGCTCACGCGCGTGAAGGGCGAGGCCAACGGTGATCTGGACCAGGCCTGCGACATGTTCGCGGTGGCGGTGGGTTCCGGCATTCTCAAAGCCATCCCCGGGCGTATCTCGACCGAAGTGGATGCGCGGCTGTCGTTCGATGAACCTGCCCTGCTGGCCAAGGCTCGCTCGCTGATCGAGCTGTACGACAAGGCCGGTGTTGGCCGGGACCGTGTGCTGATCAAGCTGGCGTCCACCTGGGAAGGTATCCGCGCCGCCGAGAAGCTGGAGAAGGAAGGCATCCAGACCAACCTGACCTTGCTGTTCTCCTTCGCCCAAGCCCAGGCCTGCGCCGACGCTGGTGTGTTCCTGATTTCGCCGTTCGTGGGCCGGATTTACGATTGGCACAAGAAAAGCACGGGCAAGGAGTACACCGGTGCCGATGATCCAGGCGTACAGTCCGTCACGCGGATCTACAACTACTACAAGGCTAATGGCTACGACACCGTGGTCATGGGCGCCAGCTTCCGCAATACCAACCAGATCGAACAGCTCGCCGGTTGTGATCGCCTGACCATCAGCCCGGAATTGCTGCAGCAGTTGAGCGAAGACCAAGGCGACCTGCCGCAGGTATTGAAGCCAGGCAATGCGAGTGAGCCCAAGCGTCATCTGAGTGAGAGCGAGTTCCGCTGGGACATGAACGAAGACGCCATGGCTACCGAGAAGCTGGCCGAGGGCATCCGCCAGTTTGCGCGCGATCAGGAGAAGCTTGAGAAGGTCATGGGTGAAGAAGGCTGATCCAATTCAGGTTGTCTCGCGGGCGGGAACTGTTCGACATTTCCCGCCCGTGTTGTTTTTACAGGTGGTGCCGTCGTGCGGCCTGCATGCTGTCTCAGATGCGCCAAGTCCATAGTCACAAAAGCTTTGCATGGCTTGGCAAGACAACCCGATCCCGAAGGCATGACCCTCTGGAGGCAGCTGGCGCCCCACCGACGGACAGGTTCATACAGCTCGCCCGGGCAGCATAGGCCTCAGAAAGCCTACCAGGAAGGAGGCAGGCTGCTCTTGACCCCAGAACCTGGTGACTCGATCAACTGCGCTCCAGCGCACTCACCAAGTCATGAAAGGCTTCGCGATTGGACTCATTCAAGCCCATCAGAATCCGGTGTGCTTCCAGCACCTTGGAACGCACCACCTCCTCGTTCTGGTCCTGAGATGGCAGGTCAGACAGGCATTCGGGGCACGGGATGGGGCGGTCGACGATGTTGAATACCTGATCGAACCCCATCGATTGCAACAGCCGGGAAATATCCGGGTTGGTGGTCACGACGGTAGGCAGCAGGCCCACTTTCTGTCGCGACAGGATCGACAGCTTGGCGAGCAAGCCAAGGGTGGTGCTGTCGATGCTTTCGGTTTCGGTCAGGTCGATCACGATGGTCGAGAAATTCAGCGCGGTGAATATTCGCTCGATCGTTGCATCGAGCGCCGAACACAAGGTCAGGCGCACTTCACCGACGAATTTCAGTACGAAGGTACCGTCCTGCTCGGCGAACTGGATTCTACCGGTACTCATTGAAGGTTCCTGCTCAACACCAATAGGGCGATATCATCCGGCATCTCCCCTAGCGTAGCCAATCCAAAACGTTGACGCAGCCCATCCAGGCTACCCTCTGCCGCCCTGACGATTTCAGGCAGCGCAGCTTCTTTATCTTTGAGCGTATCACCTGGCAAAAGGTCCAGGATGCCATCGGACATCAGGCTCAGGCTGAAACGTGGTGGCAGTTCAACCACCAGGTCCTGGTAGCGGGCCTCCTCGAACAGCCCCACGGGCAAACCGCGGCCTTCGAGGTAGCGGGTGTGCTCGGGTGTATGCAGCACCGGCAGCGGCAGGTGCCCGCCTACGGCATAGGTCAGCAACCCGGTGTCTTCATCGATCACCCCGCCCACCATGGTCACATGCTTGCCCAGCTTGCAGTTGATCAACCCACGGTTGATGTGGCTGAGCACTTCAGAAGGCTGGAACTCGCGCATGTTGCCGCCACGCTTGAATTCGAACAGAAGGCGGGTGGTCATGAACTTCAGCAGCACGGTGACGAAAGCCGAAGAAGCACCGTGCCCGGACACGTCGGCCAGGTAGAAAGCGATACGCCGCTCGTCCACACGGAAGTAGTCGGCGAAATCACCCGACAGGTACAGCGACGGGATGATCTGGTGCTCGAAGGCAAAATCACCGGCGTGCCAAGGGCTTTGGGGCAACATGTTCATTTGCACTTGCCGACCAGCGGTCTGGTCTTCCTGCAACAGGTGCAGGCTGGCCTCCAGTTCGCGGTTGGCAGCCTCGAGCTTCTCGCGGTAGCGCTGGTTTTCCAGCACAAGGTGCGCTCGATCCAACGCACGGCGCACCGAGTGCTCCAGCACCGCCAGGTCTTCAAGTGGCTTGATCAGGTAATCCGCAGCGCCCAGTCGCAATGCATCCACCGCATCGGCCATGACCCCGGCACCCGACACCACGATCACGGGTATCTGCGGTGCACGGGCGCTGATCTGACGAATCAGTTCAAGTCCGCCCATTTGCGGCATGCGCAAATCGCAGATCACAAGATCAGGCTGGTGCTCTTCGAAGACCTGAAGCCCCTGCTGGCCGTTGCCAGCCTGGAGAACGCTGAAGCCACTGTCTTCAAGATACGCGGCGAGGCTTGC
Organism: Pseudomonas sp. FBCC-B35; assembly: GCF_059133755.1. NCBI lineage: Bacteria > Pseudomonadati > Pseudomonadota > Gammaproteobacteria > Pseudomonadales > Pseudomonadaceae > Pseudomonas > Pseudomonas sp. FBCC-B35. Next base: position 1,667,217 of record NZ_CP101439.1, on the reverse strand, counting down.
ACGGACCACGTCGTCGTCATCGATGATCAGCAGCGTTGCACTGGTTTTCTGCATGTGGGCGAACGGCGCCGATTGGGGTTTGTGCAGCGAGCCGGCAAGGCAGACCAACAGCTGCGGGAATTCTGAACAGGTCGCACGTTCTGCGAGTTGTAGGGCAAGAAAGCCTACCCGGCAACTGCGAGATATGCGGTGTAAGGCGCAGACGGTACTCCCATCCGCCAGGGGTTTCAAGCATCGAACGGTACGCTTGAGCGGCTTTACAGGGCAAATGACCGAGAGTTATAAGAAACCCTCACGGTGTAACCTCACAGGAAGGATGCAGCATGCCCGATAACGCCACCAGCCACAGCGAGAAACGCGATTTCATCCGCATGCGCATCGACACGCCGGTTACCCTGGTGCACGAGGGTAAGGTCATCGCTGCGGTGTGTCTCGACCTGTCCAGCAGCGGGATGCAAGTACAGGCGCCTCAGCCGTTCCAGGTCGGGGATCGGCTGCAGGTGCGCCTGGAGTCGGATCACCCTTCGCTCGAAGGCTTGCACGCCACGGCGGAAGTCGTGTGGATCGCGGCCCAGGCGGATGGGCAGCACACGTTCGGGCTGCGCATCCTGGCCATGCGGTAGCCTTAGAAATCGTCCTCGACTTCGCCATCGCGCACCTTGAACTCGCGGTTCTGCAGGTAAGCGTTGCGAATGAAGATGTACTTGTCACCCTGAATCAGCTTCTCGGCCGGCAGCAGGCTCGCACGGGTGTCCACCACGTCCAGGGCGAAGGCCGAGTTTCGGGTAGGCACATGGTCCACGTAGCGATAAGGCCGGGTGAACGTGTCCGGGTACTTGGCTACGCCATCGCGCACAGTGCTTGGGCCCAGCAACGGAATGACCACATACGGGCCGCTGGGCACACCCCAGTAGCCCAGGGTCTGACCGAAGTCTTCATCGCTGCGCTGCAGCCCCATCTTGGTGCCGACATCGAAGAACCCGGCCACGCCGAAGGTGGTGTTGACGATCAAGCGCGCCGTATCCACCCCTGCCGCATGGGGTTTGAGCTGCAGGACGTTGTTGGCCAGGTTGGTCACATCGCCCAGGTTGCGGAACATATTGTGGATGCCGTCTTCGAGAAACTGCGGCGTTACGGCGTCGTAACCCTTGGCGAGCGGCTTGAGCGCGTAGGTATCGAGCGTATCGTTGAAGCGGAAGATCGGGCGATTGACCGCTTCCCAGGGATCTTCTTCAGTGGCGGCCTGAGTAGCCGCCACGGGCGCCAGCAGCATGCTGGCGCATACACAGGCCTGGGTGACTCGTTCGATCACACTGGCACCGATCCTACGCATAGTGTTTCTCCATCAGGATTATCGGCCGCAAGCGCAACGGTCGCGCTGCTGTAGTGCGGCAGTATAGAGTTTTGCAGGCCGATAGACAGCTTTCGGCATCCATGAAGTTTAATGTGACCAAGTGTTACGTCAGTGGTGCTACGCAATGGCAGCAAGATTTAACGAGAACCTGTTGCTCGCCGACCTCATGGATGAAACGAACCGCTTCCCAGCGAATGCGCGAAAAATACGGACACAGCTCAGCGGCTGCCAGCCATGCAAATCCCACGCGAAGGGTTTACGCTCAATACAGGCCAGAACCTTTGCCGCCTCGCTGAGGTCCATGGCTTGCCAAACCTATGATGGAGAAGTGCCAATGCCTGCCCGCGAATTGCAAGAGCGCCTCAACAGCCTGCGCGAGCAACTGGATCGCAACGTGCCGCTTTCGGACGAAGAGCTGGCTGCGCTCCATGAAGAAGCGCGTCAAATCGAAGCGCAGCTGAAGCTGGAAAACGCCACGCCTGACAACAACCTGGCCGACGGTGTGAACCTTGCCGTGGAGCGATTTGAAGCCGACCACCCTGACCTGACGGCCACCCTGCGCAGCATTGCCAACTCGCTGCACAGCATGGGTATCTGAGGCATACGGCTCGGGCTGCTGCGCACACAGCGTAGCGCAGTGGCCTGCCATGACCCGCACTGCGTCCAGGGTCGAACAGCACGCGGCCTGTTGTCAGGGTCGGGTGCGGTTCAACGCAGGCGCACCCCGGCGGCGGTCACTGCCTGGCCAGGCGCCCATTGCTCACGACGATTTCCCCCATGCTGCGGTAGGGGTTGATATCCAGGCCACCCCGGCGCACATACCGGGCATAAACGGTCAAGTGCTCAGGCTGCAAGAGATTCTTCAGGTCCAGGTAAATGCGCTCGACGCATTGTTCATGGAAATCCGCATGCTGGCGGAAGCTGATGAGATAGGTCAGCAGGCTGGCGTGATCGAGCGCCCTGCCCTTATAGGTCACTACCACGCTTCCCCAGTCCGGCTGACCGGTAACCGGGCAGTTGGATTTGAGCAGGTGACTGTGCAGCGTCTCTTCGACCACCTGATGAGCGTCGCATTGCAACAGCTCCGGTTGCGGCTGCGCATAGTTGGAAATAGCCACATCCAGCCCATCGATACAGGTGCCTGGCAAAGCGACCACGCCTTGGGCCTCGACCTCTTCCAGCGTCCTCACCTTCACCCCTACCGCCTTGCCGGCGGCCGCCGAAAGGTCTTTCTCAAGGCACGCCTGCAAGGGCTCGATGCCTGCGAAAACGGTCTGGTTCAAGGAGTTCAGGTACAGCTTGAATGACTTCGATTCGATGATGTTGGGCGAATCGGCGGGGATGGCGAACTCGCCTATGGCTACCACGGGCTTGCCCGAGGGCAGCAGCCAGGACAGCTCGAAACAGTTCCAGTAATCCACACCTTGCCAGGGCAGCGTCCGCGCGGTGACACCCAGCTCCGCCCATTTGGCGGTGCGTGGGATCGGGAACAGCAGCTCCGGGGAATAGGTGGCGACGTATTCACTGGACTTGCCCAGCGGGGAGTGTTCGGCGGCAGGGTGCATTGGAACTGACCTGAAAGTGTGGAGTGGACGCTAGCGTTCGTACGGTGCGCGCCCCCATTGCTGGGGTAACCCTGTCGTGTACAGGATGACGCGTAGGGCGCCCAGTCTACCCTGTTGCTTGCCGCCTTGCAGCGCCCCTCACTCGATGGTCAGCGGCCCAACCATGCCCGCTTGGTAATGGCCTGGCACATTGCAGGCGAATTCGATGGGTGCAGAGGCCTTGAAGGTCCAGGTCAACTCAGCGCGCTGGCCAGGCATCACCAGCACCGTGTTACCGCCGCCATGCCCATGACCTGCACCGTGATCGTGCCCGCTCATGGCGCCATGCCCCATGCCCTGCTCATCTGCGGCTGCATTGAACAGCTTGGCTTGCAGGGCAACCATCTGTTTTTGATGTTCGGCATGCATGGCTTTGTCGCCCAGGTTGAACTCGTGGGGCAACTGCCCCTCGTTGATCAACACGAAGCGTACCGTCTCACCTGCCTTGACAGTGAGGCTGGCGGGCTCGAAGGCGATATCCTTGAGCCGCACTTCAACCGTACGGGTGGCCTCCTCGGCTGGTGCAGGCTCACCGAAAGCTAGCGTGTGTGCGGTGCCTGCCTGGGCAAAACTACTGGCCAGCGTCAGTGCGCAGGCAATGATAAAGCGAGACATCGAGGCTCCCATGCGTTGGATTGAACGGCGCCAGATTAAGCCCACGCGACTGCCATCAAGCTGACCGCTGCATTACAAGCGTGTCAGTTTGGTTCAATGCCGCACAGGTCACGTATGATCCTGGCACCCACGCGCCGGCTGGACCTCACTGCGGCGCGCCGCATCAACCGCCGGAGCTTGCCTCAATGAAACTGTTGATCGTCGAAGACCAGGCCCGTACTGGCCAGTACCTGCATCAGGGCCTGAGCGAGGCCGGCTTCACGGTGGAGCTGGCCACCGACGGCGAAACAGGCCAGTTTCTGGCCCTGACGGGCGATCATGACCTGCTGATCCTGGATGTGATGCTGCCAGGGCGCGACGGCTGGCAGATCCTCAAGGCCGTGCGGCAAGCCGGTATCGATACGCCCGTGCTGTTCCTGACCGCCCGCGATGCCGTCGAGGACCGGGTACATGGCTTGGAACTGGGCGCTGATGATTACCTGATCAAGCCATTCGCCTTCTCGGAGCTGCTAGCGCGCGTGCGCAGCCTGCTCAGGCGCGGCTCCACGCCCAGTGCCGATACCTTGCTGACGGTAGCAGACCTGCGCCTTGACCTGATTCGTCGACGTGTCGAGCGCGGCGGCCAGCGCATCGACCTGACCGCCAAGGAGTTCGGTTTGCTCGAACTGCTGCTGCGCCGTCAGGGCGAGGTGCTGTCCAAGGCGCTCATTGCGTCCCAGGTTTGGGACATGAACTTTGCCAGCGACACCAACGTGATCGAAGTGGCCATCCGCCGACTGCGGGCCAAGGTGGACGATGCCTACGAGGACAAGCTGATCCATACGGTACGCGGCATGGGTTATGTGCTGGAAGTGCGCCCATCGTGAGGCGCCGCATTTCGCTGACCAGTCGCCTGGCGCTGCTGTTCGCTGCCTGCACCGCTGCGGTTTCGCTCGGGGCGGGCCTGGTGTTCAATCAGGCCAGCGAGCAGCATTTCATCGAACTTGACCAGCAGTTGCTGGCCTCGCGCTTGTCGTTGTTGCGCCGTCACCTGACGGACGTCGGCACGCAGGCCGACCTGCAAACCCGCCTGCCGGCCCTGCGCGAGGAGCTGAGCCATCAGGCCGACCTGTCCGTGCGGGTCACCTCGGGTGGGGGCGTCACTTGGTTCGAGAGCCAGGCCGGCCTCCCCCCGGCGCCCTCCTCCACGGGGTTGAACACGCTGCATGCGCAGGGCATTGACTACCGCAGCCTTGCTGTGGCGCTGATACCAGGCAGCGCGACCTCGCCGCAACTTGTGTTGTACCTCGACATCACCCATCACCAGCATTTTCTGCAAGGCATGCAGCGCCTGATCTGGCTGACAGTCGGACTGTCGGCGCTGGTCACCGCCCTGCTGGGGGCCTGGGCGGCGCGCAGCGGCCTGCGGCCCTTGAGGCAGATGGGCCGCATCACCGCACGCGTCTCTGCCCGTTCGCTCACCACCCGGCTACCCGTGGAGCAAATGCCCGCCGAACTGGCTCAATTGGCTGACAGCCTCAATGCCATGCTGCAGCGCCTGGACGATGCGTTTCAGCGCCTGTCGGCGTTTTCGGCCGACATCGCCCATGAGCTGCGCACGCCGCTGTCCAACCTGCTGACCCACACCCAGGTCACCCTGACTCGCCCACGCAGCCTCGACACCTACCGAGAGGCCTTGCACGACAACCTCGAAGAATTGCAGGCGATGGCGCAGATGATCAATGACATGCTCTTTCTCGCCAAGGCTGACCAGGGACTACTCACACCAGGTGACACCCCACTTGCCCTGCATGATGAAGTGGATTCTCTACTGGAGTTTTACGCCCTGGCTGCTGAAGAAGCGGCCGTGCAGCTGACACGCGAGGGACAGGCGTGGCTGCCCGGCGACAGGACCATGCTGCGCCGGGCGCTCTCCAACTTGCTCGACAACGCCCTGCGTTTCACGCCGACGGGGGGACAGGTGCGGATCACGCTGGCGACAGGACCGCGCATCACCGTGAGCAATACCGGCAGCGCCATCGAGGCGACGGCATTGCCTAGGCTGTTCGATCGTTTCTACCGGGTGGACCCGTCCAGGCATGAAGGCGGGGGCGAACATGCCGGGCTGGGCCTGGCGATCACGCGCTCGATCGTGCAGGCCCATGGCGGGCGGATTCAGGTGGCGTGCGAGGCGGGGTGGACCCGCTTCACGCTCGATTTCTCAGGCCGGTAAAGGCTTGGTCAAACCGCCAGGCCAATGGCCGGTTGTACCTGGGAAGCCCGGTAGGCTGGGTAGAGGGTAGCCAGGAAGCTCATCACCAGCCCTGCCGCGCAGATCATCACCACATCTCCGCTTTGCAGCTCCGAGGGCAGGCTGCTGATGAAGTACACGTCGGAGGTGAAGATATGCTGACCGCTGATGCGCTCCAGCCAGCCCACGATCTGGCTCACGTTGAGCGCGGCGATGACCCCGAGCACCCCACCGATCAGCGTGCCGACGACGCCGATCAAGCTGCCCTGGACCATGAATGTCCCCATGATCTGCGCAGGCGTTGCCCCCAGGGTGCGCAGGATGGCGATATCCGGCCCTTTGTCGTTCACCACCATGACCAAGGTGGCGATGATGTTGAACGCGGCCACGGCGATGATCATCAGCAACAACAGGCCGATCATGGTCTTTTCCATCTTCATGGCGCTGAACAGGCTGCCTTGGGTGTGGGACCAGTCATCTGCCCGGTAGCCCTCGCCAAGCTGCGCTGCGATGGCCTTGGAGACTTGCGGGGCGGCATACAGGTCATGCAGCTTCAGCCGCACACCTTGAACCTGGCCGGGTGCCCAACGCTGCATGGTCGCGGCATCGGCCATGTGAATGTAGGCCTGGGAGCCATCGAGCTCGGCGCCCACCTTGAAAATGCCCACCACGGTCAAGCGCTGCATGCGTGGGGTGATCCCGCCAGGCTCGCTGCTGATCTCTGGCACGATCAAGGTCAGTTTGTCCCCGGTATTCAGGCGAAAACGGCGGGCCGTCAGCTCGCCAATCACCACGCCGAACTCGCCAGGCTGCAAGTCCTGCAAGCGGCCTTGAACGATGTGCCGCCCTACGATCGAAACCTTGTTTTCCTCGGCCGGATCGATACCGCCCACCTGAATGGGTTGCATGGCGCCCTTGTAGGACAACATGCCTTCCATCTCGGTGATCGGGGCCGCGGCAACCACGGCAGGGTTTTTCATGGCCGCATCGGCCACCTGCTGCCAGTTGTCCAGCGGCTGCTGGCCCAGAATGGCCGCGTGGGGGACCAAGCCCAGGATGCGCGAGCTCATTTCGCGCTGGAAGCCGTTCATCACCGACAGCACCACGATCATGGCCAGCACGCCCAGGGACAGGCCGATCATCGAGGTCATGGAGATGAACGAGATGAAATGGTTGCGACGCTTGGCCCGGGTATAGCGCGCGCCGATGAAGATGGGCAGGGGTCTGAACATGTGCGAATACACCCAATCAAAACAGGTCGCGGGATGAAAGGGTCATCCCGCTCGGTCGGTCAGATCGCCACCAGGTGGCCATTGTCGAGTTTCAGTACACGGTCCATCTGACGCGCAAGGCTCAGGTCGTGGGTCACCACCAGGAACGCCGTGCGCGAAGCACTGGACAGTTCCTGCATCAATTCCTGGATGCCTTGGGCAGTGTGGTGATCGAGGTTCCCGGTGGGTTCGTCCAGCATCACAAGGCCCGGGCGGTTGACCAGCGCACGCGCAATGGCCACCCGCTGACGCTCACCGCCAGACAGCTCGGCCGGCTTGTGATTGAGGCGATGCCCCAGCCCAACGCGTTTGAGCAGCGCCTCGGCACGTTCACGCGCCTCTGGGATAGCGGTACGGCCGATGAGCAGCGGCATGCACACGTTCTCCAGGGCCGTGAATTCGGGCAGCAGGTGATGAAACTGGTACACGAAGCCCAACTCGCGGTTGCGCAGCAGGCCACGGGCGCGCTCGCCCAACGCCGACAGCTCCTCGCCGGCCAACCACACGCTGCCCTGTGTGGGGCGATCCAGGCCGCCCAGCAGGTTGAGCAAGGTGCTCTTGCCCGACCCCGAACTGCCGACGATGGCGATGCGCTCGCCGGCGTGCAGTTCCAGGTTCAGGCCAGACAACACCTGCACCGACTCGGGGCCCTCGTCGTAGGACTTGCCCAGGTTGCGGCAACTCAGAACGGCTTTATCACTCATGCGCGACTCACTCATAACGTAACGCCTCTGCCGGCTGGGTGCGTGCCGCACGCCAGGCAGGGTACAGGGTGGCGAAGAAACTCAGGACCAATGCCGCACCACAGACCATGTACACGTCCTGGGCCTGGATCTGCGAGGGCAGGTAATCGATGAAATACACGTCGGCGTTGAGGAATTTGTGGCCGATCAAATGCTCGATCCCGGCGATGGCCGTACTGACGTTGAGCGCGGCGATGATGCCCACCACGGCGCCGATCAACGTGCCCACGACACCGATCACGGTGCCCTGCACCATGAAGATGAGCATGATCTGCCCGGGGGTGGCACCCAACGTGCGCAGAATGGCGATGTCCCCTCGCTTGTCGTTGACCACCATCACCAGCGTGGAAATGATGTTGAACGCGGCAACAGCGACGATCAGCAGCAACAGCAGGCCGATCATGGCTTTTTCCATGCGAATGGCCTGGTAGAGGTTGCCATGGGTACGGGTCCAGTCGCGGCTGTAGAAGTCCTGGTCGCCCAGCTGTTGGGCGATGTCGTAAGCCACCCGCGGGGCCTGGAACAGGTCATCGAACTTCAAGCGCAGGCCCTGCACCTGGTCGGGCTTCCAGCGGTGCAGGCGCGACAGGTCGGCGATGTTGGTCAGCCCCAGGTAACCGTCGATTTCGCCGGCTCCCACATGGAAGGTGCCGACCACGGTGAAGCGCTTCATGCGCGGGAACATGCCGGCCGGTGTAACGCTGACCTCCGGGGCCACGAAGGTGAGTTTGTCACCGACGGCCACGCCCAGCTTGGCTGCCGCCTTGTCGCCGATCATGATGCCCCACTCACCGGGCGCCAACTGGTCCAGCCGGCCCTGCTGGACGAAGTTATCGATGATCGATACCTCCCGTTCCCGGGCCGGATCGATGCCGTTGAGCAACACCTTCTGCACCTTGCCGTCATGGGTAAGCAAACCCTGCATCTGGGTGAAGGGCGCGACCGCCACCACCTGCGGATTCTGCTTTACTTGTTCGGCAAGGGCAGGCCAGTCGGCGATGGGCTGGCCGCTCTCGAGCGTGGCGTGAGGGATCATGCCCAACACGCGGGTGCGCATCTCGTGGTCGAACCCGTTCATCACCGACAGCACCACGATCATGACTACCACGCCCAGGGCGAGGCCGATCATCGAGGTCAGGGAAATGAACGAGACGAAGTGATTGCGACGTTTGGCACGGGTATAACGCGTGCCGATGAATGCGAAAAGAGGTCTGAACATGTCGGGGCTTGTTCGGATGGAAGGGAACGTCCTTGTGGCGAGGCGCCTACGGCGGCTTTACACTCGGACCACCGCCGCTACCATGGGTTCGCCATGACGACATTAGACGAAGAAGATCGCCGCGAATACTACCGCATTGCTGATCGGATCGCACTTCAAATCAGCCCATTGAGCGCGGCCCAAGCCCTTGATCCAGATGTGTTGCAGGATGATTCCCCACTGTTCAATCTGCTCAGCGAGCTGCACCTGTCCGACTTCGAGGCCCAGCACCTGCTGCGCCAGCTCAGCGACAAGGACCGCACCCTCGCAGCGTTTCTGCGGGTACAGAACAAGCGCCTGGACGTGCTCAGCGCCGTGGTCGCCCATACCCTGCTGGGCGAGGTAGGCCAACCGCAGGCAGTGGTGATGTCCGAAGGCGGTCTGGAGTGCGTCCAGCCAGGGCCTTTTGCACCGGGTACCCAAGTGAAGGTACAAATGGTGCTGATGCCACGCGCCCATGGCCTGCTGTTGCGTGGCAAGATCACCCATTGCGAGGCCAGGCCCGAGGAGGGCTTCGAGGTCGGCATCGAGTTCATCGACATGGTCGATGCCCAGCGCCAGCTGCTTGCCCGCTACATCCTGCAGCGCCAGCAGCAGCAAAGACGCCAGCAACTGGAACAGAACGCCCCATCACCCTGACTCCATTTTTCTCACTGAAGGAACGAACGTGACCCTGATCTATGGCCATCGCGGCGCCAAGGGCGAAGCGCCCGAGAACACCCTGAACAGCTTCCGCCAGTGCCTGTCCCACGGCATCATGCGCTGCGAGCTGGATCTGCACCTGTCGGCCGACAACCAGCTGATGGTGATCCATGACCCTACCCTCAAGCGCACCACCGGCAAGCGCGGCAAGGTGGTCGAGCACCCGGCCGAAGACCTGGTCAAGCTCGACGCACGTCAGGGTGGCCCGGGCTGGGTCCAGCCCTGCCCCATCCCACGCCTGGAAGAGTTGTTCGAGAAATGCCCGTTCGAGCACTGGCAGCTGGAGGTCAAGAGCGCCTCGCGCACCCGCGCAGCCAGCACGGTGCTGGCCATTCGCGAACTGGCCCAGCAGTTTGGCTTGCTGGACAAGGTAACGATCACCTCCAGTTCACGCGAAGTGCTGGGCGCCGCTCAAGAACTGGTGCCGGATGTGCAACGCGGCCTGGTGGCCGAGTACGCCTGGCTCGACCCGCTGAAAGTTGCACAGAACTATGGTTGCCAGATGCTGGCCTTGAACTGGACGCTGTGCACCCCGGAACGCCTGCAAAAAGCGCAAAAGCAGGGCTTGCACGTGTCGGTATGGACGGTCAACGAGCCGGCACTGATGCGCCGGCTCGCTGATTTTGGCGTGGACAGCCTGATTACAGACTTTCCCGGTTTGGCCAGGACCACCCTCGGGCAGGGTTGAATTCGGTCTCTCCGACCGGCTCAGGCCACCGGTCGGAGCCGCTCAAAAAAGCCGGTTCAGACCGTCATAGGCCGCTACCCGATAGGCTTCGGCCATGGTCGGGTAGTTGAAGGTGGTGTTCACGAAGTACTTGAGGTTGTTCAGCTCGCCCGGCTGGTTCATCACCGCCTGGCCGATATGCACGATTTCCGACGCCTGATAGCCGAAGCAGTGCACACCCAGCACCTGCAGCGTCTCGCGGTGGAACAGGATTTTCAGCATGCCCTGGGGCTCACCGGCAATCTGCGCCCGGGCCATGCTCTTGAAGAAGGCCTTGCCCACTTCATAGGGCACCTTGGCCTGGGTCAGTTCCTGCTCGTTCTTGCCGATCGAGCTGATCTCCGGAATGGTGTAGATACCCGTCGGTACATCGTTGACGAAACGCCAGCTGCCGTTGTCGACGATGCTCCCTGCGGCCGAGCGGCCCTGGTCGTGCGCGGCACTGGCCAGGCTTGGCCAGCCAATCACGTCGCCGGCGCCGTAGATGTTCGGCACGCTGGTGCGGTAGGCCTCGTCCACTTCGATCTGGCCGCGGCTGTTGACCTTGATGCCGATGTTCTCAAGCCCCAGCTTGTCGGTGTTGCCGGTACGCCCGTTGCACCAGAGCAAAGCATCGGCCTTGATCTTCTTGCCCGACTTCAGGTGCAGGATGACACCGTTGTCCAGCCCCTCGACCCGCTCATAATCTTCGTTGTGGCGCACGGTGATGTTGTTGTTGCTGAAGTGGTAGCTCAGGGCCTGGGAGATTTCCGAATCCAGGAAGCTGAGCAATTGCCCACGGTTGTCCACCAGTTCGACCAGCACACCCAGGCCGCTGAAGATCGAGGCGTATTCGCACCCGATCACCCCGGCGCCATAGACGATCAGCTTGCGCGGGGTATGGCTCAAGCTGAGGATGGTGTCGCTGTCGTACACACGCGGGTGGTTGAAGTCGATGTCTGCTGGCCGATAGGGGCGCGAACCGGTGGCAATGATGATGTGCTTGGCGTTGAGTTTTTCCACCACACCATTGGGGCAGACCACTTCGACGGTCTGCTCGTCGGCGAAGCTGCCGGTGCCGAAGAACAGATCGACGCGGTTGCGGGCATAGTAGCCCGTACGCGAGGCCACCTGTTTGGCGATGACCTTCTCGGCGCTCTTGAGCACGTCCGGGAAGGAGAACCAACGCGGCTCGCCGATGGCGCGGAACATGGTGTTGGTGTTGAACTGCATGATCTGCCGCACCGAGTGACGCAGTGCCTTGGAGGGGATGGTGCCCAAGTGGGTGCAGTTACCCCCGACTTGGCGGCGGGTGTCGACCATCGCCACCTTGCGCCCTGCTTTGGCGGCGTTCATTGCCGCACCTTCCCCGGCTGGGCCGGAACCCAGCACCACTACGTCGTAGTTGTAGACAGCCATGCGTACTCCTTCAGAACTGGCCCGCAAGCCACGGTCGCTTGCGGCGCACGATCATGCCGCCTGGGCGCCATGAGAAAAAATCGGGTGCAGTCTAATCAAGCGTGAACGGCGCGCACATTAACCCTTGGTCGCGTCGTAGGCCAATTTCGCCCGCACTACATAAACCACCTTCTCCTTGGCGGCAATCATCCTCGTCCCCGCTTTCGATCACCTTTCACTACCTGCTCAGGCGAAAAAACCGCTCAGGCACCTGCCAAACGGCGGTCATTGTCCCTGAAATGTCGCGTTGAGTCACTCGGTGCCCCCTGCGCTCTGCGAGTACAAGCACCCGTGCCCGGCCGCCCAAACGAAAACGGGAACCCGAAGGTTCCCGTGTGTTCAGCGTCTGAACGGCCGATCAGCGTGGAAAGGCAGGTGGGTTGACCCCGGCCATGTCTTCCATCACGCGCACGACCTGGCAGCTGTAGCCGAATTCGTTGTCATACCACACGTACAGCACGACGCGGTTGTCGTTGCAGATGGTGGCTTCGGCGTCTACCACACCGGCGTGGCGCGAGCCCACGAAGTCGGTGGAGACCACTTCCTGGGAGCTGACGTAGTCGATCTGCTTGTGCAGGTCCGAGTGCATGGCCGTCTGGCGCAGGTACTCGTTGATTTCCTCGCGGCTGGTGGCCTTTTCCAGGTTCAGGTTGAGGATGGCCATCGACACGTTCGGCGTCGGCACGCGAATGGCGTTGCCGGTCAACTTGCCCTTGAGCACTGGCAGGGCCTTGGCGGCGGCGGTGGCAGCACCGGTTTCGGTGATGACCATGTTCAGCGGCGCGGCGCGGCCACGGCGGCTGCCCTTGTGGAAGTTGTCGATCAGGTTCTGGTCGTTGGTGAACGAGTGAACGGTTTCGACGTGGCCGTTGACGATGCCGTACTGGTCGTTGACGGCCTTGAGCACCGGCACGATGGCGTTGGTGGTGCAGGAGGCGGCGGAGATGATCTTGTCATCGGCCGTGATCTCGCCATGGTTGATGCCGTGCACGATGTTCTTCAGGGCACCCTTGCCAGGTGCGGTGAGGATCACGCGGCTGGCACCCGGGCACGCCAGGTGCTGGCCCAGGCCGTCGGCATCACGCCATACGCCGGTGTTGTCCACGATCAGCGCGTTGTCGATACCGTACTGGGTGTAGTCGACTTCGCTCGGGTTCTTGGCATAGATGATCTGGATCAGGTTGCCGTTGGCCGTCAGGGTGTTGTTGGCTTCGTCGATGGTGATGGTGCCATCGAACGGCCCGTGCACCGAGTCACGACGCAGCAGGCTGGCACGCTTGACCAGATCGTTCTCGGCGCCTTTGCGCACGACGATGGCACGCAGGCGCAGGCCGTCGCCGCCACCGGTCTTCTCGATCAGGATACGCGCCAGCAGGCGACCGATACGGCCGAAACCATACAGCACGACGTCGGTGCCCTTGCGCGCAGCGGCGTTCTGCTGGCCCACCACGTCGGCCAGCTCCTCACGCACGAACTGCTCGGCGCTGCGGCCGTTGCCTTCGAGCTTGAACTTGTTGGCCAGCTTGCCCAGGTCGACCGAGGCGGCGCCCAGCTTCAGCTCGCTCATGGCCTTGAGCAGGGGGAATGTCTCGTGAACGGACAGTTCGGTTTCGTCGGTCTGGCGATGACGCGCAAAGCGGTGTGCCTTGAGGATCGAGATAACCGAACGGTTGATCAGGCTGCGGCCATAGATCGAGCTCACCACATTGTTGTTGCGGTAGAGCTGACCGATAAGCGGGATCATCGCTTCAGCCAGGGCTTCACGATCGATCCACTCACCAAGACACTGGTCGGGCTTCTGAGTCACGGGAACCTTCCACATGTAGGGACAGAAAAAAGGGGCTACATTATGACGCCCCGATGCGTAACCGGCAATGAGCGCCTGTCGAGGTCACGCACATCGATCATCCTGCCCCATTGGAGCCTGACAGCCGCCAGCGTCACCGGTACAATCGGTCTCTTTGCCGAAACGCTTGGAGTGCAATCTCCCGTGTCAGTTCTGCGCCTACCGCAACTGTCGGCTACCGCCGGCAAACAAACCTGGGGCAACCTGCCCGGTGCCGCCCTCAGCCTTGCCATCGCCGAGGCCGCCAGCAGCGCTGGCCGCTTTACCCTGCTACTGACGGCAGACAGCCAGGCCGCCGACCGCCTGGAGCAGGAACTGAAGTTCTTCGCGCCCGAGTTGCCAGTGCTGCCGTTTCCCGACTGGGAGACCCTGCCCTACGACCTGTTCTCGCCCCACCAGGACATCATCTCCCAGCGCATCGCCAGCCTGTACCGGTTGCCCGAGCTGAGCCACGGCATCCTGGTGGTGCCCATTACCACGGCCTTGCATCGCCTGGCCCCTACCCGCTTCCTGCTAGGCAGCAGCCTGGTGCTGGACGTGGGCCAGACCATCGATGTGGAGCAGATGCGCAGCCGCCTCGAAGCCAGTGGCTACCGCTGCGTCGACACCGTCTATGAGCATGGCGAGTTCGCCGTGCGTGGGGCCTTGATCGACCTGTTCCCGATGGGCAGCAAGCTGCCCTACCGCATCGACCTGTTCGACGACGAAATCGAGACGCTGCGCACGTTCGACCCCGAGACCCAGCGCTCGATCGACAAGGTCGACTCCATTCGCCTGCTGCCGGCTCGCGAATTTCCGATGCAAAAAGAGGAAGTCACTCGGTTCAAGGCACGCTTTCGCGAGCGTTTCGACGTGGATTTTCGCCGCAGCGCGATCTTCCAGGACCTGGCCAGCGGCATCATCCCGTCAGGCATCGAGTACTACCTGCCGCTGTTCTTCGAAGAAACCTCGACCCTGTTCGACTACTTGCCAGCCGATACCCAGGTGTTTTCGCTGCCGGGCGTCGAGCAGGCGGCCGAGCATTTCTGGAACGACGTGCGTGGGCGCTATGAGGACCGCCGGGGCGACCTGAGCCGGCCCTTGCTGCCGCCGGCCGAGCTGTTCATGCCAGTGGAAGACTGTTTCGCACGCCTCAAGCAGTGGCCAAGGGTGGTGGTCAGCCGCGATGACCTGGACCCCGGCGCCGGGCGCCAGCGCTTCGCCGCCCGCGCCCTGCCCGACCTTGCCATCGAAGCCAAGGCCAACCAGCCGCTGGCGGCATTGGCAGGGTTTCTCGACCAGTTCGATGGCCGCGTCTTGTTCACCGCAGAATCGGCCGGGCGCCGCGAAGTGCTGCTCGAGCTGCTCGAACGGCTCAAGCTGCGCCCGAACACGGTCGAAGGCTGGACCGACTTCGTCACCGGCAGCGAACGCCTGAACATCACCATCGCACCGCTCGACGAAGGCCTGCTGCTCGACGACCCGGCCATGGCCCTGATCGCCGAAAGCCCGCTGTTCGGTCAGCGGGTGATGCAGCGCCGCCGCCGCGACAAGCGCGGCGAAACCGCCAACGACGCCGTCATCAAGAACCTGACCGAGCTGCGCGAAGGCGCACCGGTGGTGCACATCGACCATGGCGTAGGCCGCTACCTAGGCCTGGCCACGCTGGAAATCGACGGCCAGGCCGCCGAGTTCCTTACCCTTGAATACGCCGAGGGCGCCAAGCTCTACGTACCGGTTGCCAACCTGCACCTGATCGCCCGCTACACCGGCAGCGATGACGCGCTGGCGCCCCTGCACCGCCTGGGCTCGGAAACCTGGCAGAAAGCCAAGCGCAAGGCTGCCGAACAGGTACGCGATGTCGCCGCCGAGCTGCTCGACATCTATGCCCGCCGAGCAGCGCGCAAGGGTTATGCGTTCGCCGACCCCGCCGCCGACTACGCCACGTTCAGCGCAGGCTTCCCGTTCGAGGAAACCCCCGACCAGCAAGCGGCCATCGAAGCGGTACGCGCCGACATGCTGGCGCCCAAGCCCATGGACCGCCTGGTGTGCGGCGACGTGGGCTTCGGCAAGACCGAGGTGGCCATGCGTGCAGCGTTCATCGCCGTGCACAGCGGTCGCCAGGTGGCTGTGTTGGTGCCCACTACCCTGCTGGCCCAGCAGCATTACAACAGTTTCCGCGACCGATTCGCGGACTGGCCGGTCACCGTCGAGGTGATGAGCCGCTTCAAATCGGCCAAGGAAGTGGCCACCGCCGCGGCCGAGCTGGCCGAGGGCAAGATCGACATCCTGATCGGCACCCACAAGCTGCTCCAGGACGATGTGCGCTTCAAGGACCTGGGCCTGGCCATCATCGACGAAGAGCATCGTTTCGGTGTGCGTCAGAAAGAGCAGCTCAAGGCGCTGCGCAGCGAAGTGGACATCCTCACCCTGACCGCCACGCCCATCCCGCGCACCTTGAACATGGCTGTGGCGGGTATGCGCGATCTGTCGATCATCGCCACGCCACCGGCGCGGCGCCTGTCGGTGCGCACCTTCGTCATGGAACAGAACAACAGCACCGTCAAGGAAGCGCTGCTGCGCGAACTGCTGCGCGGCGGCCAGGTGTACTACCTGCACAACGATGTGAAAACCATCGAGAAATGCGCCGCCGACCTGGCCGAGCTGGTCCCCGAGGCGCGCATCGGCATTGGCCACGGCCAGATGCGCGAGCGCGAGCTGGAACAGGTGATGAGCGACTTCTACCACAAGCGCTTCAACGTGCTGGTGGCCTCGACCATCATCGAAACCGGCATCGACGTGCCCAGCGCCAACACCATCGTCATCGAGCGTGCCGACAAGTTCGGCCTGGCCCAGCTGCATCAACTGCGTGGCCGAGTCGGTCGCAGCCACCACCAGGCCTATGCCTACCTGCTGACGCCAACGCGCCAGAAGGTCAGCGGCGACGCCGAAAAACGCCTCGAAGCCATCGCCAACACTCAAGACCTGGGCGCCGGGTTCGTGCTCGCGACCAACGACCTGGAAATCCGCGGGGCTGGCGAATTGCTCGGGGATGGCCAGAGCGGCCAGATTCAGGCGGTGGGCTTTACCCTGTACATGGAAATGCTCGAGCGCGCCGTCAAGGCGATCCGCAAGGGCACCCAGCCCAACCTGGAGCAACCACTGGGCGGCGGCCCGGAAATCAACCTGCGCCTGCCGGCCCTGATCCCCGAGGACTACCTGCCGGACGTGCATGCGCGGCTGATCCTGTACAAGCGCATCGCCTCGGCAGCCGATGAGGAAGGGCTCAAGGACCTGCAGGTCGAAATGATCGACCGCTTCGGCCTTCTGCCAGAGCCCACCAAGAACCTCATGCGCCTGACGCTGCTCAAGTTGCAGGCGGAGAAACTTGGCATCAAGAAAGTCGACGCCGGCCCCAACGGCGGCAAGCTGGAGTTCGAGGCCGAAACGCCGGTCGATCCTCTGACCCTGATCAAGCTGATCCAGAGCCAGCCCAAGCGCTACAAGTTCGAGGGCGCCACTCAGTTCCGCTTCCTGGTTCCAATGGAACGGCCTGATGAGCGCTTCAACACCCTTGAGGCGCTGTTCGAGCGCCTGACACCAAAGCCTGCCTAAGGAAGATCCATGCGCGCCATTCGCTGTCTGACCCTGCTGCTGGTGGCGTTTGCCCCAGCGGCATTCGCCCAGGGCCCGTACCAGGTCGAAATGATCCTGGTACGGCAGAACAACGTACCCGCGTTCACCAGCCCCTTCGCTCCCGAAGACTGGAGCGCTGGGGCGCCACGGCTGGACAAGAGCGCAGAGCAGCGCCCAGCCCTGGAAGACGAGGCCACGCGCCTGGGCGCCACGGCCGACTACACGGTGCTCATGCATCGGGCCTGGCAACAGCAGGTAGGCGATGGGCCCAGTCGCATCGCATTGGGTGAGGGTGCCGAGCAGTTCGGCCATTTCCCGATCGAGGGCAACCTGAGCATCACCCAGGGCCGCTTCATCCAGGTTGAAGCCAACCTCTGGGTCAACCAGCTCGACAGCAACGGCAGCGTGCTGCAGAGCGAGCAGTTTCGCCAGGCCAACAGCAATGTGAAAGGCGGACAACTGACCTACCTGGACGGCGGCCATCTGGCCATGCTCCTGAAGATCACCCCACCCGGCACACCCAAGATGCCATCGCTGGACATGCTGGAGCAGTAGCCCATGAGCCGCAATGGACCGGATGCCTTCGAGCTGCTGAACGAGTACCCCAACTGGATCGAATGTTTCGACGCAGGCACTCTGAGGCGAGGCGAGGTTTACGCGAGCAAGGGCATGTCCGAGCTGGAGTACCTAAACGGGCAAAGGTTTTCCGCTCTGTGCAAAGGCAGTGCAGGACAAACCTACCGGCAGGACATCGAAGTGAGCGTGCATGCCGGGCGCCTGCTCGTAAAAGGCCGGTGCAGTTGCCCTGTTGCGCGCAACTGCAAGCACTGCGCGGCTGCGCTGCTGCTGATCAGCGACCCCTTCGACACGCCACTGATAGCCAAGCCCACCTCTGCAAAGATGTCAGCCGAGCTTCAACATTGGCTCAGCAATCTCGAACAAGCGCCCGCGCCGGTCGAACCGGGCAAAGACAGGCGCGGGCGCTCGGTCTGCTACAACTTGCGCCTTCAGGACGATGCCAGTTGCTCAGTGGTCGTGCGCAAGGGCGCCGAAACCGAAGACGGCATTCGCTTCAGCCGGGTGCAGTCGGTCTACGACTTCCTGTACGACCGACCGAAGTTCGTGACCGAAGAAGACGCGCGCATCCTGCGTCTGCTCTCCTCGCTCAATCAGGGGGGCGGCCAGGAGCGAGGCTACAGGCTGACCGGGGCCGAAGGCGGTGAGTTGCTCCAGCGCATCATCGACACGGGCCGACTGTACCTGTTCGACACCCAACCGCAACTGGTGCCCGGGCCGGTGCGCCAGGGCGAGTTTCGCTGGGTGCGCCTGGACAATGGTGCGTACCGTGGCTTGTGGTTCACCGGCGGGGATAAAACCAACTGCGTCATCCCGTTGCTTCCGCTGTACTACCTGGACATGGTCACCCATGAGATCGGTATTCTCGAACATGGGCTCAACCCCCACGTTGCAATGCAACTGACCCTCGCACCCGAGGTGCCGGAGCACTTGGTCGTGCCACTCAGCCACAAGCTCAATGCCTTGAGCCATGCCGTGCCGACGCCGACCGAGGTCGAAGAGCAACACGTCGATGACATCCAGCCCAAGGCGCACCTCGCGCTCGGGAGCCTGGAGTTCACCGCCTACATGCCCAAGACCGGCCGCATGCAGCGCCAGATGCAGCATCGCGCCGCGTTGTCGTTCGACTACGACGGCCTGTCGGCCAGCGGTAATACCGACAAGCCGCTCACGCGCCTGGTGGGCAGTGTGAGCCAGCGCATCAGCCGTCAACCCAAGGCTGAGCAAGCCCTGCGCAATGTCCTGCGCGACATGGGGTTCAAGGTCGCGACCCGGCAGAGCAAGGCGCTGCCCGACAGCGCGGGCGAGATGTTCCTGCTCGCCGACGACGAAGCCTGGCTGCAGTTCGTGCGCACAGACCTGCCCCGGCTGCGTGAGGCGGGCTGGCAGGTGGATGTCAACCGCGACTTCGCGTTCGACTTGCAGGAAGTGGAGGACTGGTACGCCACCGTCGATGAAACGCCAGGCCATGAATGGTTCGACCTCGAACTGGGTATCGTCGTCGATGGACAGCGGCACAGCCTGCTGCCCATCGTGCTGCAGCTGTTGCGCAATAGCCCTGAACTGCTGCGTCCCAGCGAACTGGCCAAGCGCAATGACGAGGAGCACCTGCTGATCGATCTCAACCGCGGCCGGATCGACGCCTCCGCCCTGCGCGTGGCACTGCCTTATGGCCGGGTCAAGGCCGTGATGGCGACCTTGGGCGAGCTGTACATGAGCGAACCCGAAGCCGGAACGGCACTGCGCATGAGCCGAGCAGACGCTGCGCGCCTGAACGGGATCGAAGCGCTGCCGCTGCATTGGGAAGGCGGGGAGCATGTGCGCGATTTGGGTCGCCGCCTGCGGGATGCCAGGGATCTGCAGGTCGCCCCACCTGCCGGCTTGCACGCCAGCCTGCGCGGCTACCAGCAGCAAGGGCTCAACTGGCTGCAAGCACTGCGGGAGATGGGCACCGGTGGCATCCTTGGGGATGACATGGGCCTGGGCAAAACCTTGCAAGCCCTTGCCCATGTGCTGCTGGAAAAAGAAGCGGGCCGTTTGACGACGCCAGCACTGGCGGTCATGCCGACCAGCCTGCTACCCAATTGGCTGGACGAGGCGCAGCGTTTTGCACCTGACCTTCGGGTGCTGGCCCTGCACGGGCCAGCACGCAGCAAGCATTTCACCCGTCTGCAGGATTACGACCTCATCCTGACCACCTATGCCCTGGTGCCCCGCGACCTCGCGCATTTGCGTGCGCAGCCATGGCACCTGCTGTTGCTCGACGAGGCGCAGAACATCAAGAGCAGCACAAGCAAGGCCGCCATGGCTGTGTGCCAACTGCAGGCTACCCAGCGCCTGTGCCTGACCGGTACACCGATGGAAAACAACCTCGGCGAGCTGTGGTCGATCTTCCACTTCCTGATGCCCGGCTGGCTGGGTGACCTCAAGCGTTTCAATCAGGACTACCGCACGCCCATTGAGCGCCAGGGCAATACCGAGCGCCTGACCCACCTGATCACGCGCATTCGCCCCTTCCTGCTGCGCCGCACGAAGGAGCAAGTCGCCACCGAACTGCCAGCCAAGACGGAGCTGGTGCACTGGGTCGAACTGAGCGACGCACAGCGTGACACCTACGAGGCCGTGCGGGTGGCGATGGACAAGAAGGTTCGCGACGAGGTAGCCCGTAATGGTGCCGCACGCAGCCAGATCGTCATTCTCGACGCACTGCTCAAGCTGCGCCAGGTGTGTTGCGACCTGCGCCTGGTCAAGGGCGTGGACATCAAGGGCAACCAGAGCGACAAGGGCAAGCTGGGCGCGCTGCTGGAGATGCTCGAAGAGCTGATGAGCGAAGGTCGCCGCGTGCTGCTGTTCTCCCAGTTCACCTCGATGCTGGCGTTGATCGAGCAGGAACTGAAAAAACGCAGCATTCGCTACAGCCTGTTGACCGGTGACACCCGCGACCGTCGCACCCCTGTCCAGCAATTCCAAGCGGGGGATAGCCAGGTCTTTCTGATCAGCCTCAAGGCAGGCGGGGTGGGCTTGAACCTGACAGCAGCCGACACCGTGATTCATTACGACCCGTGGTGGAACCCGGCCAGCGAAAACCAGGCGACCGACCGGGCCTACCGCATCGGCCAGGACAAGCCCGTGTTCGTGTTCAAGCTGATCACCCGGGGCACGGTGGAGGAAAAGATCCAGCTGTTGCAGCAGGAGAAAGCAGCGCTGGCCACCAGCCTGCTTGACGGAGGCAAGGCTGGGCAGTGGCGACTGGGGGACGAGGAAATCGAAGCGTTGTTTGCGCCCTTGCCGGGCAAGCGGGGTCGGTAAAACCTGTCGGGACGCGCACTGGCTGGGTGAACGCGTCCCGACAGCCTGCTTGGCAATAAGCGGCTAGTCGATCAACTGCGCGTCCTTGAGCGCACCCAGCGCCTGCAGCCAACGCGGCTGTTGGCGATAATCGGTGCAGGCCGTGCCTTGACCGCGCATGCTGGCGATCCGAGGCGACGGCGTGACCCGCAGGCGCTGAGCCGCGCCCAGCGCCAATTCGGCTGCAGCCCGGTCGTTGCAAACCAGCCCCATATCACACCCGGCAGTGAACGCAGCTTCGATGCGGCTGGCCGCATCACCCACCACATGAGCACCGGCCATGGACAGGTCGTCGCTGAAGATGACCCCGTCAAAACCCAGCTCGCCGCGCAAAATATCTTGCAGCCACCGGCGGGAAAAGCCTGCCGGGCGGTTGTCGACCTGCGGATAGATCACATGGGCAGGCATCACTGCCGCCAATTGACCGCTCAGCCGGCTGAACGGCACCAGGTCCGCCGCTCGCAGCTGCTCCAGGCTACGCTCGTCAGTGGGTATCGCTACGTGGGAATCAGCTTCTGCCCAGCCATGGCCTGGGAAATGTTTGCCACAGGCCGCCATGCCTGCCGCGTTCATGCCGCGGATGAATGCGCCCGCCAGTTGCGTAGCTCGAAGCGGATCGCCCTCGAAGGCTCGGCTGCCCACCACCGCGCTGCGCTGGTGATCCAAGTCCAGCACCGGGGCGAAGCTCAGGTCCAGGCCAACGGCAAGCACTTCGGTCGCCATCAACCAGCCACATTGTTCGGCCAGGTACTCGGCATTGGCAGTGTCGGCCAGGGCACGCATGGCCGGCAAGCGCACGAACCCCTGGCGCAGACGCTGCACTCGGCCTCCCTCCTGATCGACGGCCAGGATCAGGTCAGGGCGCAGTGCGCGAATGGAGGCGCACAACGCGCGCACCTGCCGCGGGCTTTCGATGTTGCGGGCGAAGATGATCAACCCCGCCACTTCAGGCTGGCGCAACAGCTGCCGGTCTTCGGCGGTCAGCCAGGTGCCGGCGATATCCACCATCAAGGAGCCTTGCAGGCTGACGGTCATGAGAAATCCTTCAATAGAGACAGGGAAAAGCCCGCTTGCGGCTGGCAACAGGCCAAGTTATGCCTTGACGGGAGCTGCACCGTTGGCGGTTTTGCTGCGCGGGCGCAACTGGGCGCTGGCCATGGCCGCGTCGGTGACGCCGGTATCGGCACGCATGCCGGCAGCCAGGAACGGCACCATCAGGCGCATCACCTGCTCGATGGAGGTGTTGATGCCGAAGTCAGTCTCGGCGATGGCCCGCAGCGCCTTGATGCCCGACATGCTGAACGCAGCAGCCCCGAGCATGAAGTGCACACGCCAGAACAATTCGATCGCAGGAATGCGTGGCGCGGCTTCGTTGACGAGCAACATGTAGCGGCGGAAGACCTTGCCGTACATGTCTTCGAGGTAACGGCGCAAATGGCCCTGGCTCTGGCTGAACGCCAAGCCAAGCAGCCGCATGAAGATCGACAGGTCGTTGTTGCTGCGCGGCTGCACAGCAAGGGCTTGCTCGACCAGCATCTCCAGCAATTCTTCAAGGGTAGGCTTGTGCTCGGGGCGGGCCTGACGCCGCTCCAGCTCGCGTTCGAGACTGGCGCAGAAGGGCCCCAGGAAACGAGAGAAGACCGCTTGGATCAGGGCTTTCTTGGAACCGAAGTGGTAGTTCACCGCCGCCAGGTTAACCCCGGCCTTGCTGGTGATCAGCCGCAACGAGGTTTCGGCGAACCCGCGCTCGGCAAACAGCTGCTCGGCAGCATCGAGGATGCGTTCAACGGTTTCCGATTGGGCCATGACTACTCCGAGCACTCCGCCATACAAACAGGTGTTTGAAACATACGTTTCAACCCCACATCTGTCAAGCGCTCGTGACCGGCCGGTCAGTCAAGCCATCGCAAGGTCGTGAAGCGGTGATCTCGAGGTGATCTGCTCCAGTCGGCTTACCTAGAGACTGCCAAAGCTTGCGGCTAGACCAATACTGTATATAATCCCAGTCACTGTACAAAAAGACAGAGCGCTGATCATGTTGAAACTGACGCCACGCCAAGCCGAAATCCTCGCCTTCATCAAGCGCAGCCTCGAGGACAACGGCTTTCCGCCGACCCGTGCCGAGATTGCCCAGGAGCTGGGTTTCAAATCCCCTAATGCCGCCGAGGAGCATCTCAAGGCGCTGGCCCGTAAAGGCGCTATCGAGATGACGCCAGGCGCCTCCCGAGGCATTCGCATTCCCGGCCTCGAAGCCAAGGCCGAGGAGGCCGGGCTCCCGATCATCGGCCGCGTTGCTGCCGGCGCCCCGATCCTTGCCGAGCAACACATCGAGCAATCCTGCAACATCAACCCCGCCTTTTTCCACCCCCAGGCCGACTATCTGTTGCGTGTTCACGGCATGAGCATGAAGAACGTGGGCATCCTCGATGGCGACCTGTTGGCGGTGCATACCTGCCGTGAAGCCCGCAACGGCCAGATCGTCGTGGCGCGCATCGGCGACGAAGTCACCGTCAAGCGCTTCAAGCGCGAAGGCAACAAGGTCTGGCTGCTGGCCGAAAACCCGGAATTCGCCCCTATCGAAGTCAACCTGAAAGATCAGGAACTGGTGATCGAGGGCTTGAGCGTCGGCGTCATTCGCCGCTGAATCAGGAGGCGTCATGCAGCCATTCACCCATACAACCGAGCAAGTCCAGTTGCCGCTGTTCGAAGCATTCCTCGCCCAGCCCGTCCTGCCTGGCCTCAAGGCCAGCGAACTGGCGCGCAAGAGTGACTTGCCCGACCTGTTCAGCGAATTGTCACTGCACGGCGCCCCCAGTCACTGTCATACCTTGCTGGCACCTGTGCTACGTGAACTCAGCGAAGAAGACGAAACGCGCTGGCTGACCCTCATTGCGCCACCGTCGAGCCTGACACAGGCCTGGCTGCGCAGGGCTGGCCTAAACCGCGAGCGCATTCTGCTGCTTCATCCGCGCGGCAACCAGCCTCCCCTTCAGTTGGCGTGTGAAGCCTTACGCCTGGGCCGTAGCCATACCGTGGTCAGCTGGCTGGGGAGCGTCAATGCCAATGCACGTCAGTTGCTGTTGCGTGCAGCAAGCGTGGGTAACGCGCAAAGCCTGAACATTCGTTTCGGCTAACACTGCGGCATTCGTGCTACCAGCCTGACCGCTCCCAGGCCATGCTCATCCTGACGAGTAAAGATCGCCGGGAAAGCGCAACGCCTTTCCGACTGCCCCACATTCATCCGTCTGATACGCTTGCCGCCATCACCGGCCAGGCCGGTGGCAGCGATCACACGACTGCGCGTTTCAGTGCAGAACGCGCGGCCCTTCGTCACGTTCGAGCTCGCCATCCACAAGCCGTCCAGCCATCTGTACCCCCACGCTGAGCATGGCTTTGGCCACCTCGACGTGCTGACCTTGCAGAAATACTTTGGCATCCTCTGAGAAATCCAGGGTTACCAGTGAGCCTTCATCCTCGGCGCGACGCAGTTCGATGCGGCCATCAGGCAACTCGACAATTTCCAGAAAAGACGTAGACATAAAGGGCGGTTCTCCACGAAAGGCGAGCATTGTACCAGCGCTCGAGGCCGTCAGCACTCACTCAACGCATCACGAAAACGCCTGACAAGCGCCTTGAGGTTGCTGCGCCACGCTTCAAGCTCGGCACGGGACAGCGGCGCAGGCACCTGCTCATCGAGGCTGACGGCCTGGATCAGCGGCTGGGTGACGTCAGTCTTGGGTGGTTTGCGCATCACGGGCGCTCGGAACAAGTCAGCATACGCAGCCAGCATCTGCGCCAGCCAGGTCTCCCGTTGCCGGGCAAGCTCCAGAAGCTCGGCAACTTCTGGTATGGCGATGCCGTTGAAGGCGTCATGGGCCAGGGCCTGCTCGACGGTTGCCAGCGCAGGCAAGCGATAGTACCCACTGATTTCGTGACACAGGCCAAGCAATGCACCGTGCAGATGAAACAATGCCGACTCCCGCTCAGCCTGCACCAGCCCCTGGGCGTTCATGGCCTGACTCTGTTCAGCCTTGGCCATCGATTCCAGTGCCAGCCCGGCAAAGAACAGTTTTTGATTGGTACGGGTATAGAGCTCCTGGGCCATGTGTCGCCCTCCCATCAGGTGGCTAAGCGGATTGCTGCATCATAAATGAAAGGGGCCGTGCTGCGGCCTTTCGTGGCATCAGCTCACGAAAAGCCGCCGCGCGGCCCCATCCCTGAACGCTAGACCTCAGCGCTTGTCTTCGACTTTCCAGGTCTTGCCATCGTAGAACGCCTTCCAACCGGTAGGCTTGCCGTCCACTTCGGACTGGACGTATTGCTCCTTGGTCTTGCGGCTGTAGCGGATCACGGTAGGACGACCGTCCGGATCCTTCTGCGGCGCTTCGCACAGGAAATGGTACTTGGGATCGATCTCATGCTTGTGCGGAACAATCTCGCACACCAGGGGCGCACGCGTTTCGCGGTTCTTCGGGAACTGGCTGGCAGCCAGGAACAGCCCCGAAGCACCATCGCGCAGCACATAGGTGTCGTCCACCTTCTCGCACTTGAGCTCAGGCATGTCGACCTTGTCCATCTTCGGCGGCGCCGCTTCACCGCTTTTGAGCAGCTTGCGCGTGTTCTTGCACGCAGGGTTGGTGCACCCGAAGAACTTGCCGAAGCGCCCGGTCTTGAGCTGCATTTCGCTGCCGCACTTGTCGCACTCAAGGCTTGGGCCTTCGTAGCCTTTGATGCGATAGCTGCCCTCTTCGATCTCGTAACCCGGGCAATCGGGGTTATTCCCACAGATGTGCAGCTTGTGCTTTTCATCGAGCAGGTAGGCGTCCATCGCCGTCGCACAGACCGGGCAGCGGTGCTTGCCAAGCAAGACGCGCGACTCCGATTCACCCTCGTCGTCTGCAGCAATCTCGTCACCAGGAACGAGGTTGACCGTGGACTTGCAGCGCTCCTTGGGTGGCAGGCTGTAACCAGAGCAGCCCAGGAACACGCCCGTGGACGCTGTACGGATCATCATCGGCCGGCCGCACTCCTTGCAAGGAATGTTGGTCATCGTCGGCTGGTTGGCACGCATGCCGCCTTCGCTGGATTCGGCCGTCTGCAACTTTTTGCTGAAGTCGCCGTAGAACTCGTCCAGCACGTTCTTCCAGTCGCGTTCGCCGTGGGCGACGTCGTCGAGGTTCTCCTCCATGCCGGCGGTGAAACCGTAATCCATCAAGTTGGAGAAACTCTCGGAAAGCCGCTCGGTCACGATATCGCCCATCTTCTCCGAGTAGAAGCGACGGTTGTGCAACGTCACGTAGCCACGGTCCTGGATGGTCGAGATGATCGCCGCATAGGTGGATGGACGGCCGATACCGCGTTTTTCCATTTCCTTGACCAGGCTGGCCTCGGTGAACCGTGCAGGCGGTTTGGTGAAGTGCTGGGTAGGATCAAGCTGCATCAGCTTGAGCGCTTCACCCTGGACCATTTCGGGCAGCACGTCGTCTTCACCAGGCTTGCTCTGCTGCGGCAACACGCGGGTGTAGCCATCGAACTTCAGGATACGGCCCTTGGCACGCAGCTCGAAGCTGCCTGCTGCCACGGTCACGCTGGTGGACAGGTACTGGGCCGGCGGCATCTGGCAGGCCAGGAACTGACGCCAGATCAGCTCGTACAGCCGCTCGGCATCGCGCTCCATACCGCTGAGCTTGGTCGGGTGGGTGCTCACGTCCGAAGGCCGGATGGCTTCGTGCGCCTCCTGAGCCCCCTCTTTGCTGCCGTAGACCTGCGGGGTTTCGGGCAGGTACTGCTTGCCGAATTCCCGCTCGATGTAGCTACGGGCCATTTCCAGCGCATCGCTCGACAGGTTGGTCGAATCGGTACGCATGTAGGTGATGTAACCCGCTTCGTACAGACGCTGGGCCATCATCATGGTTTTCTTCACGCCGAACCCCAGGCGATTGCTCGCCGCCTGTTGCAGGGTCGAGGTGATGAAGGGCGCTGAAGGCTTGCTGCTGGTCGGGCGGTCTTCACGCTTGACGACGCTATAGCTCGATGCCTTGAGCTTTTCCAGCGCGGCCATGGCCTGGGTTTCGTTCAGCGGCTTGAAGGCCTCGCCATTTTCACGGGCGACTTCGAAGCGAACCTTGGCGTTCTTGGCAGTGCCGAGATCGGCATGGATTTCCCAGTATTCCTGAGGAATGAAGGCACGAATCTCGCGTTCGCGTTCGACCACCAGCTTGACCGCTACCGATTGCACACGCCCGGCCGACAGGCCACGGGCAATCTTGGACCACAGCAACGGGGACACCATGTACCCCACTACGCGATCGAGAAAACGGCGCGCCTGCTGCGCGTTGACCCGATCGATGTCGAGCTCACCGGGCTGCGAAAACGCTTCCTGAATGGCTTTCTTGGTGATTTCGTTGAACACCACGCGCTTATAGCGGGTGTCGTCGCCACCGATGGCCTCACGCAGGTGCCAGGCGATCGCCTCCCCTTCGCGGTCCAAGTCGGTCGCGAGGTAGATGGTGTCGGCGTCCTTGGCCAGGCGGCGCAGCTCGTCGATCACCTTTTCCTTGCCGGGAAGGATCTCGTACTTGGCTTTCCAGCCCTGGTCCGGGTCGACGCCCATGCGTGCAACCAGCTGGCGACGCGCCTTTTCTTTGGGCGAAAGGGCCGGTGCCTCACCCGCCGCCTTGCCACGCTTGGCGGCCGGCTCTTTGCTCGCGCTAGCCGAACCGCTGGTGGGAAGGTCTCGGATATGGCCGATACTCGACTTCACCACGTACTGGTTGCCCAGGTACTTGTTGATGGTCTTGGCCTTGGCCGGGGATTCCACAATGACCAGCGATTTGCCCATGGATCGGAGTATTCCTGAATCTGAAGATTGAAAACACGTCAGGTACCAGACGCGGCACCGCTATATATAGTGGCAAAACTGCGAGGTCAAGTTCAGAACATCACGCCTGCGACTTGTCCGACATCCCGCAAAGCCCTTCTTCGGCCTTGATCAACGCAAAGCGGGGCACCTGTTCGCCATCGACTTCCACCGACTCGCGGAACATCGACAGCGGGCGCACCCAGAAGCTGTAATCACCATACAGGCATTGGTAGAACACCATCCACTCCTCGCTCTCGGAGTGCCGCGCAACACTGAACACGCGGTACTCCGGGCCCTTGTAATGCCGGTACACACCTGGCTGGATCTGCATGTCGTCTACCTCCTGATGCCATCGAAACCCAAAAAACAAAACCGGGGCACGAGGCCCCGGTTGCTGTCCTTCTCCTGCGCCTTAGACGCGTTCAAAGACAGTGGTGATACCTTGGCCAAGGCCGACGCACATGGTCGCAACCCCCAGCGTGCCGCCATTTTGCTTCATGACGTTGAGCAGGGTGCCGGAAATACGCGCCCCGGAGCAACCAAACGGGTGACCCAAGGCGATCGCGCCGCCGTGCAGGTTAACCTTCTCATTCATCTTGTCGAGCACTTTCAAGTCTTTCAACACAGGCAGCGCCTGTGCGGCGAACGCCTCGTTGAGTTCGATGAAGTCGATGTCGGCCATGCTCAAGCCCGCGCGCTTGAGGGCTTTCTGGGTGGCCGGTACTGGGCCGTAGCCCATGATCGCGGGGTCGACGCCCGCCACTGCCATGGCCCGAATGACCGCCAGAGGCTCGATACCCAGGTCCATCGCACGCTGGCCTGACATCACGATCATGCACGAGGCACCGTCGGTGATCTGGGAAGAAGTACCTGCGGTCACGGTTCCGCCTTTGGGGTTGAAGGCCGGCTTGAGCGACGCCAGGCCCTCGAGGGTGGTTTCCGGACGAATGGTTTCGTCGAAGTCGAACACTTTCAGGAAACCGTTCTCGTCATACCCCTGCATGGGGATGATCTCGTCCTTGAACTTGCCCTCGATGGTGGCCTTGTGCGCCAGCTGGTGCGAGCGCACGCCGAACTGATCCTGCTGTTCACGCGTGATGCCGTGCATCTTGCCCAGCATCTCGGCCGTCAGGCCCATCATGCCCGAGGCCTTGGCCGCATGCAGCGCCAGGTGTGGGTTGGGGTCTACGCCATGCATCATGCTCACGTGCCCCATGTGCTCGACGCCGCCAATCACGAACACGTCGCCATTGCCAGTCATGATCGCCTGGGCGGCGGTGTGCAGTGCGCTCATCGACGAGCCGCACAGCCGGCTGACGGTCTGCGCCGCAGAGGTGTGCGGGATCTGGGTCATCAACGAGGCCATGCGGGCGATGTTCCAGCCCTGCTCCAGGGTCTGGTTCACACAGCCCCAGATCACATCCTCGACTTCCTTGGGATCGACCTTGTCGTTGCGCTCAAGCAACTTGCTGATCAGGTGCGCCGACATGTCTTCGGCACGGGTATTGCGGTGCATGCCACCCTTGGAGCGGCCCATTGGCGTGCGACCGAAGTCGACGATCACCACGTCTCTTGGATTAAGGCTCATATCAAATCTCTCGCTCTAGCTCGTTGACCGCTCAGTTGAAGAAGCGCTGGCCCGTCTTGGCCATCTCACGCAGCTTGGCGGTCGGGTGGTACAGCGGCCCCAGGTCGGCATAGCGATCGGCCAGGGCGACGAATTCGGCTACACCCAAGGTATCGATGTAGCGCAGCGCGCCGCCACGGAAGGGTGGGAAGCCAATGCCGTAGACCAGGCCCATGTCCGCCTCGGCGGCCGTCTCGACGATGCCATCTTCAAGGCAGCGAACGGTTTCCAGGCACAGCGGGATCATCATCCAGTTGACGATGTCCTCGTCACTGACTTCACGCTGCTCGTACACGATGGGCTTGAGTACCTCAAGCACGCCGGCATCGGCGACTTTCTTCGGCTTGCCACGCTTGTCGGTTTCATAGGCGTAGAAGCCCTTGCCGTTCTTCTGGCCCAGGCGGTTGGCATCGTACAAGGCGTCGATGGCCGAGCGGCGCTCGTCCTTCATGCGATCGGGGAAGCCCTCGGCCATGACGTCACGGCCATGATGCCCGGTGTCGATGCCCACCACGTCCATCAGGTACGCCGGGCCCATGGGCCAGCCGAATTTTTCCATGACCTTGTCGATGCGCACGAAGTCCACCCCCGCGCTAACCAGCCTGGCGAAGCCGCCGAAGTACGGGAACAGGACACGGTTGACCAAGAACCCTGGGCAGTCGTTGACCACGATTGGGTTCTTGCCCATTTTCTTGGCGTAAGCGACGGTGGTAGCGACTGCCACTTCGCTGGATTTTTCGCCACGGATCACTTCCACCAACGGCATCATGTGCACCGGGTTGAAGAAGTGCATGCCCACGAAGTTTTCCGGGCGCTTCAGCGCTTTTGCCAGCAGATTGATGGAAATGGTCGAGGTATTGGATGCCAGAATCGCATCCTCCCTCACCTGCCCTTCCACCTCGGCAAGCACGGCCTGCTTGACCTTGGGGTTTTCAACCACGGCCTCGACCACGATGTCCACGTGGGCGAAATCGCCGTACGACAGGGTCGGACGAATCGCGTTGAGCGCCTCGGCCATCTTGGCCGGTGTCAGCCGACCTTTCTCGACCCGATTGCCCAGCAGCTTGGACGCTTCGTTCAACCCAAGCTCGATGGCCTCTTCGCGAATATCTTTCATCAGGATCGGCGTGCCCTTGACCGCCGACTGATAGGCGATGCCGCCGCCCATGATACCGGCGCCCAGCACGGCCGCCTGCTTGACGTCACGGGCAATCTCGTCGTGGGCCTTGGCCTTGCGCTTGAGTTCCTGATCGTTCAGGAACAAGCCGATGAGGCTCTGTGCAACCGACGTCTTGGCCAGCTTGGCAAAGCCTGCCGCTTCGATTTCAAGTGCCTTGTCGCGACCGAAGTTGGCCGCTTTCTGGATGGACTTGATCGCCTCGACAGGCGCTGGGTAATTAGGGCCGGCCTGCCCAGCGACGAAACCTTTGGCGGTTTCGAAGGCCATCATCTGCTCGATGGCATTGAGCTTGAGCTTCTCGAGCTTGGGCTGGCGCTTGGCCTTGTAGTCCAGCTCGCCACTGATGGCGCGCTTGATCAGGTCCAGGGCACCGGCCATGAGCAACTCAGGCACTACCACGGCATCGACGGCACCGACTTTCAGGGCGTCTTGGGCACTGTTTTCCTTGCCCGCGGCAATCCACTCGACGGCGTTGTCCGAGCCGATCAGGCGCGGCAGACGCACTGTGCCACCAAAGCCTGGATAGATGCCCAGCTTCACTTCGGGCAGGCCGATGCGCGCGGTGGTGGCCATGATGCGGTAGTCCGCTGCCAGGCACATCTCCAGACCACCGCCCAGGGCGATACCGTTGATGGCTGCAACCGTAGGCACCTGGAGGTCTTCGAAGGCGTTGAAGATATGGTTGGCTTCCAGGCTGCCGGCGACCAATTCGGCCTCGGGCAACTTGAAGTTGTCGACGAACTCGGTGATGTCGGCACCGACGATGAACACGTCCTTGCCGCTGCTAACGATGACACCCTTGACCGAAGCATCGGTCTGGATGGCGTCTACAGCCTGGCGCAGCTCGCTCAGGGTCAGGCGGTTGAACTTATTGACGGACTCACCCTTGAGGTCGAACTTGAGCTCGACGATGCCACTTTCAAGAGCCTTAACCGTGATGGCTTTACCTTCGTAAATCATCAACTGATCTCCAAGATATGGAAGCTGAACTGTACACGCCGATCACTGCAGCACCGCAGCCGTCATGGCCACCTGCTCCAGGCACACCCGTCAGCGCGCGAGTCGTACGCATGAATGAGTGGCGTGCAATGCAAACGCTCAATTCATACGCCCGTTTGATTTGGGTGTGCACACATTCTCCGAAAAGATCTGCATTGTCAAATGCTGCACCCACGGGGAGAAAAGCCGACTTTGCGGTCACTTTCCACAAGCCGGGTACGACCGATCATGCCGCTGATCGCTGGCCATTCATGCTGGCAATCCTCACACCTTGCCAGCCTCGGCACCCCTTGCAGTCTGGCTGATCCAGGCACAAGCGCCAGGCGTTACTTGACGGAGTGAATTCAACGGCCTGCCCAGCCTTTTGGCGTGGTAGAACGAGAAAGCGGCGATTGACCGGTTCCTGTCAGGGAACCGCCGAATCGCCGCTTTCTCGTTGCGCTGCGTGTCAGGCGCCATGGACAGCCCGCCGAGCACCCTTGGAGTCAGGCCAGTGTCTCCAGCACGTAGGCAACATCCTGCAATACAGCCGTGCCCCCCCGCTCCGTCCAGTAGAGCGCTATCATCCGCGCATCGGCCTCGACCTTGTAGGCGCTTGCTGGCAGACGGGCCAGGGCTTGCAAGAAGCGCGGGTCTTCGCACGGCTCGCGCCACTGGTTCCACCATACGCCAGGGCTGATCTGCCAGAAGCTGAAGCTGTCGACATGCCCCCGCTTGCGTGCCCGGTGATATTGCGGGCAAGGGCTCGGCGGCTGTTTTTCCAGCCAGTGCGGCCACTGCTGAGGCGCCAGCTGCATGGCCAGGCCCATGCGCCGCGCCTCCAGGCGCAGGCGCATCTGCTCACTCTGATTGCGCGAGTTGCGCAGCCAGGAAAGCGGGCTGAGAATCAGCGCAAGGATTGACACCACCAGCAATACCGTCATATCAGTAGCTCCCATAAACCGTTGCAAATGAGCTGGTTAGCCATTTTTCACGCATGACCCGCCCGAAAGCGACCATACTTCTTCTATAGCGATTGCCTGGAGTACAGCTCATGACCTACCAACATCTGCTGGTCGCCGTCGACCTGACGGAAGAATGCGACCCTGTGATCAAGCGCGCCATGGCGCTGGCCCAGCCTACCAACGCCAAGGTGTCACTGGTGCACATCGTCGAACCCATGGCCATGGCGTTTGGCGGCGACGTGCCGATGGACTTGTCGCAACTGCAACAGCAGCAGTTCGATCAGGCCAAGGAACGCATGGATCGCCTGTTCAGCAAGTATCCGGGCATCCAGCGCGGCGACTCGCACTTGACCTACGGCCAGCCCCGCCAGGAAATCCATCAATTGGCCAAAGAACAGCACTGCGACCTGATCGTCGTGGGCAGCCACGGTCGCCACGGCCTGGCGCTGCTGCTGGGCTCCACAGCCAACGACGTGCTGCACGGCGCACCCTGCGATGTGCTGGCAGTGCGACTGCAGAAAAAGGACTGAGCCTGTCTACCGCCAGGGGTTAAGCGGCCACGCCAGGTGCCTTGGGGTTGCATCCTCCCTCTGGCACCTGGCAGCGGGCTCGCCCGCTACGCGCAGGCGATCAACGCCCTGCCTGCTTAGCCTTCCAGCTCGGCCCAGCGCTCCACCAGGGCATCGAGCTCACCTTGCAGCTTCTCGATGTTCGCCAGCACCGCTGACGTCTCTGCGATCGGACGCTGGTAGAAACCGACCGCGCTCACCTCTTCCTGAGCCTGGGCCATGCGCTGTTCCAGCGCGTCGATCTGCCCCGGCAGCATCTCCAGCTCACGCTGAAGCTTGTAGCTGAGCTTTTTCTTCGATTCCTCGGCCACTGGCGCAGCGACGGCTTGCGGCTTGGCCTCGACCTTCTCCACCACCGCACTGTTGAGCGCCGACTTGCCGCCTTTACTCTCCGTAACGCCGAGCAGCTTTGGCGAACCGCCCTGACGAATCCAGTCTTCGTAACCGCCCACGTACTCGCGAACCAAGCCATCGCCCTCGAACACCAGGGTGCTAGTCACGACGTTGTCGAGAAACGCCCGGTCGTGGCTGACCATCAGCACGGTACCCTTGTAGTTGGAGAGCACCTCTTCGAGCAGCTCGAGGGTTTCCACGTCCAGGTCGTTGGTGGGTTCGTCGAGCACCAGCAGGTTGGCCGGCTTGCTGAACAGCTTGGCCAGCAGCAGGCGCGCACGTTCGCCGCCGGACAATGCCTTGACCGGGGTGCGGGCCCGCTGCGGACTGAACAGGAAGTCGCCCAGGTAGCTCAGCACATGCCGGTTCTGCCCTTCGATCTCGATGAAGTCTCGGCCCTCGGCGAGGTTGTCGATGACGGTCTTTTCCAGGTCCAGCTGATGGCGCATCTGGTCGAAATAGGCGACCTCAAGCTTGGTGCCGCGCTCGATCTTGCCCGAAGTGGGCTCCAGATCACCCAGCATCAGCTTGAGCAAGGTGGTCTTGCCGGTGCCGTTGGCGCCCAGCAGGCCGATCCGGTCCTGGCGCTGCAGCACCATGGAAAAATCCTTCACCAGCATCGGCCCGTCCGGGTGCGAGAAGCTGACGTGCTCGAGCACCATGACCTGCTTGCCCGACTTGTCGGCCGCCTCGATCTGAATGTTGGCCTTGCCCTGCCGCTCACGGCGCTCACCGCGCTCCACGCGCAGCGCCTTGAGCGCCCGCACGCGGCCTTCGTTACGGGTGCGACGGGCCTTGATGCCCTGGCGAATCCATACCTCTTCCTGGGCCAGGCGCTTGTCGAACAGCGCGTTGGCGGTTTCCTCGGCGGCCAGCGCGGCCTCCTTGTGCACCAGGAAGCTGGCATAGTCGCCATTCCAGTCGATCAGGCCGCCGCGGTCCAATTCGAGGATGCGGGTGGCCAGGTTCTGCAGGAAGGATCGGTCGTGGGTGATGAACAACACGGCGCCGTTGAACCCGCGCAGTGCTTCCTCGAGCCAGGCGATGGCACCGATATCCAGGTGGTTGGTCGGCTCGTCGAGCAGCAACAAGTCGGGCTCGGACACCAGCGCCTGGGCCAGCAGTACACGACGACGCCAGCCGCCGGACAACTCCGCCAGGGTCTTGTCTGCCGGCAACTGCAGACGACTCAGGGTGCTTTCAACCACTTGCTGCAGGCGCCAGCCATCGCGGGCCTCCAGCTCGTGCTGCACGTGCATCAGTTTTTCCAGGTCTTCATCGCCCTGGATGTTCTGGCTCAGGTGATGAAACTGTGCCAGCAGCTCGCCGACGCCATCCAGCCCTGCCGCCACGACGTCGAACACCGTGCGCTCGTCGGCCAGCGGCAGTTCCTGGGGCAACTCGCCGATTTTCAGCCCAGGGGCGCGCCAGATGTCACCGTCATCGCCTTTCTGCTCGCCCTTGACCAGGCGCAGCATGCTCGACTTGCCAGTGCCGTTGCGGCCGATGATGCACACCCGCTCGCCACGAGCGATCTGCCAGGACACCTTGTCCAGCAGCGGCATGGCGCCGAATGCGAGGGACACATCGCTGAATTTGAGCAGGGTCATGTTCGTCTCCATAAATCGGGCGCGCATTCTACCTGAGTTAGCCCTGCGCCGACATCCGCACGGCCTGCACCCGTCGCCCACGGCGACACCCGGTCGAACTTAATATCCCGATACAAGCGCAGTGCTTTCACCTGTCATCCGCAAACGGCTAAGCTAGGGCCATCGTTTTCAACAGTGCTGGCCCCGCCGCCACTTTCCCATGGTTCAACTGCCCGGACGTATCATGCGCAGCCGCCTGTTACAAATTGCTTCATGCCTGTTGCTCACCGCTGCCACCGGCGCGGCCCAGGCCACCGACATTACCGTGCAACGCCAATACTATGATGAAGCCAAGCGTGCGCTGGCCAAGGGCGACAAGGGCCCGTACCTGCGCTATGCCCAGGCGCTCGACGATTATCCGCTGACACCGTATCTGGCCTATGACGAACTGACCGCGCGCCTGAAATCTGCCAGCAACCAGGAGATCGAGGGTTTCCTGGCCAAGCACGGCGACCTGCCCCAGGCCAACTGGATGAAACTGCGCTGGTTGCGCTGGCTGGCCGAACGCGGTGAGTGGCAGACCTTCGCCAAGTACTACGATCCCAAGCTCAACTTCACCGAGCTCGATTGCCTGAACGGCCAGTACCAGCTCAGCCACGGGATGCGCACCGAAGGCTTTGCCACGGCAAACAAGCTGTGGTCGGTGGGCAAGTCCCAGCCTGCTGCCTGCGACCCGTTGTTCGCCATGTGGGCTGCCGAGGGGCAGCTCACGGAGGCCAAGCGCTGGGAGCGGGCCAAGCTTGCAGCCCAGGCACGCAACTACGGCCTGGCCGAGAACCTGGTCAAGACCCTGACCACGCTGGCGCCACAAGGCCGTCTG
The DNA here is from genome assembly GCF_059133755.1 of Pseudomonas sp. FBCC-B35. Classification (NCBI taxonomy): domain Bacteria; kingdom Pseudomonadati; phylum Pseudomonadota; class Gammaproteobacteria; order Pseudomonadales; family Pseudomonadaceae; genus Pseudomonas; species Pseudomonas sp. FBCC-B35. Next base: position 1,630,848 of record NZ_CP101439.1, on the reverse strand, counting down.
CTGATCGATGTGGCGCAGAAACCCGAATTGCTCAACCAGCCATCACGCTTCACCCAGGCCGACGAAGCGACCTCGGACGTCGTCAGTCTCGGGCTGCGCCGCCTTGCACGGCAGGACCCGGAGCGCGCCATGGGGTTGCTTGACGACTATGCCCAGCGCATGCACTTTTCCCGCGATGAAAAAGTGGCCATTGCCCGCGAGATCGGCCTGACCCTGGCCCGGCGCTATGACCCGCGCGCGCTTGACCTCATGACCCGCTACGACCCCGAACTGCGGGACGATACCGTCAGTGAATGGCGCTTGCGCCTGTTGCTGCGCCTGGGCCGGTGGGAAGATGCCTATGCCCTCACCAAGCGCCTGAGCGGCGACCTGGCCCAGAGCAGCCGCTGGAAGTACTGGCAGGCGCGGAGCCTGGAGCTGGCGCAGCCGAAGAACCCGCAAGTCCCGCAGTTGTACAAGGCCGTTGCCCGCGAGCGCGATTTCTATGGCTTCCTGGCTGCAGACCGTGCGCAAGCCCCCTACCAACTGAACAACAAGCCCCTGGTGCTCAGCCCACAGCTGGTCAAGAAGGTGCGCAATACACCTGGCATCCAACGCGCCCTCGAATTCCATGCCCGCGGTCAGATCGTCGAAGGTCGCCGCGAGTGGTATCACGTGAGCCGTCACTTCACCCGGGACGAAATGGTCGCCCAGGCGCGCCTGGGTTACGAGTTGCGCTGGTATTTCCCGGCCATCCGCACCATCAGCCAGGCCAAATACTGGGATGACCTGGACGTACGCTTCCCCATGGCGCACCGCGACACCCTGGTACGCGAAGCCAAGGTGCGCGGCCTGCACTCGAGCTGGGTATTCGCAATCACCCGTCAGGAAAGCGCCTTCATGGAGGATGCCCGTTCCCCAGTGGGCGCCAGCGGGCTCATGCAGTTGATGCCTGCTACAGCCAAGGAAACCGCGCGCAAGTTCAGCATCCCACTGGCTTCGCCCGCACAGGTCCTGAACCCGGACAAGAACATCCAGCTGGGGGCTGCCTACCTCAGCCAGGTGCACAGCCAGTTCAACGGCAACCGAGTACTGGCCTCAGCCGCTTACAACGCAGGCCCAGGCCGCGTACGGCAATGGCTCAAAGGCGCCAAACACCTGAGCTTCGACGTGTGGGTCGAGTCCATTCCATTCGATGAAACCCGTCAGTACGTTCAGAACGTGCTGTCCTATTCGGTGATTTACGGACAAAAGCTCAACATGCCACAACCCCTGGTGGACTGGCACGAGCGCTACTTCGACGACATGTAAGGAGGCCATTAGCGGCTGATCAAGCCAGGGCGCCGACCACACCGGCGTCCGGCTGCCCGACAACTCAGAGCACCTGGACCTTCATGCCAACCTCCAGGTGCCCGTCGCCATCGGCGGCCAGGTTTTGCCCAAACAATATGTCCCCTTCCTTTTCCCGGAACGTCCGAAGCGTGGTCATGGGCTCGCGGTCAGGGCTGCGCTGCCCCGTGGCAGGGTCGATGGTGGTGAAAATGCAGCGCACGCTTGGCTTCAAAACACGGAACTCCACCGTACCGATGCGAATGCGCTTCCAGCCATCCTCTGCGAAAGCCTCGGCCCCCTGCACCACCAGGTTTGGCCTGAACCGCAGCATGTCCATGGGCCGGCCGACACGGCGATCGAGCTCATCGAGCGACGCCTGGCCAATGAGCAGCAACGGGAAACCGTCGGGAAAGGCGGCACGGTCCCGGTCGGTGCCATAGCCATTGGGCAGGTACCTGGCCCGCTGCTGCGGGCAATACACCAACCTCACCGCTTTGCCTAGCCAGCCACTGAGCCAAGCGGCGGCCTCATCACCGGCATCCGGCACACGAAAGGTGTCGCGCCATAAGGTCACCCCTCGCAGCGGGGCATCGTCGGCCGGGGACACCACCTTCAGCGGCACTTGCCCAGGCGCCCGCAGCAACAGTACTCCGCCTGTCTCGACTGCCTCGAGCTGCCCGAGCTGGGGCCAGACGCGCTGGGTCAGAAAGCGCCCGTTCTGTTCCTCGACCAGCATCCAACGGCGGTCTCCTTCAAGCCCAAGCACACCAACGGGAGAGACCTGCAGGCCTTGCGCCCGCCCCGACTTGACCGGATACCGGTAGAGCTCACTGAGAAACATCCCTGCTGCCTCATAAATCGCCAAACCGCCAGCTTATACCCAGCAGGGCGCGCAATCACGCGTTGGTGGTGTCCAGCAACAGGCGCTGCTTGACCACATCGACCAGCCGATCAGGCTGGAACTTGGACAGGAAATTGTCGCAACCCACTTTCTTGACCATGGATTCGTTGAAGCTGCCGGACAGCGACGTATGCAGCACCACGTACAGTTTGCGCAGGCGCGCATCCTCGCGGATTTCGGTCGTCAGGCGATAACCGTCCATTTCCGGCATTTCGGCATCCGTGAAGATCATCAATAGCTTTTCGCACATGTCCTCCCCGGCATCGGCCCACGCCTTGAGCATGCGCAAGGCTTTGAGGCCGTCGCTGGCAACGTGCAGTTTCATCCCCAACTGCGAGAGCGTGTCGCGCAACTGGGCCAGGGCCACACTGGAATCGTCCACCAGCAGCACCTCGCGACCACGCGCCCTCGCCAGTACCGGATCGGCCAATTTCTCACCCGAAACGCGGGCGTTGTAAGGCACGATTTCGGCAAGCACCTTTTCCACATCGATCACCTCCACCAGCTTGTCGTCCACCTTGGTGATGGCAGTCAGGTAATGCTGACGGCCGGCACTGGTCGGTGGCGGCATGATGGATTCCCAATTGAGGTTGACGATGCGGTCGACCCCGCCCACCAGAAACGCCTGCACCGAGCGGTTGTATTCGGTGACGATGATGGTGCTGTCGGGGCCTGGCTGAATGGGGCGCATGCCGATCGCCTGGGACAGGTCGATTACCGGGAGTGTCTGGCCTCGCAGGTTCACCACACCGCAGACGAACGCGTGACGTTGCGGCATCAGTGTCAGCTTGGGCAGTTGTAACACCTCCTGCACCTTGAAGACGTTGATCGCGAAAAGCTGACGCCCAGCCAGCCGGAACATCAGGATTTCCAGCCGGTTCTCCCCTACCAGTTGTGTGCGTTGGTCTACTGTGTCGAGAATGCCAGCCATTGGTAAGCCCCCAGGCTCATGTCGAAAATGTGCGCGATTGTGTGTATATCGGCAGCCGGAGTAGCATCTTGACCCCAAGAAACGCCACACCCTTGCCTAATTTGATATCACTTTAACAGCATGCTTAACTGGTTTCCTAATTCCACTCGCACACGCTGAAAAGTTCCGTTTTTTTCTTGCCTATCAGGGAAACCCCTAGTGGCAATCAGGTACAACCTGATGTTCGCTCTATCCTTTAGCCATTAATGTGACGCCATTCTCACTGCATGAATGGAGTCAGGCTTTGCTAGCTATCGTAACGGCGTGCCCGTCTCTACCGCCTGTCCTGCCCATGGAGACACCATGATGGACAGTGCCTTACCCTTCTGCGAGGCGCTTAGGGGTTTTCGCGAGAGGGCCCAGAAGCGCCTCAACAGAGCAGAGGACTGCTTGCAGCATCTTGAGCTCATCGAAAATGACCCTGATGCCTGCAGGTGCCTGGACGCCGCGTTAAGCGACTTGGCACACGACGCACAGCGTTTGGGGCTGCTTGAAGTAGCCCACTTCACGACCTCCGTTCAGCAGATACTGGCCCCCTGTTGCCAAGGCGCGTGCCTGCATCGCGCAACGCTGCGCATTACGGCTGCGTGCCTGAGGCTCCTGGCCTGGCAGCTCGAGCTGCTGGACACGCACACGGGGCGGCTGGACCTGGACGCTGGAGAGCAATTTGTGTTGCTCGGCGAACTGGCCAATGCGGCTCGACCTTCTCTGGCATTAGCCTGCGTCACAGATGAAGGCGCAGCGCTTGACTGTCAGCAGCCCGATCTCAGCGACAAGCCGTAGGGCAAATTGCCATCGCGCAGTTGCATGCCAGAAGTGCAACTTTGATGAAACTGAAAGTTGTAGCTTCGATTTACAAAGTTGTAGGAAATAGCCTCAACCAAGCAAGTCCGTCGGTGCCCGTACTAGTTCACCACAATAAGCTTTGCCTTGAGGAAGTCGTATTCGGCGGCGACCGCAGGAATTCGAGGTGGTAGTATGCCCCACCGAAACGCTTCAACTTGACGCAAGGTTGAATGAACACGTGGTCGAAAAAACATCGAAAGTACGGCGCAAAAGCCTCTGAGCAGTAATGTGCAAGGCCTCCATCAGCAATACTTCAGTGGCTCCCCTACCTATGTTCCCACGCTTGATGACCTCTTTTCGTTGCAGCGCCCCGTACACCAGTCTGTGCTGGGCCACGGCAGGCATCAGCGTGGTCTCCTGCCTCGCCTGCCTGGCGTTACACCTAGCCGAGCGACCTGTGCCCATCGGCCTGGTGTTGCTGCAACTGACCGCTGCCTTGGTCGCTGCCGTGCAACTGCGTAGGGAGGCGCGCTCGATCAGCTTGCGCCCTGCGGAACTCGCCGAGCGCCTGCTAAAAGTGCAAGAAGAGGAGCGCCAGCACCTGAGCAGGGAGCTTCATGACGACATCGGCCAACTGCTGACCGCTGCGAAATTGCAGTTGCAATGGCTGCAGCGACGAATGCCCGGGGATGTGCAGGGGCATTGCGATGCCTTGCATGCCACGCTGGACGATACGTTGAGCGCTGTGCGCGACGTTTCTGCCCTGCTCAACCCCCGTCAGTTGGCAAGCCTTGGCCTTGAGGCCAGCCTGCGCGCGCACTTGCTGCGCACTTTGGATGGCAGCGGCGTGCAGTGGAGCCTGTCTTGCAAGCAACGCCTTGGGGGCATTGGCGAAAATGTCGCAATGGCAGTGTTTCGCATCACCCAGGAGGCGGTGACCAATATGTTGCGTCACGCCGGAGCGCGCAACCTTGTCATCCACCTACAGCGTACCGAGCTGGGCCTGGCTTTATCGATCGAGGACGATGGCTGCGGCTTCAAGCCTGCCAGGCACCCGCACCTTGCCAGTCAGCGTGGGCTGGCTGGCATGCTGGAGCGGGTCACTGCCCTGAACGGCAGCCTGCAGATCACCAGCGATATTGGCCAGGGCACCCGGATCGAGGCCGTCTTCCCTTGGCCGCCCCGCAGCCGGCAACGCGCGGACCGAGTGGATACCCATGAACTGTAGATTGTTGCTTGTGGATGACCATTCGTTGATCAGAGCGGGCGTCCGCGCCCTGGTCAGTGACATACCCGGGTACGAGGTAATCGGCGAGGCCGACGATGGCGGGCAGTTGCTGGATCAGGCGCGAACCTTGATGCCTGACATCATCCTGCTGGACCTCTCCATGCGATCAACCAGCGGGCTGGACGCCCTCACCCAGCTCAATGCCAGCGGCAGCGCCTGCAAAGTGCTGATCCTCTCCATGCACACCGACCCTGAGCTGATCATGCGCGCCCTCGAGGGCGGTGCCCATGGGTATCTGCTCAAGGACACCAGCGCATCGGAGCTTGAGCAAGCGCTGCGCGCTGTGCGCAACGGGGAGCGCTACCTGAGCCCAGCCATTGCCCACACCGTCATCAATCAGGCTTTACGTCATACCAGGCCAGCCAGACGCCCGGCATGCGAGCGACACAACCTGACAGCCCGGCAGCTGGAGATTCTGCGCCTGATCGTGCGCGGCAAGTCTACCCGCGAAATCGCCAATGGATTGGGCTTGTCGATCAAGACGGTCGAAACCCATCGTTCGCAAGTGATGAAACGCTTGCAGATTCACGACGTCGCCGGACTGGTACTGTTTGCCGTGCGCGAGAAGATCATCAGCCTCGATGACTGAGCAATGGGCACCCTTGCGGCAGGTGCAGGCGCAAGGCCTTGGGACGCGCCTCGAAACGTAAGCTGTCCGCCTTGAGCGGTTCGCCGTCGAGGTTGATATCCAGGCCCTGTTGACTGTTGATCTCCACCCACGGCAATCGCGTCCGGATGAACAGACCATCGCCTGCCAGCAAATCGCGTAATGCACCGACCACTTCCTGCGGCTTGGGCAGGATCGCAACATCCAGCAACCCGTCATTGACCACCGCATCCGGACAAAGCTCCTGCCCTCCCCCGGCTTGGCGACCGTTGCCAATCCCCAGCGCCAGCAGCTCCCCTTGCCAATGGAAGTCAGGGCCTTTCAACTCGACCGAGGCAGCCTCCAGTTCGCTGAAGCGTGACAAGCCGGTGAACACATAGGCGGCGGCACCCATCAACTTCTTCAGGTCTTCGGATGTGCTGGCTGTGACCTGGCTACCAAAGCCGCCGGTCGCCATGTTCAGGAACAGCTGCTCGCCCACTTGCCCAAGATCGACTTCCTGGGCCGGCTCATTGAGCAGCGCCAGCGCCTGGGCAGGCTCAAGCGCAATACCGGCCGCCTTGGCGAAGTCGTTGGCGGTTCCAAGCGGCAGCAAGACGAGGCTGGCTTCGGTGCCCGCGAGCCCCATGGCTTCGGCCACGTCCCGCAAGGTGCCATCACCACCGCCGGCGACGATGTGGCTGTATCCAGCGGCAAGTGCCTCCTTGACCAAGCGCTGGGCATCACCGCCCTCCCAGGTCACACGCACGTCCAATGCCCAGCCAGTGTCGCGCAGGTCGTGCACGGCGGTACGTACGTCTTCGTTCATGGCTTGCTTGCCGTGCAGAATCAGCATTGCCTTGCGCGCTTGCATGTGGGTGTCTCCATAATTGACCATTTGCATCTTGACGCTCAGCCGTTACTAATTGTTGCACGGCCGTTCAAATATTGCGGCGCAGGGCTCGCGCACTGCAGCGAGCCTGCGCCACTGGCGCGCGTCAACCGAGGATGTCGCTGAAGGGGATGAAGGGTACAAGGTCACCCTTGCTGGGCGTAGTGCCCTCCTGCACCTCGACCAACCCATCGGCCCACACCGCGCTGCGCAACACGCCGGAGCTCTGGTTAGGGTACAGGCATACCCTGCCCTGCTCGATGCGCGCCCGCAGGTACTCACGCCGTGACCCGGCTTTGGGCCAATCGAAACCGGCGGGTAGGCACACGCGCAGGGGGGTGACATCGATCACGCCCTGGCGGCGCAACAAGTAGGGGCGCGCCAGCAGGCCGAACGTGACCAGTGTAGAGGCCGGATTACCGGGCAGGCCGATCACTGGCACGCCCTGGAAGTGACCGAAGGTCAACGGTTTGCCGGGTTTGATCGCCAGTTTCCACAAAGCCAGCTCACCGGCCTCGCGCAGGGCCGCGCCCAGATAATCGGCCTCGCCCACCGAGACGCCCCCTGTCGAGAGGATCAGGTCCACGCCTTGCAACTGAGCCAGGCTCGCGCGGGTGCGAGCCAGGTCATCAGGCAGGATACCGGCGTCGGTGACGTCGCATCCCAGGCGCTGCAACCAACTGACCAGCAAGCGACGGTTGCTGTTGTAGATTTGCCCAGGCCCCAACGGCAGCCCTGGCTCGACCAGCTCATCCCCGGTCGACAGCACCGCCACCCGCACCTTGCGTACCACATCGAGCTGTCCATAACCCAGGGTGGCGGCCAAGCCCAACTCGATTGGCCCAAGACGCGTGCCGGCGTCGAGCACCTGCTCGCCCTTGCGGGTTTCCTGACCTTGAGGACGAATGTTCTGCAGCGCCTTGAGGGGCTGCAAGAACTCCACATGGCCATTGGCGTGAACCTGGGTGTTTTCCTGCATTTCCACGCAGTCGGCGCCTTCGGGAACCGGTGCACCCGTGAAGATCCGCGCACAGGTGCCAGGCTGCAGTGGCTCAGGTGCGTGCCCGGCGAAGATTCTCTGACTGACGGGCAGCGGCGCCCCCTGCCAGTCGGACCGGCGCAGCGCATAGCCGTCCATTGCGCTATTGGGCCAGGGCGGCAGGTCGAGCGAAGCCACTAGGGCAGTGGCCAGCACACGGCCGTGTGCCTCGGCAAGCGGCACGTGCTCGGTCTCGCGAATCGGCGCGGCATCGGCCAAAGCCAGCAATTGCTCAAGGGCCTGCTCCACCGGCATCAGTGGCCTGGGCTGCACGGCCTCAGCCACGGCTTTCACAGGCCGCCGCCTGCTTCAGATGGGCGACGAAGTTGCAGGGACGGTGCCGTGCATCGAGCTGTTCGGCAAGGATACCGTCCCAACCGGTGCGCACCGCATTGGTCGAGCCAGGCAGGCAACACACCAGGGTACCGTTGGCCAGCCCTGCCAGTGCCCGCGATTGCACAGTCGAGGTACCGATATCCGCCACGGAGATCTGTCTGAACAGCTCGCCAAAGCCGTCGACCTGCTTGTCGAGCAGGCAAGTGACCGCCTCGGGCGTACTGTCACGTCCGGTAAAACCGGTACCGCCGGTGATGAGCACCACCTGCACGCTGTCGTCGGCGATCCAGGTCGCGACCTGGGCGCGGATTTTGTAGAGATCATCCTTGAGCAGCACGCGCTGGGCGAGCCGGTGGCCTGCCGCTGTCAGCCGGTCAACGAAGACCTGGCCCGACGAATCGTTATCGAATGTGCGCGTGTCGCTGACCGTGAGCACTGCGATGTTGAGGGGAACGAACGGGGTGTCTGCCGAGGCTTTCATAGGTATCCGTCACTGGTAATGGCAATGACGGCAGTTATATCACAGGGCACTCCCGCCGGCGTGCGGGAGCGCTGCCTGCACTGGATTGCGTCAAGCGAATGCCGTTATGCTGCACGCGCAAGGAACTTGCACTAACGTCCCGCGTCTTAACAGTCATCTTGCACCATCGCACTGGAGAAACACGATGATCAAACGGACCCTTCCCGCCTTCATGCTCGCCCTGGGCCTGGCTGCCCTGGCCGGCTGCTCGACCCCAACCGTCATCACCTTGAACGACGGTCGCGAAATCCAGGCGGTGGACAAGCCGTCCTATGATGAAGATTCCGGCTTCTACGAGTTCGAGCAGCTCGATGGCAAGCGCATGCGTCTGAATAAAGACCAGATTCGCACCGTCAAAGAACTCTGATAGCCCATCCGACCTGGCCAAAGCTTCGTTCTTTTACAAGGACTTGCGGGCGAATTTCGGATGCAGTAGGATTTTGTTCATCGGAGTGTAGCGCAGCCAGGTAGCGCGTCTCGTTCGGGACGAGAAGGCCGCAGGTTCGAATCCTGTCTCTCCGACCAAATCCTTTTGAAAACCCGCCTTGTGCGGGTTTTTTGTTACTCACGGTTCAGGCTCGTACCTGCAACCTGCATCAGTCGGCTAGCCCTTCAGGCTGACGTGAATTGCAGCGCCGCCAGCCGTGCATACAAAGGGCTGGTTTCTATCAGCTCACTGTGGGTACCAATGGCCACCACTTTGCCCTGGTCGACCACGGCAATGCGGTCGGCGTGCTGTACCGTGGCCAGACGGTGCGCAATCACCACTGTCGTCCGCCCTGCCATCAGGCGCGGCAAAGCTTGCTGGATCAGGTGCTCACTGTGAGCGTCGAGCGCGCTGGTCGCCTCGTCAAGCAGCAGGATCGGCGCATCCACCAGCAACGCACGGGCGATCGCCAACCGTTGGCGCTGCCCACCCGATAAACCCACCCCGCCCTCCCCCAGGCGAGTCTGGTAGCCCTCTGGCAACTGGCGTATGAACGAGTCGGCATGGGCTGCGCGCGCTGCAGCTTCGATGTCGGCCAGGCAAGCGTCAGGGCGTCCATAGCTAATGTTGTCCGCCACTGTCCCCCGAAACAGTGCCGGTTGCTGTGCGACCAGTGCAAACTGCTGGCGAAGGTGGTCGGGGTCGAGCTGGTCGATGGGTTGATCATCGAGCAGAATCTGCCCGTGCTGGGGGTCATAGAAGCGCAGAAGCAAGTCGAACAGGGTGGATTTACCTGCACCGGAAGGGCCGACCAATGCAAGCGTCTGGCCTGCCTGGATGACCAGGCTCAGGTCATCGATAGCCTTGTGCTCGGGTCGCGACGGATAGGCAAACACCACGTGCTGAAACGCCAGGCAGCCCCGTGCACGGCCTCCCGCCAGCTGCCGCCCACTGGACGGGGCCAGAATCTGGCTTTGCGCTGCCAGTAATTCGGCTATACGCTCTGCTGCCCCAGCAGCGCGCTGGAGCTCGCCAATCACTTCGCTGAGTGTGCCGAACGCACTGCCCACCACCAGGCTGTAGAACACGAACGCCGCCAACTCACCCCCCGACATGCGCCCGGCGATGACGTCCATGCCGCCGACCCACAGCATGGTGCCGATAGCGCCCAGTACCAGCACGATCACCACGGTGATCAGCCAGGCCCGCTGCGCGATGCGCTGGCGGGCCACTGTAAATGCCGACTCCACCGTATCGGCGAACAGTGCCCGGTCATGGGCTTGATGGGTGTAGGCCTGCACGGTCTTGATCTGGCCCAGGGTCTCGGCCACGTAGCTACCCACGTCTGCCACCCGGTCCTGGCTCTGGCGTGAGAGGCTGCGCACACGGCGACCGAACAGCAGGATCGGGGCCAGCACCACCGGCAATGCCACGACCACGATGCTGGTCAGCTTGGGGTTGGTGATGAACAGCAAGGCGACACCGCCCACCACCATGAGCGCATTACGCAGGAACATGGAGAGGGAAGAGCCAATCACCGATTGCAGCAACGTGGTGTCGGCCGTCAACCGAGACTGAATTTCCGAGCTGCGGTTGTCTTCGAAAAAACCAGGGTGGAGCTCGAGCAGATGGTCGAAAACAGCGCGACGAATGTCCGCCACGCACCGCTCACCTATCCAGGAGACGAGGTAGAACCGGCTGAAGGTCCCTGCCGCCAGGGCCAACACCAGCAGCAGGAAGAGCCCAAGTGTCTGGTTGAGCTGATGGACAGAACCGGTCATGAACCCCTGATCCACCAGCAGGCGGATGCCCTGCCCCATGGACAAGGTAATGCCGGCGGTCACCACCAGTGCCAGCAAGGCCATCACCAGGCGCCGCCAATACGGACGAACAAAATGCCAGCCAAGGCGCAAAGCGCGGCTAGGGCGCGGAGTTGTAGAGGCCATGGATCTGCTCACGAAGGCGGAACGTGCAGCCTACCATTCATGCCGCAGAACGGAACTGTCCGGTGCTGCTATAGCCTATTGTTCTAACCGCGCTCTGGCACTTTTTCGCCATCTCTGGTGGACTAAGGCCCTGCCCCAGGTTGCGCCGTACCCGCGTCGACGATCTGCCAGGCGCAAGGTTGACCCCAGTCGTCATTTGAAGAGGAGACCCTGCATGAGCTTGCACCATGACCGCGAACACCACACGCCCCGTCACGCACCGTCGCCCCAGGCAAGCGGCGCCCTGATCGACGCCCAAGGGCGGGAGGTGCCGATCACCGAGCAAATGATCCAGCAGGCCTGCAAGGCCTTGGAAGAAAGCCGGGTCGAGCGCTCGCAGAAAAACTGATCACCCCATTCCTGACCCGGCGCTCGCGCCGGGTTTTTTATGCATGCTGCTCTGCCCTGGGGCTGCATCCGAGCGTCAGACCCTCTTGGCTCCCAGGGCGTCAATCAGCCGCGCGAGCTCGGGCGAGCTCCCACGGATGCGCACGGACAGTCCTTCGATCTCACGGCGCGACGGATAATGTTTGCGCAACGCGTCGAAAGCGGCACGTTGCTGCTGCACGTCTTCGCTCAGGCTACGGCGGAAATCGGCATCATCGCGGCGCGGATCGTAGATGGCGCGGCACAGCATCGCCAGTGCCCATTGCAGATCGACCTCGGCATCCAATTCGATCTGCGCCACGGGTGGACGCGGTAACAGGTCGGCAAGTTGAATGACCTCATTCACGCCCAGATGTTGACACAACGCGCGGTAGATCTGGGCGGTGCCACGCTGACGGCCATCGAGGCTATAGCCGGCGATGTGGGGGGTAGCAACGGTACACAGGTCTGCCAGCTGCAAGTCGACCTGGGGCTCGCCTTCCCACACGTCCAGCACCGCGTGCAGGTCATCGCGCTGCTGCAGGAGCGTTCGTAACGCGCCATTGTCCACCACCGCCCCTCGACTGGCGTTGATGAGCCAGGCGCCGGGGCGCAGTTTCGCCAGTTCCGCAGGGCCTAACAGATGCCAGGTCGGGTACTGGCCACCGCGCTCGAGGGGCGTGTGGAGGCTGATGACGTCGCAGGCTTGCAGGAGCGTATCGAGTTCGACGTAATCACCGCCTTCAGCGGCCTGGCGCAGTGGATCGCAGACCATCACCTTCCACCCCAAGGCGCGCAGCACGCTCACCAACCGCCCGCCTACTTGGCCTGCACCCACCACACCGTAGACGCGCTCGGGCAGCGATGCACCCTCAAGGTCAGCGAGGGTCAGCAGGCTACCCAGCACATAGTCCACCACACCCCGGGCGTTGCAACCGGGGGCACTGCTCCAGCGGATACCCACTTGGTCGAAGTAGTCGAGGTCAAGGTGATCGGTGCCGATGGTGCAGGTGCCAACGAACTGCACGCGACTGCCTTCGAGCAGGTGCCGATCGACCTTGGTCACGGAGCGGACCAGCAGGATGTCGGCCTCCCGGACGCTAGCGGCGTCGAGGCTACGCCCAGGATAGCGACGAATCTCGCCAAACCCTTGGAAGAAGGCATCGAGCAAAGGGATGTTTTCGTCGGCAACTATCAGCATGGCGCTCTCCTGTCTGGGGAACGCAGTGTAGGCTCAACGCCGAGCGTGTTCCAGAGCGGCTCAGTCGGCTTTCTTGCGGATCCAGTAGAGGAAGGTGCCGGCGTCTTCCTGTTGTTCCAGCAGTTGGTGGCCCAGGAAGTTACAGAACTTGGGGATGTCGCGTCGGGTCGAGGGGTCGGTGGCGATGACTTTCAACAGACCGCCGGCGGCGAGGTCACGCACGTGTTGGTGCAGCATCATCACCGGCTCCGGGCAGTTGAGGCCGGTGGCGTCGAGGGTGGCATCGGGGGTGAGGTCGGTCATGAAGGGCTCCGCAAATGATGGGTATTGTGGCGCATTCTAGGGACGCGGGCCAAGTGGGGCTGTCGGGGCACCCGCCGGTTCAGGGGCGCCTGACCGGGCTTGAGGGGGGCGCGGTGGCCTCAAGCGTTCAGCTTCGCACCTGATATTGCCAGGGCCGCTGCGCGCCCCATCGCGGCACGAGGCCGCTCCCACGCAGGATTCGTTGGCTTTGGAGTACGGTGCAAGGCGGACGCTCCATGCATAATGGGACAGTTGCCGAAGTTTATAAGATGCATGTTGTATGGCATTACCCGTTCACTCAACTCCTTCTTTTGATAGATCACGGCCCTGACATTACAGCTCATGCTATCGGCCAGAATGAAATGCTCGATGCGTGTTGCTGTTGCTGTTGCTGTTGCTGTTGCTGTTGCTGTTGCTGTTGCTGTTGCTGTTGCTGTTGATCTTGATCTTGATCTTGATCTTCGCGACTTCAGAAGGCCGAACGCAGGGCTTGCGGAGGGAGGTGACAGGCATGGATGCCTGTCAAGCGCTGGGCCCCAGGATGGGGCCTGCAGCGCGGTCCTCCCGGGAGCAAGCCCGGAGTGAGGGAACCCCGAAGCGCAGCGTAGGGGCCGTATGAACGGAGCGCAGCCTTTTTTGGTTACTTTTTGTGGCGTTTGACAAAAAGTAACTCGCCGTAAGGGCGAAAAGGTGATTAAGCGTCGCCATCGCAAATGGACTATGCGCTCTATCAATACCCACACCAACCCAATCAAACTTCAAACTTCAAAGCGTGGGCGCATACAGCAAGTTGGTATTCATTGGCGCGGGTGGCGCACAGTCACCCTTCCGCCCTTACGGCGGCTCACTTTTTGTCTTGTCAAAAAGTAAGCAAAAACCGCCTGCTCCTATCATCCGGCCCCTACGCTACGCTCCGGGGTTCCCTCGCTCCGGGCTTGCTCCCGGGAGGACCGCGCTGCAGGCCCCATCCTGGGGCCCAGCGCTTGACGGGCATCCATGCCCGTCACCTCCCTCCGCAAGCCCTGCGCTCGGCCTCCTGAAGTCGCGATCTGTGTTGCCTGGACTACCGCGCGCTTAGAAGCAAAAGCCAAAGCAACGGCAACGGCAACGGCAACGGCAACGGCAACGGCAACGGCAACGGCAACGGCAACGGCAACGGCACGAGTCGGCCTGCTATCCAGCCTAATGTCAATTTAGTTGAAGGCAGTACAGGCTACAACTGACTCAACCTCCCAGGCCAGCCAGACCCTCACCGCCCCTTCAAATCAACCCGCCGCAAATGACACGTCACCTCCTCCCGATCGTGATACAGCTGCTTGCACGCAATCTGCACCCTCACCTTCCGGGCTTTGAACGTCGCCTCCATGCGATCGAGCAACCGCCGCACCTCAGCATACCGCTGCTTCATCGGCAGCTTCAGGTTCACCACCGCCTCGCGGCACAACCCCTCCCCCAACCACGTCTCGATCAACGCCGTCGTCCGGGCCGGTTTCTCGACGATGTCGCACACCATCCAATCCACCGGGTGCTTGGGCTGCCACGTAAAGCCATCGGCCATCAAATGCTGGACCAGCCCCGTGTCCATCAGGCTCTCGGCCATCGGGCCATTGTCGATGGCCGTTACCAGCATACCGCGCCGTACCAGCTGGTACGTCCACCCACCCGGCGACGCACCCAGGTCGACACCGGTCATGTCATCGCCCAACCGCTGCTCCCATTGCTCGCGTGGGATGAACTGATGCCAGGCCTCCTCTAGCTTCAAGGTCGAGCGACTGGGCGCTTCACGCGGGAATTTCAAGCGGGGAATGCCCATCGGCCACAATGCACTGTTGTCAGCCAGAGCCTGACCGACGAACACCCGGCGGCCACTGATGAACGTCAGCAACAGACGCGGGCGACTCGAGTCGTCCACCAGGCGACCGGCCTTTTCCAGCGCCTTGCGCAACGGCGCTTCGAACTTGCGGCAGAACGTCGACAACTCCTTGCCCTCGTTGCTGTCGAGCACCTCCAGCCACAGGCTGCCGAACACCGGCTGGTCCGCCAAGTGCGCCAACAATACGCTGATGCGATCGCTCTCGGGCAGCTCGATGAACGCGCCACGCGCCCACTGCCTTGGGAAAATCAGCTGATTGAACCGCACCGCGTGCATCAACCGATCGGCACCGCCTTGCTCGCTGCAGACGAACTCGGCGCTGGCGCTGCCAGGCTTGCCTTTGGCATAGCCGGCAATTCCCAGGCGAGCGGCATGTTCACTGATTTCGGCGCACACCTCACCCTCGAAGCCGGGCCGGCAATGCATGAACAGGGTTTCCATCTCTTACTCCACTACGGCTGGCGCGACACAGGCGCCGGCAGGGCGGCGATGATAAAGGAAGATCGGAACCTGGGACATGCCCCGCTGGTCCAGAAAAGGGTCAGGTCAGGCAAACAGGACTAACCTGACCATTCAGTCGGACCCGTGCCGTGCGGGCCTGTACACAGCGGTGCTACCGGCAGCCCTTCAAGACGTTGCCGGGCACCGGCTCAGAAGGAGTTGGCAATGCCCTCGCTCGATAGCCTGAATACCCTCACGTCGCTCGATGTCGGTGACAAGACCTATCACTATTTCAGCTTGCCGAAAGCTGCTCGACAGCTCGGCGACCTGCAGCAATTGCCCATGTCGCTGAAGGTGCTGCTGGAGAACCTGCTGCGCTGGGAGGACGGCAAGACCGTCACCGGTGAAGACCTGCAAGCATTGGCCCAGTGGCTTGTTGAAAAGCGCTCAGACCGTGAAATCCAGTACCGCCCCGCGCGGGTACTGATGCAAGACTTCACCGGCGTGCCTGCGGTGGTGGACCTCGCCGCCATGCGCGCGGCCATGGCCAAAGCGGGCGGCGACCCCCAGCGCATCAACCCGCTATCGCCCGTGGACCTGGTGATCGACCACTCCGTGATGGTTGATCGATACGGTACACCGCAGGCCTTCGGCGAGAACGTCGACATCGAGATGCAGCGCAATGGTGAGCGCTATGCGTTCCTGCGTTGGGGCCAGAGTGCCTTCGACAATTTCAGTGTGGTACCGCCTGGAACTGGCATCTGCCACCAGGTGAACCTCGAATACCTGGGGCGGACCGTGTGGACCCGCGAAGCCGACGGCCACACCTATGCCTTCCCGGACACCCTGGTCGGCACCGACTCCCACACCACCATGATCAATGGCCTGGGCGTGCTGGGCTGGGGCGTGGGCGGCATCGAGGCGGAGGCTGCCATGCTAGGCCAGCCGGTGTCGATGCTGATCCCACAGGTCATCGGCTTCAAGCTCACGGGCAAGCTGCGCGAAGGCATCACCGCCACCGACCTTGTCCTGACGGTCACCCAGATGCTGCGCAAGAAAGGCGTGGTCGGTAAGTTCGTGGAGTTTTATGGTGACGGTCTGGCCGAGCTGCCCTTGGCTGACCGCGCCACCCTCGCCAACATGGCTCCAGAGTACGGTGCGACCTGTGGTTTCTTCCCGGTTGATCAAGTGACGCTGGATTACCTGCGCCTGTCGGGTCGCCCTGAAGCGACCGTGCAACTGGTCGAGGCCTATTGCAAGGCCCAGGGGTTGTGGCGCCTACCTGGCCAGGAGCCTACCTTCAGTGACACGCTGGCGCTGGACATGAATGACGTCGAATCCAGCCTGGCGGGCCCCAAGCGCCCACAAGACCGGGTTGCGTTGGCCCAGGTCAAGCAGGCCTTCGAGCAGTTCGTCGAGCTGCAACCCAAACCTGCCGCCAAGGAAGTCGGCAGGCTCGAGAGCGAGGGCGGAGGGGGCGTTGCCGTGGGCAATGCCGATCAGGCGGGCGAAGCCGACTACAGCCATCAAGGCCAGACCCATACGCTGCGCGACGGGGCCGTGGTCATTGCGGCCATCACCTCCTGCACCAACACCTCCAATCCCAGTGTGATGATGGCGGCTGGGCTTGTGGCCAAAAAAGCCCTCGAGAAAGGTTTGCAGCGCAAGCCATGGGTTAAAAGCTCGCTGGCACCGGGGTCCAAGGTAGTCACCGAATACTTCGACGCGGCCGGTCTCACGCCCTACCTCGATGAGCTCGGGTTCGACCTGGTCGGTTATGGCTGCACCACCTGCATCGGCAACTCAGGTCCGCTGGACGAGCCTATCGAAAACGCCATCAGCAGCGCCGACTTGACCGTCGCCTCGGTATTGTCCGGCAACCGCAACTTCGAAGGCCGCGTGCATCCACTGGTCAAAACCAATTGGCTCGCCTCACCGCCCCTGGTCGTGGCTTATGCACTGGCTGGCAGCGTGAAAGTCGACCTGACACACGACCCACTGGGCACTGACAAGCAGGGGCAGCCGGTCTATCTGAAGGATATATGGCCTAGCCAGCAAGAGGTGGCCGAGGCTGTGGCCAAGGTGAGCACAGCCATGTTCCACAAGGAATATGCCGAAGTGTTCGCAGGCGACGAGCAATGGCAGGCTATCGAAGTGCCACAGGCTGCCACGTACGTGTGGCAACCGGACTCGACCTACATTCAACACCCGCCTTTCTTCGAAGGCATCGAAGGACCGGCGCCGCGGATCACCGATATCCACAGCGCCCGCATCCTGGCCCTGCTGGGCGACTCGGTGACGACCGACCACATCTCTCCGGCCGGCAACATCAAGGCCGATAGCCCTGCGGGTCGTTACCTGCGCGAAAAGGGCGTGGAGCCTCGCGATTTCAATTCCTACGGGTCACGGCGCGGCAACCATGAAGTCATGATGCGCGGTACGTTCGCCAACATTCGCATCCGCAACGAGATGCTTGCAGGCGAAGAAGGCGGCAATACCGTGCATGTGCCAAGCGGCGAGAAGCTGTCGATCTACGACGCCGCCATGCGCTATCAGGAGCAAGACACGCCCCTGGTCGTGATCGCCGGCCAGGAATACGGCACAGGCTCCAGCCGCGACTGGGCTGCCAAGGGCACGAACTTGCTTGGCGTTAAAGCAGTGCTGGCCGAAAGTTTCGAGCGTATTCACCGCTCCAACCTGGTTGGCATGGGCGTGCTGCCGTTGCAGTTCAAGGCAGGCCAGGATCGTAAACAGCTTGGCCTGACAGGCAGAGAGCAGATCGATATCACTGGCCTGGAGGGGACGGCCATTGTGCCGGGCATGAGCCTGGCACTGACCATCACCCGCGAAGACGGCACGAAGGAGCAGATCGAAGTGCTCTGCCGGATCGACACCCTCAATGAAGTCGAGTACTTCAAGGCGGGTGGGATCCTGCACTATGTGCTGCGTCAGTTGATCGCCGCGTAGGCCCCGCGAGGGTGCCAGTCTGCGCGCAGGCTGGCACCCTCTTCCCAAGCGGGCATTGCTAGCCCATGCCACCTCAAGGTACTCATGTAGAACCCCGTGCGAACCAACGGCGAGCAACTGCCAGTAGCTCACCCGTACCTGCCATGCACTGCCATGGATCAACCCCTGTAAATATCCCCTCAATAATCCGCGCACCGTGCCGATACCAGTCCAAAGCCCTGCGGACATCCTAGCCATGCGCAACAACCAGCCCATTACCCAGAGAGAACGGACTTTCCCTGCCAAGCAGCGGTTGATTTCCACCACCAATGCCAAAGGTGTGATCACTTACTGCAACGATGCCTTCATCGAAATCAGTGGTTTCACCCGCGACGAATTGATGGGCGCAGCGCACAACCTGGTGCGTCATCCTGATGTGCCGCCCGCCGTGTTTGCTCACATGTGGCAGACCCTCAAGCAGGGCCAGCCCTGGATGGGCATCGTCAAGAACCGCTGCAAGTCGGGTGACCACTATTGGGTCAACGCGTATGTCACACCGATTTTCGACAACAACCAAGTCGTCGGCTTCGAGTCGGTGCGCGTCAAGCCCACCGCTGAGCAGATTCGTCGTGCCGAGGCCCTGTACCTGCGTATCAACCAAGGTAAACCGGCAGTACCGCGGCGTGACCGGTGGCTCCCCATCTTGCAGGACTGGTTGCCCTTCATCCTGATCAGCCAGATCGGCTTCCTGATCGGCAACTGGCTTGGACACTCATGGGGCTTTGCCTTGGCAGCAGCGTTATCTGTCCCCCTGGGCCTGCTTGGGCTGACCTGGCAACAACGTGGGCTCAAGCGCTTGTTGCGCCTGGCCGAGCAGACCACGTCCGATCCGCTGATTGCGCAGATGTATACCGACAGCCGCGGCGTGCAGGCGCGCCTGGAAATGGCCATGCTCAGCCAGGATGCCCGGATGAAGACCTGCCTGACACGGTTGCAGGATAGCGCCGAGCATCTGAGCGATCAGGCCCGTCAGTCCGACGAGCTGGCGCATATGAGTTCATCAGGCCTGGAACGCCAGCGCGTGGAAACCGAGCAGGTCGCTGCCGCAGTGAACCAGATGGCTGCTACCACCCAGGAGGTGGCCAACCATGTGCAACGCACCGCCGATGCGACCCAGCAGGCCAATCGCTTGACTGGCCAGGGCCGTCAAATTGCCGGAGAGACGCGCGCAGCCATCGAACGCCTGTCGGCGGCCGTTGGAGAAACTGGGCAGACCGTGACGCAATTGGCCAAGGACAGTGACGAGATCGGCGGTGTGGTCGATGTCATCAAAGGCATTGCCGACCAGACCAACCTGCTGGCGTTGAACGCCGCCATCGAAGCGGCACGGGCAGGCGAAATGGGCCGGGGCTTTGCCGTGGTTGCCGACGAAGTGCGGCAGCTGGCCCAGCGCACGGCTGAGTCGACCGGGCAGATTCACGGCCTGATCGCCAAGCTCCAGCAAACCGCCAGCAACGCCGTGACGACCATGGAAAGTGGTCACCGCCAGGCCCAGGAGGGTGTCGATCGGGTGATGCAGGCTGACGAGGCGCTAGTGGGCATCAGTGAAGCTGTGGCGAACATCACCGACATGGCCACGCAAATTGCCGCTGCGACCGAGGAGCAGACTGCGGTAGCCGACGAGATCAGCCGCAACATCAGTACCATTGCCGACCTGGCCGACCAGACGGCCGAACAGGCACAGCATTCGGCGGTGTTGAGCGAGGCCCTCAACAGCACGGCGGGTAGTCAATATTCACTGGTAGAGCGTTTCAACCGCTAGACCTGACAGCCTGCGAGGGGTCGGCATCGCCGGCCCCTCGTATTGACCAACGCTACCAATCAAGCCGCAGTTGGGTTTCGAAATGGCGAGTTTGCCCGGTCAACGGGTCATCGAAGCGCAGACTTTGCGCCAACAGTTTCAGCGGCCGTTGATAGTCATCCTGACCCTCGAGCAATGACGGATAGAACGGATCATTGCTGATGCCCGCCCCCAGCGCAGCCATGTGCACCCGCAGCTGGTGCGTCTTGCCCGTGATGGGCGAGAGCTCATACCGCCACTGCTCCCCGTTCTTTTCCAATACGCGGGCGTGCGTCTCGCTGTTGGTCGGCCCCTGCACCTCATGCATGCGAAAGAACGGCTCTGCGTGTTCCAGGCGGCTGCGGTGCACCAATGGAAACACGTGTTGCTCGAGGGGGGCAGCAATGGCCTGGTAGCGTTTATCGATCCGCCGCTCTGGAAACAAGCGTTGGTAAGCGCTGCGTGACTCAGGGTTGGCTGAAAACAGTACCAGCCCGGCGGTGTGCCGATCGATACGGTGCAGGGGCACTAGGTGCGGATTGTCCAGACGATGAATGAGACGGCGTAGCAAGGTCTGCTCCACGTACTCACCCCCCGGCGTTACCGGCAGAAAATGGGGTTTGTCAGCCACCACCAGGTGGTCGTCCACATGCAGTATCGCTTCCTGCACGGGAATCACCCGCTCGTTCGGCACCTCGCGAAAATAGTGCAGGCGCAGGCCGCGCTTATAGGGATGATTTGCCGAAATGGCCTGGCCGTCGGCGCTCAGCACACGCCCCCGGGCAAAACGGTCCACCCACTGGCTACGGTCGATGGCCTTGAAGTGATCGCACAGGCAATCGAGCACCGTAGCCCATTGACCTGGGGGCAGACATACCGTGCTGGCTTGCAGTCGGGCGGGGTCGAATGAGGTCATCGTTGGGCTCGGAACCTGGCTTGGCGGCGTATTATCCTTCAAGCCCCGCCGATCAGCCAGCCTGGGCCAGCGACTCGCTGCGCGCCTTGAGCCAGCGCAGCACCTGAACAGGCTCCCAGCGGCTGGGGTCGTACAGAGCATACACCAGCCCTTCATAACCCACCACATCCAGCCCTCGGTGATAGCCAGCCCGCTGAAACAGCGCCTCGACCTCGGCGAAGCAGGTATTGAAATGCACCTTGCCGAAAGGCGTGCGATCATCGGTGACCAGGCCTTCAAACCGAAGCTCCAGGACAGCGTCGGCCACCCTGTCGACGGGCATCCGGTTGACGCTGTACTTCAATTGCTCGACGTTGAGCATGGGCTCACCCTAATACTGTATTTATGTACAGCATACGAATATCCTTCCGTTGCCGTCAATCGATGTCATACCAGCCCAGGCAGGTAACCGTCCCCCCCGCGCAAGGTGAGTACCTGTCGGCGTGGTACGCCATGGGTCACGGACAGATGCACCCATTTGTCGAATTCCAGTATGAGCTGATCGAATGCGATCGGGCTTGTGCTTATCCGGCGCGCCGTGTCCCTGGGGGATAGCCCGCTGACCGTAAAATCAGCGGCAAGCCCTTGCAGGTGCTGACTACTGGCGGCGCCACCCACTAGCCGATTGAGGTGCTCGCTGCGATAGCCGCTGCTGATGATGATCGGCGCCGCGAGCAATCTGCGCACCTGCTCAAGGGTGGTGCAGAGCATTCGAAGGTTGTCGATGACCGGTTGCGGTGGGGTGTTGTCCAAACCTTCCCGAGCGGCGACCCGAGAAATGATCATTTCATCGAGCGTAAAATGTGGAGTGAGCAACATGGCATAGAGGTCCGATGGCGATTGGCGAGGTCGGCACCAGAGGCTTGGTAGGTGCCTGGACGCGATCATCGGACAGGCGCCCGCTGCAATGGAGCAGGGTCACGGCTCCTATAGAGGGTTGATTACCTCAGGAAGGCCGCTACTTGATCGGCATCGAACGGCCAGGCTAATTCAGCCTCGTTATCGCAGCGGCGCAGGACGGGGATGACGAGACCGTAGCGTTCAAATAGCGCTTCGCTCTCGGCGATGTCGACCAACTCGACCAGTAACCCATGGTCGACGAAAGGCATCAGCACGGCCTCCGCCACCTCGCACAGGTGGCATCCCAAGGTGCTGAACAGCTGGCATTCTGGCAACATGACACGCATCCCCAATGGCTTTCGCAGGTCATTATTCTAGGCCGCACTGCCGATGCCTGCACCTCTAGCCTGTCAGTCCTGGCTTGTGGCGCCTATGCGATGCAAGGACAGGTCAGCCCCTTCGAACTCCTGTTCGTGACTGAGTCGCAACCCCAGCACCTTGCGGATCGCGCCGTAGACCGCCAGGCCGCCGATCAGTGCCACCCCTACCCCGGTCAACGTTCCCAATAGTTGACTCCAGACGCTGACCCCACCCAAGCCACCCATCCAGACCTGACCAAAAACGCCGCAGGCGATACCGCCCCACACCCCACACAACCCATGCAGGGGCCAGACACCCAGGACATCGTCGATCTTCCAGCGATTCTGCGCAGCGGTGAATGCCCATACGAACAACGCTCCCGCCACCAGACCCGTAGTCAGCGCGCCCACGGGATGCATGAGGTCGGAGCCTGCACAAATGGCGACCAGCCCGGCCAGCGGGCCGTTGTGCAGGAAACCCGGGTCGTTGCGACCGACCAGCAAGGCGGCCAAGGTGCCGCCGACCATGGCCATCAAAGAATTGATAGCGACCAGGCCGCTGATGCCCTGCAAGGTTTGCGCACTCATCACGTTGAAGCCGAACCAGCCGATGATCAGTATCCAGGAGCCCAAGGCCAGAAAAGGGATACTCGATGGCGCGAACGCGACCAATCGCCCTTCACGGTAACGCCCGCGCCTGGGGCCCAGCAGCAGGACCGCAGCCAGTGCCAGCCAGCCGCCCATGGCATGCACCACTACCGAGCCGGCAAAATCATGGAACGGCGCTCCAAAGTGCTCATGCAACCACCCTTGGACACCGAAGTTGCCATTCCACACCATCCCCTCGAAAAACGGATACACCAATGCCACGATCAACGCCGTGGCGCACAGTTGCGGTGCAAAGCGCGCTCGCTCCGCGATCCCGCCCGAGATGATCGCCGGTATAGCCGCTGCAAACGTCAGGAGGAAAAAGCATTTGACCAGGCTGTAGCCGTTATCGATAGCCAGCGTGGCAGCAGGCTGAAAAAACTCGACCCCGTAGGCTACCCAATAACCGATGAAGAAATAGGCAATTGCCGACACGGCAAAATCGCTCAGAATCTTCGACAGTGCGTTGACTTGATTCTTGTAGCGCACGGTGCCGACTTCAAGAAACGCGAAGCCGGCGTGCATGGCGAGCACCAGAATGGCGCCTACCAGAATGAACAACGTGTTAGCACCGTTGACCTGAGACTGCATCGCGCTTGATGTCATATCCATGAAGCAAAAGCACCTGTCGGCACCATTAACGCTCAGTCGAGGCTCACCCTGCACCGATTCGGTGCCAGGCAAGGCGGGCTGGGCGCTTGCCACGAATGGATGGACGCCGTATCTGGCAGTCTGGGCATTTTGGGTTAATGTTTAGGCATGGCGGTGGGTACACGCCCCGAAGCGGCGCAGTGCATTCAACAGATGCCCTGCAACGATGCAAAACTTAAGCAAAGCCTGTACCAGTGTGGTGACTTGAACCTTCCAGCAGCCACGTCACTCGAAGTACCAACATCAACCGACAGGGAGAGACACATGGCCAGCAATTCGGCAAAGCATGCACAAGATGTACTGATGGCTGACTTCCAGGCACTGGTCCGCGACACGGAGAAGCTGCTGGCCGATACCGCCAACTTGGCAGGTGACCAGGCGCAAGCGCTGCGCGAACAGATGCACGAGCGCCTGGCGCAGGCACGCGAAACGCTGGAAGTCACACAGGAATCGTTGCGCGAACGCAGCCAGGAAGCACTGGGCAGCGCCGAGCAGTATGTCCAGGAGAAACCCTGGCACGCCATTGGGATCGCAGCCGGCGTGGGCCTGGTGATCGGCCTGCTGGCGAACCGTCGTTGAGGGGTTTTCATGGACAATGACGCCATCGGCACCGGCGCCACCGGCAAACGGCTCGGTGCAGCTGTCCTGGGGCTGCTACACAGCCATATAGAACTGTTCGGCATCGAACTGCAGGAGCAGAAAGGACGCACACTACGCCTGTTGCTGTTCGCAGGTCTGGCACTGGTTTTCGCGCTGCTGCTGTTGACAGCGCTTTCCGGGTTGGTGCTGGTTTTGCTCTGGGACACCTACCGCCTGGCCGGCATCATTGGTCTGTGCGTGTTTTATGGACTGGCAGCGCTGTATTGTGGCCTGCGCCTCAAGAGCGCGGTGTTCGACGAGTCCTCGCCCTTCCACTCCACGCTTGAGGAACTGGCCAAAGATCGGGAGCGCCTTCTGCCATGAACCTGCCTGACTTGCCCAATACACGTAACCCGCGGGAACTGCGCAAGGCGCTGCTGCGCTTGCGCATGGAAATGCACCGCCAGGAAATCCGCCATGAAACCGGCCAACTGCTCGAACCTGTACGGCGCATACGCGGCATGGGAAGCTCGCTGCATGCCGGGCTCGGCATCAAGCATGCGCCACTGTGGGGCATAGGGGCGGTAGTGGCCATGGGCTTTTTGACTGGCAAGGGTGTTCGAAGTGGTGGCCTTCCCCGCCTTGTGCGCCTGGGTGCCAGTTTGATTCCCCTGGTGAAGCTGTTCATGCAGAGCAACCGTCGGCGCCGGTAACCCACACCTCACGCCGCGTCAGGGGTTCATCGCGCACAGGAACCCATGACACGGCGTATGCTCGGATCTACCCCTTCAGGAGACTGCGCCTTGGATTGGCATACCCTGCTTACCCGCGAACGCCTGGGCAAAGCGCTATACAGTGCTGAAGAATTGGGGCGCAGCCCTTTTCACAAAGACCATGACCGCATCATTTTCTCCGGCGCTTTTCGTCGCCTGGGGCGCAAGACACAAGTTCATCCTGTCACCAGCAACGATCATATCCACACGCGCCTGACGCATTCGCTGGAGGTGAGTTGCGTAGGCCGCTCGCTTGGCATGCGCGTTGGGGAAACGCTACGTACGAGCCTACCCGACTGGTGTGAACCGAGTGATCTGGGCATGGTGGTGCAGTCAGCCTGCCTTGCCCATGACATCGGCAATCCCCCCTTCGGACACTCCGGCGAAGATGCCATCCGTCATTGGTTTCAGCAGGCCGCCAATCGTGGTTGGCTGGACGACATGCGCGACGATGAACGGGCTGACTTCCTCAATTTCGAAGGCAATGCCCAAGGCTTTCGGGTACTGACGCAGCTGGAGTACCACCAGTTCGATGGGGGCACCCGCTTGACCTATGCCACCCTCGGAACCTATCTCAAGTACCCCTGGAGCGCTCGTCATGCCGATGCCCTGGGCTACAAAAAGCACAAGTTCGGGTGTTACCAAAGCGAATTGCCTCTGTTGGAGCAGATTGCGAGTCGTCTGGGCCTGCCCCAGGTAGATGATCAGCGCTGGGCACGTCATCCCCTGGTGTATTTGATGGAGGCTGCCGATGACATCTGCTATGGCCTGATCGACCTGGAAGATGGCTTGGAGATGGAGCTTCTACAGTACGCTGAAGTCGAAGCGCTGCTACTCGATCTGGTGGGCAACGACCTGCCAGAAACCTACAGGCAGCTCGGCCCAGGTGACTCAAGGCGTCGTAAGTTGGCGATCCTGCGCGGCAAGGCGATCGAACATCTGACCAATGCGGCGGCACATGCCTTCGTGGAACAGCAAGATGCACTGCTTGCCGGCCAGTTGACCGGCGATCTTGTCGAGCACATGCACGGCCCCGCCAAACGCTGTGTACTGCACGCCAAGGCGATGGCGCGGAACAAGATTTTCCAGGACAAGCGCAAAACGCTTCACGAGATCGGTGCCTACACCACGCTGGAGATCCTGTTGAACACCTTCTGTGGCGCCGCATTGGAACAACAGGGTGGCCGCACGCCCTCGTTCAAGAGCCGCAGGGTGTTGGATCTGCTCGGCAACAATGCCCCCGACCCCCATGGTTCGCTTTATCAGGCCTTCCTGCGCATGATCGATTTCATAGCCGGGATGACGGACAGTTACGCCACCGAAATGGCACGGGAGATGACAGGTCGTTCCGGTCCTGCCTAAACACGCCTGGAAAGTCGCCGACCTTCGCCTTCAAACGGTCCAGTAGGGAAAACCTTACTTCAGATTCAACCAACGCTGGACACTGAGTTGAAACCCTAAACATCAGTTAACAAACAAGGTTTGACTTTAGCTATTAATGCAATTGTACGTAAGTAGTTTTGGTTAAGTTTGTAGGCCATTTCCTATATACGGTTATTGAGCCGCCCTCGCATTACTTGCCGCTTTCAACTGGGTTAAGGTGCCAACTGTCACCCTCATTGATAGCAGGGAAGTAAAACATGTACTCCATATTCATCGTCGACGACCATCCGGTGATCCGGCTGGCAGTGCGCATGCTTCTGGAAAATCAGAATTACACAATCGCTGGCGAATCGGACAACGGCGTGGACGCCATGCAGATGATCCGCGAAACCAACCCAGACTTGATCATCCTGGATATCAGCATCCCCAAGCTCGATGGCCTGGAAGTGTTGGCAAGGTTTCAATCCCTGGCAATGCCACAGAAAATCCTTGTGCTGACCGCGCAGTCGCCGGCGCTGTTCGCCGTGCGCTGCATGCAATCAGGGGCGGCGGGCTATGTCTGCAAGCAGGAAGACCTGAGCGAACTGCTCAGCGCGGTAAAGGCGGTATTGGCTGGGTACAATTACTTTCCCAGCCAGGCCATGCAGCCTCATCTACCTGTTGACAACGACTTGCAACTTCTAAGCACTGTCAATGATCGGGAACTGATGGTTCTTCAACTTTTTGCACAAGGGCGGACCAACAAGGAGATTGCAAAGGGCATGTTTCTAAGCAGCAAGACGGTCAGCACTTACAAGAAACGCCTCATGCACAAACTCGAAGCCAGCACGCTGGTCGACCTGATCGACATGGCCAAGCGCAACGCACTGGTCTGAGGGCTCCATGGCACGTTCTATCGCCCTCCTGCTCCTGGTCGCCATGCTGCTGGGCAACCTGGCTAACGCCGGGCAGCAAGGCGCGTCCCAGTTGTCCTTGGTCGCCCGCTCCACTGCGCGACCCGCCATACCTGCAATTACCCCAGAACAGCAGCAATGGTTGAATGCCCGTCACGAACTGGTGATTGGAACATCTGCTCCGGATTATCCACCTTTCGACATCAGCAGTGGCGGGCGAGACTATCAAGGGCTCACCGCAGAGTACGCCAGCCTATTGGGCAAGGCGCTTGATCTGCCGGTCCGCGTGCTGCGCTATTCAAGCCGCCAAACGGCGCTGCAAGCGCTTAAACAAGGCGACATCGATCTGCTGGGCAGTGCCAACGGCTATGACGCCAACTATGAAGGCGTGGTGCTGTCGCATGCCTACGCTATCGACCAACCCGTGCTGGTCACCCGCGAAGACGAACACCGGGCGCTGGATACTGGCCTGTCAGGCATGCGCCTAGGCATGCTGTATCACTACCTGCCAAGGAAAGAGATACTCAGCGTCTATCCCGATGCCAAGGTCCTGGCCTTCGGGTCATCCAGCGAAGCCCTGAATGCGGTGGCGTTCGGCCAGGCGGACGTCTTCATCGGCGATACGATCTCCACCCACTACCAACTCAACCGCGGGCACCTTCCAAGACTGCGCATGGCCAGCTTTGGCAACCATGAAGCGTTTGGCTTCGGCTTCGCCCTGCGCGAACAAGACACGGTGCTGCTCGCGCTGGTCAATGCGACACTCGACAGTCAGTCCTCCGCCCTGCGGTCGAGCATATTCAAACGCTGGAGCGCAGGCAGCGATCTGCTTCTGACCGATCGCAAGCTTCGACTGACGCGTACCGAAGCGCAGTGGTTGCAGCGACATCCGGTCATGCGTGTCGTTGTCGACGGTACGGCAGCGCCATTGTCCTACTTCGACAACTCGGGTTATTTTCGTGGCATCACCGCCGACCTGCTTGAGCTGATCAGCCTGCGTACGGGCTTGCGCTTCGAGGTGCAACGGGCCAGTGGCATCGCGGACATGATCGCACGGGTCAAGGACGGCCGCGCCGATGTCATCGCCGCCTTGGCAAGCGGCAGCATCGACCAGAACGATCTGCAGATCAGCCAGACGTATCTGGACAGCACTTATGTGCTGGTCAATCGCAAGGGCAACGCGGCAGCCACTTCGCTGGACGAACTGCGCGGCAAGCGGATCGCAATCACACGCTACAGCGCCCTGGACACCATGCTCTCGCGCTATCACCCGCAAATCGGCTGGATCGAAACGGAAAGCTCGTACTATTCCATGGCCCTGCTCAACAGCGGAGCAGTGGACGCCGTCATCACAACGCTGATCGACGCCAACCACGCGTTGGCCAGCAATCCTGACCTGATCATCCGCACCACAGTGGGCAGTGAGCCTGCCAGTTATGCCATGGCCACCAGCACACCTTCCAAAACCCTCATTTCGATTCTGGACAAGGCGCTTTCGAGCATTTCACCTGAAGAGCTGGGGGTGATCAACAACCGCTGGCGAGGCTACACCCTGTTCGAAGATACCCAGGGCGAGGGCTTTCGCCGCTTGACGGTACTTGTAGCCCTGGGTGCAGCGGTATTGCTGTTGCTGGCATTGCTGTGGAACGCCCGTCTGCGTTTGCAGATCCATCAACGCCAGCAAGCGGAGCGCGCCCTGAACGATCAGGTGGCATTCATGCGTGCATTGCTCAACGGTACGCCACACCCGATGTACGTTCGTGATCGAGAGGGTTGCCTGCAGAGCTGTAACTACAGCTACCTCGAAGCGGTGCAGGCCAGTGCCGAGGAGGTCCTGGGCAAGCAACTGGAGAGCAGCCTGTTTGCCGACCGCGAGCAGACCCGACAGATCCAGGACGACTATCGCAAGGTGATGGCGGCCGGGTCGCCCTTGATCATGGACAGGCCCTTGCACATCAAGGGCCGGGAAATCACCATCTACCACTGGATCCTGCCCTACCGGGATTCGCTGGGCGAGGTCCAGGGCATCATTGGCGGATGGATCGACATCAGCGACCGCCGCCAGTTGGTCAACGAGTTGCGCCAGGCCAAGCAGCAGGCCGATGACGCCAACCGAGCCAAGAGTACCTTCCTGGCCACCATCAGCCATGAAATCCGCACGCCCATGAACGCAGTCATCGGCATGCTCGAACTCGCCGTCAAGCGTGCCGAGCAGGGCCAGGTCGATCGCGGCGCCCTTCAGCTGGCTCACCATTCGGCCAAGGACCTGCTTGGCTTGATTGGCGACATACTGGACATCGTGCGCATAGAGTCAGGGCACCTCACCCTGGTCCCCGAGGTGGTGGATCTGGCTGCATTGCTCGAGTCGGTGGGGCGTATCTTCGAGGGCCAGGCCCGGCAGAAAGGGTTGGCGCTGGAAGTCATCATCGAGCCAGCGGCACGTTGCCATGTGCTGCTAGACCCCTTGCGCTTCAAGCAGGTGCTGTCCAATCTGGTGAGCAATGCCATCAAGTTCACCGAGCACGGCCAGGTACGCATCCACGCCAGGCTTGTACAAGACACAGACAGCGCCAGCTCGCTGCTGGACATGGAGGTGCGTGACAGCGGCATCGGTATCCACCCGGACGACGTACAACGGCTGTTCAATCCTTTCGTTCAGGCGAACCCGCACAGTCAGGGGGCACGCGCCGGTACGGGCCTGGGCCTTACCATTTGCCGTACACTCTGCGAAATGATGGGCGCCGACCTCAGCATCAAAAGCCTGGAAGGCCTGGGCACCCAGGTCCGGGTGAAGATGCCGTTGCAACAAGCTGATCCTGTAGTGCGATCGACACCGGCAGTCGAGCGTTTGCAGGCACCTGACCCCCACCTCAACGTACTGGTGATCGATGATCACCCTGCCAACCTGCAACTGATGGCACAGCAGCTCGGTTACCTCGGGCTGCAGCACGCCACGGCCACGGACGGTCGCGAAGGCCTGATGGCCTGGCGTGCAGGCGACTTCGACGTGCTGGTGCTCGATTGCAACATGCCCCACATGAACGGCTACCAGTTGGCGACGGCGGTACGCACCGAAGAGCAGCGGACAGGACGAAGGCGCTGCACGATCCTGGGCTATACCGCCAACGCACAACCCGAGGTACGGCGCAAATGCCTGAGCTCGGGCATGGATGATTGCCTGCTCAAGCCCATCAGCCTCAGCACCCTGAGTCAACGCCTTGCAGCAGTGAACATGCAGCGTCGGAAAAAGAACCGGTGCAAGCCGTATTGCCTTAATGGGCTCAGCGCGGTGGTCGGGCATGACCCGGCTGACCATAGGCGATTTCTCCAGACGCTGCTACAAAGCCTGGAGACAGACTTCACGCTTTTGATGGAGCTGCAGCCTGATAAAGATCAGCAGGCAATCGCCGCTCATGCGCATAAAGTCCTGAGCGCAGCACGCATGCTAGAGGCGGCAGCGCTGATGCGAGCGTGCATCGCCCTCGATTGTGACGAACTCACACCTGCCCAAGTGCGACTGCGACGGCAAGCCCTAGCCCGGCACATGCGGCGCGTGCACCGAGCGCTGACGCTGGACCTGTCGACAACCACGTGCACGCAGGCGGGCAACCGGGCGTGTTAACTGATAGACTGCGCGGCGTTATTACCTAAGAGGATTGTTTCATGGCCACAAACCGCTCCCGTCGTCTGCGCAAGAAGCTGTGTGTCGACGAGTTTCAGGAATTGGGCTTCGAGCTGAACCTGGAATTCAAAGAGGATCTGGATGACCAGGCAATCGATGCATTCCTCGACGCGTTCCTTGCCGAAGCCATGGATGCCAACGGCCTCGACTATGTCGGCGGTGACGATTACGGTCTGGTGTGCTCGGTCAAGCGTGGCTCGGTTACCGAAGAGCAGCGCGCTGCCGTTGAAAGCTGGCTCAAAGGCCGCAGCGAATTGACCAAGGTTGAAGTCAGCCCGCTGCTCGACGCCTGGTACCCGGAAAAGCCGATCAACAAGGCAGAGTAATGCTCTGTCGGGTTCGTTCGCAGAAGGCCACCCCCAGGGGTGGCCTTTTTTCTTTCGGGTCTGCGCAAAAGCTGCGTTGCTTAACACACACTTGCCGCGGCGGCCTGATGTGAAACCCATGTGCATCGAACTGGCGCAACCCCGGGGGGCTTGGGGCATAATGCGTGTGCATTCGTTCTGGGGCCATCATCCATTTATAGCCCCAATGCCCTTTCTCCTCGTTGCAGGGTATCTGTTTATCATGATCAAAACGCTCCGCCCCATCGTACTCGCCGGCCTGTTGCTGCCTTTGGCCCTGACCAGCCAGGCAGCTGCGGTCAATACAAACCTTCCACCCAAGGTGCAACAGGCACTCAAGGCCAATAAGCTGCAAGACACGGCATTGTCATTGGTGATGCTGCCCTTGGATGGCCCCGGTACAGCCACGGTGTTCAACGCCGACGTGTCCGTCAACCCTGCCTCGACGATGAAACTGGTCACCACCTATGCCGCCCTGGAGCTGCTGGGGCCGACCTACCAGTGGAAAACCGAGTTCTTCACCGACGGTACGCTCAGCAACGGTGTACTTAACGGCAACCTCTACCTCAAGGGTGGGGGCGATCCGAAGCTGAACATGGAAAAGCTGTGGTTGCTGATGCGTGACCTTCGCGCCAACGGCGTGCGCACCATCACAGGTGACCTGGTGCTCGACCGCAGCCATTTCGTGCAGCCCAACCTGCCGCAATTCAATGACGACGGGGGTGATCAGAACAAGCCGTTCCTGGTGAAGCCTGACGCGTTGCTGGTCAATCTCAAGGCCTTGCGCTTCGTGGCGCGTAACGACGGCGGCAGGGTCAGCGTTGCCGTGGAGCCGCCGATTGCCAGCATTCGCATCGACAACCAGGTCAAGGCTGTCAACAGCAAGAATTGCGCCGGCGACGTACGCTACAACCCCGTGCCACAGCCCGACGGCATCACCGTGACCGTCAGTGGTCAGTTGGGCGATGGCTGCAACTCCCAAACCTACCTCTCGCTGCTCGATCATCCGACCTATGCCGCCGGCGCGGTGCGTGCCATCTGGAACGAGCTGGGGGGTACCATCCAAGGTACCGACCGCATCGAAAACGTGCCTAAAAGCGCACGGTTGCTGGCGCGCGCTTTCTCGCCGGACCTAGTGGAAATCATCCGTGACATCAACAAGTACAGCAACAACACCATGGCTCAGCAGTTGTTCCTGAGCCTGGGTGCCCAGTTCCGTACCGATGCCGATGGCGATGACGCCCGTGCCGCGCAGCGTGTCGTGCGTCAGTGGCTGGCCAAGAAAGGCATCACCGCGCCGCACCTGGTGATGGAAAACGGCTCAGGGCTGTCCCGCGCCGAACGCGTGAGCACGCGTGAGATGGCAGCCATGCTGCAAGCGGCCTGGAAAAGCCCCTACGCGGCCGAGTTCATGAGCTCGCTGCCGCTGGTGGGTATGGATGGGACCATGCGCAAACGGCTCAAGCGCACCGCCATGACCGGTGAGGGCCACATCAAGACCGGCACGCTCAACACCGTACGGGCAATCGCGGGTTTCAGCCGTGACAGCAACGGCCATACCTGGGCAGTGGCCGCTATCCTCAACGACCCCAAACCGTGGGGCGCCTCGCAGGTGCTGGACCAGGTGCTGCTGGACCTCTACCGCCAGCCCAGCGCAAACGCCAGTACAGCCGCCAAGTGACCTGCATGGCCTGTGCCCCCGCAAGGGCACAGGCGTCGGCGCATCACCGCAACTGCAGCTTCCAGGCGCGATGGATGCGGTTGTTGCGGGCGAAGTCCGGGTCAAGCGTCTGGGCGGTGATCTCTTCCACGGCGTAACGAGCAGACAGGTGCTCGTCGAGCTGGAACTTGCGGAAGTTGTTGGAGAAATACAGCACACCACCCGGGGCCAGCCGCGCCATCGCCAAGTCCAGCAACTGAACGTGGTCGCGCTGAACGTCGAACACACCTTCCATGCGCTTGGAGTTGGAGAACGTGGGCGGATCGATGAAGATCAGGTCGTAGCTTTCACGCTCGGCCTCCAACCACGTCATGACATCCCCTTGTTCCAGACGATTGCGCTCTGAAAAGCCGTTGAGCGCCAGGTTGCGCCGCGCCCAGTCCAGGTAGGTTTTCGACAGGTCGACGCTGGTGGTGCTGCGCGCCCCGCCCTTGGCTGCATGCACGGTAGCCGTCGCGGTATAGCAGAACAGGTTCAGGAAGCGCTTGCCGGCCGCCTCACGCTGAATGCGTAAGCGCATCGGCCGATGGTCCAGGAACAGGCCGGTATCGAGGTAGTCGGTCAGGTTGACCAGCAGCTTGACCCCCGCTTCCGACACTTCCTGAAAGCGACCTTCCGTGGCCTGGCGCTCGTACTGGCGGGTTCCGCTTTGACGCTCCCGGCGCTTGAGCACCACGCGTTGTGGCGAAATACCAAGGGCCTGGGGGATCGCCGCCAGCGCGTCGAGCAGGCGCGCTTGTGCCTTGTCGGGATCGATCGAACGCGGCGCGGCGTATTCCTGCACGTGCACCCAGTCCTGATACATGTCTACAGCCAGGGCATACTCGGGCATATCCGCATCGTACAGTCGATAGCAGCTGACCTGTTCGCGGCGAGCCCACTTGCCCAGCTGCCGAAGGTTTTTCTGCAGGCGGTTGGCGAACATCTGCGCACCCTCGGACAGGCGAGCAGGCTGGCTGGCCACCTGCGCTGGCTGGTGGGCTTGCAGGGCTTCAGCCGGTTCGGTCCGGCGCTCGCCGGTCACGAACTGGTCCGGCTGGACCTTGAACAGCAACAACTTGCAGGGCAGTGCACCGTTCCAGAATGCGTACTGCTTGTGGCTGCGCAGGCCCATGCGCTTGCCCAGTTGCGCAGCGCCCGTAAAGACGGCGGCTTCCCAACCCATGCATGCCTGACGCAGGCGTTCGCCAAGGTTCTGGTAAAGGTAAAGCAGGCTGGCTTCGTCACCCAGACGCTCCCCGTAGGGTGGGTTGCTGATGACCAAGCCTTTCTGGTTCTGGTCCGGGCGCGGCTCGAATGTACTCACTTCACCCTGATAGATCTTCACCCAATCGCTCAGGCCTGCGCGTTCGACGTTGTTACGCCCTGGTTGTATCAAGCGAGGATCGGCTTCATAGCCGCGGATCCACAACGCAGGTTTGGCCAGGCCAGCTTCAGCCCGCGCCTGCGCCTGATCATGCACCTTGCGCCAGAGCGCAGGCACATGGCCCAGCCACGCCGTGAAGCCCCAACGCTCACGCTTGAGGTTGGGGGCGATGTCCGCGGCGATCATTGCCGCCTCGACCAGGAATGTGCCGACACCACACATGGGGTCGGCCAGTGCGCCGCCCTGGGCAGCGATGCGTGGCCAGCCGGAACGAATCAACACGGCGGCAGCGAGGTTTTCCTTGAGCGGTGCTGCACCTTGCTGCAGGCGATAACCACGCTGATGAAGGCTGTGACCGGAGAGGTCCAGCGACAGGATCGCCTCACCCCGGTCAAGGCGCAGGTGCACGCGCACATCCGGGTCGATCTTCTCCACCGACGGGCGTAGGCCTTCACGGTTGCGCAGTTTGTCGACAATGGCGTCCTTGACCTTGAGAGCGCCGAAATGAGTATTGTCGATCCCTGACCCATGACCGCTGAACTCAACGGCCAGGGTGCCATCAGCGGCCAAGTGGTCAGCCCACTCCACGGCATTGACACCGTCATACAGGTCGTCGGCGTTTTTCATGGAAAACCGCTTGAGCACCAGCAATACGCGGTTTGCCAACCTGGACCACAGGCACAGACGGTAGGCTGTCTCCATGTCGGCAGCCCCGCGAATAGCCGAGGTGTGTTCACGCACCTCATCCAGGCCAAGGCTGCGGGCCTCTTCTGCAAGCAGGCTTTCAAGGCCTTTGGGACAAGTGAGGTAGAGTTCGAAACGGTCCGACATGAGTTATCCAGCACAGTAGGGCTATTAGACTGGCGCTGCGACGCATCGCGACGCCCTGTTTACCTGCACCCTTTTCCGACAGGTGTGCAAGTGGCCACGCTCCCCTTACGCAAGAGCGATGACCGGGCCGCCCGACTTACCCATCCATGCCTGACGGCACAAACAGCTTAGATCATCGAGCAGTACATACATTCTCGCGATACCGGGGCCTAGGTGACCCTTCGTCGCATTTCGAGGTATTTCAAATGCCTCACAGAGGCGATGGCAAAATGGCGTCAAACTTCGGCTAACCCCCGATCCTGCGGGGCTGCGGCGGGAATAAGGATGAGTCGCATTTATTTACTTATCCCCTGACCCTTGGAAAGGTTACGTGCTTATGACAAATCGATCATTCCCACCGTCACCTGCATTGGTTAGAACTGAGCACAGGCCGCATCGCAACGAAGCGGCACTTCAGGCTCGCGACGCCGGCAGCGAGCCCATACCGGCAGAACGATTCTGCCCGGCCTCCATGAGGCCGACGGGACATTACAGTCAACAAGTGAGGGCAACACCCTATGAGAAGACTTAAGCGTGATCCGTTGGAAAGAGCATTTTCACGTGGCTACCAATATGGAGTCACCGGCAAATCCCGGGAGCTTTGCCCCTTTACCCTGCCATCTGTTCGTCAAGCCTGGATCAACGGCTGGCGGGAGGGCCGTGGTGACAACTGGGACGGTATGACTGGCACCGCCGGTATCCACAGGCTCAACGAAAATCACGCCGTAGGCTGATAGAGGACATTCACGCGATTTACCAGGCACGCCCCACCAGGGCGGCGGGCTGAGGCCCAAGGGCCCCTTCATGGGGCCCTTTTTTTGCGGGCAAGCTTACCGCTTGGGCATGGCGGCGATGGCGTCCACGGCTTCTCGAATGAGCGCCGGCCCTTTATAGATGAAGCCCGAGTAGATCTGCACCAGGCTCGCACCGGCGGCGATCTTCTCGGCCGCATGTTTTCCTTCCGTGATGCCCCCTGCGGCAATGATTGGCAGCTTGCCGCCCATCTCACCGGCCAACACTTGAACGATACGTGTGCTCTTCTGGCGTACGGGGGCACCTGAGAGCCCGCCTGCTTCACCGCCATACGGCAGGGCCTCCACGCCTTCGCGCCCGAGCGTGGTATTGGTCGCGATGACCGCGTCCATGCCTGACTCGACAAGCGCAGCGGCCACCAGCGCCGTTTCTTCATCGCTCATGTCAGGGGCAATCTTGATGGCCAAGGGCACATGCCGGCCATGACGGGCGCTCAGCTGTGCCCGACGTTCCGCCAAGGCATCGAGCAATTGCTTGAGCGAATCCCCGAACTGCAGGCTGCGCAGCCCCGGTGTGTTGGGTGAGCTGACATTGACAGTGACGTAGCTGGCCGCGCTGTAGACCTTGTCCAGGCAGATCAGGTAATCGTCCACCGCGCGCT
The DNA here is from genome assembly GCF_059133755.1 of Pseudomonas sp. FBCC-B35. Lineage (NCBI taxonomy): Bacteria > Pseudomonadati > Pseudomonadota > Gammaproteobacteria > Pseudomonadales > Pseudomonadaceae > Pseudomonas > Pseudomonas sp. FBCC-B35. The sequence goes on along the minus strand of NZ_CP101439.1, from coordinate 1,594,360 downwards.
CGACTGGCGTGTCGAAGTTCTTGCCAATATTGATACCCAGCACGCCCTTGTAACGGGCAGCGCGTACACGGCCCAGCAGATGATCAACCCCAAGGTTATTGAAACCCATGCGGTTGATGATGGCAGTTGCCTCTGGCAAGCGGAACAGTCGAGGTTTGGGGTTGCCAGGTTGCGGGCGAGGCGTGACAGTGCCGATCTCGACGAAACCGAAGCCCAGCTGGGCGAAGCCGTCGATGGCCGTACCGTTCTTGTCCAAGCCAGCCGCCAGACCTACCGGGTTGGCGAAATCCAGGCCCATGACCTTGACAGGCAATGAGGCCGGGCGCTTGCACAGCTTGCCGTTCAAGCCAAGCCGGCCGCCGGCACCGATCAGGTCCAGCGATAGATCATGAGAAGTTTCCGGTGACAGTTTGAACAGCAGCTGGCGGGCCAGGGTATACATGGGCAGGCAAGACTCGGGGTGAGTGAGGGGGCGATTATAGCTATCACCAACGGCACAGGACAGCCCGATGTTGGCCTGCAGGTTTTCTGCGGAGGGCTGCCTGGGCAGATGAACGTACAGACAAATGTCTAGCAGGCAAGCACTGCCTTGGCTGGGCCTTACACCAGTGCTTGCCTGCTAGACATCACATGCTGTCATGCAGGCAAAGAAAAACCCGGCCGAGGCCGGGTTTTTCATGAAGCTTCAAACCAATTACTTGGCCTGGGCTTCTACCTGAGCTTCAACGCGACGGTTGATAGCACGGCCTTCTTCGGTGGCGTTGTCGGCAACCGGACGGGTTTCGCCGTAGCCAACCGAGTCAACACGGCTGGATTCTACGCCGTACTGCTGGGTCAGGACCTGCTTGACAGCGTTGGCACGACGCTCGGACAGCTTCTGGTTGTAAGCGTCTGGACCTACGGAGTCAGTGTGACCTTCAACCACGGTGGTGGTCTGTGGGTACTGCTTCATGAAGTCAGCCAGGTTCTTGATGTCGCCGTAGCTGTTAGGCTTGACGACCGACTTGTCGAAGTCGAACTTGACGTCCAGCTCAACGCGAACGACTTCGGCAACAGCCGGGCAGCCGTCGGCGTCAACAGTGACGTTGGCCGGGGTGTCTGGGCACTTGTCGACGTTGTCGCAAACGCCGTCGTTGTCGGAGTCGGAGCAGACTTCAGCAACTGGAGCAGGTGCAGGAGCAGCCTGGTTCTTCGGGCTACCGCCGAAGTTCAGACCAACACCAACGCTTGGAGCCCACTCGGTGTCGCCCTGGTCGATGTTGTACTGAGCTTCTACGCCGGCACGGGCGTAGAACATGTCAGTGATGTACCACTTGGCGCCAGCGCCAACGTTGGCGAAGGTGGAGTGGTTACGACCACCACGGCCGGTCTGGCCGATCGACTGGTGCGAGAAACCAGCGGAAACGTACGGACGGATGGCGTCGTACGGGTTGTTGAAGTGGTAAACGGCGTCCAGGGCGGTGTTGGAGCCCTTGATGTTCTTGCCGTCGTCGCCACGGGCGTTGTGGACTTCGTCGTAGCCCAGACGCAGTTCAACGTCGTCGGTCAGGAAGTAACCGATGGAGCCGCCGAACAGGTTACCGTCGTTTTTGAAGTCGCGCTGGCTGTCGAAGAATTCTTTCTTGTAGAAGATTTCAGTTTCGACGGCGCCTTGGCCTTGTGCCATAGCGCCAATCGAGGTGGCGGCTACGAGCGAACCAATGGCCAAGCCCAAGGTGTTTTTCAGTTTCATCCGTTAAATCCCCATCTGGTGATAGTTAAGCAGTCCCACCAAAACCGGGGGGACAACTCGTCGGCGAGTCTAGCAGAACTCGCCGGTTCGTTAGAGATATTTGCTGGTCGTTAAGTTTCATCCAGACCGGCAAATTTCTCCCGAAGCTTGTCAAGCGCACGCTTGTATCGCATTTTCGTCGCGCTGAGCCCCATGTGCATGATATCCGCGATCTCCTGGAACTCCAGCTCGGCGACGAATCGCAGCACCAGGATTTCCCGATCGATCGGGTTCACATGGACCAGCCACTTGTCCAGCCCGCCCTTTTCTTCGGCCTTTGGGGCCTTGTCCTCGGACGCCTCTTCAACAGGGTCCAGGCTCAAGGCATCCATCAACCTGCGCTTGCGGCGCTCCTTGCGGTACTGGGTGATGCATTCATTGTAGGTGATGCTGTAAAGCCAGGTCTTGAATTTGGATTTTCCCTCGAAATTCTTGAGACCATAGAGCACTTTCAACATGACTTCCTGACAGACATCATCCGCGTCCCGGTCGTTCCCCAAATAACGTGCACATACGTTGAACAGGGTTCGCTGATAGCGACGCATGAGCTCCTCATACGCGCGGGTCACGTGATACAGCTCCTCATGCGAGCGCGCCACCAACTCTTCGTCGGTGAGTTCGCGGGGGTCGTAGCGCATGGGCGGCGTGGGGACTTTATTCAAAACGAATCTGGCCGACAGTCAGGTCAATGTCGCCGCAAACGCCCAGGAGGGTCGGTTTTTGCGGCGGCATACATTAACAGCTTTGTGCGGTCAGCGGCTATTGACCCGCTGCTCGAGCAATTCTCGGTTGGACAGGGAAACCAGCTCGTCATCGTCGGTGAGGATCACCGTCTTGACCGTGCCGATTTCCTCGATATGCCCTTCTACCTCGCCAATGCGCACCTGCTGGCCCACCTGGAACAGCTCGCGGACGTAGATGCCCGCCAGGATCTGACCCGCGATTTCGCGGCTACCCAGGCCCATGGCCAGCGCAACGGCCAGACCAACGGTAATCAGGCCGATAACGATCACATGGTTGAGCAGGTCGGTCTTGACCTCCAGCTGGCTGATAGCCACTGAAATGCTGATGATGATGACCAGGCCCTGAACGATGCGTCCAAGCCCCGCGGCGTACTCAAGCCCCACGCCTTCGGCAGCGCCGCGCACCAGGCCGTTGGCCACCTGCGCCAGGAGCACGCCCGCGAGCAATATCAACGCTGCACCGAACACCTTGGGCAGGTACAAGGCCAGCATGTCGAGCGTGGCCGAGACGCGCTCCAGGCCCAGCGACTCGGCGGCCGATACGAGGAAGATCAGCAGCACGAACCAGTAGACGATCTTGCCGATCAGGGTAGAAATCGGTACCTGAATGCCAACCCGGCCCAGCATCTTGGTCAGACCCGTACCGGCCATCAGGCGATCAAGGCCAAGCTTGGCCAGCAGTTTGGAGAGCAAGGTATCGAGCAGCTTGGCTACCACAAAGCCCAGCAGCACCACCACCAACGCGCCGAACAAGTTGGGGATGAAGTTCGCCACCTTGGTCCATAGGGCGGTCATGGCGGTGACCAGGCTCTGGGTCCAGAGATCGAGTTCCATATTCAGTCGGCCTTATCAGCTTTGCTGCCAGCGGCAGCGTTGCGGGAAGAATGTCTGCGCACCGGCGCGACGTGCGCCGAGCCATTGTTGATGGCGATCATCAGCGCCTGGCTCCAACGGCCAAGCAAGCTGAACAGATCACCGGCGCCAACCTGACGGTTGGCGGTCTTGAGCACGCGACCCAGGCAGGCGGCATCATCCTGGTCATGGCGGTCATTGCCGGACGGGGATGCCTTGAGCAGGTCACGCAGGGATTGTTCGAACGGATCGTGCATGGGCACCTCGCGTAGTATCAGCAAGAGACGAGACGGCCTGGCGACGGGTCACACCTTGTGTCGACCAGGCTGCTGGCGCGCTGGCGGCTATACCCACTGCAAGCGCCGGAACAACCACCATTGCCCTGCTGCCAGCCCCACCACCACCAGGCACGCCATGAGAAACCCGTAAGGGTTCTGCGCCCCAGGAATGCCACCCACGTTGATGCCCAACAGCCCGGTGATGAAGCTCATTGGCAGAAAGATGCAGGTGATGATGCCAAACCGGTACATGGTGCGGTTCATCCGTTCGCTGCGGCGGCGGTCTTCGCTCTCAAGCACCAATGCCGCACGTTCGCGGGTCAGTTCGAGCTCTTCGAGATAGCGGATCAGGCTGTTGTTCAGCTCGTTCCAGTAATCGGCATCGACCTCGGCAAACCAGCTCCACTTGCTGCGTGAAAGATGTGCATAGATGTCGCGCTGCGGGGCCAGGAAACGTCGCAGCCCAGCCGCGCGGCGGCGGATCTGCTGCAAGCTGCCCTGATCAGGCAGGTGTCGCTCGTCAACCTCTACCTTTTCTTCTTCGAGGTCGACCAATTCGGACAGATCGCTGACCAAACCCTGGACTTTCTCGGTCAGCAGTTCGCCCATCAGCAACAGCAACTCGGAAGCTGTCTTCGGCCCCCTGCCCTGCTCCAGTTGCAGCAGGACTTCGTCGCTGGCCCGGAGCGGGCGCAAGCGCAGCGAAATCACGCGCTGGGCCTGGGCGAAGATTCGCACCGAAACCATGTCCTCAGGCTCGGCACCAGGGTTGAGGTTGACCCCACGCAGAAACAGCAACAATTGCTCGTCGGCCATCGGCAGCAAGCGCGGCCGAGTGTTCTCTTCCAGCAACAGCTCGCAGGCGAATTCACTAAGGCCACTCTCGCTCAGCAGCCACGACCGGGTTTGGGGGTGGCTGCGGTCCCAGTGCAACCAGAGGCTTTGCTCAGGTTGCAGTTGCAAATCGGCCAGCTCGGTTCGGGCGATGGCGCGTGCCCCGCCCTTGCCATCGAGCACCAGGGCATGCACCAGCCCCCACTGCGCGTTGTCTTCCTCGAACATCAAAGCTCCATCAGCGCCAGCGGCGCGTCACTCCGGCATCTGCAACGGGCTTGGCGAGACCAGTACGCCGTTGTTGTCGGCGTACACGTATTCACCGGGCCTGAAGGTCACGCCCGCGAAACTCACCACGACGTTGAGGTCGCCAATGCCACGCTTGTCGGTTTTGAGCGGGTGGCTGGCCAGCGCCTGCACACCCACGTTGGTCTGGATCAGTGCGTCGACGTCGCGCACGCAGCCGTAGATCACCAGGCCTTCCCAGCCGTTTTTCGCCGCTTTTTCGGCAAGCATGTCGCCCAACAGGGCGCGACGCAGCGAGCCGCCGCCGTCGACCACCAACACCTTGCCCCGGCCATCGAGTTCGACCTGCTCACGCACGAGCGAGTTGTCCTCGAAGCACTTGATGGTGACGATCTGGCCACCGAACGAATCGCGGCCACCAAAGTTGCTGAACATCGGCTCCAGCACCTGCACGAGGTCCGGATAGGCGTCACACAGGTCGGGCGTTACGTAATGCTGCATGGCAAGCTCCTGTCAGTCACAACGAAAGCGATTGAGGGCCAAGGCTACACCTTGGAGCACACCGCAGTCACCCGAGACCGCACGGTCAGCGCCTTTCATAGCGCGGGCACGAGCGCCAAGGCCTCAATGGACGCATGCACCGGCAACCTGGGCTCACGCAGCCAGCGTTCTACCAGCGGCCATACCTGCACGTGGGCAGCCTGGCTGGCCAGCATGTCCGCATGGCCAAAGGCATCGAAGCCCGCCGCAGGCCCAAGGCAGAGGAACTGCTTGTGCGCGCCACCGAGTTGCTCGAACAACGTGCGGCAGGCCCACGGCGGGCTCTGCTGGTCGGCCGCGGCTGCGACGGCCAGCGTCGGCACGTCGACTTGCGCAAGGCCTGCCCACCAATCGCCCTGCTTGTCGCCAAAACGCCCGATCAATCCATGCCAGCGCATGTGTTCCAAGGCAAGGCCGACGGGTTCATCCTCTGGCCCGCGCCCAAAGCGCGAGCCAGACAAATGCCCCCAGCGGCGTAGCAGCCAGCGCATGCCCCACACCACCGGAGGCACTTTCAACGGCCAGTAGCTGCGGCTTACCTGGGAACCGAATAGCGCCACACCCGACACATGCTGCGCAGCCAACGCGCCGCTCCCCAGGGCGACCGCCAAGGTAGTGCCGCCCAACGAATGCCCAATCCACAGGGGCGCCCTGCCCGCTTTCTCATGCACGAAGGCACCGATGGCCGGTACGTCGTCGCGCGCGTAGGCGACCACCGTGTTCTGTGCCCAATCCCGATTGCGCGGCGACAGCCCGTGACCACGCATCTCGGGGATCCATACATCGAAGCCGGCCCGGGCCAGGTAGGCCCCAAGGCCACCGCCCTTGGGTGAATACCAGAAACGCCGATTGGAAAAGCTGCCATGCAGCAAGATGACCGGAATACCCTGGGCGGTGTTCTGGTCAGCCAAGCCCAGCCGGGTCACGGCCAGCTCCACGCTGGGATCGGGACCCAAGCCGGCCTTGATGCGATAGACGTCTTCACTGAGGTCGCCGCGACGCTCGGCACTGAGCAAGGCGACGGGAAATAATGTACTGCTGCTTTGCATAGGTCGGTTGCTTGTCGCACAAAAAAGGGCGAAATCCATCGCTGGAACTCGCCCTGGAAAAAACCAGGCGAGGGACGCCAGACGCCCCTCGCGTTTTGCGGTATCAGGTCGCGCTTTGGCCTTCGGCCAGGTAGAACCAGGTTTCGAGCACCGAGTCCGGGTTCAGCGATACGCTGTCGATGCCCTGCTCCATCAGCCATTTGGCCAGGTCTGGGTGATCCGAAGGGCCCTGACCGCAAATGCCGATGTACTTGCCGGCCTTGTTGCACGCCGCGATGGCGTTGGCCAGCAGCTTCTTGACCGCGGGATTTCGCTCATCGAACAGGTGGGCAATGATGCCCGAATCACGGTCCAGACCCAACGTCAGCTGGGTCAGGTCGTTCGATCCGATGGAGAAACCGTCGAAGTATTCGAGGAACTCGTCGGCCAGGATGGCGTTGGACGGCAGTTCGCACATCATGATGACGCGCAGGCCGTTGTCGCCACGGGCCAGGCCGTTTTCCGCCAGCAGGTCGACCACTTGGCTGGCCTCACCGAGGGTACGCACGAACGGCACCATGATCTCGACGTTGGTCAGGCCCATTTCGTTGCGCACGCGCTTGAGTGCGCGGCACTCGAGTTCGAAGCAATCGCGGAACGCCTCGCTGATGTAGCGAGAGGCTCCACGGAAGCCCAGCATCGGGTTTTCTTCTTCGGGCTCGTACAGCTTGCCGCCGATCAGGTTGGCGTACTCGTTGGACTTGAAGTCCGACAGGCGAACGATCACTTTCTTGGGATAAAACGCCGCTGCCAGGGTGCTGATGCCTTCGACCAGCTTCTCCACATAGAAACCGACCGGGTCGTCATAACCGGCGATGCGCTTGTCGACGCTGTCCTTCAGGTCGGCCGGCAAGCCGGCGTAGTTGAGCAATGCCTTGGGGTGCACGCCGATCATGCGGTTGATGATGAATTCCAGGCGCGCCAGGCCTACACCGGCGTTGGGCAGCTGGGCGAAGTCGAAGGCGCGGTCCGGGTTGCCGACGTTCATCATGATCTTGAACGGCAGCTCGGGCATGGCGTCCACCGAGTTCTGCTTGATGTCGAAGCCCAGTTCACCCTCGAAGATGAAGCCGGTATCGCCTTCGGCGCAGGAGACGGTCACGCCCTGCCCATCTTTGAGAATCTGGGTAGCGTTGCCGCAACCGACGACCGCCGGAATACCCAGTTCACGGGCAATGATGGCCGCATGGCAGGTACGCCCGCCACGGTTGGTGACGATGGCACTGGCACGCTTCATCACCGGCTCCCAGTCCGGGTCGGTCATGTCCGAGACCAGCACGTCGCCTGGCTGCACCTTGTCCATCTCGGAGACGTCGTTGATCACGCGGACCTTGCCGGCGCCGATGCGCTGGCCGATGGCGCGGCCTTCGACCAGCACGGTGCCCTTCTCTTTCAGCAGGTAACGTTCCATGACGTTGGCGCTGGCGCGGCTCTTCACGGTCTCAGGGCGGGCCTGGACGATGTACAGCTTGCCGTCGTCACCGTCCTTGGCCCACTCGATGTCCATTGGGCGCTGATAATGCTGCTCGATGATCATCGCCTGCTTGGCCAGCTCGTTGACTTCGTCGTCGCTCAGGCAGAAGCGGGCACGCTCGGCGCGATCGACTTCGACCGTCTTGACCGAGCGACCGGCCTTGGCTTCTTCGCCATAGACCATCTTGATCGCCTTGCTGCCCAGGTTGCGGCGCAGGATGGCCGGACGGCCAGCCTGCAGGGTGTGTTTGTGTACGTAGAATTCGTCAGGGTTGACCGCGCCCTGGACCACGGTTTCACCCAGGCCGTAGGCACCGGTGATGAACACGACGTCACGGAATCCCGACTCGGTGTCCAGCGTGAACATCACGCCGGCGGTACCGGTTTCGGAGCGAACCATGCGCTGCACGCCAGCCGAGAGCGCGACCAGCTTGTGGTCGAAGCCCTGGTGCACACGGTAGGAGATGGCACGGTCATTGAACAGCGAGGCGAACACTTCCTTCGCAGCACGGATCACGTTGTCCACGCCGCGGATGTTGAGGAAGGTTTCCTGCTGGCCGGCGAACGAGGCGTCTGGCAGGTCTTCGGCGGTGGCCGAGGAGCGCACGGCCACGGCCATGTTGTCGTTGCCATTGGCCATTTCGGCGAAGGCGGTACGGATCTCGGCATCCAGACGCGCCGGGAATTCGGCTTCCATCACCCACTGGCGAATCTGCGCGCCGGTCTTGGCCAGGGCGTTGACATCGTCCACGTCCAGGGCATCGAGCGCCGCATGGATGCGGTCGTTGAGCCCACTTTGCTCGAGGAAATCACGGTACGCCTGAGCCGTAGTGGCAAAGCCGCCCGGCACGGACACGCCGGCACCGGCAAGATTGCTGATCATCTCGCCCAGGGATGCGTTCTTGCCCCCCACATGCTCCACATCATGGACGCCGAGCTTTTCGAGGGAAACTACGTACTCTACCAAGGTGATCTCTCCACTAGCTGTATTGGAAAAGCTCAACGGCGCCCGCCTGTCTTCTTGACTGGGCCGGACGCATGTGGCCTGTACCTGGAAAATAAGTGAGAATGCCGACAGCCGCATTCGGCAAAGCGAACTTATCATAATCAAGAAACGTCATCATCACTAAGGCCCCGATCGCAAATGAAACGAACCGCGTTCTTCATCTCCGACGGCACCGGCATCACTGCCGAGACCCTGGGCCAGAGCCTGCTCGCGCAGTTCGAGAGCATTCCTTTCAGCAAATTCACCCGGCCATACATCGACTCCCCCGAAAAAGCGCGCAACATGGTTCAGCAGATCAATGCGGCGGCCGAGCGCGACGGCATGCGGCCGATCATCTTCGACACCATCGTCAACCAGGACATCCGCGAGATCCTCGCCACCTCCAACGGGTTCATGATCGACATCTTCTCCTCGTTCCTGTCCCCGCTGGAACAGGAGTTGACCGCCCATTCCTCGTATTCGGTGGGCAAATCCCACTCCATTGGTGGCAATTCCAACTACATGGAGCGCATCGAGGCGGTGAACTTCGCCCTGGACAACGATGACGGCGCTCGCACCCATTACTACGACAAGGCCGACCTGATCCTGGTGGGTGTGTCCCGTTGCGGCAAAACCCCGACGTGCCTGTACATGGCCATGCAGTTCGGCATCCGCGCGGCCAACTACCCGCTGACTGAAGACGACATGGAGCGCCTGCAACTGCCGGCGGTGCTGAAAAAGCATCACAGCAAGCTGTTCGGCCTGACCATCGACCCCGACCGGCTGACCGCCATTCGCCACGAGCGCAAGCCCAATAGCCGTTACTCGAGCTTCGCCCAGTGCGAATTCGAGGTGCGAGAAGTCGAGAGCCTGTTCCGCCGCGAGAACATTCCCAACATCAATTCCACGCATTTTTCGGTGGAAGAAATATCGGCCAAGATCCTGGTGGAGAAGGGTGTGGAGCGGCGGTTCAAGTAAGGCAGTGGCGGGCTTGGTCTGGTGATGTCGTAGGGTTTGAGCGCAGACACCGTGAGCAACGCCTGTCTCTATCGTTGGCTTATGGGTGCTGCTCGGTGCCGGCGGCAGGCATCAGCGGCCTCGGTACTTGAGTTCTGCATCACAGATCACTGGGGCCGCTGCGCGCCCCGTTGACCGTCATTCCATAACCAATCGCCCAACACCTCACCCACAAAAAAGCCCCGGCATCACGGCCGGGGCTTTTTCATTTCAGCAATGACTCAGGACGGCATTACAGTCGCCTGCCCACTCATGGCCAGATCGACCAGCTCGCGGTTGGCCACTGCATACATTGCGTAGTCATGGCCCGAGGCGCTGCGCAGGTCATCGAGCATGGCGCGCCAGCGCTCCACCATCACCCGATGCTGCTCGGCCCACAGCGCGACGCGGGCATCCATGTCCTGCGGTGCATCGGCCATCTGCAATACCGAGATGGTGATGGCGCGTTGTTGCAGGTCGATGTCGTCGCGGAAGGCTTCCCGGGCCAGGGCCTGCCAGTTGTTCTCCACCGGCAGGTTGCTGATCTCCTGCAAGTACCAGGTCAGGTCAAGCGCGCTGCCCACGGCGAAGAACGCCTTGGCCACCTGCGCCGGCTCGTGACCGGTCACATCAGCCGCCTCGATGATCGGCAGCAAGGTGTACAGATGGCTGGTACCGGCCACCATTCGTGCCAACAGCTCCGGCACCCCCGCATCGACGAAGCTCTGGTAGCGCACCATCCAGCGTTCGCGGGTCGGGCCTTCGAGCAGTTCGTCGAGCTTGAGCCCAAGCTGGGCGATCTTCGGCCCAAAGTGGGCGCAATCACGGCCAGCGTCTTGCTCATTGCGACGGCTACGCAGGAACCAGCGCGTGGCTCGACGACCCAGGCGCATCAGTTCGTCCATCAGGGTCAGCTGGATCTCGGCGGGGACCTGGTAATCCAGCGCCTCGATCTGACGGAACCAGTGCGGCAGGTGGAAGATGTCGCGCACGATCACGTAAGCCCCGGCCACGTTGGCAGGGCTCATGCCGGTCGATTCCTTCAACCGCTGCACGAAAGTGATGCCCATGTTGTTGACCAGGTCGTTGGCGATCTGGGTGCTGACGATCTCGCGCTTGAGGCGGTGGCGGCGCATGGAGTCGGCGAACTTGCTGACCAGCGACGGCGGGAACGCGGTTTCCATGTCGCGGGTCAGGTAATCGTCGTCCGGCACCTGGGACTTGAGCAACTGCTCCTTCAAGTCGATCTTGCTGTAGGAGATCAGTACCGAGAGCTCTGCACGGGTCAGGCCCTGGCCGGCGGCGAGGCGCTCGGCCAGCTGTTCCTCGGAAGGCAGGAACTCGATGGCCCGGTCAAGCTTGCCACGGGCCTCGAGGTCGGCCATCAGGCGCTTGTACTCGGCAATGCGCTCGCGCACGCGACGCGCTGCCAGCGACAGCGCCTGGGTCTGCTTGTAGTTGTTGCCCAGCACCAGGCCGGACACTTCCTCGGTCATGCTACCGAGCAGCTGGTTGCGCTGCTTCTCGGTCATGTCACCACCCTGCACAACCTCGTTGAGCAGAATCTTGATGTTGACCTCGTGGTCGGAGCAATCCACGCCGCCAGCGTTGTCGATGAAGTCGGTGTTGGTGGCGCCGCCGTGCAGGCCGAATTCCACCCGGCCAAGCTGGGTCATGCCCAGGTTGCCGCCCTCGCCTACCACCTTGCAGCGCAGCTCGTTGCCGTTGACACGCAAGGCGTCGTTGGCCTTGTCGCCAACGTCGGCGTGGCTTTCGCCACTGGCCTTGACGTAGGTGCCGATGCCACCGTTCCAGAGCAGGTCAACGGGCGCCTTGAGCAGTGCATTGAGCAGCTCGGTGGGCGTCAGGCGGTCGGCCTCGATGGCGAAGCGTTCCTTCATCTGCGCCGTGATGGCGATGCTCTTGGCGCTACGCGGGAAAATGCCACCGCCTTCGGACATGATGCTGGTGTCGTAGTCGGTCCACGCCGAACGCGGCAAGTCGAACAAGCGCTTGCGCTCGGCAAAGCTGGACGCCGGCTCCGGGTTGGGGTCGATGAAGATATGCAGGTGGTTGAAGGCCGCTACCAGTTGCAGCTTGTCGGACATCAACAAGCCATTACCGAAGACGTCGCCGGCCATGTCGCCCACACCGATCACCGTGATCGGATCTTCCTGCACGTTGATGCCGCGCTCACGGAAGTGACGCTGCACGCCGACCCAGGCACCGCGGGCGGTGATGCCCATTTTCTTGTGGTCGTAGCCTGCCGAGCCACCCGATGCGAAGGCGTCACCCAGCCAGAAGCCATAGTCGATGGCGATGCCGTTGGCGATGTCCGAGAACGTGGCGGTGCCTTTGTCGGCCGCCACGACCAGGTACGGGTCGTCATCGTCGTGACGCACCACGCCGACCGGCGGCACGACGCCACCGTCCTTGAGGTTGTCGGTAATGTCGAGCAACCCCGAGATGAAGATGCGGTAGCACGCCACGCCCTCTGCCGCGATCTCGTCACGCGTGCCGCCCAGTGGCAGGCGACGTGGCAGGAAACCACCCTTGGCGCCGACAGGTACGATTACCGAGTTCTTCACCTGCTGCGCCTTGACCAGGCCCAGCACCTCAGTGCGATAGTCTTCCTCGCGGTCCGACCAGCGCAGGCCGCCGCGCGCAACGTTGCCAAAGCGCAGGTGCACACCCTCGACCCGAGGGGAATAGACGAAGATCTCGAACTTGGGCACCGGCTTGGGCAGTTCGGGCACAAGCTTGGGGTTGAACTTGAAGCTGAAATACGACTTGTTCTGGCCGTTGGCATCGAGCTGATAGAAGTTGGTGCGCAGGGTGGCCTTGATCAGGTCCAGGTAGCGACGCAGGATGCGGTCCTCGTTGAGCACCTGCACCTCGTCCAGCGCATTGAGGATCGCTTGCTCAAGGCGCTGCTGCTTGTCCTCGAGGTCGTCCTGGGTCAGCTTGCGGGCCAGGTAGAAACGCGTCTTGAACAGGCGGGTAAGCTCGCGCGCGATGTCGGTGTGGTTGTTTAGCGTGCTGGCAATGTAGCCCAGGTCGAAGCCCAGACGGATTTGTTTCAGGTAGCGTGCATAGGCACGCAGCAATGCCACGTCGCGCCACGGCAGGCCCGCGGTCAGCACCAGGCGGTTGAAGGCATCGTTTTCGGCATCGCCGCCGACGATGTGGATGAATGCATCCTGGAAGGTGTCATTGAGCTCCTGGATGTTCAGGCTCAGGCCTTCGCTGTAGGTGAAGGCGAAGTCGTGAATCCAGTATTCGCGGCCATTGGCGTGGCGCAGTCGATAGGGGAACTCTCCCAGCACGCGCAGGCCGAGGTTTTCCAGAATCGGCAGTACGTCCGACAGCGCCAGAGGGGTGTCGGCGTGGTACAGCTTGCAGTGCAGGGTGCGCTCGCCAACCCGCGTGAGCGGCTGGTAGAAACTCATGGCCAGTGGCTTGCTTTCCGACAGGGCCAGCACATGCTGCAGGTCCACCACCGCCGAATGGGCGGCGAAGCGCTCGCGGTAGCCAGCCGGGAAGCCTTTGGGGAAATCGGCCAGGATGTTGGTGCCTTGGGCTTCGCCGAAGTTCTCCACGACCAGCGCCGAGAAATCGTCCTGCCAGGAACGGCAGGCCTGGATGACTTCACGCTCGAGCTGCTGCGGGTCGATGTCGATACGGTTCTTCGGGTCCACGCGCAGGATCAGCTGCACACGGGCCAGTACCGACTCGGAGAAGAAGGTCCAGAACTCGCAATCGCTGGCCTTCAGGCGTTCCATCAACACCTGCTGGATTTTCTGCCGAACCTCGGTGGAATAGATTTCACGCGGCACATAGGCCAGGCAATAGCAGAAGCGCCCGTACGGGTCTTTGCGCAGGAAGACGCGAATCTTGTTGCGCTCCTGGATCTGCACGATGGACATGACCGTGCTGAACAGCTCATCGACCGGCGTCTGGAACAGATCGTCGCGCGGCAGCACCTCGAGCACCTGCGCCAGTTCCTTGCCCAGGTGAGCCTTGGTATCGAAGCCGGAACGGCGCTCCACTTCGGCGACCTTGACCCGGATGTAGGGGATGGCGTGCACGCTTTCGCCATACACCGTGGAGGTGTAAAGGCCCATGAAGCGGTGTTCCTTGAGCACGTTACCCGAGGCATCGAGCTGACGGATGGACACGTAGTCAGGGTAGCCCGGGCGGTGTACCCGGCTTGGCAGCGCAGCCTTGGCGAAGGAGAGCAGCAGCGGCTCGGCCAGGTAGGCCACGGCGTAGTCTTCGATGCGCAGCTCTTCGGGGGTCAAGCCAACGCGCAGGCGACGCGGCAGCCCAAGGAACGACTGCGCGTCGTAAACCATCTGGCCACCGGCCTGATCGGCCTGGACGGTGAACTCTTCGTATCCCAGGAAGGTGAAGTGGTTGTCCAGCAACCACTCCAGGAACGCCTTGACCTCGCCCTTTTCGTGCTGGGCCGGCCCGTACGGGGTCTGCTCGACCAGCGCCACGACTTCACGCAGCTTGTCCTTCATCGGCTCGAAATCATCGACCGCCACGCGGACCTCGGCCAGCACCTGCTCGATTTCCCGAGCCAGCACGCTCAGCTCCGCAGCGTTGGCGCAGCGATCGATCTCCAGGTACATCAGCGACTCGTGCCCAACCCCTTCACCGTGGGTACCCTTGGGCAGCAGCTCCAGCAATTCGCCCTTGGCGTTGCGGCGCACGCTCAATACCGTGGTCTGCAGCGTATGAATGCTGTAGCCACGGCGGTTCAGCTCGGTGCGGACCGAGTCCACCAGAAACGGCAGGTCATGGTGCAGCACCTCGACGACCGTGTGGGTCGACTGCCAACCGTTGCGTTCGTAATCGGGGTTGTACACGCGCACCTGCGGGTGCTCGGGGTCGAAACGCTCGACGATGCGCCAGGCCGACAGGGTGCAGCCGGCCAGGTCGGAAAGCCTGCGCTGGGTGAGTTCGTCCAGAGAGATGATGCCGAAGAACTGTTCGGCGAACAGCGCCACTTGTGGCAGGGACTGTTCGCTGATGTGCTGCGCCAGGGCCGCTTGCAGTTGATGCTGGAAGTCGGCTTTGCTGGCCGCGGTGAAGAACGCCATCTGTGGTACTCCGCTTGGGCTTTGTAATAGTTGAAGCGTCGCTGCGTGCGCCGTGCCGGGATCAACGATAGACGATTGCAGGCAGGGCGAACGATGAAAACCAGGCGTTGAGCGTGCGCATGCACGCCCAGGACTGGGCGAAGCTTAACGACTGACCGGTCATCAAGGCTTGCAGCGCTGCGACAATTTCGTTCAAGGGGCGGTAACTTTACGTTTATGCATGTAAGCAAGACTGTCAGAATTCCCTTCCGTTTCCTTTGATCCGAGCCCGCCATGCAAATCGACACCGCCGTGCTGTTCGCCACCCCCTGCGATGAAGAGGAGGACAACATGGCCACCCTGTGCTGCCACAGCGACAAAGGCCAGATGTTCCTGCTGACCCGCTACCCCGACGAAGACACGGTCGACCTGACCCTGGATGATGAGCCCTCGACCCTGGACGGCTTGAAAGTGACCTTGAGCGCAACTGGCCTGTTGATCGAAGTGGCGGCAGGTGACCGGGACGCCTTGCGCGGTGATGAGGTGCTTCAGATCAACCTGACCAGCACGCTGAGCGATCTGGACGAGATCAGGCAAACCTTGGAAAACATCCTGAGCGGCACCGGCACGTTCATCTGCGAACTCTAATCCACCGATCACTGCGCAGGCTTGCCACAGGCCGCAGGGGCTAGGCCAGTGCGCGCTGCATCGCCTGCGCCTGCTCGCGCAGTGTCTGACAGAACGGCTCGACCGCCGCCGAGGCCGGCCGGTGGTCTGGCCTGACCAGCATCACCTGGTAGGCGATCGAGATCTCCAGCGGCCTGATGGGCAAACCACTCTGGGCCGCCTCCAGCCCGCTCAGGGGGTTGATGATGGCGACGCCCAGGCCCTGCCTGACCATGGCGCACACCGAGGCGGCGCTGGTGGTCTCGATGACCGTGCGACGGTTCACCCCGGCCGCGCGAAACTGGTGGTCCAGACGCTGGCGATAGGTGTCCAGGCTGGCCAGGTTGATGAAATCGATCTCATGGAAGTCCGCCAGGCTCAGCCGTGACCTGGCCTGCAACGGATGGTGCTCAGGCAGCACGCAGACCATGTTGGCGCTGAACAGCAATTCCCCGCTCGCCCCGCGGGGTATCTGCGCGACCTCCGTCAGGCCCAGGTCGTGCTGCTGGGTGGCCAGGGACTCTTCCAGCAGTGGTGACTCCTGGGCCACGATGCTCACGCTCACCCCAGGGTGCTGTTTGTGGAAACGCTGGCAGACCTTGGGCAGTAGCGTCTGCGAAAACAACGGCAGGCAGGTGACGGCCAACTGGCCCTGCTGAAAATTGCGAATGGCCTGGGCAAAACGATCGATGCGCTCAAGGCCTACATACGCCCGCTCTACTTCATCGATCAGCAGCAACGCCTGGGCGGTGGCTTCCAAGCGACCGGCCGTGCGTTCGAACAGATGCAGGCCGGTCACGTGCTCTAGCCGCGCCAGCTCACGGCTGATCGTCGGCTGCGAGGTGAACAGCAGACGCGCCGCGCCCGTCACGCTGCCCGAGACCATGATGGCGCGGAACACTTCGATGTGGCGGGCGGAGAGTTTCATGGCAGCACCGACGGTATTCACAGGTCATATCAGGTCTGAATGGGTGGCGCAAAAATAGCTATTTTTCTGAATCGAGTCTACGGGCCATGCTCGCTACTTCCCCCTGTCCCGAGTCCTTCGATCATGAACCATCCTTACGCTGTGCTTGCCGACGCCGTTCGCCAGCACGGTTCACCCCTGTGGGCCTACGACGCCGCCACCATCATCAGCCGGATAGAACAGCTCAAGCCATTCGACACTGTACGCTTCGCCCAGAAGGCCAACCCCAACCTGCAGGTATTGCGCTTGATGCGCCAGCACGGGCTGGTGCTCGATGCGGTGTCGCTCGGGGAAATGGAACGCGCCTTTGCAGCCGGCGCCAGTGTGGCGGGCGAGCCTGCGGGGGTGGTGCTGACTTGCGACGTGCTGGACCGCGCCACCCTGGCGCGCGCGGTCGCGGAAAAGATCGAAGTCAACGCAGGCTCCATCGACATGCTGCGCCAGTTGGGCGAGCACTCGCCAGGGCACCGTGTCTGGCTGCGCATCAACCCAGGGTTCGGCCATGGCCATAGCCGCAAGACCAATACCGGGGGCGAGAACAGCAAGCATGGCATCTGGCACGAGGACCTGCCGCAGGCGCTCGCCTGCATCCGGGCCCATCGCCTGCACCTGGTAGGCGTGCACATGCATATCGGCTCTGGCGTTGACTACTCCCATCTGGAACAGGTGGCTCGTGCCATGATCGAGCTGATCGCGCGCCTGGACACCGACATCGAAGCGTTCTCGATCGGCGGTGGGCTCTCGACGCCATACCGCGATACCGACACGCCGGTGGACCTGCAGCGCTATGCGCAAACCTGGGCAGTGGCACGGCAGGAAATCGAAGCCGTGCTCGGCCACCCGGTGCGCATGGAGATCGAGCCAGGGCGTTTTCTGGTAGCCGAGTCGGGCTATCTGGTGACCGAAGTCCGTGCCGTCAAGCAGGTGGGCCGCAACACATTCGTGCTGGTCGATGCTGGCTTCAACGACCTGATGCGTCCTGCGATGTACGGGGCCTACCATGCCATGACCCTGCTCGATGCCGACGGCCACCCCGTAGACCGCCCGCGGCAACCGACCGTGGTCGCCGGCCCACTGTGCGAATCGGGGGACGTGTTCACTCAGGATGAACAGGCGCTCTGCCCTCAGGACTTGCCCCAGGCCGTGGTTGGCGACTTGCTGGTGATTCACGATGCCGGTGCCTACGGCGCCTCCATGTCGTCCAACTACAACAGCCGGCCTTTGCTGCCAGAGGTGATGATCGAAGGCCAAGCCGTACGCTTGATCCGACGTCGGCAGACCATTGACGCGCTACTCGCGCTTGAGGCCGGCTTGTAACTTCCAATTCCCTGCATGCCGACCGCCATGGCGAGCCGGCATTGCGGGGATAGACCACCCAGTGCTCCCCACACACTTCGCTCGTTAATAGAATGTGAACTGTGAAAACCAAATAGCTCGCAATAAATTCTTATCTTTTCCTAGAATCAAGCAATTCAGTCACATTCAAACCGCACACTACCCCACCCTTTGCAACCTCCACACACGATCCCCCTTTACAATTGGATCCATTCCAACGATGGATCCCCCACATGCAGACACTCGAAATGGATTACGCCCCCGGCGATCACGTCGCCAGCCACTGCCACGCCCACGACCAACTGATCTACGCGGCCAGTGGCATTGTGCATGTGAGTACCGATTCGGGAAGCTGGGTGATCCATGGGGGTAATGCGTTGTGGGTGCCGGCCGGCGTCAGCCATGCCATTGTCATGGAAGGCGTCGTCAGCATGCGCTCCCTGCTGCTGGCGCCCCATGTCGGCCACTGCCAGGTGATCGTGGTGACGGGGTTGCTGCGTGAATTGATCCTGGCAGCCTCGCGAATGCTCGGTGTCCGGGAGGGCGAGCACGTACGGGCGCTCATTCTCGGCGAGCTCGCCCATGCAAGGCGCATCGACACGTTCGTTGCAATGCCGACGCACGCGCGCCTGAGGGCCTGGTGCGAGCGCATGCTGCGGTCACCCGCCGAGGCGCATTCGCTTGAAGAGTGCGCCACTGCGCTGAACATGAGCACGCGCAATGTGGCCCGGCTGTTTCAGCGCGAGTTGGGCATGTCCCACGGCCAGTGGCGCGCTCGGGCGCGGGTGATGCTGAGCCAGCAGTGCCTGGCGGCAGGCCGTCCGATCATCACCGTGGCGCTCGAACACGGCTACCAGAGCCCAAGCGCCTTTGCAGCCATGTTCAGGCGTATTCTGGGATACGCGCCCAGCGACTGGCAGGACGGGAGCGCACGCCCCCGCTGAAGCGGTTCGAATTGTCCCGCTGGCGCGCACGGTTGTCCCGCTTACGGCAGCCTTGACCTGACCGGTCTCGCTAACGTTGCATCATGACTGACAAGCGATGTTCATGATGCCCACTTCGTTGATGATCCCCTCCCCCGTACAGCTTTGCGCTGTGCTGACGTTCGGCCTGCTGGCAGGTTGCATGCACCCTGTCGCCTCCGAACAGCCCCCGGCGGCCATGCGGGTCAACCCTTTGGCCGAGACCCAGGCCGGGGTTAGCGCGCAGCCTTTGCCCGAGCGCTGGTGGCAGTTGTACCAGGACCCGCAACTCGGACGCTGGGTGGAGCGCGCATTGGCCAACAACCAGGACCTGGCCCAGGCCGAAGCCAACGTGCGGGCACTGCTGGCTGGCATCGGCGAGTTTGAGGCGCAGCGCCTGCCTGCTACCTCGCTGGGTATTGCTGCAACCTACGGCAGGGACAGTGACGATCAGACCCTGGCCCAGGCCCGTGACAGCCATGCTTCCGCCTCCTGGCACTTCAATCCGGGCGTGGCGCTGGCGTATCAGGTGGACGTGTGGGGGCAGGCGCAAGCCCAAATCGATCGCGCCAAGGCGCAAGCGCAGGCTGCGAACGCCGCGCACGATGCCGTGAGACTGCTGGTGGCCGCCCAGACCAGCCGTGCCTACATCGAACAATGCGTCTACACCGCCCGCCTGAGCCAGGCCAGGCAAGCCCTGCGCACCCTTGATCGCAGCCTGCTGTTGAGCGACCGCCAGCGTCAGGCCGGCATCGCCACGGCGCTGGACGGCGAGCGGCTGCTCGGCCTGCGTGAACAGGTGCGCGCCCGGATACCTGTTTTCGAGGCGCGGCGCCAGGTGGCGCTGTTCGAGCTGAGCACCCTGGCCGGTGACGCCACGGTTGATCGCACACACCCCTGCGCTGCCATCCCTTCGCTCACGGCAACGCTGCCCACAGGCGATGGCTGGCACCTGCTCGAACGGCGCCCCGACGTACGCCAGGCTGAACGAGCGTTGGAAGCCGCCGGCCTGGAAACGGACATCGTGCGCGCCGACCTGTACCCCAAGGTTCTTTTTGGCGCCCAACTGGCTAGCGCTGACCGTCACATCAGTGGCCTGGGGGCTAGCCGCGCCATCACCTTTGGCGTCGGCCCATTGATCAGCTGGGAATTTCCCAACCTGAAAGCCAACCGCGCCCGGTTGGGCAAGGCCCAGGCTTTGCAGCAGGCCCAGCGCGCTCACTACCGCAGCGTGGCGCTCAAGGCCCTGAAGGATGTGCGCCAGGCTTTGGCCCGCCATGCCGGCGAGCAGCAGCACCTGTCTTCGCTGCAGGCTGCGCTCGAGCACAGCCAGCGCGGCTTCGCCCTGGCACAGGCCAGCTACCGTGCGGGCACCCAGGACGGGCTGGCCCTGCTTGACAGCGAACGCGAGCTGATCGCCTTGCATGACCAGCTCCTCGAGGCGCGCGGCAAGGTGGCCAGTGCCCAGATCGACCTGTTCCGCGCACTGGGCGGCGGGTGGTGAAGCCGCCACGCCCAAGGCTCCGCCGACGCTTGCAAAGCGCAACCGCCTCCACTGGACAATGGAACCCCACCATGAACGCTGCTGCACAAACGCACCCCTCAACCCCGACTGCCGAGCAGGCGACCCTTCGCACACGACGGCGGTTGCGCTATAGCGCAGCCGCATGCCTGGGCGTGCTGGCGCTACTGGCGCTCGCTGGCTACTGGCTCTCCACCGGGCGCTACCTGGAAAGTACCGACGATGCCTACATCCGCGCCGATTGGGTTGCATTGAGTTCGCGCGTGGCGGGCTATGTGGCGACGGTGGAGGTCGAAGACGACCAGCCGGTTGAAGCCGGCGCTGTGCTGGTCCGGTTGCAGGATCGCGATTACCAGGCCCGCAGGGATCGCGCGCGCGCTGCCGAACACCAGGCGCAGGCGGCCATAGACGCGGCGCGGGCTCGCCGCGAGCTGGCCGTGCAGCGCATCGAGCAGCAGGCGCAGGCCACCCTCAAGGCCGAGGCCGCCGTGCACAGTGCCAGCGCCGAACGTCGTCGCAGCCAGCTGGACCTGCAACGCTACCAAGGCCTGGTACGCGACGAGGCAGCCACGACCCAACGGCTGGAGCAGGCGCTGGCCGCTGCCAACCAGGCCAAGGCTGTCGAGCAAGGGGCGAAGGCAGCATGGCGGGAACAACAGGCACAGCAACGGATGGCCAAGGCCGGCGCTGCCCAGGCCGAGGCCGACCTGCAGCAGCACCTGGCCGCCTTCGAAAGCGCCAGGGCCGAACGCCGACTGGCCGAACAGGACGCCCAGGACACCGTGCTGCGCGCACCGGTGGCAGGCGTGGTGGGCAAGCGCCACGTGCGTGCAGGGCAATACGTGGTGCCGGGCCAGCCGTTGTTGGCAGTGGTGCCGGTCGCGCAGGCCTATGTCGTCGCCAACTACAAGGAAACCCAGTTGGCTCGGATGCGCCCAGGGCAGCCTGTACAGGTACAGGTGGACAGTTTCCCTGGCCAGGCATTCGAAGGTCACGTAGCAAGCTTCTCGCCGGCCTCGGGCAATGTTTTCGCGTTGCTGCCGTCGGACAATGCCACAGGCAACTTCACCAAGATCGTCCAGCGTTTTGCGGTGCGCATCCTGCTCGACCTGCCCGTAAACGGGCCGCAGATACTGCCCGGCATGTCGGTGGTGACCACCGTCGACACGCGCACGCCGGAGCCTGCCGATGCGCGCTGAACAAGCGGTATCCCTGCGCGCCTGGGTGGCTGTGCTGGGCGGGCTGTTCGGCTGTTTCATGGCCGGCATGAACGTGCACGTCACCAGTGCCGCACTGCCCGAGATACGCGGCTCGCTGGGCGCCAGCTTCGAGGAAGGGTCATGGATATCCACCGCCTACCTGGTGGCAGAGATCGTGATGATCCCCCTGACGGTCTGGCTGGTGGAGGTGTTCTCCCTGCGCCGGGTGATGTGGACGGGCTCGCTGGTCTTCCTGATCGCGTCGGTGGCCTGTTCGTGGGCGCCGAACCTTGAAACCATGATCGTGATCCGGGTAATCCAGGGCGCCGCCGGCGCCGTGCTGATCCCGCTGTCGTTCCAGCTGATCATCACCGAACTGCCGGCCAGCCGAATGGCCATGGGCATGGCGTTGTTCAGCCTGGCCAACAGCGTGGCGCAGGCAGCGGGCCCTTCGATCGGCGGCTGGTTGACCGATGCGTACTCCTGGCGCTGGATCTTCTACCTGCAGCTGTTTCCTGGTATTGCCCTGCTGTGCACCATTGCCTGGTCCATCGAGGCCAGGCCGATGAAGTTGCAGTTGCTGCGCCACGGTGACTGGCTCGGCATCGCCGCCATGGTGATTGGCCTGGGCGGGCTGCAGATCGTGCTGGAAGAAGGCGGCCGGTTGGACTGGTTCGGGTCTTCGTTCATTACGGGCATGACCGTGGTGTCAGCATTGGCCCTGGTGCTGTTCGTGACGACCCAGCTGTTCGGCCCGCGCGCGTTCATCAATCTGCGGTTGCTGGGCCGTTACAACTTCGGCGTGGCCAGCCTGGCGATGTTCATCTTCGGGGCGGCCACCTTCGGGCTGGTGTTTCTGGTACCTAACTACCTCTCGCAACTGCAAGGCTTCAGTGCCCGGGACGTGGGTGTGGCGTTGATCGCCTACGGGCTCGTGCAGTTGCTGCTGGCGCCCTTGATGCCGCGCCTGATGCGGTGGACCAGCGCCAAGTTCATGGTGGCCAGCGGGTTCCTGATCATGGCGCTGGGCTGCTGGATGGGCGCCAGCCTGACGGCCGACAGTGCCGACAATGTGATCATCCCCTCCACCGTGGTACGGGGTATCGGCCAGCCGTTCATCATGGTTGCGTTGTCCGTGCTGGCAGTGGCCGGGCTGGACAAGCGCGAGGCCGGGTCGGCCTCGGCGGTGTTCTCGATGCTGCGCAACCTGGGTGGCGCCATCGGCACGGCTGGCCTGACCCAACTGGTGGCCACGCGCGAACGCCTGCACAGTGCGCGCATCCATGAGCATGTGACCGTGTTCGAGCCGCAACTGCACACACGCCTGGATCCGACCGTGCAGACATGGCTCTGGCATTCGCAGCAGTGGCTCGAAGGGTTGTCGGGCACCATCCGCCGCGAAGCCTACCTGATGGCCTACAGCGATGCCTTCTACCTGGCTTGCCTGGCGTTGCTCGGCTGTGCGGTGGCAGCATTGCTGCTGAGGTCGCACAAGGGGTAATGAGGCGATGGCGGGCGCTTGGCTCGGGAGCGACGAACGGCTGGTACACTGGCGCCTTTGTACAACGTCCAGACAGGTTCTACCCATGCACCAAGCCCGCTATGCCACTGTGGCCAAGGACTTGATCGAGGCAATCGCCAGCAGCCGCTATCCGGTCGGGGGCTTGTTGCCCACTGAAATCGAACTGTGCGCGCTCTACGGTGTGAGCCGGCATACGGTTCGCGCGGCGGTCGAGCAGTTGCAGAGCCTGGGCCTGGTGTCGCGGCGCAAGCGCATTGGGACACGCGTCGAGGCGCGCCACCCTCAGATCGGCTACCGGCAGTCGATAGCGAGCCTGGCAGAGCTCTCGCATCATCTTCAGGCACCCGTGCGTCAGATTCGCGCTGTTCGCCAATTCGTGGCTGCCCCTGAGGAGGCCGAGCGACTGGGGCTGGTGCCAGGGGAACAGTACTTCTGCATCGAGGCGTTGCACAGTACCTCTGCGGGCCACCCCTTGGTGGTGTGTGCAAGCGCCGTCTATGCCCAATCCGACTACGCGCAGGTGATCGAACTGGCCCAGGCACATCCCGAGCAGTTGATCGCCCGCCTGATCGAGCAGCACTACGAGCGGGTGATCGCCGTGATCGACCAGCACGTTCAGGCACAGTCACTGACCCTTGACCAGGCCCGTGTATTAAGTGCCGAGCCGGGGGCACCGGCGCTGTGCGTGGTGCGCCACTACCGCGAGGAAAACGGCGACCTGATGGCGGTCTGCGAAAACCTCTACCCCGCTGATCGCTACAGCCTGGTCAACCAGTTACGTCGCGACCGCATGCCCGCAAGCGCCGCGGCTGTCCCCCCAGCGTTCTGACGCCCCCCAGTACACCCATTGGAGATCCACTCGCATGGCAGCAGAATCGACACGGATGCTTACCGTAGGTGAGGTGGCTCGCCGCAGCGGTATCGCGGTATCGGCACTGCATTTCTACGAAAGCAAGGGTTTGATCGCCAGCACGCGCACGGCTGGCAACCAACGCCGCTATCCGTCGCTGGTGCTGCGCACCCTGGCAATCATCAAGGTGGCCCAGCGCACCGGTATTGCCCTGGATGAAATCAAGCAGGCGCTGGGGCGCTACCCGCCCAACAGCAAGCTCACGGCAGCCCAGTGGCGCGAAATGTCCAGTGCGTGGCGAGAAGACCTGAACCAGCGCATTCGCCTGCTCCAGGCGTTGCGCGACAACCTGGACAACTGCATCGGCTGCGGCTGCCTGTCGCTGGAGCAATGCCCGCTACGCAACCCACAGGACGTACTGGGCGAGGAAGGCAGCGGGCCCAGGATCTTGGAACGGCACGTGCGTGAGGGCACGTAACCGCAGCAGGTGCACGGCGCGGTAGTATCTGGCGCCGCTTTGGTTGGAACCAATCGGCGGCGCTAACGCCCTAACCTTTTGCTATTTAACCAATCCCGTTAGCGAAAGGATGACCGAACCATGAAACGCGAACAGATCGAAGGTGTAGCAGAGAACATTGCGGGTAAAGCCCAGAGCGCTGTAGGCCGTCTGGTCGACGATCCGGCCCTGGAAGCCGAAGGTGAAGGCCGTCAGGCTGCTGGCCAGGTGACCAAGACTTACGGCGATGCCGTGAACTGCGTCTCGTCCTTCGTCAAGGAAAAGCCGTTTGCTGCCGTGGCCATCGGTGCCGCGCTGGCCATGGTGGTGTCGCGTCTGCTGCGCCGCTGACCGAATGCATCAGGCCCACGCGGGTGCGTGGGCCTGATGGGCTTTCAATGCAGGCTGAACTCAGTTATCCAGTTCATCCTTGACGATACGGCCATCTCGCGGGTCGACCTTGAACTCGTACTGCTTGCCGTCAGCTTTCATCCCCTCGCCTTCCCAATGACCGTCATCGGCTTCGATCTTGGTGATCTGTGTGTAGCCGGCGCCTTTGAGGGCAGCTTCGGCCTGATCCTTGTTCACTTTCCAGTCGGCGCCGGGCTGATCGGCCCAGGCAACAGAAGCGCCCATCGCGCCAACCAGGGCCAGGCCAGTGAACAGTCGAGTCATCGCTTTCATTGCAGGTTTCCTTCTTGGAGGGTGTGAACATGCGACCGACAGTCGGTACGCCGCGTTCATTCCAATCCTCCCAGTGCCGCACGGACGCGAGTGGCTCAGCGCCCTCAACCCGGCTGGCTGACCAGTGCATTACTGACACTGCGCCCGAGCACCAGCACCGTCACGAAACCGCAACCTACCAGTGCCGTGGCCATGCTCAGCAGCACGCCGGTGCCCAGGTGATCGACCACCTGCCCACCAAAGAACGACCCTACGGCGATGATGACCTGGAACATGGCCACGAACAGCGGCATGCCCCGCTCCACATCCTTGGGCGCGACCACGAACATCCAGATGTTCGCGCAGGCAGGAAACGCCCCGAAGGCAAAGCCCCATAACGCGATCAGCATCGCAGCGCCTGTCATGCCAGTGGCAAAGTGCGGGAACAGCGCCGTGCTCACGGCAATCAGCAGCGCCACCAGCAGCAAGGTATGCCGCACGCTGCGGTTGGCCGCAAAGCCTGCGAAGATATTGCCCATGAACCCCGCCACGCCGTAGAGCAGCAGCAATGAGCCAATGGTTGGGCCATCGAAGCCGGCGTTTTGCTTGAAGAAAGGGGCCACGTAGGTGTAGGCGGCAAAATGCGCCAGCCCGATCAGCAACACGGCAATCAGGCCCACGCGCGCCTGTGGATTGATGAACAACGCCGGCAGGTCGCTGATGCGAATGGCCTTCTCCGGCATCAACCGGGGCAGGAGCATGACCTGCGCCAACAGTACCGGCACCCCTACCACGGCAGTGACCAGGAACGTCATCCGCCAGCCCATCAGCCCGCTGAGCCAGGTACCCACCGGCACACCGATGACCGTGGCCAGGGTAACGCCGGCCATGATGATCGAGTTGGCCTTGGCCACCCCGACGCCATCGGGCGCCAGGCGGCTGCTCAAGGCAATGGCGGTCGCCCAGAAGCCACCGATACTCACCCCCAGCAGCACGCGCCCCAGCAGCAACAGGTGAAAATTACCGGCAAACGCGACGATGGCGTTGGCCAGGATCATGATCAAGGTCAGGCCGATCAGCAGGTAGCGCCGGTCCAGGTTGCCGACACCGACAGAAATGGTCGGCGCCGCCAGGGCTGCCATGATGCCGGGCAAGGTGACCATCAGCCCGGCAAGGCCTGCACTGATGCCCAGATCGTTGGCGACGTCGTTCAGCACGCCGACTGGAAGAAACTCGCTGGTCACCAAGGCGAACGCGCCCACGGCCACGGAGAGAATGGCCAGCCACTGCTGGAGCAGGCTTTGCTGTTGGTGTTCGGGCAGACCACGAGGGGCTGGGCTGACGCTTGGCATTGTGCACATTTCCATGACATGGCGCCTGAACGAGGCGCACGAGAGGCTAAATCAGGCCGCGAGTATAAAGAGCACGGGCCGCCAGGCGAGAGGCCGGCCGCTCGATAGTGGTTATCGCCGTGATCGATAGAGCGCAGGGCTCAGGGTTACGCGGGACTTGGAACGGCTTGGCCGGGGCGCCGGACTGGCCGCGATGGGCTGTGATGGGCTGTGATGGGCAGCGCAGCAAACCCAGGATTTCAACGCTACGGCACTTATCCCGAGGACCGCGCTGATCTTCTGATAGGCCGCCCTTCAGATAAATTTCCAAGCCGCCATTGGTCGCCACCCCCTCGGATGGATTAAAGTATCAACCCTTGCCGGGCCGCTGCCATCAGCCGCCTGGTCCTCTATCAGGAACCGTCGCCGATGGAACACCGTGAGGCGCTGATCGCGCTGCGCACCTTTCTCTCTTCCCAGATCCTTGGCCAGGAAAAGCTGGTCGAGCGGCTGCTGATCGTGCTGTTGGCCGATGGCCACATGCTGGTGGAAGGTGCGCCGGGCCTGGCAAAGACCAAGGCCATCAAGGAACTGGCCGAGGGCATCGAGGCGCAATTTCACCGTATCCAGTTCACCCCCGACCTGCTGCCCGCCGACATCACCGGCACCGAGATCTATCGGCCCGAGACCGGGAGCTTCGTGTTCCAGCAGGGGCCGATCTTTCATAACCTGGTGCTGGCGGACGAAATCAACCGGGCGCCGGCGAAGGTGCAATCGGCGCTGCTCGAAGCCATGGCCGAGCGCCAGGTCAGTGTGGGGCGAAGCACCTACGACCTGTCGCCGCTGTTCTTGGTCATGGCCACGCAGAACCCGATCGAGCAGGAAGGCACCTATCCCCTGCCCGAGGCGCAACTCGACCGTTTCCTGATGCATGTCAAGATCGGCTTCCCCGACGCTGCCGTGGAGCGCCGCATCCTGGCCCAGGCTCGCGGCGAGGCGCTGGGCGGTGAGACCAAGCCCGAGCGGCGGGTCAGCCAGCAGGCGATCTTCGCAGCTCGCAAGGAAATCCTCGGCCTGTACATGGCAGACGCGGTGGAGGAGTACTTGGTGCAACTGGTCATGGCCACGCGTACGCCGGCCAAATTCGACAACGAACTGGCCGACTGGATTGCCTATGGCGCCAGCCCGCGCGGCTCGATTTCCCTGGACCGCTGCGCACGGGCCCATGCGTGGCTTGCCGGGCGCGATTTCGTCAGCCCCGAGGACATTCAGGCGGTACTGTTCGACGTGTTGCGCCACCGCATCATCCTGTCGTTCGAAGCCGAGGCGGCGGGGGTCGACCAGGACCGGGTCGTGCAGCGTATCCTCGACGTCGTGGCCGTTGCCTGACCCCATGTCCAGCACCCCGCTGATCGAGCCCGGCATTCGTATCACCCTTGCCGAACTCATCGACATGCGCCACCGCGTGCGCGAAATCCAGCTGTTCTCCAACCCCGGCCAACGTAGCCCGCTGGTGGGCCTGCACCATTCCAAGCTGCGGGGCCGGGGTGTGGACTTCGATCAGGTTCGGGTGTACCAGGCCGGTGACGATGTGCGCAACATCGACTGGCGGGTCACTGCCCGCACCCAGGAGCCTCACACCAAGCTGTTTCACGAAGAACGCGAGCGGCCGATCTTCATTCTCGTGGAGCAGAGCCAGCGGCTGTTCTTCGGCTCCGGGCTGGTGTTCAAGTCGGTACTGGCGGCTCAGGCGGCGGCCCTGTTCGGCTGGGCCGCGCTGGGGCACAACGACCGGATCGGGGGGCTGGTGTTCGGTGACAACGATCCCCACGAGATCAAACCCAGGCGCAGCAAGCAAAGCCTGCTGCAACTGCTCAATCGTCTGGCCAAGGTCAACCAGTCGCTGCACACCGAAGGCGTCGCCCAGGCCGATAGCCTTGGCCTTGCGCTGCGCAGGGCGCGTGAAGTATTGAGGCCAGGCAGTCTGGCCATCGTGATTTGCGATGAGCGCTCGCTGACGCCCCAGTGCGAACAACACCTGGCCATGCTCTCGCGACACTGCGACCTGTTGCTGATGCCGGTATCGGACCCGCTGGACCACGCTCTGCCAGCGGCCGGCTTGCTGAGGTTTGCGCAACGGGGCGCGCAGCTGGAGCTGGACACGCTGGACGAAGGGCTGCGCCAGGCCTACCGGCACCAAGCCGAGGCGCGCATCGAGCGCTGGGAATTGATGGCGCAAAAGCTCAGGGTGCTGCTGATGCCACTGACCACGCAAAGCGAGATGATCGAGCAATTGCGCGATTACCTGAGTGCCCAGCGCATGGGCAGCGCCTCGTGAACCCGCTTGACCAGTTGCAGCCATTGATCGCGCCCCCGCCGATCAGCCCCTGGCCACCGGCGCCTGGCTGGTGGCTGATGTTGGCGTTGTTGCCCGTGCTGGCCTGGGGCCTGTGGCGCGTGCGTCGCTGGCGCCCACGCAAACGGCCCCTACCACGCACCGAGCAGCCGCTCGACCCGGTGCGCGTGGCGGCGCTCGAGGAACTGGCGCGTCTGCCCCGCCCCTACGACAAAGCGCCTGCCGGCGCCTGGCTGCAGCAGATCAATGCCCTGCTCAAACGGCTGTGTCGCAGTCACTACCCCTTGGCCAATAGCCACACGCTAAATGGCCGGCAATGGCTGGCCTTTCTTGACAACCGCTGCCCGGCAGCAGGCCTGACCCGCTGGATGGTGTTGGTCGAAGGGGCCTACAAGCCCGAATGCCGCCTGGACGACAAGGCCATCGCCGGGCTTAGCCAGGCGGTGGAAACCTGGATTCGCAAGCATGTTTGAACTGGCCTGGCCGTGGATATTCGCCTTGCTGCCCCTGCCTTGGCTGGCACGGCTCGTGCTGCCTGCCGCCGACAGTGGAGAGCCTGTCCTCAAAGTCGGCTTCCTGCAAGAGCTTGAAAGCCTGGCGGGGCGCCGCGCCCGCCTGAACCTGCCGACCTGGCGCCAGCAGGCCCCGTTCGTCGTGATCTGGCTGCTGTTGCTGTGCGCCGCCGCTCGCCCCCAATGGCTGGGCGAGCCGATGCCGGTGGCAGCCAGTGGGCGCGACCTGCTGGTGGCAGTGGACGTGTCCGGCTCGATGGACTTCCCGGACATGCAGTGGCAGGGCGAAGACATCAGCCGGCTCGACCTGGTCAAGGCGCTGCTGGGCGACTTCTTGCAGGACCGTGAAGGTGACCGGGTGGGGCTGATCCTGTTCGGCAGCCAAGCCTACCTGCAGGCCCCGCTGACCTTCGACAGGCGCACGGTGCGCACCTTTCTCGATGAAGCCCAGATCGGCATCGCCGGCAAGAACACCGCCATTGGCGATGCCATCGGCCTGGCCGTCAAGCGGCTGCGCCAGCGGCCCTCGCAGAGCCGAGTGCTGGTGCTGATCACCGACGGGGCCAACAATGGCGGGCTGATCCACCCCCTCACCGCCGCCCGTTTGGCCGCTCAGGAGGGCGTGCGCATCTACACCATCGGCATTGGCGCCGATCCGCAAGCCACCGGCACCCCTGGCCTACTGGGCCTGAACCCAAGCCTGGACCTGGATGAAGCGTCCTTGCGCGAAATCGCCGAGACCACCCAGGGCGCGTATTTCCGCGCCCATGATGGCGCCGAACTCGATGCCATCGGTGACACGCTTGACCGGCTTGAACCGGTGGCGCAACAGCCGACCCAGACGCGTACGGCAAAGGCCTTGTATGCCTGGCCACTGGCCTTGGCGCTGCTGCTGAGCGTGCTGCTGGTGATCAGCGTGCAGTGGCCGGACAACCCGCTGCAACGACAATTGCGCAAGCCGCGCTTTCTGCAACCGCACCCACAATGGCGGCAGCGCCTCAAACGCCTGCGCCTGAGGAGGCCGCGATGATCGATCTATGGCCCCAATGGTTGCGCCCGCTGTGGTTGCTGAGCATTCCCGTGCTCGGCTGGTTGCTGTTCAAGCTTTGGCACCGGCGCAGGCGCGCCGGGCGCTGGCAAATGATCCTGCCCCCGGCCTTCCATAACGTGCTGCTCGGTGGCGGCAGTGGCAACACCAGCAAGCTACCCTGGATAGCCCTGGGCCTTGCCTGGCTGCTGGTGGTGCTGGCCCTGCTGGGCCCGAGCTGGCAACGCGTGGAGGAAAGCCGCCAGCGGCCTGCCGATCCTCTGGTCATCCTGCTGGAACTGACCCCGCAGATGCTGGCCGAGGACAGCCCGCCCAATCGTCTTGAGCAGGCGCGTCGCAAGATACTCGACGTACTCGAGCACCGCCGTGACAGCCAGACCGCACTGGTGGTCTACGCAGGGTCGGCGCATACCCTGGTGCCGCTGTCCGACGACCTGGCCACAACACGCAACCTGCTCGAAGCACTCGACCCCTCGATCATGCCCAAGCCTGGCCAGCGGGCAGACCTTGCCGTGCACAAGGGCCTGGCCCTGCTCGCCCAGAGCGGCCTTGGCCAGGGCCGACTGCTGCTGGTCGGGTCCTCGCTCAGCGCCGCCGAGCGCCAAGGCATCAGCCAGGCCCTGGGTCGCCATGGCCCAAGCCTGCTGATGCTGGGCATCGGCAGCCGTGACGGGGCGCCAGTGCGCCAAGCCAACGGGGAATTTCTCAAGGACGACCAGGGCGCGATCCTGTTGCCACGGCTGGACGGCGCGGCGCTCAAAGGCTTCATCAATGGTACTGGCGGGCGTTACCGGCATGCCCGCATCGATGACCTGGACCTGCGCGGCCTAGGGCTATTCGACAACCCGCGCAGCACACGCAGCGAAGGCCAGACCCTGCAACTGGACAGCTGGGCCGACCAAGGGTACTGGTTGCTGATTCCGTTGCTGCTGCTGGCGGCCTGTGCCGGTCGGCGGGGTTGGCTGTTCTGCCTGCCGCTGTTGCTGGCCCTGCCCCAGCCCGGCCAGGCGTTCGAGCTCGACGATCTGTGGCTGCGCCCCGACCAGCAAGGCCAGCGCCTGCTCGAGCAGGGTCGAGCGGCCGAAGCGGCCGGCCGCTTCCGTGACCCGCAATGGCGAGGCATGGCCCTGTACCAGGCGGGTGACTATGCCGGCGCTGCCGAGGCGTTTCTGCAGGTCGACACGGCCGCCGCGCACTACAATCGCGGCAATGCTCTGGCATACAGTGGTGAACTGGAAGCGGCGCTGGACGCGTATGATCAAGCCCTGGAGCGTCAGCCAGACCTGCAGGCGGCGCTGGACAACCAGGCACTGGTCGAGCAAATGCTGGCCCAGCGCCAAGGCAAGGCTGCCGAACAGCCCGGCAGCACCGACGCCCAGGATTCGCCTGGTCGTGAAACCGAGGGCAACAGCAGCGCGCAAGGTAGCCCGGCAGAGCCTGCGCCCGGTTCCGACGAGCAGGCGGGGGACGGCGCCTCGGCCCAAGGCGACGGCGGTGACCAGGGTGCATCTGGCAACCCGCCAGGCGAGGATGACGATGTGGTCGACCCACCCCACGCGCCTGTCACCACCGCGCTCGATGCCGAGCAACGCCAGGCGCTGGAACAATGGCTCCGAGAAATCCCCGACAATCCCGCGCAGTTGCTACGGCGCAAATTCTGGTACGAACAGCAATTGCAACAGGAAACCCCACGATGAGTCGCTGCGGCGTCTTTCTCCTCATGCTGCTCTGGAACGTGCTGGCTCACGCCGAGCCGTCGCTCAAGGCCAGTGTCGACCGTACACGTCTGGAAGCCGGCGAGAGCCTGGAGCTGACCCTCGAAAGCCAGGATGTGACCGAGTTCGGCAAGCCTGACCTGCGGGCACTGGAAGGTGACTTCGAGGTGCGCAGTACCCGGCAGTTGAACAGCCTGCACACCCTCGATGGCGAGACCCGCGCCAGCA
Organism: Pseudomonas sp. FBCC-B35; assembly: GCF_059133755.1. Classification (NCBI taxonomy): domain Bacteria; kingdom Pseudomonadati; phylum Pseudomonadota; class Gammaproteobacteria; order Pseudomonadales; family Pseudomonadaceae; genus Pseudomonas; species Pseudomonas sp. FBCC-B35. The sequence continues at coordinate 1,562,095 of NZ_CP101439.1, read as the reverse complement.
CCCGCTGGATCATCACGCTCCTGCCCCGGCGCAGCGGCAGCCTGCAGATCCCTGCCCTGCAATTGGGGCAGTCGTTCAGCCAGCCGGTAGACCTGCAAGTGCTGCAAGCCGATGCCAACCGCCAGGACAACGCCCAGGTGTTCATCGAGGCGACCCTGGACAGCACCGATGTCTACGTGCAGGCCCAGGCTGTACTGACCCTGCGCATCTACCATTCGGTTGCGCTGTATGACGACAGCAGCCTCAGCCCGCTGCAACTGGAAAACGCCAAGGTCGAGCCCCTGGGCGAATCGCGCACCTACGAAAAGGAAATTCAGGGTGTGCGCCATGGCGTGATCGAAACGCGCTATGCTGTCTATGCCCAGCAAAGCGGCACCCTGGACATTCCTTCGCTGACCTTCACCGCCACGGCTGCGGCCAATAGCCAGGGCGAGCAGAACGGCAACGGCGCTGCCCGTGCCGGCCGCCAGGTACAGGTAAGCTCTACGCCGCTGCGTCTGACGGTACGGCCCGTCCCGGCCCAGTGGCCGGCCGGGCTGCCCTGGCTGCCCGCGCGTAGCCTGACCCTGGAGGAACGCTGGAGCCCCGATCCTGCCGCCCAGCAGACCCAGATCGGCGATTCGTTGACCCGCACCGTCACCCTGCGCGCCGAAGGGCTGTCCAGCGCTCAGTTGCCGCCAGTGCCGCCTACCGAAGCCAATGGCCTGCGCCGCTACCCCGATCAACCGTTGTTGCGCAACGAGATCAGCGAACGGGGCATGACCGCCACCCGCGAGGAACGCGAGGCGCTCATTCCCACCCACAGCGGCCCGCTGGCCTTGCCTGCGCTGGAAGTGACGTGGTGGAACACCCGCGAAGATCACCTCGAGCACAGTGGCCTGCCTGCACGCTCGATCACCGTGCAGGACAACCCTGCCCTGGTGGCCGAGGCCCCGGTGGTGGGCAATGGCAGCAGCACACTGCTGTGGCCTTGGCAGCTGGCGACCCTGTTGCTTGCGTTGACCACGCTGCTGGGCTTCACCCTGTGGTGGCGCGCCCGTTCGCAGCCAGCGGTGCTGCGTGCGGCGCAGGCAGGGCCGAGCCCGCGCACCCTGCTGGACGACCTCAAGCGCGCCTGCCTGGCCAACGACCCCCAGGCCACGCGCCAGGCCCTGGATGCCTGGGCGCGGCAACAGCCGCAGACCCTGGCCGAGATGGCGGCGCGCTTCGTACCCTTGTCCGACGCCCTGGATGGGTTGAACGGCGCGCTGTACAGCGAAAGCGGCCAGCACTGGCAAGGTGAAGACCTGTGGCGGGCGATCGGCACCATTCCACCGGCCGAACAGGTGCTGCTGCCCACCGGCGAGAGCGCCAGCCTGCCACCGCTGTATCCCAAGTGAGCATGTGGCGGCGCGTCATCGACCGGGTTCGCGCCGTGTACCGACCGGCTTTACCGGCCCGCACAGCGCCGCGCCCATGGGGTACCATAACGCCCTTGCCCGCTCGCCCGACTTCATACCCACAGGTCATCCATGCGTCTGTTTCACACTTCCGATTGGCACCTGGGCCAAAGTCTCCATGGCCAGGAACGCGACTTCGAACACGCCTGCTTCCTCGAGTGGCTGCTCGGCCAGCTGCACCTGCGCCAGCCTGATGCGCTGTTGATCGCAGGCGACGTCTTCGACACCGTCAACCCGCCGGTCAAGGCCCAGGAGCGCTTGTACGATTTCATCGTCAGGGCCCACGAACAGCAGCCGAAACTCGACATCGTGATGATCGCCGGCAACCACGACTCCGGCTCGCGCATCGAGCTGCCTGCACCCTTGATGCGCCGCCTGCGCACCCATGCACTGGGCCGTGTGCACTGGCTGGACGATGGACAACTGGATGTCGAGCGGCTGCTGATTCCGCTGACCAACGCGCGCGGCAAGGTGACCGCCTGGTGCCTGGCCTTGCCGTTCCTGCGGCCGGCGGAGGTGACCGGCCTGCAACTGGGCGACGACTACCTGCAAGGCATCACCCGGGTCCACCAGCAACTGATCGCCGCCGCCCAGGCCAGGCAGCGCAAGGACCAGGCGCTGATCGCCATCAGCCACGCCCACATGGCCGGCGGTGCGGTCTCCGAAGACTCCGAGCGCAGCCTGATCATCGGCAACGCCGAGGCATTGCCGGCCAAGCTCTTCGACAAAGCCATCAGCTACGTCGCCCTGGGCCACCTGCACAAGCCCCAGAAGGTCAATCGCGAAGAACGGATCCGCTACAGCGGGTCGCCCATCCCGTTGTCGTTTGCCGAGGTGAACTACCCCCACCAGGTGCTGGAAGTCACCTTCGACGGCGCGGCGCTGGCCAGTGTCGAGGCTCGCCCAGTTCCGCGTGCGGTGCCGTTGCAACGCATAGGGCCGGCCCCACTGGACGAGGTCCTGACGCAACTGGCCGACTTGCCGGTGGTGGACCTGCTCGATGATCCCAACCGCCAGCCTTGGCTGGAGGTGCGCGTCGTGCTGAACGAGCCGCAGCCCGACCTGCGCCAGCAGATCGAAACCGCCCTGCACGAAAAGGCGGTACGGTTGATTCGCATAGGTGCCGAGTACGCCGGCCGAACGGCCGATGACGAAGGCCCGGCGTTCGTCGAGCTGGCCCAGATGACCCCGCAAGACCTGTTCAGCCGTGCCTGGGCGCAAGCCTATGGCGACCCTGCCGATGAGCAGACGCTGGCCGATTTCGCCCTGCTGCTGCAGGACGTACAGCACGAAGAAGAGCAACCATGAAGATTCTTGCCATTCGCCTGAAGAACCTGGCATCGCTGGCGGGCCCGATCGATATCGACTTCACCCAGGAGCCCCTGGCAGGCGCGGGTCTGTTTGCCATCACCGGCCCCACGGGGGCGGGTAAAAGCACCCTGCTCGACGCGCTGTGCCTGGCGCTGTTCGGCACGGTGCCACGCCTGAATGACATCGGCCGTGAGGCCAAGGTGCCGGACGGCGATGGCGAGATACCCACCTCGGACCCGCGCAACCTGCTGCGCCGCGGTACCGGCAGTGGCTTTGCCGAGGTGGATTTCGTCGGCGTGGACGGGCGCCGCTACCGGGCGCGCTGGGAAGCGAACCGCGCCCGCGAGAAGGCCAATGGCAAACTCCAGCTCAGCCGCCAGAGCTTCTACGACCTGGACAGCGAGCAGGTGCTGGGCAGCGGCAAGAACGAATACAAGCAGCTGATCGAGACGCGCCTGGGCCTTAACTTCGAACAGTTCACCCGCGCCGTGATGCTGGCGCAAAGCGAGTTCAGCGCGTTTCTCAAGGCCGACGACCGCGAGCGCAGCGAACTGCTGGAGAAACTGACCAACACCTCGATCTATTCGCGGCTGGGCCAACGGGCGTTTGCCCGAGCCCGCGAGGCCGGCGAGGCGCATGCCGCCTTGAAAGAGCGAGCTAGCCACCTGTTGCCCATGCCAGTAGACGCCCGCGCCGAACTGGACCAACGCCTGGAACAGGCGCAGCACCAGCTCAAAGCCGACCAGGCTGGCGAGCGACAGCTGGAGCAGCAACGCAGCGGGTTGATCGAGCAGGAGCAGCTTCAAGCCCAGCACGCGCAGGCCCGCACTGCCCTGGAGGCTGCCGAGCAGGACTGGCAAGCCTTGGCCGAGCCGCGCCTGGACCTGGCGCGCCTTGAGCGTCTTGCCCCGCAGCGCCATCAGTTTCACCGCCAGCAGGCACTGGCAGCGCAGCGCGCGCCGATCACCGCCAAACTTGACGAACACACCCGGCAGCTCGCCGAGCTGCAGCAGCGTACGGCCGAGCAGCAGCAGGCGCTGGAAACAGCCCGTCTTGCGTTGACCGCCGCCCAGGCCGCCCATAGCGACGCCGGTCCCTTGCTGCGTCAAGCCTTCACGGCCCAGGACAACTTGGCCCGGCTCGATCAGCAACTGGCCGTCCAGCGCAGCGACAGCCAGCAGGCCGAACATCAGGTGGCTGAGGCCCAACAGCAGTTGCAGCAACTGCACGCCAGCCAAGAACGCAGTCAACAGCAACTGGCCCAGATCGACACGGCGTTGGCCCACAGCCAGCACCTGGCCGGGCTGGCCAGCGCGTGGCATGCCTATCTGCCGCAGCTCAAGCAGGTGATGCTGATCGGCGGCCGCCTGGGCAAAGGCCGCGAGGAACTGCCCGGCCTGCAGGCTCAAGCCAGCCAGGCCACTGCGCACCTTCAGGCCGAACGCGACGCCCATGACGCCCTGTTCCGGGAAGCCAAGGCGCAGCCCGACGCCCTGGCAGAACAAATCGACCTGCTCGGCAGCATGCTGCAGGACAACCGCAAGCAGCATCGCGCCGTGGAGCAATTGACGCTTGTACACGCCCGCGTGCTTGAGTTGCATCAGCAACAGGCCACCCTGCGTGAACGTCAGCAGCAAGCCATGGTCGAGCGCCAGCGCCTGATCGGCGAAGGCACGGCCGCCAAGGCTGAGCTGGAAAGCGCCGAGCAGGCACTGAACCTGACGCGCCAACTGCTGGAGCGCCAGCGGCTGGCCCGCAACACCACGGTCCAAGCCCTGCGTGAGCAACTGCGGGGCGGCGAGCCCTGCCCGGTGTGCGGCAGCGCCGAACACCCGTTCCACCAACCCGAGGTGTTGCTGCAAAGCCTGGGCGAACATGACCAGGCCGAAGAAGCGGCTGCCCAGCGTCAGGTCACAGCGCTCAATACGCGCCTGGTGGAACTGCGCACCCAGCTAGGGGTGGTCAATGCCCAGCTCAAGGACTATCAGCAACAGCTGCCGGTATTGGACGAACACTTGCAGCCTTTGGTCGCGCAGCTTCATGAGCACGCCCTCTGGCCTGCATTGGCACCCCAGGACGATCATGCCCGCAGCAGCTGGCTCGACGGCCAACTACGGCGCCTGGATACCGAAATCGGCAACGACGAGACGCGCCAGCGGGCCTTGCTCACCCTGCAAAAAGAGGCCGCTCGCCTCAACCAGCAGCTGCAAGCCGCCCAGGACGCGCACCAACAAGCGCAGCGCCATCTGGAGCAACAGCACCTGGCACTGGAAAACGACGAGCGCCTCCTTCAGCAAGGGCTCGCGGACTTGGCCGGGGTACTGCCCGACGAAGCGCTCAAGGCCCTGCAAGACGATCCGGCCAATGCGTTTCTTGCCCTCGACCAACAGATCGCCCAGCGCCTGCACCAGCTCGACCAACGCAACGATGAGCTGGAAGAACAGCAAGCCCGCCAGGTCCAGCTGGACAAACTGCACGATCAACACCAGGTGCGTGTGCAACGCCTCGCGCAGCTTGGTGAGCAGCTCAGAGGCTTGGAGGAGCAGCGCCAGCACGCAATGGCCATGCTCGCGCAATTACTGGGCGAGCACATCAGTGCCGAGGCCTGGCAACAGCACATGGACACCGCGCTGGAGCACGCGCGCGCGGTCGAGGCGGACCTCGCCCAGCGCCTGCAAGGCTTGCATACCCAGGCTGTGCAAGTGGCCGGTGAGCTCAAGGCCAGCACCGAGCAGTTGCAGGCGCTGGAGCAAGAAGCCAGGCAGCTGCATGATCAGATCGCCCAGTGGCGCGACGCGCACCCGGAGCTGGACGATACAGGGCTCGATCGCCTGCTGGCCATGGACGACACTCAGGTCGGTGAACTGCGCCAGCGCCTGCAGGGCGCTGAAAAAACCCTCGAGCAGAGCCGTGTGCTGCTTCAGGAACGCGAGCAGCGCCTGCACCAGCACGCGGCGCTGATCACGCTGGACACTTCGGTCCAGGCTGTGGACCAGGCGCTGCTCGAACTGCGTGAGCGTCTGGTCGTTCACGAGCAGACCTGCGCCGAGCTGCGGGCCCAACAGGCGGATGACCAGCGGCGACAGCACGCCTCGCAGGCCCTGGCCGAGCAGATGGAGCAAGCCCGACAGCAGTGGCAGCGCTGGGCGCGGCTCAGTGGTCTAATCGGCTCGGCTTCGGGGGACGTGTTCCGCAAGATCGCCCAGGGCTACAACCTCGATCTGCTGCTGCACCATGCCAACGCTCAGCTGCGTCAACTGGCGCGGCGCTATCGGCTCAAGCGCGGCGGCAGTGCGCTGGGGTTACTGGTACTGGACACCGAAATGGGCGATGAACTGCGCTCGGTGCACTCGCTGTCAGGCGGTGAGACCTTCCTGGTTTCCCTGGCCCTAGCCCTGGGGCTTGCCTCGATGGCATCGAGCACCTTGCGCATCGAGTCGCTGTTCATCGACGAAGGCTTCGGCAGTCTCGATCCCGAGTCCTTGCAACTGGCCATGGATGCGTTGGACGGCTTGCAGGCCCAAGGTCGCAAAGTGGCTGTGATTTCCCACGTGCAGGAAATGCATGAACGCATACCGGTGCAGATTCAAGTCCGGCGCCTGGGCAACGGCTTGAGTGACGTTGAGGTGTGCGGTTGATCCTCTATTCGTTTCGCCGCTGCCCTTGGGCCATGCGTGCCCGGCTTGCGTTGCGCTATGCCGGCTGCGAGGTGACCGTGCAGGAGGTGGCCATGAAGCACAAACCCGCCGCCCTGCTGGCACTGTCACCCAAGGGCACCGTCCCGGTGCTGGACACCGGAGATCAGGTAATCGATGAAAGCCTGGATATCATGCGCTGGGCACTGGCGCAGAACGACCCGCAAGACTGGCGCCTGTCGAGCTCGCCCGAAGCGGCGCAGCAAGCCGATGCACTGATCGCCGTGAACGACACCACCTTCAAGGCCCAGGTGAACCTGTACAAGTATGCCGAGCGGTATCCCCAGCAGTCACAGCACGACTACCGCGACGCTACGCACCCCTGGCTGGAGCATCTGGAGCACCTGCTGCAAAACCGCCCCTACCTGTTGGCCGATCACCCGAGCATCGCTGATGCCGCCCTGTTGCCGCTGATCCGGCAGTTTGCCGCAGTCCAGCCCGACTGGTTTGCCACAGCCCCCTATCCGAGGGTTCGTGGTTGGCTGCAAGGCTGGTTGGCCTCGGACGTGTTCAAGGCCATTATGGCCAAGTGATTCAAGCGCCGTACCGCTTGAACGTCATCGTATGAACTTCAGGTCCGACGGTGCCGGCTGATCGAAGGTCTGTACCGTTTCCCCCAGCTTGCCCGTGAGCGGATCGCGGCGCATGACCTTGATCTGGTTGCTCTTCTGATTGGCAACCAGCAGGAACTTGTCAGTGGGGTCCAGCGCGAATTCACGGGGGTGGTCACCTTCGACCGAGCGACGTTGCACCAACGCCAACCGTCCATCCTGCTTGCCCACGCTGAACACGACGATCTCATTGGCCGTGCCGCGGTTGCTGACGTACAGAAAGCGACCGTCCGCCGACAGGTGCAGGCCCGCGCCTGCCTTGGCAGCCGCCTCCTGGCGTTCGGTCAATGGCAGACGCTGGCGTTCGATCAGGTTGCCCTCCTGGACATCGAACACCACCACTTCGGCATGCATTTCCAAGGTCAGGTAGGCATGTTTGCCGCTGGCGTCGAACAGCAAATGCCGTGGCCCACTGCCCGCAGGCAACGACACCGAGGCAGGCTGGGACGGGGTCAGTGGCATTTTCGTGCTCGCCCCGTCGTAGCGGTAGACGAACACCTTGTCTGCACCCAGGTCGCTGGCATAGACATGCTGGCCGTCTGGAGACGGCACCACCGAATGGACATGGGCACTGGCCTGCCGCTCGGGGTTGACCCCACTGGCTTGATGACGCACCTGCTGGACCACCGACTGCAAGGCGCCTTGCCTGTCGACTGGCAACACCGAAAGGCCGCCGCCTGGGTCGGGGTCGACCGCGTAGTTGGCCACGAACAGATAACGCTGGTCCTGGCTGAGGCTGGCGTGGGTCGGCTCGTCGCCCTGGCTGGGCTTTTGATCGAGCAGGCGTACACTCCCATCGCTGGCAATGTTGAATGCGCTGACGTGACCGTCTGCGGTTTCATTGACGGCAAACAGCAGGCGCTTGTCTTCGGAAAGCACCAGCCACGAGGGGCTGACGCTCTCTACCACCTGCAGCGGTTCGGGGCGGATTGTGCCGGCTTCGCTGTCGAAGGCGTAGCGGTAGATGCCTTGGCTGGCACCGTCTGTGTAGGTGCCAACCAGCAGAGTGGCAGCCTGGGCAGTGTAGGTCAGTGTCATGCAGCTAGCGGTCAGCAGAGTCTTCCAGGTCCGGTTCATGGTCTTCTTCTTCCGGTGCGCGAAATGCATCCAGACAGATCAGTCGGTGCTCACCTTCGGCAGTGCAGATGCGCCAGTCGTTCACTTCTTTACTGGCAGCATCGACCTGCGCGGCGGTGAATACCCAACGCCGCAGTTGGCGGCCGTCCATGCATTCGATGGCAAGGCCCTGCTCGTCGCAGGTGAAATCGAACGCGTGAAGGCCGTCTATCAGAAGCATGTCGCAGTGTTGCAAGGCGCTGGCAAGTGGTGACATGGGGGTACCTGTACGGGACATTGCATGTGGAAAAGCCCTGCATTATACCCCCATGGCCGCGCAACGCCCGGTCGTTTCAATGGGCGAAAATCGAGCCCCCCGCCTTGCCTGCCATCTTCTCGGGCTTGATCAGGAACCGCGCCAGCGCCGGCAGTAGCCACAGCGCACCGAACATGTTCCACAACAGCATGAAGGTCAGCATCAGGCCCATGTCCGCCTGGAACTTGATCGCCGAGAAGATCCAGGTACATACCCCGATGGCCAGGCACAGGCCGGTGAACAGCACCGCCTTGCCGGTGGAGCGCAGCGTCTGGTAATAGGCTTCCTGCAGCGGCAACCCGGCGCGCAGGAAGCTCTCCAGACGGCTGTAGATGTAGATGCCGTAGTCCACGCCAATGCCTACCCCCAGCGCAACCACCGGCAGCGTCGCCACCTTGACGCCGATGCCCATGTACGCCATCAGCGCGTTGCCCAGCACGGAGGTCAACACCAAGGGCAGCACGATGCACAGGGTCGCGGCGAAGGAACGGAAGGTGATCAGGCACATGACTGCCACGCACAGGTACACCAGGATCAGGATGGTCAATTCGGCCGACTTGATCACCTCGTTGGTGGCCGCTTCGATACCAGCGTTGCCGGCAGCCAGCAGGAACTGCAAGCCTTCTCTGTCGTGGCTGTCGGCAAACGCCTTGGCAGCGGCCGTCACCCGCTCGAGGGTCTCGGCCTTGTGGTCATTGAGAAACACCAGCACCGGGGCCAGCGAGCAATCGCCGTTGTACAGGCCATCGGCCCGTGCGATGGAGTTGTTCAGGACATCGGGGTTGCGCGAGAGGGTTTCCCACTTGAGGCTACCCTCGTTCATGCCCTTGATCACCTGTTTGGACACGCTGACCAGGGAAATGGCCGACTGCACACCCGGCGTGTTTTCCATGGTCCACATCAGCTCGTCGATCGGCGCCAGGGTCGAATGCACCGAACACTGCTCGGCGGCCGTCTTGACCATGATCACCAGCACATCGGAACTGGTGGAATAGTTGCTGATGATGAAGTTGTTGTCCTGGTTGTAGCGCGAGTCGGGCCGCAGCTCCGGTGCGCCCTGGTCGAGGTCGCCGATCTTCAGGTTCTGGCTGTACCACAGCCCCCCGGCGAAGGCGACCAGGGCCAGGGCGATGGAAACCGGCGCCACTCTGGGGCTGGCAAAGCGCGACAGCATCCGCCAGAACGGGTGCTCGCGGGTGGCGTCGCGCTTGCTGCGCTCGATGGCCTTCTTGCTGATACCCACATAGGAAATGGCCACCGGCAGCAGAATCAGGTTGGTGAAGACGATCACCGCGACGCCGATGGATGCACCGATGGCCAGTTCGCGGATCACGCCGATGTCGATGATCAACAGGGTGATGAAGCCCACGGCATCGGCGAGAATGGCGATCATGCCTGGCAGGAACAGTTGCCGGAACGTGCGCCTGGCCGCCGTCAGGGCGTTGTCTGCATCGCTCGATTGCAGGGCAATGCCGTTGATTTTCTGCACACCGTGGGAAATGCCGATGGCAAAGATCAGGAACGGCACCAGCATCGAATACGGATCCAGGCCGAAGCCGACCGCATGCATCAGCCCCAGTTGCCACACCACCGCCACCAATGTGGTAATGAGCACCGCGATGGTGCTGCGGATGCACCAGGTGAACCAGTACAGCAGCACCCAGGTGATCAGCAGGGCGATGCCGAAGAACATCACCACCATGACCAGCCCGTCGATGAGGTCACCGACCTTCTTCGCGAACCCGACGATATGCACCTTCACATTGGGGTTCTGAGCCTGGAACTTGTCGCGAATCTTTTCTTCGAGCAAGTGGGAGAGCTGCTGGTAGTCGAGCTTGACCACCCGCCCTGGGTCCTGTGGGTCGGGGTAACTTTCCAGCAGTGGCACGTCGATGATGCTGGATTTGAAGTTGTTGCCCACCAGCCGCCCTATCTGCCCGGACCGCAGCACGTTGTCGCGCAGGGTATCGAGGCTGGCCTGCGAGCCGTCGTAGGTGTTGGGAATCACCTCGCCACCGGAGAACCCCTCCTCGGTGACTTCGCTCCAGCGCACGCTCGGGCTCCACAGCGACTTGAGCCCGGCCCGATCGACGCCTGGGATGTAGAACACCTCGTCGTGGATCTGGCGCAGGGTCTCCATGTAGTTTTTGTCGAAGATGTCGCCATTGACCGCCTCGACCGAGATGCGCACGGTGTTGCCCAGGTTGGCCAAGTCGTTGCGGTGCTCCATCATCTGTTCGATGAACGGATGCTGCAACGGGATCATTTTCTCGAAGCTGGTGGAGGGGCGAATTTGCGTGGCCTGCCAGAACAGGAAGAGGCTGACCAACACACAGAGGATGATGACCGCCGGCCGATTGTTGAAGATCAGGCGTTCGAGCAGTGTGGCTTTGTCCTGATGATGCGGCTGCATGGGAATGTGCTCCTGGCTGCTCATGGCTGTGCCTCACTGCCGGCGGCATCGAGCCCCTTGGCATTGGCGATGTGGGCGCCGCCCTGCCCTACCAGCAGTAGCTCGCCGTTGGGCAGGCCGCTGACGCCGGACAGGGCGATGCGGTCCGGGCGGTTGTGGACGCTGAAGGTCTGGCCGGCATCGGTGCTGCGCAACACGCTGCCGCCGTTGCCGACCACCACGACGGTGCCGTCATCGAGCAAGGTGGCACCGGCCAGGCCGAATTCGAGCTCGCCTCGCGCAGCCTGCAAGGGGATCGATTGCCAGGTGTCGCCGAAGTCGGTGGAGCGCAGCAGGTTGCCGCGCAAGCCGAACGCCAGCAGGGTACGCGCCTGGGCAGTGCCGATCACGCCGAACAGCGACCCCTGGTAAGGCCCTTCCACTTTCTGCCAGTGCTGCCCGTTGTCCTCGGAGCGGTACATGCTGCCCTGCTCCCCGACGATGAACAAACCAGCGTCACGCACCTGGGTGATGGCATTGAGGTGCAACTGGTCGGGGTTGTCGAGGCGCTCGGCCACGTCCTGCCAATGCTGGCCCCCGTCCGTGGTTTCGAGCAAGGCGCCGTAGGCGCCGACGGCCAGGCCGTGCTGGGCATCGAGGAACACAATGTCGAGCAAGGGCGCTTCGCGCGACACGTCTTCGAACTGCTTGCTCCAGGTCGCCCCGCCGTCGCCGGTGGCGAGGATCTGCGCATCGTGGCCCACGGCCCAACCGCGCTTGTCATCAAGGAAAAAGACAGCCGTCAGCAACTGGCGGGTTGGCACGCGGGCCTGAGTCCAGGTGCTGCCCTGGTCATCGGAGAACAGGATATGGCCACGGTCGCCGACCACGACCACGCGCGTGCCCGCATGGGCAGCGTCGATCAACAGCCTTTGACTGGCTTTGGCCGATTCGGTGGAGTATTCATCGGCTGACGCAGCCTGCGCGCCTTGCCATCCACTCAGTGCAAGGGTGAGCACTGCTGCGGCCGCCATCGGCCATCCAGCGCGCCTGCTCCAATTCCTCATGACTGCCCCCGATTGTATTTTTGTTGGGTGGGTCAATACCTTGCAGAAACGCACAAATGCCTGCAATAGAGGCCTGCAAGGGCGTGCGGTGATCGTAACGGGAGGATTTGGAGGAGCACAACGGGCGGGGTGTTATGTTTTGTTATCAGCGCAAGGCGCGTGGTTCATGCGCAGAAGATGCAGCGCCTGCAGGCGAACAGGATTCCCCGGCAGGCGCTGCGTGTGCAGCGTAACAACGTCGGCAGTCGAAATCGGGGGGCCATCAGGCGCCCCCCCGGGGCGTCATGCCAGGCTTTTACTCACGACTTCGTACACGTCACTGGAGAGTTCACCAGCGGCCAGAATCCGCTCCAGCTCACCCTTCATCAGGGCCTGCCGGGCGGCGTCATACTTGCGCCAGCGGGTCAGCGGCGCCAATTGCCGGGAGGCGATCTGCGGGTTGAGCGCATTGAGCTCGATCACCAGATCCGCCAGGAAGCGGTAGCCGGAGCCATCGGCAGCATGGAAGTTGACCAGGTTCTGGCCGGCAAAGGCGCCGACCACCGCGCGCACCTTGTTCGGGTTCTTCAGGGTGAAGGCCGGGTGTTGCATCAACGCCTTCACCCGTGCCAAGCCACCTGGCAAGGTACTGGCCGCCTGCACGCTGAACCACTGGTCCATGACCAGGGGGTTGTCCTTGAAGTGTTCAGCAAAGCTTTCCAGGGCCTTGGCGCGCTCGGCCTCGAAGGGCGAGTTGACCAGCACCGCCAGGGCCGTGAGGCGCTCGGTCATGTTGTCGCACTGCTCGAACTGCTCCAGGGTCGCTTCCAGCACCTGCGGTTTGGCGCTGAGCATCAGGTACGACAGGGCGATGTTCTGCAGGCTGCGGCGAGCAAAGTGCTCGGCAGAGGCAACGTACGCGGTGTTACGCGAGACCGCGCGGTTGGCCTGGTAACGCGTCCAGAGCGGCTCGAACAAGTGCTCGGCAATTTGCCGGCGAGCGAACTCGCGGGCTGCGTGGATGGCGTCCACATCGGCCACCTGGCTGATCTCGGTCAGGTAGCCCTCCCCTGGCAGCGAGAGCATTTCGGCCACCATGGCAGCATCGAGCGAGGTGTCGCCCAGCACCGTATCCAACGCCTTGAGCAGACGCGGGTCCAGTTGCAGCGCCTGACCAAGCTGGTGCTGGCCGATCAGCTCCTGCAACACCTGAACGGCCAGTTGCTGACCGGCTTCCCAACGGTTGAAGCCGTCGCTGTCGTGCTGCATCAGGAACATCAACTGGTCGCGGTCGTATGGGAAGCTCAGCTTGACCGGGGCACTGAAACCGCGCAGCAGCGACGGCAGCGGCCGCGCTTCAATACCCTGGAAGACGAAGGTCTGCTCGGCCTCGGTCACCGACAGCACCCGGGTGCTGCCCACTGCCGAGGACTCGCCCGCCAATTGCAGCGGCAGGTCGTTGCCCTGGGCATCGAGCAGGCCCAATTCGACCGGAATCACGAAGGGCAGCTTCTCGGCCTTGTCTGGGGTGGGTGGGCAGCTCTGGCGGAACGTCAGGCTATAGGTGCGCGCCGCTTCATCGTAGGCATCGCTCACCTCCAGGCGCGGCGTACCGGCCTGGCTGTACCAGCGCTTGAACTGAGTCAGGTCGACGCCGTTGGCATCTTCCATCGCCTTGATGAAGTCGTCGGTGGTCACCGCTTGCCCATCGTGACGCTCGAAGTACAGGTCGCTGCCCTGGCGGAAGCCCTCGGCCCCCAGCAGCGTGCGCACCATGCGTACCACTTCCGAGCCTTTTTCGTACACGGTCAGGGTGTAGAAGTTGGAAATCTCGATGAAGCTGTCCGGGCGCACCGGGTGGGCCATGGGGCCCGCATCCTCGGCGAACTGATGGGTGCGCAGGTAGGCAACGTCCTCGATGCGCTTGACGGTGCGTGAATTCATGTCGGCGCTGAACTCGGCATCGCGGAACACCGTGAAGCCTTCCTTGAGCGACAGTTGGAACCAGTCGCGGCAGGTGACGCGGTTGCCCGACCAGTTGTGGAAGTACTCATGGGCCACCACCGCTTCGACCCGCTGATGCGCGGCATCGGTGGCCGTTTCGGCGCGCGCCAGCACGCAGCTGGAGTTGAAGATGTTAAGGCCTTTGTTTTCCATGGCCCCCATGTTGAAGTCGTTGACCGCGACGATCATGAAGATGTCCAGGTCGTACTCGCGGCCATACACCTCTTCGTCCCAACGCATGGACTTCTTCAGGCTGACCATGGCGTGGTCGCACTTGTCGATGTTCTCCGGCTCGACATAGATGCGCAGGGTCACATCACGGCCCGACTGGCGGGTGAAGGTGTCTTCCACGCACCACAGGTCGCCTGCGACCAGGGCGAACAGGTACGCCGGCTTCATGAACGGGTCTTCCCAGGTCGCCCAGTGACGGCCATCCTCGGCAGGGCCGCTGCCTACCGGGTTGCCGTTGGAGAGCAGCACCGGGTAGCGATGCTGCTCGGCGATCACCGTGGTGGTGAAGATGCTCATGACATCGGGGCGATCGAGGTAGTAGGTGATCTTGCGGAAACCCTCGGCTTCGCACTGGGTGCAGAACATCTTGCCGGACTTGTACAGGCCCTCGAGCGCTGTGTTGGTTTCCGGATGGATCTTGACGGTGGTGTCGAGGGTGAATTGCGCTGCCCGTGGCTGGACGGTCAGGCTGCCTGCGTCGATCTGGTAGTCGCCGGCCTGCAAGGGTTCATCGTCGAGGGCGGCGCGCACCAGCTCGAGTTGCTGGCCGTCGAGCACCAGCGCAGGCAGGCCGCCCCCATGCACCGGGTTGCGGCGCATGATCAGTTGCGCGTGGACCAGGGTGTGGTCTTCGAACAGCTCGAAGGTCAGGTGCGTTTCGTCGATCAGGTACTCAGGCGCCTTGTAGTCCTTGAGATGGATCACTTGCGGTTGTTCGGTACGCATCTGCAGGTCCCTTTTACTGGAGCACGGCCAACTGGTAGGCCGTGTACTTGCGAATATTGATCACACCGGTGTCGAAGATCAGGTACTGGCCCTTGATGCCCAGCAGCGTGCCCTCCACGATCGGGGTCTTGTCCAGGTTGAAGCTGACCACCTTGGTGGGGTAAGCCTGGACCGGGTACGTCATGTGCACGACCTCGGCGTCGGTCAGGGGCTGAATCGCCTGCAGGCCGAAGCGCGCCTGCAGCTGGCCAAGCCCTTCGGCACACGCCTCCAGCACCTGATCGCGCAAGGCCGGCAGATCAAGCAGCGCGGCGTCACCTTTGAGCAGGGCGCGCCAATTGGTGCGGTCCGGCACCTGACTGCGCAGCAGGTCTTCGACCAGCCCGGACTGCTGCCGGGTGGCCACCCTGAGGATAGGCAAGGCCTGGCTGGCACCCTGGTCGAGCCAGCGGGTGGGCAACTGGGTGGCGCGGGTGATACCGACCTTGATACCGGAGGAGTTGGCCAGGTAGACCACGTGGTCGGTCATGCAGAACTGCTCGCCCCAGGACGGATCGCGGCAGGTGCCTGCGTCGTAGTGGCAGCGCTCCGGGGCCATGATGCACATGTCGCACTGGGCCAGCTTGGTCATGCAGGGGTAGCAGTAACCCTGGCTGTAGCTGCTCTTGGTGCGCTTGCCGCAGTGGCTGCAGTGGATGGCGCCCAGGTAGTGCAGGCGCAGCGGCTTGCCGATCAGCGGGTTGACTGGCACCAGGGTATCGCCTAGGCGAAAGCTGTATTGCACCACGGGGGCCGCCAGGCTGACGGCCATTTTGCTCAACGAGCCACGAGCGAGTTCGATCAATGTACCGAGTCCGACTTGAACAGGATGTTGGGAACGGGGGCGGACTTGGACGCACATTCCTGCGGGCCCATGTAACCGGTGCGCTGGTCCTCGGGCAGGTTTTTCATCTCCCAGGCGATGACCGCTTGCAGGGACAGCTCTTTCTGCTCGGCAGTCAGCTTGCGGCCGTCCGACCATTTGCCGATTTCCACGGCCAGTTTCAGGCTCTCGTAGATTTCCGGGGTGATGTTTTCGATCATTTGCGCGAAAGTGGACATGTTGTCTCCTGATTCAAGCCGACAGTTTACGCCGGGCGAGCGCCCCACCCAAGAGCCCGGTCAGGCATCCGATGAGCAACCCGCCGACGTGCGCGGCGTTGGCGATCTGGCCCAGGCCCAGGGTGCCGACGACGCCGGTCAGGCACACCACCAGCCAGAGGAGCATCATCACCAGCACGCCCTTGGGCAGGTTGAAGTGCGGGTTTGGCGCCCGCCATTGATACAGCCAGATGTGCCCGAGCAGGCCATAAAGCACGCCTGAAAGCCCACCGAACAGGCCAGGCCCCGTGGTGTAGTGTTGGGCCAGGTTCGATACCAGGCTGAACAGCAGGGTGAGCCCCAGCAACGTCCACGGGCCCTGGCGCAGTTCGATGCGCTTGCCCAGCTCCCAGAACCACAGGCTGTTCATGGCCAGGTGCAGCGCGCCGAAATGAAGCAGCATGGGCGAGACCAGCCGCCACCATTGCCCGTGCGCCAGGCCCTCGGCCAGGGGCGCGAAGTACAGGTAATCGCCCTGCACGTGAAAATCGAGAAACGTGAACCAGCTGATGGTGGTGAAGTTGTCGCCCAAGCCCGTGAGCCCAGCGACCATGAAGGTCAGCAGCAGCGTCAGGGCAGTGACCTTGCAAGCCTTTGCCTGGGCCAGCAGCGACGGCTGTGGCACCTCTTGCACCTGCTGGTCGGGCAACGCGGGGTCAGGCTCGGCCTGCAGGTCGGCGTTGCCATCGGGGTAGCGCTGGTAGAGGTGCAACACCTCGTCGGCCAGGGTATCAGGCGCCCAGAGTACCTGGTCCTCGCCCTCCTCGCTGACCCGGTGCGGTACCTGCAAGCGTTGCAGCATCTGCACGAAACCGCTGAGGTCCACCGTCAGCGGCAGGCGCATCACTTGGATAATGTTCATTGGCTAGCCTGTGGTCGGTCGACATCCACCCAGACGAACTTGCGGGGGTCGATACGGGTTTCATCGTCCAGCCTGTAGGCGACCAGCTTGCCGTACAACACGGCGCTGTAGTCCAGGCAGGCCAGGTTGCTGCGAATCGGGGCGGGCCGGCCGCTGCGCCAGTAATGGCCAACGAACAGCATGGGCTCGTCCTCGGCGTAGCGCAGCAACGCGCTCTTCTGGCTGTGGCTCAGCGGTGTGTTGGCCACCTCCGCTGGCAGCGCATCGGGCTGGAAGACGATGTCCCCGTAGGTCTGCGGGTCGTCTTCCCAGAACTTGGTGCGGAAGAAGGCGCGGGTCAGGCCATCGCCACCGGTCAGGGTGAGGCCATCGGGCAAGCGCATGTCGGTGCCGCGCAGCAGGCGGTTGCAGACGTTGGCGGCAAAGCTGCCGCTCACCGCCGACGCCTGGACGAAGTGGCGGTCGACGCGCCCGTCGGGGTACTGGCGACGCAGAGGCTCGATCAGGCGTGCATCCCAGCAGGCGTGTACGAGGCGAAAGCGACCGGCATCGATGAACAGGGGTAGCGTCTGGAACCAGTCGAGAAACGCCTGCCAGTCCGCAGGGTGATGGGCGAACTGGGTGAGGGTTTCGTCGATGAGCCTGGCGTGGCGAGGGGTGTGTTCGCGCACGAAGGCCTTGCCACTGCCCGGCAGTGCCGGCGTCACCCACCCTAGGGCGCTGTATTCGTGATTGCCCATGATGCAGTGCGCCTGCCCGGCGGCGACCATGTCGTGAACGATGTGCAGGGCTTCGCGGATACGCGGGCCGCGGTCCACGATATCGCCCAAAAACAGCGCCTGGCGCCGAGGGTGGCGCCACACGCCGGCAATGCGCTGGTAACCGAGGGCGTCGAGCAAACGCTCGAGGGTCAAGGCACAGCCGTGAACGTCACCGATGATGTCGAAACTGCGCGCCGGATCCAGCATCAGTCGTCCCTGCCCCCCAGGCGGCTGCCCCAGCCAAGCTTCGTGCGGCAGACTTCGTAGTAGTTGTGGTCCAGCGGGTGGATCAGGCGCAGCTTCTGGGGCTTCTTGCTCACCGTGATGGTGTCACCGGGTGCACAGGTGAAGTGGTTCTGACCGTCACACGACACCTGCGGGTAGATCTGCAGGTCCTTGGCCACCACGATCTTCAGCTCGCTGTTGCCATCGACGACGATCGGCCGCCCTGACAAGGTGTGCGGGTACATGGGCACGATGACGATTGCATCGAGCTTGGGGTGCATGATCGGGCCACCTGCGGACAATGCGTAGGCGGTGGAGCCGGTCGGGGTGGCGACGATCAGGCCGTCGGCCTTCTGGCTGCAGACGAACTGGCCGTCGATGTAGATCTCGAATTCGATCATGCGGGTGGACTTGCCGGGGTGCAGGACCACGTCGTTGAGCGCATCGCCCTGGCCGATCGCCTCCTGATGACGGCGCACTTCGGCTTGCAGCAGGAAACGGTTCTCGACCAGGTAGTGACCCTCGAGCACCTCGGAGACTTTCTCTTCCAGTTCATCCGGACGGATGTCAGTGAGAAAGCCCAGGTTGCCCCGATTGATGCCCAGTACCGGGATATTGTGACGCGCCAGGGCACGCGCAGCGCCCAGCAGGCTGCCGTCGCCGCCGACCACGATGACCAGGTCACAGACCTCGCCCAGCAGCTTGCGGGTGGAAGTCTGCAGCCCGTGGCCGGGCAGGACTTCACCGATGGTGTCTTCGAGGATCACATGCAAGTGGCGCTCGAGGAGGAATTTTTTCAGTCGGCGGATGGTGTCCAGCACCTGCGAGCTGCCGAGACGACCGATGATACCGATATTGCGAAATTGCTCCATGGGGCTCCTGCAAGGCTCTGCGACGGGTGACGATGCAGCGATTATGGGCGAACCACGAAGCAGCGGCAAACCGGCTATGCTCGCAGGATGATGCCATTTCCTTCGCTCGTGCACCTGCCCCGGCTGTTCCAGCGCCCCGCGGTGCGTGACCTTGCCTGGACCCTGCTCTCGCCGCCGCTGCTGGAGAACGCAGGCTGCCCCCAGCGCCACCCGCTGGCAGGCAGCCTCTGGGTGGAGCGGCCGCAGGCGTTACAGGCCTGGCTGCACGGGCTGGACGCCGATGACACGCCCTTGCAGCACTGGCTCAAGGGCCTTGGCAGCCGCCGCCTCGGGCTGTATTACGAACGCCTGTGGCAGTTTGCCTTGCAACAGGCGCCCGGCGTCGAACTGTTGGCGGCCAACCTGGCTATCCGCGAAGACGGCCGGACCTTGGGCGAGCTGGATGTGGTGCTGCGTGATCGCGATGGGGTGCATCACCTGGAACTGGCCATCAAGCTGTACCTGGGCCCTGAGCGCTTCGGTACCGACCCTGGGGGCTGGCTGGGGCCTGGCTGCCACGATCGCCTGCAAGCCAAGCTGGAACACACCCGCCGCCACCAGTTGCCCATGTCAGCCAGCACCCAGGGCCGTACCGCCCTCGAGCGGCTCGACCTGCCTACGGTGCAGGCCAGCATGTGGATGGGGGGCTACCTGTTCTACCCGACGCTGGCCGCGAGCCAGGCGCCGCAGGGCGTCCACCCCCAGCACTTGCGTGGCCGGTGGTTGCATCGCAAGGACTGGATCAGCGCACCAGACGGGCATTGGCAACCGCTGGCGCGCAGCGCCTGGCTGGCCCCCGCACGGTGTGCGGCCTGCGAGGTCTGGAGCGCTGCTCAGTTCGCCGCGTGGCTGCACCTGCTGGCGCCCGATGCGCCTGCGCAGTTGCTGGTCAACGTGCAACGGCAGCAGGACGGCAGCTGGCAAGAGGTAGAGCGGGTGTTCCTGGTTGCCGATCAGTGGCCAGGCGCGCTGGCTCTCTGACCGCAGATCCTCCCATAGGCGGCAACATATTTTTCACCGACCTGGAGCAATGATGCAGCCCGGGTAACCCGTAAACTGGACCTGAGCGCCACCAAGAGCGCTACCCCACCGACCGATGAGGATCAACCATGGTTTCGAGCACCCCAGCGCCCCATTACGCGCGCGTGTCCATTGTCCTGCACTGGCTGATGCTGGTGCTGCTGGCCGCCGTTTATGCCTGTATCGAGTTTCGCGGGATCTTCCCGCGCGACAGCGCAGAGCGCAACCTGATGAAAGACCTGCATTTCATGTTGGGCCTGAGCGTGTTCGTGCTGGTATGGCTGCGCCTGGCCATGCGCGTACTCCATCGCGCGCCTCCCATCTCACCCAAACCCCCTGCTTGGCAAACCGGCCTGGCCCATCTGGTTCACCTGCTGCTGTACCTGCTGATGATCGGCATGCCGCTGGCCGGCTGGCTGATCCTCAGCGCCGCCGACAAACCGATACCGTTCTATGGCCTTGAGCTGCCGCACCTGATCGGCCCTGACGTAGACCTGGCCAAGTTCATCAAGGGCTGGCATGAGCGTGTGGGTACCTGGGGCTACTGGCTGATCGGCCTGCATGCGCTGGCCGGCCTTTATCATCACTATGTCAAACGCGACAATACGTTGCTGCGCATGCTGCCTTACAAGTAACCCCGACGGCCCTGCAAGCCGCCGGTATGGACGAACACCAAGCGAGTGCCGGGCGCGAACAATCCGGCTTCGACCTGAGCCTTGAGCGCGAGCAATGCCTTGCCGGTATAGAGCGCCTCGAAAGGGATCCCGGCCTGCTGCTCGCAGTCGGCAATGAAGGCCAGCAGTTGTTCGTCGAACTTGCCGAAGCCGCCCCGGCTGGCACTGTGCAGGCGGTAACCCTGGGTGCCGGCAAGTGCCGCCACGGTCTCGGCCACGCCATAGTGGTCGGGTACGGCCAACGCCCCATGCACGGCATGGGCCCCTGACTCGGCCAGCACCAGGCCTGCAAGCGTGGTGCCGGTGCCCGCGGCCAGCCACCAGGCGTCATAGTCCGGCCAGCCCAGTGTCGCAAGCTGCGCGTGCAGGTGGGTCACGATCGACGCGCACCCCTGGGCGCCGGCCTGCCCGCCTCCCCCTTCGGGGATGCAGTGCCAGCCGGGATAGCGCGCGTGCCAGGGCGTCCAGAACCCCACCTCGTTACGTTGTCGGTAGCCCTCGTAACCCAGCCAGTGCAGTTGCATGCCCATTGCCTGCAAGTCCTGCACGGTGGGTGTTTGGCACGGGTGCCCCCGCAGCAGGCCGGCCGTGGCCAGGCCCAACCGCTTGCCGGCAGCGGCCATAGCATGAAGGTGGTTGGAATGGTTGCCGCCCAGGCTCACCAGGCCAGGGGCCTTGGCATCGAGCGCCTGCTCAAGGTGATGGCGCAACTTGAACCACTTGTTGCCGCTGATCAGAGGGTCGATCAGGTCAAGGCGCAGGATGGCGGTCTCGACCTGCCCCCTCGCCAGCCAGGGCAATGTCAAGCGTTGCAGAGGGGCCAGGGGGAGTTCGACAGGCATGGGCGTCAGTCTATCAGCACAGCCACTGGTATGGGCCGTGAATCAAAGCTGCGCCGCTAACCTCGACCCCTGATCGATCGCCCGCTTGGCATCGAGTTCTGCCGCCACGTCAGCACCGCCGATCAAGTGTACCGACTGCCGCGCAGCCACCAGACCGTCCTGCAATTCGCGCAGCGGGTCCTGGCCTGCGCAGATCACCACGTTGTCCACCGCCAGCACCTGCGGCTCGCCGCCGCCAATGCGCACATGCAGGCCCGCGTCATCAATGGCCAGGTACTCGACGCCATTGAGCATCTTCACCTGCTTGTTCTTCAACCCGGTGCGGTGGATCCAGCCAGTGGTCTTGCCCAAGCCATCCCCTACCTTGGAGGTCTTGCGCTGCATCAAGTACACCTGCCGGGCGGGTGCGTGGGGCTGTGGCGTGATACCGGCCACACCACCGCGCGCCTGGAGGTGGGTATCGATACCCCACTCCTTCCAGAATGCTTCGCGGTCCAGGCTGGTGGATACGCCCTGATGCACCAGGTATTCGGATACATCGAAACCGATGCCCCCTGCGCCGATCACAGCCACTGTCTTGCCCACAGGCTTACGCTCGAGCAGCACATCCAGGTAGCTGAGCACCTTGGGGTGCCCAATCCCCGGGATCGCCGGCGCGCGGGGGAGAATGCCAGTCGCGAGGATGATTTCGTCATAGCCGCCGGCCACCAGCGCTGGCACGTCGACGCGCGTGTTCAAGCGTACGTCAACGCCCGTGGTGCGTAGCTTGTTGCGAAAATACCGCAGGGTCTCGTTGAATTCCTCCTTGCCTGGCACGCGCTTGGCAACATTGAACTGGCCGCCAATTTCGCTGGCCGATTCGAACAAGGTCACCACATGGCCACGTTCAGCGGCCACTGTTGCAGCGGCAAGGCCTGCTGGGCCGGCACCCACGACGGCAATGCGCTTGGCCATGCGCACGGGCAGGTAGTTGAGTTCGGTTTCATGGCAGGCCCGTGGGTTTACCAGGCAGCTGGTCAGCTTGCCGCCGAACGTATGGTCCAGGCACGCCTGGTTGCAGCCGATGCAGGTATTGATTTCATCAGCACGCCCGGCGGCAGCCTTGTTGACGAAGGCAGGATCGGCCAGAAACGGCCGGGCCATGGACACCATGTCCGCATCCCCTTCGGCCAGCACCGCCTCGCCCACTTCTGGGGTATTGATACGGTTGGTGGTGATCAAAGGAATACCCACTACTCCACGCAACTTGGCGGTGACCTTGCTGAAGGCTGCCCGCGGCACCTTGGTGGCGATGGTGGGAATGCGCGCCTCGTGCCAGCCAATACCCGTGTTGATCAACGTGGCCCCCGCCCGCTCGATGGCCTTGGCCAGGGTCTCGATCTCGTCCCAGGAGCTGCCGCCCTCGACCAGGTCGAGCATCGAAAGGCGGAAGATGATGATGAAATTCGGGCCCACCGCGCCGCGCACCCGGCTGACGATTTCCACCGCCAGGCGCATGCGATTTTCGTAGCTGCCACCCCAACGGTCGGTGCGGTGGTTGGTGTGGGCGGCGAGGAACTGGTTGATGAAATAGCCTTCCGAGCCCATGACCTCGACGCCGTCGTAACCTGCCTTTTGCGCAAGCAGCGCGCAGTGGGCGAAGTCGGCAATCTGTTTTTCGATTCCCGCCTCGTCCAGTTCCCGGGGCTTGAACGGGTTGATCGGCGCTTGAATGGCGCTTGGCGCCACTTGATGCGGGCTGTAGGCATAGCGCCCGGCATGCAGGATCTGCAGGCAAATCTTGCCACCTGCGGCGTGCACTGCTTCGGTGACGATGCGGTGCTGCTCGGCTTCGGCATCGGTGCTGAGTTTGGCGGCGCCTGCGTACACACCGCCCTCGTCATTGGGTGCAATGCCGCCTGTGACCATCAGCCCTACGCCGCCCTGCGCCCGTTCGGCAAAATAGGCAGCCATGCGCTCGAACCCGCCAGGACGTTCCTCAAGACCCGTGTGCATGGAGCCCATCAGGGTACGGTTACGCAACGTGGTGAAGCCCAGGTCCAGCGGGGCCAGCAGGTGCGGGTAAGGGGTGTCTGTCATGGTTCGGATTCCCAAGGTGATCACGGTAAACGGGCATCTGGCCTAAAGGCGGCCTTGTCGTTATATGAAGCAGACAGTAAACAGCCGTTTGAACCGGCTCAATGACCGGAACTGACAAGTTATTGATCATCACGAACAGCGCGTCTACCCTAGGGCTCCCTCATGCCCATTGCCTTCTACTGTTTCATGAAAAAACTCCTGACAACTGCCCTGCTGCTGGTGGTGATCGCCGCCTTGTGTGGTTATGCCTTCTGGACCCAACAGCGCCCGCAGGGGCACTACCTGTCCGACCTGCGCATCGAGCTGGCAGTCAACCACGGGCAACCCGGTGAACACGGCAACCTGCTGGGCGTCGAGCCGCTGCTGTACCCAGGGGACTACCAGGACCTGCAACGTCTGCACCGCAAGCTTGCCGCCTACCTCGAGCAGGCGCGCACGCTGGGCCTGATCACGCCTCGCACCGTGGTGGTATTGCCTGAGCACATCGGTACCTGGCTGTGGGCACGCGGCGAGAAGAACGCGTTGTACCAGGTGACCCACCAGCGTGAGGCCCTGCAATGGTTCGAACTGAGCAATCCGCTTCGCTATGGCTGGGCCATGCTCGCGGCCGAGGGCGATGACCGACGGGCCGATGCTCACCTGCGCATGAAGGCCGATCAGATGGCCGCCGATTACCAGCAGGTGTTCGGCGGCTTGGCCAAGGAATTCGGCGTAACCCTGGTAGCCGGCTCGATCGTGCTGCCGCAACCCTACGTCAGCGAGGGTGCATTGCACCCCGGGCGCGGCCCGTTGTTCAACAGCAGCGTGGTGTTCGCCGGCGACGGCACCATCCTGGGCCAACCCCAGCCCCAGCACTATCCGGACAGCGAGAACAGGCGGTTCATACACCCGGGTGTGGACCAGCCTCTGCAGGTGCTGCAGACGCCTGCGGGGCGGCTTGGCGTATTGGTGGGAAGCGACAGCTGGTATCCGGAGAATCACCACCAGTTGCTGGCCCAGTCGGTCGAACTGGTGGCCATCCCTGCCTTCCTGAGCGGCAGGCACAGCTGGCTGGAGCCCTGGCGGGGAAATCGCCATCAGCCTGTCAGCACGCGTTTGGCCGTCAAGCGTGGCGAAGTCAGCGAGCAGGACGCCTGGCACCGGCTGACCGCGCCTATCGGTCACCAGGTGAGCAGTGTGAGCGTCTTCATGCGCGGCCAGTTCTGGGAGCACGGCGCCGATGGCCAGGGTTTCGTCTGGCAAGCCGGCGACCTGTTGGCTGGGCCACCCAGCCCAGGTGCCCGCTTGCTGAACATATGGCTCTAGCACCATGAGCCGCCCGCAGGTAAGGCTGGGCGACCTGTCGGTAGGCTTTGTGCAACCCTTGGCGGAGGCGATTCGACGGCTGGGTCACGACCCTGCACCCTTGCTCGAACGCTATGGCCTGGACGCGGCGCGGCTGGCCCAGGCCAATGCGCGCCTGTCGATACCGCGCTACATGCACCTGGGCCACGCCGCCATCGCATTGTGCGCCGAGCCTGCACTGGGTTTGCAGATTGGCCAGTTGAGCCGGCTGGCCCATACCGGGCTGGCCGGGGTCACGGCAGGGCAAGCGCCGACCCTGGGCGAGGCGGCGCGCACCCTGCTACGCTTAGAGCCGCTGTACGCGTCCAACTATCGAGGCCATTGCACTTACTGCGAAGATGGCGAAGGCGCTTGGCTGCGTTTTTACTCCATCAGCCCCTACAACGCCTACAACCGCTTTGTGGTCGACTCGCTGCTCGTCGGCTGGCTGGCCCAGCTGGGCGACCTGGTCGGTACGCCAGTGGTGGCCGAGCGGATGGACATCGAGTTCGCAGCCCCAGGCTACGCCGCCCTCTATCAGCCCCTGTGCAGCGCGCCGGTCCGCTTTGCCGCCGAGTGCAACCAGTTGCGCCTGAGCCGCGCCACGCTGCAATTGCCAAACCCCAGGCATTGCCCCAGCACCTGGCACCAACTGCTGGCCCTGAGCGAGGCGCACATGGATCAGCTGACCCGCGTGCGCAGCCTAGGCGAGCGTATAACCCATTTGCTAGGGCCGCTGCTAAACGGTGGACGTGAACCGGAGCTCGACGAAATTGCCCTGCAGCTCCAACTTCCGCCCTGGACGCTGCGTCGCAGGCTGGCAGAAGAAGGCACGCGTTTTCGTGACCTGTTGAACGGCACCCGACGCGACCTGGCCGAGACCTATATCCGCGACACCCAGTTGAGCTTCGGCGAAATCGCCTACCTGCTGGGGTTCGCTTCGGCAGAGGCTTTCCAGCGCGCGTTCAAGCGCTGGACTGGGCTCACGCCTGGCGGTTACCGCCGCACGCAGCGACGCGGGGACTAAAGTTCGGTAGCGTCTTCGGCCGGTTCAGGCGTGTCCATCTCGTGGGCCTGAAATTCCAGCAGCTCTTCCTGGTAGTCGTCCATCTTCCTGCGTCCTTATCCGAATACGGTTTGCTGAGTTCATCGGCACCCTAGCGCGATGACGTGACAGGAGGGTGACGTGACGATGCTTTTCGCGCAGCGCGCCCTCGCGTGTCAGGATCATGGACCTGTGGACCGGCTCGTTCGTTTAATCCAATTCGCCCCTCACACAGGCCGACGCGACGCGCGCGCGCAACAACGGTTCGGTAATCGCCCAGATATTGCCTCGGCGCCTGCGCCCATGGCCCGGCTTGCGGCAAGCTAGCTTCACGTTCATTCCCCATCAAGCGCCAGTCAGTGCTCGAAGCATGGTGCACTGCACAGGTGGCGTTTTTACAAGCATCGACGGGAGCTACGCCTTGATCGACAAGACCCACGCAACCATTGCCAGCGCCGTGGCGGGCATCACCGATGGCTCGACCCTGCTGATTGGCGGTTTCGGTACAGCCGGCATGCCCTCTGAACTCATCGACGGGTTGATCGCCACCGGTGCACGCGACCTGACCATCATCAGCAACAATGCTGGCAACGGCGACACTGGCCTTGCTGCATTGCTCAAGGCCGAACGTGTGCGCAAGATCATCTGTTCGTTCCCGCGCCAATCGGACTCGTACGTTTTCGACGCCCTGTATCGGGCTGGCAAGATCGAGCTGGAGGTCGTACCGCAAGGCAACCTGGCCGAGCGCATTCGCGCAGCAGGCTCTGGCATCGGCGCCTTCTTTTCACCCACCGGCTATGGCACCTTGCTCGCCGAAGGCAAGGAAACCCGGGAAATCGACGGCCGCCAGTACGTACTGGAGATGCCGTTGCACGCCGATTTCGCCTTGATCAAGGCCCATAAGGGTGATCGCTGGGGCAACCTGATCTACCGCAAGGCCGCCCGCAACTTCGGGCCGATCATGGCCATGGCTGCCAAGACCACCATCGTCCAGGTCGACCAGATCGTCGCGCTGGGTGAGCTGGACCCGGAGCATATCGTCACGCCGGGCATCTTCGTGCAACGCGTGGTAGCGGCCCCCGCCGCCGCTCATCAGACCACCCACCCATTCTGAGGCCTGGCCATGACCATCAACCAACGACTCTCGCGTACCGCCATGGCCCAGCGTGTTGCAGCCGACATTGAGGAAGGTGCCTACGTCAACCTGGGCATCGGCGCCCCCACACTCGTCGCCAACTACCTGGGCGACAAGGAAGTGTTCCTGCACAGTGAAAATGGAGTGCTGGGCATGGGACCCAGCCCTGCGCCAGGCGAGGAAGACGACGACTTGATCAATGCTGGCAAGCAGCACGTGACCCTGCTGACCGGTGGTTCCTATTTCCACCACGCCGATTCATTTTCGATGATGCGCGGTGGGCATCTGGACATCGCTGTGCTCGGTGCTTTTCAGGTTTCGGTGAACGGCGACCTGGCTAACTGGCACACCGGCGCCGAGGGGTCGATCCCCGCGGTGGGCGGCGCGATGGACCTGGCCACCGGCGCCCGGCAAGTGTTCGTGATGATGGACCACCTGACCAAAACCGGAGAAAGCAAATTGGTGAGCGAATGCACCTACCCTCTGACGGGCATCGGGTGCGTGAGCCGCATCTACACGGACCTCGCGGTACTGGACGTAACGCCGGCAGGGCTCGAAGTGGTCGAGATTTGCGCGGCCATCACCTTCCAAACGCTGCAGGCGCTCAGTGGCGTACCGCTGATCGACCGGTCTGTCAAACCTCGCTAGCGCCTGGCCGATTTGACGCCCGAAGCGTGGCGGCGCCGGCTTTACGGCCTCATGGGGTAGAGGGCTGGCCCTGTGTAGCCGTTTGATCCTGCGGGGCTGGCACGGCCGGCTCAGCCGGCTGCACCTCGATGGGCGCCGCATCGGCCGGGGGCGCAACGGGCTGCGAGCTCAATTCATCCCCACTGTCAGGTGCCTGGAGAGCCTGCTGGCTAGGCGCGACGGCCGCGGGCGATGCACCGTCCTTGGGCGCAGTGTCTGGCTCAGCCGGTGCAGGTGCAGCCTCGACCGGGACTGGCGCTGGGTTTGCCGCAGCCTGCTCCGGCAAGCCCAGTTCCACCGCAGGCTTCTCAGCCTTGGGCGCGGGTTGTTCAGCTTTGGGCTGGCTCAAGGATTGGGCCTTGGGCTTGGTCTTGGGCAGGTAACTTTCCACCAACGCGAAGTAGCGGTCGTAAAACTGCGCGGCGGTGACTGTCTCACTGGCCACTTTCACCATGGAGTCATCGCTCGAGCCAATCGGCATCGACACCGACCCCAGCACCCCTACTCCCAGGCTTGCCGATGTATTGGACTTCTTCAGGGCATAGCGGTCCTGCAAGGCGTTGGCGAACATGGTCGAGTGCTGCTCGTCGCTCGCATCGGGCGCACACGTGACATTGAAGCTGATCTGCAGGTGGTTATCGCTGTTTTGCTGGAAACTCTTGTTGCCGACCACCTGGTTAGGGCCGCTGCTGGTGATGATATAGCCCTGGCTGAGCAGCGCACGGCGTGCGGCTTCGCAGGAGTTGGCATCCCCTACGGGAAAGCTGCGCGAGAACGTGCCTGAGTCGTCGAAGTTCTCATGCTCGTACACCGCAGGTTTCTTGGACGCACAACCGCTCGACACGGCCAACAGGGCGGCCAGCACGAGCGCACCAGAAACGGAAGATCTTGTCATCGAGGGTTCCGGGTATTTCAAGAAGGTGCCTATTGTGCAACACAGCAGCCAGGTACAGGAACCGCTGGTCGGTGAAGTACCCGCAAGGTTTCATGCAGGCGGCAAGGTAAATACGGCAAACGCCAAAAACGCAAAAAGCGACCCGAAGGTCGCTTTCGCGTAGCGCCAAGGTGTTCAAAGGCCCTTGGTGCGAAGATGGCGCAGCGGACGGGACTCGAACCCGCGACCCCCGGCGTGACAGGCCGGTATTCTAACCGACTGAACTACCGCTGCGTATCATTCAGGCTTGCGCCCGATTGAAACTTGGGTCTACCCACCAGACAGCCTGGGGGAAGGCATGAAAAACGGCTCAATGACCATTCGTCATGGTTGCCTCAAGGTGTTCTAGGGACCTTGATGCGAAGATGGCGCAGCGGACGGGACTCGAACCCGCGACCCCCGGCGTGACAGGCCGGTATTCTAACCGACTGAACTACCGCTGCGTATCGTTCAGGCTTGCGCCCGATTGAAACTGGGTCAGCCCAAGGCGCTCGACCTTGTGGCTTCAGACCGGTGACAAGCACCCATCTGTTAATCAAAATGGCGCAGCGGACGGGACTCGAACCCGCGACCCCCGGCGTGACAGGCCGGTATTCTAACCGACTGAACTACCGCTGCGCAGTGCATTCCTCTCTGGCTGTCAGCTTCTTGCAAAGCTTTGAGCGTCAGGAACATCTCAGGAAGTGGTGGGTGATGACGGGATCGAACCGCCGACCCTCTGCTTGTAAGGCAGATGCTCTCCCGGCTGAGCTAATCACCCTCGCGATGTTGCTTGTTGCGTTTGCTTCGCTGAGGCCGCGAAATTTACGCAGGTGACGACGCTAAGTCAATAGCCCTGTTGAGTTTTTTTCCAAGTCGCCGGTGCCCAGTGCAAAGCCGAGCACATCCTGATTCAGACCCAAGCCAAGCCTGGACATGAAAAAGGGACCTTGCGGTCCCCTCCTCTGCCTACCTGCCCACAAGGGCCTTCAGGTGTAGATCATCTTGCGGGTCATACCGCCGTCGACCACGAACTCCTGACCGGTCACGAACGCTGCCTGCCGGGACAGCAGCCAGGCGACCATGGCTGCAACGTCCTCGACGGTGCCCACGCGACCGGTGGGGTGCTGGGCGTGGTCGGCATCGCTCAAGGGCTCGGCACGGCGCTGGGAGGGATCTCGGGCATCAATCCACCCCGGGCTCACGGCGTTGACACGAATCTCCGGGCCCAGGCTGATGGCCAGCGCATGGGTCAGTGCCACCAGGCCCCCTTTGCTGGCGGCATAAGCTTCTGTGTCAGGCTCGGACTGCCGCGCCCGCGTGGACGTCAGGTTGACGATGGCGCCATTGTGCGCGCGCAGGTAAGGCGCACAGTGCTTGGCCAGCAGCATCGGGCCATTGAGATTGACTGCCAGCACACGATTCCATTGAGCCAGGCTCAGGCTTTCAAGCGTCTGGCTGTGGGGGTTGGCAATCGCAGCATTGCACACCAGCGCGTCAAGCCTGCCGAATTGCCCGAGCACCTCGGACACCCCGGCACTGACTTGGGACTCGTCTGCTACATCCATGGTGATGAACCAGGCATTGTCCCCCAGTGCCTTGGCCGCTTTCGCCCCCCGCTGGCGGTCGAGGTCACTGAGCACCACCTGCCAACCTTCGCAGATCAGCCAGGCGGCAATACCAAGTCCAATACCGCGCGCGGCACCGGTGACCAAAGCGACCCGGCCGTTATGGCCGGGCGTATTGAGGCCAATTTCGATCACAATGCCGCCAGTCCACGCGCCAGATCAGCCTGTAGATCCGCCACGTCTTCCAAGCCCACAGCCACACGAATCAGGCTGTCGCGGATGCCGGCAGCCGCACGCTCCTGCGGCGTCAAGCGGCCATGGGAGGTGGTGGCCGGGTGAGCGATGGTGGTCTTGCTGTCACCCAGGTTGGTGGTGATCGAGACGACCCGGGTAGCATCGATGAAGCGCCAGGCCCCTTCCTTGCCGCCCTTGACCTCAAAGCTCACTACAGCGCCGAAGCCACTCATCTGGCGCTTGGCCAATTCGTGCTGCGGATGGCTCGGCAGGCCGGCGTAATGCACTTTTTCGATGCCGTCCTGCTGCTCCAGCCACTGCGCCAGTGCCTGAGCACTCTCGCAGTGTGCGCGCATACGCAGGCGCAGCGTCTCCAGGCCCTTGGTGAATACCCAGGCGTTGAAGGGGCTGAGCGTCGGGCCCGCCGTGCGCAGGAAACCGACCACTTCCTTCATCTGTTCGGCGCGGCCCGCCACTGCACCGCCCATGCAACGGCCTTGGCCATCGATGAACTTGGTTGCGGAGTGGAAGACGATATCGGCACCGAGCTTGAGCGGTTGCTGCAAGGCCGGTGTGCTGAAGCAGTTGTCCACCACCAGCATGGCCCCACGGGCATGGGCGATTTCGCTGAGCGCAGCAATATCGACCAATTCGGCCAGTGGGTTGGAAGGCGACTCGACGATCAGCAGCTTGGTATTGGCCTGGATGGCCTGCTCCCAGCCAGCAAGATCGACCAACGGCACGTAGTCCACCTGCAAGCCGAAGCGCTTGAAGTACTTCTCGAACAGGCTGATGGTCGACCCGAAAACGCTCTGAGACACCAGTACATGATCGCCTGCACTGCACAGCGACATGACGACGGCCAGAATCGACGCCATGCCAGTGGAGGTGGCCACGGCCTGCTCGGCACCTTCCATTGCCGCCAGGCGCTCTTCGAATGCCCGTACGGTCGGGTTGGTATAGCGCGAATAGACATTGCCTGGGGTTTCACCGGCAAAGCGCGCAGCCGCATCGGCAGCCGTACGGAATACGTAGCTGGAGGTCAGGAACAGCGCTTCGCTGTGCTCGGCCTCCGGTGAACGGCACTGACCGGCGCGCACTGCCAGGGTGTCGAAGCCGACACCCTCCAGGTCGCTGTCCAGTCGCCCGGCATCCCATTGATCGGTCATGCCATCGCTCCCTGAAATCAGTTGTTGTAGAGGTCGATGATTGCGCTGACTGCCTGGGTCTTGACCTTGGCCAGGTCATTGCGGGCCTGCTCGATACGGTCAAGGTAGGCTTCATCGATATCGCCAGTGACATACTCACCGTTGAATACCGCGCAATCGAAATGCTCGATCTTGATCTTGCCGCCACCGACCGAATCGATCAGGTCAGGCAGGTCCTGATAGACCAGCCAGTCGGCGCCGATCAACTCGGCCACCTGCTCGGTGGTACGGTTGTGGGCGATCAGTTCGTGAGCGCTCGGCATGTCGATGCCGTAGACGTTGGGGTAGCGCACTGCAGGTGCTGCGGAGCAGAAATAGACATTCTTGGCGCCGGCCTCGCGCGCCATCTGGATGATCTGCTTGCAGGTGGTGCCGCGCACGATCGAATCGTCAACCAGCATGACGTTCTTGCCACGGAACTCAAGCTCGATGGCATTGAGTTTCTGGCGCACGGACTTCTTGCGGGCAGCCTGGCCCGGCATGATGAAGGTGCGGCCGATGTAGCGGTTCTTGACGAAGCCTTCGCGGAATTTCACGCCCAGGTGGTTAGCCAACTCAAGCGCGGCAGTGCGGCTGGTGTCCGGGATAGGGATGACCACGTCGATGCCATGATCCGGGCGCTCGCGCTGAATCTTGTCGGCGAGCTTCTCGCCCATGCGCAGACGCGCCTTGTACACCGAGACACCGTCCATGATCGAGTCCGGGCGGGCCAGGTAGACGTGTTCGAAAATGCAGGGTTGCAGTTTCGGGGCCTGGGCACACTGCTTGGTGTACAGCTGGCCTTCTTCGGTGATGTACACCGCTTCACCTGGCGCCAGGTCGCGAATCAGGGTGAACCCGAGCACGTCGAGCGCAACGCTTTCCGACGCGATCATGTACTCCACACCTTCGTCGGTGTGGCGCTGACCGAAGACGACCGGACGGATACCGTTGGGGTCGCGGAAACCGACGATGCCGTAGCCCGTGATCATGGCAACGACGGCGTAACCGCCGACGCAGCGGCTGTGCACATGGGAGACCGCGGCGAACACGTCCTCCTCGGTAGGCTGCAGCTTGCCGCGCACGGCCAGCTCATGAGCGAATACGTTGAGCAGCACCTCGGAATCGGAGTTGGTATTGACGTGACGCAGGTCCGACTCGTAGATCTCCTTGGCCAACTGCTCGACGTTGGTGAGGTTGCCGTTGTGAGCCAGGGTGATGCCGTATGGCGAGTTGACGTAGAATGGCTGGGCCTCGGCGGAGGTCGAGCTGCCGGCTGTCGGGTAGCGCACATGGCCGATGCCGATGCTCCCCACCAGGCGTTGCATGTGGCGCTGCTGGAACACATCGCGCACCAGGCCATTATCCTTGCGCAGGAACAACCGGCCGTCATGGCTGGTCACGATACCGGCAGCGTCCTGGCCGCGGTGCTGGAGGACCGTAAGCGCGTCATACAGCGCCTGATTGACGTTCGACTTACCGACGATACCGACGATGCCACACATGCGACGCAACCCCTACTTTGATGAAACTTGAGTGAATAGCGCTCAAGGCCGGGTCGGCCCGAGCAGCTGCTCCTTGAACGGAAGATCGGCCGGTGTGCTGATCGCTCCGTTGGACATCCATTGGCTGGTGAAGCCCACGACCAGGTTTTTGGACCAGTCGGCTACCAGTAGAAACCGTGGGATCAGGCGAGACTCCTGCCACCACGCGTCTTGTTGAACCGGCCCCAGGCTCAGCAGCCCGAGTGCCACGACCACCAGCAGGCCGCCCCTGGCGGCGCCGAAGACCATGCCCAGAAAACGATCGGTGCCCGATAGGCCGGTAACACGGATCAGTTCGCCGATGAGAAAGTTGAGCATCGCCCCCACCAGCAAGGTGGCGACAAACAAGATACCGCAGCCGGCGATCACACGCATGGAGGGCGTCTGAATATAGCTCTCCAGGTACACCGAGAGCGAGCCACCGAACATCCACGCCACCGCACCGGCAATGATCCAGATGAGCAAGGACAGGGCTTCCTTGACGAAGCCGCGTTTGAGACTGATCAGTGTGGAGATGGCGATGATCGCGATGATCGCCCAATCAACCAGGGTAAATGCCACGGTGCTGCCTGCAGATCGTTGAGGCGGCGGATTTTACCAGAGCGACGAGGGCTTAGGTAAGCGGAATGTCAGTGGATCGCCCAGCCAGGACAGCAAGCCTGCTGGGCACCGCCAATATGCTCGCTGACTGGGACGGGACGGCAATGCCGCCCCTCTCCTTCAGCTGCGTTCCGGCTGGAAGCGCACGACGAAGCCTTTGAGGCTGTTTTGGCGGTTGATGGCATCGCGGGTGCGCTCGGCGTCGGCACGCTCGATCAGCGGGCCGACATACACCCGATTCATGCCACCGGCTGCGCGGATATAGGCGTTGTAGCCCTGGCTACGCAGGGTCTGCTGCAGCTTCTCGGCGCCTGCCCGGTTGGACAGGCTCGCCAATTGAATCGACCAACTGACCGGCAGGCCGTTGGCGTCCAGTTTGGACGGCGCGCCGGCCTTGGTCGACGTTGCTGCTGGCGCAGAAGCGGCCGGCGCCTTGGGCTCTACCTTGGCCACGGCCGGCGGAGCAGGTTGGGCCTGCTGGGTCTGCGGCGACGGCGTGATGGGCTGGCTGGGCGCACGCGCTGGCGCGGACGACTCGTCTACCACCACCGGCGCCGGATCCGCTTGCTCTGGCAAGGCCTGGGGTTCGGGCACGGCAACAGGGTCGACCTTTACCTCAGGCACCGACGGTGCAACAGGCGCCTGAGGGGCATCGACGTGCACCTCACGCATTTCATCCTGCCGCGAAAACAGCATTGGCAGGAAAATCACCGCCAGCGCGACCAGCACCAGCGCACCGATCATGCGCTGCTTCATTCCTTTATCCAGCACTGCCATCTATCCCACCCTCCTGGGGATGCCGCTGCAACCATTCCAGCGCCTGAGCGACACAGAAAAACGAACCGAACAGCAGGATCTGATCATCTGCCGTGGCGTTCGCGCACTGCCCCTCCAGG
Source organism: Pseudomonas sp. FBCC-B35 (assembly GCF_059133755.1). Lineage (NCBI taxonomy): Bacteria > Pseudomonadati > Pseudomonadota > Gammaproteobacteria > Pseudomonadales > Pseudomonadaceae > Pseudomonas > Pseudomonas sp. FBCC-B35. Next base: position 1,527,622 of record NZ_CP101439.1, on the reverse strand, counting down.
GCAGCGTCGACGCTGGCATAAGACTTCACTGTGGCGCCGAGGTTCGTCAGGGCCTGTGCCAATTCAGCAGCAGGCCGACTACGCGGGGTGGCAAGCGGTGTAACGGCCCACTCATCGACCAGGGCCTGCAAGGGCGCGATCACACCCTCGAGGTCCTTGTCGCACAGCAAGCCGAACACGGCCAGACGCCGGCCAGCCAGTGGCCTGGATGCCAGACGCCGGGCCAGGTACTGAGCTGCATGTGGGTTGTGCCCGACATCCAGCAGCAGCTCGACCGCAGCGCCACGCCAGTGGATCACGCGCCGATCGAGGCGACCCGTGATGCGCGTATCGACCAGTGCCTGGCGCAGCTGCGCAGGACGCCAGGGCAAGCCGCTCAGCAGGTAGGCCTGCAGGGCCAAGGCGGCGTTTTCCATGGGCAGATCCAGCAGGGGCAGGTCCATCAAGACGACTTTTTCACCTTCGCCGGATGTGCCGTGCCAGCTCCAGCCATGCTCGGCCACCTGAAGGTCGAAGTCGCGGCCCCGCAACCGCAGCGGAGCTGCCAGTTCGCTGGCCTTGTCGAGCAACGGCTGAGGCGGATCGAGGTCTCCACAGAGCGCGGGCTTGCCGGCACGGAAGATACCTGCCTTCTCGAAAGCCACCTGCTCGCGGGTATCGCCCAGGTAATCGATGTGATCGACCCCGATGCTGGTCACGAGCGCGATGTCGGCGTCCACGACATTCACCGTGTCCAGCCGCCCACCCAGCCCGACTTCCAGCACCACCGCATCGAGCTGCGAACGCTCGAACAGCCAGAACGCCGCCAGGGTACCCATCTCGAAATAGGTCAGGGAGATTTCGCCGCGCGCCGCCTCGACCGCTGCGAACGCCTCGCACAACTGCGCATCGCTGGCTTCAACGCCGTCAATGAGCACGCGCTCGTTGTAGCGCAGCAGGTGCGGCGAACTGTACACGCCGACCCTCAGCCCCTGTGTGCGCAGCAGCGAAGCGAGGAACGCGCAAGTCGAACCCTTGCCGTTGGTGCCCGTTACTGTCACCACACGCGGGGCAAGCTTGCCCAGTGCCAGGCGCGCCAGCACCGCTTGCGAACGCTCCAGCCCCATGTCGATGGCAGAGGGGTGCAGCTGCTCGAGATAGGCGAGCCACTCGCCAAGGGTCCGTTGGGTCATCACGCGACAGCAGCCGCCTCGAGGGCCTCGACCGGGGTCTGCTGGCCGGTCATCTGGGCCAGCAGGCGCGCCAGCCGTGGACGCAGGTCGCCCCGGGAGATGATCAGGTCGATGGCACCGTGCTCCAGCAAGAATTCGCTACGCTGGAAGCCTTCAGGCAACTTCTCGCGTACGGTCTGCTCGATGACGCGTGGGCCGGCAAAGCCGATCAGGGCCTTGGGCTCGCCAACGATGACGTCGCCCAGCATCGCCAGGCTGGCGGACACGCCGCCGTAGACGGGGTCGGTCAGTACCGAGATGAACGGGATGCCTTCTTCACGCAGACGCGCCAGCACCGCAGAGGTCTTGGCCATCTGCATCAGCGAGATCAGCGCTTCCTGCATGCGGGCACCCCCGGAAGCCGAGAAACACACCATCGGGCAGCGATGTTCCAGGGCATAGTTGGCTGCGCGCACGAAACGCTCGCCGACGATGGCACCCATGGAGCCGCCCATGAAGGAAAATTCAAACGCGCTGACCACGATCGGCATGCCCATCAGGGTGCCGCTCATGGAGATCAGGGCGTCTTTTTCACCGGTCTGCTTCTGCGCGCCGGTCAGACGGTCCTTGTACTTCTTGCCGTCGCGGAACTTCAGCCGGTCGACCGGCTCCAGGTCGGCGCCCAGCTCGGCACGGCCCTCGGCATCCAGGAAGATATCGATGCGTGCACGTGCGCCGATGCGCATGTGGTGGTTGCACTTGGGGCATACGTCCAGGGTCTTTTCCAGCTCCGGACGGTACAGCACGGCCTCACAGGACGGGCATTTGTGCCACAGGCCTTCAGGTACCGAGCTCTTCTTCACCTCGGAACGCATGATGGAAGGGATCAGTTTGTCGACTAACCAGTTGCTCATGCTTTCTTTCTCCAGTATCGGCGGGAGGGGACCAGCGTAGCCGGCCTGCCCTGCCCTTTTGAGCTCAAATGCTTATGAAACGTAGGTGATGCGGCAACCCGGGTTCATCACCCCTGCCGCACCACCCTGAACAATTCGGTTGACCGCCCCACGCAGGGCCGGCTGGCCCATGGGGCTGAGATAGCTATGGACGATGGCGCGCTGCCTGCCGTCACATCTGCTCAAGCCTGTTTCACCGCGCGTACGAATGCTTCGATCCTGGCCGCGTCCTTGATGCCCTTGGCCTGCTCGACACCGCCGCTGACATCGACCGCGTACGGGCGCACCTGGGCGATCGCCTGCCCGACGTTGTCCGCCGACAGGCCACCGGCCAGAATGATCGGCTTGCCCAGGCCGGCAGGCACCAGTGACCAGTCGAACGCTTCGCCCGTGCCTCCAGGGATACCCGGCACGAAGGTGTCCAACAGGATGCCGGATGCGTCGGCATATTGCCGGCACGCAAGCTTCAGGTCGTCACCCGGACGTACCCGCAAGGCCTTGATCCACGGCCGGTGATGGCCTGCGCAATCGTGCGGGGTTTCATCACCATGGAACTGCAAGAGGTCCAGTGGCACCGCTTCGAGTATTTCACTCAGCTCGCAACGCGTGGCATTGACGAACAACCCGACCGTGGTCACGAAGGGCGGCAGCTCGGCAATGATGGCGCGTGCCTGCTGTACGGTCACGGCACGCGGGCTCTTGGCATAGAAGACCAGCCCGATGGCATCGGCGCCAGCCTCGGCAGCCGCCAGTGCGTCTTCGATGCGGGTGATCCCGCAGATTTTACTGCGAACGATGCTCATGGACAGCAACCTGTTTGCGCGGTCAAAGGCGGAATCTTAGCAAATGGCGCTTCGTGCGTCAGTCAGCCAATGCGTCGTAGCCCGTCAGAAAGTGCGGGCCAATGTAACGCTCGGGCAGCGCAAAGGCCTCCGGGTACTCCACCTGGACCAGATAAAGCCCATAGGGGTGGGCCGTGACGCCACCTTCGCGGCGGTCCCGCCCCTCGAGCACCTGACGCGCCCACTCCACCGGCCGTTCGCCCGCGCCGATAGCCATCAGCACGCCGGCGATGTTGCGTACCATGTGATGCAGGAACGCGGTAGCCCGGATATCCAGCACGATCATCTGCCCGTGACGGGTAACCCGCAGGTGATAGATGTGCTTGATCGGCGACTTGGCCTGGCATTGGCTAGCGCGGAACGCGCTGAAATCATGGGTGCCAAGCAGGCTCGAAGCGGCCTGCGCCATGCGCTCGGTGTCCAGCGGACGATGATTCCAGGTCACCTCCTCGGCCAGGTGAGCAGGCCGAATCGGATCGTTGTAGATCACGTAGCGATAGCGCCTGGCACAGGCCTTGAAGCGCGCATGGAAATCGGCTGGCATGGGCTTGGACCATACGACGCTGATGTCATGGGGCAGGTTGAAATTAGTGCCCATGGTCCAGGCGCGTTCGTCACGCACCGCACGGGTGTCGAAATGCACGACCTGCCCACAGCCATGCACGCCTGCATCGGTACGGCCGGCGCAGACGACTGAAATGGGCTCGTTGGCCACTTTGGAAAGTGCCTGTTCCAAGGCTTGCTGAACACTGGGCACGCCGCTGGCCTGGCGTTGCCAGCCGCGGTAGCGGGCGCCCTTGTATTCCACACCCAAGGCGATACGCGTGCAGCCTTCGGCAGCGGATTCGGCCGAGGCGGTGTCGATGATGTCCAAGAATCTGCAACCTGTTGGTGTACGAAATGCCGGGGATTATAACGACAATGGCAGCCGTACAGGGCTGCCATCGGGTTCACGGGTTACGACCAAAGGGCTCCACGCGAAGGCCTAGACCAGACGCGAAAGCATATCCTCTGCTTCTTCGCGCTGACGTTCATCGCCATCCTTGACCACTTCGTCGAGGATGTCGCGGGCGCCTTGGTGATCGCCCATGTCGATGTAGGCGCGGGCCAGATCGAGCTTGGTGGCCACCTCGTCGGCGCCCGAAAAGAAGTCGAAATCCAGGTCGTCGATCGGTTCGAGCTCAGGTTGCGCGGCGGCATCCTCTTCAGTGAAGTGCGGCTCCAGGGAGGGCGACTCCAGACTTTGCGAGAGTTTGTCCAGCTCGGCGTTGACGTCATCGAGTTCGGAGGCGAACTGTTGCGCGCCTGGCGAATCGTCCTGCAGGGAGAGGTCAAAATCGGCCGGCAGGTTGAAATCGGTGGCCGGATCAAAGGCCGGTACCGGATCGATTGCACTGGGCGCTGCGTCATCCCGATCACCCGTCCCCTCGGGTTCACCGATGTCCAGGTCGAAATCGGACAGATCCTGGGCTGGCGTGGCTTCAGCGCTGGCTTGCGCCAGCAAGGTTTCGAAGTCTGCATCGGCCGGGTCTTGCATTTGGGCCTCTGAAGCGAGCGCATCAGTGGTCGGGCTGGCAGCCGATGTCGCGGGCTCGGGAGAAGGCTCGTCCAGGCTCAAGTCGAAATCGTCATCCAGCGCCGGATCATCCAGCTGCGCAGTATCGAGCGTCGGAATATCCCCGAAGGCGTCCGAATCGGCAGCGGCCTGAGCCTGCGGCTCCGCTGCCACTGCAGGTGATGAAACCGGCTGATCATCGAGCAGCCCTTGCACATACTGCTCGTCCAGCTTGGCAGCCAAGGCAGCAGCGCCCACACCGGCCGCCGCCAAGGCCAGCATCGCCGGGTAACGCTCGCGAAGGCCGGCCACTTCTGCGGTGTTCCCCGCCGTCGCCGGCAACTGGCGCTCCTGCTCGGCGAAGGCGCTTTGATCACCTTGGCGAGCGTAGACCTCCATCAATTTCAAGCGCAGGTCATCGCGCCTGGGCGCGCTGGCAACTGCAGGCTCCAGCAGCTCCGTGGCACGGTTCAGGCGACCCTCGGCAATGCACACCTCGGCCTGCGCCAACAAGGGCCCATAAGGGTCTGCCGCGGGCTCACGCACAGGTTGTGCAACGGGTTTTTCAGAGGCCGCTGCCGCTGCCGCCGAGGCGGCGACCGCCGCTGGCGAGAGCGTAACGGTCGGGGACACGACTTCGACGCCATCCAGGCTGTCATCCTCTGGATCGAAACCCTCGATCTGCTCCTCTTCCAGAGCGCGCGCCATGCGCAAATGCTTCTCGGCTTCCTGTTGGGCCCTGCGCTTACGCGCCAGCAGCCAGAGCAGCAGCGCCAGGACCAGGACGGTAGAACCGGCGATCAGCCATAGCAACCAGCGGCTTGCCAGTACGTCGTCGAGGCTGCTGTCCGCCTGGGTGTCTGCGGCAGCGGGTTGGGCGTCTGGCGCAGCCGAGGGCGCTGGCGCGATCACGGGTTGATCGGGAACGGCCGGCTGGCTCGCCGTCGGGACCGGGTCGGTCACAGGCACAGCCGCCTGCGCAGGCGCCAGGGTCTGTTGACCGGGTTCGCCAGGGACCGCTGCTGCTGGCGCAGGGGTAGCCGCACCTTGAGCTTCCAGCCGGGCCAATTGATCGTTCTTGAGCTCGATCAGGCGCTGCAGCTTGTCCAGCTGGCTCTGCAGGTCGGACATGCGGCTTTTGAGTTCTTCGTTGTCACGGCGGCTGGTGTCCAGGCTTTCCTGGGCCACTGCCAGCTTGTCGTTCAGCGCCTTGGCCTGACCGGTACCCGGCTGGTTGCCGGGGCTGACCAGGCGCAGGTTGTCGCCTTGGGCGATGGCAGCGGGTGCGGCGTCTGCTGCACCACGGCGGGTGGCGTCGAGCTGGCGGGCACGTGGCCCCAGGCGTCTACCCTCGCGCCAGGCCGCGTACTGCTCGGCGACCTCGCGATTGGCTTCACCTTGGGCGATGCTCTGGATCTGTTGCTGATCGGGCAGGCGCAACACCTGGCCTACCTTGAGCTGGTTGATGTTGTTGCCGATGAACGCATCCGGGTTCAGCGCCTGGATCGCGATCATGGTTTGCTGGATCGACCCGCCCTGGGCGTTGCGCGCCGCGATCTGCCACAGGGTATCGCGGCGCTGGGTCGTATAGCTGCCAGGGCCGGTGGTCGCAGCGGCGACAGTGCCCGTTGCGGCCTGCGGGCCCTGGGCCTTGGCCTGATCCAACAGGACGCTGTAGTCACGCAACAGGCGGCCCTGAGGCCACATCACCTGTACCAGGAACTTGACCACCGGCCCCGGCATGGGCTGGCTGGAGGTCACGCGAAGCACGCTTCGGCCATTGGGGTTGATCACAGGCGTAAAGCGCAAGTCCTGCAAGGCGCTGGAGAAGTTCACGCCTGCCTTGGCGAACTCTTCAGGCGGGGCCAGGCTTGGTGCCAGCTGCGCCGCGGTCAGGTCACGCACATCGAGCAGTTCGATTTCGGCCTCCAGTGGCTGGTTCTGCGCCGACTTCAGGGTCAGCTCTCCCAAGCCCAGAGCGTTGGCCATGCTCGAGGACAGCGCCGAGGCTGCTGCCATGGCCAGAACCAGTTTGCGGATTCGAAGCATGAACTCTTCCCTTGTATGGATCGTCCCGAAACGTGCAGGCAGAGCAGGACAAAAGTGCCTGCCAGTATCTTTTACAGACCGTGTTTAATCAACAATTGTGCCACCTGCACAGCGTTGAGCGCCGCGCCCTTGCGCACATTGTCGGTGGTCAACCAGAGGTTGAGCTGCTGGGTTTGATCAACGCCATGGCGTACACGTCCAACATAGACCACGTCCTGCCCCACTGCGTCGCCAACCGGTGTTGGATAGTCGTCCGGATCTACCCGGTCGATGCCTGCCGCCACGTCCAAGGCCTGGTTGACGGCCGACAAATCCACGGCGTGGCGGCACTGCACCGCCACATTGAAGCTATCGCCGAAAAACACCGGGACTTGAATGCAGCTTGCTGAAATACTCAGTTCAGGCTGGCCCAGCAGCTCGCGCAGCTCCTGCACCATCCGCCGCTCTACGGCGGTATGACCCTGTTCGTCGACCTTGCCGACCTGGGCCAGCACGTTGAAGGCGACCTGGCGGTCGAAGAAACGCGGTTCCAACGGACGGGCATTGAGCAACTCGGCCGTTTGCCGCGCAAGCTCGTTGACTGCCTCACGGCCTTGGGCCGATACCGCCAAAGACGCCACCACCTGAACATGCTCGATGTCCAGCAAATGCTTGATCGGGGCCAGGGCGGCGGCGGCGGCCACGGCTCCTGAACAGGGGCTTGTGATCAGCGCGGGCCGCTTGAGCCCCGCCACTTGCTCGGCGTTGGCTTCTGGAACGACAACCAGGGCGTTGTCCAGGGCACCGGACAGGTCGATGACGGTGCAGCCCGCTTGCACAGCCTGGGTGGCGAAGCTGCGGCTGACCGCGGCACCGGCTGCAAAGAACGCCAGCTTGACCTGCCCGAAATCGAACCCCTCGACTTCACGTACCTTGAGCTTCTTCCCGGCGAACATCACGCTGCTGCCCGCCGATTCGATGCTGGCGAGCAGATGCAGGGTGGCGACCGGGAAATCCAGCTCTTCGAGAATCTGGACCAACGCCTCACCGACGCTGCCGGTGGCACCGACGACGGCGATATCGAATGAAGGTTTCATATTGCAGGCTGCCTCTGGCGAAACGGGAGCGGCACTTTACCCGCATTACACAAGCGAGGCCAACGCCGACCCGTCGCAGGTAGTCGCCACCTGCCTGTGCGCAGCCTCGTATCCCCTGCCACCTTCACCGCACGCCTCAAAATAAAAAACCCGCGCTGGGAGCAGCGCGGGTTCGGGTACAGATGGGGCCGTATCAACGTTCCAGCAGGATCCGCAGCATACGACGCAGTGGTTCGGCAGCGCCCCACAGCAGTTGGTCACCTACCGTGAACGCCCCCAGGTACTGGGAACCCATGTTCAGCTTGCGCAGACGACCAACCGGAATGTTCAACGTGCCGGTCACCTTGGTGGGGGTCAGTTCCTGCATGCTGATTTCGCGCTGGTTGGGTACCAGCTTTACCCAAGGATTATGCTGGCTGATCATGCCTTCGATGTCGGCGATCGGCACGTCCTTGTTCAGCTTGATGGTCAGCGCCTGGCTGTGGCAACGCATGGCACCGATGCGCACGCAGATGCCATCCACCGGAATCGGGTTCTTGAAGCGACCCAGAATCTTGTTGGTTTCGGCCTGCGCCTTCCATTCTTCGCGGCTCTGGCCGTTGGGCAACTCCTTGTCGATCCAGGGGATCAGGCTGCCGGCCAATGGGACGCCGAAGTTTTCAGCCGGGTAGGCATCGCTGCGCATGGCTTCGGCCACTTTACGGTCGATGTCGAGGATGGCGCTGGCCGGGTTGGCCAGGTCCTCGGCGACCGCCGCATGGGTGGCACCCATCTGCTTGATCAGCTCGCGCATGTTCTGCGCCCCTGCACCGGACGCTGCCTGGTAGGTCATGGCGCTCATCCAGTCCACCAGACCGGCCTCGAACAACCCGCCAAGGCCCATCAGCATCAGGCTGACCGTGCAATTGCCGCCGATGAAGTTGCGAGTACCGGCATCAAGCTGGTGGTCGATGACCTTGCGGTTGACCGGGTCGAGCACGATGACCGCATCATCCTGCATCCGCAGGGACGAGGCCGCATCGATCCAGTAGCCCTGCCAGCCTGCTTCGCGCAGCTTGGGGAACACTTCATTGGTGTAGTCGCCGCCCTGGCAAGTCAGGATCACGTCGAGGGTCTTGAGCTCTTCGATGGAATACGCGTCCTTGAGCGGCGCGGTATCCTTGCCCACGTTCGGGCCCTGGCCACCAATATTGGAGGTGGTGAAGAACACGGGCTCGATAAGGTCGAAATCCTGCTCCTCCAGCATTCGCTGCATGAGCACGGAACCAACCATGCCGCGCCAACCGATCAGACCTACACGTTTCATCGCAACTACACCTTTGCTAAAAGTGGGCCGCCATCGGGATTGGGGATGGCGGGCCAGAGAGATTACAGATTCCGCAGCGCTGCGACTACTGCGTCGCCCATTTCCTGCGTGCCGACCTTGCGGCAGCCCTCGGAGAAAATGTCGCCAGTGCGCAAGCCCTGGTCGAGCACCAGGCTGACAGCCTGCTCGATGGCCTCGGCAGCAGCCGACTGGTCGAAGCTGTAACGCAGCATCATCGACACGGACAGGATGGTGGCCAACGGGTTGGCGATGCCTGCTCCGGCGATGTCCGGCGCCGAGCCGTGGCAGGGCTCGTACATGCCCTTGTTGTTGGCATCCAGCGACGCCGATGGCAGCATGCCGATGGAACCGGTCAGCATGGAAGCTTCATCCGACAGGATGTCGCCGAACATGTTGTCGGTCACCATGACGTCGAACTGCTTCGGTGCGCGCACCAGCTGCATCGCCGCGTTGTCGACGTACATGTGGCTCAGTTCCACATCCGGGTAATCCTGTGCCACGCTCTCGACCACTTCCCGCCACAGCTGACTGGAAGCCAGAACGTTGGCCTTGTCCACCGAGCACAGCTTCTTGCCACGCACCCGGGCCATGTCGAAACCGACGCGGGCGATGCGCCGCACTTCGCTTTCGCTGTAGGGCAAGGTGTCATAGGCCTGGCGCTCGCCACCTTCAAGCTCGCGCTGACCACGTGGGGCACCGAAGTAGATGCCGCCGGTCAGCTCGCGAACGATGAGGATGTCCAGGCCAGAGACGATTTCCGGTTTGAGCGAGGACGCATCGGCCAGCTGCGGATAGAGAATGGCCGGGCGCAGGTTGGCAAACAGCCCCAGTTGCGAGCGGATCTTCAGCAGGCCGCGCTCAGGACGAATGTCACGCTCGATCTTGTCCCACTTGGGACCGCCTACGGCGCCGAGCAGCACGGCATCGGCCTGGCGTGCACGCTCCAGGGTTTCATCGGCCAGCGGCACCCCGTGCTTGTCGATGGCTGCGCCACCGATCACGTCATGGGTCAGGCTGAGGTCGAGCTGGTACTTGTCATTGGCCAACTCCAGCACCTTGACGGCTTCGGCCATGATTTCAGGACCGATGCCATCACCCGGAAGAATCAAAATCTGCTTGCTCATGCTTTCCTCTATGCATTCACGCAGCGCGGCGAATCGGGCCGCGCCGAAAAAGGCTTAACGTTCTGCCCACAGCACCAGCACATCCGTGCTGAACGAGCCATCGGCCTCGATCTGGTAATACTGCCGTACTTCTTCGCCCATGGCTTGCTGCAGTTCGCGGATGGCCAGGCGCATCGGCTCAGGGGTGCGCATGCGCTCGACCCAACTGCCGAATTCCAGGCGCAGTGACTGCCGGGCATGACTGCGAACACGCAGGCCGGCCTCGCTGACCTGGCGCTGCCACTGGGCAGCAGAATAATTGCGAACATGACTGGTGTCGCGCAGCACTTCTACCGCTTGCAGGTACGTGTCCAGCAGCGGGCTACCAGGCGACATGACGTCGATGAATGCCGCCACGCCGCCCGGCTTGAGCACGCGGCGCACCTCGCGCAGCGCCAGGCCCAGGTCGCTCCAGTGATGGGCTGAGTAGCGGCTGAACACGTAGTCGAACGACGCATCGGCAAATGGCAGCGATTCTGCCGCGCCACGCTCGGTCATGATATTGGTCAGCGCGCGATCGGCGGCAGCGTTGGCGACGACGTCCAGCATGGACTGGGAAAGATCGTACGCGACCACCTGCGCCACCAGCGGCGCAACCTGGAAGCTGACGTGACCTGCCCCGCAGCCCAGGTCCAGCACGCGTGCATCGCCCTGCCCCTGCAACTCGGCCTGCAACAGCGCGAACTCGCTGCCTTGAGCATGCACGGCGCTGCTGAGGTAGGCACCCGCCTGATCGCCAAATTGGCGCTGAACCACATCGGTATGCTGTGTACGAGTCATTGGGATGTCCTGGTGATGGAGGAGTTGCCGATACGGGATCGACCATGGCGGCAGTGGTACAGGCTGTCGCCAGAGAGCGTGGGCGATCCGGCTTGCACCGACCTGCTGGCAAGCAGGCCGGTGAGCGCGTTGGCTTCAGTCAGGCGTCACGGAACAGCCAGGGTTGCGCAGCACGGTGCTTGTCCTCGAACGCCTTGATCGCATCGCTGTCCTGCAGGGTCAGGCCAATGTCGTCCAGGCCATTGAGCAGGCAATGCTTGCGGAATGCGTCGATCTCGAAGTGCAGCACCTTGCCGTCCGGACGTGTCACCGCCTGGGCCTGCAGGTCGATGGTCAGCTGGTAACCTGGCGCGGCTTCTACCTGCTTGAACAGCTCATCGACTTCTTCATCGCTGAGGATGATCGGCAGCAAGCCGTTCTTGAAGCTGTTGTTGAAGAAGATATCGGCAAAGCTTGGCGCGATGATGCTCCGAAAGCCGTACTCGTCCAGGGCCCAGGGGGCATGCTCACGGCTGGACCCGCAACCGAAGTTCTCACGCGCCAACAACACACTGGCGCCTTGATAGCGCGGGTGATTGAGCACGAATTCCTCGTTTACCGGGCGCTTGCTGTTGTCCTGATAGGGCTGGCCTACGTCCAGGTAACGCCACTCGTCGAACAGGTTGGGGCCAAAGCCTGTGCGCTTGATCGACTTCAAGAACTGCTTGGGGATGATCTGGTCGGTATCGACGTTGGCACGGTCCAACGGCGCAACCAGGCCTATGTGCTGAGTGAAAGCTTTCATGCTGCGCTCCCTTGGATCAACTCGCGGACATCGATGAAGTGGCCGGTGACGGCGGCCGCGGCGGCCATGGCCGGGCTCACCAGGTGCGTGCGGCCACCTGCGCCCTGACGACCTTCGAAGTTACGGTTGGAGGTGGATGCGCAGTGCTCGCCGCTTTCCAGCCGATCCGGGTTCATGGCCAGGCACATCGAGCAGCCTGGCTCGCGCCATTCGAAGCCGGCTTCGACGAATATCTTGTCCAGGCCTTCACGCTCGGCCTGAGCCTTTACCAGGCCCGAGCCGGGAACGACGATGGCTTGCTTGACGCTGCTCGCCACCTTGCGGCCCTTGGCGATCTGCGCTGCCGCGCGCAGGTCTTCGATGCGCGAATTGGTGCACGAGCCGATGAACACGCGGTCCAGGTGGATATCGGTGATCGCCTGGTTGGCCTTCAGGCCCATGTACTTCAGGGCGCGCTCAATGGAGCCACGCTTGACCAGGTCGGCTTCGGCAGCCGGGTCCGGCACCCGCTGGTCGACGGCAAGCACCATTTCTGGCGAGGTACCCCAGCTGACCTGCGGCTTGATCTGCGTGGCATCGAGTTCGACCACGGTATCGAAAACGGCATCCTCATCGGACACCAGGTCTTTCCACGCCTGGACAGCACGCGTCCACTGCTCGCCCTTGGGCGAGTAAGGGCGGCCTTCGACATAAGCGATGGTGGTGGCATCGGTGGCCACCAAGCCAACACGGGCACCGGCTTCGATGGACATGTTGCAGATGGTCATGCGGCCTTCCATCGACAGCTCGCGAATGGCACTGCCCGCGAACTCCATCGCGTGACCGTTGCCACCGGCAGTGCCGATCTTGCCGATCACCGCCAGGACGATGTCCTTGGCCGTGACACCCGGCGGCAGCTGGCCTTCGACGCGCACCAGCATGTTCTTCATCTTCTTGGCCACCAGGCACTGGGTAGCCAGTACGTGTTCGACCTCGGAGGTGCCGATGCCGTGGGCCAGCGCACCGAAGGCGCCGTGGGTGGAGGTGTGTGAGTCGCCGCAGACCACGGTCATGCCTGGCAAGGTAGCGCCTTGTTCGGGGCTGATGACGTGGACGATGCCCTGGCGCTCGTCGTTCATCTTGAATTCGACGATGCCGTATTCATCACAGTTCTCGTCGAGGGTCTGCACCTGCAGGCGCGACACCTGGTCGACAATGGCTTCGATCCCGCCCTTGCGCTCCGGGGTGGTCGGCACGTTGTGGTCGGGCGTGGCGATGTTGGCATCGATACGCCATGGCTTGCGATTGGCCAGGCGCAGCCCTTCGAAAGCCTGCGGCGAGGTCACTTCATGGATGATGTGACGGTCGATGTAGATCAAGGACGAGCCGTCATCACGGCGCTTGACCTCGTGGGCTTCCCAGAGTTTGTCGTAGAGCGTTTTGCCAGCCATCAGACTGTTCCTCATCAGCGTCTTTCTATGCCAAAGACCCCTTGGCTTGTATGGGCGATGCTAGGGGGTTAGAGTGAATAACTCAAATTCATAATTTTTATCCTTTGGATAACCGAAAGGAATTCTCCCAATGGACTTGGCCAATCTCAGTGCATTTATCGCCATTGCGGAAACCGGCAGCTTTTCCAGTGCAGCCGAGCGCCTGTACCTGACCCAGCCTGCCGTCAGCAAGCGCATTGCTGGCCTGGAGCAGCAGTTGAGCACACGGTTGTTCGACCGCCTGGGCCGCGAGGTGACATTGACCGAAGCCGGGCGTGCACTGCTTCCCAGGGCCTACCAAATTCTCAACGTGCTTGAGGATACCCGACGGGCGCTGACCAATTTGTCAGGGGAAGTGGGGGGGCGGTTGACCCTGGCCACAAGCCACCACATCGGCCTGCACCGTCTTCCCCCATTATTGCGGGCTTTCACCCGCCAATACCCGGCAGTGGCGTTGGATATTCAGTTTCTGGATTCGGAACAGGCCTACGATGAGATTCTGCATGGTCGTGCCGAACTGGCGGTCATTACCCTCGCACCTGAGCCCCACCCCCTGATCAACGCGGTACCGGTATGGCAGGACGCGCTGGATTTCGTAGCCGCCCCCGAGCACCCATTGGCCAACAACGACGCCGTTACCCTTGCCGATGTGTCTTGCCACCCTGCGGTGTTTCCAGGAGGCAATACGTTCACCCACCACATTGTCCAGCGTCTGTTCGAAAGCCAAGGCCTGACACCGAACATCGCCATGAGCACCAACTACCTGGAAACCATCAAGATGATGGTATCGATCGGTCTGGCCTGGAGCGTGCTGCCGCGCACGATGCTTGACGACCAGGTGGCACCCATCGCCTTGCCCGGCATTGGGTTGTCCCGCCAGCTAGGCTACATTCTGCACACCGAGCGGACCCTGTCCAACGCCGCCAAGGCGTTCATGGCCCTGCTCGATGGCCATGCCGCAAGCGTCTGAACAGCCGTCTGCCCGGCCCCTTCAAGGATGTGCCCCATGCCAAAGGTCTGGTAACCATGCCCAAATCAGCAAACCGCTTCATGCGCCTGCCGCGAATCCATGCGGCAGACCCCGAGGCGTCGGAGCAGGCCTGGCAGAGTGCGCCGCAGCTGTTGGCCGCCTTGAATGGTGCGCGCCTGGGTGCGTGGCTTTGGGATATTGAAAGCGGCCGGGTAAGCTGGTCCCGGGGCACCCAGGCCCTGTTCGGTTTCGACCCGCTGCGCGCCCTGCCCGGAGACATCGATTACCTGGACCTGCTTGCCGAAGAGGACCGCGCGCGAACACGCAAGGCGTTCCAGGCGGTGTTCGATGGCGAACCGGTAGGGCGGGCCATGCGCCACCGCATTCGCTGGCCAGACGGCAGCCTGCATTGGCTGGAGATCAATGGCAGCCTGACCTGCGACCCGCACGGCAGGCCGCAGATGATTGGGGTGGTACGCGAGATCACGCGCCAGCGCGAGCGGGAAACTGCGCTGATGAACTCTGAAAAGCGCCTTGCCACCCTCTTCCACCTGAGCCCCAATGCCATCTTGTTGACCCGACGTCACGACGGCATGATCTTCGAAGTCAATCGGCACTTCGAGGATACATTCGCCTGGCCCGCCAGCCAGGTCATCGGCCGTACCAGCGTGGCGTTGGGGTTGTGGGCCGACGCCGCGCAACGCCAGCACATGCTCGATTCTTCGCGCCTGAACAGCGGCCCGCTGACCATGGAGGTGCAGTTTCGCGGCAGCGACGGCAAGGTCCACGACGGCATCCTTTGCACCCAGGGCATCGAGCTTGAAGGCACCACCTATCAACTCAGTACCTTCGTCGACACCACTGAGCGAAAGCGCGCGGATCTTGCCCTCAAGGACAGCCAGGAGCGCCTGGACCTTGCGCTGGATTCGGCGCAGCTAGGCACGTGGGACTGGCACATTCCTAGCGGCATGCTCTACGGCTCGGCCCGGGCTGCACAATTGCACGGGCTGCCGCCAGTAGCCTTTCACGAGTCCTTCGATGCGTTTTTCGAAGGCGTTCCGGAACAGGAACGCCTCTCCATGCGCAAGGCCTACAGCAGCCTGCGCGAAGGGCCGGCTGGCAATTATCAGTTCACCTACCGGGTACAGTTGGAGAATGGCGTTTCGCGGTATATCGAAAGCCGTGCGCGCTTGTATCGCGACGATCACGGCAACCCTCTGCGCATGGCCGGCACCCTGCTCGACATCACCGACCAGGTTGAGCGCGAGCTTCGCCTGAGTGCCTCGGAGGAAAAGTTTGCCAGCCTGTTTCAAGTCAGCCCCGACCCTATCTGCGTAACGCGCCAGGACACGGGACAATTCATCGAGATCAACCCCGCCTTCACCCATACCTTCGGTTGGACGACCGAGCAGTTGATCGGCCGCACGGCCCAAGAAATAGGCTTGTGGGCCGAATCGGCCCTGCGTGCGCACCGCATCGAACGGGTCATCCGCGAGCAGGCCCTGAGCAATGTTGCGTTGGTCGTCCATCACCGCAGTGGCGACGCCTTGACCTGCCTGATCTCCAGCCGCCTGATCACAGTGGACGGCCAACCCTGCAGCGTCACCACGCTGCGCGACATCACCCAACAGCAGCGGGCAGAGGCAGCGCTCAAATCCAGCGAAGAGAAATTCGCCAAGGCGTTTCACTCAAGCCCGGACGCCATCACCATCACTGAATGCGCAACCGGGCGTTACCTGGAAATCAACGACGGTTTCTGCCGTTTGACCGGATACTCGGCGGGCGAGGTCGTCGGGCGCACCGTTTTCGACATCGGCATCTGGACCGATGCGCAACAGCGAACCACCCTGCTGGCCGAACTGCGCGAGCATGGCCGGGTACACCACCGAGAAATGCTGGGGCGCAACAAGCGCGGCGATCTCCTGACGGTAGAGGTGTCCGTGGAGCAGATCCTGCTCAACGACGTGCAGTGCCTGCTGATGACCGCGCGGGACGTCAGCCAACTGAAACACGCCCAGGCACAGATCCGTCACCTTGCCTACCACGACCCGCTGACCAATCTTCCGAACCGTGCTCTGCTGATGGAGCGGCTGGGTCAGCAGATCGCCTTGCTCAAGCAGCGCAATCTGCGCGGCGCCCTGCTTTTCCTCGATCTGGACCATTTCAAGCACATCAACGACTCGCTGGGCCATCCGGTCGGTGATGCAGTGCTCAAGATCATCACGGCCAGACTAGAGGCCAGTGTACGTGTAGAGGATACCGTGGCACGGCTGGGCGGTGACGAGTTCGTGGTACTGCTCAGCGGCCTGGAAGGCGATCGTGATGAGGTCGAGGATACGGTTCGCCAGTTGGCTGACACCCTACGCGCGCTGCTGGCCCAGCCCATGTCACTCGACGGCCAACGCCTGCAGGTGACCCCCAGCATTGGCGTGGCCTTGATCCCGGACCACGGCACAACGCCTGCCGACCTGCTCAAACGCGCCGACATCGCGCTTTACCGCGCCAAGGACTCCGGGCGCAATACGACTCAACTGTTTCATGCCAGCATGCAGAAGGCGGCCAGCGAACGCCTGCGCATGGAGAGTGATCTACGCCTGGCGCTGGCCCGTGGCGAAATGGCCTTGCATTACCAGCCGCAGGTCGACGCCCGCGACAACCGGATCGTCGGTGCCGAGGTGCTGCTGCGCTGGCACCACCCTCAACTCGGCCAGCAGTCGCCAGGCCAGTTCATTCAGGTCCTTGAGGAAAGCGGGTTGATTCTGGAGGTGGGCAATTGGGTACTCGATGAGGCTTGCGTTGCCTGCGCCCACCTGCTGGCCGACGGCTTGATAGATGCCGACGATTTCAGCCTGTGCGTCAACATCAGCCCGCGGCAATTTCGCCAGAAAGATTTTGTTGGCCGCGTCCTGCGCAGCCTCGACGACAGTCAGTTGCCCAGGAAACTGCTCAAGCTCGAGATCACCGAAGGTATCGTCATTCAGAACCTGGAAGACACCATTGCCAAGATGCGGGAGTTGCAAAGCCACGGGGTAACGTTTGCCATGGACGACTTTGGCACGGGGTATTCCTCGCTGACCTACCTCAAACGCCTGCCCGTCGATGCACTGAAGATTGACCAGACATTCGTCCGTGACGTAACGATAGACCCCAACGATGCTGAAATCGTCCGCGCCATCGTCGCCATGGCGCTTAGCCTTGGGCTTGCGGTAATCGCCGAGGGCGTAGAGCTGACCGAACAGCTGGCGTTTCTGGAAAAACTGGGGTGTCACCTGTACCAGGGCTACCTGCACAGCCGGCCTTTGCCGCTACAGGCGTTCCGGCGACTGTTGCAAGCGCCCTGAAGTGACCGCGCGCCTGCACAACGCAAGAAGGGCACCCTGGGGTGCCCTTCTTGGTGATGCGCTGGATCAGTTCAGCGCGGGTTGCTCGCCGTTGATCGGGATGCGCTTGGCCTTGGCTTCTTCAGGCACGATACGCAGCAGATCGATGCTAAGCAGACCGTTGGCCAAGCCCGCTGCCTTGACCTCGATGTGGTCAGCCAGGCGGAAGGAGAGCTTGAAGGCGCGCTGGGCAATGCCCTGGTGCAGGTATGTCACTTCTGCCGAGCCATTGTCACGCTTGCCACCGGTCACGGTGAGCACGCCTTTTTCGACCTGAAGGTCGAGATCCTCTTCCTGGAAACCAGCCGCGGCAACCACGATGCGGTACTGGTCATCACCGTGCTTTTCCACATTGTAGGGCGGGTAGCTGCTACCAGCCTCATTACGTGCCGCGGATTCGAACAGGTCATTGAAGCGGTCGAAACCAACGGAGTGGCGGAACAGTGGTGCAAGAGAGAAAGCGGTAGTCATGGTCATAACTCCTGAGATATCAGCAAGTAAGTCATTACGCGACCCGAATTCGGCATCGCGTACTCAAGAGATAAGGTCCATCAAGGCGCTTTCAAGGGCCGTGCAAAAAAAAATTTCGCCTGTGCCAGGTGGTCACGCCACCTGCGCTTGATCTGCCGTCGACGCCACGCCAAGCAAGCGCCCGATGCGCGCGCAGTCATCTTCGCGGCGCAGCTCGGCGAACAGCAGCACGGCCTCAGGGTAGCTGCGCGTCAACATGGCGACCCATTGCTTCATTCGTCCCGGGGCGTATCGGGGTGATAGTTTGGCCTGGGCTTGAAGCCAGAACGCCTGAAGTAGCGGCAGCAATTGCTCCCAACCCATGGCCTGGTAGGGCGTTCCGGCATTGGCTGCGGCAATCTGCACACCCAGGTCAGGGCGAGAAACCAGGCCACGCCCCAGCATGATGTGCTCAGCGCCGCTGACTTCCCGGCAGCGACGCCAGTCGTCGACCGTCCATATCTCGCCATTGGCGAACACCGGCACCTTGACCACGTCCTGCACGCGCGCCACCCACTCCCAGTGCGCGGGCGGCTTGTAGCCTTCAACCTTGGTCCGGGCATGTACCACCAAATGGGCCGCCCCGCCCTCAGCCAGGGCCACGCCACAGTCCAGCGCCCCATCCGGGGTGTCGAAACCCAGGCGCATCTTGGCGGTGACGGGGATCGCGGCAGGCACCGCGCGCCGGACCTCGCGGACAATGGCGTGGAGCAACTCAGGCTCCTTGAGCAGCACCGCCCCACCCCGGGACTTGTTCACCGTCTTGGCGGGGCAGCCAAAGTTGAGGTCGATGACCGGGGCGCCCAGCTCGCAGGCCAATGCAGCGTTATCGGCAAGGCACGCTGGGTCGGACCCCAGCAGTTGCACGCGCATGGGCACGCCTGCCGCCGTATGCGCGCCGTTGCTCAGCTCGGGGGCCAATTTATGGAACGAGGAGGCTGGCAGCAGGCGATCACAGACGCGGATGAATTCACTGACGCACCAATCGACGCCGCCTACGCGGGTCAGTACGTCTCGCAGAATGTTGTCGACCAGCCCCTCCATGGGGGCCAGGGCAATTTGCATGGAATGATCTCGGCGCAAAAGGCGGCAGTCTAGCAAAATTTAGGCGTGCTTCAGGCGGGCATCAGCGCTGGCCCGTAGCCGTCCAGAAATTCGGCAGGCATGCGCTTGGGTTTGCCAGTAGACAGCTCGATACACGCAAAGGTGGTCCGGGCGCGAAGCAAGGTCATCCCATCACGCGCACGACGCAGCTGAAACCGTCGGGTCATGCGCAGACGCTGATCCCAGTCGACGATCCAGGTGGCTAACTCCAATTCGTCACCTTCGTAAGCGGCGGCGAGGTAATCGATTTCGTGACGGACCACCGCCATGGCGCGATCAAGCAGGCGATACGCCGCAAGGTCCAACCCCAGGCGTTGGGAATGTCGCCAGGCGCAACGTTCTAGCCAAGTGACGTAGACGGCATTGTTGGCATGCCCCAGTCCATCGATGTCTTCGCTGCCGACAAGCACGTCGATTATGAAAGGTGTGGGCAGGTCCCAGCTCATGTTCATGTCCCATGGGGCAAAAAGGGAATTTAGCAGTGAGCGGACCAGAAATGTCCACCCCAGAAGGGAGAGCGGCGTTAGGGATTTTTTAGTAGAAAAAACAAAAGGCCCATTCAATATGCGAATGAGCCTTTAAAGTCCCGCAAAACGCGGGTAAACGTGGCGTCCCCTAGGGGACTCGAACCCCTGTTACCGCCGTGAAAGGGCGGTGTCCTAGGCCACTAGACGAAGGGGACGTAACCTTCGCAAAAGTCTGCAATGCAAACCCTGGCAGTAATTGGTGGAGCTAAGCGGGATCGAACCGCTGACCTCCTGCATGCCATGCAGGCGCTCTCCCAGCTGAGCTATAGCCCCAGATTTCTAGCCTCGCGGCCCAGCAATGTCGAAACACTGCTTGTGTAAAACTGGCGTCCCCTAGGGGACTCGAACCCCTGTTACCGCCGTGAAAGGGCGGTGTCCTAGGCCACTAGACGAAGGGGACATAACCTTCGCAAAAGTTTGCAATGCAAACCTTGGCAGTAATTGGTGGAGCTAAGCGGGATCGAACCGCTGACCTCCTGCATGCCATGCAGGCGCTCTCCCAGCTGAGCTATAGCCCCAGATTTCTAGCCTCGCGGCCCAGCCATGCCGAAACATCGCTTGTGTAGAACTGGCGTCCCCTAGGGGACTCGAACCCCTGTTACCGCCGTGAAAGGGCGGTGTCCTAGGCCACTAGACGAAGGGGACGAACCTTCTTACCTTCAAGAACGTGCTGCTAGTGCCCGTTCTACGTGTCAGCCATTGGCTGACAACAGGAATTTGGTGGAGCTAAGCGGGATCGAACCGCTGACCTCCTGCATGCCATGCAGGCGCTCTCCCAGCTGAGCTATAGCCCCACAGAGTCACGCTGAACCGATACGCTGGCTGGGTGCCTGGCGTTTCGTTTATGTTCATCGCTGTGGACGGGGCGCATATTAAGATCCAGGTGCAGGCCTGTCAAACTAAATCTTCAAAAAAACCAAAAGTTTTTTCACAGATAACAATCACTTACCGCCCTGCCCCGCAATATCGGTTTATCGGGCGGGCCAGACCAGCCTGCAACGCTGGATCCATTGCACACGGCAGCGGCCGACCGTCGTGGGAACGACGGCCTGCCCGCCTGCCTCATCTCAAGCGATGGTAGCCAGCTGCTTTTCCCATTCCTTGTTTTCTTTCTTGGAAACACCGCCCAGCAAATCCAAGGCCTGACGCAGACGATATCGGGTCAGGTCAGGGCCGAGGATTTCCATGGCATCGAGCACCGACACCGAGCTTGCCTGCCCGGTGATCGCGGCGAACATCAAGGGCATGGCGTCACGCAGCTTCAGTTCCAATGCATCGACCACGCTCTGAATGCAACCGGTGATGCGCTCTTTTTCCCACTGACGCAGGCTCTCAAGCTTCCACAGGATCAACTGCAGGACCTGGCGCACCTGATCGGCCGACAATTTCTTGCTTTCGAACAGCTTGGCGTCAAGCTTCAGTGCGCCTTCGAAGAAGAACCCGCCCAAAGGCACCACCTGGCTGAACGTTTCAACCCGGCCCTGCACATGCGGCGCGATTTTCATCATGTAGTCGCTGTTGAACGCCCATTTCTGCAGGCGCTGGGCAAAGGCTTCCACAGGGAGCTCACGCAGCCATTGGCCGTTGAGCCAGGAGAGCTTCTCGATGTCGAAGATCGGCCCGCCCAGCGAAACGCGGGACAGGTCGAAGTGCTCGACCATTTCGGCCAGCGAGAACTTCTCGCGCTCATCGGGCATGGACCAGCCCATCCGGCCCAGGTAGTTGAGCATGGCTTCGGGCATGAAGCCCATGCGCTCGTAGAACGTCACCGACGTCGGGTTCTTGCGTTTGGAAAGCTTGGACTTGTCCGGGTTGCGCAGCAGGGGCATGTAGCACAGCTTGGGTTGTTCCCAACCGAAGTACTCGTACAACTTGATCAACTTGGGCGCCGACGGCAACCACTCTTCACCGCGCAGTACGTGGGTGATGCCCATCAGGTGATCGTCGACCACGTTGGCCAGGAAGTACGTGGGCAGGCCATCGTTTTTCATCAACACCTGCATGTCCATGCGATCCCACGGGATCTCCACGTCACCGCGCAACATGTCCGGCACCACGCACACGCCCTCGGCGGGCACTTTCATGCGGATTACATGGGGCTCGCCTGCGTCCAGCCGGCGTTGCACTTCGTCGGCGCTCAGCAGCAACGCTCGCCCATCGTAACGAGGCGTCTCGCCGCGGGCCTGCTGTTCGGCGCGCATCTGCTCCAGCTCCTCGGCGGTGCAGAAGCAATAGAACGCATGGCCGGCGTCGACCAGCTGCTTGGCGTACTGGGCATAGATTTCACCGCGCTCACTCTGCCGATACGGACCATGTGGGCCACCCACGTCCGGGCCCTCGTTCCATTCGATGCCCAGCCAACGCAACGCATCGAAGATCTGCTGCTCGGACTCGCGCGTGGAGCGCAGCTGATCGGTGTCCTCGATGCGCAGGATGAACTCGCCGCCGTGCTGTTTGGCGAAGCAGTAGTTGAACAGGGCGATGTAGGCGGTGCCGACATGGGGGTCGCCGGTAGGCGATGGCGCGATACGCGTGCGTACGGTGGTCATGGGAGTCTCGAACGAAAGATGAAACAAAGCCTCGATGTTAGCAGGTGGCAGGCACCGGGCTCCAGCGATGCGGTGAACCTGAGCTGGCCCCCCATGATGCCGAGCCCACGGTAGGCCATACCGTGGGTGGCTTGGGTGCAGCGCGGTCTCGCCTGATCGATGCGCGGTGAATGCCGACCGCCAGGCATCAACTTGCGATCAGGCGATCTCGCAACTGGGTGATCTCGTCACGCAACTGGGCGGCGGCTTCGAATTCCAGGTCACGGGCGTATTGCATCATCTTGTCTTCGAGCTGCTTGATACGCTTGGTGATTTCGCCTGGGGTGCGCAACTCGGCCTCGTAACGCGCGCTCTCCTCTGCCGCCTTGGCCATCCCCTTGCGTTTCTTGCTGCGAGCGCCCGGGACGGTCGCACCTTCAAGGATATCGGTGATGTCCTTGACCACGCTTTTGGGCACGATACCGTGCGCTTCGTTGAAGGCGATCTGCTTTTCTCGACGTCGCTCGGTCTCGTCAATGGCCCGCTGCATCGAACCGGTTATGGCGTCGGCATATAGAATCGCCCGACCATTGAGGTTACGCGCAGCCCGGCCAATCGTCTGGATCAGCGAACGCTCGGAGCGCAGGAAGCCTTCCTTGTCCGCATCGAGGATGGCGACCAGCGAAACCTCGGGCATGTCCAGGCCTTCGCGCAACAGGTTGATGCCGACCAGGACATCGAACGTGCCCAGGCGCAAGTCGCGGATGATCTCGACCCGCTCCACGGTGTCGATGTCAGAGTGCAGGTATCGCACCCGTACATCATGGTCTGCCAGGTAATCGGTCAAGTCCTCGGACATGCGCTTGGTCAAGGTGGTGGCCAGCACCCGCTCGCCCAGGGCCACGCGCTTGCGGATCTCCGAGAGCAGGTCATCTACCTGGGTCAGCGCAGGGCGTATTTCGATCTGCGGGTCGACCAGGCCAGTGGGACGCACCACCTGCTCGACGACGCGCCCAGCATGCGCCTCTTCATAAGGACCGGGCGTGGCGGACACGAAGATGGTCTGCGGGCTGACGCTCTCCCACTCGTCGAAGCGCATGGGGCGGTTGTCCAGCGCCGACGGTAGACGAAACCCGTACTCCACCAGCGTTTCCTTGCGTGAGCGGTCCCCTTTGTACATGGCGCCCACCTGGGGAACGCTGACGTGCGACTCATCGATGACCAGCAGTGCGTCGGCGGGCAGATAGTCATACAGCGTAGGTGGGGGCGCACCGGCAGGACGACCGGACAAGTAGCGAGAGTAGTTTTCGATACCGTTGCAGTAACCCAGCTCCATGATCATTTCCAGGTCAAAGCGGGTACGCTGCTCAAGACGCTGAGCCTCCACGAGCTTGTTGGCCTTGTGCAGGTACTCAAGCCGGTCGGCCAACTCTTCCTTGATACCCTCAACCGCCTGAAGCAGCGTTTCTCGCGGCGTCACGTAGTGGCTCTTGGGGTAGAACGTGAACCTTGGCAACTTGCGCAGGATTTCGCCTGTCAGCGGATCGAACGCGGCAATGTTTTCCACCTCGTCGTCGAACAGCTCGACGCGTATGGCTTCGAGGTCCGATTCGGCCGGGTAGATGTCGATGACATCCCCACGCACTCGGAAGGTGGCACGGGCGAAATCCATTTCATTGCGGGTGTACTGCAAGTCGGCCAGTCGGCGTAGCAACGCGCGCTGGTCGAGCTTGTCGCCACGGTCGATGTGCAACACCATCTTGAGGTAGGTTTCAGGACTGCCCAGGCCATAGATGCAGGACACGGTGGTGACGATGATCGCATCGCGCCGCTCGAGCAGCGCCTTGGTCGCCGAAAGGCGCATCTGCTCGATATGGTCGTTGATCGAGGCATCCTTCTCGATGAAGGTGTCCGATGAGGGCACATAGGCTTCGGGTTGATAGTAGTCGTAGTAGGAAACGAAGTACTCCACCGCATTGTTGGGGAAGAATGCCTTGAACTCGCCGTACAACTGCGCCGCCAGCGTCTTGTTCGGTGCCAGGACCAACGTGGGGCGCTGCACCTGCTGGATGACGTTGGCGATGCTGAAGGTCTTGCCAGAGCCGGTCACCCCCAGCAGAGTCTGGTGCGCCAACCCCGCCTCGATGCCCTCGACCATTTGCCGAATGGCCTCTGGTTGATCGCCTGCTGGCTGGAACCGGGTAACGAGCTGGAACTCGGACATGTCGAACCTCGCGGTGCTGCACTGTAAATTTAGCCAGTAGTCTATACCCAAATGGGCACGCCGGGGGACGCTTTGAAGGCCCAACGGTGACCCCGTGTTACGGTGGACAGGGCAAAGGCCGCAAGGGTCGAAAATTTTTTGCGCAAATAGTCGTAAAAGCGGCGTCGCAGTGTCGCCGTGACCGTACCGGATCACTATACTGACTCCCCGTTTGTGCCCCGCTTCAGTGCATTCGGCTGGAGCGGATACCTCCCCTTACACTCCTATCCGAGCCAAGGTAACAATGAGCCTGTTTTCCGCTGTCGAGCTGGCACCCCGCGACCCCATCCTGGGCCTCAACGAAGCATTCAATGCCGACCCACGCACCGACAAGGTGAACCTGGGGGTGGGCGTCTACTGCAATGAGGAAGGCCGCATTCCGCTGCTGCGGGCGGTGATCGAAGCCGAGACCCAGCGTGCCGCCCAGCATGCCTCGCGTGGCTACCTGCCGATCGACGGCATCGCGACCTATGACCAAGCGGTGCAGAAACTGCTGTTCGGTGCCCAGTCCCCGTTGCTGTCCGATGGCCGGGTTGTGACTGTCCAGGCAGTGGGCGGTACGGGCGCACTGAAGATCGGCGCCGACTTCCTCAAGCGTGTATCCCCCGAGGCCGTGGTAGCCATCAGCGACCCGAGCTGGGAAAACCACCGTGCGTTGTTCGAATCAGCGGGCTTCCCGGTTCATACCTATCGGTACTATGACGCCCCGACCAACGGCGTCAATCGGGCAGGCATGCTCGAAGACCTCGAGGCGTTGCCCGCAGGCTCCATCGTCGTGTTGCATGCCTGCTGCCATAACCCGACCGGGGTGGACCTGGACCTGGAAGACTGGAAGAACGTCCTGCAAGTGGTCAAGACCAAAGGTCATGTGCCCTTCCTGGACATGGCCTACCAGGGCTTTGGAGACGGCATCGACGAGGACGCCTTTGCCGTACGCCTGTTTGCCGAGTCGGGCCTTGAGTTCTTCGTCTCCAGCTCGTTCTCCAAATCGTTCTCCTTGTACGGTGAGCGCGTGGGCGCCCTGTCGATCGTGACGGCCTCCAAAGACGAAAGCACGCGCGTGCTGTCCCAGGTCAAGCGGGTTATTCGTACCACCTACTCCAACCCCCCCACCCATGGCGCCACCATCGTGGCGACGGTACTCAACAGCGCAGAGCTGCGGCAGATGTGGGAAACCGAGCTGGCAGAAATGCGCGAGCGCATTCATGGCATGCGCAAGCAGATGGTCGAGTTGCTGGCTCATTACGGTGCCAAGCGCGACTTCAGCTTCGTGGGTCGCCAGGTCGGCATGTTCTCCTACTCGGGCCTGACCGTGGAGCAAGTGGCTCGGCTGAAGAACGAGTTCGGTATCTACGCGCTGGACACTGGCCGCATAGCCGTGGCTGCGCTGAACCAGAACAATATCCACGTCGTGACCAAAGCCATCGTTGAAGTGCTGTAACTGATTGATTTCGCAGGGGTGACTTGACTTACCCCTGCTGTTGAGTAAGATACGTGCACATTCCGCGATAGCTCAGTCGGTAGAGCAAATGACTGTTAATCATTGGGTCCCTGGTTCGAGTCCAGGTCGCGGAGCCAGATAATCAAGATCCTTCACAGGGTTTTGAAAATAATCCAAAAACGCCGCTTTGAGGGATGTTGTCAAACAGACATACCCAAAGCGGCTTTTTTGTGCCCGCTGTGGATATGCCCGTGTCTTTTGCCCAGGTCAGTGCTCATCGCATGATCCGCATGGCATGGGTGCCGTTCAGGCGCTCCATGAGGCGTAGGCCAAATGCACGCCTCCCGCGCATCGACTCATCTCGTCAGCACATACTGCAACCCATGATGCTCCAGCAGGGTACGTATCTCTCGCAGGCTTGCTAGCCGTCGCTCACTGACCCATGGCCACTCGGGCCGCTGGATATAAAAACGTTCACCTTCCTGGACGATGGGCGTGTACACCAACCCACCCGTGCGGCTGCGATGCACCAACTGCAACTGGCCATCGGTGCTCTCGAACGTGAATGCACCGTTATGCTTGAGCATGGCCGCCACTTCCTCACCGACCGGCTTCGCCGCTTTAATCGGTACTTGCAGGCGAAGATCGCTTTTGACCCGGCGTACCTCCATGACGTAATCAATGGCCGCCAGCCCAGGGTCGGCACCGATACCGCCGGGCATACCTACCTCAATGTCCTCGACGCGCAAACTGATTGCGCCCTGAAGTTCGCTTACGCCGCGCACGCCTTCAAAGTCGCTGGCGTGGCTATTTCCCACCAGCGCAACCCACCGGCTTGGGCCTCGGACCGCCTGGTCCGCCTCGATGATTTCATGGGTGTAGAAGTTCATCATTTGCTGCCTGATCACCGCCGATGGCGGGTTGTCCCAGGCCTGGCGGTAGCTGGCCATGCAGTCGATGGACTGGATACGGATGCCGGACTTCTGCGCCGCAATCAGCACGTTGCGAAACGAGTAGCGGCCTGCCAGATCGACCCCATGACCTTCATCCAGATTATTCACATAGGTGCTCAACCGGGCGGGCATCTTGCCCGAGCATTTGAACACATCAAGGTCGGCCTGATGAAAGTCGGTCATGAAATGCTCCAGGTAGAGCACCTTGATCTTTTCGCGCTTGAGCAGAGGCATGTTGTCTATCAGAAACTGCTTGCTGCCCAGCCCTGAATGGCTTTCACCGATGACCAGCCCTTCACTGTTCTGGTAGAGGCTGCGGATGATCAGCTTGGCACTGGCGTCACGAGGCATAGCCGTTATTGCGGGCCGCGCGGGCGGTATGACATTTTCAAGATAGGCAACGGCGTCGGTGGCAAGTGCGTCACGGCTGGCACGGAATGCCTGGTAGCTCGCTTCTACCTGAGCATCGAAGCTGCTCATGATTCCACTTAGCGCGCGTTCATCTACCGGGGCATTGGCGGCATGCTCAAGCAGAGGACGGGTTTCACGCGGAATCTCGTAGGGCATTTCGGGCAGGGCCTGCACAGCAGCTGCGTTGCTTGGCCGCCCCCAGGCCCCAAGCAACTTGCGTGGCAATCCGCCACCCTGCAAGCCTGAGCGCTGTAGAGGTTGCCACTGGCCGTCCGCTGTCATATGGATGGGCACGTTGCGATAGAACGAGTACGGATTCTGCGGGTCGATGACCACCCAGCTGCCCATCTGCTGCACATAACGGACCTCGAAGGGTTGCTGGTCAATCAGCGCATAGAACTTGCCATCCTGCAGATAGATACCCTCCTGCCCGCCACTCCCAGACTGGGCGCTGAGGATGATGTTGGTTTCAAAAGGTGCCAGCAGGTCTTCATGGCCAACCGGGCGGAACGGCTCAGGGACCCAGGCGTCAATTTCGGCGGGTGTCGCCGGGGCCGCCTCCTCTTGCTCAACGGCCAGGGTGCTGCCCTCAGGCACCTGTGGATCAATCAGCGTTTCCTCGGCGCCTGCACCTACGGCACCGGCTAGCATGGCGGCGTTGAACAAGGTGTCCATGGCCGCCAAGATCGCGCCGGTCACACCGGCCTGCCGCTCGCTCGTGGTATGACCGTTGACAGCCTGGTCGATGTTCAGCCCCATATCGGCAAGCCCTGCGCCGACCACAGCCAGTGCGATCGGCCAGTCGACAGCTGCCATGGGCCCTGCTACTTGGCCGAAGGCCCTGAGATAGCCGATCCACAGCTGTTTGCGCAGGTCCGCGTTGCTGCGCAGGGCGAACTGTGCGTCGTCGGTCATGCGCTGGCGCGCGGCGTCGCGCAGGTGACTGAACGCATCGCCCGGCAGGGTGGCATCGAGCTGATTGAGGCACTCGTGATCATCACCGCCCCAATTGAAGAACAGTAGATCGATCAGGTGATTGAGGCCAAGGCGATCATCTTTTTGGGCACGGCTGGACAACGGAAAGTGCGCCACGAAGCGCGCCCGGTTTTCGGCTTCGTTGGTATTGTTCAACACCCACCAGTAGAGGTCCTTGCGCGTTGGGAAAAGATGCAGTGCGTCCGTTTCACCTGGGGTGTACAGCAGTTGCGAACCATCCTCCAGCACAATGCGCAGAAAGTCGCTCGCAATGTGCCCGCCAATGTCGAAGGTACACACGCGATAACCCGCGGCCGGCAGTACAACCGCCTGAAGTTGCTCCAACGTGGGTGATGCAATATCAAGACCTGTCAGCGCAGTGGCGACGCGGCGAACATGCTGGGCCAGCGCCGTGCTGCTGTCGGCCGCGCAAATTTCGATCACCTTGGCGAGGAAGTTGACTTTCGCCAGTACACGATAGTGCTCAGCATGTTCTTGCCAAAACGCCTGAAGCCGATGGTGAAATTGGGTACTGAAGTCGATTTGCCAGAAATCCTCGAGCACAGCCTGGGGCTCCAGACGGATCTCATTGTGCTCGTCATAAAAACCGGGGCCAGGGCCATTACTGTAAAAGCCGGTCAGGTAACTGAGCAGGTCGCTGTTATCCTGGTCATGGACGTCGAAACGGTGCATGACCAACTGCGGCAGTGTGAAGGATTGGACAGGCGGGTCCAGGTGCTGCCACCCACTGAAGGTGCGAGGGCTGCTCTGGGCGGTTTCGAAACGGTTGAGGTAGACCTGGTCAGGGTCAAGGTGTGACAAGTTGTGTTTGCTCAACAACCCAACAGCTGTGTCGCGGGCCAACTGGCGCATATCGGGACAGGCTGCTACAAGTGGAGCAGCGATGGCGCGTAGCTGGGATTCGACGGGTGGGGTCAGAATCTGCAGGCCCATGGCGAGGTTCCTCACGGTGTAAAACCGTGAGGTTGAGCCATTACCGTGCGTTTTGAGCGCTAGTTATCAACCACCTTCCACACGGTCTTCATGCCCCAGTGAAGTGCGGTGAAGCGTGACTCAGGGATAATCCACCTGCCCTATGGGATAGAACTCACCCCGGCTCCACACGCCTAACCATTGCTGATCTGCGATTTGCCGCGCAACGGCCAACTCGACCAGCTGATAGAAGACATTACGGTGAATCAACGCCTCAAGATTGCTGCGCATCAGCACATAAGGCGAAGGCGCCTGGGTGACGGGGTCAGTCACCACCCGCAGCGGATGGTCAGGCCCTGCTTCGACCTGATCATCCACATTGTTGGTGAAGCGTAACACCTGCTGCTCCCCCTCCCCCGTCACTTCCAGGGCCACGGCAACGAACGGTGCATCGTCGACTTTGATGCCGACCTTCTCGACTGGCGTTACCAGAAAGTAATCATCACCGTCGCGGCGGATGATCGAAGAAAAGAGCTTCACCATCGGCTTGCGGCCGATAGGCGTGCCCAAGTAATACCACGTTCCGTCCCGTGCGATACGCATGTCGATGTTGCCGCAGAAATCGGGATTCCAGAGGTGCACAGGCGGCAAGCCCTTGGACGTTGGAAGCTGTGTCAGCAGGTCATTGGCCTTGCCCGTCTCATTCATCGCAGTGCCTCATCGACTCATGCCAAGAAGGCTACGAGCGTACTCGCGCATGGGCGCAGCAAGCAAATCCCTGGGCGTCTGGTCGTGGAACGTCAACAAACCGCCACGGCTTTTGATACGGACCGTGTCTATCAGGTAGCGGGTACTGGTTTCGATGAGCATCATCTGTACCACGCCGCTATCCCAACCCAGTCGGTCCACGGCCTGTTCGTCGTACCACTCGTCCCCATTGCCAATGCGGTCATCGGTACGAGCGAAACGGGTATAGAGCACGTAATCGGCCCCAAATGAGCGTGCCTGCGCAATGGCCTCTTCCAGGCCCAGCGGTGCCTCGGCACGGCGTAGCATCGGGAAATACTCAACGAAGCTTTTGAAGGCCTCTTCGGCCACCGCATTCTGCTGCGGGACCGGGCCTTTACCGGGCGGCACGAATGCACCTTGCCCAATGAAGATAAAGGAATCGGGCTGCAGTCGGATCGACAGCGTACGACGGGTATCGCTGTGATCCAGCAGGCCGGCATCGCTCATGTGGTAGCGAACACCTTCCCCCATATCACTTACTTTCATGCACCCGCCCAACGCCGCAAGCGTCAGCACCAAGACCAGGCTCCGCATCATTCCTCCAAGGGCCGGCGTCAAAAAAGCCGGCGAATGGCTGACGAATGCAGCTTTTGCGCCAGTTTTGGGTTGGCCACACGCCTGGGCCGGTGCTGACTCAGCTGGCTGGGTCGGGGTCGCGCTTGCGTTTGTTGCCCATGCGTACGCCGATGTCCATCAGGAACTGGAAGAAGCCTTCTTGATCTTCCAGCACATTGCTCCAGAACGGGGAGTGATAGAGCGCTACCGCCCCATGGACCAATGCCCAGGCGGCACAATAGTGGAAATAAGGGGGTACATCTTCAAGCTTGCCCTCACTGATGCGGCCTTTGATCAGTTGCGTGAGGCGGTCGAAGTTGGAGGCGCGAATGCTATGCAGTTGCTCGACCATTTCCGGCACTTGGTTACCCTTGACTACCTTCTCTTCCAGACGATCGAAGAGCCTGTAGCGTTGCGGGTCGCGCATGCGAAATTCGAAGTAGGCACGAGACAGGGCTTCCTTGTCGCGGTCTACATCGGCCGAATGCAGAAGCTCATTGAGGTCGCGCTCGTAGTCGAGCATCAGGCGCAGGTAGATCTCTGCCTTGGACTTGAAATGCTTGTAGATCGTGCCTTTGCCGATACCCACGGCGTCGGCGATCATTTCGACGGTGACGCTGTCCTCGCCTTGCTCGAGGAACAGCTTGAGTGCGGTGTCTAGGATTTCCTGTTCGCGACGGCGAAACTCACGGACCTTACGAGGTTCTTTCTGCATGGGAAGGACTGGCTGACGATCGAAGCGGATTATTATGCCTAACTTGCGCGAAATTGCACGGATCATCCGTGGTCACCTCTGTTTTCGGTGGTGTGCGGGTGATCCTGATCGTTGGCAGCCTGGCCTGGAGTATTCCAAATCTGTTTAAAAAACGATCAATTTTGCCTGGCATTGTGCGTAGCCTGGGCAATACTCAAGGGGTCGGCGCGGCGCATCCCCCCGAGTGACGCGGCGATAAAGGTACTCAGGGACCGCGTACCTTTGTTCTACTCCTAATGGTCTTAACCCGGATTCCCCCCCAGAAGCCGGGTTTTTTTTGAGGGGGGGTTGGGTGGCTAGCGTAAAGCAGATCCCCGCGACCCCCACGCTACCGTTCAGCTCTTGATCTTGATCTTGATCTTGATCTTGATCTTGATCTTGATCTTGATCTTGATCTTGATCTTGATCTTGATCTTGATCTTGATCTTGATCTTCGCGACTTCAGAAGGCCGAACGCAGGTCTTGCGGAGGGAGGTGACAGGCATGGATGCCTGTCAAGCGCTGGGCCCCAGGATGGGGCCTACAGCGCGGTCCTCCCGGGAGCAAGACCGGAGTGAGGGAACCCCGAAGCGCAGCGTAGGGGCCGTATGAACGGAGCGCAGCCTTTTTTGGTTACTTTTTGTGGCGTTTGACAAAAAGTAACTCGCCGTAAGGGCGAAAAGGTGATTCAGCGTCGCCATCGCAAATGGACTATGCTCTCTATCGATACCCACACCAACCCAATCAAACTTCAAACTTCAAACTTCAAACTTCAAACTTCAAACTTCAAACTTCAAAGCGTGGGCGCATATATCGAGTCGGTATTCATTGGCGCGGGTGGCGCGCAGTCCCCCTTCCGCCCTTACGGCGGCTCACTTTTTGTCTTGTCAAAAAGTAAGCAAAAACCGCCTGCTCCTATCATCCGGCCCCTACGCTGCGCTCCGGGGTTCCCTCGCTCCGGGCTTGCTCCCGGGAGGACCGCGCTGCAGGCCCCATCCTGGGGCCCAGCGCTTGACGGGCATCCATGCCCGTCACCTCCCTCCGCAAGCCCTGCGCTCGGCCTCCTGAAGTCGCGATCTGCGGCGCCTGGACTACAGCGCACTTAGGAGCAAGAGCAAGAGCAAGAGCAACTGCAGCTGCAGCTGCAGCTGCAGCGTTAACTCAGAGTATGCGGCTTAGCAAACCCTTGCCAACGGAAACAACCGCTTGAAGTTTGTAGTGGTCTGCTCAGCCAACTGTTCATAGCTGACACACCGTAATGAAGCCACATATTCAGCGACTTCCCGCACATATTGAGGCAGGTTAGGTTTACCCCGATAGGGAATCGGCGCCAAATACGGCGAGTCGGTTTCCACCAGAAGCCGATCCGTCGGCACCTGCCGCGCCACCTCCCGCAACGCCTCGGCATTACGGAACGTCACGATCCCCGAAAGCGAGATGTAATACCCAAGATCCAACGCCGCCTTGGCCATTTCCCAGTCTTCGGTAAAGCAGTGCAAAACACCTGCCTGCGGCAAGTTCGCCTCACGCAACAGCGCCAAGGTATCGGCACGGGCCGCTCGGGTATGGACGATCACCGGTTTTCCCGTCTGCCGCGAAGCTTCCAGGTGCAAGCGAAATGACGCCTGCTGCAGTTCGGCAGCTTCCGGCTCGTAATGGTAATCCAGGCCGGTTTCACCGATCGCCACTACATGGGGATGGGCCAATTCGGTCAACAGCCAGTCCAAGGCAGGCGCTGCACCCGGCGCCAGGTCCAGCGGGTGAACGCCTACCGAGCAATCCACATCGCTGTATTGCTCGGTCAACGCTTTGACTGCGCCTGCATTTTCGGCACTGACACCGATGCACAGAAAGTGCCCGACACCCCGAGCGCGTGCTGCCTTCAAGGCAGCATCGAGCGAACCCCCGTGGGCGCTGAGGTCAAGGCGGTCAAGATGGCAATGGGAATCTACAAGCATGGGTACACACACGGATAAGGATTAAAGTCAGCGCCCAGTTGGCAGTTGTAGCCAATGGGCCAGCAACGATTCGATCAGCAAAGCACGGTTCAGGTTCGCCTTGCTCAACACTTTCTGACGCTGCTCAAGGATCCAGGCCTGAACCTCGAGGACGTTGGCCGGACGGCTCTTTTGCGCAAGGTATTGCACCACCTTGCGCATGTCGGCCATGCCGAGCCCATCATCGTCCTGGGTCAACTGGTAACGCAGGATCAGCTGGGCCCAGTCGAAAAACCAATCGAACAGCAACAACAACGGCACGGCTGTCCAGGCGTCGGCCAACTGGCTGGGCGACTGCTGCTGCTTGAGCAGCTTCTTCACACCGTCGGTCACCAGGGCACGCTGTTCATGCACGCCGTGTTGATGAAGACTCAGGGCCAACAGCGGCGAGCCGGCAGACAAGGTCAACAGATCGTCACGCCGGGCCTCATCAGTCTCCGGCAAGGCGCTGGCCAGCCAGGCATGGCTCTGGGCCTTGGTCGGCTGTGGACAGGTGACCTGCTGGCACCGGCTCTTGATGGTAGGCAGCAAGCGGCTGGGTTGGTGGGTCACCAACAGCAGCACCGTGTCGCCAGAAGGCTCCTCCAGGCTTTTGAGCAGCGCATTGGAGGCGTTCACGTTCATCGATTCGACAGGCTCGATCATGACGACCTTGCGCCCGCCCAACTGCGCGGTCTGAGCGACGAATGCAACCAGTTCACGGACCTGATCCACCTTGATTGGCTTGTCCAGCTCTTCAGGCTCAAGCATGAAGTTGTCAGGGTGACTACCGGCCTTGAGCAAATGGCAGGACTTGCACTGGCCACAAGGCAGCGTGCCATTAGGCCGCTGGCACAGCAGCCGCGCCATCAGACGCTCGGCCAGATCACGCTTGCCTATCCCCTTGGGACCGTGCAGCAGATAGGCATGGGCATGCTGGGCGCGGCCAGCCAGTTGCTCCCATAGCGTCTGCTGCCAAGGATAGGCATCAGCCACGGCAGCGCTCCACGATACCTGGCAGCAATCTGTCCAACGCTTGCTGAACGTTCGCCAGCGACTGCGACGCATCCAGCAACGTATAGCGTTGGGGTGCCGCAGCTGCGCGTTCCAGGTAGGCGCGACGGACCGCCTCGAAAAACGCCTGCCCTTCCTGCTCGAACCGATCCAGCCGCCCTCGCGCTGCGGCGCGGGCCAGGCCTACTTCGACTGGCAGATCAAACACCAACGTCAGGTCAGGGCGAAGGTCGTCCTGCACGAACTGCTCAAGCGTCGCGATACGGTCGACGGGTAAGCTGCGCCCGCCCCCCTGATAGGCGTAAGTTGCATCTGTGAACCGGTCACACAGCACCACCGCCCCACCCGCCAGCGCCGGTCGGATCACCTGTGCAAGGTGTTGAGCGCGTGCAGCGAACACCAACAAAAGCTCGGTATCGGCGTGCATCGCCTCATCGCTCGGCGACAGCAGCAACTCACGAATCTTTTCAGCCAGTGGCGTGCCGCCTGGCTCGCGGGTCAGCACCACGTCCAGCCCTTGCTCGCGCAGCCGGGCAGCCAGGTATTCCCGGTTGGTGCTCTTGCCCGCGCCTTCGGGGCCTTCCAGTGTAATAAACAAGCCGCTCACATACAGTCCTTATTGGGGGGCGTCGGG
Organism: Pseudomonas sp. FBCC-B35; assembly: GCF_059133755.1. NCBI lineage: Bacteria > Pseudomonadati > Pseudomonadota > Gammaproteobacteria > Pseudomonadales > Pseudomonadaceae > Pseudomonas > Pseudomonas sp. FBCC-B35. The sequence continues at coordinate 1,492,777 of NZ_CP101439.1, read as the reverse complement.
CGCCGACGATTCGGTCGCCCGATCGCCATCGACCTTACCCTGTTCAGGCGCAGCGGCCGGAGCAGATGCATCATCCGATGCTCCCGCCTCAGGCGCCTGAGATGAACCGGACGGCGCCACATTGTCCGAGGGGGTTGGCTGCGCGGTGCCGGGGCTTGAGCGGTAATCTGCCCGACGCTTGAGCTGAAACTCGCGCACAGCAGAGTTGTGATCGTCCAGGTCATCGGAAAAGACGTGGCTACCGTCACCGCGCGCGACGAAGTAAAGGCTGGTGCCATCTGCCGGGTTCAACGCCGCATGGATGGCCTCACGGCCGACCATCGCAATAGGTGTCGGCGGCAGCCCAGTCATGGTGTAGGTGTTGTAAGGCGTCGGCTGGCGCAAATCAGCGCGTGTGATGCGGCCGTTGTAACGCTCGCCCATGCCATAGATGACCGTTGGATCGGTCTGCAGCATCATGCCCAGGCGCAGACGGCGGACGAAGACGCCTGCGATCTGCCCGCGTTCCTGTGGAATGCCGGTTTCCTTTTCCACCAGCGAGGCCATGATCAGTGCCTGATAAGGATCACGATAAGGCAGGTCGCGGGCGCGCTCCGCCCACTCGCGCGCCAGCACCTCTTCCAGGCGCATGTAGGCTTGCTGCAACAGTTCCACATCGCTCATGCCGCGCACGAAGCGATAGGTGTCCGGAAAGAAGCGGCCCTCCGGGAACACGCCAGCGTGCCCCAGCTTTTCCATGACTTGGGCATCGGAGAGGCCATCAAGTGTCTGCTTGATCTTTTCGTGCTTGGCCACCGCCGCGCGCACCTGGCGGAACGTCCAGCCTTCGACGAGGGTCAGGTTGTATTGCACCACGTCGGCCCGCTGCCAGGCGTCGAAAAGCTGTTTCACGGTCATGCCGGGGGTCAGGCGATACTCGCCCGTATGCAGCGGCACGCCGGCCATGTTGAAGCGCCAGTACAACCTGAGCCATAGCGCGTCGTCCAACAGCCCCTCTTGTTGCATGCGGTAGAACATGCGATTGGGCGTAGCGCCATTGGGCACATCCAGCAGGCGCTCCTGTGCCACATGCACAGGTTGATCCAACACCGAATGGACCTTCCAGGCCGACCAGCCAAGGGCCAGGCCCATGACGATCAGGCACATTTCCAGCAGCAGCAGGAATTTACGTCTCACGAATTCAGGTTTCCAGTAACGTACGGGCAACGGCCTGCAACGTTCGGGTGAGCGGGCCAGGCAGCCAGTTTAGCGCGCCTGCAGTGCGGACGGGCCAGATGCCGTAAACACTATTGCAAACGAATGCTTCATCAGCCTGTCCGAGCTCATCGAACGCCAGGTCACGCACTTGCACAGGGATATTCATCAGCTTCGCCCGCGCCAGCAGTGCGGCGCGCATCACGCCCGCTACCCCGCAGCGATCAAGCTTGGCAGTAAGAAGCGTGCCTTGCTTGACCAGGAACAAATTGCTGTAGACACCCTCGATCAGCCGGCCCTGACCGTCACGCATCAGGCCTTCGGCGTATTCGCCGCCCTGCCATTCGGACCGTGCCAGCACCTGCTCGAGGCGGTTGAGGTGTTTGAGCCCTGCCAGCAAGGGTTGTTCCCCGAGCCGGGTCTGGCACATGAACAGGCGCACGCCCAACTCGGCGTGTTCGGCTGGGTAGATGGGCAACGGGCTGGCTTGCAGGATGCGCCGCGCCACGACGCCAGATGCGGGTGCATACCCGCGCTGGCTGTCACCGCGGGTCAGGATCAGCTTGGCCACGCCCTCACCCAGCTGAGCGGCATAGCGTCTTACTTCATCGGCCACCAGGGCCACGTCGGTGGCGATGGACAGGCGCTGACAGCCCAGTGCCAAACGCGCCATGTGCTCATCCAGCAGCGAGGGCTGCCCCTTGCGTACAGCGAAGGTCTCGAACAGACCATCCCCATACGCCAACCCGCGGTTGTGCAGGTTGATCGCAGCCGCAGGCGTGCCATCGACCCAGCTTTGCATCACTCGGCGAACCGGCGGAACACCAGGGAGCCGTTGGTGCCACCAAAGCCGAACGAATTGGACAGCACGACATCGATCGGCATGCTGCGGGCCTGGTGCGGCACGAAGTCCAGGTCACAGCCTTCGTCCGGCTCATCCAGGTTTATGGTCGGCGGCGCCATCTGGCTGTTGATCGCCAACACACTGAAGATGGCCTCCACCGCACCGGCAGCCCCCAGCAGGTGCCCGGTCATCGACTTGGTGGAGCTCACGGCCAGCTTGTAGGCGTGCTCGCCGAACACGCGCTTGATGGCTGCCACTTCGGCCAAGTCCCCCGCCGGCGTCGAGGTGCCGTGGGCGTTGATGTAGCTGACCTCCTGCGGCTGCACGCCGGCATCGCGCAGGGCATTGACCATGCAACGGGCTGCGCCTTCGCCCGATTCGGGTGGCGACGTCATGTGATAAGCATCACCGCTCATGCCAAACCCTACGAGCTCGGCGTAGATCGTTGCACCCCGTGCCTTGGCGTGCTCAAGTTCTTCGAGCACCAAGGCACCGGCACCGTCGGACAGGACGAAGCCGTCACGGCCTTTGTCCCAGGGGCGACTGGCCCGCGCAGGCTCATCGTTGCGGGTGGAAAGCGCGCGCGATGCGCCAAACCCGCCCATGCCGAGCCCACAGGCGGCCATTTCAGCGCCGCCGGCGATCATGACGTCAGCCTCGCCATGCGCAATGTTGCGCGCAGCCATGCCGATGCAGTGGGTACCGGTGGTGCAGGCGGTGGCGATGGCGTAGTTCGGCCCTTGCAGGCCCAGGTGGATCGACAGGAAGCCGGAGATCATGTTGATGATCGAGCCTGGCACGAAGAACGGCGAGATGCGCCGAGGGCCTGCGTCGTGCAATGTACGGCTGGTCTCCTCGATATTGGTCAGGCCGCCGATGCCCGAGCCCATGGCCACGCCTATGCGCTCACGGTTGGCGTCGGTCACTTCCAGGCCGGCGTTGCGCACTGCCTGAAAACCGGCTGCCAAACCGTATTGAATGAACAGATCCAGCTTGCGAGCCTCTTTGGCCGACAAGTACTGTTCAACCTCGAAGCCCTTCACCGAGCCACCAAAACGGGTGGAGTAGGCAGAAAGATCCGTATGCTCGATCGGACCGATGCCACTGCGGCCAGCCAGAATGCCCTGCCAGGTGCTCGGTACATCGGTACCCAGTGGCGACAGCATGCCCATACCGGTGACCACGACGCGTCTACGCGACACAGTACTCTCCTTTTCTAATGACAGAGTTTCTTGCCATTGCATCCAGTTGGACGGAATGAAATGGCAACAAGCTCTCGATGCGGGGCCTGGCAGCCGACACGGCGACAGCCAAAGCTTGCAAAGAAAAAACCGCACGCCAGTCAAGGCAGTGCGGTTTTTCCCGACAAGAAGCGTCGACTACAGCGTCTTAGGCCTGGTGGCTGTTGACGTAGTCGATGGCAGCTTGAACGGTAGTGATCTTCTCGGCTTCTTCGTCAGGAATCTCGGTCTCGAATTCCTCTTCCAGAGCCATCACCAGCTCAACGGTGTCAAGCGAATCGGCACCCAGGTCATCGACGAAGGACTTCTCGTTAGTCACTTCTTCTTCCTTGACGCCCAGTTGCTCGGCGACGATTTTCTTGACGCGTTCTTCGATGGTGCTCATACCTAGTTTTCACTCCTAATGGATATATGTCAGGCAGCTGGCCGGTGGCTAATTTTATAGAAGAACGTCCGCTTTTCAAGCTCAACGCGCCTTCAGCCTAGTCCCACGACCAGCCCCCTGGAATCTGATTGCAGCTTTATAACGGATTTTAGGCTCGCAGTATGACTCTTTTTTTACGAAATCCGTCACATTGAACGGCGATATTACATGTACATCCCGCCATTGACGGGCACGGTTGCGCCCGTCACGTACGCTGCGCCGTCAGAGGCCAGGAACGAAACCACCTTGGCGATTTCATCTGCCTGACCCAGGCGGCCCAGCGGAATCTGGGTCTGCAGGGCTTCGCGCTGCGCTTCTGGCAGCTCGCGGGTCATGTCGGTATCGATGAAACCCGGAGTGACCGAGTTGACGGTGATACCGCGCGAGCCCACTTCCCGCGCCAGGGCACGACTGAAGCCTTCCAGACCGGCCTTGGCCGCAGCATAGTTGGCCTGCCCAGCGTTACCCATGGCGCCGACCACCGAGCCGATGCTGATGATACGGCCCCAGCGCGCCTTGGTCATGCCGCGCAACACGCCCTTGGACAGACGGTAGAGGCTGTTCAGGTTGGTATCGATGACATCGAACCACTCGTCGTCCTTCATGCGCAGCATCAGGTTGTCACGCGTGATACCCGCATTGTTCACCAGAACGGTCGGCGCACCGAACTGCTCGCCGATGGCCGACAGTACCGAATCAACCGATTCGGCGCTGGTCACGTTCAGCTCCATGCCGGTACCGGCAATACCATGTTCCTTCAGGGTCGCGGCAATACGCTCGGCACCCGAGGCCGAGGTCGCAGTACCGATGACGGTGGCGCCTTGGCGACCCAGTTCCAGGGCGATGGCCTGGCCAATGCCACGGCTGGCGCCAGTGACCAGTGCAACTTTACCTTGCAGGCTCATGCAAGCTTCTCCAAATCAGGCCAGTGCCGCACGCGTGGCGGCAACGGCGTCAGGGGTGTTGAGGTTGTAGGTGGTTACGCCATCGGCGCAGCGCTTGTTGAGGCCAGCCAGGACCTTGCCCGGACCGCACTCGACCAGGTGCACCGCACCGTTGGCAGCCAGCGCCTGGACGCACTCGACCCAGCGCACGGGCTGGTACAGCTGGGCCAGCAGATCACGCTTCAGCGCCTCCAGATCGGGTGCGATGGCAGCTGTCACATTCTGCACAACCGGAATCTGTGGCGCCTGCCACTCGATGGCATTGACCGCAGCGGCAAATCGTTCGGCCGCAGGTTTCATCAGCGCGCAGTGCGACGGTACGCTGACTGCCAGCGGCAAGGCGCGCTTGGCGCCTTTTGCCTTGCACAGCTCCATGGCCCGGTCCACGGCGGCCTTGTTACCGGCGATCACCACCTGGCCCGGCGAATTGAAATTGACCGCGCTGACGACTTCGTCTTCAGCCGCTTCGGTGCAGATCTGTACCACGACGGCGTCGTCCAGCCCCAGGATTGCGGCCATGGCACCGTGCCCGGCAGGCACGGCTTCCTGCATCAACTGGCCGCGGCGCTCGACCAGGCGAACGGCGTCCTTGAGGCTAATGCTGCCCGCTGCGACCAGGGCACTGTACTCACCCAGGCTATGACCCGAGACGAATGCAGGCTTGGCGCCGCCCTCCTCAAGCCACAGGCGCCATAGCGCAATGGAGGCGGTCAGAATGGCCGGCTGCGTTTTATCGGTCTGATCGAGTTGCTCTTGCGGACCTTCCTGAACCAGTTTCCAAAGGTCGTAACCCAGCGCCTCGGAAGCTTCCTTGAAGGTCTCGATGATCACCGGCTTCTGCGCGCCGAGCTCGGCGAGCATGCCCAGCGACTGGGAACCTTGACCTGGAAAGACGAATGCGAGAGATGCAGACATTGAACAAGCCCTTATGATCTTGTCGTCGGATAGAGGCGCCTGGCGCATGCCGGGCGCAGAATCTGAACATTTGGATGAAGACCGAAACCGTGCGGTCACATTTAAGCATTTCGTCGGCAAGACCGCTAAGCGCGGGCTCGCATCACACTACGTGAGCAAATCCTCCAGGCGACCATGGAGGCGCTTTGGCAGATTCTCCTGAATTTCGATCAGGGCGCGCTGGATTGCACTCTGAAAACCCTCCACGCCTGCCGCGCCGTGGCTTTTGACGACGATGCCCTGCAACCCCAGAAAGCTGGCACCGTTGTGCCGTGCCGGGGCCAGATCAGCCTGCACACGTTTGAGCAGCGGCATGGCCACAGCGCCTGCCAGGCGCGACAACAGTCCGCGCCTGAAGGCCTGCTCGATACGCTGCGCAATCATGGTGGCCAACCCTTCGCTGGACTTGAGCAGGATATTGCCAACGAAACCGTCGCAGACCACCACGTCCGCTGCCCCTTCGTACAAGCCGTCACCTTCGATGAAACCGACGTAATTGAGGCCGCGAGCCCCTTGCAACAGGTTTGCCGCCAGCCTGACCTGCTGATTACCCTTTATGTCTTCGGTGCCCACGTTCAGCAGTGCCACTCGCGGGCGCTGCACGCCCAGCGACTGCGCCGCCACCGACCCCATCACCGCAAACTGGTAAAGCTGCTCGGCCGTGCAGTCGACATTGGCGCCAAGGTCAAGCAGCTGGCAGTAGCCGGTGCGTGTCGGGATGGCGGCTACCATGGCTGGACGATCGATGCCTGGCAGCGTCTTGAGCACGCTACGAGACAGCGCCATCAGGGCCCCGGTATTACCGGCGCTGACACAGGCCTGGGCCTTGCCGTCACGCACCAGCTCCAAGGCAACACGCATGGATGAATCCGGTTTGCCGCGCAACGCCTGTGAAGGCCGCTCGTCCATACCGATCACTTCTGCGGCACCGAGAATGTGCAGGCGCGCGCGATCGGCAGCTGAATAGCCGCTGACAAGTTCTTCCAAGAGGGAGGGTTGACCGACGAGGGTCAGGTGAAGCGAGGGGGTAGCCGACAGGCAGGCGATGCTAGCCTGGACAATGCTGCGGGGACCGAAGTCCCCGCCCATTGCGTCGATCGCGATGATCTGAGCGGACAAGGATTACTCGTCAGCGCCCTTATCGATCACTTTGCGACCACGGTATACGCCTTCTGGCGAAACGTGGTGGCGCAGGTGCACTTCGCCGGTGGACTTCTCTACCGACAGCGCGTTTTCCGACAGGGCATCGTGCGAACGACGCATGTCACGGGCAGAGCGGGATTTTTTGTTCTGCTGAACAGCCATAATTGATTAACTCCTAAACGTTTGGGTCACGCTTTAACTGCGCCAAAACACTGAACGGGTTGGACCGCGATACCTCGTCCTTGCTCGAGTCGGGCTCGTCTGCGCCCGCCGGCTGCTGGCATTCTTCCGGATGATGAGCAGGCACGATGGGCAAGGCGAGCAACAGCTCTTCCTCGATCAGCGCCTGCAGATCCAATGGATCTTCGCCCAGTTCCAGCACGTCATAGCCTTTCGGCAACGACTGGGTATTCGCACCCTCCTTCACCACGGCGTAGGTACACTCGCTGTGGATCGGCAGGGTGACCAGCTCAAGACAACGCTGGCAAACCATCTTGACTTCGACATCCAGCTCGCTGTGGATAACCACAGTGTGCTGTTCGTCTCGTTCAAAATCGAACTTCGCCTGCACCGTACCGACATTGTCGGAAAGCGGGTCGCAGAGTCTTTCCAAATCAGCGAGTGGTAGCGAACCGCTAAGGGTTACGCCACGATCAGCCAATTTGCGCGGGTCAACGTGAGGTGGAATCGGGTCATTCAACATAGGCGCAGCATTCTAGGGATGCCCCCCGTCCCTGTCAAAGGAATTTGGTGGCATCGTGCGTGATAGGATGGGTTCAACCGAATCAGGAGCTTACCATGCTTGCACTGTTACTGGCTTCCAGTTCCCTTTATCGCCGCGAACTGCTTGCGCGCCTGCGCCTTCCGTTCACCTGGGCAAGCCCTGACATAGACGAAACGCGCCAGCCGCAAGAGCCTGCAATCGACCTGGTCCAGCGCCTGGCCATGCAAAAAGCCCAAGCCCTTGCGGGCAGCCACCCAAACCACCTGATCATCGGCTCGGATCAGGTCGCGGTGCTAGGCGAGCACATTCTGGGCAAGCCCCACACAGTCGAGCGAGCCTGCGAACAGCTGCTCGCCTGCAGTGGCCAGCAGGTAACGTTCCTTACCGCACTGGCGCTGCTCAACAGCGCCACCGGGCAGTGCCAGGTGGACTGCGTGCCGTTCACCGTGAAGCTGCGGACGCTGGACCGAGAGCGTATCGAACGCTACGTGGCAGCGGAAATGCCCCTCGATTGCGCCGGTAGTTTCAAGGCCGAAGGGCTTGGCGTGAGTTTGTTCGAAAGCACCGAGGGGTGCGATGCGACCAGCCTGGTGGGGCTCCCACTGATACGGCTCGTCGACATGCTGGCCCTGGAGGGAGTGCGTGTACCATAGCCAAACCGGGGGGTCGTGCACCGACCCCATAGAGGCGACTGGGCTTAACGCAATTGCGGGCCCTGGAAACCCATCCACATGGCCAGGCGCTCTGCCACGCTGGCGCCCATGCGCTTGGAGAAACGGTCCAGTGGCGATTCCTGCACGGTGAAATCCACCAGATCCTTTTCGCCCACCACCTCACGCGCCACATAGCTGGCACTGCCCAGGCCATCGATCAGGCCAAGCGCCTTGGCCTGCTCGCCGGACCAGACTAGGCCGCTGAACAGCTCCGGGTGATCCTTGTCCTTGAGTCGCTCGCCCCGCCCCTGCTTGACCATGGCGATGAACTGGTTGTGGGTGGTGTCCAGCACGCCCTGCCAGAACTGAGTCTCCTCAGGTTTCTGCGGTGAGAAGGGATCGAGAAACGCCTTGTGCTCACCGGACGTGTAGAGCCGGCGCTCCACGCCAAGCTTGTCCATGGCGCCAACGAAACCATAGCCCGCAGCCGTCACGCCAATCGACCCGACCAGACTGGCCTTGTCGGCATAGATCTCATCGGCGGCACTGGCGATGTAATAGGCTCCCGACGCACCCAGGTCGGTGATGACGGCGTACAGCTTGATGCCAGGGTGCTCGGCACGCAGGCGGCGAATCTCGTCATACACATAGCCTGCCTGCACGGGGCTGCCGCCCGGGCTGTTGATGCGCAGGACCACCGCCTTGGTCTTGCTGTCCTTGAAGGCATCGCGCAGGCCCTTGACGATGTTGTCGGCACTGGCAGCCTCCTGGTCGGCGATGACCCCGCGTACCTCCACCAAGGCTGTATGACTGGCACCGCCCGAGGCAGCCTTGTCCATGTCGGCCCAGGGCAGGAACAGCGCCAGGATGCCGAAGAGATAGATGAACGTCAGCAGCTTGAAAAAGATACCCCAGCGTCGCGACCGGCGCTGTTCCTGGATCCCCGCCAGCAAGGTCTTTTCCAGCAGCTTCCAACTTTTGCGCTCCTCGCGCTCCTCGGGCTCGGCCTCGGGGGCCTTCCATTCGCCTGCCATGCTCACCTACCTCGAAAATGAACCTGCGGAACCGGACAGCCACTCGCGCAGCTGGCCAAAGTGATCGATACAAACCTGCGGCCCGAACTCGGCCAGCGCCTGGAGCGACATTGCGCCATAACCCACGGCGACGCAGTGCATCCCCGCGTTACTGGCCATCTGCAGATCGAACGCAGAATCTCCGACCATCAGCGCATGACCCGGTTCGACGCCGCAATGGTCGAGTATTTGTTCGAGCATCAGTGGGTGGGGCTTGCCGCGCGTCTCATCGGCCGCACGCGTGATATCGAAAAACCGCTCAAGGCCGTTGGCCTTGAGCACCCTGTCAAGACCGCGGCGCGCCTTGCCGGTAGCCACCGCCATTCGATAGCCCTCGGCGCGAAAGGCCGCCAGCGATTCGACGACGCCGTCGAACAGCGGCGAAGGCTGTTGATCGAGCGCCGTGTAGACATCGGCATAGTGCTGACGAAAGCGCTCTACCTGCTCAGGTGGCAGACGCGGATAAAGGGTGTGGATCGCCTCGGCCAGCGACAGCCCGATGATCCCCTTGATGGCCTGCTCCTGACTGGGCGCGTGGCCGGCGCGCTCGGCAGCAACCTGCATGGCCTCGACGATGCGCCCGACGGAGTCGGCCAAGGTGCCGTCCCAGTCGAAGATCAGCAGCGCGTAGTCACGGCGCACTCAAACGCTCCACGGTCTTGGCCCACATTTCATCCACGGGCGCCTCCAACTTGAGCTCCCCACCATCCGGAAGCGGCACCGTCAGCGCATACGCGTGCAGGAAAAGACGCTTGCCGCCCAGCTCGCGGATTTCGCGACTGAAATCTTCGTCGCCATACTTGCTGTCGCCTGCGATCATGTGCCCGGCATGCAGGGCATGCACGCGAATCTGGTGGGTACGGCCCGTGATCGGGCGCGCCTCCACGAGGGTGGCGAAGTCGCCGAAGCGGCGCAGCACACGGAACAGGGTCAGCGCCTCCTTGCCTTCGTCGTTGACTTCGACCATGCGCTCGCCTGAGCGCAGGTTGCTCTTGAGCAGCGGTGCATTGACTTGCTTCTTCGCGGTTGGCCAGTGACCGCGCACCAGGGCCATGTAGCGTTTGTCCACGCCATCCCCGCGCAGCGCAGCATGCAGATGGCGCAGCATGCTGCGCTTCTTGGCGATCATCAGCAGGCCCGAGGTGTCCCGGTCCAGGCGATGCACCAGCTCCAGCTCCTTGGCATCAGGGCGCAACTGACGCAGCGCCTCGATCACCCCAAAACTCAGCCCGCTACCGCCATGCACGGCGATCCCGGCAGGCTTGTTCATCACGATCAACGCCTTGTCTTCGTGAACGATGGCGGCTTCGAGCCGCTGCAGCAGCCCCTGAGCCACCGGCGCCGGCTCGTCGCGCTCAGGCAGTCGCACGGGCGGCACCCGCACGATGTCGCCCGCCTGGATCTTGTACTCGGGCTTGACCCGACCTTTGTTCACTCGCACCTCGCCCTTGCGCAGGATGCGATAGACCAAGGTCTTGGGCACACCCTTGAGGGCTGTGATGAGAAAGTTGTCGATACGCTGGCCGGCAAGTTCCGGCGCGACTTCAATCAGCTGGACGCCGGAAGTCGGAGAGGTATTGGTTGTCATGGCGCAATCATACAATTTTTATGGAATTGAAGCACTTAATCATTGCTGCTATAGTCGCGAACGCCGCCATAAGCGGCAGGCCAGTGGAATCAGGCTGTGCGCCAGTCACTGACCTACGCAATTCTCCAGGACGCGAGGCCGTCCTACGGGGGTTCGCCAGTTTACCGAATTGCCTGGAATCGCCACCAGCGCCGTGTAGAGAAGACCGAAAATAAACGACAAGTGCGGTGTCAAACCTGCTTACACGCTTCTTTTCGCAGTACCTCTGCCCGCCCGTCGCTTCCACGCAACCCATGGCGAATGCCTCGGAAATACCTGCCTTGGACATGAATGGCGCCAGCGCAGAATCGCGCTGGCGAAAAATGCAACCCGTTGCGGATTCAGCGCGCGGCAGCACCCGAATTATCAGGGATACGTGCAGGGTGGAGATGCACAGCCCTCGGACCGTGTAGCACCGCGTCCGGCCACCAGCCCCATCATACGGCTGGCGAGCGGATAAGGTCCTGAACAGATGCCCCTGGGCGTCCACGGCTGAAGGTTGATTCCTCCTCCTGACTGAGTGCACCAGGCCCGCTTGGTTGATTCGGATAACAATTCGAAGCCTCCGGGGCCTTGTTGGCACCGCAGCAAAACAGGACGCGTCGTCGCGACAACGGCAGGCTGGGCAACCGGCTGGTGCCGAACGTCGCTCGACACGGGGGTGGTTAACCACCCTTTGCGCACCTTGGCACCGACCATGAGACGTCGTGTGTGCCGAACGCCGTTTCCGGCAGCCCGGAAACCGACGGTACAACATGAAAAGAATGCTGATTAACGCCACTCAACCCGAAGAGTTGCGCGTAGCCCTGGTGGACGGCCAACGCCTCTACGACCTGGATATCGAGTCCGGTGCACGTGAGCAGAAAAAGGCCAACATCTACAAAGGCAAGATCACTCGCATCGAACCTAGCCTCGAAGCCGCCTTCGTCGACTTCGGTTCCGAACGTCACGGCTTCCTGCCGCTGAAAGAAATCTCCCGCGAATACTTCAAGAAGGCCCCTGAAGGCCGCGTCAACATCAAGGAAGTGCTCAGCGAAGGCCAGGAAGTCATCGTCCAGGTCGAGAAGGAAGAGCGCGGCAACAAAGGCGCCGCCCTCACCACCTTCATCAGCCTGGCCGGCCGCTACCTGGTGTTGATGCCCAACAACCCACGCGCCGGCGGCATTTCCCGTCGCATCGAAGGTGAAGAGCGCAACGAGTTGCGCGAAGCGCTCAATGGCCTGACCGTACCAGGCGACATGGGCCTGATCGTTCGCACCGCCGGCCTTGGCCGCAGCAGCGAAGAGATGCAGTGGGACCTGGACTACCTGCTGCAACTGTGGACCGCCATCAAGGAAGCCTCACTGGACCGCGCCGCGCCGTTCCTGATCTATCAGGAAAGCAATGTCATCATCCGCGCCATCCGCGACTACCTGCGCCAGGACATCGGCGAAGTGCTGATCGACAGCATCGATGCCCAGGAAGAAGCCCTGACCTTCATTCGCCAGGTCATGCCGCAGTACGCCAGCAAGGTCAAACTGTACGAAGACAGCGTCCCGCTGTTCAACCGCTTCCAGATCGAGAGCCAGATCGAAACCGCGTTCCAGCGCGTGGTCGAGCTGCCATCAGGCGGTTCGATCGTGATCGATCCGACCGAAGCGCTGGTGTCCATCGACATCAACTCGGCACGCGCCACCAAGGGCAGCGACATCGAGGAAACCGCGCTGCAGACCAACCTGGAAGCGGCCGAGGAAATCGCCCGCCAGCTGCGCCTGCGTGACATCGGCGGCCTGATCGTGATCGACTTCATCGACATGACCCCTGCCAAGAACCAGCGCGCCGTGGAAGAGCGCGTGCGTGAATGCCTCGAGGCCGACCGCGCTCGCGTGCAGGTTGGCCGCATCTCGCGCTTCGGCCTGCTGGAAATGTCCCGTCAACGCCTGCGTCCGTCGCTGGGCGAAAGCAGCGGCATCGTCTGCCCGCGCTGCTCGGGCACCGGCATCATCCGTGACGTGGAATCGCTGTCGCTGGCTATCCTGCGCCTGATCGAAGAAGAGGCCCTGAAGGATCGCACTGCCGAAGTCCGTGCCCAGGTGCCGATCCCGGTGGCCGCCTTCCTGCTCAACGAGAAGCGCAATTCCATCACCAAGATCGAGCTGCGTACCCGTGCACGCATCATCATCTTGCCGAACGATCACCTGGAAACCCCACACTTCGAAGTCCAGCGCCTGCGCGACGACAACCCTGAAGTACTGAACAACCAGTCCAGCTACGAAATCGCCGCCAGCGAGACCGAAGAAGCGCCACAGCCGACCGCCACCCGCACCCTGGTTCGCCAGGAAGCCGCTGTGAAAACCGCCCCGGCCCGTGCGAACGCACCTGTGCCTGCCACCGAGCAGCCACAGCCTGCGCCAGCCGCCGCCCCTGCCCCAAGCGCCCCGGAGCCCAGCCTGTTCAAGGGCTTGGTGAAGTCGCTGGTGAGCCTGTTCGCTGGCAAGGAAGAACCTGCTGCCGCGCCTGTCGCCCCTGCCGCTGAAAAGCCGACTACCGAGCGCAGCCCGCGCAACGAGGAACGTCGTAACGGACGCCAGCAGAGCCGTAACCGTAACGGTCGTCGTGACGAAGAGCGCAAGCCGCGTGAAGAGCGTGCCGAGCGCGCCCCGCGCGAGGAACGCCAGCCACGCGAGGAGCGTGCTGCGCGTGAAGAACGTGCACCACGAGAAGAACGTGCCCCGCGCGAAGAGCGTGCACCACGCCAGTCGCGCGAGGACCGTCGCGGCAACCGTGGCGAAGAGCGCGTGCGTGAACTGCGCGAGCCGTTGGACGCTACACCGCCAGCAGAACGCGAGGAGCGTCAGCCGCGTGAAGAGCGCGTAGCCCGCGAAGAACGTGCTCCACGTGAAGATCGCGCGCCTCGCGAAGAACGTGCTCCGCGTGAAGAGCGCGCACCTCGCGAAGAACGTGCTCCGCGTGAAGAGCGCGCGCCTCGGGAAGAGCGTGCTCCGCGTGAAGAGCGCGCCCCACGTGAAGAGCGCGCACCTCGCGAAGAGCGTGCTCCGCGTGAAGATCAGGCGCCTCGTGAAGAGCGTGCAGCCCGGGAAGAACGCGCCCCGCGCCAACCTCGTGAAGAACGTCAGCCACGCGCGGCCGAGGAAGCAGCAGAACACGCCGCCGAGCTGGCCGAAGAGCAACTGCCGAACGAAGAGCAACTGCAGGATGAGCAGGACGGCAACGATGGCGAGCGTCCGCGCCGCCGCTCGCGTGGCCAGCGTCGCCGCAGCAACCGTCGCGAGCGCCAGCGCAACGCCAATGGTGAGTTGATCGACGGTGAAGAAGAAGGCAGCGAAGAGCAGCCTCAACAGCGCCAGGCCACCGAGCTGGGCGCAGAGCTGGCCGCAGGCGTCGCGGTGACCGCTGCGGTTGCGACCAGCAACATCAGCACCGACGCCGAGGCCCAGGCCAATCAGCAGGCCGAGCGCGCTACCGCCGAAGTCGCCGCTGTTGCCCCAACCGACAGCAGCGAAATCGCCCAACCGGTCGAGCAGGCTGACGCTGTGGCCCAAGCAGAAGCGGCCGCCGTGGCCCCGGCGGTCGAGCAGCCAGTCAGCGAACCAGCGCCGTTTGTCGAGGCCTCGGCCGAGCCAGTGGTTGAGGTTGTCCCGCAGCCGGCAATTGAACAAGCCTCCGTTGCTGAGCCAGCCGCGGCCACCGAAACTGCAGCCGTTGAAGCCCCGGCAGACGTTCAGGCACCTGAAGCACCAGTCACTGAAGTGCCCGCGGAAGCCCCGGCCATCGAAGCCGGCGAAATCGAGCAGGCACCTTCCGTGATCGAGGTTGCCCTGGTAGCCGAACAGCCCGCCCCGGCGGTCGAGGCCCAGCCAGAGGTGGCCGAGCCAGAGGTTGTGGCCGAGCCTGAAACGGCCGCGCCTGAGCGTGAGCCAGCAGCCGCCGCAGCCGCCGTGGCAGAGCCTGCCACCGTCATGCTGTCCAACGGCCGCGCACCAAACGATCCACGTGAAGTGCGTCGCCGCAAGCGTGAGGCTGAGGCTGCCGCCAAAGCCGCCCAGGCTACCGCCGCTACCGACGCGCCAACGTCAGAGACCGCCGACGAGCCGAAAACCCATCAGGGTTGATAGCCAAGGCTGAATGAAAAAGCCCCGCCAGTGCGAACTGGCGGGGCTTTTTCTTGGCCGGGCGTTTACCCTTATGGACGGACACGGCGCCTGGACGACGCTGTAGGCAGCATCAATAAAGATTGGGCTCCATCTCAAGCTCAACCCCGAACCGCTCCAGGATGTCGGCCTGGATTCGCCGCGCCAGAGCGTGCATTTGCGCCCCGCTCGCCTGGCCATGGTTGACCAGCACCAGCGACTGCAGGCGATGCACCCCGGCATCGCCTTCGCGATAGCCCTTCCAGCCCGCCCGCTCGATCAGCCAGCCCGCTGCCAGCTTCACTTGGCCATCGGCCTGAGGGTAGGCAATGACATCTGGATGCTGCGCACGAATGCGCTCAACCACCTGCGCCGCGACTACGGGGTTCTTGAAGAAACTCCCGGCATTACCCAGCTCGGCCGGATCAGGCAATTTCTCACGACGAATACTGCAGATAGCATCACTGATGGCCTGCGCAGTGAGCACGGTGCTGCCCTGCTCGGCCAGGCGCTGACGCACCGGGCCGTAGTCCAAGCGCGCCTGCAAGGTGCGACTCAAGGCGAAACGCACACGCAGTATCAGCCAGCGACCAGGGTTACGCTTGAACAGGCTGTCACGGTAGCCGAACGCGCAGTCGGACAAGGCGAAGTCACGGACTTCACCCGTCTTGCGGTCCAGCGCGGTCAAGCCAGCGAAGACATCCTTGATCTCGACGCCATAAGCGCCCACGTTCTGCATGGGTGCAGCGCCTACTGTGCCGGGAATCAGGCTGAGGTTCTCCAACCCGCAAAACCCCTGCGCGAGCGTCCACTGCACAAACGGGTGCCAGGCCTCACCCGCCTCGGCCTCGACCACAACGTGTTCGCCATCGTCAGTGAGCACGCGACGACCCTGGGTTGCGACGTGCAGCACCAGGGCATCGACATCGCGGGTCAGCAGCAGGTTGCTGCCCCCACCGATCACCAGCACCGGTACACCCTGCTGCTGCGCACCGTCCAGCGCCTGACGCACCTGCAGGTCGTCTTTGGCCTGGATGAAATAGCGCGCTTTCACGTCGATGCCAAAGGTGTTGTACGGCTTGAGCGAGACCTGCTCCTGCCAATGCTCGGTCATAACCGCCCCTTGATTTCCACGACCAGCGCTTGGCAGGCGGTTTCGATCAGGTCGAGCACCTGCTCGAAGCCGTCGGCACCGCCATAGTACGGGTCTGGCACTTCATCGAGCGCAAAACCGTAGCGGCGCAAAAACAGGTCGAGCTCACCCACTGCCGTGGACGGGCGCAGGGCACGCAGATCGCGCAGGTTGCTCTGATCCATCGCCAGGATCAGGTCGTACTCGGCGAAGTGCGCCACCTTGACCTGCTGGGCACGCTGCTTCGACAGGTCGTAGCCACGTGCCAGCGCGGCCTTGAGGGTGCGGCTATCGGGCGCCTTGCCAACGTGCCAGTCGCCCGTACCGGCCGAGGCTACCTGCACCTGATCGGCAAGCCCTGCGGCCTGCAGTTGATGACGCAGCACGCCTTCGGCAGTAGGCGAGCGGCAGATGTTGCCCAGGCACACGAACAGAACGCGCATCAGGCCTCCAGCAAGCGCCGTACGCGCTCCAGGTCTTCAGGGGTGTCCACGCCCACGGCGGGGGCCTCGATGGCATCTTCCACATGAATACGCACGCCGTGCCACAACGCACGCAGCTGCTCCAGCGCCTCGGTCTGCTCCAGCCAGCATGGGCCCCAGCCGACGAAATCATGGAGGAAACCAACCCGATAGGCATACATGCCGATATGGCGACGGTAAGGCACACCGGGTGGCAGATCCTGGCCTTTGGCAAACGCATCGCGGGCCCACGGCAGCGGCGCACGGCTAAAGCTCAGGGCCAGGCCGTTCTTGTCGCTCACCACCTTGACTGCGTTGGGGTTGAACACCGCTTGCGGTTCGTGGATCAGCTCGGCCAAGGTCGCAATACCGGCTTGCGGGTTAGCCGCCAGGTTGGCGGCCACCTGGTCGATGATCACTGGCGGAATCAGCGGCTCGTCACCCTGCACGTTGACCACGATGGCGTCGCTGGGCAGACCGAGCTGCACGGCCACCTCGGCCAGTCGGTCAGTGCCGGATTCATGGTCGACGCGGGTCATCAGCACTTCGGCGCCAAATGCCTGGCAAGCTTCGTAAATGCCGGCATCGTCGGTTGCGATGACGACACGGCTGGCGGCACTTCGGCGCGCCTGTTCCCACACGTGTTGCACCATTGGCTTGCCGGCGATGGGCAGCAGGGGCTTGCCTGGCAAGCGCGTGGAGCGCAGGCGGGCTGGAATGACGACAGTGAAATCCAGGCTCATTTGTCCAGGCGCTCATCATCGGTCAGGGTACGTGCCTCGCTTTCCAGCATGACCGGGATACCGTCGCGAATGGGATAGGCAAGGCCGGCGCCCTTGCTGATCAGCTCGGTCTTGTCGGCGCTGAGCTTGAGCGGGCCCTTGGTGATTGGGCAGGCCAGGATATCGAGCAGTTTGGTGTCCATAAAAGGCTTCCTTTGGCCAGATGGCCGACATTGAAAACGGGATCAGGGCTTGGGTAGCAAACGTTGCAACTGCAGGTCGAACCAAGTGCCAAATGCCGGCGTGGGTTGGGCTTCCACAGCCAGGTACCACCAGTTCTCGGCCGCGAAAGAGCGGCACTTCACCGCATCCTTCTCGGTCATGACCAGCGGCAGTGGCGGTGTGAAGGCAAGGTTCTGGGCACTGAATTGTGCGTGGTCGGCAAAGGGGTGCGGCAGCGGCTGCCAGCCTAGCCCTTGCAAAGTATTGAAGAAACGCTGCGGATTACCGATGCCGGCCACTGCATGCAGGCGCTGGCCGGCGGAAAAATGGTCGAGTGCCCGGCGCTCGCCCGTGCGCAGGTTGACCAATGCGCTGGGCTGCAGGCGAAAACCAAAGCCTTCGGCAGTGTCTTGCTCCGCGCCATTGAACAGGATCGCGTCGGCCGCCTTCAGGCGCTCGACAGGCTCGCGCAAGGGGCCGGCCGGCAGGCATCGGCGGTTGCCCAGGCCGCGAGCGGCGTCGATCAAGACCAATTCCAGGTCTCGCGCCAGGCGGTAGTGCTGCATGCCGTCGTCACACAGGATCAGGTCCAGGTTTTCGCTGGCCAGCAGGGCCTGCACCGCACGGGCGCGGTCCGGGTCGATCATCAGCGGCACACCGGTACGCTGCACGATCAGCAGCGGCTCGTCGCCCGCCTGCTCGGCAGCCTGATCGGCCGTGACCCGCCAAGGCAACTGCGGCGGCTTGGCGCCATAGCCACGGCTGACCACCCCTACCCTCAAGCGCCGCTGGCGGCAGTGCTCGATCAGCCAGAGAATCATGGGGGTCTTGCCCGTACCGCCGACGGTGATGTTTCCCACCACGATGACGGGCACCGGGGCGCGGTAGCTGGCCCGCTGGTCGTTGAGAAAACGCCTGCGCTTGCGTTTGACCACCCAGCGGTACAGCGCTTCCAGCGGACGCAGCAACGCCAGTGCAGGATGGCCGGTGTACCAGGCAGCAAGCAGGCGATCGGCTAGTGTCATCAGGGTGTGCTCTGGGCCGCCTCGACGGTGGTCATGCGCAACTGGCTGAAGCCGAGCTTGCCGGCGGCATCCATTGCGGTGACCACAGCCTGGTGCGGGGTCTTGCCGTCGGCACTGATGGCCAGGGGCAGTGTGTTGTCGCCACCTGATTCACGCTCGATGGCCTCGCTGAGGGTGGCCAGGTCGCTCTTGGGCAGCAGGTGGTTATTCACTGAATACACCCCTTCGGCACTGATGGTGATCTCTACCAACTTGCCCTCATCGCCCGGTGCCCGCTCGGCGCTGGCCGCTTCGGGCAACTGGACGCGCAGCTGGGTTTCGCGAGTGAACGTGGTGGTGACCACGAAGAACAGCAACAACACGAACACCACGTCGATCAACGACGCGAGGTTGATGTCGATGTTCTCGCGCTGGCGATTGCGCCGAAACTTCACGCCTTGCCTCCCGCCACTTCCACCTCGCGGTCCCCCTGAATCACTTCCACCAGTTTGATCGCCTCCTGCTCCATGCCCACCACCAGCTCATCGATGCGGCGCAGCAGGAAGCGGTGGAAGAACACCGCCGGGATACCGACCATCAGCCCGGCTGCGGTGGTTACCAGGGCCTTTGAAATACCGCCCGCCAGCACCGAGGCGTTGGCGGCCATCTGCGACCCCATGAACGCGCTGAAGATGTCGATCATGCCCAGCACGGTGCCCAGCAGGCCCAGCAGCGGCGCCATGGTGGCAATGGTGCCCAGCGTGCTGATGTAGCGCTCCAGCTCGTGGATGACGCGCGAGGCGGCTTCCTCGATGCACTCTTTCATGATTTCGCGACCATGACGCGAGTTGGCCAGCCCTGCCGCGAGGATCTCCCCCAAGGGCGAGTCGGCACGCAGGGCCTTGAGCTTGTCACTGGTCAGTTGCTTGTCCTTGATCCACATCCACACCTGGCCCAGCAGGTGAGGCGGACTGACGCGACTGGCGCGCAGGGTCCACAGGCGCTCGACGACGATAGCCATGGCGGCGATGGAACTCAGAATGATCGGCAGCATCATCCAACCGCCTGACTTGACCAATTCCCACACAGTAGAAGCCCTCTGGAAAAGGTCGCCACTTTACCATAGGCGCGCCAGGGGCTCATCAGCATTAACCACCCCTGGCGTCACGCCAGAACCGACGCTGGCTGCGCATACCCTCGACCTTTCCTTGCACACCGAGCACCAGATGCAACGCCCCCTCCACCGCCGTGTCGTGAAGGGTCATGCCATGCCTGCGATAGCGTTCGACCACCTGTGCATGGGGATGCCCGAAGCTGTTGTTGCGCCCGCGGGATATCAGTACCCCACGCGGGGCTGCAGCGCGGATGAAGGCTTCGCTCGACGAACTGCGGCTGCCGTGGTGAGGCGACTGCAGCCAGTCGATGCGTGGTGAGTCCATGGCAGCCAGCCACGCACGTTCGGCCCCCGCCTCCATGTCCCCGGCCAGCAGCAACCGCTCGCCCGACGCCTCGACCAGCAACACGCAGGAGCGGTCGTTGCTGGTGCGCGCATCCGCCCAGCGCCACAGGGAAAAGCGCACGCCGTCCCACTCCCACTGCTCGCCACTGACGCAAGGCTGTAACGGAACCGCTTCCAGCGGCTCACCGCCAATCGCCCGCCTGATCGGCAGCCCGCGCCCGATTGCACCTGCACCGCCGGCGTGGTCGGCATGGGCGTGACTGACCACCAGCAGATCCAGGCTGTCGACCCCCAACTTGCGCAAGGTGGGCAACACGACCCGTTCACCCAGATCGCTTTCGCCCCTGGCTGGACCTGCGTCATACAGCAGACTGTGCTGCCGGGTACGCAGCAACACCGCCAAGCCTTGGCCCACGTCCAGCTGCCACACCTCGACCTGGCCATCCGGGACAGGCTCGCGAGGTGCCCAGAGCGCCACGAGCATCACCGCACCCAACCCACGCAGCGGCACACCCCGTGGCAGCAACAGCAGCAGTGCACCCAGGCAGACCAGCAGCCAGGCCCACAACGGCAATGCGGGAGGCACCCATGCCGGGCGCTGCTGGGCGACCAGCGCCAAGGCGCGAAACAAGATATCCAGCAGGCCGCCTGCCAGCCACAGCAAGGCCTCACCTGCGCTTCCCAAGGGCAGCAACAAGGTGCCCAATAGCGCCAGCGGCAATACCGCCAAGCTCACCCACGGCACCGCCACCAGGTTGGCCAGCGGGGCACTCAGGCTCACCGGCAAGCCCACCGCCAGCAGCACTGGGAGCAGCCCGACGGCGATGACCCACTGCGCTCGCGTCCAGGCCTGCCAGGGTTGCCAAGCCCCTAGCCGGGCACTGAAGGTGTAGATGAGCGTGGCCACGGCGCCGAATGACAACCAGAAACCTGGAAGCAGCGCTGCCAATGGCTCGAACAGCAGTACGGCAACCAGCGCAAGTAACAAGGGGTGAAACGCACCCAGATGACGAAAGCGCAGCCGCCACAGCAGCACCACGGCCAGCATCAGACAGGCGCGCTGTACTGGCACCCCTGCCCCAGCCAGCCAGCCGTAGGCCAGCGCCGCACTCATGGCCAGCGCACAGGCCCAAGGCAGCCACGGCACCCGGGCCGGCCACAGCCCCCAGCGGGCCAACCACGCGACCACGGCGTAGAGCAGACCCGCCACCAGGCCGATGTGCTGGCCCGAAATCACCAGCAGGTGCACGGTGCCGGTTGCCTGTAGCGCCTGCCAGTCCTCGCGTGCCAGGCCTGCCCCATCGCCAAGCACCAGCGCCACCAGCGCGGCTTGCCGACCATTGGCCTCGACAGCCAGTAGCCGCTCGCGCAGCGCATCGCGCCAGCTGGCTGGCGCGGGCGTCAGTAACTCCCCGGCTTTGACCGTTCCGCTGGCGCCGACCCGACGTGCCAGCAACTGCGCCTCCCGGTCAGGCCCGTAGGGGTTCAAAAGCCCGCCCGGCCGCTGCAGGGTCACGGCCAGGCGCCACTGCTCGCCGGCACGCAGCGGTGGCCCGTCAAACCAGCTCAATTGCAGGCGTTGCGGCAATTCGGCACGCCGGGAATGCGCCCCCTCAAGGTCGAAGCGAACGCCTTGCGCGGTGCGCGCCGGCAGGCCGACCACGCGCCCTTCCAGCCATAACGTGCGACCCTCGAGCCCTGGCGCCAGACGATCATCCATGGCCTGCTTGGCAGACCAGCAGGCCCAGCAAAAGCCCAGCAGGAACACGCCCAGCAACCACCCGCGGGTGAACAGACTGACGACAGCGCCCGCCGCAAGCAATAACAGCCATCCGACCGATGGCAGTTGAGGCACCAGGCCGAGGCTGAGCAGACCAAGTGCAAGCGCCAACATCCCTGTGCGCATGAGGTAGAGCTCCAGAAGCTGAATCAACCTCTGAGGCATAGCCCACTTGTCGGCAATGCTTGCTCAACAATTGTCACAAACTCTGAACGAGGCCGACCGGGAATCAGGGCATACTGCCTCGGTCAACGCTCCGGGAGCCCCCATGCCGCGCCGACTATTCAAACGCTACATGCCGGACCCGAGCAGTATTCGGGAACACAAGTCCTTACGCTTTTTCGGCACGTTGCTGCATGACCCGAACCTGTGGCACCTGAACCGTCATTCGGTAGCACGAGCCATGGGCGTCGGCCTGTTCGCCGCCTTGATCCCGATGCCTGCGCAAATGCTGCTGGCCGCTGCGTTGGCCATTCCGTTGCGGGGTAACCTGCCGATCGCCGTCAGCCTGGTGTGGCTGACTAACCCGCTGACCATGCCACCGGTGTTTTTCGTGACATACATGGTCGGTGCCTGGCTGATGCAGGTACCGCCACGCGCGCTGCCCGACACATTGACCTTCCAGTGGATCACCGACCAACTGTCGACGGTCTGGCAACCCTTCCTGCTCGGTTCAATCGTCTGCGCCGTGCTGCTGGGTATGCTCGGCTATTTCAGCACCCTGCTGTACTGGCGCTGGTGGGTGGGCCGGCAATGGCGTCGTCGCCAATGCCGGTGCAACGTTTCAGGCACGCATGCCCCGGCCACTGACCAGCAGCCGCACGCACAGCAGGTAGAGCACGGCAGTGGCCACCAGCATGAAGGTGATCGCCGTGCCAATGCTGATGTCCGACACCCCTAGAATGCCGTAGCGGAACGAATTGACCATGTGCAGCACAGGGTTGGCCAACGAGACGGTCTGCCAGAACGGTGGCAGCAGGGTGATCGAATAGAACACGCCGCCCAGGTAGGTCAGCGGGGTCAGCACGAACGTCGGGATGATCGAGATGTCGTCGAAATTGCGAGCAAACACCGCGTTGACGAAGCCTAGCAACGAGAAGATGGTCGCCGTCAACAGCACCACCACCACGGTCACCCCCAGGTGATGCACCTGCAGGTCGGTGAAGAACATCGACAGGATGGTCACGATCACACCTACCGCCAAGCCACGCAGTACTCCGCCCAGTACGTACC
The DNA here is from genome assembly GCF_059133755.1 of Pseudomonas sp. FBCC-B35. Lineage (NCBI taxonomy): Bacteria > Pseudomonadati > Pseudomonadota > Gammaproteobacteria > Pseudomonadales > Pseudomonadaceae > Pseudomonas > Pseudomonas sp. FBCC-B35. Next base: position 1,469,813 of record NZ_CP101439.1, on the reverse strand, counting down.
CCACCAGGATGGTGTGTGGCGACACCGGCGAAACCATCAACTCCTCGATCGAGCGCTGGAACTTGCTACCGAAGAAGCTCGAGACCACGTTGCCGTAGGAGTTGGTGATCACCGACATCATGATCAGCCCCGGTACGATGTACTGCATGTAGGTGAACCCACCCATGTCGCCGATCTGCCGACCAATCAGGTTTCCGAAGATGACGAAGTACAGGACCATGGTGATCGCCGGGGGCAGCAAGGTCTGCGGCCAGATGCGCAGGAAGCGCCGTACCTCGCGATAGACGATGGTGTTCAGGGCGACCCAGTTGGTGCGCAGCTCCACACTCATACGGCCACCTTCGACAGGTTCTTTTCCACCAGTGACACGAACAGCTCCTCAAGTCGATTGGTCTTGTTGCGCAGGCTCAATACCTCGATGTTCAGCAGCGCCAACTGGCTGAACAGCGCGGTAATGCCGATGTCCTTGTCCACCTGTACTTCCAGCGTATGAGGCGTCAGCAATCGGCAAGGATACCCTTGCAGGGCCGGGGCACTGGCCAGGTCCTGCTTGAGGTCGAGCACGAAGGTTTCAACGTGCAGCTTGCCCAGCAGGTTGCGCATGCTGGTGTTCTCGACGATGGTGCCGTGGTCGATGATGCCGATGTTGCGGCACAGCTGTTCGGCCTCTTCCAGGTAATGGGTGGTGAGGATGATGGTGATGCCCTTCTCGTTGAGTTCGGTGAGAAAGCTCCACATCGAACGGCGCAGTTCAATGTCCACCCCGGCAGTGGGTTCGTCGAGAATCAGCAAGCGCGGTTCGTGGATCAGCGCGCGGGCAATCATCAAGCGGCGTTTCATGCCGCCAGAAAGCGAACGCGACGGTACATCGCGCTTGTCCCAAAGGCCCAGCTGGGTCAGGTATTGCTCGGCCCGCTCCTTGGCGATTTTTGGCGCAATGCCATAGTAGCCGGCCTGGGTCACGACAATGTCGAAACACTTCTCGAACTGGTTGAAGTTGAATTCCTGCGGCACGACGCCCAGGCAGCGCTTGAGCGCAGACGGCGCACGGTCCAGGTCGTGACCGAACACGTTGACTGTGCCGCTGGTCTTGTTCACCAGGGTAGAAAGGATGCCGATGGTGGTGGACTTGCCGGCGCCGTTGGGGCCAAGCAAGGCGAAGAAGTCGCCTTCGGCAACATCGAGGTCGATGCCATTGAGGGCTTGAAAGCCGTTGCCGTAGGTCTTGGTCAGCTGTCGGATGGACAGGGCAGAACTCATAGCGGGTCACTTACCGAAGAATAGGGTTCAGGACACGCCAGACAGGTTCACTGGCGCAGTGAGTGCGGCCAATGGTGCAAGGCTCGGCCGCACAAGTACAGTCACGTGTATCGATAGTGACTATCGAAACGGCTGCGGTGTTCGATCAGGTCAGCGCAGTCATCACGCCAGCCTGATAGGCCGGGCGGCTCTTGAGGCGTTCGTACCACGCCTTGAGGTGGTACATGTCCGGACGCTCGATGGGCATCTCGAACCAGGCGTAGGCGAAGCACCCCAGTGGGATATCACCCATGCCAATGTGTTCTCCCGACAGATACGGCTGTGTGGCCAGGGCCTGATCGGCCATGGACAGCAACTGTGCGCACTGCTTGTGCGCCGCATTGATCGCCACCCAGTCTCGCTGATCTTCAGGGGTGCGCAGCATGCCCCAGAATAGCGGACGGAAAGGGGTCGCCAGGGAAGAGGTGGTCCAGTCCATCCACTTATCGGCCAGGGCGCGCTGGCGCGGATCGTCCAGGTACCAGCCCTGCGCCTGACCATATTCGGCGCACAAGTAGCGGACGATGGCGTTGGATTCCCACAGGGTCAGGTCGCCATCTTCCAGCATAGGCACCAGGCCATTTGGGTTGCGTGCGCGGTAGTACGGCTCATCTACCACGCCGAAAGCGCCTCCAGCGTCGATCGACTCGAAATCCAGATCCAGCTCATGGGCAATCCACAGTGCCTTGCGCACATTGCTCGAGTTCTTGCGGCCCCAGATCTTCAGCATGACGACGTCCTCAGGAATGCTCAGGTCATGCAGTCTACTCCAGACATTAGCCGGCTGTACGCGCGAAGATACCGGCAAGAACGAGCATGAACTGAAACTCACGCTGCCACACCCTGTCACTGTTCTGACAGTGCCGTTCATAGCGTGGTGTCTAAGCTCTGTGGGATGGCCAAGCCCCTGGTTCCAAGGAGGAGTGATTATGTTGCTGTTGTGGCTGCTAGTGCTGGTGATCGGCACTCTTTACCTCATGCACCGGCGCCTGCCGCCCTTGCAGATACTTGGCATCGTTGCCGTCTACACGCTGCTGATGGGCATCTTCAGCAAAGCCCCCGGCTGGCTGTTGGTTGTGGTGTGGCTGGTGATCGCGCTCAACGCCGCGCTCGTGTTACTGCCCGAGTGGCGCCGCAAGGTATTCACGGGCCCGGTGTTCAAATGGTTCAAGCGCACATTGCCCCCCATGTCGCAGACCGAGCGCGAGGCGATCGATGCCGGCACCGTGTGGTGGGACGGCGAGCTGTTCAGTGGCCGCCCCGACTGGCGTACCCTGCTCGCCTACCCTGCGCCAATGCTCACCGAAGAGGAGCAGGCCTTCCTCGATGGCCCGACCGAGGCACTCTGCGCGATGGTCAGCGACTGGCAGATCGGCCAGGACATGGACCTGCCACCGCAGGCCTGGCAGCACATCAAGGATCACGGGTTCTTCGCCCTCATCATTCCCAAGGCGTACGGGGGAAAGGGCTTTTCCGCCTACGCCCACTCCCAGGTGGCGATGAAACTCGCCACGCGCAGCGGTGACCTGGCCTCCACGGTCATGGTCCCCAATTCCCTGGGCCCTGCCGAGTTGCTGCTGCATTACGGCACCGACGAACAGCGCGATCACTACCTGCCGCGCCTGGCTCGCGGTGAGGACATCCCCTGCTTTGCCCTCACAGGTCCCCACGCTGGCTCCGACGCCGGGGCAATGCCCGACACTGGCGTGATCTGCAAAGGCCAGTGGAAGGGGGAAGACGTCATAGGCCTGCGCCTGAACTGGGAGAAGCGTTACATCACCCTCGGGCCGGTCGCCACCCTGCTGGGCCTTGCCTTCAAGGCTTACGACCCGGACCACTTGCTCGGCGAGACAGAAGAACTTGGCATCAGCCTGGCGCTGATTCCCACCGACACACCCGGCGTTGAGATCGGCAAACGCCACCTGCCGTTGGGCGCGGCTTTCATGAATGGCCCCAACAGTGGCAAGGACGTGTTCATCCCCCTGGACTACCTGATTGGCGGCAAGGACATGCTCGGCAAAGGCTGGATGATGCTGATGAACTGCCTGTCGGTAGGCCGCTCCATCTCGCTGCCGGCAGTTGGCACGGGCGCTGCCAAGTACACCAGCCTGGTCACAGGCCAATACGCGAACATCCGCGAGCAGTTCAACGTGCCCTTGGCCGCCTTCGAGGGTATCCAGGAATCGTTGGCACGCATCGGCGGCAACGCCTGGTTGATGGACAGCGCCCGCATGCTCACGGCCAAGGCCGTGGATTTGGGTGAGAAGCCGTCGGTGCTGTCGGCGATTCTCAAGTACCACCTGACCGAGCGCGGCCGTGAATGCATCCAGCACGCGATGGACGTGCACGGCGGCAAGGGCATCATCATGGGCCCCAACAACTACCTGGGCCGCAACTGGCAGGGCGCGCCCATATTCATTACCGTCGAGGGGGCCAACATCCTCTCGCGCAACCTGATGATCTTCGGCCAGGGCGCCATACGCTGCCATCCGTTCGTACTCAAGGAAATGGCCCTGGCCGCGCGCCAGGACCAGGACCAGGCGCTGGTGGAGTTCGATGATTTGCTGGCCAAGCACATTGGTTTTGCGACGGGCAATGCGGCCAGCACCCTGATCTACGGACTGGGCCTGGGCCGCTTCGAGCAGGTGCCCGGCGATGCCCTGAGCCAAGGCTACTTCCGCGCCCTCAACCGCCAGGCGGCGGCATTTGCCCTGTTGGCCGACCTCTCCATGATGCTGCTCGGTGGTGCACTCAAGCGCCGCGAGCGACTGAGCGCGCGGCTGGGTGATGTACTGAGCTATCTGTATCTGGCCAGCGCAGCGCTCAAACGCTACCACGATCAGGGCTCGGCCGAGCACCTGCGGCCGCTGTTGCGCTGGGCCTTGGAAGAGAGTCTGGGGCAAGCCGAACGCGCCCTGGATCGGCTGCTCGATAACTTCCCCAATCGCTTCGTGGGCTGTGCACTGCGCGTACTGGTGTTCCCTTTCGGTCGGCGCCATACCGGCCCCAGTGACGAACTCGATGCCCAAGTGGCTCAGCTGATCGGCCGTAGAAAGGGTGATCCGGCCCTGGAAGAACTGCTTGCCGGCTGCTACCGCCCACAGGGCGAGAACGACCCCGTTGCCGCCCTCCAGCAGGCCAGCGATCTGCTCGACAGCACGGCACCGCTGAGCAAGGCCTTGCATCAGGCGCTCAAGCAAGGCGATGTCCGCCCTGCGCCTGGCCAGTCGACCATCGATGCAGCGGTCGAGGCTGGCGTCTTGCAACCGGACGAGGGGCAACGCCTGCACGCGGCTGAACAGGCGCGGCGCAAGGTCATCGATGTGGATGCCTTTGACAAGGTGCAGTTGACACCCGAACCCGGGAAAGTGCGCTGAGTCTTTCCGAACGACAAGGGAGGCGTATACTCCGCCCCCCTTTCAGCCATACCGAGGACCCCTGCCATGGCCAACCCACACCTGGAATACCACCTGCAATTGCTGCAGCACCTGCGCACCATCCTCGTGGCGCTGGGCGAAGCGGAGCAGGTGCCGGAAGAAAGCCATACCCTGTTCCTCGAGCGCTTTGACGAACTGCTGACCGTGTTGCCACAAGACCCACTGCAAAGCCAGTACCTGGGCCAGGACTTGATCTGCCAAGTGATTCAGCGTTACCCGCAAATCGCACATTTGGTGCCCCGCGATCTGCTATGGTTCTTTGCCGGTGATTGCCTGCACTTCATGCCTGATGAAGAGCTGGATATGTATCAACAGCTCGAGGAGCTTCGCTTCGCAGCGCAGGAAAGCGGTCAACCCTTTGACTGGCATCAGCACAAGCAGCTGCTGAGCCAACAACGCCAAGGCAGTAGCCACTGATTCACCCAGGTATCCCACGCCGGACGTGGGATACCTCGTCCTCCCATGGAACGTGTTCTTATTAATACGTTGCCTTCAGCTGATGCCGTATTCACGCTTTCTTACTCTTTGTAGAGAATAGGCCTATTGCGCCACACCGCTCAATTATTAACTCGAAAAAAATTCCCCCGCCCCTCAGAAAAATCAACACACAACTAATACATAGTCTTATAGTTAAAAAATATAACAAACATCGAACTCATATTATCCTTGCAACTAAAAAAGTGACTTCTATAAAATTCGCGCCGAAGTTAAAGAACACCAATACCACTGGCGTTCAATTAACCTTTCAGTCATTTAATATTAGTCACTCGAACAAGGATCCTTATGAAAACGTCTCTCCTGGCCGCATCGCTCGGCTTCCTCATGACGGCCATTGGCACGTCGGCAAACGCCAACACAGGCCTTGTAATGTTTGACGGCAAAATCACTGCCGACACTTGCCCGATCATCATTTCGCCACCTTCCGGCGCCATCGGCAGCTCCGTGGAGATGGGTGAGCTGCCAGCCAGCGCCTTCAAGGCCAGTGGTGAAGAGTACAACCAACGCACCTTCGCACTGGTAGTGGAAGAGGGCGCGGTGTGTGGTTTCAGCAGCAACAAAGCCACCGTCACCTTCGAGGGCACTGCCGATGTCAGTGGCAACTATTTCGCGGTCACCCCTACTTCCGATGGTGCCAAGAACGTAGCCATCGCGCTGCGTGACCGCACTGGCAGTGCGGTCGCCCCAGGTAGCGCATCGGCCGAGTACGACCTGAATGATACGGGCCAGTCTCGCATGGTGTTCCACGCGACCTACCGCGCAACCAGCGTACCTGTGTTGCCAGGCGCAGCGTCGGCCAGCATTCACTTCACCGTCGACATCATCTGACCTGCCGAGCCCGGCTACAGGCCGGGCTCACACCCTGTACCCCCATCGCGTCCAGGTGCCGTTGCGCACCTGGTCTAGAGGACGACTTTCAATGCCAGGTTTTTCAGTACGGGCGGCTTCGCTGCGCGCGATATTCAGCACCTGCGCAGCGGCATTGCTGCTTATCCTGCCCGTTGGCAGCAGTCAGGCTGCGCTCACATTGAGCAACACGCGGATCGTTTACCCAAGCGACAGCCGCAGCACATCCGTCGTGGTGCGTAACCCCAGTAAACAGACGTATGCAGCGCAAGTCTGGATCAATACCCAGGCTGACGACAGTGTCACCGCAGTGCCGCTGATGCCTTCACCGCAGTTGTTTCGCCTCGATCCTGGTCAGGAGCAACTGTTGCAGATCAGCGCCTTGCCCAACGATCTGGCCGAAGACAGAGAAAGCCTGTTTTTCCTGAACCTCCAGGAAATCCCGCAAGCCGTGCCAGGCCAGTACAACACCCTGAACATCGCGCTGCGTACACGTCTGAAGCTGTTTTACCGGCCCCACCAGCTCAAGGGCAGCCCTGCCACCCAGGCAAACCACTTGCAGTTTTCACTGCATTCGGCCAACGGCCAGACGCAACTCAGGGCACACAACCCCACCCCGTTCCACGTCACCTTCAGTCAGCTGGAGGTGGTCGGTGCGCAGCGTTCCGGCAAGTTGGAAAACCTTCCGATGCTGCCACCGTTTGGCGATCACTACTTGCCGCTGGACGGAGTTCGGCCTGGCCCTGACCTGCAGGCCAGGTTCAGCATCATCAATGACTTCGGTGGCTACACCAAGCCTTTCACCCTGCCTATCGCCAATCGCCCCTAGCTTGCCGTCATAGGCGAGGAACTTTCCATGCCATTAATCACGCCCGGACGCCCGTGCGGCGCCTGCTTGTGCCTGCTAATCGGCATCAGCCCCTGGCTGCCAGTCGCCCATGCCAGCTCCCACAGCCAACCTGCAATGCAGTTCGATGCGCATTTCTTGCGCCAGGCCGGTACCCAGCCTGACAGCGTGTCGAGTATCGCACTGGACGCCCTTGCCGACTCGACCTCGCTGCCGCCTGGCCGCTACCGGGTCGATGTCGTGCTCAACCTGGAGTTCGTGGGCAACCATGAATTGACGTTCATCCTGCAAGACGAGCGCCTGGACGCCTGCTTGCCCGGGCCCTTGCTCGTCGGCATGGGAGTGCGGCTCGAAAGCCTGCAGGATCCTACACTGGCCACGGCGACCTGCCTGGATTTGCCTGCCGTCATTCCAGGCGCCACATCGACGTTCGATGCCGCAACGCTACGCCTGACGTTGTCGGTGCCACAGATCGCCATGCGCCGTGATCTGGCCAGCCAGGTGGAGACTGCGCAGTGGGACCACGGCATCAACGCAGCCTTCATCAATTACCAAGCCTCCACCTACCAAGGCCACAACCGCTATTCGGGGCGTTATTCGAGCGCTGACCTGAACATCAACAGCGGTGTCAACCTTGGCGCCTGGCGGCTGCGCAGCAGCCAGGCATGGCGCGAAAACGGTACGGGTGCAACACGCTGGAGCCGGTCCCAATCCTACGCACAACGAGGTATCGCAGGGCTGCGCGGCAATCTCACGATCGGCGAAACGTTTCTCGACAGCGATGTCTTTCGCGGTATTCCTCTGCTTGGCGTCCAAGTTGCCTCGGATACGAGCATGCTGCCCGACACGCTGCAGCAGTACGCCCCGATCATCCGTGGCGTGGCGCAAACCCGGGCCAAGCTCGAGGTGTGGCAGAACGGGTATCCGATCTACACCACTTACGTGAGCCCTGGGCCCTATGCCATCGACGACTTGAGCCCAGGCGGCAGCGGTGAGCTGGATATTGTCCTGACCGAGGACGATGGCCGCGTACAACGCTACACCCAGCCCTATGCCACGCTCAGCAACCTGTTGCGTGAAGGCGTGTGGCGCTACAGCATTGCCGTGGGTCGCTACAACCCAGCCGCTAGCTTCGACCGCCCGACCGTATGGCAATCCACCGCCGCAGTGGGCATGCCGTGGAACACCACGCTCTACGGTGGGCTGATGGCCAGCCACTACTACCACGCCGCCAATATCGGCCTGGGCAAGGATTTAGGCGATTGGGGCGCGCTTGGCTTGGACATCACCCAGGCCAACAGCGAAGCGGCCTCTGGCAACCAACAAGGCCAAAGCCACGCGATCAGGTATGGCAAGACCTTTGCCAGCCAGACCACCCTGCGCTTTGCCGGCTATCGTTACTCGACCCGCGGATACCGCGACTTCGACGAAGCCGTGCGTGAACATAGCGGACAAGACAGCTTCATGGGAGCCCGTCGAAGCCGCCTGGAAGCGGCCGTTCACCAGCCTGTGGGGCAGCGCAGCGGCCTGAGCCTGACCTATTCGCAGCAAGACTACTGGCAACGCTCGACCACCCAGCGTCAGTATCAGGTCAATTTCACAACCCACCATGGCGGGGTCAACTACAGCCTGTTTGCCTCCCAGTCATTGAACGACGACTTCCCGTCCCAACGCCTGTTCGGCCTGACGCTGAGTATGCCGCTGGACATCGGTCACAGCGCCACGGCGTCCTTCGATGCGCTGAGCAACAACCAGGGCCACAGTCAGCGTGCCACGCTCAACGGTTCCAGCACACAGTACCCCATCAGCTACAGCGCCAGCCTCAGTCAGAACGAAAACAAGCAGAAGGCCGCAGCATTGAGCATCGCGCACCAAGGCCGCAGTGGCTCGCTGGGCGCAGGTTTCACCGAAGCCGGTGATTACCGCAGCCTTTCCCTCAATGCCAGTGGTGCGTTGTTGTTCCATGAGGATGGCTTGGCCGTTGGCCCGTACCTTGGGGATACGGCGGCCCTGATCGAGGTCCCCGACATTGCGGATGTGGGTGTGCGCAATGCCACCGGAGCGCTGACCAATGCCAAGGGCTTTGCCTTGGTACCGCACCTGCAACCCTACCGCAACAATAGTCTGGTGCTGCAGACCGACCGCCTCGGCCCGGAGGTGGAAATCGACAACGGTTCGGCACGCGTGGTGCCAAGCCGAGGCGCCGTGGTCAAGCACCGCTTCGAGGCCCGCCGCGTGACCCGCTTGGTGCTGACGCTGCGTACTGCACAAGGCAGACCGTTGCCTTTCGGCGCCCAAGTAGTCGACAGCCTGGGCAAGCAGCTGGGCATCGTCGGCCAGGCGGGCCAAGTCATGCTTTCCACGCATACCCAGGCGCAGGTGTTGAGCGTGCGCTGGAACGAGCATGAGGACGGCATGTGCCAAGTCGCAGTTGACCCCAAAGACTCGCCTGCTCAGCAAGGCTATCACCTGCTATCGCTGGTCTGCGGCTAGGCCCTATGTTTGTAGCGCCCAGCCTGAGCACAGGCTGGGCTGTGAAGGAGTCCCAATGATGAAATACCTGACAGTGTGCGCTGCGTTGGTGCTAAGCATCAGCAGCCAGCCAGCAGTGGCCGCCTCCGAAGTCAAAAGCAAGGCCTGCTGGTGGTACGATAAATACCCAACAGGCCCAATGACGTTCATTCGTAAAATCGGTACCGTGCATGTGCCGCGCGATGCCCAGGTAGGTCGCCAACTGGGCGGTTTCAACGTTTATGATTTCACGAATAACGAGGCGAACAGCCTCTTGGAGTGTTTTAACCGCGGGACGCGCTGGCACTTCAAGTTTGAACCGGTACGCCCGTTGCTCCCCATCCATACCATCGATGGCAGCCCGATCTTGCAAACCAATATCCCGGGTATTGGTGCACGTATCGAGTTGGGTTGGCCATTCAGTGACCAAGGTCCGACAACATTCATACCTTACGGGCGCAACCCGCCGCTGGTGCCGTTTACTGCCTATCACGATGCCGAGAACACGTCAGCGTTTCAGCTGAGATTCATTGAAAACAACGTGACCCTGTACAAGACCGGGCCAATTCCGCCCGGCATCCACAAACTCGATACGAGCATGTTCACAGGGTACTTTGATGAACCGACCGTTGGCTTGGCGCTGACCTATTATTTGCAAGCCGAAGTGGTCAACAGCGAGTGCAGCCTGGCAGGCACAGGCGTCAGCCCTAACCCGGTCAAGCTAGGCGAGTGGGAGCGCTCGCGATTTAGCGCGCCCGGAGTCACCACGCCGGCAGAACCCTTCACCATCACGCTCAGCGGCTGTGAGGTCGACCCTGAGCACAACACCTACGCCACCATCGAGCTCACCGGCATCAATGGTTCAATTCCGATCGGCTCGCCCCTGGAAGGTATTTTTTCACTGACTACCACATCGTCGGCGCGAGGCGTAGGCATACGAATTCTCAAGCAAGATGGCACGCCCCTGGCATTGAACAAAGAGGTGCCGCTGAGACCCCTGGCCGATGGCACCACGCCGCTGCGTTTCAGTGCGCAGTTCATTCAGGTGGAAGCGGCCACCGCCGTGCGTGCGGGTGACGCCAACGGAGCACTCAACTTCACCATTCGCTACCGCTGAACTGCGCTTCGATGCCCTACCCCGCCTATGCGCCTTCTACTGGCTCATACCGCTGAGTACATCTTCGGGATCGTAATGGTAGCGAGCAGCACCGGTGGGTCCATCGACACTCTGCAGCCGGTTCAACGCATCGTACGTCAGGGTACGGCCGGCTTCGTCCTGGATCAGGTTGCCATTGGCATCATAGCGCAGCTGCACCGCCGGCAGAGATGAATGCTCGATGGAGGTCAACTGCGCTGGGTCCGCGGCATTTTCGAATTTGTAGATGACCCGCGAACGGCTATTGTCGGCCGCAGTGGTCGTCAACAGGTCGATGTTGTCGATCGCATCCAAGCGGAACAGTTGAGTCTTGATTTGCTGGCCATAGGGGTCAATCGGACATTGCTCGCCCGCGCAGTTGTAGTCGGTCAGGCGTCCGCGCAAATCGTATTTGTAGGATTCTTCGCGTAGCACACCGGTTTCATCGGACAGTACCCGCAGGACGAGCTTGTCGACGTCATCATAAGCTTGGCTGAGGGTCTGAGTATGCTCGGCCACGAAGACCCACTCGCCCGTATCCTCGTCCAGCGCAAAGCGGCCGAACTCGAAGGTGCGTAGGTCTTCGCGATCATGTGGGTCATACCGCAGTTGCGTACGCAGCGCCTGATCACTGGCCATGTCCCGGGTGGTCGTGGTGTGCAGGCGACCAAACAGGTCGTAGCTGAAGTGGGCCTGAAGCAACGGCTGGTCGGTTAGTGCGGCGTACAAGGTGGTGCGTTTCAGCTGCCCCAGGGCATCGTAGTCGTTGCTTTGAACCTGGCCGAGCACATCCTGGTACTCCAGCAGACGGCTGCGATAGCTGTAGTCGTAACGCATCTCGAAAGGCGCAGCCTCGCCCTCAACCCAGCGCCTTTCCACTTTCACGTCCCCATTACTGAAATGATCCCGAGTCAAGCGCAGGTCAGGGATTTCACAGTCGATCAAGCGCGCATTTTGTGGATCGTGGGTGAAGCGGGTGGTGACGCCGCCGACCGTACGCACCGTAGGCTGCTCGCTGAGGCTGGGCTGGTACTCGTAATGGACACGCTCGCCGCTGGGCATGGTTACCCAGCACGGCTTGCGCTGGCCGGGTCCGTACTCGAAGCGCTGCAGGCGCCCCCCGGTCGTGGCGCTGATACGCCGGTTCAGGCCGTCGAAGCCTTGTTCACCCAGTAGTTGATCGCCGCCGCGGCTGCTCGATACGCTGATACGCGTGGGCAGGTCTTCGCGGCTATGGGCGGCAAAGCTTCGCCGCACTTGGGCAGCATCGGGCAGGGTGTGGATCACCAAGCGCTCGAAGGCGTCATAGGTGTATCGATTGACACGCTGAGGTTTGCCCGCCATGCCTACGCTCTCCTCGAACAGGCGCCCGAGCCCGTCGTACTGATTGCGTTGCAGGCTGATGGCGTCAGCTGGCTCCAGCTTGCCAGGCGCAAAGCGTTCTATACGCGTGGGTTTATCGAACAGGTTGAGCCACGTAACGGTGATACCGCTGGAGACGAGGTTCCCCTGCTCGTCGAGTACCTCACGCCATTGGGTGATAACAGGGCCTTTGGAAGCAGGGGTACCGACGGGGTCAGTGCGCGTGTACTCGCGCACGCCGTCTGGCCCAACCACGCAGTCCTGCTCGCCCCAGTCGTCGTACTCGAACGTGCTGGTCAGTTCCAGCTGCTGATCGCCGAGCCAGTCGATTTCGGTTTGCGTCTGCATCTGACCCAGTGCGTCGTACCCGGCGCGGTAGGTCTGGCGCAGCGTTTCGCCGAGCAGAGGGTGATCGACGTCCATGCGCTGTTCCTCGACCACCCGGTTCAGGCCGTCCAGATAGGTGATGGTCTTTACGCCCTTGACGTCAAACTGCCACTGTTCGGGCACACCGTTAGCGGAATCTCGCAAGAAATACGTATAGCGTCGAGTGGCTTCGTGGGGTTTGCCCGGCGCTACCGTCTCTTGGGTCACCCGTTGCAACGCGTCGTACTCGTAACGGATTTCGACGTCATTGTCATCGCGGTTGAGCAGCGGCTGGCCGGTGTGCAGCGAATGCTCCAGGGTGGTCTGCTTGACCTCACCGTCGTACCCGGTCAGCGTCTCAAGCGTGTGCAAGACGCTCTGCCGGGTGTAGGTGCTCAGTGGCGTAGAGTAGTCATAATGGGTGACGGTATCGAGGGTCGCTTCGGGTGGATCCTCCGGTCCTGCGGGGTACTGCACGGTTTTTTCCCTCACCCGCCCCATACAGCTGGCTGCCTGATGTTCGTACTCATAACGCGTGCACTCCAGCCAGCGCTCGCCATCGTCCACATCGACCAGCGTTTCGCTTTCGACTTCGAACCACGGCACCGTCAACCTTGGACCGGGCTGCTCGGCGTCGTCAAGCGGCGCATAGGCCACATAGCTGAAACGTTGGCTGAGCACCGGTGCCAAGCCCTGCCCGTCGCTGGCCGGATAGGTGGTCGTGCTTTTGAGGTGCCGCACAAAGCCACTGGGGTCGTGCGGATGCCCTTCTTGCTCCGCCGCCTGGAACCATTCGTTGCGCACCTCGATGCCGTTGGCTTCCTTGCGGGTCAAGACGTTGCCATGGTTATCGTAGGTACTGATAACCGATTCCGAACGCGCGGGTACTTCGCTGCCGACCACCACCCACCGGCGCGTTTCCTCGGTGGGCAACTGGAACGTGGGCGGCTGGCGGTGGAAGCCACCTGCGTTAATGGTGTATCCCGTGGCAGAGGTTTGTTGGCAATTGCCTTGCAGGGTCTTTACTTCAGTCAGCAGATGGTAACGGTTGAAGGTGCGGGTGATGCTACGAATCTCCTGGCCTTCCTGTTTCCAGACCTCCACGCTCTGATACTCGTAGGTATCGCTGTCGGCGAGTTTGTAGAGGTTATCCAAGCCATCGTCGCGCCATGGCAGCGATGTGCCGCCACCTATGAAGTTGTGCGCGCCAGGGTAGCGGTAGTCCACATCCACCAAAGGCTGCCCTGCCCCGGGTTCGATTTGATGCCGGGTGACCCGAGGAAGCGGCGAAGGCCGGCCGCTGCCAGCAGGGAATTGGTGACCGGCATCAGCGTATGAGAGCATTTCCACTGCTCCCGTTGGCGTAGTCACACGGCTCAGACAGAGGTGACCGTGTGTACGTACGTACATCATATCCCACCGCGCCTGTTCGACCTGCTTGCCCTGCGCTTCGCCCAATACACTGATGCGCTCGACCCGTTGATCATCCTCCTTGAGCTGCATGTCGTAGGTGACCAGGGGCGCTCCGTCTGCACCGACGAACGGGTGCAGCTTCAACACGACGGCATTGGCCGTGCGAGCGGTCTGGAACAGGATACGGCGCTTGCCATCGTTCTGCTGAGTGTCGTCACTGATGGAGTCGAGTACCGGATGCTGGCTGTTGAACAGCCGATACGTGAAAGCCAGGCTCTGGCCCTGGGCCGAGAACAGCCGAGCCGGCAAGAATACCGGAGCCTGGTTACTGCCTTGGCGAGTCAGTATCTCTACCAAGCCCGAGCGGTGCTCAATCCTGAAGGCATCATCACTGTCACGATAGACCTTGAAATTGACCAGTTTCTGCTCTGCCAGCACCATCGGCTGCGCATTCCGGTCGGTGATGCGGTACGTTTCGCCTGTGCCCAAGGCCAGCACCTGGTTATCCGGTGTGTACTGGGATAACTGGAGCGTCCAGCCAGCGCCGTAGCCGGAGTCGATGATATTGAGGGGCGAGAATGACAACGTCGGTGTGAATTCCGGGCCCAGCAACGTATTGGCACAGAGGTCGGGCAGTTCGATCTTCATCGTGTATTGCCCGGTGCGCGGATCGACACCGCCCTGGATGAAGCTCATGAAGTTGAAGGCGTTGGAATGGAGTGAGTGCTTGACGGACATGGTGCCCCCCGGCCTTGGCGGTAACAGTGGGTTGGATGCTATGGGAGATTACGAATCTTTACGCAGCTGAGTTGATGCTCCCATGGAGGAACGATGGTAGAAATCACTTCTTTTTTAAGTAATTGGACACCCGCTACCACAATACCGCGGACCGGCGTGTCTCGCACTTCAGTCATTTTTACCCACCGGGTGGTCGTCGGATGTTTTATCGTTTCGACGTGGGCAGTCCAATTGTTTTCACGGGGCGGATGCACAGGCTTCACAGGCACCTCTTTACAATCAACTTGATCATAGAACCGTATCTCCACCGCCGAGGCGACGTTGCTCATGGAAAAATAATCCGAGTTCCTCTTACAACCGTGATTTTCTAATCTATAGGTGTGCATCGAATCACTTGGCGCCGGTATCGGGATGGAACAGGAATTGACAGGTGACTGATTTTCATAACGCTCAGCAATCAGCAACCTGCCGTAGTCTTGTGCAGCTACCGCATCGGTCCCATGACTACACGCCTGGAGCAGCGATAGCACTGGCACCATCAAGTACTGGATTTTCATCGTCGACCCCTTTCATTCAAGCGTTATTATGCAAGGTCAATACGGCGCGCTGGGGCGCGTTCAGAACGTTCGGCGAAACGCTGATGTGATCAAGGTAATTACGGTGCTCAGGCTTACTGGTTGACAAGTAACTGAAGCGACGGTAGTGGCTGTTGCCATTTTCGTCACGCAGCAACACGACCAGCGATGGTGTCAACCACCGCTTTACCCAATCCTGGAGAGTGCGCCTGTAAACATCTTCCCGGCGCAAGTTCACCAGCACCAATGACCCAGAGGCATACCACCGTCGATCAACTGGCAGCGCGTCCAACTCAAGATCTTTGCGAATGGATTCCATGGCAGTATCAAACTCTACAGTCTCAGGGTAAGGTTCAAGAGAGTCATGGAAAATCAGCCCTGTGTAGCTGAACATCCGGTCATTCTGGCTGGGCCCTTCCCACGTGATCATCGAAATGTTCGGTGTTGTAAGCGGTGACACCCGATTTCCTTCCATACCCAGCACTTCACAGGATACGAATTTGGCGTGCGCGTAGCGGAACGTCCAGTAATCAATGGTCGTCAGGAAGAAATCGAAATCATCTTGCTCATTATTGCCGCCGCCGCCATCGACCCGTTGGCGCGTGAAACTGTAGTCGTTCTCGAGCACCTGCAACTGCGCCGCCGACACTTCGATCCTCGCGTTATGCACGGTGGTGTCGGTGGAATAATGCATCTGTTTGGAATCGGCCTGGAAACCCGCATAGAATTGCCGGGTCTGCCCAGCGCCCGCTCGGCAGTGCAAGTACAGGTAAACAATGCTTTCGCGGTTAGTGACTGCACGCCGGGGCGCGGCAGCCGCCGCGCGCCCGTTCGCCAGGTGAAAGCGATTGGGTCGGGTACTGACCGCCCAGAGTTCAGGATCGCCCAGTTCGATGCCTTCGCGTTCCAGGGCAAGCGTGCTCACGCGCTCAGGCGTGCGTTCGTGGTAAAGCCCCAGCGTTGCCAATTCGGTCACGCTCAAGGGGTAGTCCTTACCATTGACCTGAGCTGTCTCGACATAGACTTCCAGTTCCAGCTGCTGGAAGCCATTGTTGAATTGGCGGCCCTGGCGGTTGCCATCCTGGCCGCTCATGACCCTGACCGTGAACTGATTCAGCTCTTTCCAACTGCCTTCCATTTCCAGGTCGCTATGCTGCACAACGCTATGGCCGCTGGCGAACACCACGCCATTACTCACCACCTCACACGTCACCACGCTGGTGCCACTGTGCTGGCCACGGCTGGAGAAGGCGCCAGTCTGGTCAACTTCGCCCTCCCCTGATAACACACGCCAGCGGCGGTCGGCGCCTGGCATGAACTGCACGGGCTCACTCAGTTGCGCAGTTTGCCCATGTTGTACATTCGCCACATGGGCTGGGTACAGGCTCAAAAGCGGCTGGCTATTGACCATCACCAATGCCGCATCGCGAGCTTGTCCGGCGTGCGCCTGCACCTGTTGTACGACCAGTGGCCGTACGCCAGGCCCGCGGTCGGGTACGAACAGCGCACGGTGCTGGTCCTGGTCGGACAACTCACCGTGAAACGGTTCGAGTAACGACCACTGCACCCCTTGTGCATCCTTCTGCCAGCCAGCCAAAGGAATCACCTCCTGTTGGTCTGGCCAGTAACTCGCAGCGTTGGGAAACGTCGCTAGCGACTCGAAACTCACTTGCAGGCGAGCGGAGGCGACGAAGACCTCGCCCGGCTTTGTGCCATCGAGCTCGGCGGTCACCACCACGGTCAGGCTCTGGTGGCCAATGTCCTGGGGGCTGGGCGCTCTGTAGCGCCCCTTTGAGTCGATCTGCCCATGCCCTTGCGGCAAGTGGCTGTGCAGGCTTACTGCATGCCAACGGCTAGCGCTTACGGCCCTGCCCTGGCCGTCATGCAAGGTAAAACTCAGCGCCTCGCCCGCCTTGATAACCGCTTCGGCGGGCTCCACCGAATAGGTGGTAACCAGCGGGTCGATATTGCCCAGCACCAGCATGTCGAAGGGCTCATGGCGCTCGGCCTCCACGAAGGCATAGGTGCCAGGAAACAACAGGCTATTGAGTATTTCCAGTTGTTGACCGTCTGCATACCTGGTCAACGAACGGTCCAACAGCAAACTGGCTGAGTAGTTACCATCGGGGATCAGGTAAGGGTAACTGCTGTCGGGGTAGTAACCGTCGGCACTGTTGGCACTCACACGAATGAACACCAGTACCGCGCCATCGCCCTGATTGACAGCCTGACTCAACTTGGCGCCCGGCGCTGCCTGGGTGCGGATGATGAAACGCCGTGGGCTCAGTGGGTGATAGCCTTGAAGATCAACAATCCCCAGATCGAACTGGGTCATGCGTGCAGGCAGGCCATGAAACCAGGTTTCAAGCGCTGTCACCAGTTGCTCGTTGAGGGTTGGCTGGTCTTGCAGCAAACTGCAGCGCAGGCTGCTGCCATGGGCGAGGTCCAGGCTAACCCGGCCATGGCGATCGACCTCGCCTGTGACCAGCATCAGGTCCAGGTCAATCTCCAGGGTATAGCCCATGGCCTCGGTCACGTTGAACGTGTTGATCAAGGCGCCATCGCTCAGCTGCACGGTGGTGCAGCGCCCTGCGATCAGGTTCATGATCAACCGCGCCCGCGAATTGGTCAAAGAAGCGTTGATGAACGACAGTCGCGGTGCACCGAACTCCAGTCCCTCCAGCTCGATGACCGCCGCACGCGCGCCGGTGAACGCCAACTCATCGTTGAAGGGCGGCAGAAAGCTCAGTGTATCCAAGCGCTGCTGATATTGTTGCATCAGCAAGCGGTTAAGCCTGGACCGGCTATAGGCCGCCACTGCACCCCAGCCCAAGGTCGCGGAACCTTTACCCAGCCGCTCAAGCATTTGTCTTTTTGAATAGGCCATGATCTATCCTCGTGGATCTATGTCTGAGTGCGTTGTGGTTTCGGACCCGACCCATACCGCGTCCGGCCAACGCTCATCGAGCACCACGATCAGGTGCCCTTCCAAAAGACCGAAGGGGGAGTCCAGGTCGGCGAACACCAGCAGGAAACGCTCACCATCGTTCGAGCCTGGCTCATAACGGCCACGCTGCACGAAATGGCCCGGTCCGAGGGCCACGCGCCAATTCACGTCGGCCATGGGCTGCCCATTGAACATCGCAGTGAACTGCCGACGCCCGGCAGCCAGTGGCGTACACGTCAGGGTGAGGCTCGATGGTTTTTGCCGGACCAGCACATGCAGTGAGCGCTCCTGCCCGCTGGTCACGTCGCGCACTTGTACCTCGTCCAGCACATAGTGCAGGTCCGCGACCTGGGCACCGGCGATGTAGGTGCGCTTGAACGGCGCCCCTTCCACGACGTCCAAGGTACCGCTGCCTGGACGCGGGTTGATAATTTGCCACTCAAGCTGCTCGCCGGTGGTCCCGGCCGACAACTCCACCTGATCTTCCGACCAACACACCTGGATCAACGGATTGACGGTCAGTGCGTGAGGCAACACGGTGATCAAGCCAACCTGCTGTATTGCGGTGGAGGGTTGAGTGACGGTTATCCTTATCTTCACCCCATTCTCGTCAATCGCATGCCGTGGCGGCGCCGTGTAGACACCGGTGGTCGGGTCGATTCTGCCGGGCTCGCCCCGCTCGCCCGGCAAGATTGCAACGCTCCAACGCACACCGACCTGTGGGGGATAGACGCGAAACACATGGGATGCACCTGCCGCCAAGTGGACATTCTCGTCGATCAAGCGAAAAGCGTCGGCGCCTTGTGCCTTGACGAAGGCCGCCAGTCCATGGGGGTACTCGGCGTGCTCCACGAACAACGACGTGCCCCCGGGCAGCAAGGCGGTGGCCAACAACTGCTCTGGAACATAGGCCGTCAGGTTGCGTGAAAGCCCTTCGAGTATGGCCTGCTTGAGGACCAACCCGGCGGCGTGTTCGATTTGCGCCACCTCAGCTGCCGGCAAGGTGGGCATGCCCGATACTGGGGTGACTTCGCCGATAACACCCAAGGGCCAGTGGAAATAGCCCAGCAATAGCCCACCGGCGTCCTCGGCCGGGGTCGCCAGGCACAGGTCGAAGCGGTGCGACATGGTGAACGCAAAGGTTACTGCCAGCAGTTGCGGATACTGCGAGTCATGCCGGGTATAGGAGCACTTCAGCGCGAACTGCGAACGCCACGTCATCTGCACCCCATCGTCGTCGAACAACGCGCCCAAGGGCTCGATTCCGCCCGCCGCCGGCACTTCGAATGCTTCGCAGTTGAACATGAAATCACGTGTGCGCACCTGCCTACGAGCCCCGCGCAGCACACCGGAGGTCGCCCGCATCTCAGTCAATACCTGGCCCGCGTGGGTATAGCTGAACGCGGCAGCATCGAACATCCCAGTCAAGCCATTGGCGTAGGCCGCCCGGTGCAGGACGCGCCTGGACAGCAACACGCAGGCATTGGCTGGCACATCGCCGGGCAGGTCGTCGGGCAGCAGGAACGGAAAATTCGACCGGTCGCTAGGTAAGCTGCCGGTCGGCCCTTGTTCAAGCGATGCGAACAGCACCACTGCCAGCTGGCCATCGGCCTTGCTGTCATGGGTACGCAGAGCAAGCTGGCGCACACCCAGGAAGCGGTTGCCAGGCACACTGGGGAAGTCGAACAGCGTACTGACACGCTTGCTCTCGGGCAGGGCATTGAACAATGCGCGGATGAACGCTGTGCTCTCCTCACTGCCTGCCACCTGATCGCTCAATGCGAAGTGCACCTGCTCGATCTGAGCCAAGTCCACACTCAGGCGTGGGCCGTCGCTGGCAACAGGCAAGCGATACTGCAGGGCCAAGGCATCCAAGGCATCGTGGGCACTGAGCGCAGTCACTTCGCCACGCTCCGTAGCTACCAGCAACCCCCCTTCCATGGCGACTGCCTGGGTCAGGCGCGGCGTCTGCCAGGACGCCTGGCCAGGCACCAGGCTTGCAGGGCCCAGCCGGTACCCGAACAAGTGGTAGGTCAGTTTGGTATTGGCGATCTGCAGAGTCCCAGTCAGGTCATCAATGGCCGTGTGAGTCAACCACCGCTGCACATGGTGGGCCTGCAGCAGACTATTCAGTTGGCCGGCCGAAAACGCAGTGATGAAGTCCCACCCAGAGAGGTTCGGGTTATCACGCATCCAGGCCAGCAATGCGCCTAATGAATTACCAGACATGAGCGTCTCCTGATTCGGTACGTTAAGTGCAAGCGTTCGCCCAAGCGACCTGTCAACCCGCCACGCCCGTCACCTCGGCGCACAGCGTTCGATAGGCTTGATCGTGATCGAACAAGGGCAAGGCAAGGACGATGACGTTGGTGAAGACCCCAAAGGGTGGAAACTCGAAGCGCCCCTCGACGATCGCGAAACGCTCGGCGCTCGCCGGGTCGGCGTGGTAGAGGTTCTGCTCCATGCGACCTGGGCCGGCCAACACCGTCCAATCCGCCTCGAGGTCGCTGGCGTTGAGCTGCAACTGCAACTGGGCCGTACCCTTCGCCAGATCCATGGCTTGCAACACCACCGAAGCGCCACTTCTACTGCGCGTCACGATGCATATCTGACGCGTCTGACCGGTCTCTTTGTCGCACACCTCGATACGTTCAATCAGGTGCTCGGATGTAGAGCTGTCGGGCCTGGCGAAGTAGGTGTTGTGGCTAGCGGTGGTGCTGGCCAAGCGGCCTTCAGGCGTGTCGCCCAGGATCCGCCACTCCAGGTCAGCGCCGCTGGCGCCCGCTGCGCTCAACGGCACTCGGTCCTCGGCGTCACACAACTCAACCAATGGGCTGACGCTCAGCACATTGGTCACCACCGTTATCAAGGCAGAGGCGGCAAACCCTGTCTGCGGATCGGTAGCCGTCACTTTCACGCGGATGAAATCGCCGTCGATTGCGCTGACTGGGGGAGCTTGGAAGAGGCCGTCGATCACCGTACCTGGGCTTGAAGACTGTCCCCAGACAAGTTCTGCGCACCAATTGAGCCCCGGGGTCAATGGCGTAACGGTCAGTGGTTGGGTAGCCCTAGCGGAAATGATCGGCTCCAGGGGCGAGAGCTCGAAGGTAGTTAGGCGGGGTGCGATGCTGCCGAAGCAGGCTATGTCTTTAGGCATTACGACATCGTCCGCTATGATCGCACCGCCGAATTTCGTGCGTAGCGTCTCGCGGGCCGTCTGCTCGACCAGCATATCAGCTTGTAAATTGCGCTGGATTGGGCGTATGACTAACTGGACCAGGCTAGTCAGGGGATCTCGAACGGCTAGGTATGTCACAATTAACATTTCAAGAAAGATCAGTTTCAGCACCAGGTCCCGATTTATCGCTGAAGTGGCGAGCGAGGCCGGGATTTCCGTCCCCTCTTCCGGCGGCTGCGGCTCGGCGGGTCTCGTTAGGCTGAAGTCCAGTAATTCCATCACACCGCTTTCATTCATCTGATAAACAGCCGCTAATTCGGAGGGGTAAGTTACCGGCATATCATCGAACTGGCGGAAGTCATCTTCGTCAAGAAAACCCAGGTCATCTCGTAAACTCAACACTTCGGTGAAGCCGACCGGGTTCAAGACAAACTTAAATTCCATACGCTCACCGATGAAGGAAATACTGAAGTTGTCCTTTAGCACGATTGGGTCGATGGTCAGGCCCCAGTGCACCTCGTAGTTGATACGCTGACCCTCAATCGCAAAAAACGAGGCCCCGTATCGGCTAAACTCCTTCCGCTCGAACGATATGTGCCCCGAAATGGCCCTGACCGACTCCATTTGACCCTGCTCATCGTGTGTCACGGCAAAGACCGAATCGTCACTCAACAGAGGCCGCAGCGCCTGCAGCAAGGTCGCCACCATCAAGCGCTGCTTGTCGAACAACACCGTTGCCGAGTAATTCCCCTCACTCGGGATCAGGTACTTGAAGTCGGACTCATTACCCGGCAGGTTGCCTTCGTGGGAGCCGTGCATACGAACGAATGCCAGTACTGCACCGTCGCCCTGTTCGCCAACCTCGGCGGTGGGCGCAGACTGAGTGCGCAGGCGAAAAGACGCGGGTTCAAGCAGCGGCTCCGACCCTGGTATAATTTGCCCTAATTGCCAAACACGTTGAGCCGGTTCAAGGGCTTGAAACTTTCGCTTGAAGAAATCCGCACTCAATTGCTGGATCTGATTGTGATCAGGAAACGACAACTGGAAGTCATCGCTGCGCTGCAAATCCAGGAACACTGCGCCATCCTCGGCGACATTGCCAGGCACGTCGTTCAAGTCCAACTCAAGACTAAGTTGCGGCCCCACCAAAGGATCGACCCAGTCGATGCGGTAGATGTACCAGTCGCCCCGCCGCTCCAGATTGACCTGATTGCCACCGATCACCGTCATGCGCAAGCGTGCCTTGGAACTGTTCAAATCGGCGTTTTCGAATGACAGCCTGGGTCGGTCGAGGATGAAGTTCTGTAAATACACCTTGTAGTTGCCAACCAATGAGGCATCGCCATTGATGGGCGGCAGCATGCCGTTGCCACCGAAGCGGGAGATGTATTCCTGGCTCAGCAGCTGGTTGAGCTTGGCGCGATCCATGACTGCGATGCTGCCCCAGCCTGACAGTCGGTGCTTGACGCGCATCCATTGGACAATGGCGGCCTTCGAGTTGCTCATGGTTGACGCCTCCGCTAATTACACTGGATCAAGCGATCAGTTGGGGTTCCAAGTGAGGAAAAGACTTGTAACTTTCGCCGTCATCGAAGCTGACCTGCACGCTGACGCGCAGTACCCTGTTCAGCTCAAGGCGCTGCAAAAAGACGTTGGGCAGTTCGGCTGTCACATGGCCTTGGTAATATTCCTCGTCGCTGACTGGCTGCGCGTTACGCATCACATGATCCAGCTCGCCCCCCCCGACCTTGGCTACGCCAGCGGCTCTGATGATCAAGCGCTGCCCTGGCGCCATGAACGGCCACACATCAAGGCTGAAATGGGCGTCGTCGCCCTGGAGCGCCGATAGGGACAACTTGCCGTCGATCAGTTCATCGCGGTGACCCTGGATCACTGGAAAACGCCTAGTGGCGTAGTCGGCCACTTTCAGGTCGAACGCTGACGATTCATAAGGTGCCTGGTCCGGCAAGTGCAGGCTGTAATACACGTTCAGGCGTTTGCCCAGGTTGGCGGGAATCGCCGCTGCCGGTATATGAAACAGCCGTGGGTCCGCAGGGTCGGCTTGCTTGACGATGACCTTGCCGGTGCTGGCGTGCCCGTCCCAGTGCATCCAGATATCACCGTCATTGGTTTCGGCAGCCAGTGGGACCCTGACCCTGGCGCCCCAGCGAACCTGCTCTGGCGTCACCGTCCCCTGGTTGGCTTCATCTCCGCTCTCCGGTATGACAGTGTCGATCAGTGGCCAAGGCAGGTAGAGCGGCCTGCGCACCATGACCTCAAGCACCTGCGAGTGCCAGGCCGCACCCAAGCGGGCCACCTGATAACTTACCCGAAGCGGCTTTCCGATCAGCTCGTCACTGTACCAACTGCCCTCAACCCGCACTTGAAGCTGGCGGCTGACAACCGTACTGACGTCGGCCCGAAAGCCCCTCAAGCTCAAGTCTGGCCCCTCCAGGTACACCACCAGCTGGTCACCCAGCTGCAGGTCGGCATAGTCGTCGATAAGCAGGGTGAAGCCGCCAATCAATGCCCTCGGGTCCAGGTCGCTGCTGCCGTCATGACCTTCGATCAACGGCTTGGGCAACAGCGGGCTGAGCGGCGGCCCCGACTCTACGATGTCTACTCGCTGCACCGGCGACTCACTGTCACCCCCCGAGGCGTATCGAATGCGGTAGGACAGCTCGGCATGGTCGCCGTCGAATAAGTGCATGACCTCTTGGCGCGGCAAGGTCATGCCTACGACCGTGCCGATATCCCGTTCGGTCACCGAGTGAGACTGGCTGTAGGGGGGTTGGGGGTCGCCAGCGAAATACGGCACCCATTCAAAGATCAGCGTATCGCCCACCGTCATCGCTTGGTAGGGCGGCACGGCCACGGTCAGGTCCTGGCTGATCAGTTCCAGGTCGATGACCAAGTCATGGGCTTCACGCAGTTGCGCCACTGCCAGGGTTTGCTCTTCAACCGCCGGACGGTCGATGCTGAAGAACACCCGCAATGACTCATTATCGGGACGGGCGTCATCCCCAGGATGGTAGGAATAAAACACATACCCACCCGAGAGCCGCTGGAGACGATCGTTATCGATGGAGAATCGTACCCCTTGCGGCTCGATGGACACGATCCGGAATGGATGGATCATGTCCAACACTTCGCCGTCCGCCGCGCATCCGCGCCAGTGAGGGGTGACCCAGTCACCGACTTTGAGCGCCGGATCGGTCAGGAAGGTTTCCAGCAGCTCGCCGCCCAAGCTACTCAGCTCCAGGTTATCGCCGGTACCCAGTAACGGCACGCTGGGCCGGTCAGGTCGTAGCGTCATGCATTCCCCCACTAGCGCCCGAAGCGCTGAATTGGTCATGTTCTGGCTGTTTTATACGTCCGGCATTGCACTCGGCGAAACTGATAGAAATGACAGGTGACGCCCCTCCCCCCCGGCGCCTAGGCTCTGTCCAAGCGAGTGTCTGAACGCCCGATCAGCCGTCCTGCCAGGGGCAACAGGGAGCGAAAATCGTCATGAGCGTTACATCATCCGTTCACTCTAATGCCCTGAATTTCATGAGCTTCATCCAAGGGGGGGTTGACCCGCGTACGGGGCAGTACAGCCTGAAGATCGAGCTGCCCGAGCTGGGCGGCAACAACCAGCTTGGCCCAGAATTCAGGCCAACCTTGCAGTATTCACCGCTCAACGTGACCGACTCCGGGCTGGGCATGGGCTGGACGCTGGAGCTGTCGCAGTACACCCCGCACAACCAGGTGCTTTCGCTAAGCACCGGAGAAAGCCTGAAGATCACCGACCGCACCGCCCGCCCAATGCGGCTCGAAGAGCAGCGGATCGACAACTTTCATGTCTACCCCGAGGGGGACGATGGGTTGCGGGTGGTGCACCGCTCCGGCCTGGTGGAGATCCTCACCGAACAAGGCACCCAGCAGGCCTCCCTCTACTTGCCGGTGGCACAGTATTCGCCGCTCGGCCACCGTCTGACGTTCAACTATCAGCGTTTTTCCGGGCAACACCCTTTGTTGGAAAGCATTCAGGATGGCGATGGCCGCATGCTGCTGCGCGTGCTGCGTGATCCGACGGGTTACCAGGTCGAACTGCAATTGCAGCCACTGTCCGGCAGCGACGGCAAGGCGCTTGCCAGTTACGTGATGAACCTGGAAGCCGACGACCGCCGGGTAAAGGAGATTGTCATCCCCAGTGACGATCAGGCCCGGTGGACGTTCGGCTATCAAGAGGTGCTTGCACACCTGTGCATGACCAGCGTGACTCAGCCTACCGGGGCTACTGAACGCCTGTCCTACCTCGATGGAGGGCATCAATTCCCTACCGGTAGCGGTCGCCAGCCGTTGCCCCGCGTTACCCGTCACGTTATCGAGCCGCACTTCGACCAGCCCGCTGCAGACATTCACTACCGCTATCCGACCCCGCGCAACTTCCTCGGCGGCGGTAGCGATATGAGCTGGAGCGACGATGGCCGTGACAACCTTTATCAACGCCTGGACGACTACGACTACAGCTCGGTTGAAATACTCATGGAAGGCGAGAGAGAAGTTCGCCGTATCGAGCGCACCTATAACCGCTTTCACTTGCTCACCCATGAAACGACGCTTCAGGGCGACTGTCTGCAACGGCTGGTCACTGCCTACGGGATGGTCGAAGGTGCGTCATTCAAGAGCCAGCCACCGACGTGCCAGTTGCCCGTCAGTGAAGAGCGATTCTGGCAGATGACCAGCGGCGAGCGCCCATGGCGTAGCGAACAGACCGCCACCCAGTACGACAATCACGGCAATGTGCTCATCCATACCTATGCCGATGGCACGGAGCAGAGCAATGAATGGTACTCAGCGGCAGAGCAGGACGGCCACCCGGCTGATCCTGAAGGGTTCGTGCGTCACCTCAAGGCACAAACCCTGCGCCCTTCACCCAAGGGTCAACCGGGAGCAGCCACCCTTACCCGAACCTATCGTTACACGACGCTGCCCGTGTTGGCTGCGTCTGACACCTCGGCAGTATTGCAGCACCCACACCATGTCGTGAGCAGTGAAACCCTGATCGATCAGGCCAGCGCTCAGACGCCTCTTGCGCACCTGCGTAACCAGTGGGTCAATGCCCCGCGTGATCGGGCACTGCACGGTCGCCAATACCTGAAGATCGAGAACCTGCAAGGGCTGGAAACGGTTACCGAGTACCACTATAGCCTCGAGCGCAGTGCAGGCACCGACGAGCCTGTGCTGAACGTTCAGCAGCTGCGTATCGGTTACGACGGCACGCAGGCCATCACCACCGTGCAATATGGCTTGCGCCATGGGCAGGTGATGCAGCAGCGTGACAGCGATGGTCTCGAAACCCGCTACGTCTACGATCGCCTGCAAAGAGTGGTGAAGGAGACCGTGGCTGCCGGGCTGCCGACAGAGGCCTCACGCCATTACCACTACACACTGACGCCGATCAGTGGCGAATCGGCCAGCCAGACGTTCACCGACGAGCACGGCGTGTGCACCAAGACCCTGCTCGATGGCCTGGGCAGGGTGCGCGGCGAGGAACGTGACCATGTGGATGAGGCCATGGCGCCACGGCTATACCCGACGCTCGCAGTAACCTACGACAACCAAGGCCGGCCAGTGACCGAAACCCACATCGACTGGTTGGAGGGCCTGCGCAGCCTGAACCTGCCCCAGCACTACGCCTACGACGACTGGGGTCAACGTTGCTGTACAACCGGGCCAGATGGCGTGCAGCAGCATGAACACCAGGACCCGCTGGGCAACGCCCAGCACCGCGGTCTGATCGTTCATCGCTGGCGCCAGGCCGGCAGTGGGCCCACGGCAATGATCAGCAGCCGCAGCGAGACCTGGATGAACCGCTTCGAAAAACCGGATGTGATCCTGCGCCAGGATGCCGAAGGCTTGACCTTGGCCACACGCAGTTTCACGTACGACGGGCTAGGACGCCTGGTGAGCGAAACCGATGAGCGTAGGCACACCACCAGGTTTACCTACGACATGTTCAACCGGCCCCTGCAGCGCATTTTGCCCGACAGCACCTGCGTGGAAACCCGCTATGCGCAGCACTCCACTGCGCAGTTGCCCATCGGCCTCACCGTCAAGCCTGGCAACATCAGACTGCCGGCCGTCCAAGTTGGCGCACAGTCCTTCGACGGCCTTGACCGACTGCAGGGCAGTACCACCGGCTGGCGCAGCGAGCGCTACCACTATGAGGGCAGTGAATCGCGTGCGCGGCGCAAACGCAACGCTGCCGGGCAGAGCATCGACTACGCCTATGACCTGAGCTTGACCACATACCCAATCACAAGCAGCAGCGCGGAGGAAAACGCAGTCTTCGACTATGACCCCATCGGGGCACGACTGACACGCGCCAGCGGTGCCCACGGCTGTTGCGACTACCAATACAACGCCCATGGCCACTTGCTCGAAGAACACTTGCAAGTCAGCGGCCATGCGCCTTTGAAAACTGAACACCATCCCTCGTTGCAGGGTCGCCCGCAACGCACCGTCGAAGCCAGCGGCCTGGAAACGCTCTATCACTTTCACGACAACGGCCTGCCTCGGGGAATGCAGCAGCGCAAGCTCGACGTGAACCTGCAGTATGACTCACTGGCGCGGCTTGAAATGATCACCAGCAACGACTCGGACAACGGGACCACGGTGGTCACGGTCATCGAATTTGACGACCAGGACCGCGAGATCAAACGATCCTGGCAACAGAGCGGCCACCCTGAGCGCATCCAGACACAACTGTGGGATCTCGATGGACTGCTCAAGGAACGTCACCTCTACCAGGGGGCCATTACCCTGCTGAAGGAAACATTCACCTACACCGCCCTTGGCCAATTACTCAACCACCACTGTGCAGGTATCGAACTGCCCCGCGATAGCCAGGGCCGGGCGATCACGCAACAAACCTTCAGCTACAACAACTACGAAAGCCTCAGCATGGTCACCAGCCAGTTCGCCGATGGATCTGCCCGTGAGCGTGCGCAGTACGTTTATGCCGACGATGACCCTTGCCAGTTGCGCAGCATTGTTTACACCCCTGCACGCAGCAGCCCCCATCCGACCTTCAAGTACGACCGCAACGGCAACATGGTGCTTGACCAGTACGGTTGTACATTGCGCTATGACAGCCAGAACCGTCTGCAGTCGCTTGTGCGGGCCGCCGGCACTGGCCAATACCGGTACGACGCCCATAACCGCCTGCTTGGCAGCACCGACGGCAGTGGGGCCGACAGCGTGCTGGTGTACCAGAACCACCGTTTGACGCTGGCGGTCCGCGGAGCCTTGCGCACTCAATACCTGGATCTGGATGATCAACCCGTCGGCCAACAAACCCTCGATGACGCTAGCCAGACGCTGCTGCTTCACGCGGCGGATAACGCCAGTGTGGTTGCTGAAGGCCAGCACGGTTCGCTACGCAGCATGCGCTACAGCGCCTATGGCGAACGCTACAGCGACACACCGGTGAGCAGCGCCATGGGCTTTAATGGCGAAGCCCTCGACCCACTGAGTGGCCGTTACCTGCTGGGCAGCGGCTACCGCGCCTACGACCCTGAGTTGCGCTGCTTCCTCAGCCCCGATTCGCTCAGCCCATTCGGGGTTGGCGGCCTCAACTGCTACGCCTACGCCCGAGGCAACCCCATCGCGTTCCGTGACCCGACCGGGCATGAAGCGATTGGCTTCAGTGGTCGCCTGCGGCGCCCCGATGAAGACATCACGCCGCAAAGCCAGCCAGAAGAGATCAAACAGGGAGACGGGGGCTGGCTGAAATGGTTGTGGGTAGGCATTGCCGTTGTCATGACCGCTGTAGCGATTGTGACGTTCGGTAAAGCAACGTTGGCGGCGGTAGCCGCTTGGAAAGGAGCTGCGGCCGCTTTAACGGCCACGGCAGTAACGGCCGCAAAAACGGCGGCGGCGTTGGCCATCGGTAAGGCAGTGGCTGCGGGTGTATCAGCCGCACTGGCTGTGGCCGGCACGGCAGCCCAGGTCCACGGCACGATCACGAATAACCAGACAAGCTTTGATGTGGCTCAGTGGCTCGGTATCGCGAGCGTCGGTGTCGGGCTCGCCAGTGCAGGGGCCTTTTATGCTGCGGGCAGGATGATGAGAAGCGCTACCGGCAGTGTGGGAGTGGGATCGAGCGCGGCGAACCTGGCCGACGATGCCGTTCCGGTCGATGCCGTTTCGGTCGATGCCTGGAGGAAAAACTGGCTGTTAGGCACCCGTTCCGAGCAAGTCGGATTACCGCTTAGGGCCAACCCTCCTTCACCGCCTCCAATACCAACGAGATTTGGTCCGATGGTAAAGGTGGGCAGAAACAGATCGGATCAACTTAGAAGGCGCATATTCCTCAACCCTATTGAAGGCAGTTGAAACCTCGAACTTCAAACGGCACTAGGAAAGCAAAACATGAACGAACAAACACCCCCCACCTCCAAACGCGCACTTGCCGAACAAACCCGCCAGGCCCAGCGCGAAGCCCGGCGCCGGCGCAACGCATCGCTGCTGGCAGAATTGGCGCCGTCCGTGCTGGGTATCGCCGATCCCAGCGACGGCACCCTGCTCAAGAGTGCCGTGGACAACGATCTTGAAGTGCGCATCCCCGCGTGGGTGAACTTGCCTGAAGATGGCGACACTGAAACCGTGTATCTGCAATTATCGACCAAAGGCGATGCTGCCTCTGACTTTGGAGACGTCGGTCAGCCCCTGGAAGTGGTTGGCCCAGTCACCTCAGCCGATTTTCCGCTGGTAATGCATGTGCCCTTGGCCAGACTCGTCGAAGGCAGGCTATGGCTGCGTTACCGTATCGTGACCTTCAACGGCGGTCATGCAGTTTCGGCAGTGGTACCGCTGATCTGTGACCGCACCGCACCCCGCAACAGGGTCAATCCCGACGAGAAACTCGACGGCTTGACCGTCGGGGCAGCGTTTATTGACGACGAGTACCTCAAAAACAATCCGTCCGGCATCGTTGCCCAAGTGCCAGAGTATGACACCTACGCGCCTGGAGACACGTACAAGGTGTATTACTTCGAGAGCCCACCTGAAGAGCATGAGGATTACGAAAATCAGGTCGATGAGGGGCCTCTCGATGCGTCAATGCAAGTGGTTATTCCGAAGGACGTGGTAGAACGTGCCGGCGATGGCAAGTATTACCTTGCCTATTACCTGTATGACAAAGCGGGAAACAAGAGCCGAGGCTCGCTGATCACCAGCATCGACGTCGCCCTTGGCCCATTGCCGGCCAACCTGCAAGACCCTTTGGTGCACGCCGCCGACGACGGCGTTGTCGACCTCAAGGACGCCATTGACGGGGTATCGGTCGATATTCCGTATTACGACGGAGCCAAAGCCCACGATGCTATCGCAGTGACCTGGGGTAGCACGCCATTACCACCGGAAACCGTCGGTGCCAAAGCCTTTCCAATTCCTGTTCACGTGCCCAACCCAACCTTGCGCGCTGAATACGGCACAGCCTCAGATGAACTGGCCACCAACGTCAGCTACCAGATCATGCGCGGTGCCGTACCGTTTGGCCCCAAGGCCATCAGTGTGAACGTCGACTTCAGCGTGGTAGGCCCCGAGCGCCCCGACCCCGACCCCACTTGGCCCAACCCGATCAACCCTAACCTGTCGGCACCCACGGTGCGAGGCGCACGTTCGGCAACGGATAACGTGATCGATCGCAGTGACGCCAATGAAGACGCCACACTGACCATCCCCTTTTACGACAATGCCGAGGACGGGCACGTGCTCGTTGTCTACTGGCATGGCAGGTGTGCAGGGACTCACACCGTGGACACGGCCCGTGATGCACGCGGCATCACCGTTCCTATCGATTGGGGCATCATCTTCGCGGAGGGTAACGACCCCGCGTTGCCGGTGCACTATACCCTGCGCGAATCGCAAGACGCCCTCAACGAGCAAATGTCGCAGACACAGTGGGTGGACGTGGATGCAGTTACCGTGATCCTGCCGCTTCCGCAGTTCCTGGGGGTTAGGGCCGGTTGGCTGAACTGTGATTCATTGCGCGATGTCGCGGGGGTACCGACCAACAACATGGTCCTGAAGGTGGAGATCCCGGACATGTCGGCCTACCTGAAGGCAGGCGACATAATCGAACTGGAGTGGGCACCGTTGATCGGCTCCAAAGATGAAGATGGCGACGACCCGGTACCCAATGCGGAGAAAACCGAACTCGTGGTGCTGGACGAGACGTCAGTCAAAGGCTTCATCTGGGAAATCAAGCCTTATACCGACCACCTTCTGCCAACCTATGACGCCAACCTTAACGGGGGCCGTACGCGGGCACGGGTGCGCTACGTCAAAGCCGATGACCCTGATTTAGCCTCGGAATGGGCAGTGCATAAGTTAAGCCTGGCCGAAGGCAGCGACTCTTGCGCAATGCCGTAACCTTGAGCTCCCTACGCGGTAGCGCGGCACGGTGCTGCCGCGAAGGGAGCACTGTAGGATTTTGGTCAGAACAGAAAGGAAAATTCCTACATTAGATAGAGAAACATCACTTTTACAATTCACCCTAACGATGCGAGCTCAGTACAGGAAGTCGTAGCAGCCATCTGCAAACAGCCTCTTCACAGGGTGATCCAATGTCCAGTTTCCATGCTTTCAAACCCACACTTTTTACTGTAATGATCCGAGCCACCACCGCACTTCCATTAGTGATTATCGGTAACTCGGCGGTGGCCCAGACTAATGTAGAAGGTCGTACTGATATCCAGTTTGGTACGCCCTTGGATAATTACCGTGTATTCAGTGGTGCCACCCTGAACGCCACGGGCGCGAATCTGTTGTATGTCGATGCCGAGGCAGGCGCGCACGTGTTGCTCAACGATTCGGACGTCACCCCAGGGTCGTCCGCCGTCGCGCTGGCCTTGACTGGTGCGAACGCAACGCTCGAGCGCTCGACCGTTACCGCCAGCAGCCGTGCGCTCACTGGCAGCCAAGGTGCAAGCATCAGTGCCAACGACAGCGTTATTCGCGGTGGGTCACGTGGCGCCAGCCTCAACCAGAGCCACCTTGAGCTAAGGCGCAGCGAAGTGCATGCCAGCGACAACAATGGCGTTGCCGTGGAGCTGTTCGACGGCAGCGTGTCGGCCAGTGACAGCAGCCTGATCAGTGGCGGTCGCGATGGTATCCTGGTGCGTGATGGCTCAGGCCAGACCGACGCCAAGGCCACCATCGTGCTGGACAACAGCCGTGTCGAGGGCCTGGATGGGTCGGCCATCGCGGTCGGCCGTGGCGCCGGTCGCGCTGCTTCTGCGCAAATCGATGTGCTCAACGGCAGCACCCTCAGCGCCAGCAACGGCGTGTTGGTGAATGTGGCCGATGCTGCAACGGCGAGCCTGCGCGTGAGTGACAGCCAGCTGCTTGGCGATATCGTGGTTGCCGAAGGCGGCACTGCCAACGTGATGCTGGAGAACGCCGCAACCCTGACCGGCCGCCTGGAAAACGTAGCGCAGGTGGCCATCGACAGCGGCGCCGAGTGGGCCATGGTCGGCAATGCCGCCGTCGAGCAGCTGACCATGAACGGCGGCCGCGTAAGCTTCGGCAACATCGGTGAATTCCACACGCTGACCCTAGGCTCACTGTCGGGCAACGGCACATTCGTGATGGACGCCGACTTCGCCAGCGGCCAGCATGATTTCCTCGACATCACTGGCAATGCCACGGGCGATCATTCGCTGCTGGTTCGCAGCAGCGGGACCGATCTGCAAGCCGATGCCAGCCTGCACATGGTGCATGCAGACAGCGGCGATGCGCGCTTCTCACTGGAAGGCGGCCCGGTCGATGTCGGTACCTATTCCTATGATTTGGTCCCTAAAGGCAGCGGCAACGACTGGTACCTGGACAAGAGCACCCGCACCATCAGCCCCGGCACCCAGTCAGTGCTGGCCTTGTTCAACACAGCACCGACCATCTGGTATGGCGAAATGAGTACCTTGCGTGGCCGCATGGGCGAAGTGCGCCGCGATGCCGGGCAGGCTGGGGGCTGGGTGCGCACCTTCGGCAACAAGTACAACGTCGCCGGTGCCGAAGGCCTGGCTTACCAGCAAACCCAGCAAGGTCTGTCCTTCGGTGCGGACGCTCCTTTGCCGATCGGCGACGGTAACTGGCTGGCCGGGATCACGGCCGGTTACAGCCAATCGGACCTGAGCCTGGCGCGCGGTACCCAAGCCAAGGTCGACAGCTACCATCTCGGTGTCTACAGCACTTGGCTGGAACCTGAGAGCGGGTACTACATCGATGCCGTAGCGCGACTCAATCAATTCAAGAACCAGTCCGATGTGCGCTTGAGCGATGGCACCAAGACCAAGGGCAGCTACGACAACCTCGGTGTCGGCGCAGCGTTGGAGATAGGCCGCTACATCAGCCTCGATGAAGGCTGGTTCGTTGAGCCCCATGCCCAATTGGCCGGCTTGATCGTGCAGGGCAAGGACTACACCCTGGACAATGGCATGCGCGCCGAAGGTGGGCGCACGCATTCCCTGCAAACCAAGCTCGGTGCCACCGTCGGGCGCAAACTGGAAGTGGGGGACGGGCGAATGATCCAGCCCTATGTAAGGGTTGCCGCCGTGCATGAATTCGCCAATGACAACCACGTCAAGGTCAATGGTAACGGCTTCAACAACGACCTCTCTGGCTCTCGCGGGGAAGTGGGCACCGGCATCGCGGTAGCCTGGGCCGATAAATGGCGTGCTCATGCCGACTTCGAATACGCCCATGGCAGCAAGCTTGAACAGCCCTGGGGCGTGAACCTGGGGGTACGCTACAACTGGTGAGTTTACGAAGGGAGAGCCGTTGAGGTTCTCCTTTTTTTTGCTTTGGCGCATCACGCGATCATGGAGAACAGGCTATGCCAACCTCAAAGCATTCGACCCAAAACACCTCGGCCGCGCTTGCAAACCGCTTCGAGCAGGTAGCGTTCTATGTACCGCCTGTCGTCCCCGACCTGCTGCCCAATGAGCCAGATTCCCTGCTCAATCTGTTGCCGTTCAAAGCCGTGTTCTTGCCATTGCGGGTCGAGTTCGCCCAGTGGGGCAATTCGGACCCTACCGAAGAAGACCCGGAAACACTGACCCTGTACTGGAACGGCCGTGAAGTCCGCACCCTGATCTGGACGGCACCGGTACAGCCCGATGAACTGTTCATCGAGGTGCCGGTGGGGTTTCTGAGCGAAGGCCAGCACCGGCTGCACTACCAGGTCAAGCTGTTCAACGGCATGCGCAGCGACTCAGAAGCCCTTGAGATCAACATCGACAAGACGCCCCCGTTGCTCGCCGATGACGATGAGCTGATTTTTCCGCCGGACGTGATAAGCAATGGCGTCACCGACCGCTACCTTAAAGAACACGGCGAACTGACGGCGCAAGTACCGCCCTATTTAGGCGCCGATGTGGGCGATACCGTGAGCTGGTACTGGAGTGACAGCCCCGTCGGCAAGCAACTGGTCGACCGCCTCACCCTGACCAAGGCCGAAGTGGGCATGCCCTTGCACGTCAAGATACCGGCCGACTTCATCTTACAGCTCAGCGACGGCCTGCGTTTTGCCCGTTATGAGGTCCAGGACCGCGCAGGCACCGCCCTTCAACGCTCGTTGGCCGTGGCGTTGCACGCGGCGGTCACGCCACCGCCCCGGCAGCTACCCCCACCGTTCGTGCGCCAGGCCAGTGGCTCCGATTATTTCAGCGATTTGCTGCCAGCTGATGCCGTGGCAGGAGCGACGTTGACGATACCGGCCAGCGCCTCACTCGAACCGGATGATCAAGTGACCGTATTCTGGGGCGAGCCAGGCGCCCCGGGTGCTTATCAGACCGACACACCGATAAGCCCAGGCTCAAGGGAGTACACCGTACCTGCCAAGTACATTGCCATGAACCTGAACAGCCGCATTCCCCTGCACTATCAGGTCAAGGCGTACGATGGCCAGCTTCACGACTCAGCGCCGCACCAGGTCAGCATTGGCCGCCTGCACGGGCTACCCCTGATCCACAGCGACGCGATTCGGGACAACCAACTGAACCTGGCGAAACTGGGCGCCCAAGCGGCGTTTTCGCTACCTGGGTGGCAGTTCATGGACGCGGGGCAACTCATCACGGTATACATCGAAGGGGTCAAGCGCGGAGCGATCGACCAGAAGATCACGCTGCCGGTGGTCACCGACATGGCAGTGCCTGGTGCAGTGACGGAACTCGCGGTGGGGTCGGTTACCAAGAGCGCGCTGCAGGCGTTGGAAGTGGACTATCAGTTCTACGTACGGGTCAAGGTCAGCTTTGACGATAAACGCACGTGGGTTGAGTTTCCGATGATCACGCCGACGTTGATCGATCAACCCTGAGCTGGCGGGTGGCAGGAGCGCTGGTATTCGCAGACGCATGATGCCTGTCAGTCACCTGATCGCTTCGGCCGCGCGGCGCCCCACCTGGAGTACCCTGTACTTAAAGAAGGGTTGCTTACCCTTTGCCACACGTTTCCAGTTCAACGCCACCGGCGCGGTCAGGGTGGCCGCCTGGACGTTGGAACAGTCCAGCACAACGCAAGCCTGAAGCAGCATCGCAATCTCGCTACGGGCACCGTCGATGATCATGGCTGCAATTCGATTCTCAGAGTAGCCAAAGCCGGCACGGCCCCCGCTTGGGATCAGGTTGAACGGAAGCATCCGAAACGTCTTCAGCTGGCTCACCGACACGCCCGCACCGACAATGCCCTCAGACGCCACCCGTGTGACCGGGCAAGCCTCCCTTAGAACGTAATCAGTGACCTCGTTTTATCACCCCAGCCGATAGGGATCATCAACAAGCCTCGCCCGGCCTCGTCCAGAAATACCTCAACCCCAGGGACACGCTGGGCAAGCTCAGCAGTCAGCGTCATGCACGATGCGATGCGTCATGTTGAACGTTCGCCGGTCAACGTATTGCTGGGTGAACCCTGAGGAAGATCCCACGCCGCTTCAAACGCGACCATGGGATAAGGCAAGCGCGCCATGTCCACATGGGCCTGGCGCAGCTCACTCATATCGATCAGCCCCGCGCAGGTCGGCAAGCTGAACTTGATGCTCTCCGAGAGCAGTTCGAGAACCGTGTCGTATAAGGCACCCAGTTCCGGGTTTGTCAGTATCGTCCTCTGCTGGTCCGAGCTCAATTGTTCTATTGCGTGCGTGCCGTAGTTCAATGGCTGCACCAAGTGCTTTCCATCTCTTGTTCTGGACCACTCTTCACTGACCGACAAGCAACCGGACCGACAGCTCGGAAAGTGTGTTGACGCACGGTGCCGAACAGCACGCCGTGCAATCAACACACCCGAACATCCCACGCACCACACATAGGTTGCACATGGAAAAGCTACTGCCTGCGAACTAGAGCAGCAATCAACTTTTCGCAAACATCCGCTTACATTTCGCACCTCGACCAGAAGCCTCTCCATACTGCAAGGTCATTCTTTTGGAAACATACCCCGTGATGCGATCTGTTTTACAACTTCGATTCAGGCGGTAACTATTCCTACAAGTTCGCCTATATAAGCCACCCTCTATCTACCAACTGGGAATTTGACATGGACGATGAATCAGAAGAATCCAGAGTCCGTAACAAAGCGGATCTCATAACGCAGGATGCCCACCGGTATTCGTACTTCCAGCTTCTGGAGCTGATGCACCAGCTCTATGGGGATGACCTTGAGCAACGTCCGCTTTCCGATGAGGCACGGCGAAGGTTACGCCTGGAAGTCTCTCCAAGCTTGTCCTTTCCCGTCGCTGATGTGCTGAGCGCCAGCCGTCTGAAGGATGATCGCTACCGTATCCAAGCATCGTTCTTGGGGTTACATGGCACCGACTCGCCGCTACCGGGCTATTACCTCGACCAACTGGCCTATGAGCACGCGCAAGACGTCGGCATTCGCCCGGCGTACTTCAATTTTTTCAACCACCGCTTGCATACCCTGCTGCATCAGGGCTGGCGTAAGTACCGCTACTACCGGCGCTTCCAACCCGGTGCCACAGATGGGTTCTCGCGCTACATCTTCGCCTTGATCGGCCTGGAGGACGCAGAGTTGCGCGGCGCGACACCGCTACCGTGGAGCCGGCTGCTCAGTTTCGTGGGGATGATCGCCAGTCGCAGCCGGTCCCCCGGCATGGTGGCCGGCATGATTGCGCACTGCTTCGACCTCAAGCAGGTCTCCATTCGTGAATTCGAAAAGCGCACGGTGCTGATTCCTCAGTCCCAACGCAACCGGCTTGGCACCGACAACTGTGCCCTTGGCGAAAACTTCCTCGTGGGCGGCAGTACAGAATCACGCAGCAGCAAGTTCACCATCGTGATCGCGGATCTGGATCAAAAGCAGTTTCGCGACCTCCT
Source organism: Pseudomonas sp. FBCC-B35 (assembly GCF_059133755.1). NCBI lineage: Bacteria > Pseudomonadati > Pseudomonadota > Gammaproteobacteria > Pseudomonadales > Pseudomonadaceae > Pseudomonas > Pseudomonas sp. FBCC-B35. Next base: position 1,432,279 of record NZ_CP101439.1, on the reverse strand, counting down.
CCCCAGCGGCGACAACTACTACCGGCTGATCAAGCTGGTGGACTTTCTGCTGCGGGATGTGGGCGCCTATGACCTTGAGCTGCGCATGCGCGCCGAGGAGGCGCCGCCTTTCAGCCTACGGGCCGCACACGGCACTCACCTGGGCTGGACCAGCTTCATCGCTGACCGCAACGACTCCACCCCGCCACCCGTTCGCATCATGGTACGTGCATGAGTACAAATGTTCTCTCGCCCAGCATCACGCTGGTCATACTGAATCCGGAAAAACTGCACCACGGCACAGAACCACAGCACCGTTTCGACAGTGCCGGAGGCACCCTTGGCCGCCAAGGCGCCTGGCAGCTGCATGACCGGGAATCGCGCATCCTGCCTGCCCATTGTGAGATCCGCTGGCACGAAGGCCACTTCTGCCTGATCGACCACAGCGGCAGCAGCTTCATGAACGGCAATGACACTGCGTTGATATCCGGCACCCCGATCCGGCTCAGGCATAACGACAGACTTCAGATCGGCGACTACCAAATAGCGATCCACCTACTTGGCCACGACGAAACGAAAAGAATGCCGCAGTTGCACACCGCCTATGACAAAGATCCTCTGTCGGCGCAACGAATGATGCATCAACACTGCCCTCTTCAAGTCTTGGGAGTACCCACCAACGGGCTGTTCAATTCAGTCCATACCCGAGAGCCAAAGCCGCTGGATGAGCTTGACCCCCTGGCCTACCTGGACAGGGCCGCTCAAGCTCGAATCGACCCGGAGATTGCACGCATCTTCGGCAAGGAGGCGCAATGAACAAGCCCTTTGCACTGCTGTTGATCTGCCTGACGCTCGGTGGCTGCAGCACAATGAAACGCGTATACCAAGTTTTGAAAGATCCAACACTTCCGGTCGGCGGGCCCAGCAATGACATCAGCCGAGTAGCGCTCAGTCTCTACGCAGCCGACGCGCACGTTGCCGCAGGGCCGGAACAGGCGAATCTTGAGTCCCCGTCAATACCACCTCCTTCAGGGCACTTGTCAGCCAACCTCAGCGCGGCCGATGCCACTGCGTTGTCTGACAAAGTCAACGCGCTGGCGCAACAGCTGCACCAGAACTACCCAGGCTCCGCGGACGATGACAAGACCCGAGCGCCTGCCGACCTGGCCAGTTATGCCTCCGCTCGATCCGAGCCCCCACCCGCCCCCGATCAAGCACCACAACGCCAAGGGTCTTCGTCCATCGCTTTCAAGATCCTGCAACTGCGCGACGACTCGCTGTTGCTCGATGCCACCTATGAGCAGGTAGAAGAGAACTTGGACGAGGCGCTGGGCACCACATTGATCAGCGTCGACGACTTCCGCCTGGTGCCAGGCCATTTCAAGTTCATCGAGCCCGAAGAGATCAATGAACGGACTCGCTACATCGCGGTGATTGCGCGCCTCAGTGACAGCCCTGACGGCAAATGGAAGGACACCCTGCGTATTCAGCCTCGCGGTTACGACCATACCGTCCATGTCCACTTCGAAAACAATGGCGTTGAACTTCGGCACGACCGTGAGTACCGCCGCGATCAATAACATCATCTGTTGAAGGAAGCACTTATGAGTTCACGCAATTCCGTACTCTGGAAAGAGGGTTTGTTCGTCAAACCCCAACACTTCCAACAAATGGCCCATGCGGCGGAATCGACACTTCACCAACGCGTTTCCAGCCTGAACGATGCGTTTTACGGTTTCAGCGAGTTGGAGCTGAATGCCGAATACTTGAGCTTCGGCAAGATCGCAATCATCCGGGCGCGTGGCGTGATGCCGGACGGCACGGTGTTCGATATCCCTGGCGACATGCCACCACCGGCGCCCTTGGAAATCCCCCAAGGTGTCTCGAACAAAGCCGTCTACCTCGCGCTGCCTTTGCATGCGCCTGGGGCTCCTGAAGTCCGCTGGCCCGACAGCGAGGGGGTAGATGGTCGCTTTATCGCCAAGGGCGTTCCAATCATGGACAACCATGGCGGGAGTGGCGATTCGATGATTCTTGATGTCGCCATTCCAAATTTGCAGATCAAGCTGCAGGACGACGACAACAGGGACTACAGCTGCCTGGCCCTGACCAAAGTCATGGATAAACGCCCGGACGGCAGCTTGCTACTGGACCCTCGCTTCTATCCGACCTGCATCTCGATCAAGGCTGCCCCCGCGCTGCTGGGCTTTCTGGAAGAGGCCTCACAGCTGATACGCGAACGGGCGCGCAATCTCGCGGCTCGTATATGCTCGCCTGGCCAGTCGGGGATAGCCGACGTGACCGATTTCTCACTACTACAAGTGCTGAACCGTCTGCACCCCTACTTCCATCATCTGGCACGCCGCCGCAATGTGCACCCGGAGCAACTGCATATCGCCCTGGGCCAGGCATGTGGTGAGCTGGTGACCTTCACCGATGACGGGCGATTGCCCCTGGACTACCCGGCCTATCAACATGACGGCCTGGCCGAGTCTTTCCATATGCTGGAAGAAACCCTGCGTCGGTCACTGAGCACCATTCTGCAGCCCAGGGCCGTTTCGCTGCCTATTCAAGAGCAGCAGTACGGTGTGCTCACGGCGACCCTGCATGAGCGCCGATTGCTTGAAGATGCCACCTTCATTCTGGCCGTGCGGGCCGACCTGCCGGGCGAAGAACTGCGCAGGAAGTTCCAACAGCAGGGCAAGGTCACCTCCATAGAGCAACTGCACCAGTTCGTACACCTGCAGATGCCCGGCATAGCGCTCATTCCCCAACTCGTTACCCCACGGCATCTCCCCCATCACACCGGCTTCGTCTACTTCGAACTGGATCGCCAGCACGAAAGCTGGAAACAGCAGCTCAAGAACGCCAGCGGCTTCGGCTTCCATATCGCCGGTGAATTCCCCAACCTGGAGATGCAGTTCTGGGCCATCAGGCCTGACTGACCCACTCTCAGGCCGATAAAAAAATCCCGATCCAGATGGCGGGTGTCGGGATTTTTTGCGCCGACTGCCCGCCTATCGTTCAGCCATCTCATCGCGTGTGCGCTCACGCAAAAGCTGCTGCGGCAGTGCGAAGCCAGCGAACAGCGTCCGTGTGAAAGGGTTGTCGGCGCCGGTTGCGTGAAACTTGTAGCGCGCCATATCGCCGGCAATCTTGAAACTCAGGTCAACGCTGGTGGGGGTACGGGCATTCAACCCACCACGGCTAAGCAATCGATAAAATGACCAAGGCCCCTGATAGCTCAGGCTGACAGTGGTTCCGGCCGCCTGCACCAAGGTGATACGGCTATGGCTGCTCTCCCCCGCAGACCCTGGCCAGGTCATTCCAATCGGCTCCTTGCCCCGCTGGGCAAACGCATGCAATTGCCCATCCAGGCCGAAGACACTGCCGCGCAACCCGTTACTGAGAGCGACCGGTTCCAGCCCAAAGCTCACATTCAACTCGCCGCGGTTATCGAAGAACGCATTGCGAATGGCCTCGGCCTGCTTGAGCTGAACCATGACCTCGGGGCGTATCAGGTAACCCTCATCGGCATTGGAGTACAGGGCATTGAGATTGTCCTTGAGGAACACCGTGAGGTACGCGTCTTCAAATCGCTTGAGCTGCCCTTGGGGCCCAAAGAAGGCTTCAAAGTCCTTGAGCGACAGGTCCGGTCCGGTCCGGTCGATGGGATAGCGCGAGGCAAGCCGTTCCTCATAGAGACTGTACACCTCCGAGTTCCAGCGCTGCTCCAACTCGCGCAGCGCCGTGACCATCAGCACCCGAGAGGTCTGGTCCGCCAACTGGCGCACATGCCGGTTCAGCGGCTCTGGCAACCCGGTGGCGACCCGTTGCAAGTTGCGAATAGGGTCGGGCTCCTTCTCCGAAAAGCGACTCAGTGCCAGCGCCAGGGCCGCTTTGCCCTGATTGGGGTTGTCCTGCACCGCTTTCACATAGTCATAGACAGCGGCGATGGCCTGTTGCGTCTCATCGTAGAACGACGGCTTGTCACCCTGCACATCGAGCATCCCGGAAAGGCCCGCGAAGGATCGGTAGACTCCCATCGCCTGCAACCGGCCCTGCTGATCGGACGCAGAGTCTTTGTCACCCTCGGCAGCCAGCGGGTAGATCAAGGTATTGCCACGCACCGCCTCCAGGAGCCGGCGCATCGGTGCAGCCGGCCCAGTCACCAGTTCCAGCACGCTCAACCCATGCGCGAGGTCGGTGAACGGGGTGACCGAGAACTGGTTCAGCACCCGTCGCCAGCTGTCGATGTAATCGGCACTGTACAAGGCGCGCAAGCGCTCTGTCAGGGCCTGGCGGTCCACCTCGGAATAGTCGAGCGTGCGCCGCTCCCCCAACACCCACTGATCGATCAGGGCGAGGTCGGCCACGTTCTGGCTGTACTGCTCGAAGTAGTCCCTAAAGCCGCTCGCGGTCAGCAGAGGCGGCAGGGACAGGTTGCCATCGATGGCCGCCTGATGGTTCCGCTCAGCCAGCGGAACGTAGACGATATCGAAGGCTGGGCCAATCTCGTTGCGCAGGTCCAGCTCCCCGTGCAATTTCTCTTGAGCTTGTTGCTTCAAGCTGATGTACACACGCTGGGCCAACGGTAACTTGCGCAACTGCTGCTGCGCTTGCGCCACTACCTTCTGGTACTGCGGCAGCTCAACATCGGCGTAGGCCAGTGCGTACTTGAGGTGGCACATCAGGGCGGCCTGCAATTGGCCTTGACCCGGATAGGCCTTTTGCCATTCTCGGGCCATCCATTGCTCCACCAGTTCGGGCCGGCGATTGGCGCGGTCTTCAATCATGCGGTACACGCGCAGTGCTGCTAGCTGATCCTCGCTGCCTGGCGTAGCGTGCTGGACGCTCGCCGCCACACCGCCCGCGATCGCCGGCAGAAAGCGCGTCGCCAGGGCATGCAGGTAGGCCTGGTCCACCTGCGGACTGATGGCCTTGCCCTGGTACAGCCCCATGTCGGTGAACACAGTCCACCCTGATCGGTAATCGCCATACAGGCTCACCGCATCGCGGATCTCGTCCAACGGGGCCAACAAGCTGCGCCCGGTCAGGTCCTCTTCGGTATCCGCGCCGGTACTGCTGAACGCTTGGCTCTTTTCCAGAACATGCTCGGCCTTGTCGCGGTTGACGCTGTAGAAGTACAGCCAGCCGCCGATCATTGCCACCCCACAGATGCCAGCGGCCACCGTGCCGCCTCGCAACAGGCGGGCCTTGTGCTGGGCGACCTTCTGGTTGTCACCTGCCAAGCCCGCTTCGGGGTAGACCACCCGTTGCAGTAACTGCTGGGCGAAATACACCACCGACGTGCCTTGTGGCTTGGTGGACAGTGCCGGCGGCGTGAACGCAAACGCCCGAGCTGAGGCGTCCGCAAGCAGGTTGTGGACCTCCCCGCGCTGGTACACCGACGAGAAATACACACCCCGCACCAGGGGCGGCGTAGTGTAACGGTCGCTGCCCAGTACGTCACCGAGAAAGTCCAGCAGCATCGAATGAGCGCCGCTCAGCTCCCGCAGTAGGGAGTAAGCGCTCTTGCGCACCGCTGCCGGCATCCGCTCGGTCGCGGCGAGCAGCTGGCTACCGAGCTGTTCGATAAACCGCTCATAAGCCGCGTCCATTTCCTCCAGCCAGGCATCAACGTCCTTGACCGAATCCAGCGTGAAGGTAAAACCTTGTACCTCTTCCCGCTCGCGGGCCGGCAGCTTGGCGAACAGTTCCTCGAAACCGGCCAGCAGGTCGAACTTGCTCATGACCACATATAACGGCAAGCGCGTGCCCAGTTCGGCGCCCAGCTCCGTCAGGCGCGCACGCAGCACGAATGCAAGGTCACGACGCTCCTTTTCAGAGCGGCCGAACAGGTTGACCATATCCACCAGCAAGACCACGCCGTTGAGCGGGCGCCGGCTGCGGTTCTGGGCAAGCCAGCCAATCATGTGCCGCCACAGGCGCCGTTCAACCCCGGCAGGCAAACCGGTGGCTTCAGCCGGCTTGGCAACCTGGGCCGTGGCCTCTTCAGCTTCGCCATCCCCCTCTTCTTCACTTGCTGAAGATGACTGCAGGGCCTCGACCAGCTGCACCGGGCGTTCAGGCTGGCTGATGAATTCGCCCGGTGGGTCGATGACTACCGCTTCGTCACCGATCCACCAGTCGATACCGAACGCCAGGTCTGGGTCGGCGCTGGACCGCTGCAAGACACCGCGCTCGGTCCGGGTGAGCGCGAAGCGTTGATCCGAGCGGCTGATGAAGCTCGACTTGCCTGCGTTCTCCTCGCCAAGGATGAGATACCACGGCACATCGTACCGATGCCCTCGCCCACCGCGACTATCGCGCAAGCGCGCCACGCTGGTGTCGAGGGAGCGCTGCTGGGCCTGCAGGTACGGCAGGCAGGGATCAACCACCTCGCGCTGCTGCTGTTGCTGCTCGCGGATGATCGCGCGGTTGCGCCGATGCACCTGCACGGTCCAAATCACTCCAGGCAGCAACAGCAACAGCACGGTTAACGCAACCCGTACCGGCACATCCGCCAACGGCTGATGATCACGCCACTGCCATTGAGGCCCCCACCACCACAACCAGACCACGGCTGCGGCTAGTACCAGCAACATCACGATAGCGATTAGGGGCATTGCCTGACACTGCACCAGCGATATACCACGCAGCCATCCGTCCTTGTTTAATTTCATAGCGGCAAACCTTACCGACTGCACTCATGAATGAACCATCACCCCTCAGGGCATATCACCCCGGACAGTAACAGTGTTGAAAAACATTATTCAATGATGTGCAGAAAGAAATAACCGTTTACATCTTTTGTGCAGCCAAGGCGGAAAAATCTGCATTACTAATTAGGAGAAGCTGTGAGGCAGAAGCCGTAATTACCTGCAACTTGTAAGAAGTTTCCTATAGAAAAAGACTGACTCTTTTTCATTAATCCTGGCCTATCCCGCCAGCCAGAGCAGGCGACGCATTTAACATGAAGTTTAAAGATTGGTTCAGGCTGGAGCAGCAGCACCTCCAAACGCTGGGCGATGATTTTGTAGAGGACGAGCCGCGCCTTGCACCCTTCCTTGGCCGTACCACCTCGGATGCAGACGCCCAGCGCGTGATGGAGCACTTCGCCTTCCTGACCGCGCGCCTGACCATGAAGGTCGAGGACCACCTGCCGGAGTTGACCCACCCTCTGCTGCAACTGGTCTACCCGAACGTCCTGCGGCCACTGCCCAGCATGACGCTGATGCAGTTCACCCCGGCCGACCATGCGTTGAGCGAGACCCAGGTACTGCCCAAAGGAACCTCCGTGTTCGCCCGCCCATTCGAGGGCGTGAGCTGCGAATTCCGCACCTGTGCGGACCTGGCCCTGCCACCCTTGGAAGTCAGCAGCATCACCACTCGGCCCAGCGCTGAAGCGCCAGTCATGTACATCGACCTGGATACCCTGACCGAGCAGCCGCTGCGGCGTATGCGGTGCGAGCGGCTGCACTTCCATCTGGCGGGCGGCAACCGCAATGCACTGATGCTGTATCAGTGGCTCGCGGTACACCTGGACAAGCTCTATCTGCACGTTGGCGAACACCGCTTTGCGCTCCCGCCCTTGGTAACGTTCATCGGCTTCGATCCCGATGAAGCGCTGCTACCCAGCCCTGGAGAGCAATTGGATGGCTATCGTGTCCTGCAGGAATTCTTCTGCTTCCCTGAACGCTTTCATGGCTTTCGCATCGACGGCCTGCAGCATGTCTGGCCGGATGAGGCGGCCACGCACGTCCAGTTGGAATTCCGCTTCAACGCCCCACTACCGCCTGACCTGCGAGTTGACCAGACCACCGTGCTGCTCAACTGCGTCCCGGCCATTAACCTGTTCTCCCGCTTGGCTGACCCCATTGCCTTGAATGGGCAGACCGTCAGTGAACTGATACGTCTGGGCCGGAAGGACGGTGCGCAAGACGAGATCTTCAGCGTTGATCGTGTCAGCAGCCTGCACCAGAAATCCCATCGACTTGTCCAGGATTTCAAACCGTTCGAGGCGCTGGACTCGCGCTTTCCCCTGGCCGAGCCCACGCCGCCACGCTACTACAAGCTCGACATCGAGCAAGAGCCCGTGAATGACAAGGTGCAGCATCGTGTGAGCCTGGTGCAGCGAAACCTCACGCCCTACCTTGCCCAGCAGGAACGCCTGAGCATCGAGTTGACCTGCAGCAACGGCATACGGGCGCAGCAGCTCAAGGTGGGCGATGTCGATGTGACGACCCAGGACACACCGTCCTTCGTCACCTACCGCAACCTGACCCGTCCTTCCCGTTGCTACCCACCGATGCTGCAAAGCGGTGGCTATGGCGACCGCCATTGGGCACTGATATCCAACCTGTCCTTGAACAACCTGTCGCTGTCTTCCCCGGCTGCGTTGGCGTCGGTCCTGCGCGCCTATGACTTTGTGGGCACGCACGACATACAGCAACAGCGCAGAACGCAGCAACGCCTGAACGCCATCAAGCAGGTAGACAGCGAACCCTACGACTGGCTGATCAAAGGCATACCCATGCGCGGACTGCGCACCACCCTGCACATCGACCCTGCAGGCTTCGAATGCGAAGGCGAGGTGCAGCTGTTCGGCAACGTGCTGTCGCACTTCATGGCGCTGTACGCCAGCAGCAATTCCTTCCATCAACTGCAGATCGTCAACACCGCCGACGCAACCCGCCAGCTGTGGCCAGCCCGTACCGGGCAGCAGCCGGTCATGTGACCAGGAGGTCCATTCCATGAGCATTTCATCCTGTTCGACGTATGACAAAGACCAGAGGGATACCCTTGAGTCGCCTCCATCCAGCGCATTGTTCCCCCAGGTAGATGCGCTTGGCTTCAGCACCCGCTCAAATACCATGAACCCGATTCTCGACATCGCCTCGCCGCTGCTTGGCCTAGTCGTCCGCCTGGAAGGCACTGAACACTACGAGCACGCCGAGCAGTTGTATGCCCACGTGAAGACCATGATCCTCGGCATGGTCGAAGAAGTTCGGCAGCTTGAGCAGTGCGACGAAGGTGACCGCGTGGTGTTCTCTTACTGCTTGTGCTGCGTGATCGATGAAGCCGTGATGACCACGCCGTGGGGCCGTGACTCGCCCTGGAAAGCCGAATCGCTGCTCAGCGCCATCCATCAGGAAACCTGGGGAGGCGAGAAGTTCTTCAGCGTGCTCGAACGCCTGCTCGACGCGCCCGAAGAGCGCTACGACCTGTTCGTGTTCCTGTTCTGGTGCCTGGCACTGGGTTACCGCGGCAAGTACGCCAGCCGGACCAATGGCGATGCCGAGCTGGAGATCTGGATTGATCGGCTGCGCAAACGGGTCATGAACCTGCGTGAAAGTCGGGTCAAGACCGAGCGCCTGACCGATCCGTTCAGCAACGTCGCACCAAGACACTACCGCATGAACCGCCAACTGCCCTGGTGGACGCCCTGGGTGGTCATGGTCGTGATCTGCACGAGCGTCTACCTCTACTTATCGAGCAAGTTGAACGGTATTACCCAGCAAGTACTGAACTCGCTGCAGACGATGCTCCAACAATAAATTCGGCCTCACCGGATTGATTTGACTCAATAGTCACTGCGCTGATCAGCGCAGCAAGTACGGTTTTGCCCATTAAAAGTGCAACACCGCACTTGGAGAAACTTCCTACACCATATAAAGAAGTTTCACCGAAGACATGGAACGGATTCCGCACTACGGTCTTTCGTGCACTTTATTGCCGCGCGCCCCAGTACGCGCCTGGCTTCTTTGAACCTGCCCGAAGGAATGACAGCAGGAGTCCGCATGAGCAGTTTGAACGATGTGAGATTTACCTTCAGCACACCGGCCGATGAGTCTATCCAGTTCGATGTCGTCTCTTTCGAATTGACCGAAGCCGTCAGCCAGCTGTACCGCCTGGAGGTGGAGCTGACCAGTTTTACCGACGATGCCGATTTTGCCGCCCTGCTCGACCAGCCCGCGGTGCTGACAATCTGGCAGCAGAAACAACCGATACGCCATGTCCATGGCCTGATCAGCAGCTTTGAACAGGGTAAGACCGGCCATCGCCGCACCCGCTACCGCGCGGTGATCGAGCCGCAGTTGGCACGCGCTGGCTTGCAATCGGACTGGCGTATCTTCCAGCATCGCCCGGTGCCGCAACTGATCGAAGAACTGTTCCGTGAACGGCTGTGGGGAACGCTGACCCAGTATGTGGTTGATCCGCACCAAAGCCGCGAATTCTGCGTCCAAGCAGGTGACCTGGACCTCGACTTCTTCTGGCGCCTCTCGGCCGAGGAAGGCCTGATTTCGATCTTCGAGCACAGCGAAGGCAGCCACACGGTGGTCCAGGCCGACCAGATCCGTCAGTTCGGCACGCTGGAAGGCGAGCCGGTGCTGTACGTCGCCAACTGCGGCGGCTCCCAGGATCAGCCCTGCTTGCAACGCTTCAGCTACCGCGAGCAGGTACGCAGCAACAGGCAGACCCAGCGCGACTATACGTTTACCCATCCGCGCTACAACCTGCAACAGACCCAATCCCCACGGGACACCGGCAACCAGCAAAACGACTACGAACGCTACGACTACCCCGGCCGCTTCAAGCACGACAACGCCGGCAAGCCCTTCACCCAAGCCCGCGTCAACGCCCTGTTCGGCGATGCCCGCGTGGCCGAGGTTACTGGCGACGATGCACGCTTACAGCCGGGCATTGCCTTCCAACTGACGGGCCATGCCCGCGAGGACATGAACATTCTCTGGAGGCCGCTGCGCATCAAGCATGAAGGGCGCCAGTTCACCGCACTGGAAGAAGATGCTGCCGAATCCGAGCACGGCACCTCCTACCGCTACACCGCCACCCTGATTCCCGCCGAGGTCGAGTGGCACGCGCCGGCACGTCCCAAACCCGTCATCGAAGGCCCGCAGATGGCCAAGGTGGTCGGGCCTCCCGGCGAGGAAATCTACTGCGACGAGCATGGCCGCGTGCGCGTGCAATTCCCCTGGGACCGCCTGGGCCAGGAGGACGACAAAAGCTCATGCTGGGTCCGTGTGACTCAAGCGTGGGCCGGCGCCACCTGGGGCCATATGGCCATTCCCCGCATTGGCCAGGAAGTGGTGGTGAGCTTCCTCAACGGCGACCCCGACCAGCCGATGATCACCGGGCGCAGCTACCACGTGGTCAACCGCACGCCGTATCGCCTGCCTGAGTTCAAGGCACTCAGCCCGATCCGCAGCAAGGAACACCACGGCCAGCGCCATAACGAACTGCGCCTGGACGACACCACCGGGCAGATCAGCGCCGCATTGATGAGCGATCACGATCACTCGGCGCTGAACCTCGGCTACCTCACCCATCCACGTCACTTTGGTGGCAAGGGCCGGGGCCAAGGCTTCGAGCTGCGCACCGATACCCACGGCGTGGTCCGGGCTGGCGGCGGCTTGCTGCTGACCACCGAACTGCGAGCACGCGCAAGCGAGCACCACACGGACCTGGTGGAAACCGCCGAACGCCTGAAAACCGCGCAGGAATATCACACCACCTTCGCCAGTGAGGCCCGCGATCATCTGGCCCAGGAAAGTGGCGATCAGGATGAGGTTGGGGACGCGCTCAAGGCTCAGCACACCGCCATCCGCGGTAGCGGCGGCAACCCCGAGGCCAACCGCTTCCCCGAACTGGCCGACCCGCAATTGGTACTCGCCAGCCCGACTGGCATCGCCACCAGCACTCCGGAATCCACCCACATCGCCAGCGGCGAACACTTGGGCCTGAGCACGGGTGGGCACACCAGCATGGCCATCGGCAAGCGCCTGCTGATCAGTGCCAGTCGAGGGGTGCGGCAGTTCGTGCAGAGCATGGGCTGGCGACTGGTCGCCGCCTCCGGCGATATCGACCTCAAAGCGCTTAAGGACAACATCAACCTGCTGGCCAAGCTCAAGGTCAGCGTCACGGCCGAGCGGATCACGCTCAGTGCCAAGGAAGAAGTGGTGATCCAGGCCGGTGGTAGCAGCACTACCTATAACGCCAGCGGCATCGTGCATGCCACGGCCGGCGAATACACCGCGCATGCGACTGACTTCATCTACAAGGGTTCGAAAAGCCAGGCGGCGGCGTTTCCTGAAGACCTCAAGACCGGTACAGGCAACCTGGAACTGCTGCAGCAGTACGCCAACGCAATGCCCTTCAAGAAGGGCCAATACGAGGTAGAGGACGCTCTCGGCGAAGTCTTCAAAGGAGCGCTCGATGGTGATGGAAAAGCCAGTATCGCTGGTCTCGCTCCCGGCCCGGTCAAGGTGCGATTCAGCGACGACGACGTGGATGTCTGGCACGACCCAGGATTCCCTGGCCCCCATGAGCAAATCTCGGGTGAGCTGAGCCTGCGCTCACCAGCTGAGTTGAGTGAACAGGCCGGCGCCATTCTCAAGCAGCTCGCATCCAGCCCAACAGCGCAAGGTCTGAAAAGCGGAACTCACCAAGTCGGATCAAAGAAGCTGACTGATGTGGCCAAAGGAGTCCTTGAACGCACTGGCGTTCCCGAGACGCTAAGCAAACTCTCGGAGAAAGCACGATGACAGCCTCCATGCGTCCAGTTCAGCAGGCCACGGGGCCCACCAATACCGCGTCTGTCAATGACATTGAAGCAGGCAAGGAAAAGCTCGATCAGTGGATCCGCAAGATAACCCGCGGAGCCATAGGATGGACGGCCGTGAATGCCGCTGGCTCAGTCATTCCCGGCGTTGGCACGGTATTCGCCGCCGTTGATGCTATCGGCGACCTGCTTACGCTGATCGATGGAAATCAAAACGATTTTCTTACATGGGTGAGCTTCGGCATCAATGTGGTTGGCCTTGTCTCGTTTCCCGGTGTTGGCCCGGCGCGGCTGACAATACGTACAACGCTAGCTGCTGTTCGGCGCAACGGTATCGCCCTGATATCCGACGCTCTGCTCAGCGCACTTGAGAAAAATTTGAACGATAAAACGCGGGGGTCACTGGAGGCCTTTGCACAAGCAATCGAGAGTCGACTCAACGAACTGCTGACCAAGATCGCAGCAGAGATCAAGAAAGCATGCACATCGTTTGCTCAAATGCTCCGAGGTGTCGCCAGTGAGCAGGGACAGAAGGCACTCGCAAAGAAAACCAAGAAAGCCTCCATCCTCTTCGGGCCTGTAGTGGCGATCGGGGCCCACTTCCTGATCGAGGACAGACTGCTGTCACCGGACACGTGCCAACAGTTGCTTAAGGCCGCCAGCCTTGCAGAGCAGATTGGCCGTAACGCATCAGCCAAGATCCTTGGCATGGCTGACCCCGGTACCGTCGGGAGCATCGGGTATCTGGTACTGTCCCTGGCAAACGCGCTCAGGAACAGGAAGCGTCGTGGTCCCGTAGCCGCCGTTTCACACAACGACAAACCCAGCCGAGCTCAACATGTTCAGGGGCAAGGTGGACTGACAACACGAGGAACCGAACGGCCACCAGTCAAGGATTCCAATTGCCGAAATGTTGCCCCGAACGGCACCGGTTCCAACATCAGCTTCGCCACCGGGAGCGAATCATTTACCCATACCGACTTTTCATTGCCTGGGTGCTTCCCGATTGAGTGGGCAAGGACCTATCGCTCCAGCCTGTCGGCACTGGACGAAGGTCCCCTTGGTGCCCGTTGGATGCTCCCTTACTCCATCTTCATGGAGTGCGTAGGCGAAAGTGGGATTGCCTACCGCGACGCTGACGGCCGAAGCCATCACTACCCAAACCCCGCCGTTGGCAAACATAACTACGATGCGGTTGAAGACATATTGCTGATCCGTCCATCGGACTGCGAGCTGATAGTCGCCCGCGGTCATGACATCCAAGAGCACTTTCACAAGCAAGGCGAAACCTATCGCTTGACCACCATCAAGCATCGCAATGGCGCCTGCGTTGCACTGCACTACGAGCACCTGTTCAACGGTAAGCCCGTCCTGTCAGATCTGTTGACGTATCAAGAGGAACGCCAACAGCACCACATTCATCTTGAACCTAGCGGCACGGGGCATATCCGCTCGGTGTGGCTCATGAAGGACGGGGCGCCACTGCGCCAATTGGCTGCTTACGAACATGACAACAACGGGGATCTGGTCAGCGCCCAAGACGAAAATGCTGCGCAATGGGCATATACCTACTACAACCACTTGATCACGCGTTACACCGACCGCACAGGGCGCGGGCTGAACCTGGGGTGGAACGGTGAAGGCCCCGATGCGAAGGCAATACGGGAGTGGGGCGACGACGGAAGCTTTGAAACACGCCTTGAGTGGGACCCGAACATTCGACTGACCTATGTCACCGACGCGCAAGGACAAGAGACTTGGCATTACTACGACATCCTCGGCTTCACCTATCGCATCGTCTACCCCGATGGCAACGAAGAATGGTTCTACCGCGATGAGGCCAAGAATGTAGTTCAGCACATCCATACCGATGGCAGCACGGAGCAGTTCGCTTACGATGAACGCGGCAACCTCCTACAGCATACTCGGGCAGATGGAACATCCGTTCACCATGCCTACGATGATCAAGGCCAACGCTTCAAGACACGTGACGCAGAGGGCGGACTATGGAAGTATGACTACGACCAGCGCGGCAACATCATCGAAACTCAAGACCCGCTGGAGAACAAGACCCAGTACGCCTACAACAACGACAACCTCCCCATCGCCATCGTCGACGCCAATGGCGGCGAACGGAAGCTGGCCTACAACCGCGATAGCCAGTTGGTCAGCTATACGGACTGTTCGGGCAAAACGACCCAATGGCAGTACGACAACCACGGAAAACTGAACAAGCTCATCAACGCCGCCGGCGAAGTCACCGAGTATCTGTACGAAGCCGGGCAATTGACCCAGCTTGTCCATCCGGACAAAACCAAAGAACGGTTCGAGCGCGACGCCGAAGGCCGCTTACTTAAACACACAGATGCGCTTAATCGAAGCACCTCATGGGCATACAACGAAGCCGGTCTGATCCATCAGCGCCTCAATGCCAACGACACCACCCTCACCTATCACTGGGACAAGCTCGGCCAACTGGTCCGTCTGCGCAACGAGAACAACAGTGAAGCCAACTTCAAGTACGACCCCGTAGGTCGGTTACTCAAGGAAACGGGGTTCGACAAGGAAACCATCCATTATCTCTACGACCATGGCAGTCACCTGCCCACTCGACGCGTGGATGGTGACAGGACCACGCATTTCGAATACGACCCCATGGGTAGACTCATCGAGCGCAAAGCAGCTCGACGCGGCGGAGAGACGTGGGAAATTGAAACCTTTGCCTATGACGGTAACGGTAGCCTGATCTGGGCCGAGAATGGCATGTGCGCGCTGCAGTGGTTCTACGACGCGGCAGGGAACAACATTCGCGAACACCAGTTCCTCAACTATCTGGCAAAGCCCCAGCTTGCGATCTTCAAGCATGAGTACGATGCGCTCAACCAACGCGTCGCAACTACCCGCCCAGACGGTCACCGCGTCAGCTGGCTCACGTACGGCAGCGGTCATCTGCTTGCGCTCAAGCTCGATGACGTGGAGTTGCTGAGCTATGAGCGGGACGACCTGCACCGGGAGGTTGGCCGTGTGCAAGGCAATGGTCTGATCCAGCGGCAGTCCTGGAGCCCCAATGGGCAGCTGCTTGAACAGACCCTGGTTCGCCAGGGTGAAACACGCCGCCTGGTTGCCCGCAACTACCGCTACGACGAAGCCGGTCAACTTACGCATATCAATGACCTCAATCGCGGTGACACCCGCTATCGCTATGACCCCGTGGGACGGTTGCTGGAGGCCGATGTCAACTACGTCAAGGAGACCTTTGCCTTCGACCCCGCGAGCAACCTGCTTGATCCTGATGCTCCTCCCGGCCCGAACCCCCATTCACCGCGCAAGCTGATGGACAACGTGCTACGCAGCTATTGCGGCACCGAGTATCGGTATGACGAACGCGGCAACTTGTTGGAGCGGATCGAAGACGGCAAAAGCGGCAAATTCACTTGGGATCTGTACGACCGACTGCGGCGTTACGAAGATGACCGACTGGTTGTCGAGTTTGGCTATGACGCATTAGGCCGACGGGTCTATAAAGACTCGCATTCAAAGTACCGTAACCGCGTTCAAGCTGGGCCGGTGTGGAACGAGAACGCCAAGCGTGCGCTGGACGAGCAGCTGGGCTGTGATCTGACGCTGTTCGTCTGGGATGGCGATACGCTGGCCTTTGAGCAGAAGGGCCGGGATGGCAAGGGGCGGACTACGCATTACGTGTTTGAGCCTGGGACTTTCGTCCCTATAGCGCAAGGAGTAGTGGAGCAAATTGAGGAAATGCTGCATCAGCGAAGCCATGACTTTCTTGATGCGCTCAACCGAATTCCAGTTTGCAAAGAGCGATCCACACCAAAGCAGCTCGATGCTTTTGGCTGGTACCATAGCAACCATCTTGGCACGCCTGTGGAAATTACTGGCCATGATGGAATAATTCGCTGGCTTGGCAATTATACCGCTTGGGGACTAATTAAAGAAAACCGAAACAGCCATGAGGAATCCTTCCCACAGCCTCTGCGCTTTCAAGGCCAATACTTTGACGTGGAAATCAGCTGCAGCTACAACAGATTCAGATACTATAGCCCCAACACAGGCAGGTTCATCGGAAAAGATCCGATCGGTTATGCCGGTGGCCTAAACACCTACTGCTACACCCATAACCCTAACCAATGGATCGACCCGCTTGGGCTTACTAAAACCTCATCAATAAACGGAAGAAAACCACACTCATCAAAACCCAACCAAAACTCGTCAACCCCATGCAGAAATCCTTGGCAAATGCAACGCTATAATCGTGTCTGCGAGGGAGCCATCAATGGCACGAAAGCTAAATACTTTCGCGATCCTGACACCCAACTGTGGTGGTCACGAGACACCGAGAGTCATGGGGGCAGCAATTGGAAAGTGATGAGACAGCTTGGCGACCAGCTAATCCACCAAAAGGATGCCGATATATACGGCGACTATATGGAGGGCAAGCACAAAGGCCCAACAGGCGAAAAATTAAACCTCAAAGGCATGCGCTGCAAAGACACATAAGGAAAGAAAATGATCAATACAGTCGAAGAATTCAAACTACTTTTTGATAGAGACGACCACACTGCGCTCGCCCATCAAACTGCGCCACCTAAGGTTTGGAATGCAATACTCGACAACCACCCCCAATTGGCAAGATGCGTAGCTGCAAACAAAACCATACCTGACGAAATCATAGAGCGCCTCTCTTTAAGCCATGACATAGATGTTCGCTGGAACATCGCAACCAAACGCAAGCTTAAAAAATCCACATTCGAGCTACTCGCAACTGATTCAGACCCGACAATTAGGCATCGAATTGCTTGCAACCCAAAAACACCAAGGGATATCTTGCAGAGACTATCCATAGATCCAGATCCAATGGTCGCATCATCAGCTACACAAAAGCTCGCCAACTAGCATTGATAGATTGAAAACAGAGAACTTCCACACCCCCAGAAAACACCGACTGTTTTTTTGCCGAGGAGAGTTAAGCCATGCGAGAAATACCAGCTCACGCAGAACATCAAAAACCTTTAAAATGAAATTTGCAGAAAACAGACCATTCGACCTTAAAGAATGGAGCGCCCTCATACAGGCCCACTCCAGCTTTGCCACGAATAAAGACTGCGAAGAATTAGAGCGGCTTTAGACGAAGCGAGAGATAACATAAGCAAGGAAGTGGTCAGACAGCTCATGAGAACATTTTCCGATGCAGACGACTTCGAAATACAGAAAAACACCCGCACTCTACTGGAGCCCATTGAAAAGTCGATGTACTATCCGATTCTACTGGAAGAAATCAAAGGAAGATCAAGGCGCTCGCCCGAAAAGCGCTGGGACATGAATTTGATAGGAATCGAATTATATTCAAATACTCTTGGCAATCTACTTAACTTTGTGAGCAAAGCCGACAAAAACAAAGAGCCTCACTACGAGGCATTATCTCCTCAAACGATTTTGTAGAAAATTATCCTGATATCAGGACATTTTTAAATCAAGCCAAGCAGCAACTCACCTGACAACTCATGGATATAGTAAGAATAGGGGATATGACCGATCATGGGGGCGCGTCATAGACTCGATCCCCCACACCGACCTCACCGGAAAACCCATGGCAGGAAAAGGAAACATGGTGCTTTGCCCAAAGTGCAAGGGGGCATTTCCGATTATCGAAGGCAGCTCCACTTACCGGGTCAACGGCGTGCCCTTTGCCCTCGATGGCATGAAAACCGCCTGCGGCGCCAGCTTGATCGCTAGCACATCACGCGGTAGTCCATCGTTGAAGCCAAGAAACTGTGATGAGTCGGCGCGCAACGGGCATCAATCACCATGCCTGTTGTCGCCGCTATCGACACGAGCGGCAGCTCTGATCAGGCCGTACTCTTGTACATCTCCATGCGTAGGCCGCTGCGAAGCTACTTGCCAAATTACTCTCAAGGCCCCGGCCACTTTCCTGCTACCAATGGGGTGACCGGAACGCACGTTTAGAAAATAGTAGACTTTTCAAACTGACTTGACTCAATAGTCACTGCGCCAGTTGACGCAGCAACCCACAAAAATAAGAAGTACTGCATTTAGAGAAATTTCCTACAACTTTTTCGACCCTCTTTGCAGCGACTTGGAATGGATTTCCCGCTACGGTCTTGAGTGCACTTTATTGCCCCGCGTCTGAGTGCGCGCCCGGCTTCTATGAACCTGCCCGAAGGAATGACAGCAGGAGTCCGCATGAGCCATTTGAGCGATGTGCGCTTCACTTTCAGTGCCCCCGCCGATCAGGCCATTCAGTTCGATGTCGTCTCTTTCGAATTCATCGAAGCCGTCAGTGAGCTGTACCGCCTGGACGTGGAACTGGTCAGTTTTGACGACGATGCCGATTTCTCCGCCCTCCTCGATCAACCCGCTGTACTGACCATCTGGCAGCAGCAGGAGCCGGTACGTCACGTCCATGGCCTGATCAGCAGCTTCGAACAAGGCATAACTGGCCACAGCCGCACCCGCTACCGCGCCGTGATAGAGACGCAGTTGGCACGCGCTGGCTTGCAATCGGACTGGCGTATCTTTCAGCACCGGCCGGTGCCGCAACTGATCGAAGAACTGTTCCGTGAACGGCTGTGGGGAACGCTGACCCAGTATGTGGTTGATCCGCACCAAAGCCGCGAATTCTGCGTCCAAGCAGGTGACCTGGACCTCGACTTCTTCTGGCGCCTCTCGGCCGAGGAAGGCCTGATTTCGATCTTCGAGCACAGCGAAGGCAGCCACACGGTGGTCCAGGCCGACCAGATCCGTCAGTTCGGCACGCTGGAAGGCGAGCCGGTGCTGTACGTCGCCAACCGCGGCGGCTCCCAGGATCAGCCCTGCTTGCAACGCTTCAGCTACCGTGAGCAGGTACGCAGCAACAGGCAGACCCAGCGCGACTATACGTTTACCCATCCGCGCTACAACCTGCAACAGACCCAATCCCCACGGGACACCGGCAACCAGCAAAACGACTACGAACGCTACGACTACCCCGGCCGCTTCAAGCACGACAACGCCGGCAAGCCCTTCACCCAAGCCCGCGTCAACGCCCTGTTCGGCGATGCCCGTGTGGCCGAGGTCGCCGGCGACGATGCACGACTGCAACCGGGTATTGCTTTCCAGCTGACAGGCCATGCCCGCGAAGACATGAACATCCTCTGGCGGCCGCTGCGCATCAAGCATGAGGGGCGCCAGTTCACCGCGCTGGAAGAAGAGGCCGCCGAGTCCGAGCACGGCACCTCCTATCACTACACCGCCACCCTGATTCCCGCCGAGGTCGAATGGCACGCGCCGGCGCGTGCAAAACCCGTCATCGAAGGCCCGCAGATGGCCAAGGTGGTCGGGCCTCCCGGCGAGGAAATCTACTGCGACGAGCATGGCCGCGTGCGCGTGCAATTCCCCTGGGACCGCCTGGGCCATGAGGACGACAAAAGCTCATGCTGGGTCCGTGTGACTCAAGCGTGGGCCGGTGCTACCTGGGGCCATATGGCCATTCCGCGCATCGGCCAAGAAGTAGTGGTGAGCTTTCTAAACGGCGACCCCGACCAGCCGATGATCACCGGGCGCAGCTACCACGTGGTCAACCGCACACCGTATCGCCTGCCCGAGTTCAAGGCCGTGAGCCCGATCCGCAGCAAGGAACACCACGGCCAGCGCCATAACGAACTGCGCCTGGACGACACCACTGGGCAGATCAGCGCCGCATTGATGAGCGATCACGATCACTCGGCGCTGAACCTTGGCTACCTCACGCATCCGCGCCACTTCGGCGGCAAGGGCCGAGGCCAAGGCTTCGAGCTGCGCACCGATACCCACGGCGTGGTGCGTGCCGGTGGCGGACTGCTACTCACCACAGAAATCCGCGGCCGCGCCAGTGAACACCATACGGACCTCGCCGAAACCGCCGAGCGCCTGAAAACTGCGCAGGAATACCACACCACCTTTGCCAGTGAGGCCCGTGACCACCTCGCCCAGGAAGGGGGCGATCAAGACGAAGTAGGTGATGCCCTCAAGGCACAGCACAGCGCCATTCGTGGCAGCGGCGGCAACCCTGATGCCAACCGCTTCCCCGAACTGGCCGACCCGCAATTGGTACTCGCCAGCCCGACTGGCATCGCCACCAGCACTCCGGAATCCACCCACATCGCCAGCGGCGAACACTTGGGCCTGAGCACGGGTGGGCACACCAGCATGGCCATCGGCAAACGCCTGCTGATCAGTGCCAGTCGGGGGGTCCGGCAGTTCGTGCAGAGCATGGGCTGGCGACTGGTCGCCGCCTCCGGCGATATCGACCTCAAAGCGCTCAAGGACAACATCAACCTGCTGGCCAAGCTCAAGGTCAGCGTCACGGCCGAGCGGATCACCGTCAGTGCCAAGGAAGAACTGGTGATCCAGGCCGGCGGCGGCAGCAGCACCTACAACGCCAGCGGCATCGTGCATGCCACGGCCGGCGAATACACCGCGCATGCGACTGACTTCATCTACAAGGGTTCGAAAAGCCAGGCGGCGGCGTTTCCCGACGAGATCAAGGCTGGTCAAGGAAACCTGGAGCTGTTTCAGCACTATGCGAGCCGCCATGCCTACAAGATGGCAGATTACCGCGTAGAAGACGCGCTGGGTCGGGTGTTCACCGGAAAGCTGGATAGCGAGGGCTTCGCCAGCGTGGCAGGACTCACTGTTGGACCAGCCAAGGTGACCCTGGGCAACGACCCGACTGATACATGGTCGCCAGCGAGCGAGATCAAAGACCCTAACGAAAACGCAGCGAATCCGGGCGCCGTTCATCTTACAACCCAAGCAGCTCAGCAGGTTGCAACTGCAATTCTAGCGAATGCCGCAGTACCCAACTCTCCCAGTATCGAGGGGCTATTCAAGGAGGCTTTGGAAAATCCATCCGCCGAAGAAGTCAAGCATTTGGTTATTTCCGCCCTGGGGAAAGCAAGATCATGAACACAACGACAGCCCCCCGCGAGCGGGAAACAGCGGTCGCCCCTCTAGACACCATTGGCAACGAGGACGCAGAAGCAGGCGCCAACGCCTTTGACGCGTGGCTGAGAGGTATCAGTGACAATCAAATAACCCTCGCCCGCTTGAAGTCCATCGCTGAGTTCATCCCAATTGTAAATAATGTCATTTCCGCCGCAGATGCTGTTTCAGACATCATCATCCTGGCTGAAAGTGAAACGACCCAAGCACTGGACTGGGTCAGTCTTGGTATCAATCTGATAGGGATCATTCCTGCGCCACCCACCATGGCGTATGCGCGAAAGAGCCTACGGCCTTCACTGCATCTGGTTAAGCAACGCATCAAGGCCGACCCGAAAAGCCCGCTAGGGGACGCTTTGGTTGGCGTAATCGTCGGGCACCTGAACGCCACCATTCTTGGAGAACTGGAAAATTTTGTATCCCAGGCTCAAATCAAGCTACCGGGGCACTTAGCCGACGCGGGAGCACTAGGCAAGCAGATCATGATTGCAATCGCCGATGCCGTCGACGATGCAATGAATGGCAATCTCAAACCAACACCCATTGAGAAAAGCGAAGAAGATTCTCTTTTTTCGCAATTGGCAAAAAATGTAACCCATGCAGCGGTCTTGGTACCGCTGACAACACTCAACACCCTGTCTAAGTTGATACCGTTTGAAATAAAACAACTTGCCTTTCGTTTCACCAAAAAATTCCGAGCCCTCGCGAAAGAGGTAGAAAAATCAATCAACAAGCTGGGTGACCCCAAGGTTGAACAGAGCATCGGCTACCTGCTGTCCATGCTATACCAAGCTGCAAAATCAAAGCGCCGGCAAATAAACGCCAGTATTCAACAGTCCGGGGTGGGACAGGCCAGGGGGGTGAGTGGTCAACGCCAACTGGGGGCATCTGGAAATCAACCTCCCCCACGGCAAGAGCCGAACCCGGCGAAGAACAAAGCATGCCACGCGACCTGCAACAGAATTTCCTTCGCTCGTGGCTCGGAACAAATTACCCACACGGACTTCACGCTGCCTGGTCCATTCCCTGTGACGTGGACCCGCAACTATCGGTCTAGCCTTTCAGCGCTCGATACCGGCCCATTGGGCGCACGCTGGATAGGCTCATTCACTACACATTTTGAAGTCGTCGAAGACGCGCTGAATTTTCATGCCGCCGACGGACGATCACATCGCTACCCACTGCCCAAAATCGGAAAGTTCCATCACGATCCAATAGAGGAAATCATACTGGTACGCACAGGCGAGCGAACCCTATCGCTTGCCCGCGGACATGAGGTCGAAGAACAGTACGAACGCTCAGGCAACACATTCAGGCTTTTTGCGGTACGCCACCGGGGTGGGGCAAGTATTACCTTGCACTATGAGCACGCCCACAACGGTGTCCAAGTACTGTCGGATTTGCTGACCTATCAGAACGACCAACTCCATCAGCACATCCATACACACCTCGACCCGCAAGGGCGCATCGTCACCCTGTGGCTGATGCAGCATGGCGAGCCGCTTCGGCAGCTGGCCGAATATGAATACAGTGCAGAAGGAGATCTGATCTCGGCCCACGATGAGCACCAAAGAACATGGCATTACGCCTATCAGCATCACCTGATTACCCGGTACACCGACCGTACTGGCAGAGGCATGAACCTAGAATGGCTCGGCGAAGGGCCGGACGCAAAAGCCGTACATGAGTGGGCAGATGATGGCAGCTACGAAGTGCGTTTGGAGTGGGCCAAGAATATTCGTCTCACCTATGTGACAAACGCGCTCGGACATGAGACCAAACACTATTACGACATCCTCGGTTACACCTACCGGATTGTCTACGCTGACGGGAATGAAGAGTGGTTCTTCCGCGATGCTGCCAAGAATGTGGTTGAGCATGTTCACACTGACGGCAGCATCGACCGCTACGCCTATGACGAGCGTAGCAACCTGCTGCAGCACACTCGCCCTGACGGCTCATCCATTCACCATGCCTATGATGATCTTGACCAACGCTTTAAAACACGTGATGCGGAGGGCGGACTGTGGCGATATGACTACGATCAGCGTGGCAACATCATCGAAACCATCGATCCATTGGAGAACAAAACCCAGTACATCTATAACAGCGACAACCTACCCATTGTCATCACCGGTGCCAATGGCGGGGAAAAGAAGCTTGTATACAGTAGCGACGGACAGCTGGCTAGCTACACCGACTGCTCAGGCAAGACTACCCATTGGAAATACGATGCCCTCGGGCAACTGACTAAGTTGATCGATGCTGCGGGGGAAGAGACCGAATACCACTACGAGGCGGGCTATCTCAGCAGCCTGGTGTATCCCGACAAGACCCGAGACCGTTTTGAGTACGACGCCGAAGGTCGTCTGCTCACCTACGTCGATGCCCTGCACCGTCGCACCACCTGGAGCTACAACGAAGCCGGGCTGATCCAACAGCGCCTAAACCCCGATGCTTCCACCCTGTATTACCACTGGGACAAGCTCGGTCAGTTGGTACGCCTGCGCAACGAGAACAACAGCGAGGCCAGCTTAAAGTACGACCCCGTGGGTCGCTTGATCAGAGAGACGGGCTTCGACAAGGAGGCTATCGACTATCTCTACGACAACAGCAGTGACTTACCAACCAGGCGCCTCGATGGTGACCGTATCACCCACTTCGAATACGACCCAATGGGCCGTCTGGTCGAGAGCAGCGCGGGCGAACGCGGTGGCAAAGTTTGGGAAACCGAAACCTTCGCCTATGACGGCAATGGCCGCTTGCTACTCGCCGAGAACCAAGCCTGCAAGCTGCAGTGGTTCTACGACTTGGCGGGCAACAACACCCGTGAGCACCAGCACTTCAAGTACATGCAGCAGCCCAAGGTCGCGGTGTTCACCCACGAATACGACGCGCTTAACCTGCGCATTGCCACCACCCGCCCTGACGGCCACCGGGTCAGCTGGCTGACCTATGGCAGCGGCCATCTGCTGGGCCTGAAGTTCGACGACCGTGAACTGCTCAACTACCAACGCGATGATCTACACCGGGAAATCGGTCGCGAGCAAGGCAACGGCCTGGTCCAGCGCCAGACCTGGACCCCGAACGGCCAGCTACTCGAACAGACCTTGGCACACCACGGCGCTACCAAGCGCATCGCCATGCGCAGCTATCGGTACGACGAGGCTGGCCAGCTCACTCATATCAATGACCTGAATCGCGGGGACCTCCGATACCGATACGATCCCGTGGGGAGGTTGCTCGAAGCAGGACTCAACTATGACAAGGAGCTTTTTGCCTTTGACCCGGCGAGCAACCTGCTCGACCCTCAGGCTCCGCCTGGGCCTAATCCGCATTCACCACGCAAGATCCGCGACAACATACTGCGCAGCTACTGCGGGACACAGTATCGCTACGACGAGCGCGGCAACCTGCTGGAGCGAATCGAGAATGGCAAAGCAGGCCACTTCACCTGGGACCTCTACAACCGGCTACGAAGGTACGAAGATGACCGGCTGATTGTCGATTTCGCGTATGACGCACTTGGCCGTCGTCTCTACAAGAACTCTCGCTCCAAGTACAGGGATCGCCCGCAGGCAGGTCCGATATGGAACGAAAACGCTCGACGGCAGCGGGATGAAGAACTGGGCTGTGGGTTCACCTGGTTCACCTGGGAAGGTGACACGCTCGCAACGGAGTGTCGTGACCGGGAGGAACGGGGTGGTAGTACCACCCACTACGTGTTTGAACCTGAGACATTCGTTCCCGTGGCGCAGGCGGTGATCAATTCGACGCTCGATTTGTTACCACAACCTACCTACGGCGACCACTACGACATTGATCGAGATCCAGTATGGCTGCACAAGCCAAATCCAACGCTGGTAGGCACGTTTCCCTGGTACCAGTGCGATCAGCTCGGTACGCCCATGGAAATGACGGATGAGGACGGCAATATTGCATGGAGCGGAACCTATAAAGCGTGGGGATTTACTGATGAAAAGCGAAGTAACAACACCGAGCTGCTCAAGATCGACAATGCCATACGCTTCCAAGGCCAGTACTTCGACGTTGAAACTGGTCTTCATTACAACCGCTATCGCTATTACGGTCCCGAGGCAGGCCGTTTTACTGCAAAAGACCCGATTGGCTTCATTGGCGGACTTAATACTTATTCCTACGGCGCCAACCCTCTTTCATGGGTAGATCCGCTCGGACTAGCAGGCAATAAAGCAAATCGACGAGCAGGAGCTATACTTCAGAACATTGATAGCAAAGGAGGCGGGCACGCAAACTCTCGACACGGCGCAGGCACCACTCTATCTCAACAAGAGCATAGGGCGATCACGGACATACCGCCAGATTGCCCATGTATAAAAAATCCAAAACCGACAGACTCCACACGATTCTTAAGCAATATTGACCAACTGGACGCAATTCAACGTGGAAATGCACAAATGAACACCAATGGCAGCAATAGTGCAATTCTCAACATGAATCGTATAATTGGTGAAGGATACCGGGCAGGCGGCGGGAGCCGACAAGAAACAGCGACTGCTGTAATAGTCCGGAGAAACAACAACATCTTAACAGCATATCCAAAACTCCCATGAAAACAGTTAATATTAGTTACATCCACTACCTATATTACCCTTTAATCTCGATGACGGATGATGAGCTTAGCGCATTTCAAATAAATGAAAACAAAGATAGGGCTACCCTGTTCCGACTAATGCGCCTAACGCTTGAGCAATTTGGCCCTAAAACCAAATCAAATATCTCCGACTGCCTCGAATACATTATATCCACGTGCAATCATGAAAAATATTGGCGCCAACTAGTGCCACACGAAGTACCTCTTGACGAAGTCAAGAACAAGCCAGAGTATTTAGATTTATTGTATCGCTCGCTTTTTGATCGAGCACCTACACCATGCAAAAACGAAGTTATTATCTCAGAAGGAATTCCTCTTGAAGGACTGACGACAAAAGACTGATTTTTATTTTCGCCAGTCCACAGGTGCAACCTATAGACTGGCGAGCTTTTAAAAACACCCCCAATTAACTAGGATGCGACGACAGAGAGGATATTGCGTTCTTCAGCCCTGCATACCCAGACCGTTTTAAGAGAAAACTCAGCAGCCCCATATTTTGGCAATTTCAGGAGGCGCCCCCAAGACAAGGCATTAAACTCCCGACAACCCCAAACCCTCAAGTGATACTTTATTAAGCCCACCTAAAACCTAGGCCCCACGATTACCTCAACACCTACCCGTAAATTTTTTACTTAGACGTAAAAGCGAGCTCACGAATTAAAACCAAACACCGGATTCAGCCCCCTCAACAAACAGGAACTTAACCACAATGAAGAAAATAGTTCGACTCGGCGACATGACCGACCACGGGGGAACAGTTGTTAGTTCCATCCCTCACACTAACCTCAACGGCAAACCTATGGCCGGCAAAAGCAACATGGTGTTCTGCCCGCTATGCAAGGGCGAATTCCCCATCATCGAGGGTAGTGGCACCTACCGCGTTAACGGCGTGCCCGTCGCGCTCGACGGCATGAAGACTGCGTGCGGGGCAAGCTTGATAGCCAGTGCCTCACACGGCAGCGTCCATCGCTGAGTCAACCCGGCAATTTGCCGGATACGCGAACCTCGGTACCTTTGCCACTCACGCTTGGGGCCAATGTCATCAAGATCTTGGCTCGCTTGCCCAGCCAATAGAAACGAGGTGCCCCTGCCTGGCACACACGAACAGTGCCGGCCCATTGGTGCTTGTGGGGGTGCGGTGCTTGCCAGTGGATTACGCCTGGCGGACAGCGGTGTCGATCAATGGCGCGCGCACATCTTCATGTCTCGCAAGACCGAGTAGACGTACATTGATGCCAGCGCCCTAGCCCCGCCCCGCCATCAATGCGCTAGGCCAAATACCCACAATCGCTATACTCAAAAACGTACTTAGCATTCGTGGCTTTTGATGGACTCAGGCAGGCTGCACTGAAACGAAAAAAGACGCCGAAGCGTCTTTTTTCGATAATCTACGAGCCCAAAGGATGCTGTAGACCGATATTTGGAGCGGGAAACGAGACTCGAACTCGCGACCCCGACCTTGGCAAGGTCGTGCTCTACCAACTGAGCTATTCCCGCAAAGTGAAGCTTTACAACCCTTGGCGTGAAGCGCCGATACGACCTTCACCACCACTGCACCGCATAGACGCCACAGTATTCAAACTGGAGCGGGAAACGAGACTCGAACTCGCGACCCCGACCTTGGCAAGGTCGTGCTCTACCAACTGAGCTATTCCCGCAATGGCGTCCCCTAGGGGACTCGAACCCCTGTTACCGCCGTGAAAGGGCGGTGTCCTAGGCCACTAGACGAAGGGGACACACAACACTTTTCAGTGCACCAGTACATGAACCTCACGATCCAGACTGGATTTTCTTTTCCTGCCGCGCCGCGAGGCACTGCCGGAGAAACTGGAGCGGGAAACGAGACTCGAACTCGCGACCCCGACCTTGGCAAGGTCGTGCTCTACCAACTGAGCTATTCCCGCAATATGGCGTCCCCTAGGGGACTCGAACCCCTGTTACCGCCGTGAAAGGGCGGTGTCCTAGGCCACTAGACGAAGGGGACACGCTGCTGGCATTGCTGCCTGCTTTCACTCCCTGCTGCGTTCTGCTGTGTGCTTTACGCTGCAAGTGGCGCGCATTCTATGGAGGGATGGATAGGCCGTCAACCCTTTTGTAGAAATTTATTTAAATCAATGACTTCCCGCCCTGCCGCCCCAGCTTGCGCAGGCGCTAAACGAAGCCCGAGCTGAATTTCTGACGTCAGCGCAGCGTAAATATGCCAGCATTCAGCCACTGGGCATGCGGCCGATAATGAACACAGGCTGTCAGGGTTTACGCAACCTCGCCCCTACACTCAATGATGCAATCCATTTCATGAGGCATTCACGGTGACACCACTTCTGATCACCCTGCTCGTCGTGGCGGGTATCGCACTGCTGATTCTGATTGGCTACCTCAATAACGTGGTCGAGAACGGCAAGCTCGAGCGCGCTCGATTGAAGATAGAACTGGCCGATCGCCTGCGTCGCTGTGGCGAAATCAGTGAAACCTTCCCCGGCCAGTACATGACCCCTGGGCTGAAATTGCTGCTGACCCGGCTGGAGCTGAACGTCAACCAGCGTCAGCTTGCCCTGGACAAGCACAATGCCGACATCAAGGCGCGCATCGCCGAAGTTGAAGCGCTGATCGCCAAAGGCGAGCAGATACCGGTCAACAACCCACCCAACCCGATCCTGACCGAAGCCAAGGCCAAGGACGTGCGGTTTCTGCTCGAAGCCTTGCACAACCAGATCACCCGCGCCGCGCAAGAAGGCTTTCTACCTGCTCTGGAAGCCAAGCACTGGCTCAAGGAAATCCGCCACATCCTGGTATTGCTGCACATCGAGTTCTTCAACAACCTCGGCCAACAGGCCTTGCAGAACGAGCAGCCCGGCCAGGCTCGCCTGGCGTTCGAACGGGGCGTGCAGTACCTGCGCAAGCAACCGGAGCCCAAGGTCTACGAAGAGCAGCTGACGTATCTTGAAAAACTGCTGGCGCGGGTGAATGCCCAAGTGCTGGATCAGCTGGCGCCGACCGAGGACGAAGATAACGAGCTGACCGAAGGCTTGAAAACCGACGACGAAGAGACCTGGAAGAAGAAGGCGATGTACGACTGAACCGGGTGCTCGTACCGGCGGCGCAGGCGCGCCGTCGATACGTGCTCAAGGGCGATCAGCAGTCAGTCAGTTCCAGAAAAATCGCCACCAGCTGCTCAAGCCCTGCCTGATCGGCTTCACTGAAACGCCCGATCGTGGGGCTGTCCAGATCCAGCACGCCCACCAGCCTGCCCGCCTTGATCAGTGGAATCACCAGCTCGCTGTTGGACGCGCTGTCGCAGGCAATGTGCCCGGCAAAGGCGTGCACGTCTTCTACCCGCTGGGTTTGGCGCGTGGCTGCTGCGGTGCCGCACACCCCTTTGCCAAAGGGAATGCGCACGCAGGCCACCTGGCCCTGGAACGGGCCGAGCACCAGCTGTTCATCGCGATTGATGTAAAACCCCGCCCAGTTCAGGTCTTCGATCTGGTGATAGACAAAAGCCGAGAATTGCGCGGCGTTGGCGGTGAAGTCACGCTCGTCGGCGAACAGCGCCTGTACTTGCGCCGCCAGCAAGGCGTAGCCGTCCAGGCCAGCACCACTGGCATTGAGATCGATCATCGGGTTTGCTCCAGCAATTGCAGCCCGACCCAATAGCGGGCGAACTGATAGGCACATCGGCCATTACGATTGCCGCGGCCGGTAGCCCAGCGCACGGCGAGTATGTCCAGGGCTTCGTCACGCTGCCAGCGCAGCCCGGCCGGGCGCGCGAGCTGGCCGATCCAGTGCTCGACCACATCGAGGAAGTGCTCCTGGCTGAACGGGTAGAAGGACAGCCACAACCCAAAGCGGTCGGACAAGGCGATCTTGTCTTCCACGGCCTCATTGGGGTGCAACTCGCCATCGACCATCTGCCAGTTTTCGTTGTCGCTCTGTTTTTCTGGTACCAGGTGGCGGCGGTTGGATGTGGCGTACAACAGGACGTTATCCGGGGCCTGCTCAAGCGAGCCATCGAGCACGCTCTTGAGTACCCGGTAGTCGCCCTCCCCCGCCTCGAACGACAGGTCGTCGCAGAACAGGATGAAGCGCTGCGGCAATTTCTGCAGTTGCTCCACCACCCGCGGCAGGTCGGCCAAATGGTCGCGCTCGATCTCGATCAAGCGCAGCCCCGCTGCGGCGTGCTCGGCCAGCAGCGCACGCACCAGCGAGGACTTGCCTGTGCCCCGCGAGCCCCACAGCAACGCGTGGTTGGCAGGCAGGCCACTGATGAACTGATGGGTGTTGCGGCCAAGCTGGTCACGTTGCTGGTCGACACCGATCAGGTCGCTCAGGCGGATATCCAGGCTGACCTCAAGCGGCATCAGGTAGCCACTGCGGCCATCGCGCTGCCAACGGGCAGCCAGGGTCGCGGACCAGTCTATCTCGGGACGCGCTGCCGGCAGCAGCGGCTCGAGACGGGCCAGCACCGTTTCGGCGCGGTCCAGAAAAGTAATCAAGCGGGCGTCCATGACGACTCCTACACAGTCGAATTCGGGTTGGCGGGTGGCCCGTTATCCTAGAACCGCCTAGTAAAGTCACGACGGCACGTAGCACCGTGCCATGGCGTACAAGGCGATTGAGCAATCAAACGGCCAGCCCAGACGCTCAGCCTGATCAGGGCTGAAAATGTGACAGACCCGCCAGCAGCCGCGATCGATCGGCTATGCTTGCGCAGCGCAAGGAATGTGGAACCGGCTCGGGACTCATGGATATCAAGTTCACCAATCGCCTGTCATACAAGCAAGCCCGGTTGACAGTCCTGGTTGGCTTCATCCTGGGAACATTGCTCAGTCTTGTCCAGATCGGCATCGATTATGCCAGCGAAGACGCCTCGATCAACCGCGAAGTGCGTGCGCTGCTGCAAATCAGCCACAACCCGGCCTCGCGCATCGCCTACAACATCGACTCGGAGCTGGCACTGGAACTGACCCGGGGGCTGCTGGAGTCGCCTGCCATCGTGCGCGCGCGGTTGATCGACAACAACGAGACGGTGCTGGCAGACGTGGAACGGCCGCGACTCGAAGACCGTTACAGGCCGATCAGCGACTTTCTGTTCGGCGATCACCGTCAACTGCGCGACCCCCTGTTTCTCACCCACATGCCCGACGAGTACCTGGGCACGCTGTACCTGGACGTGGACACCTACCCCTTCGGCCGGCGCTTTCTCGACCGCGCCGGCCTCACCCTGCTCAACGGCTTTGCCCGCAGCCTGGTGCTGACAGGCCTGTTGCTGGCCCTGTTCTACATGATGCTGACCAAGCCGTTGGTCACGGTGATCGGTGCGCTGAGCGGCGGCGATGCGCGCAAGCCCCTGCAGGGACGACTGCAATGCCCGCCCGGTCATGAGCACGATGAAATCGGCGTGCTGGTGAAAGTGGCCAACCAGCAGTTCGTCAGCATGTCCACCGAGATCGAGCAGCGCCGTACGGCCGAGAATCGGCTCACCCAGTACCTCAACGAGCTGGAAAACATCGTTGCGGCCCGTACCGATGAACTCAAGGCGAGCAACGACAACCTCAGCCTGACCAACCAAGAGCTTGAGCAAGCCCGGCGTCGGGCGCTGGACATGGCCCATGCACGGGCTGCGTTCCTGGCCAACATGAGCCACGAGATCCGTACGCCCCTCAATGGGATGCTCGGCATGATCGCCCTGGCGCTGGACAACCCGCTGCCAGGTGAGCAGCGCCAGCAGCTGACCATTGCACACGACTCCGGGAAAGTCCTGGTCGAACTGCTCAACGATATCCTCGATCTGTCGAAATTCGATGCAGGCCAGCTCGAGCTAGAACGAATCCCCTTCGACATGGCGACCCTGGTCGAGGACACCGCTAGCCTGCTGTCGCAGAACGTGGCCCAGGGGGTCGAACTGACTTGCCTGATTGCCCATGACTTTCCGGCAAGCGTATTGGGCGACCCTACGCGGGTGCGCCAGATCGTCGGCAACCTGTTGTCCAACGCGTTGAAATTCACCCGCTTCGGACGGGTGGACGTCAGGCTTGAGCCGATGATCGGCGGCGTGCGCCTGGAAGTCCGGGATACCGGCATCGGCATCCCGGAAGAAGCGCAAGCGCGTATCTTCCAGCCCTTCACCCAGGCTGGCGCAGGCATCACGCGTCAGTACGGCGGTACCGGCCTGGGACTGGCCCTGACCCGTAACCTGTGCAAGGCCATGCATGGGCATCTGCATATTCGGTCCCAGCCCGGTTTTGGCAGCCGTTTCACTGCAGAACTCCCCCTCAACGCCTGCGCCAAGGCCGATACACCCGAGCCTTTGCACGCCAGCGTGGCTGCACTGACCGCAGCGGGCAGCGGCCTGCATGAGCTGATGCTTGGCCTGTTACCGGCCTTGGGCCTGGCGTATGCACGGCACGACGGCATTGACACCGTAGCAGGCGCAACCGACCTGCTGATACTCGACGATGTGCAGGCGCTGCCCGAGGTGCGCAGGGTTTCGCAGGTACCCATCCTGCTCGTCACTGCCTACGGCAACTTCCTGCCCAGCGAACAGGCCTTGGCCATGGCCCCCCTGCATCAGCTCGCACGCCCGCTGACCCGTGGGGCGCTGTACCAGACGCTGCATCGGGTATTGCAAGGACACGATGCCGAGCACCCACTGGCAACCCCACCCCCCGCTACAGCCAAAGGCCGGGCGCGCATCCTGCTGGTGGAGGACAACCCCGTCAATCAGCTGGTGGCCAAAGGCATGCTGGCCAAGCTGGGGTGCCAGGTGGAATTGGCCACGCAAGGAGTCGAAGCCCTGGCGCGGCTAGAAGAGGAAGCCTTCGACCTGGTGCTGATGGACTGCAACATGCCGGTGATGGATGGCTACGAGGCCACCCGGCGCATCCGTGAGCGCGGCCATTGGCCAGGGCTGCCCATTGTCGCGCTCACCGCCAATGCAATGCCCGAGGAGCGCGACCGCTGCCGAGCCGCCGGTATGGACGATTACCTGGCCAAGCCGTTCCGGCGCGAGGACCTGCTGGCCGTGGTCGATCGCTGGGTGCCGGTCAGCGGCTGAGCAGACGCTCGATGTCCGCCTCCAAGGCCTGCGGCTTGGTGGTCGGTGCATAACGCACCACCTGGCCGCTGACCGTGTCGAGCAGGAACTTGGTGAAATTCCACTTGATCTTCTGGCTACCCAGAATGCCAGGCGCCCGCTGCTTGAGCTCGGCGAACAAGGGGTGGGTGCCTGGGCCGTTGACCTCCACCTTGCGAAACAGCGCAAAGCTCACGCCGAAATTGCGCTGGCAGAACTGCGCGATGTCACGCGCCTCGCCAGGCTCCTGCTTGCCGAACTGGTTGCAGGGAAAGCCCAGCACCACCAGCCCGCGATCACGGTACCTCTGCCACAGCTGTTCCAACCCGGCGTATTGCGGCGTGAAGCCGCACTGGCTGGCGGTGTTGACCACTAGCACGGCCTTACCTGGGAAGTCGCCCAGCTTCTTGTGTTCGCCTGCAAGGGTGACACAGGGAATATCCAGCAGCGATGCGGCCATGTTCGAGCTCCGGTCAGTCACGAGGGCGCAAGTCGATGCACACCGAGTTGATGCAGTAGCGCAGCCCGGTCGGTGGTGGCCCGTCGGGGAACACGTGGCCAAGGTGAGCGTCGCAGCGGGCACAGGTCACCTCGGTGCGGATCATGCCGTGGGAGGTGTCGCGGATCTCGATCATCGCGCTATCCTCGATGGGGGCGTAGAAGCTTGGCCAACCACAGCCCGAATCGAACTTGGTCTGGGCATCGAACAATGCCAGACCGCAGCAGATGCAGTGATAGATGCCGTCGCGGCGCTCGCTGTTGTACTTGCCGCTGAACGGCCGCTCGGTGCCTTTCAGACGGCACACCTGGTATTGCTCGGGGTCGAGCATCGACCGCCACTGTTCCAGGGTTTTCTCGATCTTTTGCATGGGGCTCCCTCGGCAGGCTCAATTTCACCCTGCGCCGTCTTTTCCGGGGCGCGGGTGGCACGTATATTAGTTGGCTTCGTGTGCAAGGCGTTCAGTCTCGCACCCGCTTTGTGCCCTTACAAACCTTTCGGCCGGGCATAGCGCGTTTTCTCAATCGGGATTCCATCATGCAGTTCAGCAAATCGAACAAGCTCGCCAATGTTTGCTACGACATTCGCGGCCCTGTGCTCAAGCACGCCAAGCGTCTGGAAGAGGAAGGCCACCGCATCCTCAAGCTGAACATCGGCAACCCGGCGCCGTTCGGTTTCGAGGCGCCCGATGAAATTCTGCAGGACGTGATCCGCAACCTCCCTACCGCGCAGGGCTACAGCGATTCCAAAGGCCTGTTCAGCGCACGCAAGGCGGTGATGCAGTACTGCCAGCAAAAGGGCATCGAAGGCGTCGGCATCGAAGATATCTACCTGGGCAACGGCGTGTCCGAGTTGATCGTCATGTCGATGCAGGCCCTGCTCAACAACGGTGACGAGGTGCTCATCCCCGCCCCCGACTACCCCCTGTGGACGGCAGCCGTAAGCCTGGCCGGCGGCAAACCGGTGCACTACCTGTGCGACGAGCAGGCCGACTGGTTCCCCGACCTGGAGGACATCAAGGCCAAGATCACCCCCAACACCAAGGCACTGGTCATCATCAACCCCAACAACCCAACGGGCGCGGTGTATTCCACAGCGCTGTTGCGGGGCATGCTGGAGCTCGCTCGCCAGCACAACCTAGTGGTGTTCTCCGACGAAATCTACGACAAGATTCTTTATGACGAAGCGGTGCACATCAGCACGGCCTCCCTGGCACCGGACCTGCTGTGCCTGACCTTCAACGGCCTGTCCAAATCCTACCGCGTGGCAGGCTTTCGCTCCGGCTGGTTGATCATTTCCGGGCCCAAGCATCATGCCCTGAGTTACATCGAAGGCATCGACATGCTGGCCAACATGCGCCTGTGCGCCAACGTACCGGCCCAGCATGCCATTCAGACCGCACTGGGCGGCTACCAGAGCATCAACGATCTGGTGCTGCCACCGGGGCGCTTGCTGGAACAGCGCAACCGCACCTTCGAGCTGCTCAACGACATCCCCGGGGTGAGCTGCGTCAAGCCCATGGGCGCGCTGTATGCGTTCCCGAGGATCGACCCGAAGGTCTGCCCAATCCTCAACGACGAGAAATTCGCCTTGGACCTGCTGCTGTCCGAGAAACTGCTCATCGTCCAGGGCACTGCGTTCAACTGGCCTTGGCCGGACCATTTCCGCGTAGTGACGCTGCCCCGCGTAGATGACCTGGAAGCGGCCATCGGGCGGATCGGCAATTTCCTCAGGACCTATTCGCAGTAAGCACACGCGCCGCTGGCGCTCACAGAGGGCCGACACTCTGGTTGCAGCTGTGAGCGCTGGCAGGGCCGCCTCAGGAAAAGGACGGCCCTGCGCGCGCCGTAGCATGTTTCTTACATCCTGCAATGCTCTATCCCACAGCCGGCTTCCCCTCCTCTGCCATACTGCGGCTTACACAGTTTGAAATAGTCCGTCGATTGAATCCCGGCGGCAGGCCCCTTATATACCCCGCAGTAAGCGACAATTCATCCGTCAGGAGAACGTAACAACCATGATGCGCATTCTGTTGTTTGTGGCCACCAACCTTGCGGTGGTGCTGGTTGCAAGCATTACCCTGAGCCTGTTCGGTTTCAACGGGTTCATGGCTGCCAACGGGGTCGACCTGGACCTTGGCAGCCTGCTCGTGTTCTGTGCGGTGTTCGGTTTTGCCGGCTCGCTGGTTTCGCTGTTCATCTCCAAGTGGATGGCGAAGATGAGCACCGGTACCCAGATCATCAGCCAGCCGCGTACCCGGCACGAGCAGTGGCTGCTGCAAACGGTCGAGGAGCTGTCCCGCGAGGCTGGCATCAAGATGCCGGAAGTGGGTATTTTCCCGGCCTATGAAGCCAACGCCTTTGCCACCGGCTGGAACCGTAACGATGCACTGGTGGCGGTCTCTCAAGGCCTGCTGGAGCGTTTTTCGCCCGATGAAGTGCGCGCCGTGCTGGCGCACGAGATCGGCCACGTTGCCAACGGCGACATGGTCACCCTGGCGCTGGTCCAGGGCGTGGTGAACACCTTCGTGATGTTCTTCGCCCGGATCATCGGCAACTTCGTCGACAAGGTCATCTTCAAGAACGAGGAAGGCCAAGGTATCGCCTATTACGTCGCGACCATCGTGGCAGAACTGATACTGGGCATCCTGGCCAGCATCATCGTCATGTGGTTCTCGCGCCGCCGCGAGTATCGCGCAGACGAAGCCGGCGCTCGCCTGGCCGGCACCTCGGCCATGATCGGCGCCTTGCAGCGCCTGCGTGTGGAACAGGGTTTGCCGGTTCACATGCCCGACACGCTCAAGGCCTTCGGCATCAATGGGGGCCTCAAGCAGGGCCTGGCCGGCCTGCTGATGAGCCACCCGCCACTGGAAGACCGCATCGACGCCCTGCGCCGCCGCGGTTGATCCATCCCACCCTGCAAAAAGGCGACTTCGGTCGCCTTTTTTATGAGCGCCTGTTAATCACAAGGCGGGGTGCAGACCTCAATGGCTGACCCGATAGACCCTCTCCCACAAGCTCGAAGCCCCCGCCTGCACGAACTTCGGGCTCTGCTCGATCATCTGCAGCGCTTCGAGCTCATCCACTTGCCAGCCGGTGAACCCCTGCCGCAACGCGTCGTCGCTCACCGAAAACGGCGGCCCGGGCACCAGCGCCTGGTCATAGTCCAAGGTCACCACCAGCCCCTTGGTGCCAGCAGGCAACAAGCCCGACAGCGCTCGGACATACCGCTCCCGCATCGCCGAGGGCAAGGCAATCAAGGCCGCTCGGTCGTAGAGCGCGGTACAGTCACCCACGTCGCCGCTCGTCAGCGCGAAGAAATCGCCGCACCAAAGCTCAATAGGCCCATGACGCCAGATCTCGAATGCGCCTGTGTGCGAGACCTGTGCCTGGAGCCCCTGCTCACGGAAGAAGTCTTCCACTGCCCGACGAGACAACTCGACACCCATCACTCGGTGCCCCTGCCCGGCCAGCCACAGTACGTCCAGGCTCTTGCCGCACAAGGGCACCAGGACCTTGCTGTTGGCTGCCAGATGCAAGCCAGGCCAATAGGCCTGCAGGTAGGGGTTCACCTGGGCTTGATGAAAGCCAATCTGGTTGTCGGCCCACCGCTGCTGCCAGAATGCCGGTTCCATGTTTCCTCCCAATTATTCGATGGTTCCCAGCCATAACTTGATTTGGATTCGATCAAGCCTTGGCCGAAGATGCGAGCATCTTAACCCTCAGGACCCTGCCATGCTGCCTAGCTTGTTCATCTCCCACGGCTCACCCATGTTGGCATTGCAGCCCGGCGCCAGCGGGCCTGCACTGGCGCAGTTGGCTCAACAGCTGCCTACGCCACGTGCGATTGTCGTGGTATCGGCCCATTGGGAAAGCCGCGACCTGGCAGTGACGAGCGGCGCGAGGCCGGCGACCTGGCATGACTTTGCTGGCTTTCCTGCGGCGCTGTATGCGGTGCAGTACCCAGCACCGGGCGATCCGCACCTGGCGCAACGTATCTGTGATCGTTTGCAGGCGGCCGGGCTGCCAGCTGACCCAGACGCCGAGCGCCCCTTCGATCATGGCGCCTGGGTGCCCTTATCGCTGATGTATCCGCAGGCACAGGTCCCGCTAGTGCAGGTGTCCTTGCCCAGCCATTTGGGCCCCACGGGGCAGCTACGCATTGGCCAGGCCCTGGCCGGGCTGCGCGAAGAAGGTGTCCTGCTGATTGGCTCTGGCAGTATCACGCACAATCTTGGTGAACTGGACTGGCAGGCTGGGCCGGACAGGATGGCGCCGTGGGCGCTGGCCTTCAGAAACTGGATGGTAGAGACGTTGCAGGCCAACGACTGCCAGGCCTTGCTCGACTACAGGGCGCAGGCGCCGTTTGCCGTGCGCAATCACCCCAGCGATGAGCATCTGCTGCCGCTGTTCTTTGCCCTAGGCGCGGGTGGGGCTTTTGACGTGGTGCACCAGGGCTTCACCTTGGGCGCGCTGGGGATGGATATCTACCGATTCGGTTAGGTCGCGCCTGATGGCTTGCAAAAAAAATCCCCGACCTAGGCCGGGGATGTTTTATTGCTTGAGGATCAATCTTCGCGGTAGCGACGCAGCTTGAGCTGCTTGCCAGCGACGCGAGTGTCCTTGAGCTTGGTCAGCAGCTTCTCGAGGCCGTCTTCCGGCAGCTCGACCAGGCTGAAGCTATCACGCACCTGGATGCGACCAATGGCATCACGCGCCAGGCCACCTTCGTTGAGGATCGCGCCCAGCAGGTTCTTGGCAGCGATACCGTCACGTGCGCCCAGGGCAGTACGGCAGCGTACGCGGCCTTCTGCCAACGGCAGTGGCGCACGACGCTCGCGGTCGCCACGGTCCGGGCGCTCGCCACGTTCGGTGCGCTCGCCACGCGGGGCGAAGCTTGGCACCAGGGGCTGTTCGCGTTCTACCGCTGCCAGGTCCAGGGCTTGGCCATTGGTGGCCTTGCGCAGCAGGGCAGAAGCCAGCGCGCGAGCGCTGCAGCCCAGGTCGGCGGTCAGGCGGTCGAACAGCTCGCCGTGGGTGGCTTCGGCTTCGGCAACCAGCGGCGCCAGGCTATTGGTCAGCTTCTTGATACGGGCATCGAGCACCGCCTGGCCGTTGGGCAGGCGCGCTTCGGCGACTTTCTGACCCGTCACGCGCTCGATCACCTGCAGCATGCGGCGCTCACGCGGCGTCACCAGCAGCAGTGCGCGACCTTCGCGACCCGCACGGCCGGTACGGCCAATACGGTGCACATAGGACTCGGGATCGTACGGCATGTCGACGTTGAACACGTGGGTGATGCGCGGCACGTCCAGGCCACGGGCAGCGACGTCAGTGGCGACGACGATGTCCAGGCGGCCATCCTTGAGCGAGTCGATCACGCGCTCACGCTGGTTCTGGGCGATGTCGCCGTTCAGCGCAGCAGCCTTGTACCCCTTGGCTTCCAACGCGGCAGCCAGGTCCAGGGTAGCCTGCTTGGTGCGCACGAAGGCGATCAGCGCGTCGAACTCTTCGACTTCCAGCAGACGCAGCACGGCCGGGATCTTCTGGTCGGCATGCACCATCAGGTGAGCCTGATCGATCGCGGTGACGGTCTGGGTCTTGCTCTGGATCTTGACGTGCTTGGGCTCACGCAGGTGACGTTCGGCGATCGAGCGGATCGACGACGGCAGGGTCGCGGAGAACAGTACGGTCTGACGCGTGGCCGGGATGGCATCGAAGATCACTTCGAGGTCGTCCATGAAGCCCAGCTTGAGCATCTCGTCGGCTTCGTCCAGTACCAGGTACTGCACGGTCGACAGAACCTTCTCGTCACGACGCAAGTGGTCGCACAGACGGCCTGGGGTGGCGACGACGATTTGCGCGCCGTTGCGAATGGCGCGCAGCTGCGGGCCCATCGGGGCACCACCATAGACGGCCACGACGTTCACGCCCGGCATCTGCTTGGCGTAGGTTTCGAAAGCGGTTGCAACTTGCAGCGCCAACTCACGGGTTGGTGCCAGGATCAGGGCTTGCGGCTCGCGCTTGCTCACATCAATCTTGTTGAGGATCGGCAGAGCGAAGGCAGCGGTCTTGCCGGTGCCTGTCTGCGCCTGGCCGATCATGTCGTGACCGGCGAGGATGATCGGGATCGATTGCTGCTGAATGGCCGACGGCTCTTCATAGCCGGTGGCCACGACAGCGGCAACAATGTTCGGATTGAGATCGAGAGCGGCGAAGCCGGCGATTTCCTGGGTCATGGGTCTGCCTCTAGAGTGCATCCGCAAAGACCCATGCTCCAAAGCTGCACAAGCCATGAAAGACCGACAGGTCACCCAGGCAGCTTTGGCGGCGGGGATTTGCGAAAACGATTGAAAAAGATACTTGGGAAGGTCCGCCTAGCGGACGTGCAGCCGAAGCTGGACTCGGAGGATTTGCACCGCCTGATTTTTGAGGCCCGCTAAAAGACCGGCGCGTACTATACCTGAAATCGAACGGGGCGGGAGGAATTTTTTCAGGCCGCGGGGTTTGAGGGCGCTGTCGGTGGGCAGCGGCTGAAACGATACATCTTTTACACCTGCAGGGGCGTTGTTTTGGTTATCGCCAAGTGACTGGAACGCTGCGGTCAAACCACGAAGCCCTCTGTATGGCGCGCGGGGCCGCGCAACGGCCCCTGCAATTTCATCCCATCCCTGCGGCTCAACTGGCCGGCCGAATGTCCTTGATCAACCCGTCCAGGCTATACCCCAGGCGTGGCGCCAGGGCCTCGGCCCGCGCCCGCAGCCCCGCCATGTCCAGGGTCTGCTCCAGGTCGGCTGGCACCAGCACGATCACATTGCCCTCCTTGACCGGTAATTCCCAGTAATGGCGGTGGTACAACCCGCGCAGCAATGCCGCCCCAAGCGGCTTGCCCTCGTCAGTGGCCCACTGGTTGATCACCAGCCAACCACCGGGGTTGAGGCGTTGCTGGCAGCCCTTCAGAAAATTCCAAGCCAAATGCCCGACGCCAGGCCCATGGTCGGTATAAAGGTCGACGAACAACAAGTCGGTCGTTTCCGCAGTCGGTAGCAATTCGACCGCATCGCCGATGCGCACATATAACCGCGGGTCATCATCCAGGCCAAGGTGCTCCATGGCCAGGCGTGGCACATCCGGGCGCAGCTCGATGGCCTCGATGTCTTCGAGGGGCAGAAACTTCATGCAAGCCTGGGTCAGGGTTCCGGCGCCCAGCCCCAGGAACAGCGCACTTTCCGGCTGTTCATGGCAAAGCGCCCCTACCAGCATGGCGCGGGTGTAATCGTACTCCAGCCAGCTGGGGTCTGCCGTGAACACGCAGCTCTGCTCGATGGCGTCGCCGAATTCGAGGAAACGGTAATCATCCACCTCGTACACGCTGATGACGCCAAAGGCATCCTCCACGCGTGCCAGCAACCGCTCCTGCCGTTGCGCCACCATGTGCAAATCACCCCCGCAAAAGCTGCATTGTCCGTCAACACCCGTGCTGCAACAAGCACGGTGCCAGCTGTTACCATGGCTGCCAGCCTGCAACCTACATGACCGAGCCTGAAATGACCCAAACGTGGAGCCCTGACAGCTGGCGTGCCCTGCCGATCCAGCAACAACCCGTCTACCCTGACGCTGCGCACCTGCGCAAGGTCGAGCAAACCCTGGCC
The DNA here is from genome assembly GCF_059133755.1 of Pseudomonas sp. FBCC-B35. Taxonomy (NCBI): domain Bacteria; kingdom Pseudomonadati; phylum Pseudomonadota; class Gammaproteobacteria; order Pseudomonadales; family Pseudomonadaceae; genus Pseudomonas; species Pseudomonas sp. FBCC-B35. The sequence goes on along the minus strand of NZ_CP101439.1, from coordinate 1,390,865 downwards.
AGTTACCCGCCGTTGGTGTTCGCTGGCGAAGCCCGCGAGTTGCGGCGTCAGTTCGCCGAGGTGACCGAAGGCCGGGCGTTTCTCTTGCAAGGTGGCGACTGTGCCGAGAGCTTCGCGGAATTTTCCGCGGCCAAGATTCGCGACACCTTCAAGGTGCTGCTGCAAATGGCCATTGTCATGACCTTCGCCGCCGGCTGTCCTGTGGTCAAGGTAGGGCGCATGGCCGGGCAGTTCGCCAAGCCTCGCTCGGCCGGTGACGAGACCCTGGGGGGCGTTACCTTGCCCGCCTACCGTGGCGACATCGTCAACGGTATCGGCTTCGATGCCAAAAGCCGCATCCCCGACCCCGAGCGCCTGCTGCAGGCCTATCACCAGTCCACGGCCAGCCTGAACCTGCTGCGCGCTTTCGCGCAAGGCGGCTTCGCCGACCTGCACCAGGTGCACAAGTGGAACCTGGACTTCATCGCCAATTCGGCGCTGGCCGACAAATATCACCAGTTGGCCAACCGCATCGACGAGACCCTGGCGTTCATACGCGCCTGTGGCCTGGACAGCGCACCCCAGCTGCGCGAGACCAGCTTCTTCACGGCCCACGAAGCCCTGCTGCTCAACTACGAACAGGCCTTCGTGCGCCAGGACAGCCTGACTGGCGACTACTACGACTGCTCCGCGCACATGCTCTGGATCGGCGATCGCACACGTCAGCTCGACGGCGCACACGTGGAGTTCTTGCGTGGGGTGCACAATCCGATCGGGGTCAAGGTGGGCCCGAGCATGGACCCGGAGGCGCTCATCCGCCTGATCGACATCCTCAACCCCAGCAACGACCCAGGGCGCCTGAACCTGATCGTGCGCATGGGCGCGGGCAAGGTCGGGGACCATTTGCCGGGGCTGATCCGCACGGTCGAGCGCGAGGGTCGCAAGGTACTGTGGAGTTCGGACCCGATGCATGGCAATACCATCAAGGCCAGCAGCGGCTACAAGACCCGCGACTTCGCCCAGATCCTGGACGAGGTGAAGCAGTTCTTCCAGGTTCACCAGGCCGAAGGCAGCCACGCAGGTGGTATTCATATCGAAATGACCGGGCAGAACGTCACCGAGTGCATCGGTGGGGCCCGCCCGATCACCGAGGACGCCCTGTCGGATCGCTACCATACCCACTGCGACCCGCGGATGAACGCCGACCAGTCGCTGGAACTGGCGTTCCTGATCGCCGAGACACTGAAGCAGGTGCGCCGCTAAGCGGCGCTCCGAAAAAGGCAAGGCAGGGATCTCGCTGCGCTCACTTGCACAGCGGGTCGTCCCAGAAGTGCCGCTCGCTTTCCTGATGCGTATCGGCCCTGCTCAAGCCCAGGTCGTGGAGCATGGCGTCGCTCAGGCTGGCAAGCTGCTGGCGCTGGCGGTGCAGCTCCAACCACCGGATCACGCGCCCCCAGGTCGCTTGCCACAACGCCCTTGACGACACAACTGAAGCCTCTGCGCAACTGATCGTACCTTTCATCGTGAAGCCCTCCGTTATCGATGGCTTCAGTCTCACGCGCCGATTAAGATCAATCCAACGAATGTTTCTGATGCCATGCATCTCGGAGATTGATGCAATGTCCCAGTACCAGAGTCTCGACGCCGACGTGCTGCGTACCTTTGTTGCCATCGCCGAGCAAGGCGGCTTTACCCGTGCCGGTGAGGTGGTCAACCGCACCCAATCGGCCGTCAGCATGCAGATGAAGCGCCTGGAAGAAGATATCCTTCAACGGCCCTTGTTCGAACGCGAGGGGCGGCAAGTGCGTCTGACCGCCGAAGGACAGGTATTGCTGGGGTATGCCCGGCGCATTCTCAAGTTGCACGGTGAGGTCTTCAACACCCTGCGCATGCCGCACATGGTGGGCCTGGTGCGTATCGGTACGCCGGACGACTACGCCATGCGTTTTCTGCCGAGCATTTTGTCCAGTTTTGCCAAGGCCTACCCCTTGGTCCAGGTGGAAGTGCACTGCGACACCTCACGCCAGCTGATGCTGCGCAAGGACCTGGACCTGACCATCGTCACCCGTGAGCCCGGCAACGAAATCGGCCAACTGCTGCGCCAGGAGCGGCTGGTATGGGCTGCGGCCGAGGGCTTCTGCCCACACGAGCAGCGCCCCATGCCATTGGCATTGTTCAACACCGAGTGCTTCTGCCGCGCCTGGACCTGTAACGCACTGGAAACCCAGGGCATCGACTACCGGGTGGCCTACACAAGCCCCAGCCTGTCGGCCATTTTTGCCGTGGTCACCGCAGGGCTGGCGGTGACCGCCCAGTTGCAGAGCCTGATTAGCGGCAATCTGCGGGTACTCGGCGAAGCCGAAGGCTTGCCTGAATTGCCGCTGGCCAACGTCATGCTGGTACGTGGCGGTCAGTCACCCTCCCCCATCACCGATTGCATGGCGCAGTACATCATCGAAGGGTTCAAGTGACACGCCTGCGGCTACAGTTCGAAACCAAGCATGACCGCGCAGACCACCAGGAAAACACAGAACATCGCCCGCAGCGCCTTTTCCGGCAGGGCGTGGGCCAACTTGACGCCCCAACTGATGCTCAATAGCCCGCCCACCGCAAGCGGGATACCGACGCTCCAGTCCACACTGTGGTGCACGCCGTAGGTCACCAGGGTGACCAACGTGCTTGGCGCTGCCAGCGCCAGTGACAACCCTTGCGCGACCACCTGGGTTGCGCCGAACACACTGGTCAATATCGGCGTGGCGACGACCGCGCCACCGACGCCGAACAACCCGCCCATGGTCCCGGCGAAGCTGCCGAGTACGCCAAGCCAAGGCCAGGGATGACGCAGCTCTGTACTGGCAGGGCTGACTTTCATGAACATCCTGGCCACGTTCCAGATCGCCAGCGCCACCAGAAAGCCCACAAAACCCAGGCGCATGGCATGCGCGTCCAACCCCACGGCCCAGATCGACCCCAGCCAGGCGAACACGAAGCTGCACAAGGACAGCGGTAGGGCATGCCGTAGCTCGATGCGGTTGCGCTGGTGATAGCGCCATAACGCCAATAGCACATTGGGCACCACCATGACCAACGCCGTGCCCTGCGCCAACTGCTGGTCAAGGCCGAACAACACGCCAAGGGCCGGAATGGCAATCAGGCCGCCACCGATGCCGAAAAGCCCACCCACGGTTCCCAGGGCGACGCCCAATACGCCGTACAGCACCCACTCGATCATCAGATTTCAACTTTTATCGTGCACAGGGACCGTCATGCTAGCGGCTGTGTGCTGGCAGCGAAACGCACAGCCACGCACAATGGCTGTGCGTTTCCTGCAAAAGCGGACTTGGCCATGAACCCTGATACATTGACCGATCAATTGAGCTTGTTTCTCGATGTACTGGAAACCGGGAGCTTTTCCGGCGCGGCCCGGCGTCATCCACTGACGCCGTCAGCGGTTGCCCGGCGCATCGATAACCTGGAGCGCGCCCTCGGCAGCCGCCTGTTCAGCCGCAGCACCCACGCTGTGCGGCCGACGCCTGCGGGCAATGCGTTTGCCGAACGCGCCAGGCACGTCATAGATGAGTTGCGCCTGGCCCGGGCCGAAGCGGTGTCGTTGAGCAATGCCCCGGAAGGCTTGATACGCCTCGATGCACCGGCGGCCTTCGGGCGCCGTCACCTGGCCCCGGCGATCGCCGATTTTCTGGTGGCCTACCCTGGCCTCGATGTGCAGTTGCGCTTGATCGACAGTTTCGTCGACATGCACGGCAGCCATTTAGGCGAAGTCGACCTGGTATTACGGGCAGGTCCGCTGGCCGACACACGCCTGGTGGCGACACCCCTTGCCGACATGGTGCGCATCGCCTGCGCCAGCCCCGCCTACCTGGCGGCACGGGGCGTGCCCAAGTGCCCCAGCGAATTGCCTGGCCATGACGGCCTGGACTGGGACGGCCTGGCACCCCCGTTCGCCTGGCGATTCGAGGTAGACGGCCAGACACGTCTGTACCGGCCCTCGCGCATGCGCATGGTTGCCAACAATGCCGAAACCCTTCTGTTCGGCGCCTTGGCCGGGCTGGGAATCGCCCATTTGCCTACCTGGCTGATCAGCGAATATCTGTTGCGTGGGGAATTGATCGCGCTTTTTTGCGACGCCGGCCTGCCCCAAGCGGAGACGAGCGGCATTTATGCACTTCGCCTTGAACATGAAACGAACTCTCGCAGCCGATTGCTGCTCGAATTTCTCAAGAGCCGCTTTAGCCCGGTCCCGCCGTGGGATTTGGCACTGCGCAGTGAATTACGCTGGTAGTAAGCGTACCCCACCATCAGCGTGCTAGTTTCTTATTCAACGAATTCAAGGACCTGCATGAACGCCGATAACAAAGCCTCTGGCGCCGAACTGCTACTGGAGAACCAGGTCTGCTTCGCGCTGCATTCCACCTCGTTACTGATGACGAAGGTGTACAAGCCCTTGCTTCAGGCCCTCAACCTGACCTACCCGCAATACCTGGCGATGCTGGTGTTGTGGGAGCACGATGGTTTGACCGTGGGCGAAATCAGCCAGCACTTGCTCACTGACCCAGGTTCACTGACGCCGTTGCTCAAGCGCCTGGAAAGCGAAGGCCTGCTCAAGCGCACCCGCAGCCGTGAAGATGAGCGGGTTGTGCTGGTGCAGCTGACGGATAAAGGGCGCAAGTTGCACAAGCAAGCCGAAGAGGTGCCTCAGCTGATTCTCAAGGCCAGTGGGCGCACCCACGAGGGGCTGCAAAAGCTGCAAGCCGATTTGCTGGAACTGCGCGAGAGCTTGCAGAAGACGTTGTGAGGGGGGCTAACTTGGGCTGGAGCGGCGCTACCGAGGTGCGGTGGCGTAGAAATCCACGCTTGCGTGTGCTCAATAGTTGGGGCCGCTTTGCGGCCCCACAGAAGCACCAGGCAGTGCGGTGCTTCAGGCTATCCAGGAAGCATTACTTCTTGGAGCGACCCTTGAAGCTGTTGTCGCGGGTGTCGATGTCGATCCACTCGTCGATCTGGATGAAGTCGGCCACCGAGATCTCGGTACCGTTCTTCAGCTTGGCAGGCTTCATGACCTTGCCCGAGGTATCGCCGCGCGCAGCGTTCTCGGTGTAGACCACTTGACGGCTGATGGTGGTCGGCAGTTCTACCGAGACCAGGCGGCCTTCGAAGAAGACGGCTTCACAGACATCTTCCATGCCTTCTTCGATGTACGGCAGAACGGCTTCGATGTCTTCGGCATTCAGCTCGTACATGGTGTAGTCGCTGGTGTCCATGAAGGTGTATTCATCACCGTTGATGAACGACAGGGTGGCTTCCTTGCGGTCCAGGATCACGTCGTCCAGCTTGTCGTCCGCACCGTATACGGTTTCGGTCTTGTAGCCGGTCAGCAGGTTCTTGAGCTTGGTCTTCATGATCGCGCTGTTACGGCCCGACTTGGTGAATTCCGCTTTCTGAACCAGCCACGGGTCGTTGTCGATCCGCAGGACGGTACCGGGTTTCAGTTCTTTACCAGTTTTCATTACGCAGTATCCGAATCTGGATGGATTTATAAAAATCGAGGCCGCATATCATAGCGAATTTCCACAAAAGTGTACTAGCGCCTTGGCAAGGTCCGGCCCAGCGGCCTGCTGGGCAGCCCAGCAACGGGCATGCTGGTGCAATTGCGCCCAATGCGGGCGGGCTGCGCGCCAGGCCTGCCCCATGTCCTGATCCCTGTTCCAGGCACGCCATAACCCGAGTAGGGCCGCTTGCGCCTCGTCCGACAAGCCGCGTCGATAAAGCGCCAGGAACGCTTCGAGTTTTTCCCAATGCGCGTTTTCTTCCTGCACGTAGATGTGCCAAAGCATGGGCTTGGCCGCCCACTGGGCGCGAACGAAGGAATCCTCGCCCCGTACGGCGTTGAAATCACAGCTCCACAACAGCCGGTCGAAATCGTCCTGACTGACGAAAGGCAACACCTGCACCGTCAATGATCCGCGCACATGCACATCGCCCGCCTCAAGGTGCGTTACCCCAAGCCACTGCCCAAGCCCGGCGATGCTGCGCCCTTGCGGTACCAGCACATGAGACGGCTGCGGGTCGGTGGCCAGCGCTTGCAGCCAGCTGGCAAGCTGCGGGTTCTCATAGGCAAATAGCATGATCAACAGGGCACCCTGCGCGGGCGTTACCTTCAAAGCCTCGAGAAACGTTGTGCGCGCTCGGCTGGACCGCTCGAAGGCATCACGCCTTGGCAACAGGTCATGCTCGCGAAGCAGCCCACCGGTTTTTTCGGTGAAGCCCGGGAAGAAAAATACCTTGCGCAGCCCGTTTGGCTGCGGTGACGGCAGCCCGTGACAGCCCTCCACCCATGGCTCGGCACTCAGGTATTCAAGGTTCAGCCACACAGGCGGGGTGTGGCGCGCTCGCATGGCCTGGACAAATGCATCCGGCAACTGGCAGGCGAACGCACCGATCACCACATCACCCGGCTCCACCGGCACCCAGGTAGACGACCACTGACGCACCTGCACACCTCGTAGCCATTGCTGCGCCGCAGTGGCGTCTGCGCCCGGGCACAAAGGCACGAAGGCATTGAGGTCATCAACCCACAGGCGCACGGCGACCTCGTGCTCGGCCACCAGTTGCCGAGCCAGGCGCCAGGTCACACCGATATCGCCGTAGTTGTCCACGACGCTGCAAAAGATGTCCCACGTGGCTGTCATGCTCGGCTCCCTAACCCGTGCCAAAGCTGCGGATTCTGCGCATAAATTGTCACCAAAGACAGCCGTGCGCGTAAAAATGCCAACGCGCATGCAACAATGCGCCAACGCCCACCTTGCCAGGAAGCAACCATGCCCCGTCGCCGCGAACTGACGATCACGCTCAAACCCTTGCCACTGATACTGAGCATCGCGCTGGGCCTATGGCTGGGCGCTGTGGCGATTGCTGCCAGCCTGTGGCTTGTGGACCAGCTGATGCCCACCCCGGTCGAGGCACCGGAGCCAGCCACCGCGCAGGACGCCCCCCGCGGCGCTACGCCGCCGACCTCGACGCAGCCACCGAACGCCCAGGCCGAAATGTTCGAGCGCTACAAGGACACGCTGCACAAGCAGCAACTGGAGCAAGCCGCCGAAGGCAACCCCCGCAACCTCAACACCCCCAAATGCCAGTTCTGGTTACAGCAGAACCGCACGGCCCCCACAGACAAAAGCCAGGCCAACGTGCTGGAGTTCTGTTACTGATCATGAACAAGACCCACCTGATAGCGCAGATCATCGCGGCGCTCGAACACGACCTGGATGTGGTAACCCGAGCAGCGCAGAGCGCTTATGAAGCTGCCACTGCCGAAGAAAACATCGCCGAGAACAAGTACGACACGTTGGGCCTGGAAGCCTCCTACTTGGCCACGGGCCAGGCCCGGCGCAGCGCCGAGATCCGCCAGGCACTCCAGACCTACCGACAGCTGAAGCTGCGCGACTACGACCCTCAGCAAGGGGTGCAGGTAAGCCAGGTGGTCACCTTGGAGGATGAACAGGGCCAATGCCGCAGGCTGATCATCGGGCCCGAGGCGGCTGGGTTGAAGATCGGCCTGGGCGATGAGGTGGTCATGGTGATCACGCCGCGCTCACCTTTGGGGCAACAACTGATGGGCAAGCGCATTGACGAGGAGGTCAGTCTCAATGCCACAGGCTGGACCCTCGTCGAGGCGATCTAGCGCCTATGCTCAAGCGCCCCCAGGCGCTGCTCCATGAGCGCTAGAAAAGCCCGGGCGGCGGATGTCGGGTGGGCGGACCAGATCGCGTACAGGTGCCGTACCGGCGCATCGAGCAGTTGTACCCTGGCCACGCCGTCAAAGCCCTGGGCCACTCGCTCCGGCACCAGGCCGATCGCCATGCCGCGCTGCACGAACTTCTCCACCAGCCGCACATGACCGATCTCGAACTGCACCCGACGTTGCAGCCCTGCCGCCTGGAACGCTTCGTCGGTCTGCCGGCGCGCACCGGTGCCTTCCGGGAAATCCACCAGCACCTCCTGGACCAGGTCGGCAAGCGTCAATTGCCCGTGTCCGGCCAGGCGGTGGGTGGGTGGAAGCACGGCGACCAGAGCCTCCCGAGCCAGTAGACGATGCTGTACCCCCTGCACGCCCTCGCCTTCCCACAACCCGATGAAACCCACATCCAGGCGACGCTCGAGCACATCGGCGACCAACCGTTCGCTCTTGGCCGTGAGCCACCGTACATCCACATCCGGATAGTGCACGTGAAACTCGGCAAGCAGGTCGACCAGGTCCAGCGCCGTCAGCGAACTGATTTCACCGATGGTCAGCCGACCGCGAACCTGGCCACAGGCGGCGGCCACATCGTCGGCAATGCGTCGCGCGGCCTCCACCGCTGGCCGGGCGCTTAGCACGAACGCCTCCCCTGCCGGGGTCAACCACACCCGGCGCGAGGTGCGCTCGAACAGGCTCACGCCCAACTGGCTTTCCAGCCTGGCCACCTGATGACTGAGCGCCGACTGCACCACATGGCAGCGCTCGGCGGCACGGGTGAAGCTGCCTGTCTCGGCCACCGCCAATGCATATTCGAGCTGCTTGAGATTCATGGATCAATCTGCTTTCAAGATGGATGGCGTGAGAACTATACATTGGTGTCATGCGTCGAGGGCGTCGATAATCTTCCCCACTTCACTGCCCGTCACGAGAACCACCATGCACACCCCAACCCTCAGCCGTGCCCTGATTCTGCTGATGGCCACGGCCACTGGCCTGGCCGTGGCCAGCAATTACTACGCTCAACCGCTGCTGCACAGCATCGCCCAGCAGTTCGGCTTGAGCACCGCCAGCGCCGGCAGCATCGTGATTGCCGCGCAACTGAGCTACGGGGCCGGCCTGTTGCTGCTGGCACCGCTGGGCGACCTGTTCGAACAACGCCGGCTGATCACCGTGATGACCGTGATCGCCACGCTTGGCCTGGTCATCAGTGCCTGTGCCCCCAGCCTGCCCTGGTTGATACTCGGCACCACATTGACTGGGCTGTTCTCCGTCGTGGCGCAGATTTTGGTGCCCATGGCCGCCTCATTGAGCGAGCCCAATCAACGGGGCCGTGCCATCGGCACCCTGATGAGCGGCCTGCTGCTGGGCATTTTGCTGGCGCGCACGGCCGCAGGCTTCATGGCCGAACTGGGCGGCTGGCGCAGCATCTACGTGCTGGCTGCGGTGCTGATGGCGATCACGGCCCTGGCGCTGCATCGTAGCCTGCCGGAGCATCACAGCCATGCAGGCCTGCGCTATCCCGCCCTGATTGGCTCCGTGTTCCGCCTATTCATCGAAGAGCCGGTGCTACGCCTGCGCTCGCTGCTCGGCCTGTTGGCGTTCAGCCTGTTCGCACTGTTCTGGACGCCCCTGGCATTTCTGCTGGCCAACGAGCCGTATCATTACTCCGATGCGGTGATCGGCCTGTTCGGCCTGGCAGGTGCGGCCGGGGCGCTTTCGGCCAACTGGGCCGGGCGGCTGGCTGACCATGGCAAAGGCTCGCTGGGGACCACGGTGGGGCTGGTGGTCTTGCTGCTGTCCTGGGTGCCGCTGGGCTTTGCCGAGCAGTCCTTGCTGGCCCTGCTGCTGGGCGTGCTGATGCTCGACCTGGCCGTGCAACTGGTGCATGTGAGCAACCAGAACGCGGTCATCGCGCTGCGCCCCGAAGCGCGCACCCGACTCAATGCGGGCTATATCACGTGCTATTTCATCGGTGGCGCCTTGGGGTCACTGTTGGGCACGCAACTGTTCCAGCGCCAGGGCTGGCCAGGGATCGTGGTGGCAGGCCTGGTGATTGGCGCGCTGGCATTGGTAGTGTGGTGGGTGGCAGCGCGTAAAGCCAAACCCGAAGCCTTGGTGCGCCAATAGCCGTGCCTACGGGGGCTGCGTGGTGCGCAGCCCCCAAGTCGGGGCTCCCGGGCTTTTGTCCGCGCCCAATACCTGAAGCGACTGATACTATGCGGCCTTTTTCACGGCCTGTGCCGCGCCTTCAGGAGCCCCACGCATGCCCCCGCGTCACCCTCGCCTGCCCTTTCGCCTGCTAAGCCTGGGCCTGGCCTTGCAATGCCCTGCGGTGTTCGCAGACCACGGGGTGCAACTGGACCCGCTTGAGGTGTCTGATACCTACGGCAACGACGGCTACCAGGCACGTGAGGCTGCCGTAGGCAGCTTTCAGGCTGCACCCCTGCTTGACACCCCGGCATCGATCAGCGTTTTCAGCCAGCCTTTGCTGGAGGATCGGCAGGTGCGCCTGCTCAGCGAAGTGCTGCAAGGCGACGCTTCGGTGGGGGAAAGCTACGCACCGGTCGGCTACTACGAAAACTTCAACGTGCGCGGCTTCGAGCTCAATGCCGCCAGCAGCTATCGCCTCAACGGGCATACCATGGTCGGTGAGCAGAACGTGGCCCTGGAGAACAAGCAGCAGGTGGAACTGCTCAAGGGTTTGTCGGGGCTGCAAAGCGGCGTGTCGGCGCCCGGGGGCCTGGTCAACTATGTGACCAAGCGGGCCGAGCCTGTGCGCCGGGTCACGTTGTCCACCAACGCGCAGGGCGAACGTTACCTGGCCACCGACGTCGGCGGCTGGTTCGGCGACCAGCAGCAGTTCGGCCTGCGGGTGAACCTTGCGCATGAGGACATTCGCTCCTATGTCGCGCATGCCGACGGCCAGCGTGATTTCGCGGCGCTGGCCTTCGACTGGCAGATCAGCCCGAACGCCACCTTGCAGTTGGACGCCGACTACCAGCACCGCCAGCAGCGCTCGGTACCGGGTTACCAGTTGCTGGGCGGCACGCGCCTGCCCCACGACGTAGACCCTGAGAACCACCTTGCCTACCAGCAGTGGGCCAAGCCTGTGCAGAACGATTCGCTCAACCTGGGCGGGCGCCTGGAGTACCGCTTCAGCGAGGCCTGGACAGGCACGGTCAGCGCCTCACGCAGCCAGGCGGTGATCGACGACTACAGTGCCTTTGCCTGGGGCTCTGGGGAAGGCGCCTTCTTCAGCAGCACCGGCGACTACGACATCTATGATTTTCGCAGCCCCGACGATACCCGGCGTATCGACGAGGCGCAGGCCACGCTCGATGGGCGCTTCGATGCGCTGGGCGTGGGCCACGCGTTAACCCTGGGCACCAGCGTCCAGCGCCGCACCTTGGACCAGCGTCCGTACTACAACGCGTGGCTCGGCACCGGCAACCTGGATGAAGCCGCGCCCGACCTTGCCCCCTCGGACCAACCCGTCGGCGCTCGCGAAAGGCGTCTGGATAGCCGCCAGTATGGGCTCTTCGTCACTGATCGGGTGACGTTCAGTGAACACTGGCAAGCCATCGTCGGCGCCCGGGAAGTGCGCCTGGATGAACGCGCCTGGGATGAAACCGGCACCGCCGGGCGGCACACTCGCCAGTATCAACTGCTGCCCAACGCGGCGCTGGTCTTCAAACCTGCGCCAGACACGACGCTCTACGCCAGTTACGCCAAAGGCCTTTCGGCGGGTGGCACTGCACCGTGGTTTGCCCGTAACGCTGCGCAGATCCTTGCGCCCACCCTCTCGCACCAGCTGGAAGTGGGCCTCAAGCATGACTGGGAGGCGCTGAGCGTGAGCGCTGCGTTGTTCCAGATTCGTCAGGCGTACCAGTACGCCCGCCCTGACGGCGACGGCGCTTTCACCTATGTGCAGCAAGGCCAGCAGAAAAACACGGGGCTGGAACTCGGGGCCAGCGGTTGGGTGACCTCCAACTTACAGTTGCAGGCCAGCGCGGCCGCCATTCATGCGCGGGTGGTCGGCAGTGGTACGGCTGAGCGTGAGGGGCACCAGGCCATCAACGTGCCAAGGTTCCGGGCAGCCCTGCAGGCGCAGTACACCCTGCCGGTGCCAGGGCTGGCGATACTGGGCGGGGTACGCTACAGCGCCCGCAAGTACGCTGATCATGCCGGCAACGTGGCGGTGGGTGGGTATACCGTGTTCGACCTGGGCGGGCGCTACCAGACGCGCGTCGGGGGGTATGACACGGCGCTGCGGCTGACAGTGGACAACGTCTTCGACAAGCGTTATTGGCGGGATGTGGGGGACTATCTGGGGGATAACTACCTGTTCCAGGGGGCACCGCGTACGGCACGGTTGTCGGCTTCGGTGAGTTTTTGAGTTGTAGTGGCTGAGATTACTCGCTTCGCAGCAGGAATCGCCGGGGCCGCGGCGCGGCCCCGGCGATTACCGCTGCAAAGCTGCAGCCCGTGCCTCACACACCGTCGGCAGCGCCATCAATAAACACCCCAAAAACAAAAAGCCCCCATGCTTTGCAGCACAGGGGCTCTTCGTAGAATGTGGCGGTGAAGAAGGGATTTGAACCCTTGATACGATTTCTCGTATACACACTTTCCAGGCGTGCTCCTTCGACCACTCGGACACTTCACCGTTTCTCTTCAAGCCGTATGGCCTGTCGAGGTGCGCTAATTTAGTGAAAGACGTTTCCTTTGGCAAGTATTTTTTTCAGTTTTTTCATGCATTTGCATCTCGCCGTCGGCAGCGCCTGACTGGCCAGTCAGCCTTGCTGCTTTACCTGGCCTGCGCTGCTGGGTAACGTCGGCGCCACGCCAACAAAAGGACTCTGCCATGAGCGAGCTGATCACCTACCATGCCGAAGACGGCATCGCCACCCTGACCCTGAACAACGGCAAGGTCAATGCCATCTCGCCGGACGTCATCGACGCGTTCAATGCCGCGCTCGATCGCGCCCTCGAGGCCCGGGCAGTGGTGATCATCACCGGGCAGCCGGGCATTCTGTCGGGCGGCTACGACCTGAAGGTCATGACCCGCGGCCCCAAAGAGGCCATCGCGCTGGTCACCGCAGGCTCCACCCTGGCGCGCCGCCTGCTGTCGCATCCGTTTCCAGTGGTGGTGGCCTGCCCAGGCAACGCCGTAGCCAAAGGGGCGTTCCTGCTGCTGTCGGCCGACTACCGCATTGGCGTCGAAGGCCCGTACAAGGTGTGCCTGAACGAAGTGCAGATCGGCATGACCATGCACCATGCCGGGATCGAACTGGCCCGTGACCGTCTGCGCCGCTCGGCCTTCCACCGCTCGGTGATCAACGCCGAAGTGTTCGACCCCCAGGGGGCGGTGGATGCAGGCTTTCTGGACAAGGTGGTGCCCGCCGAGCAACTGATGGAGACCGCCTTGGCTACAGCGCAAGCGCTCAAGCAGCTGAACATGCTGGCCCACAAGAACACCAAGCTCAAGGTCCGCAAGGGCCTGCTCGAAGCCCTGGACAAGGCTATCGAGCTGGACCAGCAACACATGGGGTGACCTCACCACCTGCACAGATCGACCAGAGCGCCTCCACCAGGGTTTGCCCCGGCCAGTGCACAGTCGTACACTGCCGGGCGACTGTCTGGTGTGAGTCGTACCATGCTTTACGTTCTTCGCATGTTCCTGCTGGCGCTGCATTTTCTCGCCGTCGGCGCCGTGGGGCTGATCATTGGCCTGTGCCGCCCGTTCAACCCCGACAACAGCCGCGTGTTCGCCCGGCTCTACAGCGTGCCGGCTACCTGGCTCATGGGCCTGAAGGTCCAGAAGCAGGTGGGGCCTTTGTGGGACCAGCCACCGGGCTGCGTCATCATCGCCAACCACCAATCCAACTTCGACCTGTTCGTCCTGGGCCAGGTGGTCCCGCAACGCACCGTGGCCATCGGCAAGAAGAGCCTGGGCTGGATTCCGCTGTTCGGGCAGTTGTTCTGGCTGGGCGGCAACGTGCTGGTCGACCGCAAGAACGCCTACCAGGCCCGCAAGGCGTTGCAAAAGACCACCCGCGTCCTGCAGAACGACACCTCCATCTGGATATTCCCTGAAGGCACGCGTAACGCCAGTGAACAGCTATTGGCGTTCAAGAAAGGCGCATTCCACATGGCCATCGAGGCCGGGGTACCCATCGTGCCCGTGTGCGTGAGCCGCTATGCCCACCGGCTGAACCTCAACAGCTGGCGGCGCCGGACGGTAATCGTACGCTCCTTGCCTCCCATCGCCACCACCGGCATGACGCAACAGGACCTGCCTGCGCTGATCGAGCAGTGCCGCACCCACATGCAGCAGTGCATCGACCGGATGGAACACGAACTGCCCTGACCCGTTGCTCTCCCGCCCACTACAGCCCAAGCTGTAGGCCGTGTTCAACCACAAAAAAGCGGGCAATCATGGGGCGAGTCGTGGCAGCGGCGGTGTACAGCGCCGGTAGGAAGGTCACCAACATCAGTATCGATGAAGGCAGCGAATGGGCACGCAAGCCAGGCCACTTCGTCTGGATCGGGCTGGAGGAGCCCGACGCCGAAGCGCTGGCCAACCTACAACGCCAGTTCAACCTTCACGAACTGGCCATCGAAGACGCTCTGGAGAAACACAGCCGGCCGAAGCTGGAAACCTTCGGCGACGCCTTGTTCATCGTCACCTATTCACCGGTACGCCAGCAGGGGCGGCTGGAATTCATCGAAACCCACATCTTCGCCGGCAATGGCTACGTGATCACCTGTCGCAATGGCCATTCCAAATCCTATGCCCTGGTGCGCCAACGCTGCGAAGCGCGGCCGCTGCTGCTCGAACACGGCGAGGACTTCGTGTTGTATGCGCTGCTGGATTTCGTTACCGAAAACTACCAGCCCGTCAGCGAGGCGATTCATGGGGAGATCGAAGCGCTGGAGCAGAGCGTGCTCGGCGGATCCTTGCTCGAAGCCGACATCCGTCGCCTGCACAGCCTGCGACGCGATCTGCTGCGCTTGCGCCGCTACGTGGCGCCCATGGTGGAAGTGAGCGAGGAATTGCAGCGCCTGAGCTTTCCCTTCATCGACAAAAACATGCGCCCCTACTTTCGCGACGTCCAGATCCACGTGACCCGGCAGATGGAAGACCTGGCCGGGATTCGCGACATCGCCAGCCAGACCATCGAGATCGGCATGCTGCTCGAAGCGTCTCGCCAGAGCATCGTGCAGCGCAAGTTCGCCGCCTGGGCGGCCATTCTGGCCTTCCCCACTGCCATTGCCGGCATCTACGGCATGAACTTCCAGAACATGCCGGAGCTGAGCTGGCACTACGGCTACTACGTGGTGCTGGGGGTGATTGCGGCCGGATGCGCAGGGCTGTTCGCCAGCTTCAAGAAATCCGGCTGGTTGTAACAAAGCAAGGGGCACCCGGCGCCCCTGCCCTGTCAGGCCGCGTTGTGCTTGCTGGTCGGTTGCTGGATGAAACGCAACATCCACTCGCCTACCACGTCACCCTGATGTTCGGTGGCTAGGCTGGCGACGGCCTTGTGGTAGACCTCATCGCCCAGATGCGCCTGTCGAGCGTCGAGCAGGGCCCGGGAGTAGTCATGCACGAACTCTGGGTGACCTTGGAAACACAGCACCTGATCGCCGATGCAATATGCCGCATTGGGGCAGAAATCACTGGATGCGATGACCGTGGCGCCTTTGGGCAATTCGGTCACCTGGTCCTGGTGACTGATCAGCAAGGTCAGCTCAGACACCTGAGGTTGCATCCAGGGTGCCCGTGCAGACAGTGAATAACGGTGCACGCCGACGCCCCAGCCCTGCTCGGCCCGCTCCGCCTTGCCACCCAGGGTCAGTGCCAGCAACTGATGACCGAAACACACGCCCAGCAGTTTCTCACCCTGGTCATACAGCTTGAGCAGGTAAGCCTTGAGCGTCTGGATCCAAGGATCGGAACCGAACGAATCGGCTTTGCTGCCCGTCACAAGGTAAGCATCGAACTTGAGATCCTCTGCCGGATATTCACCGTTCATGACGTTATACACGCTGAACTGTGCTGTGATCGGCTGACGGGCGAAGAGCTGCTCGAACATCCTGCCGTAGCCTTCGTACTGCGCCGTCAATTCCGGTCGCAGAACATCGGTTTCAAGGATGCAGATGCGTAACGACATAGGGATAGTCCTGAACGACATGGATGGAAAACAGCTATAGAGCGTGACGCGAAAGGCACGTACAAGCAAGAGGGTCGCGCAGACGAACGGTGCACGCCGGGTAGAGGCAGTACAAAAACAGCGAGCCTGTCTAGCTGAAGCCTATCAGCGCGATGGCTTGATGCTTTAAATCGAAATGCTTTATAGGCGTTGGTAGTTAGAACAAAGGGTTCTCAAGCCTGAATCGTGTACATCCTAATGTTGCAGGTATGTCCACATTCATGAGGCAAGCGGTGCAGGTGCCGGTAGGGGCCATTGCGATCGACCCGACGTGTGACAAGGAAGCCAACGGGTATTGAGGAATAACAACAAGAAGGCGGTCCGCCATGTTCAGACAATCGAAACTTCGCCAAGCTGGGCTCATTCTTTTCGCGACCACGCTGTTGCTGATACTGCCGAACCTGACACGGGTGTTCGGTTAAGGCCAGTGGTGGCGGGAGCTGGCTGCATAGCGGTAACCTGCTGGCCCCTGATGGCCGGAGTATCCCATGCGCCCATGCATTGCCTTGGCAGCCCTGCTGTCATGCCTGCCGCTGTCGGCGGCCCAACTGCACCTTGAACTGGGCACTGGCCAAACACAGTGGAGCAGCGAACAGCTGCTCGCGCATTCCCAGGCCAAAGCGGTAGATATCAGCGAGGACGTCTCCTATAAGCGCCCCATGCGCTATCGCGCAGTGCCCCTGGCGGTGCTGCTGGAGGGTGTGGGGCCAGAAGACCATCTGCAGGCCATTGCAGCCGATGGCTTTGCGGCAGAAATGCCCGCTGGCCCTTTGCTTCAATCCGGCCCGGCGCAGGCCTGGCTAGCCGTCGAAGACCCGGGCTACCCATGGCCGCCCCTAAGCAAGGGCAAACCGAGTGCAGGGCCGTTCTACCTGGTGTGGACCGCGCCGCAAGCAAGCGGCATTCGCCCCGAACAATGGCCCTTTCAGATTTCCACGATCCGTAAGCTGGCGCCTGTCGAGCAGCGGCTTCCGGCGTTGCTGCCGGACCCGAAGCTGCCCAGCGGCAGTCCCGTGCGACAAGGCTTTGCACTGTTCCAGCAAAACTGCCTGGCCTGCCATCGCCTTAACGGTGCAGGGGATGCTCAGGTAGGGCCTGATCTGAACGTGCCGCATAACCCGACCGAATACTTCCAGCCAGGTTACCTGCGCAGGCTGATTCGGGACCCACAAAGCTTGCGGCAATGGCCCCAGGCGAAAATGCCGGGCTTTGCCCCAAGTGTGCTGAGTGATAAGGAACTCGATGCGCTGCTGGCGTATCTGCGGCACATGGCCACGCGCAAATCCTGAGAAAATTGGGCCGCAGGACGGCCCAATGGCCTAGGCCGTGAGGCGCTCGTGCTTGACCCCCCACCCCTCCACTTCGCCGCCATAAGGCGTGACAACCTGCTCGAAGGCCTCCTCGAAATCGCCAATGCCACCGTGGGTGGCGAACATGATTTTACTGAGTTCCAGGTGCCAGGCACCGTCATCGAGCTCGGTCACCTGAGCGTTGAGCGATTCGCCACGAAACTCCCCGGCTGCGCGACGCGCAGCGGCTTCATCCGGGAAAACGGCATAGAACTCGATAGGGTGAATCTGGGTGAAATCGAAACCGCCTGCCTTCATCTGGCGCAGGACGTTGCTGCTGATATCGTCGTGTTGGCTGCTCATGAATCGTCCTCCTGAATAACGCAGTGGATAGACTTTCCGTGCACGGGCACCTGCCCCAAATCGTCGGGCAGTTCGAGCTGATACAAGACGCGGGTGGGAACGGTGCCGCCTGCGCAGCCGGCGGGCACCTTCATGCAGCGTAGTGCCCAGGCGGACGCTACGCAAACCGTGAATCAGGGCGCCTCTTCAATGCTGGTGATGGTGACGCCGCTGTGTTCTTTCAGCCAGCGCGCCGTGGGGGAAACCGCGCGATCCTGAAAATCGTTGAGGTCCAGCTCATCCATGACCGGGAACAACCGCGTGCGGATGGCACGGGCGGCGTCTTCCTCGCTGGGGCGATGTTCTGCCTGCAGCACGATCGAGGTCGGTGCGCCTTTCTGGTCGGCAAAGATGACTTCCCACTCTTTCATCGAACGAGCCCTCTCAATCAAACGACACCTTACGCGATGCCTGAATAACTGACCTTGGCCCTTGGGGAATGTTCAGAAAGTTGAACACCCCCGACCAGGGCCGCCCGGTAGCGGCCCTGGTCGGGGGCGTGGACACGGTTACTTCGGCGTGCCGTGCACTACCCCTGCCGTGTTGTCCAGCAAGCTCTTGGTGGCCGTCTGAATATAGGCTTCGAGCTGCTTGAGCAACTGCGGCTGGTCCGGGCTTTCGATGAGCTCGGCCTTGAACTCGCGACCCAACTGATAGCGGTACAGGCGCGGGGTCATGTCCTTGGACTCGATCAGGATACGGTCGCCCTGCACCAGGCCCACGATCTGCTCGCTGCCCGAAGGCTTGATCATGCCGATGCCTGGGTCGCCCTCAGGCAGGTTGAGCAAGTCGCGCCCCCAGCACTGATGGCGCGTCTGGCCGCCCAGGCGACCCATGATAGTCGGTACGATATCGACCTGGGTGCCCACGGTATGGTTGACCGCACCGAACTTCTCCTGGATGCCTGGGGCGATCAGCAGCAGCGGTACGTTGAACCGTCCCAGGTCCAGTTCGGTGACCTGTTGATGGTTGCCGAAACCATGGTCACCCACAATCACGAACAGGGTGTCCTTGAAGTAAGGCTCCTTGCGCGCCTTCTCGAAGAACTGGCCCAGGGCCCAGTCCGAGTAGCGCATGGCCGTCAGGTGTTCGTCCAGGCGGCCTTGCCCGGTCACCTTCTCCACCGGCAGGTCCTTGGGCAGGGCGTACGGCGTGTGGTTGGACAGGGTCTGGAGCAAGGCATAGATCGGCTTTTTACCATCGTGCTTGGCCAGTTCCTGATTGCCGCGGTCGAACATGTCCTGGTCGGACACGCCCCACGTCGGGTCAGAGAACACCGGGTCGACGAAGTCCTGCCGGCCGATGAAGGTGGTCATGCCCTGGTTGCCGAAGAAGCCGGACTGGTTGTCCCAGGCGAAATCGCCGTTGTAGACGTACACGTCGTCGTAGTCACGGGCGCTGAGCAAGGCTGGCAGCCCGGACAGCTTGTGACCGCCCTCCGGGGTTTGCATCAGGTACTCGAAGCCTGGCAGGTTGGGGAAGCACGCCATGGTGGCGAACATGCCCTGGTGCGTGTGGGTGCCGTTGGAGAAGAAACGGTCGAACAACAGCCCTTCCTTGGCCAGCTTGTCGAAGTAAGGGGTGATGTTGTTGAGGCTGCCCAGCGCGCCGACCGAATGGCCCGCGAAGCTCTCCATCAGGATCACCACCACGTTCTTGATGGGCAGGGTGCCCTCGGCTGGCGGCACGAAATCGCGGCGCACGGCAGCTTCGTCGGCATCGACCAGGGTGTCATGGGGGGTCAGCAGTTGCTGGCGTACGGTCTGGGTCGCCAGATTCTGCTCCAGCACCGGCTTCCAGATGTTGGCGCGGTCCTCGCCAAAGCGGCTCTTGGCGGCGTCGATCAGGGTCAGGGTGCCGTTGAGGCCCAACTGGTTGACGAAGTTCGAGTCGGTGGTGAACGCGTCACCCCAGCGCATGGGCGGCCCCTGACGCAGGGTGCCACGGGCGGCGATCACGGCCACCAGCAGGATCACCATGAACACTGCCAGGCGGTAATACCAGGCAGCCACCGGCTGGGTCCCAATCCCGCGGGTCAGCCGGTCCACACCTTTGAACAGCAGGCTGAGCAGCCAGGTTCCGAACACCCAGGCCAGCAGGTAGCGCACCACTGGGAAGCCGTACCAGAGCATGCTCATGACGGTTTTGGGGTCTTCCTTGATGTACTGGAACACCAGCCCGTTCAGACGCTGGTGGAACTCGCGATAGAAGTCCAGCTCCATCAGGCCCAGGAACATCACCACGCTGGCGGTGAGCGTCAGCCAGAACCGGAACACACCCCGGCGGGCCATGGCCCAGGGGCTCAGCAGTGCCAGCAGCAGCGGTATGCTGATGTACACCACCACCCGAAGGTCGAAGCGCAGGCCGTTGACGAACCCTTCGGCGACCGTGGCCGCTGGCGTGTCGCCAATCATGTCGCTGTTGTAGACCAGCAGTGCCAGACGCACGAGGCTGAGCATCAGCATGATGACCAGCGCGCTGAGCAGCGTATAGGCCAGGTGGGATTTGAGGGTCGGCGAGAACGGCGCTCGCGCGCGCCGTTGCTTCAAGGCGTCCGGGTTGGCCATGAACAGGAAGGTCCTAGAAATGCGGTTTGCGAAGAAGGCGCTGGCGCAAGACCAGCGCGGCATTGTGCGGGTGCGGATTCTGTTTAATTCATTGTGAAAATTTTGTCACGGCCTGGATGCGCCTGTGGCGCCAGGGGTGTAGTTGTGCTGACTTCAAAGCCGGCCCGAGCCGCGCGGGCCGGCGATGGCCCAGATCACCAGCCCCACGACTGGCAGCAGGGCAATCAGGAGAATCCACAACACCTTTACGCCCACTTCGCGGTCGCTCTTGTAGACGTTGATGATGGCCCAGATATCCAGGGCAAGAATGATCAGACCTACCAGGCTGTTGAACATCGATCCCATACCGCGTACTCCAGTTGATGAGTGTATTGCTGCATAGCATAGCCCCCTATCGGTTCAATAGAAGGGAATCCTTGGCCTGGCCAGCAGGTCACTGCCTATGATGCATCGTCATTTCGATCAGAGGTTCTGCATGCCACCTGCCCACAGCCACAGCGCCACCCCGCCCTCGCCGTTCAGCGTGTGGCGGCAACAGATAGCCAACAACCCCTGGGTCGGAGCAGGCCTTGCGCTGAGCCTGGTGGCCGTCGTGATCCTGCTGGGTGCAAGCCTGTGGAACGCGGTCAACGGCGATCATTCCGAAAACCTGCACCTGGCCGCGCTCGGTGGCCTGTCCGGGTTTGGCGCCACCGCACTGGGCGCCGTGCTGGCCGTGGTTTTGCGTGATGTCAGTAGCCGTAACCAGGACGTGATGCTGGGGTTCGCTGCCGGCATGATGCTGGCGGCCAGTTCGTTTTCGCTGATCCTGCCGGGTCTGGACGCGGCGCGGGAAATCACCGGCAGTGGGCCGGGTGCGGCTTTGATCGTGGTCGTCGGCATGGGGTTGGGCGTGCTGCTGATGCTGGGCCTTGACCGTTTCACACCGCACGAGCATGAACGCGTCGGCGTGGTTGGGCCAGAAACCGAACGGTTCAGCCGGGTCTGGCTGTTCGTGCTGGCCATTACCCTGCACAACTTGCCCGAGGGCATGGCCATCGGAGTGAGCTTCACCAACGGTGACATGAACATCGGCCTGCCACTGACTACCGCCATCGCCATCCAGGACATCCCGGAGGGCCTGGCCGTGGCGCTGGCGCTGCGGGCGACCGGGCTGTCCAACCTGAAGGCCGCACTGGTGGCGATTGGTTCAGGGGTGATGGAACCCTTGGGCGCGATCATCGGCCTGGGCATTTCCACCGGCTTTGCCGTGGCCTACCCCATCAGCATGGGGCTGGCGGCGGGCGCGATGATCTTCGTGGTGAGCCACGAGGTCATTCCTGAAACCCACCGTCACGGCCACCAGACCTCAGCCACGCTCGGCCTGATGGGCGGTTTTGCGGTGATGATGTTCCTGGACACCGCACTGGGCTGACAGCGCCGGTGTGCGGCCGTGTACGAAACGGTCAGGCGTGCAGGGCGATTTTCAGGGCCTCCAAGGCTGGCTCGGCCTTGATGCCGAGTTCAGCGGCCAGCGCCTGGACCCGTTCCAGATCCTGCTGGCCCACCATGACCATCTGCAACTCATCATCGAGCAACTGGCTGAAATCGAGCAGTACGTAGCCACCGGCTTCCTTGTTGAGCGCTCCCATCTGCACCTGGATGCGGTTGAGCGCAACGAGCGGTTCGGTGCTTGCCAGCTGCTTGGGCTTGAGCGTGAACGGCACGCTCTTGTCGAAAGAGTCGCTGATCTGCTGGAACAGCTCCTGATAAGTGTCGGCCTGGAATACCACGGTATCGGGCAGGCTGCCGAGCACTATCCATTCGCCCAGTGGGATGGGAAAGCTGTCGTCGTAGTTGATGTCGGGGTTGGCGGCCAGGAAGGCGTCGGGGTCGGCGTAGGCCTGGGCAGCCTCGTCGGCAATGCGCTCGATGTCTTCTTCGCGCAGGCAGCCTGCACCGATGAGGCGGATGAATTCGAGCAGCTGAGTTTTCATGAGGGGGGCCTGTGGCGATGGCAAAGTCGCCAAGGATAGCCGCAAACGCCCCCTGCCCGTTAGCCTGCCAGCGCTTGCAGGCGTGCGGTGGCGTCCACTGCGCCCATGGTCTGGGCTGCCATCAGTGCGTTGGCACCACGGGCATCTTGCAAGGCGGGGTTGGCACCCTGGGCCAGCAGGTACTCGAGGATCTCGACACGGTTGAACATGGCGGCCAACATCAGGGCCGTGCGTCCATCCTGGGCAGCGGCATCGACCGGTACACCGTTTTCCAGCAACAGGCGGATCATGGCCATGTCCCCTTTGAAGGCGGCACCGGCGATGGGCAACTGACCATTGTCGTTGGCGATCAGCGGATCGGCCCCGTGGCTGAGCAACACCTGAACGGCGTCATGGTGGCCGTGGTAACTGGCCAGCATCAGCAGGGTGTCGCCCTTGTGATTACGCAGGTTCACCGGCAGACCGCTTTGCAGCAGGCGCTCCAGCATCGGGGCATCGCCTTGACGGGCCTTGTCGAATACTTGTGCGGCGAAGGCCGCCGCTTCATCGGTAGACATTTGAGCAGGCTGAGCGGGCGCAGTCTGGGTGGACATAAGGAACCTCCTGGTAGAAATCGTTGCCCAAGTGTTTGTCAGGCCCTTCCTGCGCGTCAAAGGTTCCGTTTCTATCGAGCCCATAGTGTTGATCGGCTCGCCGTGCAAAATGCACTGTGCAAAATGCATGACCTTGCAGGTTGCATGGAAAGCATTCTCCAAAAGTAGCCCAAGCCCCTGATTTTATTGGATTTTTCCTACACGCCGTTTCTGGCACGGTCGCTGCAATCTATCTAGACATCGATTGCCACACACCTTGTCAGGAGTAGTCATGAACCTTATCCAGGAAAAATTCGTCTCGGTGTTCCCTGCTTACCAAGTAGCGACTCAACCACGTCCTGACGGCGGCATCTTGCTGACTCTGCGTGCGGCCGACGGCAAGGTTACCCGCCGTGTACTGACCTACACCCAACTGCACAGCGCCGAGCAATTGTCCTGGGCCATCAGCGCCATCCGCCGTGACCTGGCCGAGCAAGCCAGCGAGCTGCCGGTGATCTCGATGCTGCAGAGCCAACAGCGTTTTGCGTTGCCGACGTATCGCTGATTCTTTCACTGCCCGAAAGCGACCATTCCAGGTAGGAGCGGCCTCGTGCCGCGATGGGCCGCACTGCGGCCCCAAGATTTCGGCGTAAAAGCTAATACCGCCGGGGGCTACGCGACCCATCGCGGCACAAGGCCGCTCCTACCCGGGCATCACATGTCTTGGGCGCAAGGCTACAGCTCGTCTATCCCCAAAAACGCTCGCGCGCTCGCATCGCCGGTGAAGATCGGCTGACTCCCCGCTTGTGCTGCAAATAGCCTGAACGCCAGGCAAAACGGCGCCTCACCCAGCTCAAGCCAGCGCCGCGTCCCCGCCGGCACGCGCAACTGGTCGCCCTTCTCACACATCACCGAATACACCCCAGCGCCCAGGCGCAAGCCGACTTGCACGCGTCCGCTCACCACAGCGATCACTTCGTTGGTCTCGAGCACATGCTCATCGCGCAGATCAGGGCCTTGCGCCTCGATGCCGTCACGGTTGATCACCGCATAGGCCCGGCAGGCGTGCGTAGTCATCAGGTGATCCAGATGGGCTTGGCAAGCTTCCATCATCTCATCGTGCAAAGTGCCCGGACGCACCCGCAGCCCGTGCTCAGCCTGGGTCAGCGTCACCCCATGCTCGGCGAGCGCGGCCGTGATGTCTTCGGCGTGGGTCAGCACCTTGTTGGGCAACTGCGGGGTGGAGGGATCGAATACGCAGAGGATGCTCATCGTAAGGTCCTGTTCGGTTGCGAATGAAAGGCCATGATAACGGCTGCTGCCAGTGCTGCGGCGCTGGCCATACCAAAGGTGAGCCCAGGGCCCAGCATGTTCCAGCTGTAGCCGGCGTACAACGCGCCCAGGGCGCCGCCGGTACCCGACAGCGCGGCATACAGGGCCTGGCCCTGCCCCTGCTGCCTGGCGCCGAAACTGGCCTGTACGAAGGCGATGCTGGCGGCGTGAAAGCAGCCGAAGGTGGCCGCATGCAGCAACTGCGCGCCCACCAGTACGCTGGGCTCCGCCGCCAGGTTACCCAGCAACAGCCAGCGCACCGCGGCCAGTACGAAGCTTGCTAGCAGCACCCGGCGCACGCTGAACCGCGCGAACAGCCGGCGCATGAGCATGAACATCACCACCTCCGCCACCACCCCGAGCGCCCACAGCAGGCCAATGGCCGTTCGGCTGTAACCCAGGTGCTCCAAGTGCAGCGTAAGGAAGGTGTAGTACGGCCCATGGCTCAGTTGCATGAGTGCCACACAGGCATAGAACGCCAGGACCCCAGGCGCACGCAGCTGCATGAGGAAACCGCCGGCCCCCTGCCGCTCACCGTGTTCGACGGGCTGGGCATTGGGTACCCACAGGCTGGCGGCCACTATACCCGCCATGATCAGAACCAGGGCCACAGGGTAGATGTCCAGGCTCAGCCACTCGAACAGGCGCCCAAGCCCCACCACGGTGAGGATGAAACCGATCGACCCCCACAGCCGTACCTGGCTGTAGCGCGACGTCTGGCCGTGCAGGTGCGCCAGTGTAATGACCTCGAACTGCGGCAGCACCGCGTGCCAGAAGAACGCATGCAAGGCCATGACCATCGCCAGCCAGGCGTAGCTCTTGCCGAAGAAGATCAGGCTGAACGTTGCCAGCGTGCACAGCGCCCCAAGCCGCACGATCAGCAGGCGCTGGCCGGTCCGGTCCCCTAGCCAGCCCCACAGGTTGGGCGCTATGCAGCGCATCAGCATGGGAATGGCCACCAGTTCGCCGATCCGCGCGGGCGAAAAGCCCAGATAGTCGAAGTACAGCGCCAGGAACGGCGCCGTGGACCCCAGCAAGGCGAAATAGAAGAGGTAGAAGCTGGACAATCGCCAGTAGGGTATTGGCTGCATGGGGTTGCCTTGGAAAGCAGGGCCTGCCGGCGGTGACTCAGCCGCTTGAGTCACCGCCGCGAGAAAACAGGCCCAGGTGGGTCAGAGCTGGCCCAGCACCGGCGTGCTCACCTTCACTTCGGCGTTCTGGGCACGGTGGCGCAACAGGTGATCCATCAGCGCGATGGCCATCATCGCTTCGGCAATCGGGGTGGCGCGAATGCCTACACAGGGGTCATGCCGGCCTTTGGTGATCACGTCCACAGGGTTGCCGTCGACGTCCACCGAGCGGCCCGGCACGGTGATGCTGGAGGTGGGCTTGAGTGCCAGGTGAGCAACGATCGGCTGGCCCGAGGAGATACCACCCAGGATGCCGCCCGCGTTGTTGCTGAGAAAACCTTGCGGGGTCATCTCGTCGCGGTGTTCGGTGCCGCGCTGCGCGACGCTGGCAAAGCCTGCGCCGATTTCCACACCCTTCACAGCATTGATGCTCATCAACGCGTGGGCCAGCTCGGCGTCCAGGCGATCGAAAATCGGCTCGCCCAGGCCCGGCATCACGCCCTCGGCCACCACGGTGATCTTGGCGCCTACCGAATCCTGATCGCGGCGCAGCTGGTCCATGTACGCCTCAAGCTCCGGCACCTTGCTCGGGTCGGGGCTGAAGAAAGCGTTCTGCTCCACCGAGTCCCAGGTCTTGAAAGGGATTTCGATCGGGCCCAGCTGGCTCATGTAGCCCCGCACGGTGATGCCCTGGGTGGCCAGGTACTTCTTGGCGATGGCGCCGGCAGCCACGCGCATGGCCGTTTCGCGGGCCGAACTACGCCCGCCGCCACGGTAGTCGCGGGTGCCGTATTTGTGGTGGTAGGTGTAGTCGGCATGGGCCGGGCGGAACAGGTCCTTGATGGCCGAATAGTCCTTGGACTTCTGGTCGGTGTTGCGGATCAGCAGGCCAATGGAGCAACCGGTCGTGCGCCCTTCGAACACGCCCGAGAGGATTTCAACCTCATCGGGCTCCTGGCGCTGGGTGGTATGGCGGCTGGTGCCGGGCTTGCGCCGGTCCAGGTCACGCTGCAGGTCGGCGAGAGAGATCTCAAGGCCTGGCGGGCACCCATCGACAATGGCGACCAACGCCGGGCCATGGCTTTCGCCAGCGGTGGTGACAGTGAACAGCTTGCCGTAGGTATTGCCGGACATGGACGCTCCGCGAGATCTGCCTGAAGTGAACGAAAGCGGCAGTATACAGATGGATTGCCTGCCTGTGCGGGCCGGTTGGCAAGCGCATCGTTACGGGCGATGCAGGGCCTTGGACCTGGCCCTAGAACCTTCATTGGCCATTGTGGGTCAAAGTGCTATCTCCCCCTGTGTAGTTGCGCACGATGCCGCGTTTCATTGCCCTGTTTTGCCTGCTGTTGACCAGCCTTTGCCATGCCGCCACCCCCACCGTCCTGCACCGCCCCATCGACCTGGACACCGGTCAGGGCGTATTGCACGGCAGCCTGCTGTTACCCCAGCAGGACACGCCGCCGCCGGTGGTGCTGATCATCGCAGGCTCCGGGCCCACCGACCGCGACGGCAACAACCCGGCCGGCGGGCGCGTGGACAACCTGAAGCGCCTGGCCCTGCTGCTGGCCAATGCAAACATCGCCAGCGTGCGCTACGACAAGCGCGGGGTGGCCGCCAGCCAACCGGCCACGCCCGATGAGCGCGACCTGAGCGTGGAACGCTACGTTGCCGATGTGGTGGCTTGGGGCCACAAGCTCAAGGCCGACCCCCGCTTCGGCCCCTTGATCCTGATC
This sequence comes from Pseudomonas sp. FBCC-B35, assembly GCF_059133755.1. Taxonomy (NCBI): domain Bacteria; kingdom Pseudomonadati; phylum Pseudomonadota; class Gammaproteobacteria; order Pseudomonadales; family Pseudomonadaceae; genus Pseudomonas; species Pseudomonas sp. FBCC-B35. The sequence goes on along the minus strand of NZ_CP101439.1, from coordinate 1,363,913 downwards.
GGCCACAGCGAAGGTGCGCTGATCGCCAGCCTGGCCGCCGAGCAGGCCGGGGCCAGCGCAGTGATCAGCCTGGCCGGCAGCGGCAGGCCCATGGCCGAGGTGGTGCGTGAGCAGCTGGCCGAGCGCCTGCCGCCTGCGCAGCTGGCCCGTGGCAGCGCCCTGCTCGACCGCCTGGAAGCTGGCCAGACCAGCCTGGACGTGCCCGCACCACTGCGCCAAGTGTTTCGCCCCAGCGTGCAGCCCTACCTGATCACCTTGTTCCGGCAGGACCCGGCAGCCGCGTTTGCGCGGCTGTCCATGCCGGCGCTGATCGTGCAGGGGCGCAACGACGTGCAGGTGGACGTGGCGGATGCGCAGAAGCTCAAGGACGCCAAACCCGATGCCCACCTGGTGCTGATCGAGGGCATGAACCATATGCTGCGCATCAGCCCCAAGGACATGAGCGAACAGCGCGAGAGTTACCAGAACCCCCAGTTGCCGCTGGCACGGGAGCTGGGCGAGCAGATCGTCGCGTTCATTCGCCAGTTGCCACCGGCCTGATCGACGGGCTCAGGTCTGCGCGCAGGCGGCCGATACAGCGTGCATAGCCAAGGACATGTCCTGATGACCACACCACCTGCTGCCACAGAGCCGGCTGAAGAGCCCCAACACACCCCCGCCCTGCCCTGGGCGGACCTGGCCGTCGAACATCACCAGTTGCTGCGCCTGGCGCCCCTGCCTGGCGACCGCGCGACCGGCGCCCGCCCCCTGCGTTTCGTGCAGTTCGGCTATGCCGAGCGCCACGACCCGGCCCACAGCCTGCTGCGCATGCAGATTGGGTTGCCCGACCAGAAGGTGCACAAGGGCCATAACCGGGTGGACATACGCGTAGATCACCAGACGAAGCGCGTGTACCTGGGGGACGAGCATGGCCTGCAACTGGAGCCGGTCAATCGCGGCCTGGGCCGCTTTTTGCTGGCCCAGGCTGCCCAGTGGCTGCAGCGCAAATGGCCGAATTACCGAGTAGAGGCTTTTGCGCTGCCGAGCAAGGATGCGCTGGAGGAGGACTCGCGCCTGCGCCGGGACCAGTGCCTGCGTGGGGCAGGCCTTGAGGTGCACTACGAAGACGGGCAGGTGCTCAAGGGCCGAACGGCCGAGACCCGGGTAGACCAGTTGGAGGTAGGCTGGAACAGCGAGCGCGTGCAGCGCCTGGGCCTTCTGGATGCAGCGCAGTTGCTGCAGCAGGCAGACCAGCAGTTGCAGGAAGGCGAAGCCCGCTTGCGCGAGCGCGACGAGCGTGTGGCCAAGTACCAGCGCGAAGACAGCGGCTTGCGGTTCACCATCACCTGCCTGGTGGCCTTTGCACTGTTTCAGGCCGGGCTGCTGATCTGGATCGCCACGCGTTGAAAGCCTGGGGCCGGCGTTGTGCGAGCCTCAGGTGGTGTGAAGACGGCTTGGGCGGAACGGGCGCCTGGCACCCGTGCCCCCCCACTCGGCCTCAGACGCGGCCTTTGAACAACGCCTGATGCTGACGGCACTGCTCGGCGGTGAGCATGAATACCCCATGCCCGCCGCGCTCGAACTCGAGCCAGGCGAAGTCGACTTCCGGGTACAGCGCCTCGACATGAACCTGGCTATTGCCCACCTCCACGATCAACAAGCCCTTTTCGGTCAGGTGATCGGCCGCTTCGGCCAGCATGCGCCGCACCAGGTCCAGACCATCGGCACCGCAGGCCAGGCCCAGCTCCGGTTCGTGGTGGTACTCGGCCGGCATGTCGCCGAAGTCTTCGGCGTCCACGTAGGGCGGGTTGGACAGGATGAGGTCGAAGCGCTGGCCCGGCAACCCCTCGAAACCATCGCCCTGCACGGTGTACACCCGGCCATCGAGGCCATGGCGCTCGATGTTCTGGTTGGCCACTTCGAGCGCTTCGAACGACAGGTCGGCCAGCACCACCTCGGCCTGCGGGAAGACGTCGGCGGCGACGATCCCGATGCAGCCGGAGCCGGTGCACAGGTCCAGAATGCGGGCTGGCTCAGCGCCGAGCCACGGCTCAACACGCTTTTCCAGCAGCTCGCCAATGGGTGAGCGCGGCACCAGCACGCGCTCGTCGACGATGAACGACATGCCACAGAACCAGGCCTCGCCCAACAGGTAAGCGGTGGGCACCCGTTCTTCGATGCGGCGTTTGAGCAGGTGCTGCAGCTGTACACGCTCGGCATCCTCGAGCATGCAGTCCAGGTAGCTGTCGGCCACCTCCCACGGCAGGTGGACTGCCCCCAGCACCAGCAACCGGGCTTCATCCCAGGCGTTGTCGGCACCGTGGCCGAAGAACAGGTCGTGCTCATGGAAGCGGCTGACCGCCCAACGGATGTAGTCGCGCAGCGTGCGCAGACGGGATGTGATCACGGGAAACTCCTAATTCAGACTGGCCGAAAGTCTAACAGCCCAGGCCCTGGATTTGTTCCCTGCAATCGCCTGTACGGTAGCCACAGGCCAGCAACCACGCCGCTTGCGTTGTCAACCATTCCCATTGTCGCCAAGGCAGGGGAGAATAGGCGTACAAAAGCCCTATACCAAGGAGCCCTTGATGTCCGTTCCAACCACGATGTTCCGCCTCACTGGCCGCGATTACCCGCCGGCCAAGCTGAGCCAAGCCAGCCTGATCATCATTGATGCGCAGAAGGAGTACCTGACCGGGCCCCTGGCGCTGTCGGGCATGGATGAGGCCGTGGCCAACATCGCCAGGTTGCTCGACGCCGCGCGCAAGAGCGGCCGTCCGATCATCCATGTTCGCCATCTGGGCACCGTTGGCGGGCGCTTCGACCCCCAGGGCCCTGCAGGTCAGTTCATTCCGGGGCTCGAACCGCTGGAAGGCGAGACCGTGATCGAAAAACGCATGCCCAATGCCTTCAAGAACACCAAGCTGCACGAGACGTTGCAAGCACTCGGCCATCTCGACCTGATCGTCTGCGGCTTCATGAGCCACTCCAGCGTCAGCACCACCGTGCGCCGTGCCAAGGACTATGGTTACCGGTGCACCCTGGTGGAAGATGCGTCGGCCACCCGCGACCTGGCTTTCAACAATGAGGTGATTCCAGCGGCGCAGATCCACCGGTGTGAAATGGCCGTGATGGCCGACAACTTCGCCTGCGTGGCGCCGACGGCCAGCCTGATCTGATCCGATCAGGAGGGTGGCGGCAGGCAGGAACCCGAGGTGTGTTTGTGGGTCCAAGGGCCCAGACCCCAACAGGAGAGCAGGATGAAGCTTAAAGGCAGTATCGACGCCAAGCGCCTGCGCCCGCGCCAACCGCGCAGCTGGGGCGCACGCCTGGGTGCTGCGCTTGCCGCGCTGCTGGCCACCCTTGGTGTGTTACTGGCCATGGCCGGCGTGGCCGGGCTGCTGGGCAACTACCCTGCCCTGGCCGAACTCAACGCCAACAAGCCGCTTGCCGCCACCTTGACGGTGGTGGGGCTGCTGATGCTGTGGCTTGGCGTACGCTTCTGGCGCCTGAGCCGCATTCGCATGCGCCGTGCTCGGGAGCTGAACATGTCGCCCCACTTGATGAAGAAGCATGAGTGAGGTTCCTGCAACCGCAGCCCCCCTGTAGGAGCGGCCTAGCCGCGATGGGGCGCGCAGCGGCCCCAGGATTTCAGCTTGGCCGCCTAGATCGCCGGGGCCGCTGCGCGTCCCATCGCGGCACTAGGCCGCTCCTACATTAGCTCACCGTCTCCCTTAGCTCACCGTCCCCCTTAGTAGCCCGCCGTCGCCCTTCCCCACCCGACCACCATGGCTGCACACCGCCGCGCACTCGCGTAAACTATGCCGCCCACGCGGAGGCATCATGCAAGACGACGATTTTTCCCTGTTCAAGGCCGAAGTGCGCGGCGTCAAGCCGATCACGCACGACCGTGCCGAGGTCGGCAAGCCCAAGGCCGATCGCCAGAAACTGGCCGGCCTGCGCCAGTCGGCGACCGTGTCCAGCGACAAGGCATTGGTCATCGATGGCATGTCCGACCAGTTCGTCATCGACGTGGGCGCCGAAGACGAACTGATGTGGCGCCGTGACGGTGTCCAGGAAACCCAGCTGCGCAAGCTCAAGCTTGGGCAGATACCGTTCGAAGGCAGCCTGGACCTACACGGCATGACCGTGGAAAAGGCGCGCGAGACGCTTTGGGATTTCATCGCCGAGGCGACGCGCCTTGAAGTACGCTGCGTGCGGGTCACCCATGGCAAGGCGGCACGCCTGGACGGCAAGCGCCCCATGATCAAGAGCCACGTCAACACCTGGCTGCGCCAGCACCCGCAAGTGCTCGGCTTTGCCTCCTGCAGTGCCCGCCACGGTGGCACCGGCGCGGTCTATGTGATGCTCAAACGAACCATGCTCGAAGGCCGCGACGAGTAACGCCGCGCTTGCAGCGCCGCCCTTGCCGCCGTAACCTTCGTTTTTGCGATTTTTCCCACAGGTAGATCCATGTCCCTGGAACAGAACTACACCGAGATCCTCAGCCAGATTGGCGAGGACGTCTCCCGTGAGGGCCTGCTCGACACGCCCAAGCGGGCTGCAAAGGCGATGAAGTATCTTTGCCGCGGTTATGAGCAAACACTGGAAGAAGTGACCAACAACGCGTTGTTCAGTTCCGACAACAGCGAAATGGTGCTGGTCCGGGACATCGAGCTGTATTCGATGTGCGAGCACCACATGTTGCCCTTCATCGGCAAGGCCCACGTGGCCTACCTGCCCAAGGGCAAAGTGCTGGGCCTGTCGAAAGTGGCGCGTATCGTCGACATGTACGCCCGCCGCCTGCAGATTCAGGAAAACCTCAGCCGCCAGATCGCCGATGCCGTGCAGCAGGTGACCGGTGCCGCCGGCGTTGCCGTGGTCATCGAGGCCAAGCACATGTGCATGATGATGCGCGGTGTGGAGAAGCAGAATTCGAGCATGATCACGTCGGTGATGCTGGGTGAGTTCCGCGCCAACGCGGCCACCCGCAGCGAGTTCCTCAGCCTGATCAAGTAACCGGCTGCGTCACCCAGGCCGACCCCTGCCGGTCGGCCTTTTTCATTTCAGGAGTTTGTACATGATCGTCAAAGCCCTGCGGGTTGGCCTCGGCCAGCTTATCGTATTCGGCGACTGGGCCAGCCGCCCGGCCAAGCGCAAGCGCGACCCGGCGGCCCAGGCCCGCGTGGACGAGGCGGCCAAGGGCCTGGCGCTCTACCAGTTCCATGCCTGCCCGTTCTGCGTCAAGACCCGCCGCACCTTGCACCGCCTGAATGTGCCGGTGGCGTTGCGCGATGCCAAGAACGACCCTGTCCACCGCCAGGCCTTGGAACAAGGCGGTGGCCGGATAAAGGTGCCCTGCCTGCGCATCGAGGAAGCGGGCAAGGTGACCTGGATGTATGAGTCCAAGGCCATCATTGCTTACCTGGATGAGCGGTTTGGCAAGGGTTGATTCAGCGGTGGCGGGTGCAGCCTTGGCACCCGCCAGCGAGCCAGGTCGCTCCTACATGTTGCTCGTGAATCAGCCCACCATCGGCACATGCCGCGGATGGCTGCTCACCCTCTCCAGCCAGGCACGCACGGCCGGGTAGTCCGCCAGGTCGAAACCGCCTTGCTGTGCCACATGGGTGTAGGCATACAACGCCACATCGGCGATGGAATACTGGTCACCTACCAGGTACGGCGTCACCTGCAACTGCCGCTCCATCACACGCAGCGCCTTGTACCCGCCCTTGTGCAACTTGCGGTACTCCTCCACGCGATCATCCGGCAGCCCCAGGTAGAACTGGATGAAGCGGGCCACAGCGATATACGGCTCATGGCTGTATTGCTCGAAGAACTGCCACTGCAAGACCTGGGTGCGCAGGCGCGGCTCGGCGGGCAGGAACTCGCTGCCGTCGGCCAGGTAGTTGAGGATGGCATTGGATTCCCACAAGTAACTACCGTCCTCAAGTTGCAACACCGGCACCTTGCCGTTGGGGTTCATGGCCAGGAACTCGGGCGTCTCGGTCTCGCCCTTGAGAATGTCCACGGCGTGCCACTCGTAGGGCCGCCCCAACAGGCTGAGCATCAACTTGACCTTGTAGCAGTTACCCGATTGATAATCGCCGTAAACCTTGTACATCACCCCTACCCCTGCAATGCCGTCATACCAGAGCGCCTGATAGTTAACGACTGTACGGTTAAAAGCAATGATCGCTGTATCGCTGCTGTCACCTCGCCTGGCGTTAGTCTGAAAACCACGGCGTACACCCTTACAAGGATTTTTCATGACCGATGCCACTTCCGCTCGTCTTCGCCCCCTGGCAGATACCTCGCCCTCGGCGGTGGTCGCAGGCTTCATCGCCATGCTCACCGGCTACACCTCCTCGCTGGTGCTGATGTTTCAGGCCGGGCAAGCGGCTGGCCTGACCACCGCGCAGATATCCTCCTGGATCTGGGCGCTCTCGATCGGCATGGCGGTCTGCAGCATCGGCCTGTCCCTGCGCTACCGCACGCCCGTGACCGTGGCCTGGTCCACGCCCGGCGCGGCGCTGCTGATCACCAGCCTGGGCGGGGTGAGCTACGGGGAGGCGATCGGGGCCTACATCACCTGTGCTGCGCTGGTGCTGATCTGTGGGCTGACCGGCAGCTTCGAGCGCCTGGTCAAGCGGATTCCTGCCTCGCTGGCATCGGCGCTGCTGGCAGGCATCCTGTTCAAGATCGGCAGCGAAATCTTCGTCGCCGCCCAGCACCGCACCTTGCTGGTGCTGGGCATGTTCTTCAGCTACCTGTTGGTCAAGCGCCTGTCCCCGCGCTACTGCGTACTGGCCGCTCTACTGGTGGGCACGGCCCTGTCCGGTGCCTTGGGGCTGCTGGACTTCAGCGGCTTCGCCCTGGAAATGGCAACGCCGGTATGGACCACGCCGCACTTTTCGCTGGCAGCCACCATCAGCATCGGCATTCCGCTGTTCGTGGTGGCAATGACCTCGCAGAACATGCCGGGCATTGCCGTGCTGCGGGCAGACGGTTATCAGGTGCCGGCCTCTGCGTTGATTTCAACCACCGGCCTGGCTTCGTTGCTGCTGGCGCCGTTCGGCTCGCACGGGGTGAACCTGGCCGCCATCAGCGCGGCCATCTGCACCGGGCCGCATGCCCATGAAGACCCGAGCAAGCGCTACACCGCGGCCGTGTGGTGCGGCGTGTTCTACGGTGTAGCCGGCGTGTTCGGAGCGACCCTGGCAGCGCTGTTCGCGGCCTTGCCCAAGGAACTGGTGCTGTCGATTGCGGCGCTGGCCCTGTTTGGCTCGATCATGAATGGCCTGACGGTAGCCATGAGTGAAGCGCGCGAGCGTGAAGCGGCCGTCATCACCTTCATGGTCACGGCCTCGGGGCTTACGCTGTTCTCCATCGGTTCGGCCTTCTGGGGCATCGTGGCCGGTGTACTGGCCCTGCTGATCCTGAACCCACGCAAGGCGTAAGACACCCGCCCATGGCAGGCTCTACGCCGGCGGAGCCCTGCCAGGGCGGCGCCATCACAGCCTGAAGTGCCCCACCATGCCCTTGAGGTCGGTGCCGAGCTGCGCCAGCTCGACGCTGGACCGGGCGCTGTCCTGCATGGCCAACGCAGCCTGGTCGGCACTGCCACGAATTTGCGTGACGCTGCGGCTGATTTCTTCGGCGACCGAGCTTTGCTGTTCGGCGGCGGCGGCGATCTGCTGGTTCATCTGCTGAATCAACGACACCGCTGCAGCAATACTGCCCAGCGCGCTTTCAGTGTGCAGGGCATCGGCCACGGCCAGGCGCACCAGCTCCGTGCTGCCGCGAATCTGCGCGACGGACTGCTGCGCATTGTCGCGCAGGCTGGCCACCAGGGTTTCGATCTGCTCGGTGGACTGGCGCGTGCGCCTGGCCAGTGCACGCACCTCGTCGGCCACCACTGCAAAGCCGCGCCCCTGCTCGCCGGCCCGGGCCGCTTCGATGGCCGCGTTGAGGGCCAGCAGGTTGGTTTGCTCGGCCACGCTCTTGATGACTTCGAGCACATCGCCAATGGTATGGATTTCAGAGCTGAGGCTCTCGATGCCCGCGCTGGCGGTTTCGGCTGCGGCGGCCAACTGCTCAATGCGCTGCATGCTCTGGCGCACCACATGCTGCCCCGAATCGACCTTCTCGTCCGCAGCCTGCGCCGCTTGCGCGGCTTCCTCGGCGTTGCGCGCCACATCGTGCACGGTAGCCGTCATCTGTTGCATTGCCGTGGCCACTTGTTCGGTCTCTTCCTTCTGGCTGCCGACTTCGCGGTTGGTCTGCTCGGTCACGGCCGACAGCGCCTGGGCGTTGCCGGCCAACTGCTCGATGCCTTGCTGCAAACCGCTGACGATGCCTGACAGGCCGGCGGCCATCTGCTGCATGGCCTGCATCAGTTGCCCCACTTCATCGCGGCGCGGGGCGACGGGCTCGAACGCCAGTTCGCCGTCGGCAATGCGTTGCGCACGGGCAATCACATGTTTGAGCGGGCCAACTACGGCGCGGGTGATCAGCCAGGCGGCCAGCACGCCCACCAGCAAGGCCAGCGCGGTGGCGATGGCGATGGCCACCGTGTTGCGCTGCAAGTCGCCTTGCAGCACGCGCTCTTCGGTGAGGTAGGCCTGATCGACGCGACTTGTGACGTGCTCGGCCGAGGCCTGCAACTGCGCTTTGAGGCCTTGTTCGCTGGCCAGTTGGTCGGTGTATTCGTTGAGTTTTTCGGAGAAGCTGCCAATGTGCCCCGCCACCTCGTTGAGTACGCTCTGGTAGCCACTGTCGGTGACAGCCGCTTGTAACTGGCCCACAAGGCTGGCGGCCTCGACCGTTTGCGCGATGCGCGCCTGGCTGACGTCGTCTTCGCCCTTGCGGCTTTTCTCAAGGCGCACCCGGGCTTCATCCATGGCCTGGAGCATCAACCGCGAGACCTGCGCCACCTGCGCGGCCTGCTCCAGGAACTCACCGCCCTGCTGGCCTTGTGATTGCTTGAGGGTATACACCCCGTCATCAGCCAGGCCGGATTGCAGCACGTCGAGGTTGTTGGCAACGCTTGAGACCGACCAGCTGGCGGTATCGAGCGCCAGTTCCTTGGCCTGCACCGCGCCGACGAACGCTTCGAATGCCTGCCCATAGGCGGCCAGCTCGGGCTCGGCTGCGGCCAGGGCCGGCAGTGCACGAGCGCGCTCGACCAACCCTTGCAAGCCGGCGCGCAAGGCTTCGGCTTGCTTGATGTCGGAGCGCAGTGCAAATGCCTGTTCGTGCTGGCGCAGACGCAACAGGTCGGTATTGAATTGTGCCAGCGCGCGCAGGCTGTCAAAGCGCTGTCCGACACTGTGCAACGCCGCGATACCGATGGCAGCCACCGCCAGGGTCAGCAGCAACACCAGGGTGAAGCCCAGCGCGAGTTTGCGCGCCATGCCCAGGTTGGCCAACACACCGTGCTTGCTCGCGCCCATGCCGATTCCCCTTGTGGGTGTCAGGTTATCCCGAACGCCAAGGGTGGCAACGTTGCCAACCCCTGAACAAGGGCCTGACGTCAGAATAGTGTCAAATAGCTATGAGTATGTCGGTAATGGGTTTGTAGGAGTCGCCCTACGTATGAAAGGCAGGGATGGGTGGCCGGATGTTGTCTGGCAACGACGGTGGTTGGCGAAGGCAGGCTGGGGTGCGCGAGGGATGAAGATTTGCGGCTCGGGGCGGAGAACTTGGGGCCGCTGCGCAGCCCATCGCGGCACAAGGACCGCTTGTGTCTTGATTAGAGATTAGAATCTGGAGTGAGAGCGGTGAATGGCAAGCTGAAGGCCGCAGGTGCCTTGAGCACGAGTGGGAGCACAAGCTGCCATTCACCGTTCCACTTTGGCGAGAGCCCGAACAGTTGGACGCGGCTCTGATCTCGAATCACAAGCGTGGGCCAAGCCAAAGTCCTCTCACAGTGTTGAGTTTAGGAGATTTAGGCGATGGTTTCCTACCTGGGTATCGATGTTTCTAGTCTTTCGCTTGATGCTGCGGTACGGCCTCAGGGCACCAGACTTCATGTAAGCAATGATCCGGCGGGATTCGAAGCGTTGCTCGATGGCCTTTGCGGTCTCAGCATAAAGCGTGTTCTGCTGGAGGCCACAGGTGGCTATGAGCGTAATATCCTGAGGTTCTTGCAGGACGCGGGCTACAAGGTCATACGCGTCAATCCCAGGCGAGCCCGAGCGTTCGCAGAATCCATCGGAGTCAAAGCCAAGACCGACGCCATCGATGCCGAAGTACTGGCCCACTACGCTGAGGTCATTCCAGACCAGCCCACCCTGCGGATCAGCCCGGAGCGTGCGCTGTTGCGAGAATTGCTGCAGCAACGTGATCGGCTGGTTCAGCAGCGTGATGACGACCGCAGGCGCCTGAAACAGGCGCAGTTCAGCGCGGTGTCCGACTTTCTGAAAGCCAACCTTCAGCACTTCAAGTCGCAGATCAAGCTGATTGAGCAAGCGATCAGCCAGCAAACGGAAGCCCTGAAAGATGAACGGGTTACTCAGCTGGTCCAGGTCAAAGGCATTGGGCTGGTAACGGCGGGCAAGCTGATAACACTTCTGCCAGAACTGGGGCGTGTAGAGTCCAAAGAAATAGCCTCGTTGGTCGGGGTGGCGCCTTTTAACCACGACAGCGGAAAATCCGTGGGCAAACGCTCTATCTCGGGCGGGCGGTTTGAGGCCAGGCGATCGTTGTATATGTCATGCCTTGTGGCGATAAAGTACAACCCAGCACTCAAGGCTCGTTATGAGGCGCTGCGCGGACGCGGGAAAGTTGCCAAGGTCGCCCTCGTAGCCTGTATGCGGGTATTGATCGTACGGCTCAATGCCATGCTAAGGACGGGCAAGCCTTGGCTTGATCTGGTCTTGCCACAGCCTATGCGGACCTAGAGCAGGAAGCCGACGTAACTCATACAAGAGCGGGCTTGCCCATCAATCCAATACCGCGCTGGATGGCACGGGCTTCGCCCGTGGCCGCGCGACAAGCGCGCCCCCTGGGGGGCGGGCTAGATTTTAAATAAATCGGGCAAGACAGTTGCTCCCACAAAAGTGCAATCTACAGGCTACTGAGCCCCGTGTGGGAGCGGCCTTTCCGGGGCGCCGGACCGGCCGCGATGGGGCGCGCAGCGGCCCCAGGATGTCAGCGTAATAATGCCTCTTCAGACAAGTGCTCAGCCCCTGGCAGCCTTTGGGCTTCATCCACCACAACCTCACCGATTCAAATTGCCGTGGCCCCTCCATCCACCGTCAGACAGTGCCCAGTGGTAAACGCCGCACCATCGCTGCACAGGTACAACACCGCACTGGCGATTTCGGCCACGGTGCCGATGCGCCCTACCGGGTGCATGGCGGCAGCGAACTCGGCTTTGCGGGGGTCGGCTTCATAGGCACGGCGGAACATGTCCGTATCGATCACGGCCGGGCACACGGCATTGACCCTGATGCCCTTGCGGGCATATTCGATGGCGGCAGACTTGGTCAGCCCGATCACGGCATGCTTGGACGCACTGTAGATGCTCATCTTCGGCGCTGCGCCCAACCCCGCCACCGAGGCGGTATTGACGATAGCGCCGCCGCCCTGGGCCAGCAGTAGCGGCAGCTGGTATTTCATGCACAGCCACACACCTTTGACGTTCACGCCCATGATGGCGTCGAACTGCGCCTCGCTGCCGTCGGCCAGCTTGCCCTGCTCGATCTCGATGCCCGCATTGTTGAAGGCATAGTCCAGCCGGCCATAGGCGGCGACCAAGTGCTCGTGCAGCTGGCGGACTTGGTCTTCGCGGGTCACGTCGCAGGCGATGAACAACGCCTCGCCACCTGCGGCCCGAATCTGCCCGACCGTTTCCTCGCCGCCCACGGCGTCCAGGTCGGCGACCACCACCTTCAGGCCCTCGCCGGCAAAGGCCAGCGCCGTTGCCCGGCCGATGCCCGCCCCGCCCCCGGTGACCAGTGCTACCTGGCCCGAAAAACTCATGCTCATGCCGCGCTCCTGTCAGGGCCTGTGAGGCACACGAGCATAGCCAGCCGCTGGTAAGGCCGCAGCATCATCACATGGACATTTATAGGACCATGCTTGTCAGTGATGTTGAGGACCTGCTTTCATCAACAAGGTAGATTTATCCTCTTGTGCACATTCCATTCTTCAAGGACCCGTCATGACCCAGACCAATCGCCGCTTCCTGCTCGTCAAACGCCCGGTCGGGGCGGTAACGCGTGAAGACTTCAAGTTCGAGACCCTGCCTGCCGAACAACCCGGTGAAGGGCAAGTGATGGTGCGCAACCTGTACCTTTCCCTGGACCCGGCCATGCGCGGCTGGATGAACGAGGGCAAGTCCTACATCCCGCCGGTTGCCTTGGGGCAGGTGATGCGCGCCCTGGGCGTGGGCGAAGTGGTTGCGTCCAACCACCCGGACTTCAAGCCTGGCGACCATGTGAACGGCGCATTGGGCGTGCAGGATTACTTCACCGGCGAGCCCCAGAACCTGCAGAAAATCGACCCGAGCCTTGCGCCCCTGCCCCGCTACCTGTCGGCCTTGGGCATGACCGGCATGACGGCGTACTTTGCCTTGCTGGAAGTGGGCCAGCCTAAAGCCGGCGACACCGTGGTGATCTCCGGCGCCGCGGGTGCGGTGGGCAGCATTGCGGGGCAGATCGCCAAGATCAAGGGCTGCCGCGTCGTGGGTATCGCGGGCGGTGCCGAGAAATGCCAGTACCTCAAGGATGAACTGGGTTTTGACGGCATCATCGACTACAAGGCCGAGGACGTACAGGCAGGCCTTAAGCGCGAATGCCCGAAAGGCGTTGACGTATACTTCGACAACGTCGGGGGCGAGATTCTGGATGCGGTGCTGACGCGCATCAACTTCAAGGCGCGCATCGTGATCTGCGGTGCGATCAGCCAGTACAACAACAAGGAAGCGGTCAAAGGCCCGGCCAACTACCTGGCGCTGCTGGTGAACCGTGCGCGCATGGAGGGCTTCGTGGTGATGGACCACGCCAAGGACTACGGCAAAGCGGCCAAGGAAATGGCCGGCTGGCTGGCCAATGGGCAGGTCAAGAGCAAGGAAGACGTGGTGGACGGCCTGGAAACCTTCCCAGACACCCTGTTGAAACTGTTCAACGGGCAGAACTTCGGCAAGCTGGTGTTGAAGGTGTAATGACTGACTGGACGCACGCCTTTCAGGTCCCGATCCGATGACGGTGCCTGAAAGGCGTGCGGCTCAGGCTCAGCCGCGAATCTCGGCCACTACCGCTGCCAACGCTTGGGCCGGGTCGGCGGCCTGGCTGATGGGGCGGCCGATTACCAGGTAGTCCGAGCCAGCGTCCAGGGCCTGGCGCGGCGTGAGGATGCGACGCTGGTCATCCTGGGCGCTGCCTGCCGGGCGAATGCCGGGGGTGACGAGCTGCAGGCCAGGGTGAGCGGCCTTGAGCGCCGGGGCCTCCAGCGCCGAGCACACCAGCCCGTCCATACCGGCCTTTTCGGCCAGCGCCGCCAGGCGCAGTACCTGTTCTTGCGGGTCTACATCCAGGCCGATACCGGCCAGGTCTTCGCGCTCCATGCTGGTGAGCACGGTCACGCCGATCAGCAGAGGTTGCGGGCCGCTGCGCCTGGCCAGTTCTTCACGGCAAGCAGCCATCATGCGCAAGCCGCCGGAGCAATGCACGTTGACCATCCATACGCCCATCTCGGCAGCGGCCTTGACGGCCATGGCCGTGGTGTTGGGGATGTCGTGGAATTTCAGGTCCAGGAACACTTCGAAGCCTTTGTCACACAGGGTTTCGACAATGCCCGACGCGCTGCTGGTGAACAGCTCCTTGCCCACCTTGACGCGGCACAGCGCAGGGTCCAGCTGGTCAGCCAGCTTCAGGGCGGCTTCGCGGGTAGGAAAGTCCAGGGCGACGATCAGGGGCGTCTGGCAAGCAGGCATGGCAGGGTCTCTTGGCAAGTCGGAAACGGCGCGCATTGTAAACGATGTGACGCAGGCTGGGGGGCCGCTGGCCCAGGAATTGGTCGGACGGTGGGCCAGGATGTGGGCCGGTGGGTGCTGGGCCTGCGTGAGGCGCCGTACCATTGAACCAACGAAGCGGCGCCTGGCTCAAAACAGGTGAGCAAGCCGCTTACATTCGCAACAGGAGAAGGAAAATGCCTTGGTATGCCTGGCTGATACTCATCGTTGCCATTGGCTCGATCGTCGGCGGTTTGATGATGCTGCGCGACACGGCCAAGAAGCTGCCGTTGACTGACGAGCAGTTGCGCAAGGTTCATGAACGCAACGCCGAGGCCGATGCCCGGGATGCTCAAGACCGCTGAATGCGGTTGATGGCCTTTCAATGAGCGGGCCTGTCGAAGGCCCGCCCCTCTGTACTTATTGCACTTTCAGTTTGTCGCGGTTGCGTTCTAGCAGCGCATTGCCGATGCCTTTTATCTCGAGCAGTTCATCGACCGACGCGAATGGCCCGTGGGCTTCGCGGTAGGCGACGATTGCCTCGGCCTTTGCCTTGCCGATGCCGTTGAGTTCTTTCTGGAGCGTCAGGGCATCTGCGCTGTTGAGATCGACCAGCGGGGTTGCTGACTGGCTTGCCTGGGCGACCATCGCCATGGGTTCGACCATGGTCGTGGCATTGGTCGGTGTTGCGTTTACGGTGAACGAAAGGCTGGCGATGAGTGGGAGCAGCAGCGCGGTGAGCAGGTTTTTACGCATGATGAAGACTCCTAGGGTTGGTCGTTTCTGGCAGCCTGTTCCTTGGGCTGCGGGGTTAACCCTAGCGCTGGAGGTGGGGGGTGGGACAGGGTTGGGGGTGGGGTAATGGTTACTGGATTGGTCGGGGGTGGGCTTAGGGTGGGGGGTGGCTGGAGAGGTGGGATCGGTTGAGTTGGTGAGGTGTAGCAGGGTTTATTGGGGGAGAGGTGATAGATGGGGAATGGGGCTGACGTGCTGGGGGCTTGAGTCTGACAGGAGGGTCGGGGTAGTCGCTTGGGGGTTAGGGTGTGTGATGTGGTGCTGAATGCGGGGGTGCTGGGTGCCCTACGGGGTAAGAGCCGCGGAGATGGTGGGCGCGCTTTAGATCTTGGGGCCGCTTTGCGGCCCATCGCGGCGCGAGGCCGCTCCCACAGGTCCGGGTAGGCCTGTGCTTCACGCCGTGTCATCGCCTGCCTAGCACCGCATCTGAAGGCTAACGCCTCCCGGGGTAGGAGCGGCCTCGTGCCGCGATGGGCCGCAAAGCGGCCCCGGGGCACCGAGCCCAATCGACGGCTCAAGCACTTACCGCTCCACCGGCCCCTGGCGACGCTGCAAATAAACCCAGTCCACGATATCGCCCTGCGGCGAATACCCGTTCACCATCTCGCGCAGCAACTGCCGCACGCGGGTGAAGTCGTCCTCGGCCACCGCCGCCAGCAACAGCGTCAGCCCTTCGCGCAACCGTTCCCACGCCAGGTAGTCCTCGTTGGCCGCCATGATCATCGGGTGCGCGGTGGGGGATACGTCGTCGCCGATCAGCAGCTCCTCGTACAACTTCTCACCCGGCCGCAAACCCGTGAACTCGATGGCGATGTCGCCCTGAGGATTGGACGAGCTGCGCACGCTCAAGCCCGACAGGTGAATCATCTTCTCCGCCAGCTCGACGATGCGCACCGGCTCGCCCATGTCCAGCACGAACACATCCCCGCCCTGCCCCATGGCCCCGGCCTGCACCACCAGTTGCGCCGCCTCCGGGATGGTCATGAAGTAACGGGTGATCTTGGGGTGGGTAACCGTCAGCGGGCCACCTGTCTTGATCTGCTGGTGGAACAGCGGAATCACCGAACCGGACGAACCCAGCACGTTGCCGAAACGCACCATGGTGAAGCGGGTCTTGTTCACCCGCGCGATCTTGTTGCAATCGCCATACAGCACCGGCGCCGCTTCCCGGCTGAGCGCCTGCAGGATCAACTCGGACAGTCGCTTGGTGCTGCCCATCACATTGGTCGGGCGCACGGCCTTGTCGGTGGAGATCAGCACAAAGTTGGCCACCCCGGTCTGCAATGCCGCCTGGGCCGTGCACAAGGTGCCGTAGACGTTGTTGAGAATGCCTTCGGCGATGTTGTGCTCGACCATCGGCACATGCTTGTAGGCAGCTGCATGGTAGACGGTGTCTACGCGCCAGGTGCTCATCACATCGACCAAGTGTTGCTGGTTGCGCACCGAGCCCAGGATCGGCAGCAACTGCACCGACAGCGATTCGCGGGCCACGCGCTGCTCCAGCTCGCTGAGGATGCTGTACAGGTTGAATTCGGCATGGTCCAGCAGCAGCAAGGTCTTGGGCCCGAGGCCGATGATCTGCCGGCACAGCTCGGCACCAATGGAGCCGCCGGCACCGGTCACCAGCACCACCTGCTTGTGAATGCAGCGCTCCAGCAAGCCTTCCTGCGCGGGCACGGGGTCACGCCCGAGCAGGTCGGCAATGTCCACGTCCTGAATATCGTCCACCTTTACCCGGCCAGTGGCCAGGTCGGCAAAGGCCGGCACGCTTCGCACGTGCAGGGGGTACGGTTCGAGCAGGGCGAGAATCTCTCGTCGCCGCGCGCGGGTGGCCGACGGCAGTGCCAGCAACACCTCCTGGGCGCCGGTTTCCTTGAGCATCTGTTGCAGGTGCTTGGGCTTGTAGACCTGCAGCCCGGAGATGACCCGGTTGGCCAGGTCGCCGTCATCGTCGAGGAAGGCCACCGGGCGCATCACCCGGCCCATGCGCAACGCCGCCAGCAGCTGGTTGCCGGCGGTACCTGCACCATAGATGGCTACCTTGATCTGCCCGTCGTCGCGGTTGGCGAAAGGGATCTGATGGGCGCCGGTGAACCAGTCGCCCAGGAAATACTGGCGCATGATCAGGCGCAAGCCGCCGATGATCACCATGCTCAACCACCAGTAGTTGAAGATGATCGAGCGCGGTACCACCACCTCGTGGTTGCTGTACCAGTACACCACCACCGCCAGGATCA
Source organism: Pseudomonas sp. FBCC-B35 (assembly GCF_059133755.1). Lineage (NCBI taxonomy): Bacteria > Pseudomonadati > Pseudomonadota > Gammaproteobacteria > Pseudomonadales > Pseudomonadaceae > Pseudomonas > Pseudomonas sp. FBCC-B35. The sequence continues at coordinate 1,346,942 of NZ_CP101439.1, read as the reverse complement.
GCGAAGACAGGGTCACCGCCTTGATGATCGCCACCAGCGCATCGTTGCCGAAGTAGCGCATCACCGCCCGGTACATGCCGAAGCGGATGAACAAGGGGATGGCCACGCACGGCGCGGCCATGAACAGCCAGGTGTGCTCGACGATGGGGTTGTACATTTCCTCCACGCCCAGCCGCACGATGAACGACAGCCACAGCGCGAACCAGATGAGGGCAATGTCGGCACACACCTGGATCAGGCGTTTCTGCCGGCGTGACAGGGTGACCAGAAATTGCCGCAGCCTGTCGTTCTTCGCATTGCTCATCGGGTTTTCCTCATGGCTACGCCATCTTGTGAAAATGACCAGAGCGACTGCCGAACATACAGCCCTGTACAACCCTGATTGCGCCCGCCTTGCTGGAGCATGCTATTCCTTCTCCCCTGCCCGGTAGGCAACTGCCAACAGTATCAGAGGGGCATAGGCCACCAAGGTTCCGGTTGCCCCATCAAGTTTGAGCACCACGACGACCAACGCGACGGGCAGCAGCCAGCCCAGGTTGATGGCCGCCACCGCCAGGCTCACCGGCCGGTGACGACCGTGGCGCCGCGAGGCGTACTGGTAGGCATGGCTGCGATGTGCTTCGTAGACCCTTTCACCGCGTAGCAAACGGCGCGCCAAGGTGAAGGTAGCGTCTACCACGAATACACCCAAAAGTATTAACCACCCCCAGAAGAGTAGCGGATCTATCCAACCTGCCACGATTGCCAGCAAACCCAGCACGATGCCAAGAAAACCACTGCCCGCATCGCCCATGAAGATGCGGGCAGGCGGGAAGTTCCAGATCAGGAAACCGGTGACGGTGGCGGCCAGCAGCAGCGGTAGCCACGCAGCACTCGGCGCACCCGCCAGCCAGAACAGCACGGTGCCGCCCAGGCACACGCAAATGGCTTCGATGCTGGCAATGCCATCGATGCCGTCCATGAAGTTGTAGAGGTTCAGCAGCCAGACCAGGTACAGCAGCCCCAGCGGCGCGGCTAGCCACAGGGCATGCAACGGCCAGCCGAACACGCTGATTGGCGGCAGACCACCCAGCCAGGCCAGCCCCCAGGCGGCTGCGGCGAAATGGCCCAGCAGGCGCCAGCGCGCGGCAATGTGCCCGTGGTCGTCCATGAACCCGATTACGGCCACCAGGCCCCCTGCCCCGAGGATGCCCACCAGCACCGACGGCGCCACGTACCCGGCCCAGCCCAGCACCAGCACACCGACCATGAAGGCCACGACGAAGGCCACCCCCCCGCCCCGGGGCGTGGGCAAGGTATGCGAACTGCGGGCATTAGGGATGTCCAGCAGGCTGCGCGACAGCGCGTAGCGGCGCAGTGCGGCCGTCATCAGCCAGGTGGCGATGCCTGCCACGATGAGGATGGCGGTCATGGGCGGTGGTTCTCCTTGAAGGCGTGCGCGGTGGCGGCCAGGCCTTGCTCCAGCGTGTAGGGCGGTCGCCAGCCCAGCAGCTGGTGGTTCTTGGTGATGTCCACTTGCAGCGAGCCCAGCAGGCGCTGGGCCAAGTCACGTCGCCCCAGCAGCGCGGCGCTCGTTTGCAACAGCGCGGCGGGCACCGGCACCAGGCGGGCTGGACGGCCCAGCGCCCGGCCGAGGGCCCGCAGCAGCTCGCTCAAGGATACAGCCTCGCCATCACTGGCCAGGAACGTCTGGCCCGCTGCCGCTGGGTGATCCACACAGGTGATGACCAGATCGACCAGGTTGCCCAGCGAGACCAGGCTGCGGCGGTTGTGTACCGCCCCCAGCGGCAGGGGCACGCCACGCTCCAGCCAGCGCATCATGCTCAGGAAGTTGGCCTTGACGCCCGGGCCGTAGACCAACACCGGCCGGATCACGACGACCTCCATGCCCGTTTCGGCGGCTACCGCCTGCAACCCCTGCTCGGCCTCGTGCTTGGAAACGCCATAGGCGTCCTGGGGCGCGGGGGTATCATCGGCATGCAGGGGCCGGCCCGGCTGGCTGGTTTCGCCATTGACCTTGATCGAGCTGATGAAAATGAAGCGGCGCACGCCCGCAGCCGCCGCCTGGCGGGCCAGGTTGAGCGTGCATTGCACGTTCACACGGCGAAACTCGGCCAGGCTGTCGGTGGCGGTTTCCTTCATCACATGCACACGCGCCGCCGCGTGCACCACGACGTCTACATCGACAAGGGCCGCCTGCCAGTCGGTATCGGCGCTCAGGTCCGCAACGGTGACCGCGTCTATGCCTGCCAGAGGCGATTGGCTGCTGGGGCGCAAGGCGGCGCGGGGCGTAAGGCCTTCGACCGTCGCCAGGCGCTGGCACAGGGCGCTGCCGACAAAGCCCGAGGCCCCAGTGATCAATAACGTGCGTCGTTCCATGAAATCCGTTCTCGGTTCACACCGGCAAGGCCGGCATGCGGCGATCTTCGCGCCCGTTGTGCCTGACTGACCGGGCTACAACAGGCTGCGATACAGCTCGGCGTAGGCATTGGCCATGGCCGATGCGGTAAAGACGTTCTCGAAGCGTTGCTGGGCGGCGGCACCCATGGCCTGGGCCTGGGCCGGGTCGTCCCACAGCTGCTGCATGGCCTGGGCCAGCGCCGGTGCATCGCGCGGCGGTACCACCAGCCCGGTCTGGTCGGCCAGGTTGATGAAGGTGGTGCCGGAGCCCATTTCGCAGGAGATCAGCGGCTTGCCGTACATGGCCGCTTCCAGCAGCGAGATGCCAAAGGACTCCGAACGCAGGTGCGACGGGAAGGTAAAGGCATAGCACAGTTCCAGCAGCGCCACCTTGTCTTCGTCCGGCAAGCCACCCAGGAACTGCACCTGGCTCAGGCCCGCGTCGCTGGCCTGCTGGCGCAGCTGCTGCTCCAGGAAGCCGCCGCCCATGATGACCACGGGCAAGCCGCTGATACGCGCGGCCTCCAGCAGGTAGTCCAGCCCCTTGTAATAACGCAGCGCCCCGACGAACAGGAAGAACCGTTCGCCCAACCGTTGCCGCCAGTACGCCAGCTTTTCGGCGCTGGCTTTGGGGTACGTGGACCGGTCCAGACCATACGGGATGATCGACACCTTGTCCTTGAACTGGGTCAATACCGGGCTGTGCGCCGCATAGTTGGGTGAAGACGCCACAATGCGGTCGACGCTGGAAAAAAAGCGGTTCATCAGCGGCTGGTACAGCTTGAGCAGCCACTTCTGCTTGACGATGTCGGAGTGGTAGCTGACCACGGTCGGCTTGTTCAGCCGGGTGGCGAAGTGCACCAGGTCCATGTACGGCCAAGGGAAGTGGAAATGCACGATATCGGCCTTGCGGGCCAGTTCGGCAAAGTCCTTGAAGGCCGACAACGAAAAGCCGGTGGAGGCGACATGGAGGTCCAGCTTGGCACGGTGCGTGAGGTGGTTGGCCACCGGCTCGTTGCGGGCAGCACCACGTGAGCTCAGGTACAGCACCTCGGGCTCGATACCGTGGGCCTGGGTGCCTTCGGCGATCTGGAAGATCACCTGCTCGATACCGCCCATGGAATCGGGGTAGTAGGTTTTGAAAAAATGCAGAACCTTGATCATCGTTGCTTGACCGCTTGATACACCTCAAGGGTGCCTTGGGCACACCGTTCCCACGAGAAACCACCGGCATGCTGCAAGCCCTGGGCAATGGCCGTGGCGCGCCAGGCTTCGTCTTCCAGGCCCTGTTGCAGCAGTGCGGTCAAGCCGTCCACGTCATCGGGCGCGCACATGAGCGCTGCATGGCCTGCGACCTCAGGCAGCGAAGAGCTGTTGGAGCACACCACCGGCACGCCGGAGCTCATGGCTTCGAGCACGGGCAGGCCAAAGCCTTCGTAGTGGGACGGGAAGGTGAACAGCCGGGCGCCGGCGAACAGCAACGGCAAGTCTTCGCTAGGGGCGAAGCCCAGGTAGCGGGCCCAGCCCTGCTGCTGCGCCTGGGCGATGCGGGCGTGGATGGCCTCGCTGCGCCAGCCTTGGTAGCCGGTAAGGATCAGTGGCCAGCGTTGGCGCAGGGCAAGCGGTAGGCGGCCATAAGCGTCGAGCAGGTTTTCGATGTTCTTGCGCGGCTCGATGGTGCCCACGAACAGGCTGTAGCCACCAGGTTCGAGACCATGACGCGCCAGCGTTTGTGTGAGCGCCTGCGGGCTACGGGGATGGAACTGCGGCGAGCTGGCCAGGGGAACCGCATGAATGCGCTCAAGCGGCCAGTTGAAGTAATCGGCCAGCTCCTGGCGAATGTAATGGGACACCGTGATCAGCGCATCGGCCCGCTCAAGCGTCAGCAGGAGCTCTTTTTGCAAGTACCGGGCGATCTGCGGGGTATGGCAATGGGCCCAGGTGAAAGGCGACAAGTCGTGGAACGTGGCGACGCTGCGGCCTGCGAAGGGCGGCAGGTAAAAATTGGTGCTGTGGTAGATGAAGTCATCATGTCCACGCAATGCGCGCTTACGCAGAAACGGCATCAGCCGCCGGTAGGCTTCGACGGCCAAGGCGTTTTTCTGGACGAAACGCTTGAGCCCATGCACGGCATCGGACTGGTCTGCTGGCTTGAGAAGCGCTGGCACGAAGCTGCGCCCGGCAAACAGCCGCAGGTCGTCGATGTCATCGCACTGCTGCAGCCGCGAGGCCAGCTCGTAGGTGTAACGCCCGATACCGGTCAGCGGGAAGCGAACCGACTCGACGGAAAGAATGACCTTCATTGACCGGCGAGCATCCAACCCAGCGTTTCGTCCAGATCGGGTGTTTCCCAACCCGGCACCAGCGCCCGCAGGCGGGCGTTGTCGCCGCACAAGGTCTTGACCTCGTTGGCGCGCACGAACGCAGGGTTTACCTGCACGTCAAGCGTGTGCCCGGTGATGGCCGAGCACTTGGCGATGACTTCGCGCAGCGAATGGGTGATGCTGGAACTCACGTTCACGGTCTGGCCCACTGCCCGCGCCTCGATCAGGCCACGGTAGGCACGCACCACGGCGCGCACGTCGCTGAAGTCACGCCACACATCCAGGTTGCCCAGTTCGATGGCTGGGGCCTTGCGCTGGAAGTGCGAAACGATCTTGGGCAGCAGGAAGTTCTCGGCCTGCCCAACACCTGTGTAGTTGAACGGACGCGTGATGACGATCGGCAGCCGGTCGCACCACAGCTTTGCCATGTATTCCATCGCCAGCTTGCTGACGGCGTAGTCGTTGGCAGGTGCAGGCGGGGTGTGCTCGTCCAGCATCCCTTCGGAAACATTGCCGTAGACATTGGCACTGCTGGCAATGAGTACGCACTCTGGCGTTTTGCCGCAGGCCGCAATGGCTTCGAGCAGGTTGCGCGTGCCGATCAGGTTGACCTGATAGAAGGCATCGGCAGCGCCGTGCCCGACAAACGCAATGGCAGCCAGATGCACGATCACATCCGGCTGCAGTTCGGCCAGCAACGCACGCAGGCCCGGCCCATCGGCCAGATCGACCTGGTGGTAATCGGGCGCCGCCGAAGGCTGGCTCCCGGTACCGATCACTTCATAACCATTGGCCCGCAATTCGGCCGCCATGTAGCGACCTGTGAAGCCATTGATCCCGGTGACGAGTGCGCGTTTGCTGGCCATTTGCATCAGAACGAGAACCCTTTTTCGTTACGACGCAGGTCGGCTTCGACCATCATGCGGCACAGCTCTTCGAGGCTGGTTTTAGGCTCCCAGCCCAGTACCTGCTTGGCTTTGGCCGGGTTGCCGATGAGCAGCTCGACTTCGGCTGGGCGGTAGAATTTCGGGTTGATGACGACCAGTACCTTGCCGGTTGCAGCGCAGGTGCCTTGCTCGGCTTCGTCCTTGCCGCTCCAGTTGATTTCGATACCAGCGGCCTTGAAGGCCATGGTGACGAAGTCACGCACGGTTTCGGTGCGGTTGGTGGCCAGTACGAAGGTGTCTGGCTCGTCAGCCTGCAGCATGCGCCACATGCCTTCGACGTATTCCTTGGCAAAGCCCCAGTCGCGCTTGGCGTCGAGGTTGCCCAGTTCCAGCTTGTCCAGCAGGCCCAGTTTGATCTTGGCGACCGAGTCGGTGATCTTGCGGGTCACGAACTCACGGCCGCGCAGGGGCGACTCGTGGTTGAACAGGATGCCGCTGGTGGCGAAGAGGTTGTACGACTCGCGGTAGTTGATGGTCATCCAGTGGGCGTACAGCTTGGCCACACCGTACGGGCTACGCGGGTAGAACGGGGTGGTTTCGACCTGCGGGATTTCCTGCACCTTGCCGAACATTTCGGAGGTGGAGGCCTGGTAGAAGCGTACCTTCGGGTTGACGATACGGATGGCTTCGAGCAGGTTGACAGCGCCCAGGCCGGTGATTTCGGCGGTGGTCAGGGGTTGCTCGAAGGACACACCCACGAAGCTTTGTGCGGCGAGGTTGTACACCTCGGTGGCTTCGGTGGTTTGCAGCAGGCGGATGCTGGCCGACAGGTCGGTGAGGTCGTACTCGACCAGGTGCAGGTTAGGGTTGGTGTGGATGCCCAACTCCTCGATACGCCAGAAGTTAACCGAGCTGGTACGACGGTAGGTGCCGTAGACCGTATAGCCCTTTTCCAGCAGCAGTTCCGCCAGGTAGGCGCCGTCTTGACCAGTGATCCCAGTAACGATTGCTTTCATGCGACTTAACCAACTCCGATAGTGCCGTGCGGGCATGTGTGATTATTGGGGCTTGACGCGGCAGCTCCGAGCCGCGCGTACTCGCTTGCATGCGGCAGTATACATAGGTCGGGGGGAGTACTCGACTCACAAAGTACTGGCGCGGCGCCAGCTGCTGGTCAGGCCTTATTGAAGGGGTTAGGAACCGGCGCGGGAGAATAAGTTCCAGGGGGGAGAATGGCCAGTGCTTGGGGTGTAGGAATGGTCTGAATTTGGGTGGGTTCTAAAGGCTGGTCGTGTGGGAGCGGCCTTGCGCCGCGATGGGCCGCAAAGCGGCCCCAGGATTGCAGCTTCGCAGCGGATATCCCGGGGGCCGCTGCGCGGCCCATCGCGGCACGAGGCCGCTCCCACAGGGGGGGCCGCGTAGGCTCTGAGGAACGCCAGGAGGCGTGTGCCGAGCGATCTCTTTAACAGCCTAGGCTACCGCCCAAGCCCACCCCACCCGTCCAATCAGCGGCGCGCATCCAGCCGCGCCACGTCACCGCCCGGCAGGGTCGGCTCTGGCACAGGGCTCAACCACACATTGACGTTGTCCACGCTGTCCTGGTTGAGCTGACCCGCCCAACGATTGAGCAGGAACAGATTGGTGATGAAGTCATACTGCGTCTTGAGCAAATCACGACGCGCCTTGAACTCGTTCTGCACGCTGGTGAGCACATCCACCGCGTTGACCACCCCGTAACTGAACGCCTTCTGCGCCGCCACGCTGGACTGCTGGGCCGAGGACAGGGCGTTGCGGTTGGCGCGGATCTTGTCCACCGCCGCCTGGGCCGTGAGGAAGGCCGTGGTGGTTTCCTTCACCACCTGGCGGCGAATGCCTTCGAGCTGTTCTTCGGCCGCCAACTGCTCGTCATACAAGCCACGCACACGGGCCGAGGTGGAGCCACCGCTGTAGATCGGGATCTTCACTCCAAGGCTTGCCACATAGCTGTCGCTGCGCGGCGCCTGGGTGTTGTCGTAACCCTGGTCACTCTGCTGGGCGCTCAGGCTCAGGGACAGCTGCGGATAGTGCTCACCCTTCCCTTCACGCACGGCCGCCATGGCCGCCTCGGCACCGCTGCGCGAGGCCTTGAGCTGCGGGTTGGTTTCCACGGCCTGGGTCAACCACTCCTGCAAAGGACGGGTGGGCGCTTGCAGCGCGACATCGTTACGCACCCGGCTCAGCGGCTCGGTGATGGGCCGACCGACGATCTCGGCCAGCGCCTCACGGCTGACCTGCACCTGGTTGCGGGCTTCCACCTCTTGGGCGGCCAGGAAGTCGACGCGCGCCTGCATGTCCAGCTTGTCGGTGATCTTGGCCATCTGCCGGTCGAACATGCTGGTGACACGGTCCAGGTTTTTCTGAGTGGCGCGACGCTCGGCCTGCACCAGCGCCAGCTCGTCGTCGGCGGCCAGGGCTACGAAGTAGCGTTTGGCCAGGTCGACCGTGGCTTCGGCCAGGGTATCTTCGGCCTGCTGGCCCTTCTGGTCCTTGACGCTCTTGGACTTCTGGTACCGCTCCCAGGCCGGCTTGTTGTACAGGTACTGGGTCAGGCTCAACGAATAGCTTTCGTTGTTATAGATGTCGCGGTCGATCTCGTTCTTGCGCAGCACGCGGCTGGTGTTGGCGTTGGCCGACACCTGCGGCAGCAGGCCGCCCAAGGCTTCGCGCTGCTGGGCTTCGGCCGAGCGCGCGCGGGCATAGGCGGCCAGCACCCGAGGGTCTTCCAGCCTGGCCTCACGGTACAGGCCGGCCAGGTCCAGCGTGTAGGTTGACGCCGACACCGCCTTGGGCACGTCAGCCGGCGCGCCCTTCCCTTCCACGGCCACCGCCTGGCAGGCGACCATGCACATCAGCATTCCAGGTAGCAAACGCAGCACAATCATTCCTCGATCAGCGATTCGGCGAACATGTTGCGGGCCGGTTTGAGCAGGTACTGCAGCATGGTGCGGTCGCCGGCGTTGATCAGCACTTCAGCGGGCATGCCGGGGTGCAGCTTGCGGCTGCCGAGCTTCTTCATGCCATCTTCGGTCACCTGCACACGCACCAGGTAGTAAGTGTCGCCGCTGCGCTCGTCGGTCAGGCTGTCCGCCGAAATGCGCACCAGCTTGCCCTCGATGACCGGCGTGGTGGCCTGGTTGAAGGCGGTGAAACGAATGTCTGCGGTTTTACCCAACTCCAGACGGTCGATGTCCCGCGTGGCCACCTTGGCCTCCACCACCAGCTCCGACTGCGCAGGCACGATATCCAGAATCGGCGTAGCTGCACTGATCACACCACCAATGGTGTGCACCTTCATGTCCAGCACCATGCCGCTTTCAGGTGCGCGTATCACCACACGCGACAGGCGGTCACGCAGGGCTGCTTCTTTTTCCTGAAGGTCGAAAACCTGAGCCTGAACGTCAGAAAGCTCGTTGGCCACGTCGGAATCGAATTTCTTCTTCAACTGCACGATCTGCAATTCGGTTTCACCAATCTGCAGATTGGTCTTGGTGATGTTGGACCGATGGTCCGCCACTTCGGTCTTGAGCATGTCCAGCTTGCGCTCCTGCTCGAGCAGGCGCTGATTGTCCACGAAGCCTTCGGCCAGCAACTCCTTGAGCTGCTTGATTTCACCGGTGTACGACTTCTCCAGCCCGCTCTTGGTCCCGATCATGTCGTTCAAACCAGCGATCTGCTGTTTCATCTGCTGGATGCGCTCGCGGTTGACCGAGATCTCACCCTGCAACGAGTTGCGCCGTGCGTTGAACACCTGCAACTCACCCGCCATGGCCTCTTGAGCACGGACCGAGTCGGTGCCATCCATTTTGACCGGCGGGATTTCGTTCAGGCCGTCGCGCTCTGCCCGCAGGCGTGCTTCTTTATAACGCGCCACGATCAGCTGGTTGCGGGTGGACTCGTATTCGGCGCTGAGCTGGGACTCGTCCAGCACGATCAGCGGGTCGCCCTTCTTGACCAGGTCGCCATCACGGGCCAGCAGTTCCTTGACGATGCCGCCCTCAAGGTGCTGCACGGTCTTGCGGTAGTTCTGCACGGTGACCACACCGGAACCATGCACAGCGTTGCTGAGTGGCGCGAAGGCCGCCCAGCTGCCGAAAATACCGAATGTAACGAAGACGATGGTCAGGCCGATGCGGCGAATGCCGCGATCGGACGTGGGCATGTCGTCGAAATTGTGATCGAAGGTAGTGATCGCTTTACTGCTCATCTAGAAATCCTTTCACACGCCGGTGCTGGTGGTAGTGGCAGGCGCGGCAGCGGGGGCTGCGGGCGGCGCGGCATTGGGTGCAGCGGGCGGGGTGGCCGGTGGCGTGGCATTGGGTGCAGCAGGCGGCGCGGCCGGGGGCTGGCCAGGCGCGGGCTGAGCGACCCGCTGCTGGCCTTTAGCCTGTTGCGCTGCCAGCTCGGCGATCACGCGGTCGCGCTCGCCGTACAGCGAAATGGTACCGCCCGACATGACCAGAATACGGTCCAGGCGGGTGAGGATGTTGGGGCGGTGCGAGACGATGAAGACCGTAGCACCGGTTGCCTTGAGCTTTTGCAGGGCCACGCCCAGGGCGCGCTCACCCACATCGTCGAGGTTGGAGTTAGGCTCGTCGAGCACCACCAGGCGCGGGTTGCCATAAATGGCACGGGCCAGACCAATACGCTGACGCTGACCGCCGGACAGGTTGACGCCGTCGCTGCCGATTACCGTGTCGTAGCCATCGGGCAGCATGAGGATCATCTCGTGCACGCCAGCCATCTGGGCCGCTTCCACAACCTTTTCCGGGTCGATCTTGTCGAAGCGGGCGATGTTCTCGCTGATGCTGCCTTCGAACAGCTCGATGTCTTGCGGCAGGTAGCCAACGTATGGGCCAAGGGCCTGCTTGTCCCAACTGGCGATATCGGCGCCGTCGAGGCGGACGACGCCGTGCTGTGGGGGCCAGATGCCCATCAGGGCACGCACCAGCGTGGATTTACCGGCGGCACTTGGGCCAACGATGCCGACGATGGAGCCGGCCGGGGCCACGAAGCTGATGCTGCGGATGACCGGGGCCTTGGCGCCAGGCGGGGCGACGATCAGGTTTTCGACCTGAATGTGGCCTTCTGGGGCTGGAAGCGGCATGCGCTCAGGTTCGTTTTTCAGGTCGTCCATCACTTTGCTGAGGCGGTCGTATTGGACTTTGGCAGCGACGAAGCCTTTCCAGCTGCCGATCATCTGGTCGATGGGGGACAGCGCGCGGCCCAGCAGCAAGGAACCTGCCATCAGAAGGCCGGGGTTGATTTCGTGCGTCACTACAAGATACGCACCAATGGCCAGCATGATGGACTGCGACCAGATACGGAATGTTTTGGAGGTAGAGCTGATCACGCCGCCTTTATCACTCGCATTGGACTGAAGCAGCATGATGTTGCGCTGACGCTTGGCCCAACGGTTCATCAGGGTATCAAGCATCCCCATCGACTCGATGACCTCGGCATTACGCAGGGTACGGTTGGTCACCACGTTGGAGGCGACGTTCTCCTTGTTGGCCTCAGCCAACGCGCCGCCAGTAGACCGATGATTGACGACCGCCAACACGGTCAACACCGCGCCGCAGAACAACGTCATCCAGCCGAACCATGGGTGGAACAGGAACATCACGATGGTGTAGATGGGGAACCACGGGGCATCGAAAAATGCGAAAAGCCCTGGACCTGTAAAGAACTGGCGCAGCGAAGTGAGGTCGTTAAGGGACTGCGCCGTAGCATCGGAGCCGCCGCTATTCAGGGCGCGCTTGAAGCTTGCCCGGTACACATCGCGGCTGAGCATGACATCCAGGCGGTTACTGATACGCACCATGATGCGCGAACGTACCCACTCCAGGGCACCCATGGTCGCGATCAACACAGTCATGATCAACGTGAGCATGAGCAAAGTGGAGGTGCTGCTGGAGGGCACCACGCGACCCGATACCTGGATCATGAAGAACGTGGGCACCAGCATCAGTGCGTTGACGAAGAAACTAAAGAAGCCTACCGAAAGGAAGCTGCTTTTGCAGGCTCTAAGGGCGGCTTGCAGAGTGTTTTCGGATTGATAACTCATGGTGTCCGTACTGAGGAGTGGCGAAAGCGGCGGGCAGTGTAACACCCACCAAAGAAGGCAGCGTGTCAGATTGCTCCTTGAGCCGCTTTGTTCAGCGACGAACAGTAGAATTTCATGAAATGTTTGAGCAGAACGGAAACAGGCAGTTGCTCAAGCGGTCAGAGTGACCAACGGCTAGAGACCTTGAAATCGACGAAAACTACACGCCAGAAAACCATCAAAAGTAATCATGCGCGCACGTCAATATCGTAATTCTTTGATTTCAGACGAATTTTTCGAATGCTGGAACGTCCTACCCTGCTACTCAGTTATGAACAAAAAGCGGCGAAAGATCGTCCCTCTTATAGCTAAGTTCCCCACTGATATGAATTTTTTTTTAGATTTCTTGGTTGACATCTTCCCCCTCCGGCGGCATCTTCGCCACTCGCAAGGAGCCTTCAATGGCAGTTCAGTGTATGCACGGGTTTGAGCACGTTAGCTACCAGTGTTATTGCTTAAAAGGAGCTTAACAACGCCATGTCTATGCCTTCGCAAACCCTGGACGGCCTGAAAATCAGCTCCCGGGTCACCCTGCTCGAACCGGGCATGTATATCTTCAGGTACGCCTCCCAGCCTCCGGCAGACAAACCCGTCTGCATCGCGTTGCAACAAGCGCCGCTAGGCAAAGGCTCCATCGATTTCTTCCCCGCAGAAGGCGTTAGCAAGAACATGCTAACCAAGCTCGGTGACACTATTGTTGCGCGAGTCAAAGGCGGTGTTACGACGGTTCTGATCACCGAATATCACATGTTCGATGAGGTGATCGACCCCGTGGATTTGCGTATCGACCGCATTGACACCTCGCCTGCCATCATGCGCACCTTCGCGGTCGTATCCAGCACCGACCCTGCTCAGGCCATCGCCGCCAGCACCAAACCGCTGCCACTCACGCTTACTGCTCACCTAAGCCATAGCGGTGAGATCGTGTCCAGCGAAGGATGGGTTGGCGAGCCGGGCGCTGATGAGTTCATTGATTCGTTCTCTATCGACTGGGCTGAAAAGCCCGTCGGTGTAGACCTTCTTTACACCTGCACAGTGGCAGGCTCCGGCCCGTGCCGCAACGTATCGACAGGCACTGTAGTAGGTGCTCGCGGCCAAGGCCTGCCGCTGATCTGCGTTGGCTTCAGCCTGATAGGGCCGCTGCGCAGGCATTACGAACTTACTGGCCTTGTTGTTTTCGAAAATACGGAACCACAACGCCTAGTCGCAAATCAGATGATGCACGGCCCCACCGGCAACGAGCCGCTGGTGGCCTTGCACCTCGCCCTAACACCCGTAACGAAGATGAACGCTGCCCGCCTTAAGTCTCCGTGGGAAAACTCTGCGTCACAGCAGAATACGATTGCAGCGGGCCACATGGCCTGAAGTAACAGGAATACATCATGCAATACGATAGCCCTCAGTCGAGCAGCGCTCTGCAAGACACCCTGAACGCCGATAGCGCCAACCTGTCCGAAAACACCATCGCTGCCATCAGCAGCCTGCTGAACCTGGACACCGTTGAAAACGTCAACATTGCCGGCATCGAAGGCAACGCTGTTCAGCTGCCAACTTCCGGCCAAGCTGACATCGTTGTTGGCGAAGTCGAAGGCGAGCAAGGCGACCAAGTTGTCGTCGACCTGGCTGCTGCCGAAGCCGCTGGCGTTAGCGCCTACGTGCTGCAGAGCGATGCCAACCTGGTTGTTGACCTGCAAGGTCAAGCAGCTGCTGGCGACGTTCAAACCTTCGCTGCTGCTCTGGCTCCAGCCGTTGATACCTCGGCCATCGAGCTGGTAGTTGCAACTGGCAACGGTGACGACGTCATCACTGTCAAAGGCGACCAGAACACCCTGATCGACGCTGGCGACGGCAACGACACCATCGTCACCGGCAACGGCAACAACACCGTTATCGCTGGCCTGGGTAACAACAACGTGACCACCGGTTCGGGCGATGACACCATCATCCTGAGCGGCAGCGACCACGCTGACATCGTCAACGCTGGCGCTGGCTTCGACATCGTTCAGCTGGACGGTTCGCGCGACGACTACACCTTCACCGTCGGCAACAACTTCAACGTCAACCTGACCGGCAACCAAACTGCCGCCATCACTGACGCTGAGTTCCTGACCTTCGTTAACGGTGACACCACCGAAACTGTAGCCCTGGCTCACAGCGACGAAGAAGCAGCTGCCCTGCGCCTGTACCAAGGCATCCTGGGTCGTGACGCTGATGCATCCGGCGCCAAAGACTTCACCGCCCTGGTAAGCGAAGGCACTTCGCTGACCGACATCGCCAACCAGTTCCTGAACTCGGCTGAGTTCGCTGGCGCTGCTTCGGCCCAAGACATCAACGAGCTGTACCAGGCTATCCTGGGCCGCGCCGCTGATGAAGAAGGCTCGACTGCATGGCAAGCCGTGCTGGCCAACGGTGGCAACCTGAACGACGTAGCTGCTGGTATCGCTCTGTCGAACGAAGCCATCCAGCTGGATCAGTCGAACGGTGACTTCGTCCGCGAACTGTACGAAAACGTACTGGGCCGCGAAGTTGAGCAAGAAGGCCTGGACGCTTGGGTATCCCAGCTGTTCAACGGCACCAGCCGCGCCGAAGTGGCCGCTGGCATCGTTGGCTCGGCTGAAGCTGCTCAGAAGTCCAACAGCGACTTCATCGACTCCCTGTACCAGTCCGCACTGGGCCGCGAAGCCGATGCAACTGGCAAAGCTGCTTGGGAAGCTGTCCTGGACAACGGCGGCACTCACGCCGACGTGGCCCTGGGCATCGTTGGTTCCAACGAAGCCATCGCAAACATCGACAACGTCGTTGTACTGCACGGCCAAGTGTAACTAGCCCGCTGTAGCAAAACGTATACCCGGCCGAAAGGTCGGGCATACGCCAAAGGGGCGGCTCTCGAGTCGCCCCTCTTTTTTATTTCTTGTAGCCAAGCCAAGCTTATGTCCAGACAACTCGACCATGGGCGAGATACGCTCATGGACATTTTTCATCGGCATCGCCAGGCAGAAGAGCACGCCAGCGCGGCTTCAGTGTTGGAACAGGCTCTCAAGGTCCCCGAATACCGTCCAGAGGCACTCATCTGGAAGGGTATCGAGGCACTGCCAAAGCATCCAAAGCTTGCCTTCATTTTTTTTAGTAATGCGGTCAAAGCCCTGCCAAAGCGGACAGATCTGCACGCGCTTCTAGGGCGCTGCCTGCTGGATCTAGCACAGCCGCATCTGGCTACCCGCTACTTGGCCGCTGCTTGGCAAAAGCAACCTCATGACGCAGGTCTGCGGCAACTACTATGGCTCGCACGTAGCCAAGCAGACACGCCAGTGCAGCTAGAGCGAGTTATCCTCGCGCAATTGCCCGAAATCACTTCACCCCAAGAGCTCAACTTAGTACTTAGATTGCTGGCTTCAAAAACGCAGCACTCAGGCGCAGTAGGCGTCGTTCGCCTTGATCGAGATGCGCAAGAGATACAAGGTTGGGCAATCGACTTGAAGAACCTTGCTGAGCCATGCATCGTTCAGTTCGAATTCAACGGGCAGGTCGTAAGCGCGCCGGCAGGCCGCCCCGATCCACTGCTCACAGCTGCGGGTATTTCGTCCAGCCATGGTGGCATTCGCGCCAAACTGCCCAAAGCTTGCGCAACAGTTGCCGTGGGTTTTAGTACAGGCGGCTCATTGCAAGGTAGCCCCCTGCATACCCTGCCCGTTTGGGTACCACCTTGCCCCATTGCCACGCAAACCAAGAGCGTTTCGGTTGATGTGCTCATTCCGGTTTACAACGGGCTGGATGAGACGCTGGCGTGCATAAACAGCGCTATCGAATCACGCAGGCATAACCGCACGCCTCATCGTCTGGTCGTCATCGAGGACGCCACGCCCCTCCCCGCCTTGCGCAAAGCGCTCAAAGTGCTGGCAGGCAAAAGCAAGATTACTCTCGTGCAGAACCCGTCCAACCTAGGCTTCATTCGTAGCATGAACAGAGCCATGGCTATGAGTTTGGGCAAAGACGTGATCTGGCTGAATGCTGACACCCGCGTTCACGGAGACTGGATTGACCGCCTGCATCAGGTAGCTTATAGCGATCCTCAAGTAGCGTCGGTCACCCCGTTCACGAACAATGGCGAATTGATGAGCTTCCCACGGAGCCGCATCAGTCAGCCCATGCCATCACCTGACCAGCACGCTGAACTGGATAATCTGGCCAAACACAACCCGTCGGCCCCTGTAGAGATCGAAACAGGATGTGGGTTCTGCCTTTACATCAAGCGCGATGCCATCGACCAAGTGGGTTATCTGGATGAGCTAGAACTGTCGCGCGGGTACGGGGAGGAAACCGACTGGTGTTTGCGCGCTCGCAGCTTGGGCTGGAAGCACATGGGGGCGCCAAATGTTTTCGTTGCTCATCAAGGGGGGGTATCGTTTGGGGAAGAAAAAAACCTGCGCGTTGCCTACAACAACGCCATTCTTCGAAAACGCTACCCTGATGCTGAATCACGCTACGAAACCTTCTGCCGTCGCGACCCGATCAAACCGGCTCGACAATCATTGCAGCGTGCGCGTCTGACCCATTGGCTGGCTCAGCAGCGCGGCGAGCCGGGTCACCCTCGTCCAGAGCTGCACATTCATGATGGCAGCCGTTCTGAAACACCCTTCAGCCTGACCTGGCATCATGATGGGCTGCGCAACTGGGTCACACTTCATGCAGAAGTTTTGCCATTGGAGATCAGCCTGGACTATGCCGCCGATGAATTGCCTTATCTTATAGACGATCTACGCGCCCTACCCTTGCGAGGCCTTGTTTTCGAGCGGCTGGCCAATGCCCCTTCGTTCATATGGGACCTGCCGGGCCAGCTATCACTGCCCTATCGGATTGTTTGCAGGGACGATGCCTTGCTCTCCAGGGAAGCATGCAACGATCGTATGACGTTTGCCGCATCAGCCCAGCGTATCGAATTGCCTTGCGCCGAGTTTGTTGATCGGCATGCCGCCGTGCTGCACGGGGCGAACCTTGCTCTGATCGAATCCCCCCTGCACCCTGCTACCCATGAGATGACGAGCACGGGTACGTGGTTGATCGGTGATGACCTGAGCGACACACAAGTAGCGCGCCAGTGGCTTGAAATAGCGCAGCGAGCGACCCGAGAAAACCTGCCCGTTCAGTTTCTTATCGAAGCGAAACAGCCTTGGAGCAAGCAGTTGCTTGCTACAGGTGCGGTGTACGCGCTGCCAGACCTGACAATGCTGTCGATGGCAGACAACGTGACAATGTCCGGCTGCTGCGCCGTCTTGAGTCTGCATGCGTGCCCTGTTTCGGGTTGGCGCGCAGTGGAGCTTGCGAGTGACCTGGACCTTCCATTGCATGCGCCTTACGCAGTGCGGGAAAACGCCACAGGGGCATTTCCCTTTCATTCTTTTTCTATTACCGAGCCGGCCTGATGTCACAACACGTCTTGGATAAAACCCCAACGGACACCGCCTCGCTTTCAGCGGTCCGATACAAGGGCCTAATCACCGGGCTTTACGGCGACGTCCTGCAGGGCTGGGCTCTAGATACCCTTAACCCCGCACAGAAACTGATCGTCGAAATCTTTATCGACGGCGCGAGTGTGGCAGTGGCTCGTGCAGACTTGTACGAAACCAACGCCACCGAGGGCGACCAGTTCAACGGGTTTGCCGTGCAGTTGCGCCAAGCCTGGCTGAATCAGGCCCGGCACATCAGCGTCAAGATTGCGAACGAGCCCTTTTCACTCGACGGCGACATCACGCTACCCGCGCCGTTTGGTAAAGAGCCTGAGCTGATCGCATCGCAAGTCTGGCATACCGGCGGCTTGCGCCTTAGTGGGTGGGCATGGGACCCGCAATCCCCACATCGTCGCGTGACGATCCGCGTGCGTGAGGGTGATCAACAAGTGGCTCAAGTGGTGTGTGACCAACACAGCCAAGCCCTGGCTTATCGCGATAGCAGTGACCATGGTTTTGTCATAGACCTGCCATGGGCCTTTGCCGACGGCAAGCCTCACGTTGTGAGCATCGAAAGCGAATCCGGGGCTCCGTTGGCCGGCAGCCCTATCACCTTGTGCTGCGCCCCCGAGGGTATCGAGGGCTTGGTCAACCAACTGTCCGCGCACCACGACAGCGCACTGATCGCAGTCATTGAGGCAGTGGCGCGTGAACAGAGCCTGCGCTTACCCAAAAGCGCCGGCTGGCACCTCTACCCGGCCTGGGCTAACGCTTTCCAGCGCCCGAATCCCACTGACGGTCAGCAGGCAAATGATGTGGGCGTGCTGTTGATGGGTGATGGGGACGCAGCGCTTGAGGCACTGACCCTCGGCAGCCTCGCATTACCTGGCAACAGCCCTGGACGCCTCGTCAAAGCCCAATCAAGCGATATTGCACCCGTGGTGCTTGAGTTACTGAACCAAGACTGCAGTTATATTGTGCCGGTCTGGGCAGGCGACCGTCTGCGAGCAGATGCATTGAGTCAGTTCAGCGCATTGCTGGCCGAGGGCAGCGCTTGGGGCTACGCGGACTGCGATCAGGACCAACCCAATGGCGAACCGGGCCACCCCTGGTTCAAACCTGTCTGGGATCTGGACGCTTTCATAGGCGCAGATACGTTCACACCTGGCTCGGTCTTCCACAAGGACACAGTCCGCCGCGCCGTTGCACGCCTCCAAGAGAGCGGGCACGGTGCGTTCGATTGGCACATGCTGATATCGGCTGTCGTACTGATTAGCGAGGAAATGCAGGCGCGCGTGGCCCATCTGCCGCAGGTGCTCTATCACCGCCACGCATTGAGCGTTTCGAGCCCGGAACACACTCCGGCTTGCCAACAACGACTGCGGGCAATCAACTGGTTATGCGAGGCCCTTGCACCCGGAGCGCAAGTAGCGCCGCTGGCTGATCACCCAGGGCTGCTGCACGTCACTTGGCCACTGCCGATCACGCTGCCAAAGGTCAGCTTGATCGTTCCGACAAAAGATCAGGTCGCCCTACTTCGTACTTGCATCGAAGGGTTGCTGAATCAAACAGAGTATCCGGATCTGGAAATCATCGTCATGGACAACCTGTCCGTGATACCGGAAACCCTCGAGTATCTCGCCGAGTTGCCGAGCCGGGGGGTGAAGGTTATCCCGCACCCCTATCCGTTCAACTATTCAGAGATCAACAACGCGGCAGTGCATCACGCTACGGGTCAGGTCATCGGCTTGGTCAACAACGACATCGAGATCCTCGACGGTAACTGGCTGAAGGAAATGATCAGCCAGTTGATGCGGCCTGGGGTCGGGGCTGTGGGTGCCAAACTCCTGTGGCCTAATCGCATGGTTCAGCACGGCGGCGTAGTGGTGGGTATCAATGGCTTGGCTGCGCATGCCGGAAATCAGTTGGCCGAGCACGACGCAGGCTACCTGGCTAGCAATTTACTGACCCGACAGCAGACTGCCGTTACAGCTGCGTGCCTGTTGGTCCATGCACCACTGTTCGAGGTATTAGGTGGATTGGACGAGGTTCGCTACCCAGTTGCCTTCAACGATGTCGACTTCTGTATGCGCATACGTGCGCTGGGCTTCAAGATCATCTGGTGTGCCCAAGCGCAACTGATCCATGCCGAGTCCGCAAGCCGAGGTAAGGACATTGCTCCCGAAAAACGTGCGCGGGCCCAGCGTGAGCAGAAAAACTTCACGGATCGCTGGTTCTCCCAGGGTGAGCAAGATCCTTTCTACCACCCTGCACTGAGCCATGATTACCTCAGTGGCCCTTATGGCGGGTTGGCATTGCCACCTCGTGCAACAACCCAGGTTCGGTATGGGGGTGGCAAGGTATACAACTTAACCGACTTGGACTCTGCACAGCGTACGTTTGACTGGCGTGCCAATGCGACCAAACCCAAAGCTCTTTGCGGTCATCAGGAGGCAGCCGATGTCGTTTGAGCTTGCGCCGCCACCCCCAGAGGCAGGCTCTGATGTGGTCATTGCCACCTTATGGCGATCCGGCACATTTGATGCGACGTATTATTTGAGTCAGTACCCGGACGTGGCAGCGGCGGGCATTGATCCTCTGGTGCATTTCGTGCGACACGGTGCGCGCGAAAACCGCAACCCAAATGCGTATTTCGATACACATTACTACCTGTCGATGAACCCGGATGTCGCGCAGTGTGACATGAATCCGCTTTATCACTTCTGCACCGATGGCTGGAAAGAGCTACGCAAGCCCTGCAAAGACTTCGATGTTTGGTGGTATTGGTCGAGCTACCTGGATCCAGCCAGTGACGCCATCAATCCACTGGCGCACTTCCTGCACGAAGGCATTGAATCGAACGCCTTGCCACGTCCGCAAGGCCCCTTCGCGCAGACTACGCAGTCGGCTTGGCTACCTGAACGGCCCGTCAAGCGCATTTGCTTGTTCGCGGGATACGACCCTGATGGACTGGTTGACGATTATGTAGTCCAGTACCTTCAAGCACTCAGTGTCCATGCGGATGTTTACTATCTTGCCGACTGTGTAATGCAAGACGGCGAGCTGCTCAAGCTGAAGGGTATCGTCAAGGACGCTTGGGCGGGCCGGCACCAACGCTATGACTTTGGCTCCTATGCCCTGTTGGCAAATTCACTGGTGGGCTGGGACACCATCGACCAATACGATGAGTTGCTGTTGGCCAACGACAGCTGCTACCTGGTCAAGGACTTCGATGATGTCTTCGAGCAGATGGATAAACGCCGCTGTGACTGGTGGGGGCTTCAAGCGACGAAAGGGATAGCCAAAACCAAGGCGGAGCCGAGCAATCAGTTCAAGCAGCCCATCGCGATGGACACCGTGCGCGCTTCGATGCTAGACCGTTTTGAAGAGGACGATACCTACGACTTCCTCATAGGGTCGTATTTTGTGGCTTATCGCAGGCCCGTGTTGTCTGACCCCGGTTTTCGTAAGCTGTTGAGTGCGGTTGTTCAGCAGCCAAACAAGCAGAACGTGATTTTCAAGTACGAAATCGGTTTGACCCGCTACCTGATTACACGCGGGTTCGTTCTCGATACCTTCATCAGTAGCCTTTATCCGTTCCATCCGATTTACAGCAACCAGCATTTCAAACTGCTGGAGGTAGGCTTCCCGCTGTTCAAGCGCTATCTGCTGACGGCCAACCATTACCAAGTAGCCAAGCTGTATAGATGGAAGGAAAAGATCCTGGCATGCGCACCTGAGGCTGACGTGCAGACCATGGAGCGCAACCTGACACGTATTACCGATCAGGAGGTGCTGGAGCGCAATCTGTACATCGGCACGTCGAGGCTGCCAGACGACGAGCAGGTGCCCACTACCCTGCTGACGCATGCTGAATTCATCGAAGCCGACCACCGTGTGCCCAAGTACGACCATTGGTGGGCATTCCCGGTATGCGCCTTCTCTGGCGTATTCTCCGGGAACGAGCGTGCAGTTTTTGAAGAGATCAAAGATGATGAGGGTATCTTCAAGATTATCTTGACCCGCGGCAAACCGGTAAACGTGGAGGGCAGAAACGTCCTTGTCGTACCCTTGGAAAGCCCCGAAGGTCAATACCATCTCTTGCGCGCTAAAATCCTGTTCATCAAACACACACCTACGCGTAATCTTGTCTATCCGCTTTCAAGCGATCTGCATGACTTGATCAACCTCTGGCACGGTATCCCGCTTAAACGCATAGGCTATGCGTCACTTGACCAGCAGAACAGGCGTGATGCCATCGCTGAGGAGCACGCCCGCTGCAGGGCCGTGATCAGCTCATCGAGCATCGACACGATGGCCATGGCAGCGGCCTTCTATCCGTTGAGCTACAACGACGTATGGCAAACGGGGCTTCCTCGGAACGATTTTATTCTGCGCGACTTCGAAAAATTGCCAAAGGATTTTCAGGCGGAGAGCCAAACGCTCGAGAGTGCGCTGGCAGGACGCGGGCTGATTTTGTTCATGCCGACGTTTCGTAATGGAGCAGCTAATGCATGCTATCAGTTCACAGAAAACGAGCTGAAGCAGTTGGAGGGATGGCTGCAAGAGAACGACCTGGTGCTTGGGGTACGAGAGCATATGGCTGACCGTTCGGGGTCCTATGCGGAACAGTTGCAACGACTGGGCGCACTGGATCTGAGCGATGAACATTATCCTAACGTCGAGGTCCTATACAGATCCGCACGCTTGCTTATCACGGATTACTCGAGTTGCTTCATAGACTTCATGCTGACGGGCAAGCCGATGGTGAGCTTTGCTTATGACTATGAGTACTACTCAGGCGTGGAGCGTGGGTTATTTTATGAGCTTGAGCATGTGTTTCCTGGGCCCGTGTGCTCTGACTTCGAAGCGCTTCTTAATGCATTGAAGAAAAACTCTGACGTACACCCGGAGATGGCTCTTGGTTATGATTGGAAGAAGAAAATTTTCTTTGAATGGTGTGATGACCATAACTCAGCAAGACTTATTGATCGGGTTAAAAGCTTAATAAATTAAGGATGAATAAATTGAAAACGGTTATCACATACGGTACGTTCGATATATTACACCGTGGCCATATCAACCTCTTGAAGCGCGCTCGTGCGCTGGGTGATAGGTTGGTCGTAGGCTTGTCTTCGGACGAATTTAATGCCGGCAAACACAAGTCGTCCTTGCTCAACTATGAAAATCGCAAGATAGTATTAGAATCGATTCGCTACGTAGACTTTGTGTTCCCTGAGGATAACTGGGAGCAAAAGGTTACCGACATTAGCAAATATGAAGCTCAGATTTTTGTTATGGGTAACGACTGGGAGGGTAAATTCGACATGCTCAAAGAGTATTGCGAAGTTGTCTACCTTGACCGTACGCCGGCAATCTCTACAACCGAAATCAAAACTAGTCTGTCCCACGTATGAACACTATGAACATTGATCGCGAACGTATCTTACGCGAAATAGAAACAATCATCGCTTCCGGCTTGTTCGATGCTGACTTCTACAATGAGGCTTATCCGGACGTAAAAGCGAGTGGCATGCAGCCAGTTAATCACTATGTGCTATATGGTGCACAAGAAGGACGTCTGCCCAGAAAGGATTTTGACCCACAATCCTACGTCAAAGATTATCCGGAATCGATCGGAAAAAATGCTTTTATCGACTTTATAGAACGCAAAGCTGCTATACAGATTGATCACGCACCTTCTGCAATCACAGAGGCAATGGCTGTTAGGGGTCCAAATTCAGAGCAAACACTTCTAATAAACAAAATCTCATCTTCTGATTTTTTTGATCCCAGCTTTTATCTTAAGACTTATCCCGATGTAGCGGCTAGCAAAGTCGACCCCGCTCATCACTATCTGCAGTACGGAGCAGTAGAGTTTCGGAACCCATCCGCCTCTTTTGATACTTGCTGGTACTGGTTGATACATCAGCAAAATGAGCACCACTCCCTTAACCCTTTGATACATTATATTGACTTCCAAAGTCCCACAAAACCATCTCCAAAACCCACAAGCAAACTCGAATTTTCGAATCTTGATCAAGCTTGTAAGTTACTGATATCACGAAAACCCGACATTGACACATGCACCAAGGTCGCCGCTTATCTAGAAAAAATTGGGCGACACGCAAATGCAGAGTTGATCTACAGTCACATTTGCTCGACCTCCGGAGCGCTAGATCATTTTGAAACACTGGCTCGCATTTACAGCACTCAGAAAAAGTGGTGGCAAGCGGCTGACGCACTGCAAAAAGCCTGTGAACTGTCCTCCAATCGCAAAGATCTTCTGATAAAAAAAGCAGAAGTCTGCGAAAAACTAAATCGCTTATCAGACGCAGTAGCCTGTTACACAAAAGCTCTGAATTTAGAACCAGAAAATCATACCTGGCTGTATCGATTAGGCTATCTAAACGAGCTATTAAAAGATTATGATCTTGCAGAAATTTACTATAAAAAGAGCGTTAAGTTAAGCAAAGATCCAGCTGTTGCGCGTTTCGGGATCGGAGTCAACCACCAAGCCAGGGGACTCTGGAAGGAAGCAGCTTATCAGTACGTAAAAAAGACCAGCGAAAATCCCACTGATGCAGAACTTTACTATAGGATAGGCATGGCTTATGACCGCTGTTTCCTCTGGAAGGAAGCAGCGATTAATTACAAGCTAGCTATTGGTTTAGACTCCAAGCATAATTACTGGTATTACAGGCTTGGATTTGTCTTAGAGCGAGCTGGGGAGTTCTCAGACGCAGCTCAAGCCTATGGTAGTGCTGCAAACAAAAGCAGCAAGCTAGAGCCTTATTGGTTCTACCGTCAAGGCTATGCACTTAAATTAGCAGGTGACTATGAAGCTGCATGTCTGGCCTTTTTAAAATCTACTAAAGATAAACTTAGCGCACCAGAACCTGTTGTCATTATCGGAGACACCGACAACTCTTCGGGCACACCCAATAAACAAAAAACGCTGATCGAATCACTAGATCGTCTTTATGCACTGAATACCATTTTCGGCCAAACCCCATTCAATCTACAGCTTTATACAGAGCTCGGCATTGAACTTCAGAAGAACAAGCAATGGGAAAGTGCAAGTAAGATATTCGCGGAGTTAACTGCACGCAGTAACGCTCACAATCCCAGGTGGCACTATATGCATGGCCATGCACTTATGTGCATGGGAGAGTATGCCCAAGCCTGCAATGCATTTGTACAGACGAGAATCATCAAGCGCGCATATGGTTTTGATTATTCTCGCTATGAAAAAAGCCAAGGGCTGAAGAATGCCATCGAATATAATGAGTTGATCGAAACTCTGCCCATTGAAGAAAATATTGTCTTTTACGAAAGCTTCCATGGCGCATCTGTAAGCTGTAACCCGTATGCTATATATAAGGCTTTATCATCCGCTCCGGAATATAGTCATCTAACTCACGTCTGGGCGCTTACGAACACCAGCGCAGCGCCAGACCAACTTAAAAAATCCAAAAATGTTATCATTGTTGAGAGAAACAGCTACCTGTATAGACGCTATATAGCGACAGCCAAATATCTGATCAACAACAATACTTTCATGCCCTGGTTTGTACGGAGACCAGAGCAAATGTACTTAAATACTTGGCACGGCACGCCAATGAAAGGACTGGGCAAAGACAATAAAAATTCCTTTATGGCCCACAAGAATGTCTCAAGAAACTTCTTGCATGCCACGCATCTCCTGAGCCCTAACTCTCATACATCTGACGTAATGGTTCGTTCACATGATATTGCCGGTACGTTCAACGGAATTATTGCGGAAACTGGCTATCCGAGAAACGATCGAATTCTGATACCAGACTCTTCAACTAGTTCGTTGCTTATCCAAAAACTTAGAATTGATAAGTCACTACCAACAGTGCTTTATGCGCCGACTTGGAGAGGATCCACATCGGAAGCCACGGTAGACTTGGATCAGTTGATCGGTGACTTGGATGCCCTTGGAAGTCTTAAGTGCAACTTCTTATTCCGCGGACACCATATGTCAGAGGAACTTATAGCTGAGCAGGGCTTTAAGTCAGTTCCCGCAGATATTGAGACATCTGACCTTCTTTCTATCATCGATATCTTGATAACAGATTACTCAAGTATTTGCTTTGACTTTATGCCTACTGGTAAACCTATCATCTATTATGCATATGACTATGATGATTACCGCTCCACAAGGGGTATGTATTTGGAATTGGAAACAATTCCTGGCGACGTGGTAACTAACCGCAAAGAATTACTTGAAGAAATCGAATCTTTATTAGAAGTAAAGTATACACCAATTGAAATTACAACAGAAAACCTGAAATATTTCGATGCTTCTGCTGGTTATGCAACAGAGCGTGCTATCAGGCTGCTATTTGAAAATGATCATTCGTTCACACTTAGCAATTATCAGGACAATAGAAAGTCTATCTTGATATATGCTGGATCGCTACCCCCAAATGGGATCACCCAATCCTGTCTTAGCTTGATACATGCAATCGACAAAAAACGATATAGTATCACTTTGGTCATTGACCCAGACACTATCGAAACCGACGAATACCGGTTGAATAAACTCCACTCTATAAGCGATGAGGTGCAGATAATAAGCCGAGTAGGCATGGTGAACTACTCCCCAGAGGAGAAGCTCGTCATGGACACTTTCAATAACCACGACACACTCCATTCAGAGGCAATGTGGGATGTATACAAGAAGCTCATGAAGAAGGAATTCAGGAGAGTTTTCGGCTGCGCTAATTTTGACATCGTTATACAGTTTGAAGGGTACGGTAAATTCTGGACAGGCCTACTAGGCTATGGTCCGGAAAATTCACACAAGGTTGTGTACTTGCACAATAATATGATGGAAGAGCACCTTACGAAGTACGAATTTCTATCAGGAATATTTGAGCTCTACCATTGCTATGACAAGTTGATTTCAGTATCAGAAAGCGTTAATCAGCAAAACTTGCTCAACCTCGCTGAAAAGACAGGAATTAGTGAAGATAGGTTCGTTTATTGCGACAACTTCATCAACATTGAAGAAATTCGTAAAAAATCGACTAAGCCGTTAGATAGTGACATCGTTGACTGGGCAGGTAACTCACGTGTATTCGGCACTGTAGGCAGACTTTCGCCCGAAAAAGGCCATTACAAACTAATCAATGCATTCTATCAATTTATCCGGGAAACGGATGCAGACGTTAAATTAATCATTGTAGGCGACGGACCACAGTGGTCTCGTCTTCAACAACGCATTTCAGAACTAAATCTTGAAGGTCGAGTGTTACTTGCCGGCATCCGCCAAAACCCTTACCCTCTTATAAGATCGTTAGATTTATTTGTATTTTCATCTGACCACGAAGGGCAAGGCCTCGCAATCATAGAAGCGTTAGTCCTTAAAACACCTGTAATATCTACTGATATTCCAGGGCCTCACAGCATTTTGAATCCAGGTTATGGTCTTCTCGTAGAAAATAATGAAGTTGCACTTACCTCTGCCATGAAGCAGCATCTTGCAGCTCCGTTAGTTTTCAAAGAATTCAGTCCTGAGCAATACAATAAAGACGTAGCAGCCATGTTCAAGAATGCACTAGGGTATACGCGACTGAGGAAAGTCGACCAGTAAGCCCACTGTTCAAATATTTAAAAACTACTGGAGCGGCTGGCACCGCTCCAGACTCAATCAGGAAATTTGAGGATAAATTTCTTTTAAAGTAAAAGATTCCCATTTTGAAGCTCGCATGCGATCAAAGGTCACAGCCTTACTAGGAGCAACGGATAAATAGACACCCTCTCGTTCCAGGTGTATAACAGAATCTTGATAACTCACGTTCAACCAGTTATCTTCATCGGAGTTCGCTGCTCTTAAAAGCCCTTGAGAAGCGTAAACTCGCAAAATATAATTCTGATACCTAACAAATAACCTAGCCCGTTTTTCCACAACCTCTATCTCAACGGGATGATAATTTTTCCGATTGACAACCTCCTGTGCAGCAGCGGATTTGATAAGCATTTCATCGCTGTCATACACTAAATACGTCCCGTGGACTGACTTAATCAGAGTTCCACCCCAGTTGCTAAGTCGCGCGTTCAAATCGAATATTGGATTATTGATCAGAATTTTGTGATCGGATATCGTACCCAGTGACCAGTTTACTTTGACAACCACGCCCGACTGGATCGCCTTATCAAGAGTATCGGATTCCATAACATAGAAACTCCTGTATACAGATAAGAGCCCTTCATCACCATGCTCCTCATAGGCTCGCTTACAAATATCAAGCCGCACTTTATAAGTCTGAGGCATATGTTTAGCGACATTCTTATAAATTCGCAGCTTTACTTTTTCTTTAAAAAGATCGTAGGTCTGACCTTCAAAGTGCAACAAATCTATATAGTAAGTAGGTACATTTTTTGTAAGTGACGTATCAACTGGGGTTGGCCAGTGAACAGACATTGATTTTATTTCAGGGCTTTTTCTTATGAAAGACTTCCCTATTATAGTGCCCCATAATCCGTTTGTAGCGCATTTTAACAACTCAGAGGGGTATATCTCCTCTAGCAGCTCCTTTTGTTGCACGGATTTCTTAAAATAAAGAGTATCTGTTTCTTTACCTTCCGGTTTTACACTATCGTAGACAGCTTCAAGCGTCCGAAGTAGCACTGAAAAAACCGTCGCAGGATATACCGACAGCACCTCAGAAACATCTTTCTTTGCGTATATGAATTCATCCACGTCGACGTGAAGCAGCCACTCGGACGTCATTACTTCCCTCGCAAAGAGAGCATTAACACCTTGCCTTATCTCTACAGCGTCCGGGCGCCCTATCCGCTCTGCCATAGGCGGAGCTTTATAGGCTGTTTCCCAATATTTATCATTGCATACAAAAGAGATAACGCGTCCAGCGAACCTGTCTGCGTCATAAGCGGTGAATTCGGGATCGTCGAAAAAAATATAGATTTTATCTGCACCCAATCCTACGTAGTGCTCCAAAAAATTATTAATCTGATATTCAGGGGCCCTAACCGTAGTGGCAACGGACCAACTTCCCCGGGAAACGTTCAACATTTTTTCTTCCGTCTATGCTTATTCAGTTAACCATGGCCACGTGGTACTAATTCAACTCATTCTGCGACGTTTACCATACGCCGCTCCGTATGTCGACCCAAAAATCACCTAGCTCAACTAGCCGCTGACTATTTTTTTTCGAATTGAAGTAGCCTATAGATTCATTCTTGAGTATGATTTACCCATTAGAATACCAATTGTTACGTAGGCATAAATTAGAAATTCGCCTACTGAGACCAGACGAAGGAGAGGTGTATGCCCAACAAGCCAGCTATTTTCGTTGCGGGAGATGAACGAATTTTCTTTCCTGCGCTGGTGGCACTCGACAGTATTCAAGATAAAAACCCTAATACTTTTGATGCCTTCATGTGTTTCGATGCGTCTAAATTGACCAGTGACATGATTGATGCTCTCCAACATCACAAAATCACATTTATCGATGCTAAGATTTTAGAAGTTGATGACCGTATTGCCACCTTACCACAAATGGCTGAGGGTCGCTGGCCGATTGAGATATTACTCAACTGGGCTTTACCAGAATATTTGCTCACTATCGGTTATGAGCAATCTATCAAGGTGGACTATGACATACTTTGCCTCGGCAGGTATGAAATCCAGAATGTGATGCCTGTCGCTGGAATGGCACGCGGACTGATAATGAATATAAACCTCGAGAAAGAGGGGCTTACAGCTGACTCTATCTCTTTAGCAACCCACCAAGGGCTTTTAAACCCTCAAGTTCGGGCCTACATGAATGCAGGGTTCATTGCCTTCGATAATAAACTTTGCCATCAGAACAAGTTCTTTGACAGACTCTTGAAGTGTTATGAGTTTATTTTTTCGCATTGCCCGAAGGCAAAGCTAATAGAACAGCTTGCACTATATTTTGCATTTTCCAGTTGCCAGGATCAGGTCGAAGAGCTTGATCCTGTATACAACCACCGCGTACGCTGGGCTGTATTAGTTGATAAAAATTTACACCCTACCGCCAAGAACCTTCATTACATTACTAATGTCAAGCCATGGGCACCGTTTGATCGCAGCATAATTCGTGGGTTTGTCGATGAGCGACAGGGTGTTTTATTTGCTTATAGATCCATTTGGCTGGATCGAGCTTCTAGGAGCCCCTGGTTCTCCAAGTTCTGCAATGAGTCAGAAACATCACAAGAGAAAGCACTTGGAATTAGTATATTAATAGCCCACAACTATAATCAAAGGATTGTGGAATTAGAAAACAAACTCAGAATCGAACAAGATAAATCTGCGCAGTCCGAGAAGCTTCTCAACGCAATTCGTGAACTGCTAGACAAGTGACCACACAAATGCAACCATACGTTAGCGGCAGTTTATTAATTTACTGCTATTCAGAAATAAGAACCAGCGTTATCATTTGAAAATCTAGTATTTTTGTATTTTAGTAACTTATCGAAATATGAGTGATCATACGGTTGTTGCACATCCTTAGCAGATGAAATGAAAGCGTCACGGTCAGTTAGTGCATTGATTTGAGTACTCAAGACCGTCATTACACAAAACGCCCATTTTAGAGCAGGTCTATCTTCATGATTCTAGTAACAGGCGGAGCCGGCTTCATCGGGTCAAATTACGTTCTGCAGTGGTGCGCGCACCATGAGGAACCCGTCCTCAACCTCGACGCCCTCACCTACGCAGGCAACCTAGCCAACCTGCAGTCCCTTGAAGGCAACACACAGCATCACTTCGTCCAAGGCGACATCTGCGACGCGTCGCTCTTGGCCAAGCTGTTCGCCGAGCACCGCCCCCGCGCCGTGGTCCATTTTGCAGCCGAATCTCATGTAGACCGCTCTATCACTGGCCCCGAAGCATTCGTCCAGACCAACGTCATGGGCACCTTTAGACTGCTGGAAGCCGCACGTGCGCACTGGAGCAGTCTGACCGGGCAGGAGAAAGAAGGTTTCCGCTTCCTCCACGTCTCAACAGATGAGGTGTACGGCACACTCGCGCCAAACGATCCGGCGTTCACTGAAACCACACCCTACGCCCCCAACAGCCCCTACTCCGCTAGCAAAGCCGCCAGTGACCACCTGGTGCGTTCCTACTTCCATACCTACGGTATGCCAGTCCTCACCACCAACTGCTCCAATAACTACGGGCCGTTCCACTTCCCCGAAAAACTGATCCCGCTCATGATCGTCAACGCGCTCGCGGGTAAACCGTTGCCTGTCTACGGTGACGGCCAGCAGATTCGGGACTGGTTGTACGTAGAGGACCACTGCTCCGGTATCCGCCGTGTGCTGGAAGCCGGCACCACAGGCGAAACCTACAACATCGGCGGCTGGAACGAGAAAGCCAACATCGATATCGTGCGTACGGTCTGCGGCCTGCTCGATGAGCTGGCGCCAGCGTCCGCGCGCAATGTGATCAACCAAAAGACCGGTGCGCCTGTCGGACATTACGCCGAGCTGATCACCTACGTGACAGACCGCCCGGGCCACGACCGCCGTTACGCCATCGATGCACGCAAGATCGAGCGCGAGCTAGGCTGGAAACCTGCGGAAACGTTCGATACCGGCATCCGCAAAACTGTCGCCTGGTACCTTGCCAATCAGGAATGGGTGCAGGGCGTGATGGACGGTTCGTACCGTGATTGGGTGGCTAAGCAATACGGGGCAAATGAAGCGTGAAAATCCTGCTGTTGGGGAAAAACGGGCAAGTAGGCTGGGAGCTGCAGCGGTCTCTTTCGCCGCTCGGTGAAGTTGTCGCACTGGACCGTCAGGGTGACGGCGAGCTCTGTGGGGATTTGAGCCAGTTGGATGCGTTGGCGAGCACAGTTCGTTTGCTCGCGCCTGATGTAATCGTCAACGCGGCCGCTTATACAGCCGTGGATAAAGCAGAGGGTGATCCTCAGGCAGCAGCGCTTATCAATGCTCAGGCCCCTGCCCTACTGGCGCGTGAAGCCGCTCGCTTGGGCGCTTGGCTGATTCATTACTCTACTGACTACGTGTATGACGGCAGCGGTGATCAGCCTCGGCAAGAAACCGCAGCCACCGGCCCGCTGTCGGTCTATGGCCGTACCAAGCTTGAGGGTGAGCAGGCCATAGAAGCCAGCGGTGCCAAGGCCGTCATCCTGCGCACCAGCTGGGTGTACGCTGCCCGCGGAAATAACTTTGCAAAGACCATGCTGCGCCTTGCCCAGGAGCGGGACGCCTTGAGCGTGGTAGCTGACCAGTTCGGCGCCCCAACCGGTGCTGACCTGATCGCGGACGTTACAGCCCATGTCGTGCGCCAGGTGGTCAACCAGCCCGCGAGCGCTCACCTTGCCGGGATCTACCACCTGGCAGCATCGGGTGAAACATGCTGGCACGCGTACGCCCAATTAGTGCTGCAGGACGCGCTTTGCAGGGGCATATCGCTTAAAGTGAACGCTGATCAAGTATCAGCGATCAATACCGACGCTTACCCTGTACCCGCGCCGCGCCCGCGAAATTCGCGGCTGGCACTGGGCAAGCTCGAAAGCGCGTTTAAGTTGAAAATGCCGCCCTGGCAGCAAGGCGTTAAACGTATGCTAGACGAAATCCATAAGTAAGGATTCCCATGGCTCGTAAAGGAATTATTCTGGCCGGCGGCTCAGGCACACGCCTGCACCCCGCGACGCTCTCGGTATCGAAGCAGCTGCTGCCGGTGTATGACAAACCCATGATCTATTACCCGCTGAGCACCCTGCTGCTCGCCGGTATCCGCGACATCCTGATCATTTCAACGCCGCAGGACACCCCACGCTTCGAGCAGTTGCTAGGCGACGGCAGCCAATGGGGCCTGAACCTGTCCTACGCCGTCCAGCCAAGCCCTGATGGCTTGGCTCAGGCATTCACCATCGGCGAGGCCTTCATTGGCAACGACACTTCTGCGCTGGTGCTGGGCGACAACATCTTCTACGGCCACGACTTCCAGTCGCTGCTGTTGAACGCGGGCCAACGCGAAACGGGCGCCTCCGTGTTCGCGTACCACGTCAACGACCCTGAGCGTTACGGTGTGGCCGAATTCAACGAGGCCGGGCGCGTATTGTCGCTGGAAGAAAAGCCAACACAGCCGAAGTCCAACTATGCGGTGACGGGCCTTTACTTCTACGACAACCAAGTGGTCGACCTGGCGCGCAGCCTGAAGCCATCGGCCCGAGGCGAGCTGGAGATCACCGACCTCAACAACCTGTACCTGCAACAAGCGCAGCTGCATGTCGAGATCATGGGCCGTGGCTATGCATGGCTGGACACAGGTACTCACGACAGCCTGCTCGATGCCAGCCAGTACATTGCGACCATGGAGCGCCGCCAAGGGTTGAAGGTGGCATGCCCAGAAGAGATCTGCTTCCGTGCAGGCTGGATTGATGCCGAACAACTCGAGCGCCTGGCCCAGCCATTGCTCAAAAATGGCTACGGCCAGTACCTGCGTAACCTGCTTAGCGAAAAGGTTTTCTGATGCACGCTACCCCTCTGGCCATCCCTGATGTCCTTCTGTTCGCCCCAAAAGTCTTCGGCGATGACCGGGGCTTCTTCTACGAAAGCTTCAACGCCAATGTGTTTGAAGAAGTCACTGGCCTGCGCCCCGATTTCG
The DNA here is from genome assembly GCF_059133755.1 of Pseudomonas sp. FBCC-B35. Taxonomy (NCBI): domain Bacteria; kingdom Pseudomonadati; phylum Pseudomonadota; class Gammaproteobacteria; order Pseudomonadales; family Pseudomonadaceae; genus Pseudomonas; species Pseudomonas sp. FBCC-B35. Next base: position 1,314,087 of record NZ_CP101439.1, on the reverse strand, counting down.
TTCAGGACAATCACTCTCGATCAGTGAAAGGCGTGCTTCGGGGCCTGCACTACCAGTTGCCCCCTCATGCCCAGGGCAAACTGGTGCGCGTGGTCCAAGGGGAAGTGTTCGACGTGGCGGTCGATATCCGTCGCTCCTCCCCCACTTTCGGCAAATGGGTCGGTGCGGTGCTTTCTGCGGAAAACAAGAATCAGCTGTGGGTCCCGCCAGGGTTCGCGCACGGTTTTGTCACCCTGAGTGAAACCGCTGAATTCTTGTACAAGACCACCGATTTCTACTCGCCTGCCAGTGAGCGGTGCATCGCGTGGGATGACCCGGAAATCGCTATCGAGTGGCCGATTGATTTCAGCCCGAGCTTGTCTGGCAAGGATCAACTCGGCGTGGCGTTGGCTAACGCTGAAGTGTTCGAGTAATCCTGCAACGGGGCCAAGCCGTGTAAGGCTTGGCCTTGTCAGCAACTACAGCCTAAGCAGTTCTGATTGCCCGACACCTAGTCTCGCCATAGTAAGAAACGCTTGCGAGCGATTCACCCGCTTCGATGATTAGAGCGGCCCGCTTTTCCCGGTAAGCGACTGAGTCTGGTGTTAAGCACGCAGGCTTAAGCTTCAGAAAGCAAAAAGATCAGAATCTGCCCCTTCCTTGTAGTCCGTTTCCCAAAGATACTCTGACCCCGCATTTACCATTGCGACCTCGTTTCTACGCTTCTACTCTCGGGGCGTCGTTGCTCATCAACGACACGGCTTTGACAGGTCGTAACGGTATTATGCACACAGCTCGCGTTATGGCGGCTGTACGTGGGGCACGCTTGCGTGCGCCGGAACTTGCATAGTCCGCCGGTCTGTCAACCTACGTACAGCTGCCTCCCTCTGTTTGACAGCAGTCGGGAGGGGGCCCGATTGGAAGGTACTATGCGATGCTTAAGATCGTCCCCGACCCACCGCACCACATCCACTCCCTGGAAGACACCCTGGTTCAGGCCTCGGATCACGCGCTATGCGCCGCAACCGTCGCGCATCAGGCCTTGCTGCTACAGCCCAAATCCCCGACATCGATTCTGATCATGACGTCTCTGCACGAACTCGAGGCGCTGCGGGCCTTGCTGGAGTCAGCGCTTCTGCAGGTGCAAAGGCCCAGAGAACCTCGAGCAATGCATTGAAGCCAGCTGGGGCTGTGGTGGGCTGACCATTGCCGAGCAAGGTCGCCCACATGGCAGCCTTGGCAGCAAACAGGCAGGGAGACCAATCAATGACCGCACATCAAACCGGCGTTACAGCCGGCAAAACCAAGTTCTATCAAGGCAAACAGCAAACCGAGCCACTGTTCTGCATCGAACCCGGCATACCGTGTGAGCACGCCCGTGCTCAAGCCTCTGAGCTGATGGGGTACGCACAGGAGCTGACCATCAGTGGCTTGATGGACGAAAACCCGAAGTTGATATGGGCTGCGTACTATCTGGGTGCACTGGCCAAAACGCTGATGGACGATGCTGAGGCAGGCATGGCGAACTGAGCAGCGTGCCCACCCGGCAGTCAGTGTTTGTAGATTCCTCGGTCACCAACGGAAAGTGATCCTGGGATGGCAAAACCTTAAGAAGTCTCGGACGAAGATTTAGCGGTGTGTTAACAGGTTCGGGATCGGCGAAATAACAGAGCACTTGGGTGAATGCGCGAGCGCTTACACCTAAGGCTGACGCACTTAAAACCTCGACCGAGCCGATTGACGGTGCTGGTGTCATGATCCCTCAGAAACTGAACGGGCTACTCGACGGTTTCGAAGTCGTCGCTTCCATGCGGATAAAAGGATCGATCCTGGAATGAGGAACGCCGAGGAGCTTGGCTCGAATCCGCGTCGCTCCTTGTGCAGAAGAACGCTCAGCTTCGGACGTTGCAAAGCGCAGACAGACGATGCCGAGCTTCTGCGATCACCGGCTTAACAGACCTTGTTAGAGGCTTCCGTTCCTTTCCAGTTTTTACTTTCATAACTCTTCAGCGCAGACGCTTGAATCTATTCTCAAGCACCTGAGCTTCGCACCTCTGAAAGCAGAAAAATCAGAATCTACCCCTTCCCTGTAGTCCATTTCCCAAAGATACTCATCCTCCCTATTTTCCGTTGCGGCCATTCTGGAAGCGACCTAGTCTCGCCCTGTCGTTGGCTATCAACGGCACGGCTTTGACAGGCCGTCACGGTACATAGAAATCAGCTCGTCCTTGATGGCGGCTGTACGTGCGGGCACGCTTGCGTGCGCCGGAACTTGCTATGTCCGCCGGTCTGTCAACCCACGTACAGCTGCCACCCACTTGTTTGACAGCAAGAGGCGGCCGCACTGATCAAAGGACATACGCGATGCTCAAGATCGTCCCCGACCCACCGCACCACATCCACTCCCTGGAAGACACCCTGATTCAAGCCTCGGATCACGCGCTATGCGCCGCAACCGTCGCCCATCAGGCCTTGCTGCTACAGCCCAAATCCCCGACATCGATTCTGATCATGACGTCTCTGCATCAACTCGAGGCGCTGCGGGCATTGCTGGAGTCGGCGCTTCTGCAGGTGCAAAGGCCCAGAGAACCTCGCGCAATGCATTGAAGCCGAATGGGCTGCGCTGGGCTGACCATTGCCAAGCAATGGTCGTCCACACGACAGCCCTGGCAGCAAATAAGCAGGGAGATAATCAATGACCGTACCGGAAACCGGCGTCACCGCTGGCAAAACCAAGTTTTACCAAGGCAAACAGCAAACCGAGCCACTGTTCTGCATCGAACCCGGCATCCCGTGTGAGCACGCCCGCGCCCAAGCCTCAGAACTGATGGGTTACGCGCAGGAGCTGACCATCAGTGGCTTGATGGACGAAAACCCGAAGCTGGTGTGGGCTGCATACTATCTGGGTGCGCTGGCCAAAACGCTGATGGACGATGCTGAGGCTGGCTTGGCGAGCTGAGCGCAGGCCATACCCATAGCACCCAATCGCGCTGTCTGGGGATTCTTCGCACACACGCTCATTGGGTGCTCTATCCCGAGCCAGCGTATACTCCGCCCCGGCAGGGAGGGCTAATGATCATCCTCATATGCCCAGGTAGCAGCGTTCAGCGTTAGTACACAATTTGAAAGCGCCAGTGACCGCAATGCCGGACTCATTTTTGGCTGGATCAACATTTACCTTCCTTACCTCCTTTATCAAGCAGCACACATGACTCTTCCTAACCCCAGTAATCGGCTCTATACGTTGGATGTGCTGCGTGGCGTTGCTGCCCTGTGTGTCGTGTTCTGGCATTGGCAGCACTTCTTCTATGTGGGTAGCGCAGCCCATGACTTCGACCCGGCACAGCAACCGTTCTTCAGCACGTTTGAACTGCTGTATCGGCATGGCAACTTGGCTGTGCAGCTGTTCTTCACATTATCGGGGTTCGTTTTCTACTGGTTGTTCGCAAACGGCATCAGCTGTCGCTCGTTGACGGTGTCACGTTTTGCCCAGGACAGGTTTAGCAGGCTCTACCCTTTGCACATCGTCACGTTCATGGCTGTCGTGGCCCTGCAATGGGCCTATCTCAGCAGCCACGGCACCTATTTCGTCTATCCGTTCAATGACGTCTATCACGCGGTGCTGAATATTTTGATGGTGCCGGCCTGGGGCTTGGAAAAGGGTTGGTCCTTCAACGCGCCTGTGTGGTCGGTGTCGGTGGAAGTGTTGCTCTACGCGATCTTCTTCATCATCTGCCTGACCAAGCGCTGGAAATGGCCATTGACCCTGGCGGCCATCGCGATTGGCAGCTTCCTTTATCCAGACATCTACAAACTGGGTAGTGGTCTGGTGTGCTTTTTCGTCGGTGGCATGACCTATGGCGTGCTGACGTGGGTGCGCCGGTATCTGGGCGATGGGGGTGCGCTGCTCATCACAGGCCCACTGTGTCTGGTGGCCTGGGTCTGGCTTCTGCAAACACCCGCCGGGCTGAACAACCCGTTGCTGCTTTACGTGTGCTACCCATTACTTATTGCCGCACTGGCGGCCGCGGGCTCGCGCTGGCCCGGTCTGGCGCGGCGCTGGGCGTGGCTGGGCGACATTAGTTACTCGTCCTACCTCACTCATTTCCCATTGCAGATCATATTCGCCATGGCCTTCGACGCATTGGCGCTTTCACGAGCAGTGTTCTATCAAGGGTGGGTGATGGTGCTGTTCTTTGCTGTACTCATACCCCTGAGCCTTGCCACCCATCGGTACTTGGAGCGCCCCGCCCAAGCTTGGCTGCGACAGCGAGAGCGGCAGGTTTCTGCATTAACACCTAACTAACCCAACCGGTCCCCTTCTGGAGCAGATCAGCGTTTCATCGCACCGTTCGATTCGCCTGCACCACGCTTAACTGCCGGTTTTGTATTTTTCCGAGGGCGTGGGTACCGCCGCAGCCGGCCTATTGATCGGAATTTACGCCTTTCCTGTAGCCCATTTCCCAAACACAATCCCATCGCCTTTTTTCGATTGCCGTTGTTCAGGCGCAGCCCTAGTCTCTCACCCCGTCGTTGCTCATCAACGACCGGCTTTGGCAGGCTGTTTCGACAAAAAGGTAGTGTCACCCTTATGGTGGCTGTGCGTGGGGCACGTTCGCGTGCGCCGGGTAAGTTCCTCTGTCGACCGGTCTGTCAACCCACGTACAGCTGCCACCCATTTGTTTGACAGCACTAGGTGTCGGCCTCGTCGAAGCTGACCATCAGCGGCTTGATGGACGAAATCCCGAAATTGGTATGGGCCGCGTACTACCTGGGCGCACTGGCCAAGACGTTGATGGACGATGCTGACGCTGGCATGGCGAACTGAGCGGCGGGTTGTTGATTCGGCAAGGTGCTCACTCCCCTGCCCTGACGGTACCTATCGATCCAAGCGCATAGGTACCGTCACAGCACTGCTATTTGTCTTCCCGAATCACAATCTGCCGAAGCCCAATCCCCAACATGCGCTTGTCGCCACTGATACCCAGCTGCTCGGGCGAAGTGGCCTGGGGTACCTTGATGGTCAGCTTGCTGACTTCGTCGGGGTTGTCGATCTTCAAGCTATACGGTTCCACTTCACCGCTCAGCTTCAGCGGATAGCGGCGATCATCTACCTTCACTTCAAAGGTGCGGCCCTGGTTGGGGCCAAACGCCTTGGCGTTGATTTCCAGCGTGAAGGTTTTGGGCAGCGGCCGTGAGAACTGCAACGTCACGGTGTCACCTTCGGACCAGGCGCCCCAGCTTTCGGCATGGGACATGCCGCGCAACGTGTCTACCGACTCGGTGTGGATGTTTGAGCGGAAATCGAGCAGCAGCGGGTTGTCCTTGGGCAGCTTTCTGGCCAACGAGAAGCCATTGAGCTTGAGGACCTTGAAGTCGCCTTTGGCAAACTCGACATCCCCTACTACCAGGATCCATCTCTTGTCAGCCGGCGACTGGTCGGCGGTGTAGATTTCGCCTGGTTTATACGACAAGTCCGGGCCTGCGTTCAAATCTTCCACCCAGTACAGTGCCCGCAGAATCGAGGCCGGGTTATCCCCTACCACCAGCAGATGTGGACGCTCGCTGACGGGCAGGTATTGACGCGCGAACATCCCGGCCTTGTCATACACGTCTGCATGCCTGCGTTCGAGCAGCGACATGCTGGCGTATACCGTACTGACCAGAATGGAAAGCGGCAGGAAGACGAACACGAACAGCTGCAAGCCCTTGCGCGGCTTTGCACACCACAGCATCAAGCTGATCAGCGAGAGCCCTGCGAGTACGTAGAAGGCCCGATTACCAGCGGTAAAGCCGCGCAGCTCAGGGTTATCGATAAAGCTCAGGGTAAACGGGTACATGCGCGTGATGCCGGCATACACCACAGCGCCCATCACCACGATCGCCACGCCCCAGCGCACGTAACGGTGCGCCGTGAGCCTGGCCCCCGCCAGTTCGGCGCCTGCGGCGATGAACAGCAACGGGAACAGGAAGTCGTAGTAGCGCATGTGCAGGCGCAACGCGGTTTCGACGGCGTTGGTGCCGGCCACGGATGCCGAGAACAACGCCACCACGGCGATCAGGTTCAGCAGCAGGAACAGGGTGAAGAAGGCAAACTTCCCGTCCTCGCCGATGGCGCGAGTTCGCAATGTGGCGATGCTGGTGGTGATGATGATCGCCAAGGCGCAGCCGAACATCACGGCATTGCCCAGCAGGTGCCCGGCCGCAATGGTCGGCGCCGCTTTCAGGATGGCCAGGTACCGGTCGAGGCTGGAGGCGCTGGACTCAAGGGTGGTGGCGTAGAAGTTGCCGAACAGCGTCAGGCCTGCCTTGCCGGCGACCAGGTAGCTGAAGCCAAATTTGGTCAGCAACATGACGCCGACGAACACAGCGGCGTTTTTTACCGCCGTCACGAACCAGCGGTCCTGGTCTTTGTAGGCAAAGTAGGCAATGCACAGGCAGAAGGCTGGGATGACGAACAGCGCATGCGGCTTGACCAGGGACGAACACCCCATCAGCACGCCGAGCAGCGCCCAGCGTTGCCAAGGCGCGTTCGAGGCCAGGGTCAGAAAGTACCAGGCGCTGATCCAGAACGTCAGGTAGAACAGCGCTTCAGGCATGAAGTACGTGGTGTAGCCGTTGATCGGCCCGAGCATGCTCAGGGCCACGATCAACACCGACACCCGCGCACTGCAATACCGGCGTGCCACCATGAAGATGAACGGCGAGGCCAGCACGAAGAACAGGGCATTGAGCAGCTTGGTACAACCCACGAACCCGTCGCCACACATCAACGTGGACTTGTAGATGCTCAGGTACAGGTAGTTGGGTATCGATGCGCTCGACAGCGGCAGCACGCGTGCCATCGAGCTGTAGGTGTATTCATCCCCGAAGACGGTTGGGTAGATACCGCTTGAACGCATCATCAGCAGCACGAAGGCCAGTGCCATGATTGCCGCGACTGCCACGGTCGCGTTCAGCTGCGACCTTTCTATCAACTTCATACTGCCCTATCCCTTCTACTGCTCTTCATTTCCACAACCTGCTGCATGTGCGCCCGATCAGGACTTAACGGCCAGTACGATGCCGAACATGATGAATGCGACGCCGATGAAGTACTGGATCTGGAACCGCTCACCCAAGATGAAGTGGCTGCCGATTGGCACCAGCACGAAGGCCAACGCCATCAGCGGGTAGGCTTTGCCCAGTTCGATCTTTTGCAGCACCCACACCCAGGCGATGGTGGTCACACCGTACAGTGCGAACGCAGAGCCCAAAATCATCAGGGTCTTGAGGTCGAAGATGGTGCCGGCGCGCTGCAGCGCACTGGCGCTGAGCTTGAACATGATCTGGCCGGTCGCGATACCCACGACGCATAGAATTGCAATGGCATACATCATGGGCGCTTACCTGCCTTGAACTTGGACTTCAACCGCGATAGGTGGAACGGCCTTCTGGGGACCGAGGCGATGTCCTGCCCCAAGAACGCCAGGATCAGTTGGATACCCAGGAATATCGGCAAGGCAGACAGCATCACGGTGCCGGCAGAGTTGGCGACTCCGGTATAGATGGACGAAGCCCAGTGAGACAGGCCGAAGACCAGACCCCATATCAGCAACAGCAGGCCAGCCGGCAGCTCCAGGGACGCCAGCGACATGTCGCGCAGGTAGTAGTTGTAGAAGATCCGCTTGCCGAAGTTGCGCACGTGCTTGGCCAGGAACTCGCCCACGATCTTGGAAATCTTCAAGTTGCTGACTTCATCGCCGTACTTGGCGTCCATGGGCACATCCACCACCACCGCGCGCAGGGTATTGAGCCGGAACAGGATGTCAGTCTCGAAGAAGTAGCGACGGCTGATCTTGGCGAATGGCAGGTGGCGGGCGACGTCACGGTGGATGGCCGTGTAGCCATTGGTGGGGTCGAACAGGTCCCAGTATCCGGACGAGAACTTGGTCATGAAGGACAGGACAGCGTTGCCGAACAGGCGAATCTTGGGCATTGCCCGGATTTCTTCCAGGTCGTAGAACCGGTTGCCCTTGGTGTAGTCGGCCGTGCCCTCAAGAATGGGCGTGACGAAGTTCATCAGCAGGCCTGGGTCCATCTGGCCATCCCCGTCGATCTTGACGATGATGTCCATGCCGTCCTGGATAGCCGCCTGGTAGCCGGTCATGACCGCACCGCCCACGCCCTGGTTTTCCGGGTTGCGCAGCACCACTACACGCGGGTCGGTGGCGTGTTCCTCGACATAACGGCCGGAGCCTTCCGGGCAGCAATCATCGACTACGTAGATGCGCTCGACTTCCGGGCCAATATCGGCAATGACGCCCAGGATGTGCGCGGTCACTTTGTAGGAAGGGATCACCACCGCAATGCTGGTCGCGCGATCTTCGCAAGGTTGTACGCTGCCAGGCGAAAGGTGTTCTTGCTGGCCAATTGTCATAGTTTGAGTCCTGTTACGTATTCCAAAAAATAGTCATTGCGGTGGGCGTGGCGGCAGGGTGGCGTTTTCATGACTTGGCCGGGGCGAATGCCCAGAGCTTCATCACCATGAAGTTGAGCACTGGCACGATGAAGACCACCATCACCAGGCCCACGCCATAGTGCCAACCCATGTATTCGACCCACGAGGTGATGAGCAGCGTCAGGCCCAGCGACACCAGTGAGACCAGCAAGAAGCGCCGGTATCCCAGCCAACTCATCGGCACACGGAAGGTGAACCGGCTGTTGATGCAGTAGGACATCAGGTTGGCCACGATGAATGCACACGCGTTGGCCACGGCTGCCGGCGGCGCCAGGGTTTCCATCAGCAAAATCACCACGCCGGCATGCACCGCCGTGTTGGCCACGCCGACCAAGGCAAAACGCAGAAACTGGTAGTACTTGCCCGGAATGATCATCGGTCGGTCTTGACCACTTCGCGCACGATGTACACGGGCCGGCGCTTGGATTCCACGAAGATCCGCCCGACATACTCCCCAAGCACCCCTATGCCGATCAGCTGCACGCCGCTGGCGAACAGGATGGTGATCATCAACGAGGCATAGCCGGGCGTATCGGCGCCAAAGCACAGGGTCTTGATCAGCAGGTAAACCGCATACACAAAGGCCATGGCCGATACCGCACAGCCCAGGTAAGTCCATATGCGCAAGGGGGCCGAGCTGTAGCTGGTGATGCCTTCGATGGCAAAATTCCAGAGTTTCCAGGTGTTGAAGCTGGTCTTGCCGGTGCTGCGTGGCGCCACCTGGTATTCGATGGTGGCGGTGCGAAAACCTACCCAGGCAAACAGCCCCTTCATGAAGCGACGGTTTTCAGGAAGCCTTTTTAGCGCCTCGACGACCTTGCGGTCCATCAAGCGAAAATCGCCCACGTCCGCAGGTATGTGGATGTCCGAGATGGAGTTGTGCAGTTTGTAGAACCCGTTGGCGGTGAACTTCTGCACCGCGTGGTCAGTGCGCCGATCCACGCGCTTGGCCAGCACCACTTCGGCGCCCTCCTCCCATTTGGCAACGAGTTCCAGCACCACTTCGGGAGGATGCTGAAGGTCGGAGTCGATGGGCACGACTGCATCGCCGGTCGCAAAGTCCAGGCCAGCTGAAAGCGCGGCTTCTTTCCCAAAGTTTCGTGACAGGTCAACGACCGTTACGTACGGGTAAGCCGCCTGGGCCTTGAGCAGTTCTTCGTAGGTCTGGTCCCTGCTGCCGTCATTGATCGCGATGACCTCGAAGTCATAGCGATCGGCCAACGTCTTTGACAGGGCGTCCACACGCTCGAAAAACGCGCAAACACCGCGCTCTTCGTTGTAGAACGGTGAGATCAGCGACAACAAGCGCCTGGGCTGGCTCATCAGTGGCGCTCCTTGTCCACATCAAACTTGCACACATGGGCGTAATCGAGTTCGGTGCACTGGGGCTGATGGTCGGCTGGGAACAGCGCCAGCGCCTGGCCCACTTCAGGGAAATCGCCCTTGACGAATACATACAGGGAGTGGCGCGCATCGGAGCCTGCAATTTCGGCCTGGGTGCTTTCCACTGCACAGTTGGAGTTGGCGCGTGCCACGTAGCCGGTGTTGATCTTGAGCCCGTGCTCGACGGCATACCGCATGGTCGGCATCAGCGTACTGAGGATCATGTCCGAGCGCCCGCAGCGGAACTTGGGGAAGAAATACAGATACTGAATGCCATCGGCTATCTGGGCGTCCCACGCAGCCTGGGTCAGGATTGGTGTTGCCGGGCGCTTGGCGCCATCGATCAAGCGGTGGCGCTGGATGGACATGTCCGCCACCTGCACCACGATCAACACCAACATCGCCAGCGCGAAAACGCGTTTGGGCAGCCTGCGGTACAGCAGTACGATGGCCGCGATGGTCAGCGCATACCCTACAGGCCAGAAGAACCGGCCAGAGGCCCGGAACTGCGTAGTGATGGCCTCCATGAACGCGGGGTAATGCAGCACCAGCACCTGGTGGGTGCCCCAATAGATGCTGTCGGAAAGTGCATACAGGGTGAGCCCAAGCATCACCAGCACCAGCGGCCAGTTGTCCGCCGCCCACCTCACTGCCCTGCGCCCGCCCAGTACCAGGCCGGCCAGCAACCCCAGCAAGACACCCAGGCCCAGGTAATTGAAGCCTTCGTATTGCCCCGGCATTTCGGCGTTTTCGATGGGGAAGAACGTACCCCCTGAAAACGGTGCCAGCAGGTTCATGGAAAACGTGCCGAAACCGGTTTCCTTGGCCACGTTCGTGGAGTCCATGGGGAACACGGTCACCCACAAGCTGGCGCCGATGATCAGGAACGGCAACAACGCCCGAGGCACGTCCACCCAGCGGTAGTGCCGTGGCTTGGCCAGCCAGTTGGCGACATAAATGGCGCTCGCCATCACGCACAGGTAGATGTTGATGTAGAAGCCGGCCACCAACAATGCTGTCCAGCCTGCCACGGGCACCTGCCCCAGGCGCTGCCCACGCAAGTAGAGTGCGATGGCTGCCAGCAGGATCCAGTGCGTCATCAGCGAGATATGGGTCACACGCGCTGTAAAGGCCGGGAAGATCAGCAGGCACACCACCAGCGCCACCAGTGCCAGCCAGGACTTGACCTCAAGCTCGCGCAGTATCCACCAGCCACACACGGCCTGGCCCAGGAATGCTAGGCCCACCCACACGCCGTAGGGGTTGAACGGTGCGTATGACGCGGGCACCACCAGTTTCAGGATAAGCGCATACAGCGGAATGGTGTCCATGAACGTCGCGCGCGTGCCCTGCGGGTAATTGATGCTGTCGAATGCCAGCAGCGGATACCCGAAAGGCGCACTGAAGAACGCGTGGAAGCCAGAGATGTATTGCGTAACGTCGTCGACTTCCGACTGCCAGTACGACGATGTACCGGCGATGAACCCCGAAGGAAAATGATGCCACACGAACCAGACGGCGATAGCCAACGCTAACGCCAGGCCCGTCCTCCCCGTGGAACCCAACCTTGAACTCATTGCAAACGCCCCAGTGTGTGTTTTATAGGCGCGTTAGAACGCGCACTTATCGATTGCAGCCACCAGCTGTTGTGCGCTGGCTTTCCATGTCAACCATGGCATTTCGGTGGATTGAGGGTGTTCGCCCTTTTCGAACAACCCCAGCCATTGCTTGATCTTCTCGGCAATTTCTTCTGTGTGCGTGCCTTCGAAGTACCAGGCGTGATCACCGGCCACTTCCCTGAATACCGCAAGGTCGCGGGCGATGATTGGCAGTTTGTGCTGCGCGGCCTCGATCAGCGGCAAGCCGAAGCCTTCACCGTAGGAGCCGGCCACCAGGCAGTCGGACTCCTGGTACAGGTGCTCCAGGTATTCGTCGCTGGCACCGGAGAGCCACAACAGCCGCTTGCCGCGCTCGGCGTGGTTCTCGAGCTTGCGCGCCAGTTCATCGACCAGCCAGCCATGCTTGCCCACGATCACGAGATTGGCTTGTACCCCATCGGCCCATAGCTGTTCAAACGCCTCTAGCGTTTGTGCATGCCCTTTACGGGGTTCCAGCGTACCTACCATCAGGAAGGTAGGGTTGTCTTCCAGCGCTTCCAGGCGCATGGCCGGGTCTTCCGGGAAGCCCAGCGATGGCACGGACTGGTCAAGGTCGGCGCCCAAGTGGAAGGCGCCAATGTGGAACGGGCGCTTGCGTGCAGGCATGTGCTCCAGGTACCAGTCATTGAGCTCATCAGCCACGGCTTGGGAAATGCAGATGGCGCCGTCGTATTCGGCCACCGTCCGTATCCATTTCGCATAGTGTTCGTGCAGGCTTTCGACGAAACAGTGCGGCAGTTGCAGAATCAGCAAGTCGTAGACCACGAACAGGATGCTGACGCCGTGGTCACGCATGGCGTTGAAGTAGGCCTTCTTGTGCGGCAGCACATCCATCAACAGGTCCAGGCCCAGGTACACGTCGCCAGCACGGTAGCTGATGACTTCGTCCTGCAACGCTTCGTTCGGCTCCTGGCCCAGGAACTTGGCGGTGAACGCCGACGCTTCACGGTAGTACGGCTCTGCAGGCGTGGTGTACACCGGTACGACCTTGTAGGTCGAAGGCGGATTGACCAGCCATTCCAGCAGAATGCTGCGCACCACGCGCTGGATGCCGCTCTTGCCGTCGTGCTTGCACAGCTCCGAAATGTCGACGAACAGGCTTGGTACATCCGTAGGCGGTTGCACGGAGTAATCAACGGCCTTGGCCAGGCGCTCGACGCTGACCTCACCGTTTTGCAGCGGCGCACTGGCACTGAGGGTTTCGATCAACTGTTGCAGGTGGTCATGCGGCTGCTCGATGTGCGCCTGGACGGCCTGGCGCTGGGCCATGGCGTGTTCGAAGGCCTCGAGGGCGGCCTGCCCTGTACGGTCCCACGAGAAATGCTCGGCGCGGTCTGACCCGTGAACGGCCAGGGCCTTGCGGAAGGCGTCGTCCAGCAGGGCTTGCTCGAGCTTGCTGGCAATCGCCGCTGGATCGTGTGGGTCGAAGGTTGCCTGATCCCAGCCAATGACCTCCGGTACGCTGGAGGCGTTGGCACCGATCACGGGCGCGCCACATTTCATGGCCTCCAGCGGCGGCAGCCCAAAGCCTTCGTGCCAGGACGGGAATACGTAGAGCTCGCAGATGCTGTACAGGCTGCGCAGCTCGGCATCGCTGACGAAACCGGTGAATGCCAGGTCGTCCGGGGCCAGCCCCTGGTCACGGGCATGCTGACGGTACAGGTCCACGTGGTATTGCGGCATCTTGCCGGCGAATACCAGTTGGGTCTCACCCAGCTTGGGTTTGACGGCTGCGAAGGCCTCGATCAGGCGAGGCAGGTTCTTGCGCTCGTCGGCGCCACCGGTGTACAGCACGAACGGTTCGCGCAGGCCGAATTTCTCAAGCAGCGCCAGACGCTCTTCGTGGGCGAGCGTGACCGGGTAGAACACGTCATCGGCAGCGGTGGATACGTTGACGACTTTCGCCTCATCCAGCGGCAGCAGGGAGAGTGCTTCCTGACGCGCGAAGTCCGAGATCGACAGCAGCAGATCGTACTGCTGGAATGCGCCGACCTTGGCCAGGTAGTGGCTTTTGTAGGCCGGGTTGCCGTCGAGGTACTGCTTGGGGCTTACCAGCGGGATCAGGTCATAGAGCGTGGCGCTGACCAGCGCATCATGGTGCAGCGTGGCACTGCCGATCACCGCGTCATCGATGTAGCCTTCCACCGAGCTGGTCACGTGGATCACGTCCGGCTCGAGCGCGTCGATGCAGGCCTGGCGCATATGTTCGGCCGTCTGGCGACGCGCCAGGTTGTTCGGGTGGCTGTCGGCGACGGGGCCTTCGGCGTACCACACGCGGATATGGCTCTGCGGCAACAAACCGATGAACGCGGTGCGGATGGGCTCGATGCTCTCGTGCAGCATGCCATTGAGCACAAGATAGACTTCGTGTTCGCCGCGGTTGCGCACGATGCTCTGGGCAAACGCCATGCTGTACCGACCAATCCCTCTGAAACGGCTTTCGGTCTGCGCGCCCTGCATGTCAATTACGATACGCATTACTTCTGGCCCTTCGTCACGGCAGCACGGAGCGCGCTTTCGATCTGGCGCCCCCGTGGGGTCAATGGAGCATGGTCGATCAAACCGTGCTGTGGGTCGTTGGCCTCTACAGGCACTGCAGGCGCTGGCACCTTCAACAGGTCACGCAACACGCCAGTAAGCCAGGGGCTGCGCTGAACCAGGGCCCTGACCTTGCGCTCGACGGCAGGGCGACGCGCCAGCCACAGCCGTGCATGGGGCGCGACACGGCGCAGGGTGTGCTTGGCGGTAGTTGCGGCGCTGCGAGGGTGCTTGACCAGGTGGCCCAGCTTGCGCACGGGCGTGGTCGCGCGCCACACGGTGCTGCTCTGGAATGTGGTCAACTGCTGTTCGAGCGCGGTGGCGCGCAGGTACCAGTGGTGGGCGTTGCTCAGCGAGGTGTTCATCTCGAGTTGCAGCCGTTCGGCCTGCTCGCGTGCCTGGGCCAGTGCGTGCTGGGCATGCTCGCGCTCGTTGTCCAGTTGGGCTTGCAAGCGCTCGCGCTCTTGCGCAAACCCTGCCTCGAGCAATTGCACGCGCTCGGCTTGTTCGGCTTTCAGGGAGCCGAGCAGGTCATGTACTTCGGTTGCCATCTGATTCTCTAGGATATTCAACCGGCCCTCCAGGGCCTGGTCATAACGCGAGGCCAATTCGTCCAGCGCTACGCCATACACCTGCTCGAACGGTGCGTCGAACGCGGCCAGTATTTCGGCCGGTGCCTGCTTCTGCGCCACCACGGCGTAATCCGGGCTGGTGCCGGCCAACACGTCCATCACGCCAAGCTTGCGCTCCGGCTCGCGCAGGTCCGGCGCTTCTTGCAGGCGCAGGACCTTGGAGCGGGCAAAGCCCTTGAACTCGGTCAAGAACGACAGCAGCAGGCTGGGGATTGGGCGGTCATGGGTGGGGTCGACGAAGAAATTGTTGGTGCCGACCACCACGTTTTCAGCGTTGGGCGTTTCCAGGATCAGCAAGCCGCCGGGTTGCAGCACCCGCATGGCTTCGCCAACCATTTCTTCCAGCACGGTAAAGGGAATGTGCTCGGCGATATGAAAGCCGCTGACGGCGATCAGGCTGGCATCGGGCAACTGGCGCAGCGCGTTGAGCGCATCGTCGGTGCGCACCGGCAGGCCCAGTTCGCGGCAGGCTTCGAGCATGCCTTCGTCCAGGTCCACACCGCTGGCGTCATAGCCTTCACGAATCAGCATTTCCAGCCACTCGCCACGGCCGCAGCCTACGTCCAGCACGCCCGCCTGGGGGTACAGGTCTTTGAGCGGCGCCAGAAACGGCAGGTAGACTTCGAGGCGGCTGGCGATCAGCGCCCGGGAGCCGCGATGGCGGTCTTCGAACGCCCGGTAGAATCGACTATCCATTACTGCACTCCACGGTCGGAGGTATCCAGGCAAGGCCTACGAACGTACTTTCCGAAACGTTGACGACGTTGAACACCAAGGCCAGGTCGCGCCACTCGTAGTTGTCCACCACGTGGGCATCGGCCGCATGCAGCGCGACGGCGACGGAATAAGAACCCACGCCCAGGTTGGCGGGGAAGCGGAAACGGTACGACAGCTGCGTGCCCTGGGCGAGGTCCTTGCGGGCACACCCCAGGTGGTGGGTGTTGGTGCCGTATACGTCCTGCCCCAGGCGGTCCTTGATCACATAGCCCACCACCAGTTCGGGCAACGGGGCGTTGATGGCCACGTCCACGGTCAGGCAGACGTCCTCGCCCACGGTCACGTATTCGGCGGCAGCGCCCTGGGCGTTGAGCAGCGAGACACCTGCGATGCTGGCCTTGCCACTGCCCGAGCGGGTTTGCACTGCACCGTTCTCGAGGGTTTGCACTTCGACGGTGGCGTTTTCTTTCTGGGCGATCAGGGCGTTGTAGTAATCCATCACCTCTTCAGGTGGCCCGTCCTTGATGACGGTGCCGCCGTCCAGCAGGATCGCCCGGTTGCACAGGGCCTGAATGGCGGCGCGGTCGTGGGACACGATCAGCAGCGTGGTGCCAGCCTGCTGGAATTCCTTGATGCGGCCAAAGCTCTTGTGCTGGAAGTAGCTGTCACCCACCGACAAGGCTTCGTCGATGATCAGGATTTCGGGGCGGAATGCCGTGGCGACGGCAAAGGCCACACGCATCTGCATACCGCTGGAATAGGTGCGCACCGTCTGGTCGAAGTACTCGCCAATTTCGGCGAACGCCTCGATGTCGTCGATCACGCCGTCGATCTGGTCGGTGGTAAAGCCCATCAGGCCGGCGGCGTGGTAGGCATTCTGACGCCCGCTCAACTCGGCGTTGAAGCCCATGCCCAGCTCGAGGATGGCGGCGATGCGGCCGTTGACGCGCACGGTGCCTTCGCTGGGTTGCAGGGTGCCGGTGATCATTTTCAGCAGCGTGGACTTGCCCGCGCCGTTCTGCCCCACCAGGCCGATGGCTTCACCGGCCTCGATGTTGAAGCTGATGTGCTTGAGCACCCAATGCTCGCTGCTGGCCTTGACCGGCAAGTAGCACCAGCGCGCGATGCGCTGCCATTCGGAGCGGTAGCTGCGGTAGGCCTTGCCTACGTTGCTGACGGACAGAAGTGTCATAGCGAGTCCACCATTTCGGCAGAAGCCCTGCGGAACAGGAACAGCCCCAGTACCATCAGGCCCAGGGCAATGGCGACCGTGACGCCCAGTTCGGCGATGTTCGGCGCAAGCTTGTAGACCAGCGCGTTGTGATAGCCGGTGACGATGGCATACATCGGGTTGATGTCCAGGGTGCCCTTGAGGTAGTCGGGCACGATGTTGACCGAGTACACGATCGGCGTGAACCAGAACCATACCTGCATGATGATCGGCACCACCTGACCAATGTCACGCAAGAACACGTTCAGCACACCCAGCACCAGGCCCAGGCCGACGGCGAAGGCCACCACCACCAGGGTCAGGGGCAGCAGCCACAGCATCTGCGCGTTGGGCGCATGGCCCAGCAAGGCGAAGATGATCATGGCGGCGATGAACAGCAACAGGTTGTTGAGCAGGCACGACCCCACCACGATCACCGGCAGCGCAATGCGCGGAAAGCGCATCTTCTTCATCAGGTTGCCCTGTTCGATGAACACCGTCAGGCAGCGGCCGACGATTTCCGCGAACAGGTTCCAGGCCAGGATGCCGGCAATCAGGTACAGCGCGTAGGCGTACTTGTTGTCGATGCCGGGCAGGCGCGCGCCCAGCACGTTGGACAGGATCAACGCGTAGATGGCCACCTGGGCCAGGGGGTGGATGATCATCCACAGGCCGCCTAGCTTGCTGCGGGCAAAGCGCGAGATGAACTCGTTCTTGATGGAGGTGAGGATGAAGCCCCGGTAATCCCAGACGCCCCGAAACATGCCTAACATAGTTATCCTTGAATCAAACGGGCGATTTGCGCGACGTGCTGCGCCACCAGCGCTTCATCACCGCGGCTTTCCACGTTCAGGCGCAGCAGGGGCTCGGTGTTGGAGCCGCGCAGGCTGAAACGCCAGTCGGCGAAGGCCACGCTGATGCCGTCGGTGCGGTCGACGCTGGGGTTTTGCGGCAGGTAGTGGTTCAGGATCTTGTCGATGGTGCCTTTCACATCGGCCACCTCGTAGTTGATCTCGCCGCTGCACGGGAACTTGGCGATACGCTCGTCCACCAGCTGGGCCAGGGTCTTGCCGGTCACGCTCATCAGCTCGGCCACCAGCAGCCACGGGATGTTGCCGCTGTCGCAGTAGGCAAAGTCGCGGAAGTAGTGGTGGGCGCTCATTTCGCCGCCGTATACGGCGTCTTCGGCGCGCATGCGCTCCTTGATGAAGGCATGGCCAGTCTTGCTCTGGATGGCCACGCCGCCGGCTGCTTCCACCTGTTCGATGGTGTTCCAGGTCAGGCGTGGGTCGTGGATGATCTTGCTGCCAGGGTGCTTGGCCAGCAGCATCTCGGCCAGCAGGCCGACCACGTAGTAGCCTTCGATGAAGCGGCCCTGGTTGTCGAAGAAGAAGCAGCGGTCGAAGTCGCCGTCGAAGGCGATGCCCATGTCGGCGCCGGTGTCGAGCACGGCCTGGCGGGTCAGGTCGCGGTTTTCCGGCAGCAGCGGGTTGGGAATGCCGTTGGGGAAGTTGCCGTCCGGCTCGCCGTTGATCAGGGTGATGTCCAGGGGCAGGCGTGCCTTGAGCAGCTCGATCACCGGGCCCACAGCGCCGTTACCGGGGTCGGCCAGCACCTTGAGCGGCTTGAGGGTGTCGAGGTTGACGTAGGTGAGCAGGTGGTCGATGTAGGCGGTCTTGTCGAACACCTCGCGCACCTGGCCGGGCTTGGCGGCAGGCTCACCCAGGCTACCGGCTTCGACGCGCTGGCGGATGTCGTTCAGGCCCGTGTCGCCGCTGATCGGGCGGGACTGCTCGCGCACCAGCTTCATGCCGTTGTAACCCTTGGGGTTATGGCTGGCGGTGATCATCACGCCGCCGTCGGCCTGGTGATGGCTGGTGGCAAAGTACACTTCTTCAGTACCGCACAGGCCGATGTCGATCACATCGGCACCGCCTTCGGTCAGGCCTTTGATCAGCGCCAGCGACAAACCGGGGCTTTCCAGGCGCATGTCACGGCCCACCACGTAGGTGCGCCCGCCCAGCTCGGCCACCAGGGCGCGGCCAATGCGGTAGGCCACGTCATCGTTGAGGTCGGCAGGCACTTGGCCGCGGATATCGTAGGCTTTGAAACAACGGGTCTGGATGGGTGGGTACATACGTCTCACTCAATGCGGTGGCGCCAGGGGCGCCGACAGTCTGAACAGGGATAGCCGGCCACGGTGGGCGACCGAAGACCGGCCCGGTGCCTGGCCAGGCACGACGGGCCGACGGGAAAGCCTGGACTCAGGCGTCGCAACGACCGTAATTGTCCTCGAAACGCACGATGTCGTCTTCGCCGAGGTAGTCGCCGCTTTGAACTTCGATAAGCACCAGGTCGATCACGCCCGGGTTCTGCAAGCGGTGCTTGTGACCGGCGCGGATGAACGTGGATTCGTTGGTGTTGAGCATCAGCTCCTTGTCATCGTTGACCACCACGGCCATGCCGCTGACCACGATCCAGTGCTCGCTGCGGTGATGGTGCATCTGCAGGGACAGGGATGCCTTGGGCTTGACCACGATGCGCTTGATCTTGAAGCGCTCGCCGTCTTCCAGGGTGGTGTAGGTGCCCCAGGGGCGATGCACGGTGCGGTGCAGCAGGTGCGCCGAGTGGCCATCGCTTTTCAGGCGCTTGACGATGTGCTTGACGTCCTGGGCGTGGTCCTTGTGGGCGATCAGCAGGGCGTCGGGGGTGTCGACCACCAGCAGGTCCTGCACGCCAACCAAGGCCGCCAGGCGGTCTTCGGTGGTGACGTAGTTGTTGCTCGATGCATGGGCCAGCACTTCGCCTTCGAAGCGGTTGCCCGATTCGTCCGGGGCGGTCAGTTCGCTGACGGCGTTCCACGACCCGATGTCGCTCCAGCCGATGTCGCAGGGAATGGTCGCGACCTTGCGTGAGCGCTCCATCAGGGCGTAATCGATGGAGATGTCAGGCACATTGGCGAATGTGTCGGGGTCGAGCGCCATGCAGCTGTAGCCCTTGGCGGTGGTGTGGCGCGAGGCCTCCAGCGTCTGGGCCACGGCGTGCAGCACGTCCGGGGCGTGTTCCTGGAACTGCTCGATGACGGTGCCGACCTGGAAGCAGAACATGCCGGCGTTCCAGAAATAGTTGCCGGCGGCTACATAGGCTTCGGCGGTGGCGGCATCGGGCTTCTCGACGAAGCGTGCGACCTTGAGGCCACCGTCCAGCGCGCCATCGGCGGCCGCTTCGATGTAGCCGAAGCCGGTTTCGGGGTACTGGGGCTTGATGCCGAAGGTGACCAGCCAACCTTGCTCGGCCAGGTGCACCGCTCGGTTTACGGCTTGGGAGAACGCCGCTTCGTCCTGGATCAGGTGGTCGGCAGCCAGCACCAGCATGTAGGCCTGCGGGCCATGCACCTGCTGGAGTTGCAGGGCGGCAGCGGCCACGGCGGCGGCGGTGTTGCGACCGAACGGTTCGAGAATATAGCCCTGGGGGTGGCCCTGGGTATTGATGGCGCGGTATTCGTCTTCGGTCTTGAACAGCAGTTCACGGTTGGTGACGGTCAGAACTTCTGCAACGCCGTCCAGTTTGGAGGCGCGCAGGAACGTCTTCTGAATCAGGTTTTGCCCGTCGGGCAGGGTCATGAACGGCTTGGGGTGAGCCTCACGAGAAACAGGCCACAAACGGCTGCCAACGCCACCGGAAAGAATAACCGGGATCAATTCCATATTCGGATCCTTAACAGCCAGTTGATGGTTCAATTGGCCAGCATGAGTCTTATTTCTGATCGTCGTCGCGCACAACGCAACGCCGCTAAGTTACGCGCCTAGCGTGAGTAATCTCTGGCTATCCATAGGCTCGAGACGCAAGCATCACGGCGAAGAATACCAGAGAATACGCTTTGTAGCTTGCGCGCAGGCTGCGGCCAGCGTGGCCGACATGCCCTACCTGGTGATCGCCTCGGGCAGGTCGCGCGAGGGGGTGGTGAGCCGTGGTGTGTATCAGACAACGTCGGCGCCCATCGTTCCGTGAATCGCTCGCATTATCTTGCGATTTCCACCTGGGTTGGCCAGCCAAGCGCCTGCGTGCGCCGCTGCAGCGCCTGTGCCAGCGCCGTTTTCGCACCGGCCCGGCCATGCACCAGCACAATGCGCGCCGGGGCACGCTCGCTGCTGGTGGCGAAGGCGACCAGGCCGGCCTGGTCGGCGTGGCCTGAATAGCCACCGAGGGTCAGCACTTTGGCCCAGATGCTGTAGTACTGCCCCTCCAGGTCCACCTGGCCCAGGCCCTGCCCCCGTTCGCTGGCCTGGATCACCGCACCGGGAGTGCCCTTGGCCTGATGGCCTACGAACATCACTTCATGCCTGGGGTCGCCCAGCATAGCCTTGAGGTAATTGACGATGCGCCCGCCCGAGCACATGCCGTTGCCTGCAATGACGATGGCGGGCCTGCCGGTGCTTTTTAGGTAGTTGACCACCTGCTGGTGACGGGCGTGGGTGTCTACGCTGATCAGTTGGCCGAACGCGAGCGGGTCGCGGCCATTTGCCAGGCGCGCCCTGGCCTGCTCGTTCCAATAAGGGTGCAGGTCGCGGTAGGCCTGGGTGATGCGCTGGGCCAGGGGCGAATCGAGAATGATCGGCAGCTGCGACCACTCCACGGGCTCGCCTTGTGGCGAGGGGCCTGTCCTGCCCAGCAAGGCCTTGCGGTGCAGGACCTCTTCGAGGTCATGGAGCAGTACCTGGGTGCGCCCCAGGCTGAAGGCCGGGATCAGCAAGGTGCCGTGATCGGCCAGTGCGCGGTCAATGGCCGCTTCCAGTCGCTGGATGCGATCACCAGTGGGTGGGTGAAGGCGGTCGCCATAGGTGCTTTCCAGCACCAGCACATCGGCGTGCTCCGGGGGCTGCAAGGGGCGCAGCAAGGGGTCGTTGCCCGGGCCCAGGTCACCTGAAAATACATAGCGCGTGCTGTTTGGCCCGTGCTGGATGTCGCATTCGACGTAGGCTGAACCCAAGAGGTGACCCGCACGCTGCAGGCGGATGGCGCATGCCACCTGCGGGTGCTGAACCACGGTATGCGAGTGCCCGAAAGGCAGGGGCACGATCAGGTTTTGTACCAGGGCGATGTAGCGGGCCACTTGGGCAGGTGTGCTGTCGATGCCGAGCTTGAAGGCGTCTTCGAGCACCAGGGGCAATAACCTGGCGGAGGGCTCGCTACAGAGGATGGGGCCGCGGTATCCCTGGGCCAGCAATGCCGGAATGCGGCCTACGTAGTCCAGGTGCACGTGCGTGACGATCAGGGCCTGGATGCCAGTGATGTCGAACCCGAGCGCGTTGCCCTGCGCGCCCGGTGTGGCATCGGCGCCCTGCTCGGCACCGCAGTCGACCAGCAGGCTGACGCCAGGGCCTAAATGAAGCTGATGGCAGGAACCCGTCACGCCGCGTACCGCGCCGTGGTGGGTTAGGCCGGGGTAATCCATGCTGCGCACTCTCGCCGGGGGCTAAAACGAAGTGAGCAATTAGTCCATGGTGACTGTTGCTTTAATAGGCAGGCATTTCCTAAAGCAACCTAAGAAAAATCTTTATTTGCCGCTCAGCGCCGCTTCGCGAGCCGAAGCACGGATTTTGCGCTTGCTGCGCTGCACGCCGTAGGCGCCCAGCAAAGGCCCAACGGCCAGGCCAATGATCAGCGCTGCCAGCACTACCACTGCCACGGGCACCTGTGGCGCAACCCAGCCAAACAAGGTCAAGGCTACGGTCTGCTGGTTTTCCAGCACGAAGAACAGCACTACAGCCGCCAGCAGCAGAACGAAGACAGCTGCCAGTGCACGCTTGAGGTTACGCATTGGGTTGCTCCTAGGAAATCAGGTGTGAGCCTCGTCTTCTTCTTCATTGACCCGATCACGCAATTCCTTGCCGGGTTTGAAGTGCGGAACGAACTTGCCTTCGAGGCTGACCGACTGGCCGGTCTTGGGGTTACGACCTACCCGTGGTGCCCGATAATGCAGCGAGAAGCTGCCAAAACCGCGGATCTCGATGCGATCACCGGTAGCAAGGCATTGTGACATCTGTTCAAGCATGGTCTTGATGGCCAGCTCTACGTCCTTGGACGAGAGTAGCCCTTGATGGGTGACAATACGTTCGATCAGCTCCGACTTCGTCATGATTTTCCCTTCGTTATCAAGCAGCTAGATCATTGCTTAACCAGTTTGTAGCACGGTGCGAGGGATTTGAACAGGTCGGTTCTTGACTTATTCGAAGAATGTTGGTCCAGGCTGGCGGGCAAGTGCAGACAGCACGGCGCCGTGCCTGGGCGCAGCCAAAGGCCTTGACCGATGTGCAGCACATAGATAGCACCGGGTGCCTTGGCACGCTTGGAACATTGTGGTTACAACCCACAAGGAGCTCCAAGCATGCCCTCTTCCCACCCCCATCCACCTGCACCACATGACCTCAATCGTGCCATCGCCATGCGCTTTGGCAACCGCCCTACCCTGCGCCAAGTGGTAGGCGAGCAACTGATGAACCTGATCATCGCGCATTACCCCAAGGTGGCCGTTCACCGCCCCGACATGAAAACGGCCGAACCGCTGAAATTTCTTCGCTGGCACGTGGACGGCTACTGGACAGTTACCCCGCTTGTCGAGGTTGTGCTGCAACGCTTTCTTGATGGCGCACCGGTGGATTTTTCCCGCCAGGACCGCTTCAGCCTCAAACCACCGCTTCGCTTTTTTGCCATCCCCGATGCGTTCGAAACAGCCGATGATGACCTTGTCGACCCCGGCACGCTTAACGATGCATTCAATGCGTTTCTGCCGACCCTTCATGCGTGCTTTGCACAGGCTCAGATCGACTACTGGAATGCAGGCAACGGCAACGATCACGATACCTGGGTTCAACAGGTGCTTCGCGCCGGGCTTCTGAGTGGGTTGGCCGATCAGGCGTTGACCGCTGATGAGCAGCGATGCTTGCAGGATCTGCTGCTCGAAAGAACCGAGGGTTTTGCCGTGCACACCGTACGCATGCATTGGCGCTTGGGCGAAGACAGCACCCGTGAACTCCTGCCTGGGCTGCTGGTGAACGCCAGTAGCGAAGTGGCCAACGTGACACTCTGGTGCACGTCTGCAGGGGATGTGAAAGGTTTCACCTCGCTGGAGGACTTTGGCACCTACTTGAAGACGCAGTACCGGCCGACAGCGACCGATGACGGTTTTTCGTGGGCGCTCTACGAAACTGACGGTAACGCGTTTGCTTTGTTGTCCGGCGTATTGCTTGAAATCCTGCTGTCGCGGTTGAACCGTGTACGGTTGAGCGATCTGAACACGGTGGATGAGTTGGCGTCTGCCTATCAGGCCGTGGTCGACCCCTCGCAGTTCTTCGCCCAGAGGGCCGATCTGCCCACTCAACAGCTGGCCATCGATCTGCCTGAGAAATTGTTGAACGCCGACTTCAACAGTCAGAGCCGCTATCTCCAGGCGCTGATAGATGTTTGCGTGTTGCAGGCCTCCCAGGCAAATGCCCAGCCCCCTGCAGAACCGGATGATCTGCAACCCTATGCGCGGCGCAAGCTACGCGAACAGATGCTGGCCGATCACCCTGCAGACAGCGCCTTCGACGCGGATGACCTGTTACTGACCGTCAATACCTACGCCAATGACGGCCATGGGCTGGGCTTCCCGCAGCTGATAGAAAGCAAGACGCTGACGTTGACCGAGTACGCCATCGGTCGCCTTGAGGCAACCGGCGCAAGCCCTGTAGCCGCTGTAGCCCATCGCACCCATGGGCAGATCCCTTCCTGGCTTGACCCCGAGTACCTGCGCCAGTTGGTTGCCACTGTAGACATAGGCGGCACCTATCCGCGCTACCTCGATGGCTTGCTTGGGGATGAACAGTACAAAGCCAGCCACCTCAACGCCTTTGCGGCGCAATGGCGCTTGGGCCTGATGCTCGATGCTGCCTTCGCGCTGTGTACCGGGCATATCGACTCACGCAGCTATGCGGCGGTGGCAAGCTTTTGCCGTTTACCCGCAAGCAATGAGAAGGCGTTGGCCATCGCGCCCCTGGCTTTCAAGCGCTCGCCCGACTCGCAGTTGGTCGACAAGGCGCACGGTTTCTTCGTCATCCAGGTGGCCAATAGCGGCGCACTGTTGCTGTACTGTCCGATGCACAGGGGCGCGCTCAAACAATTCAAGGACCCGCACGGCCTCATGCAGGAGATTGCCCAGCCCGGCCGCGTGCAGGAAGAGGTGCTGGCATGGCTCGACCAAGCGCACCGGGCCGTTTACGACAAGGGTGGCTTCAAAGAGCCCCATCTGCCCCACTGGGTGTTCGATCCGTACGCGCCACTGAGCAAGCCAGCCCCTGTTGAACTCGCGCTGACGTTCTGGACCCATGACATCGATGCGAACCTGTTCGAAGCCAAGCGCTCGATGCTGCTCGAACTGGCCGACCGCAGCGCCATGAGCAACAGCGAGTTACGCTGGCAGTCCATCAAGACGTTTGCCTGGCAGTTGCTGAACGTGGTCGCGCCCGTTCTACCGGGGCCGATCTCTTCGATTGCCTTGCTGTACATCGGTATGACTGCAGTAGCCGAGGACCTGAAACTGCTGCTTGAAGGCAGCGCTACGGATCGAACCCAAGCTGTGGTGGATCTGCTGAACAACACACTGATGGTGCTGATCCATGCGCAGCTTCCCAGAACGGAGCCGCCCCACGCCGGGGCGCAGACTGGGCTGAGTATCGATCCAGCCTCGGTGCGACTGGGCGGCGATATCGATCCGTTGCCATTGCCTGAGCCGGGCAGTGTGTCCACGGTCGAGGCACTGCAGGCGCAAGCGACCACACAACTCGATTTTGCATGGCGGGGCGCCCAGGGTTTCAATGAGCTATCCGGGGTTCAACGCACGCGATTGCAAGCCATGGCTGCCTCGGTAAGCCTGGACGGCGGGTCGGTGATCAAGCAAGGGCCTCTGGAAGGCTTGTACGAGCTTGAGCATGGGCGCTATGTGCGGCTGCAAGGAAAGGCTTATGCGGTCGACTCGGCCGATGGGCTTACCCGCATCGTCGGGCCGGATGGCAGCCAGGGGCCACTGATCAGACGCGACCCACAAGGGTGGCGTATCGATACGCGACTGCGCGGCGGCGGGGACCGACCCGGTTCAAGCACTCAGCAGCGCTTGCGCGAGCGGTTGGTCCGTCGGATCCGAACCGCGCAGCAGGCGGTCGAAAAAAGCCTCGCCGACGCGGAAAGAGGCGCCGTTGAATATGAAGGCCTGCGCCCACGCATCGAGGCCGCTCGCGCTCAATGGCTGAAAGTGGATGAGCGGCTCAAGCAACCGCCGCCGCAAGATCCTGAACAGCATGCCCAGTTCGAGCGGGCAACCGGGCTGTTTGCCAAACGGCATACGGAGTTGCTGGCGCAGATAAAGAACTTGCGCCGCCAGCGTATCGAATCCGCTGTAGGGATTTTCCAGAGCTACCTTGAGGCCGAGCGCAACATGGTTGCCCTGTTCGATGACCGTAGCTACATGGCCAGCACCAGCTATGCGCCAGAACAGCGGCAGGCGTTGGCAGATGTCAGGCGCAACTTGATTGGCTATGGGCAGTTCATCATCGAAGAGCAGTTGCATACCGGTCGCTTCAGTGAGTATGACCGACTGACCACGGCGCTCAACGCCGCGCCACCTGAGGTGCGCCAAGCCGCGTATGACCAGTACCGTGAAGTGCTTGAAAGCATCATTATCGACCAGCCTTTGATCATCGAATACATGGCGGCGCTCGATCGGCTGCTTGCTGTTACCGATTTGGACATGACGGTACCGAGCACTCACGCAGCGGACAGGACCATCGCCCAGATCATCGAAGCGCGCACCACCACCACGCCAAACATACGGTTCTTCCAGGCCATGGGCCTGGTTGAGATGGCGCTGCGTTTTGAGGCCTTGCAAGACTATGCGCACTACGCGGTATTCAGGGCTGCACTTGCCGGGGAGCGCTTGCGGGTGGCCGCTAATGCTCACCATCTGTCCCTGTTCACCGACCTGCAGACTGCTCAGCGTATCGATATTCTGCAGAGTGCCTGGGATGAATATTCGGCCGCCATTCTCAACAGTCAGCGTATTGCCCAGCTGGGCAGCGAGCTCGTGGATATCGAGCGCCTCGAGGCGTATCGACATCAGATGGTCGAGTTCAAGACCATGGCCGGCGACGCGCTGGTCATCGCATTACGCGAGCAGGCCGTCGGCCAGCAACACTCCACCACCCGTCCGGTATACCGTCGGCAGGCGTTGCAGGTGGCCAAGACAGCGGCCGGCCAGACGGTGATCGGTTCGGAGTCGATCGTGGATGGGCAGCCTGTGCTGCAAGTTCGCGGGACCTTCAGCCAGACGGCACTGCATACCTTCACCCGGGAAAGTGGCACATGGGTCGAACAACTGCCTGCTGTGGGCAAGGTATCACCCCCCAGGGCGCCCACACCGGAAAGCGAACGTCAGGAACAAGCGCTGGCTGAAGGGATGCTTGCTCAGAATCAGAACGTACTTGCCAAAGCGCGCAAGCTGGTCGAAGAAGATATCGATAGCCATTCATTGACGTCGATGCTCGATGCACAAATAGGGGAAGTGCAGACACTGCGCGATCAGCTAGCCGACAGTGAAGCGGACTCTGAACTGCTGCAACGCCTGGACGATGCCTTGGTGGCCTTGCGCGACGGGAAACGCGAGGTGCTGGTCAAGCTGCACAGCACCACACGCTTTCCCAGCGCAGAAGGCTTGCACTACTTGCACAAGCAAGGGCTGGTGCGGGTGACCTATCAAGGGCCGCGGCAGGCGCTGGCCGAAGGTTATCTGGATGAGTACCGCATCGATGTGCTCGAAGCGCCAGGCAGCGAGCGCGGCAAGCCCCTGTGGGCCGCTCACTTTCATTTCAATGACGCGGCCGCCGCACCGACGGCTTTCGGCAAAGGTCATCTGAAACTGTGGCGGCAGCGCAAGCTGGGTTACAGGGAACAGGTCAGAAGCGCTGCCGTGGGCGAGGAGTTGCGGATTCACCGAGGCAACCTGACCTATGCTCAGGCACGTGGGGTAATTCCTTTCCACTGACCAGACGCCGGGGTGCCTTGACGGCTGCGAGCGATTGGGGCTCTTGCGCAGCCGGTTTGGCGCCCTGACAAGGTCGCTCAAAGGTCGGTCAATGCTGCTGAGCCAGGGATCTTTGGTAGGCACCTGCTCCTGCTAAAGCCGCAAATGCTTGACGAAATTGCAAGGCCGGTGCCGGGCGTCGAGCTGTTCGGCAAGGATGCCTTCCCAGGCAGTACGACAGGCCCCGGTAGAACCTGGCAGGCAACAGACCAGCGTATGATTGCTCAGCCCTGCCAAGGCGCGGCGCTGGACGGCCGAGGAGCCGACATCCAGAATGGACAGGGCGTGCAGCAGCTCGCCGAACCCGTCCACGTGCCGTTCCAGCAGGCATTCGACTGCCTCCAAGGTGGTGTCCCTGTCGGTAAAGCCTGTGCCACCTGTGATCAACACCACCTGCACCTGCTCGTCGGCAATCCAGGTCGCCACCTGAGCGCGGATTTTATAAAGATCATCCTTGAGCAGAACCCGTGCAATCAGGTGGTGACCCATGTCCACCGAGCGGTCCGCCAGCAGCGCACCTGAGGTATCGCTCTCGACAGTGCGGGTATCGCTGACGGTCAAGACAGCGATGTTGAGCGGCACGAACACCGCATCAGGTTGAACACGCACAGCACAGCTCCTTCCAATGAGGTGGCGGTCACGCTAGTAACATGCGCTGCCAGCGTCCAATCGATAGCGCAAACGGCTCGATCAATGGCATCTATCGCCACGGTACGTTACTGTCGGCGCAACCCTTTAGCAGGCGCAGGCATGGATATCAAGCAACTGAAGTTTCTCATCGCCCTCGACCAGACTCGCCATTTTGGCCAGGCGGCTGCGTTGTGCCACATCACCCAGCCCACGTTGTCCATGCGCCTGCGCAACCTGGAAGACGAACTGGACCTGGTGCTCGTCAAGCGCGGTCAGCGGTTCGAAGGGTTCACCGAGGCCGGCGAACGCATCCTGGCCTGGGCACGGACCCTGCTGGCCGCCCATGACGGCTTGCACGCCGAGGCGGCCCATTGCCGCGGCCAAGTGGTGGGGAGCCTGCGCCTGGGCACGGTGCCGCTGGCCAGTTTCAACCCGATGCAACTGCTGCTGCCGTTGCGGGCCAAGTACCCGGGCCTGCACTTCGAGCTCAGCTCGCTCAGCTCCGAACAGGTGATCGACGGCCTGAGCCGTAACCAACTGGACTTGGGCATCTGCTATCTGGACCAGGTCAACACGCAGTTTTTCGACGTCATCGAGCTCGGTACCACGACCATGGGCCTGCTGCACGATACCCGGCATTTTCAGTTCGACGCCCAAAGCCTGCGCTGGGACCAGCTGGGCGATACGCCACTGGGCCTGTTGAGCAAGGGGATGCATTACCGGCAGTCGCTGGACTTGAGCTTCCGTAGCCGCGGCCTGGAACCGAATGCTGTATTGGAAAGCGACTCCAGCTTTCAGCTGATCCAGGCCATCGCCACTGGCCTGTGCTGCGCCATCATGCCGCTGGGCTGCGGCCTGGAAAGCCTCAGCGAGCACCTGCGCATCGTGCCGGTCACCGATGCCGCCATCCACAGCCCGGTAGGCCTGCTACTGCGCCGCAGCGAGCCCCGCTCGGCAATTGCCGAGCAGTGCTTCGCCGAGGCGCAGTTGATACTTAAAACGCCCTGACGGCGACCGTTAGCGATACCGCTCAAGCCAATGTGCATAGGGCGCTGGCAAGGTCCAGGCAGCCTTTTCCACGCCCAGCTCCTTGGCCGCGAAATACGCCCAGTGCGGGTCAGCCAGATGAGCACGACCGACCGAGACCAGGTCCAGTTGCTCGGCCCGTACGGCCGCCTCGGCCAACTCCGGTTTGCCAAAGCCCCATGCCGAGGTGACGGGGATACCGGCTTCGCGGCGTACGCGCTCGGCAATCGGGCCCATGAAGGCAGGGCCCCATGGAATGTTGGTATCGGGAATGGTGAAGCCCACGCTTACGCTCAGCAGGTCTAGGCCGCCGGCCTTGAAGCGGCGCGCCAACTCGATGGACTCTTCCAGGGTTTGCTCGTCACGCCCATCGTATTCCAGCACCCCGAAGCGAGCTGTCAGCGGCAGGTGCTCAGGCCACACTTCGCGTACCGCTGCCAGGGTTTCGAGCAAGAACCGGCTGCGGTTTTCGAAGCTGCCACCGTAGGCATCGGTGCGCTGGTTGGAGTGCTCGGAGAAGAAGCTCTGGCCCAGGTAACCGTGGGCAAAGTGCAGCTCGATCCACTCAAAGCCGGCGTCGCGTGCACGGCGCGCTGCATCGACGAAGTCTTGCTTGACCCGGGCGATGTCGTCCAGGGTCATGGCGCGCGGCACCTTGGGCAGGTTGGCACCGAAGGCGATGGCCGACGGGGCGATGGTTTCCCAGCCACGTGGATCATCGACTGCGATGTGATCATCGCCTTCCCATGGGCGGTTGGCGCTGGCTTTGCGACCGGCGTGGGCGATCTGGATGCCGGGCACGGAGCCGGCCGCCTTGATCGCCTGCACCACGGGCACGAACGCCTGGGCATGGGCATCGCTCCAGATGCCGGCGCAGCCTGGGGTGATGCGGCCTTCGGGCGATACCGCCGTGGCCTCGACCACCAACAGACCGGCGCCGCCTCGGGCCATGCCAGCCAGGTGCACGTGGTGCCAGTCGTTGATCATGCCGTCTTCAGCGCGGTATTGGCACATCGGCGGGATGGCGATGCGGTTACGCAGGGTGACGTCTTTGAGGGTATAGGGTTCGAACAGGGCTGCCATGGAACACTCCAGGATCATTGAATACTGTAGTTCGATCATAATCGAACTATGGCAATAATGAAAAGCCCCGGTATCATGCAGACCATGCGAGCCTACAAACATCCCAATCCAGATGACCTTATTCTCGAACGCGTGCTGTACGCCTTGAGCGACCCGGTGCGCCTGGGCATCGTCCGCCATCTTGCTGGGGTGACCGAGGCCAGTTGCGGCGAGCTGGACGGAGGGAGGCCCAAGTCGAGCATGTCCCACCATTTTCGTGTGTTGAGGGACGCAGGGCTGGTACACACCCGCAATGTGGGCACCACGCACATGAACTCGCTGCGCAGCGACATGCTCGGGGAGCGTTTTCCGGGGTTGCTGGACTGCATTTTGCGCCAGGTCTGAGCGACCTGCGCTTGCCCGGATTCTCTTAAGCGATCGCCTCCTGCACCCTCAAGGCTGCCGAATGCCTGCGAAGGCGCGACCTCGCCTGCGCCCTGCCTGCCGTAAACCGCGCAAAAAAAAAGCCACGGGGTGACCCCCGTGGCTTTTCGATTACATCAGGGCCGTGAATTACAGGGCCATGTCGTTCTCGGGCTTGCTTTCAACCGGCTGACTTGGCGCGACTGCGCCGGTACCGACGCTTTCGTCGATGACCGGCGGCTTGGCCAACTGCAGCACTTCGGCGGTGTAGTTCCACTCTTTCTGCGTAGCAGCGGCCGAGTCGTTCAGCTTGGTGCCGTAGCTTGGGACGATTTCCTTGATCTTGGCCTGCCACTCTGGAGTAGCGACCTTCTCCTTGAACACGGTTTCCAGCACGTTCAGCATGATCGGCGCAGCAGTCGATGCACCTGGCGAGGCGCCCAACAGACCTGCAATGGTGCGGTCCTGAGAGGCCACCACTTCGGTGCCCAGCTTCAGCACGCCGCCCTTCTCTTCGTCACGCTTGATGATCTGCACGCGCTGACCGGCCTGCCACAGTTTCCAGTCTTCCTTCTTGGCATTCGGGAAGTAGGTGCGCAGCGCGTCGAAACGGTCGTCGTCAGACAGCATCAGCTGGCCTGCGAGGTATTCCACCAGCGGATACTGGTCGATACCCACGCGGGTCATTGGCCACAGGTTGTGGGTGGTGGTGCTGCTGAGCAGGTCCAGGTACGAGCCATTCTTCAGGAACTTGGTCGAGAAGGTCGCGAACGGGCCAAACAGAATCACACGCTTGCCGTCGAGCACGCGGGTGTCCAGATGAGGTACCGACATGGGCGGCGCACCGGTGGAAGCAATGCCGTAGGCCTTGGCCATGTGCTGCATGGCAACGGTTGGGTTCTCGGTCACCAGGAACGAGCCGCCCACCGGGAAGCCTGCATATTCCTTGGCTTCCGGAATACCGGACTTCTGCAGCAGCTTCAACGCGCCGCCACCGGCCCCGATGAACAGGAACTTGGCATCGGTAGCCGACTTGCTACCGTCCTTCAGGTTCTTGTACTCGACGTGCCAGGAGCCGTCCTTGTTGCGGCTGATGTCCTGCACTTCGCTGGACAGCTTCAGGTCGAAGCCTTGCTGGGTCTGCAGGTGACCGACGAACTGGCGGGTGATTTCGCCGAAGTTCACGTCGGTGCCGATTGGCGTCCAGGTGACGGCCAGCTTCTGGGCCGGGTCACGGCCTTCCATCATCAGCGGGACCCACTTGGCGATCTGCGCGTGATCTTCGGAGTACTGCATCGGGCGGAACAGCGGGCTTGCCTGCAGCGCTTCATAGCGCTTCTTCAGGAACTTGATGTTGTCGTCGCCCCACACGAAGCTCATGTGCGGCGTGGTGTTGATGAACGCGCGTGGGTTCTTCAACACGCCCTGGCGTACCTGCCAGGACCAGAACTGACGGGAAATCTGGAAGGCTTCGTTGATCTCGATGGCCTTGGAGATGTTGATGTTGCCGTCTTTGTCTTCGGGGGTGTAGTTCAGCTCAGCCAGCGCGGAGTGACCGGTACCGGCATTGTTCCAGCCGTTGGAGCTTTCTTCGGCCACGCCGTCCAGGCGCTCGACCATCTCCATCGACCAGCTCGGCTCCAGCTCGTGCAGCCAGACGGCCAGGGTGGAGCTCATGATGCCGCCGCCGACCAACAGTACGTCGACTTTCTTGGTTTCTGCGGCGTGTGCGTGCATGACAGTTGCAGCGACAGCCAGACCCAGCAAGGTCTTGCCAGCTTTCTTGAACATTGATCAATTCCAGTCAGGAGAACGGAGGTGGGCCTGTGGCTGACCCAGGTAACGCGTGTTCTTCAGCGCAGGCTTGTTATTGATCATTGTTCAGCAGCCAGAGAACCGGAAAACGAATCAGGCTTTTGTCGCATTGACCTACATCACTGAATCGTTTTTCCGATTGTAACCGAAATGCCAGCACAAACAAATTGGGCGGCCAAGCGCAAGACGACAGGTTGTCTCAGGCTGACGGCCCTTCAGGCATTGATCGACTCGAAGGCGTGCATCGGCGCCGTCTTGGGGTAGAACTGAGGAAACTCCTCCTCCACGATCCAGGGCTCCTTCATCACCAGGTACACATCGAGGTATTCGGAATACCCCTCCCAGACGTGCAAGTCGTTCGCCTCGGCCACAGCCCGCGACAGCACGCCCATACCGCCGAAGCTCTTGATCATCGACACGCTGACGATCTCGCTGCCGGAATGGAACACGGTCGCTGCCTCGAGCCCGCCGCCCTGGTGGTTGGCGAAGCGCGAGAAGATGGAGGCGTACGGGCATTCGGGCAACGGCTTGATGACCACCGACGGGGCGGTGTCGCCACTGACCGAGCAGGCCACTACCTCGATGCGCAAGCCCTTGAGCGAAACCGAATAGAACCCCTCGGGCATGCTGTCGCCCAGGATCACCACCATGTCGGCTTCGCCCTTGGCCAGCTTGGTGAGGTTGTCGGGGGATTCGGAACAGCTGAAGATGGGGCTGCACCCGGACAGGTTGCTGGCCACACCCGCCATGATCTGCTGGTTGATCTCCATCGACAGGGTGCTGTTCAGGGCGACCCGCAATGGCTGGCTCTGGCGTTCGCGCAGCTGCTTGATCTTCAGTTGCATGCGTTCGGAGCAGCGCACGATCTCCAGCACATGGGGCAGGATCCCGACCCCTTCCTGCGTCAGCGACACGCCTTTGTTGGTGCGGTCAAAGAGCTTGAAGCCGCAGTGATCCTCCAGTTTTTTCAACTGCGCCGCCAGCGCCTGCACCGTCACGTGGACCTGCTCGGCGGCATCGGTGATCGACCCCGTTCTCGCGACGTTGGCGATGTTTCGCAGCACCTTGATATCCATTCGACACCCCTCCCAAGACGTGCTCAAGCCCGCATGCAACAAGGCCTGGAAGGATAACGCACAACCGCCGCCGCTGTCTGCTCGGTACGTCGGCTGGCAACAAGCGGCGGTTGAGGCACCTCAAAAAAAAGTGAAGTTTCTGCCATCATTTCGCCTGCTAGATTGGCGCCCAGATTTCAACGGGAAGAGATGCCAATGCTTACACTCAAACGGAATATTGATGACGCACTGCGCCTGAACAAGACGGTCAACGTGCTGGGCAAGGACTTCGCATTGAATGGCGGTTTTGGCCATTTCGTGGCGTTCTCCAAGAGCTGGGAAACCATGGGCGTGGACAAGTACTACGGCCAGGCCGACAAGGGTACCCGCTATCGCCGCTACAGCGATTTCGACTTCAACCCGGCGACCGGCGAGCTGCAGCAGCTCGAACACCGTGCCTATGAACAGTCCGAGGCCCATAACCAGTATGTGGGTGGCATGCGGCGCCACTTTGACGATGTGTCCAGCGATGTCTTCAACTCACCGGTGCTGCGCGCCCTGATCAAGCTGGACTTCGATGTGTACAAGGCCGTGCTGCCCGAAGAGCTGCACAACGTGCCTTGGCAGTGCCAGGTTCACCAGATCCGCATCGAGGTCAAACCCGGCGAGCAGATCGAAATCACGCCAGAAGGCATCCATTGCGATGGCTATCCTTTCAGCGGCGTGCACTTCTGGGGCCGCCATAACATCGAAGGCGCCACCAGCAAGGTCTATGACAAACAGTCGAACGTGATCGACTCCGGCACCTACCAGGAAATTCTCGACACCACGTATTTCCTCGACCGCGAGCTGCAGCACTACGTTACCCCGGCCACCAACCCCAGCGAATCGGAAATGGGCTATCGGCAGATCATCGCCATCTCTTTCTCCCGGCCGGGGACCGAACATGACATTGTCAAATAGCCTTGAGCAGGCAACGCGCAGCGTTGCCGTGCCCGACCGCATGAACGGCCTGACCATCAAGAAGGCCACGCCGTTTCATGCCACGCGCCTGGTCAATTTCCTCAAGCGGTTCGACGAGATTGCGTTTTGTGACTGGCAGAGCGAGGACCTGCTCAAAGGCTTGTTGAGCCATGACAACACGTTCTGCTACCTGGCGGAAAACCACAGCGGGGCGATCATCGGTGCCGTGGCCGGGGGGACGATGGGTACACGCGGTACCATCAACCACCTGGCAGTGTCGCCGGACTATCGCCACAGCCGCATCGGCACGTCCCTGACCAACTCGATCCTCAACGACTTCCGTCAGCATGGCATCCGCCGGGTGTTCCTGTTCATTGACCAGGACAATGCGTCGGCGGTGCGGTTCTGGAACCGACAGGGCTTCAGCCAGACGCGCGGCGAGATTACCTGCGAGGTCGATCTATGACCGACCTCGCCTTGCACCCGGTCTCGCGCAGGGAAAGCTTCGTCGATGCCTTACCGGTGATCACCGGCTACTTCGTCGTGAGCTTCGTGTTTGGCGTGATGTGCATCAACGCCGGGCTGCCCTTGTGGCTCCCGGTGGCGATGTGCGTGTTCGTCTACGCAGGCGCCGCGCAGTTCGCGGCGCTGGCGCTGATCACCTCGGGTGCGCCGTTGCTGACCATCGCGTTGTCAACGCTGCTGATCAATTCGCGGCACATGCTCATGGCCATGTACATGGCCAAGCAGAGCGATGGGCTGGGCATCTCCAGGTCGCAAAAGCTGATGTATGCCTTTGGCCTGACCGACGAATCGTTCGCCTTGCACAGCCAACGCCTGCAAGCCGGCAAGTACACCCCGCCTGGCTACCTGCTGCAGTTCAACACCTGGTGCCACGCCAGCTGGATTGCCGGCGCCCTGCTCGGCGCCGTGGCCTCCGATGCGCTGAGTCGCTTCTCTGCATTCAAGCTGGACTACGCGCTCACCGCCATGATGATCTTCGTGCTGGTGTCGCTGTGCAACAGCCGGCCCAAGCTGATCGTCGCCCTGGTGGTGATTGCCGCGACCTGCCTGCTCAACGCGCTGTACCCCTCCCCTTTGAATGTGTTCGTGGCTACGGCCGTGGGCTGCGGAGTAGGCCTATGCCTGAAGAAAAATACCTGATCGGCGCGGTGGCCTTGATGATGGCCATCACCTACTTCACCCGGGCCACGCCCCTGCTGTTCCGAATGCAGGGCACGCCCAAGGTGTTCAACGACGTCATCGAGTACCTGCCCGTGGCGATCATCGCCAGCATCACCGTGCCCGCGCTGCTGATGGCCAAGGACGGCTCGCTGATGGCCATGAACGCCGACATGCTGGCCGCCGTGCCGGTGGTGATCGTGGCCTACTTCACCCGGAGTTTGATTTTCAGCGTGGCGGCAGGCATTGCCGCGCACGTCGCCATCACGCTTGTGGCGTGACGTCGATCTCAATTGCACCTGTGCGTAACGGCATCGAATCTACAAGGACACCGGCATGAGCCCTGCCCGTAAACACGTGACACTGGCAAACCTGAGCGAGTTTGCCCGCCTCATGCCCAAGGGCTTGCCACAGGACCAGGTCATCGCGGCACTGGATGACCTGTCGCTCAAGTGCTCGCTGAACTACCAGCTGAGCAAGACGTTTCTGGCCGAGGGCTGGATCGTGGAGTACCGCCACCTGCGTGCTGCAGCCCGGCTGAACCCGGTCAACGACCTGCTTCTGTTCGCCACCGCCGGTGGCTTGAGGGTTATCAAGGCCGATGGCACGCAGCAGCTGATGAGAAGCGGCGACCAGCTTGTGCTGGCAGCGGACACCCAGGTGACGGTTTGGCCTGAGGGCGAGGATGGACATGCCAGTTTGATTGCACTGTCCGTTGAGTTGGATTTGGGGCAGGTGCTTGAAGATGTGGGGGATGAGCGGGTGTGGTAGGTGGGTGACGCCCAGGGGGGGTGTAACGGCAAGGCCGCTAACTCAGGCGTCACACAGTCCGTGTGGGAACGGCCTTGCCGGGGCACCGGACCGGCCGCGATGGGCCGCAACGCGGCCCGGGCATGCAGGCGGTTAGCACACGGCCCGCCCCAACAACCTCCTAGTTCGTCTCCAGCTCATACGCCTTGCTCACGAACAACGCGGCGTAAAGGCTCTTGCCTTCCTTGAAGGTGTAGGTTTCCTCGAAGTCGTCCCCAGCCGCCAGCTTCTGCGCAATGGCGCATTCCGAATCGCTGTGCTGCTTGGCCTTGGTGCCAAAGTCGCTGCTCCAGCTAGAAAACCCTACCGCTTGGCAGAAGTCGGCAAACTTGGCGTTGGGCGTGGTGTGCTGGAAGGCTTCGAAGGCCGTACGCACGGGCTTGAAGCCGCTGTAGCTGAGCTCATAGCGCTCCACCTTGGCCTTGCGCGCCAGTTCCGACACTGCCTCGCTGAACATGGCCAGGCCAGAAGGCGGGCTGAAGGCGGCGACGATCTGACCGCCCAGGGCTGCCTTGAACTGGGCCTGCACATCATCGAGTTCGGGCATCGAGTGCAAGGTAGCCTTGCGCACGATTTCGCCCACCTTCGAACCGTCGTTGCGGTGAGTGACCACGAACGTC
This sequence comes from Pseudomonas sp. FBCC-B35, assembly GCF_059133755.1. NCBI lineage: Bacteria > Pseudomonadati > Pseudomonadota > Gammaproteobacteria > Pseudomonadales > Pseudomonadaceae > Pseudomonas > Pseudomonas sp. FBCC-B35. The sequence continues at coordinate 1,276,771 of NZ_CP101439.1, read as the reverse complement.
ATCACGCCCTCGCCATCGCTGGAGCGCTGCAACGTGAGGTCCAGGTCGATCCTGGTCCCGAATTGCCCTGTGCTGTTGACCAGGAAAGCGCCTGTGACAGGCTGGCGCGCCGCCAGGTTCACCCCCCAAGGCATCTTCGCCTGGCTCGCGCGGCCGTTGGCCGTCAGCTCGGCGGTCGGTTGGATTTCGTCGCTCACATCGGCGACACGGACGATGTCCTGGCCCTGGGCCGCGATATACGGGTCGGCCATCTGCATGCCCAGCAACTGGACATGGATCTCGCCATCCTTGCTGTCACCGCTGTGCGACAGTTTCAACGCATCGGCCTTCAGGAAAACGCCGGTCACGTAGCGTGATTCGAGTGCGTTCATCTGGTACTCGGCCCAGTTGCCCAGGCCTTCGTGCATGTCCATGCCGCGCATCGAGGCCATCACGCCGGCCATGCTGCGCATGAACTGTTGCGCGCCGTTGGTCTGCACGGCGGCCACACGGACCTCTGGGTCGGCCACTGTCAGGTTACCGGAGAGCGCCGAGTACGAAATGTCGCCTTCGGACAGCACGTCTTCAAGGAAGTAGCGTTCTTTGAAGTCTTCGTAGTACGCCATGGCTTGCTTCTTGCCACTGCTCGACACCACGGCATAGGTGACGCCGAGCGCTACCGCCACGACCGCCACACCGCCAATCAACTTCTGCTTTGCGTTCATCTGCTTGATCATGGGTTATGCCTTACTGGACCTGTGCCGACGCGTTTTTCCAGTCGTTCACAAACTGTTGGGAGACTTCGGGCGTCCAGTTGGAGTCGATGCCTGCATTAGGGAATTCCTTGGCCAGCACGGCGCCATAAGACACGCGATCGGCGCAGCGCTCCTGCTCGCAGGCCTTCGGCTCGCCCGCGCTGTAGGCGCGGTAGGTAGGAATGGCGCGACCGTCTTCGAGCGGGTAGTAAGGGGTGGCGTTGGCAACCTGGGCCACGTACCAGCCTTCGGGGTATTGCTGCTCGGCAAGCAGACGCCCTTCGCCTGGGTAGTCGACAGTGTAGAACTCGCCCTTCTTGCCGGTGACATGCACCATCATCGGCGTCACGTTCTGCGACGACGTAGGGTCCTGCTGCTGCAGCGGCGAAGGGAAACGCACCTTGATGCCGGCCATCTGCGCCAGTGCCTCGGTTTCACGCCCCTTGAATTCACCCATGCGCTCCTGCAACTGCTGGTAGCGCTCAAGCACACGGGTGTGCTCCCAGGCCAACTGCTGCTGACGATTGCGGGCTTCACGCACGCGCTGCTTCTCGCGCTGCTGCGCCCAGTTGGTGCCGTTGCGCACATCGAAGTACAGACCCTGGCGGCCCATGCCGATGCGGTTGCGCACGATCTTCTGGTCGTCGTTGCCCCAGATTCTATTGGAAATGGCCGACAGGTCCTTGACGATGAGCAGGTCGGCCACATCGGTGGTGCTCGGCGATGCGTTCTTGATCAGGTCGAAGGCCTGCAGCGCAGTCTCCTTGTATTTCGCCGGGTCCAGGGCGAAGGCGTCGTCCGGGGTTACGCCGACGTAGTACGGGTCGGCGAGGAACGGCCCTACAGCGCCGTAGGTAGGACGGGCGAACGCCAGGTACACCTTCATGTTCCGATCGGGAATTTCACCCACCAGCAACGCCACTTGGTCCGCTTCGGCCGTGAGGTAGCTGACCGACTTGTCCTTGACCGCCGCCTCGTAACGCTTGCTGAACATCAAGGCGCTGGGGTGGACGTAGATGCGATTCCAGTCGTTGCCGCGATAGGTGCCTTCGGCTTTCCAGCTGATCTTCTCGAAATTGCCCGCACCAAAGCCGGAAGCCGGACAGGGCATGGCTGGCGTGGTGCCGAACGTGAGGGTGTCGCCTTCACTGATGATGGTGCTATTGAGCACCCACTTGCAGCCCGCAGCATCAGTGATCTGCATCAGCTTGCTGTTTTTAAGCACCACTGCGCGGCCATAGTCCGAGGTGGGGGCTGCCGTCACAGCGGCGCCGGCTGCCTTGGGCGCGACGGCAGGCGCTGGCGCCGGTTCAGGTGCGGGCGCTGGGGTGGGAACAGCGGCCGGTTCTGGCTTGGCGGCCGGCGTAGGGGCAGCCGCCACGGCCGGTGCTGGCGCCTCGGCAGGCGCAGGTGTAGCAGCAGGGGCAGGTGCCTCTGCTGGTGCTGGCGCAGAGGATGGCGCTGGTGTTTCAGTCTGCTGAGGGGCTGGGGCCGTGGAGGCAGCAGGTGCAGCAGCCAGGTTCATCAAGCCCAGGTTGCTGGCATTGCCAGCGCCGCTGGCATACAGCGCGCCCTTGCCATCGACAGCCTTCCAGCTGACCTTGGCCGTGGAGCAGTCCTTGGCGAACACGAACGGCAACTTGTTCAGCAGGCCCGAGAGCATGTCCGGGTTGTCCCAGGCAGGCCGGGTGATGGTCAGCTCGACCTCGGGCTTGCACCAGGTCGCGGCCTCACCGGGCACTTCGACCTTGATATTGTCCTTCTTGGAAAACGCCAGCTCGTGGGCGAAAGCCTGCGGTACCAAACCGCAAGCACCGATCACGGCGAGCGCAAGGGCGTGCTTTTTCATGGAAGTTCTCAAATCAGTTCCCAGGTGCCATTGGCCTGTTTGCAGAAGGTGTTCTGTTCCTGTTCGGTCTTGCCTTCCTTGGACTTCAGGCTGACCGTCACGGGGCGGCAAGCCGCTTCGGCAGCGACGGTCTGGGTAGGCAGGCTTTGCAGCGTATCCAGGTCGAAGCCTTGGGTTTCGCTACTGGCCGCCACGTCCAGCTCATCCAGGTTCACCGCCGGGGTAACGCGCTTGGCCACGGCCTGGGCCTTGGGCTCGACGTAGTCCTTGTGCACGTAACCGACGGTCACGCCTTTGCGCCCTACCAACACCCAGTCGCCGGTTGAACCGACGGCCGTGAATTCGGTGTGGTTCTTCAGGCTGCCGACTTTCTCGCCCTTGGCGTTGGGCGCCGCGCGCACATTGAGGTTGTCGCTGGTGGTCACGTAGGGTTCGTTGATCAGCTTCATCGACGGAACGGCCTGGATCTTCGGCGCGCGCTTGACCTCGACCTGCTTGGTCTTGGTGTACTCCTTGCCTGTCACGATCTGCGCGCTGGCGCCGGAGTGGTCGGACTTCCAGGTCACCGGCTGTGCACTGGCCGTGGCCTGTTGCTGGCTCAGCACTTCCTGGGTGCGCATGGCCAAGGCCTGCTGGTCTTTTTCATCGAGCATGTTGCCGATGCGGTTGCCCACGTAGGCACCGATGCCGCCTGCGATCAAAGCGGCCGCCAGCTTGCCGTTGCCGCTGCCCATGGTCGAACCGATGGCAACGCCCGCCAGGCCGCCGATCACGGTGCCGGCTTGTTCTTTGCTGATGCCAAGCTGGGCGCAGGCGGTGGTCGAGGCGATGGCGACGGCCAAGAGGGAGGCGATGAATTTCTTATGCACGTGGATCACTCCATTTTCCAGTGGACGCACAGCCGTAAACCGCAGCCTCTCGGGCAGCAGCGTGGGCGTGGGTGTGATGGGCTTGCAGGGGGGAGCCAGTGGAAGCCGCAGAAGGCGACGCCACGGGTGAGCGAACAGTGAGGGGTATGTGTAGCGAAGCGCAAAGCATCCAACGAATCCATGTCAGAAAGCACTCATCGCCCGGCGCACGTAGTCATTACGGCGTGTTGTCCAGGCATGAGAGGCGAACAGAGGCGAACAGAGGCGGCATTGTAGCGCAGGTGGTGAATGGCAGATCAAGACAAAATGTTGCGGATGGCTGAGCGGCCCGGGATCGCTTTAAATCGGTACTTTTGCTCTCGGAACTCAGATTAATCCCCTTCCTTGTAGGCCGTTTCCGAAACATACTGCCCCGCTGCTCAAACGGTTGCGACGGGGCAGGTCGCGTTCTAGTCTCGGCGGGTCGTTGCAGATCAACGACCGGCTTTGACAGGCCGACCCTTCTCCGCACACGTGCAACCCTTATGGCGGTGGTACGTGGGGCACCTTGTGTGCGCCGAGTCTCCGGAGTCCTCGGTCTGTCAACCCGCGTATCGCTGCCACCCTCTTGTTTGACAGCAAGGCCGTAGCAGCCCGACTGACTCTGGAGCTACTTATGCGCAAGATGGTCCCTGACCCACCTCACCCTCCCCGCTCGCACCGGACGTTGATGCAGTTCATACCGGCGAATGGGGACTAAACAAATGCCAACCGATGATAAAAATGAACCCACCACCGTTGGCAGGACCCGTTTTCACCAGGGCGATGACAACACACACCCGCTGTTCCGCATCGAGCCTGGCATACCCTGCCAGGATGCCAGGGAGCAGGCGTCCGAATTGATGGGGTATGTATGCCACATGGTGATCAAGGGGCTGATGGAAAGCGACCAGAAATTGCTATGGGCTTCGCATTACCTAGGCGCGATGGCTAAGGCGCTGCTGGATGATGCGGAGCTCGGGTTAATGAACGAAGGGTCGTAGAGCTTCCCTTATCAGCTTGCCCGAATAGCCGGCCGCCCTGTCGCTGCCCCTAGCTCACAGGGCGGTGTGGAAGCGATGAACTGTCACAATTATTCGGTTGACGCAGAAGTGCAAGGGAACATGATTCGGCATCAAATAGGCTGAATGTTTCGTGGAGGGCGGCATGAGGTACAGCAGCGCGCTTGACGTCCTCAAAGCCCATTGGGATTTCAAACTCCCAGTAGACGCCAAGGCTATTGCTCAGAAGATGGGTATCGAGGTACGGCCGGCAGAGCCAGGCTCCCGAGAAAGCGGGCACTATGTGTTCCGAGAGGGGGCCCCGCTTATTACCTACAACCCGTCTGAAACCACAGTTCGTCAACGCTTCACCATTGCCCATGAAATCGGCCATCACGTTAATGGCGATATTGACGCGCCAAGGGATACCGACCGTCAAATGAGCGCATCGGTACGCGACCCCAGGGAAGTTGCAGCCAACCGGTTTGCAGCGGCTCTTTTGATGCCGGCTGCCCTGGTCAAACACATGATTTTCCAAGAAAAAGTAACAGACTTGAAGCGGCTGGCCAATGCATTCGGCGTCTCCACGGCTGCCATGGAGTACCGATTGAGGAATATTGGGATCCTATGAGCGAGGAAGACGGAGGCCTAGCGGGAGGTGAGAGTAGCATCAATGAAAATCTACTCTCGAGATATCTAGAAAAGGAGCTTTGGCGTTTCAAATGGGAGCAGGGACTTGCCAAGTTAGCGCTCGGCTTGGCGCTTTTCTTTTACAGCCTCCTCGTCGCTTTTATTTTCATCGAAAACGGCAGGATTGCTATGGGGAAATGGTATTTCGTAGCCAGTTTCAAATCCCACACTGTCACCGACCTACCTATCATCCTGGCATTGGCCTCTATTCCTACCATTCTGCTTATCGCTTTGCTTCGTTATTTCCACCACCGTGACAAGCCATCCGAAGCGCAAGAGACGCTACTACCCGCCAGCCTGCAGACAGCGAAAGACGTCATGGATCTTTTGAAGAAGGAGTGACGCGCGCCTCTTTGAAGGCCGTATTTCGCGTAGGCGTTCAAACCACAATGCTCGTCCGTGCAGCTATCTATGGATTGCGCTGTAAATTAGGCATTAATCCAAAGCATTACCTGGCTTTACCCGTTACCAGACATCACGGAAAACGAAAAAGCCCCGCAGACCTAAATCTGCGGGGCTTTACGTGTATGGCGGAGAGATAGGGATTTGAACCCTAGGTACTGTTGCCAGTACAACGGATTTCGAATCCGTCCCGTTCGACCACTCCGGCATCTCTCCAATGCCGCGCATCATACCAGTGAATTCTGAAAACGCAAACCTTTATTTTCAAAAAAACCGCGTGGTATCAGGCGCTTGCGTGTGCGTGCGCCTTACAGCGGCACGCCCAGGCGCTTGGCAACTTCTTCGTAGGCTTCGATCACATCGCCCAGGCCCTGACGGAAGCGGTCCTTGTCCATCTTTTTGCGGGTTTCCTTGTCCCACAGGCGGCAGCCGTCGGGGCTGAACTCGTCGCCCAGCACGATCTGGCCGTGGAAGACGCCGAACTCCAGCTTGAAGTCGACCAGCAGCAGGCCGGCGTCGTCGAACAGCTTGGTCAGCACGTCATTGACCTTGAGCGACAGCTTCTTCATTTCGACCAGTTGCTCGGCGGTGCCCCAGCCGAAGGCGACAACGTGGGATTCGTTGATAAAGGGGTCGCCCTTCTCGTCATTCTTCAGGAACAGCTCGAAGGTGGAAGGCTCCAGCTTGATGCCCTCCTCCACGCCCAGGCGCTTGACCAGGCTGCCGGCTGCGTAGTTACGCACGACGCATTCGACCGGAATCATGTCCAGCTTCTTGACCAGGCATTCGTTGTCGCCCAGCAGTTTGTCGAACTGGGTCGGCACGCCAGCTTCTTCGAGCTTCTGCATGATGAAGGCGTTGAACTTGTTGTTCACCGTGCCCTTGCGGTCCAGCTGCTCGATGCGCTTGCCGTCGAAGGCCGACGTGTCGTTGCGAAACAGCAGGATCAAGCGGTCGGCGTCATCGGTCTTGTAAACCGATTTGGCCTTGCCGCGGTAGAGTTCGTCGCGTTTTTCCATGATTGGGCTCCGCTTGCGTGAGGGGTGGGCTAGGCGATGGCGCGCCAGTCGAGCCCGTGTTCCTGATTTGCCACCTCAAGCCAGTCAGGGTCGCACCCAAGGGTGTCGACGAAGCACTGGCGGGCCAGGTGTGGCAGGTTGTTCTTGCTGCTGAGGTGGGCCAGCACCAGGTGCTGCAGGGTGTTCCAGCCCAGCTCATGTACCAGGCTCGCGGCCTGGTGGTTGTTCAAATGCCCGCGCATGCCGCCGACCCGCTGCTTGAGAAAGTAGGGGTAGTGACCACGCGCCAGCATGTCGCGGCAATGGTTGGCTTCGATCAACAGCGCATCCAGGTCGCGATAGCCGTCCAGCAGCCGCGCGTCGTACGAGCCCAGGTCCGTCAGCATGCCGAAACGGCGTGTACCGTCGCTGACCACGTACTGCAACGGTTCGTGGGCATCGTGCTCAACGCGCGATGCCGTAACCTCCAGGCTGCCGACGCTCAGGCGCTGGCCGCACGCCAGGAAACCGGCCACTTCCACCGGCTTGCGCAGCCCGCGCAAGGTGCCTTGGCTCAGGTAGACCGGTACATTGTAGCGCCGTGACAGCAGACCAACCCCATGCACGTGGTCGGCATGTTCGTGGGTGACCAGCACGGCGCTCAGCTGAGCGGCCGACACACCGAGCAGCGCCAGGCGCCGCTCGGTCTCGCGCAAAGAAAAGCCGCAATCGACCAGGATGTAGGTATCACCACTGGCGATCAGCGTGCCGTTTCCCTGGCTACCGCTTCCAAGTACGGCGAAGCGCACTTAACCCAGGTGGTCCTGAATGGCGCTCAGCACACGGCGAGCGACATCGGCCGGAGCCACGGTGTTGATGTTCTTCTCGACCGTGACCTGCACGTTCTCACCCACTTTGCTCAGGCGTACCTGATAGCGCTCGGCACGGGCTTCGCGCTCTTCCTTGGTGGGCTCGCTGCCGAACACACGACCGAAGAAGCCAGGCTTGTTCTCCTTGTCTTCGGGTTTTTCAGACAGGTTGATGTAGTACAGGCCCAGGCTGCGGTTGATGTCCTCGACCCGCCACTGGCCACCCTGCTCCAGGGCACGACCCACGCTGGACCAGGCGCGATCCAGGTCGGCGCCCACGTTCAGGACCGGGTTGCCACTGCCGTCTTCGCTCAGGCTGACGCGGTTGGGCACATCGAAATCACGTTCGGCCAGCAGCGACACCGAACCGCCCTTCTCGGCGCTGCGGTTCATGCTGGCGAGCAACTCGTCGACCAGCAGGGCGTCGGCGCCGGTGTTGGTGGAGCTGGACGGGAAGTCGGGTTCGGCGCTGCTACCAGCCGGGCGCTCGACGGTGACCACGTACACCTCGGAGGTGTTGCGCTGCACGCCGGGCTCCATGCGCACACGCACGCGCACTTCGCTGTCGTTGCTGCTGGCCGTGCTGGCCAGGCGCTGACCAAGGGAGGCCGAGAGTTCGTCGAAACGCTGCCAGGTGGTGCTGAATTCGCCCGTTTGCGGGCGCTCTTGAGCAATACGGAAGCCGTTGTCCTCGAAGAACTGACGCGCCACCGGCCAGACTTCGGCCGGGGCGTGCTGGGCCAGCACCCAACGGCTGCTGCCGCTGCGCTGCAAGCTGTAGTCGTTGGCCTGGCCCGCACCGCCGGTCAGCGGCTGCGGACGCGGCACTTCGTACTCACCGCTGACATTGTCGTCGGCAACGTTGCGCGGGATGGGCAGCAGGGGGTCGAGGCGCTTGACGCCGCTGACGTCCGAGGGCAGCTGCATGGGCGCGGTCGAGTGCGCCTGCAGGTAATCGCTGCCGCGGTCGCGGAAATAACCATCCTCGCCCCACAGCCAGCCGCACCCACTGGTGCTGGAGATGATCAGGGCAAGGGCAGAAAGGCCAGCCAGTCGCTTCATGCAGGGTACTTCCTCTTAAACCAGTACGCCGGACTGGCGCAGGGCAGTACGGACTTTGTCGTGGCAGCCTTCGCTGAGCCAGGTCAGTGGCAGGCGAATGCCTTTTTTCATCAGGCCCATCTCGACCAGCGCCCATTTGACGGGGATCGGGTTGGACTCGCAGAACAGGTCTTTGTGCAAGGGCATGAGCGTGTCGTTGATTGCGCGGGCCTTCTCGGCATTGCCCTCAAGGGCGGCCTCGCACAGGTCGGCCATTTGCCGCGGGGCGACGTTGGCCGTGACCGAAATGTTGCCCTTGCCGCCCATCAGGATCAGCTCGACGGCGGTTGGATCGTCACCGGACAGCACGATGAAGTCGCTGGAAACGCCCTCGATGATGGCCTTGGCGCGGGCCATGTCACCGGTGGCTTCCTTGATGCCGATGATGTTGGGCACCGTCGAGAGGCGGATTACGGTTTCGGCCTGCATGTCGCAGGAGGTGCGGCCTGGCACGTTGTACAGGATCTGCGGGATGTCGACCGATTCGGCAACGTGCTTGAAGTGCTGGTACAGGCCTTCCTGGGTCGGCTTGTTGTAGTACGGCACGACCAGCAGGCAGGCATCGGCGCCGGCATTCTTGGCGTTCTGGGTCAGGTGCACGGCTTCGGCAGTGGAGTTGGCACCGGTGCCGGCGATGACCGGGATCGGGGTCTTGCTGCGCTTGACGCGCTCGACCACGTGCTTGATGACCAGGATGTGTTCTTCGACATCCAGCGTGGCGGACTCACCGGTGGTGCCGACGGCGACGATGGCGTGGGTGCCGTTTTCCAGGTGGAAGTCTACAAGTTTGTCGAGGCTGCCCCAGTCAACACGCCCTTGTGCATCCATGGGAGTGACCAGTGCCACCATACTGCCCGCAATCATGTATCTGCTCCTGCCGGAAAAAGAGAGCGGTAATGGTACTGGGGGCATCGGCCTTGCACAAGCGAAGCAGGCGGGCGGAGCATTCCCCTCGGCGCCTTATTTCGCTACCCTTGATGCTTTGATCGGTGCAGCACGGCCCGCCGGGCCGTAGACCCTGCTCCCCGCCAGCGCCCCGTCCTCGCCTGCGAGTGCCGAGCGCTGCCTACAGGAGGCTTTCGCCCGTCCTGCACCGACCGCTCATCGCTTTAGGAATGCTGCATGTCCACCCCCACTGTCCGCGAACAATTCCTCGTCATCAGCGCCTTGGGGCCCAACCCCATGGAGCTGGCCAATGTACTGAGCCGCGCAGCCTTCGAAAACCGCTGCGCGGTGGTTACCTCTCGCTTGAGCCGCCATGGCGAGACCAGCGCACTGGTCTTGCAGGTCGGCGGCAGCTGGGATGCCCTGGCGCGCCTTGAGGCCATGCTGCCTGGCCTTGGCAAGAAGCATGGCCTGACCCTGGACGTGGTGCGCAGCGCCGACCAGGAAGTGCGCCCGCAGGCCCTGCCCTACGTGGCCTATGTCAGCGCCGCCTACCGCCCTGACATCATCAACGAGCTGTGCCAGTTCTTCCTCGATCACCGTGTCGAGCTCGAAGCCATGACCTGCGACACCTACCTGGCACCGCAGACCGGCAGCAGCATGCTCAACGCTCAGTTCACGGTGATCTTGCCGGCCGGCACCCAGATCAGCTGGCTGCGCGACCAGTTCCTGGACTTTGCCGACGCGCTGAACCTGGACGCCCTGATCGAACCCTGGCGCCCACAAAACCCTGTCTGAGGAGGTTCCCATGGCCGTTGCACTCGACCAACCTGTCCCCGACTTCACTGCCCAGGCGACCAGCGGGCAGACGGTCAGCCTGTCGGCGCTCAAGGGCCGCCAGGTGGTGGTGTATTTCTATCCGAAGGACAGTACTCCAGGCTGTACCACTCAGGGCCAGGGCTTTCGCGACCAGCATGGCGCCTTCGAAGCCGCCAATACCGTGGTGCTCGGCGTCTCGCGCGACGGCATGAAGTCCCACGAGAACTTCAAGGCCAAGCAGGGCTTTCCGTTCGAGTTGATCAGCGACAAGGACGAAGCCCTGTGCCAGCTGTTCGACGTGATCAAGCTTAAAAAGCTGTACGGCAAGGAATACATGGGCGTGGACCGCAGCACCTTCCTGATCGACAAAGACGGTGTGCTACGTCAGCAATGGCGTGGGGTGAAGGTACCCGGCCATGTGGATGCGGTACTGGCCGCGGCCCAGACGCTGAACCAGGCCTGATCGAAGCAGGGGCTGCGCCAACCTCGGTGCAGCCCAAGCCTGTCAGAGCAAGGGCGACACGCTGGGCTCCTGGCGAGGCCAGGCGTCCAGCACGGCCTTGATCAGGGTAGCCAGCGGGATGGCGAAGAAAATCCCCCAGAACCCCCACAACCCACCGAACAGCAAGACCGCGCAGATGATCGCCACCGGGTGCAGGCTCACCGCCTCGGAGAACAGCAGCGGTACCAGCACGTTGCCATCGAGCGCCTGGATGATCGCGTAGACCGTCATCAGGTAGATGAACTGGTCTCCCCAGCCCCACTGGAACAGGGCAATCAGCGTCACCGGCACGGTGACCACCACCGCCCCGACATAGGGCACCACCACTGACAGCCCGACCAGGAGGGCCAGCAACGCAGCATAGTTCAGGCCCAGGGTGATGAACGCGATGTAGGTCGCAATGCCGCAGATCAGAATTTCGATGCCCTTGCCCCGAATGTAATTGGCGATCTGCCGGTTCATCTCGCTGCCCACGCGGTTGAGCAAGGTGCGCTGACGCGGCAGGTAGCCACTGACCCAGCGGCCAATCAGCTCACGGTCCTTGAGGAAGAAGAACACCAGGATCGGCACCAGCACCAGGTAGATCATGGCGTTGACCAGCAGCGGCAGGCTGGACAGGGAGAAGGTAAGCGCCCATTGCCCGAACTTGCCGATCTCGCCGCGGACCGACTCGATGGCATGCAGCACCTGCTCGTCCGACACTAGGTGCGGATAGCGCTCTGGCAGCAGGAGCAGCAATGACTGCCATTTACCAAGCATGCCTGGCAGCTCGTTGAACAGGGTGATCAGCTGGTGCCACAGCAGCGGCACCAATACCAGCATGAACACCGCCAGTGCGCCCATGAACAGGGCAAATACTAGCAGGACCGCCAGTTTTGTAGGCACTCGCAGGCGCTCCAGGGCGTTGACCAGCCCTTGCATGAGAAACGCCAGCACCATGCCCGCCAACACCGGCGCCAGCATCCCGCCCAGCGTGAGCACCGCCGTGAACGCCAGAAACAGCAAGACCGCCAGCACCACCGCTTCTTCATCGGAGAAGTAGCGTTGGACCCAGTCGCGTAGCACTTTGAACATGAACGATCCTTGTGGGACTCAGGCCTTGCGCAGCCAGTAGGTGTAGGTACCGGCCTCGGCCGTTTCGTGCAACAGGCTATGACCGGCCAGTTTGGCAAAGGTGCGCAGGTCGCGTTGGGAACCTGCGTCGGTGGCGATGACCTTGAGTACGGCACCACTGGCCAGCCCATTGAGCGCCATCTTGGCCTTGAGCAGTGGTAACGGGCAGTTCAGCCCGCTGGCATCGAGCTCGGCGTCACAGGTCAGGGGGGTGCTCATCAATGGGGCTCTCCAGGGCAATGCCGGCCTACGGCCTGATCGGCCGCCTAGGATAGCGCCACTGGTCGCCAACGTGTGAGCCCGCTACAGTAGCAATCTTTGACCGACGCGAGCTTCGTGCATGAATCTACTGCGCCCTACCCTGCTGACGCTGGCCTGCCTGATGGCCCTGCCTGGCCATGCTGACGACCTGCCGTCGCTGGGTGACGCCAGTTCGGCGATCGTCTCGCCCCAGCAGGAACACCAGCTTGGCCGTGCCTGGCTGAGCCTGTTGCGCGGCCAGGTCAACCAGCTCAACGACCCGCAGCTCAAGGACTACGTGGAAACCAGCGTGTACCGCCTGGCCGAAACCAGCCAGTTGCAGGACCGTCGCCTGGAATTCATCCTGATCGACAGCCGCGAACTCAACGCGTTTGCAGCGCCAGGCGGCATCGTGGGTGTTAACGGCGGCCTGTTCCTCAATGCGCAGACCGAGGGCGAGTACGCCTCGGTACTGGCGCACGAACTGGCGCACTTGTCCCAGCGGCATTTCGCCCGGGGCATCGAGGCCCAGCAGCGCATGCAGTTGCCGATGATGGCGGCATTGCTTACCGGTATCGTGCTGGCGGCCGGTGGCGCTGGGGATGCCGGCATCGGCATGATTGCTGGCACCCAGGCGGCAGCGATTCAGGAACAGCGCAGGTTCTCCCGGCAAAACGAGCAGGAAGCTGACCGCATCGGCATCCAGAACCTGGAAAAGGCTGGCTACGACCCGCGCAACATGCCGACCATGTTCGAACGCCTGGCGCGTCAGTACCGTTACGACGCCAAGCCGCCGGAATTTCTGCTGACGCACCCGGTAACCGAGTCGCGTATCGCCGACACCCGTAACCGAGCCGAGCAGGCGCCGAAAGGCGGTGTGGAAGACAGCCTGCGCTATCAGCTGATCCGTGCCCGGGTAGCGCTGACGTATGAGGGTACGCCGGGGCTTGCGGCCAAGCGTTTTCGCGCCCAGCTCGACGAAGACCCCAAGCTCGATGCGGCGCGCTATGGGCTGGCGCTGGCACAGATCAAGGGTGGTCAGCTCAACGAGGCTCGGGAGATGCTCAAGCCGCTGCTGGCCAAGGCGCCCAATGACATTACCTACAACCTGGCGCAGATCGACCTGGATATCACCAACAATCGCCTGGCCGATGCACAGCAACGGGCCGAGCGTATGCAGGGGCTGTACCCGGGTAATTACCCGCTCAAGCAGGTGCGCGCCGACCTGTTGGTCAAGCAGAACAAGCCGGCCGAGGCGGAGCAGGTATTGAACGACCTCATCAAGAGCCGCCCGGATGATCCGGATGTGTGGTACGACATGGCCGAGGTGCGGGGCTTATCGGGCAATACCATCGGCCTGCACCGGGCGCGTGCGGAATACTTCACCTTGGTGGGGGACTTCGATCAGGCCATTCAGCAGCTCGACTATGCCAAGCGCCGCGCTGGGGGGAATTTCCCGCTGGCTTCGCAGATCGACCAGCGCCAGCGAGAGGTCCTGGAGCAGCAGCGCATGGTGCGGGAGATGATGGGGCGCTGAGGCGTTCTAGGGGCTGGAGCGGAACCGCTCACAAGGCTTAGCAGCGCGCCTGTGGGAGCGGTCTCGCCGGGGCGCCGGACCGCTCCTATAGAGGTTTTTCTACGAGGGTAATTGCGCCAACATGAGCGTTTAAGCCAGCGCTTGCCTCACGCGTTCCCGGAAAGCTTCAACCTGGCCGCCTGGGTGAAATCCAGCATCCGGTTCAGCGGCTTGATGGCTTTGGGCACCAAGGCTGGGTCGACGAAGATCTCGTCGCCGCCATTGCGCAGACAATCGAGCACGCGCTCCAGCGTATTCATCGCCATCCACGGGCAGTGGGCGCAGCTGCGGCAGGCCGCGCCGTTACCGGCGGTGGGGGCTTCCACAAATACCTTGTCCGGGCACAGCTGCTGCATCTTGTAGAAGATGCCGCGGTCGGTGGCGACGATGAAGGTTTTGTTCGGTAGCGTCTGGGCAGCCTTGATCAGTTGGCTGGTGGAGCCCACGGCATCCGCCAGGTCGATCACCGACTCCGGCGACTCGGGATGGACCAGCACCGCAGCGTCCGGGTACAGGGCCTTCATGTCGGCGAGCTGACGCGACTTGAACTCCTCATGAACGATGCAGGCACCGTCCCACAGCAGCATGTCGGCACCCGTCTGCTTCTGGATGTAGCGACCCAAATGCTGATCCGGGCCCCAGATGATGGTCTCGCCATTGTCCATCAGGCTTTCGACGATCTCCAGCGCGCAACTGGAGGTGACCACCCAATCGGCCCGTGCCTTCACGGCAGCGGACGTGTTGGCGTAAACCACCACGGTACGCTCGGGGTGCTGGTCACAGAAGGCAGAGAATTCTTCGATGGGGCAACCCAGGTCGAGCGAGCAGGTCGCTTCGAGGGTGGGCATCAGCACGCGCTTGTGAGGCGTAAGAATCTTGGCGGTTTCGCCCATGAAGCGCACGCCTGCCACGATCACGGTCTCGGCAGGGTGCTGCTTGCCAAAACGAGCCATTTCCAGCGAGTCGGACACACAGCCGCCGGTTTCCTCCGCCAGGGCCTGGATGACCGGGTCGCAGTAGTAATGAGCAACCAGCACGGCATTTTGCGCCTTGAGCTCGGCAGCGATGGCCGCACGGTATTCGGCCTGCTGCTCGTCTGTCAGCGGATTGGGCTGCTTGGCGTCAAGGTGAGCCTGAACCAACAAGCGTTCGGAAATCTGGGTCATGATCGCTGGACCTGCAGGCGCGTGCGCGCATCAAATCGAGTGTATCACCCGGCCCTGACAGATCGGCTAAGGGCGCCGGACGGCGCAGGCCGCCACGGCCCTCTGCGGGCGCGGATTATTATGGAGGCCGAAGGCTACAGAGAAACCCGAGATTTCTAAAGCGGTTTTTATCCAACCCCTACCTGCCCTCGCGCCAGCGGCCCAAGGGCAGGTAGCGCCGGGCTGTCAGCGCTGCGGCGAGAGCATTGCCAGCTGCGTGTTAACGAACGCGGCAAAGGCTTCGAGCGTCATTTTTTGGCCGTTGAAATCAACCATGCCATCGGCGTAGTGCAACGCGCTGATCACTTTATCGCCCTCCACCGTGGCCAGGCCGCTTTGCACGGCCATCAAACCGACCATTTCCCCTGCCTGGCCAGACTGCGTAGCGATGGCCTGGGCATCGGTCTGACCGTCCAGCAGCGCTTGCAAGGTGGCCAGGTCCCCTAGCATCGGCTTGGACAAGGACAGCTTGCCGGTGACCTGCGTCACCATCTGCTTTAGCGCCTGATCTTGTGGCAAGTCGAAGGAAGACGGCGCATCGAAGTCCATTGCCACATTGAAGTGACTCTCGCCATTGGCGGTCTTGAGGCTCAAGTCTTCGAGCGCCACCTTGGGTTTTGCCGCCAGCAGCGTGCGCAAGTCGCCCTGGAACTTGGCCTTTTCGGCTTCGGTCATGTTGATCTGTGGCGCCGACTGCCCGGCAGTTGCCGCGGCCTCGAACTCAGGCAAATGCGCTGCATACCAGTTGCTCAGCGCTTGCAGCGCGGGCGCATGGATGGACTTGAAGCCGACGATCATCTGGGCCTTACCGACCGCTCGCCCATCCCAAGTGATGTCCCCGAGTTTGTATTCAACGCGCCCGCCAAAGGTGTCGGGGCCTTCGAGGCTTTGCAGGGTACTGAGCTCGCCCCCTTTGATGACCAGCGCCTGTTGCCTGGGCCCGAGAGTGACCTTGGTCTCTGCCAGATACAGGTCAGCGTTGCCCGTGAACAGGTTGTCATGCGCAGTCGCCGCCAGCTTGCCACCCAACTTCAGCCCATTGAGTTCAAAGATGACGGGCGGCTGGTCTTCACTTACCAGTTTCATCAGGAAGTGGTCGGCCTCGCCATGGAAGCGCGAATCCTTGCCATCGCGATCCCCGCTGACCCCAAGTTCCATGCCCGAGAACGCCAGGCTGGTGCCGTTGGCATCCTCGAGCTTGACCGGCGCCAGGTGAACCTGGCTGTCGACACTGCCGCCGTACCCCATGCTGGTCTGGGCGCTGAACGGCACGCGGTCACCGGCGGCTGCGTACCAAGGCGCCGTGACTTCGTCCTTGTCCAGCGTGGTATTGCTCAGCGCCAACACTGGCAACAACCTGAGGGTCTTGACGCGAGACCATGGGAACGGGCCGTGCTCGATCTGATCGGTCACGCCTACATCAAAATTTACCACCTGTTGGCTGTTGGCATGCACATCGCGAGCGATCACACGGTAGTGTGCCGTGCTGCTGAACCAACGCTGGTCCAGCGATACCAACTCGATGCGTACGCTACCACCTGTGTTCACCAGTGACTTTTGCAGCTGCGCGTTGCTCAGGGCCAAGGCATGGTCCAGCTCACCCGGCAGTTGCTTGCCGGTGTACCAGGCTCCGCCAACGACCACTGCGACAACGGCCACCGCTACGCCGGACAGGATTGCTACTGAAGTCTTCGTCATGAATTAAACCGATTGATGTCCATAAAGGCTCGCACATCGCCTGCGCAGCCAGGAAAATGCAGCATATCACCGAAGGCCAGGATGATTGGCGGCCGCGCCACTGGAAAGGCAGGGCGGCCCGTTGGACAGGCCCACTTCAAAGATGTCAATTTTTACGAACACGCTTATGTCATTTGCATTCACAAAAACGACGTTAGAAACGCTTGAGTTTGCGGTTTTATCGATAAAAATCGCGCATTCGAAACACCTTGTCATGTTTAACTTGACACCCAAGACCCTATCGTTTTTTATTTTGATCACTTGCGTGATCCAGTCACGCCTCTGCTGCTCCAACATAAAGGTGAACAATATGGAGCCCACCCGCTCGCCGCTGCTGCCTGCGCCCTTCGCTGTGCCTGTCTTTCAAGCCCTCGCCCAGGAGCCCCGTCAGCATGCAGCCTGAACCCAACGCACCCGAAGCCGGCCAACTGCGCAAGACCTTGCGTTTGTGGCATGTGATCATCATTGGCCTGGCTTACCTGACGCCCATGACCGTGTTCGACACCTTCGGCATCGTGTCAGGCATCACCGCTGGGCACGTACCGAGCGCCTATATACTGGCCCTGGCCGGCATCCTGTTCACGGCAGTCAGCTACGGAACCCTGGTCAAGCGCTTTCCCCAGTCGGGATCGGCCTACACCTACACCCAACGTGCCATCAATCCACACGTGGGCTTCCTGGTAGGCTGGTCTTCCTTGCTGGACTACCTGTTGCTGCCCATGGTCAACGCCTTGCTGGCCAAACTGTACCTGTCTGCCATGTTCCCCGAGGTGCCACAGTGGGTCTGGGTCGTGGCCTTCGTGTCCCTGATCAGCCTGATCAACATGCGCAGCGTCAATCTGGTTGCGCATTTCAACCTGCTGTTCGTTGGCGTGCAGGTGGCGATCATCGCGGTGTTCATCTACCTGTGCGTACGCGGGCTGGACCAGGGCGAAGGCCTGGGCACCGCATGGAGCCTGTTGCCCTTCGCCGACCAGCAGACCCACCTGAGCGCCCTGGCCGCTGGTGCAACCATTCTGTGCTTCTCATTCCTGGGTTTCGATGCGGTCACGTGCCTGTCCGAGGAAACGCGCGACCCAGCCAAAACCATACCGCGGGCCATCTTCCTCACGGCATTGATCGGCGGCGTTGTATTCATCACCGTTTCCTACTTCATTCAGGCCTACTTCCCCACCATGGCACGCTTTCACGATCAGGAAGCGGCGCTGCCGGAAATCGCTCTGTACGTGGGCGGCAAGCTGTTCCAGTCGGTCTTCATCGCGTGCACGGTGATCAACACCATCGCCTCGGGGCTGGCGTCGCAGACCAGCGTGTCGCGCCTGCTATATGTAATGGGCCGTGACAAGGTCATACCCGCGAGCGTTTTTGCGCGGTTGCATTCACGCTACAAGACCCCAGTACTGAACATTGCCGTGGTGGGGGGGATTTCGCTGTCGGCCATCTTCTTCGACCTGGTCACCGCCACCTCCATCATCAACTTCGGTGCATTGGTGGCGTTCAGCTTCGTCAACTTGTCGGTGATCAATCACTGCTACCTGCGAGAGGGCAATCGCCGAGGGCTGGCCAACCAGCTGAAGTACCTGGTACTGCCCACCACAGGCTTTTGTATCATCGTTTCGCTGTGGCTGGACCTGAACATGCACTCGCTGCTGTTCGGCGGGGTCTGGGCCACGCTGGGCCTGGTGTACCTGGCCTGGTTGACCAAGGCGTTCAGAGCGGCGCCGCCCAACTGTATCGCCGAGGGATGACGCGTACCGACCATGCACAGCTCAACCCCACCCGGTTTCTTCGATATCACCAGTGAGCAGGGCCTGCTGCGCACCTCGATCGCGGTCACCCTGTTCATCGCCAGCATCGGCATTGCCTTTGGCTTGGCATCGGGCTCGTTTTCCATCGTGTTCGACGGCGTCTACTCGCTGGTGGATGCCAGCATGAGCGGGCTGTCGTTGATGGTGGTCAGGCTGATCACTTCCCATGCCAGCAGCCTGCAGATGTCGCGCAAACTGCGCGAGCGCTTCACCATGGGCTTCTGGCACCTGGAACCGATGGTGCTGGCACTCAATGGCATCCTGCTCAGCGGTGTTGCCATCTACGCCCTGATCAACGCTGTGAGCAGCCTGCTGGAAGGTGGACGTCACCTGGAGTTTGGTATCGCCATGGTCTATGCGGCGCTCACCGTCACCGCCTGCGTGAGCATCGCGGTGATCGAGGGCAAGGCCAACCGCAAGCTGCGGTCGGACTTCGTCGCCATGGACGTGAAGGGCTGGGTGATGTCCGCCAGCATCACGGCGGCGCTGTTGATCGCCTTCTGCTTTGGCTATGCCGTGCAGGGCACATCGCTTGAATGGGTATCGCCCTACATCGACCCGGCCGTGCTGGCACTGGTCTGCCTGGTGATCGTACCCTTGCCAATGTCGGTCGTTCGCCAGGCGTTGGCGGATATCTTTCTCGTCACGCCGGGCGATCTCAAGCAGCACGTAGACGCGGTTGCGCAGGCTTTCGTCGAACGCCATGGCCTGCAGTCCTACCGCGCCTATGTGGCCAAGGTGGGACGCTCGCGGGAGATTGAGCTGTACTTCATCGTGCCGCCGCAGATGGCGGCCAAGACCATCGAGCAGTGGGATGCCTGGCGCAACGAGATCGGCGAGGCCATCGGCGGCGAAGGGCCCAATCGCTGGCTGACGGTCGTATTTACCGGCGACCCCGAGTGGGCCGAATGAGCATCAGGACTCAGCCACGCAGGCGTTCGATCAGCGGCAGCGCTTCGATTTCAGGGCGGGCAAAATAGTAACCTTGCATCAGCTCGATACCCAGCGCGGCCAACGCCTGGCACTCGGCTGCTGTTTCCACGCCCTCAGCGACCAACAGAATGTCCAGCCGCCGCGCCACCAGCACGATGCCTGCCACGATCGCCTGACGCACCGGGTCGGCGCCAAGGTTGCGTGTCAGCGCCATGTCCAGCTTCAGGAGGTCCGGTTGAAACTCGGCAAGCAGGTTCAGGCCCGAATAGCCTGAGCCGAAATCATCAATGGCCGTGGTGAAGCCCTGCCGGTCGTACTCGCGGAAAATGGACTTCAGGTGTTCGGTGTCCTCGACCCGTTCGCCTTCGGTCACTTCGAAAATCAGCCTGTCGGCCGGAAAATCGAACTGCCTGGAGGCCTCGAGCGTCGCGCGGATACAGGTGGCGGGGCGGTACACGGCGTTGGGCAGGAAGTTGATGCTGAGCTTGCAATCCTGCACACGGTTGAGCCCAAGCTCGGAGGCTTTTTCGATGGCCTTGACCCGGCAAGCCTGGTCGAAGCGATACAGGTTATCGGGTGTGACCTTGGCCAGCACCTGCGCAGCCCCCTCCCCCCCGACACCTCTGACCAACGCCTCGTAGGCGTAGGGTTTACCCGAAGGCTGGTGAACGATAGGTTGAAAGGCCATTGTGATGCCGAACCCCAGGTCCGCCATCTCACGGCATTGCTTGCAACCTACAGCTTCGAAAGGCTGCGCAAAGATCAAATCGGCCATGGTGTCTCCGGCAGCTTGATGAAGAGAAAGTAGCGCTGGGATAACACGATCGTGAGAACGTCAAAACAGCGTTGTTGGCATTTTGACAGCATGGCTGGCGAGAGGTGCGGTGCGCAAGGTTGATGACCCGATAAAAAGCCCCGATAGGTTGGATTTATTGGGCTCAAGCGGGCAACTCGGTACACTGTCGCCCGATCCAACATCTGACGACATGGACAACTTCGACATGACTGTCTTCACCCACCGGGGCGGCGAGTACCTCACCGTCGATGATGCACGCCTTTACTACGAACAACTGGGTGCAGCCGACGCACCCGCGTTGATCCTGCTGCATGGCGGCCTTGGCCATATTGAAAGCTTCAATGCCATCACCCCGCACTTGGCCCGCCGTTGGCGCGTGATCGGCATCGACAGCCGCGGCCAGGGCATGTCTACCCTAGGCGGCGCACCACTCACCTATGCGCGCATGCAGCACGACGTAGAGCGGGTAATCGATCACCTGGCGCTTGAACGCGTCACCCTGATCGGGCACAGCGATGGCGGAATCGTCGCGCTGCGCATGGCCGCCTCGCAGGCCGTCACGGTCGATCGACTCGTCACCATTGGGGCTCAATGGGCGCTGGGAGAGAACGACCCTGCGCGGGCCCTGTACGAAGGCATCACCGCCGCGAAGTGGCGCGGCCTGTTTGCCGACGATGTGGCTCGCTATGAGGCGATCAACCCACAACCGGACTTTGCAAGGTTGCTGGAGGCCGTCCGAGGGTTGTGGCTAGATGACAGTGAGCACGGCTATCCCGCAGCCAGCGTCGGGGGCATTACCGCGCCATTGCTGGTGGTGCGTGGCGATCGTGATCGCCTGGTTTCACGAGCCAATGCACTGGAGTTGGTAGAGCAAGTGCCTGGGGCGCAGCTGTTGAACTTGGCACTGGCTGATCATTCACCTCATGAAACGCATCCGCAATGGCTATTGCCTGTGATGGAAGCTTTTTTAATCAATGATGAAGGGGGGCGAAATCGGTAATCGCTCAGCGAGCATTCGCCCGGTGCCTGCCTCCCACTGCCGGGCTACGCCTTGGGCGCCATGTCAATGACCGCACAGCGACCATTGGCCCTGACTTTCTGCACCACGTGCGCCCTGTCGACAAAAACGTTGATCTCGCAACTGCCTGAGTGCTCGACATCCTGCCAATACTCGCGGTGCACCAATTGGCCATTTTCAGGGCCGGTATAGGTGCCCGCAGCCTCCCGGGAAATATACGTGCTGTCGCGCACGTACCTGAGCACCACCATGTCCTGATCAGGCGCCACCATGATGATCCTGGGCACGCCAAAGTAATCGATCAGCTCGCCGACCGGGCGGCCTTTCCACGCACTGGTTGCCTCCAGCGACGAGCATCCGCCAAGCAGTACAGCGCCCAGGCATAACACAAGCAGACGGATCATGGCTTCTCTCCTTGGTGGACAGTTACTTGGCAGGCATCTGTGTGAAGGCGTCATCGATCTGCCTGATGATCTCGGCCCTGAGCGCCTCGCGTGTCAGTATCTCGAATAGCTTCGGGCCAGAGCGGCTCAACTCCGAAGCTGACATTACGCCCAAGTGCTCCATCTTGAGGGCTTGGCGCTCAGCTGGCTTACAGATGAAATCACGGCTTTGCGCCAACCACGGTTGTTGATCGCCCTGCCATTGGTTGGAGAACTTGGCCTTGCGCAAGGTATTGGCCACGCTGCTGAAGTCAAGCGCTCCTGTGACACGAGCCCGCTTGTTCTTGCAGTCGACTTCGACGTCGTAGACCGTGAAATCGGGCTTGCCGGGCTGCTGGTCAAACAGATAGACGCCGACGGATTTGACGCCGCCGGGGCGCTCGTAGATGTTTCCGGGGTCGCCGTCTACAAGGTATGCCTTGCTCTTGCCCAGGCTGGCTTGATGATGAACGACCCAGTAGTCGCCCTTCGGGGCATTGTCCGCGTGGACGGGTAAGGCGCCTAACAGGAGTGCAAGCGACAGCAGATGTTTCACTGGGGAGCGCATGACTGGCCATCTCTCTGCCATTACTTAGACAGAGAATTTTCCCATCCGCAGTATTGGGCAAAGGGCTATCTAGTACACCTGCACTAGGGAGTCGCCCGTTGAGACTTCATCAGAGGGCACTTGCATGTAGAACACTGCCTGTGAAAAAGGCAGAGTCTCTGCCAGACAGGCCATAGGCCAAGCGCTTTGACCAGAAACGAAAAAGCCCGCCGATAGGGGCGGGCTTTTCGTACAGATTTCACACAGAAGCGAGCTGACTGCTCGATTCATACGGTTGCTAGACTTGGCGCTGACCCTGTGGTCTAGCTGAAGTATTCGCAACCGCTGCGAAGATGGTGGGTCGTGTAGGATTCGAACCTACGACCAATTGGTTAAAAGCCAACTGCTCTACCAACTGAGCTAACGACCCGTTGGATGGCGCGTATAATACTGATTTCTATAGAGAAATCAACACCCCTCGGTAAAATTTCTTAAAAATAGCGCGTCGGGTCCGCCACGGCGGCTGCCTTGAAGCCCTCAGCCCGCAGGCGGCAGCTGTCGCACCTGCCACAAGCACGCCCGTCGTCATCAGCCTGGTAGCACGATACGGTCAGGCTATAGTCGACCCCGTGCGCCACGCCGGCCTGGACGATCTGGGCTTTGCTCATGTTCTGCAAGGGTGCCTGAATGCGGAAACCCTGCCCTTCGACGCCTGCCTTGGTGGCCAGGTTGGCCATGCGCTCGAAAGCTTCGACGAACTCGGGGCGGCAGTCCGGGTAGCCGGAATAATCCACGGCGTTGACCCCGATGAAAATGTCACGGGCTTGCAGCACTTCAGCCCAGCCCAGCGCCAGCGACAGAAACACCGTGTTGCGCGCTGGCACGTAGGTCACCGGGATACCCTCGCCCGGCGTTTCCGGCACATCGATGCTGCTGTCAGTCAGGGCCGAGCCACCGATGCCATCCAGGTTCAGCCCAATCACCTTGTGCTCTACCACGCCCAGGTCCTGGGCGACCCGTGCAGCGGCGTTAAGCTCGGCGCGGTGACGCTGGCCGTAATCGAAGCTCATGGTATAGCAGGCATAGCCCTGGGCCTTGGCCATGGCCACTACCGTTGCCGAGTCCAGGCCACCGGACAGAAGAATTACTGCGCGTTTATCAGTCATGTCTCACTCTCTTGCTCAGCGCCCAGGTTCGTCGTTCCACAACAGCTTGTGCAGCTGAAGCTGAAAACGGACAGGCAAGTTGTCGGCAACGATCCAGTCAGCCAGGTCAGTGGCGCTCACCTGGTGGTGGCTCGGCGAGAACAATACTTCGCCGGCGCGCTCGGCCAGGTTGTACTGGATCAGCTTGGACACCGCCCAGTCGTAATCTTCGCGAGAGCAGATGACGAACTTGACCTGGTCGTTGGGCGTCAGGTGCTCAATGTTCTCATAGCGGTTGCGGTGCGATTCTTCCGAACCCGGGGTTTTCAGGTCGACGACGCGGCTGACACGGGTGTCGGTGCCGGCGATATCGAGCGCGCCGCTGGTTTCCAGCGAAACCTCGTAACCGGCATCGCACAGGCGCTGCAACAGGGGCAAGGCGTTAGGCTGGGCAAGGGGCTCACCGCCCGTCACGCAGACATAACGCGGCTTGAAGCCAGCCACCTGTTCAAGGATCGAATCGAGGCTGCGCAGTGTGCCGCCACTGAAGGCATAGGCGCTGTCGCAGTATTGGCAGCGCAGGGGGCAACCGGTGAGCCGCACGAATACCGTGGGCAGCCCAGCCGTTCGTGTTTCACCCTGCAATGAGTAAAAGACTTCGGTGATGCGTAATGTATCTTGCATGATCGCCACGGGCGTGACAGCAAAACAGGCTGCCCGCCTCCGTCAGGCACTGGCACGGACTCGACATAGCGTTATCCGTGACAGCGTGTTTACGAAAAAAGGGCGGTGATTCTAACGAAAAAACCCGCGCCAGGCGCGGGTTTCTTTCGAACGGCAGGCAAGCGCCGCATCACTTCACAGCTTTTGCAGGTCTCGTTGCGCCAATTGCGCAGCCGATGTGCCCGGATATTGGGTCACCACCTGCTGGAGAATACCCTTCACCTTGTCCGTGTGACCGAGACGACGCTCGACATCGGCCAGCTTGTACAAGGAGTCTGGCACCTTGCTGTGCTTGGGGTACTTCTGGCTTACCTGAGCGAATGCCTGGCTTGCACCCTGCAGGTCACCTTTGGCCAAGTTCACTTCGCCCAGCCAATACTGTGCATTACCGGCATATTGGCTGTTGGGGTACTTGCGCAGGAAGGCGTTGAACGCCTGGCTGGCCTTGTCGAAGTCTTTTTGCTTGATCAGGTCGAAGGCAGCATCGTAGTAGAGCTTTTCCTTGGCCGGATCACCGGGCTCGCTACTGGCGGCCGGTTGTTGGGCAGCAGCACCGGCTGCAGCCCCCGCGGCGGCGCCAGAGGCACCACCGGCGGAAGAATTGTCAGGGGTCGCGGCAGGCGCGGCGCCACTGTTGATGCGACGGTCCAGGTCCTGGTATCGCTCCAGGTTTTCCTGCTTCATGCGAGACACATCGTTTTGCAACTCTTCGATGATGCCTTGCTGGCGGGAAAGCTGATCCTGCATCTGTTGCAGCTGCATGAACAGCTGGCCCTGTGCAGAGGCAGGGGCCGAAGCCCCTGACCCGGCATAGGCGCCGCTCGTGCCATAACCCGCAGGCGGATAGCTGCCTGTGTTGTCATCTACTACAGGGACTGCAGCCCACGCCGAAAGGGGCAGGCTGAGTGCGAGGACGGTTACTGCACGGCGGCACTTACGCATAGGAACTTACTTACGCAGTTCTACGCGACGGTTTTGAGCCCAGGACTGCTCGTCGTTGCCGGTAGCAACTGGACGCTCTTCGCCGTAGGAAACCACTTCCAGCTGAGCAGGGGAAACGCCCTGCAGAACCAGGTAGCGCTGAACGGCCTTGGCACGACGCTCACCCAGAGCCATGTTGTACTCGCGGGTGCCGCGCTCGTCGGTGTTGCCTTCCAGGACAACGCGGTTGCCGTTGGCTTTCAGGTCCTTGGCGTGAACGTCCAGAGCGCGCATGGCTTCTGGCTTCAGGTCCGAGCTGTCGTATTCGAAGTAGAAGGTGGTGATTGCGCGCAGAGCGGCTTCTTCGCTCAGGGAACCGTCGACTGCGCCGGTGTTGGCACCGTAGCCAGCGTTCGGATCAACGGCGCCAGCGCCTTCACCTGCGTTGTCACCGCCCTTGGAGGAGCAACCTACAGCCACAGCCATGGCCAGAGCCAGCGCAGCGAATTTACCAAACTTCAGCATTTCCATCGTGAAACTCCTAATGAAACCCCAGTGTGTTAAGCAAAACGTATTACGCCGCAATCAGTTCAGGTAAGGGGACCAGGACGGTTCTCTGACTTCGCCTTGAGCGGTAGGAAGTGGGAGCCTCACGCGGCCATTAAGCGACACGAGCATCAAGACTCCCCGGCCCTGCTGGCGGGTGGCGTAGATTAGCATGGTGCCGTTGGGCGCAACAGTGGGAGACTCATCAAGACTTGTTTCCGAGAGAATCTTTACACTTCCGCGTTGCAAGTCCTGAGCGGCAACTTTGAAGTTGGTGAAACCCTGTTGGCGGTGAATCATCACCAGGGTCTTTTCGTCTGCCGAGAGTTTCGGGTTGGCGTTGTAGTTACCCACGAACGTTACACGCTCGGCGCTGCCGCCACTGACCGACTGTTTGTAGATCTGCGGTTTGCCGCCACGGTCGGACGTGAAGTACAGGGTGTTGCCGTCCTTACCCCAGAATGGCTCGGTATTGATGCCAGGGCCGGCAGTCACGCGGCTGATCTGACGCGAGGCCACGTTCATCACATAGATGTCCGGGTTCCCATCCTTGGACAGCACGAAGGCCAGGCGCGAACCATCGGGCGACCAGGCAGGTGCGCCATTGAGGCCCTCGAAGTTGGTGACCTGTTCACGGCGACCGGTGTCGATGTGTTGAACGAAGATACGCGGGCGCTTCTGCTCGAACGATACATAGGCGATGCGTTTGCCATCGGGCGCGAAGCGCGGCGACAGGATCGGCTCGCGGGACTGCAGCAGGGTCACGGCGCGGGCACCGTCATAGTCCGAACGCTGCAAGGTGTAGCGCGTGTTGTTCGTAGAGAAGCGCTCGGCCGTCACGTACAGCATGCGCGTGGAGAAGGCACCCTTGATACCGGTGAGCTTCTCGAACGACTGGTCGGCGATGTAGTGCGACATGTCGCGCAGCTGGTCGGTGGTGCCGGCAACGCTGCCGGTCAGGACCTGCTGCTCGGTGGCGACGTTGAACAGGGCGTATTGCACCTGCAGGCGACCACCGGAGGGCACGATGCTGCCCACCATCACGTACTGGGCACCCAGCGCCTTCCAGTCGCGGAAGATGACTTCGCTGGCCTGGGAGGGCTGGCTGATCATGTTCTGGCGCGGGATGGGCGAGTAGTAGCCGGAGTTGCGCAGGTCGTTGCCGATGATGTCGGCCATGTCTTCAGGCAGCACACTGCCACCCTGAACAGCGAACGGCACCACTGCAATTGGCGTTGCCCGGTCACTGCCACTGGTGACCAGGATGTTCTTTTCCTCTGCTACGGCCATGCCTGCCACGCAGCACAGCATGACCAGCAGTCCTCTCAGACGTTTAATCACAACGCTAGATCCTCAGGTGTAAATGTCATCTTGAACGAGCGATATTGGTTGAAATCGCTCGGCTTCATGCCCTGCATTTCAGTCAGGCGACCGATGTTCTTCACCGCTGCCACCGCCGAGCTGTCATAGGGGCCGTCACCGCTTGACCGGGCCACGCTGACGCTGGTGATGGTGCCATCGGGCAACATGTTGATCTGCAGTACCACCGTCATGCCTTTACGCGCCGATGGCGGGCGAGCCCAGCCTTCTGCCGCGCGCATACGGATCAGGTCGTCGAAGTCGCCGGCCACCTGGTCACCCTGCTCGTCGGCCAGCGCCTGCTGCCGCTCGGTGGTGTCGGACAAGAGCTCGGCCAGGGCCTGTGCCTTCTTGTCTTCAGCCGCCTTGCGAGCTGCTTCCTGTGCCTTTTTCTTCTGGGCATCCGCTGCGGCCTTTTTCTTGGCGTCCTCGGCTGCCTTCTTCTTCGCTTCTTCGGCCGCTGCCGCCTTCTTCTTGGCGTCTTCGGCCGCTTTTTTCTTCGCATCCTCGGCGGCTTTCTTCTTGGCCTCCTCGGCAGCTTGCTTCTTCGCCTCTTCAGCGGCCTGCTTCTTGGCCTCTTCTTCGGCTTTTTTCTTCGCTTCTTCTTCAGCCTTTTTCTTAGCGATGTCAGCTTGCTGTTTCTCGGCAGCCTTCTTCGCCTCATCGGCCTTCTTGGCTTCGGCCGCTTTCTTGGCTTCAGCAGCTTTGGCCGTTTCGGCAGCCTTGGCCGCGTCCTCGGCCTTTTTGGCCTCGGCAGCCTCGCGTGCCTCCTGGGCCTTTTGAGCAGCGTCGGCTTTCTTTTGTTCCGCGGCTTTCACCGCTTCCTGCTCGACCTTCTTCTGCTCAAGCTGCTCGACCTCGGTCTGACGCGAAGCGGTTTTCTTCGCTTCCCCGGCAATCTTCTGGTTGGTCTGGGTAGTCGCCTGGCTCTTGGACTTGAGCTGATAGAGCGTAGCCTGAACGATCGGCTTGGACGGTGGCAGTTCAGGCGTCATGGCAAAGCTTGCGAACAGCATGCCAAACACCAGCACATGCAGGCCGATGGCCCAGACACTGGGCCAGAAGTAGCTTTCCGAGGCAGAGGGCTCTCGCTGTTGCATCAGGGTGCCTCGGTAATCAGGCCGACGTTACCGACACCGGCTTTCTGCAGCCCGCCCATGGCACCCATGACCGCGCCGTAGTCCACCGCCTTGTCGCCACGGATGAATACCTGGGTCTGTTTGCCCTGGTCGCGACCGGCCGCGATGATCTTGGTAACGGCGTCGGTCATGGCCGGCAAGGTCATAGCCTTGTCCATTTGCTTGTCGGTATCGACTTCGCTGCCAAGGTTCCAGTAGTAGGTCTTGTCGGCCTTGATGGAAATGGTGAGGATCTGGACGTTGTTGTCCTGCGGCAAGGCTTCGCTGGAAACCTTGGGCAGATCGACCTTCACGCCCTGATTGAGCATGGGCGCCGTCACCATGAAGATGACCAGCAGCACCAGCATCACGTCGATGTAGGGCACCACGTTCATCTCGGCGACGGGCTTGCGTTTGTGGCGAACTCGGGCCATGGGCTTGTACCTGATTACTCTTCGCTGGTGTGCACTTTGCGGTGCAGGATCGCCTGGAACTCGTCGGCGAAGGTGTAGTAACGGCTGATCAGCGTTTCACTGCGGGCCGCAAAGCGGTTGTATGCGATGACCGCCGGAATGGCTGCGAACAGGCCGATGGCCGTGGCGATCAGCGCTTCGGCGATGCCGGGGGCAACGGTAGCCAGCGTGGCTTGTTGCGCACTTGCCAGGCCGCGGAAGGAGTTCATGATGCCCCACACGGTCCCGAACAGGCCGATATAGGGGCTGGTCGAACCCACGGTCGCCAGGAACGGTAAACTCTGCTCGAGCTTTTCTTCTTCGCGGGAGATGGCGACGCGCATGGCACGGCCAACCCCTTCCATCACGGCGTCCGGATCAACGCCAGGTTGCTGGCGCAGACGGGAAAACTCCTTGAAGCCTGCACGGAAGACCTGCTCCACACCCGAGTCCGGGTCCGGGTTGCTGCCTGCCTGACGGTACAGCTTGGACAGGTCGATACCCGACCAGAAGCGCTCCTCGAAAGCATCGAGCGCACGACGACCGGCGCGCAGCATGGTGCTGCGCTGGAAAATCATGATCCACGAGGTGACCGAGGCGGCCACCAGGGTCAGCATCACCAGCTGCACCACAACGCTGGCGTTACTGACCAGACTCCACATGGAGGTATGGTCGACGACGTTAGCTTCCACGCTTATTCTCCTGCATTCGATTGATTACCCGAGCCGTCTGCCGCAAAGGCGTCGCGCAGCTGGGGAGGTATGGCTCGGGGTTTGAAAGTGTCGGCGCGCACGGCGGCGATCAGAAACCGCCCTTCACAAAGCAGTGCGTCGTCCTTTTCCCGCCACACTTGCTGCACGAAGCGCAAGCTGGCGCGATTGAGTTCAAGTACTTGCGCGGTCACCCGCAATTCATCGTCCAGCCGCGCCGGCACGTGGTAACGCGCTTCGCTGGAATGGACCACGAACAGCAGGTTGTCTTCAGCCAGTTGCGACTGGGAAAAGCCCAGGTGCCGCAAGCGTTCGGTGCGCGCGCGCTCCATGAATTTCAGGTAATTGACGTAATACACCACACCACCGGCATCGGTATCTTCGTAATAGACGCGACAACGGTGTGCGAACGGTTCCAGGCCTTTTTGCGCGCGCATACTCTAGTGCTTACTCCTTGGCTTGCCAATCCGCTGTGACAACTGTTTTTTCACTATCGATATCCGGGTGCCATGGCCCCCTGGGCATGCCAGCGGTAGGACCACGAAAAGCGTGTTTCGATCTGTCATTCATCACCCGGCTCGGAAAAATCCGCGCCCTCCCCCAATCGCCCGGGAACATTCAGCCCGAAGTGCAGGTAGGCGTGTCGGGTCACCACACGGCCACGGGGCGTACGCATGATGTAGCCCTGCTGGATGAGGTAAGGCTCAAGCACGTCCTCGATGGTGTGACGCTCTTCGCTGATGGCGGCGGCAAGGTTGTCGACGCCGACCGGGCCACCGTCGAACTTCTCGATCATGGTCAGCAGCAGGCGCCTGTCGGAATGGTCGAAGCCGCGCTCATCGACGTCCAGCAGGTTGAGCGCCATGTCGGCCACGGCCTTGGTGATCTGGCCCTTGCCGCGTACCTCGGCGTAGTCGCGCACCCGCCGCAGCAAGCGGTTGGCAATGCGCGGTGTGCCGCGGGCACGGCGCGCGATCTCATAGGCACCGAGGTCCTCGATGACCAGGCCCAGGATGTTGGCCGAACGGCTGACGATGGTCGCCAGGTCCTTGTCGCTGTAGAACTCCAGCCGCTGCACGATGCCGAAACGGTCGCGCAGCGGGTTGGTGAGCATGCCGGCGCGCGTCGTGGCACCGACCAGCGTGAAAGGTGGCAGGTCGAGCTTGATCGAGCGGGCCGCCGGGCCTTCGCCGATCATGATGTCGAGCTGAAAGTCTTCCATGGCTGGATAGAGCACTTCTTCGACGACCGGCGACAGCCGGTGGATCTCGTCGATGAAGAGCACGTCATGAGGCTCAAGGTTGGTCAGCATGGCGGCCAGGTCGCCAGGGCGCTCGAGGATCGGCCCCGAGGTGCTTTTGACCGACACCCCCATCTCGTGGGCGATGATGTTGGCCAGGGTGGTCTTGCCCAGGCCTGGCGGGCCGAAGATCAGCGTGTGGTCGAGCGACTCGCTGCGCCCGCGCGCCGCCTGGATGAACAGTGCCATCTGCTCGCGCACCACAGGCTGGCCAATGTACTCCTCCAGCCGCAAGGGCCGGATGGCGCGATCCTGGACTTCTTCGCGGTCGCGGCCACTGGCAGCGATCAGGCGGTCGGCTTCGATCACTTGGTAATCATCCCCTTGAGGCTGCGGCGAATCAGCTCTTCACTGGAAAGCCCCGACTTGTCCTTGATCGCGCCGATGGCCTTGCTCGCTTCCTGGGGCTTGTAGCCCAGGGACACCAGGGCGCTGACCGCATCCGCCTCGGCGCTGGACTCGCTGGCGGCCGGCAATGGCCCATCGGACACCAGCGCGAACATGGCCGGGGACGTTTCCCAAGCCTTGAAGCGGTCCTTGAGCTCGACCAGCAGGCGCTCTGCCGTTTTTTTGCCTACACCGGGTACGCGTACCAATACCGAGGCGTCCTGGGCCTGCACGCAGCGCACCAGCTCATCGATCTCAAGCCCGGACATCAGTGCCAGGGCCAGCTTGGGGCCCACACCGTTGAGCCGAATGAGCTCGCGGAACAATTCGCGCTCGCGCTTTTCGGCAAAGCCATAGAGCAGGTGGGCGTCTTCACGCACCACAAGGTGCGTGTGCACCGTTACCGGCTCGCCGACCTTGGGCAGGCGATAGAGCGTCGTCATGGGGACTTCCAGTTCGTAGCCCACGCCATTGACGTCGATGATGAGGTGCGGCGGCTGCTTTTCCGCCAGGGTGCCGCGCAAACGTCCGATCACGTTTCGATCCTTTTCACGGGGAGCTGCCCGATGGCCGCTCAACCCTATCAGCAAATACGGCAGGCGGACGCTCCGCCTGCACAAAATGTGTATCAGCGCATGAAGCGCTTACAGACGCAAGCGCCCACCGCGCCGACGCGCCGTAGACAGCCCATGGGGCACCAGACTCGAACGGGTGTGGGCATGGCACAAGGCAATGGCCAGCGCGTCGGAAGCATCGATCTGGGGCTTTTGGGTCAGCTTGAGCAGGTGCATGACCATCATCATCACCTGGTCCTTGTTCGCCCCGCCCGTACCAGCCACCGCCTGCTTGACCTGGGTGGCGCTGTACTCGGCGATTTCCAGCCCTGCTTCAGCCGCTGCGACGATGGCCGCGCCTCGGGCCTGCCCCAGCTTGAGGGCCGAATCGGCGTTGCGGGCCATGAAAACTCGCTCGATGCCCATGGTCACCGGGCCATGCTGGCCGATGACTTCGCTGACCCCACGAAACACGATCTGCAAACGCTCGTGCAGTTCACCACTGCCTGTGCGGATGCAGCCTGAGGCCACGTACTCGCAACCACGTGCGGTCTGGCGAACAACGCCATAACCTGTGATGCGCGAGCCGGGGTCGATACCTAGAATCAGAGTCATAGCGCCTGTCGTTGAAGTGAAGCGGTGTGCAAACAGTACAGGCCCTTTCGCAGGTCAACCCCCTGGCCAGGTCGCCAGTGCTGCCACCTGTGCCACGGACGCCCTGCGAAAGGGCCTGTACAAACGCCCGAAGGCGTCAGTATGGTGCGCCAGAAAGCCCTCAGCCGAGGTTTTCCATGATCTCGTCGGAAATCTGCGCATTGGAGTAGACGTTCTGTACGTCGTCCAGGTCTTCGAGCATGTCGATCAGCTTGAGTACCTTCTCGGCGCCCTCCTGATCGAGTTCGGCGCTGGTGGTCGGCTGCATCACGATTTCGGCGTCGGCCGCCTTGAAGCCGGCCTCTTCCAAGGCATTGCGCACGGCGTAGAAGCTGTTGAACGAGGTGAACACGTCAAACGAGCCATCCTCGTGGGCCACCACGTCGTCGGCGTCGGCCTCCATCGCCGCCTCCATCAAGGCATCCTCCTCCACGCCCGGAGCAAAACTGATCTGCCCCTTGCGCTCGAACAGGTAGGCGACCGAACCGTCGGTGCCCAGGTTGCCCCCGCACTTGGTGAAGGCATGGCGCACTGCCGCAGCGGTGCGGTTGCGGTTATCGGTCATGGCCTCGACCATGATCGCCACACCGCCCGGCCCGTAACCTTCATAGCTGAGCTCTTCGACGTTGTCGCTTTCGTTCGTGCC
Source organism: Pseudomonas sp. FBCC-B35 (assembly GCF_059133755.1). Lineage (NCBI taxonomy): Bacteria > Pseudomonadati > Pseudomonadota > Gammaproteobacteria > Pseudomonadales > Pseudomonadaceae > Pseudomonas > Pseudomonas sp. FBCC-B35. Next base: position 1,244,124 of record NZ_CP101439.1, on the reverse strand, counting down.
GGCGCCACGGGCCACCGCGCGATCGATGATATCGCGGCTCATGTTGGCACCCAGTGCCTTGTCCAGCGCCAGGCGCAGGCGCGGGTTGGAGGCAGGGTCCGGGCCGCCTTGCTTGGCGGCGACCGTCAGCTCGCGGATCCACTTGGTGAATACCTTGCCCCTCTTGGCATCCTGGCGCTCTTTGCGGTGCTTGATGTTCGCCCACTTGGAATGACCCGCCATAACGACTCCCGATCCTTGTAACAGAAACAGGTTCCGCCCCGAAGGGCGGAACGTGGAAAGACTGCGCCGAAGCGCGTGGGCGCAACCGCCGGCTGCGCCCGGGCCGATTACTCGACCTTGGTCTGCTCGCGCAGACGGATGTGCAGCTCGCGCAATGCCTTGGCGTCGACCATGCCCGGTGCCTGGGTCATGACACACGCAGCGCTCTGGGTTTTCGGGAAGGCAATCACTTCACGAATCGACTGGGCGCCGGTCATCAGCATGACTAGGCGATCCAGGCCGAAGGCCAGGCCACCGTGAGGCGGTGCACCGAACTTCAGGGCATCGAGCAGGAAGCCGAACTTCTCTTCCTGTTCCGCCGCTTCGATACCCAGCAGGCGGAACACGGCCTGCTGCATTTCCTTGCGGTGGATACGGATAGAACCGCCACCGAGTTCGGTGCCATTGAGCACCATGTCATAGGCACGGGACAGGGCCGTGGCCGGGTTGGCCTCCAGTTCCTCGGGCGTGCACTTGGGCGCGGTGAACGGGTGGTGCAGCGCGGTGAAGCTGCCGTCTTCGTTTTCTTCGAACATGGGGAAGTCAACGACCCACATCGGCGCCCACTCGCAGGTGAACAGTTCGAAGTCGTGACCCAGGCGAATACGCAGGGCGCCCAGCGCTTCGCTGACCACCTTGAACTTGTCGGCACCGAAGAACACGATGTCGCCGTCAACGGCGCCCACGCGGTCGAGGATGGTGTTGAGGTTGGCCTCGGGGATGTTCTTGACGATCGGCGACTGCAGGCCTTCAACGCCCTTGGCACGCTCGTTGACCTTGATGTAGGCAAGGCCGCGGGCACCGTAGATGCCAACGAATTTGGTGTACTCGTCGATCTTGCTGCGCGGCATGCTGGCGCCGCCTGGCAGTCGCAGCGCGGTGACGCGGCATTTAGGATCGTTGGCAGGGCCGGCGAACACCTTGAAGTCCACGTCCTTGAGCTGGTCGGCGACGTCGACCAGTTCCAGCGGGATGCGCAGGTCTGGCTTGTCGGAGCCATAGCGACGCATGGCTTCCTCGAAGGTCATGTGCGGGAATTCGCCGAACTCCAGGTCCAGCACTTCCTTGAACAGCTTGCGGATCATGCTCTCGGTCAGGCCCATGATCTCGGACTCGTCCAGGAAGCTGGTCTCGATGTCGATCTGGGTGAATTCTGGCTGGCGATCGGCACGCAGGTCTTCGTCACGGAAGCACTTGGCAATCTGGTAGTAGCGGTCGAAACCGGCGACCATCAGCAACTGCTTGAACAGCTGTGGCGACTGCGGCAGGGCGAAGAAGCTGCCGGCGTGGGTGCGGCTTGGCACCAGGTAATCGCGCGCGCCTTCAGGCGTGGCGCGGGTCAGAATCGGCGTTTCCACATCGAGGAAGCCGTTTTCGTCGAGAAAGCGTCGAATGCTGCTGGTGATGCGCGAGCGCAGGCGCAGCTTGTCGGCCATCTCAGGACGACGCAGGTCGATGAAACGGTAGCGCAGACGCGTTTCCTCACCAACGTCGGAGTATTCGTTGAGCGGGAACGGCGGGGTTTCGGCTTCGTTCAGCACGTTGAGCTGATAGCCGAGGATTTCGATGGCACCGGAGGCCATGTTGCTGTTCACAGCACCTTCCGGGCGACGGCGGACCTTGCCGGTGATCTGCACGACGTACTCGCTGCGCACACGGTCGGCTGCGGCGAAGGTGTCGGCGCGATCCGGATCGAAAACGACCTGGGCCATGCCCTCGCGGTCACGGATGTCGAGGAAGATCACCCCGCCGTGGTCCCGGCGACGATGGACCCAGCCGCAAAGGGTGACTTCCTGGCCGTCCAGGCTCTCGTTCAGTTGGCCGCAATAATGGCTGCGCATCATGATGGTGGTTTCGCTTCTCGTGATTCGTGTATTCGATGGAGGCCTTGGCCGCCCGGAGGGCTAATACTGCAAGACCCGGTCATAGCATTCAACTCAGTCGGCCTTGTCGCCGCCTGCCAGATTCTTTTTCGCACCGGTCTTGAAGTCGGTTTCGTACCAGCCGTTGCCGCTCAGGCGAAAGCCGGGCACCGACAGCAGTTTCTTCATCGCCGGCGCCTGGCAGGCCGGGCAGTCGGTGAGCGGCGCGGCGCTGATTTTCTGCAGCACTTCCATGCGATGCTCGCAGGATGCACATTGATAGTCGTAAAGGGGCATGGATGTCTCTCGTCAACCATAACGCTGGCTGCCTGGGCAGCAAAAGGCGGGATTATATATGGTTAACCAGCGCTGCGCAGCCCGCCGGGCGATCAGTGCGACGTCGGCGGCTGCTGCAACCAGGCCACGCAGATCACCCGTATGAGGCCGCTGAAGTTGCGCACGCCCCCTTGGCGCAGGTGCACCTCACGGTCTACATAGGACAACACCGCACTGACCGAGCATTGGTTGGCAGCGGCAATGCGCTCGAGGATACCCCAATACACGGCCTCGAGGCGCAGGCAGGTGGAAAAACCGTTGAGCCGCACCGAGCGAGACACAGGCTGGGTCTGCAGCATGTCGAAATCTGCCGTGAATGGGTCGACGCATTGCTTGCCGGGCCAGCGCCCCTGACCTGCCGTCCGTTTCCCAGACTGAGCCATCTGCACACCTCCTGATGATTGAACCAAGGGGTGTATCAAGCGCCGAACGGGCCATTGCAGAGCAGCGGCAAACCCTTCCCGCACAGAAAGCGGCAGGCCCGCCCAGTCACCCTGGAAAGGCCTGCCGGCATGGCCCGGTTATTTCTCGTCGAGCAGTACGCGCAGCATCCATGCGGTCTTTTCGTGCACCTGCATGCGCTGGGTGAGCAGGTCGGCGGTTGGCTCATCGCTGACCTTGTCCACTGCCGGGAAGATGCTGCGGGCAGTGCGTACCACCGCTTCCTGCCCTTGCACCAGTTGCCGGATCATCTCATCGGCTGGGGGAACCCCCTCCTCTTCCTTGATGGAAGAGTGCTTGGCGTAGAACGCGTAGGACCCAGGCGCCGGGAAACCCAGGGCGCGGATGCGCTCGGCAATGGCGTCCACCGCCAGCGCCAGCTCGTTGTACTGCTCCTCGAACATCAGGTGCAGGGTACGGAACGAGGGTCCGGTGACGTTCCAATGGAAATTGTGGGTTTTCAGATACAGCACGTAGGTATCTGAAAGCAGGCGGGAAAGCCCATCGACGATGGACTTGCGATCTTCTTCACTGATGCCGATATCGATTGCCATGATGCTCCCCTTCAGAAAACGTGAAACCCAAGCGGGTGCCGACCACTTTAGCAACACTCTGAGCGCCGTGCCTCTGCCAGGTGGCCGCAGGCAGGGCGCCGGGTGGCAGTTTGAGTACCCTGCAGGTTTACGGTTAAATAGGCAGCGTGCCATTCGTGCGGACTGTAATTGCCGAATGCATAGGCAGAAGGCCACGTGTTCGCGCCAACACTTCATGCGCACCGGGCCGTCAGCTCTTCCCGTGATCAGCTTCAATCAATGTGAGCCAATCCCATGTTCAAGATCGTCCACCTGGTGACAGGCGCGGCAGCCTTGCTGCTAGCGTTCATTCCCAGTCTTAAAACCGAGGCAACGCCTTTCCTGCAACAACCCGACGCGGTCTATCTGGCCCTGTTCGGCTTGCTCAACCTGATCCTGGCCCCTGTCGTACCGCTGTACTACCGAGGTGCCAGGCAGCAACTGCAATATCTAGCCTGTGCCCTGCTGGTGGTGGCTGTGGTACTTCAAACCCTTACCGTGCTCGCTCGACCAGAGCTTGGCAACCTGGCGGCGCTGGTGTGCGCCGCACTGGCTGTGGCCCTGCACCTGGGCGCAGGCTTTGCCCAGGGCGCGCGCAAGGTACGCAGCAGCCAACAGCCACTGACCGAGGCCGGCAACCGAGATACGGGCACGGTCAAGTGGTTCAACACGTCCAAGGGGTTCGGGTTCATTTCCCGGGACTCAGGCGATGACATCTTCGTGCACTTTCGCGCCATCCGCGGCGAAGGCCATCGCATCCTGGTAGAAGGTCAACGCGTCGAGTTCTCGGTGATGCACCGCGACAAGGGCCTGCAGGCCGAGGACGTGGTCGCCGTCACGCGCCGCTGACAGGCGAGCAGACTTAAACACGTTCAAACCAGGCCTGTCGCTCAGCCCAAGGCTGCGACAGGCCTGACGACCCGATGATCAATAGTGAGGCGGCGGCGCCTCTTCACCCTCGCTGCCATACTGACCCGCCATCTCCTCGTAACGCTTGATCAGCTCGGCCATCTGCAACTGCAGCCGCTCGATCACGCGCCCTTGCTCGACCACCACATCGTTGAGCGCCTGCAGGGTGTCGTCCTGGAATGCCTGGCGCGTTTCCAGCTCGACCATTCTTGGCTCAAGCGACATGGGCGGCCTCCTGGAAACCTTCAAGGTGCAGATTTCGCACGCGGGCGCGTACCGCCTGTACTTGTGCGTCGGTATAGGCCACGGCCGGGCATTTGCCCCAGACCGGTGCAGGCCAGGCCACATCATCGTGCTGGCGAACGATCACATGCATGTGCATCTGGCTGACCACATTGCCCAACGTCGCCACGTTCATCTTGTCGGCCCCGTAGCTGCGCTTGAGTGCCTCGGCAAGCTGTGTGGTTTCCTGCCAGAGCAGGTGCTGCTCAGCCAGGCTGAGGTCAAACAATTCGCTGACCTCGGCACGCCTGGGCACCAGGATGAACCAGGGGTAGTTGGCATCTCGGCTCAGCAGCAACTGGCACAGGGCGAAATCGCCCAGCACCCAAGTGTCCTGCTGCAAGCGTGGATCAAGAACGAACACGGCGTACCTCCTTCAGGCAAAGCGACCCGCACGGTGGCGGTAGAGACGGCGGCAAGGATACCTTGCGCGATTGCGGTAACACAGCGCTACTTTTCGCACCAATAAGGTGCTTCGCCACGCTGACTGGCGCCTTGGCCCACCACAATTGACACCGCCTTAACATGTTGCGGTAACACATTGACTTTGATAGCAAGCTAGCCAACTGAATGGACGCGATGAGCGGGCTGGACGCCCAGTCCGACCAACCCCCGTATTTACGGCGGTTAAAACGGTTTCCTGAAAATTTCGTGAAAAATTCATCAATGCAAGCCCAGGTTGAGCACGCTTGTTGCATTGCCTTCACGCCAAGTCGGCATGCTCTCTGCAACACCTGCACACCGGGCGTTACCACCCTCGGATGCGACGCTGAAGTGCCCGACAGCGACACGGCCAAAAAGTTCCATTCAGAGTGCTTTGCGCCATATCGCCAACGACCTTCAGCGTGCTATACATTTTCGCCGACATAACAAGAAAGAGCTGCACCCTATAACTAGAACACCTGGATGCAGCGGTACTCTTCCTAAAAAAACCAAAGGAGCAAGTCACGATGCGCGTGATGAAGTGGAGCATGATCGCCCTGGCCGTTTCGGCGGGGTCCTCGCAGATGGCACTGGCCTCTTCGCAGGATGAGTCCAAAGGTTTCATTGAAGACAGCAAGCTGAGCGTCAAAACTCGCATGCTGTATTTCAGCCGTGATTTCCGCAACAACGAAGGCGGCCAGAGCCGCCGTGAAGAAACCGGCCTCGGCTTCGTGGGCACTTACGAGTCGGGCTACACCCAGGGCACCGTCGGCGTGGGTATCGACGCCATCGGCATGCTCGGGCTGAAACTGGACAGCGGCAAGGGCCGTGCTGGCACCGGCCTGTTCCCGAACGGCTCGGACGGCCGTGCGCAGGATGACTACTCCAAGGGTGGCGGCGCGGTCAAATTCCGTATCTCCGACACCGTGCTGAAAGTCGGCGACCAGTTCACCGCCCTGCCGGTATTCGCCACCGACGATAGCCGCCTGCTGCCGGAAATCGCCCAGGGCGCATTGCTGACCAGCAACGACATCAAGGGCCTGACCCTGCACGCCGGTCGCTTCACCAGCCTGACCGGTCAGGAGCAGACCAACCGCGACAGCCTGCGCCTGAAGGAAGCCGACGTATTCGGCGGCACCTATGCCTTCACCGACAGCCTGTCCACCAGCCTGTACTACTCCAAGGTGGAAGACTACTGGCGCAAATACTACGCCAACGTCAACTGGGCGCTGCCGCTGTCGGACAAGCAAGGCCTGGTGTTCGACTTCAACTTCTATGACACCAAGAGCGACGGCCAAGGCCTGCAGCGCGCCGAAAAAGACGGCGTGACCAAGCTCGACAACCGTGCGTTCAGCCTGTCCGGTGCGTACAACATCGGCGCTCACACCTTCACCCTGGCCTACCAGAAAGTCACCGGCGACGGCGACTATGGCTACGGCGTCGACGGTGGCGGTACCGTGTTCCTGGCCAACTCCGTGGCCCGTTCCGACTTCAACGCCGAGGGCGAGAAGTCCTGGCAGGCTCGCTACGACCTGAACTTCGCCGAGTATGGCATTCCAGGCCTGAGCTTCATGACCCGCTACGTGCGTGGCAGCGGCGCCGACACCGGCACCACCAGCAACGGCAAGGAATGGGAACGCGACATCGACATCAAGTACGTGATGCAAGAAGGCCCGGCCAAGGACCTGAGCTTCCGCGTTCGTCAAGCCACCTACCGTTCCTCCGATGGCGTCTACTACGGCTCCCCATCCCTGGACGAGCTGCGCCTGATCGTGGAGTACCCGCTGAGCATCCTGTAAGCCTGGCTTGCAACGCTTCGCACCTGAAAAGCCCGGCGACCGCGCCGGGCTTTTTCTTGGCTGACAAGCAGGACGCCCTGGGGCATCCTGTACGCCTTGGCTTCACCCCCGTACAATGCGGGGCTATTTCAACGTCTTAGGCAATCGACACGGCTAACCATGCGCACCAGTCAATATTTGCTCGCCACCCAAAAAGAAACCCCTGCCGACGCAGTGGTCATCAGCCATCAGCTCATGCTGCGTGCCGGCATGATCCGCAAACTGGCTTCCGGCCTGTACACCTGGCTGCCAATGGGCCTGCGGGTAATGCGCAAGGTCGAGAACGTGGTGCGCGAGGAAATGAACGCCGCCGGCGCTCTTGAAGTGCTCATGCCCAGCATCCAGCCTGCCGAACTGTGGCAGGAGTCCGGCCGCTGGGAGCAGTACGGCCCCGAGCTGCTGCGGGTCAAGGACCGGCATCAGCGCGATTTCTGCGTGGGCCCGACCCACGAAGAGGTCATCACCGACCTGGCACGCAACGAGCTGTCGAGCTACAAGCAGCTGCCTTTGAACATGTACCAGATCCAGACCAAATTCCGCGATGAAATCCGTCCGCGCTTCGGCCTGATGCGTGGCCGCGAGTTCATCATGAAGGACGCCTACTCCTTCCATGCCGACCAGGCTTCCCTCCAGGAAACCTACGACCGCATGCACCAGGCGTACACCAATGTGTTCACCCGTCTGGGGCTGGATTTCCGCCCAGTGCAGGCCGACACCGGTTCCATTGGTGGTAGCTATTCCCATGAATTCCACGTCCTTGCCCAGTCCGGTGAAGACGATGTGATCTTCAGCGACAGCTCCGACTACGCCGCCAACATCGAAAAGGCCGAGGCCGTGCCGCGCGAAACCGTGCGCCCTGCCCCTACCGAAGAACTGCGCCTGGTCGACACGCCCGATGCCAAGACCATCGCCCAACTGGTCGAAAACTTCGGTCTGCCAATCGAAAAGACCGTCAAGACCCTGATCGTACGCGGCGCCGAGGAAGGCAAGCTGGTCGCCCTGATCGTGCGCGGCGATCACGAGCTCAACGAAATCAAGGCCGCGAAGCTGGAACAAGTGGCTGACCCCCTGGTCATGGCCACCGATGCCGAACTGCGCGAGGCCATTGGTGCTGGCGCAGGCTCGCTGGGCCCGCTGAACCTGCCGCTCGAATGCGTGATCGACCGTTCGGTCGCCTTGATGAGCGACTTCGGTATCGGTGCCAACATCGACGACAAGCACTATTTCGGCGTGAACTGGGAGCGTGACTTGCCAGTGCCACAGGTGGCCGACCTGCGCAATGTGGTCGAGGGCGACCCAAGCCCGGATGGCCAGGGCACCCTGGTGATCAAGCGTGGCATCGAAGTGGGTCACATCTTCCAGCTGGGTACCAAGTACAGCGAGGCACTCAAGTGCCAGGTCCTGGGCGAAAATGGCAAGCCGGTCATGCTGTCCATGGGCTGCTATGGCATCGGCGTGTCTCGCGTGGTGGCCGCGGCCATCGAGCAGAACCACGATGAAAAAGGCATTATCTGGAACGACGCCCTGGCGCCCTTCCAGATCGCCCTGGTACCCCTGCGCTATGAAACCGAAGTGGTTCGCGAAGCCACCGACAAGCTGTATGCCGAGCTGACTGCGGCAGGTTACGAAGTGCTGCTCGACGACCGCGACAAGAAGACCAGCCCCGGCATCAAATTTGCCGACATGGAGCTGATCGGCATTCCGCACCGTATCGTCGTCAGCGATCGCAGCCTGGCCGATGGCAACCTGGAATACAAACACCGTACCGAGCAGGATGCCCAGGTGTTGCCACTCGAAGAAGTGCTGACCTTCCTGCAGGCCCGCGTTCGCCGCTGATAATCAATGCACGAGTGATCATGTCCAAGCGAAGTACCTATAAGCTCAAGGGCGCCGCACTGTGCGGCGTCCTGCTCGTCAGCGGCTGCGCCAACCAGATGCCCCAGCGCAGCGACCACGAGGAGCGCGTCGAGCGCAAACTGCTCGAACACACCCTGCAGATCGACGTTGGCGAGCCGAAGGTGATGGAGCTGCCGCAACGACGTGTACGCGTGCATGAGCAGAAGCGTTTCGAGGTCACCGAGTTCGAGGTGACGCGCCATTACGACCGCTACACCCCCTACCAACCCTGGCGGGAAATCTACGAGATTCCGCTGGGCGCCGTGGCGGTGGTGGCGGGCGTGGGTGCCAACGTGGTCAACGTCTTCGCCCTGGGCAACCTGCCCCAGAGCATTACCCACGATTGGCTCAGTTATGGCGTGGACGGCCTTAATCCGTTCATGAACGTGCCCTCCAATGGCCGCGCCCAGCAGAACCTCGCAGGCATCAGCGAAGTGCAGAAAGCCAAGCGCGAAGAGGCCACGAGCATGCCGTGGAGCGAGCGCCTGGTGGAGGTCAAGGCCGGCAAGAACACCTATGAGTTGACCACTGACCGCGCGGGCATTCTGCGCCTGAACCTGCTCGACAGCCCCTTCTCGGAGCAGAACCTCAACCACGTCGGCACCTTGCACCTGCAAGTGGTCGATGAGGACAATGCCGTGCGCGGTGATGCCAGTTTGTTGATCAGCGCCACGCTGCGCAACAAGCTGCGTGAAGCTCACGAGCTGATTTTCGACGACCTCGAAGATGATGAGGTGAGCCAGTGGGTGCACCGGGTCAAGCGGCTGTCCGAGCTGGGCCTTGAAGAGGAAGCCAGTGAGTTGGAGCAGAGCCTGATCGAGCTGACGCGCAACGATCCTGAGTTGCAACAGGAGTTCTTGCAGTCCTTGACCAAAGCCACTGGCCGACTGGTTGCCGACCCCGGGCATTGATGGCCGCCTGTGGTTGACCTGCGTTGAACCCGTGGTGGGTTCAACGCCGGCAACTGCTTTTAAAAGGCCTTACGCGCTGCCTGGCCCCATAATGGAAGCCTACATGTCGGCGATAAACCTGAAGTACGCCATGACAGCGGCACTTTCGCGCCTCTCAACACCTTCCTTCAACTGCACGCTATACCGGCGGGAAAAGCTCCAGCTGTTCATGCGCGCTGCGCAAGTCCCGTAATCTCACCCCTACACCGAGCAATCGCACAGGTTTACCACCGCGCGCGAACGCCTGCGTCACCAGCTGCCGGTAACTGTCCAAGTCCCTGCCGGCGCCTGCCTGCTCAAGGGTGGTCTGGGTGAAGTCATGGAACTTGACCTTGACGAAAGGCTTTTCCGGCCGGTAGGTGCTGTCCATTCGCTCAATGCGCTCGTTCAGGCTCTGCAGCAACTCCGGCAACCGTGCCAGGCAACTGGGCAGGTCCGGCAGGTCGGTGTCGTAGGTATTCTCGACGCTGACCGACTGCCGTCGACTGTCGTTTTGAACCACGCGATCATCGATGCCACGCGCCAGCCCCCACAACCGCTCGCCAAAGGTGCCGAACTCACGTACCAGCGCCAGGCGAGACCAGTCGCGCAACTGCGAGCAGGTCTCGATCCCCAGGCGGGTCAGCTTGTCTGCAGTGACCTTGCCCACACCGTGCAAACGGGTGACCGGCAGCGCCGCCACGAACGCTTCTATTTCATCAGGCTTGATCACGAACAGGCCATTGGGCTTGCGCCAGTCGCTGGCGATCTTGGCCAGAAACTTGTTGGGCGCCACCCCGGCCGAGACGGTGATGTGCAGGGTACGAGCCACGCGCCGACGGATGTCTTCGGCGATGCGTGTAGCGCTGCCGGCATACCATTGGCTTTCGCTGACATCCAGGTAGGCCTCGTCCAACGACAGCGGCTCGATCAGGTCGGTGTAGTCACGAAAGATGGCATGTATCTCTCGAGAAGCCTCACGGTAAGCCTCGAAGCGAGGTTTGACGATCAGCAGGTCCGGGCACAACTTGAGGGCGTGACGGGACGACATTGCAGAACGCACCCCGTAGGCACGCGCTTCATAGTTGCACGTGGCGATGACCCCACGCCTTTCGGCCGACCCGCCCACTGCCATGGGACGACCTGCAAGACGAGGGTCGTCGCGCATTTCGATGGCGGCATAAAAGCAGTCGCAGTCGACGTGAATGATCTTGCGCAGGGACATGTATGACCATAAGCACTGTAAATTCATACAGATAATAGCGCATGGTTTCAGGTTCAAACAGCATGGGCATGGTTGGGCAGCGCCGGCATTCACTGCATGAGCGCTACCCAAGCCCGCGCCTTACACACCTAAAGGATTGAACAAAAAGGGCTTTTCACACTATTTGCTTGACACTGCATGATAAATCCGTAGAATTCGATTTCACAGGCGCGGGATGGAGCAGCCTGGTAGCTCGTCGGGCTCATAACCCGAAGGTCGTCGGTTCAAATCCGGCTCCCGCAACCAGATTCGAGAAAAGGCCACTGTTCACGCAGTGGCCTTTTTCTTTGCGCGCGCGAAAAGCAATTCGTAAAAAACCTCGCTAAATCAATGAGTAGCACTTGACACCACCGGCTGAAGCTGTAGAATCCGCCCCACAGACGCGGGATGGAGCAGTCTGGTAGCTCGTCGGGCTCATAACCCGAAGGTCGTCGGTTCAAATCCGGCTCCCGCAACCAAGTTCAAGAAAAGGCCACTGTTAACGCAGTGGCCTTTTTCTTTGCCTGTCAAACGGCAACAGGGTAAGCATGGATGCGCCCTGCTCTGTTCAAGCGTTGGCCTCGCGCTTCATTAAACGCTTGACACCAATGCGCTTCGCTGTAGAATGCGCACCTCTGACGCGGGATGGAGCAGTCTGGTAGCTCGTCGGGCTCATAACCCGAAGGTCGTCGGTTCAAATCCGGCTCCCGCAACCATATTCGTCAGAACAAACCCCGTGCGTAGCGATACGCGCGGGGTTTTTCGTTTCTACCCCCTTACTTGCAAGCGACGCTTGCATGCCTTGGCGCATACCCGATTAGCGGCGGGCGCTACCCTTGCGTGGATGAACTATCTTTAACCCCTGCCGGGCTGTTAAGCGCCCATGGCCGGAGTAATATTGGATACGTTTTCCAAAGGGACTTTCACTTGGCCGCGCCTCTTCTTCACCTCGTGCCTGACGCCCGAGGTAATCCATGACCGCTCAGAACCCTGAACCTTCGGTGCCGCTGGCCACAGCGCTGCCCGGAGCCGTGCAGCGCCTGCCTTTGCTTGAACGGATAAGCCGCTATCGTCAGCCGATTGGGCTGGCGGTGACGCTGGTGCTGTTCACCATGGCCTTGATCGCCTGCCGCCACCTGCTGAGCGAGCTGGACATCTATGCCTTGCACGATGCCATGCTCGAAGTGCCAGTGCAGTCACTGCTTGGCGCGCTGCTGGCGACCGTGATCGGTTTCGTGATCCTGCTGGGCTACGAGTGGTCGGCCAGCCGCTACGCTGGGGTCAAGCTGCCTGCGCGAACGTTGGTACTGGGTGGTTTCAGCGCCTTTGCCATCGGCAATGCCATCGGCCTGTCCATGCTATCCGGCGGTTCGGTGCGCTACCGGCTGTATGCACGCCAAGGCGTGGGCGCGGGCGAAGTCGCACGCATGACGGTCTTCGCCAGCCTTTCACTCGGTTGTGCTTTGCCACCGCTTGCGGCATTGGCCACCCTGAGCAATCTGCCTGCCGCCTCGACTGCCCTGCGGTTGCCGCAGGGCTTGCTGGCTGGCGTTGCGGTTGCCGTCCTGGCCGCCTGCGCCTTATTGGCAGTTGGCCTGTATCGCAAGCGGTTGGCCGAGCAGCCAGTGCCTGACAACCTGTTGGTGCAACTGGGCCGGCGCACGCTGCGACTGCCCGGCGCACGGCTGACTGGCCTGCAACTGCTGATCACGGCCCTGGACGTGGCCGCCGCGGCCACCGTGCTCTACCTGCTGCTGCCCGAAGCGCCCCCCTTCGGCGCCTTCGTACTGGTCTACCTACTGGCGCTGGCCGCGGGTGTGCTCAGCCATGTGCCCGGTGGTGTTGGGGTGTTCGAGGCCATCCTGCTGGCCGCGTTCGCCAACCAATTGGGCGCTGCCCCGCTGGCAGCCGCATTGCTGTTGTACCGCATCATCTATGTGGTGCTGCCCCTTCTGCTGGCCTGCGTCCTGCTATTGGCCAACGAAGCCCGGCGTCTGCTGTTCGCGCGGCAGGCCATGAAGGCTGCCTCTGGGCTGGCAGCGCCTATCCTGGCCATCATGGTCTTCCTCTCGGGGGTGGTATTGCTGTTTTCCGGCGCCACGCCCGAGATCGATACCCGCCTTGAGCACATGGGCTTTCTGATCCCCCATCGGCTGATCGATGCCTCCCACTTCGGCGCCAGCCTGATCGGCGTGCTGTGCCTGTTGCTGGCCCAAGGCCTGCGCCGGCGCCTGTCGGCCGCGTGGCTGCTGACCACGGTGCTGCTGCTGGTGGGGGCATTGCTTTCGCTGCTCAAGGGCTTCGACTGGGAAGAGGCCTGCCTGCTGACGTTCACGGCCGCGCTCCTGGCTTTGTTCCGCCGCTCGTTCTATCGGCCCAGCCGCTTGATGGAACTGCCGTTCTCGCCGGTGTATCTGGTGGCCAGTGCCTGCGCGGTGGGCGCCTCGGTGTGGCTGCTGTTGTTCGCCTACCAGGATGTGCCCTACAGCCATCAACTGTGGTGGCAGTTCACCCTGGACGCCGATGCCCCCCGTGGCCTGCGTGCGGCGATGGGCAGTGCCTTGCTGCTGGCAGCGCTGGCGCTAACCTGGTTGCTGCGCACCGCACCGCCGGTGATCCACCTGCCCGATGAAGCCGAACTGCAACGGGCTCACCGTATTCTGCAGGCGTCCGACCAGCCTGATGGCGGCCTGGCCCTGACCGGCGACAAGGCGCTGCTGTTCCATCCCCGGGACAACGCGTTTCTGATGTATGCCCGCCGTGGTCGTAGTCTGGTTGCGCTGTACGATCCGATCGGGCCGGCCCAGGAGCGTGCCGAGATGATCTGGCAGTTCCGCGACCTGTGCGACCTGCACCATGCTCGACCAGTGTTTTACCAGGTGCGCGCAGAGAACCTGCCGTTCTACATGGACATCGGCCTGACTGCCCTGAAGCTGGGCGAGGAAGCCCGTGTCGACCTGCGCCGCTTCGACCTCGATGCCAAAGGCAAGGAAATGAAGGACCTGCGCTACACGTGGAACCGAGGCGGCCGTGACGGGCTGAGCCTGGAAATCCATGAGCCAGGCCATGCGCCGCTGGCTGAGCTCAAGGAAATTTCCGATGCATGGCTCAGTGGCAAGAACGTTCGCGAAAAGGGCTTTTCGCTGGGCCGTTTCAGCCCGGATTACCTGCAGCACTTCCGTATCGCCCTGATTCGCTTCCAAGGCCGCCCCGTGGCCTTTGCCAACCTGCTCGAGACCCACAGCAACGAGCTGGCCAGCCTCGACCTGATGCGTGCACACCCGGAGGCCCCCAAGCTGACCATGGAGTTCATGATGATTGGCTTGATCCTGCATTACAAAAGCCATGACTACGGCCGGTTCAGCCTGGGCATGGTGCCGCTGTCGGGGCTGCAACCACGGCGGGGTGCGCCCTTGACCCAGCGTCTGGGCTCGATGGTGTTCCGCCGTGGCGAGCAACTCTACAACTTCCAGGGGCTGCGCCGGTTCAAGGACAAGTTCCAGCCTGACTGGGAACCTCGCTACATGGCCGTGCCTGCCGGGCTCGACCCGCTGGTGGCACTGGCCGACACTGCCGCCCTGATTGCCGGCGGCTTGACTGGATTGGTGAAACGCTGATGACCCGACGCTTTTGGCTTTACCCGTTGATCACCCTGCTGCTGGCCGCCCTGGCCGGCGCCACGGCGTTCTGGTTCTGGACGCGGCCGGCGCCTGAGGCACAGCTTGAGCAACTTCAAATCAACGATGCCAGCATCACCCGCGTTACCCCAGGGGTGCACCCCACCGCCTGGGTGGCGATCGGCGTGCCACAGGACCAGGCCCTGACCCACAAGCAGTTGCTGGACCTTGGCCAGGCGGCCGAAGCGCAATTGGTGCAAGTGGTGCTGCCTGCCGGTGATTGCGCCAAGCAGCAGCAAGCCATGGACACGGCCCTGGCGCAGTTGCCGAGCAAACCGACCCTGGTCGCCGGCATTGGCCCGGGTGCCACCCAAGCCTGGCGCTGGCTGGCGAGCCAGAACGACGACAAGGCCCGGGCAATTTCCGTGGGCTTTACGGTCGAGCAGCCAGGGTGTCAGGTACCGCTGCCAAAGACCGCGCCCCACGGCCACTGGAGCGTGGCGTGGAACGATAATCCGGACGATGCCAGTGCGGCCTTCGTGCGTGACCAGAACAATGCCGAAACCAGCATCAGCGACTATGACATCCACCTGCCGCAAGTGCTCAAGGCACAGCTGACCCAGGCCTTGGTGGGCCAGGATGGCAACGCACTGGCGATTCCCGTGGTCGAGGTCCCTGCCGGTCAAACCACCGATACCGTCACGCTGTTCTTGTCCGGCGACGGCGGCTGGCGCGACCTGGACCGCGACGTGGCCGGGGAGATGGCCAAGCTGGGCTATCCGGTGGTGGGCATCGATACCCTGCGCTACTACTGGCAACACAAGACACCGGAGCAAAGTGCTGCCGACCTGTCCGAACTGATGCACCACTATCGGCAGAAGTGGGGGACCAAGCGTTTCGTCCTGACGGGGTACTCGTTCGGTGCTGACGTACTGCCTGCCATCTACAATCGCCTGCCGGCTGAAGACCAGCAACGGGTTGACGCTGTCAT
Organism: Pseudomonas sp. FBCC-B35; assembly: GCF_059133755.1. Lineage (NCBI taxonomy): Bacteria > Pseudomonadati > Pseudomonadota > Gammaproteobacteria > Pseudomonadales > Pseudomonadaceae > Pseudomonas > Pseudomonas sp. FBCC-B35. The sequence continues at coordinate 1,228,524 of NZ_CP101439.1, read as the reverse complement.
GCTGCTGGCCTTTGCCCGCAGCGGCAGCTTCGAGATCGAAGTCGAAGGCTGGCTGGGCAAGGAAGGTCAAGAGGCGCCCACTGGACCTGAGATGGCCAAGCTGCCGGCTGCGAAAGTGGTGTGCGTATACGGGGTGGAAGAAAGCGACGAAAGCGGTTGCACCGACAAGACCGCCGTGGGCGAGCGTCTGAAACTGCCGGGCGGGCACCACTTCGATGAAAACTACCCTGCCCTGGCCAAGCGGCTGATCGATGAGATCGAGACCCGTCAGGGCAAGTCGAGTGTGGCCGAGCAGAATTGAGGGTTGGGTAAGGACAGCAGGCACTGGGGTCAGGTCGAGCGGGTGGCTCTGATAGCGCGAATCAGGGGTTACCCTGCCCCCCTGCATGACCTCATGCCGCGATAAGCTGCGCAGCAGCCCTTAAATTTCAGCTTCGCAGCGTATATTGCCGGGGCCGCGCTGCGGCCCATCGCGGCACAAGGGCCGCTCCTACCCGGAAATCTGCTAGCTGTCAGGGGCGGTGCCAGACAGTTGCTCCTGCAAAGCCCTGTGAAGCTACTGACTCAGGCGTTACGCGGTCAGTGTCAGAGCGGCCTCGCCGGGGCGCCGGACCGGCCGCGATGGGCTGCGCACCAGCCCCAGTATCTGCGCATCGCCGCAAACATCACTAGGCCCCAGGGGAATGCCCTCAGCGCCTCCCCTGCCCTTTTCAGATCTCGACCTGAGTACCCAACTCGATTACCCGATTGAGCGGCAGGTTGAAGAACCTCAAATTGCCGTTGGCATTCTTCAGCAAGAACGCGAACAGGTTGCCTCGCCAGCGCGACATGCCTTCGAGCCTGGACGCGATTACGGTTTCGCGGCTCAGGAAATAGGTGGTGCGCATGGGCGTGAAGTCCAGCTCGTCCAGGTGGCAGAGTTTCAGCGCCGCCGGCACGTCCGGCTCATCCATGAAGCCGAAATGCAGGACCACCCTGAAGAAGCCATCGCCATAGGCCTCGACCTCGAATCGCTCCTGCTCTGGCACGCGAGGTCGATCTTCGCTGAGCACCGTCAGCAACACGACCTGGCTGTGCAGCACCTGGTTGTGCAGCATGTTGTGCAGCAACGCATGGGGCACGGCGTCCGAGCGGGCGGTGAGAAACACGGCCGTGCCCTCCACCCGGTGCGGCGGCTGGATGCGGATACTGCTGATGAACAGCGGCAGTGGCAGCGCCCCTTCGTCTATACGTTCGACGAGAATTTGCTTGCCACGTTTCCAGGTGCTCATCAGCAGGAACAGCACACCGCCTGCCAGCACAGGGAAGGCCCCGCCCTGGACGATCTTCGGAACGTTGGCGGCGAAAAACAGCCCGTCAACGAACAGAAAGCCCAGCAAGAGGGGCACGGCCAGGATCGGCGGCCACTTCCACAGCAACAACATCACTGCCGCCACCAGAATGGTCGTCATCAACATGGTCCCGGTGACGGCCACGCCATAGGCTGCGGCCAAAGCGCCCGAGGACTCGAAGCCGATCACCAGCAGCACCACGCCCACCATCAACGTCCAGTTGACTGCCGCCACGTAGATTTGCCCTTGCTCGTCACTGGAGGTGTGCTGGATGTGCATGCGCGGGATGTAGCCCAGCTGGATGGCCTGTCGGGTGAGCGAGAAGGCGCCGGATATTACCGCTTGCGACGCAATCACGGTGGCCAGGGTGGCAAGGCCGACCAGCGGCAGCAGGGCCCAGCTGGGCGCCAGCAGGTAGAACGGGTTGCGCGCAGCCTCGGGGTTTTGCAGCAGCATGGCGCCCTGGCCAAAGTAGTTGAGCACCAGTGCCGGCAGCACCAGGGCGAACCAGGCCCGTGCGATCGGCTTGCGGCCAAAGTGCCCCATGTCGGCATAGAGCGCCTCGGCACCGGTCAGCGCCAGCACCACCGCGCCGAGGATGGCCACGCCCATGCCAGGATGGACGATGAAGAAGTTGACCGCCCAACCGGGGTTGAAGGCGCGGAGCACTTCGGGCGTCTGTGCGATGCCATGGACCCCCAGCGCGGCCAGCACCACGAACCATAGAACCATGACCGGGCCGAACAGCTTGCCGATTTTCTCGGTGCCGTGGCGCTGCACCAGAAACAGTGCCACCAACACCACCAGCGACACCGGCACCACCCAATGGTCGATACCATCGAAGGCCAGGCCCAGGCCCTCGACGGCCGAGAGCACCGAGACTGCCGGGGTGATCATGCTGTCGCCATAGAACAGCGAGGCGCCGATCAAACCGCAGATCACCATCAGGGTGCGCAGGCGCGGATACGCAGCCGTGGCACGCCGCGCCAGCGCGGTCAGGGCCATGGTGCCGCCCTCCCCCTGGTTGTCGGCACGCAGGATGAACACCACGTACTTGAATGACACCACCCACAGCAGCGACCAGAGGATCAACGACAGGATTCCCAGCACACCGTCGTGGTTGACCTGCACCCCATAACCGCCCGTGAACACTTCCTTCAGGGTATACAGCGGGCTGGTGCCGATATCGCCATAAACCACCCCGACCGCCGCCACCAGCAGGCCCAGCGACCGGGTCGCCCCCTGCTTCGCTGCGTGCCCGCCCTCGGCGTGACTGCTTGCCTGAACCATCGACCACTCCCGCAAAAGGCCCTCAGGGCCACTGTTGTCAGCGTGCATGCCAGTTCGCCCATCCGGGCCTGGCGTAACGGCGCGAAGCATAGCGCAGCGTTCGTCGTATTTCTGCTGGTCAATCGATCCATCGCTCGCTAGAATTGCGCACTTTTTGATCAGAGGCGCCAAAAGCGCCCGTCAAGGTCGCCCCCGATCAACGCTGGGCGACCTGTATTCAACGCCGAGGTTAGTCATGTCCACCACGCCCGCCACCCCCAAGGTCGGTTTCGTCAGCCTGGGTTGTCCCAAAGCCCTGGTCGATTCCGAGCGCATCCTCACCCAGTTGCGCATGGAAGGCTATGAAGTCGTGCCAACGTACGAGGATGCCGACGTGGTGGTGGTCAACACCTGCGGTTTCATTGACAGCGCCAAGGCCGAATCGCTTGAAGTGATCGGTGAAGCCATCAAGGAAAACGGCAAGGTGATCGTCACCGGCTGCATGGGTGTCGAGGAAGGCAGCATTCGCGATGTGCACCCAAGCGTGCTTTCGGTGACCGGCCCGCAGCAGTACGAGCAGGTGGTCAACGCCGTGCACGAAGTGGTGCCGCCGCGTCAGGACCACAACCCGCTGATCGACCTGGTGCCGCCGCAAGGGGTCAAGCTGACGCCGCGCCACTATGCCTACCTGAAGATTTCCGAAGGCTGCAACCACAGCTGCAGCTTCTGCATCATTCCGTCGATGCGTGGCAAGCTGGTCAGCCGCCCGGTGGGCGACGTGCTGAGCGAGGCCGAGCGCCTGGTCAAGGCCGGGGTCAAGGAAATCTTGGTGATTTCCCAGGACACCAGCGCCTACGGCGTAGACGTCAAGTACAAGACCGACTTCTGGAACGGCCGCCCGGTCAAGACCCGCATGCTCGAGTTGTGTGAGGCCCTGAGCAGCCTGGGTGCGTGGGTGCGCCTGCACTATGTGTATCCTTACCCCAATGTCGACGATGTGATCCCATTGATGGCTGCCGGCAAGATCCTGCCGTACCTGGACATTCCGTTCCAGCACGCCAGCCCCAAGGTGCTCAAGTCGATGAAGCGCCCGGCCTTCGAAGACCGGACCCTGGCCCGCATCAAGCAGTGGCGCGAGCAGTGCCCGGAGCTGGTCATTCGTTCGACCTTCATCGTCGGCTTCCCAGGCGAAACCGAGGAAGACTTCCAGTACCTGCTGGACTGGCTGACCGAGGCCCAACTCGACCGCGTGGGCTGCTTCCAGTACTCGCCTGTCGAAGGTGCCCCGGCCAACGACCTGGGCTTGGCCGACGTCCCGGACGACGTCAAACAGGATCGCTGGGACCGCTTCATGGCGCACCAGCAGGCCATCAGCGCCGCCCGCCTGCAGATGCGCATCGGCAAGGAAATCGACGTGCTCATCGACGAGGTCGAAGAGCAAGGCTCGGTGGGCCGCAGTTTCTTCGACGCGCCAGAAATCGACGGCAGTGTCTTCATCGATGGCAACCACGGCTTCAAGCCTGGCGACAAGGTACGTTGCCGCGTGGTGGACGCCGACGAATACGACATGTGGGCAGAGCCCATCTGACAGGGCGCCCTGCCTGCCTCCTGTCGCAGTGGCGCGGCCCGCCCCGGGTCGCGCCCTCCTCCAGCATCTATCCTTGTTTTGACGGCCACTGGAGCAAGGACCCGATGCGCACCTTCTCGACCCTGGAAACGCCTCACCTGAGCGACTACCCCAGGCTGGTCAGCGTATGGGAAGACGCGGTACGTGCGACGCACGCCTTTATGCCCGAACCCTACATCGTGCTGCTGCGCGACAAGGTGCTGCGGCGGTATCTGGACGCGGTGATGCTGGTCTGTGCCCGTGGGCCTGATCGCAGCATCCAGGGTTTCATCGGCGTGGCAGGCGGGCGCATCGACATGTTGTTCGTGGACCCGCAGTGGCATGGCCGAGGTATCGGCAAACAATTGCTGCAGCATGCGGTGCAGGCGTTGGACGCCCTGACCCTCGACGTCAACGAGCAGAACACCCAGGCGCTGGGCTTTTATCTGCACCAGGGCTTTGAGATCGTGGGCCGTTCGCCCAAGGACGGTCTGGGCCAACCGTATCCCTTGCTGCACATGCGCAGGCACAGCGCGGCCTGATTGACACAGATTCCCGCCCCTCGCCCGGCGGGAAGGGTACAATGCAGCCTTTCTTTGCCTTTGCGAATCGTCGTCATGTCCGAACCCGTCCGTCTGTCCAAACGCCTTGTCGAGCAGCTTGGCTGTTCCCGCCGCGAGGCTGAGTTGTATATCGAAGGAGGCTGGGTGACGGTCGACGGCGTGGTGGTCGAGCAACCGCAGTTCAAGGTCGAGCAGCAGCACGTCGAGCTGCTGCCCGGCGCGCGCGCCGAGAGCCTGGAGCCGGTCACGCTGCTGCTCCACCAAGGCGCGGGCATGGACAACGAAACTGCCCGGCTTGGCCTGAACATGACCAGCCTCAGCGAGGCCCATCGCGAAGGCGTGCGCCCCTTGCACGGGCATTTCACCCGCCAGGCCTGTGTAGCACCGTTGGAACCGGGTGCCAGCGGCTTGCAGGTGTTTACCCAGGACTGGCGGGTAACCCGCAAGATCAACGCCGACCTGCGCAAGCTTGAACAGGAGTTCGTGGTCCAGGTGCGCGGTGAAGCCAGTGCCCAGATGCTCGAGCGCCTGGCACGCGGTGTGACCCGCAATGACCGCGAATTGCCCAAGGCCAAGGCCAGCTGGCAGAACGAAACCCATTTGCGCCTGGTGCTGAAAAACCCGCAACCCGGCCAGATTTCCGAACTGTGCGCCTACCTGCGCCTGGAGTTGCTGGGCATGCGCCGCATACGCCTGGGCGGTGTTTCGATGGGCAAGCTGGCGCTGGGCCAATGGCGCTACCTGATGGGCACTGAACGTTTCTAAGTGAGAGGCCGTGCGATGACGTGCGGCACGAGAACAGGATTTTGCAGCAATGAACCACAATGACGTCCTGCGCAGCCTGCGCTACATGTTGAAAGTCAATGACGCCAAGATGGCCGAGATCATCGGTTTGACCGGCCTGGACGTGAACCCTGTCGTCCTGGCGACCTATGTGAAGAAAGAAGAAGAGGAAGGCTTTGTGCGCTGCCCGGACCGGGTCATGGCGCACTTTCTCGACGGCCTGGTCATCTACCGTCGCGGCAAGGATGAAAGCCGTCCGGCACAACCTGTCGAACTGCCGGTTACCAACAACCAGATCCTGAAGAAGCTGCGAGTGGCTTTCGAACTGAAAGAGGACGACCTGCACGCCATCTTGAAATCGGTCGATTTCCCCGTCAGCAAACCTGAGCTCAGCGCACTGTTTCGCAAGGCCGGCCATGACAACTACCGCCCGTGCGGCGACCAGTTGCTGCGCAACTTCCTGAAGGGCCTGACCCAGCGCGTGCACGGCTGAATGGTCATGCAGCATACGGTGGCGCCGGTGGGGATCGTGCGCTCCTGTTTCAAGGAGAAGTTCGCCATTCCGCGCCAGCCGCAACTGGCGCCGGCCGCACGCGGTGTGCTGGAGCTACTGCCCCCGTTCGACCAAGCCGAGGCAGTCGAAGGGCTGGAACAGGTCAGCCACGTCTGGCTGCTGTTTCTGTTCCACCAGGCCCTGGAAGAAAAACCCAGGCTCAAAGTGCGCCCACCGCGCCTGGGGGGCAACAAGAGCATGGGTGTGTTCGCCACTCGCGCCACGCACCGGCCCAACGGCATCGGCCAGTCGGTGGTGCGGCTGGAGGGCGTTGAACCTGGCCGCTTGCTGTTGTCAGGCATCGACCTGCTCGACGGCACGCCGGTGCTGGACATCAAGCCCTACGTACCCTATGCCGACAGTGTCGAGGGTGCCCATAACCACATGGCCAGCGGTGCGCCAGTGGCCATTACCGTGCAGTGGGCCGACAGCGCCCTGCCCCAGGCCAGCGAGCATGCGTTGCGCCTGGGCGAGCCCCTGGTGGCATTGATCGAGCAATGCTTGGCGCAAGACCCACGGCCAGCCTATCAGGTGCCTGTGGCCGAACGGGTGTATGGGGTCAAGTTCTGGGATGTGCAGGTCAGGTGGCATTATCCGCAGACGGATGTGATCCGTGTGCTGGAGGTGGTGCTGGCTTGAAGGTGCAATAGCGCTGCATCTGGGGGGGTTGTGCTGTCGCCATCTGCCTCAAGTACCAACAGCCGCCCATGAAAAAGGCGACCCGCCGGGTCGCCTTTTTTCGTACCGTTACGCTGTAATCAACGTGCTGGACCTTCGGCAACGCCCAGGTCGTCGGTCGGACGGGTGTCGATCAGCGGACCGCCACCCGAAGCCAACTCCGACGCCAGCTTGTCGTTGTCCATCTCGTTGACCCACTTGGCTACGACCACGGTGGCAACGGCGTTGCCCACCAGGTTGGTCAAGGCACGCGCTTCGGACATGAAGCGGTCGATGCCCAGGATCAGTGCCAGGCCGGCAACCGGCAAGTGGCCCACGGCAGACAGCGTGGCCGCCAGCACGATGAAGCCCGAACCGGTAACGCCAGCGGCACCTTTGGAGGCGACCAGCAGCACCAGCAGCAGGGTGATCTGGTGGGTGATGTCCATCGGGGTGTCGGTAGCCTGGGCGATGAACACCGCAGCCATGGTCAGGTAGATCGAGGTGCCGTCCAGGTTGAACGAGTAACCGGTCGGAATGACCAGGCCTACCACGGACTTCTTGGCACCCAGGCGTTCCATCTTGGCCAGCATGCGTGGCAGCGCGGACTCGGACGAGGACGTGCCCAGCACGATCAGCAGCTCTTCACGGATGTAGCGGATCAGCTTGAGTACGCTGAAACCGTGGGCGCGGCAGATGCCACCAAGCACCACCAGCACGAACAGCAGGCAGGTAATGTAGAAGCACGCCATCAGGTAGCCCAGCTGCACCAGCGAGCCCACGCCGTACTGGCCGATGGTGAACGCCATGGCGCCGAAGGCACCGATCGGGGCCAGCTTCATGATCATGTTGATGATGTTGAACATGACATGGGCGAAGCGATCGATCATGTCCAGGAACGGCTTGCCGTAGCTGCCCAGGCGGTGCAGTGCGAAGCCGAACAGCACCGAGAACATCAGTACTTGCAGGATGTCGCCGTTGGCGAAGGCGCCGACCACGGTGTTGGGGATGACGTTGAGCAGGAAGCCTACGGTGGTCTGCTGCGCGCCAGCGGCGGCATAGGCAGCCACGCTGCTGGCATTGAGGGTGCTGACGTCGATGTGCATGCCCGCGCCGGGCTTGACCACGTTGACGACCACCAGGCCGATGATCAGCGCGATGGTGGAGACGATTTCAAAATACAGCAACGCATAGCCGCCCGTCTTGCCGACGGATTTCATGCTCTGCATGCCGGCGATACCGCTGACCACGGTGCAGAAGATGATCGGTGCGATGACCATCTTGATCAGTTTGACGAAGCCATCACCCAAGGGTTTGAGGGCAACGCCCGTTTCCGGGTAGTAATGGCCGAGCAGAATACCGATGGTGATGGCAACCAACACCTGGACGTACAGGGATTTGTAAAGCGGCTGACGTGTCGTCATGGCTGTTTTTCCTCAAGTGTGCCGCGCCACCCTGTTCCAGGGGTGCAGCACCTGAATCGCTAACCCTCCTGCACTTGGAGGGATTTGTCGTTGTGGTAGAGCTGCCTTCGCAGGCCTCTGCCAATAGCGATAGCAAGGGTGATGCCAAAATGCCCAAACCGGGTGCAGGCAGGGCTATTGCTGGCTTTCCATGCCCAACGTCGGGGCGAAACGTGAGGAAGGGTGGCGGGTTTCCGCCCGCTGGCGGAATTGGAGCAGCCCAGATGGCGGAAAACCGCCTGGGCTCATTCCAGATTGAAGGTGATACGGAAGGCGGCGCCGCCAAGCGCCGAGTCATCCAGGCTCAGTTCGGCATCGTAGCTGTCGATGATGTCCTTCACCACAGCCAGGCCGATGCCTTGCCCCGGGTGCTGACTGTCCAACCGCTCACCACGCTCCAGAATGCGCTGGCGCTGGTTGGCGGGCACGCCTGGACCGTCATCTTCGATACAGAGCGTGAGCCGTCCAGCTTCTCTGAACAGGCTGACCCTTATCTGACCCAGGCTCAGGCGGTAGGCGTTTTCCAGGAGGTTACCCAGCAGTTCGAGCAATGCGCCCTGCTCCATGGGTACCCGCGCCTGGTCCGGCACCTGCAAGGTCACGTCCACGTGTTTATCGCGGTAGACCTTGGCCAGCGTGCTACACAGGCTGTCGAGCAAGGGGCGTAGCACCACGCTATGACGCACCAGGCCGCTCTTGCGCAGGCTGGCACGTTGCAGTTGATAGTCGATCTGCTGGCTCATGCGTTCGATCTGGCTCTGCAAGACCCTGGCCTGCTCCCGTTCACCGTTGTGCTGCTGCAGGCTTTCGCCCACCCCCTGCAACACGGCCAAGGGCGTCTTCAGGCTGTGCGCCAGGTCGTCCAGCGAATCCCGGTAGCGCTGGCGTTGCTCGCGCTCGCTTTGCAGCAGGCGGTTCAGCGAGCCGGTCAGGCGCAGCAGTTCGCGGGGGTGGTGTGTGCTCAGGCCGTCCCGCGCGCCGGATTCCAGATCGTCGAGCTCGCGGCTAAGGCGGCGTAGCGAGCGCAACCCCCAGGTCAACCCGGCCCAGAGCAGCGCCAGCAGTGCCAGCAAGGCAGCCCCGAAGCCCAGGTAGAGTTTTTCACGCAGGCCATCGAGGGTGCGCTGATAGTCGCGCACCGGCTGCAGGGCCACGATGCTGAAGGCGGCACTCTTGCCGCCCAGCAGCTTAATCTCGACGTCATAAACGAAGAACTCCTCGCCATTGGCCTGGTGGATGCGTGCGAACTCGTTTCCGCGGCCATCGTAGCGAGGCTGATAGTTGATGTTCTGCGCCGCCGTGGCCCGGGACTGCCAGACCAGTTGGCCAGCGCGGTCGAAGATGTACCCCAGCAGACCGGTATAGGGCAGGTTGAAACGTTCGTCCGGCAACAACGCCGGCATCTGCAACTGCCCGTTTTCGATACGCGCCGCCGAAATCAGCGTGGTCACGTCCGAAGCCAGGCGTTGTTCGATCGACTCCTGCAAGGCAAGGCTGAAGGCTTTCTGCAAAGCTGGCAGCAGCGCCAGCATGAACAGCACCGCCAGCACGGCAGCGGCCAGCATCAGGCGCACACGCAGGGATCGAATCATCGGCAGCGCTCGGTGAACAGGTAGCCAAGCCCGCGCACGGTATCGATGGGCTTGAAGCCGCACTCGCCTTCGAGCTTGCGCCGCAAGCGCCCGATGAGCACTTCGATGACGTTTGGATCACGTTCTTCATCCCCAGGGTAGAGTTGCTCCATCAGGCGATCCTTGGCCACCACCTGCTGGTGATGACGCATCAGGTACTCGAGGATGCGGTATTCGTAGGCAGTCAGGCCCAGTGGCTGCTCGTCGAGCGTCGCCTGCTTGCGATTGAGGTCAAGGACCAACGGGCCGGCGGCGATGGTTGACTGGGTGAAGCCGCTGGAGCGGCGCAGCAGCGCATTGAGGCGCGCCTCGAGTTCTTCGAACTGGAACGGCTTGACCAGGTAGTCGTCGGCGCCAGCGGCCAGCCCTTCGACCTTGTCCTGCCAGTTGCCGCGGGCCGTGAGGATGAGGATGGGGAAGGTCTTGGCCTGGTTGCGCAGGCGCGTGATCAGCTCCAGGCCACTGATGCCCGGCAGCCCCAGGTCGACCACCGCCAGGTCGAAGTGGTACTGCTCGGCCTGGTACAACGCCTCCTCGGCATTGGCGACCGCCTCGACCACGTGGCCACTTTCCCCCAGGCGGGTATAGAGGTGATGGCGAAGCAAGGCTTCGTCCTCGACCACCAGCAGTTTCATGTGCAGCTCCTTGATGGATGTGCCTGTACGGTGCCCAATGCTGACAAGCCAGCCCCACCGCGTGCGCCTACCGGCCTGATGGCCCAGCATGGCACTGGTTGGAGCTGGCTTGCCAGACCCGGGTCGCTACAGGATAACGCGACGGGCAGGTCAGAACTTGTAGGAAGCCGCCAGATAGGTCTGCGCGCTGCTGCTCAGGCGCAATGTGCCGGCCTTCGGCGCGCCGTGGGGGCTGACCTCGGTGGCGGCATTGGTGCGCAGGTAGCGGTAGCCCAGTTCGACCGAGGCCTTGTCGGTGATGTCCTGGATGACGCCTGCCTGCAGGCCGTAGGCATAACCGTAGTCGGTGTCGCGGCTCAGGCCTGGCGATTCCTGGGACAGCTTGGTCATGCCGAGGGTGCCGCCGCCGAACAGCTTGGTGGTATCGCCTACGGGCAGGAACAGGTCATAGCTGCCCAGCAGGTTTTCCTGGCGAAGTTTCAAGCCGCTGTGGTCACCGGAAACGTTGTCGTAGGTCATGTAGTAGCGACCCTGGTCATTGATGCGCCCCAGGCGCACGCCCCAGGTACCGTCCTTGGCGATGACGCCGTCGGTGTTGAGGTGGTCGGTGTTGCGTTGCAGCAGGCCTGACTTGCGAACCTTGTCGCTGGTCTGGCCGTAGGTGAGGCTGGCGAAGTTTTCGTCGGCCGCCTGGGCGCTGGTCATGCCAGCGGCGCAGACGGCTACGGCGGCAAGCAGGGTATTGAATGTTTTCATGGTGAGGTTACTCCAGTCGAGTGCGCTGTTGAGGTCTGGAAGCTAGAGTAAGCAGGGCACACTGAACCTCGACTGAACCCTTGCTGAACATTGACTGAACGAACCGATTGCAATCCAGGAGTAGTCACCATGCGCGCCTTGCTGGCCTTGACCTTGATGTGTACTGCCGCCTTTGCCCAGGCGGCGGTACAGACCCGCGAGATCCCCTACCAGGATGCCGACGGCAACCGGCTGGTCGGCTATTACGCTTATGACGACGCCGTCACCGGCAAGCGGCCAGGCATCGTCGTGGTGCATGAGTGGTGGGGGCTCAATGACTACGCCAAACGACGCGCCCGGGACTTGGCAGCGCTGGGTTACAACGCCCTGGCCATCGACATGTACGGTGACGGCAAGCACACCGAGCACCCTCAGGACGCCCAGGCGTTCATGGCGGCAGCACTCAAGGACCCCAAGGCTGCTGCCAGGCGCTTCGACGCCGGGCTGGAATTGCTCAAGTTGCAGCCCAACACCAACAAGCATGACCTGGGCGCTGTGGGGTACTGCTTTGGCGGCAAGGTGGTACTCGATGCCGCCAGGCGCGGCGAGAAGCTCGACGGTGTGGTGAGTTTCCATGGCGCCCTGGCTACCACTACACCCGCAAAGCCTGGGGTGGTGAGGGCGGCAATTCTGGTGGAGCACGGCGCAGCGGACAGCATGGTGACCGCCGAACAGGTGCAGGCCTTCAAGGCGGAGATGGACGCGGCGAAGGTGAATTACCGTTTCGTCAGCCTCGACGGGGCCAAGCACGGGTTCACCAACCCTGATGCCGACCGCCTGAGCCATGGCGCTCACGGCGGGCCCGACATCGGTTATGACAAGGCGGCCGACGAACGCTCCTGGGCAGACATGCAGGCGTTTTTCAAGCAGGTGTTCAATGAGTGATCACGCGGGGCAGCCATGCTGGGACGCCAGCGATCACCGTAATAGGTAGGCAGCAGTGGGCGCGTTTTCATGCTTGCGTTGAAAACTGCGCCCATGTGCCGGGCTGTATCGCCCTGCCCCTCCCGCAACCCCTGCTCAGCTGGCACAATAGCGCGCATGACGACCCTTCCTGCCTGCTGTACCTCGCTTCGGCAACACTGGCCCTTGCCCCGTCCCTTGCCTGGTGCGGTACTGGTCAGTTGCGCCTTCGACCCCACAAGCGTGACCCCGGACGACTTCGCGCGTGCTGGCATCGTGCCCAGTGCGGGCCTGCAACGTTCAGTTGCCAAGCGCCAGGCTGAATACATCGCCGGGCGGGTATGCGCGCGCGCGGCGTTGCAGCAGTTGGACGGCCGGCACTACGTGCCCACCACCCACGAAGACCGCTCCCCCATCTGGCCTGCCGGCATTCGGGGCTCGATTACCCACGGTAAAGGCTGGGCGGCGGCGGTGGTTGCTGCTCAAAGCAACTGCCGCGGGCTGGGGTTGGACCAGGAAGCGCTGCTCGATGACGAGCGCGCCGAGCGTTTGATGGGCGAGATCCTGACACCGATGGAGCTGGAGCGTCTGGACCACCGGCAGTTGGGCCTGGCCGTGACCCTGACCTTCTCGCTCAAGGAAAGCCTGTTCAAGACGCTCTACCCCCTGACTGGCCAGCGCTTTTACTTCGAACATGCCGAGCTGCTGGAATGGTCCGCTGACGGGCTGGCCACGCTGCGCCTGCTCACCGACCTGTCCGCCCAATGGCGCAAGGGCGCCCAATTACAGGGGCAATTCTGTCTGCAGGATGGCCACTTGCTGAGCCTGGTTAGCGCCTGAGGCCTACAACGGCGCCTGTTGTCGTGGCCAGGCAAGGCTGAAACAGGCGCCACCCAGGGCCGTGCCGTGGCCTACCGTGGCGCGGCCTGCGTGCCAATAGATGATACGGCGCACGATCGACAAACCCAGGCCATGGCCACCGGAGGCCCGGGTGCGGCTGTCATCCAGGCGCATGAAAGGCGTGAAGATGCGGTCCCAGACCCCTTCCGGAATGCCTGGCCCGTCATCTTCCACATTGATACGGCACACGTGCGGGCCTAGCTGATAACTCACGCGCACTTCGTGCTCGGCGTGGCGCAGGGCATTGCTCACCAGGTTCTGCACGGCGCGGTGCAGGTAGCGGGGCTCTGCCTCGACCCAGGCGGTCTCGCCTTCGACGCCCTGGCAATCGCCCCGCAACAAGCGTATGTCGCGACGCAACGGGGCCAGTTCGGCAATGACCTGATCGAGCAAGGCATCCAGGTCGATACGCTGGAACGTCAGGGCCGGGGCGCCTTGCTCGAGGCGCGCGTAGGTGAGCATTTCGTCGACCAGCTTGTCCAGGTCCTGGATGTCGCCGTCCATGCCGGCAAGGTGCTTGGCGCGTGCCTGCTCGGTGGCGGCGCTTTCGACCATTTCCAGGCCAAAACGCAAGCGGGCCACGGGGGTGCGCAGCTCGTGCGACACGGCACGTACCAGCTCGCGCTGCATGGACAGCGAGCGCTGCAAGTGCTCGGCCATGCCATTGAATGCCGCTGCCAGGCGCCCGATCGAATCGGCATCGCCTGCCGGTACACGCGTGTCCAGGCTGCCTTGGGCGATGCCCGCCGCGGCCCGCGCCAGGCCGGAAACGCGCCGCTCCAATTGGCGCACCAGCAGGTAGACCACCAGGCCAATGAGGCTCAAACCAACCAGGGTGATCAACACCAGCAACTGGGGTGGGTAGGGGTTGAGCTGGTGCAAGGGGCCGATCTCCAGCACCCACGGCGAGCCGGAGAGCCCAGCGAACACGCGTATGGAATCGCCATCCATGCCCAGCGCCATCACCGTGTCACCCTCCTCCACCCGGCGCCGCTGATCATCATCCAGGCTGGCCCGCTCGATACGCTGCAAGGCAACCCCAAACCCGAAGCCCTTGTCGTGCTTGATCTGCTCCAGGCGCTGCTGCTGTTCGGTCACCGGGTAACGCACCAGCTCGTCGGCCAGTAGATACAGGGTAGCGCGCGCCAGTTGCTCGCTGATCTGCCTGACCTGGGCGACCAGCAGCAGGTCCTGCTGCCCTACCCTGCGCAACACCCGAGCTGCATGCGGGCCGGTCTTCTCGACCACGACGAGGCTGCGGTACAGACGTGCGCGTTGTGCGCCATCGAGGGCGAAGGCCGACATGGGCTGCAACTGCAGCGGTACCCCCAGCAGCCGCCCCCACAGCAGCAGGGAACGCTTGCGCTCGGTGTCGCTCTGTCCGGCCAGGTTATCGGCCATGAGGCTGAACGTGCCTTGCGCCAGGCCCTCGCGGTGCTGGGCGGCGCGCACTTCGTTGACCAGGTGCAGGCTGAGCACCCCCAGCAGCGCCACCAGTACCAGGACCGCCAGCATGCCGCCATAGATGCGCAGGAAAATGGAGTTCACGGGCATTGGCCCACGAACAGATAGCCTTTGCTGCGCAGGGTCTTGATCAGCCGGGGCTGGATAGGGTCGTCGCCGATGCGAGGGCGGATACGGGAAATGCGTATGTCGATGGAGCGGTCCTGGCCGTCATAGCCCACACCGCGCAGCGCCGTGGAGATCTGCTCGCGGGTCAGCACCTTGCCAGCGTTGCTGGCCAGCAGCCAAAGCAGGTCGAATTCGGCGCCGGTAAGCTCGATCTGCCGATCGCCAAGCCACGCCTCACGCACCCGGCTGTCGATGCGCAGCGCACCGAAGGTCAGGTCCTGGCGTTTGCCCGCAGGCGCCTCGCTGCGACGCAACAAGGCCTGGATGCGCGCCAGCAACAGCCGGGGGCGTACGGGCTTGCACACGTAGTCGTCTGCGCCAATGTCCAGTCCTTGCACCTGATCCAGCTCGTCGGTGCGCGCCGTGAGCATCAGGATGGGCCCAGGGTACTGGCTGCGCACGCGCCGACAGATGCTCATGCCATCTTCGCCCGGCAACATCACATCCAGCATGACCAGGTCCGGCCGGGTGTCGATGATGCGTCGCGCTGCGCGAGCGCCATCGCCCTCGACACTGACCGCGTACCCTTGGGCGCTCAGGTACTCGGCAGTCAGTTCGGCCAGACGCTGGTCGTCTTCGACGATGAGGATGCGCGGTAGCGTTGGATCCATGGCGTAGGGCCTGTTGGTGTTGTTTTTCCCTGGATAGTACGACCAGGACCCTGTCGAGCCAACCCACTTGGGTGGTTCTGTGGACAATGATCCGGGTGCGTCGGCGGCCCCTGAAAAAAACTGCCCAGCGGCAAGCAGACGCAGAAAAACACTTCAAACCAGTGGGCACAAGGCCTACAGCGAATACTCACGTTTCACTCACAAAGTACCCACAAGATATCCACAGCCGCTCGCCTTGCAAACACCCCCATACCGCATTATCTTGTATCGCGATCGCGACGAACCACTAGATATAGGGGTTCGCGCAAAATCACTTACAAAAGTCAACCCGCAAAATCATCGGATTTTTCGGCTGAACTTACGGTGGTTTCAGCAGCCAAACCGCTCCTGCGGAGGCGACCGAGGCAAGCCCTGTCAGGGCCTTGTTCGGGCATGGGTGAACCAGGCGAGCCTGGCACTCATCAGCAACGGATTCCGGCAACCCGGAACTTTTGACTTCGGCCAGGGAGCGGCAAGCCATTGCCCTTATTCCTGAGTCTGTCCCGAAGTCGGTACGCCCGCGCGGACGGATGCGCTTGCGTTGCGCATCCCCGCCAGGCAATCGAGCAAGTGGACGGAACGGTGGGCGCCCAATTGGGCGCCTGATCAATATAGAAACTGTGGAGACACCCACCCATGCAAACCGACACGACTCGCGAGAACCCGCAGGCCAAGGCCCCGCAGGTTGCCGAATCCAATCAGGATCTGGCCGCCACTGCCCCTGGCCAACTGCGCGTGATCAAGCGTAACGGTACTGTCGTCCCCTACACCGACGACAAGATCACCGTGGCCATCACCAAGGCGTTCCTCGCAGTTGAAGGCGGTACCGCCGCCGCTTCGTCGCGCATTCACGACACCGTCGCGCGCCTGACCGAGCAGGTCTCGGCCACGTTCAAGCGTCGCATGCCATCGGGTGGCACCATCCACATCGAAGAAATCCAGGACCAGGTCGAACTGGCCCTGATGCGCGCCGGCGAGCAGAAAGTCGCCCGTGACTACGTCATCTACCGTGAGCAGCGCGCCAAGGAGCGCGCCACCCGCGTCAGCACCGACGCCGTGGTCGAGCCGCACCCAAGCATTCGCATCACCCTGGCCGACGGTAGCCTGGCGCCGCTGGATATGGCGCGCCTGAACACCATCATCAGCGAAGCCTGCGAAGGCCTGGCCGAAGTCGATGGCGACCTGATCCAGCGCGAAACCCTGAAGAACCTGTACGACGGCGTGGCCATCAAGGACGTCAACACCGCCCTGGTGATGACCGCCCGTACCCTGGTCGAGCGTGAACCGAACTATTCGTTCGTCACCGCTCGCCTGCTGATGGACACCCTGCGCGCCGAAGGCCTGGCCTTCCTGAACGTCGCTGACAGCGCCACGCACCACGAAATGGCCGACCTGTATGCCAAGGCCCTGCCGGCCTACGTCGCCAAGGGCGTGGAGTTCGAGCTGCTCAACCCGGCCCTGGCAGCCTATGACCTGGAGCGCCTGGGCAAGGCCATCGATCACGAGCGTGACCAGCAGTTCACCTACCTGGGCCTGCAAACCCTGTACGACCGCTACTTCATCCACAAGGATGGCGTGCGCTTCGAGCTGCCGCAGGTCTTCTTCATGCGTGTGGCCATGGGCCTGGCACTGGAAGAAAAGGACAAGGAAGCGCGCGCGATCGAGTTCTACAACCTGTTGTCGTCCTTCGACTACATGGCCTCGACCCCGACCCTGTTCAACGCCGGCACCCTGCGCCCGCAGCTGTCGAGCTGCTACCTGACGACCGTCCCGGACGACCTGTCGGGCATCTACCACGCGATCCACGACAACGCCATGCTGTCCAAATTCGCAGGTGGCCTGGGCAACGACTGGACGCCGGTGCGTGCACTGGGCTCCTACATCAAGGGCACCAATGGCAAGTCCCAGGGCGTCGTGCCGTTCCTCAAAGTCGTGAACGACACCGCTGTTGCGGTCAACCAGGGTGGCAAGCGCAAGGGCGCTGTGTGTGCCTACCTGGAAACCTGGCACCTGGACATCGAAGAATTCATCGAGCTGCGCAAGAACACCGGTGATGATCGCCGTCGTACCCACGACATGAACACCGCCAACTGGATCCCTGACCTGTTCATGAAGCGCGTCTTCGACGACGGCAAGTGGACCCTGTTCTCGCCCTCGGAAGTGCCGGACCTGCACGACCTGACCGGCAAGGCCTTCGAAGAGCGCTACGAGTACTACGAAGCCCTGACCGAGTACAACAAGATCAAGGTGTTCAAGACCATCCAGGCCAAGGACCTGTGGCGCAAGATGCTCTCGATGCTGTTCGAGACCGGCCACCCATGGCTGACCTTCAAGGACCCGTGCAACCTGCGCTCGCCTCAGCAGCACGTGGGCGTGGTGCACAGCTCGAACCTGTGCACCGAGATCACCTTGAACACCAACAAGGACGAGATCGCG
This sequence comes from Pseudomonas sp. FBCC-B35, assembly GCF_059133755.1. Taxonomy (NCBI): domain Bacteria; kingdom Pseudomonadati; phylum Pseudomonadota; class Gammaproteobacteria; order Pseudomonadales; family Pseudomonadaceae; genus Pseudomonas; species Pseudomonas sp. FBCC-B35. The sequence goes on along the minus strand of NZ_CP101439.1, from coordinate 1,210,717 downwards.
GTCTGCAACCTGGGCTCGATCAACCTGCCGAACCACATCGTCGATGGCAAGCTGGACACCGCCAAGCTGCAACGCACCGTCAACACGGCCGTGCGCATGCTCGACAACGTGATCGACATCAACTACTACTCGGTGCCGCAGGCGCGTAACTCGAACCTCAAGCACCGGCCGGTAGGCCTGGGCATCATGGGCTTCCAGGATGCGCTGTACCTTCAGCACATCGCCTACGGTTCCGACGCTGCCGTCGAATTCGCCGACAAGTCGATGGAAGCGGTCAGCTACTTCGCCATCCAGGCCTCCTGCGACCTGGCCGACGAGCGCGGCGCCTACGAGACGTTCCAAGGCTCGCTGTGGTCCAAAGGCATCCTGCCGCTGGACTCGCAACAGATCCTGATCGAGGCCCGTGGCCAGAAGTACATCGACGTCGACCTGAACGAAACCCTGGATTGGGCGCCGGTCCGTGCCCGGGTACAGAAAGGTATTCGTAACTCGAACATCATGGCCATTGCGCCAACTGCGACCATCGCCAACATCACCGGCGTGTCGCAGTCGATCGAGCCGACCTACCAGAACCTGTACGTGAAATCGAACCTGTCGGGCGAGTTCACCGTGATCAACCCGTACCTGGTTCGCGACCTCAAGGCCCGTGGCCTGTGGGACTCGGTCATGATCAACGACCTGAAGTACTACGACGGTTCGGTGCAGCAGATCGAGCGTATTCCGCAAGAACTCAAGGACCTGTACGCCACGGCCTTCGAAGTGGAAACCAAGTGGATCGTCGACGCCGCTTCCCGTCGCCAGAAGTGGATCGACCAGGCGCAGTCGCTGAACCTGTACATCGCCGGTGCCTCGGGCAAGAAGCTGGACGTGACCTACCGCATGGCCTGGTACCGTGGTCTGAAAACCACCTACTACCTCCGTGCCCTGGCCGCCACCAGCACCGAGAAGTCGACCATCAACACCGGCAAGCTCAACGCCGTGTCCAGCGGTGGCGACAGCGCCCCGGTCCAGGCAGCCGGCCCTGCACCAGTGCCCAAGGCCTGCGCGATCGACGAGCCGGACTGCGAAGCCTGCCAGTAAGGCCAGGCCGAGGCTTCCTGCGGGAAGCCTCTTTTTTGTAGAGCCGTATGCAAGCCTGCGGGTGTGGCGCTGCCGCCCCGCTACCCGATACAAAAGCCGCAGCCACGCCGCTGGGGCCAGCCCGCCATGGGCACCGCTGATTTGCGTGCACCGCACCGCAACCAAGATCTACCGGCCATACTTCACAGATGGCCCTCGAGCAGGAGACTCTCACCATGCTGAGCTGGGACGAATTCGATAAAGAAGATGACGGCGAAGTCGCCGCCAAAGGCAACACCCCTGCGCAGGCTCACGCCGCCGCCACCCTCGACAAACTCGACAGCGCCGGCGGTGCCGCAGCCCTGGAAGCCCGCGCTGCCACGGCGTCGGACTCCGAGGCCGTCAAGCGCGCCAAGGCGGCCCTGGACGCCCTGGACGTTGCCGAAGGCCTGGCTGAGCTGGAAGGTTCCTCGGCCCGTGTGGCGGTGGATGAAAAGCGCATGATCAACTGCCGCGCCGACCTTAACCAGCTGGTGCCGTTCAAGTACGACTGGGCCTGGCAGAAGTACCTCGACGGCTGCGCCAACCACTGGATGCCGCAGGAGGTCAACATGACCGCCGACATCGCCCTGTGGAAGAGCCAGGACGGCTTGACCGAGGACGAACGCCGCATCGTCATGCGCAACCTGGGCTTCTTCTCCACGGCCGACTCGCTGGTTGCCAACAACCTGGCCCTGGCTGTGTACCGCCTGATCACCAACCCCGAGTGCCGCCAGTACATCCTGCGCCAGGCCTTCGAAGAGGCGATCCACACCCACGCCTATCAGTACTGCATCGAGTCGCTGGGCATGGATGAAGGCGAGATCTTCAACATGTACCACGAGATCCCGTCGGTCGCTAAGAAAGCGGCTTGGGGCCTTAAGTACACCCGCGCCATCTCCGACCCCGAGTTCAACACCGGCACCGTCGAGACCGACAAGGAACTGCTGCGCAACCTGATCGCCTACTACTGCGTTCTGGAAGGCATCTTCTTCTACTGCGGCTTCACCCAGATCCTGTCCATGGGCCGTCGCAACAAGATGACTGGCGTTGCCGAGCAGTTCCAGTACATCCTGCGTGACGAGTCGATGCACCTGAACTTCGGTATCGACGTGATCAACCAGATCAAGATCGAAAACCCGCACCTGTGGGATGCGGCGATGAAGGAAGAAGCCACCCAGATGATCCTGCAGGGGACTCAGCTGGAGATCGAATACGCCCGTGACACCATGCCACGCGGCGTACTGGGCATGAACGCGGCAATGATGGAGGACTACCTCAAGTTCATCGCCAACCGTCGCCTGACGCAGATCGGCCTGAAGGAAGAGTACCCAGGCACGACCAACCCGTTCCCGTGGATGAGCGAGATCATGGACTTGAAGAAGGAGAAGAACTTCTTTGAGACGCGAGTTATCGAGTACCAGACCGGTGGGGCGTTGAGCTGGGATTGATCTTCAAGGCGTAGGTGTTCACCTCCGGCTGAATTTTTTCACCAATACTAAACGTAGTCCTGATACTACAAGCGATGCTGATTAAGTGCACAATGCCCGGATGAGCTCATTGTGCACTTAATCCCTCTGAAATTTTTCTGATTCATCATCCACGCACCCCAGTTCGACCAGGAACAAGGAACGTAAGCGCGATCCCGACATGCACCAGGCGAAGAAAGGTAACTCATATTTCTTCGGCATGAAGGCGCCTGTTAGTGCCGATGCCGAATCGGGCCTGGTGCACCCTGTACACGGTATAGCGGCGAATGTAGCCGCTGTAGCGTCATCTGTGGCGACGCGGGTTGTACCGGCTTGGAGAAGCAGCCGGAGCCTGGAAGAAGGCCGGTGATCTGGCAGATCTGCGGCTGAAATCGGTTCTTTCGTCAAACGATGAGCTTTGCGAATGGATCAAGAGCTTGTCACCTCTCCTGTCGCGTAAGGCCCCTGTGCGCCCTGCGCCGCAGTGATCAGAATGTTTCATTAAGCATTTCAGGATGTGTCCAGCATAATCGAGGGGATTGATCGTTCAACAACGAACAGATTCATGCTGGAGAACCGTCTATGCCTGCTTCGCCTCCCGCCCGGTCCAAGGCCGCGGCGGTTCTACGTGTCACATCTGGTAACTTCCTCGAACAATTTGACTTCTTCCTGTTCGGTTTCTACGCCACCCAAATCGCCTCAGCTTTCTTCCCAGCCTCCAGCGAATTCGCCTCGCTGATGATGACCTTCGCTGTGTTCGGCGCCGGATTCCTCATGCGGCCATTGGGGGCGGTAATTCTGGGCGCTTACATCGACGATGTTGGCCGCCGCAAAGGCCTCATCGTCACGCTGTCAATCATGGCTAGCGGCACGTTGCTCATCGTCCTAGTCCCCGGCTTCGCCACGATCGGCTATTGGGCACCCGCGCTCGTACTGCTTGGCCGCTTGCTGCAAGGCTTTTCCGCCGGTGCTGAATTGGGCGGGGTGTCGGTCTACCTAGCCGAAATGGCTACACCGGGTCGCAAAGGGTTCTATACCAGCTGGCAATCCGGCAGCCAACAGGTCGCCATCGTGGTCGCCGCCGCGTTGGGTTACGGACTGAATCAAAGCCTAGCGCCGGCCGAGATCAGCGAGTGGGGCTGGCGAATTCCGTTTGCCGCTGCCTGCATGATCATTCCGTTCATCTTCTTCCTGCGCCGTAACCTGCAAGAAACCGAAGCGTTCGAGAAGCGTCAGCATCGCCCGACCATGAAGCAAGTGATCGCCACCCTAGGCCGCAACTCATCGGTAGTCATCGCGGGCATGCTGATGGTCGCCATGACCACCAGTGCCTTCTACCTGATCACTGTGTACGCTCCTACCTTTGGTAAGACTGTACTCAACCTGAGCACAAATGACGCGTTGCTGGTGACGCTTCTGGTAGGCGTGTCCAACTTTATCTGGCTACCCATCGGCGGCACGCTCAGCGACCGTTTCGGTCGTAAACCAATCCTGATCGCCATGACCGTACTCACCCTGTTCACCGCTTACCCAGCACTGTCTTACCTGGCCCATGCGGCAAGCTTCGCGCACATGCTTGAGGTACTGCTGTGGTTCTCGTTCCTCTATGCGATGTACAACGGTGCGATGATCCCGGCGCTCACGGAAATCATGCCAGTCGAAGTGAAGGTAGCGGGCTTTTCCCTAGCCTACAGCTTGGCTACGGCCCTGTTCGGCGGTTTCACACCGGTCATGTCGACCTGGTTGATCCATGAAACCGGTGACAAAGCAGCGCCTGCTTACTGGGTCGCATTCGCTGCACTGTGTGCGCTGTGCGCGACGCTTGTGTTGTATCGTCGAATAGCAAGGAAGGACCGGGTTCCAGTTTGAACCCTTCTGAGTCGCTGTTCACCTTACAGTTGCAGCGCAAGTCATTATCCACTTTTAGTGATCACCACCCGGCTCCACCCGCTGCACGGCAACCTGTTGGCGGGTGGTCATGTCGGCCAGTATCACTTCCCCTTCCTGGTGCGTCGGGGTGATCATCAGCGAGCGGACAAAGTGCTCGTTGCCGCCCTTGCGCGCCTGCACATTCTCGAACGCCACGATGATCGTATCGTTGCGCCAGTTGTTGGTATCGAAGCCGCCTGCGGCGACGAACTCGCGGATGTCGCGCACGTCGTTGAAGGTGTTGGCCGGCAGTATCAGTAAGCGGCCTTTGAGGAACACCTCGTAGTACTGGTGCGGGCCGGCCGGCCAGTTGTGGGCCACCACGTGTTCGATGCGCCAGTCGTAGACCGTGTTCTGATAAACCAGCACGCGCTCGACTTTTTGGCCGTTACATGCGGCAAGCCATGGCAACAGCAGCGCGGCGAGCCAGGTGCGTGTGAAGCGTTTGTTCATCCAGCGGCTTCCTTGCGTAATCTTTTGTGAGCATTGCGCGCTGGCGGGCTGCCAGCGAACAGTTCGGTACTTTACCAGACAGACCCACCCCGCCCATGGGCTGGGTAGCAGGTCAATCCAACTGTTGGGCCCTCAGGCTTTGTGCCAGCAGGTCGATGAAGGTCCGGACCTTGGTTGAACCGTATTTGCTCTCCCGATGCAGCACATGAATCGGCCACGGGGCTTCTTCGTATTCAGCCAGGATCACTCGCAGTTGCCCGCTGGCCAGCTCGTCAGCCACCTGGTAGGACAGCAGGCGGGCGATTCCCAGCCCGCCACTGGCGGCGGCAATCGCCCCGTCGTTGCTGGTGACGGTCAACCGTGGCTTGACCCGCACCAACGTCGATTCGTCGGTCACCCCGAAGCGCCAACCAGCGCGCGGTGACAGGTCGGTGGTGCCAATCACCGCATGGCTTGCCAAGTCGGAAGGATGTTCGGGTGTGCCATAGCGGGCCAGGTATTCAGGCGAGGCGCACAACATGCGGCGTACCTTGCCCACGCGCAATGCCTTGAGGCCCGAATCGGGCAAGGGGCCGATGCGCACGGCCACGTCCATGCCCTCCTCGACCATATTCACGATGCGGTCCAGGAAGTAGGCGCTAATGTCGACCTCCGGAAATCGTTGCAAGTACTGCACGATGCACGGCATGACGAACTTCTTGCCGAACAGGCTCGGGGCGGTGATGGCCAGATCGCCCTTGGGGGTGGCGTTGATGCCGGCAGCGGCTTCGTTGGCCTCGTGAATGCTGGCGAGGATGTGCCGGGTGTCCTCCAGGTAGCGGCCGCCGGCTTCAGTCAGGCGCACACTGCGGGTGGTGCGCAGCGCCAGCTTGACACCGAGTTGTTCCTCCAGGGCGACGACAGCACGGGTGACGGCCGCTGGGGAGATATCCAGGCGACGCGCAGCCGCGGCGAAGCTTTCCAGTTCGCCTACGGCGACAAACACCTTCATCAGGTGGATCTGGTCCATGCGGGCTCCTGGGGGTGGGAATACAGGCATTATGTTTGATTCAAGGCGTTTGTGCTGCCTGTTCTGGCCGATCAGATATCAAGCACCAGCGCCTGCCCTGGCTCATCCACCTTCGCGGGCACCGCACAACAGATCAGCGCGCTCCCGCTCTGCGGCATTTCGACTGGGAGGTTAGGGTAATGCACCTGGCCACTGAGCAACCGCGTTTTGCAGGTGCCGCAGGTTCCACCCCGGCAACTGAACTCCGGCGACAGGCCATGTGCCTCGGCCAACTCCAGCAGTGTGCCGCTGGAGGGTGACCACTGCGCCTGTTTGGCTGATGCCGCAAAATGGACCGCGACTGACTCGCTGGCAGCAGGCGGTTGCTGCAGGGTCGGCTGGCCGGCGTCGAAGTGGCGGCGAAGGCTAGACGGGCCGAACGCCTCGGCATGAATCCGCGTGTCCGGCACATGCAGGCCGCGTAGCCCCTGGTAGAGGTCCTGGGTGAAGCTGCCTGGGCCGCACAGGTAGAAATCGTAGTCATCCAATGTCAGTGTGGCTTTGACGTGCTCGATACTCAGCCGGCCGGCAAACTGATAATCACGGCCTGGCCGGGCGTGATCTTCGGGTTGGCTCAGGGTGCGGTGCACGTGCAGCAGCCCTGCGGCGTGATGTTGCAAGTGTGCCAATTCCTTGTGGAATGCCAGATCAGCCAAGCTACGGGCGCCCTGGAAAAGATGAATGACCCGCGCCGGCCCTTGCTTCAACTGCTCGCGCAACATGGCCAGCAAAGGGGTGATGCCTACGCCAGCGCCAATCAGCACCAGCGGCCGAGTGCTGTTCAGATCCAGCGTGAAGCCGCCTACCGGCGGGCGCACCTGCAGCACATCGCCTGCCACGACGCGCTCATGCAGGTAGCGCGAAGCGGGCCTCTGTGCCTTGACGCTGATGCGCACATGACCGTCGGAAGGCGCGCTGGACAGGCTGTAGGTGCGGATCAGCGGCTTATGCGGGTCCAGCGGGATTTGCACCGGCACATGTTGCCCTGGCGCGAACGTCACTGCGCTAGCGCCAGGCGGCTCGAGGTAGAACGAGCGGATATCACGGCTTTCCTGCTCCACCCGCAACACGCGCCAGGGTTGCCATGGCGCCTGTTGCGAGCGTTGCGACAGATGGCCTCAGGTGCCAGTCGCCAACGTGGTAGGCGCGTAGTCCTTGAATGCCCAACGCAGGCCAACTGCGCCCGGACGCCATACCACATGCTCGACCTCCAGCGTCCAGAGGCGCTCGGCGCCCTCGAACAATGGGATGTCGGGGCTGTCCAGCAGCAGCTTGGCACGCCCATACAGTTGCAGCACGTTGCCATTGCTGAAGTCGATGAACAGCAGCCCAGCACGGGGGTTTGCCAGCAGGTTGCCCAAAGTATTGAAGTGCAGGTTCCCGGCGTAGTCGGGGATGGTCAGGAGACTGCCTTCAACCCTGACGAACCCAGGTCGTCCGCCGCGGTGGGAGACGTCTACCGCTCGCCGGCCGTCGGCGTGCTCGACATAACTGGCGACGAAGAAGGTATCGGCTGCCTGAATCAGACTGACGGCATCGGCATCCAGCGCTGTGGAATCGATACGCCCTTGTGGCATTTGCGCGACCCGGATGTAGTCGCGCCGTTGGATGTATTGCGGGCAGTTGCCGAATGACTGAGCCACAGTCACCTGCAACTGCTCATGGGTGGTCTGGTGGATGCGGCCGTTGAGACGGTTGCGCCGACGGGTGTGCAGTTCGATGCCCAACAGGCCGACTGCCTGCCCGGCGGCCAGCCCTGGCGTCGCCGGATCGTCGGCTGGCGGTTGGATATCGATTGTCAGCTCACGAGGATGGGGCGAGCGGATGAAACCTTCCGGCCCCTCCAGCAAGGTCGCCCACGGACGGCCCTGCGCGTCCACGCTGGCGGCAACAATGAACGGCAGCTGGTGGTAGAAGGCGCGGTGCTGATCGGGCATGTAGTCGCGAATGACCTTATGCCCCACCGCCTCCATGCGCGCTGCTACACCCACCTTTTCCTGCAGGGTTTTCTCGCCTGGGTGCCAGGGCGATGGGCGATGGTCGTGTATGTGCTGCATGGCGACGTCCTCGGGGGCGGTACGGTGTCAGGCGTTGGTCTGCAGCCCGATCTGGGTACGTGGCATGGCCACGAAGCCGGGCAACGCTTCGATTCGCATCAGCCAGTCGCGCACATTGGCATAGGGCTCCAGCGACACATTGCCTTCAGGTGCGTGGGCGATGTACGAGTAGTTGGCGATATCGGCGATGGTTGGCGTATGGCCTACCAGGAACGGTCTTTTGGCCAGTTCGGTATCGATCACCTTGAGCAGCCCATGGGCGCGTGCAATGACCTCGTCGGTATCGAATGCCGCACCAAACACGGTCACCAGGCGCGCGGCGGCCGGACCGAAGGCCAGCGGGCCGGCAGCCACCGACAACCAGCGTTGCACGGCAGCGGCTGCCACCGGATCTTCGGGCAGCCATGCGCCGCTGTCATATTTCTTGGCCAGGTACACCAGGATGGCGTTGGAATCAGCGATCACCGTGCCGTTGTCATCGATCACCGGCACCTGGCCGAAAGGGTTGAGGGCCAGGAACTCGGGTTGCTTGTGTGCGCCTGCTGCCAGGTCAACGAAAACCAGTTGGGTTGGCAACCCAAGCAGGGAAAGCATGAGCTCGATGCGGTGCGCGTGACCGGACTTGGGGAAGTTGTAGAGCTTTATTGGGGTGGACATCGGCATGGCTCCTGATCAGCGCCGGCATAGCGCTGGTAGAGCCATACTGCATGTATCGGTGCAGGAGCAGAATCAGCGCCTGGAGCAAGCCTCAATTTCGCTGGTCGAAACAATTGGCCTGTGTAGCGCTGGCTATAAAGGGTGATGCAGTGACCGGACACACGTATGTACCAAGCTCTGTGCGGCAGTGACTGCAAGGGCTTGTGTTTCAGGAATGACGGTTGTGGAGATAGAGCCGGTGCACAGCCTCTACGACGCGGGGAACTGTGGCTTGATGTTCCTCAGAGCTCATCTTATCGAGCAATGGAAAACTCTTCTCCTCGCCATGGAGCGCGATTGCATCGAAGTGATGTCGAAGCCCAGCAGGCAAAGGCGGCCACTGACCTACTTCTACCCCTTTCATGTAGCCAAAGCACCAGTCCTCGAGAACCACGACATCGCCGTCTGGAAGTTCTCGTACTTCGAATAGCAGTTCAAGTTCATCGGTTGCCTGCGCAAGCATCTGCAACACACGGTTGTGGAACTTGATGAGTAGATCAAAATAACGCTGGCTCTGCGCCTTGCTTTTGAAATGAGGCAGCTTTCCCCACCTACCACGGGTAGCCATTCGCTTGGGGGTACAACGCGCGGTGTGCTGCACAGCGCGTTCATGAAGCCGTCCAGCTCGGACAGGGTAAGTATGGCGTTGTCGTTACCGTGCTTGAACAACAACTCTCATTGCCTTACCGCTGCTGTGAATGAAATCGGTAAAGCTGGCGAACGGCATCGATGACGTGGGGCACGCACTGCTGGATATCCTGTTCGGACATCTGGTCCAATAACTCGACGTTATCTTCCAGCCCATGCAGCGAGATGGTCTTGAGCAGCGCATCCTGTTCTGGAGGCAGAGCAGCCCAACCCGCGACTTGGGTGCCACGCATGTAGCCAAAGCACCACTCCTCCATGACGACTTCGGTCCCCTGGTCGCCCTCGCCTTGCTCGAAAAGCGGCTGGAAACCATCGACATTGTCTTCCAGGTCTTCGGCCACCTGACTGGCGTAGCGCAGCATCAATGCCGTATAGGCCTCTTCGTCAGCCGGCTTCTTGAACTTGGGAACGTGACCGCCGGCTACCGCTGGTAGCCATTCCATAGGCTGGACGGTATTGGGTGAGCTGGCCAGGGCGGTGAAGAACCCGTTGAGCTCTGCCAGATTGATGACCGAGTAATCATTGCCGTAGACGATCAACATGTCTTCGAGGCGATTGAGCTCTTTTTCGGTAAGCGGTAAGAACATGCAGTAGGGTCCTGGCAGTCAGATGTCCGTGCACCCTAACATAAAGACCTCGTGCACAGCGCCTGCGCGCCACATACGCATCATATAGGTCTGCCTGAATGGCGTGCTCAACTCCTTAACGTGGTATGGCCTCATGCAGGCGATAACCGAGGGTTACGTCGTAAAGATCTGTACGTCGATCGCGGGGTACGCCATTCAAGGCGTTGCAAGCGGCCGAGCGAGCACTGCTCAGGTCTATATCGGCGAAGACGGTGGTCTGCTCCTCTGCACTTGCCACCTCGCCGATAGGCCAGCCGTTGGTTCCAGCAATCAGCGAACATCCCAGAAACCGCTTACCTCGCTCGTTCCCGATACGATTGGCAGCGGCGATGCAGACGTTATTGACGTGAGCGGCCGTCATAGTCAGGTAATTGGCCATGCACCGGTCTGTCTGATCGAATAGCGGGGGTGGCGTCCAGACCCAGTTATTGAGGCTGCAGATCAGATCGGCCCCTTGGGCTGACAGCACCCGGGGCACTTCCGGGAACCAGATATCACAACCGATCAAAAGACCAATGCGGCCTATCGATGTTTCGAATACTGGAAAGCCCGAGTTACCTGGGGTACACCACAGGTTTTCCTGGGCTCCCAAGTGAGCCTTGCGGTAATGCCCGAGCAAACCGCTCGGGCCGAACAGCACCGCACTGTCATACAGTTTAAATCCATCCTGTTCGACGAACCCGGCAGCCAGGTAGATCTGATATTGCTCGGCCAGGTCGGCCCAAACCTGCACGCTGGGGCCGTGCTCAAGCGTCTCGGCGTGAGCATATGCTTCTGCTCGCGACACAAAGGTGTAGCCCGTGTTGGTGAGTTCGGGCAGCACAATGAGGTTGGCTCCAGCACGCGCGGCGCTACGTGCCAATGCCACGCTCTTGGCGAGGTTACCAGCGCAATGTTCAAGCCCGACCTGAGGGGCGAACTGGATGACTGCAATGCGTGCCGGGCTGAATGCGGCCATGATGCCTTCCCTCTTTGATCGTTTAGAAGGAAGCCAGTAGAGCCGGCTTTCGTTAACCGGATACAGTCGGGCGTTTCTGATAGGTCGGTAGGATTCTACGGTTCAGATGGTAGGCGAGGTCTTACAGCTCAAATCACGTCTTCAGCTGCAATAGCTATGGGTAGCCCCAAAGACAAAACCCCTACCTGCATGCGCAGATAGGGGTTTTGCGAAATGAATCTTGACGATGACCTACTCTCACATGGGGAAACCCCACACTACCATCGGCGATGCATCGTTTCACTACTGAGTTCGGGATGGGATCAGGTGGTTCCAATGCTCTATGGTCGTCAAGAAATTCTGTAGCCAGAATGTCCTGTTGGACAGCCCAGCGAATTCGGATATGTGATGTTTGTGATGCGTTGCGAACTTTCGGCTCATGTCATCTTCACCACCGCAATCTGCAGAAGCAAATTGCTTGGGTGTTATATGGTCAAGCCTCACGGGCAATTAGTATTGGTTAGCTCAACGCCTCACAGCGCTTACACACCCAACCTATCAACGTCGTAGTCTTCGACGGCCCTTTAGGGGATTCAAGATCCCAGTGAGATCTCATCTTGAGGCAAGTTTCCCGCTTAGATGCTTTCAGCGGTTATCTCTTCCGAACATAGCTACCCGGCAATGCCACTGGCGTGACAACCGGAACACCAGAGGTTCGTCCACTCCGGTCCTCTCGTACTAGGAGCAGCCCCTCTCAAATCTCAAACGTCCACGGCAGATAGGGACCGAACTGTCTCACGACGTTCTAAACCCAGCTCGCGTACCACTTTAAATGGCGAACAGCCATACCCTTGGGACCGGCTTCAGCCCCAGGATGTGATGAGCCGACATCGAGGTGCCAAACACCGCCGTCGATATGAACTCTTGGGCGGTATCAGCCTGTTATCCCCGGAGTACCTTTTATCCGTTGAGCGATGGCCCTTCCATACAGAACCACCGGATCACTAAGACCTACTTTCGTACCTGCTCGACGTGTGTGTCTCGCAGTCAAGCGCGCTTTTGCCTTTATACTCTACGACCGATTTCCGACCGGTCTGAGCGCACCTTCGTACTCCTCCGTTACTCTTTGGGAGGAGACCGCCCCAGTCAAACTACCCACCATACACTGTCCTCGATCCGGATAACGGACCTGAGTTAGAACCTCAAAGTTGCCAGGGTGGTATTTCAAGGATGGCTCCATGAGAACTGGCGTCCCCACTTCAAAGCCTCCCACCTATCCTACACAAGCAAATTCAAAGTCCAGTGCAAAGCTATAGTAAAGGTTCACGGGGTCTTTCCGTCTAGCCGCGGATACACTGCATCTTCACAGCGATTTCAATTTCACTGAGTCTCGGGTGGAGACAGCGCCGCCATCGTTACGCCATTCGTGCAGGTCGGAACTTACCCGACAAGGAATTTCGCTACCTTAGGACCGTTATAGTTACGGCCGCCGTTTACCGGGGCTTCGATCAAGAGCTTCGCTTGCGCTAACCCCATCAATTAACCTTCCGGCACCGGGCAGGCGTCACACCCTATACGTCCACTTTCGTGTTTGCAGAGTGCTGTGTTTTTAATAAACAGTCGCAGCGGCCTGGTATCTTCGACCAGCAAAAGCTTACGGGGCAAGCCCTTCACCTTCGCCGGCGCACCTTCTCCCGAAGTTACGGTGCCATTTTGCCTAGTTCCTTCACCCGAGTTCTCTCAAGCGCCTTGGTATTCTCTACCTAACCACCTGTGTCGGTTTGGGGTACGGTTCCCAGTTATCTGAAGCTTAGGAGCTTTTCTTGGAAGCATGGTATCAACCACTTCATCGCCTAAAGGCAACTCGTCATCAGCTCTCGGCCTTGAAATCCCGGATTTGCCTAAGATTTCAGCCTACCACCTTAAACCTGGACAACCAACGCCAGGCTGGCCTAACCTTCTCCGTCCCTCCATCGCAATAACTGGAAGTACAGGAATATTAACCTGTTTTCCATCGACTACGCTTTTCAGCCTCGCCTTAGGGACCGACTAACCCTGCGTCGATTAACGTTGCGCAGGAAACCTTGGTCTTTCGGCGTGCGAGTTTTTCACTCGCATTGTCGTTACTCATGTCAGCATTCGCACTTCTGATACCTCCAGCAAGCTTCTCAACTCACCTTCACAGGCTTACAGAACGCTCCTCTACCGCATCATCATAAGATGATACCCGTAGCTTCGGTGCATGGTTTGAGCCCC